>NZ_JBNDMT010000002.1:0-2692557 GCF_050436725.1 Paraburkholderia sp. JPY465
TCTCCATAATCTCGTTTCTCTGCTGCAGACGCAGCGACGCAAACGAAGCGGTGCCGGGTAGTGGTGGTTCAGGCGCGGCGGGTTGGGCGGATCGATCTTTAAAAACTAACAGCCGATAAGTGTGGGCGCTTGATGCGGAATGCGGCGGCGGATTCTTGTGGATCTGCTGCAAGGCAAAAAGTATCAGAAAGCCTCACACAGTATTAGAGGAAGGTTTATCTGTCGAAAGACGGATTGATCATCGTCAGTACGTTGAGTGAGCGACCGGTTTCTGACGAAACCGAAAACAGTAACAGGTTTGAACTGAAGAGTTTGATCCTGGCTCAGATTGAACGCTGGCGGCATGCCTTACACATGCAAGTCGAACGGCAGCACGGACTTCGGTCTGGTGGCGAGTGGCGAACGGGTGAGTAATACATCGGAACGTGTCCTGGAGTGGGGGATAGCCCGGCGAAAGCCGGATTAATACCGCATACGCTCTGTGGAGGAAAGCGGGGGATCTTTCGGGACCTCGCGCTCAAGGGGCGGCCGATGGCAGATTAGGTAGTTGGTGGGGTAAAGGCCTACCAAGCCGACGATCTGTAGCTGGTCTGAGAGGACGACCAGCCACACTGGGACTGAGACACGGCCCAGACTCCTACGGGAGGCAGCAGTGGGGAATTTTGGACAATGGGCGCAAGCCTGATCCAGCAATGCCGCGTGTGTGAAGAAGGCCTTCGGGTTGTAAAGCACTTTTGTCCGGAAAGAAAACCTCGTGGCTAATATCCATGAGGGATGACGGTACCGGAAGAATAAGCACCGGCTAACTACGTGCCAGCAGCCGCGGTAATACGTAGGGTGCGAGCGTTAATCGGAATTACTGGGCGTAAAGCGTGCGCAGGCGGTGCTGTAAGACCGATGTGAAATCCCCGGGCTTAACCTGGGAACTGCATTGGTGACTGCAGCGCTGGAGTATGGCAGAGGGGGGTGGAATTCCACGTGTAGCAGTGAAATGCGTAGAGATGTGGAGGAACACCGATGGCGAAGGCAGCCCCCTGGGCCAATACTGACGCTCATGCACGAAAGCGTGGGGAGCAAACAGGATTAGATACCCTGGTAGTCCACGCCCTAAACGATGTCAACTGGTTGTCGGGCCTTCATTGGCTTGGTAACGTAGCTAACGCGTGAAGTTGACCGCCTGGGGAGTACGGTCGCAAGATTAAAACTCAAAGGAATTGACGGGGACCCGCACAAGCGGTGGATGATGTGGATTAATTCGATGCAACGCGAAAAACCTTACCTACCCTTGACATGGATGGAATCCTGCTGAGAGGCGGGAGTGCCCGAAAGGGAGCCATCACACAGGTGCTGCATGGCTGTCGTCAGCTCGTGTCGTGAGATGTTGGGTTAAGTCCCGCAACGAGCGCAACCCTTGTCCCTAGTTGCTACGCAAGAGCACTCCAGGGAGACTGCCGGTGACAAACCGGAGGAAGGTGGGGATGACGTCAAGTCCTCATGGCCCTTATGGGTAGGGCTTCACACGTCATACAATGGTCGGAACAGAGGGTTGCCAAGCCGCGAGGTGGAGCCAATCCCAGAAAACCGATCGTAGTCCGGATCGCACTCTGCAACTCGAGTGCGTGAAGCTGGAATCGCTAGTAATCGCGGATCAGCATGCCGCGGTGAATACGTTCCCGGGTCTTGTACACACCGCCCGTCACACCATGGGAGTGGGTTTTACCAGAAGTGGCTAGTCTAACCGCAAGGAGGACGGTCACCACGGTAGGATTCATGACTGGGGTGAAGTCGTAACAAGGTAGCCGTATCGGAAGGTGCGGCTGGATCACCTCCTTTCCAGAGCTATGCATTCAGTGCATTCAAGTGCTCACGCTTATCGGCTGTGGTTTAGAGAAGCAACGCAGACAGACTCAGGGGTCTGTAGCTCAGTCGGTTAGAGCACCGTCTTGATAAGGCGGGGGTCGATGGTTCGAATCCATCCAGACCCACCACTGTCTTGTCTGGTGAGCTGGTCGGGTGAGCCCCTCTGGAGTGTGTGCTGTATGACTGGGGGATTAGCTCAGCTGGGAGAGCACCTGCTTTGCAAGCAGGGGGTCGTCGGTTCGATCCCGTCATCCTCCACCAATCCTCAATGCGCAGGGTTCTGCACACATGCAGAGCGTTGCGCATTGGCGATTGAGCCAGTCAGCGCGATGTGAGGCAACTCATGATCGGCTGTCGTTCTTTAACAATCAGGAAGAAGTAGTAAAGAGATTCACGAAAGCGGACCTGGAGATGGGTGCGTGAGTAGGTGAATCAGGGTTGTGATTGTATCGATGTATTTTATAAGTGATCGAGAGATCGCTTTGGAATACGGCGCAACACGAATACTCAACCTGTAGCGCGTGCGTCTGAACTGAGACACACCCGTTATAGGGTCAAGCGAACAAGTGCATGTGGTGAATGCCTTGGCGATCACAGGCGATGAAGGACGCGGTAGCCTGCGAAAAGCTCCGGGGAGCTGGCAAACAAGCTTTGATCCGGAGATGTCCGAATGGGGAAACCCACTCCTAATGGAGTATCCGTAGCTGAATCCATAGGCTGCGTGAAGCGAACGCGGTGAACTGAAACATCTAAGTAACCGCAGGAAAAGAAATCAACCGAGATTCCCAAAGTAGTGGCGAGCGAAATGGGATCAGCCTGTACTCTTCTCTTTATTTGCAGTGTTAGCCGAACGCTCTGGAAAGTGCGGCCATAGCGGGTGATAGCCCCGTAGGCGAAAACATTGTGAAAGAACTGGGTGTACGACAAGTAGGGCGGGACACGTGAAATCCTGTCTGAAGATGGGGGGACCATCCTCCAAGGCTAAATACTCGTGATCGACCGATAGTGAACCAGTACCGTGAGGGAAAGGCGAAAAGAACCCCGGGAGGGGAGTGAAACAGATCCTGAAACCGCATGCATACAAACAGTCGGAGCCTCGCAAGGGGTGACGGCGTACCTTTTGTATAATGGGTCAGCGACTTACATTCAGTGGCGAGCTTAACCGATTAGGGCAGGCGTAGCGAAAGCGAGTCCGAACAGGGCGTCCAGTCGCTGGGTGTAGACCCGAAACCAGGTGATCTATCCATGGCCAGGTTGAAGGCACGGTAACACGTGCTGGAGGACCGAACCCACTAACGTTGAAAAGTTAGGGGATGAGCTGTGGATAGGGGTGAAAGGCTAAACAAACCTGGAAATAGCTGGTTCTCTCCGAAAACTATTTAGGTAGTGCCTCGTGTATCACCTTCGGGGGTAGAGCACTGTCATGGTTGTGGGGTCCATTGCGGATTACTTCGCCATAGCAAACTCCGAATACCGAAGAGTGCAATCACGGGAGACAGACATCGGGTGCTAACGTCCGGTGTCAAGAGGGAAACAACCCAGACCGCCAGCTAAGGTCCCCAAATATGGCTAAGTGGGAAACGAAGTGGGAAGGCTAAAACAGTCAGGAGGTTGGCTTAGAAGCAGCCACCCTTTAAAGAAAGCGTAATAGCTCACTGATCGAGTCGTCCTGCGCGGAAGATGTAACGGGGCTAAGCCATATACCGAAGCTGCGGATGCACATTTATGTGCATGGTAGGAGAGCGTTCCGTAAGCCTGCGAAGGTGCACTGGAAAGTGTGCTGGAGGTATCGGAAGTGCGAATGCTGACATGAGTAGCGATAAAGGGGGTGAAAGGCCCCCTCGCCGTAAGCCCAAGGTTTCCTACGCAACGTTCATCGGCGTAGGGTGAGTCGGCCCCTAAGGCGAGGCAGAAATGCGTAGCTGATGGGAAGCAGATTAATATTTCTGCACCATTGTGAAATGCGATGGGGGGACGGATCGCGGAAGGTTGTCCGGGTGTTGGAAGTCCCGGTCGCTGCATTGGAGAGGGTGCCCTGGCAAATCCGGGCACAGGACTCAAGGGTGTGGCGCGAGCTTCTTCGGAAGCGAAGCAACTGGAAGGGGTTCCAGGAAAAGCCTCTAAGCTTCAGTTTCACAGTGACCGTACCGCAAACCGACACAGGTGGGCGAGATGAGTATTCTAAGGCGCTTGAGAGAACTCGGGAGAAGGAACTCGGCAAATTGGTACCGTAACTTCGGGATAAGGTACGCCCCGGTAGCTTGACTGGCCTGCGCCAGAAGGGTGAAGGGGTTGCAATAAACTGGTGGCTGCGACTGTTTAATAAAAACACAGCACTCTGCAAACACGAAAGTGGACGTATAGGGTGTGACGCCTGCCCGGTGCCGGAAGATTAAATGATGGGGTGCAAGCTCCTGATTGAAGTCCCGGTAAACGGCGGCCGTAACTATAACGGTCCTAAGGTAGCGAAATTCCTTGTCGGGTAAGTTCCGACCTGCACGAATGGCGTAACGATGGCCACACTGTCTCCTCCCGAGACTCAGCGAAGTTGAAGTGTTTGTGATGATGCAATCTCCCCGCGGCTAGACGGAAAGACCCCATGAACCTTTACTGTAGCTTTGCATTGGACTTTGAACCGGTCTGTGTAGGATAGGTGGGAGGCTATGAAGCGTGGACGCCAGTCTGCGTGGAGCCGTCCTTGAAATACCACCCTGATCTGTTTGAGGTTCTAACCTTGGTCCGTGATCCGGATCGGGGACAGTGCATGGTAGGCAGTTTGACTGGGGCGGTCTCCTCCCAAAGTGTAACGGAGGAGTACGAAGGTACGCTAGGTACGGTCGGAAATCGTGCTGATAGTGCAATGGCATAAGCGTGCTTGACTGTGAGACTGACAAGTCGAACAGGTGCGAAAGCAGGTCATAGTGATCCGGTGGTTCTGTATGGAAGGGCCATCGCTCAACGGATAAAAGGTACTCTGGGGATAACAGGCTGATACCGCCCAAGAGTTCATATCGACGGCGGTGTTTGGCACCTCGATGTCGGCTCATCTCATCCTGGGGCTGTAGCCGGTCCCAAGGGTATGGCTGTTCGCCATTTAAAGAGGTACGTGAGCTGGGTTTAAAACGTCGTGAGACAGTTTGGTCCCTATCTGCCGTGGGCGCTGGATATTTGAAGGGGGCTGCTCCTAGTACGAGAGGACCGGAGTGGACGAACCTCTGGTGTACCGGTTGTCACGCCAGTGGCATCGCCGGGTAGCTATGTTCGGAAGAGATAACCGCTGAAAGCATCTAAGCGGGAAACTCGCCTTAAGATGAGATATCCCCGGGGCTTTGAGCCCCTTGAAGGGTCGTTCAAGACCAGGACGTTGATAGGTCAGGTGTGCACGTACAGTAATGTACTGAGCTAACTGATACTAATTGCCCGTAAGGCTTGATCCTATAACAGGTGTGTTTCGACATGAGTTAGCGCTTTAGCGCTTGCGACTGTCCGATCCCCGAAAGGGATGCGCTGGAACTCCCGCAGGAGTCACCAGCCCACACGGTTGAGAGATCAGTGTTGCGCCAGAAACAACACAACCCACACACGAATCCTTTACGCTTCTTCCCGATTGGCTGTGGCGCCAGGTTGACCTCAACCTGACAGCGACGCAGCAACCCGTCATGCCTGATGACCATAGCGAGTCGGTCCCACCCCTTCCCATCCCGAACAGGACCGTGAAACGACTCCACGCCGATGATAGTGCGGATTGCCCGTGTGAAAGTAGGTAATCGTCAGGCTCCCCCACAAGCCAGAAACCCCACCCCCAGCGGTGGGGTTTTTGCGTTTACGCGGCCAATTCCGCGCGCTTCAACTACTTTCCGATCCGCAGCGCATCCGCGTAACCCGTCAGTTCCAGATAGGCCCGCCCTACATCCGCATTCTGTTGACTTACCCGCACCGCGCCTTCCCAATACACCGCGCCGGTCGACTGTCGTGAATCGAGTTCCTGATCGTCCATCAGCGGATCGAGTTGCCACGTCAGCGTTCCGGTTCTAACCGTCATCGAGACCGGGTACAAAGTATTTGTGTGCGGCGACCGCCACATGCGACGCGGCGTGAACGAAACCTCGCCGGGGCCGAAGTTCGCTACCTGTCCATCGCGTCTGCGAAGCGTCGCGTGGGCCCACGTTGCATGTCCATCGCGGCTACGGATCTTGAATGCCATGAGCGCCGACCCGTCCGTCAAATTGGCGCCGAGCCAATCCCATCCAACCGCATTGGCGTCGAGCAATGTGCTCGACCATTCGTGATCGAGCCATGCGGTACCCGTCACCACAGCATTGCGCGTCCTGTCGTTTGCACCCGCGGCCGGGCGCACCACAGTGCCCGTCACGCGGAGTTGCGGTTCGCTGTAGTAATAGCTTGCCTGTTCGGGACGCGGTCCTTTGCGCGAGTAACCGCGCTCGCCCTGAATCAGCGGAGACTGCATTGGCGCGAGTTGGAGGTGGAGCGAAAATCCGCTTGCGTCGGCGGTGATGTCGTAGTGGCCGTCCGCGGCGCGAATCATTTTCCATGCGTCGAGTTTGACGTCGGTGTTGTCGGGCCTCGCGTAGGCAAGCCCGAGACCTTGCCGAGCGATGCGCTGATCGTGAACGAGGTGGCCGATGGCCGGATCGCTCAACGCAGCGTGCGCAATGATCAGTTGCGAGGGGGCGAACGCGCTGGGGTCGGCCGCGTCGTGACCGGTCGCCGAACGGAAGAACGTGATCTGGAATCCGAGCGGTTGGTGGTCGGGTGTCGTGAGCCAGCCCGTCGCGTACCACCATTCGGTGCGGAATTCCGGATGGGCACCGGTGTCCCGCGGAAACGAGATCGGATGTTCTGGTGTAACTACCGCGAAGGCGGCCGGCGCGGATGCAGAGGAATCGCCGCTAGCGGCAAAAGACGGCGACGCAGCGGCTATGCCAACGCAAAGTAGGCTCCGAAAAGTTCGATGCGGGTATTTGAGCAAAGATTTGCAGGTACTCCAGAGCAATCGCATCCCGCACGCACTTCGCGCAACTCGCATCACCAGTCCTCCTTCACCGCTCGTACGGCATCCACCGACACCGCACCGCGTCCCGCGAGCACCGCCGTCGTGCACGACAGTACGAGCATCACCGACGCGACCGTGCCCAGCACAAGCCACGGCACATGCAGCGACATGCTCCAGTGAAACGACTGCGGATTGACGACGAACACGAGAATCAGGCTGATCGCGAAACCAAGCGCGAAACCGAGCGCAATGCCGGATGCCGTGAGCAGGCCGCCCTCCGATGCGAGGATCGCGAGAATTTGCGCGCGCGTCACGCCGACGTGGCGCAACATCCCGAACTCGCGAGCCCGAGCAAGTGTCTGCGCGGAAAAGGTCGCGGCGACACCGAACAATCCGATCACGATCGCCACCGCCTCGAGCAGATACGTGACCGCGAAACTGCGATCGAAGATGATCAGCGTGCGCTTACGGATCTCCCACGGTTGCGACATCTCGAGCGAAGCGCCGAACGGCAACGCCTTCAAACTTGCGACGACGCGTTCGACACTCACGCCCGGCACCCCGGTCACCGCGACGTCGGTTGCGGTGGAGTCGCCGGTCAGCCGCCGATAGTCGCCAAGCCGTATCTGAATCGCGCCGCTCTGCCGCGCGTAGTCGCGCCAGACGCCGGCGACGACGAACGTCTGACCGTGCTCGCCGAGCGGCAACCGTACACGTTGACCTAACTGATACCCATACAGGTCGACCATTGCTTCGGAAACCCAAATAGGTATGTCGCCGGTGCGAAGCGCGGACGGCGACAGCACCGCGCCGGTCATCTGCAGGGTCGCGCCCGGATCGGCCGCATCGATCTCGCGGGCGAGCAGCGCGACGTCCGGGCGGGCGGGATCGAGCGTCAGATGTGTGATGCGCGAGAACGCGGCGTTGCGGATGCCGGGCACCGTCGCGATGCGCGTCTGTTCATCGGGCCGCAAGCCGCCACTGTCACCGCTATTGCCGCCGGAGGTGACGCGCACGTACAGATCCGCGGACAGCAGATGCGTGATCCAGTCGTCGACGGATACGCGGAAGCTGGCCACCATGATCGCCATCGCGACGATCAGCGCGAAGCTCGACAGCACGCCGCCCATCGCGATCGACGCCTGCCCCGGCGCATTCGCGAGACGCGCAATCGCGAGCGAACTCGTCGCGCCCGCGCGGCGTCGCGTGGCGCGTGCGCGACTCGCCGCGCCGAATATCAGCGCGGTCACGCGCGGCATCAGCGCGATGCCGCCGACGAGCAGCAGCGCGACCGCCAGATAACCAGCGATCGGCGCATCGAACCACGGTGGCATGCGCGTCAGCGCGGCGGCCGCCAGCAAACAGCCGAACGCCGGCCACGGCGTCGCGAGCCGCGCCAGCGCGGTTTCCTCGGCGCCGGCCTTGAGTGCCGCGGCAGGCCGTGCGCGTGCAGCATCGATGGCGGGTGCGACGCTGCCCAACACCGACACCGCCACCCCGAGTGCGAGAAACACCGTGCTTGCTAGCGGCTCGAAGCCGACTCGCGGTTGCACACCCGGAAAATAGCCGCCGCCGAGATCGCTGCCGAAAAAGCGCAGCGCACCGCTTGCCATCGCGTAGCCGAGCGCAAGTCCGCACAACGAGCCGAGCAGCCCGAGCAGCGCCCCTTCGAGCAAGATCTGCCGCAACAGCTGAGCTCGCGTGAGGCCGATCACACGCAGCATTGCGAATTGCGAGCGGCGTCGCACGACACCGAGTGCCTGCGTCGAAAACACGAGGAACGCGCCGGTGAACAGCGCGACCAGTGCGAGCACATTCATGTTGATCCGATAAGCACGCGACAGGCGATCGGTACGGCTCTCAGTATCGCGCGTTTCGGCGACTACCCAGGCACTGCCGAGCCGTTGCTGCAGATCGCGTTTGAAGCGTTGCCGATCCACACCGCGTTCGAGTTGCAAGTCGACGCGCGACAGCTTGCCCACCTTGTCGAACCGCCATTGCGCAGCGGCGATGTCCATCACCGCGAGCCGTTGACCCGGCCGCGTGCGCACGAGCCCGCCCGCGACGCGCAGCTGCAGATCCGAGGTGCCGACGCGCAGCGTCACGTCGCCGCCGGTCTTGACGTTCAGCCATTGCTGCGCGGCCGTCGACAGAAATATCGCATCGGAGGCGAGCGTGTCGAACGGGCGCGCAGGCGAGGGCACGCCGATCAGATCGGGCGTGATCCGGCTCGCCTTGAAGACGTCGATGCCGAGAATGGGCAGTGCACCGTTGCGGCCGGGCACCGCGACGTCGAGCGCGAGCACGGGACTCGCCAGCGCCACCCCCGGTTCGTTGGCCAGCTGCGGATAAAGGGACTCGTCGATGAAAGGCTGCGCGCCGCGCACTTGCAGATCCGCTTGGCCGGACAGACTGCGCGCGGCCGCGGAGAATTCATTGAAGGCCGCGCTGTTGATCAATTGCACCGCATAGCCGAGCGCGACGCCGAGCGCGATCGTCGCGATTGCGACGAGTGCGCGTCCGCGATGGCTGCGCCATTCCGCGGCCAGTAGCCAGCGCGCGAGAACGCGATATCCGGGCGCGCGCGGCAGCGGCTGAAGGTCAGCGGCCATCGTCGGTCGAGCGGGCCGCGGCGTGCGCGATGTTCGCGGCTTTATCGCGCGCGGCATGCAATCCGCCGTCGCTCAGGATCAACACGCGGTCGGCCACGGCTGCCGCGGCTTCCGAATGCGTGACCATGATGGTCGCCGCGCCCGTCGCCTTGCTTTGCGCGCGGAACAGGCCGAGCACGTCGTGCGCGGTCGCGGGATCGAGGTTGCCGGTTGGTTCGTCGGCGAGAAGCAGCGTCGGACGATGCACGAGTGCGCGTGCAATGGCTACGCGCTGCAATTCGCCACCGGAGAGATCGCGCGGAAAATCGTCGCCGCGTCCGCCGAGGCCGACCGCCGCGAGCATGTCGAGCGCGGCGGCCGTCGGTAGATCATTGAGCAGCAGTGGCAGCGCGACGTTCTGCGCGAGCGTCAGATGCGGCAGCACATGAAACGCCTGGAATACGAAGCCGAGCTTCTGGCGGCGCAGACGCGTCGCGGCGTTATCGTCGAGTTGCTCGACCGGGCGTCCGTCGATCAGCACACTGCCGCTATCGGCGCGGTCGAGTCCGGCGATCAGGTTGAGCAAGGTCGACTTGCCGACGCCTGAGTCGCCCATGATCGCAACGAACTCTCCCGCAGCGAGTGTGAAGTCGAGCTGCGCGAGCACGATGCGGCCGATGCCGTACCGCTTGCTGAGGCCGCGGCATTCGAGTGCGGGTACTACGTCGTCGTCACGAAGCGCCATGCGAGGAGGTCCGGAAAAGGGGCCGGGCGAGGGGAGCTGGCCAGGCGAAATGAGTGTGCCTTGCCGCGCGAATTTGCGCAGCAGCTACCCGCGCCGTAACGCTGTTGTTCGTAAGGTAAATGGAAGATTCGCGCGCCTCGGTGGAACAAATTCAAAGCATCTTCATCTGAGGCGCTCAGCACGGTTGCCCCTGTTCGCCGGTCAATTTAGACCGCCACCACAAAAAAATTTTTTATCGTCGAACAGGGCAAATTCTTGTTCAAATGCGGGTCGTCGCCACTGGTCGAAAAGGACCGTCCAGCACGATCCGTTCCAGCCGAACCGGCCCCACAAACAGGCGATGTCTAAAAGCGGTCAACCTCCGGGTAATTGCGAGCTTTTGCAGCCAAATCATCCCGGCCCGCCAAGCCGTTTGTAGTCATGTGCAAACGCACATTTTGATGCGTTTTGCAAGCGTCCACGTCGCAACAATCTAATCCGAAGGGATTTCGCGGCTGCTGCGATGCAAAATTATTCTTATCTTGGTAATCTCCCACCCTCGGTCGGTCGGCTGCGGGTAAACGTGTAGCGGGAAACCCCTCCACGCGTCAATTTCAGCGCACTCCAACTTACATTTCTATTTCAATGCCTGCTGTTTTGGCGGCATTGACGCAGCGTTTTGTACTTCAAGTTTTGACAGAGCACATGCCATTGCCTCTCCTAAGTCTTCTCATCTGGATCCCAATAGTCGCCGGCTTCGTGGTTCTGCGCGCCGGGTCCGACGCGGCGCGTAATCGCACGCGCTGGCTCGCGCTGATCGGCGCGGTGGCGGGTTTCTTGCCGGTGATTCCGGTCGTGGCGAATTTCCGCAACGACGTGACCTCGATGCAGTTCGTCGAGAACGTCCGCTGGTCGCCGACGTTCGATATCGCATGGCATGTGGGAATCGACGGGATTTCGCTGTGGCTCGTCGCGCTGACCGCGCTGACGACGATCATCATCGTGATCGCGTCATGGGAGTCGATCACGCAGCGCACCGCGCAGTACTACGGCGCGTTCCTGATGCTGTCGGGTTTCATGCAGGGCGTGTTCACGTCGCTCGACGGCATGATGTTCTTCGTTGCATTCGAGGCGACGCTGATCCCGCTGTACCTGCTGATCGGCACGTACGGTCACAAGAACCGCACGTATGCGGCGGTGAAGTTCTTCTTCGTGTCGTTCCTCGGCTCGCTGATGATGCTGATGTCGCTGCTCTATCTGTACAGCCAGACGCACAGCTTCGACCTCGCCGTGTGGCGCGAAGCGCATCTCGACATGGTGCCGCAGACGCTGATCTTCCTCGGCTTCCTCGCCGCGTTCGGTGTGAAGGTGCCGATGTGGCCGCTGCACACGTGGCTGCCCGACGTGCACCTCGACGGCCCGACCGGCGCCGCGGTGATGATCGGCATGCTGAAGATCGGCGGCTACGGTCTACTGCGTTTCGCGCTGCCGATCGCACCGCAAGCGAGCCACTTCTTTGCGCCGATGATGATCACGCTGTCGCTCGTCGCGGTGATCTATTCGAGCCTGCTCGCACTCGTCCAAACCGACATGCGCCGCCTGCTCGCGTATTCGACGGTCGCGCATATGGGCCTCGTCACGCTTGGTCTGTTCGTCTTCAACCGCTTCGGTCAGGCCGGCGCAATCGTGCAGATGATCTCCTATGGCGTGGTGTCCGGCGCGATGCTGTTGTGCACCGGCATGCTGTACGACCGCACGAAGAGCGCATCGATCGCCGAATACGGCGGCGTCGCGAACACGATGCCGCGCTTTGCCGGTTTCGTGATGCTGTTCTCGATGGCCAACATCGGTCTGCCGGGCACGTCGGGTTTCGTCGGCGAATTCATGGTGCTGATGGGCGCGATCCGCTTCAACTTTTGGATCGGCGCGATCGCCGCGACCACGCTGATCCTGAGCGCGGCCTACACGCTGTGGATGTACAAGCGCGTGATCTTCGGCGCGATCGCCAATGCGCGCGTTGCGAATCTGAAGGACCTCGGCAAGCGCGAGTTCGCGCTGCTCGGTGCGTTGGCGCTGCTCGTGCTCGCGATCGGACTTAATCCGAAGCCGTTTACCGATGCGATCGATCCGTCGGTCGGCACGCTGCTCGCGCAATCGGAACGCTCGGCGCTGCCTTCTGACAACGTGCCGGCCGAAGCTGGCGAGCATCTGCAGGCGGCGGTGCCCGGACCGGCACCCGTCGCCACGCACAATCCGGGTTAAAAGAACAGAGCGCAAGAACCGTTGTCGCATCCGCGCGTCAGGATGCGGCGACGCTTTTGCGCTTTTGCGCGTCGCTATCAACCCCTTTATGAATGCATGCACGGTGGAGTACTGCGAACCCGCCGCGCGCCCAGCGGTTTTCCAGCGCTTATTTGAAGGGGCTCTTGCGATGCGTCAACTTTTCGATGCTTCGTTTTGAAGCGTCGCAAACGACGCTGGTGAATAGGGTGTGCGGGGAAATGCGGCAACGTGTCGCACTGCGGCGCGCTGCAATAGATCGTTGCAAATTCGAGTGTTTATTAGCATTCGATGCCCCCCTATTATGCGAGCGCTTATTACTGGAGAGCCGTCGAATGACGTTCGTTGAAGTCAAAAAAACGAGGCAGTGGATATGAAAGGACGGGCGCTGGGAAGGCCGGCAAGTTTCGTTTCCGCCAGCCTCATGTTGCTGCTTTCGGGTTGCAGCAACCTCGATATTCTGAATCCGAAGGGGAGTGTGGGACTGGCGGAGCGTGATCTGATCGCGACTTCGGTGTGGGCCATGCTGATTGTCGTGGTGCCAGTCATTCTGATGACACTGTTTTTCGCGTGGCGTTATCGCGCGTCGAATAGAAACGCCGAATACAAACCGGGGTGGACGCATTCCACCGCGATCGAAGTCGTCGTCTGGACGATTCCGGCGCTGATCATTTTGTTCCTCGCCGTGTTGACGTGGAAGAGCACGCATGAGCTCGATCCGTATCGTCCGCTCGAGTCGGAGGTCAAGCCGATCAACGTCGAAGTCGTCGCGCTGGACTGGAAGTGGCTGTTCATCTATCCGGACCTCGGTATCGCGTCGGTGAACCAGCTCGCGATCCCGGTGGGCACGCCGGTGAACTTCCGGATCACGTCGGACACGGTGATGAACTCTTTCTTCATCCCGCAATTGGGCGGCCAGATCTACGCGATGGCAGGCATGCAGACGCGCCTGCACCTGATCGCCGATCACGCCGGCGACTACGCGGGCCTCGCGGCGAACTTCAGCGGCAAGGGCTTCTCGGACATGAAGTTCCGTACGCTCGCCTCGTCGCCTGAAGAGTTCAACGCCTGGGTCGAGAAGGTGCGCGCTTCGTCGGACCGCCTCGACATGGACCGCTATCACGCGGTATCGGAACCGAGCGAAAAGGACCCTGTGCGGTACTTCTCGACCGTCGATCCGAAGCTCTTCAACAACATCATTGCCAAATACAACAACGGCAACGTCATCGACAACATGAAAGACGCCAACTGTGCGCCTAAGGGGTAACTCATGTTCGGAAAACTCACTCTCGATGCGATTCCGTATCACGAGCCCATCATCGTCACGGCGGGCGCCGGCATGGCCCTCGCCGCATTGGCGGTGCTCGGCGGAATCACGTATTTCGGCAAATGGCGCTACCTGTGGAGCGAATGGCTGACGTCCGTCGACCATAAGAAGATCGGTGTCATGTACATCGTCGTTGCGTTCATCATGCTGCTGCGCGGCTTTGCCGACGCAATCATGATGCGTATGCAGCTGGCGCTGTCGTACCTGAGCCCAGGTTATTTGCCGCCGCATCACTACGACCAGATCTTCACCGCGCACGGCGTCATCATGATCTTCTTCATGGCGATGACGTTCATGATCGGTTTGATGAACATCATCGTGCCGCTACAGATCGGCGCGCGCGACGTCGCTTTCCCGTTCATCAACTCGCTGAGCTTCTGGCTGACGGCAGTCAGCGCGATTTTGATCAACATTTCGCTGGTGGTTGGTGAATTCGCACAGACGGGCTGGCTCGCTTATCCGCCGTTGTCGGAATTGCAGTTCAGTCCGGGTGTCGGCGTCGACTACTACCTGTGGAGTCTGCAGATCTCCGGTGTCGGCACGTTGCTGACCGGTGTGAACTTCTTCGTGACGATCGTGAAGATGCGCGCTCCGGGCATGTCGTGGATGAAGATGCCGGTATTCACGTGGACCTCGTTGTGCGCGAACGTGCTGATCATGGCGTCGTTCCCGATCCTGACCGTCACGCTCGCGCTGCTCGGTCTCGACCGTTACCTCGGCATGCACTTCTTCACGAACGAAGCCGGCGGCAACGCGATGCTGTACCTGAACCTGATCTGGGCCTGGGGTCACCCCGAGGTGTACATCCTGGTCCTGCCGGCGTTCGGTATCTTCTCGGAAGTCGTCGCGACCTTCGCGAAGAAGCCGCTGTTCGGCTACAAGACGATGGTCTGGGCGACTTGCGCGATCATGGTGCTGTCGTTCCTCGTGTGGCTGCATCACTTCTTCACGATGGGCTCGGGCGCGGACGTGAACGCGTTCTTCGGCATCGCGACGATGGTGATCTCGATTCCGACCGGCGTTAAGGTGTTCAACTGGCTGTTCACGATCTACAAGGGCCGTCTGCAATTCACGACTCCGGTTCTGTGGACGATCGGCTTCATCATCACGTTCACGATCGGCGGTATGACCGGCGTGATGCTGGCGATCCCAGGCGCGGACTTCATGCTGCACAACAGCCTGTTCCTGATCGCTCACTTCCACAACGTGATTATCGGTGGCGTGCTGTTCGGCTATCTGGCCGGCTTCAACTACTGGTTCCCGAAGGCGTTCGGCTTCAAGCTGAACGAGAAGCTCGGCAAGGCCGCGTTCTGGTTCTGGCAGATCGGTTTTTGGGTCGCATTCACGCCGCTGTACGTGCTCGGCTTCATGGGCGCGACTCGTCGTCTGAACCACTACGACAACCCGGACTGGCATCCGTGGATGATCATCGCCGCATTCGGCGCGGTGCTGATCGCAATCGGTATCGCTTGCCAGCTGCTGCAACTGGTCGTCAGCATCCGCGATCGCAACAAGATGGAAAACCGCGACCTCACGGGCGATCCGTGGGACGGTCATACGCTGGAATGGGCGACGAGCTCGCCGCCGCCGGTTTATAACTTCGCGCACATCCCGGATGTCCGCTCGCTCGACGCGTTCAGCGAAATGAAGTCGCGCAAGGGCGGTGTCAAAGTGCCGGCGTATCGCGACATTCACATGCCGTCGAATACGTCCGCGGGTCTGCTGGTGGGGCTGTTCTCGCTGGTGCTCGGATTTGCAGCCGTGTGGCACATCTGGTGGCTTGCGATCGTTGGCCTGGTTGGCACCGTGCTCACCGTGATCGTCTACAGCTTCATGGACAACGACGGCTATTACATTCCGGCGGACACTGTCGCGCTGATTGAAGAGAAACGCAACGGCGGTGCTGGCGCCGTGGCCGGTGTCGGCGCAGGCGTCGGCAAGCAGGTCGCGCTGGAGGTGGACTGATGTTACAGAAGACTATTGCGGTTGAGCCGCATCTCGCGCCGGACCACGTGCCGTCGCACTCGGTGTTCGGCTTTTGGGTGTACCTGATGACCGACTGCATCATCTTCGCGGCACTGTTCGCAGTGTTCGCGGTGATGAGCCAGCAGTTCGCGGGCGGTCCTACCGGTAAGGAGCTGTTCGAGATTCCCGGCGTCGCGCTCGAAACGACGATGCTGCTGCTCTCGAGTATCACCTACGGCTTCGCGATGCTCGGCGCGCACAAGAACCGCAAGGGCGTGCTGCTCGGCTGGCTCGGCGTGACTTTCCTGCTGGGTCTCTCGTTCCTCGTGCTGGAATTGCGCGAGTTCTCGCACATGATCGCCGAAGGCGCGGGTCCGAGCCGCAGCGCGTTCCTGTCGTCGTTCTTCACGCTGGTCGGCACGCACGGTCTGCACGTGACGTTCGGCCTGATCTGGATGGTGGTGCTGGCGCTGCAGGTGCTGCGTCATCGCGACCTGACCGAACGCGACATGATCCGTCTGACGTGCCTGAGCCTTTTCTGGCACTTCCTCGACGTCGTGTGGATCGGCGTTTTCACCTTTGTCTATCTTGCGAGCGTGATCTAAATGGACCATAGCCATAGCGCCCATGGCGCACACTCGGAAGGCGGTCACGGCAGCTTCGGCAGCTATATGACGGGCTTCGTGCTCTCCGTCATTCTGACCGTCGCGGCATTTGCGATCGTGATGACCGGCACGTTGACGGGCCAGAGCGCGTTGTTCGCGATCGCGGGCCTCGCGGTCGTGCAGATCCTCGTGCATCTGGTGTTCTTCCTGCATATGAACGCGTCGTCGTCGCAGCGCTGGAATGTGACGGCGTTTGTGTTCACTGCGTTGACCGCGGTTATCGTGGTCGGCGGAACGTTGTGGGTGATGCATAACGTCAGTATGAACATGATGTCGCGCTAAGCGGATAATGCTTTAGCGTTAGCTTCGATAAAAAGCCCCGCAAGATTGCGATCTTGCGGGGCTTTTGCTTTGATGGCGGCATGACGAGAGAGAACCCAAAACCTTATGCGACAGACATATCAGACGAAGAATGGGGCTTCGTCTGTAACGTGACAATGTTATTGAGTGGACGATTGGTTTGTCCGATCAGCGAGAAAACGTAACGTTCCAATTCTTTGAGACGCTTGAGGTCGCGCAGCCTATCGATACAGTCGACTTGATTTTCAATCATGGTTTGCCGACGCGGTTTCGCGACACTCGCATGTGCGGTGAAATCGGCGATCTCGCTCCACTCAACGGGACAGGCTCCTGGTAACCGGCCTGAGCCGCAGACGGTTGCACCGGTATGCGTTTGTCTGGGTAGTATTGCAGTGATCGATTTTGCTCAGTGGCTTTCGATGCGCTGAAAAGGCCCGGTGTGTCGAGCTCGAGTTATCCCCGCAAGTGCACGATACCCCCGACACCCACCCGCAACCCCTCGAAACCAAGGACCCCCCATGCCCCACCTCAAACCCCTCGAATACGCCGACGCATCCCCCGAAGTCCGCGCCGTCTACGACGACATCAAAGCGACTCGCCAGGTCGACGACGTGAACAACTTCTGGAAGTACATCGCGCAGCATCCGCCGACCCTCGCGCGCACGTGGGACAGCCTGAAGGAAGTGATGGCGCCCGGCGCGCTCGATCCACTCGTCAAGGAACTGCTGTACGTCGCGGTCAGCGTGACGAACAACTGCGGCTATTGCGTCGCGAGCCACACGGCGGCCGCGCGGCGCGCCGGCATGACCGACGAGATGTTCGGCGAGTTGCAGGCGATCGTCGGAATGGCTAACGAGACGAACCGGCTCGCGGTCGGCTATCGCGTGCCGATCGATCCGGCCTTCGAATAAGAGCATGAAGCGCACGTTGCGGCCCGATCGTACCGACCCGGCCCGCAACGCATGCATGCTTGCGCCGTTGCGCGCAGCGGCGCGAGGCCTCGTGCTTACAGCGGCACGACCTTGATCGGCTCCGGATGGCAGACCGGGGTATAGACCGGCTCGCAGCCGTAGTGCACCGGATGGCAGGGATTGTAGGAGGGCGGGTTGTAGGAGGACGGCCCGCGAACCGGCGGTTTTTCGCCGTAACACGAAGGCGGGTATTCCGGCGAGTGGCACGAGTGGCCGCCGCGTACGGACTGTGCAGCTACGTGGTCGAGGTCGTCGCAGCGCGACAGGTCGGCAAGGGTCAAGTTGGACATGATGAATCTCCGGCAACGTTGGATGGGTAGCGAGCGCCCAAATGCTTTACGCTCGGGCGTTCCTGTTGCACGCACCATGCCATGCGGCGGGATTCAACGTCTGTACTGGCGCGAGCGCTGATCGACTGCCTCCGCGCAGTCGGTAACTGATCGTCGTTGGCCAACTTGCGGCAGGCCGGTGTCGTTCAGCCGCCAACACGTCGGCCGATCAGCGCTTGCTCCATCCGGCGAGCAACGCGGGTAGCTCGGCCATCTCCCTGAACACGTGCACCGCGCCCGCGCCATGCAGCGCGGTCGCGCTGCTGTGGCCGAGGTGCGTCGGGCAATAGCCGAATACCGTCGCACCGGCCGCGACGCCCGCGGTTGCGCCCGTCACCGTATCCTCGACTACCGCGCAGCGTGCCGGGTCGACGCCGAGTGCCGCGGCCGCGGCGAGATAGACGTCGGGAAACGGCTTGCTGCGCGGCATTTCGTGTCCGCTGAAGATGCGTCCTTCGAAGCAGTCGAGGAGGCCGGCCTTCACGAGCTGCAATTCGATCTTGATGCGATCCGCGCCCGACGCCACCGCAATGCGTCCGTTCAACGTTCGGTGCAGCGCGTGTACCGCGAAAGACGCGCCGTCGATCGCACGCAACTCCCTGTCGAGCGCCGCGTTGCGACGCGCGCGGAACTGCGCCAGCCACTCGGCCGTGATGGCAAAGCCGGTGTGCGCTTCGATCAGTTCGGCTTCGTCCTTGACCATCTTGCCGACGAAAATGCGCATCGTCTCTTCGACGCTCATATGCCAGCCGAGCTCGCCGAGCATTTCGGTGAGCACGCGATTCGTGATGGGTTCGGAATCGACGAGCACGCCGTCGCAGTCGAAGAGCACGGCGTCGAAAGGAAAATCGGCCATCGGGGAGGGTATGGATAGAGTTTGCTAAACCGGCAAGGATACCCCACCGGCTCGCGGGCCGCAGCGCGATGGCCGCCCGTCACGCGCGCGCAGTCATTCCCTGTACCCGTCGCTCAGCGTCTGCAGGAACGCGATGATGTCCCGAATGTCCTGGTCGTTCAGCGCGGGTTGATCGCCGAACTTGCGGTCGAACGGCGCGTCGGCGACATCGATGTTCGCGTGATACCGCGGCGGCAGATCGTCGTACTTGATCACCTTGCCCGACGCATCGCGTGGATAGATCTTGTCCGGCGCCGTGTCGCGCAGATTGTAGAAGTCCATCACGTGCTTCAGGTCGTGATACACGCCGTTGTGAAAGAACACCTTGCGTTCGGCGACGTTGCGCAGCGTCGGCGTGAGGAACATGCCACAGTACTGGGTCTGCTTCGCGAGGTCGTCGCGAAACGGTCCGCATATCCCCATGTCGAAGAACTTCGGGTCCTTGTTGATCGGAATCGCCGGATTGCGCGGCACACCCAATGCCTCGTATTGCGTATCGGTGAAGAGCGGCGGGAGGCCATCGCGGCTCGGCTGGCTCAGGTGGCAGCCCGCGCAATTCGCCTTGTTCTTATCGTTGAACAGTTGCAGACCGTGCAGTTCGGCATGCGTGAGCCGCGCCCTGCCTTCGAGCCAGTAGTCGTACTTGCTCGTGAACGCATGAAACGACGGATCTTCGATCTGATAGCGCCCCACCGCGAACATCGCTTCGGAAATCAGCAGGCTCGGGTTGTTCACGATGCCAGCTCCGAAGATCCGTTTGAACTGATCGAGGTAGCGCGTTTGCAGCAGCTTTCGCGCGACGTCGGCTTCGCTCGCGTTGGCCATCTCGACCGGATTCGTCAGCGGGCCGATTGCCTGGTTCTGCAACGTATCGGCGCGGCCGTCCCAGAACAGGCCGCCTTGCGGCACCATCGCCGGCGTCTTGGGCGCGGCGAGCGCGGTCTTCTGCGCGCGTTGCATGCCGGCGGCCTGCGAGGCGAGCTGCGTCATGTCGACGGGAACGTCGGTATCGCCCTGATCGGGGCCGATGCTGAACGGCGCCTGCCGGTACAGATATGCGAGCGATGGGGGTGGACGATAGCCGGCCTGGTCAAGATGCAAGCCGCCCCTCTGCACCGGCAACGCGTTATCCGGTCCATACGAATGCTGCGGCGAGTGACATGTCGCGCACGACTGCCGACCCGACGCGGACAGCGTCTTGTCGAAGAAGATCTGTTTGCCGAGCACCGCAACCGCACTGAGCGGCGCTTGCCGCGGACGCATCAGATGCACCGGATGCGGATTCGCACCGGTGATCTCCTCGACGATTTCGCCTACCGCCGGCGGCATCCACTCCGGATACACGAGTGCGTACGCGGAGAACGCGGCAAAGCCGAGCACGACAGTCGCTACGCTTCCCGCGAACAGCCGCAGCCACGCGCGGCGAGTGCTCGCGGAGTCCAGCAGCGGCGCTGGTGCAAATGCGTCTGACGGTCGGTTCATGACGTTGACGAATAGATCGAACGGATACTAAACAGCGACTTACACGTCAGCGGCACCCGCTCAAGTCGACGGCGGCGAAGACAGCTTCGTGCCGAGGTTTTCGTCGAGAAACAACGGCGCGGTGTTGCCCGTACCCGAGAAATTGAACATGTTCATGATGCTGCCGGCCGTCGCATCGAAAGAGCCGCCGCCGAGGCGCTGGCCGCCGAGCCAGTTGTCCTCGATGAAGCGCACCACCGACGCCTGCGTGATCGGCGTGTCGTCGACGAAGTTGACCTTCGCCCACGGCGACACGACGATGAATGGCGTGCGCGTCCCCGGCCCGCAGCGGCCGTTCACCACGTCGCCGTTGACGCCTTGCGGCTGTACCGCGCCCGCGGCCGTGCACTGGCCCGCCGCGCTGAGGTTGTCGCTGCCGGCCACCGTCGCGCCGCCCGCCGATTGCGGACTCGTCGAGTCGAACGACGCGCTCGTCGGCGCCTTGTAGCGGTGGTCGTACCAGCCGTCCGAATCGTCGTAGGCAATGATCACCGCGGTGTTCTTCCAGTCAGGCTGCTGTTCGAGGAAGTTGATCACCTTCGTGACGAACGCCTGCTCGTCGATCGGGTCGGAATTGCCCGGGTGGCCGTCGCCGATGGCCGGCGCCTTCAGGAAGTTGACCGACGGGTAGTTGCCGGCCTTCACCGCGGTGAAGAAATCGTCGGTGTCGTACTGGTGATGCACCGGGGTCGCGGAGTTATCGAGCGGATCGGTCGCACCGATCGCCGCCGTCGACGACGGCCGCGTATGCGCGAGGTTCGCCGTACTCGCGTAGTACTGGAACCACGCGTGGTGCTGCACGTAGTCGGCCTTGCTCGCGTTGAGCACCTGCGAGAACGTCGAACGCGCGCAGCCGGTCGTGCCGTTCGGGTTGACGGTCTGCAGATTGAAGCCGCCCATGAAGCCGCCCCACGTGATGTTCTTCGCGTTCAGCAGGTCGCCGATGTTCCTGTTCTTCGACGACATCGCGCCGGTCACCTTGCTGCCCGCCGCGATCGTGCAGGCGTCGCCGGTCGGGTCGAGATCGCCGATCATCGTGTTGCCGCCGGCCGAGTCGGGGATCGCGTTGGCCGACGTGCCGCCCGTCAGGATCACGCCGTTGTTCTGGCCGGACACGACTGCGAGTGCGCCGGGCGTCGACGGTCCGTAGGTATCCGTATACGCGTTCTGGTTCATCGCGAAGTTTTGAGCGTAGTTCCACATCGCGGTGACCGTGTTGCCGTCGAAGTAGCCGAGCACCTGGCCTTTCGTCGCGAACGCGCCGGTGCTGCCGGCGATCGTCGTGCCGGCCGCCGTGAACAGCGGGAACGAATCCATCGCGCCGTTGTTATACGCGAGCTGCTCGGCCGCGTACGCGTGATTCTGGCTCGACGTATTCGCCTGCGAGCGATCGAGGCGGAACGGCAGCAGGTCCGCGGCCGGCAGCCCGAGACCCGCGATCGCCACCGTGCCGACCGTGCGGCCCGCCGTGTTCGGCGAGCTCGCCAGCGCGTTCGGGTTCGATGTCAGCAGATTGTTGCTGCTGAGGTTGTTGACCGTCGGCGTGCCCGCGGCCGCGGTGAATTGCGGTTCGCCGACCGGGTTGGCCGCTTGCGGATAGGTGCCGAAGTAGTGATCGAACGACACGTTCTCGCCGAAAATCACGACGACATGCTTGATCGGCGTCGCGGTCGTCAGCGAGTCCTGCGCGGACACCGGGGCGGCCGGCGACGATGCGCCCGTGGTCGACGCCGCGGGCGTGCTGACGCTGTTGTTGCCGCAGCCGGCGAGCATCAGCATCGCAGCGAACGGAATGGGTAACAAAGCTCTACGGAACATGTGACTGACTCCAGATTCGACCTTCGCCGCGGAATATGGGTAGAAATGCCGTTGCTGTTACTGTTGTTGCCGCAATCAGGCTGCCGACGATTTCAGCAGTCCGCGATTAAAGATTCGAGTCGCGGACATTACGCCGGCTATCGGTTCCCATTCATCTCCCTGACTTCCGGTTCGCGCCGCGCTAATCGTGAAGCGCTTTCTTCCCGCCGCACTTTTTTGCACGCAGAGCGACGGATTTCCCCCAATTGACCCGTTGAAGCAGAAACGGGGCCACGCTGTCTCCGGCTCTTTTCGGTCCTATGGGAGAAAACGACATGATCTCTAACCGCATGAGTCGCCTGCTCGGTTCCACGCTGAGCGCCGCGCTGTGCTGTGCGGCCACGCTGACGGCCACACCCGCCTTCGCGCAAGTGGTGATCGCGCCAATGGCGCCGCCGCCTCACGTCGAAGTCGTGCCCGCGCCGCGGGACGGCTACGTATGGGATCAGGGCCGCTGGCGCTGGCAGCATGGCCGCTATGTGTGGGCGCCGGGCCACTGGCAGCCGGTGCGCGTCGGCTATCGCTGGGTGCCCGGCCATTGGGCGCAACGTGGGCCGCACTGGCGCTGGATCGAAGGACATTGGGCTTGAGCGAGGCTTGCGATGAAAACACTCGTGATGATTCTGCTGGCGGCCTCGCTCGCCGGCTGTGTGGTCTATCCGGCACGTCCGGCCTATTACCGTCCGGCGGTCGTCGTATATTGACCGCGTACGTGATACCAGGCCGGATAGCGGCGTAGCGGCAGCAAAACCATAACAACACGACAGCTGAAGGAGCGGCGGCAAGTGAACGACGTTGATCCCGTGATGCGGCCCGCACGCGAACGCGCGCGCGTGACGTCGCGACGGAGCCGCACGCCTTGAGCGACGCGCCGCCCGATCCGGACGCCGAGCTGATCGCGCGGGTGGGCCGCGAGGAGCCGGGCGCGGTCCGCTCGCTGGTCGCGCGCAAGCTGCCGCGGCTGCTCGCGCTCGCCACGCGCATGCTCGGTGATCGCATGGAAGCGGAGGATGTCGCGCAGGAGGTCTTCGTGCGAATCTGGAAACAGGCGGCTCGCTGGCGCGAAGGCGAAGCGAAATTCGACACGTGGATGCATCGGGTCGCGCTCAATCTTTGCTACGACCGTTTGCGCGGCCAGCGCGAAGACCCGAGCGACGAACTGCCCGACACGGCCGATCCCGCCGCGCCACCCGACGCGCGGCTCGAAGCACGCGCCGACCACGCGCGCGTGCGCGCGGCGCTCGCCGCGCTGCCGGCGCGACAGCGCGAAGCGCTCGTGCTGAGCTATTACCAGGAAATGTCGAACGTCGACGCTGCCGCCTTGATGGGCGTCAGCGTCGATGCGCTGGAGAGTCTGCTGAGCCGCGCGCGCCGCGGTTTGCGCGCTCAACTGGCCGGCAGCGGCCTTAGCAAGGACAAGTCATGACGCCCGAAAGATTCCAACAGATCGTTGCAGCGTACGGCGCCGACGCGCGTCGCTGGCCGGAGCGCGAACGCGCGGCCGCGCTGCAGTGGGCGCGCGCGCATCGCGACGAAGCCGACGCGGCGTTGAGCGATGCGGCCGGCCTCGACGCATGGCTCGCCGCGGACTGGATCGAGCCGCCGAGCCTCGAACTGCAGCGTCGCATCATCGATGGCGCGCCAGCGCGACGCCCGGCCGCGCGCTGGCGTTTTTGGTGGTCGGGCGCGGCGGTGGCAGGCGTCGGGCTGCTAGGGGGCGTGGCTGGCGCGCTCGCGGTGTCGTTCTTCGTGCTGACCGAGAACGCGCCGGTCGTGCATGAATCCTCGTATCTGACTTCGAGCTTCGGCGGCAGCTCCGCCGATTGGAGCGGCGAATGAACGGGCGCTCGTGGAAATTTGCGCTGCTGGGCTCCGCGGTGCTCAACGTGTTCCTGCTCGGCGCGATCGCCGGCGGCGCGTATCAGTGGTTCGCCGCGCACGGTGCGAATCAGCCGGTGGCGCCGGACCAGCGCGCGTTGCGGTTCGCCGCCGAGCCGCTGTCGGCGCAGCAGCGGCAGGCGTTTATCGACGGCCTGAAGAACGCGCGGCGCGACGGTCGCCAGTATGCGCGTGACGCTCGCGAAGGGCGTCGCGAGGTATTGCGGTTGCTCGCCGCGCCGCAGTTCGATCGCGCCGCGCTCGATGCCGCGCTCGCGCGTACCCGCGCGGCCGACAGCAATCTGCGCGCGATGGTCGAAGCGAGCGTCGCCGATTTCGCGGCGACGCTGACGCCCGAGGAGCGCGTCAAATTCGCCGAGAGCTTGAAGCTGCGCGGGCAATGGCGCGAAGCGCAGCCCGCTCCGAACACGAAGAAGCCGGAGGCGAATGGCGCATCCGGCGAATAGAAAAATGCGTGCGGTGGCGACGGATTTTCGTGTGTCGGCCGTTTAACGGACATGCAGGCGTGTTACCTGCCGACGAGGATCGTATGGCCCACTCACCGAATCTGAATGCCGCGGCGATCGCACTGAACCGCTTCGGCCTCGGCGCGCGCGCCGACGATACGCCGCCAGC
Source organism: Paraburkholderia sp. JPY465 (assembly GCF_050436725.1). Classification (NCBI taxonomy): domain Bacteria; kingdom Pseudomonadati; phylum Pseudomonadota; class Betaproteobacteria; order Burkholderiales; family Burkholderiaceae; genus Paraburkholderia; species Paraburkholderia sp. JPY465. The sequence goes on from NZ_JBNDMT010000002.1 coordinate 24,814, forward strand.
CGATCCGAAGGGATGGCTGCTCGCGCAGTTCGAGCAGTATCAGCCGCGGCCGGACGCGTGGGCGAACCAGCCCGATTCAATCGCGTTGTCGACGCAGCTCGTGCAGCAGCGCATGCAGATCGAGCAGCAGGCGAAACAGAAGGCGGGCGAAGAATCCAACTCGAACCAGAGTGCGAACAACCGCGCGACCAACATCGCCAGCAACGCGGCAGCAGCCAGCCAGACCGACGCGCAAGCTGCAAAGCAATCCGAGCGAAAGGCGTTTCGCGTCGAAATACTCGACATGTATCGCTCATCGGTGAATGCGCGAGTCGCCAGCGCGCTGAGCACTCAGACGCCATTTATCGAACGCCTCGTGCATTTCTGGGCGAACCACTTTGCGGTATCGGCGGAAAAGCCCGGCGTCGCGGCGCTCGCCGGGTCGTTCGAAGCGGAGGCGATTCGCCCTCACGTGCTGGGCCGTTTCGAGGACATGCTGGTCGCCGTCGAGCGTCATCCGGCCATGCAGCTGTTCCTCGATCAGACGCGCTCGGTTGGTCCCGACAGCATGGCCGCGCTGCGCGCCGCGCAACGCAATCCGGACAACAGACGGGGACTCAACGAGAACCTCGCGCGCGAGATCATGGAACTGCATACCCTCGGCGTGCGCAGCGGCTATAGCCAGGACGACGTGACCGAATTCGCGCGTGCGCTGACCGGCTGGAGTCTCGTCGGCAATCCGGGCAACGGCGGCGCCAATCCAAACCGGCGCACGCAGGAGCCAGGCGGCGAACCCGGCAGCTTCGTGTTTCGCCAGGCGCTGCACGAACCGGGCTCGCGCACGATCATGGGACGCCGCTACGACGAAGCCGGCGAACAGCAGGCGCTCGCGATCCTGCACGACCTCGCGCACGCGCCGGCCACCGCGCAGCATATCGGCACGAAGCTCGCGCGCCATTTCGTCGCCGATAATCCGCCGGCTGGCGTGAGCGCTCGTCTGGCCGATGCGTTCGCTCGCAGCGACGGCGATCTGCCGACCGTCTATCGCGCGTTGATCGATACACCGCAAGCGTGGTCGCCGGGCGCGGTGAAGTTCAAGACTCCGTGGGAGTGGACCATTTCGTCGATGCGCGGACTCGGCTGGCACGACCTCGGTAATCTGCAGAGCGCGCCGATCCTGACGCAGCTAGGCCAGCCGGTGTGGCGGCCGGGTTCGCCCGCCGGCTACGACGATATCGCCGCGAGCTGGGCCGCGCCCGATGCGCTCGTGCGCCGCGTCGAAGTCGCGCAACGTTTCGCTTCGCGCGTGGGTGACCGGCTCGATGCGCGCTCGCTCGGCCAGACCTTGCTGGCTGGCTCGCTCAGCGAGCCGACGGCCACGGCGGTATCGCGCGCGGAAAGCGCGTCGACGGCGATAGCGCTGCTGCTCGTATCGCCCGATTTTCAACGGAGGTGAACGCCATGCTGTCACGCCGCCAGTTTCTGAGCGTCGCCGCCGTCGGTGCCGGCGCACTGCTCGTGTCGCCGCGAATTGCGTTCGCGCATGTCGCGACCGACCGCCGCTTCGTGTTCGTGATCCAGCGTGGCGCGGCCGATGGCCTGAACATCGTCGTGCCTTACGCGGACCCCGCGTATGCGAGTTTGCGCGGACCGCTCGCAATCGATGCGTCGAACGCGCCGCATCTGGACGGCACGTTCGCGCTGCATCCGGCGCTCGCGCAAATGGCGAAGCTGTACGCGCAACGCGAGGCGCTGTTCGTGCACGCGGTCGCTTCGCCGTATCGCGACCGCTCGCATTTCGACGGACAGAATGTGCTGGAAACCGGCGGCACATCGCCGTATCAGACAAAGGATGGTTGGCTCAACCGGCTCGCCGCGCAATTGCCCGCGACCCGCGAGAACGCGATCGCGTTCGCGCTGACCGTGCCGATGGCGCTGCGCGGTCCCGCTTCGGTGACGTCGTATGCGCCGTCGGCGTTGCCGCAGGCGCCCGATGATCTGCTCGCGCGCGTGTCGCAGCTGTACGAGCAGGACGCGCAGTTGCGTCCGCTGTGGGAATCGGCGATGGCGGCGCGCGGCGTCGCGGGCGATGCCGGCGCACGTCAGGACCCGGCGAGCCTCGGCAAGCTCGCGGCGAGTTTTCTGGCGCGCGACGACGGTCCGCGTATCGCGATGATCGAGACCGGCGGGTGGGATACGCACAGCGCGCAGAATGCGCGGCTCGCGAATCAGCTGAAGGCGCTCGACACGATGCTCGCGGCGTTGCGCGACGGCATGGGACCATCGTGGAGCAAGACCACGGTGCTGGTCGCGACGGAGTTCGGCCGGACCGCGGCCGCGAACGGCACGGGCGGCACCGATCACGGCACCGGATCTGTCGCGATGGTGCTGGGCGGCTCGGTGCAGGGCGGTCGCGTGATAGCGGATTGGCCGGGGCTCGCGCCGCATCAGCTGTATCAGTCGCGTGACCTGAGGCCGACCACCTCGCTCGATGCGTTGATCGCTGGCGCCGCGAGTGAGAGCCTCGGGCTCGATCCGGAACGCACGGCAGCGGCGCTGTTTGGCCGGACGGTGGCGGGCAAACCGATGACGGGCGTCGTACGGGCGTGACGCGTGGATGGTCGGCGCGGCAAGCGAACTTATTGCGCTCAATCCGGAGCGCACCGCGGCCGCGCTATTCGGCCGGAGGATCGCGGCGCTCGGCCGACTCCAACGCGCAGTGAGACCTCAACGCGCGCAGACGGACGCTTCGCCTTGATTCGCCGCGACCTGATGCGTCGCCTGCACCGAGCGCTCGCCGACGCGATGATAGCGGCGGCCGTAGTAGATCAGCGCATCGCCCGCGTCCTGCGTTCGCGTGGCCTTCACCGCGCAGAAGAACACCGTGTGCGTGCCGACGACTGGGGATTAGCGGGAGACACCGCACGCGTCGCAGGTTCGCGGCGCTCCCGTTCGCGAGTCGGATGCCGACGCTCAGCTTCCACCACCTCCGCGGGACGGGAAATTCAGCGTGAGCTTATTGGTCACCGAGGTCACGCCTGGCACGCCTTTCGCCACGTCGGCAGCCTGCTGGATCATGCCGCTTTCAGGCACCGAGCCGGTCAGCGTCACCGCGCCGCCGCGCGCCCGCACGAACACGTTCGAGACGTTGAAGCCCTGCGCTCTCGCGAGCGCGCGCCGCACGTCGCGGCCGAGCTTGCGATCCGCCGCACGCGTCGATTGGGTGGTCGTGGCCGGCGCGGCTGCCGTGGCGGCAGGCGCCTGCGCGTCGCTTGCCTGCGCGTAGGCGCTGGATGCGGTTGCCACGCACAATGCAACTCCGAGCATCTTCAAAAGATTGACTGTTTTCACGGTTTCACCATCCTCGAAAAGTTGATGTCGCTTCCTTGCATGTTAGAAACGTCGCGCTTTTTGTCGAGCTGGTCCCGACTCTGGGAAGTGCCTGTCTTGTAGAGGAGTGGCGGTTTGGGCGCTTCCGACGCGGTTAAACGATACTCCTGGCGGGGCTGGCATGCCAAAAAACCGTACCGCGGGGAGGTGCGACCAGCTATAAGCGCGGGCGGCTGGCGGCCAGTTTGTCCCAGAACGACGGGGGCAACGAAATCCTCGAGTCTCCTTTACCGGCATCTCCGCGGGAAAACTCGACGGACGGACCGAGATAGCGGGGCGGCGAATACGGATTCAGCGAGTATCGCAGGCCCGTTGACCAAAAAAGATCGGGGACAGGCGTGCTGAAAGTGCGCTGTGCAAGCAGCCTCCCGCTCTTTGCATCGAATAGTCGGCCGACATATTCAGGGCTCCCGCTGCGGCCCGGAGTCCATCGCAACAGGCAAAGCTCTGCTCTGTATATGCCGTCGACAGGTGCCGAATGACGACACTCGAGTCCATGCGGAGTATGGTCGAAGAGCCCAAAATAAAGCCCTGCGCTAAGACCAGCCAATAATGCAGCACGCTTAAGGATGCGCTTCATAGGTAGAGCACGATCGGCGGGAAAAGCGGAACGTAGCGACGGTCCGAGTAGATGATGAAATCGCCGCCACGCTGATGTCTGATTGCCCACTGCCGGAAGTCGCTGTTATGGATTGGGTAGTAAACCTGTCCTTTGATAACTGGATCGCCAAGCGTCACCGGCGACTCCACGTAGGGAATATAACGAGACGTGGCCGCCACGCCATCAAGTGGCATCACGATAACACCGTTGCTGCTCCAATGCCCCAGATATTGGGACCGCTCCCCGGGCTCATCGGTAAACGTGAAGTTGTCTTTTATGTACACCCATGCGCCAGTTACTTCGGCAGTCGTCCTTCGCGTGCCAAACGGCTCCCTTGACAGTCGAACATGACCTATAGCGGCATAGATTACGAACGATCCAAGCGCGGCGGTCAAATCGTCGGGGACACCTGATCGCGTAGTATCCGCCATTAGCTTCAGTTTGATTTTTTCCGCAAACGTACCGTCAACTTCGACGTGTTGAAATTGAAAAAACTGATGCAGATGCTGGGGATCATCCCGACAGATATGGTGCGTAGATAGCTCACTACTATGCCTGTAGAAACGGAGCTTCTTGTGAAGCACTTGAAGTGCCGCTGGTGAGCGTATTGCATCGTTGACCAGGAAGTCGTATTTCCGTTTGGCGCGAGCGAACTTCAGTACCCAGTCCATCTTTATCGTGGTTGTATCGTACATGTCAGGTGGGTATGGCTTGCCCTCCTGATTGATTTCTTTGAGCTCGTCGCTGGGTACTGCGGAGTAGTTCAATCGGCCGGCAAACCATCGTTCCATCAACTTCGCTCCGATAGGCATCATTTCTTTGCGCAGAGCGTTCGGAATCTCCTGGATATCGAATGGCGGTACCGTCTTTTTCGGGGCGACGATCTTCGTCGCTTCGGACGGTTTGGACGGCACAGGTGTGTTCAACCATGTTCTGAAACGGGAAACCGAATCGGCGACCTTGAGAAGATCGTTGATCATTTTTACGGTTGGATCAGGTTTGGGAGACTTGGCTGGGCGAGGCACGGCATTCGATTTCGCGACTGGCGAGGCCGGAAACGGCGGCGGTGCCTTGTCCGTCGAAAGCGAGACCTCATGCACGATCCGAGCCCCGTCTTGCTTCTTCCAACGCCAAAACAGCTTGTCGATCTTGTAGTAAGAGTATTTGTCGTCGTGGTTCATGGGTGCTTACGGCTCTTAAGCATAAGTGAATGGAACCGGATCGCCTCAAACGTTCGAATTCGACCATTGGGAATTGAGCATGGCCGTGACGTTTCCGGTCCGCGCCACTATTGTTCGCGAGTCAGTCCGCGGCAAAATGCGGAGAAATCTGAAAGTGAGGCCGCAAGGGCACGCCGCTGCCCCGATACCAGGGCCAGGTGGCCTGCTGAGCGGACTCTGGTGCGGCATCCCGGAACATCTCGACCACTCCCACGGCTCGCATCATCGGCACCAGGCGGCCGTTTCACGGCAAAGGAATTTCGCCCACGGATATCCGTCGACGAACCGACGAACGCACCCGACGACCGTTACAGCGCGCATCCCGCCATTTGCCTGTAAGCTTCCGTGACGGGTTCGCGCCAAGGCTGCGCGACCCGCTTTGGTGCTTCACGATTCGCAGACGGACTCGCACGTTATTGCCAATTTTTTTGGGAGATATCAGTTATGAAGAGCTTCGCCATTAAACGAATCATGCTTGGGGTTTCGGCTGTCGCACTGGTGGCCGGCACCATTCCGCTCGCGGTCGCACAGGGCTCGACGGATGCCGCGGCCCAGCAAGGCGCGACGACCACCACTCCCAAGCCAACGAAGGCCGAGCGCAAGGCAGAGCGCAAACAGGCTCGCGCGAAAAAGAACGCCGAACTGAAGAAACTCGAAGACGCGGGCTACCAGCCGGCGCAGAACGATCCGAACTATCCGGACAAGCTGCAGGCGGCGCAGAAGAAGGCCGGCGTCGGTGCGCCGGCAAGCCAGTAACGGACAAGCGGACAAGCCCACGCCCGGCGCGGTAATCAGCGCCGATGAGACGCCGGGCGGCTTCGGTCAGGCTTTGCCGTCAGCAACGCGATCCGCGGGGAACGTGATCATGGCAACGAAGCATGAAGTGAAACGCTACAAGGCGAATCTCGCCGACGAACTGCACAGCGCCGCCCTGTACGAGACGCTCGCGCGCGTCGAGAAAGACGAGACCCGCAAGCAGGTCTATCAGGATCTCGCGCAATCGGAACACAGTCACGCGCAAGTGTGGGCCGACAAGCTCCGAGCCAACGGCATCGAACCGAAAGGCCGCGGTCATGCGATCAAGACGCGTTTGATGAAGGGGCTCGTGCGCGTATGCGGCGCGGACTTCGTGCTGCCTACTCTGGCCGCCGCCGAATACGCGGACCGCAACAAATATCGAGGCCAACGCGACGCAGGCCACATGTCCGCCGACGAGCATCACCACGCGGCGGTCGTGCAGACGCTCGCGAGCACCAGCAATACCGACCTGTCGCCCGGCGCGCGCATCGCCGCGGCCGAGTCGTGGCACAAGGGCGCCGCATCGGGCAACGATCTGCGCGCGGCCGTCCTCGGCGCGAACGATGGCCTCGTGTCGAACTTCTGCCTGATCATGGGCGTCGCCGGCGCGGGCACCGGCAACAAGGCGATCCTGTTGACCGGCCTCGCCGGGCTGATCGCCGGTGCCTGTTCGATGGCGCTCGGCGAATGGCTGTCGGTCACCAATGCCCGCGAACTCGCGAGCACGCAGATCGCCAAGGAAGCCGAGGAGATCGAGGAACAGCCCGAAGCGGAGGAGCACGAGCTTGCGCTCATCTACCGCGCGAAAGGACTCGACGCGAACGAGGCGAAACGCGTCGCCGCGCAGATGATGCGCGACAAGGACAAGGCGCTCGACACCCTCACACGCGAGGAACTCGGTCTCGACCCGGCGGAACTGGGCGGCAATCCGTGGTCGGCGGCGGGCGTGTCGTTCTGTCTGTTCTCGCTGGGCGCGATTTTTCCGGTGATGCCTTTTCTGTGGTCGCACGGCGTCAGCGCGATCGTGCAGTGCGTCGTGCTGAGCATGCTGGCGCTGGCGTCGATCGGCGTGTTCACGTCGCTGTTCAACGGCCGCAGCGCGGGGTTTTCGGCGCTGCGCCAGATCATCATCGGGCTGATCGCGGCGGGATTTACGTTCGGCGTCGGACGTTTGCTGGGTGTGTCGATTTCCTGAGCGGTTCAGCTCCCACGCACCGTCTCGCCCCTGCCGCCGTCCGGGAGCAGCTTTTGCTCTGTCGCGACATCCTCCGCGCGCGGGCCAACCCGCGCCAATCCCTTCTCCCACAAGGCTTTCGCCGCCGAGTCGAGCGCTCACGGCGCGGCCGGGTGTCGCATTTCCTCATGTGCTTGTCGGAATTAGTCGGCTAACCGCACTTTTTTCTGGCAACTATGTAGGCACAGCGCGGGCGACGTCCGCAAGCGAGGAGAGCATTCGATGAATTCCCCCAAGGTCGTGGTCGAAGGGCTGTGCAAGGTGTTCGGCACCAACCCTAAACAGGCGCTCGCAATGCTGGCCAGCGGCGCCACCAAAGAGGAGGTGTTTGCCCGCACCGGTCAGATCGTCGGCGTGCACAACGCGTCGTTCGAGGTTCGCGAGGGCGAGATCTTCGTGCTGATGGGACTGTCCGGCTCCGGCAAGTCGACGCTGATTCGCCTGATCAATCGGCTCGTCGAGCCCAGCGCCGGCAAGGTGCTGATCGACGGCCGCGATGTCGCGAGCGTGCCGCGCGCGGAGCTGACGGCGCTACGCCGCAAGGACATGAGCATGGTGTTCCAGTCCTTCGCGCTGATGCCGCAGCGCACCGTGCTGTCCAACGCGGCGTTCGGCCTCGAGGTCGCGGGCGTCGGCCGCAAGGAGCGGGAGGCGCGGGCGCTGACGGTGCTCGAACAGGTCGGCCTCGCGCCGTTCGCGCAGAAGCTGCCCGCCGAGCTGTCGGGCGGCATGCAGCAGCGCGTCGGGCTCGCGCGCGCGCTCACGGTCAACCCGTCGCTGATGATCATGGACGAGGCGTTCTCCGCGCTCGATCCGCTCAAGCGCAAGGAAATGCAGAACGTGCTGCTCGATCTGCAGCGCGAGCAGCAGCGCACGATCCTGTTCGTATCGCACGATCTGGAGGAGGCAATGCGCATCGGCACGCGCATCGCGATCATGGAAGGCGGCCGCGTCGTGCAGATCGGCACGCCGCAGGAAATCATCAAGAATCCGGCCGACGACTACGTGCGCGCGTTCTTCGAAGGCATCGACACGAGCCGCTATCTGACGGCCGGCGATCTGATGCAGACCGACGACGTGCCGCTGATGCACGCGCCGCAGATCGACGCGTCGAGCGTCGCCGCGACGCTGAACGGCAGCGCCGACTACGCGTTCGTGCTCGACAGCGAGCGCAGGATACGCGGCTTCGTGTGCCGCGACGCGACGGGCAGCGTGTCGCCGCAGCTCAACCAGATCGAATGCATCCATCGCAGCACGCCGCTCAACGACGTGGTCGAGCGCGTGGTGGCGAGCCGCGCGCCGCTGCCGGTCGTCGAAGCGGACGGTTCCTACTGCGGCTCGGTCAACAAGACGAACGTGCTGAGCGTTCTCACGCATCATCGAGGTTCCCATGTCTGAAATCATTCCGCTTGGCGCCTGGGTCGATCACGGCGTTCACTACCTGCTCGATCATGATGCGAAGACCTTCGACACGATTGGCAAGGTCATCGAGAGCTTCGCCGCGGCGGTCGAGCACAGCTTGCAGGCCGTGCCGATGTGGGCGCTGATGGCGTTCTTCGTCGGCATCGGCTTGTGGCGCGTCGGCTGGCGCTTCGCGGTGTTCACGCTGGCCGCGCTGCTGTTGATCTACGGCACCGGCTTCTGGGACCAGATGGTGATCACGCTCGGCCTCACGCTGTCGTCGACGGTGATCAGTCTCGTGCTCGGCGTGCCGCTCGGTATCTGGATGGCGAAGAGCCGCACCGTCGAAATGATCGTGCGCCCGGTGCTCGATCTGATGCAGACGATGCCCGCGTTCGTCTACCTGATTCCGGCCGCGATGCTGTTCGGCCTCGGCCGCGTGCCCGGCATCCTGTCGACGGTGATCTTCGCGATGCCGCCCGCGGTGCGTCTGACCGCGCTCGGCATCAAGCACGTGAATCACGAGATCGTCGAAGCGGGGCAGGCGTTCGGCTGCACGCCGTGGCAACTGCTCTACAAGGTGCAGTTTCCGAACGCGCTGCCGTCGATCATGACGGGTGTGAACCAGACCATCATGATGGCGCTGTCGATGGTGATCATCGCGTCGATGGTCGGCGCGGGCGGCCTCGGCAACGACGTACTCGCGAGCATCCAGCGGCTCGATATCGGGCTCGGCTTCGAAAGCGGCATGTCGGTCGTGATGCTGGCGATCATTCTGGACCGCATCACCGAGAGCTTCGGCCGGGCGCCGGGCAAGGCACGCGCACCGTTGTTCGCCGGGCTGCGCCAGGCGATGAAAGTGCGCCGGGAACCGGCGGCGCAACACGGCTGATGGTCTGATCCGATACGTCCATGAAGCGCGACGCAATCGCCACCACCGAAGAAGCCGATGCGCGGCTGTCCGCCGTCGCGCACGTCGGCTTCCTGACGCTGCCGAACTTCTCGATGATCGCGTTCACCAGTGCGGTCGAGGTGCTGCGCATGGCGAACTACGTGGGCCGCGCACAGCACTACCGGTGGTCGGTAGTCACACCGGATGGCGAGCCGGCGCGCGCGAGCAACGGCATCACGGTGAAGCCGACCACCACGCTCGCCGAGTCCGGCATGCCGGACCTGCTGTTCGTGTGCGCCGGCTGGCACGTGCGCGAGTATGTGAACGACGAGGTGATCGCGCTGCTGCGCGACGCGGGCGCGCGCGGCGTGCCGCTCGGCGGCATCTGCACGGGCCCGTATGCGCTGCTCGCGGCCGGGCTGCTCGACGGCTATCGGGCGACCGTGCATTGGGAGGACATGTCGCCGTTGCACCAGCGCTATCCGCACGTGCATTTCGACGACGAGCTGTTCGTGATCGACCGCGATCGGCTCACCTGCACCGGCGGCACCGCGCCGCTCGATCTGATGCTGCATCTGGTGGGCATGCGGCTCGGGCCCGCGGTGGCCGCGCAGGTGTCCGAGCAGTTCATCGTCGAGCGGATTCGCGGTTCGACCGATTGCCAGCATATTCCGGTCGATGCGCGGGTCGGCCTGTCGCGCGCCGAACTGATCGAAGTGGTGCGGCTGATGGAAGCGAACATCGAGGAGCCGCTATCGCTCGATGAACTCGCGCGGCTCGTGAACCTGTCGCAGCGTCATTTGCAGAGGATGTTCAAGCTGTTCCTGAACGTGTCGCCGACGCATTACTACCTGAGCCTGCGGCTGCGCCGCGCGCGCGATCTGCTGCGCAATACCGATGCATCCATCGCACGTGTGACCACGGTGTGCGGTTTTCATTCGCCGTGTCATTTCAGCAAGGCGTATCGCGCGCAGTTCGGGCATGCGCCGAGCGTCGAGCGGCGCATGCCGGAGTAGCGCAGGCCGCGTCAATTCAGATCGCCTGCGCGCGCCCAGGAAACGTTTCGTCGTAGCACGAGCCGTCGTCGACTTGTTGCGCCGTGCCGCGCTGCTCGCGATACATCATCGGCGGCACGCCGAACTGTTTGCGAAATTCCCGCCCCAGGTGCGACGCGTCCGAAAAGCCGCAGCTCGACGCGATATCGGCGACGGTCTTGTCCGAACTCGTCAGCAGCCACGCGGCGGTGCGCAGCCGCACCTGCTTCGCGTAGGCCTGCGGCGCCTTGCCGGTCTGCGCCTTGAACAGCCGTTCCAATTGACGCGGCGACAGATCGAGCTTGCCCGCCAGTTCGTCGAGCGACAGCGCGCGGCCCACGTGCTGCTCCATCAGCAGGATCGCGCGCTTGACCTTCGGATGCGAGGCCGGCGCAAGACCGGGCGGATGCGGCTGCGGCGCGTTGCCTTTCTGCAGATCGTCGACGAGCAGGATGCGCAGCGCCTTCTGCACCGTCGCCGTTTCGAAGTGGCGCAGCAGGATCGCGGCGGCGACGTCGATCGACGCGCGCCCGCCCGAACACGTGATGCGCCGCCGGTCGATCACGAAGAGGCGGTCGGCGACCAGCATCTGTTCGTCGACCGACGGAAAGCGCTCGATGAAATCCCAGTAGTGAAACCAGCTCACGCAGATCCGATGGCCGTCGAGCACGCCCGCGCGCATCAGCGAGAACACGCCGGTGCACATGCCGACCAGCGTCGCGTCGCGCGCGGCGGCGCGGCGGATGAACGCGAGCGTCGCCTCGCTGGCGGCCGGCCCCGAGTGCAGCAGTCCGCCGACCACCACCACGTAATCGAACTTTTCCGCGGTCTCGAAGGTTTCCCACGGCGTGATCTGGATGCCACAACTCGCGCGCACCGGAGCAAGGGTTTCCCCGATCACGCTCCACGAACAGCGCACCGGCTTGCTGAAGTCGCCTTCGTCGGCGGACAGGCGCAGCAGATCGACGAAACCCGAGAACGCGGTCAGCGTGAAGTTGGGCAGCAGGATGATGCCGAAGCGGATGCGCTGCTTCGTGGCTGTGTCGAGTGAGGAAGGGGCAAGCGTTTCAGCGGAATTCATGCGCGCGGCGGTCGGTGAAATGAACTGTGAAAGAGGGACGAACGTTGACCGAAAAGGGTATAGGCAAGCATAGCACCACGGACCTTCAGCATTGCCTGCCGCCATCGGGCCGCCTTTCGCTAATGCGTCGCAAGTCATCGCAAATCCGCCGGAAGGCCCGCCTGACGGGTCGTTTGACGACGCCATCCCATTGCGATGCCGTTTTTATTCTATCGATCGGGCCTGCCGTGCGGTGCAATAGACGCACTTTCCATCCGGGCGCATCAGTCGAGTCACAGCGCTTCCGGCGATCGCAACTCGCAGGACACAACGCACAAGGCAAGCCATGAACGTCAGCGTCTTCGATCTGTTCAAGATCGGCATCGGTCCATCGAGCTCACACACGGTCGGGCCGATGATCGCCGCATGCCGCTTCGCATCGCATGTCGAGGACGCGAATCTGCTCGGCTTCGTGCGGCGCGTCAGAGCCGAGCTGTTCGGCTCGCTCGGCGCGACCGGCAAGGGCCACGGCACCGATAAGGCGGTGCTGCTCGGCCTCGAAGGCAATCTGCCCGACCAGATCGATCCCGACCTGATCGAGCCGAGGCTGCGGGCGATCCGCGAAACCAAGCAGCTCGTGCTGCTCGGCAAGCATCCGGTCGCGTTCGACGAGCGCGAGCATGTCGGCTTCTACCGCAAGCTGATGCCGGGCGCACCGGGCTCGGGCGTCGTGCATCCGAACGGCATGCGTTTCCAGGCCTTCGACGAGAACGGCCAGTTGCTGGTCGAGAAAGAGTATTTCTCGATCGGCGGCGGCTTCGTCGTCAATCGCGACGGCGATCGCGTGAACGGACGTCGCGCGACTGCGGAGGTGCTGTATCCGTTTCGCACCGGCGACGATCTGATGCGCGTGTGCCGCGAAAGCGGCCTGTCGATCGCCGAAGTAACGTTGCGCAACGAATGCGCGACCCGGCCCGAACAGGAAGTGCGCGAAGGCCTGCTGGCGATCTGGCGAACGATGGCCGCGTGTGTCGAACGCGGCTGCAAGGTGCGCGGCGAACTGCCCGGCCCGATGCACGTGAAGCGTCGCGCGGCCGAACTGTGCGAGCGCTTGCGCGCACGCTCGGAGGAATCGCTGCGCGACCCGCTGTCGATGCTCGATTGGGTCAACCTGTACGCGATGGCCGTCAACGAGGAAAACGCCGCGGGCGGCCGGGTCGTCACGGCGCCGACCAATGGCGCGGCCGGCGTGATCCCGGCGGTGCTGCACTACTACGTGAAGTTCATGCATGCGGCGAACGACGCCGGCATCGTCGAGTTCCTGCTGACCGCCGCGGCGATCGGCATCATCTACAAGGAAACCGCGTCGATCTCCGGCGCCGAAGTGGGCTGCCAGGGCGAAGTGGGCGTGGCCTGCTCGATGGCCGCCGCGGCCCTCGCGGCCGTGATGGGCGGCACGCCCGCACAGGTCGAGAACGCCGCCGAAATCGGCATGGAACACAACCTCGGCATGACGTGCGACCCGGTCGGCGGGCTCGTGCAGATTCCGTGCATCGAGCGCAACGCGATGGGCGCGATCAAGGCGATCAACGCGGCGCGCATCGCGATGAAGGGCGACGGCAAGCACGTGGTGTCGCTCGACAGCGTGATCCGCACGATGCGCGAAACCGGCGCCGACATGAAGACGAAATACAAGGAGACGTCGCGCGGCGGGCTGGCCGTGAACGTCATCGAGTGTTGAACCGCTACCGCTACACCGTATCTGCAAAACCGCAAAGGACCCACGATGAGCCGCTATTCGATATTCAGCCTGCTGCGCAACGGGATGTCGTATCACGAAAACTGGGAGCGGCAATGGCGCAGCCCCGAGCCTAAACGTGAGTACGACGTCGTGATCGTCGGCGGTGGCGGGCATGGTCTCGCGACCGCGTACTACCTCGCGAAGGAACACGGCGTGCGCAACGTCGCGGTGCTCGAGAAGGGCTGGATCGGCGGCGGCAATACCGCGCGCAATACGACGATCGTCCGCTCGAACTACCTGTGGGACGAATCCGCCGGGCTCTACGAGAAGGCGATGAAGCTGTGGGAAGGGCTCTCGCAGGATCTGAACTACAACGTGATGTTCAGCCAGCGCGGCGTGATGAATCTCGCGCATACGCTGCAGGACGTGCGCGACACCGAACGCCGCGTCAACGCGAACCGGTTGAACGGCGTCGACGCCGAATTTCTCACGCCCGCGCAGATCAAGGAACTCGAGCCGACCATCAATCTGAACAGCCGCTACCCGGTGCTCGGCGCCTCGATCCAGCGGCGCGGCGGCGTGGCCCGGCACGATGCGGTGGCCTGGGGCTTCGCGCGCGGCGCGGATCAGGCCGGCGTCGATATCGTGCAGAACTGCCAGGTGGTCGGCATTCGCCGCAACGGCAGCCAGGTGACGGGCGTCGATACGACCAAGGGCTTCATCAAGGCGAAGAAGGTCGCGGTGGTCACGGCCGGCAACACTTCGACGCTCGCCGATATGGCCGGCGTGCGCCTGCCGCTCGAAAGCCATCCGTTGCAGGCGCTGGTGTCGGAGCCGATCAAGCCGGTGGTCAACACGGTCGTGATGTCGAACGCGGTGCATGCGTACATCAGCCAGTCCGACAAGGGCGATCTCGTGATCGGCGCGGGCGTCGATCAGTACACCGGGTTTGGGCAGCGCGGCAGCTTCCACATCATCGAGGGCACGCTCGAGGCGATCGTCGAAATGTTCCCGGTGTTTTCTCGCGTGCGGATGAACCGGCAGTGGGGCGGCATCGTCGATGTGTCGCCGGACGCGTGCCCAATCATCAGCAAGACCGATGTGAAGGGGCTGTATTTCAACTGCGGCTGGGGGACGGGCGGCTTCAAGGCGACGCCCGGTTCGGGATGGGTCTTTGCGCACACGATCGCGAAGGACGAACCGCATCCGTTGAACGCGCCGTTTTCGCTGGACCGGTTCTATACCGGTCATCTGATCGATGAGCACGGCGCTGCTGCCGTAGCCCACTAGTCGACGAGGAGACACAGATGTTGCTGATCGAATGCCCGTGGTGCGGTCCCCGCGCCGAAACCGAATTCTCCTGCGGCGGCGAGGCGGACATCGCCCGCCCGCTCGACACCGAATCGCTGACCGACAAGGAATGGGGCGACTACCTGTTCATGCGCAAGAACCCGCGCGGCGTGCATCGCGAGCAATGGTTCCATACGCAGGGTTGCCGCCGCTGGTTCAAGGCGCAGCGCGACACCGTCAGTTATGCGTTCCAGGGCTATCAGACGTTCGAGCGTCCGTTGCTGGCGCTGGACGCTAGCGATCCACAGGCAGCCAACGCACAGGTAAAGGCGAAGGCACAAGAGGGCAAAGCATCATGAGCCAGAAAGACCGACTCCCAACCGGCGGCCGCATCAACCGCGCGATCGCGCTCAGCTTCACGTTCAACGGCGTCGAATACCAGGGCTATCAGGGCGATACGCTCGCGTCCGCATTGCTCGCCAACGGCATGCACTTCGTCGCGCGCAGCTGGAAATATCATCGGCCGCGCGGCATCGTGACCGCGGGCGTCGAGGAGCCGAACGCGGTCGTGCAACTGGAGACCGGCGCCTACACGGTGCCGAACGCGCGCGCCACCGAGGTCGAGTTGTACCAGGGCCTCGTCGCGAGCAGCGTGAACGCGAAGCCGAGCATCGAGAAGGACCGCATGGCGATCAACCAGAAGATCGCGCGCTTCATTCCGGCGGGCTTCTACTACAAGACCTTCATGTGGCCGCGCAAACTCTGGCCGAAGTACGAGGAAGCGATCCGCGACGCGGCCGGCCTCGGCACCGCGCCGAAACAGCGCGACGCGGACCGCTACGACAAGTGCTTCGCGCATTGCGACGTGCTGGTGGTCGGCGGCGGCCCGACCGGGCTCGCGGCCGCGCACGCGGCGGCGTTGTCCGGCGCGCGGGTGACGCTCGTCGACGATCAGCCCGAACTCGGCGGCTCGCTGCTGTCGTGTGGCGCGGAGATCGACGGCAAGCCCGCGCTGCAGTGGGTGCAGAAGATCGAAGACGAATTGCGGCAATTGCCCGACGTGAAGATCCTGAGCCGCAGCACCGCGTTCGGCTATCAGGACCACAATCTCGTTACGGTCACGCAGCGACTGACCGATCATCTGCCCGTGTCGCAACGCAAGGGCACGCGCGAACTGCTGTGGAATATCCGCGCGAAACGCGTGATTCTGGCGACCGGCGCGCATGAACGGCCGATCGTGTTCGGCAACAACGATCTGCCTGGCGTGATGCTCGCGTCGGCGGTGTCGACCTATCTGCATCGCTATGCGGTGCTGCCGGGTCGCAACGCGGTCGTGTTCACCAACAACGACGACGGCTATCAATGCGCGCTCGATCTGAAAGCGGCCGGCGCGCAGGTGAGCGTCATCGATCCGCGCGCCGGTGAATCGAAGGGCACGCTGCCCGCGCTCGCGCGCCGCCACGGCATCAAGGTGCTGAACGGCACGGTCGTCACGGCGGCGCACGGCAAGCTGCGCGTCGCGTCGGTGTCGATCGCGTCGTATGCGAAAGGTCAGATCACCGCTCAACAGGGCCAACTGCCATGCGATCTGCTCGCGACGTCGGGCGGCTGGAGCCCGGTGCTGCATCTGTTCGCGCAGTCGGGCGGCAAGGCCCACTGGCATGACGACAAGGCCTGCTTCGTGCCGGGCAAGGCGGTCCAGCCGGAGACCAGCGTCGGCGCCTGCGCGGGCGACTTCACGCTCGGCCAGGGCATCCGTTTCGCGGTCGATGCCGGCGTCGAAGCGGCGCGCGCGGCCGGGCACATCGTCGCGCGGCCCAAGCCGGTGCAGGTCGCCGAGCTGAGCGAAACGAAGCTGGAGCCGCTGTGGCTCGTCGGCGGACGCGAACTGGCCACGCGCGGACCCAAGCAGTTCGTCGATTTCCAGAACGACGTCTCGGCCGCCGATATCTTCCTCGCCGCGCGTGAAGGCTTCGAATCGGTCGAACACGTGAAGCGCTACACCGCGATGGGCTTCGGCACCGACCAGGGCAAGCTCGGCAACATCAACGGCATGGCGATTCTCGCGCAGGCGCTCGGCAAGACCATTCCCGAGACCGGCACCACGACATTCCGGCCGAACTACACGCCAGTCACGTTCGGCACGTTTGCCGGCCGCGAACTGGGCGAATTGCTCGATCCGGTGCGCAAGACCGCGATCCATGAATGGCACGTCGAACATGGCGCGGCGTTCGAGGACGTCGGCAACTGGAAGCGGCCGTGGTTCTACCCGAAGAAAGGCGAGGACCTGCACGCGGCGGTTGCGCGCGAGTCGCTCGCGGTGCGCACGAGCGTCGGCATTCTCGATGCGTCGACGCTCGGCAAGATCGACATTCAGGGCCCGGACTCCGCAAAGCTGCTGAACTGGGTGTACACGAACCCGTGGACCAAACTCGAAGTCGGCAAGTGCCGCTACGGCCTGATGCTCGACGAAAACGGCATGATCTTCGACGACGGCGTGACCGTGCGTCTCGCCGATCAGCACTACATGATGACGACCACCACCGGCGGCGCGGCGCGTGTACTCACGTGGCTCGAACGCTGGCTGCAAACCGAATGGCCCGACCTGCGTGTGCGGCTCGCATCGGTCACCGATCACTGGGCGACGTTCGCGGTGGTCGGACCGCAGAGCCGCAAGGTGCTGCAAAAGGTTTGCGAGGACATCGACTTCGCGAATGCGGCGTTCCCGTTCATGACGTATCGCGAAGGCACGGTCGCGGGTGCGGCGGCGCGTGTGATGCGCATCAGCTTCTCCGGCGAACTCGCTTATGAAGTCAACGTGCCGGCCAACGTCGGACGCGCGGTGTGGGAAGCGTTGATGGCCGCGGGCGAGGAGTTCAATATCACGCCGTACGGCACCGAGACGATGCACGTGCTGCGCGCGGAGAAGGGCTACATCATCGTCGGCCAGGATACCGACGGTTCGATGACGCCGCACGACCTCGGCATGGGCGGGCTCGTCGCGAAGTCGAAAGACTTTCTCGGCAAGCGCTCGCTCTCCCGCTCGGACACCGCGAAGGCGGGCCGCAAGCAACTGGTCGGGCTGCTATCGGAGGATGCGTCGTTCGTGATCCCCGAGGGCTCGCAGATCGTCGCCGGTCCTTTCCAGGGCGAGACCGCGCCGATGCTCGGGCATGTCACGTCGAGCTATTACAGCCCGATTTTGCGGCGCTCGATCGCGATGGCGGTCGTCAAGGGCGGTCTCGACAAGATCGGCACGACCGTCACCATTCCGCTCGCGAGCGGCAAACAGATCGCGGCGAAAATCGCGAGTCCGGTGTTCTACGACAGCGAAGGAGCACGTCAACATGTGGAATGAAACAGGCGGAACGGTATCGGTCGTGGACCGTACGATCGGGCGGCAGAACGGCGCGTGGCAGGAGTCGCCGCTCGTCGGTGTGGATGGCCTGCTGAAACAGCATCAGGCCAGCGCGACTGCCGCGTTCCGGCTCGGCGAGCGGCCGTTTCTCGAACTCGTGAACGTGCGCGGCGATACGCGCGACGCGGCGTTCATCCGTGCGGTGGAACAGGTGATCGGCTGCAAGCCGCCGGAGAAGGCGAACACCGTCGCGCGCGGCAACGGCTACGACATGGTGTGGCTCGGCCCGGACGAATGGCTCGTGCGTTCGGAGACCGCGCATGATGCGACCCGCACGGCGCCGTTGCTGGCGTTGCTCGGCGCGGCGTTCGCGGGCGTGTTCGCCTCGGCGGTCGACGTCGGCAGCGGCTATACCGTGCTCGAAATCAAGGGCACCCGGACGCGCGACGTGCTCGCGCGCGGCTGTCCGCTCGATCTGCATCCGAAACTATTCGGCGTGGGGCAGTGCGCGCAGAGCCATTATTTCAAGGCGTCGATCACGTTGCTGCCCACCGGCGCCGACAGTTTCGACATCGTCGTGCGCCGCAGCTTCGCCGATTACTTCGTCAGGATCATGCTCGACGCCGCCGAGCCGTTGATGTCCTGAGTGGTTGATACACGGCGGGCGGTGTGTGTTCAGGCACCGTCCGCCGCTTTCTTCGCTTCTTCCTCATCTTTCGCCATGACGTCGACACGTGTCGCCACCGCGCGTCTTACGGCGCTTGCGTGCGATGAGCGCGATGCCGGCGCCGCGCTCGCGCTGCTCGATCAGAGTATCGCGCTGCGTCATCGGCGCATTGCGCTGATCCGCTATCTGCTCGCGCGGGAGCTGGGCGCGCCGCTCGAAGCGCGGCATCACGCGTACGTCGAAAAAATCGCGGCCCGTCTGAGCGCGGATGCGCTCGCGCGCATCGCCAGTGCCGCGCGTGCGCGACTGCGGAGTTAGACACACGGCGTCTCAGTGCTTGCCGCCATCCAGCGCAGAGAGGATTTGATGCGCGGCGCTCACGCGTGCCTCGTTCGGAAAATTGCGGTTCGCGAGCATCACGATCCCGAGGCGCTTTTGCGGCACGAACGCGACATACGCGCCGAAGCCGTTGGTCGATCCGGTCTTGTTGATCCAGACATTTTGCTGCGGCGGCAGCGGCGGTTCGATTGCGGTCGACGGCGTTCCATTGAGAACCATCTGCAGCGAATTGCCGGCCAGCAAGGTCGGCAATTCGACCGGATACGGGTACTGCTCCCAGATCAGATCCTGAGTCAGCACGCCGGCCTGGAAGTAGCCGGTATGCGTATCCGTGATCGCACGCTGGAACTGGCTGTCGAGCGGAATCAGGTTCATGTTCGCCTGCACGAAGCGCAGCATGTCGGCGGCGGTCGACTTGACGCCGTACGCTTCGGCGGAAATCACGCCGCCCGTCATGCGGATCGGCGCACCGTCTTTCGCATAGCCCTGCGCGTAGTCCGGCATTTTCGCGGCGGGGACGTCGATGTAAGTGCTCTTCATGCCGAGCGCCGGAAACACGCGTTGCTGCATCAGGGCGGTGAAGTCCTGCCCCATGGTCTTCGCGGTGATCAGGCCCAGCGTGCCGATGCCGGGATTCGAGTAGGTGCGGAACGTGCCGGGCGGATGAGCGGGCTGCCAGTCGTGGAAGTACTGCAGCAATTGCGTGTCGTTATGGATGTCGTCGGGCACCTGGAGCGGCAGACCGCCGGGCGTGTGCGTGCCGAGGTTCAGCAGGCTGACTTTGCCGAACGGCCGGCCGCGCAGCGTCGGCAGATAGCGCTCCGTGCCGTCCGCCAACGACAGCTTGCCGTCGAGCTGCGCGTACGACGCGAGCGTCGCCGTGAAGGTCTTGCTGACCGAGCCGAGTTCGAACAGCGTGTCGCGCGTGACCGGCTTGCCGGTTTGGGTCGATGCGACGCCGTAGTTGTACACGTAGGGCTTGCCGTCGTCGATCACGCCGACCGCCATGCCGGCGATATGGTACTTCGCCATCAGCGGCCGGATCGCCGCATCGACGGTGGCTTGGAGTTGCGCGGCGGCGGGCTCGGCCGCGTGAGCGGCGGGTGAGATCGCGCACAGCGTGAACAGCGCGAACGTCGCGGTTGTTATCAGTTTGAGCGCTCGGGTCTTCATTGCAAACGGGTCCTCGGTCGGGGAGTGTGAGTCGGCGGATCGGCGATTCGGCTGAGGCAGCACTATCGGGCTTTTGCGAAACGCTGGCAAACGAGGATATGTTGCGCGGGGATAAAGAAAAAGTTGTGGGCCGCAACGCGAGCGATGCCGGCGTTGTCGGTTGTGGCCAAACGCGTGTCGGGTTCGGCACAGGTGCCGCCGCGGACGGCCGCTACGCTGGTGAAACGGCGCGCCATGCAGCGTGCGGGCGCGCCGCTCACGAACATGGAGACGAGACAATGAGCAGCAATCGCGGCGTCGTGTATCTGGGGCAGGGCAAGGTCGAAGTGCAGTCGATCGACTATCCGAAGATGGTCGATCCACGCGGCCGTTCGATCGGCCATGGCGTAATCCTGAAGGTGGTGAGCACGAATATCTGCGGCTCCGATCAGCACATGGTGCGTGGCCGCACGACCGCCGAGGTCGGCCTGGTACTCGGGCACGAGATTACCGGCGAAGTGATCGAGGTAGGGCGCGACGTCGAAACGCTGAGCGTCGGCGATCTGGTGTCGGTGCCGTTCAACGTGGCCTGCGGACGCTGCCCGACCTGCAAGGCGCAGCATACCGGCGTGTGCCTGAATGTGAATCCGTCGCGCGCGGGCGGCGCGTATGGCTATGTCGACATGGGCGGATGGATAGGCGGCCAGGCCGAATACGTGCTGGTGCCTTACGCGGACTTCAACCTGCTGAAATTCCCGGACCGCGCGCAGGCGATGGCGAAGATCCGCGACCTGACCTGCCTGTCCGACATTCTGCCGACCGGCTATCACGGCGCGGTGATGGCCGGCGTGAAGCCCGGCGCGACTGTCTATATCGCGGGCGCGGGACCGGTCGGCATGGCGGCGGCCGCGTCCGCGCGCCTGCTGGGCGCAGCGTGCACGATCGTCGGCGACATGAACGAAGCGCGCCTCGCGCATGCGCGCAAGATGGGCTTCCAGACCATCAATCTGTCGAAGGACGCGACGCTCGGCGAACAGATCGAGCAGATCCTCGGCAAGCCCGAAGTGGATTGCGCGGTGGACTGCGTCGGCTTCGAAGCGCACGGTCATGGCAGCAGCGGCTCACACGAGGAAGCCCCGGCCACGGTGCTCAATTCGCTGATGGAAATCACCCGCGCGGCCGGCGCGATCGGCATTCCCGGCCTCTACGTGACCGATGATCCGGGCTCGACCGATGCCGCCGCACGAAAGGGCAGCCTCAGTTTGCGTTTCGGCCTGGGCTGGGCCAAGTCGCATTCGTTCCACACCGGGCAGACGCCGGTCATGAAGTACAACCGCAATCTGATGCAGGCGATCCTGTGGGATCGTTTGCCGATCGCCGATATCGTCAACGTGACGGTGGTATCGCTCGACGATGCGCCCGAGGGCTACCGGCAATTCGACGGCGGGGCGCCGAAGAAGTTTGTGATCGACCCGCATGGGCTTTTGAAGGCGGCTTGAGGTTCGCTAGCCGCGAGCGTGCCGCGACAGCGCTGGGTGGGCTGCTGGTCCACGCAGCGCGTCGTCTTTATGCATGCGCTGAACGGAGACACCGTTCAGCGCGTATTTTCATCGATCAAGCCGCCAGCACGGGCGCACTGGACAGCGAGGGCACCTGGCTGCGGCGTTCGCGCGTCGGCGCGGTGCCGAACGCATCGCGGTAGCTCTTCGAGAAGTGGCAAGCCGACTGGAAGCCGCACGCCATCGTGATGTTCATGATCGACATGTCGGTCTGCAACAGCAGCTCGCGTGCGCGCCGCAGGCGCAGCGTCAGGTAGTAATGCGTCGGCGTCATGCCCAGGTGCTCGCGGAACAGCCGTTGCAACTGCCGTTGCGACATGCCGGCGAGCCGCGCGAGCTCCTCGCGCGACAGCGGCTCCTCGATGTTGTTCTCCATCAGCGAGATCACCTCGAACAGCGACTTGTTGGCCGAGCCGAGCCGCGCGACCAGCGGCATCTTTTGCTGCGCGCTGGTGTCGCGCACGTGTTCGACGATGAACTGCTCGGCGATCTGCGTGACGCGCGCGGTACCGACGCGCGGCGAAATCAGATTCAGCATCATGTCGAGCGGCGCGACGCCGCCGGTGCAGGTCACCCGATCCCGATCGATCACGAACAGCTCTTTCAGAAAGCGCGTGTCGGGAAACTCCTCCTTCAGCGCCGACATGTTTTCCCAATGAATCGCGCACGCATAACCGGCCAGCAGACCGGCGCGCGCGAGCGCATAGGTGCCCGTGCACAGACTGCCCAGCACGCAGCCCATGCGCACGAAACGGCGCAGCGCGGACAGATGCTCGGCGGTGGTGGAGCGCTGCACGTCGATGCCGCCGACCACGAACACGATATCGGGTTGCCCGACGCATTCGACCGGACCGGTATCGACGGAAAGCCCGTTGCTCGCCATGACCGGCCCGCCGGCCGGACTCACGATCGACCAGCGGTAAAGCGTCTGGCCCGTCAGGTAGTTCGCCATGCGTAGCACTTCGATCGCGTTGGTGAACGCGATCATCGTGAAGTTGGGAACCGGCATAAATGCGAAATGCGACAACGATGCCGTGCGATCGGTGGACATGGGAACGGGGAATCCTGATGTAATTTTCGCGTCGCCGTGGGGAAGGCGACTATCTCAATTCTGAGTAGCAGGGCAACTACCATGCCATCAGGCTAAACCCTTGGATGCTCCGCACAAAGCCTGGAATGGCTAAGCAATCCACTGATGAAATCGCTTCCAGGCGGCACCAGAACGGCGCCGCGACGGCATACGGCGCACCCGAACGGCGCAGCAAGTCTGCGTTGTAGTGCAGCCCCACGCGGGCGGACTGCGCCGACTTGTCGAAAAAGGACGCGCATGGCGGAAAAGGCAAAGAACGCGTCTGAATTCGTAAATCGACGCGCGGGCCGACCGTCAAGAATAGATCCAAGGCAAAGCGGCGGCGCGACCCCGCCGGCAACCCGCAACGGCCTCCCCGTCAACGTTCTTACGGACCTTCCATGTCGAACCCGAATCCCTTCTTCGAAGACTCGCTACCGGCGCGCGATCCGGCAGTGCGCGGCGCCATTCTGAAAGAGCTCGAGCGTCAGCAGTCGCAAGTCGAGCTGATCGCGTCGGAAAACATCGTGTCGCGCGCGGTGCTCGACGCGCAGGGCTCGGTGCTGACCAACAAGTACGCGGAAGGGTACCCGGGCAAGCGCTACTACGGCGGCTGCGAATACGTCGACGAGATCGAGACGCTAGCGCTCGATCGTATCAAGCGGCTTTTCGACGCGAAGTTCGCCAACGTGCAGCCGCATTCCGGTGCGCAGGCGAACGGCGCGGTGATGCTCGCCCTGACGAAGCCGGGCGATACGGTGCTCGGCATGTCGCTGGACGCGGGCGGGCATCTGACGCACGGCGCGAAGCCCGCGTTGTCGGGCAAGTGGTTCAACGCGGTGCAGTACGGCGTGCGGCGCGACACGATGCTGATCGACTACGAGCAGATCGACGAACTAGCGCAACAGCACAAACCGACGCTGCTGATCGCTGGCTTCTCCGCCTATCCGCGCGCGCTCGACTTCGCACGGCTGCGCGCGATCGCCGACGGCGTCGGTGCGAAGCTGATGGTGGACATGGCGCATATCGCGGGCGTGATCGCGGCCGGCCGTCATGACAATCCGGTCCCGCATGCGCACGTGGTCACGTCGACCACCCACAAGACCTTGCGCGGTCCGCGCGGCGGCTTCGTGTTGACCAACGACGAAGAGATCGCGAAGAAGATCAACTCCGCCGTGTTCCCCGGCTTGCAGGGCGGCCCGCTGATGCACGTGATCGCCGGCAAGGCGGTCGCGTTCGGCGAGGCGCTGCAGCCGGGCTTCAAAACCTACATCGACAGCGTGCTCGCGAACGCGCGGGCGCTCGGCGACGTGCTGAAAGCGGGCGGCGTCGATCTGGTGACGGGCGGCACCGACAACCATCTGCTGCTGGTCGATCTGCGGCCGAAGGGGCTCAAGGGCAATCAGGTCGAGCAGGCGCTGGAGCGCGCAGGCATCACCTGCAACAAGAACGGCATTCCGTTCGACACGGAGAAGCCGACGGTCACGTCCGGCATTCGCCTCGGCACGCCGGCGGGCACGACGCGCGGCTTCGGCGTCAGCGAGTTTCGCGACGTCGGGCGTCTGATCGTCGAGGTGCTCGATGCGCTGCGGGCGTCCCCCGAAGGCGACGCCGCCACCGAACAACGCGTGCGCCGCGAGATTTTCGCGCTGTGCGACCGCTTCCCCATTTACTGATTACGCGCGGAGCAAACGATGAGTCAATTGCACGAAAACAGCATCATCATCGACGGGCTGAACATTTCGAAGTTCGAGCGCTCGGTGTTCGAAGACATGCGCAAAGGCGGCGTCACCGCCGTGAACTGCACGGTGTCGGTCTGGGAAAGCTTTCAGAAGACCGTCGACAACATCGCCGAAATGAAGCAGCAGATCCGCCAGTACAGCGAGATCCTCACGCTGGTGCGCACCACCGACGACATTTTCCGCGCGAAGAAAGAGAACAAGACCGGCATCATCTTCGGCTTCCAGAACGCGCATGCGTTCGAGGACAACCTCGGCTATATCGAAGCGTTCAAGGATCTCGGCGTCAACGTGGTGCAGCTTTGCTACAACACGCAGAACCTCGTCGGTACCGGCTGCTACGAGCGCGACGGCGGTCTGTCGGGTTACGGGCGCGAAGTGATTCAGGAGATGAACCGCGTCGGCATCATGGTCGATCTGTCGCATGTGGGCGGCAAGACTTCGTCGGAGGCGATCGCGGCGTCGAAGAAGCCGGTCTGCTATTCGCATTGCTGCCCGTCCGGGCTCAAGGAGCACCCGCGCAACAAGACCGACGAGCAACTGAAGGAGATCGCCGATGCGGGCGGCTTCGTCGGCGTGACGATGTTCGCGCCGTTCCTGAAGCGCGGCCCCGATGCGACCGTCGAAGACTACATCGAGGCGATCGACTACGTGGTGAATCTGATCGGCGAGGACCAGGTAGGAATCGGCACGGACTTCACACAGGGCTACAGCACCGAGTTCTTCGACTGGATCACGCACGACAAGGGCCGTTATCGCCAGTTGACGAACTTCGGCAAGGTCGTGAATCCGGAAGGCATTCGCACGATCGGCGAGTTTCCGAACCTGACCGCCGCGATGGAACGCGCCGGCTGGAGCGAGACGCGCATCCGCAAGATCATGGGCGAGAACTGGGTACGGGTGTTCGGCGAAGTCTGGAAGGTGTGAGCCTTTTTACAGCGGATAGAAACGGAGTTCCCCACATGCAACCTCAACTGCCCATCGATGTGAATCCGGACACCGGCGTCTGGACCACGGACGCGCTGCCGATGCTCTACGTGCCGCGTCATTTCTTCACCAACAACCACGTCGCCGTCGAGGAAGCGCTCGGCCGCGACACGTACGCCGAGATTCTCTACAAGGCCGGCTACAAGTCCGCCTATTTCTGGTGCGAGAAGGAAGCGAAACAGCACGGCCTCACCGGCATGGCGGTATTCGAGCACTACCTGAACCGTCTGTCGCAGCGCGGCTGGGGCCTGTTCAGGATCATCGAAGCCGATCCGGCGAACTCGCATGCGCGGATCGAACTGCGGCACTCGTCGTTCGTGCTCGCGCAACCGGGCAAGACCGGCAAGCTCTGCTACATGTTCGCCGGCTGGTTCGCGGGCGCGATGGACTGGGTCAACGACACCGTGCCCGACGGCGCGCGCAAGGGTCCGCCGTCGCAATCGAAAGAAGCACGCTGTGCGGCGGAAGGACACGAACACTGCGTGTTCGAAGTGTCGCCGCTGGCATCAATCTAATCCGAGCATTCCGAGGTCGACCGCGATGCGTTACCCGAACCTTTTCAAGCCGCTCACGTTGAACAAGCTGACGCTTCGCAATCGCATCGTCAGTACCGCGCACGCGGAGGTCTATGCGGAACCGGGCGGTCTGCCCGGCGACCGTTATATCCGCTACTACGAGGAAAAGGCCAAGGGCGGCGTCGGACTCGCCGTGTGCGGCGGGTCGAGCCCGGTGTCGATCGACAGCCCGCAAGGCTGGTGGAAGTCGGTGAATCTCGCGACCGACAAGATCGTCGATCCGCTCGCACGGCTCGCCGAAGCGATGCACACGCATGGCGCGAAGATCATGATTCAGGCCACGCACATGGGACGCCGTTCGGCGTTTCACGGCGAGCACTGGCCGCATCTGATGTCGCCGTCCGGTGTGCGCGAGCCGGTGCATCGCGGCAATGCGAAGATCATCGAGGTCGAGGAGATTCGCCGCATCATCGGCGACTTCGCGGCGGCGGCGAAGCGCGTGAAGGATGCGGGCATGGACGGCATCGAAATCTCGGCCGCGCACCAGCATCTGATCGATCAGTTCTGGAGCCCCCGCACCAACTTCCGTACCGACGAATGGGGCGGCTCGCTCGAAAACCGGCTGCGTTTCGGCGTCGAAGTGTTGCAGGCGGTGCGCGCCGCGGTGGGCGCCGACTTCTGCGTCGGCCTGCGCATGTGCGGCGACGAATTCCATGAAGACGGGCTCGATCACGAACAGCTGAAGGAAATCGCCCAGGCAATGAGCGAGAGCGGCCTGATCGACTATCTCGGCGTGATCGGTTCGGGCGCCGACACCCATAACACGCTCGCCAACTGCATGCCGCCGATGGCGCTGCCGCCCGAGCCGTTCGTGCATCTGGCGGCCGGCATCAAGCAGGTCGTCAAGGTGCCGGTGATGCACGCGCAAAGCATTCGCGACGCGGGCCAGGCCGAGCGGCTGCTGGCGAGCGGCATGGTCGATCTGGTCGGCATGACGCGCGCGCAGATCGCCGATCCGCATATGGTCATCAAGATCCGCGATGGCCGCGAGGACGAAATCAAGCAGTGCGTCGGCGCGAACTACTGCATCGACCGTCAGTACAACGGGCTCGACGTGCTGTGCGTGCAAAACGCCGCGACCTCACGCGAAGCGACGATGCCGCACGTGATCGTGAAGTCGCGCGGGCCGAAGCGCAAGGTCGTCGTGGTCGGCGCGGGACCGGCGGGGCTCGAAGCGGCGCGCGTCGCGAAGTCGCGCGGTCACGACGTGGTGCTGTTCGAGAAGAACGATCACGTGGGCGGCCAGATCATGCTGGCGGCGAAAGCGCCGCAGCGCGAGCAGATGGCGGGCATCGTGCGCTGGTTCGACATGGAGACGAAGCGCCTCGGCGTGGACCGCCGCCTCGGTGTCGCCGCCGATGAGCGGACCATCATGGCCGAGAAGCCCGACATCGTCGTGCTCGCCACCGGCGGTTCGGCGTTCACGTCGCAGGTCGCGGCATGGGGTGTCGACGCGGGGCTCGCGGTCAGTTCGTGGGACGTGCTGGCCGGCAAGGTCGAGCCGGGCAAAAACGTGCTCGTGTACGACGGCGTCAGCACGCATGCGGGCGCGGGCGTCGCTGATTTCATCGCGAGCCGTGGCGGGAACGTGGAGATCGTCACGCCCGACGTGAAGGTTGCCGACGACGTCGGCGGCACCACGTTCCCGATCTTCTATCGCCGGCTGTACGCACAAGGCGTGATCCATACGCCCAATTACTGGCTCGACAAGGTGTATGAGGAGGACGGCAAGAAGATCGCCGTGATCCGCAACGAGTACACCGAGGAGCAGGAAGAACGCGCGGTCGATCAGGTGGTGATCGAAAACGGCAGTACGCCGAACGACCAGCTTTACTGGAAGCTGAAGCCTGAATCGCTCAATCGCGGCCAGGTCGACGTGCACAAGCTGTTCGCGTCCGAACCGCAGCCGTGTCTGGACGAAGAACTCGGCAACGGCCGCTTCCTGCTGTTCCGGGTCGGCGACTGCATCTCGATGCACAACATTCACGGCGCGATCTACGACGCGCTGCGCCTTTGCAAGGATTTCTGACGATGAGCCCCGTGTTTGTCATCACCGTCCTGCTGTGGGTGTCGGTGGCCGGTCTCGCGTTCGCGCTGGCACGCCGCGCCGCCTACTGGCGCGAGGGCCGCGCGACCGTCGCGGGCGCCTACGGCTGGGCCAATCTGCTCGCGATCCCGAAGCGCTACTTCGTCGACCTGCATCATGTGGTTGCGCGCGATCCGTACATCGCCCGCACGCACGTTGCGACGGCGGGCGGAGCGATCCTCGCGATGGCGCTCGTGTTCGTCAACTACGGCTTCGCGATCTACTCGCCGTGGCTCGACAAGCTGATCTTCGTCGCCGCGCTGGCGATGCTGATCGGCACGGTGTTCGTCTGGCGCCGCCGGCATGGCGCGAAAGCAGTGCCGGCGCGGCTCTCGCGGGGACCGTGGGATCAGTTGCCGTTGCTGCTGGGTTCGTTCGCGCTCGGTCTCGCCTTGTTCATCGCATTGCCCGCGACGGCGATGTCTGGTGCTCTTGCTGTGATCGTCGCGCTGCTGATCGCGGCGGGCGCGTTCACGATGACGTTCGGCGCGGCGCGCGGCGGTCCGATGAAGCATGCGTTGGCCGGGTTGCTCCACCTCGCGTTTCATCCGCGTCAGGAGCGCTTTGCCGATGCGGCCGCGGCGCGTAACGCTCCCGACGCGGTGCCGCCCACGGCATTGAAAATGCCGCTGCTCGACGCGAAGGAATACGGGGTCGGCAAGCCGGTCGAATTCCGCTGGAACCAGTTGCTGAGCTTCGATGCCTGCGTGCAATGCGGTAAATGCGAAGCGGCGTGCCCCGCGTTCGCGGCGGGACAGCCGTTGAACCCGAAGAAGCTGATTCAGGATCTGGTGACCGGCATGGTCGGCGGCACCGACGCGCAGTACGCGGGCAGCCCGACGCCCGGCATTCCGGTCGGCAAGCATGGGGGCGCGCCGGGCAAGCCGCTGATCTCGTCGCTGATCGAAGCCGACACGCTGTGGTCGTGCACGACCTGCCGCGCCTGCGTGCAGGAGTGCCCGATGCTGATCGAGCACGTCGACGCGATCGTGGACATGCGCCGCAACCAGACGCTCGTCGAGGGCAGCGTGCCGGGCAAAGGGCCGGCGACGCTCGCGAATCTGCGCGAGACCGGCAGCAGCAACGGCTACGACATCGGTGCGCGTTACGACTGGGCCGTCGATCTGCAGGTGCAGGTCGCGCAGCCTGGCCGTCATATGGACGTGCTGCTGATCGCCGGCGAAGGCGCGTTCGACATGCGCTATCAGCGCACGCTGCGCGCGCTGGTCAAGGTGCTGAACCGCGCCGGCGTCGATTACGCGGTGCTGGGCGGCGTCGAAACCGATACCGGCGACACAGCGCGGCGTCTGGGCGACGAAGCGACGTTCCAGCAACTGGCTCGTACGCTGATCGGCACGCTCTCGCAGTACTCGTTCGCGCGCATCGTCACCGCCGATCCGCATGTGCTGCATAGCCTGCGCAACGAGTATCGCGCGCTCGGCGGCTTCTACCAGGTGCAGCATCACACGGCGCTGATCGACGAACTGATCGCGAGCGGCAAGCTGTCGCCGCGCGCGGCCGCCGCCGTGACGGAGCGCAACATCACGTATCACGACCCGTGCTATCTGGGCCGTTACAACGGTGAGACGGAAGCGCCGCGCCGTGTGCTGAAGAGCATCGGCATCAAGGTGGTCGAGATGGAGCGGCACGGGATGCGCGGACGCTGCTGCGGTGGCGGCGGTGGCGCACCGTTGACCGATATTCCCGGCAAACGGCGGATTCCCGATATCCGTATCGATGACGCGCGCGCGAGCGGCGCGGAGATCGTCGCGGTCGGCTGCCCGAATTGCACGGCGATGCTCGAAGGGGTAGTGGGGCCGCGCCCGGAAGTGCTGGACGTGGCCGAACTGGTCGCCGCGGCGCTGGAGTAACGCGATGATGAATACGCTCAAACGAATCGATCCGCGCCGGCCGTTCACGGTGACGGCACACGGACTCAAGCGCATCACGCTCGGCGCAATTGGCGTGACGGCTGCCGGCGGCAGTGCGTCGTTAGCTGATGCGCGTCATGCCGCGCATCGCGAGCAGCCGAAGCCGCGCCGCACGACGGCCACTCCGCACCATGTGCTGCTGGTAGCGGCGCACGCGGATCGCGGCGCGCTCGATGAACATGCGCGGCAAACGCTCGCCGCCGCGGCGCTGATCGCGGACTTGCAAACCGAAGTCGCGCTGCTGGTGTTCGGCGAATTTACCGGCGATGCCGCCGCGCTCGGCGCCGACAAACTGATCGAATTGCCGATGTTCGATCGCCGCACGTACGCGCCGGACGATGAGCTGAATGCGCTGGCGGCCTGCGTCGCCGCATACGCGCCGGCCCATGTCTTCCTGCCCGACAACGCGACCGGCGACGGCGACCTGGGCCGCCGTTATGCGTCGGTGGCCGATGCGAGCGTCGCGACGCACGTCGTCGAGATCGATGCGGCGCACGTGTCCACCTATATCCGCGCGAATACGGCGCTAGCCAGCCGCGCGCTGCCCGAAGTCGTGCTGCTCGCGCCGAATGCGGTCGACCCGAAGCTGCCGTTCGTCGGCGCGGGCGAACGGGTCGCGTGGCGCTTCGACCGGGAAGCGGATCGCCCGCTCGTGCAACGCGCAATACGCGATCTCGGCATCGACGAAATCGACGCAGCGCAGGTCGCGTTGGAAGAAGCGGACTTCATCGTATCTGCGGGCAATGGCGTGAGCGACGTAGCCGCGTTCGAGCGGCTCGCGACGACCCTCGGCGCGGCGATCGGCGCGAGCCGGGTCGCCGTCGACGACGGCAAGTTCACGCGCGACAAGCAGATCGGCGCGACCGGCAAGACCGTCGAGGCGAGCGTGTATATCGCGTTCGGTATCTCCGGCGCTGTGCAGCATCTTCAGGGCATCAAGGATTGCCGCCATGTGATCGCGGTGAACCTCGACGCGAGCGCGCCGATCGCCAAGCGCGCGAATCTGACCGTGATCGCGGACGCGCAGGAAACCATCGCGGCGCTCAACGAAGCGGCGGCCGCGGCGCGCGGCGC
The DNA here is from genome assembly GCF_050436725.1 of Paraburkholderia sp. JPY465. Classification (NCBI taxonomy): domain Bacteria; kingdom Pseudomonadati; phylum Pseudomonadota; class Betaproteobacteria; order Burkholderiales; family Burkholderiaceae; genus Paraburkholderia; species Paraburkholderia sp. JPY465. Next base: position 55,990 of record NZ_JBNDMT010000002.1, read on the forward strand.
GCGTGCGACGTCGGCCGCACTGCTGCAACCGGGCAAGCTTGCCGAAGGAGTGCTCGCATGAAGATCGCCGTATTGGTTTCAATCGGACGTCATCCGGTTAGCGGCGTCGCGCGCTACAGCCGCAACGATGCGGCGGCGTTGGCGCTGGCGCTGTCGCTCGCGAGAACGCATGGCGCGACGCTCGACGTGCTGCATGCGGGCGATCCGTCGAACGCCGCACTGAACGAATATCTGGCGCTCGGCGCGCGTTCGGTCGAAGTGCTGGAGATGCCACCCGACGCCGATCCGGCGCCGCAACTCGCCGCGCGTTTGCGTGGCTACGAACTGGTTCTCACCGGCACGCGCGCCGAAGGCGGCTTCGATAGCGGCATGCTGCCGTATCGCGTCGCGCATGCGCTGGCGGTACCGCTCGTCGGCGCCGCCGTGGATCTGGCTGTGCGCGACGGTTGTGCGCAAGTCCGGCAGTTCATGCCGAAGGGCCTGCGACGGCGCGTCGAAGTGCGACTGCCCGCGTTGATCGCCGTGCATCCGCTCGCGAACGCCGCGACCTCGTACGCGTATGCGCGGCTGCGCGAAGGCAGGATCGAGCGCACCGCCGCGGTCGGCGGCGCCGCGCCGCACGGCACCACTCCCGAACAGTCCGCATGGACGATCGGCCCCGCCTCGAAACCGGTGCGACTCGCCGCCGCCGAAAAGCGCTCGGGCCATGCCCGCATGCTGTCGGCGACGACGACCGAGAGCCGCGGCGGCAGCGTCGTAATTGAAGGGAGTTCCGTCGAAAAAGCACAAGTGATCCTCGCGTATTTGCGCGAGCATCAACTGGTGGATTACTGAACTGAATTCCGGCTCGGGCCAGCATGCGACCAGGAGGGCCTGGCGCGGCGCCAGACGTGACACGCAACGGAGCACACAATGAAAGTTTCCGCAGACGTTCGCGCAATGATCGAACGCCGCAAGCAGAATTACACGCTGGAAGCGCCGTTCTATACGAGCGAAGAAATATTCGCGCTCGATCTCGACGCGATTTTCCGCCAGCACTGGATTCAGGTCGCGGTCGAGCCTGACGTGCCCGAGCCGGGCGACTATGTGACGGTCGAGATCGGCAACGACTCGATCCTGATCGTGCGCGACGACGACATGCAGGTGCGCGCGTTTCATAACGTCTGCCGCCATCGCGGCGCGCGTCTGTGCAATACCGGCAAGGGCTCGCTCGGCAATATCGTCTGTCCGTATCACAGCTGGACGTATAGCCTCAATGGCGACCTGATGTTCGCCGAGCACATGGGCGAACAGTTCGACCGCTGCAAACATAGCCTGAAGGCGGTGCATGTCGAAAATCTCGCCGGGCTGATTTTCATCTGTCTCGCCGAGCAGCCGCCCGCCGATTTTTCAGTGATGCGCGCCGCGATGGAGCCGTATCTGTTGCCGCACGATCTGGCCGGCTGCAAGATCGCCGCGTCGATCGACATCATCGAAGAGGGCAACTGGAAGCTGACGATGGAGAACAATCGCGAGTGCTATCACTGCGTCGCGAACCATCCGGAGCTGACCATCTCGCTGTACGAATACGGTTTCGGTTATCAGCGCACGCCGGCGAACGAAGAGGGCATGGCCGCGTTCGAGGCGACGGTCGCGCGCCGCACCGCGCAGTGGGAGGCGATGCAGTTGCCATCGGCGGAAATCGAGCGGCTCGCCGATCTGGTCACCGGGTTTCGCACGCAACGTCTGCCGCTCGATCGCGACGGCGAATCGCAGACGCTCGACGCGAAGGTCGCCTCGAAGAAACTGCTCGGCGGTTTCAAGGAGGCCGACCTCGGCGGCCTGTCGTTCTGGACCCAGCCGAATTCGTGGCATCACTTCATGAGCGACCATATCGTCAGTTTCTCGGTGATTCCGCTGTCGGCCGGCAAGACGCTGGTGCGCACCAAATGGCTCGTGCACAAGGACGCGCGCGAAGGCATCGATTACGACGTCGACAATCTGACCGCCGTGTGGCGAGCGACCAACGACCAGGATCGCGCGCTCGTCGAATATTCGCAGCGCGGCGCGACGAGCAGCGCGTATGAGCCGGGTCCGTATTCGCCGTTCACCGAAGGACTCGTCGAAAAGTTCTGCGAATGGTATATCGGCCGTCTCGCGGATTACGACGCGAACCCGCGAGCAGCGCACGACGAGAAAGTCGTGTCGTTCGCGCGCTGAGTGCAACACCGCAATGACGAGCGGGGGGACAACCATGATGCGCGATCAGGCCATGTTTCAAGCGGACATCGAGCAGACTTCACAGAATCCAGCCGGCGCGCTGAGCCGTGTGACGCAGCCGCGCTTCTGGGACGCGCTGCCGGCGCGCTGGAGCAGTGATTCCGACGACACGCTGGAGTGCTGCCAGGTCCGCAGCGAAACGCACGACGTGAAGAGCTTCTTCTTCCGCGCGCCATCCGGCCGGGCGTTCGTGTTCGAGCCGGGGCAATTCATCACGCTGGAGCTGGAGATCGACGGCGAGCGGATCAATCGCTGCTATACGATCTCGTCGCCGCCCACGCGACCGCATACGATTTCGATCACCGTCAAGCGCGTGCCGGGCGGCCCGGTGTCCAACTGGCTGCACGACCATCTGCATGCGGGCATGCAGGTACGGGTGCTGGGGCCTGCCGGCGAATTCACCTGCGCGCGGCATCCGGCGCGCAAGTTCCTGTTTTTGTCGGCGGGCTCGGGCATCACGCCGCTGATGTCGATGAGCCGTACGCATCATGAACTCGGCGAGGACAGCGATATCGTCTTCGTGCATAGCGCGCGCACGCCGGACGACATCATCTTCGCGCGCGAACTCGATCTGATCGCCGCAAATCAGGCGCATTTCCGCACCGCGTTCGTCTGCGAGCGCGTGGGCGCGCGCACCAATTGGCCCGGCATCACCGGCTTTCTGACGCTGCCGCTGCTGAAACTGATTGCGCCGGATTTTCAGGAGCGCGAAATCTTCACCTGCGGCCCCGCGCCTTATATGCAGGCGGTGCGCAATCTGCTCGACGAAGGCGGCTTCGATCGCCGGCACTATCACGAGGAAAGCTTCTCGTTCGAGACCGTCAGCGAGGTGGCCGCGCCATTGGCCGAAGCGCATGCCGCCGACGAGCTGCGCGATGCGCCGGCGCCAGTCGAAACCGAAACGCGCTACAAGGTGAGCTTTACGCGCAGTCATCGCGAGATCGAGTGCGGCGCTGGCCAGCACGTGCTCGAAGCGGCGAAGCAGGCGGGCGTGCGGCTGCCGGCGTCGTGCACGCAAGGCATGTGCGGCACCTGCAAGGTCAAGCTCGTGTCGGGCGAAGTGGCGATGAAGCACGCAGGCGGTATCCGTCAGCGCGAGATCGATCAGGGCATGGTGCTGCTGTGCTGTAGCAAGCCGCTGAGCGATCTCGTCGTCGACAAGTAATACGACTGATAACACCACAAGAAACAGCAAACACTGCGCGGATGTGCGTGGAAGTCGCATGCGGACAACTGCATGTCGCAAAACAACACTACTTGGCAATTCTGGCTGGCGATTCTAAATGCGCGATCTGCGGTTCGATGGCAAACGCGTCAATTGGCAAATGTATCAACGGGAGAACGTCGATGAGACTGATCGGAAAGATAGTGGTGGCAAGCGCGTTGGGGGTGATGCTGGCGGCGGTCAGTGCGGGCGTGTCGGCCGATTCGAAGCCGACCATCAAGATCGGTTACGTGGAGGGCTGGGACGATAGCGTTGCGACGTCGAACGTGGCCGCCGAGGTGATCCAAAAACGCCTCGGTTATCAGGTGCAACTGGTGCCGGTGGCGGCCGGTGTGATGTGGCAGGGCGTGGCGCGCGGCGATCTCGACGCGACGCTGTCCGCGTGGCTGCCGGTCACGCACGGCGCGTACTGGAACAACTTCAAGGACAAGGTGGTCGACCTCGGGGCGAACTTCAACGACGCGAAGATCGGGCTGATCGTGCCGGACAACGTGGACGTGAAGAGCGTCGGCGATCTGCAGGCGAAGAAGGCGGAATTCGGCGCGCGCATCGTCGGCATCGACGCTGGAGCTGGCGTGATGCAGAAAACCAGCGAGGCGATCAAGGCCTATGGGCTCGACTATCAGCTGATGCCGAGTTCCGGCAGCGCGATGACCGCCGAACTGGCGCGCTCGGAGGCGGCCAGCAAGCCGATCATCGTGACCGGCTGGAAGCCGCACTGGATGTTCGCGAAGTACAAGCTGAAATTCCTCGACGATCCGAAGAAGGTGTTCGGTGAAGCGGAGCACGTCGATACGGTGGTGAATCCCGAGCTCGAGAAAAAAGCGCCGACGGTGGTCGCGTTCCTGAAGAAGTTCCAATGGAAGCCGGGCGAGATCGACACGGTGATGCTGGCCACGCAGAATGGTGAAAAGCCGACTGCGGCGGCCGACGCGTGGATCAGCGCGCATTCGGACCGCGTGGATAGCTGGGTGAAGTAAGTCGGCAAGCGCCGGCTCGGCCTGATGAAAACGCCGCTTTTCAGCGGCGTTTTTCTGTTTACCGCAGCACGACGGTGCGCTCGCCGTTGATGAACACGCGCCTCTCCACGAACGCCTTCACCGCGCGCGCGAGCGTGATGCATTCGACGTCGCGTCCGGACGTCAGCAGCCGTTCGGGGCTGTACGAATGATCGACCGGTTCGACTCCCTGCTCGATGATCGGACCTTCGTCGAGATCGTCGGTAACGAAATGGGCGGTGGCGCCGATCACCTTGACGCCGCGCGCATGGGCCTGATGATACGGTTTCGCCCCCTTGAACCCCGGCAGGAACGAATGATGGATATTGATCGCGCGCCCGGCGAGCGCGCGGCTCGTTTCGGCGGACAGGATCTGCATGTAGCGCGCGAGAATCAGCAGCTCGGCGCCGGACGAGTCGAACAGCTCGAGCAGTTGCGCTTCCTGTTGCGGCTTCGTGTCGGCGGTGATCGGCAGATGACGGAACGGCAGGCCGTGCTGCCGCGCGAGCGGTTCGAGATCGCGATGATTCGAGCCGATGCCGACGATGTCCATTTTCAGCTCGCCCATGCGCCAGCGAAACAGCAGATCGGCGAGGCAGTGTTCGAGCTTCGACACCATGATCATGACCTTCGGCCGGACCGACAGATCGTGGATCGCCCACGTCATCCGGAAGCGTTCGGCGATCGGCGCGAATTCCTGCTTGAGCGTGGCGATCTGCAACGCGTCGTCGCGATCGACGTGGTGAAACACACAGCGCACGAAAAAGCGCTCGCTGAGTTCGTCGTCGAAAACGGTGAGTTCGTCGACATAGCAACGATGCCGTTCGAGAAAGCCGGCGACGGCGGCAACCTGGCCCGCCGCGCTCGGACACGCGACGGTAAGGACCCTTTGAGCAGGACGGGAAATGGCGGACATGAGCTCTCCACATTGACGATCAGCCGCGGCCGCGGGGCGCGGCGCGCATCGTCGCAGTAGAGCAAATCGGGCGATCGCGGGGATAGAAGCTAACCGCCGTTGCGCTGGAATGGGAACGCCAGGAGGATCTGCCGCGCTAGTCCGCGGGGTCCGCAGCGAGCCTTCGCTTCAGCGTATCGATCAATGCGCGCACTTTCGCCGGCGGGTGACTCGTCGGCGGAAACACGGCCTGGATGCTCGCCGGCGCGGTTGCCCATTCGGGCAGCAGCCGGATCAGCCGTCCCGCCGCGACGTCGTCCGCGATCGAAAAATCCGTCAGCAGACCGATGCCGCCGCCCGCGAGCGTCGCCGCGCGGCAGGCATCGGCCGTGTTGACACGCAGAGCGGACTCACAGCGCACGCTCGCGGTTCTACCGTCGGCGTGGCGCAGATCGAGCGTCAACGGATGCGGCAGCACCGACAACGCGCAATAGGGCAGAGTCTCCAAAGCGGCCGGCGTATTCGGCACGCCCCACGTGTGCAGGAACTCGGGACTCGCGACGAGCCACTTGACGAAGCTGCCGAGCTTCACCGCGCGATAGTTCGAATCCGCGAGACGACCAAGCCGGATCGCGACGTCGATGCCATCGGCAATCAGATCGACGTAGCGGTCACTGCTCAGCAGCTCGACGTCGAGTTGCGCGTGGGTGCGGCGCAATTCGACCAGCGCGGGCGTGACGACGAGCGCGCCGTAGTCGTTCGGCGCACTGACGCGCAGCGTGCCGCGCACCGGCGACGTTTCTCCGCCGAGCGCGTTCAACGCGTCCTCGGTGGCGCGCAGTATCTTCACGCTCGCCTCGTAGAACGTGCGGCCCGCCTCGGTGACGCCGAGCCGCCGCGTGGTGCGCACCAGCAGGCTCGCGCCGACCTCAGCCTCGAGCCGCTGCATGTGCGTGCTGACCATCGTCTTCGCGAGTCCGAGCCGCGTCGCGGCGGCGCTCAGCGAGCCCGCGTCGATGACCGCGACGAAGATCGCGAGGCGGTTCAGGTTCACGTTGCGCACATCGGCCATGATCGATTGTCCATTCTCGCTTGACTGTGTTTCCCGGATTATCGGGCTTCCGCGCGGTAGTGCCTACGCCCTATGCTGGGCGTGTCATTCAACCTCTCCGGAGACCTCCATGTCCGCCACCCGACCCGCCCAGCCTATCAAGCTGTATACGACACGGCTGTCAGGCCACGGTCATCGCGTGAAGCTGTTTCTGTCGCTGCTCGATCTGCCGTTCGAGGTGATCGTGTTGGACATGAAAGCGGGCGAGAACCGCAAGCCCGCGTACCTCGCGCTGAACCCGTTCGGTCAGGTGCCGACGATTCAGGACGGCGACCTGACGCTGTTCGACTCGAACGCGATTCTCGTTTATCTGGCGAAGCGCTATGGCGACGCGTCGTGGCTGCCCAACGATCCAATCGGCGCCGCAGCGGTGCAGCGCTGGCTGTCGCTCGCGGCAGGCCAGATCGCATACGGGCCGTGCGCGGCGCGGCTCGTTACCGTATTCGGCGCGCCGCTCGACCACGAGCGTGCTAAGCAGATCGCCGTCAAGCTGTTCGACGTGATCGACGAGGAGCTTGCCGGCAAGCCGTTCGTGGCTGGCACCCACGTCACGATCGCCGATATCGCCGCGCACACGTATATCGCTCACGCACCCGAAGGCGGCGTGTCGTTGCAGCCGTATCCGAACATTCGTGCGTGGCTGGGTCGCGTGGAAGCATTGCCGCGTTTCATCGCGATGCCGTCGACGAAGGCGGGTTTGCTGGCGGCGTGATACGCGTTCAGAGCCGCTTCAGATCTTGCAAGGGAGTCAGATCATGTCCGAGTTCGTTCCGCTCAATAACTGGGGAGCCGACGTGTCGCCGTTTCATGCCGGCGAGCAGGATGCGCAGCAGCGCGCGGGTGTGCGCGACGTGGCGGAGTCGATGGGGCGTCGGGGCATTCGCCGTTTCATGCCGGAGCAGCATCGCGAGTTCTTTGCCGCGCAGCCGTTGCTCGTGATCGGCGGCGTCGATGCGAGCGGTCAGCCGTGGGCGACGCTACGCGCGAGTTCGCCGGGCTTCGTCACGTCACCGGATGCGCGCACGCTGCGCATCGAAGGCGGCGCATTGGCTGGCGATCCGCTCGCCGCGGCGTGGCGCGAAGGGGCGCAGCTCGGCGCGCTGGGCATCGAGCCGCGCACGCGGCGCCGCAACCGGGTGAATGGCGTCGTACGGTCCGTGCAGGGCGACGCGTTGCAGGTCGAAGTCACGCAGAGTTTCGGCAATTGCCCGAAGTACATCCAGAGCCGTACGCCGTCTTTCATCGAGCGGGACCCGGCCGCGACGGGCGTGCAGCCCGAGATCTCCACCCACCTGGACAGTGCCGACCGCGAATTGCTCGCGAGCGCGGACACGTTCTTTATCGCCAGTGCGAATCTGAGCGAGGAAGCGGGGGTGGGGAAGGGTGTAGACGTTTCGCATCGCGGCGGCGCACCGGGCTTCGTGCGCGTGGACGACGCAAACACGCTGACCACGCCCGACTACAGCGGCAACCGCTTCTTCAACACGATAGGCAACCTCGTGCACGATCCGCGCGCGGGCCTGCTGTTCATCGACTTCGCAACCGGCGATCTGCTTTATCTGGCGGTGCGAGCGGAGATCGTCTGGGACGGCGACGAACTCGCGGCATTTGCGGGCGCGCAGCGGCTCGTGCGGTTCCATGTGGACGAAGTCCGGCGCAGCCGCGGCGCGTTGCCGTTCCAATGGTCGCAGGTCGAATTCGCGCCGCAGTTTTTGCCAAAGGTTCGAGAAAGCGCCTGAGCCGATGCGAACGCGCGTGCGTTAGCGTGGTGCGGCCGCCGTTTTAGTGTGCATTTCGGCCGAGCCGGTAAGACACGCCGAGTCTGGTGGCCAGTTGCCATACATAGACCCGCGAGTAAGAGATGCCGAACTGACGGCTTATCAGCTCGCGCATGCGCGCATTGCTCCAGCCATCGGAGTCGAACCCATAGTCGCGCGGCGAGGCCCTCAGCGCCTCGGCCAACCAGTCCAGATCCGCCACCGCGAGTGCGGAATGGCGCCCGCCGACGCTCATGTTTCTGAGCGCGTCGAGCCCGCCTTGCTCCAATAGCTTGCGGTATCGCTCGACGGTCGTCTTTGCCATTCCCATCTGTTTCGCGACCTCGGCCGCAGCGATGCCGTCGAGCAGTTTCTTGCCCGCCGTGAGACGTCGTGCGACGGTCGGTAAATTGTCATTCGGTCGATGCATTGAAGAACTCCGCCGTTGGGTCGCTGACCGGACTGCAATCGGTTGCTGGTGTAGACAGAGAAGAGGGCACGCCCACTTACAGATAATCGAAAAGTCGCCCGCTGTGTCTAAAAGAATAAAAAATCAATCGCGTCTTTCCTCTGATAGAAAACGACGTAATCGTCGAGTAAGACGTCCGCACTATCTTTTTCTTTCTACAACCGTAAAGATCTTCCTTGCGATTGAATTTCACGTTTGCTAACCTGATTGAACTGATTTAAAGAAAAGATCAATCTGGCTGGGCTCGCGCCGATAGCCGCCAAATACCGCCAAGCCGCACAGAGCTTGGCGTCTGGGGCTTGATAGTGGGCGCGGCAGGTCGGAAGACAGAATCGTTTGAATGCGTGGATTTCTGTTTTGCGAATGCAATTCGAATGCATTTTTCGATGCAGGGTCGCATTCGCTTGAAATCTGCGAAAAATGGGTTCTGAAGATTGAAAACCGTTTCGCGGCGCTTTTCCAGGCGGACTATAGGAAAACGGGACATTCGCGCAGAGTATCGCTGTGAATCCCGACTCCGGTAACCATCTGCTTAATTTGACTGCGTCGCTCAATACCCGGAAATACTTTCCCCCGGGCACTTTCTGACTCGATACGCATAAAACGATCAAAGGTGACAGCAGCGCTCTCATCGGTGCCATTGGGCACTGCAAGCAGGTGGTAAGGAGAATGACATGAACACTGATAGGACCCGCGATATTGCCGCGATGCTATTGCGTGCCGCCAGGCGCAAGAGACTCGTGTCTTATCAGGAACTGCACGCTCTTTTCGGTCGCGACGAACCGTTGCAAAGCCGTTATCGCGCGTTGGCGGACGCGGCGCGCTCGCTGAGCGATTGCGCGTCGCTCGACTACGGCTGCCTGATGAGCCTTGATAACGGCCTGCCGGGGGATGACTTCTTTAATCGTTTCAGGCACGACAGGCCGGGTGAATACGAAAAGGTGATGGGCTTCGGATCGGCGGGACGCTCGACGACCAAGAAACGACTGATTGCGGATGCCGAGCGTCTACGGGTGTTCGAACATGCATCGAAGACCGAGGCAAACGGCAACGCGGCGAACGCGTTGTGTCCGTGCGCCGCGTCGAAATGCACGTAGCGCATGCGCAGTCTTCTGGCGCGAGGAGACGCTCGCCGGGCGGGAGAAAATGCGAAACGTCTCTGAGCCACAAGCCAATAGACAACGATAAAAAATCCGCTTGAGCTGCGATAGCGGTATTCGCGTTAGCTGGAAAGCTTATTCCTCAAGGGCACAAAGAAAGATTTAGCAATTGTCTAATTGCGGCATATCGCGCGCATGGAAGCACCCGATCCGAGTGGAGGGTCGTAATTCGTGAAGGATCTGATTGAGGGCGCGGAAAGTTGACATTGAATTGTCGAGCCAGCTTTGTTGACGATCACTGAATCGTCCAGCATCCGGGCGTCGATTGCGGTACGACGGAGACTCGCGCTTTGGACAGCTCGCTATCGTGATTGGGCATCGTCGGTGTCCCGTGGTGGCTGTCTTCGACAAATACGGCATTTGACATAATATAAATTATCAAACAAAAATTTGTCAGGGCTTTTTAGTAATGTCCGATTCTGGCTCATTAGAAATGTCCGATTCCTGCCCCTGAGGCGCACGCTGACGCGATGCGTCGATGAGGGGTGAATCATGAACGGACGTGGCCTGATCACGGCGAGCATGCGCGAACTGGAACGAGTCAAGATCATTGCGGCTGTCATTGAAGGTCGCCTGCGGTGTTTTCAGGCGGCTGAACGGCTGCAGCTCGGTGAGCGGCAGATCAGCCGGCTGTGCCGGCGCTATGAAGCCTGCGGCCCGGCTGGGCTGGTCTCGGGCAGGCGCGGCCGGGCCAGCAACCGTGAACTGCCAGTTGATCTGCGGGCGCGGGCCATGGCGCTGGTTCGTGAGCGCTACCCGGATTTCGGCCCGACCCTGGCGTGCGAGAAGCTCGCTGAATGTCATGGCATCCGACTGGCAAAGGAAACGGTGCGGCGGTGGATGCGTGATGCCGGTCTGTGGATCCCGCGCAAACAGCGTCCGCCGAAGGTCTACCAGCCGCGAGCCCGTCGTGCGTGCCTGGGTGAACTGGTGCAGATCGATGGTAGCGACCATCGCTGGTTCGAGGAGCGGGCGCCAGCGTGCACGCTGCTGGTGTACGTCGACGATGCGACGAGCCGCCTGATGACGCTGCACTTCACGCAGACGGAGTCGACCTTCAGCTACTTCGAGGCAACACGCATGTATCTGGAGCAGCATGGCAAGCCGGTGGCGTTCTACAGCGACCGGGCGAGCGTGTTTTATTGCAAGGGCCACACGGCGACGCCAGGCAAGGGCGTCACGCATTTCGGCCGGGCGATGTACGAGCTGAACATTGACACATGGTGTGCGGCCAGCAGTTCCGCCAAGGGCCGGGTTGAGCGGGCGCACCTGACGCTACAGGACCGGCTCGTGAAGGAGCTGCGGCTGCGTGGGATCAGCACGGTCGAAGCCGCGAATGCGTGGGCGCCCTCTTTCATCGCCAGCTATAACGCACGCTTTGCGAAACCGCCGAAGAGCACGTTCGACGCGCACCGGCCGCTGCGCGCCGACGAGGATCTCGACGCAGTCATGACCTGGCGCGAGCCGCGCCGCGTGACGAAGTCGCTGACGGTGCAGTACGACCGCGTAATCTATCTGCTCGCGGACACGCCGGCAAACCGCAAGCTGATCCATCGGTACATCGAGGTCTGGGAGTATCCGGACGGGCGCATCGAGATCCGGGCAGACGGCCGGTCCCTGCCCTGTATGCCCTATGACCGGCTCTCGGAGGTCGACCAGGGGGCGGTGATCGAGCACAAGCGGCTTGGTCACGCCCTGCAGGTCGCACAGGCATTGCAGGCGCAGCGTGACGACCGGCGGGCCTCCGGTTCGCCGTCCCGCACGAATCATGGGGTGGCGGTGCGTGCAAAGGACCCGCTGCCCGGCACGAAGAAACAGCGCGAGTTCACGCGGGCCGATCTCGCTGAAACGATCCTGCAGTTCGCGCAACAGCCGAAGGCGCCTTCAACACCTGGCCAGCGGTCTGCAGGCACCCGCTGACCGGACTGACACGCCCTGCCCGTTTCAGTCGTGTCCTTCGACACTGCGTGATCGGAAACCCATGAAACACAAGGCCTGCACCCTCGAAATCGGACATTTCTAAATAGCCGGACAGCGGACATTTCAGAATGGCTTTGACAAATTCGAATTTGGAGATCGAGTCATTATTTCCGCATTTCGTCGAACGCCGGCGCGCATCGCCGCAGTCGAGCCATTTCCAAATTCTCGTAACGAGTTTAGAAAAGCAGCCAGAGAAGTCCGACTTTAGATTTAATGATCGGAATCAATGACCTGAGGACTTTACGTACGCTGCCGCACATTGTGCGCGGCTAGTAGGGAATATTTTTCATTACGGTTGTAGCGCAAAAAAACGAATGGAATTTGGGCTATGGACACCCTGACAGACGTGCGTGGGCACACTGAGATTAACCGGATCCGAATCGACCAAAGCGTCGCCCTGAAATCTTTTGACGACGTAATTCCCCAGGAGACGATCGCCGAAATCAACCAGTTCATCGACCATTTATTTGACACGACCGCTCCGCGCTCGCAATCCGGCGCGAAGATTGCCGGGATGCTGCGTGGCGTTCAGGCCTTTCGCGAACTCGAGCAGTCGATCTGCGCGAATGCGCGCGCGATGGCCGCCAGGATCGGGCAGACAAACTTACCGGCCGAGCCGTTCCACGTACTGCGTTGCGCGAGCAAGGCTTCGCTGGCGGAGAGCCACTGCCGCCACTACGACTCGCACCTGCTGACGCTGCTGATTCCGCTTCAGCTCGCACCCGACGGCGTTCACAACGGCGATCTCGTGATGTATTGCAAACCGCGCCTGTCGGTCACGACGCTGACCAACGTGATCTGCAAGATGCGGCATGGTTTCCTGCATAGCCTGCCGCTCAGTTGGCGCAGCTGGCATACCCTGCATGATCTGCGTGTGGGCAACTGCAAGCGCATTCCGGTCAAACCGGGCAGCGTCTACGAATTCAACGGCTTTGCGCTTCAGCATGCGAACCTCGACGTACAGAACGGGCAGCGGCGCACGCTCCTGATTCACTACTACGACCCCGGTCACTCGCTCGGCCTGAGCGGCGTGCTGCGGCGCGGGCGTATCGGCTGAGGTCCGCCTCGCAAGGCTGGAATCGCCACCTTTCCTTGCCGGTATCGCAGGCGCACATCGTAAGTTCTACTGCATCGGACAGCAGGCGTCCGCATGCGGGATCGCAATGCACAAATGCACACCGGCGCACAGCACGCCGCTGCTGCGCGCGCCGGCCACGTCACTGCCCTATCGCCCCGTCGAAGCAAGCCGATTTCACTTTGCTTTTAATCCGGCATAGACTGAATCCAGACTTTTTCCGTAAGACGCTTTCTTCGCACTTGCCGTGACCGTTGCCGTGCGCGGCGACGGATGTTTTTGTCGTGCTCCGCGAGCCGATGGCGGTCCGACCGGTTCGTGCCTAATCAACACTGAAAAGGGACGACTCATCATGGCCGATACCGGTTACATGGCACGCAAAACCATCGCTGAGATCGTCGCCAGCGCCGACGTCGAAGAAGGCCGTCATCTGTCCAAAACGCTGGGCGCGACGAGTATCACCGCGATGGGCATCGGCGCGATCATCGGCGCCGGCATCTTCGTGCTGACGGGGACCGCCGCCGCGCAGTTCGCGGGGCCGGCCATCACGCTGTCGTTCATCCTGGGCGGCATCGCGTGCGCGTTCGTCGGCCTGTGCTATTCGGAGCTCGCGGCGATGCTGCCCGTGTGCGGCAGCAGCTACACGTACACGTATGCGACGCTCGGCGAAATCTTTGCGTGGATCATCGGCTGGGATCTGATCCTCGAGTACGCGATGGGCGCCGCGACCGTCGCGGTCGGCTGGTCCGGCTATATCGTGAGCCTGTTGCGCAACGTCGGTATCGACATCCCAGCTACCCTCGCCGCCGCCCCCGGCACCGTCGTCAAACTGGCCGATGGCTCGACGGTCACCGGCGTGATCAACCTGCCGGCGGTGGTGATCATCGCAATCCTGACCACGTTGCTCGTGTTGGGGACCAAGGAATCGGCGCGCCTGAACAACGTGATGGTCGCGGTCAAGCTGACCGTGGTGGTCGCGTTCATCGCGATCGGCGTGTTTTTCATCAAGCCGGAACACTGGCATCCGTTCATTCCTGCCAACACCGGCCAGTTCGGCAGTTTCGGCATGAGCGGCATTCTGCGCGGCTCGGCCGTGGTGTTCTTCGCGTTCATCGGCTTCGATGCGGTGTCGACCGCCGCGCAGGAGGCGCGACAGCCGCAGCGCGACATGCCGATCGGCATTCTCGGCTCGCTGGTGATTTGCACGGTGCTGTACATCCTCGTTGCCGCCGTGCTGACCGGCCTCGTTCCGTACACCGAGCTGAACGTTCCCGATCCGATCGCCAAGGGCGTCGACACGATCGGGCTCACGTGGTTCGCGATACTGATCAAAATCGGCGCGTTGACGGGGCTGACCACCGTCATACTCGTGCTGCTCTATGGACAAAGCCGCATCTTCTTCACGATGTCGCAGGACGGTCTGTTGCCGCACTTTTTCGCGAAGGTGCATCTGCGTCTGCACACACCTTATCTGAGCCAGATCCTGATCGGCACGGTCGTCGCGATCGTCTCGGCGCTGACGCCGATCGGCGTACTCGGCGAGATGGTCAGCATCGGCACGCTGTTCGCGTTCGTGCTCGTGTGCGGCGCGGTGATCTATCTGCGGCGCAGCGACTCCGAGGCGGCGCGTCCATTCCGGGCACCCGGCGTACCGGTCGTGCCAGTGCTCGGCATCCTGTTCTGCCTGCTGCTGATGGTCGGCCTGCCGCTCGTCACGTGGCTGCGTCTCGTCGTGTGGCTCGTGATCGGCATGACGATTTATCTGTCATACGGCCGCAATCATTCGGTGTTGCGCCATCCGGAGCGCAAGCGTACGTGACTGTTATTCAGTGACAATTGCATGCCTTTAAATAGCCGCGATTACCGGATGGCAATTGACATGTAATTGACGATTGCCATTCAACCTGCCGGTCTCTTTGGACATGCGCGCTGCGTCTCTATCCGGCGATCCACGTGGTGCCGCGTTTGCGAGCGCGAAGCCTGGTCCTGCTCGCGACACCAAGAATAAATTGACAAGCCACCCAGACACGGTAGGATCAACGGAAATATTTTTCCGCGCATTAACGCGCCCACACTCGTTCCCAATAGTTAATTCGACCGCAAACCGGTAAAACCGTCACCGATCTCACGCGCAAAAAAGACTGCCTTGATCAAAGGAGTTTCGCTTGCTTTGCTCCGCATTCCGCCTGCGTAGTCGTGCCGTATCGCTGCTTGTTACCGGTTTGCCGCTCCTGCTTGCCGCCTGCAACGACCGGTCGCAGCCTCCCACCGCCGCGTCGATGCCGCCGCCGGTTCCCGTGCTGGTCGAAACGGTTTCCACCACCCCTGTCGCCGATGTGGTCGAGTTGCCGGGCCGCATCGAGGCCGTGCGCACCGCCGAGATTCGCGCGCGCGTCGATGGCATCGTCGAGCGCACGCTCTATCAGGAAGGCACGGACCTGCCGGCCAACGCCCCGCTCTTCCAGATCGACGCGAGCGACTATCGCGCGCAGTTGCAGCAGGCGCAGGCCGCGCTCGCGCGCGCGACCGCCGTGCGAGACAACGCGGCGTCGGTCGTGGAGCGGTTCAAGCCGCTCGTCGGCCGTCATGCGGTCAGCGCGCAGGAATACGACGCCGCGCTCGCGACGATGCAGCAGGCGCAGGCCAATGTCTCCGATGCGCAAGCGGCGGTTGCGCTTGCGCAACTGCGGCTGGATCGCTGCATCATACGCACGCCGATCGCCGGGCGCGCGGGCCGCGCGCTCGTCACCGAAGGCGCGCTCGTCAGCGCGGGCGCGGCAACGCTGCTCACGCAAGTCAATCAGCTGACGCCGATCAACGCGGTGTTCACGCAGTCGAATACCGTGATGCTCGATGTCGAGCAGCAGATCCAGTCGGGCGCGCGCAAGCCGACCAGCATGAAGCACGTCGAGGTGCAACTGATCCTCGCCAACGGCCAGGTCTACAACGAGCGCGGTTTTCTCGACTTCGCCGATCTCGTCATCGATCCGTCGACCGGCACGCAGACGGTGCGCGCGCGCTTCGCGAATCCGGACCGCACGCTGTTGCCGGGGCAGTTCGTGCGCGGGCGCATCATCGCGGCGGGCACGCTGCAGGGCATCCGTATTCCCGAGCGGGCGGTGCAACTCGACAACGGCGTTGCGAGCGTCGCGCTGGTCGCCGACGACGGCACCGTGGTTCGCCGCAACATCGATCTAGGCGAACAGGGCGAAGGACGCTGGACCGTGCGCGGTGGCCTGAAGCCCGGCGAGCGCCTGATCGTCGACGGCTGGCAGAAGGTGCAACCGGGTCAGCACGTCGACGCGCGGCCCGCGCCCGATGCTTCGCCAGCGGCGCAGCCGGCCGCGCCCCCCGCCCCCGCTTCTGCCGCGCACTGACGGGCGGGCCGATGAATCGATTCTTCGTCGCCCGGCCGGTTTTCGCGTGGGTCATAGCCCTGTTCATCGTGCTGTTCGGCGCGATCGCGCTCGCGCTGTTGCCGGTCGAGCAGTACCCCGACGTCGCCCCGCCGTCGCTCAGCATCGCCGCGGTGTACAGCGGCGCCGACGCGAACACGCTCGAGCGTACCGTCACGTCGATCGTCGAAGACGAGATGAACGGCATCGACAATTTCCTGTACATGTCGTCGGTGAGCCGCTCGAACGGCACGATGCAGATCACCGTGGTGCTGAAGCCCGGCACCGATCTCGACGTCGCGCGCAGCCAGGTGCAGGACCGTCTGAGCCGCGTCGAGCCGCGCCTGCCGCTCGAAGTCCGGCAGGTCGGTGTGCGCGTGACGAAGGCGTCGTCGGGCTTTCTGATGCTGCTTGCGTTGCAGGCGACCGACAGCTCCACCAGCGCCGTCGCGATGGGCAACTTCGCGACGAACAACATCGTCAACGAGTTGCGCCGGATCGACGGCGTCGGCGACGTGCAGCTGTTCGGCTCGTCGTACGCGATGCGAATCTGGATCGATCCGCGCAAGCTCGCGGGCTTTGGTCTGTCGGCAAGCGAGGTGCTGCAGGCGATCCAGGAACAGAACAGCCAGACCGCCGGCGGCGGCCTCGGCGATCAGCCGATCGCGCCGGGCTCCGAATTCACCGCGCAGATCGTCACGCAAAGCCGCTTCACCACGCCCGAGCAGTTCCGCGAGATCATCGTGCGCGCGAATCCGGATGGCTCGACCGTGCGGGTGGGCGACGTCGCGCGCGTCGAACTCGGCAACGACAGCTATGGCAACCGGCTCACCGTCAACGGCAAGGCGTCGGCCGGCATCGCGATTCAGCTCGCCAGCGGCGCGAATGCGCTCGCGGTCGCCAACGCGGTGCGCCAGCGCATGCGCGAATTACAGCCGATCTTCCCGCGCGGCGTCACGTGGACCGTGCCGTTCGATACCACGCCGTTCATCACGACCTCGGTGCAGGGCGTGATCCGCACGATGGTCGAAGCGCTGCTGCTCGTGACGGTCGTGGTGTTCCTGTTCCTGCAGGACTGGCGCGCGACCGTGATCCCGACGATCGTCGTGCCGATCGCGCTGATCGGCACCTGCGCGGGGCTCTATCTGTTCGGGCTGTCGATCAACATTCTGTCGCTGTTCGGCATGGTGGTCGCGATCGGTATCCTCAACGACGACGCGATCGTCGTCGTCGAAAACGTCGCGCGCATCATGCGCGAGGAAGGGCTCGGCGCGCCGCGCGCAACCGTCAAAGCGATCGGGCAGATATCGGGAGCGGCGATCGCGAGTACGCTGGTGCTCGTCGCGGTGTTCATTCCGATGGCGTTTTTTCCCGGCTCGACGGGCGGCATCTACCGGCAGTTTTCGGTCACGCTGGCGGTGTCGATCCTGCTGTCGACGGTGCTGGCGCTGACACTCGGCGCGGCGTTGTGCGCGGCGATGTTGCGCAGCGAGGCGGCGGCCAAGCAACGGCCGAAGAACCCGGCGTCACGTCTGCTGCACGGCGTATTCGGCGGCTTCAATCGCGGGCTCGACGCGGGCACCACGCGCTATATCGGCGGCGTCGATGCGATGCTGCGCGCGCCGCTGCGCTGGCTGCTGGTGTTCGTCGCGGCCTGCGCGATCACCGCGTTTTTCTTCACGCGGCTGCCGACCGGCTTTCTGCCGACCGAGGACCAGGGATACATATTCGTCACCTATACCGGGCCGCCGGGTTCGACCGACCAGCGCACGCAGCGTGCGATCGATCAGGTCGAGGCGTTCTTGCGAACGCAGCCGCAGGTGCGCAACGTCGCGTCCGTGACGGGCTTCAGCTTCTTCGGCCAGGGGCAATCGGCTGCGCTGTCGTTCGTCGATCTGAAGCCATGGGACGAGCGCTCGGGCGAGGAAAATTCGGCGAGCGCGCTGGTGCGTCGCGCGAATGCCGCGTTCCGGCAGATTCCCGAGGCGATCATTTTTGCGCTCGATCCTCCGCCGATTCCGTCGCTCGGCACCGCGACTGGCTTCACGATGAAGATCCAGGATCGTAGCGGCGTCGGCGGCGAAGCGCTGCAACAGGCCGCGCGGCGCATGATGATCGAGGCGTCGCAAAGCCCTCTTCTTGCGGGCGTGCGCGCCGAGGGCATGCCGGAGGCGCCGCAGCTGTATGTCGAGATCGATCGCGTGAAGGCGCGCGCGCTCGGTCTGCAGATCGGTCAGGTGAACCAGGCGCTCGCGCTGACGTTCGGTTCGAACTACGTGAACGACTTCGTGTTCGAGGGCAACGTGCTGCGCGTGCTGTTGCAGGCTGACGCCGAGCAACGCATGCGCGCCGAGGACGTGAGCGCGCTGCGCCTGCGCAACAACCGCGGCGAGATGGTGCCGTTCTCGGCGTTCTCGCACGTGCGCTGGATTTCCGGGCCGCAGCAACTCGAACGCTATAACGGCTTTCCGTCCGCGACGCTGTCTGGGCAGGCCGCGCCCGGCCGTTCGAGCGGCGCGGCGATCGCCGAGATGGAACGCATCGCGTCGCACGTGTTGACCGGCAGCCTGAGCTACGAATGGACCGGCACTGCGTTCGAGGAAAAACAGGCGAGCGGACAGATCGGCATGCTGCTGGGATTGTCGCTCGTCGTCGTGTTCCTGCTGCTCGCGGCGCTGTACGAGAGCTGGGCGATTCCGGTCGCGGTGTTGCTGATCATCCCGTTCGGCGTGATCGGCGCGGTACTGCTGACGATGCTGCGCGGACTGTCAGCGGACGTGTACTTCAACATCGGCCTCGTGACGATCATCGGCCTTGCCGCGAAGAACGCGATTCTGATCGTCGAGTTCGCGATCAAGGAGGAAGCCGAAGGAAAGGATGCGCTGGCCGCTGCGAAGAACGGCGCACAGCAGCGTCTGCGCCCTATTCTGATGACGAGCGTCACGTTCGTGTTGGGCATGCTGCCGCTCGTGCTCGCGACCGGTGCGGGCGCTGCGAGCCGGCGTGCGGTCGGCACCGGCGTGATGGGCAGCATGCTGACCGCGACGATGTTCGGCATCTTCTTTACGCCGCTGTTCTACGTGGCCGCGCGTCGCTGGCTGAGCCGCAAGAAGCGCAGCATCGATCTCGACGATGACGATCGGCCGACGGCCACGCCGGGCGAATTGGGTGGAGGGCAGCGCGATGCCTAAGAGCCTTCATCCGAGCCTTCATCGGTGCCTTCATCAGCGCCTGCTGCTGCCCCTCTTCTGCTGCTCGCTCGCCGCCTGCAACTTTGCGCCGAAGTATCAGCAGCCCTCGCTGCCGATCGCCGATCATTTCGATACGACGGAGACCGTCAATCCGGCCGCCGCGCATCTGGCAAGCGAAGTCGACTGGCAGACCTTCTTCGCCGATCCGCGACTGAAGCTGCTGATCGAGGCCGCGCTCGGGCACAACCGCGATCTCGCCGCGTCGATCGCGCGCATCGAGCAGGCGCGCGCGTTCTATCGCATCCAGAACGCCGCGCGTTTGCCGCAGGTCAATGCGAACGCGGGTGCGACCCGCACGAAGGCGCCGCTCGGTTCGATCGACCCCGAGTTCGACAACACGGACATCTCGGTCCAGTTCAACCAGTACAACGTGCAGGCCGCGGTGACGTCGTTCGAACTCGACTTCTGGGGGCGCGTGCGCAATACCAGCGAAGCGGCGCGGCGCCGGTATCTGGCCACCGTCGACGCGCAGCACGCGTTCCGTTTGTCGCTGATCGGCAATGTCGCGTCGAACTACTACGCGATCCGTTCGGGGGAAGAAGGCATCGCGCTCGCGCAACGGACGCTCGACAGTCGGCGCTACGCGCTGGAAGTCGCGAAGATGCGGCTCGATGCGGGCGTCACGTCGATGGTCGATTACGACCAGGCCGCCATTCTCGTCACGCAGGCGCAGACGCAGCTCGCGGAGCTGCAACGAACCACCGCGCAGCAGCGCAATCTGCTCGAGGTGCTGATCGGCGGGCCGCTGAACGAGGCGCTACCGCAAGCGCCGCCGATCGCCGACGCCGCGCAGTTCCGCGAACTCGATGCGGGCCTGCCCTCCGCGTTGCTGATCGACCGGCCGGACATCCAGCAGGCCGAGCAGCAGCTGCGCGCGGCCAATGCCGACATCGGCGCCGCTCGCGCGGACTTTTTCCCGCGCATCGCGCTGACGGGCAGCTTCGGTTATGTGTCGCCGGAACTCGGGGATCTGTTCGTGCCGGCCAAGCAGGCGTGGTCGTTCGGCGCGCTGGTCGGCATGCCGATCTTCGATGCGGGACAGCGCCAGGCGCAACTCGCGCAGGCGCGCGCGCGGCGCGACGAACTGGTCGCCGACTATCAGCGCACGGTGCAGAACGCGTTTCGCGAGGTCTCCGATGCATTGGTCGCACGGCAACGCTACAAGGAGCAGATCGCGGCGCAGGAACAGGCGGTGCAGGCGCAGCGGCAGCTCGCCGAAACGGCGGAGCTGCGTTACGAAAACGGGATCTCGATCTATCTGGAGGTAGTGGATGCGCGACGCAATCAGTTTGCCGCCGAGCAGCAATTGATCCAGCTTCGGGCGACAGCGTTGCAGAATGGCGTGTCGCTTTACGTCGCGTTGGGGGGCGGACCCGACGAGCCGCCGAACGTATCGCAAAGCACGTCTCACGCGGATGGGGTCCAGCCGTCCAACTGAGGCACGCGCGCTGCATCAGCGCGTCGTGCCCGCCGCCGGCATTGCACCGGCGGGTTCTACTCATCAGCCAAGCGTCACGTCGACCGACGCCTGTTCGCCATCGCGCACCACGGTGACGGACACGCTTTCGTCCGCCTGCGCGATCATGCGGCGCAGCTGCTCGACGCCGCGAATCACCTTGCCGTCGACGGCAACGATGATGTCGCCCGCCTGAATGCCTGCCTCGGCGGCCGGACCGGTGGCCTGCTGCACCACCACGCCGCCCGGCAGCTGCGCTTGCTGCAGTTCGTCGCGGCTCAGCGGACGCACGGCGACGCCCAGACGCGGACGGTTCTGCTGCTGCGGTTGCTCCTGCTGCTCTTCGCGCGGCTGGGCCGACGCCATGTCCTGCGCTTGCTGCGCGCCTACCGTCACCGACAGCTTGTTTTCGCTGCCGTTGCGCCACACGCTGATCGTCGCTTTGCTGCCCGGCGACAGTTGCGCAACCTGACCGACCAATTCCCTGGTGTTATCGATATGCTTGCCATTCACGCCGACGATCACGTCGCCCTGGCGCAGACCGGCTGCGTGCGCGGGACCATTCGGATCGACGGAGCCGACCAGTGCGCCGCCCGTCGAGTCGAGGCCGAGCGCCTTCGCCTTGTCAGCGCTGAGCGGCTGCACGGCCACGCCGATGCGGCCGCGAGTCACGTGACCAGTGCTCACGAGCTGGTCTTTCACATGCATCGCCGCATCGATCGGAATCGCGAACGACAGACCCTGGAAGCCGCCAGTGCGGGAGTAGATCATCGAGTTGATGCCGATCACTTCGCCATTCAGATTGAACAGGGGACCGCCCGAGTTGCCCGGATTGACCGGCACGTCGGTCTGGATGAACGGGATCGGGCTGTCGTCGGACATCGAGCGCGATTTCGCGCTGATGATGCCCGAAGTCACCGTGCTGTCGAAGCCGTACGGCGAGCCGATGGCCACGACCCATTCGCCGACCTTGCTGCTGTCCGGGTTGCCGATCTTCACGGTCGGTAGATTGTTCGCGTCGATCTTGACGACGGCGACGTCGGTGGTCTTGTCCTTGCCGATCACCCGGGCGCGGAATTCACGGCCGTCGGTGAGCTTCACGCTCACGCTGGTCGCGCCGTCGACGACGTGATTGTTGGTCAGGATGTACCCGTCCTGGCTGATGATGAAGCCCGAGCCGAGCGCTTCGCCGCCGCTCTTGCGTTGACCGTTCTCGTCGATCGACGCGGCTGCCTTGACGCCGATATGCACGACCGCCGGACCATAGCGCGTGACGATGCTGGAGAAGTCCGGTGCCGACGAGCGCGAGCCGACGATATCCGCCGCCGCGTGCAGCGACGACGTCGGGCCCTGCGTGTCGCTCACGGACGCATCGGCATTGCGATGGCTGAGCGCATACGCGCCGCCAAAGGCGAGTACTACGCAAATCGCAGCGCTACCGCTCCAGTATTTTTTCGTGGTCATAGTCAAGGGAATATTGCCGAAAATTTCGAGATGGATGCGTAATGTAGTGGCCTCCTCTTAAACAAGGCTTAAAGATGGTGCTCGATCAGAACGGGCGAAGAAGCCTTGATTTATGGGCTATTTGCGCGTGCGCGCTTGCGGCCACCGTTGCCCGTGCATCTGTCGCGCGACGTGAGCATGAATTCACGTGTGGTTTGTCGTGTCCGACCGGTGATTTCCCCAGGATTGACCCCGCCGAAACCGGTTCCGATAATAGCCATATCGTGGACTTGATATCCACCATGTGGACATGAAGTTCTTTGAGCACACTTCGCGAGGAATTTCCGCATGCCAGAGGCTAATCAATCCGCCTTGACGCCGTACCAACTGCCGTTCCCGAAGGAAGCGCAAAAGGAAATCGTCGTGCCCTTCGCGATTCCGACCGACGAACGCGTGTGGGTCCCGCAGGCCGAAAACGTGTCGTTCCGTCCGCTATGTCTGAATGCGTCGCAGGGATACTGGATGAATCTGCTGCGCGTGCGCCGCTCGGGTGTGCTGAGCCGCCATCGTCATCCGCAGGCCGTGCACGGCATGGTGCTCAAGGGCCGCTGGCGCTATCTCGAACATGACTGGGTCGCGACCGAAGGCAGCTACGTGTACGAGCCGCCGGGCGAAACGCATACCTTATATGTGCCCGAAGACGTCGAGGAAATGATCACGTACTTCCAGGTCAACGGCGTGATGTTCTATTGCGATCCGTACGGCAACTACACCGGCTACGAAGACGTGTTCACGAAGATCGACATGTGCCGCAAGCACTACACGGCGGTCGGGCTCGGCGAAGACTACGTCGACCAGTTCATCCGGTAAACAACACGCCCAACGACTCTGCAATACCCGGAGTCACAGCAACACCATCCCGACACAGCAGGACCCATTGCGCAGGAGACAAGCATGCTTCAGAAGTCGCAACGTCTGAAACGTATCCAGGTGGTCGCCGTCGTCTTCCTGACGGTTGCGGGCATCGTCAATTATCTCGACCGCAGCACGCTGTCGATCGCGAATCATCTGGTCAGCGAGGAATTGCATCTGTCGGCTTCACAGATGGGGTTACTGCTGTCCGCATTCTCGTTGTCGTATGCGTTCGCTCAGTTGCCGGTCGGCGCACTGCTGGACCGTTTCGGTTCGCGCGTGATGCTCGGCCTCGGCATGCTCGTATGGTCGATCGCCCAGGTCGCGGGCGGCTTCATCCAGACGCTCAATCACTTCCTGAGCGCGCGCGTCGTGCTCGGCATCGCCGAGGCGCCGTTGTTTCCGGCTGGCGCGAAAGTCGTCAGCGAATGGTTCGCGGTACGCGAGCGCGGCACGCCGATCGGCACCTTCATCTCGTCATCCACCATCGCGCCGATGATCGCGCCCCCGCTGCTCACGGTGCTGATGCTGGCCTTCGGATGGCGAACGATGTTCGTCATCATGGGCGTGATCGGCATTATCGTCGCGCTCGCGTGGTACGTCGTCTATCGCAATCGCAGCGAAATCGCGCTGACCGAAGCCGAAACCGCGCATCTGAACGAAGGCGCGACCGCCCAGGAAAACCCGCAGGGCCTCAGCTGGTCCGAATGGGGCGCGCTGTTCAAGCTGCGCAATACGTGGGGCATGATCTTCGGCTTCATGGGCGTGATCTACATGGTGTGGCTCTATCTGACCTGGCTGCCCGGCTATCTCGAGCGCGAGCGTCATCTGAGCATCGCGCATACCGGCTGGCTGGTCGCGATTCCCTATGTGTTCGGCACGATCGGCATGGCGAGCAGCGGCGTGATCGCCGACTATCTGTTGAAGCGCGGCATGGCGCCGATCCGCAGCCGCAAATGGCCGCTGTGTATCGGCCTCGTCGGCGCGGCCGCGTTCACGGTGCCGGCCGCCTACACGCCGAGCACGACGCTCGCGATCGTCTACGTGTCGCTCGCGATGCTGTTCGTGAACCTGTCGAGCGGCAGCGCATGGGCGCTCGTCAGCGTCGCCGCGCCGCGCCACCTGGTCGCGTCGCTCGGCAGCATGCAGAACTTCGGCGGCTATCTGGGCGGCTCGTTCGCGCCTGTGATCACGGGCATCGTCGTCGATCAGACGCATTCGTTCGTCAACGCGCTGCTGATCAGCGCGGCGGTTGCGTTCGCGGCGGCGTTCGTCTATCTGTTCGTCGTCAAGGAAGTGGCGCCCGCGCCGCTCGCGAGTTCGATCGAGACCCAACCCACCTGACGCGGCTTCTCACATGACATTCCAGAATCAGCTACTCGAAGGCAAGACCGCGCTCGTGACCGGCGGCTTGTCCGGCATCGGCGCGGCAATCGCCAACGCGCTCGCGCAACTCGGGGCGCAGACGATCGCGGCCGGTTTGCCGCTGCCCGCAGGCGCACCCGATACGCTCGAACGCGAGATCCCGCGCGTCACGCTGGACGTGCGCTCGGCGGACGCCGTGAGCGCAGCGGTTAACGCGTTCGAGCGTCTCGACATCGTGGTCAATTGCGCGGGCGTGATCAGCCGCGCCGAAGAACATCGGCTCGACGTGTTCGAACGCGTGATGGATATCAATCTGAACGGCACGATGCGGGTGTGCGCGGCCGCGCGCGACTTGCTGAAGGCGTCGGCGGGCTGCATCGTGAATACGGCGTCGATGCTGAGTTTTTTCGGCGGCGGACTTGTGCCCGCCTATAGCGCGAGCAAGGGCGGGGTGGCGCAGCTAACGAAGTCGCTGGCCATCGCGTATGCGGCCGACGGCATTCGCGTGAATGCGGTTGCGCCGGGCTGGATCGCAACGCCGCTCACGCAGGCGTTGCAGGACGACGATGGCCGCTCGCAGGCGATCCTCGAACGGACACCGCTGCGTCGCTGGGGCACGCCGGCAGAAGTCGCGCAGGTCGCGGTGTTCCTCTGCACGCCGGCGGCGTCGTTCATGACGGGCGCGATCGTGCCGGTCGACGGCGGGTATCTCGTCGCGTGAGCCAGTCGTTGCGTGAAGCGGCGCTACCTTCGTTCGACGCCATCGATAAAGCATAATTGCGTACCCCTGCCCTGCCTCTATGTAATGTCCGGTTCCGCTTCCAAACCCTCTTCGCGCGCTGGCGCCGCCCGCCACGATGCCGTCCGGCACGCTGAGAACAAAGCCGACTCCAAGGCCGTCGCCGGCGCCGCCGCGTTCTCGAAGTTCATCGCGGTGCTGCAATTGATCGCCGATGCGCCAACGCCGCCCAACGTCGCCAGACTGAGCGCGGCGAGCGGCTATCCTCGCCCGACCGTGCATCGCATCGTCGCCGCATTGCAGGCCGAAGGGCTGATCATCGCAAGCGGCAGCGGCAACACCTTCGGCCTCGGACCGCGCCTGATCAATCTCGCGAGCCATAGCTGGGAGCGCTCGGACCTGCGGCTCGCGGCCGTCGACGCGTTGATGGCCTTGCGCGACCTCACGTCGGAGACGATCCACCTCGCGGTGCCGAGTCAGGGCGAGATGGTCTACATCGAAAAGCTCGAAAGCCCGCACGCGGTGCGCATGGCCTCGCGCATCGGCACGCGCGTGTCGCTGACGTCGAGCTCGGTCGGCAAGGCCTACCTGGCGACACTTACCGTGGCCGAGCGCGAGGCGTTGCTGAAGAACGCGCCACTCGCGCGTTTCACCGAGCACACGCTGACCGACCTCGACGCCGTGCGCCGCGAGATCGATGCGACCGCGCAACGCGGCTACGCGGAGGATCAGGAGGAGAACGAAGCTTCGATCTGCTGCTACGGCGCCGCGATTCGCGGCCCGGACGGCCGCGCGGCCGGCTGCGTGAGCATCAGCATGCCGACCTTCCGCCGTCGCGACGATGTGCAGGCTACTTACATCGAGCCGCTGCTTGCGGCATGCCGCACGATCGCGGCGCGGCTGGGTCCGGCGAGCGGCAGATAGCAAACGATACTGCGGCCGCAGCCGTCGATAAACTGCTATTCTTGCTGTCGCGCGGCCCACGCTCTGGCCGCCCGCCGCGTGCAAGCGGCAGACCCCGACAAGCTCCCGGCGGCGCTCACGCGCCCGCCTTCGCAAAGACAGGAATACGCATGTTCGGTTTTCTGCGCGGCTACTTTTCCAACGACCTCGCGATCGACCTCGGCACGTCGAACACGCTGATCTACATGCGCGGCAGGGGCATCGTTCTCGACGAGCCGTCGGTCGTGTCGATCCGCCAGGAAGGCGGGCCGAACGGCAAGAAGATCATCCTCGCCGTGGGCCGCGAAGCGAAGCAGATGCTCGGCAAGGTGCCGGGCAACATCGAGGCGATCCGGCCGATGAAAGACGGCGTGATCGCCGATTTCAACATCACCCAGCAGATGATCAAGCGCTTCATCCAGATGGCGCATGAGGCGCGGCTCTTTGCGCCGTCGCCGCGCATCATCATCTGCGTTCCATGCGGTTCGACCCAGGTCGAGCGTCGCGCGATCAAGGAGGCCGCGCATAGCGCGGGCGCCTCGCAGGTCTATCTGATCGAGGAACCGATGGCTGCCGCGACCGGCGCCGGCCTGCCGGTGTCCGATGCGACCGGCTCGATGGTCGTCGATATCGGCGGCGGCACCACCGAGGTCGGCGTGATCTCGCTCGGCGGCATCGTGTACAAGGGTTCGGTGCGGGTCGGCGGCGACAAGTTCGACGACGCCATCGTCAACTACATTCGCCGCAACTACGGCATGCTGATCGGCGAGCAGACCGCCGAAGCGATCAAGAAGGAAATCGGCTCCGCGTTTCCGGGCTCCGAGGTCATGGAGATGGAGGTCAAAGGCCGCAACATGTCCGAGGGCATTCCGCGCAGCTTCACCGTGTCGAGCAACGAAATCCTCGAAGCGCTGACCGATCCGCTGAACCAGATCGTCTCGTCGGTAAAGATCGCACTGGAACAGACGCCGCCGGAACTCGGCGCGGACATCGCCGAGCGCGGCATCACGCTCGCGGGAGGCGGTGCGCTGCTGCGCGATCTCGACCGTCTGCTCGCCGAGGAAACCGGCCTGCCGGTGTTCGTCGCCGAGGCGCCGCTGACCTGCGTCGTGCGCGGCTCGGGCATGGCGCTGGAGCGGATCGAGAAGTTCGGCAGCTCGTTTTCCTACGATTGATGTGCGCGCCGACCACTGAACGATGACGACCCTGCCCGCCTACGAGCCGCCCGTCGACGAAACCGAGTTGCTGTTGAAATGGATTCGCCGCGCGCGCGAATCGCAGATGAGCCATTACGACATGGCCGATCTGCTGTCGGCGCGCGAGCGCCGCATGGGCTGGCTGGTGACCGCGCTGACCGCGTTCGTCGGCACCGCGGTGTTCGCGTCGTTGAGCGTGCCGCCGGTGTCGTTCGAGATGCGGATATTCGTTGGGCTCGTCAGCGTGACGGCGGCGATTTCCGCGGCGTTGCAAACGTTCCTGCGGTATGCGGAGCGTGCCGAGAAACATCGCGCGGCCGGTGCGCGCTATGGCGCGGTGCGCCGGCGGCTCGAAGCGGTGTTTGCCGGCGACGCCGATGCGCGCGAAGCGCACTACCTCACCGGCATTCGTACCGAACTCGACCGTCTCGCCGAAGACTCGCCGAACGTGCCGCCGCGAATCTTCTATCGCACGCAGCGCACGTTGCTGGCGGACAGGCCGCGTCGGCGCGACGCGTGAAACGGGCGGCTTTACGTTTCCGTTTCCATTTCCGTCTTCATTTCAGATCACAAATCGTCCGCGCTGATACCCAGCTCGGCCGCCATGCGCCGCACGACGGCCTGCAGACGGCTGACTTCGTCGGCGAGACGCTTCTGCTCGGCCTTCAGCGCCTCGAATGCGGACAGCGGCACGCTGTCGTCCTCGGCCACCGCCGACTGCGCGGCTTCGCTGAGGCTGACCTCGCCACACAACAGATGCATCCAGCGGTTCTCGCGCTCGCCCGCCATGCGCGGCAGCCGGACGACGCGAGGCGGATCGTTCGCGGCCAGTTCGTCGAGAAACGCTTCGACCGACGAGATATCGGCGAAACCATGCAGACGCGCGCTGTTCAGGCGCAATTCGGCGGCCGTTTGCGGGCCGCGCAGCAGCAGCGTGGTCAACAGCGCGATCGACTGCCCCGGCAGTCCGAGCACGCGGTTCATGTTGTGCTCGAAGCGCGGCACGCGGCTACTGCTGCCCTCGAACACGAGGCTCAGGCGTTTCAAGCCGTCGATGGCGGTCAGCACCTCGGCCTCGGTCGCGTTCATTACCGGCGCGCGGCCGGTCTTCTGATTGCAGCCGAGCGTCAGCGCGTTCAGCGATAGCGGATAACTGTCGGGTACTGTGTTCTGTTTTTCGACGAGCACACCGAGGACACGTCCTTCGAGCGCGGTCAGCGCGCGCAGCGAGGGTCGGGAAGGAGCGTCGGGAGTCGAATTCATGGGGATGCGAGGTCTCGTGGAAGATGCGCGCGCCGTTCACGGCTGGACGGCGCGTCCTGTCAGGTGGCCACTATGATAAACGCGGCGCGGCCCGCGCGGTGCGGGAATCTGCGCTGCCGGGGCCGCCGCGCGTCAGGCGGTCTTCGAATACTTGAAGGTGCCCTGCGCGCTCGCGATCAGCAGCTTGCCGTCCACCCACGCTTCCGCGCGCGAAAAGAAAATCGAACGGCCCGAGCGTTCGAGAAAACCCTTCGCGGTGACCGTCGCGCCGAGCCCCTTGTCCAGATAGTTGGTGGTCAGCGACAGCGTGAAGCCATGCCGCGCCGGTTGTCCCGGCTGCGCATACAGGCCCGCGTAGCCCGCGGCGGCATCGAGCAGCGTCGCGATCGCGCCGCCTTGCAGCACGCCCTGACGATTGAGCTTGCTCGCGTCGATCGGCATCAGCAGCTCGGCGTAGCCGTCGCGCCATTGCGTCAGACGCACGCCGAGCGAGTCGAGAAACGGGTTGTCGATGGGAAAGTCGGACATGATTCGGGCCTTGGCTCGGTCGGAACGAACCGTGAGCATACCCTTGAACCGGGCGGCGGCAGCGGCCAGGCGCGCACGCGGGCAAATCCCGCCGCATCTGCTAGTGTGAAGGGATGGACATTCTGTTTCGTGGAGATTCCATGCGCTCCGCTAGCTCGAAATCTGGCGAGCCTACCCGCCTGACCGACGCGCAGATCGCCGCTGAAGCGGCACGCCGTCTCGCGTGGGACTCGGCCGTGCCGCCGCGCGCCGTGCGCGTGAAGGTCACGCGCGGGCGCATCACGCTGTCGGGCGAGCTTCAGCACGAAGCACAGCGCACCGCGATGCTCGAAGACGTGACGCGGTTGTTCGGCGTCACCGGCATCGCGGACCGGACCATGGTCAAATCGGCATAACGCGGCTCGAGCGGGTCAGGCGCGTCAGCTCTAGCCCGCTAGCAGCAGTTCCCGACAATGCCGCGCGATCTGCTTCTCCTCCTCGGTGTGCAGCACCCTCACCTTGCCCGCCGGATCGCCCTCGACGAGCCCAAGAAACGCAAGCCCATCGCATACGCGCCGCCGGACCTCGGCGCTGTGCTCGCCGATCCCGCCGGTGAACCCCAGTAGATCGATGCCGCCAAGCAGTGCCGCGTAAGCGCCGATCGTCTTGCGCACGCCGGTCGCAAACGCATCGAGCGCGAGCGACGCGTGCGCATCGCCGGCCGCCGCGCCTTTTTGCAGCGCTTGCATGTCGCTTTCGCCGTCCGCGTAACCGGCCAGACCGCTCTGGCGATTGAGCAGCGTGTCCAGCGCATCCGCGTCGAGCCGTTCCGCGCGCATCAGATACAGCAGCACGCCCGGATCGAGGTCGCCGCTGCGCGTGCCCATCGGGATGCCGCCGGTCGGCGTCAGACCCATCGTCGTATCGACCGAGCGGCCGTCGAGCAGCGCGCACAGGCTCGCTCCGTTGCCGAGATGCGCGAACACCGCGCGCGACGGCAACGCCGCGCCGAGTTGCTTGACCAGCGATTCGTACGACAGCCCGTGAAAGCCATAGCGGATCACACCGGCATCCGCATATCGGCGCGGCAGCGGGAGCCGCGCGGCGCGCGGCGGCAGCGTCGCATGAAACGCGGTGTCGAAGCACGCGTAATGCGTGGCGTCGCGGAAAATCTGCGTGGCTTCGTTGATCAACTCGAGTGCCGGCGGGATATGCAGCGGCGCGAAGTGCAGCGCGTCGAGCAACTGACGGCGCACGTCGTCGGTGATGCGCTGGTGCGTGCGCAGATGCGGGCCGCCATGCACGACGCGATGCCCGACCGCCGAGGGCCGCGCATGATGCTGTTGCACGAGCAGTTGCGAAAGCTGTTGCAGCGCCTCGGTCTGCGAGTCGAGCCTCTGGTCCTGCTGCAACAGCACGCGGCCGTCGGCCGCCTTGATCCGCAGGCGGCCGTCGGTGCGGCCGATGCCCTCGGCCGCGCCTTCGAGCAGCAGCGTTTCGTCGTCGGCCGAAGGTGCGAAAAGCCCG
This sequence comes from Paraburkholderia sp. JPY465, assembly GCF_050436725.1. Taxonomy (NCBI): domain Bacteria; kingdom Pseudomonadati; phylum Pseudomonadota; class Betaproteobacteria; order Burkholderiales; family Burkholderiaceae; genus Paraburkholderia; species Paraburkholderia sp. JPY465. Next base: position 86,915 of record NZ_JBNDMT010000002.1, read on the forward strand.
AACTTCAACGACGACGACCCGCTGTTCAACACGAGGATCGTCCGTTCCTGATCGTGGTCGTGCATGGTGTTCCCCCTCAGCCTTTCCACGTCCAGTTACGGATTTCCTCCTTGTCGATCCCCTCCTCGTGCGCATATGCGAGATGCTCGATGATCTGCCCGCGCAGCCACTCCTTCGTATGATCGCCGACGCCGCGCAGCGTCGGGACGCGATCGATCGCATCGATCGCCAGCGTGAAGCGGTCGACGCCGTTGATGATCGCGAGTTCGAGCGGGGTATTGATGTTGCCCCTCTCGTTGTAGCCATGCACGTGCATGTTGCCGTGGTTCTTGCGGTTGTACGTGAGCTTGTGCACGAGCGCCGCATACGCGTGGAAGTTGAAGATCACCGGTTTGTCGGTCGTAAACAGCGAATCGAAATCGCGGTCGGACAGTCCATGCGGATGCGCACGCTCCGGCATCAGGCGGAACAGATCGACCACGTTGACGAAGCGGATCTTCAGCGTCGGGCAGTGCTCCTTCAGGATCTGCACCGCGGCGAGCGCTTCCATCGTCGCGATGTCGCCCGCGCACGCCATCACGACGTCCGGCTCGGCGCCCTGATCGGTCGACGCCCAGTCCCAGATGCCGATACCTTTGGTGCAGTGAATGACGGCCGCGTCCATGTCGAGATAATCCAGATGCGGCTGCTTGTCGGACACGATCACGTTGACGTAGTCGCGCGAGCGCAGGCAGTGGTCGCCAACGCTCAGCAGACAGTTCGCATCGGGCGGCAGATAGATGCGCACGACATCCGGGCTCTTGTTCGTGACCACGTCGAGAAAACCGGGGTCCTGGTGCGTGAAACCGTTGTGATCCTGGCGCCACACGATCGACGTGATCAGCAGATTGAGCGACGGCACCGGCTGCCGCCAGCCGAGCTCACGCTTGGATTTTTCGAGCCATTTCGCGTGCTGGTTGAACATCGAGTCGATCACGTGCACGAACGCTTCGTAGGTCGCGAAGAGCCCATGACGGCCGGTCAGGTTATAGCCTTCCAGCCAGCCTTCGAGCGTGTGCTCGCTGAGCATCTCCATCACGCGGCCGTCGGGCGACAGGTGGCCTCCGTCAGCGTCGCTCGGTTCGAGCGGATCGAGCCAGGTCTTGCCCGACACTTCATAAACCGCATGCAGCTTGTTGCTCGACGTTTCATCGGGACCGAACAGCCGGAAGTTCGACATGTTCTTGCGCATCACGTCGCGCAGGAAGGTGCCGAGCACCGCGGTCGGCGACGTATACGCCGCCGCCGGTTTCTTCACGGCGACCGCGTAATCGCGGAACGACGGCATGTCGAGCATCTTGCACAGCAGCCCGCCGTTCGCGTGCGGATTCGCGCTGATGCGGCGCGCGCCTTCGGGCGCGAGCGCGCGCAGTTCTTCGACGAGGCGGCCATTCGCATCGAACAGCGTTTCAGGACCGTAGCTGCGCAGCCAATCCTCGACGATCTTCAGACTCTTGCGATTGGTCACCGCATCGGCCACCGGCACCTGATGCGAGCGCCACGAGCCTTCCACCTTGTGACCGTCCACTTCTTTCGGCCCGGTCCAGCCCTTCGGCGAGCGCAGCACGATCATCGGCCAGCGCGGCCGAGTGGTGTCGTTGTTCTGCCGCGCGTTCTGCTGGATCGCGCGAATTTCGCTGAGGCATTGTTCGAGTGTCGCCGCCATCTGCTGATGCATCGTGTCGGGATCGTCGCCTTCGACGAAATATGGCTTGTGCCCGTAACCGACCATCAATGCCTCGAGCTCTTCATGCGGAATGCGCGCGAGCAGCGTCGGATTGGCGATCTTGTAGCCGTTCAGATGCAGCACCGGCAGCACCGCACCGTCGCGGATCGGGTTCAGGAATTTGTTCGAATGCCACGAGGTGGCGAGCGGCCCGGTCTCCGCTTCGCCGTCGCCGATCATCACGGTGACGATCAGATCAGGATTGTCGAACGCGGCGCCGTAGCCGTGCGACAGGCAGTAGCCAAGTTCGCCGCCTTCGTGAATCGAGCCCGGCGTTTCCGGCGTGCAATGCGAACCGATGCCGCCCGGGAACGAGAATTGCCGGAAAAAGCGCCGCATACCGTCTTCGTCCTCACTGCGGTCCGGATAGACCTCCGAATAGGTGCCTTCCAGATAGCAGTGCGCGAGACTCGCCGGCGCGCCGTGACCGGGGCCGGACAGAAAGATCATGTCGAGATCGTGTTTGCGGATCAGCCGGTTCAGATGCACGAGCACGAAGCTCTGGCCGGCGTCGGAACCCCAGTGGCCGAGCAGCCGGTTCTTGATGTGCTCGGGCTTCAGCGGTTCGCGCAGCAGCGGGTTGTCGCGCAGATAGATCATGCCGACCGACAGATAATTGCATGCGCGCCAGTACCGATCGAGGTTGCGCAGCATATCGGGGTCCAGAACTTGCGGTGGGGTGGGATGCGAGGTTGCTTCGGCCATGGCGTCACTCCTCGAAAAGAACTGTCAGGCTGGTTGGCGGATGATGCGGTGCAATCGAAACGAAGCCGTGGGGCACGGGTCGAATGTACTAAGCTGCTCAAACCGGGGGCGAATGTTTCTACCCCTCGCAGTATCTGGCGCTGACTGTGGCATTCGTACTGCAATTGCCTTGCGCTGTCTGCTTTCTTTTCGTGATCCTCTGTCTCAGGTCAATGGCCGCCATGTCGACATCTCCCAGTGCGCTCAAAGTGCTTAAGGTTCTGGTCCTTACGCTCGTATTGACGTTCGTGGCGGTCGGAATACCGATAGGCGTATTCGGGCTGCTGGTCAAGCTTTTCAGCCACGCGTAGCACAGCGGCGCCGCTGTCGGCACGCGGACGCGAGCGCCGCGGAATGTGTATGCTCTCTGAAAAACCGGGCGCGACATTTGCATCGCGCCTCTCATTCAACGCAAGGAGAGAGCCTTGGCCAACCACAGCGACCACACCAACAACCCGTCCGCTTCGCAACCCGATCCTGAATTGCAGGCGCTCGCCCGGGAAGTCTTCGACCTCGCGCGACGCGGCGATGCGGCGATGCTCGCCGCCGTCATCGAAAAGGGCGTACCGCCGAATCTGCGCAACGAGCGCGGCGACAGCCTGCTGATGCTCGCGAGTTACCACGGCCACGTCGACGCGGTGCGCACGCTACTCGAACAGGGTGCCGATGCGAACCTGCGCAACGATGCGGGGCAGACGCCGATCGCGGGCGCCGCGTTCAAGGGCTTCGACAACGTGATCGAAACCTTGCTCGCGCATGGCGCCGACGTCGAAGGCGCATCGCCCGATGGCCGCACCGCGCTGATGATCGCCGCGATGTTCAACCGCACCGCAATCGTCGATCTGCTGCTCGCGCACGGCGCGGACCCGCATGCGCGCGACGCGAACGGCGTCAGCGCGGCCGATGCCGCCGCGCGCATGGGCGCAGCCGATACCCAGGCGCGCCTGAAAGCGCTGGGCGCTTGATCTCGCGACTTCACCCGCGACTCCATCCAAGAGGCGGTGCCCGCACATCGCGCGCGGCGCCGCCTAGTTGCCCTTCCCGCTACGCAACAGCGTCTGCACGTCGATCTCCGCCAACTCGCCGATTCGCCCGATGCTCACGTCCGCGGGCGGATTGTTCGCGATCTCCTTCGGATCGAACGCATAGTGTCCCTGGCGCGGAAACACGGTCGTCAGCTCCGCGCCCCATGCCTGCTTCATCGCGCTCAGAATCCGCAGCTTGTCGTCGACCATCACGTAATGGCGCGCCGGATAGCAATCCATCACCTGATCGAGCATCAACTCCTTGTGGATGTAGATCAGCACGCGTCCTTCCACTTCGTCCCACAGGCCCGAGCGCGAAATCTTGCGCGGCTGGAACACGACGTCGCCGTCCGACAGGATCACCGTCGGCCCGTATTTGCCGACATGCCGCAGCGCGTCGAGCGCACCCGGATAGAGCCGGTTCGCAAACGGATACTCGATCAGGAACGACGACATCAGCAGCAGACGCGTGTCGCGTGGATGCTCGGTCCGGTAGCGCTGCAGCGCGCCGAGGTAGTCGGCGTAGCCAAGTTCCTTACGCAGGTTCTCGAAGATTTCCCAGTAGCGCGCGCTGTTCTCTTCGCCGAACTGCCCCATCATGTGCGCGCGCAGATCTTGCAGCACGTGATCGTTGTCGAGCAGCGTGTTATCGCAATCGAATAGAAATACGACGTCGTGCGGCGTGGCGGAAGTGACTGGCATCGCGGTTCCTCGTGGCAGGTTCGTGGATCGCCTCGGCTACTTCAGTCCGCCGTCCGGCGCGACGGGTTTTTCCGCGTGACCGCCGAAATCGTGCCGCATCGCCGACAGCACGCGGTTCGCAAAATCGGCTTCTCCGCGCGAACTGAAGCGCGCGAACAGCGCCGCGCTGAGCACCGGCGTCGGCACGCCTTCGTCGATCGCCGCGGCGACGGTCCAGCGCCCCTCGCCCGAATCCGATACGCGGCCCGCGTAGCCCTTCAGGTCGGTGTCGCCGGCGAGCGAGCCGGCGATCAGGTCGAGCAGCCACGAGCCGATCACGCTGCCGCGCCGCCACACCTCGGCGATGTCCGCGAGATTCAGATCGTACTGATACAGCTCGGGGCGGCGCAGCGGCGCCGTCTCGGCATCGGCTTCGCGCGCGTGGCGGCCGGCGTCGGCGTGGCGCAGCACGTTCAAACCCTCGGCGTAGGCGGCCATCAGCCCGTACTCGATGCCGTTATGAACCATCTTGACGAAATGCCCCGCGCCTTGCGGGCCGCAATGCAGAAAACCCTGCTCGGCGGTGCTCGCGCCCGCCACGCGGCCCGGTGTCGCGCTCTCGGTGCCGACGCCGGGCGCCAGCGCCGAGAAGATCGGTTCGAGCCGTTTCACGACCTCGGCCTCGCCGCCGATCATCAGGCAGTAGCCGCGCTCGCGCCCCGCCACGCCGCCGCTAGTGCCGACGTCCACATAGTGAAGCTGGTGCGCGCCGAGCTGTTGGCCGCGGCGGATGTCGTCGTGATAGTAGGAGTTGCCGCCGTCGATCACGATGTCGCCCGGTTCGAGCAGCGGCACGAGCTTGTCGAGCGTCGCGTCGACCACCGCGGCCGGCACCATCAGCCACACGGCACGCGGCCTGGCGAGCTTCGCGACGAGGTCTTCGAGCGAACTGGCGCCGGCTACGCCTTCCTGCTTCAGCCTGTCGACCGCCGCCGGCTGCACGTCGTACACGATGCATTGCTGAGCGCCTTTGGTCAGGCGCCGCACCATGTCGGCGCCCATCCGTCCCAATCCAATCATGCCTAGCTGCATAGCTCGCTCCGAAAGATGCTGCGTTGCGCTGTCCGATTTTCTGGTCGTCGTGTTGCGGCGGCGCGGTTGCCCTTAAGCATAGGCGCTGTGTCGCGAGGTGCGCCGAATGGGTCGAAAGAAGCCGCACTTTTTTGCAGAGGTGCGGCGCGGGTCAAAGTTCCGCGCGGCTGGAGGCGCGCCGCATCCGCACGAAAGCGAACGCGGCGTCGCGCGTCATTCGCTGCGCTCGGGCAAGCGCGTGCCGCGGCGCGCGGCCAGCTTCGCGTATTGCTCAGCCGTGAAGCGCTTCACCGCGCGCCACATCACCGGATAGCGATAGCCGGGCACCGCGAACAGCACGAGCGCGCACAGCCCCAGCAGTCCGCAAAACAGGAAGGTGCCGCGATAGCTGAACGCCTGCACGAGCAGCCCGGACAGCACGCCCGACAGGATCGAGCCGACCCGCGCCGCATTGAAGAACAGCGCGGTCGCGCGCCCGGGGGAGTGCGGCATCAGATCCTGCACGTAGGTCATGCCGAGGCACGAGGTCACGGCGACCACGAACGCGTTCAGCATCTGCATCGGGATCAGCACGCTGACGCTGCCGGCCAGCGACATCGCGACAAAGTACACCGCATGCACGGCCGCGCACGCGGCAAGCCAGTTCGGCTTGTGCAGCGACGACGACTTCGCGCCGAGCGCGAGCATCATCGGGATCTCGGTCAGCGCGCCGAGGCCGAGCATCACCGACACGTCGAGATGCGTGCCGTTCAGCCCGTGCACGATGTAGAGCGGCAGCACGATCATCGTCGCGTTCGCGGCGAGGCCGAGCAAGGTCAGCGCGGTCACGGAGCGCAGGATGTCGTTCGCCGACGCGGCCGGCAGCGTTTCGTGCGCATCCTCGCCGGGTTGCCGCAGCGGCGGCACCGTGATCGACGCGGACGGCTCGGACGCGGTGTCCTCGACCGTGTGATCGCCGAGATGGCTCTGCGGCTCCTGCATGCGCCAGACGATGAACCCGCAGATCGCGAAGCTCGCGGCCGCGAACAGGAACAGCCCGGTGAAGTTCGTCGCGGCGAGCACCAGCGCGCCGACCGACGGCCCGAACACCCATGCGGCCGACAGGATCGTGCGCAGCGTCGCGCTGGCGAACACCCGCTCGGCTGGGTCGGGCACCGGCAGCGCCGCGCGGCTGAACGAGAACACCATCGAAATCGCCGAGCCGCCCGCGCCGATGAACACGATACCGACCACGAGCAGCAGCCGGTAATCGCGCACCACGCACAGACACAGGTAGCCGAGCGCGGCCAGGATCAGCGCCGCCAGCAACAACGGGCGGTGCCGCCCGCTCCTGTCGCTCCAGCGCCCGGCGGCCGTGCTCGCGAGCACGCCGCTCGCGGCGATCAGCGTCATGAAGACGCCGAGCCGGAACGGGGTCATGCCGGCGCGTTCGATGCCGAACAAAGACAGATACGGTGCGGTGAAGGACATCGCCACACCGAGCATCAGGGTGGCGGCAGCGAGCGGCTTGAAGCCAGGAATGCGAAGCAGGTCGAAAAAACGCGCAGTTTTCAACACGGGGACGGAAGGTCAGGTGGAGCGGGCCTCGCTGCGCTTCGATGCGCGCGACGGCACGATAGGCGTCGCGGGCTCGGGGCCAAAAACGACCGGGGCATTATCGACCCGGAGCGCGGCTCGCGTAAACCCGCTCACAGCCGTCCCAATTGTGAAATGCGCGCGCGTGGGTGTAGCGCTGCTCGCGCCGTGCGGTGCCGATGCGCGCCGTTAGCGGCAAGCTCCCCGCACACTCGCCGCTACTTGCCCTCAGTTGCGCGCATTTGCTGCGCCTGCGCCTTGTAGTCGTAGGTCGGATAGAACTCGGTGTGATAGCCGCCCCACGCGGTCGATTCGATCGCGCGGTTCACGTCGCGCAGCCGGCTCGCGGGCACGCGCAGCGTCACCACCTGTCCGATGCCCATCATCACGTACCACGACACGACTTCGATGCCGGGCGGCGGAAAGGTCTTGAAGAAGCCCTGCTCGCGCAGTTGATCGTTGATCTTCGGCAGCGGCTTCGATTCGTCGTGGCGCAGGAAGATCGTCAGCAGGAAGGTGTCGTCGGCGGGAGCGGACGTTGGGGTCGCCGGGGTGGCCGCGATCGTGGCGGGGGGCGCCGCGTCGGCGGCGTGGGCGAGCGGCGCGATGGCCAACATTCCCAACGACACGGCGAGACCAGCGACTGTCGATGCAATGAGCATGAAACGCCTCCATCACGGATTGAACCGAGCTTCGATCACACGCCCGCGCAGCAATCCGCGCTCCAGCGTGAACGCATCACACGACGACGTAGCCGCGCTGTTCGAGCGTCCAGCGATGCCACCGGTTGCCATACGCGCCGCACGCGAACGCGAACACGATCGACAGCCCGAAGCCGATCAGATCGGCCGTCTCGCCCCACAGACCGATGCCGAGCAGGATCACATTGATGCCTAGCATCACGAAAGCGGCGAACCACATTCTTTTCGACAGCGCCCAGATGAAGCCGAGCAGGCACGCGCCCCAGCTGAAGCCGGTCGCGACCGCGATCGCGTCCTTGTGTTGCGGATGTTGCAGATAGATTCGTGCGTTCATGTCTTGCGAGGTTCCGTGCGATGACGCGGCGCGTCGATCGGTCGAGCACGCGCGCACCGCTTTTTAACATGCCGCGGCGACATCACGCGCATCGGCTGCATACGGCCGCTGCGCTGACGATCCGCGGCATAGCTGCTACCCTTGGCAGATCACGATCAAGAGCGGAGCACGCATGACCTCCCCGACAGCTTATTCCCCGAAAGCCCCTTCCCGCGCCGAGCTCGACTCGCTGCCCGGCGCCACCGTCGTCGAATTCGGCACCGACTGGTGCGGCTATTGCCAGGGTGCGCAGGCCTCGATCCGGCAGGCGCTCGCACCGCACGCGGGCGTGCGGCATCTGAAGATCGAGGACGGTCCCGGCCGCCCGCTCGGCCGCTCGTTCAAGGTCAAGCTTTGGCCGACGCTCGTGCTGATGCGCGACGGCGCCGAGGTCGCGCGCGTGGTGCGGCCACGCAGCGCCGAGGACATCGAGGACGCGTTCGCGTCGCTCTGAGATTCGAGCTCCATCATGCGCCAGGTCATCCATCATCTGCGTGTCCAGGCCCGTGGCCGCGGCCTGGTCGAATTTACCGACGACGCGCGCCGCTTCGTCGACGATACGGACATCCGTACCGGTCTGCTGACGGTATTTTGCCGGCACACGTCGGCGTCGCTGCTGATTCAGGAGAATGCCGATCCATCGGTACGGCGCGATCTGCAGCGCTACTTCGAGACCCTCGCGCCCGAGGACGACACGCGCTACGAGCACGACACCGAAGGCCCCGACGATATGCCCGCGCATCTGCGCACGGCACTCACCCAGGTGCAGCTATCGGTGCCCGTCGAGCATGGAAGAATGGTGCTCGGCACATGGCAGGGGCTCTATCTGTTCGAACATCGGCGTCAGCCACAGCCGCGCGATATCGTGTTGCATCTGCTCGGCGAATAAAGTCCGCTTTCGCACCCACTCGTCACGCAAAGGAAACTGTCACCGGCACTTCTCCGCACACCGCATCGTACGGAGCCTACCCAAGGGAGCACACCTCATGGACACCCGTAGCGAGCTGCAAGCCACCGTCAAGGCGATGATTCAACCGGGCAAGGGTCTTCTCGCCGCCGATGAAAGCGGCCCGACCATCGCCAAACGCTTCAAGACGATCGGCCTCGAATCGACCGAAGAAAACCGTCGCGCGTATCGCAACCTGCTGCTGACGACACCCGGCCTCGGCGAGTTCGTGAGCGGCGTGATCCTCTACCAGGAAACGCTCGGCCAGAAAGCCGACGACGGCACGCCGTTCCCGCAAGTGGCCGCGGCGAACGGCATCGTGCCGGGCATCAAGGTGGACCTCGGCAAGGTGCCGCTCGCGCTCGCTCCGGGCGATGAAATTACCGAAGGCCTCGACGGTCTCGCCAAACGCTTCGTCGATTACAAGCGGCAAGGCGCGCGCTTCGCGAAGTGGCGCGCGGTCTACAACATCACCGCGAGCCTGCCGAGCCGGCTCGCGATCGAGGCGAACGCCGATTCGCTCGCGCGCTACGCGGCGATCAGCCAGGAAGCCGGCATCGTGCCGATCGTCGAACCCGAGGTGCTGATGGACGGCGATCACACGATCGAGCGTTGCGCGGAAGTGACCGAGGCCGTGTTGCACGAGGTGTTTCATGCGCTGCATCGGCATCGCGTCGTGCTCGAACATATCGTGCTGAAGCCGAGCATGGTGCTGGCTGGCTCCGAGCATGAGCAGCAGTCGAGCACCGCGCATATCGCGGCGGCGACCGTTCGCGTGCTGATGCGCACGGTGCCCTCTTCGGTGCCGGGTCTCGTTTTCCTGTCGGGCGGACAGTCGCCCGAGGAAGCTACCGCCAATCTCAGCGCGATGAACCGGCTCGGCGCGCTGCCGTGGAATCTGAGCTTCTCGTATGGGCGCGCGTTGCAGGAGCCGCCGTTGAATGCGTGGCGCGGCCAGCCGGGCAACGTGAAGCAAGCGCAGCAGGCGCTGCTCAAGCGCGCGCGTCTGAATGGCGCGGCCGCGCTCGGCAAGTACGACCCGTCGATGGAAAAGGATTGACCCGCCGGCGGGCGAAGCGCGAATCGCCCGTCAGCACGCTTCTGTACGAAACCGCAGCAGCCGATACGCCGGGGGACCGGCGTGCGGCTCCTGCCGTCCTTCTGCCTCGATACGCGGCGCTTACTGCCCCTTCGTATCGCTGCTCGCGTCGGCGCCCGGCATATTCGTCGAATCGGTCATGGGCTTTTTCGACTTCGAATGCTTCTTCATGTGATGGTGGGTCGCAGGCGTGGTCGTCGCCGCCGGGCCCGCATCGCCGCCCTCGCGCGACGAGGTCGCGGCGTTGGTGCTCGGGTCGGTGCCGGCCGGCCCCCCGCCGCCGCCGCCGCCGGCGCCTTGCGCCATCACGAGCGACGAAGCCGCGAGCAAGGTGGAAACGAGCACTGCGTGTCTGATCTTCATGGCGATTCTCCTTGGTGTCGAAACTGTCGAAAGGAAGTGGGCGCGCGACAGCCGCACGCGCAAACCTCGCACTCTTTTCAGCAAGGGCTGTGCCGCAGCACAGCACGACAGGAAAAGCTCATGCACGCAATGCGCAAACGGCGTGCCGCGGCTTCAGGCGCCGCACGCCACCACCGCATGCAATTCGTCGATGTTGAACGGCTTCGCGAGTATCGCGATGCCGAGCCGACGCGCGCGGTCTAGTTCGTCGGCGTAACCGGTCATCAGCGCGATCTTCTGCGTCGGCCACGCGCTGCGGATCTTCTCCGCGAGGTCGATACCGTTCAGCTTGCCCGGCATCTGGATGTCCGACAGCACGAGCTCGAAGCGCTCGCCGGCGCTGAGCACGTCGAACGCCTGGTCGGCGGTCGGCTCGTGATGGACCTCGCAGCCGAAGGTTTCGAGCACCGCGGTCACGCCGGCCGCGACGTCCTCGTTGTCCTCGACGAGCAGCACGACCCCGGCCGCGGTCGGCTGCGGCTGGCGTGCATCGACGCCGGCCGTTGCCGCGCGCTCGCGATAGCGCGGCAAAAACATCCGTACCGTCGTGCCGCTGCCCAGCACGCTGTCGATCTTCGCGGTGCCGCCGGCCTGCTCGGACATCGACAGCACCTGGGCGAGCCCGAGGCCGGTGCCCGCGCCGCGCAGCTTGGTCGTGAAGAGCGGCTCGAACGCGCGCCGCGCGACCGATTCAGGCATCCCTTCGCCGTCGTCGGAACAGGCGATCAGCACGTACTCGCCGTCCGGCAGCAGCGTGTCGCTGCCGACCAGCCGATTGTTCTGGCAGCGGATCACGAAGCGTCCGCCGCGCGGCATCGCATCGCGCGCGTTCATCGCGATGTTCACGATCGCGAACTCGAGATCGGTCGGATCGACGAGCACCTGCCACAAGCCCTCCGGTATGCGCAGCGCCAGCTCGATCGTGTCGCCGAGCGCCGCGTTGATCAGCGGCACCGCGGCCGGCAGCCAGCGCGCAAGCTCGACGGGCTCCTGCTTCAGCGGCTGTTTGCGCGCGACGGTGAGCAGACGCCGTGTCAGCGCTTGGGCCGTGGCGGTGGCACGCTCGACCGCATGCACTTCCTTCTCGAGATCGTTGTAATGCTTGAGCCGCGCGAGCTCGGTGTTGGCCGACACCACCATCAGCAGGTTGTTGAAATCGTGCGCGACATTGGCGACCAGATTGCCGAGCGCGCCCATGCGCTGCAGTTGCCGGCTCGACGCCTCGGCCGACAGACGCATCGCGACCTCGCCCTGCCAGCGCTCCCACGCGCGCCGCTCCGCTTCGAGCTGGCGCAGCGAATACAGCACGAGCGCCCAGATCGCGATACACGGCACCGCCGTCAGCGCCGCGATCAACAGAAAGTGCGTGCGCCACGCCGCCACGATCGACGACGTCGCGTACGCGCTCATCACATACAACGGGTAGTCGCCGACGCGGCGAAACGCGAGCAGCCGCTCGACGCCGTCGACGGTCGAATTCAGACGCACGTGGCCGAACAGCTGTTTGTCGCGCAACGCGGACATGAACGCGCTGTGCACCGACGGTCGCGCGCCGGCCGGCCATGGCGGATAGCGCACCAGCAGATTGCCGTCCTGCCGGTAGAGTGCGAGCGCGAGCGACGGATCGCCGTTGGTCAGTTCGTGATAGAAGCGCGAAAAATATTCGTTGCGCAGCGCGACCGTGACCGCGCCGAGAAACCGACCGTTCGCGTCCGAGCGGCCGATCGCGGTCGTGAAGACGTCGACCTTCGACAGTGCGCCGAACATCGGCAGCGAGAAATACGGCTGCGGACGCATCGCCTTCGCGGCGAGAAAATCGTCGCGCTGGCCGATCTGCACCGCCGGCGCCGGGTACGCGAGGCTCGACGCGAGCAGCTCGCCGTTCACGCCGAGCAGCGCGATCGATGCCACCTGCGGAAAGTCGCCGCCAATACTCTGCAGACGCGCGTGGAGTTCGCGCTCGCGCGCACGGATCTGCGCATCGTCGGAATCGCCGAGCAGCTCGATCACGCGCGAGGCCATCTGCCGGTTCAGATCCAGCACCTTGACGGCCTGCTCCTGCGCCACGCGCGCGAGGCGGTCGATCATATCGTTCGCATCGGAGATCCTGCGCTGGTAGTCGAAGTAGCCATAGCCCGCGAGGCAGGCCAACGGAAACACGATCGACACGGCCAGCACGATCAGCAACATGCGCCGTGTCGCCGCGAAGTTGCGTGACGGCATCGGCACATCGACTGCGACACGTTCTGCACGCTGCACGCTCACCTGCTCCATCAAAGTTGCATACGGTCAGGGAAGGCATTGCCTGTGAATTCGCACGCCGCTGTTCGCGTGCTAATTCCCCTGCCTCGAAATTTACCGCAACTCGGCCTATCTTCCCAAGCGGGTTCGCTGCATCACTTCGCGAACCCGGACGGGCACAGCGATTGCTGCCTTATCACTGCTTGATGGCAAGCCCACTTCCGTTCCTGCTCGCGACGCGCCTCGCTGCGCTGCGCGAGCCTTTCCATGCGCGAGGCCTCACCATGTCGACGACTGCCCGCCGCGTTGCGCGGCTATCGGAATTGCCGGCTGAGCGCGCGGTGCGCGTCACCGTGGACGACACGCCGATCCTGCTGGTGCGCGATGGCGACACCGTGCACGCGTACTCCCCGGATTGCCCGCATGCGGGGGGCCCGCTCGAAGAGGGCGCGCTGTGCCACGGCCGCATCATCTGTCCGTGGCACAAGGGCACCTTCGATGTCGCGACCGGCAACGTGCTGGAGCCTCCCCCGCTGCTGCCGCTCGATCGCTACCCGGTCACGCTCGATGGCGACGACGTGCTCGTGTCGGCGGAAAAAATCGCCGCGCCGGAAGCTGCGGGGCACACGCCCGCACTCGATACCGCCGCGCAACGCAAGCACTACGTGGTGATCGGCGCGGGCGCGGCCGGCGCTGCCGCCTGTGCCGCGTTGCGCGAGTTCGGCTTCGAAGGCCGCATCACGCTGATCGGCGACGAAGCGCACGCGCCCTACGACCGCACCTCGCTGAGCAAATTCGTCCCCTCGTTCGAGATGCCACCCGCCGACGTGCCACCGCTGTTGCCGCCCGATTGGCTGCACGCGCACGGCATCGAACGGATCGTCGCGAAGGTCGCGCGGCTCGATGTGCCCGCGCGCACGATCCATTTCGAAGCCGGCGCGGGTAATGGCGGGCAGAGCATCGAGCCGCTCAAATACGACACCGCGCTGCTCGCCACCGGCAGCGTGCCGAAAGTGCCCGACATTCCCGGCTGCGAACTGGGCGGCGTGCATGTGCTGCGCCACCTCGACGATGCCGCCGCATTGATCGACGCGCTCGGCGACGATGCATCGCAAACCCGCGTCGCGATTCTGGGCAGCAGCTTCATCGGCCTCGAAGTCGCATCCGCGTTGCGCAAGCACGGTGTGCCCGTCACCGTGATTTCGCACGACAAGGTGCCGTTCGTGAAGCAGTTCGGCGAGCGCGCGGGCCAGATGTTTCGCGCGCTGCACGAAAGCAATGGCGTGAAGTTTTATCTCGACGCCAAGGTCGCGTCGCTCGAGGGCGAGGAAGGCAACGTGCATACGGTAATGCTCGCGGACGGCGAAGCCATTGCCGCGGATGTCGTGCTGCTGGGCACGGGGGTTGCGCCGGCTACAGGGTTCGTCGAAGGACTGCCGTTGCAGAAGGACGGCGGCCTGGTGGTCAATGCCGGCATGAGCGCCGCGTGCGGTCTGTATGCGGCCGGCGATATCGCCGTGTTCTCGCTGCACGAGAACCAGGAGCCGCTGCGTATCGAACATTGGCGCGTCGCGCAGCAGCATGCGCGCATCGCCGCGCAGAACATGTGCGGCGTGCGTACCCGCTATGCGGACGTGCCGTTCTTCTGGACCTATCACTACGGCAAGAACTTCGAATACCTGGGTCACGCTAGCGAGTGGGATGAGATCGTCGTCGATGGCGACTTCGATCATCACCAGTTCATCGCGCTGTACGTGCGCGACGGGAATGTCGACGCGGTGTTCGCCTGCGAGCGCGAAGCGCTGACCGCGCGGCTTTCGGACGCGATGCGCGGCGGACTGTCGCGCGCCGACGCGCTCACGATCATCGGCGCGACGGCCGGCAGCGCGCCGCAAGCGGCGCCGTCGTGATCCATCGTTTTGCCGTTCAACCTGGAGGAAGGAGCCACCATGACGACACACAAGGAACAGCATCCGCACTCGGAAAAGAGCGAACAGCAGATCGACGAACAGGTCGAGGACAGCTTCCCGGCTAGCGACCCGCCTTCGACCGGCGGCACCACGAAGATCGAGCCGGAGCAGGACAAGGCAAAGACCGGGCACGACAAGCCCGCCGGTCAATAGGCGCGTGGCAGCGCGCTACGCGCTGCCCGCGCTTCCCGAGCGCCCGCGGCGTCGCCCATTGCGGTAATCACGGCGGCCGTGGGCGGCATCTATTGCACTCCCCATTCTCAACCCACTGGAACGATGGAAACGACTCACCATGTCAGACGAGACCGGCTCGGCCAGCACCGGGAAGGAAGCATCCGGGCGCGATGCGCCGCACGGCGCTGCGCGCCGCGACGGCAACGACGCACGCGATGACGGGGGCAAACGCGGCAACGAGAAGAACAAGGACAACGGCGACGACGACGGCCAGCAGAAAAAGCCCGGCAAAAAGCCGCTGATCATTCTCGGCGCGGTCGTGATACTGATCGGCATCGTCGGCTTCGTCTGGTGGTTCGCGACCCGCAACGAAGTAACGACCGACGACGCCTACACCGACGGCAACGCAATCACGATGGCGCCGAAAGTCTCCGGCTACGTGGCGACGCTAGCGGTCGACGACAACCTGTTCGTGCACAAGGGCGACCTGCTGCTCGTAATCGACAAGCGAGACTACCAGGCACAGGTCGATCAGGCGAAGGCGCAGCTCGGTCTTGCGAAGGCGCAATTGAACGCCGCGCAGGTGCAGCTCGATATCGCGCGCGTGCAGTATCCCGCGCAGTACCGCCAGGCGAAGGCGCAGACCTCGTCGGCGGAAGCGAATCTGCGCGAGGCGCAAGCCGCCTGGCAGCGGCAGCACTCGGTCGATCCGCGCGCGACCACGCAGCAGAACGTCGATACCGCCGACGCGCAGCGCCAGTCGGCCGGCGCGAGCGTCGAGCAGGCGCGTGCGCAGCAGCGCACCGCGAGCCTCGTGCCGCAGCAGTTGCGGGAGGCCGAGGCCAGCGTCGACGAACGCCGCCAGCAGGTGCATCAGGCCGAGGCGCAGCTCGAACAGGCGCAGCTGAACCTGTCCTACTGCGAGGTGCGCGCGCCGTCGGATGGCTGGATCACGCGGCGCAACGTGCAGCTCGGCAGCTTCCTCACCGCGGGGGTGTCGTTGTTCTCGATCGTCACGCCGCAGGTGTGGATCACCGCGAACTTCAAGGAATCGCAGCTCGAACGCATGCGCCCCGGCGACAAGGTGAAGGTCGACGTCGACGCGTATCCGAAGCTCGAGCTGCGCGGCCATGTCGATAGCGTGCAACTCGGCAGCGGCTCGCGCTTCTCGGCGTTCCCCACCGAAAACGCGACCGGCAACTTCGTGAAGATCGTGCAACGCGTACCGGTCAAGATTGTCATCGACGAAGGTCTGCCGCGCGATCATCCGCTCGGGCTCGGCTTGTCGGTCACGCCGAAGGTGTACCTGAAATGACGGCGTCCGATGCCGCGCCGGGCGACGCATCGTCGAACTGGAAGCCATCCGCGAATCCGTGGCTGATCGCGATCGTCGTGACGCTCGCGGCGTTCATGGAAGTGCTCGACACGACCATCGTCAACGTCGCGCTGCCGCATATCGCGGGCACGATGTCCGCGAGCTACGACGAAGCGACGTGGACGCTGACCTCGTATCTGGTCGCCAACGGCATCGTGCTGCCGCTCTCGGGTTTCTTCGGCCGGTTGCTCGGCCGCAAGCGCTATTTCCTCGTCTGCATCGTTGCGTTTACCGTCTGCTCGTTTCTGTGCGGCATCGCGACCGGTCTATGGCAGCTGATCATCTTCCGCTGTTTGCAGGGCTTTTTCGGCGGCGGACTGCAACCGAACCAGCAGTCGATCATTCTCGACACGTTCCCGCCGCAGCAGCGCGGCCGCGCGTTCTCGATCTCGGCGGTCGCGATCGTCGTCGCGCCGGTGCTGGGGCCGACGCTCGGCGGCTGGATCACCGACAACTTTTCGTGGCGCTGGGTGTTCCTCGTGAACGTGCCGTTCGGCGTGCTGACCTCGCTCGCGGTGATGCAGCTGGTCGAGGACCCGCCGTGGAAACGCAAGGGCGACCTGCGCGTGTCGGTGGATTACGTGGGGATCCTGCTGATCGCGATCGGCCTCGGCTGCCTGCAGGTGATGCTCGATCGCGGCGAGGACGACGACTGGTTTTCATCGAACTTCATTCGCGCGTTCACGGTGCTCGCGGTATCGGGCATCGTCGGCGCGACCTACTGGCTGCTGTACACGAAGAAGCCGGTCGTCGACCTGCGCTGTCTGAAGGACCGCAACTTCGCGCTCGGCTGCGTGACGATCGCCGCGTTCGCGACGATGCTCTATGGCAGCGCGGTGCTCGTGCCGCAGCTCGCGCAGCAGCAGCTCGGCTATACGGCGATGCTCGCGGGCCTCGTGCTATCGCCGGGCGCGGTGCTGATCACGATGGAAATTCCGCTGATCAGCAAAATGATGCCGCACGTGCAGACGCGTTTTCTGGTGGCGACCGGCTTCGGGCTGCTCGCGTGCGCGCTCGCGTATACGCACACGCTGACGCCGGACATCGATTACTTCACGCTGGTGAAGATGCGCAGCGCGCAGTCGCTCGCGATCGGCTTCCTGTTCGTGCCGATCACGACGCTTGCGTATCTGACGGTGCCGCCGCGACTCAACGACGACGCGTCCGCGCTGTTCACGATGTTCCGCAACGTCGCGGGTTCGATCGGCATCTCGCTGTCGACCGCGATGGTTCGCGAGCGCACGCAGGCGCGCATGGCGCATCTGTCGGAGTTCATGTCGCCGCTCTCGCAGAACTACGACGATACCTTGCAACGCAATGCGCAAAGGATCGCGGATATGAATGGCATGCCGCTTTCGCAGGCGCTGCAAACCGCCAACGGCCATCTGTACACCACGTACATCTCGCAGGCGACGTTCCTCGCCTATGTCGACGTGTTCGCGTTCCTCGCGATTTTCTGCACGCTTTGCATCCCGATCACGATTTTCTTTTCACCGGTCAAGGCGTCCGGCGGCGGAGGACATTGAAGTGAAGCTTCGTTCGAAGCGCGGCGTTCTCGATTCCGCTGCGGGTTTCATCGCGTGTTTCGTCATCGGCATGCCCGCGCTGCTGCTCGCGTCCTGCACGGTAGGCCCCGACTTTCATGTGCCGCACGCCGACGTGCCGGCGCAGTGGCACGATACCGAGCGCACCGCTGCGAGCGAGGCGGCCGCAAGCGGCGCATCATCCGCAACGGCGGCCAAAGTCGCTTCCGTGCCGACGCTCGACACCGATCCCGACCCGCGTTGGTGGCGCAGCTTCAACGATCCGACGCTCGACGCGCTGATCGCCCGCGCCGCGCTCGGCAACCTGGACTTGCAGCAGGCTGTGCTGCGCATCGTCGAAGCGCGCACCCAGGTGCAAGCGGCGGCCGCGCAAGGTTTGCCGAATCTGCGCGCGACCGGCAGCTATCAGCGCGAGCAGCTCGGCCTCAAAGGCTTTCTGGAGGAGAACGGCGCGTTCGATAAGGTCGATCAGCTCGGCGCGCCGAATTCGCCGGTCAATGCGATCGCACCGGGCGCGGGGGCCGCGCTGCAAAACGGCGCGAACAACCTGCTCGATCAGCTCACCGCGCCGGTCAATCTGTGGCAGGTCGGCTTCGACGCGACCTGGGAGCTCGATCTGTTCGGCCGCGTGCGTCGCTCGGTCGAGGCCGCGAACGCGCAAACCGAGGCCGCCTACGAAAGCCGCAACGACGCGTTGCTATCGCTCGAAGCCGAGGTCGCGCAGACCTATATGCAGTTGCGCGGCGCGCAGACCTTGCACGACATCGCGGTGAGCCTCGTCGAGCAGCAAGGCGAGACCGTCGCGTTGACGGAGAACCAGGCGAAGGTCGGACTCGCGAGCCAGCTCGATGTGCAAAGCGCCCGCGCCCAGCTCGCGCAAACCAAAACGCAGTTGCCGCAATTCGATCAGCAGATTGCCCAGGCGCTGAACGCGCTCGCGTATCTGATCGGTGAGCCGCCCGGCGCGCTAGAAGCGCAGCTGAGCACGCCGCAGACCGTGCCGCCGGTGCCGCCCGTCGTGCCGGTAGGCTTGCCTTCGACGCTCGCGCGGCGCCGGCCCGACATCCGCCGCGCCGAGGCGAACCTGCATGCGGCGACCGCGAGTGTTGGCGTCGCGGTCGCGCAGTTCTATCCGGACGTATCGCTGACCGGCCAGGCCGGCATGCGCGCGACGAATGCGCGCGATCTCGCGCGCTGGTCGCACCTGTTCTATTCGTTCGGACCCACCGTGTCGCTGCCGATTTTCCAGGGCGGCGCGCTGGTCGCCAATCTGCGCATGTCGAAGGCCCAGCAGGCCGAGGCCGCGCTCGATTACCGCAAAACCGTGCTGACGGCGCTGCGGGACGTCGACAACGCGCTCGTCGTCTATCGCACCGATCAGGCGCGGCGCGATGCGCTCGCCGACAGCGTCAGCGCGCAGCAGACCTCGTTCGATCTGTCGCGCGACAGCTATCGAAAGGGGCTCACGAGTTTCATCAACGTGCTCGACGCGCAGCGGCAGCTCGCGCAGGCACGCGAGCAATACGCTCAAGGCACGACCCAGGTCAGCACCGATCTGGTGGCGCTCTACAAGGCGCTAGGCGGGGGCTGGCAGAGCGATGCGGATGCGGCGGGGGCAACCGGCGCGGCGGCGCCGCCAGGCAGTGGCGGATAAGCGGCCGCGATGCAGCGGTGCCGCAAGGTCGCAAGGCCGCAAGGCTTCAGCCATGCTCGAACTGCGGCTCCGCAATCTCCGTTCGCGTCGCATCGAGATGACGGCATGCGGCTAGCATCTGCTGCAACGACGTCACCGCGCAATCCGCTTCCAGCGACTCTTGCTGTTCCGCGCTCCACTGCTGCGTATCCTCGGGTGCCCAAAGGCCGACCACGATCGACACGTTCGGCAGGCGCGCGCGGATGCGCCGGATCAGATTGCGCAAATGCGACGGAATACCGTCGATCTGCAGATACAGAAGGCAGACGATGCCGATGTCGTCTGCCTCGAGGCGATCGATCGATGCGCGCGACACCGCCTCGTGCGGCAGCGAACGCGCCGCGAAGCCGTGCTTGCCGAGCAACTGCAGCAGGATGACCGTCGCGAGCGCGTCGAGCGGACCACGGCCCGGCAGGCACAACACGCGGCTCGTCGGCGCATGCCACGCGAATACGGGCTCTACGACGGACGGTTCGCCGCCCGGCTCCTGCTGCGGGCCGTGGCTCTGTTCCGGCGCGAGCGTCGCGGTGCTCACGCCACTGTTCGCCGCGTCGACCGATCGTGGCATCGCCCGGGCGGTCTGCGTTTCGTCGGAGGGCGCGAGCGGCCCCGGTGCTCCCCAGTTCGGCTGTGTTGCGAGCGGTGCGGGCTCGCGATCCTCGTAGCCGTCGAGGCCGTCGACCAGCTCGTTGGTCGTCGATTCGATGCGCGCGAGTTGTGCGCTCGTCACGCTGCCGCTCGTTACGTCGCTGGCCGCGAGCCGCAAGCCCTTGATTGCGACTTCGTCGTAATAGGCCGACAACGAGCGATCACGCAGCAGCACTTCGGCCTGCTCGATCGGTTCATCCGGATCGCCAGCGAGCGCGCGTTGATAGAAGTTTTCGACCGGCGTCAGCGGCGGCTGATCGCCGAGCAGCACGTCGAGAAACTCCAGACGCCGCACATGCCGGCCGAGCACCATCAGACACAGCGTCAACGGTGTCGACAGGATCAGGCCGATGGGCCCCCAGATCCAGCTCCAGAAGATCGCCGCGACCACCACCGAAAACGGCGACAGGCCCGTGCTGCGCCCATACAGCAACGGCTCGACCACCTGCCCCACTGCGAGTTCGGCGACCACGAACAGCACCAGCGACCAGATCGCCATCTCCCAGCCGGGACTGACCGCGGCCGCGAGCGCGGTGGGCAGTATCGCGGCGATCCAGATGCCGACGTAGGGCACGAGCCGCAGCAGCGCCGCGAGAATGCCCCACAGGATCGGGCTAGGCACGCCGATCAGAAACAGCCCCGCGCCGATCACGACGCCGACGCCGGTGTTCACGCCGAGCTGAGACACGAAGTAGCGGCTCAGGCGCCGCGCGGTCTCGTCCATCACCGTGGTCGTGCGATGCAGGTCGCGCGAGCCGAACAGCCGGATCGCGCGATCGCGCAGGTCGTCGCGTTGCAGCAGGATCACGATCGTGACGACGAAAACGATGAACGCGGTTTCCAATGGACTGATGGCCGGCGACAGCACGCGTCGCGCGAGCTCGAACGGCGTCGGCACCGGCTCGCGCACTTCGACCGGCACGGCCGTCGATGCCTGCGGGCTCGCCGCGGCCGCCGCGCCGTTCGGCGCTCGTAATTGTGGCGGCTCGATCGTCGTGCGCTGCAACGCCTGCCCTGCCTCGCTCGCGAACCGGTTCAGCTTGCCGATCGTCAGGCTGTGCACGGTATCGAGCTTGTGATGGATGGTCGCCTGATAACGCGGCATGCCGGCGGCGAGATCGGTCAGTTGCGTGGCGATCACCGCGCACAACAGCGCGATGACCGACACCGAGATCAGCACCGCCGCGCACACCGACGCGACATGGCCGAGTTTGAGCCGGGCCAGTGCATCGGCGAGTGGCGCGACGAGAAAGCTCAACAGGATCGCGAGCGTGATCGGAATCATCACCGCGCTCGCGAAGTACAGGCATGCGACCGCGATCACCGCGACGACGAACGTGACGAGGCCCTCGATACCGAATGCGGCGCTCGCCGCCTGAATGCGCGCGGCGGGGCTCGTGGCGCGCGGCTCGGGTGTGTCGTTCATCTCGTTGAAGAAGATCGGGCATGGGAAAGCGGTCCCTGAGCCGCGCCGCGATGCGCCGGCTCAGAGTCTAGTTACTTGTGAAGGCCAAGTAACGCCTATTTCATCGTGTCGCCCGACACCGGCCCGCTCTCGACCGGTGGTGCCTCCTTCTCGATCTCACTGCGCGCCTGCTCCCAGTATTGCTCGGGCCTGCCCTTCGGCTCGGCCGCCTGCTCCCACAGATAGTAGGCGCGCATGCGGATCTGCTCGTCGACGCTCGGTTCCTGTTCCATTTGTTCACCCCAGCCTGGCTGTTTGCGTTCGCGCGTCTATCGTCGCGAAGATCGGAGACGCGTGCGTGTCGTCGACAACAGAGGGAGCAAACCTTGTACCCGGGCTGCGGCCCGCTTGTACCACGGAGTGCGACGGAACTGGCGTCGCTCGCTCACCCGGACTAGCCTGGCGATGAGTCGCCTTCGTCGGAAGTCAACTGCTCTTCGAGACGGTCGAACACGCGCTGCGTCGCGCGGCTCGGCGCTTCGAGCGCGAACAGCAGCAGCGAGCGGCCCGTCACCTGGTAGGCGTCGCCCGCGCTGAATTGCGGCAGCTCGGCGCGCACCGGCATGTTGGTGTCGACGAGGCAGGTCCAGCGCTCGCCCTCGGGAATGTCGGGCAGCGTGAAGTTGACGACGTCGTGATGCGCGTTCAGCACCAGCAGCAAGGTCGCGTCGGACGCGAGACGGCGAATGCCGCTCGCTTGCGCGCGGCCGTCGATCACGAGGCCGAAGCAGCGCATCGCCGGATCGGCCCATTGCTCGTCCGTGATGTCGGTGCCGTCCGGCGATAGCCAGCGCGTGTCGGTTACGTCGAGCGTCTCGTTGTATTCGCCGGTCAGAAACCGGCCGCGCCGCAGCACCGGCAAGCGGTGGCGCAGCGTGGTCAGCTTGCGCACGAACTCGGTCAGCGCGCGGCCGTCGTCATCGATCGCATCCCAATCGACCCAGCTGATCTCGTTGTCCTGGCAATACGCATTGTTGTTGCCCTGCTGCGTGCGGCCGAATTCGTCGCCGGCGAGGATCATCGGCGTGCCCTGCGAGAGCAGCAGCGTCGCGAGCAGATTGCGCTTCTGGCGCTCGCGTTGCTGGCGGATGTCGGGGTCGTCGGTGGGTCCTTCGGCGCCCATGTTCCACGACCGGTTGTCCGCGTGGCCGTCGCGATTGTCCTCGCCGTTTGCGTCGTTGTGCTTGTCGTTGTACGAGACCAGATCGTTCAGCGTGAAGCCGTCGTGCGCGGCGATGAAGTTCACGCTCGCCCACGGCCGCCGGCCGCGGTGATTGAACTTGTCGCCCGACGCGGTGATGCGTGTTGCGAGATCCGCGGCGGTGCTCTCGTCGCCCTTCCAGTACGCGCGCACGGTGTCGCGGAAGCGATCGTTCCATTCGGCCCAGCCCGGCGGAAAACCGCCCACCTGATAGCCGCCGGGGCCGCAATCCCAAGGCTCGGCGATCAGCCGGATGCTGGAGAGCACCGGGTCCTGGCGGCAGCTGTCGAGAAAGCCGCCGCCTTCGTCGAAGCCGTGATCTTCGCGGCCGAGGATCGTCGCGAGATCGAAGCGGAAACCGTCCACTTTCATTTCGGTGACCCAGTAGCGCAGACTGTCGGTCACCATCTGCAGCACGCGCGGATGCGAGAGGTTCAAGGTATTGCCGGTGCCGGTGTCGTTGATGTAGTAGCGGGGCTCGTCGGGCATCAGCCGGTAGTACGACGCGTTGTCGATGCCCTTGAACGAGATCGTCGGGCCGCGTTCGTTGCCTTCGGCCGTGTGGTTGTACACGACGTCGAGTATCACTTCGAGATCGGCCTGGTGAAAGCGGTCGACCATCTCCTTGAACTCGCCGACCGATTCGGTCGACGACGCGAAGAAACGGGGATCGGCCGCGAAAAAGCCGATCGTGTTGTAGCCCCAGTAGTTCGTCAGCCCCTTGTCGAGCAGATGTTTGTCGTTGACGAAGGTCTGGATCGGCATCAGTTCGACCGTGGTCACGCCGAGGCTGCGGATGTGGTCGAGCACCGGCTGCTGCGCGAGACCCGCGAATGTGCCGCGCAAACGCTCGGGCACTTGCGGATGACGTTTCGTATAGCCGCGCACATGCGTCTCGTACAGAATCACGCGCTCCCACGGCAGCGCGTTACGCTCCGGATGACTCCACGAAAAATTCGCGTCGACCACCTTGCATTTCGGCACGAAGGGCGCGCTGTCGCGCTCATCGAATGACAGGTCGAGCTCTTCCGAATCGAGCGTATAGCCGAAAATTTCCGGCGCCCATTTCAGCTCGCCGATGTGCGCCTTCGCATACGGATCGAGCAGCAGCTTGTTCGGATTGAAGCGATGCCCGTTCTGGGGCTCGTAGGGACCATGCACGCGATATCCATAGACGGCACCCGGTTTCAGATTCGGTACGAACACATGCCATACCTCGTCGGTGTACTCGGGCAGCTCGATGCGTTCGAGTTCGTGCTGGCCGGATTCGTCGAACAGACACAGTTCGACTTTCGTCGCGTGCGCGGAGAACAGGGCGAAGTTGACGCCGCTGCCGTTCCATGTCGCGCCGAGCGGAAAAGGCGCGCCTTCGGAAATGCGCGTCGAGTAGCTGGCTGGGAATGACATAGATGGTCTCAGTGGATGCAAGGAAGGTTGGTATCTCGGGGGCATGCATGTGCTTTTTTTCAACTGCCTTTCCACCTGTTCCGGGCTGCTCTCTATTCAAGTGTAGGCATTCGGGGCGAACGCGCCGGACAATGCACAGCGCGCACCCAGCAGGCGAGTTCTGATAGCAACTTATGGGCCTGATTGGCTCCCCTTCCCTCAGATCAAAGTCGCGGCATGAGATTTGCAGCACAGCGGCAAGGCGCACGCGTTCCGCGCCATCGAAAAGCCACGACAGCAATCAGGGAGAACACAGATGATGCGCAACACGCAGATCAAACCGCTGGCCGCTTCCGCATCGCTTCTCGCCGCCATTACGCTGATTTCCGCGTTCGGCACATGCGGCAGCGCGTTCGCGCAAGGCGCGCCGCAGGCGATCACCGAAAAACGCACCGACGTCGTGCAGCTCGCGAGCGGCTATCGCGCGTCGAAGCTGTCGGGCGCGGACGTGTACAACCGCAACAAGGACAACATCGGCACGCTCGACGATCTGATCGTTTCGCCAGGCACCGAGCGCACCACTTACGCGATCCTGTCGGTCGGCGGCTTTCTCGGCCTGGGCAAGCATCTGGTCGCCGTGCCGTTCAACGATCTGCAGATCGACAACCGGCGTGTCGTGCTGCCCGATGGGACGAAGAAATCGCTCGAGGCGTTGCCGGAGTTCAAGTACGCGGATTGAGCGCGGCGTTGCCGCGTCGCATCGATCGACGCGGCAACGGGCCGTCAGCCGAGCAGCTTGTCGGGCGTAATCGGCAAATCGCGGATGCGTTTGCCGGTCGCATGCCAGATCGCGTTGCAGACCGCTGCGGCCACGCCCACCACGCCGATTTCTCCGACGCCTTTGACGCCGAGCGGATTGACGATGTCGTCGCGCTCGTCGACGAACAGCACGTCGATTTCGTGAATGTCGGCGTTCACGGGCATGTGGTATTCGGCGAGGTTGTGATTCATCTGCCGTCCGAGCACGTGATCGAACTGGCCGTGCTCGTGCAGCGCCATGCTGATGCCCCACACGACGCCGCCCGCGACCTGATTGCCCGCCGTCTTCGGATTGACGATGCGCCCCGCCGCGACCGCGCTGACCACGCGCGTCACGCGCACGGTGCCGAGCGCTTCGTCGACGCGCACTTCCGCGAACACCGCCGAATACGTGCCCATCGAATACGCCTGCTGCTTGACGTGCGGCTGCACGCTCGCCTGCTCTTCGAGTTCGTCGAGCCCCGCGCGTTCGAGCAGCGTCGCGATCGCAATCGAGTCGTCCGCGTGCGGGCCGCACACGAGCCGGTTGCGCTCGCGCCGCACTGCTTCGCGCTCCACCGACGCGAAGCGCGCACCGCCATGTTCGCGCGCGAGTTCGACGAGACGATTGTGCAGGCGCGTACAGGCCGCATCGACTGCGCTGCCCACTGACGACACCGTCCACGATCCGCCCTCGATCGGCGCCTTCGGCAACCGCGTATCGCCGAGTTCGAAGCTGACGTCCGCGAGCGGCACGCCGAGCGCATCGGCGGCGATCTGCGTCATCGCGGTGTAGGTGCCGGTGCCGATATCGGAGGTCGAACTCGACACTCTGACGCGGCCATCGGGCGTCAGCACCGCGCGGGCGGACGCTTTGTTCTGCATCGCGTCCCACGCACCGGTCGCCATCCCCCAGCCGATCAACTCGTTGCCTTCGCGGCGTGCGCGCGGTTCGAGCGGCCGCCCCGCCCAGCCGAAGCGCGCCGCGCCTTCGCGATAGCAGTCGCGCAGCGCCTTGCTCGAAAACGGCAGGTTCTTGTTCGCGTCGCGCTCCGCATAGTTGACGAGCCGCAATTCGAGCGGGTCCATCCGCAATGCCTCGGCGAGCTCGTCCATCGCGACTTCGAGCGGAAAGAGCCCCTGGGTCGCGCCGGGCGCGCGCATGTCGGCCGGCGTCGGCACGTCGAGCTTCGCGACCTTGTATCCCATCGACACGTTGTCGCATCGATACAGCTGCCCGGCCCAGTTGACCACGACGTCGCAGAACTCCTCGTAGCGTGAGGTTTCCGACACCGCCTCGTGAATCACCGCCTGCAGGCGGCCGTCCGCCGACGCGCCGAGCGCGACGCGTTGCACCGATTGCGGCCGATGCGCGAAGGTGAACATCTGTTGCCGGGTCAGCGTGACGCGCACGGGTTTCTTCAGTTCGCGCGCCGCCATCACCGCGAGCGCCAGATGATATTGCGGCCGCAAGCCGGAGCCGAACGCGCCGCCGACGAACGGCGACACCACCTGCACTTCGTCGTCTTGCAAACCGAACACGCGCTTCAGATAGCCCTTCGTATTGACGACGCCCTGAGTCTTCTCATAGACGGTCAAGTGTCCTTGCGCATCGGGCACCACGGTACAGCCGTGCATTTCCATCGGATTGTGGTATTCCGCGGGCGTCGTGTAGAAGGCGTCTACGCGCACCCTGGCGTCGGCCAACGCTTTGCGCGGCTCGCCGCGCTCGGGCGGCGGCGGATCGAAGCCGCCTTTCTCCGCCGACGGCGGCACGGCGCTCATCAACGCCGCTTCGATATCGGTCTGATGAGAAGCGGCCTCGTAGCGCACCCGCACCAGCGACGCCGCATAGCGCGCGAGTTCGAGCGACTGCGCGACCACCAGCGCGACGGGCTGCCCGCTATACCACACGCGCTCGTCCCACAGCGGCCTCAATGGCGTGCCGGCCGGCGCGATCATGTCCTTGAACGCATCGACATCCGACGGCAGCGCCGGGCGCTTGCGATGCGTGAGCACGAGCAGCACACCGGGCAGCGCCTCGGCGGCCGAGGTATCGATCGACACGATCTTGCCCGTCGCGATGGTGCCCGACACGACGGCGCCATACACGAGCCCTTCGGCGCAGAACTCGGCCGCATATTGCGCGGCGCCGGTCACTTTGGCGGGCCCGTCGACACGCGAATGCGGCACGCCGATCGCGGGCTTCGGGCTGCCTGCCGATGGCAAGGTTTCGGCACGGTTCATCGCGCGGCCTCCTCGAACGAACGTTGTGTAGCCTCGCCGAAGGCGCGCACGATCACGCGCGCCGCGAGTTCGATCTTGAACGCGTTGTCGCGCTGAGCGCGCGCATCGCGCAGCAGCGCCGCCGCGAAATCGCGCACGGTCCGCTCGTTCAGCGTCTCGCCGCGCAGTGCACCTTCGGCGGCGGGATCCCGCCACGGCTTGTGCGCGACGCCGCCGAGCGCGCAACGCGCGTCGACGATACGCGAGTCGTCATCGAGTTCGACACCGACCGCGGCCGACGCCAGCGCGAACGCATACGATGCGCGGTCGCGCACCTTCACGTACGCGTGATGCGTGGCAAAGCCTTGCGCCGGCAGTTCGATCGCGGTCACGAGTTCGTCGTCGCGCAAGTTGGTATCGATGTGCGGCGTGTCGCCGGGCAGCCGGTGAAAATCCGCGAACGGCAGCGTGCGTGCGCCGTCGTTGCCGATCAGATGCACGGTGGCGCCGAGTGCCGCCAACGCCACGCACATATCTGACGGATGCACGGCGATGCAGTGTTCGCTCGCGCCGAGGATCGCGTGAATGCGGTTCACGCCGTGCAGCGCCGGACAGCCGCTGCCCGGTTCGCGTTTGTTGCACGGCGTGCCCACGTCGTAGAAGTAGTAGCAGCGCGTGCGTTGCAGCAGATTGCCGCCGACCGTCGCGACGTTGCGAATCTGCGGCGACGCGCCGGCCAGGATCGCTTTCGCGAGCAGCGGGTAGCGTGTTGCGACGGTATCGTCATACGCGAGCGCGCTGTTCGTTACCAGCGCGCCGATCACCAGGCCGCCTTGCGCCGACGCTTCGATCCGCCTGAGCGGCAAACGGTTGATGTCGACGAGCAAAGCCGGCCGCGCCACATCTTCGCGCAACAGGTCGACGAGATTCGTGCCGCCCGCGATGAACGCGGCGGCCTTGTCCGAACGATGCCGTTCGAGCGCATCCTGCACCGCATCGGCGCGCGTGTATGAGAAGCGGTTCATGGCCGCGCTCCGCGCTGATTGCCGACCGGACTGTCGTGCGGTGCATCCTCGTCGCCGAAATGCGCCACGTCGAGAATCGCGGCGACGATATTCGTGTATGCGCCGCAGCGGCACAGATTGCCGCTCATCTGCTCGCGCACGTCGTCCGCGCAGCGCGCATGGCTTTCTTCGAGCATCGCGTACGCCGAGCAGATTTGCCCCGGCGTACAGTAGCCGCACTGGAACGCGTCATGTTCGATGAACGCCTGCTGCAATGGATGCAACGTATCGCCGTTCGCGAGACCTTCGATCGTCGTGATCGATGCACCGTCGTACACGACCGCGAGCGCGAGGCAGGTATTGATCCGCTGACCATTGACGAGCGCGGTGCACGCGCCGCATTGGCCGTGATCGCAGCCCTTCTTGGTGCCGGTGAGGTGCGCATGCTCGCGCAGCAGATCGAGCAGCGAGGTCCACGCTTGAACGTCGAAGTGCCGCGTCTCGCCGTTGATATCGAACGTCAATGCATGCGACGCGGGCGCGTCGGCCTGCGCGGCTTCAGCATCGGGGGTAGCCATCGGATTTCCTCCTCACAAGGCGTCGCGCAAGCAACGCGGCGCGCGACGAAACTCCATGCAACTCGAACCCATGCAAAACGGCGGCAGCGCGCGAGCGCGATGCCGCCGCGGCCTCCGGCGCGTCGCGACGCAGCCCGACGCGCGCGGCTGAACGCTTATTGCCCCGCCGCGCTACCCGCGCGCGGCGGCGTCGCGCCTTTGAAGCGCTTGTTGGTGGCTCGGCCATTGCCGCCGCCGGCGACACCATTGGTCGCGCCCCCCGACTCGCCCACATTGCCGTTCGCGTCGTTCGTGCTGGTCGTATCCGGCGTGCGCGATTCTTCCAGACTTGCGCCCGGTTTTGCGGCGGACTTGCCGTGTTGCGTAGACGGATTGGAACCGGTCTGCGCGAAGCCCGCCTGCGCAAACCCTAGCGCAAGGCAGCCCGACACGAGCGCGGCACCCAGTTTGACGGATACATCGATCTTCATGTCACTCTCCCTTATGACGTTATGGAAACCACTGCGAGAAGCTGCCGCGCGGTCCATGGCAGCCTCGCCGCCTTCGGTTCGACAACCTAAATAATCGGCGCGCCGCCTGTCACCGCAATCGTCGCGCCCGAGATATAGCTGGCTTCGTCCGACGCGAGCATCACATACGCGGCCGCAAGCTCCGCCGGTTGTCCGGGGCGCTTCATCGGCACCTGCTTGCCGAACTGCTCGACCTTGTCGGGCGGCATCGTCGATGGGATCAACGGCGTCCAGATCGGTCCCGGCGCCACGCAGTTCGCGCGAATACCCTTTTCCGCGAGCAATTGCGCGAGGCCGCCGGTGAAGTTCTGAATCGCGCCCTTTGTGCTCGCATAGGCGATCAGGCCGGGGTTCGGATGATCGGCATTGATCGACGACGTATTGATGATCGCGCCGCCCGGTTTCATATGGCGGACCGCCGCGCGCGTGATCCTGAACATCGCGCCGATGTTGGTATCGAAGGTCTTGTCCCATTCTTCGTCGCTGATCGCGTCGAGCGACGGATAGCTCATCTGATACGCGGCGTTGTTGACCACCACGTCGAGCCGGCCGAAAGCCTCGATCGCCTTGTCGACGATCGCATCGCAATGCTCGCGATCGCGGATATCGCCGCCGACCAGCACCGCTTTGCGACCGGCGTCCTCGACCCAGCGCGCGGTCTCGCGCGCATCGTCTTCTTCGTCGAGATAGGCGATCAGCACATCGGCGCCTTCACGCGCGAACGCGATCGCGACCGCACGGCCAATGCCGCTGTCGCCGCCGGTCACGATTGCTGCCTTGCCGGCGAGACGCCCCGAACCTTCGTAGGTTTTCTCGCCGTGATCCGGTTGCGGGTTCATGCCGGCCGTGCGGCCGGGCGTCTGGTCCTGCTGCTGTTTGGGAAACGGCGGTGCCGGGCGTTGCGTGTCGCTCATGTCTGATCTCCCTCGTTGCAAATCACAAATGACCATGGACGGCGCGCATGAGCGCGCCGCGTCATCGGTCTTTGAGCAACGAGTGGGCCCGCACCGCTAAAGAAGCTGCGGCGGATAGAACGCTGGCAGAAAGATGGCAGACAAATGACAAATCGGTTCGCATCGCGCCAGGTGCGATTTCCGGCCACGACCCTGCATAAATGACAGAACGGTCAGCAAGTTTTCGCTAACAGCCTGATTCAGATGATGGCTCCGCCGCGTGCAACGCGGCCGCCGATTCGAGCACCCGCAGCAGCCGCTCGGGCGTCAATGGTTTCGCGCAATGCGCGTCGAAGCCCGCCGCCTTGGCGAGCGCGCGATCCTCTCGCGACGCGAACGCGGTGCACGCAACCAGCAGCATATGCGCAGTCTGCGGATGCGCGCGCAGACGCCGCGCGAGTTCGAGCCCGTCGAGTCCCGGCATCTTGATGTCGAGCAGTACCGCAAACGGCTGCCACTCGCACGCGGTCTCGCACACCGCATACGGATCGTCGAGCGCACGGCACTCGAAGCCGTCGGCCGTCAGTAGCATTTGCAGCGCGTCGGCTGCTTCCCGGTAATCGTCGACTACCAGCACGCGACGATGCGCGGCCATCGCATAGCGGATCTGCCGCCATACGAGCACGTCGTCGCTGCTGTCCACGTTGTCGTTGAACACAGTCATTTTTTCTCGCCCTTTTACATTCGCCCTGAAGGGCATCCCGCGCCAGGCGCGCAAGATTCGATCCCATTGCGTCTGCCGGACTGCGGCCAGGTTTTTGTTATTTCCGCTTCATTCGGACGATGCCGCGGCCAACATGCGTCATCCCGCATTCCAGCGTTGCAATCACCTGGTATGCGGGATTCAGCGTGCCCATACATCACGGCGTTTGAATGACGGCGACGACGATGTGCGTGCTGCGCAACATCGTTTGACGCTCTGTCTTTGTGCGATCCGCCTCGCTAAGGGGCGTCGCACGACATCGGTATTCCAACGGATCGAGGGTCCACGCAATGCATGCCGCGAGCGCTCTCATGGCGCGAATCGATGACGCGGTCATAAACAAAGGATAAGCGACGCTGCCGATAAAAAAATGCTCGACGTGTTAGGGGTTTGTGCTCTGCGGGTTATCCCGCACGATTATCGATAAAGCCTTTCAGCATCGCGAGCGTGTCGGCGTCGTCGATATGTTTGTCGGTACGCCAGCGCAACATGCGTGGAAAACGCACGGCCACGCCTGACTTATGGCGCGAACTCGCTTGTATCCCTTCGAAGCCGATCTCGAACACGAGCGTCGGCGTTACGCTGCGCACCGGGCCGAATTTATCGACTGTGGTCTTGCGCACGATCGCATCGACGCGATGCATCTCTTCGTCGGTGAGCCCTGAATAGGCCTTCGCGAAAGGCACGAGCGTGCGCACGCCGTCGGCTTCGTCCCATACCGCGAACGTGTAGTCGGTGTAAAGACTCGCGCGCCGGCCATGACCGCGCTGCGCGTAAACAAGTACAGCGTCTACCGCATACGGTTCGATCTTCCATTTCCACCACGTGCCCGATGCCTTGGTACGGCCGACGCCATACATCGATTCACGCTCCTTCAGCATCAAGCCTTCGACGCCGCGCGCGCGGCTCTCCTCACGCAAGGCCGCCAGCGCATGCCAGTCCGCGCCACGGACGAGCGGCGATACGCGCAACAGACCGCGCGCGAGCGTGCCATCGACCGACGCGCTCAACGCATCGAGCCGCGCGCGCCGATCGACGAGCGGGCTCATGCGCAGGTCCTGGCCGTTCGCTTCGAGCAGGTCGTAGGCGAGCAGCGCTGCGGGCGAATCCGCAAGGATCTTGCGCGTCAGCGTCTTGCGCGCGATGCGCGGTTGCAGCCGCGCGAACGGCAACGGCGCAGCCGCACCGGGTTCCCACGCGAGAATCTCGCCATCTATCACATAGCCATCGGGTAAGGACTCGCCCAATGCCGCGACCTCCGGAAAACGATCGGTAATCAGATCCTCGCCACGCGACCACAACCACACGCGGCCGCCGCGTTTGACGAGTTGCGCGCGGATGCCGTCCCACTTCCATTCGATCAGCCAGTGCGCGGGATCGCCGAGCGTCGCCGGATCGCTCTGCAACGGATGCGCGAGAAAGAACGGGTACGGCAGGCCCAGGTCACTATCGTGTTGAGGGGCATGCGCTTGCGTATCGTCGTCGGTCTGCGGCGCGATCAGACGCAGATAGCGCGCCGCATCCGGCTTCTGTCGCGAATCGGTCCAGCCGACCATTCGTTGCGCGATCCGCTTGTGATCGACGCCGGCCACTTCGGCGAGCGCGCGCACCACCAGTTGCCGTGCGACGCCGACACGAAAGCCGCCGCCGATCAGCTTGGTCAGCAGGAAGCGGCCGCCCCAGTCGAGTTCGTCCCAGTAACTGAGTAGACGCGTGCGCAACTCGTCGGGCGGCAGGCCGCGCAATGGCAGCATGCGTTGCTCGATCCATTGCGTAAGACCCAGTTCGGAGTCGCGCGACGCGGGCGGCAGAATATGCGCGATGGTTTCGGCCAGATCGCCCACCGCGTGATACGACTCTTCGAACAGCCACTCGGGCAAGCCGGCGCGCTCACGCGCGATGTCGGTCAGCAAACGCGTCGGCACCAGTTGACGCGGTTTGCCGCCCGCGAGGAAATACGACGCCCATGCCGCGTCTTCAGGCTCGGCCACCGAGAAATAACTGGTCAGCGCCGCGAGTTTGTCGTGCGTTGACGTGGTCGCATCGAGCGCGGTGTAGAGGGCCGCGAAGCGTTTCATACGGTGTCCGTCATGTTTCGCTCGCCGCGGGCGCTTCGTCGGCGCCGGCCGCATCGGCTTCGACGGTATCGTCGCCGTATTGCGTGTCGAACGCGCTCGCCTGCAGGCCTTGCTCGTTGAGCCAGCGCACCATCGGTTCGATCGAGCCATGCGTGACGATCACACGCGAGGCGCCGCTCTCGCGGATCGCCGTTTGCAAACCCGGCCAGTCGGCGTGATCGGACAGCACGAAGCCGCGATCGACGCCGCGCCGGCGGCGCGCACCGCGCAGGCGCATCCAGCCCGACGCGAACGCATCGCTGTAATCGCCGAAGCGCTTGAGCCACGCGCTGTTCTGCGCGGACGGCGGCGCGACGATCAGCGCCTGTCTGAACACGGCCTTGTCTTTCGCGGCGATCTCGCTGACGAGATTGACTGGCGGCAGGCGCACGCCCGCGTCGCGATACGCGCGATTGAGCGGCTCGACCGCGCCGTGACAGAAGATCGGTCCGATCGCGGCATCGACGCTCGCGAGCACGCGTTGCGCCTTGCCGAACGAATAGCAGAACACCACCGACGCGCGCCCTTCGGACGCGTTGTGACGCCACCATGAATCGATCGAATCGAACACGCTTTGCGGCGTATCCCAGCGATAGATCGGCAGACCAAAAGTCGATTCAGTGATGAAGGTATCGCAGCGCACCGGTTCGAACGCGGCGCAGGTCGGATCGGCTTCGAGCTTGTAGTCGCCCGATGCGACCCATACGCGGCCCCCGTGCTCGATGCGCACCTGCGCCGAACCGAGCACATGCCCGGCCGGATGCAGCGACACGCGCGCCGCGCCGACCATGAGCGGCTCGCCATAGTCGAGCGTGTGCAGCGCGATGCCGGGCAGCCGCGACAGCAGCACGCTCGCGCCTGCGCGCGTCGCCAGATAGCGCTGATGGCCGAAGCGCGCATGGTCGGAATGCGCATGCGTGATCACCGCCCGCTCCACCGGCCGCCATGGATCGATGTAAAAATCGCCGGCCGGGCAATACAGTCCCTCGGGCCGCGCGACCACCAGATCATTGGCTTGCTGCGCGGCGTTGGTCTGACGGGGCGGCTGATCCATCGGCTGTCCTCGGGATTGGCGGGCGATCTTCCGAACGCGGCCAAGCAAACTGTATGCCGCGCCATTGATGGCCCCGTTTCTGCTTACGGTATATAAAGCACACAGGCGTGTCGAGAGCGGTTGCCATCCGGCAGCGCCCGGCGCGCACCGCGAGGCCTCATGCCGATCCTGCTCGACCAGCATGCGCTGTTTATCGCCAGGCATCCCGGGCGCTTCCTGCTGCAAACGCTGAAGGCGTTTCGCGCGAACCAGGGGCTGCTGCTCGCGGGCGCGGTCGCGTATTACGCGTTGCTGTCCATCGTGCCGCTGCTGATTCTGGTCGTCATCGTGCTGTCGCGCGTGGTGCCGCAGCAGTTGGTGCTAGAGGCGCTGTCGCATTTGCTGCGCTGGCTCGTGCCCGGGCAATCGGCCGCGCTCGTGCGTGAGCTGTCGAACTTTTTGCAGCATCGCGCGGTGATCGGCTGGGTGCTGCTGCTGACGATGCTGTTCTTCAGTTCGCTCGCTTTCACCGTGCTCGAAAACGCGATGTCGCTGATCTTCGTGCACCGCGTCGTCGTGAAGCGGCGCCACTTCCTGGTCTCGGCGTTGCTGCCCTACTGCTACATCATGTTTCTCGGCGTGGGCCTCTTGATCGTCACGTTCGTATCGAGCGCGCTCGACACGATCGGCGCCGAAGGTCTGCAACTGTTCGGCCTGCATGTGTCGTTGCAGGGCTTCACGCGAGTGCTGCTGTATCTGCTCGGGCTCGCCGGCGAAATCTTCGTGCTGACTTCGGTGTATCTGGTGATGCCGGTCGGACGTCCGTCGCTCAAACATGCGCTGATCGGTGGCGTGGTGGCCGGCGTGTTGTGGGAGGTTACGCGGCACGTGCTGGTCTGGTATTTCGCCACGCTGTCGCAGGTCAGCCTCGTCTATGGTTCGCTGACGATGGCGATCGTGATCCTGCTGAGCTTCGAATGGCTCGCCACTCTGCTGCTGTTCGGCGCGCAGGTGATATCGCAGTACGAGCGCTTCGGCACCGAAGCGCTCGACGCGCCGCAGCCGAAGATCAAGACCGGCTAAGCAAGCCAGTCGCAAGGTACAGCCCTTGCTCGTTCGATACCGACCCAAGCCGCCCATGCCACACGGCGGCTTCGACTGGATATCGAGGGAGCAAGGATCATGGCTGAGACGGTTGGCGATTTCATCATCGAGCGGCTGCATGCATGGGGCGTGCGGCGTATCTACGGCTATCCGGGCGACGGCATCAACGGCGTCTTCGGCGCGTTGAACCGCGCGCAGAGCGAAGCGAAGAAACGCCATAAAGGCACGGATCAGCCGGGCCCGATCGAATTCATCCAGGTCCGCCACGAAGAAATGGCCGCGTTCATGGCCGCCGCGCATGCCAAGTTCACCGGCGAACTCGGCGTGTGCATCGCCACCTCGGGGCCCGGCGCTTCGCATCTGCTGACGGGCCTCTACGACGCGCGCATGGATCACATGCCGGTGCTGGCGATCGCCGGTCAGCAGGCGCGCGCGGCGATCGGCGGACACTATCAGCAGGAGCTGGATCTGCCGGCGATGTTCAAGGACGTGGCCGGCTCGTTCGTCGGCTTTGCGACGATGCCCGCGCAGGTGCGTCATCTGGTCGATCGGGCGGTGCGTATCGCGCTTGCCGAGCGCGCGGTGACCGCGCTGATACTGCCGAACGATCTGCAGGACATTCCGTATGAACCGCCGGGGCGCAAGCACGGCACGCTGCATTCGGGCATCGGTTACGCGCGCCCGCGCGTGGTGCCGAGCGACCAGCAGTTGCGCGAGGCCGCCGACGTGCTGAACGCCGGCCGCAAGGTCGCGATCCTGGTCGGCGCGGGCGCGCTGCACGCGACCGACGAAGTGATCGCGGTCGCCGAGAAACTCGGCGCCGGCGTCGCCAAAGCGCTGCTCGGCAAGGCGGCGCTGCCCGACGATCTGCCGTGGGTGACCGGCTCGATCGGCCTGCTCGGCACGAAGCCGAGCTACGACATGATGACCCATTGCGATACGTTGCTGATGATCGGCTCCGGCTTCCCATACTCGGAGTTTCTGCCGAAGGAAGGCGACGCGCGCGGCGTGCAGATCGACATCAAGGCCGACATGCTGAGCCTGCGTTATCCGATGGAAGTGAACCTCGTCGGCGATAGCGTCGAGACGCTGCGCGCGCTGCTGCCGCTCATCGAGCAGAAGGAGGATCGGCTGTGGCGGGAGCGCATCGAAGGCTGGGTGTCGGACTGGTGGAAGACGCTGGAAAAACGCGCGCACGAACCCGCGAAGGCTGGCCTGAATCCGCAGCTGTCGGTATGGGAGCTGTCGAAGCGCATTCCGTCGAACGCGATCGTCACCAGCGATTCGGGTTCGGTCGCGAACTGGTACGCGCGTGATCTGCAGGTGCAGCGCGGCATGATGTGCTCGCTGTCGGGCGGGCTCGCGTCGATGGGCGCGGCCGTGCCGTATGCGATCGCCGCGAAGTTCGCGTATCCCGAGCGGCCCGTGATCGCGCTGGTCGGCGACGGCGCGATGCAGATGAACAACATGGCCGAGCTGATCACGGTCGCGAAGTACTGGCAAGGCTGGAGCGATCCGCGCTGGATCTGCATGGTGCTCAACAATGGCGATCTGAACCAGGTCACGTGGGAGCAACGCGTGATGGAAGGCGATCCGAAGTTCGAGGTGTCGCAGGACATTCCTTCCGTGCCGTATCACCGCTTCGCGGAGCTGATCGGTTTGAAGGGCATCTATGTCGACAATCCCGAGCAGATGGCAACCGCCTGGGACGACGCGCTCGCGTCGAATCGTCCGGTCGTGATCGAGGTGAAGTCCGATCCGAACGTGCCGCCGTTGCCGCCCCACGTTACGCTCGCGCAGGCCAAAGCGTTTGCCGAGACTTTGCTGAAGGGCGATCCCGATCAGGGCAACGTGGTGGTAGAGACGGCCAGGCAGGTGCTCGGTGCGGTGCTGCCGGGACATCACGACAAATGATGCGGTAGCGGCTCGACGACGTGTGCGCGCACCAACGGTTCGACAGAGGACGTGACTGTTAAAATGGCGCGCGCTTCGTGCACGCGCTCATTGGGCCTGCTTCAACGCAGGCCATCACGTCGCCCCTTATCTCATGCTCACACACGTCCTCGCCGTTTTCGCGGCGGCCCAGACTGCGTCATTCGCGCAGGTCGCATCGTTTGCATCACCTGGCATGGACGCCCTCGCCCATGCTTGACGAAACCCGCATCGCACGCGCACTGACCGCGCGCGGCATCACGCCCGATCCGCGCCAGCGTGAGGCCATCAGCGCGCTCGCCGGGTTGCTCGGCGCGCAGCAGCGCGCACGGCATGCATGGTCCACCGCCGCGTTCGGGCCGCAAGGCGTCTACTGTCACGGCTTGCCGGGGCGCGGCAAGAGCCTCGTCGTCGATACGCTGTTCGAGCTCGCGCCGTGCCGCAAACGGCGCCTGCATTTCCACGAGTTCCTGCGCGAGATGAACCGCCGGCTCGTCCAGGCGCCGCGTGGCGACGACCGACTCGGCGACGTCTCGCGGCAATGGCTCGACGGTATCGAGCTGCTGTGCTTCGACGAATTCCATGTGCACGATATCGCCGACGCGTTCCTGATGGGGCGCTTTCTCGATACCGCGATCAACCTCGGCACGCGCATCGTGCTGACGTCGAACTACGCACCGGACGATCTGCTGCCCGACCCCGAGTTCCACGAGCGCTTTATGCCGACCATCGCGCAGATCAAACGTGCCTTCACGGTGATCCATTTCGACGGCGCGCGCGATTACCGCTTCGGCGGCGAAGCGGCCGAAGTGCCGCGCTTTTTCTCGCCGCTCGATGCGTCGAGCGCGGCCGCGTTGCGCGATATCTTCGCGAGCCATGAAAGCGGCGCTGCGATCGAACCGGTCAAGCTGAGCGCGGCGGGCCGCCCGCTCGAAGCGCGCGCTGCCGGCAGCGCGCTGCTGTGGGCGGACTTCGACCAGCTATGC
Organism: Paraburkholderia sp. JPY465; assembly: GCF_050436725.1. NCBI lineage: Bacteria > Pseudomonadati > Pseudomonadota > Betaproteobacteria > Burkholderiales > Burkholderiaceae > Paraburkholderia > Paraburkholderia sp. JPY465. The sequence continues at coordinate 124,958 of NZ_JBNDMT010000002.1, forward strand.
GTCGCCAACCGCTCGCACCTCGACTACCTCGATCTCGCCGAGCAATGGCAAGGCTTGATCGTCGATCGTCTGCATACGCAAGCACTGAGACAGTCGCATACGCTGCAGCGCCTCGTGTGGCTGATCGACATCTTCTACGACCGCAAGCGCGCCCTCTTCATCGCGTCCGATCAGCCGATCGAGACCGCGTTGATCGGTCTCGAAGGCGCGCATGATCTGTCGCGTACGCTGAGCCGGCTCGCCGAGATGCAATCGCGCGCGTATCGCGGCGCGCTCGAGCGAGGCGGCGCGGACGAAGCGCAAGACGGCATCGACGCCGAAGCTTGAAAGCCGGGCATCTGACCCGCGCCCATTTCTGGAATTCTTGCAAGGCAGCGGTAAAGCGTGCCAGCGCCCTCTCGCGTCGACACACGCGCTCCAGCGGCGCGCGCTGCGCCGCAGCGACAACGAAGCGGCCCCGGAGCCGGCCCGCCGCTTGCGCGGGAATGGGTTCTGCTAACGCCGAGCGCAGACTCCATTGTTCAGCGGATTACCGCCGCTCGCGCCCGCCCATGCTCAGAACCGCTTCCGTAGCCGCCGCATTGTGCGCGGCCTGCCTCACGTCCGCCTGCGTGCATATCGGCCCCTCGCGTCTGAAGGCCGATCAGGTCGACTATGCACGCGCGCTCGGCGACGCGAAGAAGCGCGCGATCCTCGCCGCCGTGATCGGTTTGCGCTACGGCGATGCGCCCGCGTTCCTGACCGTGAGCAGCATCATCGCCGCCTACACGTTCGACACCACCGGCGGCGCGACGCTCAACGCGGGCTCGGGCACCATGCCGAACTACGCGCAGGCAACCGGCAGCGTGTCGTACTCGAACCGGCCGACCTTCACGTTCACGCCGACCACCGGTGAAGCGTTCGCGTCCGCCTATATCCGGCCGCTCGCGCCGGCGCTCGTGTTGCCGCTCGCCGAGGGCGGCGTGCCGATCGATCTGCTGTTGCGCATCACCGCGCAGTCGATCGGCGGTCTGCGCAACGGCGACGTGCTCGGCGGCAACAACAGTGCGGGCGCGCCGGGCTTCTTCGAATTGCTGCAGGCGTTGCGCCGTCTGCAACTGGCGGGCGAGCTGAACGTGGAGACGCGTCAGCTCGATGTAAAGGCCGATCTCAAAGGCGGCCAGAGCCCCGCATTGGCGGTGTTTCTGTCGATCGGCGCGACCAGCAGCGGCGAGTCGCCGGGCACGGCCGCCGATGTCGCGCGCGTGCGCAGGCTGCTGCATCTGTCTACGAAGACACGTAGCTATGAGGTCGTGTATGGGCCGTCGTCGACTTCCGCGAAGGGCGAGCGCATTACCATGGTCACGCGCTCGGTGCTCGGCATCCTCAGCGATCTCGGCGCGCAGGTGCAGGTGCCGCAGGAGCGCATCAGCGACGGTTCGACGAAGCCGACGGTCGGATTGGTCGGCGGTGAAACCAGGCCGACGATTATCGTGCACTCGGGCAACGCCGCGCCGGCCGATGCTTATGTGTCGATCGCATATGGGCCTTCGGTATATTGGGTCGAGCGCAATGACTTCGATTCGAAATACGCGTTTACAGTCGTGCAGAATCTGATGGCGCTCGCGGAATCGGATACGAGCAGTAAGGCGCCGGTGGTGACCATTCCGGCGAATTGACGAGTGAATGAAAACCTCTCACCCGCCCCGCCGCTCACCCGCCGCCCTTTCGCGGCAAAGGAGAAGCCATGCAAAAGATCCCCGTTACCACGGCCTTGTTCATCGCAGGCTTTGGCCCGATCGTGACCGACGCCCAGCCAAGCCGCGATCTCTACCGCCGCGCCTTCGGTATCCCCTTCAAGGAAGAGAACGGCGGCTATCTGCATACGGAGAGTTTGAACGGCGCAAACTCTTTCGCGTTGTGGCCGCTCTCTCACGCCTCTCAGTCGTGCTTCGGCACGCAATCGTGGCCTGCCGACGTACCCATTCCGCAAGCCTGGATCGAGTTCGACGTCGACGACGTCGAAGCGGCAACGGCAGAACTTGAATCGCAAGGGTATCGAATGCTGGTCAGGAACCGCACTGAGCCGTGGGGCCAGACTGTCAGCCGCTTTATCGGGCCGGAAGGATTGCTGACCGGCATCACGTTTACGCCATGGATGCGTGACAAGAAATGATCGCCGGCCGCCGTGCCGATTAGGAACGAGCGCGCATCAGATTGCCCGGTTAATTCCGAAAATCGATATTCACCATTGTGAATAATGCGCATAACTATCAGCCTTCGCTTTCCTAAACTTGGAGTTTCGCGACCCTGACGGAAACGTACGAGAGCATCGCGTTTGCGTCGAAATCGCAATCCATCAAAGGAGAAGCGCTTCATGAACAAGGCAACCAGCACATTGATCGCGGCCGTCGCCGCGCTGATGCTGTCGGGCGGCGTATATGCACAAAGCAACAACACGCTGGCGACTCCGTCCACGAAGTCGCCGGCCGCTCCAACGAGTGGCTATGGCACGCCTGGCGCCACCGGCACGGACAGCGGCGCGGCGTCGCCGACCTCGGGCCAGCCGATGAACACGATGAGCACGGACGGTAGCTCGACGTCCCGCCAGCCCGCTTACGGGGTCAACAACTCACTGGCGACCCCATCCACGAAGTCGCCAGTCGGCCAATAAGCGCAAGCTTGGCTGGCAACACCGCGCGGTAAATCGGACGTCGCCTCTGCCGCGGGCATACGGTCGTTCGATCCGCGTATACGTGAACTCGCCGCGCGCGACCTCCGTGGGCGCTGACCTAGAATAAAAGCATGGTCGCGACCCAACGAGGAGGCTGCCATGACACTCACGCTAACGTCGCAAGCCTTCCGACAGAGCGGCGAGATTCCGGTGCAGCATACCTGCGAGGGCGCCAATGTATCCCCGCCGCTCGCGTGGTCCGGCGTACCCGCGAACGCAAAAAGCCTGGCGCTGATCGTCGACGACCCCGACGCGCCGGACCCCGCCGCGCCGAGAATGACCTGGGTGCATTGGGTGCTCTACAACATCCCGCCGACAGCCACCGGGTTAGCCGATGGCGCTGATGCACAGCCTTTGCCGGGCGGCACGCTCGAAGGCACCAATGACTTCAAGCGTGCCGCTTACGGCGGCCCGTGTCCGCCCGTTGGACGTCACCGCTATTTCCACAAGCTGTACGCGCTCGACACCGTATTGCCCGATTTGAAAAGCCCCAGCAAGGCTGCGCTCGAGAAGGCCATGCAAGGGCACGTACTCACGCACGCCGAACTGATCGGCACCTATCAGAAGCGATGAGCGCTGACGAAGAGAATCCAGCAGTGCCGGTGCCCCAGAATCAGTGCGACGACACGTAAGCCGTATCAGCGAATGCCGCCGGGATCGCGAAGCTCTCGCGCATCCGCCTCGCCTCCGCGGCCGGCGTCAAGCCAAACAGACGCCTGAATTCCCTGCTGAACTGGGACGGGCTCGCGTAACCCACAGCGTGTCCCGCCGCCTCCGCCGTCAGGTCGTGGCGCACCATCAACAGGCGGGCCTGATGAAGGCGCGTCGACTTCACGTATTGCATCGGGGATACCTGTGTAATGGCCTTGAAGTGGCTGTGGAAGCTCGGAATGCTCATACCCGCTTCGTCGGCCAGTTGCCTTACGTCGAGGGGCTGCGCATAGCTTGCATGAATCACGCGCAGTGAGCGGCCTATCTGGCCGAACTGTCCTCGCATCGCCAAAGCCTCGCGCAACGAGCTTCCCTGGGCTCCGGTGAGCACGCGGAAATACAGTTCACGCAGCAGCCCGGCACCCAACACAGCCGCTTCGAGTGGCCGATGCATCGCCTCGAGAAATCGCAGCACGGACGCTTGCATCGCATCATCCATCGGCGTCGACATCATGCTCTGAGGTGCTGGTGGGCGCTCAGCCACGCCTTCGCGGTCGATGCGCTCCGCGAGTTCGGCGGCCAATGCGAAATCGAGGTGCAGATACAGCGCGAGCAGTGGATGCTCCTCGGTTGCGTCGGTCTCCATGCTGAATGGCACAGGCACGGATACGGCCAGATAGTGGCTCTCGTCATACAGGTACAGCTGGTCGCCGAAATAACCACGCTTGCGGCCCTGGCAGACGATCACGATACCGGGGTCGTACAGAACGGGCGTGCGCGATAGCGCCCGGTTCGACCGCAAGATGCGGACGCTCGGCAGTGCCGTCAGGTTGTAGCCCTCGTCGGGCGCCAACGCGCGCAGCAACGCAACCATGCGTTTCTGGCTTCGCGAGGATAAAGCTGGGTGCTGGGTCGAAGCGCGGATTGTGCTCATAGTTTTGTGCAAGAAACTCAGCGGAATTCGGCTTATTTTGCCTCGTTTGCCAGATTAGTATGCACTCTCCAATCGACATTCGGGAGAAGCTTCAATGGCATCCAGCAAAACTCTGCTCATCACCGGCGTCAGCAGCGGCTTTGGCCGCGCGCTCGCACAGGAAGCGCTGGCGATGGGTCACAAGGTCGTCGGTACGGTGAGAAGTGCCCAGGCAAAGCGCGAATTCGAGTCCCTGGCCACGAACGCCGCTTGCGCACGCGTGCTCGACGTGACCGACTTCGACGCGATCGACGGCGTCGTGGCGGAAATCGAGGCCAGCGTCGGACCCATCGACGTGCTGGTCAACAATGCCGGCTACGGTCACGAGGGCATCATGGAGGAATCGCCTCTGTCGGAGATGCGCCGACAGTTCGATGTCAACGTTTTCGGTGCGGTCGCCATGATGAAGGCCGTCCTGCCATTCATGCGTGCGCGCCGCCGCGGTCACATTGTGAATATCACATCGATGGGCGGCTACATCACGATGCCCGGAATCACTTATTACTGCGGCAGCAAGTTTGCGTTGGAAGGCATCTCCGAGGCGCTCGGCAAAGAGGTCAAGCCGTTCGGTATTGCCGTGACGGCGGTGGCGCCGGGCTCGTTTCGCACTGACTGGGCGGGTCGCTCGATGACTCGGACGCCCCGCTCGATTCCGGATTACGACGAGATCTTCAATCCCATCCGCCAGGCCCGCGAGGAAAAAAGCGGTAAGCAATTGGGAAATCCTGGGAAAGCGGCGCGGGCAATGCTGGCCGCCATCGCAGCGGAACATCCGCCCGCGCATCTTTTGCTCGGTAGCGACGCACTCGGGCTCGTTCGAGACAAGCTGTCGGCGTTGAACGCGGAAATCGGCGCGTGGGAGGCCACCACCGTTTCAACGGATGGCTAATGACCGAAGTCTTGTTGACGCTGTCGGGCGGCCTCACTGTCAGGCAGCCGAAGCGTTCCGCTCTTGCAAACGCAGACCGCATGACGATGCCCGCGCCGGCCACGGCGGCGGAACATCTGACAACATGCTGCTGGAGTAGATATCGACAGTGGGAGCCTTCATCCGCTAGCCCAACTGCAATGGGTTTTCAACGTTAGCAAACCAGGCCGCCTGATGACGGCATCGTCGACACACGGAGGCAGCACCATGAACGTTCGCAATCTGCCCGCCCATCCCGTCCAGTACAAGACTCGACAGGTCGGTGATGTCGAAGTGTTCTACCGGGAAGCCGGTCCGGCAGACGCGCCCGTCATCCTGCTGCTGCATGGTTTTCCCACGTCGAGCCATATGTTCCGCGATCTGATGCCGCTGCTGGCCGACCGCTACCGGCTCGTCGCACCGGATCTTCCTGGCTTCGGTCAGACCAAGGCGCCGCCGCGCGGCGAATTCGACTACACGTTCGACAATCTCGCCAAGGTCATCGACGCTTTCACCGAGATGCTGCAACTCAGTCGCTACGCGATCTACGCATTCGACGACGGTGCGCCGACCGGTTACCGGCTCGCTGTTGCACATCCCGAACGTGTGACGGCGATCATCAGCCAGAATGGCAATGCCTATGTGGACGCGATATTCCATCGGCGGAAGTCCATTTGCTGGATGCCGGACACTTTGCGCTCGAAACGCACGGCGCGGAAATCGCCGCGTATATCGACGAATTTCTTTCGCGCAAGCTGTCGCATAGTCGTGCGTGATCGGCGATAAACGTGCAAACCTGCACAACGCGTGGAAAGTTTCCTTGGTGTGCGACGCGCGACTTTGCCTACACTTCGTCTCACTCGCTCGAGTGATGTAGATAGAAGCTGTTCTTCGCAAATCGGCACGCGCAGTCTTCACCCTCTGGAGCTCGAATCATGAAATACGATCCCACGGACACCGCCGTTGTGTTTATCGATCCCCAAATCGATGTGCTCAGCCCTTTGGGGAAGAACTGGGGCGCTGTTGGAGCCAGCGTGACGGAAAACCGGACCGTCGAAAACATGCTGCAGATATTCAAGGCGGCAAAAGCGGCGAAATTCAGCGTTTTCATCTCGCCGCATTACTTCTATCCGACCGATCGCACGTGGAAATTCAATGGCCCGCTGGAGACGGACGAGTTTGCAACCGGCACTTTTGCTCGCACAGGCGCACTGAATCTGAGCGGATTCGAGAAATCGGGCGCTGACTGGCTGGAGGAGTTCAAGCCGTTCATCGACGATGGGGAAACCATCGTCGTGAGCCCGCACAAGGTTTTTGGTCCGCAAACGAACGACCTGACGCTGCAGCTTCGCAAGCGCAACGTACAGAAGGTCGTACTGGGCGGCATGCTCGCCAATATGTGTGTCGAGGCTCACCTGCGCGACCTGCTCGAACAGGGCTTCGAAGTATCCGTCGTCGCCGATGCCACAGCGGGACCGCGGCATCCGGTTTGGGGCGACGGTTATAAGGCTGCGTTGACCAACTTTGCGTTTCTTGCGCACGCCGTCGTCAAGACCCGGGACGTGGTTGACGCAATGACTCAACGATAGATCAGCAGACCGGCGCAGGAACACGCTCGATGCTGATCAGGTGAAAGGGCCGCCTCAATTTGAACCCCAGGCGTTCATACAAGCCGATCGCGGCATGATTGTCATTGCGAACATGCAGGAACGCCGTGTCCCCGCGTGCCTCGATGTTCCTGCGCAAGACATTCACGAGTCGGCCTGCGAGGCCCTTGCCGCGATAGTCGTTATGCACGCAGACCGCGCTGATCTCGACATAACCATCGACCTGCATGCGCTCACCCGCCATCGAACCACCTTGCCGCAGATGCCCCTGTCGGGTCGTCAACGCAGACCGGATGGGGGTGCCCAGAATATGTTGGGACGGCTGATTCATATCGACTCCTTGTGCTCGTCAAACGGGTTTCGGTGACGAGTAATGTAGGTGCGCCGTTCCCGCTGTACCATTGCGGTAAATGTCAACTTTGATAGCGTTTACGCCATGAAGCTGGGCGTCCGCGCCCTCGACGACGTGTTCGATACCGGCCTCACTGCGGTACTGAATGCCATCAACACCGCAAACGATCTGGCGGCGCAGCAGGACCCGCACTCACGGCCCGTCGACCTTCGTGTGGTGGAAATGAAGCGTCAGGTGCGCACGGCGCTCGAAATGCGGATGTCGGTCGAGGCGCCGAGCGCAGCCGACGGGTTCGATCGGGTCATCGTGCCTGCGCTGGGAGGAGTTTTGCCATGACTGAACCTGTCGATCCCGCTGCCGATACCGGAGCAAGCGGGTTTCAGGGTGTCACGCGACGCGTGCTCGAACGTATGCCGATGCCGGGAAGTGGTCAGGAACTCGTTCTGACCGAGGTGACTTACCCACCCGGTGGCGTGGCCCCGCTGCACGCGCATCCGGTTGGTGGAATCGTCTACATACTGGAAGGCGTAGCCGAGTCTGCATACGGCAGCGACGCTCCCCGACGATACTCGGCCGGCGCGTCTTTGCAGGACAGGACGGACGTGCCGCATACGCTTTTTCGCAACTGCGACCCGGAACGCCCACTTCGCTTTCTGACAATTTGTGCACTGGAACCCGGCCAGTCATACGTCATCGAGCTTTGAAGATCAGTTGCGCTGCGGACGCTTCGGTGGCATTGTCACCCTCGACGCTGGCCGAAGTTGCCGCTGAAGCAGGCACGGTGACAAGCATTGGAGGTAATTCGCGACCGCTTTGAATGTGTGCGATAGCGCACCAAATCGTCCCGATGTTGGGGGAGCATTGCGAGGCACTCCCTACCCACCAACCGGCGCTGCCGGTTGTGGGTACCCGCGTGTTGTTGTGGCGTTAGGCTCCTCACATCACCCTGTGCAGGTTGCTACGGAATCGAAATTCAAATGCTGAACATCGATCTGAGGTCACAACTGCAGACGTATCTGCGAAACCTTCGCAGACCCGTCGAATTGATCGTGTCGCCGGGCGGTAGTCAAACATCGCACTTAATGCTGGCGATGCTGAACGAAATTGCGTCGTTGACCGACCTGGTCACGGTCGTCGAGGAGCAGCACGGCGACGAGCGCAAGCCCTCCTTTTCAATCAGGCAGGTGGGAGCAGATGCCTGCATTCAGTTTGCCGCCACCCCAACAGGGCCTGAATTTTCGTCCCTTGTCCTTGCAATCCTCCACGTTGGCGGGCATCCGGTCGTCGCAGACCATACGACCATCGAACGGATTCGAACACTGGAACGTGACTACTATTTCGAAACCTATATTTCGTTATCGTGCGGCAGCTGTGTGGACGTCGTGCAAGCGCTGAACATGATGGCGGTGATCAATCCACGGATTCACAACGTTACGATCGACGGCGGAATTTTTCAGAGTGAGCTGTCCGCGCGTGATATCAGCGTCGTGCCGACGATCTACATGAACGGCGAAGTTTTCGGCGAGGGGCGCAGCAGCTTCGTGGAGCTCGGCGCACGACTTCTCGACATAGAAATGAGCATGCGAGCGGCACTGCGTGCGGCGAGCAAGTCGTAACGCCGCCCCTGCAACCCGCGAACGACACCAGCATCGTCATGCCTTCGCTCGCCAGATCGCGCACGATATTGAGTACCTCGGAGACCAGCTCGGGGTCCAGTGCCGAAGTAATTTCATCGAACAACAGCACCATCGGGTCCATCGCCAACGCGCGCACGATCGCCAAGCGTTGCTGCTGACCACCCGACAAGCGATCCGGATATTCCTTCGCCTTGTGAGCGAGGCCAACACGCTTGAGCAGCGTCATCGCGCGTTCGTCTGCTTCGTCTTTCCTCTGTTTCAGAACGCGAATCGGCGCGAGCGTCACGTTCTCGAGAACGCTCATGTGCGGACACAGGGACAAAGCCCGGCTGGTCTCGCTTCAAGCGTTTCCGGTAAGAATGCGGGCAAACACCTATTTGGCGCCGCCCCACTGTCGATGCAACGGCCCTTAGCTGCCCCAAACTCAGCCACGCCTGACTTCCCCTGCTGTAGAGGACATCACCGCATCACCCGGATGCCATTACGCGCAGCACCGGGTGTCCGTCTACGTTCTTCAGCGGGAAATACGAGTGATGGGTGGCAGGGTCGATTGCGACTACATGCGCGTTTGGACCGACCCGACCCTCAGCGATTTTGGCAACGTTAGGGCCTTTGACATTGAAGATCGAGACAACGCCATCTTCGCCAGCGACATAGACCCTCCCCAGGCCGGGATCGAACGCGAGCACGTCGGGGTCCTTGCCGACGGGGAATGACTGGACGACGCGCCGTGCTTCCATATCGAAGACGAGCAGTTTGTCATTGCCCTGACAGGCGACAAAAGCAAGCCGGTCTATCGAATCGATCAACAGTCCATGGTTGTGATCGGCCCCCGGGAGGGCAAACCGGGCGACGATCCTGTCGACTGTCGGGTCAATTTCAACCAGTTCATTGCGCGTCTGCACGTTGACAAAGATGTGATGCGATTGCGCATCGTATTGCGTGTTGCCAACCTCTCCACCAAGCGGAATGGTCGTGACGCGCTGGTTGGTCCGGACGTCAACGACTGTCTCCGTGCTCCCGGTCTCGTCTGACGCGTAAAGCTTATGCACATCCGGCGCATAAGCCATCCCGTCCGGGTAATGTCCGCCCGGCATGCGCGCGACGATCTTGAGTGTTGCTTCATCGATGGCCACAATCTCGTCCGTTCCCGTCGCCGAGGCATACACGCGCGACATCCCGGGAATGGCGAGCACGCCATGCACCGATGAAACATCAGGAATCCGTGCGACCACGCGCGAAGCATTCACATCAACGACAATCACCTCTGCGTCGCCGAGGTGCGCGATGAACAGCAGATGGCGCTCGGGATCGTAGCTTTCGTAGTCAAGCCGCGTGGCGCGACCCGGCAGCGGGATATCAGCGACGTGTGTCAGTGGGAGATTGTTGACCTCCTGCCCGGCAGCGGGCGGAATCATATGCACCAGCACACCCAAGGCTGTACACAGTCCGAGTAGGACGAGGTACAGGAGCACCGCCGGGCGCAAACGCCAAGGTTGAAAGATTTTCATCAAACCCTCCTGCGGCACGACGGCCACCGCTGCGCGCGAATGGCGGCTGCGGTGGCATCGCGCAGAATATGGCCGCGCAGCGTTAGCGCGTGATTGCGGCCTGCGCATCCAGAGCCGCCTTGACACCCCTGGCCAGGTCGGCGGCCTTACCCTTGCCCCAGTAATGCAGGAACATGATGCGGGGCGACTCGCCCGTCATATGCTGATGGATGGCCACGATATTGATCCCCGATGCGCGCATGCTCTTGAGTACCGCCTGCAGCTCGCTTTCACGCATCGCGAAATCGCCATCGACAACCGCTTCGTCGTCTGTGCCGGCGAAGGCGGCCCACGTGTTGACGCCCATCTCGTTGCCAACGGTGACGCCATGCATGGTGGCTGTCCTGCCGACGACCACCTTGAACATGCCGTTGTTCGTCTGGCCCTTCGCGCCGAACACCGCTTCCAGCGGTGCAGGGGTGATGTTGCTCTGCTCCGCAATGTGGCCAGCAAAGGCATTTTCTGGGTCGGTGTGGGCGGCCCGGACTTCAGCGATTCTGTCGTAGACCTCCTTGACGCCCTCCGCGAGCTTTCCAGCATCGCCCGTGCCGCCGATATGCATGAAGTACACCTTGGGCTGGTCAAAGAAGAAATGATTGTGAAGCGCCGTCACTTCCAGGCCGGCGTCGAGCGCTGCACTCATGGCTGGACCGACTTCATCTTCGAACAATACGGTGTCGCCCATCATCATGACCTGCGAACCGTGTGCCGGCTTGAATGCTGCATAGGACGTGAGTCCCATGAACGGTGGCATTGTCCAGCCGTCTAACTGGACCTTTACATCGTTGCGCGGTTTCGTGATCTTGAACACGCCCTCCTGTTTGGAAAGTGTGCCCTTCAGGCCGGTGATCTGTTCAATGCGAGCCGTGTCCATTGACGCAGGCTGCCTTGCATTGGCTGAGCTGGTAAACGCACAGACACTGGTGGCGATCATCAATGCATGCGAGAGGCGTCTTAACGATGACATCAGAAATTCCTCCTTGAACTGGGTGCATCCAGTACGCAGCATTTTTTTGCTCTTCGGGAACTGCGCTCTGTCTGGTTTCCTCCCGCCTGCGTGGTGGAACTAGTCCGGGCCGTTTCGTTCAGCGATCCGGTTTGACGTGACGGAAGACGAAAAGTAGCGAAAGGTCATACGCGATCTTGAGCGCGCCGCAGGCGACAAGCGGCGCGCCAAGCCACCCGATGCCAATCAGGCCGCCCGCCAGAGACGGTGCGAGCGATGCAGCGAGGCTCCGTGGTACCGAAGTGAAGCTTGCCGCGGCGGACCGCTCGGCCGGCGTAACGACGGCCATCACGTAGGCGGTGCGCGTGGGAACATCCATCTGGGACAACGCGCTGCGCGCGAGCAGCAGCGCCAAAGTCACTGGCAACGAAGCAGTAAAGGCCGCGGCGATGAGGCACAGGCTTGCTGGGATGTGCGTGAACACCATCGTATTGAGCAGCCCGATCTTGCTGGCGAGTCGCGGTGCAGCAAGCTGGGAGAGAGCGGTAAGCAGCCCTGCCCAGAAAAAGAACTGGCCCGCCGCGCCCGCGGACAGGCCGAAGCGTTGCATGAGCCACAGCGACATCAGTGAATTGACGACCAGACCGCCGGCAAAGGCATCGACACTGAACAGCAACGCCAGACGTGTCACGATGCGCCGTGACTTGCCGAGCGGTGCGCTCAGGCCAGAAGTGTGTGCGCCAGCAGGCGGCAAGCGACGATAGAGCAACCAGATCGCACCGCCCGTCGCCGCATACACGATGAACATCGTGCGCATGGCCGTGAGTTCCGCCATGTGTGCATGTGCTACCAGCCACGCGGGCACGCCCGCTGCGAGCGAACCGACTGCGGCTGAAACGGCACCGACCAGGCTGTAGCGGGCGAATAGCGCCGTTCGTGCATCGCCCGTCGCCATCCCGGCAAGCTGGGATTGTTCGAGGGGGAGAAAAAGGCTGACGTCGCCAGAGCTCGGGTTGAGCGTACCGACAAAGGCGACGATGAGCAGAGGCAGCAACGACGATAGCCCCGCAAAGCCAAGGCCAGTCGCGACCATCAGTAGAGCGGCGAAAATAAACATCCGGCGTGCCGCAAAGCGATTGGCAAGCACACCGACCGCGATCGTGGCCACTGCGGAACCGACCAGCGTCGCGGTGCTGATCAGCCCGACGTCGACCTTGGCGAACCCAAGCGCAAGCAGATATGCGGGTAACAGCACCGCGATGAAACCGTCACAGAGGCCCCGCAGTCCACGGCTTACCAGCAGCAGTTGCGCCGCGCGGTCGGCTCCTGCTGGCAACACCCGTCTTGACATCCGCGCTGCCAGCGAAACAGTGTGACCTTCCTCACGTGTGTTCATTGCTGCTCTTGCACCAGGCATACAGCGCGTCGTAGACGATCATGCCTTGTCGCAACTGCTCATGATCGTCTGTGAAATTGCGTGACAGGCCAATAGAGATGGCATAGAGCCCGGTCGCCTCAGGAGCCAGATCGAGCCGGCTGGTGTCGGCGCCTCGCACGATGCGCGCGAGCCTGATCAGCGCGGGTTCGTCCAGTTGATATTTCTGCAGGAAGGCATCGAAACTGCAGAGTTCGCCGTGATGACCGAGTTCGACGTCCGGCACATCGAAGGGAATCGCCCCTGTTTGCTGAGCGAGGCGCATGACCTCGTCGCGAGGCACGTAGAGGAACTCCGGTTCCTTGTCGATGAAACGGGCAATCAGCCACGGGCAGGCGATACGGTCGACTTTGGGTCGTTCGCGCGTAATCCATTTCATAACGCTGCTCCTCCTTGAACACAGCTGTGCAAAACGCTTGATCAGTCGTCGTCTTCCTCGGTTCTTTCGCCAGGCCGCTGCTTGCAGCCGGCGGGCGCAAGCATGCAGGCAAGCAACGGACTGGCGATCAAATATCGTCCTTTGGGAATCAACATCGCGTCCGCTTCCATTAGCCGTGCGCATGGATGAGCGGGTACACAGCAAGACCGATTAGGGCCGCGGCGATGACGATGATTGGCTCCTGCAGCTTCTTGAAACGCCACAGCAAGAGCACGGTTGCGAGCGCGAGCAGAACAGTCGGCACGTCGACGATTGAGCGCCGTGCAATCACGATCACCGAGCCGGTAATGGCGCCAACAGCAGCGGCAGTGATACCGTCGACGAACGCCTTGACGGCGGGCAGCTTGCCGTACTTCTTGAAGTACGGTGCCGGCAGCACCGTGAAGAGATAACAAGGCAGGAAGGTGCCGAGAGCCGCCACGCAAGCGCCCGCGAGTCCTGCGACCAGATAGCCGATGAAACCAACCGTGATCACGACCGGTCCCGGCGTAATCATCGCGACGGCCACAGCATCGACAAACTGCTTGTCGTTGAGCCAGTGATGCTCGGTGACCACCCCGCCGTAAAGGAACGGGACGATTGCCAGTCCGGAGCCGAACACGAAAGCGCCCGCCTTCATAAAGAACAGTCCGATCTGGCCGAGCAGCGGCCAGTCAAGACCACTGAGCATGCCGCTCGCAGCCGGCAGCTGGGCGGCTGCGGCTGCGTTCAGTCCGCCCCTGCTCAACCATTTCGGTGGGGCAACGATGAACCAGTTGATGAGGCCGCCCGCAATGAACAGCCACACGATCTCCGATTCGGTGATGACGGTCACCGCCGCGAGCGTCAGGTAGATCGCCCACAGGAGCCTGTTGCTGCCGATGGTCTTCGTGGTGAGCTTGTACGCGCTCATCGCGATGATCCCCACGACTGCGGCACCGACCCCGTAGAAGGCAGCCTGCATCCATGAGAGACCGCCAAAATGAGCGTAGGCCCAGCCTAGGCCAACCACCATCAGGAACGACGGCAGCACGAAGGCGATACCGGCGAGCGTTGCGCCGAGGATGTGATAGTGCACGTGGCCCATATAGATGCCGAGCTGTGCCGCGAGTGGTCCCGGCATCATCTGCGCGAGCGCCAGTCCCTCACGGTAGTCCGACTCGCTGATCCAGCCGCGCCGTTCAACGAGGTCGCGGTGCATGTAGCCGACGAGCGCCACAGGTCCGCCGAATCCGAACGTGCCAAGCTGCAGCATGTACAGGACCAGTTGGCTGAGCGTGTAACCTGGAGCCGTCACCGTCGCGGTGTTCACGATCGTCCTCCAGCGTCCCTGCCTTTCGCGGCCGACGCAAAGTGCGTGTAAAGCGAATCCAGCACGCGGCCCATTTCATCAAGCAACTGGTCATCATTCGGCGCGCGTTCCCTCGCCCCTGCCATCACGGCTTCGAACCCAGTGGCTTCGGGCACGGGGGCGCCACCCACGTCGAGCGCGTGAACCATCTCGCCGAGCCGCAGCAGCGCGGGATCCTTGTCGAGACCGAAGCTGACGACCAGCACTTCGAACGTCACGCGTTCGCCGACGTGGGTGAACGCGGCGCCGTCGAAGTCGAAACCAAGCACATTGGGTGGGCAGGCACTGGGCGATGTGAGCCAGATGAAGTGCGCATCGCGATCGATGAAGCGCCGGATCAACCAGGCGCTTGCTACGCGGTCGACCCACATGTGTTGCCGCGTGGCCCACGTGCGCCCCTTGTAGTCGCTTACTGACAGGCTTCGGATGGGCCGCTCGGCGGAATGGGGTTCACCCGGCGAAAGCACGGTATCGACCAAACCGATGAAGTCCTGCCACGCCGCCTCGGCGCGAGTTGCGGAGTCGCCCGGAAAGAAATCGATCGCGACGATGCTTTCGTAATCCTTTCGCAGACGCCGAAGCAGCTTCGTAAGGTCCGCCGCTGAATGGCCGGAAACTGTCTTGCGTGCGTCCTTCAGCGTGCGCATGAACTCAGCATGGTCGTCACTGCGATCGAAAAGTGCCCGGAATTCCGCTTCCTGCGCGGCGTCGAGGCTCGCCGCGCGTAGCAGGTGCGCGGTGCCGCCACTATCAGCGATGGCTCCTGCGAGTTCGCGCAGCACCTGCTCGCGCTCTTCCGTGTGAGGCAGCAGATAAATGCCGTCCCGAAGCACAGCGCAGCCACGGGCCTTCAGCGCACGCCAGTAACGCATCCGCGCGGTAGCGTTCTCTGTCGGGAGAGTCAGCACCAGTAGCGACCAGGTTGAAAGTGTAGTCATGTAGATTACGTTACATTGCAGTAACGCTCCCTACAAGTTAACTTTTTGCTGCGTACGACGAATTGCATCCGTCACCCCAGCAATGGTCGGTAAACTGTCCCTTCTGCCGCGAACATGAGGTTGAAGTTGTGAGATCAGGATATGGCGCGATATTCACCGCGTTGGCCGCTGCGGCGCTGTTCGGCGCCGCGACACCGCTGGCCAAGGCGCTGCTCGGCTCGGTCAGCCCATTCATGCTCGCAGGCTTGTTTTATCTCGGTAGCGGCCTGGGGCTTGGCGTCGGCATCGCGTGGCGCGCCTTCCGATCGCGCGGGCGTCAGTCCGGCTCGCACCATCGCATCACCAAAGGCGAGCTGCCCTGGCTGATCGGGGCGATAGCGATGGGCGGCGTCGCCGGGCCCGCACTGCTGATGCTGGGCCTGTCCACCACTCCAGCGGCAACCAGCTCGTTATTGCTCAACCTCGAAGGCGTGTTGACCGCAGTGATTGCCTGGGTGGTCTTCCGGGAAAACGTCGACCTTCAGGTTTTTCTCGGGATGGTGGCGATCGTTGCGGGCGGCGTGCTTCTGTCGTGGCATCCGGGACAGACAGGCGTGCCGGTAGGTGCGTTACTGATCGTCGGCGCGTGTCTGTGCTGGGCAATCGACAACAACCTGACGCGCAAGGTCTCGGCGAACGATGCGATGGTGATCGCGTGTCTCAAAGGGTTGGTGGCCGGTCCCGTGAATCTCGGCATCGCGATCGCGGCTGGCGCTGCGCTGCCGTCAGCAGGAACCATGACCGCAGCGATGCTGACCGGGCTCGGCGGTTACGGCATCAGCCTCGTGCTGTTCGTTGTTGCGCTTCGCCATCTTGGTACCGCGCGTACAGGTGCGTACTTTTCCGTTGCGCCGCTGTTCGGTGTGATCCTTTCGCTGATCATCTGGCCCGCCCTGCCCAACCCGTCTTTCTGGAGCGCCGCGGTCCTGATGGCGCTCGGTATCTGGCTACATGTGCGCGAACGGCATGAGCATGAGCACCGTCATGAGTTTCTCGAACACACGCACCGGCATCGCCATGACGAGCATCATCAGCACGAGCATGATTTTCCTTATGCCGGTGACGAGCCGCACACGCACCCTCACGTGCATCTGCCTATCACCCATTCGCACGCGCATTTCCCCGATATTCATCATCGGCATCAGCACTAGTTGTGCGCACGAGGATCGAACTGGTCCAAAGTCGAGAATGCGTCTGGCGTGAAGTCTGCGATTTCATCGAGCAGAACGTCGAGTTCAGGCACGAGGTTTTCCGGGGTCGAGTTGCGAAGGCCGCCGGCTATAACGCGTCTATCCATGCGCTAATCGCGGCGTTAGCGTCGCCACTTCGGTCCTGCATGATCCAATGACCCGTATCGGTCCATACCTCCACTTTCGACTTTGGATGCGAGAGCCAGGGGCGCATGCGATGCGCCTGCTCGGGGTCGCGACACAAGTGATAGATGGGAACGGTAAGGCTTCTGCAGAACGTTGCGCTCGCTTCTCCGATGCCGACCTGATCGCTGCCGAAGAACAGCGGACCGAAGGATTCGCGCACGACATGCGCCGGCATGCCCTGCACGCGCCTCGCGTGCCAACGTTTGAATGCCGGGTCGGTGTTGCGGTCGTAAACATGCTCAAACAACGCTCGAACAACGATGCCGGGATCGCTCGCATTCAGGTCATGCGTGGTTTTCGCAAAGAGCTCGGCAGCAGCGCCGGAAAAGCCGAGCGCGCCATCGACGGACACGACCGCGCTGACCAGATCGGCGCGCTTTGCGGCGAGTCGGGCGGCGATCTGGCCGCCCATCGAATGTCCGACGAGAATGAATTTCTGTCCGGGATGCTGTGTTTCGATAAGCGCCTCGATGTCCGCGACGTAGTCGGCGGGCGCATAACTCCCGGACGGCATCAGTTCCGACCTGCCATGCCCGCGCAGATCGACAGCGACGACACGGAACCTGCTTTCGAAGAACGGCAGTTGCCAGCTCCAGTCGTGGGAATCGCAGGTCCAGCCGTGGATGAACATGACGCTCCTGCCCGTGCCTGCCTCGGTCGCGAACAATGTGGCCAGTGGTTTCGTTGCAGCAAAGGCTTCATGGTTGCCGAGAGTGGCCGCAATCGCTGCCGCACCGGCGACCTTCAGCATGTCACGACGCGAAAGTTCGCGCAGTTTGATTTCCATGTGTCGTCCTAACCTACGCATAAAAAAACATGAACGAACGCGGGCGGCTGTGTGATTTTAATGAGCGCCACGCACGAAGCGATTACCTTGGCGCCATGTTATACAGCGGATATCTATAGTCAATTACGCACCTTCGGGTGCGCAGATATACAGGAGGATACCGGCATGACTTGCGAGGTGGACCAGGTGTTCTTTGCGGACTGCGCGGCGCGATCCTTTTTCGATCAGGTGGCGAACAAATGGTCGGTGATGATTCTTACGCTACTGACGCAGAAGCCAACGCGTTTCAATGAGATCAAGCGTCGGCTGGAAGGGATCACTCACAAGGCACTCACCCAGGCGTTGAGGCGTCTCGAACGCAATGGCCTGATCGCTCGGGAGGTGCTCAACACTTCGCCCGTGGCGGTCGAGTATTCGATCACGGACCTCGGGCGGACGCTCCAGGTCCCGTTTGGCGCAGTGTATGACTGGTCGATCAAGCACCTGCATGTGATCGAGCAGGCGCAAAGAGATTATGACCAACATGCATTGGGGAAGCGATAGGCTTGTCAGATCATTCGGCCAGACTCGACATCGGTCACTCGCAATGAGCGGGACGGCGGTGTCCACGCGTGCCGAACAGCACGGTTTACCGCTGCCCCCGCGAGTCCGGCTGAACGCTATCTTCCGGCGACGTTTCGACGCCATCGTCAGGCGCCGACTGCACGTTTTCTTCCGGAAACGACCCGATACTCTGCACGGCAGGCGGCTGCACGCGTTCGACCACGACGGGCGGACTGGCACTTGCCGCCGGCGCCTTGCGCTGCAGATCGCTCGAAACGCTGCTAAGGCCCGTGCCGACGGTCGAGGTCGTGGTACTCGCGCTCTTGAGAATGCCCTGCGGGCCGAACATGAACACGGCTGCGGAGCTATGTGTGTCGGAGCCGCCAACCAGCGACCCGATGAACGGAAGAAAGCTTTCCGGGTGAGGCCGCGAGGTCACGTAGGTGTAGACGAGTAACGTCGAGCCGTCGTCCAGCGCACTCTCTACCGAAGCGGGACCGAGCGCGGCCACGACTTCTTGCAGCGTAGTCACGCCCGGCTTGAAGTTCGACATCTGTTCCGGGCTCACATCGACACCGGCCGACACGCATCCGGCCAGCACCGCACCGCAAATGAGCCCAACGACCTGACCACGTTTCATGGCCCCTCCTACCAATCATTCTAGGTCGCTGGTTCCATTGCGGGGAGGCGCGAGCCTCCACCGCCGCCGCCTCGCTCAAAACCGATGCCGCAACCCCGCCAGCACCGCGATCTGACTATTGCGCCCCGCCCCAGCCGGTCCGAAGAAGTTGATTGCGACGGTGCTCGCATCGCCGGCCAGACGCTGATAGACCATCGACATATGCAGATCGGTGCGCTTCGACAGCAGGTAACTGATGCCCGCGTCCACCTGGTGCCATTTCGGCCGGTCGCCGGTTGCGAACGACGTCGCGCCGGTGCCGGTATAGCCACCGCCATCGGTGAAGATGTAGCCGAGCCCCGCCATCAGCGCCGGCGTGAAGTAGTAGCGCCCGTTGATCTCGTAGTTGTTGACACGCAGGCTGTGGCCGCCGCGATAGTCGAGCAGCGTGTTGGTGAAGATGAAGTTCACGTTTGCAGCGCCGAACGTATAGCCGGCGCCGAGCGCCGAGATCCGCTGACGCTCGACGAAGCCCGCGTTATAGAAGATGCTGGTCGAGCCGCTGTACTCGTCGCCGATCGCGCCGGTCGGATTGTTCCCCGACGCGAGCCCCGCCGACGGATTGTTCAGTTGCAGGTAGCTCGCAACCACGTGCAGCGGCCCGCGCAGGTAGTCGACCCCGAAGCCGTACGCGCGGTTGTTGGCGAAGCCCTGGCCGGCGTCGCCGCCCGCCTGGTTGCTGAACGCGTAGAGCGCGCCGAGCTTCAGACCCGTAAGCGGACTCACCTCGTACTTGACGCTGTTGTTCAGGCGAAACGTCTGGAAGCTGTCGTCGACGTCGCCGATGTGCGCGCCGTAGATGCTGCCGAACATCAGCCAGGACATCAGCGGCGCGACGTAGTCGAACGTGTAGTCGTACTGGCGGCCGAGCGTCAGCTTGCCGTACTGCGTGCTCGCCAACCCGACGTACGCCTGCCGCCCGAACAGCCGGCCGCCCTGCGACGACGTGCCGTTCAGTCCGCTGAAGCCGGCTTCGAGCTGGAACACGGCGGACAGACCGCCGCCGAGGTCCTCGCGTCCGAGGAAGCCGAAGCGGTCGCCGCTGCCCCAGCCGGTCGCCATCGACCAGCGCGAGGCCCCTTGCGCCTTGATCGACGACGCGACCGTATTCGTCCAGGCAATGCCCGTATCGATGATGCCGTACAGCGTGACCGAGCTTTGCGCGTCGGCCGTGAGCGGCGCCGCGAAGGCGCAAACCACCGCAGCAGTGCAGACTGCTGTTTTCATTGTGCTTCTCCGGTTTCGATTTAATCGGGTGATGCGGATGAAAGGCGCCAGCGAGCCGAGTGCGCGACGGTGCGCCGCGCACAGCCGGCCCTGCCGCCGCTGCGAGTCCTACCGCTCTGCCGCGGACAGCGGCGGCTCGGCGCCGCCCGCCAGATCGTGCTCGGCGAGGCCGTCGTCGTGCGCATCGCCGGGCCGGTACATGCGACCGAGCACGAACATCAGCGCCGCGACGGTGACGACCGGCAGCGCCGCGACCTGAAATAGCTCGCGCACCGGCAGATGTCCGGCGAGCAGCATCCCGCCGATCATCGGGCCCGAGATCGAGCCGATCTTCGCGACGCCGATCGCGGTGCCGGTGCCTTTCGAGCGGAAGCTGGTCGGATAGACGATCGATGCGACCGCATTGAGACCCGCCTGGGTGCCGGCCACGCAGAAGCCGACGCCGAACACGGCTGCGGTCAGCAAAGCCGTATTCAGGTCCATGCCGAGCGCCGCGACGAGCGGAAAGCCAACCAGCGGCAAACAGGTGACGAGCCGCACGCCGTGGCGATCGATGAAGCGCATCAGCACGAGGCCGCCGAGCGTGCCGCCGACCGAGAACAGCGTGGTCATCAGCGCGGCGCGATGCGCGGCGACGCCGGTCGCCTCGATCAGCACGGGCAGCCAGTTCTGCAGGAAGAACAGCGCCATCGAATTCGCGATGTACGCGAGCCACAGCGCGGTCGTCACATAGCGCAGGCGGCCGGCGAACAGCATGCGTGGCGAGAACCTGGCGACGCGGCGCTCGTCGGTGACGACGAACTGCGCGCCGGGCGGCAACGCGAGTTCTGGCCGCACGCGCGCGGCGGTCGCCGCGATGCCGTCGCGGGGCCAGCCTTTGAGCACCTGATAGCGCAGCGACTCCGGCATCACGAACGACAGCCCGGCCGCCACCACGAGCGGCGCGAGCCCGCCGACCACGAATACCGCGGGCCAGCCATAGTGCGGCACGAGCCACACGGCGACGCCGCCGCCGAAGCCCGCGCCGAGCGTGTAGCCGGTGAACATCAGCGTGACCCAGGTCGCGCGCAGCCGCTTCGGCGCGAATTCCGACACCAGCACGAACGCGTTCGGCACCGCGCCGCCGATGCCGATGCCCGCCGCGAAGCGCAGCCACAGCAGCTGGTCGACACTCGCGGCCCATGCGGTCGCGAGCGTGATGAGCCCGTACCAGCACGCGCCGAGCAGGATCGCGCGCTTGCGCCCGATCCGGTCGCCGATATAGCCGAACAGGATCGAGCCGACCATGATGCCGAAGATGTTGGCGCCGAACACCGGACCGAGCACGCTGCGCTCGATGTGCCACGCTCGAATCAGCGAAGGCGCGGCGAACGCCAGCGCACTGAGCTCGTAGCCGTCGGTCAGCATCACGAGCCATGTGGACGCGATCAGCAGGATCGCGAAGCGGCCGATCCTCTGTTCGTCGATCAGGCGCGACACGTCCACCGTGCGCGCATCGGGCAGGGTTTGAATCATCGTCTCCTCCAGAGGTGCCGCGTCGGCGGCCGGGCAACTCCCGGCGCGTCGCGCGGTTCCGTCATATCGTCTCTAGCCGGCGCGGCAGTGGGTGCTCGTCACGAGCCTCCTAGCGGAGCTCGCGCTGCACCTCTTTGGTATTGCCGCGCCGCCGGCGGGTCGTGCGTCAGTTCTTCAGATGCGGCGGATCGATGCGATCGACGTTGTCCGCGAGCCGCTCGCGCAGCCTGCCGCGATCGATGTCGTGGACACTGCCGCCGTCGGCGAGATCGAACGCGTGCGCGGCCGCCGCGCCCATCGCGATGCACGGACCCATCACCCGCACGCTCGACAGCGCGGTCGCATCCGCGTCGATGCAGCGCCCGGCGGCGATCAGGTTGTCCGCGTCCTTCACGACGAGGCTGCCGAACGGCACGGTATGCAGATGGTCGTCGCCGAACGGCTTCCATTCATAGCCTTCGGCGCGATCGTGCAATTCGATCGGCCACGACGTGCGCGCGACCGCGTCGGGAAACTGCCGGGCGGCGATCACGTCTTCGGAACTCAACTGCTGCGCGCCGACGATCCAGCGCGTCTGCCGGATGCCCGGCAGACCGTAGCTGCGGATGTGCGCGTTGCGATAGATATGCGGATACTCGCCGCGCAGAAACTCGAACGCGCGGTCCGCCTGGTCGCGGCCGACTAGCGCCGTATGCGACGCCGCCATCGGTTCGAGCGGCGTCTCGATGTGCGTCATGTTCGCGATGCCGATATTGCGGCCACGGAAATAGAACACGAGCCCGTCCTTGCGCTCCAGCCCGTACGCGTGCGCCTTTTCCTCGACGCGCTCGCGAAACGCGGGCGGCGTCGGCAGATCGGTTTCGTCGAGGTTCTCGAGCACGATCATCTGCGTGCCGCGAATCGGCGTTTCCGGCTCCTGGCAGTCGAAGCCGGCCAGCCACGTGAGCGCCGCGTCGCCGCTCGCATCGACGAAGCCGTTCGCCGCGATGCGCACGTCGCCGTAGCGCGTCGCGACTTCGAGCTCGCGCACCCGCCGCCCTTCGCGCACGACGTCGCGCAACACCGCGCCGAGCACGACCGTGATGCCGGCGTCGAGGATCTTCTGCTCGATCCAGCGCGCGAGCGCGACTTCGTCGTACAGCACGACGGTCGTCAGCGGCCCTTCCTTGTAGTGCAGCGCGCCCTTCTCGCCGAGATCGCGCAGGATGCCGTCCGCGATGCCGTGCGTCACCTGGAAGCGCTGCGGCCCATTCGAGAACAGCCCGCAGAACGTGCCGATGATCGAGTTGACCGCCTGGCCGCCGAGCGCGGGCAGGCTGTCCACCAGCACGACCTTGCGGCCAAGCGCGGCCGCTTCGAGCGCAGCCGAGGTGCCTGCGATGCCCGCGCCGACGATGCACACGTCAGCGTCGAGTTTCCAGCCCGTCGGTTGGCCGCCGCGGCGGACGATACGAGTACCAGTCTTCAAAACATTTCCTCCTTGAAAAACCATCGCGGTTGCGCGCGGCGAGATCAGGCGCGGCTGCGTTTGAGCACTTCGACGACGCCACGCTCGGCATCGACGCGCACCCAGTCGCCGGTTTCGATCACGTCGAGCGGATCGATGTCGAAGTCGGTCAGCGACGGCGCATGGCTCACCACCGCGCCGAGCGCGATCTTCGTGGTCATCTCGTTGAACAGCATCGCGGCCGGCGCGGTGCCGGCGATCCGCGCGATATGGAACTGGCTCGACCAGCCCGACGAGCCCTTCGCGCCGGGAAACACCAGCACCTTGTTCGCGAAGCTCTGGCCGCGCAGTTCGTGACGGGTCTCGATGATCGTGCCGGTGCGCGGGTCGATGCCGCCCCAGCCGGAGATGCGGTCGCGCGTGACGAGCGCCTCGCCCTCGACATAGCCGCCGACCACCTTGCGGCCGCGCAGCACGATCGGTGCGGCCGGCTTAGGTGCGGCCGGCTCAGGTATGGCCAGCTCAGGCGCGGCCGGCTTCTCGTTGTTCATGCTCATGCAGCCAGCCCTCCAGTCCAGCGGCCGCTCACCGCGGCCTCGATGCAATCGGCCGTGGTGCCGAACCAGGCCTGCACGCCCATGATCGCGGGCAGGTAGTGCGCCTGCTTCGCCGAGTCGAGCGCGACGACGCGCGTGCCCTTCGGCATCACGCGGCCGATCGCCGAGCAGGTGTCGGTCATCAGCACGCCGCCCGCGTCCTCGATCAGCTTCGTATAGCCGGCCTGGTCCGCGAGCTGACGGGTCGCGCGCGCGGTGAAGATCCACAGTTCGGTATTCGCGCCGATGCGGCGGCCTTCGAGTAGCTGGCAGACCTCCCAGATCTGCTCGATCGAATAGTGCGGACAACCGAGCATCACGAAGTCGACCTGCGCGTCTTTCGCGGTGGTGTTCACGCGCTCGTACGCGAGGCGCCGCTCGGCCGCGCCGTAGCGAATCGTCTCGAGCGGCTTGCGGCCGCGGAACGCTTCGACGCGCGTGCGCGCCTCCGGTGTCTGGCCGACGATGTGATACATCTCGACACCGCCCGAGGACGCCGCGGCCGCGCCGAAGTGCTTGAGCTTCGGCAGGTTCGGCACGTCGCGCAGCCCGTCGATCACCGGAATGCGGTCCTGCACGAGCTCGCCGACGTAGTAGCCGAGCAGCCCCCAGTCCTGCACCGTTTTCACGTCGATGTCGAGCTCGATCAGATGCGTGCCGCCGCGGTTTTCGTCGAGGTGCAGACCCCAGTACGGAATCTTGCCGGTCAGCATCGCGGCGCCGGTGCTCTCGCGCCCTTCCGCGTTGGTGCGCGCGCCGAGCACCGCGTTGATGTAAATGACGGCCGACGATTCCATCCACGCGCAATGCTCGCCGCGCACCGGCACGTTGCCGGTCAGGTACGGCGCACAGGTGTTCAGCGGCTGGATGCCGAGCCGCCCCGTGAACGCCTCGCCCTGGCGGTACAGCTTCACGACCTCGCTGTCGATGCCCTGACGCTGCGCATGCTGCGGGTCGAGCCCCTGCTGCAGATGGCTGCTGAACACCCTGGCCTTCGGCACCTCGACCACCTCCGGACTATCGAGGTTGAATTCGGAAAACACCGCGTCGAGACCGCCGTGCTTCGCCGCGTAATCGCGCAGGAACGGCATCGTCGCGCCGACCGTGCCGCACACGTTGTTCGTGTCCACCAGCCTCGGCGCGCCGAGCGCCTCGCCGTAGCGCACCAGCAGATCCATCGCGCGCTGCACGGCCGCGCCGTCGCGGCCGTCGAGCATCGCCCGTTCGTCGTCGTTCAGCTGCATTTAGCTCACTCCGTGGGCAGGTTCGAGTTGCTCCGCTTGCGGCGCCGCGTGCCGGTCGATGTCCACCGTCGTCGCGCGCCGCAGCTCGCGGCGCACCGACAGATCGTGACGGCGGCCCCGGTGCAGCGTGCAGCGGTTGTCCCAGATCACGAGGTCGCCGGGCTGCCAGCGATGCGAATACACGAAGCGGCGCGCGGTCGCGTGTTCGAGCAGGTCCATCAGCAGCACGCGTCCTTCGGCAAGCGTGCGATCGGCGATATGCGTCGCGTGCGCGCCGATGAACAGATGCCGGCGTCCCGAACCGGCGTGCTCGCGCACGAGCGGCCAGCGCACCGGCGGCAGCGCGTTGCGCTGCTCTTCGCTGTAGTCGGTGTCGCCGAGCAGGAAGCGCGAGTGCAGCGCGTAGTGCTCCGCTTCGAGCCCTTCGAGTTCGCGCTGCTCGCGCGGCTCGAGCGCATCCCACGCGGCGCGCATGTCCGCGTATTCGGTCTCGCCGCCCGACTCCGGCACGACCACCGCGTGCAGCATCGAATAGCGCGCGGCCGGCTGCTGAAACGAGCTGTCGCTATGCCACAACTGGTTCGCCAGATTGCCGACGATGCGCCGGTGCGCGCGGTCCGCGATCTGTCCGGACTCGTCGACGTTCGAAATATCCGCGAGCTCCTGGTACGCGAGCCGCGCATGCGGACGCGCGACGCGCTTGAAACCGAGATCGAGCGGCCCGAGCGAGCGCGCGAACGCGAGCTGCTGGTCCTGCGTGAGCGGCTGAGCGCGGAACACCAGCACCGCGTAGCGGTTCATCGCGGCGTCGATCGCGCACGCGAGCTGTTCGGAAACCGGCGCCGTCAGATCGATGCCGCTGGCGAGGCCAACGAAATCCGGATGCGCGGCGTCAATGGGCACGACTTCAAGCGACATGGGCTGCTCCTGTTTGAGAGTTGTCCGGCGCGGCATCGTCGCGGCGACGATGCAGACGGCCGAGAGCGAACGCGAGCACCGCGACGAACGCGACCGGCACCGCGCCGAGGAAGAACAGTTGCTCGACCGGCAGATGCGCGGACATCAGCATCCCGCCGATCACCGGCCCGGCGATCGCGCCGATCTTCTGGATGCCGACCGCCGCGCCCGTGCCTTTCGCGCGCAGCGCGGTCGGATAAACGAGCGCCGCGACCGCGTTCAGGCCGAACTGGGTGCCGACCACCGTGAAGCCGGTCAGGAACACCGCCGCGACCAGCATCGGACCCGGCAGCCCGGTGCCGAGCAGCGCGACGAGGGGCGTGCCGACGAGCGGCAGCGCAGTGATGATGATGGCGCCACGTGTGTCGACGAAGCGCATCAGCGCGAGGCCGCCGAGCGTGCCGCCAAGCTGGAACATCGTCGATACGAGCGCCGCCTCGCGCGGTGCAAGGCCGACGCTTTCGATCAGCACCGGCAGCCAGCTGCTGAGGAAAAACAGCGCCATCGAGTTCGCGATGTACACGGCCCACAGCACCGGCGTCAGCGCGCGCAGCCGTCCCGCGAACAGCAGCCGCAGCGAGCCGTCGCGGCCGTCGCCATGTGCGTCACCGCCCGAAGCGCCGCCGGTCACGAAGCGCGCCCCCGGCGCGACGTGGAAACCCGGCGCGATCCGCGCGACGATTCGCGCCACTTCGGCGTGACGCCCCTTGAGCGTCAGAAAGCGGATCGACTCGGGCACCGCGAACCACAACATCGCGCTCGACACGAGCGGCGCGATGCCGCCGATCACGAACACCACCTGCCAGCCGAACTTGGGCACGAGCCAAGCGGACACGAGGCCGCCGACGCTGCTGCCGATCGTGTAGCCGGTGTACATCAGCGTGACCCACGTCGCGCGCCAGCGCTTCGGCGCGAACTCCGTCGTGTACGCGATCGCGTTCGGCACCACGCCGCCGATGCCGATGCCCGCGAGGAAACGCAGCACGAGCAGCTGGTCGAGCGCGGTGGCGCGCGACGCCGCGAGCGTGAACCCCGCAAGCACGACGCTGCCGATCACGATCATGCGCTTGCGGCCGAGCACGTCG
The DNA here is from genome assembly GCF_050436725.1 of Paraburkholderia sp. JPY465. Taxonomy (NCBI): domain Bacteria; kingdom Pseudomonadati; phylum Pseudomonadota; class Betaproteobacteria; order Burkholderiales; family Burkholderiaceae; genus Paraburkholderia; species Paraburkholderia sp. JPY465. Next base: position 151,931 of record NZ_JBNDMT010000002.1, read on the forward strand.
CCGAGATAGCCGAGCACGAACGCGCCGATCATCGTGCCGAACACGAATGCGCCGAACACCGGGCCGAGCACGCCGTGCTCGAGATGCCACGCGCGGCTCAGCGCCGGGGCCGCGAAGGCCATCGCAGCAAGGTCGTAGCCCTCGGTCATCATCATCACGCCCATCGCGACGATCAGCAGCATGCCGAAGCGGTTCGTCTGCTGACGCTCGATCACCGTGCCGATGTCGATTACGGTCTGGTCGCCCATCTCAACGCTCCCGCGCCGGGCGGTCCGCGCCGAGCACCGCGCCTTGCGGCATCGTGCCGACCGTCGCGCGATAGATCTTCAGCCAGCCGGTGTCGTTGACCGGCGCGGGACGCTGCCACGCGGCGCGGCGCCGCGCCAGCTCGGCTTCGCCCACCTTCAGATCGCAGACGCGCCGCTCGAGGTCGATCTCGATCGTGTCGCCGTCCTCGACGAACGCGAGCGGTCCGCCGGTCGCCGCCTCCGGCGACACTTCCGCGACCACCAGCCCCTTGCAGACGAGGCCGGACAGATGCCCGTCGGTCAGCATCGCGACCTGCTCGGACAGGCCCGCGCCGTCGATCGCGAACACCACGCGCGACGCACCGCCGCCCATCGCCGGGCCGCCGCACACGCCCGCGCCGCGCATCACGACGACCTTGCCCGGTTGCACGCGGCCATCCTTGATCGCCGCGATCGCATCGTCGGAGGTGGAGAAGCAGATCGCCTCGCCCGTGAAGTGGCGCTGCTTGGTCGGCGAGATGCCGAATTTCACGATGCCGGCTTGCGGCGCCAGGTTGCCGCGCACCAGCACGATGGCGGGATGGTTCGCGAACGCGCGCTCCAGCGGGCGGATAACGTCGTCGTCGGCGATCCGGACATCGGCCAGGTTGTCCTTCACCGTGCGGCCGGTCACCGTCAGCGCGCCGGTGTCGAGCCACGCTTCGAGCCGCTTCATCACGCCGCGCCCGCCGCCCGCCGCCTCCAGTTGCTCGATCGTGTGCGAGCCGACCGGACGCACGCCGGTCAGCACCGGAATCTGCGCGGCGAATTCCTCGAACAGCGCGTACACGTCGACATCGAGCTGGCCTTCGGCCGCGACCGCCTGCAAGTGCTTGACCGTGTTGATCGAGCCGCCGACCGCGAGCACCGTCTTCACCGCATTCGCGAACGCGCCGCGCGTGAGGATGTCGCGCGGCTTCAGGTCGTCGCGCACCATCTCGACGATACGCGCGCCGGCTTCGCGGACGAACGCGAACATCCTGTCGCTATTGGCGGCGACCGGCGTGCTGCCGGGCAACGACATGCCGAGCGCCTCGCTGACCATATGCATCGAGTTCGCGGTGCCGAGACCGGAGCACACGCCCGGCCCGCGAACCGCGTTCTGGCTCATGCCGATCAGGTCTTCGACGGGCAGCTTGCCGGTCAGCGTATGCATCGCGCCGACGAACACGTCCTCGATGTCGACATGCTCGCCGCGGAATTCGCCGCTCGGCTGATAGCCGCACGCGACGACGATGCTCGGGATGTTCAGCCGCGCGGCGGCCATCAACTGGCCCGGCACGGTCTTGTCGCACGACGCGAGGCACACCATGCCGTCGAGCTGCGCGCCTTCGACGGCCACTTCGATGTCGTTCGTGACGAGGTCGCGCCCGGCCAGCATGTACGCGCCGCGCGCGCCCGCGCCGGTGATGAAGTCGCTCGGCGCCGCGGTGCGGATTTCGAACGGCAGCGCGCCCGCCGCGCGGATCGCCTGCTTTAGTTGCGCGGCGATGCCGTCGAGGTGGCTAAAACAGGTAGCGAGTTCGGACGAGGAATTGACGATGGCGATCTTGGGCTTGTCGAGGTCTTCCTCGCTGATGCCAAGATTGCGCCATTGGGCGGCGCGCACCGCGCCGAGATAGGAACCGCGCGGGAAATTGCTGCGCAACGGGCGTTGCGGCTTGCGTCCATCGGACATGGCGTCTCACTCCTTTGTTGTGGAAACGATGTTAGGAAGCACGATAAAATCCGTCAATTATGTGACATCGATAGGCATCATCCAAACCATGGATATTCGTCAGGTCGACCTGAATCTGTTGAAAGTGTTCGATGCGCTGCTGAAAAAGCGGCATGTGACGCAGGCGGGCGTGAGCATCGGGCTCAGCCAGCCGGCAATGAGCTATGCGCTATCGAAGCTGCGTGAGCTGTTCGAGGACCCGCTGTTCGTGCGCACGGGCCGGGGTATGGAGCCGACGCCGCGCGCGCAGGCGCTCGGCGATCCGGTTGCGCGGCTGCTGGATCTCGTGCAGACCGAAATCCTGCCGATGCCCGAATTCCGTCCGGCCGAGTCGTCGCGCAGCTTCGTGCTGTGTATGTCGGACATCGGCGAAATGGTGTTCCTGCCGCGCCTGCAGAACTTTCTCGACAAGACCGCGCCGCACGTGAGCATCAAGACGGTCGCGCTCAGCATGCCGGAGTTGGAAGAAGGTCTGGCGAGCGGCGACGTCGATCTCGCGATCGGCTACTTTCCGGGTTTGAACAGCGAGTCGCTGAAGCGCAAAGCGCTGTACCGGCATTCGTATGTGTGTATCGCGCGCGAAGATCATCCGGAAATCGGCGACACGTTGTCGCTCGATCAGTACCGCGCGGCCGCGCACGTGATGGTGCATCCCGAAGGCCGCGAGCAGGACGTGCTCGCTCGTACGCACGAACGCCTCGGGATTCGCATCAACGTGCGCTTCAGCGTGCCGCGTTTTATCGGCGTGCCGTTCGTCGTCGCCGGCTCGGACATGATTGCAGCGGTGCCTCAGGCGGTCGGGCGGCGCTTCGCGGAGTTCGTGAACGTCAAGCTGCTGCCGCTACCCTTCCCCGCGCCCAAGTACGACTTTTATCTGCACTGGCATCCGCGCTTTCATCACGAGCCGGCCAACCGCTGGATCCGCGATGCGATGAGCGAGCTGATCAAGGGGCCGATGCAGCACGAGCCGTTGCCGAATACGAAACGGACGCGCTTGAACGCGGCGCTGTAGCGCACGCCGTTACGGCGCTACGCGCTCACGATGCGGCAGTGGCGTCGCTCGCGTGGATCAGCAGAATTGGCGTTTGCGTGATTTGCAGGACCCGCCCAGCGACGCTGCCAAGTATCCAGCGTGTGATGCCGCGCCTGCCATGCGTACCCATCACGATCAGTTGCGCCTCCCAGCCGCCCGCCTCGCGCACGATCGCATGCGCAACGTCATCGTCGGTTCGGTTCGTCCTGACGAGCGCCGTCGAGACCCGCGCCGACACGCGCGCCAGAATCGGCTCCGCAGCGGCTATTGCCTCGTTGCCTTCGCCGACGAACGAGTCCTCGAGCGAATCGATGGGGATCCAATCGGAGAGTCGCACCGCGCGATCGATCACATAAACCGCTCGCAATTCGGTGCCGGACGTAGCGAACCGTATGCCGTACTGCAACGCGGACATCGACTGAGAACTTCCATCGACCGCGAACAGGATGCGTTCGGGCAGCTCGCTATGCGTCGTGCTGTAGCTCTGCGGAACGACCAGCATCGGACAGCGCAGACGTCTCGTCAGCCGTTCGGACACCGTACCCTCGGCCCAACGCTGCAAGCCTTGATGTTGACGCGCGCCCACCACCATCAGGTCGGCTCTCCATGTGTCGGCCGCATCGATCAGGGCATCCACGACGTCGTTACCCCGTTTCGCGAGGTCGATGACTTCTGAGTCGATACGTGCATCACACGCGGCTAGCGATCGTGTCGCTCGTTCGAGCGCCTCGACCGCATCGCGGAGCAATTCGTCGCGCGCCAGATCCAGCATGTGGCCGACGCGCCGGCCCGTCGGAAAAAGCGTATGGGGATTCTCGGCCACGCTCACGAGGCGGACGTCGCATCCGGCGGGAAGGAGGTTTCGCGCGTAGTCGAGCGCCTGTCGAGAGGCTTCCGATGAATCGACTGCGATCAACACTCTGCGCGGCAGCGTCGAGATGGCGTCGCGTGAATGGAGAGAATTCATGGTTGGCTCCGTACTCGCAGGTTTGCAGCGTTCCGATCACCATCCTACTGCCGAAGACTCGTGGTTGGTTGATCAGGATCAACGGCTGCGGGTCGATGGTCGATTAGGCGCGGCGTCGATTCCAGGCGGCCAGTTCCTGCAGATGCGACAGGGTTGGACCTGGCCACGAGGACGTTTCTGTCTGCGCGAGATCCCACACAACACACGTCATTTAGCCCGCTGAAATCCCCAATGCCGTCGACCTTGCATTCCGGTCCTGGCAAATTACCCTTCTAAAGCTAGCCGTTCGGGATTGAATGTACTGCTCTGAGGTGCGTTCCGACCACCCACGAGCACAGCTCGTCTGCTGTTATCTCTTCAGGAACTCCGACCATGCCCGACCGGCAAACAATCATCACGCAGCTCAAGGAGCTCGGCCGCGGCCAGCTCGAGAACTTCAATATGTCCGAGCCGCAGCGCAAGGCGAACGCGAAAACCGGTGCGTTGCCAGTCGCGGGCTACTCGCCCGACAATGGCTACTGTCATGGCGTTTGCGTGGACTGGATCCGGCGCGTGTTGCAGGGCGGCGCGGCCGCGCTTCGGCCCCAACCCGGAGAACAACGCCAAGGCAAGCTACGACTACCATACGCGGCGGCAGGGGCAGGCGAAGCGGCAGGGGTACGCCTGGGCCAGCTTCGACAAGATCAGCAACCACTACATCGATCTCGCGAATGTGCAGAAGCAGAGCAACAAGGCTGCCTACGATCAGGCCTACGACAAGTACGTCAATGACTATCAATTGATGTCTGACGTGTACCAGCAACTGATTAGCGATTACAACGACCACATGTACCTCGGTGAGGCACACCAGGTGCAGATCGGCTACGGCGCCAAGCTGCAGAAGATTTTTCCGCAGTTGAAAACACCGCCGGCGGTGCTCACAGTGCTTCAGCTCGATCAGCTTTCGGAGAGGGTCCTGGAGAGACACAATGCACTGGAGGCACCGGTGCAGGCAACAGCGCCGTCACTCTCGGACACTCACAAGAGTAGCTTCGCCGCCTTCACGAAAAACATCGACGCGAAATTTCCGAAGAAAAGGAAGTTCGGCGGCATCGCGCTGCTGCAGAAGAGCCCGATGAAGCAGTATGGTTCACTGCTAGCGGCGATCGAGGATGTGACGAACCCCGCGCCGACGGACTTGTCGATCGGCCGCGCAATGACGCTCGGGTTCGGCATGCAGAATGGCAACGAAGACTCTGGACACGCAGTCGCCCTCTACTGGCATCCGGGTGACTTCTTCATCCTGCTGGACCCGAACTACGGCATGTTCATCTACGAACGGCTCGCCGGCGCGAAGTCGGTCGGCTCGGCGCTGAGTTACCTGTTCGGCACCGCTTACCCGGAGCCCGGCGTAGTGGTGACGAATGGCGTCGACTACGAGATCTACGCGAAACGCGACGCCTGAGCGGCCCCTCTGCGATGCCCCGCTCATCGCACAGGGCCGTCCACGATCAAGCCCGGGGCGCTTGCCGTTCCTCCGACGTCATCATTTCCCCCGGGCGGCGCAGCATCTTGTCGACCTCGCCCGCGTGCATCTCTTCTACGTGGATCATCTGACGGGCGAACTCCTCGAGTGCCACCGAGCGGTCTTCCACCAGCGCCAGCAGGTCGCGATACAACTGCAACGCGACATTCTCGGCTTGCAACGACTCGCGAAGGATCGAAGCGATATCGAAGGTATGCGAGTCGAGCAGAGGACCGATCGCCAGCGACGGATAGGCGCCCAGCGTGGTGATCCATTCGCCCGCCTGCTGCGCGTGCAGCAACGATTCATCCGCCTGAGCGCGCAACCACTCCCTGATCGGGATACGTCCGAATCCGAAAACAAGGAACGAATAGTGCGTATATCGGACGACGCCGGCCAACTCGGATTCGAGAATCCGGTTCAGCACCGCAACCACGTCCTCCTTATTGATCTCGGCCATTTGAACTCTCCTTTCACTCAAACCGTCGCCGCACGCTCAAGCACCCTTCCCCTTCTTCACCCGCTCGATCTGCTGCTTCGCCGCCTGATACACCGCATCAGGCGTGAAACCGAACTTCTTCTTCAGATCCGCAATCGGCGCCGACGCGCCGAACGTATGCATGACGACCTGCGCGCCGAGCCGCCCCGTATACCGATCCCAACCGAGCGACGCAGCCTGCTCGACCGCGACGCGCGCCTCGACGTCCGCCGGCAGCACCGACTCCTGATACGCGCCGTCCTGGCGCTCGAAGATGTCCCACGACGGCATCGACACGACGCGCGCCGCGATGCCCTCGCTCTTCAGCTTCTCGTACACGTCGGCGCAGATCGACAGCTCGCTGCCGGTCGCCATCAGGATCACCTCGGGCTTCTTGCCATCGGGCGCATCGGCAAGCACGTACGCGCCGCGCTTGACGCCGCTCGCTGACGCATAGCGGCTGCGGTCGAGCGTCGGCAGCGGCTGGCGCGACACGACGATGCACGCCGGCCGATGCGGCTGCGTCAGCGCGACCCGCCATGCTTCGGCCGCTTCGTTCGCATCGCCGGGACGCAGCACCGTGAGGCCGGGCACGCCGCGCAACGATGCGAGCTGCTCGATCGGCTGATGCGTCGGACCGTCTTCGCCGACGCCGATCGAATCGTGCGTGAACACATAGATGGCCGGCACTTCCATGATCGCGGACAGGCGGATCGGCGGCTTCATGTAGTCGCTGAAGATCAGGAACGTCGAGCCGTACGCGCGCAGATTCGAAAGCGCAAGCCCGTTGACCACCGCGCCCATCACATGTTCGCGAATGCCGAAGTGCAGATTGCGGCCGCCATAGCTATCCGCCTGGAAGCTGCCGGCGCCTTCGAATTTCAGGTTGGTTTTCGTCGACGGCGACAGGTCCGCCGCGCCGCCGATCATCCACGGCACGCGCGCGGCAATCGCATTGAGCACCTTGCCCGACGATTCGCGCGTCGCGATGCCCTTCGGGTCCGCGTCGAAGCTCGGGATGTCGTTGTCCCAGCCCTGCGGCAATTCGTGCGCCTGCATCTGCGCGAATTCGCGCGCGAGATCCGCGTACTGCTTCTTGTAGCTGTCGAACTTCGCCTGCCATTGTTCGCGCGCCGCCTTGCCGCGCGCGCCGATGCCTTGCGCGAAACGTTCGTGCACGCCCTCGGGCACGTAGAAGAACTTGTCCTCGGGCCAGCCGTAGAACTTCTTGGCCAGCGCGACTTCGTCGACCCCGAGCGCTTCGCCGTGCGCGGACGCGGTGTCCTGCTTGTGCGGCGCGCCCCAGCCGATGATGCTGTGGACCACGATCAAAGTCGGCCGGTCTGTCACGCTCTTCGCCTCGATCAGCGCCTTTTCGAACGCGGCGGTGTCGTTCGCGTCGCCGACGTTCAGTGTGTGCCAGTTATAGCCGTGAAAGCGGCTCGCTACGTCGTCGCTGTACGCGAGGTCGGTATGGCCTTCGATCGTCACGCGGTTGCTGTCGTAAATCCAGATCAGGTTCGACAGCTTCAGATGCCCCGCCAGCGAGGCCGCCTCGTGCGAGATGCCTTCCATCATGTCGCCGTCGCCGCACAGCGCGTACACGCGGTAATCGAACAGCGGCGCGTCCGCGCGGTTGAAGTGGTTCTCGTACCAGCGCGCGGCCATCGCCATGCCGACGCTATTGCCGAGCCCCTGGCCAAGCGGTCCCGTGGTGGTCTCGACGCCGGTTGTCATCCGGTACTCGGGGTGGCCCGGCGTATTGCTGTCGATCTGGCGGAAATGCTGGATGTCGTCGAGCGACACGGCCGGCGCGCCGGTCGGCTTGCCGTGCTCGTCGACGGCTTTCACGTTGGCCAGATGCAGCAGCGAATACAGCAGCATCGATGCATGCCCGACCGACAGCACGAAGCGGTCGCGATTCGGCCACAGCGGCTCGTCAGGGTCGTAACGCAGATGGTGTTGCCACAGGTGATAGGCGATCGGCGCGAGCGCCATCGGCGTGCCGGGGTGGCCGGAATTGGCCTTCTGCACGGCGTCCATCGACAGCGTGCGGATCGTGTTGATGCACAACTGGTCGAGGGAGGGATCGTTTTGCATGGGACGCTCCTTGTTCGGCAATTCGGGAGACGGCCGACGCACACCGCTGAGCGCGCGGACGGATCGGCGCATCGTGTCGACATGGAAAACGCGCGCGTCCGGGCGTGTCCCCAGGGACGCGAAGCCGCACGTGGAACCGCACACGTGCCGAAGTTACTGCCGAAAGCGCGCGGGAAAATCGCGGCGAAGCCCACAGATGATGCGCCTAACCGCGCAACTCTGCACGCCACCCCGCAACAGACCGGCTGCTTCGCGAACGACGAAGTTCACGCCGCCTGCAGCCAAAGCTCGACCACCGGACCATGCTTGCCGTCGATCGGATCGAGCGGCGGAAACGGCAGCGCCAGCATGTCGGTGAGTTCCTGCGGCGTCAGCGCTTCGCGGCGGATGTCCCACTGCTGCCCCAACGGATAGCCCGCCACCACCTGAAAATGCGGCTCGAACGATTGCAGACAATGACCGGTGCCAGCCGGCAGCAGCAGCACGTCGCCCGCATGCAGCCTCACCACCCGTCCGCCCGGTCCGCCGACGATCACTTCGGCGCTCGCGTCGGTCACGCCGAGCACCTCGTGCGCGGTCGCGTGAAAGTGATGGAAGTCGAAGATGCTGTTGCGCCACTGCGCGGGCCATGCATTGCGCTCGAACAGGATTTCGAACGCGGCGGGCAGATTGCCGCTGCCGGGCGACAGCGCGCGCCGGTACAGCACGACCGGCAGCTTGCTGTTGTTCGGCACCCAGTCGTGCGGTTCCAGCATGAAAGCTTCGTATTCGGTCTGCGCGGCGTCGAAGCCGTGCTTTGACTCGTTGAACATGTTTGCTCCTGGCTTGTGATGCGGTTGCCGCGAACCGGCGGTCCAGCGTCGGCTAGCCGCCGCCGATCCCCTGCAGCACCTTGCCCGTGCCGCCGCACACGGTGCAGCGAGCACCGTCGACCTTGCCGGTGCCGTGGCAGGCGCGGCAAATGTCTTCGCCCGCGCCTGGTGTGTTGGGCGGCGCTTCGTCGCCGGGGTTCATCGATTCGGTTGAATTGTCCGGTTGCATGCGCTTTCTCCGGTTGAAGGTTGAAGGATTGGATGCTCGGGCTGGCTCGCAACGCACCGCGTCATTGCTCAACCCGGCTGCTTGCGATGCGATTCGCGCCCGCCGCCGCCCGGCGGTTCGGCGTGCTCGCCGGTGCCGAGCGGCACTTCGGCGCCGTGCCGCGGGCTCTCGCTCGAGCGTGGCGGATTGGTCGCTTTATCCACGCCGGTCTGCACGACCGGTTCGATGCCGAGCGGACTCGGCTCGACGTAGTGGGTGCCGCTCGGTTTGTTGCGGGCCTTGACTTCGTCGGACACCGCGGGCGCGGCGCGCTGATCTGGCCGCGCGGACTGCTCGCCGCCTGGTGTCGCGCCCGGCTGCTGGGTGTCGGTGTTGGTCGATTGGGGATCTGGCATCACGCCCTCCTCGTGGGTTCTGCCGTCGATTCGCGTTGTGACGCGGCATCTCGAACGGGCACCTGGTTAATGCAGCAACATTCGAGCCTTGCCGCCGAAGTCCGAGTGCAGCGCGACAGGCACGGCCATTGCGATTTCGATGGCGGTAGCGCGGCACGTTCGCTTTGTAAAAAGTAGAACCCAAAGGAGAACCCCATGAGCATCACGACTATTCGCGTATCCGACACCGAGGTGCAAGTCGAGCGCACGCTGTACACGTTCGCGCAAAAGAGCGACGCCGATGCGTTCCAGAACTGCCTCGTCGAGGGTCCGGTCGACACCTGCTATCGCGATCATCCGCCGCTGTCGACGCGCCCCACCGTGCCCGACGAACATCCGGACGATCCCGCGCGTGGCAGCACGATTTCGCCGTCGCTCGGCGGGATGCCTTGATCGCGTCTGCGCGTGTTGCGGGACAAGCACCACACCGGCTGCGCGCGCTCAGCCTTCGGGTGCGGCGCGATCGGCCGCGACGATCTCGCGGCCATACGCAATCGCGGCGCGGCGAGCTTCGTCGGCGGTCGCATAGGGGCCGATCTGCGGTGCGCCGTCGAACGGAAACAGAATTCGCCTGTCCGCTTTCCTCACGACCCTCAGTCCACCTATGTATCGGCCGTCGCCTGTTCCGTGATAGCTGGCGAAAATCTCGAACTCGTCGTCAGCAACGTCGGCCTTGTGTCGCGCCATGTGCGTTCCTCTGCCTGTGTTTTGCGGGGGGATGTCCGATGCGAGCCGGGCGCGCGCGGTCATCGCGATGCGGCGTGTGCGAAGTTTCAGCAAGTGGTGTTCCACATAACGGCACCCGTCGCCATGCGGCACGAGCATTGCGCGTCTGAACGAAGACTTTGTGGAGACCCTGATGGATTTACCTGACACGAGCCGGCAAGCGCCCCGTGCAATCGGGACATTCGACCTGGACGCACGACCCCTGACGCGGATTTCGATGCAGTCGCCGCATCTGCATCTGCATGTGCCGACGCCGCCCGAGGTCGACCCCGAGATCCCGCCTAAGACGCCGCCGCCGAACATCGACCCCGATCCGGTCCCGGACGACCCGCTCGGCGACCCCCACGAACCACCGGAAGGCGACCCGCCCGCGGCACCGCCGCCGTTGCACGCATGGCGCCGGCGTCTGCACGGAGATCGAAGCTTGCCATGAGCGCGCCCGACCTGGACGACAACCTCACTGTCTATCGGCGCGCGACACAGAGCGGGACCACCGAATGGTGGCGCGTGACGATGCGAAGAATCTTCGCGCGACGCGGCGTTACGGGGTGGCCGCCCGCATCGTCGCGATCGGAGTCAGGAATTCGGACACGCCGGTCAGGATGATCTGCACGCCGATGCACAGCAGCAGGAACGCCGACACCCGCAATGCGACCTTGGTGCCCTCGACGCCGAGATAGCGCGCCAACACGGTCGCGCGGCTATAGATCAGATAGACGCAGACGGCCACCGCGAACGTGATCGCGACCGACGCGATGCCCGAGATCACGAACGCCGACAGCTTGTGCGTGCGATTCGCGGACAGCGCGATCGCGGTCGCGATCGAGCCGGGCCCAGTGGTCAGCGGCACGGTGAGCGGAAAGAACGCACGGGCCTTCGCGGTCTCGGCATCGACGCGCTTGACGTCCGTCTGCTCGGCCGGCGTGTCCGGTGCATTGAGCATCTGCCAGCCGCCCACGGCGAGCGCGAGCCCCCCGCCGATGCGCAACGCCTCCATCGAAATACCGAAGAAATGCAGGATCGGCGTGCCGATGAAGAACGCCACCAGCAGCACGCAGGCGGCGTTGATCGCGACCTTGCGGGCAAGCGCGTCGCGCTCGTCGAGCGTCAACGATGCGGTCCGATCCAAAAAAACGAACGCGCCTCCGAACGGATTGATGATGCTGATCATGCCAATGAAACCGAACATAATGTCCGAGATCAGACTTTCGACCATGTGCTTGTCCGTGTGTCTACGTGTGCCTGCATGTTCTCGCGCGGGTTCGCGCCTGGGCGCGGCGCCGGTCATGAATCCAGCCCGCCTCGCGCGGTCCGGAAAATGCTGCAATGCTCGCAGATCCTATCGCGGCGCGCCAGTCGCCCCAGTAAAAAAGCCGCGCGATACCTGGCGCGTCACGTCGCGTCCCGCTTTGCACCGCAGCATTCCGCGCGGGAAAGATGCAATTGCAACGGTCGCAACCTCACATTTATTTTGACCGACTTTACGGGAGCGAAGCATCCGGCATACAGTCATCAGCGAAGCCGGAATTTCAACGACACATAACTACTGGTTCGAGGAGTTGCCCGCATGCTTCTTCGTGTACTTGCCGCGTTGCCGTTCATCGGCATTCTGGTCGGCGTTACGTTTGTCAATCGGGTCGAGCCCATCGTGCTCGGCATGCCGTTCGTGCTGGCCTGGATCGTCATGTGGGTGGTGTTGAGCGCGATCATCATGGCGATCGTCTACAACCTCGATCCGTCCAACCGGCGCGTCGCCGCCAATGGCGAGGAGGTTCGCCCATGAGCGCACTCGTCATCATCGCTGCCGTTACGCTGTTCGCGCTGTTCCTCGGCGTGCGCGCGAGGCGCGGCCACGACATGAGCCTCGAGCAATGGAGCGTGGGCGGCCGCAGCTTCGGCACCGCGTTCGTGTTCCTGCTGATGGCCGGCGAAATCTATACGACCTTCACGTTCCTCGGCGGCAGCGGCTTTGCGTACGGCAAGGGCGCACCGGTCTACTACATCCTCGCGTACGGCACGCTCGCGTACATCCTGTCGTACTGGATGCTGCCGCCGATCTGGCGCTACGCGAAAGCGCACCGCCTCGTGTCGCAGCCGCACTTCTTCTCGCGCAAATACGAAAGCCCGGCGCTCGGCACGCTGGTCGCGCTGGTCGGCGTTGCCGCGCTGATTCCATATCTGGTGCTGCAATTGAAGGGCCTCGGCATCATCGTCGCGACCGCGTCGTATGGCGTGATCTCGTCGACGGCGGCGATCTGGATCGGCGCGATCGTCGTGACCTCTTACGTGATCGTGTCGGGCGTGCGCGGCTCCGCATGGAACTCGGTGGTCAAGGACCTGCTGATTCTCGCGATCGTGCTGTTCCTCGGCATCTATCTGCCGCTGCATTACTACGGCGGCTTCGGCGCGATGTTCCGCACCATCGACGCCGCCCGTCCCGGCTTCCTGACCTTCCCGGCGCACGGTTCGAGCGTCGTGTGGTTCCAGTCGACGGTGCTGCTGACCGCGCTCGGCTTCTTCATGTGGCCGCATACGTTCGGTTCGATCTTCACGGCGAAGGACGAGCGGATCTTCCGCCGCAACGCCGCGATCCTGCCGCTCTATCAGCTGATCCTGCTGTTCGTGTTCTTCGTCGGCTTCGCGGCGACGCTGCGCGTGCCGGGCCTGAAGGGCGCCGACATCGACCTGTCGCTGTTCCGCCTGTCGCTGCAGACGTTCGATCCGTGGTTCGTCGGCGTGATCGGCGCGGCCGGTATCCTGACCGCGCTGGTGCCGGGATCGATGATTCTGACCTCGGCCTCGACGCTGCTCGCCAACGACGTCTATCGCGGCATGGTGAACCGCAAAGCGTCGGATGCATCGGTCGCGATGATCGCGCGCGTCCTCGTGCCTATCGTGGCGCTGGTCGCGGTCTTCTTCACGCTGAACGGCGGCGAAACCATCGTCGCGCTGCTGCTGATGGGCTACAGCTTCGTCACGCAACTGTTCCCGGCCGTGATCTGCAGCCTGTTCCCGCACAACCGCGCGACGAAGCAAGGCGCGTTCTGCGGGATCATCGCGGGTGTCGCGGTGGTCACGCTGACCACGACGCTGCACTGGAGCGTCGGTCAACTGATGCCGTTCCTGCCCGAGGCGCTGAAGGACGTCAACATCGGCTTTCTCGCGCTCGCGGTGAACGTGATCGTGTTCGTGATCGTCAGCGCGGTGACGCAGCCGAGCGCGGCCGAGCAGGAGAAGCACGCGTCGGTGCATTGAAAGACAGCTACGGCTGATGCATCTGAAGGGGCTGTTCGCTTCGGCGACAGCCCCTTATTCTTCCGGTTCACGGTTCGACCGCTCATCCCTCGATCCACGGAGCCCCGACATGTCCTACGTTCTCTACTACTCGCCCGGCGCGGCCAGCATGCCCGTGCACTGGATGCTGCTCGAAATGGGCGTGCCGTTCGAAGCGCGCCTCGTCGATATCGACGCGGGCCAGCAGCATGATCCCGACTATCTGCGTTTGAATCCGGCCGGACGCGTGCCGACGCTGGTCGTCGATGGCGTGCCCCGGCATGAATCGGCCGCGCTGCTGATGCTGCTCGCCGAGCGCCACGCCGACGCCGGGCTCGCGCCCGCGCCCGGTTCGGCCGCGCGCGGCGAATGGTTCGAGTGGATGATCTACCTCGCGAACACGCTGCTGCCCGCAATGCGCGACTGGTTCTACGCCGGCAGCGACGGCGACCCGGCCGGCGCCGACGCGGTGCGCGCGCTCGCGCAACGCCGCATCGAAACAGCGTGCGAGCGGCTCGACGCGCATTTCGCGAGCGGCCACGCGTACCTCGCGGGCGATATGCTCAGCACCGCCGATCTGCTCGCGCTCGTACTGATGCGCTGGACCCGCAACATGCCGCACCCGGCGACGGTGGGCTGGCCGCATCTCGCGGGCTATATCCGCAGGCTGCGCGCACGGCCGGCGTTCATCGAACTCAATGAGCGCGAGAAGCTGACCGAGTGGCGCAACGAAGCTCAGTAACGCCCGGCAGCTTCACATCGTCGCTTCCCTGCCCGTCTGCGCCGCGAACGCGAAGCCGTTCTTGCCGTCGCGCTTGACCTGATACATCGCGGCATCGGCGGCGGCGATCAGACGGCGGTGATCGTCGACGTCGTCGGGGTAGCTCGCGATGCCCACGCTCGCGCGCACGCGGCCGATTCCCATCTGCTCGTCGGTCTCGACCACGCAGGCCATCAGCCGGCGCGCGATCTCGGCGAGCTCGTCATCGCCGGCGAAGGTGCGCACCAGCACCGCGAACTCGTCGCCGCCGATGCGCGCGACCAGATCGCCTTTGCGCACCGACGCGCGAAACCGCTCGGACACCGCGGCGAGGAACTCGTCGCCGGTGCGATGCCCGAACGAATCGTTGACCTGCTTGAAGCCGTCGAGGTCGATATACAGCACGGCGAGGCGCGGCTCGACGGCCGCGGTCCGCGCATTCCTGGCGGCGGCGTCGAGCGCGCCCAGCAGCTTGCGGCGGTTCGACAGGCCGGTCAGCGAATCGTGCAGCGACGCCAGTTCGAACTCGTGCGACTGCCCCGCGAGCTGGCGGTTGCGCTTCGCGTACATGCCGAGCGCGGTGATCAGCATGCAGAACAGTAACGCGGCGAGCGCGATCAGCGTGCGCGCGACGTGCGCGACGCGCAGCCGCACGTCGGCGCTCGACGCATCGCGTTGCGCGCGCCAGTAGGCCGAGACGCTGCCGAGCACCGCCGCGACGGCTTCGGGCGTCGCCTGGGTCGGTGACATCGACGGAATGGGCGGCGCCGGCGACGGACTCGCGTTGACGAGCGCCGCGAGCGACGCGAAACGCCGCGCGAGTTCCGCGCGCGCCGCGTCATAGGCCGGCACGAACGACGCGTCGTGGCTCGCCGGAGTGTCGGCCATGCGCTTCCACGCGGCCAACTGTTCGCGCGCGCTGTCGACGCGCTCGACGGCTTCGAGCACGAGGCCCGCGTACTCCTGCTTCAGCTGATCGGAAAACACCGTGCGCATCTGCGTCGCCACATACAGCAGGCCGAACAGCAGACACAACAGCGCGGCCACGGCGACGCTCGCGGGCCCCGGCCGGAAGCGCCACACCGGCGCGCGCGCGCGCGCGGCGCCGCGCAGCCCCGCTTGCCCCGCTGACCCGGCGAGCGCGTGCTCAGGGGTGGGAGTAGGGATCTCGTTGCTGTCGGCCGTTGTCATGTTGACGATAGCTCACGCGTCGAAAGAACTGTCCGATCCGCGCAAACAGACCGCCGTTGTGCTGCGACGACGCGCGCCGCTCCTGCTGCGCGACGCGCGTTTCTTTCGCATGTTGACCGCCCGCGGGCTTCGCGGTCGAATTCGCGACGTGCCGCACGGAGCGCGGCGGTGGCGTCGGAACAATCGGGGCGGTGGGCGGGTCGTCCGACAGACCGGCCGACAGATCCGCCGAGGCATCGACCGGCGTATCGGCCAGCGCGGCGGTGAGATTCGGGTCAGGCGTACTCGGGTGGATCTGACCGGACCACACGGCCGGGTTGGTGTCCTCGAAGCCGCCGTTCGCGCCGGCCGTTGCGAGCGCGACATCCGACGCGGTGGGCTGCGCGGCTGATTGCGCGGTGGCGGGCGTGGCGGCCTCCTGCGGCGCGTGCGCGACGGCCACCGTCGGCACCGCGGGCGCCGACGAACCGAGCGCCTGGCGTGCGCCCGCGATGGCATCCGCGTAGGTCTGCTGATCCTGGTTGAACCAGACACCGTAGGCGACGGTGCCCATCACGCCGAAGGTCAGCGCGCCGGCTGCCGCGAGGCACAGCGCGAGGCGGCCGAAGCGCGGCGGCGGTACGCCCGATTCGTCCGTGCCGTCGGGTTCGAAAGAGGAACGGCTGTCCGTGGTGGAATGACGCAAGTCGGTATCGTCGGGATCGGTAGCCATCGCAATACGCTCCGGGTATGCCACTTCCTGCTGACAAGCTGGCGCACTGGCGAGCCGCCGCGTAAGCCGCGCTCGCGGGCTGCCGCCGCACGCAATGCTCAATGAATGTAACCCTGTCGCGAACGGCCGACAACACAGCAGCGTTGCGTTTCCGCCTCGCTTCCAGGTGCTTCAAACGACGCCGTCAGACACCGCGTGAGTTGGCAAAAAAGTGCGCAAAGCTGGTAAAAACTCCAACTCCGCTAATCGCTCGACAGCCAGCCCCCCGCCCGCCGTCACCGCGACGCCCGATGCGACGCGGGTTCCGCGAAACGCGCCATCGCGGTCGCCGTTTCGCATGCAACAAGCGGGCCTGAAGGCGCACTCATGCGCGACCCCGATAGCGCCGCTTGAAACCCTCGTGAGACAGAGCGCCGCGCGCCCTTAAGCAGCATCGCGCGAACCTGCTACCGTGCGAATTCCCAAAGCCGTTCGCGCCCGGTGGTAAGGTCACCTGCCGCATGTCGCGAACGCGCGCCATGCCTCACCCGGCCCGGCCTGACGCGGCCCCGGCCCACCTCATCGGTCAGCATGAGAATCATGTCGAACAGGTATCAGCACAAACCACTCACGCCGTTGCGCCGCGCGCTCGCGCGCTTTTCTCTTTCAGAAACCGCCAAGTACACGAAGCTGACGCTCGGCCTGTGGATCGGTTTCGGCATCCCGTACCTGCTCGGCTTTCCCGACGCGGCCGTGCCGCTCGCCGGTTCGACGATGCTGACGCTGGCGCTCGGTAGCTCGATTTCGGCGGCGCGAAGCTACTTCTACAAACGGGTGTTGTCCAACGTGGTGGCGATGCCGATCGGCACGCTGCTGATCTGGCTGACCGCGCCGCACCTGTGGATGGCTGCGGCGCTGCTGCCGCTGGTGATCTTCAGCATCGTCGCGCTGCGGCCGTCGCTGTTCCAGATGACCAGCATCACGGTGCCGATCACGCTGGTGCTCTATACCGGCGAACATCTGCCGCTGCTCGAACAGCGCCTGATTGGCGTGGTACTCGGCATGTTCCTCGGCTTCGTGATCCAGCAGATCGCGTTTCCGCCCGATCACGGCTATTGGGCGAACACGCTCGTCAACGACGGCAACGAACTGGCCACCGATGTCGTCGCGCAACTAGCCGCGGGTCAGCTCGACAAAGCGCAGATCAAGCCGGCAGCCTCGAAGCTGCGCACGCTGAGCACGAACCTGAAGCAGGCGCACCTGCTGCTGAAGACCGACCTCGAGCAGGCGTGGGTGTCGCCGCATCTGAAGCGCAACGCGGCGCGGCTGCCGGTGTTCGCGTGCTATCAGGAGACTTTCGATTCGCTGGTCAACTTTCTCGAAACGATGGACACGTTTCACGATCAGTTCGCCGCGCTCGACGCCGGCTGGCGCGAAATGTTTCTCGCGCGGCTCGCGCGGCTCGTCAGCGCCCACCGGCAACTGGCCGAGGCGGCGGACCTGCGCGTCGAGCCTGCGCCGCTCGACGCGCCGCCTCTGCATATGGAGGACCTGCGTCAGCTGACCGAGGACCTGCCCGCGTCGAACGTGTTTACGAGCGTGTACCTCGGGCATCTGACCGGCTACGGGATTCTGCTGTGCCGGTTGAGCGAGCTGCATACCGCGTGAGCGGCGCGGGTCGTCCGGTTCACCGCTCATTGCACGGTGATGGTCGCCCTCATGTTCGGATGGATGCCGCAGAAGATCTTGTACACGCCCGGTTTATCGAATTTGAATTGATAGGTGTCGTCCTGATCGAGCGCGGCCGAGCGGAACAGCCCCGCGTCGTTGACCACGGTGTGCGGCTCGCCGTCGAGATTTTTCCATGTGACCGTCGTGCCCGCCTTGACGGTCAAATCCGTCGGCGTGAAATTAAAGTTTTTCATGAACATCGCGTTAGGCGTCGATGCGACGGTCTGCTGCTGCGCCGCCTTCATCGGCATCGGCATCTGCATCGGCATGGTGGTTTGCGCGAAGCCGAGCCCCGGCGACATCGCCAGGAGCGCGGCACTGCCGAGCGCAACTGCGAGTACTCGGCCCATCAGCTTGGTAGGCATCATTGATCTCCTCGAGCGTAAAAGTAGCGGGTGCGGTCAGGCGAGCGTCGTGTCGTCGAGCGTCGCCTTCAGCGGATGACGCGCGATACTGACGCTCGTCACGCCGAGCATCTTCGGCAACTGGTCGCTCGCGACCTTCAGCGGCCCCGGGCCATCGCCCTGGCCGGCGGTCGGTTGCGGATAGGCGGTCGAGCGCGCGGTATGGAACGTCACATTGCCTTCGACCTTCGTCACGATCTGGTGAATGTGACCGTTCAGCACCGTCACCGAACCGAAGCGCTTCAGATAGTCCATCGCCTGTCCGGCGTCACCGGTGCCCCAGCCCCACGGCTCGTAGATCGTCCACATCGGCATGTGCGCGAACACGACCACCGGGGTGCTCGACGAGCGGCCTTTCAGATCGTTTTCGAGCCATTCGAGCTGCTCGCTGCCGAGACCGCCGAGGCCGTTCGGCTTGAAATGCATCACGTTGACGAGACCGACGAAATGCACGCCCTGGTGATCGAAGCTGTAATAGCCGCGGTTATCCGACGCCTTGCCGAAACGGCTGAAGTACTCGGTGCCGGGGCCGTCGGTGACGTCATGCTCGCCGGGGACCGTGTGCAGCTCGGTGATCTTCAGGCCCGACATCAGCTGCGCGGCCAGATCGAATTCAGAGGGCTTCGACAGGTGCGTGATGTCGCCGGTGTGAATCGCGAGCGGCGGCCGCGACGGCATCGCGTTGACGTAATCGATCGTCTGTTTCAGCGTGCCCGCGACGTCGGGATTCGCTTCCTTGTTGAAGCCGATATGCGTGTCGCTGATCTGCAGGAAAAGCGGCGTGCCCGCTGCTGGCGTCGCGGTTTTGGCGTCGGCCGCGAGCGCGAGTTCGACCGGCGTCAGCACGCCGCCCGACAGCATGAACACCGTGCCCAGACCACCGAACGCAAGACACTTCAGCGCGCCGCGACGCGCCGGATCGAATGAATGTTGTGACGACATGATGACCTCACGATAGGGATTCGCCGAACCACCCGGTTCGTGAGGCATGACTGTCGTGTCGCGGGTTTTATTCCCGTGTTGTGTGGCGTTTGCGGGACGCGGCGAGTGTATGCAAATGGAAAGCAGCCAGTAAACGCCGTGACGGATTGCACACTGGATTGCGCATCGCGTCAGCCGCTGACCGCCGCGACGATCCGCGCGCGCATCGCGGCGTCGGGCAGCGGACCCGATCCCGCGCGCACGTTGTCCGCCATGTATTGCGGCCGCCCGGTGCCCGGAATCACGACGGTCACCGCCGGCTGCGCGAGCACGAACTTCAACAGAATCTGCGCCCAGCTCGTGCAGCCGATTTCGGCGGCCCATGCGGGCAGCGGCGTTTTTATCACGCGCGCGAGCAGACCACCACCGCCGAACGGCTGATTGATCACGACGCCGATGCCGAGTTCGGCCGCGAGCGGCAGGATGCGTTGCTCAGCCGCGCGATCGTCGGCGGCGTAGTTGATCTGCACGAAGTCGGGCTTCTCGCTTCGCATCACCGCCGCGACGTCGTCGAACGCGCTCGACGTGTAATGCGTGATGCCGAGATAGCGAATCCGGCCGCGCGCTTTCCAGTCGCGCAAGGTCGCGAGCTGTGTGCGCCAGTCGAGCAGATTGTGGATCTGCATCAGATCGACATGCGGCTGCTGAAAACGCCGCAGCGATTCCTCCATCTGCGCGATGCCGGCTGCGCGTCCCTCGGTCCAGACCTTGGTGGCGACGAAGGCCTTGCGATGCGCGTCGAGCTGAGTGAGCAGCGCGCCCGCGACCGCTTCCGACGAACCGTACATCGGCGAAGAATCGATCACCGAGCCGCCCGCTTCGAACAGGATGCGCAGCACCTCGGCGAGTTGGGCGCGCGCGGCGGCATCGTCGCCGACGTCGAAGGTGCGCCACGTGCCGCAGCCGATCACGGGCAGCGCTTCGCCGGTGGACGGGATCGCGCGGCGGTTCATGCGCGGTAAGGTGGTATCGGCTTGCGCGGGTGTTTCAGTCTGCGCGGAGGTGACGCGCGATAACGCGAGTGTTGCCGGTAACCCGAGCGCCGCGCGCAGAAAGCGGCGGCGGCGAGCGTGGTTCGACGAAAGTGCCATAGCGGGTAGCTGCCCTCGTGCATGGAAGTTCGACCGTCATCGCAGCGGCTAAAGCACACCCCGCCGCGCGAATTCGACCGCGAGGCCATCCGCGTCGACGAACCGGTAGCCCTGCAAACCAGCCGCGAGCGCGCCGTCCACGTTGGCCTCGCTGTCGTCGATGAAGAGCGTCTGCGTTGCGGCCGCGCCGAGCCGTTCAACGCAGCGCAGATAGGTTTGCGTGGCGGGCTTCGCCGCGCCGAACGCCGCCGACGAATAGACGTGCGGTCCAAAGAGCCGCGCCACGGGCGGATTCAGATAAGCGATGTGATCGGTCAGCAGGCGGCAGTTATTCGTCAGTATCGCGATGCGGCAACGCTGCGCCGCGCGCGACGCCAGCGCGAGCACCGCTTCGTTTGGCCTGATGGACGCGAGTCGCGCGTCGAGCCATTCGGCGCGGCTCACCGGATAACCGAGCAGCGCGCCGAGTTCGCGCAGATATTCGTCGTCGCTGATTTCGCCGCCGTCGGCGCGCGCCTCGAGTCCCGAGCCCCAGATCGCATGACGCACGGTCTCTTCCCTGCAGCCCGCGATCGCCGCGAGACGCTCGACACGCGCGGCGCGGTCGTAGTGCGACAGCACACCTTCCAGGTCGAACAGAAGCAGCGTGACGGCTGCGCTCATGCCGTCGATCTCCCGGGTTGAAGTTTGCGCGGTGCGCGATGCGCTTTTTGCGCGCTGCGCTGCGGCCTAACGTGTTTTCTGCCGCAACGGCCTGAAGAACTTGCGAAGCTCGGCCGCCAGCAACTCGGGCTTTTCCATCGCCGCGAAGTGCCCGCCGGCAGGCATTTCGCTCCACTGCACGACGTTGAAGGTCCGTTCGAGCCAGCTGCGCGGCGGATGATTGATCTCCTTCGGAAACAGCGCGAAGCCGACTGGCGTGTCGATGCGCTCGCCGTCGGAGAAACGCATCGGCTGCAGGCGGTTTTCCCAATACATCTGCATCGCCGGACCGATGCACTGCGTGAACCAGTACAGCGAGATATTGGTCAGCAGCTCGTCGATCGAGAACACGCTTTCGACGTCGCCGCCGCAATCGCTCCACGCGCGAAACTTCTCGCCGATCCATGCGGCGAGTCCCACCGGCGAGTCGTTCAGCGATGCGGCGACGGTCAGCGGCTTGGTGCTGTGCTGATGCGCATAGCCGCCTTCGAGTGCGGCCCAGTCGTTCTTCTCGCGCAGATAGTCCTGCTCGGCCGGCGTCAGCTCCCGCTGCGCCGCGCCGATCGCGGGCTCATAGGAACTCGGCAGGAAGTTCAGGTGAATGCCGTCGACCACCCGCGGATGATGCGCGGCCAACGCGATCGACACGCCCGCGCCAAGATCGCCGCCCTGCGCGCCGAAGCGCTCGTAGCCGAGCCCGCGCATCAGCGACACCCACAGGTCCGCGACCTGGAACGCGGACATGCCGGCTTGCGCGGGCGCAGGCGAAAACGCGAACCCCGGCAGCGACGGCGTGACCACGTCGAACGCGTCGGCGGGATCGGCGCCGAACGCGGCCGGGTCGCACAACTGATCGAGCAGCGCGTGAAACTCGAAGAACGAACCGGGCCAGCCGTGCGTGATCACGAGCGGATAAGCCTGGAAGCCCGGCGTCACACTCGCGGCACGCCGATGCGCGAAGTGCACGGTCTGGCCGTTCACGTCGGCGAGAAATTGCGGCAGCCGGTTCAACTTGCGTTCGGCCGCGCGCCAGTCGAATTGCCCAGCCCAATAGCTCGCGAGTTCGCGCAGCCAGGCTGGGTCGGCGCCCTGCTGCCATGCGGGCGCGGGCGTCGCGGGCGCCCAGCGGGTCGCGCGGATGCGGTGGCGCAGATCGTCGATGTCCTGATCGGCGATCGCAATCTCAAACGGGTCGATCTGCATGGGGTCGTCCTGGGTCGGTTGGCGGCTCAACGTCATCGTACGCGCGTCGAATGAAAGCCGGATAATGGGCGTCCCTTCCGTACGATTCATTGACCGACCCACAGGAGATTGACGCGATGTCCGCTTACGAATCCAAGGTGCCGCGAGTGCTGCTGACGAACGACGACGGGATCGACGCGCCCGGCCTCGCCGTGCTCGAAGCGGTGGCCGCCGAGCTCGCGCACGAAGTCTGGGTGGTCGCGCCCGAGCACGACCAGAGCGGTACCTCGCATTCGATCAGCCTGCATTCGCCGCTGCGCGTGAGCCGCCAGGGCGAACGCCGTTTCGGCGTGACCGGCACGCCCGGCGATTGCGTCGTGATGGGGGTGCGTCATCTGATGCGCGAGGCGCCGTCGCTGGTGCTGTCCGGCGTCAATCGCGGCGGCAACCTCGGCATCGAAACGATGTTCTCCGGCACGGTCGGCGCGGCGATGACGGGTCTGCTGCTCGGGCTGCCGTCGTTCGCGCTGAGCCAGGTATTCACCGATCGCGAGCGCGTGCGCTGGGACACCGCGCGCACGCTCGCGCCCGGCGTGATCCGCCAGTTGCTCGCGATCGAGCATGCGGCGCCGACCTGCCTGAACATCAACTTCCCGGACGTCGATGCCGCCGATGCGGGTCCTCTGACGCCGACTCGCCAGGGCGTCGGGCTCGTCAGGGACATCGAGGTATTGCCGGAAGTCGATCCGCGCGGCATCGCGTATCACTGGCTGCGCTTCGATCGCGGCCCGCGCGAGAACGAGGCCGACAGCGAAACGGCGACGGTCGCGGCGGGTCGCGTCTCGGTCACACCGCTCGCGTTCGATCGCACCGACGAAGCCACCTTCGCGCGGCTCGCCGCGTCGTTGATCTGACGGTTGCACGGAACGCGGCGCAATACCCCGCTTCAGTGCGCTCCAGGTCCCGACGGTGCGGGTCTGCCGAACGCGGGCATCGTGCCGTTCTCTCTCGCGCGCGCGAGTTCGGCCTGTACCTCGGCGCGGGTTTTGGGGCCGCTGTTGACAATCGCTTCAGTCGTGGCCTGGCTGCTTTGCCCCGAGCGCGGCATCGACCATGCCGATTCGACGCCTTGCGTTGCATGTTGCGGCGACTGCCGTACCTCCGGCGCGACGCCAGCCGCTTTCTTCCCGGAGCGCTCCGCAGTAGAACTTTTCCGGTGGCTGCTGCCCCGCGCATGATTACCCGATGTCGTCGCAGCGCTTTGCGCTGAACGCGGTTTCGTCGTGGTGCCCGATGCAACCTGGCTATGGTGTGAGCGCACCGTCTTTGCCGCAGGCGGCGCCTGGGTCCGGTTCGAACTGACCGCGGGCTGTGGCGGCAGATTCGCCGGCTGCGGCTGTGGTTGCACCTGCGGTTGCGGCTTGTTCGACTCCCGCGCGAACTGGAGCGCCGCGATGGCCAGTGCGTCGCCTGCCTGCGCTCCGATCGATGGCGCCGGCTGAGACCGCAACGCAGTCACGTCGTCGGGCAGCGCATGGTGCCGCGCCGCCGCCGCGCCCGTCGCGCCGACACTCCGTTCGCCATCGGCGACGAGGCTCACGTCCCGGCCGGACGACCAGTCGTTGTCCAGCTGCGACACGTAGGCCCCAATCGTCACCGCGCCGAAGACGAGACCCGTCAACACGATCATTCTCGGTTCGCTATACAAGGCACGCTCCCCCTTTCGACAGAACGACGACCCATTAGTCAAAGTGTCGGCGATCCGAAGAACAGTGTTTCGCTTTTAGACCCAACAACTGACGAATCGGCGGATCTGGTCGTGGATGTGTCCGAAACCGACGGGCATTCTTCTGTCCAAACGGGCCCTTTAACCGGAGTGCCAGGAGGGCTCAAACGAGCGGTCCTTCCTCGGTCTTGCCGCGCATCGCGACGGCAACCGAACTGCCGACGATCAACGCGATACCCAGCATCGAGATCCCGCCGATCGTCTCGCCCCACACCAGATAGCCGAACAGCGCGGCCCACACGATGCTCGTGTAGTTGTACGGCGCGAGCGCGCCGGCGTCGGCATCGCGGAACGCCATCGTCATCAGCAACTGTCCCGCCGTCGCGAGCGCGCCGAGCAGCGCCATGATCGCGAGCGCATCGAACGACGGTGTGCGCCACGCGAAGATCAGCGACGCGCCCATCACCGCGGTGCCGACCAGCGTGAAGTACAGCACGGTCGTGCCCGAATCGTCGCTCGCGTTGATGCGCTTGATCTGGATGATCGACAGCGCACCGCACAACGCGCTCGCGATCAGCAGCGCCGGGCCGAGCCAACTCGAATGCGAGCCGTCCGGACGCACCACCAGCAGCATGCCGGCGAAACCGACCGCCGCGGCCAGCGCGTCGCGCGGCTTCAGCGTTTCGTGCAACAGCAGCGGCGCCAGCACGATCACGAGCAAGGTCTCCGAATAGACGATCGCGACCGCCTCGCTGAGCGGCATGTACGGCAACCCCGCAAAGAACAGGCCCGATGATCCGAGCAGCGTCAGCGCGCGCAGGGTCTGCCCGCGCACGTCGAGTTGCCGCAAGCGCGTGACGAGCGGCTTGCCGCGCAGACACATCGCGACGGCCGGGAACAGACCGAACAGCATGCGGAAGAACGTGACCTCGTTGGCCGGATAGGCGAGCGCGAGCGATTTCGCCAACGCGTCGACGAGCGCGAAGCAAAGCATCGACACGAGGATCAGCGCGACGCTGCGCAACGGTACGGCGCTCGGGCGGACGGCGACGACGGGCGGCATGGACGGTTCGGGTTGAACGTGGGTCATGGGGAAACAGGATTATGCCCGCGCTCGCGCGCGCCCTCGCGCGTACGCCGCGCACCCGCTTTGGCAAATCAGGGAATCCACCGATACTGGTCAGACGAACTAATAATATTATTCATAGCGATTTTTGCGCCGTTACACCGACGCTTCAAGTGCCTTCGTCGTATGCATTTTTAATAATAATTATGACCATCGATCAAGCGGGGACCTCTGGAGATACAGGTGCGCAATTTCTATGTACTGGCCGCGCTCGCGATGCTGAGCGCCTGCGGCGGTAATGACGGATCGCCCAACGTGTCCGCTACGGCGGACAAGCAGGTGAAAGCAATCGATGCGACAGCGGCTGCGGCCGCCACAGCCGACGTGCAGAACGAGTTCAAGGCTGCCAAAGCCATCCCGGTGGGCATGAAAACGACCACCCCGCCGCTCGTGATCGCCGACCCGACGCTGAATCTGGCGCCGTACACGCCCCCGGCGCCGCCCGCCCCGACCGCGACGACGACGTTGTCGTTCGGCGATTTCACGAGCTACCTCGCACCCGGTTCGGCGAGCGCCTGGCACCCAGGCGCGAGTGCGTCGACGCTCGCGATCGACGCGCCGCCCGCCAACGGCACCGGCGCCGGCGACAAGGCGGTCGCGCTCGGCACGACCTACGCGAGCGCTTCGTACGAAGCGGACGTGACCGTCACCGCGCCGGTCGGCACGGGCCCCGCGAACGCCGGTTTCGTCGTGCGCACGACGAAGCCGACCGCGGGCGGCCCGGACAGCCTGACCGGCTATTTCATCGGTCTCGACACCGGCTCGCATGCGCTCGTAGTGGGTCGCGAGAACAACAACTGGACCAATTTCATCCAGTATCCGGTCGCCTCGATCGTCGGCGGCAGCACGCATCACCTGAAGGTGACGACGAGCGGCAACGCGATCCTCGTCGACCTCGACGGCCAGCGCGTGGTGAGCGCCAACGACGCGACCAACGCGCTGCCGGCGGTCTTCCAGTCGGGCAGCTTCGGCGTGCGGCGCTTCGGTGTCGGCGTGTCGTTCAGCAACATCACGATCCATACGTATCCGGCCGTGACCTCGCCCGTCTACGATTTCTCGAAGGTGGTCGGCGCGGTCTACACGCCGTCCAATGCGGTCAACGCGATCGACTTCTGGGAGAACTACGACCCCGAGATCGTCAACCGCGAGCTCACCTATGCGCAGACCTACGGCATGAACACGGTCGCCGTGTATTTGCACTATCTGGTGTGGGCCAACGATCGCGTGGCCTTCCTGAGCAAGTTCGAAAACCTGCTGACGATCGCCGCGCGGCACGGCATCAAGGTCTCGCCGATCTTCTACGACGACTGCTGGAACCCCAACCCGCAATACGGCCCGCAGCCCGCGCCGGTGTGGGGCGTGCATAACAGCCAGTGGGTGCAGTCGCCGGGCACGCCGGTCGAGCAGGCGTATTTCCAGGCAAGCGCGTCGAACCCGGCGATTACGTACAAGCAGAGCCTCGCGAACTACATCACCGACTTCGTCGCGCCGCATCGCAACGACCCGCGCATCATCTTCTGGGAGCCGATGAACGAGCCGGGCTGCAGCGGCAATGGTTCATTGCGGAACACGCGCGCGGTGATGATGAACGATGCGCGCATCGCGATCCTGAACGCAGGCGCAACGCAGCCGATCAACTCGCCGCAGGTGCAGGAAGACGAAGGCACCTACTTCTCGGATTTCTACGGGTTCCATCCGTACAACAACCCGTACACGGGTCCGGTGAATGGCAGCAACATCAACGCGATGAACTCGGAGACGCTGCAACGCGGCTTCACGGGCACGACCGGTCAGACGATGCCGGGTATCGTCGCGAACTACGGCGGCACCACCGGCTTCATCGTGTGGGAGCTGATGATCGGCCGCACCAATACGCGCTTTCACTGGGGCCAGACGCCGAGCGCACCCGCGACAGTCGAACCGGCGACGCCGTTCCAGGGGACCTTCTACCCGGACGGCCATCCGTGGCAGACGTCGGAAACGCAGGCGCTGACGGGTGGGTTCGACGTCAAGCTGCCGGTGCTGCAGGTCGCGTACTACAACGATCCGACCTTCAGCGCGGCGCCGGTGAAGACGTCGATCACGCCGCTGATCGACTTCGATCTGAACACCGAGCGCGGCACCGATTCGCCTGATGCATCGGCCGGCGTCAACGCGACCAACTACGGCGTGCGCTGGACCGGCGCGCTCAAGGCGGCGCAGGACGGCGAATACACGTTCACGATCAACAGCGACAACGTCGCGCGTCTGTGGATCAACGGCGTGAAGGTGATCGACAAAACGGGCACGACGCCGGGCAGCGCTTCGGGCAAAGTCCATTTCGCCGCGAACCAGAGTGCGTCGATCAAGGTCGAGTACGTGCACGGCAGCGGGGCGGCAAGCATGCATCTGCTGTGGTCGAACCCGGCTGCGAAGAGCCCTGATGTGTTGAAGATCGTGCCATCGGATTCGCTGGTGACGTCGAGCTGATAGAGATGGTTGTGCCGGGCGGCGCGGTGGCATCGACGCCGCGCCACCGCGCCGGCCAACCCAAAAAACAACGCGGCGCACCGGAAAAATCCGCTGCGCCGCGTTCTTTTTAGGCAATGCTTTTAGCAAGCTCGATCAGTTAATTTCTCAAAGCAAAAGCCCGTTCCAAATGCCACTTCAAACTGCATAAATTTCCGGATTATCCGCAAGCGACAAAAAGTTACCGGTATTCCCATCGAGTGCGAGCATTTCGCCGCTTTCGATATTGAAGATCCAGCCATGGAGCCGCAGCGTCTTGTTCACGAGCCCGACCGCCACCGACGGATGCGTGCGGATATTGGCGAGTTGCGCGATCACGTTGTCCTTGACCAGCGCCGCGAGACGCTCCGCATCCGAGTGATAGTGACGCGACGCGTTGATCGCTTTCGCCGTATCCGCGTGACGCAGCCAGCTCGCGACCGCCGGCATGTGCTCCAGATTCGTGCAGGACGAGATCGCCGTCATCGCGCCGCAGTTCGAATGGCCGCAGATCACGATGTCGGTCACGCCGAGCACGGCGATCGCATATTCGACGGTCGCCGACACGCCGCCCGGCTCCGGGCCGTACGACGGCACGATGTTGCCCGCGTTGCGGATCACGAACAGCGACCCCGGCTCGGTCTGCGTCAGCAGCTCCGGCACCACGCGGCTGTCCGAACAGGTCACGAAGAGCGTGCTGGGATTCTGCGCAGTCGATAAACGCTTGAAGAGCGCGCTTTGCTGTGGAAAGACCTCGCGTTGAAAGCGGATCAGACCTTCGATGATTTCCTGCACGATTTTCTCCAGAGAATCGAAGAGACGGATTTAAAGTTTGCCGCGACTATACCGCAGCCTTTCACTCGTCGCGCGAATCACCGTGCTAATCGTCGGACGCTCCAGCGGAAAATTGCCAGCGAAATAATGGTGTGCCTGGACGCGCCAAAAAAAAGACCCGGCTGCCGGCAGCCGGGTCCAACTCTCTCGCTCACACGCATGAAGCAATGTGTGCGTCGATACTGTAGCCGCGCCGGCGTCGCGGATATAGCCGCCGCGGTGGAAGAGTCCTTTCCACCGCGGCGCGAATCAATTGACCCGCTACGCGCTAAGCGGGTCGCTCAGTCGAAATCGCGCGTCTCGAGTTCCACGGACCGTCCCCCGTTGCGTTCGAGCACCCGCCGCGTAGCATTTTCAATGCGGGCGCGGTTCGCCTCGAACGTCCCCACCAGATCGTGAGCGGACGGGGCGCCGTTGCCGAGGCTGCCGTTGCCGAAATGGTCGTTGAGCGCGTCGAGCGACACGCTGCACCATACGTCCTTCCCGTCCACATTGGCCTCGTAGGCGACGCGCGCAGCAGCCACCACTTCCCGCCGTCCGGTGAATTCGATCCTCATGATTGTCCTCCGTGTGTCAAAGGGAAATCCGAATACGCAACGCTCATGCCCAAACCGGCCGGCTGCCCGGCTGCCCTGGCGCGAGCACGCATTCTGCGCAAGGTGCATACTCCTGAGCGGCCGTCATGCGCGGCCGCGCCGATGCGCCGCAGCAAGGCCTCCTCCGGGCCGTCGACGCACTCAACATACCGATACTACGCCCTTCATGTCCCGCAACACTCAATCTTCACGCCCGCTCGTGATCGCCGCCGTGATGGCCTCGATGGCGATGGTCGCGATCGAAGCGACCATCGTGTCGACCGCGATGCCGCAGATCGTCTCGCAACTCGGTGACCTGCATTTATACAGCTTGGTGTTCTCGTCGTTCCTGCTCACGCAGACCGCGATGACCGTGGTGTTCGGCAAGCTCGCCGATCTCTACGGACGCAAGCCGGTGATCCTCGCGGGCATCGCGATCTTCCTCGTCGGCTCGGTGCTCGCCGGCTTCGCATGGTCGATGCCGGCGATGATCGTGTTCCGGCTGATCCAGGGCATCGGCGCGGGAGCGATCCAGCCGGTCACGCTGACCATCGTCGCCGATCTGTACCCGGCGCGCGAACGCGGCAAGGTGCAGGGCTATCTGGCGAGCGTGTGGGCGATCTCGGCGGTCGTGGGTCCGATGGTCGGCGGCTTCATCATTCACAACCTGTCGTGGGCGTGGATCTTCTGGATGAATGTGCCGATCGGGCTGGCGTCGGCGGCGGGCTTCATCGCGTTCCTGCGCGAATCGGAGCGGCACGCGCGGCCGTCCATCGATCTCGCCGGCGCGGCGCTGTTCATGGCCGCGATCGCCGCGCTGATGATGACGCTGACCTACGCCGGCGACGATGCATTCGCGCCCGCCTCGCTCGCGGGCGGCGTGTTCGTGCTGTGCGTGCTGCTATTCGTGCTGCAGGAGCGTCGCGCGGCCGAACCGATGATCTCGTTCGCGCTATGGAGCCGCCGCCCGATCGCCGCATGCAACAGCGCGACGGTGCTGGCCGGCATGATCCTGATGGGCGCGACCACGTTCCTGCCGATGTACGTGCAGGGCGTGCTGCATCGTTCGCCCGTGGTGGCCGGCCTCGCGCTGACGATGATGATGGTGGGCTGGCCCACCGGCGCGACCTTCGCGGCGAAGTCGTTTCACCGGCTCGGCTTGCGGCGCATCCTGATCTGCGGCAGCGCGTTCGTGCCGCTCGGCGCGGTGCTGCTGCTGTTCCTGTCGCCGGGCGCGTCGCCGCTCGTCGCCGGATTCGCGTCGCTGATCATGGGCTTCGGCATGGGGACGTCGAGCGTCAGTTCGCTCGTGCTGATCCAGGAGATCGTCCGGATGGACGAACGCGGCAGCGCGACCGCGTCGAACCTGTTCTCGCGCAATCTCGGCAGCACGCTCGGCGCGACGCTGTTCGGCGCGGTGCTGAACTTCGGGCTCCGTCATTCGCAAGGCACCGCGACGGTCACGTCGGACCAGCTGAAGGCGCTGCTGCAGAACCGCGCCGCCGATCTCGGCGACAGCGATCTGGTCAGGCTGGTGCTGCACCAGTCGCTGCATCTGACCTTCGTGTCGATGTTCGTGATCGGGCTGTTCGTGGTTGCGCTGCTTTCGCTGGTGCCGATGATCCGATTCGGCGAGGACAAGCCGGCACCGCTCAAGACCCTGGCGCCGCTCGAGGATTGAGTCGCGCGGCGGCGCGAATCACTTGCGTTCGCGAGCGCTACGAGCCGCGCGCCGGCAGCGTCGCCGCGAAGAAATCACGCACCTGTGCCGCGGTTCGCGCATGAATCACGGCGCGGTCGACACCCGGTCCGTCCTTGCAGATGGGCGCCAGACGCTCCATCACCTCGGGCTCGCACACATCCATGAAGGTATAGTGCGAGGCGCCCGGGAGCATCGTCACCGTCGCTTGCGGCATGAAGCCCGCGATGCGGTGAATATTGGTGTTGACGGGCGCGGTCGTATCCGCCTCGCCCGCGAGCAGCGCGACCGGAATCGTCACTTCCTTGAACGACGAACTGTCGAACGCCTCGCCGAGCGCGGGTGCGATCGCGAATGCCGCCTTGACGCGCGGATCGCGATACGAGTCGCCCGAACGCGCGCGCGATGCATTCGTTTCGGCCGATAGCCCGTCGACCGTCAACGCCGGCGCGCCCGGCGCGTGCGCGAGACTCGCGGCTTCGGGCGGCGTGCAGATCGCATCGGCTTCGGGCGACGTGCAAAAGCGCTCGAACGCCGCGCTGTCGGTACGTGCGCCCGCGACTTCGAGCACCGTGTATCCGCCGAGCGAAAAGCCCAGCGCGCCGATCCTCGTCGTGTCGACGCGCGGACCGAAACGCGGGTCCGCGAGCACGCCGTCGAGCACTTCGCTCAAGTCGGTCGCGCGCTCCCACCAGAGGATGAAGCCGTCGCGCGTGCGCGGCTCCAGCGCGTTGTTGCCCGGATGATTGACGCCCGCGACGATATAGCCCTGCGCGGCCAGCGACGCCGCGAGCCAGTCGAGACTGTCCGCGCTGCCGCCGGTGCCGTGCGACAACAGCAGCAACGGGTATTTGCGCTGCGCGTCGGACAGCGGCGCATCGTCGGCGGCGGCGTGGCCGATGAACATCGGATGGCCTGGCGCGCCGATATCGTGACGCGTCTCGGCTTGCGTCGCATCGGCCGGATACCAGATGCGCGTGATCAACGCCTGTGTTTGCGCGCCACGCCAGTTGCGGGCCACGGCGGGATGAAACACGCGGCTCGTCTCGCCGACATGCCAGTCGGCGGAAGCGGTTTGCGCGTTGGCGTGCGCCGGCGACGCAGCCCACAGCGCGCCGCACAGCGCCCCCGACAATGCCACGCTCAACGACACCACCACCGCGCTCGACAGCGCGGCACAGCCTCGACGCATCATGGTTAGTCCTCGCGAATGGGGATCAGCAGATCGGTGATGCAGGGGTCCAGCGCGCCGCGATCGGGCGCGCTTCGATACAGTTCGAGCCCGGGCCGTTGATCGCGCCGGTAGCCACTGCGCGGCAACCAGCCGCTGTACAGTGCCCTGAAAGTGGGCGAGATCAGCGCATAAGGACCGATGAGGCGGTGCACCGCGTATAGCCCGCCTTCGAGCCGCAGCGGCTCGATGCCCGGCGGCGGCTTGGCCACACGCGAGCGTTGCGCGGCTTCGTCGAGCCGCTGCATCGCATCGCTGAACGCCGCCTGCGACCCCGCGACGACTCCCGCGTGATAGCAAAACCCGCCAGCGATCGACGGATCGCGCGCGCAGATGCCGACGCGCTGCTGCAACAGCGGGTTCTCGTCGCAGCGCAACGTCGTCATCAGCGTGTGGAAGGTCTGGCCGATCGTCGCGACCGGGCCGTCATGGCGAAGGCATAGCACGTCGAGCGGTGCGATCTCGATCACTTCGACGGATGGTGATGCGGGGGTGTTCTGGTTTTCAGCGTACTCGTCGCGGCGGCCGTCAGCGCCTATGCCATCGCCGTCGCCGCGCGGCTCGATGCGCGCATGCCCCGTTCGCCGTGTCCGCGCGGATGCCGCCGAAGCCGCCGGATTCGCCACCAGATGCCGCTGCCGCGTCCTGAACTCGCTCGGCGATACACCAGTGAAATCGCGAAACGCACGTGCGAACGCTTGGGGACTGTCGTAGCCAGCGTCGTGCGCGACCGCGGTGACCTGCGCGGCGTCGGTCAGCCGTTGCGCTGCCTCGGCGAGCCGCAGACGCTTGACGGTATCGGCGACGCTCTCGCCCATCAACGCGCGATAAATCCGATGGAAGTGATATGGCGACATATGCGCGACGGCCGCGAGGCTGCTGAGCGTGTGCCGCGCGCCGGGCTCGACCAGAATGGCCTCGACCACGCGAGCGATCCGTCGACGGTAATCACGTTCGGTGCTGGGCTTCATCATGGCGCCACGATAGCGGTCTGCGCGCCGGGTGGCGGTGCAGAACTTGCGGATTTTCGCGCTTTCGCGTTTTGGCGTTTTGCCAGGAAACGGGTCAGGCTCTCGCGCTGCGTCACATTATGATCGACAACGCACGCCGCTTTCCGACACCAGACAGGCTCTCACGGCGCCATCAATTGCCGCTCCCATACAGCGTCGAATCGGCGAAGCCTTCGGCGGCCAGCACCTGCCCGACCAGAATCAGCGCGGTCCGCTCGATCGCGCTGCCCTGCACTTTCGCGACGATATCGTCGAGCGTGCCGGTGATCTTTTCTTCGTCGGGCCAGCTCGCGCGATAGATCACCGCGATCGGACACGCGCCGCCGTAATGCGGCCGCAATTCATCGACGATGCGCGCGAGATGCCGCACGCCGAGGTGAATCGCCAGCGTCGCGCGATGCCGCGCGAGATCGGCCAACTGCTCGCCTTCGGGCATCGATGTTTTGCTCGCATAGCGCGTGAGGATCAGTGTCTGCGACACGCCGGGCAGCGTCAGCTCGCAGCCGAGCGCCGCCGCGCATGCGGCCGTCGCGGTCACGCCGGGTACGATTTCGTAAGGAATGTCCAACTCGCGCAAGCGGCGGATCTGCTCGCCGATCGCACCGTACAGCGACGGATCGCCCGAATGCACGCGCGCGACATGCTGGCCCTTCGCGTGCGCCGCCGCGAGCAGCGCGACGATCTGGTCGAGATCGAGTTCCGCGGTGTTGACGACCTGTTCGGCGCTGTGACCTTCGAGCACCGCCGCCGGCACCAGCGACCCCGCATACAGGATCACCGGACAACTGCGCACGAGACGCTGCCCTTTCACCGTGATCAGTTCCGGGTCGCCCGGACCCGCGCCGATAAAAAACACTGTCATTCAGTACTCCAGTTATTTGCTCACTGATCCGAAGCCGCTT
This sequence comes from Paraburkholderia sp. JPY465, assembly GCF_050436725.1. Lineage (NCBI taxonomy): Bacteria > Pseudomonadati > Pseudomonadota > Betaproteobacteria > Burkholderiales > Burkholderiaceae > Paraburkholderia > Paraburkholderia sp. JPY465. The sequence continues at coordinate 185,814 of NZ_JBNDMT010000002.1, forward strand.
GCGCGTGCGCGGGCAACGCATCGAGAAGATCGGCAATGGTGGCGAACTCGCGATCGACGTCGGGCAACACCGGCCGTCGCAGCATGATCACCGGCAAGCCGCGTTCGCGCGCAACTTCGAGCTTGGCCTCGGTCGCGCCGCCGCCGCTGTTCTTGCTGACGACGACGTCGAACGCCTGCAGCGCGAACAGCGCGCGTTCGCCGTCGAGCGTGAACGGTCCGCGCGCGGCGAGGATGCGCGAGCGCGCGGTGTCCGGATGCGAATCGAGCACGCGCACGGTCCAGAATTGATACGGCGGAATCTCGTCGAGATGCGCGAGCGGTTCGCGTCCGAGCGTGAATAGCGGCCTTCTGAAAGGCGCGAGCGCGTCGATCAGTGCGTTCCAGTCATCGACGATGCGCCAGTCATCGCCGGCTTGCGGCTGCCACGCCGGACGCCGCAGCGCCCAGCACGGCACCTTCGCGACGCGACACGCCGCTACGGCATTCGCGCTGATCCGCGCCGCGTACGGATGCGTCGCGTCGATCACGAGGCCGATCGCTTCGCTCGCGAGATAACGCGCCAGCCCCTCGCTGCCGCCGAAGCCGCCGACGCGCACCGCGCACTTCAGGTCGTCGGGCACCTTGCCGAGCCCCGCGAGACTGTACACATGCGCGGGACCGAGTTGGCGCGCGATCTTCAGCGCATCGCCGGTGCCGCCGAGCAACAGGATGCGCGTCATCGGGCGACTCCGACGAACTTGCCCTGCCGGTCGATCGCGAAGATTTCGACGCTGACCTGCGGCGGCACGATATCGCGTGCAACGGCCAACGCGTGCTGACAGACGATATCGCCGAGCGGCACCTGTTGCGCGTGCGCGAGCGCGAGCGCCTGCTGGCTCGTGTTGGCCGCGCGCATCGCCGCTTGCAGCGCGGCGTCGGCGCCATGCCCGGCGGCCCAGCCGGCGAGTTGTTCGAGATCGATGCTGGAGTTGCGGCTATGCAGATCGAGATGGCCGGCCGCGAGCTTGCTGAGCTTGCCGAAGCCGCCGCAAATGCTCAGACGCTCGACCGGCGCGCGCTTCACATGCTTGAGCACCGCGCCGACAAAATCGCCCATTTCGATCAGCGCGATATCGGGCAGGCCGTAGTGCGCGCGCATCGCGTCCTCGCTCGCGTTGCCGGTGCAGGCGGCCACATGCATATAGCCGTTCGCGCGCGCAACGTCGATGCCCTGATGGATCGACGCGATATAGGCGGAACACGAAAACGGCCGCACGATACCGGTAGTGCCGAGTATCGACAGTCCACCGACGATACCGAGACGCGGGTTCATCGTTTTCAGCGCGAGCGCTTCGCCGTTTTCCACGCAGAGCGTCACTTCGAAGCCGCCTTGATACGCATGATGCGAGGCGAGTTCGTCGAGGTGCTGCGTGATCATCTGGCGCGGGACCGGATTGATCGCCGGTTCGCCAACCGCCAGCGTGAGCCCCGCGCGCGTGACCGTGCCGACGCCCGGCCCCGCGCGAAAAATCACACCGGGCTCGGGCACGAGGCGCACGCGCGCGAACACCAGCGCGCCGTGCGTCACGTCGGGATCGTCACCGGCATCCTTGATCGTGCCGGCTTCGGCGATCCGCTCGCCGTCCATCTCCACGAGACGGCAGAACGTGAGCCGCATCGGCACATGCTGGCCCTTCGGCAACACGATCTCGGCGACCTCGCTGACCTCGCCCGCCAGCAGCAAACGCGCGGCCGCCAGCGACGTCGCGGTCGCGCAGCTGCCGGTCGTATAGCCGCTGCGCAGCGGCGCCGGCTGTTCGGGGGTTTCGTCGCGCATCACGAATCGGCTGACGGATTGGCGGGCTTGGTCACGTCGAGCAGCGTGATCGGCAACGCCTGGCGCCATGTATCGAAGCCGCCGAGCGGTTGCGCGTGCGCGAGCGCGATGCGTGTCAGCGTGCCGCCATGCTGCTCGCGCCACGCGGCGAGCACCGCCTCGCCTTGCAGCGTGACCGCGTTCGCGACGAGCCGGCCGCCGTCGCGCAGTTGCGCCCAGCAGGTGTCCAGCACGTCCGGCACCGTCACCCCTCCGCCGATAAACACCGCGTGCGGCGCGGGTAGCCCCCGCAACACGTCCGGCGCGCGGCCGGCCACCAGTTGCAGACCAGGCACACCCAGCGTATCGCGATTCTGTTCGATGAAGCGCTGCCGCGCGTCGTTCGCCTCGATCGCGATCGCACGACAGGTGGGATGCGCGCGCATCCATTCGATACCGATCGAACCGCTGCCCGCGCCGACGTCCCACAGCAACTCACCAGGCGCGGGCGCGAGGCGCGCGAGCGTGATGGCGCGCACGTCGCGCTTGGTCAACTGGCCGTCGTGGATAAAGGCGTCGTCGGGTAAGCCGCAGGTCAGCGGCAGACGCGCTGCTTGCGCGGACGCGCGGCAGTCGAGCGCGATCAGATTGAGCGCGGCCATCTCGCCGCCCGGCCATTGATCGGCGCGGCCATCGACACGCCGTTCGCGTTCACCGCCCAGATGTTCGAGCACGGTCATCTGAGTTGCGCCGTAACCGCGCGCATCGAGCGAGGCCGCCAGCGCCGCCGGGGTGTGGCCGTCCGCGCTCAGCACGAACAGGCGCGCGCCGTCGTGCAGATGCGCATTCAGCGTGGCAAGCGGCCGGCCGACCAGCGACACGGTCGCGACATCCTGCAACGGCCAGCCGAGCCGCGCGGCCGCGAGCGACAGCGACGACGGCGCGGGCAGCACGCGCAATTCCCCGGCCGGCAACTGCCGCGCGAGCGTCGCGCCGACGCCGAACAGCATCGGGTCGCCGCTCGCGAGCACGCACACCGCGTGCGGACGCTCGGCTAGCAACGGCGCGAGATCGAACGGACGCGGCCACGCGGCGCGGCGGGCGGCGATCCGCGCGGGCAGCATCGCCAGATGGCGCTCGCCGCCGTACACGACCGACGCGCCCAGCAACGCACGCCGCGCGGGCCGCCCCAAACCGGCGAAGCCGTCGTCGCCAATGCCCACTACGGTCAGCCATGCCGGCATGCATCCATCCTCATCAGTTGCGTCGATTCCTGAGCGATTGCACCGCGCCGCGTCGTGCATGCGGCTGCGCGCAGGCTCGGACGGCGGGTTTGGAAAGTCCGCATGATACCGCCGCCATGCGGCCCGCGGGTCCGCGGCAAGGCGCCATGCGTCGCGACCGGCGGCATCGCGCGATGGCCGGCAAACAGGCGCTGCGGCCATTGCGTAAAGATATAATGGCCGCTTTCATCGCCCACGGTCAGCCCGAAGCGCTTTTCGGCCGCATGGTTCACGCCGGCCTTCATCGGGCAGCATGCAGCGAGGCCGCCACCATGCCGTCGCGCGACGCTAAACCCGGTGCCCCATTGAATCGAGCTTCGCCTCCCCCCGTTTCGTCCCACGCGGTCACGTCACCGCGGTCCTCGGCATGTCCGGGGTTGCTGCGCATCGTCTCCGCGCGCGACGGCGGCATCTGCCGCATCAAACTGCCCGGCGGCGTGCTGAGCGCGGCGCAGGCACACGCGATCGCCGATGCGAGCACACGGCACGCGAACGGCGTCGCCGAGTTGACCAATCGCGCGAATCTGCAACTGCGCGGCGTGCGTCGCGGACACGAAGCTGCGTTGAGCGCAGCGCTGATTGGCGCGGGACTTGGACCGGCCGCCGCGAACGACCCGCACATCGCCACCCCCAACGCGCTCAGCTACGCCGACGACGTCCGCAACGTGATGATCAGCCCCGCCGCCGGCCGCGATCCGCACGCGCTGATCGACACGACGCCGTTGTGCGCGGAACTGCTCACGCTGCTGCAAAGCGATGTGCGCTTCGCCGCGTTGTCGCCGAAATTCGCGCTGCTGCTCGACGGCGGCGAACGACTCGCGCGAATCGATCATCCGCATGACGTGTGGCTCGCGGCGTCGGCTGACGAAGAAGGCGTGCGCTTCGTGTTCGGCCTCGCGGGGTGCCCCGGCTCGACAGGCGACAACGCGAACGCCGGCGACCATCCCGATGCCAACGGCACGAGTGCGCTCGCGGCCGCACCACCGTCGCGCGTGCCAGTGCTCGTGCGCGCGTTGCTGCACACGTTCCTCGACCTCGCCTCAGCCGACGCGACCCGCATGCGCGACCTGCTCGCCACGCACTCCGCCGATGCGCTTCTGCAGCACGCGCAACGCTACGTCGACTTCCCGCTCGCGCGCGACGCATCGCTGCGCGACTGGCAACGCCACATTCCCGCCGACGCGTCATTGCGGCTCGGCGCGCACGCACAGCACGGCGGCGGCATGTGGCACGTCGGCGGCCAACCGCCGCTCGGCCGGATCGACGCGGCCACGCTGCGCGACGTCGCCGCGCTCGCGCAACAACACGGCAACGGCATGCTGCACGCAACGCCATGGCAAAGCGTGCTGCTGCCCGACATCGCGACCAACGCCGTGCCCGCCGTACTCGCGAAGCTGAGCGCACTCGGCCTCGCCTGCGATCCCGCGCAGGCCATCACACATGTGATCGCCTGCGCCGGTTCGGCCGGTTGCGCGAAGGGCCTCGCCGACACCAAGACCGACGCGCTGCAACTCGCCGAACGCTTGCCCGCCGGCGTCGACGTGCATCTGACCGGCTGCCCGCGCTCGTGCGCGGCCGCGCATCGCGCGCCGTACACGCTGCTCGCCGCCGCGCCCGGCCGCTACGACCTTTATCGACGCGACGACCATCACCCCGGATTCGGCCAATGTGTCGCGCCCCAACTGACGATCGACGAGGCCGCCGCGCTGCTCGCGCGCCTCGCCCGGAGTACTTCCCATGCTTGATTACATTCGCGACGGTCAGGAGATCTATCGCCAATCGTTCGCGACGATCCGCGCGGAGGCCGACCTCGCGCGCATCCCCGCCGACCTCGAAAAACTCGCGGTGCGCGTGATCCACGCGTGCGGCATGGTCGACGTGATCGACGACCTCGCGTTCTCCGACGGCGCCGGCAGCGCGGGCCGCCGTGCGCTCGCGCAAGGCGCGCCGATCCTGTGCGACGCGGGCATGGTCGCGCAAGGCATTACGCGCGCGCGGCTCGCCGCGAACAACGAAGTGATCTGCACGCTGACGCACCCGGATGTGCCAGCGATGGCGCGCGAGATCGGCAACACGCGCTCGGCCGCCGCGCTCGAATTGTGGCGTCCGCATCTGGCGGGCAGCGTCGTCGTGATCGGCAATGCGCCGACCGCGCTGTTTCATCTGCTCGACATGCTCGATGCCGGCGCGCCGAAGCCCGCGCTGATTCTCGGCTTTCCGGTCGGCTTCGTCGGCGCGGCGGAATCGAAAGCGGCACTCGCGCAAAACAGCCGCGGCGTCCCCTATGTGGTGGTGCATGGACGGCGCGGCGGCAGCGCGATGGCCGCCGCCGCGGTCAACGCGCTTGCGACGGAGGTCGAATAAATGACGAGCCAGCTAACGAGCCGCGGAAGGCTATACGGCATCGGCGTCGGTCCCGGTGACCCGGAATTGCTGACCTTGAAGGCGCTGCGGCTGCTTAAAGCGGCGCCGGTGGTCGCGTATTTCGTCGCGAAGGGCAAGAAGGGCAACGCGTTCGGCATCATCGAGGCGCATCTGCACGACGCGCAGCAGCATCTGCCGCTCGTCTATCCGGTCACGACCGAAGCGCTCGAGCCGCCGCTGTCGTACGAAGCGATCATCGCGGACTTCTACGACACCGCCGCCGAAGTCGTCGCCGGCCATCTCGACGCGGGCCGTGACGTCGCCGTGGTCTGCGAAGGCGATCCGTTCTTCTACGGCTCGTACATGTATCTGCACGACCGGCTCGCGGCGCGCTACGACAGTGAAGTAGTGCCCGGCGTGTGCTCGATGCTCGGCGGTGCGGCGGTGCTCGGCGCGCCGCTCGTGTATCGCAATCAGAGCTTGTCGGTGCTGTCGGGCGTGTTGCCCGAAGACGAATTGCGCCGCCGTCTGGCCGATGCCGACGCGGCGGTCATCATGAAACTAGGCCGCAATTTCGACAAGGTGCGGCGCGTGCTCGACGAACTCGGACTCGCGCAGCGCGCGCTGTACGTCGAGCGCGCGACGATGCGCAATCAGCGCATCGTGCCGCTCGCCGAAGTCGATCCGATGGCATCGCCGTATTTTTCGCTGCTGGTCGTGCCGGGGCAGAAATGGCAAGGATGAACGCGCCCGCGATCGTGATTCTCGGTACGGGCGCGCTCGCGACGGCGCGGCGGATTCAGGCGCTGTATGTCGAGCGTGGCGCGCATATCGCAGCGGGCGTTGCTCCTGATTGCCAGGTCCACGCGCTGCAAGGCCGCGTCGAGGCCGACGTCTCGTACAGCGAACTCGGCACGCATCTGCGCGAGCTGTATGCGCGCGGCACGCCGATCGTCGCGTTGTGCGCGGCCGGCATCGTAATTCGCTGCCTCGCGCCGCTGCTGTCGAACAAAGGCGCCGAGCCGCCGGTGCTCGCGCTCGCCGAGGACGGCAGCGCGGTCGTGCCGCTGCTCGGCGGCCTCGCGGGCGTCAACCTGATGGCGCGCGACATCGCCGCCGCGTTGGCGGTGCAGCCCGCGATCACGACGAGCGGTGAATTGCGTTTCGGCACCTGCGTGCTCAATCCGCCCGATGGCTATGCGCTCGCCGATCTCGGCCAGGGCAAGCGCTTCGTGTCGGATCTGCTGGCGGGCGAAAGCACGCGCATCGAAGGCGACGCGCCGTGGCTCGACGACGCGCAACTGCCGCGCTCGGAGTCGGCACGTCTCGCGATTCGCGTGACGCCGCGCGCGTGGGAGGGGCGCGAAGACGAGCTCGTGATTCATCCGCGCAGCGTGGTGGCGGCTGTCGTCAGCGACGATGCCGAGTCCGCCGATGCGATCGTCGCACGCGTGCGCGCGGCACTGAAAGGGCACGGTCTCGCGATGCTTTCGCTCGCGGCCTTGCTCGCGCCATCGACGGGCATGGCCGACCCGGCGCTTGCGCAAGCGGCACGGCTTCTCGATGTGCCGCCACGCTTCTCCGATACCAGCGCCGAACCGGGCGAATCGAGTGCCGCACGCTTGCTGCAGACCGCGCTACGTGTCCCCCACGAAACGCTGCACGACGACGCTCATCCGAACGTCGCGCTCGCTCTCTCCCCGCTCGCCATCGACCCAGTGACGCTCGGCCGTGCCCGCGGCCGCCTGACCGTGATCGGCCTCGGCCCCGGTTGCGCCGAACTGATGGTCCCGGCCGCGCGCACCGCGTTGAACGAAGCGACCGACATCCTCGGCTACGACACCTACGTGAAAATGGCCGGCCCGCTGCGCGCCGATCAGCGCGTGCACGGCACCGACAATCGCGAGGAAATGCAGCGCGCGCGACACGCGTTCGAGCTCGCGAGCGAAGGCCGCTCGGTCGTGATGGTGTCGTCGGGCGACCCCGGCGTGTTCGCGATGGCGGCCGCCGTGCTCGAAGCGCTCGAAGCTTCTGGCAACGACGCATGGGCGGCCGTCGAACTATCGATCGTGCCGGGCGTGTCGGCCGCGCTCGCGACCGCGGCGCAGGCCGGCGCCCCGCTCGGCCACGACTTCTGCATGCTGTCGCTGTCGGACAACCTGAAGCCGTGGACGATCATCGAAACCCGCCTGCGCCATGCGGCGCAAGCCGATCTGGTGATGGCGTTCTACAACCCGATTTCGCGCGCGCGTCCGTGGCAACTCGACAAGGCGCTCGATATCGTGCGGGAATATCGCGCGCCATCGACGCAGGTGGTGCTCGGACGCGATATCGGCCGGCCTGGCGGCACGTTGCGCACAGTGACGCTCGGCGAGCTTCGCTCGGCCGACGTGGATATGCGCACGATGGTGATCGTCGGGTCGTCGCTGACGAGAAAATTCGCTTGTGGCGATAACGGCGCGCAGTGGGTGTACACGCCGCGGTGGTACGAGTAAGCGGGCCGTACCGGGTGGTGCCGGCCCGTCCCGCTCACGCCACCTTCAAATCCTGCACCGCCCGCTGCCTGACGCCCAGGTCGTCCCACAACTCCGGATGACACGTGAACACCAGAATCTGATGCCGCGTCGCCGCGTCGATCAATACGCGCTTGAGCGCGTCGCGGCGCGCCGCATCGGTGTGGACCGCGGCATCGTCGAGCATCAGCAGAGTGGGCCGGCCTGAGGCCTGCAACAGGTCCGCGTACGCGAGCCGCGTCAGGATGCCGAGCTGCTCGCGCGTGCCGAAGCTCAGCGCGTCGAGCAGTTCCGCGCGGCCGTCGCGATCGAGCATCGCCGGAATCAGATCGTCGCCGAGCGCGAGGCTCGACTGCGGAAAAATCCGCTTCAGATAATGACCGAGCCGCTCGGTCAACGGCGCGCGCAGTTGTGCCAGCGCGGCGTCGCGTTCGTCGACCAGCACCTCGTCGAGCAGACTCAGCGCGCTCGCGCGCAGGCTCAGTTCGTCCTTGCGGCGCGTGGCCTGCTCGACCTGCGCTTCGAGCGCGGCAAGCCGTTCGCCAAGGCCCGATGCGCCCATCGTTTCGAGCTGGCTACGCAGTTCCGCGATGCGCAGTTGACGCTCATGCTGCTCGTTGCGCGCGAGTTCCGCCGATGCGCGATAGCGCTTCGCCTCCGCCACGGGGTCGTCCAGACGCGCCGCATCGAGTTCGCGTTCGCGCTCGCCGCGCTGGTTCTTCAGCGCATCGACCTTCACGCGCTGCTCGACGATATGCGCCTGCCACTGCGCGCGATTGCGCCGGAACGCTTCGTCGTTCAGCTGCGCTTCTTTGCGCTGCAGTTGCGCCGTCAGCGAATCGGCCTTCGCGACGCCGGTGGATTGCGCGCCCGCCGCTTGCTTGAGCACCTTGCGCGCGGCCTCCAACGCGTCGCGCGCGATGTCGGCATTGCGGCGCGCGTCCTCGAGCGGCGGCGCCGCCGACACGTCGGGCAGACCGGCCAGGCGCTCGCTCGACGCCTGCAAGCGCGCCGCCGTCGATGCCAGCGCCGCGCGCAACGCATCGATGCCTTGCGGCGCATGGACCTCGAGTATCCTCGCCTGGCTCTTCTGTTGCGCGACCAGCGTTTTCCATTGCTCGTGACGCGCCTGCGCATCGGCCACCGACGCAACGCCGAGCGTGAGCAGCAACTGCGCGTGCTTCGCTTCGAGCGATGCCAGTTCCGACAATCGCGCGGACAGATCGGACACACCCGGAATCACGCGCAATTCGCCAAGCTCGCCGAGGCCGATGCGCTTTTCTTCATCGACACGCAGCACGCCCGTGCCGCTGATCGTCTCACCGCCGACGCGCAACTCGCCGTTCAAGCTGTATTCGATGCGCGTCATCGCCGCCTCGGTCCGCGCGCGCAGCACGGTCAACTCGCCATCGAGCGCGACGAGGCGCTTGAACTGCGCGTCGTCGAGTTCGAGCGCTGCCGCGTCGCGCGCGGCCTGCAGCACCGCCATGTTTGCCTTGTCCGCCTCGCCGATCGACGCTTCGAGCCGCTGGCTCTCCGCCCGATAGAAATCGACCTGGCTGCGCAGATCGGCGGCGGTCACGGCCGCGTTCGAGAGTTCGAGCGCACGGTTCGCCTCGGCGGCTGCCTGCTCGAATTGCGCAACGCGGCTTTGCGCCTGCGCATGCGCGGTTTGCGCGGCCGCGACCTCGGCGCGCGCCGCGTCGAGTTGCTCTCGTTCGCGCGCGATGGCCGCTTCGAGTTCGAGCGCGCCCCGCTCCTGCTGCACCGACAACGCGAGCTCGGCCTCGCCGATCTTCAGCGACTGCGCGAGCCCTTCGAGACCGCGTTCGAGTTGCTCGACCGCCACGGCGCGTTGCTGCGCGAGCGCGGCCTTCTGCTCGTGAAGCTCCCACGGACGCCGGCGCTCGGCGTCGTCGAACGCCTGCTGTTGTGAGGCGAGCCGCGCGATGTTGTCGTCGAACTGCTGGCGCTGCTGTCGCAACTCGTCGCGGCTCGCGATCAGCGCGGCGAGCTTCTGCTCCGCCTCGGCGAGCGGCCCGGTGGACTTCTGCGTGCGCGCGGTCAGCAGTTGCCGCAGCTCGCGCTGCACGGCCGCGATCAGCGCGTCCTCGCCGCCCGCTTCGCGGCCGCCCGACAGTTGCGTGAGCGCGTCGCGCAGATACTGCGCCGCGTGCCCGGTCGAATCGCGCATCTCCTGCGTGCCGCCTTGCTGCACCCACAACAGACCCGGCACGCCGGCGTTCTCGGCTTTCATCGGACCGCGCGCCGCGCGCGAGAAGCCGAGCAGCGCGGCGAGCTTGTCTTCGGCTTCGTCCTCGCTATACACGGCCTGACCGATCCTCAGCTCGCAGCGCTGACGCGACACGAACTGCTTCGACAGACGGCACGCTACCCCATCGAGCTCGAAGCTGACCTCGACCGACGGCTGCCCGTTCGCGAGTCCCCACGGCAACAGGTCCTTCAGATGCGAGGCCTTGTAGCGTTCGAGGAACACCGTGCGCACCGCTTCGGCAATCGTGCTTTTGCCGGCCTCGTTCGGGCCGACGAACAGGTTGAGACCGGGCTGCAGATCGTCGATCACGAGCTGCCCGCCGAACTGCCTGAATTCCTGAATCGCGATACGTTGCAGCTTCATGCACAGGCTCCTTCACGCGGCGCTTCAGGTTGCCGATCGCGCGCCTGCGCGGGTGGTGCGGCATGGGAATCGCGGTGCCACTGTTCGCGCTGAAAGCGCGCCAGCAGCAGCAACGCTTCCGCCGCGCGCCGCGCCTGTTGCGGATCGGCCTGTGCGTCTTCCTGCAAGGCGCGCAGCCGCGCGACCACCTTCGCGAGATAGCCGCTTTGCGCGCCGAGTTCGGCGAGATCGTCGGCGGTGGGCAGCACGTGCAGGCTGCTCAGATCGGCACGCAACGCGCGCACGCACGCGCGAGCCTCTTCGACCGCGACATGCAGCGCCTCGGCATCGGCAAGCGCCGCGGTGCCGCCGACCTCGATGCGCAGCACGTCATTCGCGCCGAGTTCGGCGAGGCGGGCTTTCAGTGCGTCGATGTCGGTCGGCACCGAAATCGTCTCATCCCAGCGATGCCAGCGGTATTGCCCGACTCGCACCGCCTCGACCTGCGGCGACGCTCCCGGCTCGCTTATCGTGACGTCGAGCACGAAGCCCGGTTCGTTCGAGCGGAAACGGTCCTGTTCGTGCGTGCCCGCGTACCAGGTGCGTTCGTCGACGCGCAGATGGCCGTGCCAGTCGCCGAGCGCCAGATAGTCGAGCCGCGCGCTCACGGCGCGCGTCGGCGCGATCGGGTTCGACGAATCGATGCCCTCCTGCAGGATGCCGCCGACGCTGCCATGCGCAAGCCCCACGCGGTGATAGCCGGGCGGCGTCTCGGTGGAATCGAAGAATGCGGTGGTGTCGTCGTAGGTGATGCGCTGCGTGAGCGGCGCGCACAGCAGCGCGCAACGGCACGCATCGAGCAGCACGACGCCGGTTTCGAGCACGACGCGCACGTTCGGCGGCACGCAATTGAGCCGCTGCGCGCGGGTCCAAACGCTTTCGACGAGCGCCGCGTCGTGATTGCCCGGCAGCATGATCCAGGTTCCGGAAAACGCTTGCAGTGCGCCGAACAAACGACGGATCACGGTGTCCGACACCGTCTGCAGGTCGAACACGTCGCCCGCGACGAGCACCGCGTCGACGTTGCGCGCGGCCGCTTCTTCGGCGATGCGGCGCACGGTGTCGAAGCGAGCTTGAGCGAGATGCGCGGCCTCGTCCGGTTCGAACTGACCGAACTGCGTGCCGATCTGCCAATCCGCGGTGTGCAGAAACCTGATCACTGTGCCTCCATTGCGATTGCGTTGCGCCGTCTTGCGTGAGGTTCGACGACGAGCCCAACCGCGAATGTTACCTTGCCGAAGCCCCGGCGCGTATTGCATGCGCGTATCCAGGCTGGACGCGTGCGCGGGCCGTACCGCATCATTGCAACCGAACCGGCTGCCCCGCCCACCTTTCAGCCGCCCGCCGCCCGACACGATCAACCGCGCCCGATGGACAAGACCACCGAACTGAAGAAGGCCAAGCGCACGCCTTTACTGCTGCTGCTTGCGGCCGCCTGCGTTTTCGTCGTCACCGCGTTCCTGCCGCGCGGCCTGTGGGTCGACGGCATCAAGGCCGTCGCCGAGGCCGCGATGGTCGGCGCGCTCGCCGACTGGTTCGCGGTCGCGGCGCTGTTTCGGCGCGTGCCGATTCCGGTCGTGTCCGCGCACACCGCGATCATCCCGCGCAACAAGCACAAGATCGCCGACAACCTCGCGCACTTCGTGCAGGACAAGTTTCTCGACGTGCCGTCGCTGGTCGGTCTGATCCGCCGGCACGATCCGGCGCAGACCATCACCACGTGGCTCGGCGAATCGGCCAACACCGCGCGTCTCGGCGACTACGTGGTGCGCCTCACCGGCGGCATCCTCGAGGTGGCCGACGACGCGCGCATCCAGAACTTCATCAAGGACGGCCTGCGCGACGTTCTCGCGAAGGTCGATCTGTCGCAGTCGCTCGGCGCGGTCCTCGACACGCTGACGCGCGACGGCCGTCATCAGGAACTGCTCGACACCGCGATCGATCAGGTGATCGCGGTGCTGCGCGAGGCGCCGGCGCGCGAGTTCATTGCCGCGCGCATCGTCGATTGGGTGAAAAGCGAGTATCCGACGGTCGAGAAGTTTCTGCCGTCGGCGTGGATCGGCGACAAGGGCGCCGAAGCGATCGCGAGCGCCGCGAACCGTATGCTCGAACAGATCGCCGAGAACCCCACGCACGAGTTGCGCGACAGGTTCGACCGGGTGGTGCAGAAGCTGATCGTGCGGCTGAAGACCGATCCGGTTTTCCTGCAACAGGGCGAAGCGCTGAAGCGCTATCTGGTCGAAGGGGAGGCTTTCAGCAGCTACGTGAAGGACATGTGGGGCGAACTGCGCGCGTGGCTCAAGCGCGACCTGCAAAGCACCGACTCGGCACTGCATGCGCGTGTCGCCGCGATGGGCGCGTGGGTCGGTCGCGAACTCGCGCGCGATCCAGCGCTGCGGCAATCGCTGAACGATCACCTCGAAGAAGCCGCGCGCGCGATGGCGCCCGACTTCGCGCAGTTCCTCACGCGCCATATCAGCGATACCGTGAAGAACTGGGACGCCCATGAGATGTCACGCCAGGTCGAGATGAATATCGGCAAGGATCTGCAGTACATCCGCATCAATGGGACGATCGTCGGAGGATTTATCGGCTTGCTGCTGTACGTGAGCTCGCAGTTGCTGGAGATGTTGCGGGTGCATGTAGGCTGACGATTCGCGCTCATCGAGCCACCCGACACGTAGCCGCGCGTGAGCCCTGCTCGCACCAAACCGCCTACAATTCGGGCATATGTCTTGCGGACGACCAGTGCTCCGCTCGGTCGTCAACGCGTCCCAACCGGAATTGTGTTTACATGAAAATATCGCTGCCGCCGCCGCATGGGCGCCCCAATCGCGTTTATCCGCCGGGCACGCCGGGCCTGCATGGCCTCGTGTCGCTGATCACCGGCGTGGTGGTGGTGTGCGCGCTGTACTTCGGCCGGGAGGTGCTGATTCCGATCACGTTGTCGGTGCTGCTGAGCTTCCTGCTCGCGCCGCTCGTGCAGATGCTGCGGCGTCTGCACATGGGCCAGTTGCCGTCCATCTTCATCGCGGTGCTGTTCGCTCTCGCGTCGCTGCTCGCGGTCGGTGCGCTGATCGGCGCGCAGCTGGTGCAGCTCGCGAACGCGCTGCCGCAGTACCAGGAAGCGATCGAGCAGAAGATCGAAACGGTGCAGGAAAAAACCGTGGGCCGCGCCGATTCGCTGATGAGCAGCGCCGCCAGCGCGCTGCAGCGCATGGCGCCGTCGCGTCCCGCGCCGCCGCGCCCGACCGGCCGCGCCGCGCGCAACGCGCCGCAGGTGCCGCAACAGGTTGAGGTGCACGAGCCCGCGCCGACGCCGGTGCAGCTCGCGCAGCGCGCGCTGACCCCGGCCATCGCGCCGATCGAGACGACCTTCATCGTGCTCGTCGTGACGATCTTCATCCTGTTGCAGCGCGAGGATTTGCGCGACCGTCTGATCAGCCTGTTCGGCTCTCGCGATCTGCACCGCACGACCACCGCGATCAACGACGCCGCCGGGCGCCTGTCACGCTATTTCGTCGCGCAGCTCGGCGTGAATCTGAGCGCGGGCGGCATCATCGCGATCGGGCTCGCGATCATCGGCGTACCGGGTGCGCTGCTGTTCGGCGTGATCGCCGCTTTGCTGCGCTTCGTGCCATACATCGGCATCTGGATCGCGGCGATCCTCGCGGTGTTTCTCGCGGCCGCGATCCAGCCGCAATGGACGATGGCGGTCCTCACGCTGATCCTGTTCATCGTCGTCGACGTGGTCGCCGGGCAGATCGCCGAGCCGCTGCTGTACGGTCATCGCTCGGGCCTGTCGCCGCTCGCGGTGGTGGTCGCGGCGATTTTCTGGAGCTGGCTATGGGGGCCGATCGGCCTCGTGCTGTCGACCCCGCTCACGCTGTGCGTCGTCACGCTCGGGCGCTACGCGGACCGCTTGAACTTCCTGACCGTGCTGCTCGGCGATCAGCCCGCGCTGACGCCCGCGCAGAACTTCTATCAGCGCCTGCTCGCCGACGATCCGCACGAGGCGATCGTGCAGGCCGAACGGCTGCTGCGCGAGATGTCGCTGATCGACTACTACGACAAGGTCGCGCTCGAAGGCCTGCGGCTCGCGCGCAACGACGCGCAGCGCGGCGTGCTGATGCCCGAGCAGTTGCAGCGGATCAATGACGCGCTCGCCGATATCGTCGAGAACCTCGAAATCGCCGACGGGCTGCGCGACACGCTGTCACCAGTCGAACCGGCTGACACGGGCAATGCGCTGCTTGCCGGGGCGCCGGACCTCGCGTCGCCGGGCGCGGGCGCCTCGGAGCGCTACGGCAGCGATCTGCGGTCGCGCTCGCCACAGTCGGACGAAGCGAGCAAGGTCGCAGTGTTGTGCGTGCCCGGCCGCGGCGCATTCGACGAAGTGACGACGGCCATCGCCGTGCAACTCTTGAACCGCCAGGGTTTCGCGCCGCTGATGGCGACGCACTCGGGCTATCGCAGCGCGCGCGCCGATGAGCCGAGCTTCAAGGACACCTCGATCATCTGCATCGTGTCGCTCGACGCGCCCGAGTCGCCGCCGTATCTGCGCAACATGCTGCGGCGCACGCGCGAATGGCGGCCGCGCGCGACGCTGGTGGTCGGCGTCGGCGACGCGCCGGACGACAGCGCCGAACTCGATGCGGGCGGCGAGCTGCATGCGTCGCCGACGTTCCGCGCGATGATCCAGGCATGTCACGCGGCGACGAGCGGGCAGCCCATGCGACAGCAATCGCAGGCGGCCAGCGCGGGCTGAGGCCGCGCTGGATCAACGCGTCTGCTCGCTGCTCAGCAATCGCTCCAGCGGCTCGGGCAGACCCCGATTCGGCTTGACTGGCGGCTGGGCGAAACTGCCCTTCGTCGCCTTTTTCGGACCTAACCGGATAAGGCCCTCGAGCTGCGTAATCGAACTCGACACACCATCGACCACCGGCACCGGCAATTCGTCACGTATCTCACGTGCGAGACCCGCTAGCGGCGCCCCAGCGATGATGATGACGTCGGCGCCGTCATCGTCGACGACCTGATTGCACAGCGCCTTCAGTCTCGCTGCGTGATCCTGCTGCACGCTGCCGATATCGCGCAACGGCTCGTCGAGCGCGCGGATGCTGGCGAGCCGGCTCGCCAGATGACTGCGCTCGACAGTCTCGCGGTACCACGCCTTGATTCGCGGCGAGATCGCGATGATCGAGAAGCGCTGCCCGAGCGCTGCCGCAGTCAGCAATGCCGACTCGGTCAGCCCGACTACCGGCACGTCGAGCAGTTCCTTGATGCCCTGCAGGCCCGGATCGCCGAACGCCGCGACCACCACACCATCGTAGCTGCCATGGCGTTCGGCCGCCACGCACGCGCTCGCGTACGCGCCGACCAGCGCTTCGAAGCGGGTCTCGATGTAGGCAACGCCGAACGGCGCGGTCGCAACCTCGATCTCGGTATCAGGTGAAGCACTGCGTTGCGCCTCCGTCCGGATCAGCGCCGATACACTTTCGGAGATATTCGGATTGATCACCAGGATCTTCATACTGCTCTCCACTTCAGAGGTCGACGTACTGGGGCTTGCCAGCGGCCAGAAAGCGGCCCCGGCCCGCTTCCGGCTCGAGATAGCGCCCGCTCTCGACCAGCAGTTCGCCGCGTGACAGACAGTGCTTCGGCCAACCCTGGACGGTGCGTCCCTCGTACGGCGTGTAGTCGACGTTGTGATGCAGCGCGTCGTTCGCAATGGTGATCTGCTTGAGCGGGTCCCAAAGCACGATGTCGGCGTCGGCGCCGACGGCGATCGTCCCCTTGCGCGGATAGAGGCCGTACAGCTTCGCGGGATTCAGCGACGTCAGTTCGACGAACTTGTGCAACGACAGCTTCCCGCGGTTCACGCCATCGAACAGTAGCGCCAGGCGGGTCTCGATGCCGGGGATGCCGTTCGGGATGTGCTCGAACGACACTTCCTCGCCACCGGGCTTTTTGCCCTGCGGATCGTCGTATGAGAACGGCGCGTGGTCGGACGAGAAGACGCTGAATACGCCGCGCTTTAATGCGCTCCACACGGCCTTCTGGCTGGACGAGTCGCGTGGCGGCGGACTGCAAACGCACCTGGCGCCGTGATAGCCGTCCTCGTGGCCGAGATCTTCGGCCGTCAGGTAAAGGTATTGCGGGCAGGTCTCGGCGTAGATGTTCAGGCCGCGCTGCTGCGCCCATTCGATCTGTTCGATCGCGTCCTGGCCCGACACATGCACGATCAGAATCGGCACGACGACCAGTTCGGAGAACGCGATCGCCCGATGCGTCGCTTCCCGCTCGACCACCGCCGGGCGCGACAGCGCGTGATACTTCGGCGCGTGCTTGCCGGCTTCGGTGAGCCGGTCGGTCAGCCACGCGATGCAATCCGAATTCTCGGCATGCACCATGACCAGCGCCTGGTTGCGGCGCGCCACATCCATCACCTCGAGGATCTCGCGGTCGCTGAGCTTGAGATCGTCGTAGGTCATATAGATCTTGAACGACGTGTAACCAGCGGCGATCAATTCCGGGAGCTCGCGTTCCAGCACCTCGGGCGTCGGATCGGAGACGATCAGGTGGAACGCGTAGTCGGTGACCGCGCGGCCTTCGGCGCGGCGATGGTAGTCGGCCACCGCGGCTTTCAGCGATTGCCCTTTTGCCTGCGCGGCGAACGGGATCACGGTCGTGGTCCCGCCGCACACGGCAGCACGGGTGCCGCTGTTGAAGTCGTCCGCCATCTTCAGCCCGTCCGGCATGGGTTGATCGAGATGGCAGTGCGCGTCGATGCCGCCGGGCAACGCCAGCAGGCCGGTCGCGTCGATCTCGCGCCTGCCCGCGTCGAGATTACGGCCCAGCGCGACGACGATGCCGTCCTTCACGCCAATATCGCAATTGAAGCGCTCGGACGCGGTTACCACGTCAGCGTTGCGGATTACCAGGTCGTACATGGTTGTCATGACGGTCCTCTCAAAGGACTTCGGAGAACAGGCGGCCCCAGCTTGCAAGCCGGGTCGTATCGTAGCCAGCGAGCTTCAACGATTTCCACACCACGGTGGAGATCGTGTCGTAGAGCGGGACACCGTGGTGCCGCTCCACTTCCGAGGCCAGATGCGCTGCGTGCAGGTTGGTGCAGAAAGTGACGATCGCTTCCGGCCGGTGCTCGGCGACATCGCGGATCTGTGCGCGCAGCGTCTCTTCGCTTACCTCGGAGAACTCGAAGTTCACCTTCAGGCCGAGGTGGTTTTCGGATGAGCAGTCGATGCCGCTGTCGCGGTAATTGGCGACGATCTTCTGCTGGACATCCTTCAGATACGGACTGACCAGGCCGAATTTCTTCACGCCGGTCTTGTCCAGAATCTCGTTCAGCGCCAGTACCGACGTGGTTGCGGGAATGCCGGTCGCTTCCTGGATTTCGCGGCACAGGCGGCGGTCGGTCTCGAAACCGAGCCAGCCGGACGAGGTGCCGTTCCATGCGATCACGTCGACCTTGGCGTCGGCCAGCAGCCGCGCGGCCTGAATGATGTTGGTGGTGTCGAACTGCCCGAGCGCCTGCCCGGATAGCGAGATTTCGGTGACCTTGAAGCGGGAAAAATGGGCACTGACACCTGGCAACTGGGCCATCATCGCGCTTGTGATCGGTTCGAGCGCGGTGTTGGACGACGGGGTAAGCATGCCGAGCATGACGCGTTTGCTCATGATGAAGTCAGCAATCAAGTGTTAAGGGTGAAGAAAGTCCGGCTTAGACGGGCAATTTGCGTTCGTAGTCGATCAGCGTCGAACAGACGAGGAGCCCTCCGCCTGCTGCGGCGAAAAACATCAGCGCCAGAAAATACGAACCGGTGGCCTGCACGATCAGGCCGACGATGATCGGAACCAGAACGCCGCCGATATTGCCGCCCAGGTTCATGAAACCGCCGAGAAAGCCGACCTTGTCGCGTGTCCCGAGGATGGACGGCAGGCACCAGTAAAGACCGCACCAGCGCAGGAAGAACAACGTGGACGCCAGCAATACCACCACCGCCGCGGCATTCCCGACATAGGCGACCGAGAAGATCGACACGGTTGCCGCCACCGCGGCGATTCCGAACAGCGTGCGCATCACGCGGTTGGGCGAACCGCCCGCCGCCTTCCACTTGTCGGCGATCCAGCCGCCGATCAGTTCGCCGACGAAGCCGCTGAAGAAGATCGCGAAACTGGCTCCGCCCATCTGCTGGATGTTGAAGCCGTGAACCTTGTTCAGATAGTTCGGCATCCAGGTGAGCAGGCCGTAAAACAGCGAGTTGAAGCACATCCAGCCAAAGAACATACCCCACACCGAGCGATACCGGAAAAAATCCAGGCTGCGGCCGCTGGCATGAACCGGCTCGCTGAGGTGCTCTTCCTGCAGCGCCGCTTCGAGATACTCGGCTTCGGCCTGATTCACGGCCGGATGCTCACGCGGGTTGTTGCGGATGTAGTACCAGGCAAACAGGCCGGCGAGCATGGTTCCGATACCGGCCACCACGAAGGAAGTGCGCCACGATCCGAATTCGCTGATCAGCCCGGAGATGATCACCGCGCCGAGTGCCGCTCCCAACGGCGCGCCGCCGTCGAGCAGCGTCGCCCCGCGGCCGCGTTCGTGCCGCGTCATCCACATCGCGTTGAGCTTGCCGCCCGCCGGATAGATCGGTGCTTCGGCAGCGCCCAGCCCCAGCCGCGTGAAGATCAGCGCGGTCGCCGACGTGCAGACCGCGGCAATGCCCTGGAAGAAGCCCCAGAACAACGTCGCACAGGCGATCACGATGCGCGGTTTGAAACGGTCAGCCAGCATGCCCCCTGGAATCTGCATGAACGCGTAGGTCCAGAAGAACGAACTGAGGATCAGTCCCTGCACTGCCGGGGCGATATGAAACTCCTTGGCGATGAGGGGCATCGCGACGGACAGCGAGGCCCGGTCCACATAGTTGATCGAAATCAGCATCAGCATGATCAGGAAGATTTTCCAGCGTACGCCGGTCCTGACCTCGGCCTGCACGGCCGCATTTACGGTTTGCATCTGTGTCTCCTCCGTTCGCCTGATCATGGCTTTGGGGTCTCATGTCTGTGTCCGGGATCGCTCCGGGACCAGTGCGCTGCATGCGCAAGCGCAGTATATGATGCCTAATTATGGATTACAAGCGCTGTATTTCTTTGATTTCAATACTTTTTTTATTTTCTGTAGATAGTCGGCCGAAGCTGTAAGACAATTAAGCGAAGACCGAAGATGCAAAAACGGAAACAGGCGACATGGACATGAATTCACTACCGGCTGATACACGCAAGCGCGTCAGCCTGCGCGGCACGGGTATGTACGCGGCAATCGCCGAGCGGTTGCGCGAGATGATTCTCGAAGGTGAATTGGCGCCCGGCGAGCATATCGACGAGAAAGCGCTGTGCGAGCGGTTCGACATCTCGAGAACGCCGGTACGCGAGGCGCTCAAAACGCTCGTGACCGAGGGGTATGTGACCCACCGGCAGCACATGGGCTTTCAGGTCGCACCGATCAACAAGGCCGAGATTGCCGCCATCTTCGAAGTGCTGCATGGACTGGAGGAAACGGCCGGACGGCTCGCGGCGCAGCGCATCGACGACAAGCAGATGAAGGTGCTGATGGAGCGCCATCGCACCATGGAGACGTACCACCGCGAAGGCAAGCGTACGGCCTACTACCGCGCGAACCAGAAAGTGCATCAGCACATCGTCGACGTCGCCGGCAATCCGGTGTTATCTGACATGTACGCATCGTTGATGAGCAAGATTCACCGCGCGAGAGGTGCGGCTAATGCCGATGTGCTGCGTTGGGCCGAGTCCCTCGGCGAACACAGTGAAATACTGGACGCGCTATCCAGACGCGATGGAGCATGCCTCGCCCGCTTACTGCGCGAGCATTCGGAACACACCGCCGCGGAAGTGATGAAAGTGCTCGAAACCGCAAAAGGGAACGAGTAATGAAGGTCTGTGAAACCCGCATTGGCTTGAACGCCGTGGGTGCAGACATTGGACGTGGGCACCGCCTCACGGTGCCCGCGCAAGGCTAGCGACCGGCGCTCTGACCGCCGTCGACGTGCAGAATTTCTCCCGTGATGAACGGTGCGGAATCAAGGAAGAGAATCGCGTCGGCGATATCGCTCATCTCGCCCATGCGTCCCAGCGGGTGAAAGGCGCCCAGCGCCTGATGGGTTTCCGGCCCGTGCATGGGTGACTTGATGATCCCCGGCGCGACGGCATTCACGCGAATCCCTTGGCTCGCGTACTCGATCGCCAGCGACTTCGTGACAGCGTTCAGACCGCACTTCGTCAGGGCCGCGAGTGTCGAATACACACCACTGCTCGCAGCGTCGACGGCACTGGTGACGCTCATCACGTGGCCGCTCGAATACCTTTCCATTTCGGCGATCGCGAGTTGCGGTTTCACATAAACCTGACATCACCCCTTTTTGGATTGCGCCAGCCACTGGTCCAGACTCACGCGGCCAATCCGCGCATCGCCGAGCGGCACCAGCGACTGTTCCTCGACGTGGCCGCCGAAGTAGCGCGCATCCTGATCCGTCACAACAGCGCGCGGGTCGCCGACAGACTTCAAATAAGGGCTGACGATCGCGGCAAACGGTTCACGGTCCGGGCCCGCGATATCCACGGTGCCGTTCAGTGGCGTGGCTAGAGCGACCTGCGCGAGGATCGCTGCGACGTCATCCGCGGCTATCGGCTGGAAGAGTCCGTCCCCAACGCGCACCGTCCCGCCTTCGGTGCCGGCATCGGCAATCGCGCCGATGAATTCCATGAACTGGGTCGCGCGCACGATCGTGTAGGGCACGCCCGCCGCCTCGATCGCCTCTTCCTGCGCGACCTTGGCAACGAAATAGGCGTTTTCCGGCGTGCGCTCGCAGCCGACGATCGAAAGCGCGACGTGATGGCGTACCCCTGCCGCGACTTCGGCTTTGCCGAGGTTGCGCGTCGAGGTGCGGAAAAAGTCGAGCACCGCCTGAGGCTCCCAGGAAGGCGCGTTCGCCACATCCACTACGACGTCCGCGCCCGCGAGCGCGTTGCTCAGCCCTTCGCCCGTTACCGCGTTCACACCGGTACGCGGCGACGCAGCAATTGCCTCGTGACCCGCCTCGCCGAGCAGCGTGACGACGCGCGAGCCGATCAGCCCGGAACCACCGATTACGACGATTTTCATGGGACATCCTCCAGATATGAGTCAGTTGGCACGGGCAGACGGCTGGCGGCTGTTTCATCGAGGGAAAGCGCTCGCCGCCGTCGCATCGTGTGAGGCTATTGTGGGAAGATCATGAACCATCGAAAAGTGCCAAGAATTGTCGAATGGACCAGGACATCCAGATTCTGGTCCACTTGCTGACCAGACAGTCATGACCGTGCCGCCTACTGCATTCACCGTCGATATCGATCGGCAACTCGAGTTACCGATCTACCAGCAGATCTGCGCGCGCTTCAGAACCGCGATCGCCGCAGGGCATCTGCGTTCGGGCGATCGTGTGCCCGCGCTGCGCAGCCTCGCTACGCAACTGAACACGGCGCGCGGAACGGTTGAACTGGCCTATACGATCCTCGTCGACGAAGGTTATCTGCAGATGCGCGGTGCGGCTGGCACGTTCGTGTCGCCTTCGCTGCCAGCTACCGTGACGCGCACGCGTACGCAAAGCACAAAAGATTCGAACGGCAAGCCAAGCGCTAAAACGGCTACCGCGCCTCGGACGCCGGGCGAATCCCACGGCGCGCAACCGGCGCCGCGCCAGCTTGCCATCGCGGCCGCCATGAGCGGCGAGCCCCGGCCGTTGCAACCCGGCCTGCCCGCGCTCGACGCATTTCCGGTCAAGGTTTGGAATCGCCTCGTTTCGCATCGCGCACGCAGCGGCGAGCGCGCAATGCTCGCGTACCCGGACCCTGCCGGCTACCGGCCGCTGCGCGAGCACATCGCCACGTATCTTGGGCTGTCGCGCGGCGTGACCTGCCTGCCGGACCAGGTGTTCGTGACGGGCGGCTACCGTGCGACGCTCGAACTCGTATTGCGCAGTCTCGCCCGCCCGAACGACAGCGTGTGGTACGAAGATCCGGGCTATCTGCTCGCGCGCGGTTTTCTCGCCGAAACCGGCGTAAAGCTCATCGCAGTGCCGGTGGACGATGAAGGGATCGACGTGGAACACGGCACACGGCTGGATGCGCAGGCGCGCTTCGCGCTGGTCACGCCGTCGCATCAGAGCCCGCTCGGGCACACGTTATCGCTCTCCCGGCGCATCGCGTTGCTGGACTGGGCAGAGCAAGCGTCCAGCTGGATCGTCGAAGACGATTACGACAGCGAGTTCCGCTATCTGGGCCGGCCGTTGCCGGCATTGAAGAGCCTCGACCGTCACGATCACGTGATCTATTGCGGCACCTTCAGCAAGGTGATGTTTCCCGGCCTGCGGCTCGCGTATGCGGTGGTGCCGGAGCGGGCCGTCGAGCGTGTCGGGCGGGTCGCGCGCAGCATGAACGCCGGATCGCCAACCCTGTTGCAGGCCGCTTTGGCCGACTTTCTCGAACGGGGGCATTTTGCGCGACATCTGAAGCGCATGCGTGCGCTATACGCGGAGCGGCGCGTGTTGATCGTGCGCGCGCTGGAGCAGGCGTTCGGCGAAAGGCTGATCGTCGAATTGCCGCCAGGGGGAATCCAGTTCGCCGCACAGTTCGCCGAGGGCCCTGATGGCCCGGTCGACGACGTCGCGTTTGCGGCGCGCGCCCGCGAAGCCGGCTTGGCCGTACTGCCGCTTTCGATTTGGTACGCGAATGGCCGCACACCTCGCACGCCGCGTGGCCTGGTGATGGGCTTCGCAAACATCGCCAATGCAGCCGAAGCGGGCCGCCTCGCGCGGACCTTGCGCGCGTGTCTGGACCGCTGACGACGGGCGAAGGTTCGGGTCTTTATCAGTCGTCACACGTCGCGCCGTCGTACCCAAAATGAGGACAGCCGCGCACGCACGCTGCCGCATACTGCACCGATAACGCAAGCAAACTGGAGACACGCATGACCCGTCCGTTCAAGCCCTATCCGTTCGCGCCGCGCCGTTATCCGGCCGCGCTGCCGCCGCTCGTCGACGGACGCGATCCACAAACGCGCGCCGTCGCGATCGTCGGCGGTGGTCCCGTCGGCATGACGCTCGCGCTTGCGCTCGCGCGCCAGGGCGTGCGCTCGGTGCTGATCGAGGCCGACGACAGCGTCTGCACCGGCAGCCGCGCGATCTGCATCTCGCGACGCAGCCTCGAAATCTTCAAGCGGCTCGGCGTCGTCGATGGGTTTCTGCAAAAGGGGCTGGCGTGGACCGGCGGGCGCAGCTTCTATCGCGACACCGAGGTGTTCCGCTTCGCGATGCATCAGGACGACGAGCAGTCGCTGCCGCCGATGATCAATATCGCGCAGTATCAGATCGAACAGCTGCTGCTCGACCAGATCGAACGGCACGGCGATCTGATCGACGTGCGTTGGCAAACGCGTGTGACGGGCCTCGTGCAACGGCCGCAAGGCGGCGCGACGTTGACGCTGCGCAGCGCCGAATCTGCCGATTCGAAAGGCACGAGCTGGCAGATGGACGCCGCGTGGGTCGTCGCCTGCGACGGCGGACGCAGCACGATCCGCGACCTGCTCGGGCTGAAGCTCACCGGCACGACCTACGAAGGCCGCTACGTGATCGTCGATATCGAACTCGACAGCACGCGCGCGACCGAACGTCTCACTTATTTCGATCCGCCGTCGAATCCGGGCTCGACGGTGCTGGTGCACAAGCAGCCCGACAACGTGTGGCGCATCGACTATCAGTTGCGCGACGACGAAGACCCCGACGCCGCCGTGCTGCCCGAGAACGTGATGCCGCGCGTGCAAAACCTGCTCGATTCGATGGGCGAAACCGGCGCGTGGTCGCCGATCTGGATCACGATCTACAAGGCCAATGCGCTAACGCTCGAACGCTACCGGCACGGCAGCGTGCTGTTCGCGGGCGACGCCGCGCATCTGGTGCCGATCTTCGGCGTGCGCGGCGCGAACTCCGGCATCGACGACGCCGACAATCTCGGCTGGAAGCTCGGCTGCGTGATCAATGGGAACGCGTCGCCAGCGCTGCTCGATAGCTATAGCGACGAACGTGTGTACGCGGCGCGCGAGAATCTTAGCTACGGCATGAAAAGCACCGAATTCATGGCGCCGCCGACCTTCGCGTTCGATCTGCTGCGCACGGCCGTGCTCGGACTCGCCGAGCATCATGCGGCGGTGCGGCCGCTGATCAATCCGCGCCAGACGCATGCGATCGCGTACCGGCAATCGCCGCTGAACTTCGTGGGCGACAAGGCCGATGCATTCGATCGCGGTCCCGCGCCCGGCACCGTGCTGCCCGAGTGCAGGCTGGTCAAACAATCGCAGGATGGCGCACGGATCGGCATTCATCTAACCGACCTGCTCGGGCCGTGCTTCACCGCGCTGCGCTTCGACGCAGACCACGCGAACGACGCTGAGTCGTGGCAGCAACTGCAAAGCACGCTCGCCAGCCAGGGCATTCCGTTCAACCTGATCGACATCGTCACCGCCGAAGCGCGATCGACGAACGATCCTCGAGCGATCGACCCGACCGGCCGCCTGCACGACATGCTCGGCGCACAGCCCGGCACTGTCTATCTGATCCGCCCCGACGGCCACGTGCTGGCGCGCTGGCGCAACGGCAGCCCGGCCGCCGTGCGGCACGCGCTCGATGCCACGCTGACGCTGCAGAACTAACGCGCAAGGACCTTCGACACCATGACCGATTCCGATCTCGACCTCGTCTATACGACGCTGTGCAACACGCTGACGCACGAAGGCGAAGCGCAGGCGTCGCTGTATCTGGCGCGCCTCGCGCTGTTGTGCCTGACCGAACTCGACGACCCGCGGCGGGCGTTGTCGTTGATCGAAGCGGCGAAACTGCCGGCCGCCGCCGCGGCCTAGCGTCGGAAAAAGAAACCGCCTCCCCGGAGGCGGTGGCGAGCCGATTATTTTTCCGCGAGCCGATGACTGCCGCCATGCGGCTCAATGCGATAGCGCTGGCGAATCTCCTTCAAATGATCGAGATCGCCGGGATGCTTGCCGTCGGGAAAATCGACTTCGGCGATGCTGTGGCCAGCGCTCGCCTTGAGCATCCCACGCTTTTGGCCGCCGCTGGCCAGCACGGCGACTGCTTTGATATTGCCTTGCTGATCGTATTCGATATGGACCTTCATGGGGGACTCCTCGTCATGTTCGATGGAATTGAGCGAATGCACAGCGGCCAGGTTCAAATTGCGTCGGTCCATGCAATGAAGAGTCCGTAGGAAGCAAAGTCGGTTGCGCTCGTGTTATGCACCTCCAGCAGCACGACACGATTGCCCTCGGCATCGCAATCGTTGGAAAGGCTGCGGACTTCGATGTTCTTGTCCCACGGCAGTCCCGACAGGGGGATGGCTGCCGCCCACAGGATTTCGCCGTAGTTCATCGGACCCACCCACCAGAACGCGGAGTCGCCCGCATTCAGATCGACTCCGCTGCCGACCAATTGGCCATTCACATTGATACCCATCGCTGTCTCCCAGTTGCAAACGGCCACAGCGACGCGTAATTGCCCGTGTGCCCGTGGCGGTCGTTACACCGCTGACTAGAGGACGGCAACGTTGGATGCGTTTTGAACGAAGTCCGGTATTCCGCGAGTGCCAAAAAAAACCGCGCGATCAACGCGCGGCTTTTCTTCCTTCCCAGACCCGAAGGCGCTACGACGACAACCTCACTGCTTCGGATACAAGCCCAACGTACTCGCATGCAGCCGCGCGATCCCGAGCAACGCGTCCGTATAAGGCGTCGGCACGTGCGTCAGCTGCCCAAGCTCGCGCACCGCGCCGACCAGCGCATCGAGTTCGACCGCCTTGCCGGCCTGCACGTCCTGCAGCATCGACGTCTTCATCGCGCCGAGCTTAAGCGTGTCCGCGTGACGGTCATCGGGCGCCTGGTCGATCGGGATGCCGAAGCGCGCGCCGATTTCCTTCGCCTCCAGCATGATGTGTGTGACGAAGCCGCGCACGAGTTCGTCGCCGAGAATCCGGTCGGTCGTTGCGCCGGTGATCGCGCTGACCGGGTTCATCGTCATGTTGCCCCATAGCTTGAACCAGACGTCGCGCTGGATCTGCGCGGAGGCCGTGGCATGGAAGCCCGCCGCCTGCAACAGCGCGGCGAGCAGTTCGATACGCTCGCTCGGCTTGCCCGACGCCTCGCCAACGATCAGCCCATTGCCCTGGTGATGCCGGATCACGCCGGGTGCGTCGATCAGGCAACTGGCATGCACGACACAGCCGACCGTCTGCGCGGTCGGGATCGCGGCGGCGATCGCGCCGTCGGGGTCGATCGTCTTCAGGCGCTGGCCGGCGAGCTCGCCGCCGAGGCCGTCGCAGAACCACCACGGCACGCCGTTCATCGCCGTCAGCACGATCGTCTCGGGGCCGAGCAGCGGTTTGATATGCGCGGCCACCGCCGCCATCGCCGGGCCCTTGACCGCGATCACGACGAGCTCCTGCACGCCGAGGTCGGCCGGCTTGTCGCTCGCCTTCACCTGCTCGGCGTAGATCACGCCGCCTTCGATCAGCCGCAGACCGTGCTGGCGCACCGCGTCGAGCGTCGCGCCGCGCGCGACCACGCTGACCTGATGCCCCGCCTGCGCGAGCTTCACTCCCATCCAGCCGCCGATCGCGCCGGCGCCGTAGATCGCTACTTTCATCGCCTGAATCCTTGCCTGTTACTGTGTTTATCGCAGCGTTGATTGTCGCGCTCTTTTACGGGTGGCTTCAATCATTGCCGGTAGCTCGCATCGATCCGGTCGACCCGCCGCACCAGCGCATCGAACACGTCTTGCCCGGCGCCGTGGCGCGGGTCGAACTGCAGCGCGTCGCGCGAACAGCGCATCGCGACCTCCTCCGGCACCGGCCGCGCGCGGCCCATCGAAAACGTCGCCATCTGGATTTCGCACGCGCGATTCAGCGTCCACAGAATCGCGAAGGTCTGCGGCAACGTCCGGCCCCACGATAGCAGACCGTGGTTGCGCAGGATCACCGCCTGTTTGTCGCCGATATGCGCGAGCAGCCGCGGGCCCTCTTCCGCATGAATCGTGATGCCTTCGAAGTCGTGATACGCGATCCGGTCGTGCAACTGCGCGCTATAGAAGTTGGTTTGCTGCAGGCCCTCTTCGAGACAGGCCACCGCGACGCCCGCTGTGGTGTGCGTGTGCATCACGCAGTGCGCGTCGGGCAAGCCCTCGTGAATCGCCGCATGCACGACGAAGCCGGCCGGATTCACCGGATACGGCGAGCCGTCGAGCACCCGCCCGTGTGCATCGATCTTCACCAGATTGCTCGCGGTGACTTCGCTGTAGTGGAGCCCGAACGGGTTGATCAGGAAGTGGCGCTCGGCGCCGCTGACGGTTTCGGGCACGCGCAGCGTGATGTGGTTGTAGATCATCTCGGTCCAGCCGAGCAGATCGAAGATCCGGTAGCACGCGGCGAGCTGCACGCGCGCCTGCCATTCGTCCGGATGCATCGCGGCGGGTCTGGACGAGCTCGCCGGTTGCGCTTCGAGGGTCGTGGCCATCGTCAGTGTCTCCATGATTGCGGTTGTGACGGCGCGGCCATGCGCGCCGCCACCCTATTCACTCGTGCTGCAACGGCGGCTGAACCGCCGGACGGCTTCAGGCGCCCGACACCACCGCCGCGATCGACGACGCGACATAGTCCGCGTTACGCGCGTTCAGCCCGGCGACGCACATGCGGCCCGAGCGCAGCACGTACACCGCGTATTCGTTGCGCAGACGCTCGACCTGGCTTTCGGACAGGCCCGTGTACGTGAACATGCCGCGCTGCGCGACATAGCGCGCGCGCATCACTTCGTCGACGCGTCCGTCGAGCCCCGCGTGGATCACGTTGCGCATCGCCAGAATGCGCTCGCGCATCGTGCCGAGCTCGGCTTCCCACGACGCGCGCAGCGTCGCATCGGCGAGCACGTTGGCGACGAGGCGCGCGCCGTGCGTCGGCGGATTGCTGTAGTTCGCGCGCACCGCCGACATCAGTTGGCCCGCCACGCGCGCCGCTTCGTCGGCGCTCTTGCAGACCACGCTCAACGCGCCGACACGCTCGCCGTACAGCGAGAAATTCTTCGAGAACGAGTTCGCGACGATCAGCGGCACGTTCGCGTCGGCTAGCAGGCGCACGGGTGCGGCGTCTTCTTCGAGGCCCGCGCCGAAACCCTGGTAGGCCATGTCGACGAACGCGATCAGCTTGCGGCGCTGCAAAACCGGCGCCAGTTCCGCCCATTGCGCCGGGCTCAGATCCACGCCGGTCGGGTTATGGCAGCACGCGTGCAGCAGCACGACGCTCTTTTCCGGCAATGCGTCGATCGCGGCGAGCATCTCGGCGAAACGCAGGCCACCCGTTTGCGGGTCGTAGTACGGGTAGGTGTTGACCGTCAGGCCCGCGCCTTCGAATATCACGCGATGGTTTTCCCAGCTCGGGTCGCTGATCCACACCTGCGAGCCGGCGAAATAGCGCTTCAGGAAATCGGCGCCTACCTTCAGCGCGCCCGAGCCGCCGAGCGTTTGCAGCGTCGCGATCCGGCCTTCGGCGCGCGCCGCGCTGTCGGTGCCGAACACCAGCGCCTGCGCGGTGTCGCGATAGAGCGGCAGACCCGCCATCGGCAGATACGAGCGCGGGCCGATCGCGTCGAGCAGCGCGGTTTCGGCGCGGCGCACCGCGTCGATCACCGGCAGCTTGCCGGCGTCGTCGAAGTAGATGCCGATGCTGAGGTTGACCTTGTTCGGCCGGGGGTCCAGCTGAAAGTCTTCGTTCAGGCTCAGAATCGGGTCGCCCGGATAGGCGGGAATATGGTCGAACATGACGGGTCCTTGAAGGCGGCCTGTGCAGGCCTGTTGTAGCGGTCGTCCGCGCGCCGCGCGATGACAGGGCAAACCTTAAGTCTAAGCGGGTTTGCCGGGCTAAGTCGACCCGCACGAGTGTCGGTCGCCGGCGCGCCGCGCACAATCAATCGTTTTTTCACGATTCGTAAGTTTTTCTTTAGAATCGATCGTATGCCTCTTACCCGCGTCACGATCCGCCAATTCGAAGCGTTCCTCGCCATCGTCGATCTGCACAGCATCGGCGCGGCGGCAGAGCGGCTCGGGCTGACTTCGTCGGCGGTCAGCCAATTGCTTGCCGAGCTCGAAACGGAGCTCGGCTTCCGGCTGTTCGATCGCACCACGCGGCGTGTCACGCTGTCCAGCGCGGGGCAGGACTTTCTGGCGTCGGCCGAATCGGTGCTGCGCCACGTGCGCGCGGCCGCCCAGTCCGCCGACGACATCCGCAATCGCGCGGCCGGCATCGTGCGGGTCGGCGCGCCGCTCGTGATCGCATCGACGGCGCTGCCCGCGGCGATCGCCGAGTACGCGCGCGACAAGCCGAAGGTGGTCGTGCGGGTCTGCGATACCGTGGTTGAGCAACTGGTGGAGCGGGTGGAGAGCGGCGATATCGATCTCGCGATCGGCCCCGACCGGCAAAGCGGGCCGCGCGTGCGCGCCGAGGCCGCGTTCGCGAGTCCGTGGGTCATGTGGTGCGCGGCCGCGCATCCGCTCGCCGCTCGCCGCCGCGTGCAGTGGCAGCATCTGCGCGACGTGCCGATCGTCGCGACCGGCCGCGACCATGAGCGCGCGGTCGATCAGATGCGCGCCAATCTGCCGGTCGAGGCGCGCATCATTCCGGTCGATGTCGTCGATAACGTGACTACCGCGTTCGGCCTCGCCGCGCAAGGGCTGGCGGTCACGCTCGCGCCGGCCTATGTGGCGCCGCTCGCGCGCACGTTCGGGCTCGTGATGAAGCGCATCGTCGATCCGGAAACGATTCGCGAGGTGTGCGTGTATCGCTCGACCGAACGGGCGCTGTCGCCATCGGCCGATGGTTTCGCGGATTTCGTGATGCCGTGGTTGAAACGCTGGGATCGGGAGACGCAGGCCGAGGCGCGGGGTAAGCGGAGTTGATGCGCGATGCGACGCGTCGCGCATCTAGGGCTGCATACACAGCGCGAACAGTTGCCGCTGATTCGAAATCCCCAGCCGCGCATACGCGCGCTTCTGATACGTGACGACGCTCGCCGGCTTCACACCCATCTTGCCGGCAATCTCGGCGGCGCTCGCGCCTTCGAGCGTGCCACGCAACGCGTCGAGCTCGCGCGGCGTCAGCGTCGGACATGCGCGCCGCACGCGCGCGAGCATCGCCGCTCCGGTGCCCTGCTGATGCTGCCCGTTCAGCGCGTAATGGCCCTTCGCCGCATGCGCGAACAGCGGCGCGACGCTTTCGACCCGCTCCAGATCGCCCGGCGTGAACACGCCGTACGCGCGGTCGCGATACAGGTTGATCGACAGCCATACGCTATCCGCGGGCTGAACCAACAACGACAGCCGGTCCGATACGTTCGGCTGCGCGTAGCAGGCCGCGCGATACGCTTCGTTTTCGATTTCGTCGCCGCGCTGCTGATGCAGCACCAGCCCATCCCGTGAAGCACTGCGCCGCCTGTCATGGGTCTGGCCGATGATCGCGCGATTGCCGTCGAGCGCATAAAAATGCGCGGCGTAGCGTTCGGCGACGTCGCGCAGAAAATGCCCGCCGCGATGATCGGCCGCCGACACCGTACGCGGCCGCGCATCGAACTCATACGCGAAGATCGTGCACTGCGAGACGGACAGCGACAACGATTCCCCAACCGTCTGCAGAATGCTCGCGGCGAGCGCGTCGGCATCCGGGTGGGAGATCGCGATGACGAGGTCGGTGGCGCGCGCGGTGCTGATCTGACCGCTGCGCTGCGGTGATGCGAGGCGCCAGGAACGCATGATGGGGATTGGTGCTTGCGCTGCGTGGATTGGGTTGCGGCAAGCGTAGCACAGCCGGTGCGCGGCGCAGGTCCGCCGGCGTGATCCAGTCGTCAGCGATGCCTTATCGCCCGGTAAACGACCCCCGCTGCAACGCCACCACCCTCGGCAATTCAATCGTAAAGGTCGTGCCGGCCTCGTCGCTGGATACGACGCTGACGTCGCCGCCATGCATCCGCGCGATCTCCTGCACGATGTGCAGACCGAGCCCGAGCCCTTCGCGCGAGCGCGCGCCGTTGCCGTTCGACCCGAACGCCTTGAACAGATGCGGAAACACCTCGGCCGGAATCGTGCCGCGATTGGACACCTTCAGCCGCACGCAATCCTCGGCGTCGCCATCGACCTCGACGCCGATATCCCCCTCCGGCGCGCCATGATGCAGCGCATTGCTGACGAGATTCGACACCGCCTGCCACACGAGATCGGTATCCCACGCGCCGGCCGTATTGCCGGTGCAGGTGAACACGATCTGCTTGCCGCTGTCCTGCGACGCGAATTCGTCGATCACCGCGCGGCACAGCGTCGCCAGTTCGATCGAGCGCGGCTGCAACGGCAGACGTCCGCCTTGCAGGCGCGCGAGGTTCAGCAGCTGATCGACCATCCGCGCCATGCGCAGCGAGCTGTTCTTCACGCGCGCGGCGACGGTCGCGGCCTGCTCGTCGGCGGCCGTGCGCATCAGGTATTCCGCGGACGCGAGCACCGCGCCGAGCGGCGTGCGCAGATCGTGACTGAGCACCGCCATCAGCATTTCGTTCGCTTCGAGCATCTGGCGCGTCGTCACCAGTTGCGCGGCGAGCTGGCGCTTCTGCTGCTCCAGCTGCACGAACACGTCGACCTTCGACTGCAGGATGCGCGGATCGAACGGCTTGTACAGGAAGTCGACCGCGCCCGCCTCGTAGCCGCGGA
The DNA here is from genome assembly GCF_050436725.1 of Paraburkholderia sp. JPY465. Taxonomy (NCBI): domain Bacteria; kingdom Pseudomonadati; phylum Pseudomonadota; class Betaproteobacteria; order Burkholderiales; family Burkholderiaceae; genus Paraburkholderia; species Paraburkholderia sp. JPY465. Next base: position 218,320 of record NZ_JBNDMT010000002.1, read on the forward strand.
ACGTGCGCGACGCGTCCTGCGCGGTCGCGGTCAGAAAGATGATCGGAACGTGCGAGGTGCGCGGGCTGCCGCGCATCAGCGCGGCCAGCTCGAAGCCGTTCATGCCGGGCATGTTGACGTCGAGAATCGCCAGCGCGACTTCGTGCTTGAGCAGCAGATCGAGCGCGGCGGTGCCGGAGTCGGCGACCAGCACCGCGACGTCGGGCCGCGCGAGCAATGCTTCGAGCGCGGTGATGTTGTGGGCGATGTCGTCGACGATCAGGATGTTCACAGGTGAGTTCGTCATGGCATCGGATCAAAGGGAAGTCGGCAGCGCGGCAAGGCGCCTGGCCAGGGTTTCGGGATTGAAAATCGCATCGGCGGCGCCACGCGCGATCGCCGCGCGCGGCATTTCCGCCGAACCGGCGCTGGCGGGGTCCTGCACCCATGCGGTGCCGTCGAGCGCGCGCACGCGTTCGAGGCCGAGCGCGCCGTCGTCGTTGGCGCCGGACAGCAGGATCGCGAGCAGCCGCTCGCCGTACACCGCGGCGGCCGATTCGAACAGCACGTCGATCGACGGCCGCGAGAAGCGCACCGCCGCATCGGTCGACAGCGCGACCGTGCGGTCCACTTCGACGAGCATGTGGTAACCGGGCGGCGCGACGTGCACGCGGCCCGGCAGGATCAGCTCGCCGGCATCGGGTTCGAGCACCGGCAGCGCGCAGCGATGCGCGAGCGCCGGCACCAGATAGCTCGGCGAATCGGGCGGCAGATGCATGACGACCATCACGGCCGCCGCGAAGCGCGCGGGCAACGCGGCGAGCAGCACGTTGAGCACCTCGATGCCGCCCGCCGACCCGCCGATCACGACAAGCTCGTAACCGCGCGGCTCGCGCGCGCGCGCGGCGCCACCAGCATCGGCGGTATGAGTCATGGCAGGTTCCACGTTCGAAGATGGCATCGCGACCTCGCTAACGCTTCTGATAAATGCGCTCGGCCGCGCGGAACTCGTCGAACGCCGGATAGTGACGCGAAAACCGCAGGCTTTCCTTGCTGCCCAGGCCGAGAAAGCCGCGCCGCACCAGCGCGTTCTCGAACAGCCCCAACGCGCGATCCTGCAGGCCGCGATCAAAATAGATCAGCACGTTGCGGCACGACACCAGATGCGCTTCGAGGAACACTTCGTCGGTGGACAGGCTGTGATCGGCGAACACGACCCGCTCTTTCAGCGAGCCGGCAAAGCGCGCGCCGCCATACGCTGCATGATAGTAGTCCGACAGCGAACGCGTGCCGCCCGCCGCCAGATAGTTCTGCGTGAAGCCCTGGATGCGTTCGAGCGCATAGATGCCCGCCTCCGCGCGCGCGAGCGCGTCGGGGTTGATGTCGGTCGCATAGAACAGCGTGCGCTCGGTGAGGCCTTCCTCGTCGAACAGGATCTTCAGCGACCACAGCTCCTCGCCGGTGCTGCATCCCGCGACCCACACCTTGACCGACGGATAGGTGCGCAGACGCGGCAGCACATGTTGGCGCAGCGCGAGGAAATACGACGGATCGCGAAACATGTCGCTGACCTGCACGGTCAGGTACCGGAACAGCCGCGAAAACTCGTTGCCGTCGCGCATGATGCGGTCCTGCAGCTGCGACAGCGTCTCCACGTTGAATTCATCGAGCGCCTGCGCGAGGCGGCGGCGCAGCGACGACATCGCGTAGTGGCGAAAGTCGTGCTGATACTTCAGATAGATCGCCTCGAGCAGCAGCTTCAGCTCGATGTCGAAATCGCTGAGACGCTGCGGTACGTCAGATGCGGACGGTTTCATCGCGTTTCTCGTTTGCGTGCTTGCGCTCGCGCTCTCAGCGCTGCCGCAGCCACACGCGGCACAGCGCGACGAGCTTGTCGACGTCGATCGGTTTCGACACGTAGTCGTCGGCGCCGGCTTCGAGGCAGCGCGTGCGATCGTTCGCCATCGCCTTGGCGGTCAGCGCGATAATCGGCAGATGCGCGAAGCGCGGATTGCGGCGAATCTCGCCCATCGCGGTCAGGCCGTCCATCTCGGGCATCATGACGTCCATCAGCACCAGATGCACTTCCGGTCCGTTCTCCAGTTCGTCGAGCGCCTCGCGGCCATTGCGCGCGATCAGCAGCTTCGCGCCGAGCGGTTCGAGCACGTGCGACAGCGCAAAGATGTTGCGCACGTCGTCTTCGGCGAGCAGGATCGTGCGGCCCTCGAACGCATTGTCACGTTGCCGCACGGTGCGCAGCATGCGCTGCTGCTCCGGCGCGAGCGACGACTCGACGCTGTGCAGGAACAGCGTGACTTCGTCGAGCAGACGCTCCGGCGATTTCGCGCCCTTGATGATGATCGACTTCGAATAGCGGCGCAGCCGGTGTTCCTCTTCGTCGGACAGCATGCGGCCCGTGTAGACGATCACCGGCAGCGATGGGTGTGCGGTGTTGGCGGCGAGGCGTTCGAGCAGATCGTAGCCGGTGCCGTCGGGCAGCGCGAGATCGGTGACGACGCAGTCGAACGCCAGCGCCCCCAATTGCTCGAACGCCTCGGCGAGTGTCGCGACCGCGACGATCTCGGTGTTCTCACTTTGCAGCAGCGCGCGGATGCTTTCGCGCATCGGCGCGTCGTCCTCGATCACCAGCACGCGCTTCAGGCGCTGTTGCAGCCGCGCTTCGAGGCGGCGGATCGCAGCCTCCATCGTCGAGCGCGCAGTCGGCTTCAGCGTGTAGCCGATCGCGCCGAGGTGCAGAGCCTTATCGGCGTGATCGGTAGCCGACACGATATGAATCGGAATGTGGCGCGTCAGCGGATCGTTTTTCAGCCATTCGAGCACCGTGAGGCCCGAGCGGTCCGGCAGACCCACGTCGAGCAGCACCGCCGCCGGCCGCATGTCGCGCACCAGCGCGAGACCGCTGGCGGCGTCGCTCGCGTGCACGAAGTCGAAGTCGAGTTCGTGCACGCGATCGCGCAAAATCGCCGCGAACGGCGGATCGTCTTCGACCGCGACGATCAGACGGCCGGCGCGCGTGCGGTTGTCGCGATCGTCCGCGATCGGCGCGGCGGCGGCGGGCGCGGCCGTGCCGGGCAGCAACGCGTCGCGCAACGCGATCGGCGACGCCCGGTTTGCTAGGCCATTCGCCGGCGAGATCACCGCGGCGGGCGCGGCGTCGAGCGGCGTATGCAGCAACGGCGCTTCCGCCGTCGCCTGCGCGCCAATGCCCGTGCCGGCGTTGATCGCGCTGCCCGCGGCCTCGCGCGCATCGAGCGGCAGCCACAGCGAAAACACGCTGCCCTTGCCCACTTCGCTCGCGACCGTGATGCGCCCGCCCAGCAGCCGCGAGAATTCACGCGAAATCGACAGCCCGAGGCCGCTGCCGCCGTATTGACGGCTCGTCGAACCATCGGCCTGCTGGAATGCCTCGAAGATCATGTCGAGCTTGTCGGCCGGAATGCCGATGCCCGAATCGCGCACGTCGAAGCGCAGCACGTTGTCCTCGACCTTGGCGACATCGAGCGTGACCTCGCCGCGCTCGGTGAACTTAACCGCGTTCGACAGCAGGTTGCGCAGAATCTGCGTGAGCCGCTGACCGTCGGTGACGAACGTATCCGGGGTACCCGGCAATTTGTCGAAGGCGACCCGCAAGTGCTTGGTCGCCGCGATCGGCCGGAACATTTCGTCGAGCGATTGCAGCGTCGCGTCGATCGACACCGTTTCGGGTTCGACCGTCAACTGCCCCGCCTCGACCTTCGACAGGTCGAGAATATCGTTGATCAGCACGAGCAGATCGCTGTTCGACGCGTGGATCGTCTCCGCGTAGCGCACCTGCTCTTCGGTCAGATTGCCGCTGCGATTTTGCTGCAGCAGCTTCGCGAGAATCAGCGAGCTGTTCAGCGGCGTGCGCAATTCGTGCGACATATTCGCGAGGAATTCGGACTTGTAGCGGCTCGACTGTTCGAGGCGCTCCGCGTTGGCCGCCAGATCGTTCTGCGCGCGCAGCAGATCCGATTTCTGGCGCTCCAGCCGCTGCGCATATTCCTCGAGTTGCACGTTGGTCTGTTCGAGTTCGGACTGCTGCGCTTCGAGGCGCCGTTGCGAGTCCATCAGCGCGCGGCCGCGTTCCTCGAGACCTTCGTTGGAGACCCGCAACTCCTCCTGCTGGACCTGCAACTCCTCGTTCAGCTGCTGCGTCTCGGCGAGCGCATCCTGCAGGCGCTCGCGATACAGCGCCGCTTCGAGAAAATCGCCCATGCTGTGGCGGATCAGCTCCATGAACTCTTCGTCGCGCGGCCTCACTTCGCGCAGGAAGCCCATTTCGATGACGCCGTTGACCTGGCCGTCGTTGTCGATCGGCAGGATCAGCAGATTGCGCGGCGCGCCGCTGCCCGTCGCCGACATGACCCGCACATAATCGGCGGGCACGTCGCGCAAAACCAGTGTGCGGTGCGAGCGCGCGGCCTGGCCAACCAGCGTTTCGCCTTCCTCGAAACTCGGTGCGGCGGTCTGTTCGCTGTCGCGGCTGTATCCATACGCGGCGATGCGGCGCAGCGTGCCGCTTTGCCGGTCGCGCACGTAGAGCGCGGCGACGACCGCATCGAGATATTGGGCGAGAAACTCGAGCATTGCGCGGCCGACGAGCGGCGCGCTGGTCTGACCGACCACCTTGTCCGCGAGCAGGCGCTGGCCCGAGCGCAACCAGACCTGCTGCTCGAGCAGCGTGGTCTGCTCGGCCTGCTGACGCAGCACGTTGTCGTAGGTCTCCGACAGGTCCAGCAGTTCACGACGCCCCCGCCATGCGAGCAGGCCGCTGACGACGAGGCTGAACAGCAGGAACAGGCCGACCAGCGTCCCCGTCACATTGCGCGTCGCTTCGGCGCGCTGCTGGCGCAGGCGCAATTCGACATCGAGAAAATCGCCGAATTCGCGGCGTATTTCGTCGAATTCGACCTTGCCGCGCCCCGCTGCGATCGCGCTCTCATAGTCCAGGTTGCGGCGGCGCGCGTCGATGGTCTCTTCGGCGAAGCGCGTCCAACGCTGCTGCAACGCCTCGATCTGCTTGAGCCGCGCGATCTGCAGCGGGTTGTCGGCGAGCTGCTTTTGCAAGCTTTCGAGCTGCGCCTTGAATTTCGGGCCGCCGTTTTCATACGGCGTGAGGAAGCTCTCGTCACCGGTGATCAGAAAGCCGCGCATCGACGATTCGCGATCGACCGCGAGCCGCAGCATTTCGTTGGCGTCGCCGATCACGCGCTCGGAGTGCTCGGCCCAACTCATCGTCGACACGAGATAAACGATCAGGCCGACGAACAGCGCCATCGTGACGAGGCCGACGCCCAAAGGCAGCGCGATATTGCGGCGAAGGATGCGGCGGAAACGGAGTTGATCGACGGCCTGCGATGCGGTCATTTTTTCTGTAGGTGGCATGGCGAATCGGGTCGATGCGGAATATTTTGCGGGTCTGTGCACGGTGGTGAGTACCGCGAAACGACCGCCGTCATCATACAAGGACGACACTCATCCTGTATCGGAAGGCGGCAGGTCGAGCCTTGCTGGCAGGACGCGGTTCGCTCGCGCGGTCGGTCGCGTGCGGCGAGCAATGCAAAAAGAAACCTGGCCGGCTCGCACCGGCCAGGTCCCTGCATCGAACACACGTCATCGACACGCCGCATTGCGGCTACGCCCAGCGTCTTTAGCGGCTCACGCGGCAGCGCAACCTCCCCGGCCCGCTCAGGCCGGCACCAATTCCGCCTGCGCCGCGCGCGACCAGACGCGATGCTGCCCGGCAGCCTTGATGAACGCCTTCAACACATCGGCCGATTGCGAATCCTCACCGGTCGCGACGCCGTCCGACTGCGCGGGCAACTGCGCGGCCGTGAGCAGATCGCGGCCCGCGCCGAGCGCCGCGATCGCCTTCAGATGCTTGAACGCTTCGAGCACGAAGTGCCGCGCATCGCCCGACTGCGACAGCGCCTTCGCCCCCTTCTCGCCGCCGACGACGATCACCGCGTCGAACATCACCGACGGAAGCCCGGCGATCGTCGCGTCGGGTGTGAGGCCATCGATCCCGGCGAGCGTCGGCGCGATCAGCATCGGCGTCGCGCCTTCACTCTTGAGCGCCTGCTGCATCTGTTTGATCGCAGCCCCATCTGAGCCGGGCGCAGCGAGCAGCGCGATCTTGCGGGTCTTGATGCCCGGCTTCACGCGATTGAGCAGACTCAACGCCGGCGACGCCTTCGGCCCCACCGGCTTCGCCGTGCCCTGCTTCGGCGCCGGCAGACCGAGTCCTTCGGCCACCTTCGCGGCGAGACCGGCGTCGAAGTTCGCGAGGATCTCGTTGACCTGGCGCGCGCGAATCTCGGGCTTCGTCACCTTACCGAGTTCGAACTGATAGGCCGCCGCGATATGGTCTTTCTCCGGCTGCGACATGCTGTTGTAGAACAGCGCGGCCTGCGAGAAATGATCGGCGAACGACTCGCTGCGCACGCGAATCTTCGTGCTCTCGACGCGTTCCTGATAGCTGTCGAAGCCGCCATCTTCGGCGGCCGGATCGGTTTCCTTCGGCCAGCCGTCGTTCAGCGAGTTCGGCTCGTACGACGCCTGGCCGACGTGAATCGCCTGCCGATGCATCGCATCGCGCTGATTGTTGACGGACGGACAGACCGGCCGGTTGATCGGAATCTCGTGAAAGTTCGGGCCGCCGAGACGGCTGATCTGCGTGTCCGTGTAGGAGAACAGACGTCCTTGCAGCAGCGGGTCGTTGGTGAAATCGATGCCCGGCACGATATGCCCCGGATGGAACGCGGCCTGTTCGGTCTCCGCGAAGAAGTTGTCCGGATTGCGATTGAGCGTCATCTTGCCGATGATCTGCACCGGCACCAGCTCTTCAGGAATCAGCTTGGTCGGGTCGAGCAGATCGAAATCGAACTTGTGCTCGTCGGCTTCCTCGACGATCTGCACGCCCAGTTCGTACTCGGGATAATCGCCGCGCTCGATCGCTTCCCACAGGTCGCGCCGGTGAAAGTCCGGGTCCTTGCCGGCGAGCTTCTGCGCTTCGTCCCACAGCAGCGAATACGAGCCTAATACCGGACGCCAGTGGAACTTGACGAAGCGCGCCTTGCCCTCTGCATTGACGAAGCGGAACGTGTGGACGCCAAAGCCTTCCATCGTCCTCAAGCTGCGCGGGATCGCGCGGTCCGACATCGTCCACAGCACCATGTGCGCCGATTCGGGCACGAGCGAAACGAAGTCCCAGAAGGTGTCGTGCGCGGAGCCGCCGGTCGGCATTTCGTTCGGTGCTTCCGGCTTCACCGCGTGCACGAAATCGGGAAACTTGATCGCGTCCTGGATGAAGAACACCGGCATGTTGTTGCCGACCAGATCGAAATTGCCTTCCTGCGTGTAGAACTTCGTCGCGAAGCCGCGCACGTCGCGCACCGTGTCGGCCGAGCCGCGCGGTCCTTGCACGGTCGAGAAACGCACATAGACCGGCGTTTCGGCGGCCGGGTCCTGCAGAAACGCGGCCTTGGTGTACTCGCGCATCGATTCGTAGACCTTGAAGACGCCATGCGCGGCCGAGCCGCGCGCGTGTACGATCCGCTCTGGAATGCGCTCGTGATCGAAATGCGTGATCTTCTCGCGCATGATGAAGTCTTCAAGCAGCGACGGACCGCGTGGCCCCGCGCGCAACGTGTTCTGGTTGTCGGCGATCTTGACGCCCTGATTGGTTCGCAGCGCCTCGCCTTGCGGCTTCACGCGATTGCGTTCGAGATCGTTCGATTTCGCGTCGTTCGACTGCGCCGCCCCGTTTGCGTGGGCCGCGGGCTTCTGGGTATTCGCTTTACCTGCCATGGGAATCGACTCCTTGTGTTCGGGCGCGCGGCGACGAAGGCGTCGCGGCGCGCGATTACGGAGTCAGCAAGGGCCATACCTACGAAGTCGCAGCGCAATGGCGGCGCGGCGGCGCAAGATCAGAACCGGTAGTTGATCGATACGTCGGCGACGCCCGTCGCGCGGCTGCGCGTGATCGGACTGTTGCCCGCGCTGCCGACGAGCTGCTCGAACGCGCCGTCGGCGGTCGCGAACCAGTGCTTGCTGAACAGCCAGATCGCGCTGACACCGAAACCCACCGACTTGAAGCCCGCGCTCGCGTGATACTGCGGATACTGCGAGTGAGCGGCCTGCTCCTGATTGACGCCGAACCAGCTGTTCATGTACTTGGAGTCCGCGAGCACCACGTTCGGGCCGGCGAACCAGAAGAACTGCCTGGTGCTGCCGGGCATCGGCATATAGGCACCGAGATCGCCGATCCAGCCGTTCGATCCGCCGAAATAGCGGCGGATATCGGCGCGCAGCACGAGCGGAAAATCCTTCGAAATGACGTACTCGCCCGAGAGCTTCAGACCCACCGCCGGGTTGATGTTGCCGAGCCCGTTGAGTTCCTGCGGATCGTCCTGGGCGCGCCGGCCGAGATCGTAGACTGCGGCGAGACTCATGCGCCAGTTCTCGCCCTGCGCGAAATTCACGCCGAAGCCTTCGCCGCTCGACAGAAAGAGCAGATCCTTGTAACGCACGTCGATGCTCGGACCGGCCACCAGGTGATAGCGGTCCGATCCCTCGAAGCGCGGCTGGAACGACGTAGCCACGCCGAAGCGCAGTTGCCAGTCGGGAATGTTCGGCTGCCACATCTTCTGCAGCGGAACGCCCACCGAGTATTGCCATTCGCCGAGCGGCGACGGCGTCTGCGCGAAGGCCACACCCGGCCCGCAGGCCATCGCACTCAAGGTCGCGGCGACGAAGAAGCTCGCCGCGATGCCGGTTTGTTTATGGCGGGGCGAGGCGCCCCGCTTCTTTCTGCGGCTGTTCACCACCGGAAGCCTCCGATCCGCTCGTCGCGATGAGGTTAGGTTTTCGCCCGGGGTCCAGCGCGGACCCAAAAAGCACGGACGACCGCCGCACCGCTACTTACGGCGTGTAATTTTTCCAATCGATGACGCGGGCGGCGCGATGCGCACGAGGCGTGGCGAGCCCGCGTGACCCACGCGGTCGTGTGGCCACTGCGCATGATCCTTGCGCGCCGCGCTGACCCGGACAATGGCCCACGGAACATGGCTTCGCAAGATATGCGCCAAGTCTGTGGAAGATTGATGACGAGCGCGGCGCAACCGTTCGGCCGGGTCATTGCCCTGCTTGAACGAGCACCGGCTTGTCGCGATACAGGCTGGGGAACAGGCGCTTCAGGTTGGCGATTTTCGGCATGTCATTGAACACGATATAGGCCGAATCGGGATGCAAGGTCAGATAGTTCTGGTGATACGACTCGGCCGGATAGAAGCCTTTGTACGGCTCCGTCTTCGTGACGATCGGCGCGGGGAACACGTGCGACTTGTCGAGCTGCGCGATGTAGCTTTGCGCGACGCGCCGCTGCGCATCGTTCAGCGGAAAGATCGCGGAGCGGTATTGCGTGCCGCTGTCGGGCCCCTGACGATTCAGCTCGGTCGGGTCCTGAACCACCGAGAAATACACCTGCAGCAACTGGCCGTAGGTGACCTTGCCGGGGTCGAAGGTGACCTGCACCGATTCGGCGTGCCCGGTGTCGCCGCCGCTGACGGTCTCGTACTGCGCGGTGTCGCGTGAGCCGCCCGAGTAGCCGGACACCGCCCTCGTCACACCACGCACGTGCTGGAACACGCCCTGGACGCCCCAGAAGCAGCCACCCGCGAGCACCGCGGTTTCCTCGTGCGCGGTGCTGGCCGGGAGCGGTTCGTCGAGCGCGGGCGGTGCGATCACGACGGCGTTCTCGGCCGGGAACGCGACGCGCTGCGCGAGCGGCGACGCAAAGGCGGCGGCGCCGAGCAGCAACGACAACGCGGCCGCACGTGAGCGTTTCGAGTTGCCGCCGAGCGATGTAAGGGATTGCGGTCTGTTGCCAGTCATGGTGGTCGCTCCGAAAAAGTGCCGACGCGCGCCCGCCTTGCCACCGTGCTGCCAGGCCGCACGCGGGTGCGCCGAAGCTTGGTCGCGCGGGCGCGGCGTTTATGACAGCATGCGCGTTTTTGCGGCCGGCTGCGCGGCGTGGTGACCGAGCGGATTACAGCGGAAATTTCGTGGTCGAGAGGATTTCCTTCGGCACCATGAACGAGCGGATCTGCCGCACGCCGGGCAGATACAGCAACTGCTCCGCGTGCAGGCGATTGAAGCTGTCGCTGTCGTGCGTGCGGATCACCATGAAATAGTCGAACTCGCCGGTCACCACGTGGCACTCCATGCAGCCGGCCACCTTCTGCGCGGCCTTTTCGAATTCGGCGAACGACTCTGGCGTCGAGCGATCGAGCACCACGCCGATGATCACCAGCATGCCCGCGCCCGCCGCCTTGGGGTCGAGCAGCGCGACCACGCCTCGAATCAGCCCCGATTCCTTCAAGCGCTCGACGCGCCGCAAACACGCCGGCGCGCTCAGCTTCACTTTCGCCGCGAGCGCCACGTTCGAAATGGACGCGTCGGTCTGCAACTGCCGCAGGATCGCGCGATCGATGCGATCGAGCGCGTGTTGCCGATCGGAAGGTTTCGATCCAGCACGAACTTTTGTTGCGCTAGTGGCCATCTTTACGAAGTTTTGTGAGGAAGCGGAGATTCGCTGATTTTTAAAAATAGGTCTGGCCGATTTTTTTCGCAAGCTCATTTCCGACGGTTTTTTCTAACATGAACTCTCGGAAATCACCCACCACGGAGCCCCGATGAACCTGCAACGATTCCCCCGCTATTCGCTCACCTTCGGGCCGACGCCGATCCAGCCGCTCAACCGTCTGAGCGAGCATCTCGGCGACAAGGTCAAGCTCTATGCCAAGCGCGAAGACTGCAATAGCGGCCTCGCGTTCGGCGGCAACAAGACCCGCAAGCTCGAATATCTGATCCCCGACGCACTCGCCCAAGGCTGCGACACGCTGGTATCGATCGGCGGCATCCAGTCGAACCAGACGCGCCAGGTCGCGGCGGTTGCCGCGCATCTGGGTCTGAAGTGCGTGCTCGTGCAGGAGAACTGGGTCAACTACTCGGATGCGGTCTACGACCGTGTCGGCAACATCCAGATGTCGCGCATGATGGGCGCCGACGTGCGGCTCGTGCCGGACGGCTTCGACATCGGCTTTCGCAAGAGCTGGGAAGACGCGCTCGACAGTGTGCGCGCCGCCGGCGGCAAGCCGTACGCGATTCCGGCCGGCTGCTCGGATCATCCGCTGGGCGCGCTCGGCTTCGTCGGCTTCGCCGAAGAGGTTCGCCAGCAGGAAGCCGAATTGGGTTTCAAATTCGACTACATCGTCGTGTGCTCGGTGACGGGCAGCACCCAGGCGGGCATGGTGGTCGGTTTCGCCGCCGACGGCCGCGCCGAGCGGGTAATTGGCATCGACGCCTCGGCGAAACCGGCGCAGACGCGCGAGCAGATCACGCGCATCGCGAAGCGGACCGCCGAGAGCGTCGAGCTGGGCCGCGACATCACCGCGAAGGACATCGTGCTCGACGAGCGCTACGGCGGCCCGGAATACGGTCTGCCCAACGACGGCACGCTCGAGGCGATCCGATTGTGCGCGCGGCTCGAAGGCATGCTGACCGATCCGGTGTACGAGGGAAAATCGATGCACGGCATGATCGACAAGGTCCGTAACGGCGAATTTCCGGCCGGCTCGCGCGTGCTGTATGCGCACCTGGGCGGCGTGCCGGCGTTGAGCGCGTACAGCTTCATCTTCCGCGACGGTTGATGGGGTTTAGAAGATTTAGCCGACGGGCGTCCGCGGTTCGGCCGCGAGCTTTTTCCTCAGATGCGTGCGCAGAAACTCGACGAATGCCCGGATCGTGACCGAGCTTTGCCGATGCTGCGGATACACCGCATAGACGCCCGTCGCCGACGGCAGGAATGCTTCTAGCACGGGCACGAGCTGTCCGCTGGCGAGCGCATCGGCGATGATGAAATCGGGCAGCCGGACGATTCCCAGTCCCGCGACGGCCGAATCGCGAATCAGCTCGCCGTTATTGGCCCGCAACGGCCCGCGCACCTCGACGCTCTTCGCCGCGCCGTCGACGCGAAACTCCCAGCTCACCGCGCCGCCATGGCCGTACAGCAGACAATCGTGATTCGCGAGATCTGCCGGCACGGCCGGGCTGCCACGCCGCCGCAAATAACCGGGGCTGCAGCACGCGATCATCCTCACGTCGATCAGCTTCTGCGCGATCAGCGACGAATCCGCCAGCGTGCCGATGCGGATCGCCATGTCGAAGCCCTCGCCGACCACGTCGACAGCGCGGTCGCTCAGTTCCATATCGAAGCGCACGTCGCGATGCTCGCGCAGAAACGCGGCGACGAGCGGCGACAGATGCGTCATGCCGAACGACATCGGCGCGCTCACGCGTAGCAGCCCGCGCGGCCCGGCACGGCGCAGCGACATCGCCTGCTCGGCGTCCTCGACCTCGCCGAGGATGCGCTTGGCCCGCTCGTAGAACTCCTGGCCCAGATCGGTCACCGCCAGCTTGCGCGTATTGCGAATCAGCAGTTGCACGCCGAGCGCCTCTTCGAGCGCCATCACACGGCGGCTCACGAACTGTTTCGACAGCGACAGCCGGTTTGCCGCGGCGGTGAAATTGTGGGCGTCGACGGTCGCGACGAAGATCCGCATGTCATCGAGCTGCATCTTATTGTCCACTCCAATGCGACAGTGTTTCCGGTTTTACCATGATTATAACGATCTGGATTGACCTACACTGTCATTCATCGATCGCAGCCAAACATCTGGCCCGGATCACACGACAAAACTCAAGGAGAAAACAGCATGCTCGAAATCAGACACGCCAACCAACGTGGCCGCGCGGAACACGGCTGGCTCAGCTCGCGCCATACGTTTTCATTCGCGCACTATCATGATCCGAAGCAGAACGGCTTCTCCGACCTGCTCGTGATCAACGACGACCGTGTGGCACCGGCGCAAGGCTTCGGCAAGCATCCGCATCGCGACATGGAGATCTTTTCGTACGTGCTCGAAGGCGCGCTCGAACACAAGGACACGATGGGCACGGGCTCGGTGATCGTGCCGGGCGACATCCAGTTGATGAGCGCAGGCACCGGCGTGGCGCACAGCGAATACAACCATTCGAAGAGCGAGCCGGTGCACTTCCTGCAGATCTGGATCGCACCGGCGCAGCAAGGCACGCAGCCGCGCTATCAGCAACAGCATTTCGGCGCGGCCGACAAGCGCGGCGTGCTGCGGCTGGTGCTGTCGCCGGATGGTGCGGACGGTTCGCTGCAGTTGCAACAGGACGCACGTGTGTATGCGGGTCTTTTCAACGGCGACGAAACCGCGCGGCTCGAACTCGCGAAGGACCGTTATGCGTATGTTCATGTGGCGCGCGGCAGCGTCACGGTGAATGGCGTCGAGCTTGGCGAGGGTGATGGCGCACGGGTGCGTGGCGAAGAAGCGCTGACGTTCACGCAGGGCCGCGACGCGGAAGTGCTCGTGTTCGACCTGCGCAACATCGAGACCTCGGCGTTGTGGGCATAAGCGCTCCGCTTGCGCCGCTAATGACTCAATCTTGATCTGGCTCGTTGGACGACAAGGTCCAGCGAGCTTCAACTCTCTACCCTAACGGGAAAAATCATGCGCTATACGCTGTTTGAAAACCAGAAAGACGCTGTGGTTCTCGTCGCCCGAATCCTGCTGATGGTGCTGTTCGTGATGTTCGGCTGGTCGAAGCTGACCGGCTTTTCCGGCACCGTCGCCTATATGACGTCGACCGGCGCGCCTGTGCCGGAGTTGTCCGCCGTTATCGCGGTGGTGATGGAACTGGTCGTGGGCGTCGCGCTGCTAGTGGGTTTCTTCACGCGACCGCTGGCGCTGCTGCTTGCGCTGTATACGCTCGGCACCGCGATCATCGGCCACCACTACTGGAATATGACGGGCGCGATGCAATACGACAACATGATCCATTTCTACAAGAACATCGGCATCATCGGCGGCTTGCTGTTGTTGTGCGTGACCGGCCCCGGCAAGTATTCGTTCGACCGTCGTTGATACCGATTGCCGCGCTTTAACGAAAAAGGCCCGCATGCCGCGGGCCTTTTTTCGTGCGCAAACTGAAACGGCGGCCCGCGGGCCGCCGTTTGCGTCTCTGATCTACCGGATCAAACTGCTGCTTCGGCTTCCGCTTCGCTGACCGCCGCGACTTCTTCGCTGTGGCGGATCAGGTGATCGAACGCGGACAGCGATGCCTTCGCGCCTTCGCCTACCGCGATCACGATCTGCTTGAACGGCACCGTGGTCACGTCGCCGGCGGCGAACACGCCCGGCACCGACGTCGCGCCGCGCGCATCGACGACGATCTCGCCGTGCTTCGACAGTTCGACCGTGCCCTTCAGCCATTCGGTGTTCGGCACGAGACCGATCTGCACGAACACGCCTTCGAGTTCGACCTTCTTCACGTCGCCCGAAGCGAGGTCCTTATAGACCAGACCGTCGACCTTCTTGCCGTCGCCGGTGATTTCCGTGGTCTGCGCCTGGGTGACGATCTTCACGTTCGGCAGGCTGCGCAGCTTGCGTTGCAGCACTTCGTCGGCCCGCAGCGTCGCGCCGAATTCGAGCAGCGTCACTTCGCGCACGAGACCCGCGAGGTCGATCGCCGCTTCGACGCCCGAGTTGCCGCCGCCGATCACCGCGACGCGCTTGCCCTTGAACAGCGGGCCATCGCAGTGCGGGCAGTAGGCGACGCCGTGATTGCGGTACTCGCGCTCGCCCGGCACGTTGATTTCGCGCCAGCGTGCGCCGGTTGCGAGGATGATCGTCTTCGCCTTCAGCACCGCGCCGTTCGCGAGACGCACTTCGTTGATGCGCCCCGGAATCAGCGCTTCGGCACGCTGCACGTCCATGATGTCGACGTCATAGGCCTTCACGTGCTGTTCGAGCGCGGTCGCGAACTTCGGGCCTTCGGTTTCGGTCACCGACACGAAGTTTTCGATCGCCAGCGTATCGAGCACCTGGCCGCCGAAACGCTCCGCCACGACGCCAGTCGCGATGCCCTTGCGCGCCGAGTAGATCGCCGCCGCAGCGCCCGCAGGGCCGCCGCCGACGATCAGCGTATCGAACACCGGCTTCTTTGCCAGTTCCTTCGCGGCGCGCGCACCGGCGTTGGTGTCGAGCTTCGCGAGGATTTCCTTCACGCCGCTGCGGCCCTGGCCGAAGGTTTCGCCGTTCAGGAACATCGTCGGTACC
The DNA here is from genome assembly GCF_050436725.1 of Paraburkholderia sp. JPY465. NCBI lineage: Bacteria > Pseudomonadati > Pseudomonadota > Betaproteobacteria > Burkholderiales > Burkholderiaceae > Paraburkholderia > Paraburkholderia sp. JPY465. Next base: position 233,547 of record NZ_JBNDMT010000002.1, read on the forward strand.
GCCATGACCTGGCGCGCTTCGACTTCGTTCTGGAACAGCGCGCCGTCGATCGCGACGTGACGGATGCGCGGATTGATCAGTGCCATCACGTTCAGCGCCTGCACGACTTCCGGGCAGTTCTGGCACGACAGCGAGAAATACGTTTCGAATTGATAGTCGCCGTCGAGGCTGCGGATCTGTTCGATCACCGCATCGTCGAGTTTGACTGGATGGCCGCCGACCTGCAGCAGTGCGAGGACGAGCGACGTGAATTCATGACCCATCGGAATGCCGGCGAAACGAATGCCCGCTTCCTTGCCCGCTTCGCCGATCGAAAACGACGGCTTGCGCTCATCGTCACCGCGACGCTCGATCACCGTCACGCGCTCCGACAGAGTCGCGATGTCGTTCAGCAGGGCCAGCAGCTCCTGCGACTTCGCGCTGTCGTCGACCGATGCGACGAGCTCGATAGGCCTGCTAACTTTTTCGAGGTACGACTTCAGTTGAGTCTTGAGATTGGCGTCAAGCATGGCGTTGCGATTCCGTGACGAGGGGTGTTGGTGTCCCGGCGCCGCACACATCCGGATAGGACATGCTGGGCCCGGGGAACGCGCGAAACGCCGTAGCATGCGATTCGCGCGGTGATGCGCCGGGAAGATCCCGGCAGATGCAGACTGCGAGTGCAGCGTGAGCTGCGCGGACCTTAGATCTTGCCGACCAGGTCGAGCGACGGGGTCAGCGTTTCTGCGCCCGGCGTCCACTTGGCGGGGCACACTTCACCCGGGTGAGCCGCGATGTATTGCGCAGCCTGAACCTTGCGCAGCAGTTCGCCAGCGTCACGGCCGATGCCGTTGTCGTGGATTTCGCACAGCTTGATCTCGCCTTCCGGGTTGATCACGAACGTGCCGCGCAGCGCGAGGCCTTCTTCTTCGATCAGCACGTCGAAGTTGCGCGAGATAGCGAGCGTCGGGTCAGCCAGCATCGGGTACTTGATCTTCTGGATCGTGTCCGACGTGTCGTGCCAGGCCTTGTGCGTGAAGTGCGTATCGGTCGACACGCTGTAGATTTCAACGCCAATCTTCTTGAACTCTTCGTAACGATCGGCCAGGTCGCCCAGTTCGGTCGGGCACACGAAGGTGAAGTCTGCCGGGTAGAACACGAAAACCGACCACTCGCCCTTCAGGTCTTCTTCAGTGACGGTCTTGAAATCGCCGTTGTGGTAAGCCTGTGCTTTGAACGGTTTGACTTGACTGTTGATGATCGGCATTTGCTGAATCCTCTTTGGAGGGTGGTTGGAAAGTAGAGCCAGTATGTCAGACTACACTTAATAGGTAAAGTGGATTGTATTAATGACTTCGATAGTCCATCCCTATTAATTTTGGCGGTTCAGACTATCGGTCGAATGGCCGGGCGATTCAGCCCTTCAGAAGCCGCCACAGCGTGGTTCGGCCGATGCCGAGCGCGCGGCTGGCGGCGGCGCGATTGCCGCCGGATTGTTCCAGGGCACGCAGCGCATCCTCGCGGGTGGGGCTGGCGCGGGGCGCCGTGTTGCCAGGGCCAGCGTCCTGAGACGCTTCCGTGATTCGCTCGTCCCCAGCCGGCCTGATCCGGCTGAACTCGGGAAATACCGCCAACCAGTCTGGCAAGGCGTCGGCGGTCGAGTTCCCGGACAACTCGCCGGTCACGTCGCCGATATAAATTGCCGCGCGCGCCAGCAGATTTTCCAGTTCGCGGACGTTGCCGGGCCACGCGTAATTCGCGAAAAGCGGGTCGAGAAACGCGAGCACCCGCTCGAGCGCCGCCGCCGACAAGCCGTATTGCAGCGCGCCGCGCTCCAGCAGATGCCGCGCCAGCGGCGCGATGTCGGCGCGGCGTTCGCGCAGCGGCGGCAATTTTATCTGAAGCAGATTTAATCTGAAATACAGATCCGCGCGAAACGCGCCCTGCTCGACGAGCGCGTGCAGATCGCGGTGCGTCGCGGCGATCACACGCACGTCGACCGGGGTCGCGCGGCCCGCGCCGAGCTTCATCACCTCGCGTTCCTGCAGCACGCGTAAGAGCCGGCTTTGCAGCGCGGCCGGCATTTCGCCGATTTCATCGAGAAAGATGGTGCCGGTGTGCGCGATTTCAAATAGTCCCGGCTTGCCGCCGCGCCGCGCGCCCGTGAACGCCCCTTCCTCGTGCCCGAACAGCTCGCTTTCGATCAGCCCCTCGGGCAGCGCCGCGCAGTTGAACGCGACGAACGGATTGCCGCGCCGCCGGCTCGCGTTATGGATGCCCTGCGCGACCAGTTCCTTGCCGGTGCCGCTTTCGCCGCTCAGCAGCACGGTCGCGTCGTGCGCGGCGCCGGCGCGCGCGAGCCGGCGCACGCGTTCGAGCGCCACCGACTCGCCGATCAGATCGTCGAGCCGATGCCGCGCGACCAGATGCCGTGGGCGCTGGCTGGTGCGCAGCGAACGGTCGATCCGCTGCGCAACCAGCGCGTCCTGCGCGGTCACGACAAAACCTGCCCGCTCGCCCTGCTCGACGATCGGCACACAGTTGACGATCAGCGCGCGCCCCCCGATCTGCTCGATGCGTTCGTCGACCGGCTCATCGGCGACCCGCGTCTCGCGCAACAGCGGCGCGAGCGCGCGTCCGACCCGCGCGGGGGTGTCCTCGTCGTCCTTCGGCGCCTCCTGCGCCGGGCCTAAACCGAGCAGGTCGAGCATCGCCGGGTTGACGGCTTCGAGCTGGCCGGCTTCGTCGAACGCGGCGACGCCGTCGCGCAGGTGCGCGACGATCGTATTCAGGCGCACCCGCTTCGATTCCTTCTGGCGGCTCACGCGCGCCAGTTCGACCGAGCGCTCGAACGCTTCCTCGACCGCGGCGAGCGAGTACAGGAACACGCTTTCCATGCCGGCCTGCTGCGCCAGATCGCAGGCCATGCCCGCGCCGACCACCACGCGGCAGCCCTGCGCGGCGAGTTCATCGACCGCGTGCCGCACTTCGTCGATCGACCGGTACGCGCGCTGCCGCAAATCGACGTTCAGCAGCGGGCTCAGGTCGGCCAGTTCCTGCGCGATCGCTTCATGCAGCACCAGCCCGATGCGCGCCTGCGGCCACGTGGCGGTGGCGCGCGTGATCGCGCTCAACACGTCGAAGCCATTCACCTTGACCATCACGACCGGCACGCTGAGATTTTCGCGCAGATACGCGCCGTTCGAGCCGGCGGACAGTACGACATCGACGGAACCTGCGTCCACGTATGCCTGCAACGCGGCGACGGCAGCGCCATAGCCCTCCCGCACCGTGAAGAATTTCGCGCGGCCGGCATAGCGCGGCGCTACCGCCTCGCAAAGCGATTGCAGTCGGCTGATACTGACGAGTGCGACGCCGGGGCGCCCGACATCGACGGCGGGACTCGGGTTCGCGACGAATGGGCTAAACGTGGACACCGTGTTCTCCTTGATTGAAACGTTCCGCGAAACGTTTCATGAAACGTTCCACCGATTTTGCCACGAACCTCCGAGCCGAGCCCGCAGCGCGCAAACCCTTGTTCCATCGGCACAACGCGCGGAACATCGGCCAATGGCACGTTTCCTGCAGAATGTCACCCGCGTTCCACTACCGATTTCCCTTCTGGAGACCCGCATCATGACCACCACTTCCGCCACCCGCCGCGCCGCGTTCCGCGCCAAGGTCAATCAGCGTCAGGGCCTCCTCGTGCCCGGCGCGTTCAACGCGATGAGCGCGCGCGTGATCGAGGACGCCGGCTTCGAGGCGGTCTACATCACCGGCGCGGGCGTCACCAACATGTCGCTCGGTCTGCCCGATCTCGGCTTCATCGGCCTTGCCGAAGTCGCCGAGCACACCGCGCGCATCCGCGACGCGGTCGCGCTGCCGCTGATCGTCGATGCCGACACCGGCTTCGGCAACGCGCTGAACGTGCGCCAGACCGTGCGCGTGCTCGAGCGCAGCGGCGCCGACGTGATCCAGTTCGAAGACCAGGTGATGCCGAAGAAATGCGGCCACTTCTCGGGTAAGGAAGTCGTCGCGACGAGCGAGATGGTCGGCAAGATCCGCGCGGCCGTCGACGCGCGCGAGGACGCGAACCTGCAGATCATGGCGCGCACCGATGCGGCCGCGGTCCACGGCATCGAGGACGCGATCGAACGCGGTCATCGCTTCATCGAGGCGGGCGCCGACATCCTGTTCATCGAGGCAACCGAATCGCTCGCCGACATCGAGCGTCTGCCGGGGTTATTCGACGTGCCGCAGCTGATCAACATCGTGATCGGCGGCAAGACGCCGGTGCAGTCGCGCGACGCGCTCGCGAAGCTCGGCTACGGCATCGTGCTGTACGCGAACGCGGCGCTGCAGGGCGCGGTGCTCGGCATGCAGCGCGCGCTCGGCACGCTGCAAAGCAATGGCCGCCTCGACGAGGACGCGACGATCGTCGCGCCGTTCAGCGAGCGCCAGCGGCTCGTCAACAAGCCGCTGTATGACCGGCTGGACAAGGAGTACGCGGCGAAGGACTGACGCAACGGCGGCGGCGCGGCGGCGCGCTGCACGCCTGCATGAAAGGGGACCTTTCTTGCGTTAGGATTCAGGGCTGGAAAGCGGGGCTGAAACTCAGCCAAGCTGATGTTCCCGCCAGCCCGAAGCATAAAAACGCACACGAAAGGTCATCTCAAGCACCATGAAGTCACACGCTTCGCGCGCCGCGCGCCGGCCCGTCAATGGTCTTTGCGCGCGCCTCAGCGCGCCGCGGGAGCTCGCGCGATGAGCAGCAGCGGCACCCGCACCGCGCACGTCGGCTGGCTGCCTTACATCGTCGCGGCCACCTTCTTCATGGAGTACCTCGACACCACGGTGATCGCCACGGCGCTGCCGCAGATGGCGCGTTCGTTCGGCGTCGGCCCGAACAGCCTGAGCCTCGGCATGACCGCCTACATGCTCGCGCTCGCGATCTTCATCCCCGCGAGCGGCTGGGTCGCCGACCGCTGCGGCGCGCGCACCGTGTTCGTCAGCGCGATCGGCGTGTTCACGGTCGCGTCGGTGCTGTGCGGGCTGTCGCAGAACGTGCCCGAGTTCACGGCCGCGCGGCTGCTGCAAGGCATCGGCGGCGCGATGATGGTGCCGGTCGGCCGTCTGATCGTGGTCCGCAGCACCGAGAAAGCCCGCATGATGCAGGCGATCTCGACGATCACCTGGCCGGCCATCGCGGCACCGGTGGTCGGCCCGCCGATCGGCGGCTTCATCACGACCTACGCGTCGTGGCGCTGGATCTTCCTGCTGAACGTGCCGTTCGGCCTCGCGGCGATCGCCGTCGCGCTCGCCATCGTGCCGAACCTGCGCGGCTCCGAACGCAAGCCGCTCGACGTCGTCGGCCTGCTGCTGAGCGGCGTCGCGCTGACCGCGATCCTGTACGGTGCGGAGCTCGCGAGCCAGCCGGCCACCAATGCGTGGCTCGCGATCGCAGTCGTGGCGGGCGGTCTGCTGGTCGGCGCGAGCGCGTTCCTGCACGCGAAGCGTCATCCGCATCCGCTCGTCGACGTGTCGACGCTGAAGGTGCCGACGTTCTCGGTGACGGTCATCACCGGTTCGTTCACGCGCATCGGCATCGGCGCGGTGCCCTATCTGATGCCGCTGCTGTTCCAGGTCGGCTTCGGGCTGTCGGCGTTCCGCTCGGGTCTGCTGCTGCTCGCGAGCGCGGTCGGCAACCTCGGCATGAAGGCGCTGACCACGCGCATCCTGCAGCGCTACGGCTTCCGGACGGTGGCGATCGTCGACGTCGTCGTGGCGGGCATTTTCATCACCTTGTGCGGACTGCTGACGCCGGACGTACCGCTGGTGTTGGTGCTGATCGTGGTGTTCGTGTACGGCGTCACGCGCTCGATGCAGTTCTCGACGCTGGCGACGCTCGCCTACGCCGATATCCAGCAGACGCAGATGAGTGCGGCGAGCACGCTATGGAGCGCGGCCATGCAAATGACGATCGGTCTGGGCATCGCGTTCGGCGCGGTGTCGCTGCGCGTCGCGGCGCTGTTCAACGGCGAGACGACCGGCCACGTGTTCACGCTCGACGATTTCCGCCTCGCGTTCCTGTTCGCCGGCGTGCTGACGCTGCTGTCGGTGATCGGTTATATGGGGCTCGCGCGCAATGCCGGCCAGAGCATTGGCGGGGGTTCGCGCGGTGGCGAGACTACCGCGAAGGGCTAAGGGCACACGCTGCCGCTACGCGAAACAGGAGACACCCCATGCAAGCCAGCGAACTGAAGATATCCAGCCGCATCGCCGATCTCGACCTCGACATGGTCTACGCGTTCCTGTCGCAGGAAACGCCGTGGGCCAAGGGCATGCCGCGCGCGACCTTCGAGCGGGCCGTCGCCGGTTCGCTGTGCTTCGGCGGATTTGTCGACGGCGAGCAGATCGCGTTCGGACGTCTGATCACCGACGAGGCGACCTTCGCTTACCTGTGCGACGTGTTCGTGCTGCCGGCGCATCGCGGCCACGGCTATGCGTCGGCGTTGATGAAACATATCTTTGCGAGCCCGTCGCTCGCCAGTCTGCGCAGAGTCGTGCTAGTCACGACCGACGCGCATCACGTCTATGCGCCGCATGGGTTCACGTCGCTCGCGAACCCCGAGCGGTATATGGAGCTGCATCGGCCGGATGTTTATAAAGCGGCCGAATAGGCGCCGCGTCAGCCATACGCGCGCTCGCGCATCCACTTCGTCATGATCCATTTGTCGCCGGCCAGCACCGGCGCGCCGCCGTGCAGCGTCGACGGGTCGAGCTGACGCTCACCATTCATGTAGCGGAAATACACCGCGCCGCCCGCCCGCGCCGCGACCGACAGGCCTGCTGAGGGGAACACCGTCTCTCCGCCGTCGGCGACGTCGTTCAGATAGATAATCAGTGTCGCGACGCGTTGGCCGCCCTGCGCGGTGTGCACCGCGCTGCCGGGCTGATCGGGCGCGAAGAAGTCGAAATGCGGGCTGTACTCGCCGCTCGTGCCGTAATGAAGCACCTGCAGGCCTTCCCCGTTTTCGAGCGGCCAGTTCGTCAGGCTCGCGATGCGTTGTTCGATTCGCGCGATCAACCGGTCCTCGCCGCGCCGATACCACACGCCTTCGCTGGTCCGGCTGCGGATCACGTCTTCGTGGCCGGTGAGTGGATTGACCGTCGTCGAGCGTTTCAACCGATGCCGCGAGCGTTCGATCAGCTCCGCGCATTCCACGGCCGACAGCACGTCGGCGAACACGACCAGCTGCGGGCGCTCGCAGCGGAGTAACACGCGTACCTCGCGGTCAGCGGCGCGGATCAGGTTGCCGCGTGCAACCGGCGCAGCGTCGTAGCGATAAGGATTGGTGGCGGGATCGGCGAGTGTGGCGGGCGCCGCGGGGCGGCACGCGCGCCGGTCGAACGCATGGTGGACCGCGACGCGGGCCTCGCCGTCGGCAAAGCCGGCCTGCACCATCGCGTCGATCATCGAGCCCGGCGTGCAGCCGCGCGCGACATTGCTGCTCAGCCATTCTTGCCAGGCGGCATCGACGACTCGCATAGCGTTTCCTGTGCGGCGGCCCGGCAAGGAGTGCGGGCGCGCGCGTGCTTCGATCATAGCAAGCGCGATGCGCGCGCCGCACGCACGCGGCTAGCCGCGCTCGCGATTCAATTGCCCGCGATAGTGCAGCAGCCCCCGGCGCGCCTGCTGCCTGAGCATCCGCTGCACGAACGGCGACCAGCCGAGCAGCGTGCCGCGCATGCCCATCGCCTGGCGCATCCACAGCCACAGATCGAAGCGGTCGCGATGCTCGACGATGAGCCCGTCGCGGAACACGAAACGCGCTTCGATCCGGTTGACGACGTCGCGCCCGGTCTGGACGAAACGGTAGCGCGCCACCCACTGCGCGCGGCCGGTACGGTCGTCGGCCTCGATGTCGCTGAAGGTCAGCGTGAAGTCCTGCGCGTGCTTGACGAGCATGCGCCACATGTCGCGCACTTCGTCGTCGACCAGTTCGCCGAAGGCGGGGTCGCTGAAGACGGCGTCGTCGGCATAACAGGCGACCATGGTCTCGGCGTCGCGTTGCTGGAAGGCGGTGTAGAAGCGTTCGATCAGCTCGGTGTTCGGATGGCTCATTGATGTCGTGTGGTGTATTGCGGGAGCGCATCACGTGTCATGCGCGCGCAGAGGCGCGCCGCGCTCCGAAAAGACAGCCCGCGCGCGGTAGGCGGCGGACCTGGCGCACACGATATAGGAAAACGGCGCGAATGGGGGACCGGCGCGAGCCGACGACGGCTTTCCCCTTCCGATACCGCCGCCTGGAAACGCGCCACCTCCGCCCGCCCGGCGAGCCCCCACACCACCGCCGCCACCGACGCCGCGACGAGCGCCGCCACTCCCAGCGCCGCCGCAAAACCCGCGGCGAAGAACCCACACGTAGCGCGCGCCGCCGGCCGCGAGCGCGGTCAGCAGATTGCCGAGCGCGATCAGCAGTATCCGTGGGTGGCCGGCCCGGCTCCGATGCCGCGCTCAAGGGTCGCGCACGACGGCGGTGTCGAGGATCGCAAGGGGCTGCTGGTCGCCGCGCTACCGGGCGCGGATATCGTCGTGTTTCCAGTCGATTGCATCGATCACGGTTCGATGAATACGCTGAAGCGGATCTGCGAGCGTCGCGAGTTTCGTCGAGTTGATCGCGCGGCTGCATCCCGAGCACGTCGCGCAGCTTCGCCATCCGCCGCCTTCGGTGTTCTGTTTGCGGCACGGCTGAGCGCACCGATAGCGCCGACGCGATCGTGGCCTTCACGAGCGGATCAGTTTCGCCAGTTCGGCGATCTGCTTCGCGCAGCTTCGCCGCGCCTCTTCCTCGACGTCACGATACAGCCGGATGATGGTTTCGCCGACCGGCGTCAGCGTGCAGCCGCCGCCGCTCTGACCGCCCTGCTCCGATTGCGTGGCCGGCGACTTCAGCGAGCGATTCAGCTTGTCGATCAACAGCCACGCGCGCCGATACGACATATCGAGACTCCGCCCCGCCGCCGAGATCGATCCATAGTCGCGCACCGCCTCGAGCAGATCGACCTTGCCTGGCCCGAGTGCAACCGCATCGCCGCTACGGATGCGCATTCTGAAGCGCACTTCGGGACGCGCCCTGGTGGACTTCGTCGCCGGAGCGGCTCTGCTTTTAGCGGCTTTTGCGGTGTCGGCCGTGCGCGCAAGCATACACGAACGGTTTCGCGCCGACCCCTCAGTGGCGCGCTTCAAGGCTGCCGTGGAAAGCAGTACCCGTAGTCCTGCAGCCCGGGCAACCCGGCGCGGGTCCCGGCTCCAGACCCAACGGGAGCGCGCATTGCGATGCGAGGAATTTCTTCCAGCGCAGGTTATCGATGTTGCGCTCGACCAGCGTCGGGAAGTAGCGCGTGAACATCCACGTCACGTCATCGCGGCCTGCGAGACCAAGGTCGCGCCATAGATGATCCGGACGCAAACACGCATGGGCGATGCAGTCGTTCATCAACGGATCGTCAGGCATGGCTGATCAAACTTCGTCCGCATACGCGCGGCCTCGAATCTCGGCCAACGACGTATCGACCAGCAAGCGGCCCGTATCGAACACCGTCTCGAGCACTTCGTCCCACTCGCCCGCCACCGTGCGCTCGTCCCACACGGTCGGCAACGTGACCGTCCGGTACTCGCCGCTGGCGCGATGGCGCAGCAAAGTGAGCCGGCCTTTCTTCGAGCGCTTGGCGTGATCGGTGACCGGGTCCTTCGACACATCGTGCCACGTGTCGCCGAGCCGGATCGCGGAGCACTTCATCGCGAAGCGCTGCGTATCGCGGTTGATCTTCTGCAACAGCGCGCCGCCCATGCCGAACACGATGTTGTCGGCGGCGAAGCCGGCCTCGTCCATCGCGGCGAGAATCGCGGGGATCGAATCGGGGTTCACCTCGTCACCCTGGATCACGCGTACGTGGTTGAGCACGCGCCGCCCTTTGCTGTTCGTCTGCGAGCCGAACGACGCCTCGAGCGAGCGCAGCGTGTACAGCACGATCGTGCACGGATCGCCGGAGTCCGGGCGAATCACCAGCGTGCCGCCGGAATCGAGCACGGCCTGCTTCAGCTCGCCGCCCCATGCGTTCAGCGCGGCGAACAGGTCGTAAGAGTCGGACACCACCGAAACGATCGCGCCCGGCTTGCCGAAGCGGTCAATCATGTTGCGATACGCGTCGACTTCGCGCTCGCGGCCCCACGCCGTGATCGTGCTGTGCTCGGCCGCGGGCACCGAGAACGCGGCCATGCTGTCGTGGTAGTAGTGATTCGCCGCAACCACCCCGAGCACCGTATCCGAGCCCATGAAGCTGACGAGGTGCGCCGCGCCGCCGATCGCCGCCGACTCCGCGCTCGACACGCCACGCGCACCGAAATCGTGCAGCTTGAACGGCAACTGCGAAAGATCGTCGCTGCTTTTCAGCAGAGCTGCGCGGATCGTCTGGCGCAGATGCCAGCTTTGCGTCGCGACCGTGATCGGATACCACACGCGCATCAGCATCGTCTCCAGATACGACCCGAGCCAGAATACGTGGGGATCGTCGCATTCGACGGTGACCAGCACGTTGTGCGTCGGCACGACCGAGCCTTCGGGCACCGCGCGAATCCGCACCGGCAGATGGCCGCCGTATTGCTGCACGACGTAGCGCCAGCCCGCTTCGTTGAACGGCTCGCCGTGCACGCTGAAGAACGCGCGCGCCTGGTCGATCATCGCGCCGGTGACGGGCCGGCACAGGTATTCCTTCAGCAGCATCTGCAAGCCGAAAAACAGCGTGCGCTCGTAACGTCCGCCGCGCGATTCGATATACGAGAACATTGCCGTCGCATCGGGCGGATATTGCAGAAAGTGCGATGCCTTGTACGAATCCGTATTCAGAATCGGATTGGACAGGATCGACGCGAGGTCGCTGAAACCCTGCGCGTTTTGCATGGACGGTGCTGCGCTCACGTGATTTTCTCGCTGGAATGACCGGACGGCGCGAGCCTGCTCGCGGCTTTCGAAACTCTGACGCCGCCGCTCTACCTGTTCAAAAAGGCCGGGGGAGGACCCTGTATCTCACCTTACTACGGTATGCGCGATAGCGCTCGTCGTCGGACTAGATGCCCGGCTTCAATTGCGGCGGCAGATTCGGCCACGTCGCGAGCAGCCGGCCGAGCATGCTTTTGCGGCGCTCGGCACCGGCCGGCCACAGCATGTTCGCGAGCAGGACGATGCCTTGCGCAAGCCCGCTGTCGCGCGCGCACGCGACGAGCGGCACACCGAGGCTCAGCGCGTCGTCGACGTGCTGATCGTCGCGCGGCAGTTGATGCGCGACCCTCGCGCCGAGCGTGCGTTCGAACATCGGCAGATTGATCTGCGCGTCCTTGTCGTATTGATTGACGACGACTCGCACCTTGCTGGCCGGATGCCCCAGCTCGCGAAAGATATCGAGCATGCGGCGCGCGCCATGCAGGTACAGCGGGTTCTGCCGCACCACCATGCAGATCGCGTCGCTGTGCGCGAGCGCGCGGATCGTCAACGGATTCAGGCTCGGGCCGACGTCGATCAGCACCGCGTCGTAGCGCGGGCGCACCAGCGTCAGAATCCGCTCGAGTTGGCCGGGCAGCAGTTCGGCGGCCTTCAGCGGATCGCCGGCGCCGGCGAGCAGGTCGAGGTTCGGACGCACGTGCATCGCGCACGCGTCGAACAGCGCCGCGTCGAGTTGCTCATTGCGCGAGCACAGATCGGCGAGCGTCATCGGCGGCGGGCGATTTGCCATCAGCAGGCTCGCGTCGGCGAATTGCTGGCTCAGGTCGATCAGCAGCACGCGCCGCTCACGCTGCGCGGCGAGCGCGCACGCGAGGTTGACCGCGATCAGCGTGGTGCCGCTGCCGCCCTTGCTCGACGCCAGCGTGACCACGCGCGCGCGACGCCGCTGAGGCGCGCGACGCCGCGCTTCGATCTGCGCGAGCGCATCGGCGACGGCCTGCGCGTCGAGCGGCCACGACAGCACCTGCCGCACGCCGATGCGCAGCGCCGCGCCGATCAGCGCGCTGGACGGCGCCGGCGTCACCAGCATGCAATGGAGCGTCGGCGCGCAGGCAAGCGCTTCCTCGACGCCGCGAAGTCCGCGGACGTTCAGATGGGCGTCGTCGACGATCAGCAGGTCGGCTGTGCGGAGCATGCGCGCGTGGATTGGCAGTTGCCGGGCCGAACCGTACGCGGTGTGCAGCCGATAACGCACGCCGCTCTGTTCGAGCCGCATGACGATGCGCTGCGCGTTTTCAATGCTCGCGGCAATCAGGAAGATGTCGATCATGGCAGCTCTGCGGCGCTTGGCGCGTCATGCGCGGTTTTTATTCAAGTCGTCTGTTCACGATTGACGACGCAGGCTTCGGCGCGAACTCCTTACCGCGGCGCTCCTCCGTGAAAACCATGAGCCGGCAAACGGTGTTATCGAATTCCCGTACGGCCGTCGCGAGCCGGTATCGAGCAGCAGGCGTCAAACGTCGTTTTCATCGTCGTCGCGCCGATGCGCCGCGCTGCGTTCAGCGCGCACCGGCCTCTCGTACAGCGCGTCGCGCAGCACACCCCGGCGGATCTCCGCCTGCGCGCGGCGCTCGAGCGCCTCGGCGACGACGAGCGTCAGCAGATCAACGGACGCCCCCGCCGCCTGCGCGAAAAAGCGCGCGCGCGACGCCGCGACGTACCGCCGGTAAGTGCGCCCCGTTCCCTCCGAAGCGGCCGGCCTTCGAATCAGTTGTGGTTTCATGACAGCCCCCGATGTCGATCGGATTTGCGCCAGGTGACGCCGCTTCGTTGCAGCGCCCCGGCCGTCGGGCCAGGTCGCCGTGCCCGTGCCAACTCACGGACACGGCCCCTGGTTCACCTCGTACATTCGTCTCTCTGTGGAGACGATGGCCTCTCTCCCCGCTTCATCGCGCCGGCCGGTCCTGATCCGGCGCTGCCCCTTCCCTTTGCGGCGCGTCGCTCGCGAACGTTGCCAGCGCGTTGCCTGTCGTTATCGCCATCCTTTTCGCGTCGTCAGGACAAAAAGTCGAAAAGGAAAAACGGCGAAGTCGATGCCCTTTTTGTGGTCCGGTTTTGAATGGCCGTCACACCGGTCCGCCACTCAACCGTTTTTCTCACGTATTTAATAAGGCCCCGCCGCGCTCCCGCAGACACTTGATGGCTTCCCCGACCATGCCTGCGAGTGAGCTTTTTACCGCCGGTCTTTTTTAATCCGGTTTTCCCCGTACCGTCGACCTGGCTGCAAACATTTTTCTGTGCAGACCTTATTGCAACGCTTATGCCAACCCGCTTAACAATCGGTAAGGCGCCCGTCAAAGCTTCACGCTGCGGGGAAATCGGTTTGCTTTCGACGCGCCGCGAGCCCGCCCGATTTTTTTGCGCAGCGGGCATTGATTCGTTTCTGACACGCCAATTCGCCGCGCGCTGGCGGCAAAGCGCGCCCCCCGCTGTGTCTCGCCAGCCTGCAGGGTGGCCGCGGGGCCGGCCACACGTGGCTTCGCCGTTCCGCAGGGCCGGAGAAGCGTCCTGCCGGGCACGGCAAAGCGCAGTCGACTCGTGCTGTCCAATCTGTCGCAACTGTGAAACACGACTGCTTACGCCTCGTCAGTTATAGCCACTCCTTAATACCAGAGCAATTGCTATGCAATGTGCGATTCCTCGCATATCCGGCCTTGACCGTTTATTCATTAGTGATCCGTGTTAATCGGAAAACCAACACGCATTGCTTATCCATGTTTCTTTATCTGGCGCTTTCAGGCGCTTTCGCTTATCGTTAGGCCATGCGCCAATCAGAGCGCTTGTATCAGGTCAACGAGGCAAGCCACGGTTCAAGTGGTTTTCACGATTCGGGGATAAAGTCGCCGGGCAGTTTCAGCAATGAACGACAAGGTCGCCGCCATTGCATGAATCGGTCCGCCATGCAGCGCGTTCCGGTTCGCGCCGCGCTTGCAGTGTCCCTTGTTCGTGATCGCTGCTGCCGTGAATGCGTCGCAGCCGGACTGCAGTAACTGGCCGCCTGAATCTCACAACGCCGCACAGCAGTCCTGAGGATCGAACGGGGGGAATCATGACTACGACTTGCACGCCGGCCGAGATGGAACGCACGGTTCTGTACGTGGCGAACGCGCCCGACCAGAAACTCGTCGAGTTTCTGGCCGCGTCGGGATGGCAAGCCGTGCACGCAAAAAGCACGGCTGTGGCCGAACGCATGATCGAACGCGGCAACATCAAGGTCGGTCTCGTTCAGCTGCCCGAAGATTGCACGTCCCAGCAGCTATCCGCGTTCGCGCTGTGCATGCGCCGCGTCGAGACCAACTGGGTCGCGCAGATCGTGCCGGGCCAGGCCGACAACGAACTGGTCAGCCGTTTCATCCTCGATTACTGCTTCGACTTCGTCACGCAGCCGTGGCTCAACGAGCGGCTCGTGTTCGCGCTCGGCCATGCGCATGGGCTGTCGAACCTGCGTCAGCCGCGCGTCGCGCCCGAGCCGTCGGTCGGCCGTCACGGCATGGTCGGTCAATGCGAGCCGATGCAGCAGCTCTACCGGCGCATCGACAAGTGCGGCGTGACCGACGCACCCGTGTTCATCGCAGGCGAATCCGGCACCGGCAAGGAGCTGACCGCTCGCGCTATTCATGATCGCTCGCCGCGCGCGGGCCGCACGTTCGTCGCGATCAATTGCGCGGCGATTCCGCCGAGCCTGTTGCAGGCCGAACTGTTCGGCCACGAGCGCGGCGCATTTACCGGCGCGCTGCAACGCAAGATCGGCCGCATCGAGAGCGCACATGAAGGCACGCTGTTTCTCGACGAAATCGGCGACATGCCGCACGAATGCCAGGCGGTGCTGCTGCGCTTCCTGCAGGAAGGCACGATCGAGCGGCTTGGCGGCAACGGTCCGATCAGCGTCGACGTGCGCGTGATCTCGGCCACCCACGTCGACCTGGAGCGCGCCGTCGAAGATGGCCGTTTCCGCTCCGACCTCTATCACCGGCTGTGTGTGCTGCGCCTCATCGAACCGCCGCTGCGCGAGCGCGGCGGCGACATCAAGCTGCTCGCCAATTACGCGCTCAGCATGTACAAGCAGGACGGTGCGCGCAAGCTGCGCGGGCTGTCGAGCGACGCGATCGTCGCCATGTCGAACTATCCTTGGCCCGGCAACGTGCGCGAGCTGATCAACTGCGTGCGCCGCGCGGTCGTGATGAGCGACGGCCGCTTCATCACGGCGAGCGACCTCGGCCTGCCCGAGGCCGACAACGGCCCCGCGGTCACGCTCGCGGAAATCCGCAGCAAGGCCGAAAAGGATGCGATCGAGAACGCGCTGCTGCGACACGGCTACAAGCTGTCCGATGCGGCCGCCGAACTCGGCATTTCGCGCGCGACGCTGTACCGGCTGATGCACGCGAACCGGCTGCATCAGGAGCCAGCCGGGCGCGGCGCGAGCAGCGGTCCCGATGCCGGCGACGAAGCCGAGCGCCAGTCCTCGTCGGTGGCATGTGCGCGGATTTAAGCGTTTTTTGTAGTGAACGCTTAGCAGCGCATGCTGACGGCGATTGATCAATGAAAACTCACAAGCGCTCTGCTTACAGCTAGCGCAATCATCCAGCGCGTCCTCGCGCCACCGCCAGCATTGCCACCCGGCAAGCGGCCCCTCGCCCGTTGCGCCGCCCCGCCCACGGGGCCTTCCGGGCAGGCTTTCTGCTGACTTCGCCAGGCCTGCCGGCGATCATCGGCTATGCTATCGGCTCAACGCCCCATCCGGCGAGCGCCGCCCTCGCGGCCCTTTCGCCCGTCCGGCGGGCCTCCGCCGCAGGAACTTCGGCGCCCGAGCCCGTGTCCGTCCGGGGTCGCCCCGCTGAAACCGCCCTACGTTCCAGCACAATCGTCCGCCCTGGCTTCATCC
The DNA here is from genome assembly GCF_050436725.1 of Paraburkholderia sp. JPY465. Lineage (NCBI taxonomy): Bacteria > Pseudomonadati > Pseudomonadota > Betaproteobacteria > Burkholderiales > Burkholderiaceae > Paraburkholderia > Paraburkholderia sp. JPY465. The sequence goes on from NZ_JBNDMT010000002.1 coordinate 249,471, forward strand.
CGCTCTACACCCCATGCAAAAATTTCTCCGTATCTGTTTTTTCATTTTTCTGGTCGCCGGCGCGGCGCCCGTGTTTGCCGCCGCGCCTGAGCCCGCCCATCCCACGTCCGCTTCCGCCGCCGTCACGCTGACACCTCAGCAGGCCCGCGACGCGCTCTCCGTCCTGAACGACCCCAAGCGCCGCGCGCAGGTCGCCGATACGCTGCAGGCGATCGCCGCGGCTGGCGCATTGAGCGCGCCGCCCGCTTCCGCGCCGGCAGCGGCGTCGGCACCGGCCGCCGCCAGCGGCGCAGCGTCGCTCGTGCCGGCCGCGTTCAAAAGCAATGGCCTCGCGTCGCAGATCGCGCGTCAGGGCGCGCATTACGCGAGCTATCTCGCGACCTCGCTGCGCGGCTCGGTCGCCGCGCTGCTCGATGTCGCGTCGGTGCGCGCCTGGTGGAACTGGCAGTTCGCCAACCCGCACGCGCGCGTGGTGCTGTTCAAGGTGCTGTCGTCGCTGCTCGCCGCGCTGATTCCCGCACTGTTGCTCGAATGGCTGACGCGCCGGCTGCTGCGGCGCATCTACCGGGCGATCGCTGCGCGCCGCGAAGCCGCGCAGCAGGATGACAACGACAGCGCGCCGCCGTCCACGCGTGCCGCCGGCGCCGCGCCGGCCGGTCATACGCCGACGAACACGCCGCCGCTGCCCGCGATGTCGTCGGTGCCGCCGGTGCTCGAGGCAGAGGCGCAAGCGGTCGCCACGGGCCCCGCCGCGCCGTACGCGACGCCATCCGAGAAAGGCCGCGCGATCGAAGCCGAAGGCAAGCGCAACGCGACGCACCACTGGACGCTGCTGCAACGTCTGCCGCGCGCGTTGCTCATTACGCTGGTTCGCCTGATCCCGCTGGTGGTATTCGTCGCCGCCGCAAGCGCGGTGATTTCGATCATCACCGACAACGGCACGCCGCAGGACCGCGCGCTCGATTCGCTGATCGACGTCTATGTGGTGTGCCGCTGCGTCGTGATCGTCGGCGCGTTCTTTCTGCAGCCGAGCGCGCCGCGTCTGCGGCTGCTGCGCATGGGCGATGCGTGGGCCGCGTTCATCCTCGGCTGGATCGTGCGGATCGTCAGCGTGGTGGGCGCCGGCGTCGCGCTAGCCGAAGTCGCGCAGGCGCTCGGCATGAACGACGCCGCGCATCTCGCGCTGCTGAAAGTGGTCGCGCTGGTCGGTCACGTGATGATCTCGATCCTCGTGCTGCGCTGTGCAAAGCCGGTCGCCAGCCGGATCCGCGATCGCTTCACCGCGCACGAGTCGTTGCAGATGTTGGGCAACGCGCTCGCGGACGCGTGGGCCTGGGTTGCCGTGGTCATCGTGATGGGCCTGTGGTTCGTGTGGGCCTTCGACGTACGGAACGGCTATCACGCGCTCGTGAATATCGGCGGCATGACGCTCGCGATACTGATCGGCGCGCGGGTCGTGTCGATCGTGATCTTCGGTGCGCTCGCGCGCATCTTCCACGTGCAGGACGAAGCGTCGCGCTCGCTCGTGCATCAGCACGCGTACCGTTACTATCCGGCGCTGCGGCGCGTGATCAGCTGGGTCATCGGCGTCGTCACCGCGTTCGTGCTCTTGCAGGCGTGGGGCGTCGACGTCGTCGATCTGTTCCGCAGCGGCACGATCGGCCACCGCCTCGCCTCGGCGCTCGCGACGATTGCCGTGGCCGCGATCATCGCGCTGGTGGTGTGGGAGGTGGTCAACGTGTCGGCCGAACGCCGCCTCGACAACTGGACGAGCAGCGGCGATCTGGTGCGCGCCGCGCGCCTGCGCACGCTGATGCCGATGCTGCGTAGCGCGCTGTTCTGCGTGATCGCGCTCGTCGTCGTGCTGACGGGGCTGAGCGAACTCGGTGTAAACATCGGGCCGCTGCTCGCGGGCGCGAGCATCTTCGGCGTCGCGCTCGGCTTCGGCTCGCAGAAGCTGGTGCAGGATTTCATCACCGGCATCTTCCTGCTGATGGAAAACGCGATGCAGGTCGGCGACTGGGTCACGCTTGCGGGCGTGTCGGGCACCGTCGAATATCTGTCGATTCGCACCGTGCGCCTGCGCGGCAGCGACGGCTCGCTGTTTACGGTGCCGTTCAGTTCGGTGTCGACCGTGAACAACACGAATCGCGGCATCGGCAACGCGGCGGTGCGCGTGAATATCGTGTTCGGCCAGGACGTCGAGCGCGCGATCGACACGCTGAAGGAAATCGGCGCATCGCTGCGCGCGGATGACAAGTTCAAGGACGGCATCCTCGCGGACTTCTCGTTCTGGGGTGTCGATGCGGTCGACGGTTCGGCGATCACGCTGGCCGGCCAGATGCAATGCCGCGATACGTCGCGCTGGGGCGTGCAACGCGAGTTCAACCGGCGCATCCTCGAACGCTTCAGCGAGCTCGGCATCGAGATCGCGAATCCGCAGCGTCATCTGCTCACGTGGGACCCGGCGAGCAAGGCCAAGGTCGATGCGGGCGTGCCGCGCATCCACCACGTTGGACAGCCTGATGGCGGCGACCACACTCCGCACAAGGGCGACGCGCCGCTCGACGATCAGATCCCAGTCGATCCGAGCCCGGCCGGTGGACCCGGTACACCCGCCAACCCTGGCTCGACCTCGCCGCACGCATGACGTGACGCGTCGCGCCTCGAGCGCGTAACGGTTCGCTAGCGCGGCGCAGCGCTAGCGAACCTGCCACCAGCGCGGCAGCAGGCGCCGCACTTCCGGCCTGCGAAAGCGGTCGTCGATCAGATGCACGACGCCGCGATCCTGTTCGGTGCGGATCACGCGCCCCGCCGCCTGCACGACTTTCTGCAATCCCGGGTACAGGTACGTGTAGTCGTAGCCATTGCCGAAGCGCGCATCGAGCGCGCGGCGCATCTGCTCGTTGACGTCGTTGACCTGCGGCAGACCGAGCGTCGCGACGAACGCGCCGATCAGTTGCTGTCCGGTGAGATCGACACCTTCCGAAAACGCGCCGCCGAGCACCGCGAAGCCGATTCCCTGATTCATCGTCCTGAAGCGCGCGAGAAACGCATCGCGCGCGGCTTCGTCCATGCCGGGCTCCTGCGTCCACACCGGCAAACCGGGATGCCGCTCGCGCAGCAGCGCGACTACGCGTTGCAGATAATCGAAACTGCTCAGGAACCCGAGATAATTGCCGGGCTGCGTGTCGTACTGCTTCGCGATCAGCTCGACGATCGGCGCGAGCGATCGCTCGCGGTCACGCCAGCGCGTCGATACATGAGCGGCCACGTGCACCTGCAACTGCTCCGCGCGAAACGGACCTTCGACGTCGAGCCATTGCGTGTCGTCGGCGAGCCCAAGCGTGTCCCGATAGAAATGCTGCGGATTCAGCGTGCCGGAGAACATCACCGTGGTACGTGCGGCCGCATAGCGCGGTGCGAGAAACGGCGCGGGAATCACGTTGCGCACGCATAGCGTCGCACTGGTTTTGTCGCGCGGCGCGTAACGGTCGGCGCTCAATGTCACATCGAACATCGAGTGCTCGCCGAACTGCTCGGCGAGCGCGACGAAGTGCATCGCATCGAAGAAAAAGCGCAGCGCGTGTTCGTCGATCGACAACGGCGCGTCGGCGAGCTGATCGGTCACTGCGCCAATCAGATTCTGCGCGGCGGACAACAATTTGCCGGGTATCTCCGCATACAGCTGGTAGCTCGCCGTCTGCGCGCGCTTGAGCGCATTCCACTCGCGCTGCAAGCGTTCGAGCGGCTTCTTCAGCGCTGCCGGCGCGCTGTTGCGCGCGAGCCGGAACGCGCCTTGATCGAGCGACGCGGTATACATGCGCCGCGCGCGTTCGAGCAGGTTATGCGCTTCATCGACCAGCACGCCGACGCGCCACTGGTTGATCTGCGTGAGCGCATGCAGCATCGCGCTCGCGTCGTAGTAGTAGTTGTAGTCGCCGACGATCACATCGGCCCAGCGCGCGAGCTCCTGCGCCAGATAATACGGACAGACGTCGTGCGCGAGCGCGGCCTCGCGCACCGCCGCGCGATCGAGCCGCGGCGTCGCCAGCGCGGCGGCGCGCGCCGCATCGAGACGATCGTAAAAGCCGCGCGCGAGCGGACATGACTCGCCGTTGCAGGCTTTGTCCGGATGCTCGCAGGCTTTGTCGCGCGCGACGAGTTCGAGCGTTCTGAGCGGCAGCGGCGCGCTCTGGTGCAGCGAGTCGATCGCATCGAGCGCAAGCGCACGGCCCGGCGTCTTCGCGGTCAGAAAGAACACGCGATCGAGCCGGTCTTCGCCGCAGGCTCTCAGCAACGGAAAAATCGTCGCCAGCGTTTTGCCGATGCCGGTCGGCGCCTGCGCCATCAACGGCTTGCCGTCGCGCGCCGCACGATACACGGCCACCGCGAGCTCGCGCTGCCCACGGCGAAACTGCCCATACGGAAACTGCACCTTGACGAGCGCCGCATTGCGCGCAGCGCGATGCGCGTCTTCCTGCACGGCCCAATCGAGAAATCGTTCGCACTGGTCGACGAAGAAGATTTCGAGTTCGCGCGCGCTGTGCTGCTGCGTCAGCACGGTTTCCTTCTGACTGCCGATATCGAAGTACACCAGCGCGACCGTCAGCTCGCCGAGCCCGCGCGCCCGGCACAGCAGATGCCCATAGACGAGCGCCTGCGCCCAGTGCAGCACCCGATGATTGGCAGGCATGCGCGCGAGATCGCCGCGATAGGTCTTCACTTCTTCGAGCCGGTTCGCGATTGGATCGTAGCCGTCCGCGCGGCCACGCACGGTCAGACTGCGATGCGTGCCCGTCAGCGTGAGTTCGGTTTCGTAGCCGCTCGCGCGACGGCCGGCGACCATCTGATGACCGGCAATGCCTTCGAGCGAAGTCGGCGCGGGCGTGAAGCGCAGGTCGAGATCGCCGCGCCGCGCGGTGAATTCGCACATCGCGCGGACAGCCACCACATAGCTCATACGACGCGCTCCGCCGCGGCTCGCGTCGCGACGTCCGCTTCGCCCTGTGCCTCTTGCCCGGCCCAGCGCACGTCGACGACGCGCACCGGCATGCCGTGCTGCACGCAGTACGCGAGCCAGCGGATCTGGTTGTCCTGCAGACGATCGCCGGGGCCTTTCACCTCGATCAATTCATAGCGACGCTCGGCCGGCCAGAACCGGATCAGGTCGGGCAAGCCGGAACGATTGCCGCGAATGTCGCGCAGCAGCCGCTCGAACCATAGCTTCAGATGCGCGGCGGGCAGACAGTCGAGCGCGAGCGCGACGAGTTCGGGCGTCAACAGTCCCCAGAATACGAACGGCGACTGCATACCGGTCTTCTGATGCAGATGCCGCAAAATCGTCTCGCGATAGACGCCGCTATCGAGTTGCGCGAAGCACGCCGCGAACTGGGTGGCGCGGCGCGCGTGAAAATCGGGCGCGTGCAGATCGGCCGGTTCGCGCTGGAATGGATGAAAAAACGCGCCGGGCAGCGCCGCGAACACCGGTTCCCAGCACAGCAGGCCGAACAGCGAGTTGATCAGCGCGTTCTCGACATAGTGCACCGGCGCGGCGTCGCTGCTCAGATGATCGCGCACCACGTATTCGACGGGCACCGGCGTGTCAGGCTTCAGCAGCACCAGCGTGCCGCGCTCTACAGGCCGTGCCGCCGCCGCGCGCGGCACGGGCACGCCGCATTTGCGCCGCAAGCGCGGCAACATCCGGGCGACACGCTGCGCCTCCTCTTCGCTCTCGGGCGCGGCATCGGCCTGCAAGGCCAGTGCGAGCGCTTCGCCGTAACGCTCGCTGCGCTCGAACACGCGCATGCGTCGATGACGCGCACCCGGCCACGCGCATGCGCCGTACACCTCGAGTGCGGTGTCCCACTGCTCGCGCCGCTCGCAATCCTGGCCGATCCGGAACAGCAGTTTCGCGCGACGCGTTTCAAGCCACGGATTCGCGGTATCGATCGAGCGGACGGTCGTGATCAGTTCTTCAAGCGTGGCGGCGCCGGTGTCGACCGGCAGCCATTCGAGCGCTTCGCGGCACGCGTGCAGCGCGAGATAGACGTCGATGTCCGCGCGTTGCTGGAACGCCCGCGACGACGGTCCGAACGCGACCTTCTCGTACTGGAACACGCCAAGATCGGCGAGCACGAACTCCGACCAGTCCTGATATAGATTGCCGAAGAACATTAGCCGCAAGCGATCGCACAACGGCGCGATAGCGACGTGCAGCACCCGGTCCGTTGTAGCGCCGTGCCACGCGGCAAGCGGACGTGATGGGCATGCTTGCGCGTCGCCGCTTTCAGTTTCGTAAAACGCGCGCAGCGTTTCGAGCAGATCCGGTTTGCGCAATGCCTTTGCGCCGGGAATTCGCGCGATCGCGTCCGCGAACATCTCCAGCAATTGCGCACGTGTACTGAGGGCAAACAGATCGTCGAGTGACAGAGCCGGTTCGATGTCGATCCAGCGATGCACCGTCATCGGCATCGCCGCCTGCAACGGGCAGCCGATTTCCTCATAAACAAGGCGGCTCGCGCGAAACAGCATGCCCTTGCGCATCAGCATGCGCACCAGCAACGCACGCGAGGCCTGCGGCAATGTCGCGAAAGTGCTCAGAAAAGCGTGCTCTTCGTCGTCGAGCAGGTCGTCGTAACGCGCGGCGAGCCACGCCAGCGCGCGCTCGAAATTCAGCAGGTAGTAAGGGGCGTCAGAGCGGATCTCTGAGCGAGCATCGGTTGCCACGGACTTTGTGCAGGACCTGTATGTTTATACAGTGATGATAGCAAAGTCCGGCGCGGCAACCGCCGTGCATCAGCCCGCGAGCCACACGACCGTCAACGAACGCACGCCCTGCGCGCCGCGAATCAGTACGCCCTCGATATCGGCGGTGGCCGAGGGGCCGGTAACCAGCGCCGCGTAGCGAGCGCTGCGGAAATCGTCGCGACGATAGACGTCTTGCAGTCCATCGAGCAATTGCGCCGGATCGAGCAACACGACCAGATGCTGGACGATGTAGCCTAAGGCATTGACCACATATTCGCGCTCGCTGAACCACACCGAGCCGGTTTCGGCGACGCCAAAGCGCGCGCGCACCACACCGACGTCGACATCCTGCAGCGACGCGGGGTCCGTATCGGCGCGGATCACGCGCGTGCCAGGCACTTCGGCGCTCGCCGATGCGATCGATGCAGCCGCGCCAAAGCGCTCGCGAATCAGACCGCTGACGTCGTTCGCGCTCGCTGCTTCGACGCAAGTACCGCCCATCGTTTGCAACGCCGCTGCGAAACGCGCCCGCAGATCGCCGCCAACCGCATCGAACAGCGGCACGTCGGGACGCGGCCGCGCGGTCGGTTGCGCGGCGCGTACTTTGGCAAGAAAAGCCTCACGCGTTGTCATTGCCGCCTCCGCGATTCTTCTTGTACCAGGCATGAAAAGTCATCTTCGGCGCTTCCGGCAATTCGCGCTGCCGGCCCCAGATATTCAGAGGGTTGTACAGCACGAAATTCGGCAGCCGCCGCAACGCGCTGCCCATCGACGCCACCGTCGCGCGATACAAGGTCGGACTCGATAGCAGACGCCCCGCCATCTTCAGCACTTCCTGCTTCACGAACGGCACTTCGTGCTGCTCGGCGATCACCGCGCGCCATTTATAGATCTGCTCGTGAATGTTGATCTTCACCGGACACACGTTCGTGCAACTGCCGTTGAGTGTCGATGCGAACGGCAATGCGCTATAGCGTTTCAGATCGAAAGTCGGATTGATGATCGCGCCGATCGGCCCCGAATAGGTGCCGCCATACGACAGGCCGCCGCTGCGTCGATACACCGGACACGTATTCATGCACGCGCCGCAGCGTATGCATTTGAGCGAGTACCAGAAGTCCTCCATCGCGAGCCGTTCGGAACGGCCATGATCGACGAGAATGAAATGCATCTCGGTGGCCGGCCGCGGCGCACGAAAATGCGATGTGTACTGCGTGATCGGCGAACCCAACGCACTGCGCGACAGCATGCGCACGAACACGCCGAGGTCCGACACCTTCGGTATCAGCTTCTCGATTCCGATCGATGCGATATGCAACGGCGGCACGTTCGCCGAAAGATCGGCATTGCCTTCGTTCGTGCAGACGACGACCGTGCCCGTTTCCGCCACCGCGAAATTGCAGCCGGTCATGCCAGCCGTTTTCTCGCGCACGAAATAAGGCCGCGTATTCATTCGCTGGCTTTCGGCCAGATAATGGATGTCGCTATTCTTCGGATCGGTGCCGATGGTACGGCCGAACAACTCGGCCACGTCCGCGCGCAGCTTGTGGACGGCCGGCACGACCATATGACTCGGGTCCTGATGATCGAGTTGCTGGATGCGCTCGCCGAGGTCCGTCTCCATCACCGTAATGCCGCGCGGTTCGAGGTACTCGCGCATCCGGCATTCGTCGGTCAGCATCGACTTGCTCTTCACGAGCGTCGTCATGCCGCGCTCGGACATCAGCTGGTGGACGATCGCGTTGTGCTCTTCCGCGTTCGCCGCCCAATGCACGACCACGCCATTGGCCTCGGCGGCCGCCGCGAACTGCTCCAGATAGTCGGCCAGATGCGACAGCGTGTGTTCCTTGATGCCCGACGCCAGCGAGCGCAACGTTTCCCATTCGGCAATGCCGTGCGCCTGCGCGTCGCGCTTCTCGCGCAGGTCCCACAGACGCTTGTCGTGAAACGCGACATGCTCGGTTTTGCCGATAAAAGAACCCGCGGCTTTGGCGTGATCGACGCAGTGATGGTCGCCGCTCATGCGCGTGCTCCATTGAGAACCTGCGCGATATGAATGAAGCGCGCGTCGGCCTTCATGCGTTCGGCGCAACCCTGTTGGTGCATCAGGCAGGACATATCGCCCGAAACGATGTACTCGGCGCCCGCATTCAGGTGGTCGCGCACCTTGTCCTGCCCCATGCGCACCGACACCGCTTCTTCGGTGACCGAGAACGTGCCGCCAAAACCGCAGCATTCGTCGGGCCTCGCCGGCTTCACGAACTCGATGCCTTTCACGCCTTCGAGCAGTGCACGCGGCTTTGAAAACGGCGTGCCGGCAATTTCCGACGCCGACGCCTGCTTCAGATGACGCAGCGCGCTGCAACTGGTGTGCAGACCAACGCGATGCGGAAACTCGGCCCACGGAAATTCGCGCGCGCCGATCACGTCGTGCAGAAACTCGACCAACTCGTAAGCGCTTGCGCGCACCTTCTTCACTTCATCGGTCTGCTCGAGCGCGGTCAGATGTTCGCGCACGTGATGAATGCAACTCGCGGACGGCCCGACGATGTAGTCGTAACCGGCGAAGTTGCGCGCGAAGAGTCGCTCGGTGGCGGCGGCGTCCGTATGCGCGCCGCTATTGGCCATCGGCTGGCCGCAGCAGGTCTGCTGTTGCGGATAGTCGACCTCGATGCCGAAACGTTCGAGCAGTTCGAGCGTCGCGATACCGACCTCGGGATAGAACGCGTCGATAAAGCACGGGATAAACAGCGCGACTTTCATAGGGCCTTCAGGAAATGCGGCGGGATGATGCCGGTTGACCGGTGCGGCCCGTTTGGCCGGTCTTGGTCATGTTGGTCTGACCAAGACTATAAGAAAGTCGGTTGACGGTGTCAATTCGAGCGGCCCGATCACTACCCCCGAGTAAGCGCGACCCTCCGCCAGCGGAAGCGAGCCGCCGCGTTTGTTCTCCACCACAACCGCTCAAACCGACTCCCGCAGCACCAGCCGGTGCTGCAAGATACGCGGCGCAGGGCGTCGACCGTCCAGCAGCGCCAGCAGCATTTCTGCGGCCGCGGCGCCCAGTTCGACCATCGGCTGGGCCACGGTCGTCAGCCCCGGCTCGAAGATGTCGGCGATGGGCACATCGTCGAAGCCCATTACCGCGACGTCGTGCGGCACCCGCCGGCCGGCCTTGCTAAAGCACTTGATCGCGCCGATCGCCAACGTGTCCGACACGGCGAACACCGCGCTCGGCGGGTCCACCACCGCCAGCAGACTTGCCGCCGCCTGGCTGCCGGCGGCGTAGCTATTGTCGCCAGTCACACAGACAAGCTCGGGCGCAGGCGCGAGCCCCGCGCGCAGTAGCGCTGCGTCATAGCCCTCGCGGCGCTGACGCGCATACAGGAAGCGCTCATCACTGGTGATGAAGCCGATGCGCCGGTGGCCCTTGTTGATCAGGTACTGCACGGCGTCCGTAGCGGCCTGGCGGTGATCGATGCTGACATAAGGCACATCACTACCTGGCATGAACTCCGAGCAATTGACCCACGGCTTGCCATTCGCCGCCTCGCGCCGGGCTGCCTGGTCGGACATCGGCACGAGGTTGATGACGCCGTCGCTCAGACTGCCGAGCAGCGTCGGCAGCGACGCGTCCGCCGTGCCCGTCCAGGCTTCCAGGTCCGCCGGAAGCAGCGTGTAACCGGCCTGGCGACTGACCGCGGCGGCCCCGCGCACGATCTCGGCGTAATAAGGGTTGGCGAAATCCGGCATCAGCATCAGCAGAATGCGGCTCTGCCCGGTGCTCAGGCTGCGGCCGAACGGATTGACGCGGTAGTCCAGTGCGCTCACTGCCGCCTCGACCCGCTCACGCGTGGCCGCCGACACGGGCTTCGTCCCGTTGAGCACACGCGAGACCGTGGCAATAGATACGCCAGCCTCGCGGGCAACGGCTTCGATAGAGGGTTTGCTTCGCATAGGCAATGATTGTAGCACCGCCGGGAAAATTTTTTCCCAACGCGCGTTATTCAGAAACGAAAACGCTCAGAGATTAAGACGCGGATTGGCGGAGATGTGGGTCTCCCAGCCTGCATAGGGTAAAGCCCATGTTCCGGAGAAACGGGAAAGCGCTTACCCTCTGACCTGCACCGCTTCACAGCAATCGCTGCTCCCATCCGCACCGCATCCCCTTGACTCCTTGGACTGACGACCATGAATCAAGCCTTGCCCATTTCCATCCAGATTTACAGCCTGCGTAATGCGGGCGATCTCGACCGGCAGTTCGACATTGCAGCCCAAGCCGGATTTCGCCACGTCGAGCTGATCGGGTCCTTGCTGGAAGATGCGGCCGACACCCGGAACAAGCTTCAGGCGCGCGGCCTGAGCGCCTCGTCCAGCCACCTCAGCATGGCCATGCTGCGTGAGCGTTTGCAAGAAGTTGTCGCGGCGTGCGAGACCATCGGTTTCACGCAGTTGGTCATGCCCGCAGTGCCGCCAGCCGAGCGCGACAGCGACGCCGCATATTGGCGGGCGCTCGGCAGCGAGTTGGGCGAGTTCGCTCATCGGCTCGCCGATCAGGGCATCGGTCTCGCTTACCACAACCATGATTGGGAACTCAGAGCGAAAGAGAACGGCACAACGGCGCTGGAACTGTTGTTCGAGTCCGCCGGGGCCAGCCCGCTCGGCTGGCAGGTGGATGTTGCCTGGCTCGTGCGCGGCGGCGCCGATCCGCTGCCATGGCTGCGCCGTTATACGGGCCGCGTGGTCTCGGCTCATGCGAAAGACCTCGCGCCGGCGGGTGAAAAACTCGACGAAGACGGCTGGGCCGACGTGGGTCACGGCGTGATGGACTGGCCCACGCTGTCCGCGGCCTGCCGCGAAGCGGGTGCGCGTTTCCTCGCCGCCGAGCACGACAATCCCAGCGACGGCGAACGCTTCGCCCGCAATGCCTTTGCCTATCTGCACCAGCTCGGAGCCTGATCCATGAAACCTGTCCTCATCGGCATCATCGGTTGCGGCAACATCAGCGATGCGTATTTTACCGGCGCGGCGAATTCGGAGTTCGCCCGCGTCAAGGCTTGCGCCGACCTGCGTCCGGAGGCCGCCCAGGCCAAGGCCGCGCAGCACGGTGTGGCCGCGATGTCGGTGGACGCGCTGCTGGCCGACCCCGACATCGAAATCGTCATCAACCTGACGGTGCCGCACGCGCATGTGCCGGTGAGCCTGCAGATTCTCGAGGCCGGCAAGCACGTCTACCTCGAAAAGCCTTTGGCTACCGATTTCGCGTCCGCACGCGCGATGCTGGCGCGAGCCGAGGCGTCAGGGTTACGCGTGGGCTGCGCACCGGACACTTTCTTCGGCGCGGCCCATCAGGCCTGCCGCGCGGCGCTCGATGCCGGCCGCATTGGGCGCGCCATAGGCGGGGCCGTGGCGGTGTTGTCCCGCGGCATGGAATCCTGGCACCCCAATCCAGAGTTTTTTTTCAAGCCGGGCGGCGGTCCCATTCACGACTTGGGCCCGTATTACGTGACCCAACTGGTCAACCTGCTGGGACCGGTAGCACGCGTGAGCGGGTGCACGACCATCGGTTTTCCACAGCGCATCATCTCGAGTGAACCGCTCCGCGGTCAGATCATCGAAGTCGAGGTGCCCACGACGGTCAACGGCATCCTGCATTTTGCAAGCGGAGCCAACGTGTCGATGAGCGCCTCGTGGGACGTGTGGGCCCATCAGCGTGCGCCCATCGAGATCTATGGCACCGAAGGCACCCTGCTGGGCGTCGACCCGAATTTCTTTGGCGGAAGTCCGCGCGTGGCTGAACGTGATAGTGGCTTCAAGCCGCTCGACACACAGCATCATGCCTTTGGCGTCGACAACTTCACGTTGAGGAGTGGCGCGCGCGTGGCCAACTACCGCGCCGTGGGCGTGCTGGACATGGCGCTGGCGTTGCGTCGGGATCGGCCGCATCGCGCGAGCGGCGAACTGGCTTTACACGTGCTGGAGGTGCTGGATGCCTTCGAACGCTCTTCGCGCGAGGGGCGGCACATCGATATCGAGACCCCCGTGCAACGGCCCGTCGTCGTGCCATTGGGGCGAGGCGAAGAGGTGTTTCTCGGCGACTGACTCGCCTAGCCCCGGTCGCCCGAAGTTTCGCGTGGCCGGGCAACTCAGGAAATCACCGCAGCCGACGGCTTCGTCGCATCGTCGTTGTAAATCTCGCGCACGAAGGCCAGATGCCGCTCGGCTGCCTTGCGTGCTTTGGGCGCATCGCGTGCGACGACCGCGTCGTAAATCGCCTGGTGCTGGCTCATCAACTGCTTTTCCATCGCATCGTCGTAATCGATCAAGCGATGATACTGGCGCATGCCCTCGCGAATCAGCGTGTGAATGCCGTGCATCACATGCGCCAGCGCGACGTTGTGCGTGGAGTCGGCGATCGCGAGATGAAACGCGGCATCGAGTTCGGCGAGATTCGCGCGATCCCGCGACAACGACGCAGCCTTCAACGCCTCGAACGCCGCGCGGATTTTCTTCAGGTCGGCGGCGGTTGCGCGCTGCGCGGCATAGACCGTCGAAATCGCTTCGAGCCCCTGGCGCAACTCCAGAATGTCGGCACTGGTACGCGGATTCTGCAGCAGCAGTTCGGCAAGCGGCTTCGAGATGATCGGCGCGGTCACGTCGACCACCGTGAAACCGCCGCGCCCCGACGTTTCGATGTACCCGTCCGCCTCCAGCCTGATCAGCGCCTCGCGCAGCGACGGCCGCGACACGCCGAGTTGCGCCGCGAGATCGCGCTCGGCCGGCAGCCGGTCACCGGGCATCAGCGAGCCCTCCGAGATCAGTTGCTTGATCTGGTCGGACACCACGTCGGAAATGCGCTTGCGCGCGAAGGACGGAATCGGGGTGAATGGCATAAGCGGCAAACGGTGAAGCGCGGTTGACGAAGCGCGCGGCTACTGCACGGTGCGTGGAATTATACCGTTCGATATCGTGCGCCGATGCGCCGATCTCAACGCGGCTGTGCCGTATAAAAGCTCACGAGATCACGCTTCATCGCGTGCATCGCGGCATCGTCGAGGTACACCATGTGGCCGGTCGGATAGTAGGCGATGCGCACGTTCTCGCGCAGCGACCGGTCGAGGCCGAGATGCGCGAGCGCGTATTCGGTCGCGTAGAACGGCGTGGCGAGATCGAAGTAGCCGTTCAGCGATAGCACCCGCAACTGCGGATTCTGCCGCATCGCTTCGGCCAGATCGCCGCCCGCGTACGGCAGTTCCAGCCGTTCGCCCCACCATTCGCGATGTTTCCAGTCCCACTGCTTCAACGCGTCGTCGCTGAACACCAGATAACGGTCGGTCGGCGTGTAGTGCAGGTCTTCCGACAGATGCTGATGGAGCGCCGCATTGAACGCATTCGACACGCTGCTCACCGACGCATCGAAATCGGGATCTTCCGCTGCATCGTCGTAATTCCGGCCTTCGACACGCGCATCGTAGCGCCCTACGCTGCGCGACTCGTTGCGCAGCAACTCGTTTCGAAAACGCGTCGGATAAAGACGCAGACGGTTGCGCTTCACGAAGCCCACGTCGAGACCGGTGAAGTACGCGACGCGCGCGGCGATCGCGTCGCGCTGATCGTCGGGCAGCGCATCACCCTGATCGAGCGCCTGCGCATACGGTCCGCGTGCGAACGCGCGCACTTCGTCGAGAAAGGCCGGTAAGCTCGCGGGCTTCGGCGTGACCTTGTCGTGATACCACGCGATCGCCGCGAAACTCGGCAGATAACTCACGCTCTTGAAATCGGTGCCGGGCGTGAACGCCGCGGAATTGAGCACCGACGACAGCAGGATCACGCCGTTCAGCGCGATATTGTTCTGCCCCAGATGATAAGCGAGCATCGCGGCGCGCGCGGTGCCATAAGATTCGCCGAACAGGTACTTCGGCGAATTCCAGCGCTGATTCACCGTCAGATAACGGTCGATGAATTGCGCAAATGCACTGACGTCCTGATCGACGCCCCAGAAGTCCTTGCCCGTGCCATGCCCGACCGGTCTCGACAGGCCCGCGCCGACCGCGTCGATGAACACGAGGTCCGAGACATCGAGCAGGCTGTCGGGGTTGTCTTCGAGCGTGTACGGCGCGGGCGGCGTGCTCGCGGGGCTCGCGGTGCGCACGCGTTTCGGGCCGACCGAGCCCATCATCAGGAATACGCTGCCAGCGCCGGGACCGCCGTTGAACAGAAAGGTGATCGGACGCGTCGCCGGCGCTTTGGTCGGCACCGTGTACGCGACATAGAACACGCTCGCGGTGGGCGCGCCGGACTTATCGTGCAGCAACAGATTGCCGGCGCTCGCCGTGTAGTCGAGCTTGCGACCGTTCAAGCGAAGCGAATGCGTGGTCACGCTGGTAGTCTCGGGCGGCACCGGAACCGCGGGCGCCGACGTCCTGTCGTTGCGAGGCTTCGCCGTCGCGTCGCCCGAATCCGGTGCATTCGATGCGGCAGTCCGCTTGTGCGGCTCGTTCGATTCGCCGACCTGCTGCGCGGGCGGCGCCGATGCGGCGGCGTCCGTGCCTGCCCTCGCATTGGCCTGTTCGGCTGCCATGCACGGTTCGCCGAACGACACTACAGCGGCGACCGAAAACGTCACCGTCAGCGCGGCGGCCAGCAATCCCGCTGTCAGCAAGCGGCGCAATGAGGAAGAGAAGCGAAGAATCATGAAGTCGTCCGCGACGAGTCGAAATGCGCTGGAATCCGTCTAGCCTGATTCCGGGGCAAACCCGGCGTTCGATTCTTGACGCAAGTTTGCGCGGCGTCAACCGCCGGTGTCACGGCACGCTCCAACATTTCATAGCGCTTTTTCCTCCACATGGCGCACACCTGCGCAGTCATGGCAGAATCGACAACGCCTTCGTCGCCTCGCCGAGAATACCCAATGGATCAACTGGTACTGGACACATTCGACGCTGCCGCGCTGATCCCCGGCTTTCGCGCGCCGCACCTGCCGCAGGAGCAGCCGGACCCCTCGACCCTCGACGCCGCCGAGCACGCGATGCGGCACTGGACGAGCGCCGTCAACGGCCCGCTGACGCCCGGCTCCGACGTGCACCGGCACGAAATGTGCCGCATGTTTCGCGAAACCTTCAATCCGTATCGCCCGTCCGTGCTCGCATGGCCGCCGCTCGAAGCCGCGACGCTCAAGCGCATCGTCGAGCTGCCGATCTGGGACATCGCCGTGCAAACCGAAGGCAGAGCGCGCCTGCGCATGGCCGCCTACGCGGCGACGCTCGACACCCCGGACCTGCGCGACGCGCTCGCGCTGAATGCGTGGGAAGAAAACCGCCATAAGGAAGTGCTGTCGCGCATGGTGCATGCATACGGCATTGAACTCGCGAGCGAGCCGCCGTACGTCTATCCGAAAGACACGGAACGGGCTTACCTCGTGACCGGCTATAGCGAATGTATCGACAGCTTCTTCGCGTTCGGCCTGTTCGAGGTGGCGCGGCGCTCGGGTCTGTTTCCGCCGGAACTGACCGAGACGTTCGAGCCGGTGATGCAGGAAGAGTGCCGCCATATTCTGCTGTTCGCGAACTGGGTCGCCTGGCATCGCGCGCAGCTTTCGTGGTGGCAGCGCATCCGCTTCGAGCTCAAGGTGGCGGGCGTGTGGGCGTTTCTGATCTGGGAGCGTATCGGACTCGCGCGTGCGATGGATGCCGATGGCAACGTCCACGAGCACGACAACAACTTCACGGTCAACGGCGCGCAGTCGGTAACGGATGTCGATATCAGCGTGCCCGAGTTGATGCAACTGTGTCTTCAGGAAAACGAACGTCGCTTCGCGGGGTATGACCCACGGCTGTTGCGGCCCGAAACGATGCCGCGGCTGGTGCGCTTCGGCTTGAAGTTCGTGCGCAAGAAAAAGTAAACCGCGAGTAAGCCGCGCCGAGCGCGCCAGCGTTCAGCCGGCGCGCGCCCCACGTTCGAGAACTGCGAATCGCCGCTTGACGGTCGAAGTCACGCGCCATCGAAGCGAATGGCGCGGCAGTCATGCCCGCGTCAGGCTGGCGCCATGCTGCTTGCGTAAGCTGGGAACCCAGGCAAACGACAAGGAGCGCGCAATGGAGTCCTTCCCGCTGTTCATCGTCGGCTCGCCCCGGTCCGGCACGACCTTTCTTTGTTCCGTGCTCAACGCGCATCCTCTGATCCAGCTGACCAACGAATGCCGGGTCTTTGCATTGCTGAAGGACTTCCTCGAAGTCGGCTGCCATCGCGCCGACCTGCTCGGCGAGACTTCACGCGACCGCCTGCTCGGATTCGGCCGTCGTACGCTGGGCGGGTGGGTCGAGCGCTTCTATCGCGAAGAGTTGAAGTTCGGCGCGCCGATCTGGGGCGATAAGCATCCGTCGTACGCCGACCCTACGATCCTGTCGGGCCGAACGGGTTCGATCGAGCGCGTGCCGCGCTCCGGTTCCTGCTTGCGTCTGATACGCGAACTGCTGCCGCAGGCGCGCTTCATTCATATCCACCGCGATCCTCGCCACGTGGCCAATTCGCTCGTGCACAAGCATTGGACCGGATCGATCGAAGACGGCATCCGCGTGTGGGGGCAATACGTCGGCGAGATCAACGCATTCTTCGAAGAGATACCAGCGGCTCACGCGCTGACCGTGTCGTACCGGAAGGTTATCGAAGAACCGCGTGAGACGGCGGCCAGCATCGGGCAGTTTCTCGGCCTCGCGGATGCATCGCCGATCAGCGACTTCCTGATCTCGCAACGCCGTTCGCCGACGCCGTTCAGCGATCCGGTGACCGATATCGGCGATCTATATCTGATTCCCGATACGGCCGCGAGCGACGACGCGCTGCTCGCTCTCGCGGGTAGCCAGGCGCGACGGCTGGGTTATGCGGCGGCCTGAGGTTGCCTGAGGTGCCCGCTCAGCCCCGCACCCCTTCCACGAACCGCGCGATCCTGTCGCACGCCTCGATCAATCGATCCTCGCCTACCACCAGCCCCAACCTGACGAAGCCGTTCGCCGTTTCCCCGAACGCACTCGCGTCGAGCACGGCCACGCCTTGCGCGCGAAACAGCTGCCAGGTGAACTCGGTCGTATCGAGCCCGGTTCCGCTGACGTCGACCATCACGAACATGCCGGCTTCGGGCAACAGGCATCGCAAGCGCGGCACGCGATGCAAGCGCTCGAACACGACGTCGCGCCGCCGCCGGTAGATCTCGCGAATATCGGCGACGAACTCCGCCCTGTTCTCCAATGCCGTCAACGCGGCCTGCTGGATGAAGCCCGGCAGGCCGTACAGCATCGCGAGCGCGAGCCGCGCCATGTGCTCGATCAGCGTCGCGGGCCCGATTGCCCAGCCGACGCGCCATCCCGCCATCGCGTGCGACTTCGACAGGCTGCCGATCGTGACCGTGCGCTCCGCCATGCCGGGCAGCGACGCAATGCTCACATGGTCGCGTTCGAACGTCAGTTCCGCATAGACCTCGTCGGACAGCACCCACAGGTCGTGCTCGCACGCGAGCCGCGCGATGCGCTCGAGATCCGCGCGCTGCATCACGACGCCGGTCGGATTGCACGGCGTCGCGAAGAAGATCGCCTTCGTGCGCGGCGTGATCGCCGCTGCGAGCGCGTCGCAATCGACGTGAAACGCGCGCGCCGGATCGACCGGCACCGCGACCAGCGTCGCGCCCGCCGCGCGCACGCAGGCCTCGTAGGTCAGATACATCGGCTCGGGAACGATCACTTCGTCGCCGGCTTCGAGCAGGCACAGCGACACCGCGAACACGCCGTTTTGCGCGCCGGCGGTCAGCACTACGTTGGCCGCGCTCACGTCACGGCCAGAGGTACGCGCGTGCTCGGCGGCGATCGCGGCGCGCAGCGGCTCGCGACCGGCCATCGCCGTATAGTGCGTATCGCCGACGCGCAGCGCATCGATCGCGCGCTCGACGATCGGCGCGGGCGTCGAGAACTCGGGGTCTCCTACGCTCAGCACGATCACGTCTTCGCCCCTCGCAGCCGCCTGCTGCGCGACCCGATGAATTTCCCACGCCGACGTGCGGCGCCCTTGCAGCCGCTCGACCAGATTCGAATACTTCATTGCGCTCACCCGTTCCATTCGACCCGCCAATGTAAAGGCACGCCGGCGAAACGTCCAGATACGAAAAAGGGTCATGCGAGCGGACAACCTCGCATGACCCTGTGCGCAATGTACTGCTGTTTGAACGACTGCCTTGCTTTGCTTCAAACCCCCGTTAAAACTTCGGTGCGTTAAAGCTGCCGGCGCAGTTCCGCCGGCGGCACCTTCATCAGATGCCGGTATTTCGCCACCGTGCGCCGCGCGACCAGCACGCCCTGATCCGCGAGCATCTTCGCGAGCGTCACGTCCGACAGCGGATCGCGCGTGTTCTCCGCGGCGATCATCTCCTTGAGGAGCGCGCGCACCGCGGCGGCCGAACAGGTGCCGCCGCTTTCGGTGCCCAGCTCGCGCGGGAAGAAATGCTTGAATTCGAAGATGCCGCGCGGCGTCGCCATATATTTGTTGCCCGTCGCCCGCGAGATCGTCGATTCGTGCAGGCCCAGCTCGTCAGCGACGTCGCGCAGCACCATCGGCTTCAGCGCGATCTCGCCGTACTGGAAGAAGGCCTTCTGATGCGCGACGATGCATTCGGCCACCCGCTGGATCGTATCGAAGCGCTGCTGCGCGTTGCGGATCAGCCAGCGCGCTTCCTGCAGCTGCTGTGCGAGCGGCGAGCGGCTCGCGCCGGCCGACTGCGCGAATAGCTGTGCATACATGCGATGGATTCGCGCGCGCGGCTGCACTGCCGGATTGATCGACACGACCCACTTGTTGCGCGCCTGACGCACGATCACGTCGGGGACCACATAGTTATCCTCGGCGCGGCCGTAGCAATTGCCCGGCTTCGGATCGAGCTTGCGCACCAGCGCGCAGGCCACGCGCAGTTCCTCGGCGCTGCAGCCGATCTGCTTTTGCAACTCTGCCTGTTCGCGGCGCGCGAGACGTTCCAGATGATGCTCGGCGATTTGCCGCGCGACGTCGCGCCCCGGTGTACTGGCGGGCAGCGCATTGATCTGCAGCGTCAGGCATTCCGATAGCGATCGCGCGCCGAGCCCCGGACGATCGAGCGATTGCACGAGGCGCAACGCCACCAGCAGTTCTTCCTCGGTCAGCGTGGGCTCGAGATCGACGCTGTCGGCCAGGTCGGCGAGCGACTGCCGCATATACCCGTCTTCGTCGAGTGCCTCGATGATGAAACGCGCCACCGCGCGATCGCGGTCGTCGAGCCGGTAGAGGCGCAACGCGTCGTGCAACTGCTCGCGCAGCGTGGGTTGCGAGCGAGCCCATTCGGCCGGGTCGCTGCCGTCCGCGTCGCCGTTCTGGCGCGCCGAACTGCGCGAACCGTAGTCGCCGGAAAAATCGGCGGGCATGTCGTCCTGGCCCGCGCTTTCGAGCGTATCGCTAGCGGAGTTTTCCGCCGCCAGTCCGTCCGGTTCGGCGGCGGCTAGCGTATCGGCGGCGGGCACGGTGGCGTCTTCGCCATCAGCTGGCGTCGTGCCGGCGAGCGCGACGTCCTCTGCTTCGGATGAGTCGTATTCGAGGAACGGATTGGTGTCGAGCGCCGTGCGCAATTCCTGCTGGAACTCGAGAGCCGACAATTGCAGGAGACGCACCGACTGCTGAAGACGAGGCGTCAGTGCAAGCGACTGCCTTGTGCGTAGTTCGATTGAAGGCATTGGAGTAGATCCCGTTCGTTGGTAGTCAAAGACTCAATGAGCCGAGTGCACTCTTCAATGCAACGTCCGTACCAGGTCGCGCAAGACGCTGTTTTGATTACGCTTTGTTTATTCAGGCGGGTGAATTGACCGGACCGCGAGAGCCGGTTTTTACAAACGGCAGGCAATTTCCGGTCCCTTTCTTCACACCTCGGGCGGCCTCGCGCACGGTCGCGCCGCGGGCCTATTCGTCAGTCGAAAAACCCCGATGGATGCGGCTTTCGCGAGCGGCATCACCGGGATCGCAGCGGCCGGGCACGATGCATGCGGGGCAGCGTTGTGTGGACGGACGCCGCCTTTTGCAAACACGCCAGTCATGCGGAGGCGAGGACGGCGCCCGGTGTCGAGAAACGGGCCCCTGACGGTACCGTAGCGGCCACGACCCACGTGTGTCATCAGCGGCTTACGCCGCGATCGGCCACCGGCAACAAGACCGCCATTTTCATCACCACCTGAAGGAGAAAACCATGAAGACGATCCAGCTTCTGAAGACCGCAGGCAGTATCGCTGTCGTCGCGTTCGCGCTGAACGCGAACGCCCAGACCAGCACTTCGGCTCCGCCCGCGGCGTCGGAAAGCGTCGGCCAGCATATCGACGACGGCACCATTACGACCAAGGTCAAGGCCGATCTGCTTGCCGCGAAGAACGTCAAATCGACGCATATCCACGTGAAGACCCGCAAGGGCGTCGTGTGGCTCACGGGTTCGGTGCCATCGGCCGAAGACAAGACCGCCGCCGAGGATGTCGTGCAGAACGTGAAGGGTGTCGAGAGCGTGAAGAACCATCTGAAGGTGGCCGCCGACTGATATCCGCATGATCGGTTCACGCCGATTCGACTGAGCGGAACGAAAAAGAGCCGGCTGCGGAGCCGGCTCTTTCTATTGCATCGACGCGTCGATCAACGCTTCATCGCCGCATACCGGTCGCGCAGATCGCGCACGCGATCATGATTCTGCAGTACGCCCTGGTATTGCCGCTCGACGATCGCACGTACATCGGCCGGCAAATCCTTTTCGAGCGCATCGTGATAGCGCTTCTTCGCGACGTCCTCGCCCTTTTCGCACTCGGCGAGAATCGCATGGTCGCTGCGATCCGAAACCGCCGATCTGACGTCGACCCAGCCGCGATGCAGGGCACCGGTCATGCTGCCGCCGGTTTCCGGCTTGCCGCCGAGGGTCTGAACGACATCCTGCAACTCACGCGCGCCGCGCGAGCACTCGTCTGCTGTCGAGCGAAACAGCATCTTCAGCTCTTCGTCGTGCGCATCCTCGGCTGCCTTCATAAAGCCCTTTTCGCCATCCTTCGACGTTTCGACCAGGTCATTCAATACGGAAACAACGTTGGTAGCCATTCAATACCTCCAAGGGTTTCGTTCATCGCGGAATCCGCCGCGCGGAGCTTTTTATGCGCGTCGCGATGAATCGGTTCGACGCGCGGCGGGCTGCATTGAATGGCACGCATCACACGTGCCCGGCATGCACGCTTGGCGCCGCGTCTCGATCTTCGCCGGAGTGGCACAGCCGTTGCTAATCCAATCGATTCGGCAATCTATAAAGACAGGGGAATCGCGATGAAAAAATCCGGCAGCATCAAATTCCTGGCGGCGGTCGCAATCGTCACTTCGGCTACCGTGATGCAGATTCGCGCGCACATTGCGTCGCCGGACGCGGCGGCGCCTGAGCCGCATGCAACGATATCGACGTGCGGTCGCTCGCATGACGGCATCACGCCGGCCTCATGCTGGCCGACGAATAGCGAAAGGCAGCTCGAACGATTTCAGCCGCCGCACGACACGCGGCAACCATGGGTGTAGCGAGACGTCGACATCGCGCGGTAAACCGAAAACGGCCCGATCATCGTCATCGGGCCGTTTTCCGTTGGCATACCGCATCGCTTACATCACTCGCGCTTCTCCGCGAATTCCTTGATCGGTTCGGGCGTCTTCAGCGGATCGAAATCGGCCCAGTGTCCCTGCTGCCAGCGGCCGGTCGCCTTCTCGATCGACACGCCGCCCGCTTCACGCAGCACGCGTGCGGCATCGAGCTGATTGTCGGGCGACACGTGCACGGCGACGAGCACGCCCGATTTGCGGGCCTCCTCGTGATACGGCACGCGATAGTCCGATTTGCCATGCTCCTTGGTGCGCGACATCGCGCCGATCAGCGAGCCGACATACGCACCGACGCCCGCCGCGATCGGCGACACCAGCAGCGGTGCAGAAAACGCCGCGAAAATCGCGACGCCGATCACCGCGCCGATGACCGCACCGATCGTCACGCCCATGCCTCCGCCTTTAGGCGCCTCTCGCGCCCCGGGGTCGGTATCCGTGTCGCCTCCGATCGGGAAACGTGCGTGCTGGCCGCGCGGATTGACGAAAAACAGCGTGACGTCCTCTTCGACGAAACCCGCCTCGAAAAGCTTTTGCGCCGCGCCTTCCGCTGCCGGAAACGTCGTGAAGCGTGCTGCGACGATGAGTGACATTACGCCTCCTTTATCGTTGATTAGCGTTCGCGGACCATACCGTCGCCGGGGGTGGCGCGCGTGACGAGCAGCGCGCCCAGTCGGTGCGACACGCGGCAGCCCTACGACGCCGCGCTGCCGCGATCCGGTTCCATGCCTTCCACTCTGAACAGTCCGCTATGCAACACCACGCTTTCTCCGTTGTTCTGGTCGAGCGCTTCCGCGCACACCGAGCGGATGCGCTGTCGGCCTCTGTCGAAAGCGGCCATGACCGCCGGTTCGAGCGCGGATTCAGCGCCGAAATGATCTTCCAGCGCCTCGGCGGTGATCGCGCAGACCACCGGCTCGCCATCTACACGCGCGAGAAAGCGCACTGTCAGATTGGCGCCGTCGAAGACCGGGTCGTCGTCGGGGAAAGTGATCTGCATCAGAGAGTCCTCATAAGCAGGCCGTGGCAGGATCGCGTTCATGACGCGCCCTTCAATTTGCCGGCCAGTTGCTGCGCCATCTCGAGGTGATGCTTGATGGTCGGCAGCGCTTGCGTGGCCGCGGCCTTCAGTTGCGCGTCGGTGCCGCTTTCGCTTTGCTGCTGGAACAGGTCCACCGCACGCTGATGCGCTTCCACGCCGACCTGCTCGACGTAGGCCGCATCGAACTCGGAGCCCTTCAACGTCTGCAGTTTGCCGACCAGCGCGGAATCCGCGGATGGGGTCGGCTTGAAGCCCTTCTTCGCGACCAGCGCGGCCATTGTGTGCGACAGCTTCGTGTGGTCGGTCATCATCTGTTGCGCGAACTTCCTGACCTGCGGATCGTTCGAGTTCTTCAGCGCGATCTTGCTGGCGGCGATTTCGGTGGCGTCCGACTTCGACGCTTCGAGGACGAACTGCTGATCCGCGGGCGACAGCGTCGTTTTACCGGCCGGCGCAGCACTCGCGGGCGCATCGCTCGCCTGCGCGCTGGCCGTGTCGATCGTTGCCGCGCTCGCGCCCAACGCGGCTAGCGCGGCACTCAGCACTTGTAGGGAATACCGGAATTTCATGCACTTTCTCCCTGTCGAATCGGCGATGCGCAGTGTCGAATCGGCAATGCGCTGGCGTCGAAGCCAGCGCGCCGCCTTCGATCAAGCCGCCTTGCGCTTCGTCAGTTGCCCGATCAGCGTCCTGTTGAATGCGGGCAGGTCGGCGGGTTTGCGGCTCGAAATCAGATTGCCGTCCTCGACCACTTCCTGATCGACCCACGTGCCGCCCGCGTTACGAATATCGTCCTGCAGGCTAGGCCAGCTCGTCACCGTGCGCCCCTTGATGATGCCCGCCGATACCGGCAGCCACGTGCCGTGGCAGATCACCGCGATCGGCTTCTTCGCGCTGTCGACCGCTTTGACGAAGGCCTGCGCCTGCGGCACCAGTCGCAACGCGTCGCCGTTCACGACGCCGCCCGGCAACACCAGCGCGTCGTAGTCCTCGGGACGGGCTTTGTCGAACGTCGCATCGACATCGACGGTGTCGCCCTTGTCGACGTGCCTGAAGCCCTGGATCTTGCCCGGCTTCTCCGAAATCACGTGGACCGTCGCGCCCGCCTCGGTGAGCGCGCGTTTCGGCTCCACGAGTTCCGCCTGTTCGAAACCGTCTACGGCGAGTACCGCTACCTTGTAGCCATTCAGTGCATCAGTCATGCGTCTTCTCCTTGCTGTGGCGCCGCGGTCATGCGCTTGCTCGTTATGCATGTGCATAGCGCGGCGCCTTTACTAAAGCGTTGTCACGCAAAACACGTGCCCGGCTGCGCCGACTGGCGCAAGCCGTGTAGTGTGCGAAACGCAAGCTGGTCAGGCGTCGGTTCCCTCTTCACCTGATCCCTCCGCGCCCGGAGGCACCCGTGGATCGACGATGTGGTCGGTGTCGATATCGCGATCCGCTTCCAACGTCGAATCGCCGTCGGCCGACGCACGCTCGCCGGTACCTGCTCGATCGGTATCGCTGGCGAGTTCCGCGTCGCCGGTTTCGAGCGCGTGATTGTCGAGCTCCGTATCGACGTCGAAATCGTGACGCTTCGCACCCGCGACGTCGCTGCCGCTGTCGGACGAGTCGCTGGGACCCAGCGCGCCCGTCGTGTCGGAGGTTGGCTTGACAGTCCGCTGCGGTTCTTCATCGGGATTGAGTGTGCTGCTCATGAAAGCCCCCTTTCAGTTGATTACGCCAACCATTTCGCAAGGACCGTTCCGCTCGAGCGCCCCGGTGCTGTGTCAATGGCATCCCCCTTGCTTCAGCCGCTTGAAACTTCTACTTGCGACCATGGCTACCGCGACTCATTCAACGACAGCATCACGCAACCCGGCGACCGCGAACGGCAACACCGCACCGCAGCCGATGCCACCGGGCCTGCGCCACGCCGACGACACCAAGCCCGGCTACACCCGCAAGCGGGAGCGGAACGGCTTTATCTATTTCGACGTGAACGGCAAGCGCATCGTCGAAGAGGACGAGATCCAACGCATCAACTCGCTCGCGATTCCCCCCGCCTACGAAAACGTGTGGATCTGCCCCGATCCGCGAGGTCACCTTCAAGCGACCGGCCGCGACGCGCGTGGCCGTAAGCAGTACCGCTACCATCCGCGCTGGCGCGAAACGCGCGACGCCGACAAGTACGAACGGATGGCCGAGTTCGGCCGGGCATTGCCGAAAATCCGTGCGCGTGTCGCGCGTGACCTGAAGCTGACCGGCATGCCGCTCGACAAGGTCGTCGCGGCCATCGTGCACCTGCTGGACACGACGCTGATTCGCGTCGGCAGCGCCGAATACGCGCGCGAAAATCATTCATTCGGATTGACGACGTTGCGCAAGAGGCACGTGAAGATAAAGGCGGGTCAATTGCGCTTCCAGTTTCGCGGTAAGAGCGGCATCGAGCACGACGTGACTGTGGACAATCCAACCGTCAAGCGCATCGTGCGGCGTTGCGCGGAGCTGCCCGGCCACGACCTGTTCCAGTATCTCGACGAAGACGGCACGCGCCACAGCGTCGGCTCGAGCGATATCAACGACTACCTGCGCCGCGTGAGCGGCGCGGACTTCACCGCGAAGGACTACCGCACCTGGGCCGGCAGCGTATACGCGCTGGCGGCATTGCGCCGATTGATGTGCAGCAGCGCAGCCGAAGCGCGCGGCCATATCGTCGCCACCGTCAAAGAGGTGGCGACGCTGCTGCGCAATACGCCCGCTGTCTGCCGGCGCTGTTATATCCACCCGGCGATCATCAGCGCGTTCGAGGCCGACGAGTTGCGCAGCCTCGCGTCAGGGCAAGCGCGCCGCGGACTCAAGGTGGATGAAGTGGCCTTCGCGGTGCTGCTCGCGCAGGCGGAAAAGCGCGCGGCGAAACTCGCGCGCGCAACCGGTGCCAAAGGACGCAAGGCGCGGGAGTCGTCGGCCGACGACAGCATCAACGGTTCGCTGACGAGTCTGCTGAAAAAATCGCGCGTGGCGCGCAAGAAAACCCCCGACGCGAAACGCGAAAGCGGCGCGGCCCCTTTGCACACCGGGCTGGAATTGCCATCTGAATCGAAACCGGCGGCCCAGTGACGGGCTCGGCGATGAATCGGCGAAGGCTCAAGCCTCTTCCTCGAATGCCGCCATCACGAGCCAGACATCGCGCTCGCCGTCGCGTATTTCGGCCGCCAGCGCATACTCATCGCCTGGCGAACAAACCCGCGCGAGCGTGTTATGCGCGACTTCACCGTTCTCGAACACACGCTCCGACAACGGCCGCACTTCCTGCTTGCCTTCGAACATCGGCTGTTGCCGACGATACACGAGCGTCTCGGATTTCCAGTTGCTGAAGCACTCGCGAACGTGCGCGAAGTCCCCGCCGCAGATGTTCGCCTGATAATGAATCTTCCTGATCACGATATTCTCCCCCCGATGCGAAGCGGCATCGTCCGGCGTCACAACGACCGCAACGGTTCATTGCCGCTTCCGCATCGATCCAGCGTTACTGTCCCTTTGTATCGCTGCTGGCATCGGCGCCGGGCATGTTCGTCGTGTCGTTCATCGGCTTCTTTGCGTTCGACTTCTTGTGATGGTGTTTCATCGACGAAGTCGAGCCCCCGGTGCTGCCCATTGCATTCGATGCGGGCTCGTTGCCCGCCGTCGGCGCAGCGGTCGCCGCGCCATGCGCATTGCCGCCGCCGGCGCCGCCATTGCCGTTGCCGCCGCCCGTCTGCGCGAACGCGGCGCCCGACGCCAGGGCGCCCGACGCGGCCACACATGCCGCTACCAGCCATGCCTTCGGATACTTGCTCATCTGGCTTCTCTCCATCAAGTAAAAAGGACGGTTGTGATCCTTCAGTTCCTGCCGCAATCACTGAAAGTCGAGCAAGGCCTATGCCGCGCGATGCATGCGTCGTATGCGCTCATCGCGCTTCGCTGGGCAGCGCTTGCGTCGGCATGGACGCAATAATTGCAAACGGGCTCGCATCCTTTACGCGCGCGGCGCCTCGTCGGGAGATGCGGCGCCGGGTGGTATCGAGCAAATTGCGGAGCAACGGCGGAGTAACTGCGCCGCACGGCTCGATGGAACGGCCGTTGCTAAATGCCTCGGTACATTCCCCCCATCAAAGGAGCCCATCATGGTGATGCAGACCCAGACGCAAGGCGCGAACATCGTCGGTAAAGGCGCCGCGACCGCGGAAGGCCCAGGCCCGGACGTAATGGCCGCGGCCACGCTTGACGGCAACAAGGTCATCAGCAGCGACGGCGAGCACATCGGCAAGATCAAGGACATCATGCTCGACGTGCGTTCAGGCCGCATCGCGTATGCGGTGCTGTCGAGCGGCGGTTTTCTCGGCATCGGCGACAAGCTGCTGGCGATTCCGTGGAGCGCGCTGACGCTCGATACGCAGGAGAAATGCTTCGTGTTGAACATGGTGGCCGAGCGCGTGAAAAACGCACCGGGATTCGATAAGGATCACTGGCCATCGATGGCGGACCAGACGTGGGCCACCACCGTGCATCAGTACTACGGCAGCGAACCGTACTGGGGTGGCGACGTCTATACGAACCGCAACGACGTGGGTGTCGGCGACATTCCCCCGGGTTCGTCGGATGCACCCGAGTCCGGTGGCGTGAAGCTCTGATCGCCGAATCGACCACTTCCGATGCGTGGCCAGTGCGGCGTTCCGCTTCAGGAGAGAACACAATGGCGACCCGAAAGAGCAGCAGCAGATCGAAACGCCCTGTGTCGCGTGGCAAGTCGGGACGGCCGCCGCGCCAGCGCCATGCGCAGGCGCAGGCCGCGCATCGCGCCAAAACCGCGAAGTCGAGCGGCGCATCCGGCGCAAAGAAATGGTCGCATCACGTGATGGAAACGAGCGACGCGATGGACATCGAGAAGGATATTTTCAAAACCGGCAGCGCGGAGTCCATCGCGCGATCGTTGAAGCACTCGTCGACGGCGAGCCGTCGACGCAAGGGCACGCCGTTTCAATCGGCGATGTCGATGCTCAATTTCTACATTAATCGAGCGGGTCGAAACCTGCCGAAGGAGCGGCGCGATACCTTGCAACAAGCCAAGCGCAAGCTGCGCGAAGCGTTTGGACGCGAGCCGCGCTGAACTGCCGGGATCGCGGCGGCATTACGCGGCCAGACGCTTCAGTCGGTGCCCGGCTGAATGCCGAAGGCACTCTGCACGGCCTCGAATCGCGAATTGACGTTCAGTTTCTCGAACACATTCTTCATATGCCATTTGACCGTCTCGGGCGCCAGGTTCAGCGAACGCCCGATTTCCTTGTTGGACAGCCCGCGAGCGACGTAGCCCAGTATTTCGAGTTCGCGCGCGCTCAGTGTGCCCGGCGTGACCTTGTTGCCGGCATAGCCCGGAGAAGATGATGGCGTGTCATCCGCTTCGTCGAAAGCCGACAGCACCGTGCCGATATACGTCGCGTGCCCCCTCGCGATTTCCGATGGCGTGCGGCGAAACCGGTCCAGCAATGCACGCATCGGCGCTCCCTCGTCCACGAAGCTATTGATCATGCCCATCGCGCCGCCGATCCGCAGCGCGTTTCCCAGCGCCGCGAACGCCTGGTCCGAAGCACCGTTCTGCTCGTGCGCGAGAGCAAGCAGCAACGAAACCACGGCCTCGGCATAGCGCCAGCCCAGTGCAACCAGATTGTCGAGTAAGCGCGAAAGAAAACCGACGGCGTCCGCGGCGGCATTTTCGGCGAGCAGAACACGGGCTTGCAGCACACAGTAGCTTGACCACGTTTCCATCGCCGAGCCCCGTCGCCCTTCGCATATCATCGGTACGCTCGCGCTCAGTTCGTCGGCGACCTGTCGCGCCTCGATCACCCTACCGTCGGCAAGCAGCTGCCGAACGGATTCCGCATCGCACGCGAGCTTCAGACGCAACCATCGACGGGTAATCGCGAGCTGTCGACCGTCCTCGAGTACGGCCAGCGCCGGCCCCTTTTTGCCATCGCGCCACAGCAGGCGCGACGAGGTGAGCATATAGCGCATCAACGCGGCGAGCGGCGAGCTCTCCAGCGCGATGGTCATGCGACCGTCGATCAACTTCCGCGCCTTGGACAGCTCGTTGCACTCGTAGTAAATCGACGCAAGGCAACCGGAAACCGCGGCCGCGGCCGCCGACCACTCCCCCAGCTTGTCTTCGGAGTAGCGCATTGCGATCTCCATCACGCGCCTCGCATCGGGAAGATCGCCGTGTATCAGCGCGGCGACGCCGTACACCGCGTCGCGCAGCATATCCGCGCTGTTCGGCTTCCGGCTGAGCCCAACCTGATCGACCCGCGCTCTCCACACGCGCGAGATATAGGCGAACTGCCCTCTATACATCAAGCCGAAAATCTCCGCGCTTTGCCCGTATTGGCGAACCCAAGGTTCCGCAGGCGCCGTCGATGCCTCGACGGCACGCCCGAGTTCCAGCGCATGCTCGCTGTCGTCGTTCACACAAGCGATCACCGCGCGGATCGCGTTGATCTCCGCCCACGCGATCTCGTCGGCTACCGTCCGATCATCACGGGCCATACGCTCGAACTCGTCGGCAATCTCGCTGATCTCCTTCGACGCGCGCGCGGTTTCGAGCGACATCGCGAGTGCCCACGCTTTCGCCAGACGCAAGCGCAGTCGACCCACGATCACGTCCGGCGGAAGTTTGCGAATCCAGCCCGGCAGCATGAACGGGTCGCCGCGTTGAAGCATCTCCATCGCACAGTTTTCGGCCCACTGCGCCGCCTGCCCGATGTCGCCCGCGGCCAGCGCATGTCGCACCGCTTCGGGCCACAGGCGCGCCCGTGCGAACCAGAGGCTGGCCCGGCGATGCAGTAACGGAACCTGTCGTGGCGTCTGACGCATCAGACGGCGGCGCAGCGCATCGCTCAGCAGCGCGTGATAGCGATACCAGCTTTGCGTTTCATCGAGCGGCCGGATGAACACGTTATGACGCTCGAGCCAGTCGAGCTTCTCTCCGCTGTCGCCTTCTCCCCCCATGACGTCGTCGCAGAGCGTCGCGGTAAGCCGTTCGAGAATCGACGTGTACAGCAGAAACGTCAGCATATGCGGCGGCAAATGACCAAACACCGTATCGTTCAGATAGCGATCGATGCCGAACCGGGAACCGGCGAGATGACTGGCGAGCGCGGCCACGTCATCGACCCGGTTCAGTCCGAGCGAAGCCAGTTGTAAGCCGGCAACCCATCCCTCGGTCGCGCTGTTCAACAGTTCGACGCTGTTGCGGTTGAGCAGCGCATTACCGGTGTGCTGGAAAAACGCTTGAGCATCGTCGAGCGAAAAGCGCAGATCGTCGACGGTCACACGTGAAAGTTTGTCGGGCGAGCGCAGCGCGCTCAGCGACAACGCCGGTTCGCCGCGCGCGCCGAGCAGCACGTGCAGGTTGTCGGGCGCGTAGCGCAGCAGGCGCGACACGATCGCGAGAACGGGTTTCGCGCTGAGGCGGTCGACGTCGTCGAGCACGAGGAAAACCCCGCGGCCGTATGCGGCGATGCCATTGAGCAGCACTGAAATGAGCGTTCTGACCGGCGTGTGCGCATCGTTATCGAGGAGTTGCTGCGCCTGCCACGCGATCTCCTTCGACGCCCGACAAAGCGTCGCCACCAGATAGGCGCCGAGTTGCTGCGGATCGTCGTCTTCTGCATCGAGACTGAGCCACGCAACGGGACGCTTCTTTCTCGCTTGCGCTTCGCTCCACGCGGCAAGCAAAGTCGTTTTGCCGAAACCCGCGGGCGCGGTCACGACCGTAATGTGACGCGGACGTCGTTCATCGAGTCGCCGGAGCAAGGCCGGCCGTTGCACGCAACCCGCGGGAAGACGCGGCGGCATCATCTTGGTCTGGATCAGCGACACGATCCATTCACGCTCGAAACTATCAGCGGGTGTATTCATGAGTGGTCCTCTCACCGGCTATCCGTGAGAGGCATGGAGGGGTCATTGTGAATTTGTCTTGAAGATACGCCGAACCGTGTGACGACTCACTGCAGAACCGCGCAACGAGCCGCGAGGACCGGTATCCGCTTCGGGTCGCACAGGGTCCGGTCGAATCGCTAGCGCAGATTGCTTCGCGCGCGCTGCGCGGGCGTGTCGATCTCCGCGACGGGATCGTCCGGTTCGCAGACCTCCGGGGCCTGCGCAACCGCACTGCCGGCATCGACCTCGTCGAGCCGGTAACCGTGCGTATAGACGGTCGTCAATCGCACGCCGTTGTCCGGCCGCAGCGCCAGCTTGCGTCGAAGCCGGTAGATGTGCGTGTCGATCGTGCGCGAGGTACTGTCCAGTTCGCGGCCCCACGCAAGCTTTGCCAGAAGCCGTTTGGAAACGACCCGGCCGACGTTCGCGAAGAAATAGGCGGCCACGTCGAATTCCTTTTCCGTCAACAGAATCGATTCGCCGTGCAGAAAAACGCTGCGCTGCGTGACGTCGAAGATATATGGCCCAACCGCGATGGCGCTTTCCACTTTTATGCTGCGCCGTGTGCGACGCAATAGTGCGCCGACCCTTGCCCCCAGCTCTTTGGCCCGGAACGGCTTGACGACGTAGTCATCCGCGCCGGCGTCCAGCGCCTGCACGATGTCGACTTCCAGAAGCCGGCTGGTCACGAACAGCACCGCGGGTTCGCGGCCCAGATGACGGCGTATCCAGTACAGCACCTCGAAGCCGCTCATGCCCGGTAATTCCCAGTCGAGCACAACCAGATCGACCTCGTTGGTCTGCAGAAAACTGATTGCGTCCTTGCCCCGTTCGACCTTGCTGATTCGATGTCCGGACTGTCCGATTTCCCTTTCGACCGAATCAGCTTGTACGGGATCGTCTTCCACCAACAGGATATTCATCTATCACCTTTTTTCCTTCTCGCTGCCGACTGGAAGACCGGCCCCCCACAAACGCGGCGAAAGACATTTGTATCGGGAATTCCACTCACACGAGCAACCAGTTCAAACAGGACGAAAAAGCCAACCTACAAATCGCATACGGCACCGGGTAAGCGCGAGCGGCCAGTTGAGCCGGTCCCGTAGGCCTTGTGAATTTCGAGAAGAACGATAGAGCCAGTCGCTTTTCAAATCCCCCCCTTCGCGGCTGAGCTTTACCCACAAGTCCGCTTGTAAACTGGATCGGACGGTGTTAACTTTCGCGCATTCAATTGATGTAGCGGCTGCGGATTGGCGATCGGAGACGACACGGCAGACTGGGCGAGCGAGGAATTCGCGCAAGCGAATCTCGGAGACGCTCGCCTATCGCATCGCCTGATTGTGTTAGCACGTCAACTGGCGAGCAGCCCCCACACGTCGCTGCCGCAGGCTCTCTCGCCTGCTGAACTGAAGGCGGCCTACCGGTTCTTTGACAACGACCAGATCGACACCGACGGTGTACTGGCGCCGCATATCGCGCAGACGCTGCACCGTATGGAGCAGATCCCGGTGGTGCTGGCGATACAGGACACCACCGAATTCAACCTGACGCATCTGCCTGCCACAGATGGTTTGGGGCGCTGTACCGGTGGCAATGAACGCGGGTTCCTGATGCACAGCCTGCTGGCGGTCAGTCCGGAAGGCTTGCCACTCGGCGTACTGGGCATGAAGACGTGGGCGCGTCGCGAAGAGACCCAGGGCAGCGCCGCGCAGCGCAAATCCCGGCCCATCCACGAGAAGGAAAGCATCAAGTGGATCGAGGGACTTGCGCACCTGTCGGCGCTGAAGTCGCGCTGTGAGCACACGCAAGTCATTGGCATCGGTGATCGCGAAAGCGATGTCTATGAACTGTTTGCTGCGCAACGCCCGGACGGAGTGGACTGGCTGGTGCGCGCGGCGTGGAACCGCTGCGCGCGGCACCCCCAGCGCTATCTCTGGAAAGCAGTACTGGACCCCCCCGCAGCAGGTCACACCGAGTTGCTGGTGCCGGCCAAAGGGACTCGCCCCCAGCGCACTGCACGCCTGACATTGCGATACGCATGCGTACGTCTGCGACCGCCTCAGACGCGGACCCGTTTGCCCGAGCTGGACGTCTTCGCCGTGCACGTCATCGAGGACAAACCGCCTGCCGGTATCGAGCCACTCGAATGGATGCTGCTCACCTCAGTGCCCACTCACTCGCCCGGGCAGGCACTTGAGCGGCTGCAATGGTATGCACGGCGCTGGACGATTGAAACCTGGCACCGGGTACTCAAGAGTGGCTGCCGCATCGAGGCCCGCCAGTTCGGCACGCTCGAACGCTTTGTTCGGGCCACCTCCCTGTTCGCGGTCATTGCCTGGCGCATTCTCTACACCACGCTGCTGGCGCGGCTGGACGGTGACCTGCCTTGTGAGGTGGTCCTCCAGCCCGTCGAATGGCAAGCCCTGTATTGCCGAGTGCATCGAACCACCCGGCCACCGGACACGGTGCCGTCGCTGCATAAGGCGATACGATGGATTGCCGCCCTGGGCGGCTACCTGAATCGACGTCATGATCCACCACCCGGCGCCACGGTCATCTGGCGAGGTTTCCTCGTCTTGCACGAAATCACCGAGATGTTCCGCATCTTTAATTCAGGTCCGTAACTTGTGGGTAAAGCTCAGCCTTCGCGGAGGGGGGATGGCGTTTTCGAAGGGGGGGTCATCTAGCGTGGTCGGCCCCCCGACTATGTTCGAACGGTCCGTGTCACCACTGATATCCGACACCGGCGCCCACCACACTGCCCGAAGCGCTCGTACTGACGCCGCCCTTGACCTTCAGGTTGTCGGTCACGCGCGCAGGGAAGCCGATCGCAACCGGGCTGTGTAGCCCTTGTAGTTGCCCGAGCCGATTCCGACCGCGAGGGTCCTGCCGGGGTCGACGTCAGGGATCATCGTCAACGCGGTCGCGCCGGCGATGCCGGCGAGAATGCGGTGTAAGCGTCGCGATCGACGACTTGGGCGCGGGGTGCTGGTCTCTCGGCATTCTTCACCATCCCGGCATCGACACGTTGAAGCTGGACCGCAGGTTCATGCGCGATGTTCGGGACGATGCGAATTCGAGAGTCGTGGTCGAATCGCTGATCGAGCTTGGAAGACGACTTGGGAAGCGGGTCGTCGTAGAGGGTGTCGGAACGGCCGTCGATCGCAGCCGAACAGATAGACAAGCTGGTTGCGCGGCTTGGCCTCGTTCTTTGACCAGATGCGCGTTCCAGCCCCGAGGTTTTGACGGCGAAATGATCGCGGCCGAGGCCCGCGGCGGCACGCCACAAATGCACCGTCGCCACCACCGGCCCGGCCGGGATTAGCCTTACACTCCGCTCCCGCCCACGGTCCGCTGACTCTTCCACTGCCCCTGCTGCACCTCGAACAGCGTATAAGGCGGCTTGATCAGATCTCCATGCGGATCGAACGCGATTTTCCCCGTCACCCCCGTTATGTTCACTTTCGGGAAAGCCGCGACGATCTTCGCGCGATCGAGCGAGTCCGCGTTCTGAATCGCCTGAATCATCGCCAGCGCGGCGTCGTAGGCGAACGGCGCATACAGCTCGACGTCCTGATTGAAACGCGCCTTGTAGCGCTTGCCGAACTCCTGCGCGGACGGCAGCTTGTCGAGCGCAGGACCGGGCTCGAGATCGCGCGTGCCCTCGCCCGCGTTGCCCGCAATCTGCAGGAACGCGTTGCTCTTCAGCGCCCCCGCGCCAAACAGTTGCGCGGGCATGCCGAGCGAGCGCATCTGTTTGACCAGCATCGCGCCCTGCTCGTCGAGTCCGCCGAAAAAGATCAGGTCGACGTTTTTCTGCTTCAACGAAGTCAGGATCGCGCGCAGATCGACCGCCTTGTCGTTCGTGAATTCGCGATCGACGACATTGCCGTTCGCCTGCTTCGCGCCCTTCTCGAAGGCATCGGCGAGGCCCTGGCCGAACGCGGTGCGATCGTCGATGATGCCGATGCGCTTCGCCTTCAACTGCTGCACCGCGAACTCGCCCGCAATCACACCGCCGACGCCGTCGTGCCCCATCGTGCGAAACACGTTCGCGAAACCCTGCGCGGTGAGCGCCGGATTCGTCGAGCCCGGCGTGATCATCGCGACGTTCGCCGTGTGATAGACGGCCGAGGCCGGAATGCTGCAGCCCGAGTTGTAATGGCCGATCACGCCGACCACGCCGTCGTCGACGAGCTTCTGCGCGACCTGGATCGCGATGCGCGGATCGGCCTGATCGTCCTGCACGTCGAGCACGTATTTGACGGGTTTGCCGCCGATCATCGGATGCTTCGCGTTTGCTTCGTCCACCGCGAGCTGCGCGCCGTTCTGCAGATCCTTGCCGACCCGCGCGACCGGTCCGGTCAGCGGTCCGACGAAGCCGATCTTGACGATTTGCGGCTCGGCGCCATACGACGGCGCATGCGCGCACAACATCCCAAGGGCGAGTGCGACAACCAGGTTTCTGCGTTTCATGATGTCCGTCCTCTTCCGTGCAGCAGTTGCGGTGATTAAAAACGACGCGGGCTATAAGGCGCGAGATCGAGCGGCGGCACGCGTCCCGCCACCAGATCGGCGACGACGCTGCCCGTCACGCCGCCCAGCGTGACGCCCAGATGCTGATGACCGAACGCGTAGACGACGCGCGGCGACGCGCTCGACGCTCCGACGACCGGCAGGCCGTCGGGCAGGCTCGGCCGGAAACCGAGCCAGTCGCTATCAGGCTGCGTCAATTGCGGCAGCGCGAGCCGCGCGGAGCGCGTGATCAGATCGAGCAGCGCGGCATTGCGCTGCGGTCCATAGCCGCCCAGTTCGACGGTGCCCGCCGCGCGGATGCCGCCGTCCATCGGCACCATGTAGAAGCCGCGCTCGGCCCAGCCGCACGGCCGTGAAATCAGCGACGAAGTGCCGGGGAAGCGCACGTGATAGCCGCGCTCGGTATCGAGCGGTACGCGGTCGCCGCATTGGCGCGCAAAGCGGCCGGAAAATGCGCCGGCACAGACGACCGCTTGCGCGGCATCG
Organism: Paraburkholderia sp. JPY465; assembly: GCF_050436725.1. NCBI lineage: Bacteria > Pseudomonadati > Pseudomonadota > Betaproteobacteria > Burkholderiales > Burkholderiaceae > Paraburkholderia > Paraburkholderia sp. JPY465. The sequence goes on from NZ_JBNDMT010000002.1 coordinate 285,907, forward strand.
TATGCGCGACCCGCTTCGTCGACGATGCGCACGCTGGCGGTGCCCGGCACCAGCGCGCGAACCGCGACGCGCTCATGCCTGAGACCGCGAGCGAGCAACGCCGCGTGCAGCGCCTGCAGAAAGCCGCGCGGGTCGCCGAGGAACCAGCTGCCGTTGAACAACGTGCCGTGCGCAAAGATCGGCGCGAGATTCGGTTCGAGTGCGGCGATGCCGGCGCGGTCGAAGTTTTCGAAGCACACGCCGAGCGAGCGGCGCAACGCGAGCGACGGCTGGGCCGCGTCGAACGACGCCGCATTCGAATACAGGTACAGGCATTCGCGCGGCCGCACGAAGCGCGACAGGTCGTCGCTTTCGAGCATCTCGCGGTAACCGTCGAACGCGCGCGACAGCAGGCTTGCGAGCGCTTGAGCGCTGTGCTCGTAGCGCCGCGGCATCGACGCCCATAGAAAGCGCGCGAGCCAGGGCGCGAGTTGCGGCAGATAGCGCCAGCGAATCCGCAGCGGACTCGTCGGCGAAAACAGGAAACGCGGCAGATTGCGGAACACCGCCGGGTTGTTCACCGGAATGCAGCCATAGTTGGCGAACGTGCCCGCATTGCCATATGACGTGGCCTCGCCCGGACCCAGTGCGTCGAACAGCGTGACGTGGTGACCGTCGCGCATCAGCCAGTAGGCGCTCGACACGCCGATGAAGCCCGCGCCCAGCACGGCGACTTCGCTCATCGCGCTCGCCGGCCGGCCGCACTGGCCGCCCGACCCGAACTTGCGCCGGATGCACCGACCGGCAGGAGCGTGCTCTGCTGCTCTGTCACGACCGTCCCTCCTGTACTACAGTTGCGCGTCGTCTTTGGACACAGCGCCACACAAATCATGATTTAATACTCACACAAAGTTTTTTTGTGTGCAATTAATTTGGCTTTGTGTGGACTTAGGTACTTTCCCCGAGCGAGACGGGCTGGCATCGTGCAGTTCGAGGTACTTCCGGTTGCCGATCCGACTCCGAAGGGGTTTAGTATTGGCTTGTCCCGCACGCTCGGACGAGTTTTTGTATGGAGATTCACGCTGGATGAAAAGCGCCATTGACCACACAAACGGTGAGGACGTTCTCCAGACAAAGGGCCGTCAGCCGACTTATCTCGAAGTGTCGCGCAGCCTCGAGGAAAAAGTCCGCAGCGGCCTCTACCCGCCGGGCAGCCGTCTGCCGCCGCAGCGCGAACTCGCGTTGGAGCTGGGCCTGAATGTCTCCACCGTGTCGCGCGCGTACAAGGAGTTGCAGGCGCGAGGGCTGATCGTCGCGAGCAAGCGGCGCGGCTCGATCGTCACCGGCGGCGCCATGCCTGCCGTGCATGCCCGCGGTGACAACACATCGGCAAGCGGCCACGCCGACGCGAACGCCGTGCTCGACCTGACCGTGAACCGGCCTGCCACCGGTGAATTCCTCACCCAGCTCGCGCGGACGATGGCACAGATCGCGCACGATCCCCGCTATCCGCAGACTCAGGAATATCAGCCGCCGCAGGGCCCCGAATGGGCGCGGGCCGCGGGCGCGCAATGGCTCGCCGCGCCCGGCTTCACACCCGGCGCCGACAGCGTGGTCGTGACGAGCGGCGCGCAGCATGGCCTGTATGCGGTGCTGAGCAGCCTGATGGGACATGAAGGCGTGATCCTGTCGGATCAGCTGACCTACTACGGCCTGAAAGCCCTGGCGCCGGTGTTTCAGTTCGAACTCGTCGGCATTCCGAGCGACGACGAAGGGCTGCTGCCCGACCGTCTCGAAGACGCGTGCCGGCATCGGCGCGTGAAGGCGATCTTCACGGTGCCGAATCTGCAGAACCCGACCGTCGTGACGATGAGCCTCGCGCGCCGCGCGGCGCTCGCCGACATCGCGCGCCGGCATCACATCGTGATCATTGAAGACGACGTGTACGGCCCGCTGCTGCAAGCGCGCCTGCCGACGATTGCGAGCCTGTGCCCCGAGTTGACCTTCCACATCACGTCGACGTCGAAGATCCTCGCACCGGGCCTGCGCATAGGCTATCTGCACACGCCGCCGCATGGCGCGGCGCTGGCCGCGGAAGCGGTGCGCACGACCGCGTGGATGCCCGCGCCGCTGTCGACGCTGATCGCCACGCGCTGGATCGAGGACGGCACCGCGCAGACGATCCTCGACGCGCAACGCACCGAGTTGCGCGCGCGCCAGGAGATCGCGCGCGAATTACTGCCCGCCGAGCATCTGAAGAGCGATCCCGCATGCATGTTCGTGTGGTTGCGCGTGCCGCCGCCGTGGCGCTCGGACGATTTCGCGGCCAACGCGCTCGCGCGCGGCGTCAACACGATGCCGGCCTCCGCGTTCGCGGTGGATCGCTCGACGGTCGAACACGGCGTGCGCATCAATCTCGCTTGCGCCGAGTCGCGCGAGCAGTTGACGCGCGGCCTGCAAATTCTCGCGCACACGCTGCGCGACCGGCCGCGCGCGCTGTTCGGCACGATCTAGACTGCGGTGGAAGCATCGGGCGGAGCCGCTAGAATACGGCACGACCCTGCCCCTGCCGAGCCGCCTTCATCCGATGACTCCGTCCGACGATTCAAGCCCCTCCTCGCGCACGCCCGCCGCTGATGCGCTGTTCGCGTTCCTGAAGACGCTGCCGCTCGGCGACCGCTTGATCGAGGGTGGCTTCATGGCCGTGCAGGCGGTGGCGGGCGCGAGTCTGGCGTTCGGCATCGGCCGCGCGCTGCACACCGAGCAGGCGTTCTGGGCCGCGATCACCGCGATCGCGGTGAGCCAGCACAGCTATATCGACACTCGCAAGCTGTCGCGCGACCAGTTCATCGGCGCGATGGTCGGCGGCATCTGCGGGCTGATCGGCACGCTCTTGGGCGGCGGCCATTTTGCCGCGTACGCGGCGACCGTCGCGGCCGCGATCCTGATCTGCTGGGTCGTCAACGTCGGCAGCGCGGCGCGCCTCGGCGGCATCACGGCTACGATCATGCTGCTGGTGCCAGGCATCGGTCCCGCGTGGGACAAGGCCTTTCTGCGGCTTGCCGAAGTGACGCTCGGGACGGTCTGCGCGCTCGTAGTCGCGCGGCTGATGGCGTCGCTCGAAAGACGTGCGTTCAGAAAGGGCGAAACGCCCAAATAGAATCACACGCGCGCGTCGATTCTTTGGTCAGTCGTCCGGAGCATCGTCCGTTTGCGTGCGGCGCCGGTAGCGTCCCGGCGTCACGCCGACGCTTTGCGCGAACGCCTTGCCGAACGCCGCCTCCGACTGATAGCCGACCGCCTCGCCGATGTCCGCCGCGCTGCGTTGCGTGCGCAACAGCAGGTCGCTGGCGATCGCCATGCGGATCTGCGTAAGAAAATCCATCACGGTCACCCCCGCGCGCTCGTTGAAGCGGCGCGCGTAGGTCGCGCGCGACATCGCGGCGCGCTCGCCGAGTTCAGAGATGGTCCACGCGCGTTCGGGCGCGTCGAGCATCGCTTGCACCGATGCGCCAAGTCGTGCGTCCGTCAGCAACGCGAGCATGCCGGCGCTGTTCGCATTGCGCTCGCCGTGCACGCGCAGTGCCATCGCGAACAGCGCGTGGCTCAAGGCCGTGACGATGGTCAGCGCGCCAGGCTGACGCCGCGCCGCTTCACTGCGCATCAAGGTGATCACAGTTTGCAACGCATCGAGCGTTTGCGCGTCCCCGAGCGACACGTGCAGCGGATCGGGCAGCGCATTGAGCAGCAACGCCGACGAACCGGGCGCATAGACGAAGCGGCCGCACAGCAGATCGACGCCGTCATGAGTCGCAGTGTGGTTGGGCGTCTGCGCGGATGTGGCGGCTTCCTCACCATCGTTGCGCCGCACCGGCAGCATGCCGTCGTGCCCGAGCGTCAGCGGCAGGCCGCCCGCCGAGCGCTTCACGTCGCGCACGCGATGCGCGGCGCCACGCGGAAACATCATGAAATCGCCAGTCTTCAGTTCGAGTTGCGCGCCGGCCGCGGTCTCGATCACGCAACTGCCGTCGAGCACCAGATGAAACGGCGCGACACCCCCCTCCAGCGGCGCGTGATCGATATCGAATGCGCCCGATAGCAGGCAGCGAAGATCGAGGCTCGCTTGCGGGCGGGCAAGGTCGATCAGGCGACTGAGCGTGTCCATGAGACGAGCGCGCTAAAAGTTGAGTGGAATGAGTATTCAGGATATCGCGGCGCGGCGCAATACTGTTTCCACGACGACGGCAACCGCCGTCGCGCAACAGACCAAGGAGCACTGCCATGTTGAACTGGATCGATTACCGCAAGGAACTGTTCGGCCGTATCGGCGAAATGTCGAAATTCGCGCCGGAGAGCGTGAAGGCGTATCAGGCGATGTCGAGCGCCGGTCAGAAGACCGATCTGCTCGGCGCGAAAACGCGCGAGCTGATTGCGCTCGCGGTTGCGGTGAGCCTGCGCTGTGACGGCTGTATCACGGTCCATACGGCCGAGGCGCTGAAGCACGGCGCGACCCGCGAGGAAATCGCCGAAGCGCTCGGCGTCGCGATGGCGGTCAACGCGGGCGCGACGCTGGTGTACTCGGCGCGCACGCTGGACGCGGTCGCCGCGCATACGCAGGCGTAAGCGAGTCGATGATGAGCCGGGGCGCTCGCTAAATCATCGTGTGGCGTAACACGCCGCATCGGCCGATCATGTTCGGCGATGCGGCGCGCGGCCTTTGTTGAAGCAATTGATGAAGCGCGTATCAGCCTGCTCGCGACCTTTCGTCAGAACTGGATCGTCGTGCGCAAGCCGAGAACCGCTTCGTTCCTGATGCGCTGGGACGAATCGTCCGGGTCCGGAATCCCGCCGCCCGGCCGCCAGAAGTACTGGAAGTCCGCTTGCAGCATCCACCACGGCGCGACCTGGTATTGATAGGTGGCTTCGAGCACCGTCTCCGCGCTGCGCGACGGATAGCCCGGCGTGTACAACGCCTGCGCGCTCGCCAGATTCTGCGCGTGCGAGCCGATCTTTGCATAGCCGAGCGCGAGCCCGACCACATCGTTGTCGCGGCCCTTGAACGGCGCCTTTAGCGTGACGCCCGCGTTGACGCCGAGATCGACCAGATTGCGATCGCCCGGCGCACCCATGATGCGAGCGAACACGCCGACCGACTGCGGACTGTCGGGGCCCGCGCGCCACACCATCTGATCGGCGACTGCGTAGAAGCTGTAGTTGCCGCGATGACTCGTCGGCACGCCGTTGCTCGCCGGATTCGCCAGCGACAGGCCGCCGGTGTCGAAACCCTGATCCGCGAAGTGGTTGCTGTTGTACCAGAAGCCGAGCTTGTAGGTGCCGGGCAGGCCAGCCGGCCTCGGATCGGAAGAATTCGCCGACGGCTGGTTGATCGCGTACTGCAATTCGCCGATCACGAGCGCGCCGTTGCCGAGATTGAAGTTCGTGCCGCTCGCGTTGAGCTTTTGCGGATCGCCGACGCCTGGCGCCGGATTGCCGTCGAATACGCCGCCCAACACTGTGACGCCGTTCGCGAACGATGCGCGCGCCCTCACACCGAGCGACGACAGCGGATAGGCCGGCCCGCCCGCGGGCAGATCGACGGCCGGCAGCACCGGCCAGCCAAACGTTGCGTTCATGAAGGTGGCTGCGTACTGGCTGACCATGAACTCCTGGTCGAGACTCTGCTGGCCGATCTTCACATCGACGTTGCCGAGCGACTGCTGATACCACAGTTCCCACAGACGGGTGGCGGCGTCGGCTTCGATCCCGCTCGCGGTTTGCAGTGTTTGCAGATTTCTGGCGGTCAGGCTCGTGCCGTGAATCTGCAGACCGGAGACATTGAAGGTGCCGCCCGGCAATCCGAAGGCCTTTTCCGTATCGACGACGAGTCCGAACCCGGTCAAGCCTTGATAGGCACCGCCGCGATTCGTGCCGCCCGACAGGTTGCCCATGTACTCGCTGGTCTCCTGCAGATTGAACGTCACACCGTAGTTGCCGAGCCAGGGACGCAGGCCGCCCATTTCGCCGAAGAGGTTCGAGCGCTCCCACAATCCGCTCGGCGCTGCGACGGTCTGATCGGCGGGCGCCGCGTTGTCCGCGGCGCCGGGAACCGGTGCGGCCGGTGCAGTCGATGGTGCTGTTTGCGCAGGCGTGGCTTCGCCGGGTGTCTGCGCGAACCCGCAAGGAACGAGGCCGAGAGAAAGGACCGCAGTCACCGCGATGGAACCGCCGGAGCCCAGTAGTCTGCGCTTGTCGATATTTTTCATCGGTTATTGGGGATTGGAGTTATGGGCGGATCGCTCCGTCGTGATTCGCACATGCGCACCGAGGTGTGCGAAAGATCCGGCAAACAGCAAGCGCAAATGCGAAAGCGCAACCGCCTGAGCAGGCAGGCTCGCAGACGACGATCAAAAAAGAGCAGGCGTGCTACAGAAAACCGGCAGCAAGGCCGCTTGGAATTGAAGCGCGCTAACCCGACTTGGGGCGAGTTAGCGGCGAAGGAGTGAACCTGCGGCGACTATCTCGCGGTGGTGCTGCCGGCGCTGGCCGGCATCGGACTTCCACTTTCTGGACAAGGGTCCATGGACGACTCCTTCGATACGTTGGGGCGGATTGTATTGACATGCTCCGCAAAAGCGCAAGTAAAAATCGCGCAAAGACGACATCGGGTTCTTGGGGGCTCGCGCAATGATTCTCAAACTCGTCGAGCAAGCCTTCGTTGAAAAATGTTGGCTCTGCTTACAGAACCAGGTTGACTCCGGGTTTTTACCGCGTCTAGAATTCGCCCGTCTTCCCGAATGAGGCTGATGCCTTGGACACCTGCAGTAGTCAATCTTCGAACAGTTTCACTGCCTGACCGGCAGAACGTCCGCGCCCTCGTCCTCGCGCCGCCGTTCCGCCAGCAGGCAGAACGGTGCGCGCCGTAGCAAAGCTCCTTCGTGCACCTCGATCATTAGCGCCATGTGGACGCGGCCTTCGCTCGTCCGCATTGGCACGCCTTCGCAAGCCTTCTGGTTTGCGGCCGACGCTCGCCCATACCCGCGCCTGCTCACGGGTTCGGGCGAGTCCGGCAGAACCACGCTGCGCGCCTGCGCGCAGTTCAACCCGACGAGGAGCCGACATGCCCGACGGTGACAGTTGTTGTTGTTTATGCCCCTTGCCTTCAGCCTTACAGAAGGAAAGCAGCTAGCACCCTGACGCCGCGCCAAGCGTGCGACGTTGGACCGTCTGCCCGCTTTCCGCTTGCCGCGTCGCACACGACGCGCGGAGAAACGTCATGAATTTCGCTCTGCTTTTGCCGCATCTGCCTTATCGCAACGAGTCGCGTGCTCACTACGAGTCGCTTCTATCGCTCGCTCCAGTCCGATCGAATCGGCTCGCCACGCTCTGGCGCCGCATCGGCTCGCTGTTCTCTTAAGTTCTGCCAAGCTGGTGTCACGAATCAACGCCATCATCGAAAGATTGTGGCGTTGCCTCGTCGTGACCGTTGTTTGCTGAACAGTCCTTTTATCAACTTGCAATTCGTCATGTTCCAACTCAACGATCCGTCGCGAATCGATGCGCAGGCCACCACCCTGTACGGCGTCACGACTTCGCTGCTCACAAATACTCACGGCCACGGAGGTGATTGATGGAGTTCGGTTTCAATCTGAACCGCACCGCCAATGCATCCGCCCGGCGGCTGCTTCCAAACGGCTGGGACTTCGTTGCCTTTCCGCTGATCATCTGCCTGATCGCGATGGCGTCGATCGGCTTTCACGAGACGCTCGCGCCGATGTCGACGCTAAAGACCCAGGCGATCTCGCTCGATCCGGCCAACCTGCCCGAGTACGCGATGCGCACCACGCTGCGCATGCTCGCGGCGATGGTCGCCTCGCTGATCTTCACGCTGGTCTACGGCACGCTGGCCGCCAGGAGCCGCCGCGCCGGCCTCGTGCTGGTGCCGATTCTCGACATCCTGCAGTCGGTGCCGGTGCTCGGCTACATCTCGTTTACGGTGACCTTCTTCCTCGCGATGTTCCCGGGCCGTGTGCTCGGCGCCGAGCTCGCCGCGATCTTCGCGATCTTCACGAGCCAGGCGTGGAACATGACGTTCAGCTTCTACCAGTCGCTGCGCACGGTGCCGCGCGACCTCGATGAAGTGTCGCGCGGCTTTCACCTGACCTCGTGGCAGCGCTTCTGGAAGCTCGAAGTGCCGTTCTCGATGCCGGGCCTGATCTGGAACATGATGATGTCGATGTCGGGCGGCTGGTTCTTCGTGGTGGCTTCCGAAGCGATTACGGTCGGCAACAACACGATTACGCTGCCGGGCATCGGCGCCTACCTCGCGCAGGCGATCAGCGACAAGAACCTGCACGCGATCGGCTGGGTCATCCTCGCGATGACGGTCGTGATCCTCGCCTATGACCAGCTGCTGTTCCGTCCGCTCGTCGCGTGGGCCGACAAGTTCCGCATGGAGACCACGAGTTCGGGCAACGCGCCGCAGTCCTGGCTGCTCGACATGATGCGGCGCACACGTCTGATTCACCAGTTGCTGACGCCGGCGGGCGTGATGCTCGCGAGCACCGCGCGCATCCCTTTGCGTGTGCCTTTCGCGAGCGTCCGGCGTGCCAGCCGAGCGCGCAGCGACACGTCGACACGCGTCGCAGACATCGTGTGGGCCTTGCTCGTATTCGTGCTGACGGTCTATGTGATCTATCGCGTCGTCGCCTATGTGCGTACCGGCGTGACGCTCGACGAGGTCGGTCACGTGTTCCTGCTCGGGCTCATCACGCTGCTGCGCGTCGCCGTGCTGATCGCGATCTCGTCGCTGATCTGGGTGCCGATCGGCGTGTTGATCGGCCTGCGTCCGGCGCTCGCCGAGAAGGTCCAGCCGCTCGCGCAATTTCTCGCCGCGTTTCCCGCGAATCTGCTGTTCCCGGTATTCGTGATCGTGATCGTGCGCTTTCATCTGAATCCGGATATCTGGCTGTCGCCGCTGATCGTGCTCGGCACGCAGTGGTACATCCTGTTCAACGTGATCGCGGGCGCGACCGCCTATCCGAACGACTACCGCGAGGCGGCCACCAATTTCCGCATCCGCGGCTGGCAATGGTGGCGCCAGGTGATGCTGCCGGGCGTGTTCCCTTACTACGTGACCGGCGCGATCACCGCATCGGGCGGCGCGTGGAACGCGAGCATCGTGTCCGAGTTCGTCCAGTGGGGCGATACCAATGTGGTCGCACACGGCCTCGGCGCCTATATCGCCGAGACGACCGCCGCCGGCGACTTTCCGAAAATCATCCTTGGCGTCGCCGTGATGGCGCTATTCGTCACGCTGTTCAACCGCGCGCTGTGGCGCCCCCTGTATGCCTTCGCCGAATCAAGGCTCCGACTCGACCAGGAGTGAACCCATGCAAAACGTCATTCAAGCCATTCCCGCCGACCTGCCACAGTCGTCGCCGCGCCTGGGCGCGCAAGTGCTGAACATCGAGCACGTGAGCCGCGGCTTCCATAAAAATCAGAGCGAGCTGCTGGTGCTCGACGACGTGAATCTGACGCTGCGCGAGGGCGAGATCGTCGGACTGCTCGGCCGCTCGGGCTCGGGCAAGTCGACGCTGCTGCGCATCATCGCCGGTTTGATCCGGCCGACGAGCGGCAATGTGACCTATCTGGGCAAGCCGCTCGACGGTCCAGCCGAGGGCGTCGCGATGGTGTTCCAGACCTTCGCGTTGTTTCCGTGGCTGACCGTGCTGCAGAACGTCGAAGCGGGGCTGGAGGCGCTCGGCGTCGGCGTCGAGGAGCGGCGCACGCGCGCGCTCGCGGCGATCGATCTGATCGGTCTCGACGGCTTCGAAAACGCGTATCCGCGCGAACTGTCGGGCGGCATGCGCCAGCGCGTCGGCTTCGCACGCGCGCTCGTCGTCGATCCGACCATCCTGCTGATGGACGAGCCGTTCTCCGCGCTCGACGTGCTGACCGCCGAAACGCTGCGTACCGACCTGCTCGACCTGTGGAACCAGGACCGCATGCCGATCAGGTCGGTGCTGATCGTCACGCACAACATCGAGGAAGCCGTGTTCATGTGCGATCGCATTCTCGTACTGTCGTCGAACCCCGGGCGCGTGGTGGGCGAGACCATGGTGCCGTTCGCGCATCCGCGCAACCGGCTCGACCCGGATTTTCGCGCGCTCGTCGACGAAATCTACGCGAAGATGACCGCGCGCCCCACTGGAGCCGCGGCCAGGCGCGAACTCGAACCCGGCAGCTGGTTGCCGAACGTGTCGACGAACCTGATGGCTGGTCTGATCGAAACCCTTGCGGCAGCGCCCTATAACGGCCGCGCCGACATGCCCGAGATTGCGCGCACGCTGCAGCTGGAAGTCGACGACCTGTTCCCGATCGCGGAGATGCTGCAGTACCTCGGCTTTGCCGAAGTCAGCGAGGGCGACGTGTTTCTCACGCCGCCCGCGCACCGATTCGCCGAGGGCAGCACGCAGGAGCGCAAGATCATGTTCGCCGATCATCTGTTGCAATGCGTGCCGCTCGCCGCGCGAATCAGGAAGGTGCTCAACGAACGGCCCGGACATCGCGCGCCGCGCGTGCGCTTCGAGCAGGAACTCGAGGACCTGCTGTCCGACAGCGCGGCGCAGGAAACCCTCGATGCGGTGATCGACTGGGGCCGTTACGCGGAAATCTTCTCGTACAACGACAAGACGGAAACCTTCAGTCTCGCGGACGTCGAGACCTGAGCGGGGACCGAAACGAAATGGCCGCGGATAACCTGACGGAGGTGCTCCGCGGCCATTTTTCGGTTCGCACCGACCTTCACGGATTGATCTCGCCCGCACCGTGCCGGCCACGCAGCCGCGCGGCGATGCGGCCGAACGCGTACCACTGCTGCGCGATCAGCCCATCCCCATACGAGCGCGCGGCGCCATGCGGCGCGGGCAACTGATCGCGGATGCCGGTCGGCTCGACGGCGCGCGCCCACGACGCGGTGCCGAACAGCATGTCCCACCACGGGAACAGCACGCCGAAGTTGCAGCCGTAGCGGGTGCCTTCGTGGCCATAGCCAATTGCATGATGCCGCCGATGAAACGCCGGGCTCACGATCAGCCGTTCGAGCAGCCATCCATACGCGAGGCGCGCATTCACGTGCTGCACGCTCTGCATGAAATTGCCGAGCGCGACGAGCACGACGAACTGGTTTGGCTGCACGCCGATGAATAGCGCAATGGCCGCAAAAAACGCCGCTTGTAAGATGTCGCCTAAAAAGTGATTGCGGTCGTCGGCCCACAGCGACATCTGCCGCTGGCTGTGATGAACCGCATGCAGTTCCCACCACACGCCGAACCGATGTTGCCAGCGGTGATACCAGTAGCCGGCGAAATCGAGCGCGATCAGGTAGATCAGAAACGACACGAGCGGCTGATCGGTGACGCCCGGCCACAAATCATCGACCTCGATGTTGGGCACGTCGTGGATCGCCATCAGGCTCTGCCAATGGTTGAAGAACGGCTGCAGCAGAAAGAAGAATGCAAGATTGATGATGCCGAGCTTGGCGATCCACGTGTAGATCACGTCCGCGCGCAGCGCCCTGCGGTCCGCCCAAGTCTCTACCGGGCGCAGCGCTTCGAGCGGGCGCAACAGCAGATACGACACGACTATCTGCAACGCGCCGACGATCACCCAGTAGAGCGCGTCGTAAGATTCTTCGTCGTAGCCCATCAGATTGAAGCGGTAGAAGATCGGCTGGACCACGTCGACGTACAGCAGCGTCTGCAGGGCTGAGATGCCGTTGTCGAGTTGAGCGGCGAGTTCGTGAAACATGTAAAGCCTTTCGGGTTGCCTCAGTCGGGATTGGGTGCGTAGACCGGCGCGCGGTTGGCGAAATACAGTCCGTGCGGCGAGCGCCCCACCGCGATCGTATCCACCAGCCGATGCGTGCTCAGATCGATGACGCCGACGTGCCTCGCGAAGCGGAACGTGACCCATAGATAGCGCCGGTCCGCCGATAGTTCCATGTCGTCAGGGCCCGGCATCAAACCGGTGATGTCGGCCACTTTGGTCAGCGTGTTGTAATCGAGAATGCTGATCGTGTTCTCCACGCGATTCGACACGGCGATGTGCCGGCCATCGTCGAGATTGCGGAAGTTGTGCGCGCCGCGGCCCGTGTGGATCTTCTTCACGAGTTGGCGGTTTTTCCAGTCGACCACCGCGACATTGTCTTCACCCGTCATGCCGACGAGCAGATACCGATCGCCCGGCGTCATCCAGAGTCCGGCTGGCGTCTTGCCTACATGCAGCTTCCACGACACTGACTGTGTCGGCAGATCGATCGCCGCGACCTCGCCGGTGTCCTGGAGCGTGACGAACACGGTGCGGTTATCGGCTGAAAAGGTCAGGTGGCTCGGTGTCTTCGCGAGCGCTATCCGCTTCGCGAGCGTCACGCTCTCGCCATCGTAGTGATAGATATCGATGCGATCGAGCCGCAGGCCCGCGGTGACGAACCACTTGTGGTCGGGCGAAAAGCCGAGCTGGTACGGATCTTCGATGCCCTCGACACGGCGTTGCACCTGGCCGCTGTGCGGGTCGACGAACATCAGGTCGTTCGAAATCGCATCCGCGACGATCAGCGAACGGCCATCGGGCGTGATCATCAGATGATGCGGTTCCTTACCGGTCGGCTCGGTGCCGATCACTTTGTGGGTGACGGGATCGATCAACGTGAGCTGCGCTTCGCCGGAGTCGAGCACGATCACGTTGTCGGCGGCGTGGGCGAGATGAGGCGTTGTCAGCGAACAGCAAGCCAACGCCGCGAAAGCGCCGGCTTTTGTAATCGAAGCGAATGCGAATGTCACGAACCGGATAGGAGTCTGAAATACGACACGTGGGCATCGGTGCGGCCGATGCGGAAGACGACCTGCCGTATGAAGTCTACGCGCAATCGCGTGGCAAATGTGATGACCGTCGCCGCCGCGCGAGCATCAAATTCGCGCGGCCCAACGAAGACGATTCAGGCTTTCCTCAGCGTTCGCGAGAACGCCGTCGCGCTATCGCTGCACGACGTGCCGAACCTCGGCCAGTTGTTGCCGGCGCTGCTCGCCCTGCCGCTCCAGCATCCAGCCCGGATACTCGGCTGGCAGCGCGCTGACCTCGGCGAGCTTCGCGAGCTCATCCGCGGATAGCGCGACGTTGGTCGCCGCGATGTTGTCGTCGAGCTGCTCGATTTTCTTCGCGCCGACGATCACCGTGCTGACGACACGCTGATGCAGCAGCCACGCCAGCGCGATCTGTGCGACCGATACGGTCTTCGCCGCGGCCATCTCGCGCATCACGTCGATGCAGTCGTACGCGCGTTCGCGATTGACCGGCGGAAAATCGAAAGTCGTGCGACGGCTGCCCGCTTCGCCCTGCTGTTCACGTCCGTATTTGCCGCTCAGAAAACCGCCCGCGAGCGGACTCCATACCATCAGGCCAAGGCCTTCGCTTTGCAGCATCGGCACGAGTTCGCGTTCGAGATCGCGGCCCGCGAGCGTGTAATACGCCTGCAGCGTTTCGAAGCGCGCGGCGCCGAGCCGCTCTGCGATGCCGAGCGCCTTCGCAATCTGCCATGCGGCCCAATTCGACACGCCGACATAGCGCACGTGGCCGTGCTGCACGAGCGTATCGAGGGCGCGCACGGTTTCTTCGATCGGCGTGGCCGGATCGAAACCGTGGATCTGATACAGGTCGACGTGATCGAGTTGTAGACGCTTCAGGCTCGCCTTGATGCCGTCGAGGATGTGATAGCGCGACGCACCGCGCGCGTTGGCGAACTCGCCGGTCTGGCCGAACACCTTGGTCGCGATCACAACCTTGTCGCGCGGCACTTTCAGGTTTTTCAGCGCGTTGCCCGTGATCAGTTCGGACAGGCCGCCCGAGTAGACGTCGGCCGTGTCGATGAAATTGATGCCCGCGTCGAGCGCCCGGCCGACCAGCCGCTCCGCGTCGCTTTGCTGCAGATCGCCGATCTGCCGCCAGATGCCTTCGCCACCGCCGAAGGTCATCGTGCCCAAACACAACTCCGATACAAACACACCGGTACGGCCCAACTGGTTATATCGCATCGTCGACGCTCCATCGTGGGGACAGGGAGAATTGTGAAGCGTACTGCAAATGCCGGAGGCTGGCAGGACGGGCGCACGCGGCGAGACTACGAATTCCAGCAGTTACGCACCGCCCAACGCGCCGCACACGAGCGCCGAAAACCTGCGAGACTGACCGCTATTGCGTCGTCAGCGTCGAATAGCCCGCAACCGCAAAAACGGGCGACATTAGCGGGTACTGATCCAGCCGCCCCCACTGGATATCCCCCGCGCCGCCCTCATCTACACGAGCATGACTTCGGCCAAAACTTCCGCCGCACTCGACGCGGCGCCCCGCTCCCGCAAGGCCCGCTCCACTGCGAGCGCGGGGCAGCCCGTCGCACCCGCCTTACCGCCAGCCCCGCAGGCGCTCGCCGGCTTTCACCCGGCCGTTGCCAACTGGTTCCAGAAAACCTTCACCGCCCCGACCGACGCACAAGCGGCCGCCTGGCCGCAAATCCGCAGCGGCCGCTCGACGCTGGTCGCCGCGCCGACCGGCTCCGGCAAAGACGCTGACAGCGTTCCTGTCCGCGCTGAACGACCTCGTGTCGCAAGGCCTCGCGAACGACGGCGCGCTGCCCGACGAAACGCTGGTCGTCTACGTGTCGCCGCTGAAGGCGCTGTCGAACGATATCCGTCTGAACCTTCAACTGCCGCTGCAAGGCATCGCCGCCGAACTCGACGCGCTCGGCCTGCCGCCGCTCGACATCCGCACCGCCGTGCGCACCGGCGACACCACGCAGCAGGAACGCAACGCGCTGAAAAAACGCGCGCCGCACATTCTCGTGACGACGCCCGAGTCGCTGTACGTGCTGCTCGGCTCCGATTCGGGCCGCCGCATGCTGGCGACGGTGCGCACGGTGATCGTCGATGAGATTCACGCGCTCGCGGGCAGCAAGCGCGGCAGTCATCTCGCGCTGAGCCTCGAACGGCTCGACGCGCTTTGCGGGCGACGCCTGCCGCGTATCGGGCTGTCGGCGACGCAAAAACCGGTCAGCGCGGTCGCGCGGTTTCTGGTCGGCGGCGCGAGTCTGGATAGCGACGTGCCGGCCGAATGCGCGGTGATCGACGTCGGCCACGTTCGCGCGCGCGACCTCGCGCTCGAGATCCCGCCGGTGCCGCTCGAAGCGGTGATGGCCAACGAAGTGTGGGAGCGCGTCTACGACCGGCTCGCCGAGCTGGTCGCGCAGCATCGCACGACGCTCGTCTTCGTCAACACGCGCCGCATGGCCGAGCGCGCCGCCCGCCATCTGACCGAGCGGCTCGGCAAGGACGCGGTCGCCGCGCATCACGGCAGCCTCGCGAAAGAACATCGTTTCGACGCCGAACAGCGCCTGAAACGCGGCGAGCTGCGCGTGCTGATCGCGACCGCGTCGCTCGAACTCGGCATCGATATCGGCGACGTCGATCTCGTTTGCCAGATGGGTTCGCCGCGCGCGATCGCGCCGTTCCTGCAACGCGTCGGCCGCTCGGGGCACCACGTCGGCGGCATGCCGAAGGGGCGGCTGTTTCCAGTCTCGCGCGACGATCTGCTCGAATGCGCGGCACTGCTCGATTGCGTGCGGCGTGGCGAGCTCGATGCGTTGCGCATCCCGCGCGCGCCGCTCGACGTGCTCGCGCAACAGATCGTCGCGGAGGTGTCGAGCGCCGAGTGGAGCGAGGATGCGCTGTTCGACATGCTGCGGCGTGCCGCGCCGTACGCGGATCTGCCGCGCGAGCAATACGACGCGCTGCTGCGCATGCTCGCCGAGGGCTACACGAGCCGCCACGGTCCGCGTGCCGCGTATGTGCATCGCGATGCGGTCAGCGGCACCTTGCGCGGCCGGCGCGGCGGCAAGCTGGTCGCGGTGACCTCCGGCGGCACGATTCCCGAAAACGCCGATTACGCGGTCGTGCTCGAACCGCAGGCGCTCAATATCGGCACCGTCAACGAGGACTTCGCGGTCGAAAGCCTCGCCGGCGATGTATTCCAGCTCGGCAACGCGTCGTACCGGATTCTGCGCATCGAAAGCGGCCGCGTGCGGGTCGAGGATGCGCAAGGCCAGCCGCCGAACATTCCGTTCTGGCTCGGCGAGGCGCCAGGACGCAGCGACGAGCTGTCGTTCGCGGTCGCGAGATTGCGCGAGCAGGTCGAAGCGTTGCTGACGGAGGGCGAGACGCAAGCAACAACGGAAACCGCCGTAGCCGCACGCGAACCCGATCCCGCCGCGCCGCGTCTCGACCACGCTATCGCCTGGCTCGCCGACAACCTCGCGCTCAGCGAGCCGGCCGCGCGCCAGATCGTCGAATACCTGGCGCGCGCCCGCGCCGCGCTCGGCGTGCTGCCGACGCAGAGCACGCTCGTGATGGAGCGCTTCTTCGACGAATCGGGCGGCACCCAGCTCGTGATCCACTCACCGTTCGGCAGCCGCGTGAATCGCGCGTGGGGGCTCGCGCTGCGCAAGCGCTTCTGCCGCAGCTTCAACTTCGAGCTGCAGGCCGCGGCCACCGAAGACGCGATCGTGCTGTCGCTGACCGGCAGCCACTCGTTCGTGCTCGACGATGTGTGGCGCTATCTGCATTCGAACAGCGCCGAGCATCTGCTGATCCAGGCGCTGCTCGATGCGCCGTTGTTCGGCGTGCGCTGGCGCTGGAACGCGACGACCTCGCTCGGCCTGCCGCGCTACACGGGCGGACGCAAGACCGCGCCGCAACTGCAGCGCATGCGCAGCGAGGATCTGCTCGCAAGCGTGTTTCCCGAGCAGGCCGCGTGTCTGGAGAACATCGTCGGCGAACGCGAGGTGCCGCGCCACCCATTAGTCGACCAAACCATCGACGACTGCCTGCACGACGCGATGGACAGCGAACGCTGGCTCGCGCTGCTACGCCAGATCGAGCACGGCGAACTGCGGCTCGTCGCGCGTGATCTGCCGGCGCCGTCGCCGCTCGCCGCCGAAATCCTGACCGCGAAGCCCTATGCGTATCTGGACGACGCGCCGATCGAGGAGCGCCGCACCCAGGCAGTGCTGAACCGCCGCTGGACCGACCCGGAAAGCGCCGACGATCTCGGCGCGCTCGACGCCGCCGCGATCGACAGCGTGCGCGACGAGGCCTGGCCGCAAGCTCGCAACGCCGACGAGATGCACGAAGCGTTGACGGGCCTCGCGTGCATCACAGAAACCGAGGCGCGCACACAGGAGGATTGGCCCACCCTGCTTGCGGCATTGGCGAAAGCCGGCCGGGTGACGCGCTTGCCGCTGGCCGCGCAAGCAGACGCAAGCACGGGCAACCACAACGTCAGCGAAGGCGCACTGTGGCTGCCCGCCGAACGCGTGACCTGCTTCGAAGCGCTCTACCCCGGCATCGCGCGTAGTCGCTATGAGCCGCCGCTGAGCGCGCCGAAGGGCTACACCGAAAGCTGGAGCGCCGACGACGCGCTCGTGGACGTGCTGCGCGCGCGGCTGACCGGTTTCGGCCCGCAGACGGTCGACGCGATCGCGCGCCCGCTCGGTTTGCCGGCCGACCGGATCGAACCGGCGCTGATCCGTCTCGAAGCCGAAGGTTATCTGTTGCGCGGGCGCTTCACGCCGCACACGAGCCACGAAGAATGGTGCGAGCGGCACCTGCTCGCACGCATCCACCGCTACACGGTCAAGCGGCTGCGGCGTGAGATCGAGCCGGTCGAGCGGCACGACTTCATGCGCTTCCTGTTCGAATGGCAGCATCTGACGCCGACCACGCGCGCCGAAGGCCGCGACGCGCTCGCCGCCGCGCTGGACCAGCTCGAAGGCTTCCAGGCCGCGGCCGGCGCATGGGAGGAGGACATCCTGCCCGCGCGGGTGCGCGCCTACACCAGCAGTTCGCTCGATGAGCTATGCCGGGCCGGCAAGATCGTCTGGACCCGCCTGACCGAGCGGGCGCGCGGCGCAGCCGGTCCGGTCCGCGGCACGCCGATCGTGCTGCTGCCGCGCGCGCAGTTGCGCGCGTGGCGCGCGCTGCTCGATCCCGCGCGTCAGGTCGAGTTGTCGGCACTCGCGCAAAGCGTGCACGACACGCTCGCGCAACACGGCGCGATGTTCTTCGACGAACTGCTCGCTGAGGTGCGCGTGCTGCGCATGGAACTGGAAAACGCGCTCGGCGAGCTGGTCGCGGCCGGCCTCGCGAACTCGGACAGCTTCGCGGGTCTGCGCGCGTTGCTCAAGCCGGTCGCCAAACGCAACGCGTTTTCCAGCAGCCGGCGCGCGCGCGCGAGCGCGCTGATCGGCGGCATGGACGACGCCGGGCGTTGGGCGCTCGTAAGCCGCCCGTCCGCCGTCGCGCCGGAACATCCGTCCGAGCGACGGAGTCAGTTGCCGCCCGAGGTGCTCGAACACGTCGCGATGACGTTGTTGCGCCGCTACGGCGTGGTGTTCTGGCGCGTGCTCGAACGCGAGGCCGAATGGCTGCCGCCGTGGCGCGATCTGCTGCGCGTGCTGCAGCGGCTCGAGGCGCGCGGCGTGATCCGCGGCGGGCGTTTCGTCAACGGGCTCGCGGGCGAACAGTTCGCGCTGCCCGAGGCGATTCCGCTGCTGCGCGAGGTGCGGCGGCAAGCGAACGACGGTGCGCTGATCTGCGTCGCGGGAACCGATCCGCTGAATCTCGTCGGCACGCTGCTGGTCGGCGACAAGGTGCCGGCCGTGGCGGGCAACCGCGTGCTGTATCGCGACGGCATGGCGGCGGCCACGCTGGTGGCCGGCAAGTTCTGGTTCGACGCGGCGCTCGACGCCAATCCGATCGAGCGCGAACGTGCCCGCGCGCTGCTCACACATCGCTTCTAACGACGTCACCGTGGCGTCGTTTCGCCACGCCATCATGCCGCCGCGCGCGGCCGCGCCGGCCCGTGCCCAGGGTTAGCAAAACGTTAATGTTTCTTCGCTCGAATTGTCACGCTTAGATACAATGGGGCAGTTTCACTTTAGTATGAGGAAGACCGTCTGCCGCCGCCCGCCTTGATACGGACCGCCGGCACTCTCCGGGGATTTCATGAGCGACGAGCTACACGACCAGGTGCTTCACGCGCGGTTCGGCACGAGCAGCCCTCGCTGGCGCCTTGCGGCGGCGAGCGACACGCTGGAGATCGTGCCGGCCCATGGCCACGCGGCTGTCGGCGTCGCCATTCCCCTCACCTCTTCCCAAGCCTCCCAGGTCCGCGCGCTGAGCGGCGTCACCTCGCACGTAGTCGTCGACGTGCAGCTGGACGCCGCGCCGCTGCGGCTGCATCTGGTCGGCAAGAAACTCGATTGCCATCGCTGGGGCGGCACCGCCTCGACCCATGCCGACACCGAATCCGTCGCGCGCGCACTACTGCACGGTCTGTCGTTCGCCGAACAGGTCGTCTCCGAGGTCAATTCGGTCGTCGTCATCGTCGACCGGCACGGCCGGATACAGCGCTTTAACCGGCTCGCCGAGGAGCTGACCGGGCTCAAGGAAGAGGACATCATCGGCCGCAGCGTCTGGACGCTGTTCATGTCGTCCGACGACGGCGTGGTCTCGAACCAGGTCAGCGCGCACTTCTTCAACCGTGGCCAACCGTACGAGATCGAACGGCGCATCAAAACGGTGCATGGCGAGCGGCTATTCCTGTTTCGCAACAAGTTCGTGCGCAGCGGCAGCGGCATCGAAGACCAGTTCCTGATCTGCTCGGGCACCGACATCACCGAGCAACGGCTCGCACAAGACCGTCTGATCGAGCAGGCCACCACCGACCCGCTCACCGGCCTCGCCAATCGCAATGCGATCCAGGAGCGCATCCAGATCGCGATCGAGCAGGCCGCGCCCGGCGAAACCATCGGCGTGCTGTTTCTCGATCTCGACAACTTCAAGAAGGTCAACGATCACTACGGCCACGTGTTCGGCGACCGGCTGATCTGCGATGTGTCGGACGCGATCCGCAACTGTCTGAATCCGGGCGACTCGCTCGCGCGTCTCGGGGGCGACGAGTTCATCGTGCTCGCCGCGAAGGGCTCCGCGCATGGCCTGGAAAACACCGCGCAGCGCATTCTCGATCGCATGCGCATGCCGTTCGCGGTCGGGCTCGTCGAGGTCTACACCGGCTGCTCGATCGGCATCGCGCGTTGGCCCGAGCATGGCGAAACCCTCGAATCGCTGATCCGTTCGGCCGACACCGCAATGTACGTCGCGAAGGACGAAGGCAAGCGCACGCATCGCGTGTTTTCGCCGGACATGAACCGTCGCGTCGCTGAGTTCATGTGGCTCGACACGAATCTGCGCCGCGGGCTCGAGGAAGGCCAGTTCGCGCTGCACTATCAGCCGAAGCTGAACCTCGCCACGGGCGCCGTGCAAGGCGCGGAAGCGCTGGTGCGCTGGAACTCGCCGGAGCGCGGGCAGATCATGCCTGCGGAATTCATCCGTTATGCCGAGGAATCCGGCTTGATCGGCGTGCTCGGCCGCTGGGTGATGGAGACCGCCGCGAAACAGGCGGCCCGCTGGAAGGCGGCCGGCTATGATCTGCGCGTCGCGATTAACGTGTCGGCGCGACAGCTCACGGATACGGCCGTGGTCCGCCATTTCACCGAGGCGTTGCAGCATGCGAGTCTCGATCCATGCCTGATCGATCTCGAGTTGACCGAAAGCTGTCTGATCGAAAACGAAGCGGCCGCGATCGAACTGATCAAGCAGTTCCGCCAGCTCGGCGCGCAGGTGCATCTGGACGACTTCGGCACCGGCTACTCGTCGCTGTCGCAACTCGGCCGTATTCCGCTCGACGTGATCAAGCTCGACCGCAGCTTCACGCGCTCGATCCACGCTGACATGAAGGCACAGGCGCTGGTGCGCTCGATGGTCGCGGTCGCGCAGGAACTCGATTTCCAGGTCGTCGCCGAGGGGATCGAAACCGAAGCGGAAGAAGCCTTCATGAAGGGCCTGGGCGTCGATTACGTGCAGGGCTTCCTGTACGCGCGGCCGATGCCCGCCACCGAGTTCGAGCGCTGGCTGCTCGATCGGCGCAAGCTCAGGCTGATCGCCTGAGCCTTGCCTCGCGCGCTTCAGCCGAGGCGCGCGGACCAGCCTGCCACTTCGTCCGCACTCATCCCGACGGCGCGCGCCGCGGAGTGGATTTGCTCCCACGTCGCGGCGTCGATCGGAATGCCGGCGGCCTCGCGTTGCGCGCGCGTGACGCGCTCGGACTCGCCGGGTTCGTAGATGCGCTCGGTGCCCGCCGCGAGCGGCGACGCCTTCACCCACTCGAGGAACGCATCGGCTTCGGCTTGCGCATCGGGCGCATCGAATGCGGCTGGATCGATGATCACCGACAGCATGCAATTGATGATCGCGTGCGTGGTACAGAGCGTGTCGGCGTGCGTCGTGAAGCCGCCCGACAGCGCGCCGCCGAAAATCTCGCACATCGCCGCGAGCCCGAAACCCTTGTGGCCACCGAACGGTGTCAGCGCGCCGAACGGCGCTTCGTGCATGACTTTCGGTTCGAGCGTGGGCATGCCTTCGTGATCGATCAGCGCCCCGGGTGGCGTGTGCTTGCCCTGGTTATACGCGACGCGCGTCTTGCCGAACGCGATCGTGCTGGTCGCGAAGTCGAGCACGAGTGGCGGTTTGCCGGGGCGCGGATAAGCGGCGCAGAAGGGATTCGTGCCGATGCGGCGGTCCGCGCCGCCGAACGGCGCAACGAGCGGATCGCCCGCTACGTTGACGAAGTGAAACGACACCAGACCGGCGCGCGCGCACTGCTCGGCCCAATGCCCGATGCGGCCGATATGATGCGCGCCGCGCAAGCCCACCGCGCAGATGCCGAGCCGCCGCGCGCGCTCGATGCCCCGCTCCATCGCCTCGAACGCGATCACCTGACCAAAGCCCTTGCCGCCTTCGACGGTCAGCACCGCGCCCGCGTCCTTGACGACGTCGGCATGTCCATTGAGTTGCAGTTGCTGGTCGGCGAGCGATTCGACATAGCGCGGGATCATGCCGACGCCATGCGAGTCGTGCCCGGTCAGATTCGCGGCCACCAGATGATCGGCGATCAGCTCCGCTTCGCGCGGCGCACTGCCCGCTCGCTCCCAGATCGCTCTGACGTAGGCATGCAGTTGATCGGCCGGAATCCGGGGCGTGTTGGTTTGGGCAGTCTGGGAGTCGCTCATTCAGCGTGTCGGTGTAGTTCGAACGGAAGGGAGCATCAATAAACAACGGGCCCGGGTCGCACCCGAGCCCCACTCAAACGAGGCGACAACTCACGGCGCCGCGGCGATCACTTCCGCAACCGCGGCCGTCAGCTTCTTGCCGTACGGTACGTGCAGGAACTCGTTCGGCCCATGCGCGTTCGACTTCGGCCCGAGCACGCCGCACACCATGAACTGCGACTTCGGGAAGCCCGCCTTCAGCACGTTCATCAGCGGGATCGTGCCGCCGAGTCCCATGTACGCGGCATCGGCGCCGAAGTGCTGACGCGATGCGTCGCTGAGCGCGCTGGCCAGCCACGGTGCGACCTCCGGTGCGTTCCAGCCGCTCGCCGCGCCCGCATCCGGCTTGAACGTGACCTTTGCGTTGTACGGCGGATCGAATTCGAGCAGCGCCTTCAGTTCGGCGACGGCCTTTTCCGCTTCGATGGTCGGCGGCAGACGCAGCGACAGCTTGAACGCGGTGCGCGGACGCAGCACGTTGCCGGCGTCGGCGAGCGCGGGCAAGCCGGCCGCGCCCGTCACCGACAGCGACGGACGCCACGTCGAATTGAGCAGCGCCTCCTGCGGATCGGTCGTGGTGGGCAGCACTTGACGGCCGTCCTGCCCGCACGCCCACGGCATCTTCTTCCATACGTCATCGCCGAGAATCCTCGCGGCAGCCTCCGCTTCGCGCAGACGATCGGCCGGCACCGGGCAATGAAAACCCTTCGGCAGCAGCGTGCCGTTCGCGGAGTCTTCGAGACGATCGAACAGTTGCCGCATGATGCGGAAGCTCGATGGCACGATGCCGCCGTAGACCCCCGAGTGAATCCCCTCGTCGAGCACCTGCACTTCGAGATCGCCGGCGACGAGCCCGCGCAGCGACGTGGTCAGCCATAGCTGATCGTAATTGCCCGCGCCCGAATCGAGACACACGACCAGCCCGACGTTACCGAGCCGCTCGCGCAGCGCGTCGACGTAGGGCAGCAGATCGTAGCTGCCCGACTCCTCGCAGGTTTCGATCAGCCCGACACAACGCGGACGCTCGACACCTTGCGCATCGAGCGCGGCGAGCGCCGTCAGGCTCGCATAGATCGCGTAGCCGTCGTCCGCGCCGCCGCGGCCGTACAGCTTGCCGTCCTCGAGCTTCGGCGTCCACGGACCGAGGTCGTTGCGCCAGCCATCGAACTCGGGCTGCTTGTCGAGGTGGCCGTAGAGCACGATGGTTTCGGTGCTGCCCGAGCGCGTCGCGGCGGTCTCGAAGAAGATCACCGGCGTGCGGCCCGGCAGGCGGATCACTTCGAGCTTCAGGCCGCGCACCGGTTGCTGCTCGGCCCATTTCGCGGCGTCGGTGATCACGCGCTCGAGGTAACCATGCTTCGCCCAGTCGGGATCGAACGCCGGGCTCTTCGCCGGCACCGCGATGTAGTCCGTCAGCGCGGGCACGATCTCGTCGTTCCACTTGCGCTCGACGAATTCTCGTAGCGTGTCCGGGTTGAGTTGGGCCTGCTGGGTCGTGTCGTCGGTGATCATGATCGGGTCCGTGAAGTACTGTTCGGTCGAAACGATCATCATAGTCCCGATGCGTGTCGGGCTGAACCCCTTGCGGTGATTGGGTGGGGACCGGAACGCGCATGGTGCGCGGCGGGCGGCGGCCATTCGCGCGACAATCACTACATGCCTCGTGCATCAGGAGCTTTTATGGGTGGCAACGTGGCCGTTCAGGCCATCGGCGCGGCGTTCGCGCTAGCGCTGTATTTTCTGCCGGCGATCATCGCGGACCGGCGCAAGCGTCGTGACGTGCTGACGCTCGCGCTATTTAACGCCTGCCTCGGCTGGACCGTGCTTGGTTGGGTGCTCGCGCTGTATTGGGCGCTACAGCCGAATCCGGCGCAGACCCTTGCGAGCGACATCGTCGAGACTCGCAAGATATCGACCTTGCGCGCGTTTTCATCGGCACTGACGCTGCGCGTGCGGCGACGCGAGGCCGCGCGCGACCGGCCCGAGCGCTGAAACGATTCGGGCGGCTCCAGCAATACGAGCAATACACGAACAACAGGAAACGGATTGATTGAAGCGCACGTGCGTCATTCAGGCCGCGCGCC
Organism: Paraburkholderia sp. JPY465; assembly: GCF_050436725.1. Taxonomy (NCBI): domain Bacteria; kingdom Pseudomonadati; phylum Pseudomonadota; class Betaproteobacteria; order Burkholderiales; family Burkholderiaceae; genus Paraburkholderia; species Paraburkholderia sp. JPY465. Next base: position 310,240 of record NZ_JBNDMT010000002.1, read on the forward strand.
CGATGCGACTCCACTGTACCGAGCCCGCCGGAATGGAGCGCGGTTCCGCGCGCACCGCTTGCGCGGCAAAGGTTTCATGACGCAGTTCGCCGTGTTCGTCGAACCACTCGCAGATCAGCCAGTCGCCCGGATTGCGCGCGACCGGACCTGCGTACGTGACGGTCATGCGCGGGCCACCTTCTTTTAACTTGACGACGTCGCCCACATTGAAGGCGGCGGATGTTGTCTGGAATGCGTCAATGGTAGCGGTCAGCATCTTGGGTCCCCCTATCTTGAGCGTTTTTAACTTGAGCCCGGCTTTATCGACTTCGACCTGTTGAATGGGTACTCTAAAGTTTAGACAGATTAACAATCGAATTTAAACGCGGCAAGCGCTTTTTATTGATACCGTTTTCACGGAACCGGGGTTGATGCCCAATGGTTTAAGTTCCCGGCATTCTGAAACATTCTCCGGCGAAAACATTGCGGCTAACCCTATGTGCGCTACCGCACAAATGCAACAGTTACTGCAGGCCGGTTGCAGGCCGGTAGGAAATACGAGACGGGTTTCGTCTGATTAGAAAACCTGACGCGATAGCGTTGAGCCGTTAATCAGAAAGACCCGTTTGATCTAAATCAGAATTACCTGTGAACGAGTAGATCGCCGGTAAATGCCATGTAGTTCGTTATACCGCTTCGTTCAAATTGAACGATTTTCCGGGCGAGCCAGCAAATGAAAACGATTACCAGCGGCTTAATTTCAAACTCCCGGAGCGACTGAGCGCCGTACGCTTTGCTGATGCCGTACCAGCAGCACGCTCAGGCCGATACACACGCACATCAGCGCGGCATTGATGGCGAGGCTCAGCTGAAACGCGTGTGCATAATACGCGGGGGCCGCGCTGCCACCGAGCGCGCCGAAGAACGCGCCGCTGACCGCCGCGGTGCCGAACGCGGAGCCGATCTGCAGCGTCGACGACACCACACCCGATGCAAGCCCCGCCTTCTCGGGCACCACCTCCTGCAGCACGATGCGCATGATCGACGGCAACAGCAGACCATGTCCGACACCCGCGCACACCAGCCCGCAGTAGAACAGCAGATCGGGCGTCGCGGATCGGGTCGCGGACCAGCCGGTCACGGTGAAGCCGAGCGTCATCATCGAGAAACCGAGCGTCAGCACATGCGCGCCGATGCGCTTGACCACGGCCGGCGAGGTCAGCGGCCCGATCACGAAGCCGAGCGCGAAAGGCATGATCGCGATGCCCGACGCGAGCGGCGTCCAGTGCAGGCCGGTCTGCAGGAAGATGCCGTAGGTCAGGAAGAACGCGCTATTGCAATAGAACAGGAACGCGAGCACCAGACCGAGCGCGAACGCGCGATTGCGGAACAGTTGCAGATCGACGAGCGGATGGCCACCGCCGCGCTCGACGCGCCGCTCGGTCGCGACGAACAGCGCGAACACCGGCACCGCGAGCGCGAACATCGCGAAGGTCCACGCGGGCCAGCCGGCTTCGCGGCCATGCGTCATCGGATAGATCACCAGCAGCAGCACCGCCGACAGCAGCGCGACGCCCTTCAGATCGACGCCGGTATGCGTGGCCGGCTGATTCTCCGGCACGAACTTCCATGTGCCGATGAACGCCGCGATGCCGATCGGAATGTTGATCAGAAAGATCACGCGCCAGTCGAGCCCGAACGGGTGATACGTAATCAGCGCGCCGCCGCCGAGCTGCCCGACGATCGACGACAAGCCGAACACGAAGCCATACAGACTCATCACGCGCGTCTGCTGATGCAACGGTACGACCGCGCGAATCGTCGCGAGCACTTGCGGCGCCATCACCGCGGCCGCGATGCCTTGCACGATGCGCGCGATCACCAGCATATGGCCGCTCGTCGCGAAGCCGCACAACGCCGACGCGACGACGAATGCCGCCATGCCCGTCATGAACATGCGACGGCGGCCGAACAGATCGCCGAGGCGGCCGCCCGTGATCAGCAGCACCGCGTAGGCGGACGCGTAAGCCGAGACGACGAGTTGCAGTTGCGCGTCGCTCGCGTTGAGGCCCGTGCGAATCGACGGCAGCGCGAGGTTGACGATGAAGTAATCGAGCGGCGCGAGAAAGGCGCCGACAAACAGCGCCGCGAGCGCAAGCGCTTGGCGCGGGAAGCCGGGCGCCGCCGCTTTGACGGCCACAGCCATGCCTGCCATCGCTGGTCCAGGACCGGTCACGGCCCCGGCCGCGCTCGCCGCGCCGCTAGCGGATCCACCGAATGCCGCCGGAGCGGACTTGATCGCTTCGCTTTTCATGACCGAACGTTCAAGAAATAGTTAAAAAAATTTTGCGCCTGCGTTCGCGAACGAACCGCTACACCAGCGCGCGCATCGCCACATCGACGATATCGATCAGCGCGTCTTGCTCATGCGCGACCCGTCCCATGACCCGCAAGCCCTGCATCACGCATAACAGGAAATCGCCGACGGCTTTTTCGTCGAGTGTCGAATCGAACGCGCCGCTCGCCTGCCCGCGAATCACCGCCGCCGCGAGCAAGGTCGCCATGCGGCGCTGAATCGCGGCGACGCGCGCGCGCAGCGCTTCGTCATCGGGCTGCATTTCGAGCGTCGTATTCGTGATGAAACAGCTGCGCCGGCCGCTCAACCCGCACGATACCCGCGCGTAGTGCAGCAGCGCGTCGCGCAACGCCTGCGCCGGATCAGCCGTCGCGCTCAGTCGCTGTGCAAGCCGTGCGACCGCGCCTTCCGAGTAATGCTCGAGCGCGGCGAGCATGATGCCGTGCTTGTCGCCGAACACGCCGTACAGGCTGCCGCGCAGCAGACCGGTGGCCTTGCACAGATCGTCGATCGACGTCGCGTGGTAGCCGTGATCCCAGAACACCTGGCTTGCGTTCGCCAGCACGGTGTCCGTGTCGAACTCACGCGGACGGCCCCGCTGAGATGTTTCGCCGGCTTTTTTGGCGGCTTGCCTGGAATGACTCAATTGCGATGACCTCGTTGCTGCGTTGGCGTCGGTCTGTGGATATTATGACTGAATGTTCAATAAATCAAGGAAGGCCTTCCGTAGGCCTACTCGCGTCGGGGTCCCTGCACAATAGAAGGGGAAAAAGCTGCAATAGACTCAAAAACCGTGCGGTAGTGCGGACAAAAGACTCGCGAAATTGAAAGCGGAGTGAAGACAATCGACGCGAGGTACTTTTTCCGCATCCCGCTTCACTCCGAACGCGTCCAGGTCTCATCTGGCGTCGGACCCGATCCCTGTTTGGGGGCAGTCAAGCTCCGTTTGCGTGGCCCCACTAAAAACGCATACCGCGAAGGCTCGCCGCGGTTCAATCAAATATAGGTCTCAGTGGCCGTTAGTCGGAGGCAATCCTTCAGACTGTCCGTCGCGGCGTGGCAAATGACGCGGAGAATCAGATGGCAGACCCCAGCGGCGATCGCGCAGGGTTCATCATCAAGTCGTCAGTCAAGGCAGGAGTGTGATAACGCCGCTTATCACGGCCCGCCCCCGCCCTCGCCGGCCTGCCCGCATCGCAACCGGGGCTTTCCCCGTCCCCGGTGCGTAGGACCGCCCTGCCCGGCCGTGACACGCGGGCCGGGTCCCGTGCCGCGGTCTTTCACCCAGGGCATGCAGAGGATTGGGTCAGGGTTCAGACCGGATCCGTTTCCTCCATGTCTCCACATGGCTTCGGGGCCCGCCGCGCGCGGGCTTTTTTTGTTGGCCCGGCATCTGCACGCGTGGCCAGCGCGGGAGTTGGCCACACCGTCGGCCCCCTCCGCCGGCAGTCGCCCCCTTGCCCACGATCGGGTCGCCGCGGTTCCAGCGGCAGGTATCAGAGTGCAACGGCCATACCGGGCCTTCGTCAATGGACTCGTCCTCGGCCAAAGATGCTATGTGGGACTACCGGTGAAAGGTCCGTTTAGCTAAGACGGAATTTCCAACTCTGTGCGAAGGAGATGGAAATGCCCACGAACCAAGCAGTCCCACAAGCCGAGAATACGGCGATCGAGGTCGAACTGTACACAAGCTTCGAGCTCGGCGACAAATCCTGGAAGCTGACCGCCAGCGATGGGCGGCACGGCCCGAGCCGCTATAGTGTGCACGCGGGTGACACCGCTGCCGTACTCGACTGTGCACGTCGAGCCAGGGAGCGTTGCGGCCTCGAGCCGAAGGCCAAGGTTCACTCCTGCTATGAGGTCGGGCGCGACGGCTGGTGGCTGCACCGCTGGTTGAGCGGGCAAGGCATCGACAACGTCGTGGTTGATGCTGCCAGCATCGAAGTGAACCGACGCGCAAGGCGGCCCAAGAACGACCGCCTCGATGGCGACAAGCTGCTCGCCATGCTCAGGCGCCATCACGCCGGGGAGCGCGTATGGGCGGTGCTGCGAGAGCCTACGCCCGCGCAGGAAGATGCTCGCTGCACGCGCCGCGAACTCGCCCGGCTGACCCAGGAGCACATCGCCCACATGAATCCCGTCCGCTCACTGCTCGTGCTGCACAATGTGCGTCCGCAGGTCATCATTGGCGGGCGCGACTGGGCACGCTGGTGGGCCAACCACCGGAGCAGGTGCCGCCCATCCTATGCGGCGAGATCGAGCGTGAGAGCGCGCGACTGGCGCTGGTCAGGCAACAGATCAGGATGCTTGAATCCGCGCGGCGCGACGAGCTGGCCGAAGGCAAGCACCCGCTGGTGGCACAACTGGCGCGGCTGCGTGCGATCGGCTCCAAAAGCGCCTGGGTGCTGGTCAAGGAAGTGTTCGGCTGGCAACGATTCGCCAACCGGCGCGAGGTCGCCGGGTGTCTCGGGCTGACACCTACTCCCTACGACAGCGGAGATAGTCAGGTCGAACAGGGCATCAGCAAGGCAGGCAATCACCGGGCGCGCACGATGCTCGTCGAACTGGCGTGGCGCTGGCTGCGCCTGCAGCCCGGCAGCCCGGCAGCCCCCTGACTGAGTGGTTCAACCGGCGCTTTGCGGGCAACGGCAAGCGCATGCGATGGGTGGGCATCGTCGCGCTGGCACGGCGTCTTGCCATTGCGCTATGGCGCTACCTGGAACACGGCGAGATCCCGGCCGGGGCCTCGCTCAAACCTGTTGTCCCCTGACGTGCCAGGTCAACATCGTTCGCGTGGTCTCGCAAAGAACACATCATGATCAGAGGTCGACACGCCCGTACCATCGGCGGGTCACCGCACGGTGACCGAAGCCAAAGATGGGGCGCGCCGATAACTGGGGTTTGCCAGTGCGCCTTGCGCGCATGCTGCATGAGGTGCAGGCTGTCTATGCACTGCACGGATAGAAGTTCGTTCCGGCACTGGCTGGAACGCTCGCCACACCCCGACCTTGGATCAGGATCGAACCACCGTGCGACACGACCGCTTCACATCACCAGCGATCCAAAGGTCCCAGGATGAAATCTGGTCCGTTTACCTGACGAGCGAACACGGCTTGACAAACAGGTCCGCATAGAAGCTGACGGTCGTGTGTCGGCGCTGACATGCCTGCTTGCGGTCGCTCACCGGTCGTTCGCGGAGACGGGGCGACGAACGGCCGCAACCGAGTTCAGCGAATGCGTACTCTCGTTAAGCGTTGTTCGACGCCTGCCCATGTCTGCTGCCGCGTGAGTAAGCGACGGCGTATGCGGGCAGGCGTTGGACAACGCTCGAGGGAGGAAACCGCGGGGTGTACCGAGGCGGTTATGGGGATTGAAGTGATCGCGTGGCCCGGCTGATCACGCGTTGATCGGACGAAGCCGAGGCTGGCCTGATGCCGATGAAGTTGCGATGCCGTCGCACAGCGCATTGGTCGCGACTGCCGACAGGCGGCAACTTCTGCCTGGCGAGATGCACACAAACGTCTCCTGCTGGCGCTCGTTGCCGAGGAGCCGACAGTCGGACTGAAGATACCTGGTCATTCTGGTTCACGCATCACCTCTGCAACCAGGTGGCGCGCGAATCGGGTGGCTACGCGGCAGGATATCGACGATGACCATCGGTGCGCCGCAATGCCGGCAGACAAATGTCGGTGCCGTTGTCTGGGCTGACGCGTCTTTACTGGCGGCAATGGTTGCCGGAGCGTGCAACAGCGCGCGTATCGTCGCCAGGTTCTGCCGGCGCACCGGGTTGGCGAGCAGACCGTAATGGCGGATGCGGTGGAAGCCCCCGGGCATGAATTCCTGGGGCGCAAGCGTCATCGTCTTGTGGCGTGTGCGGCCGCTGGCCCGATAGTCCTTCCAGCGGAAGGTCACGCCGCGCTCGTCGAACGTGACGAGGCGCTGGTTGGAGATGGCCACGCGATGCGTATAGCGCGACAGATACGCGAGTACTGCCTCAGGACCAGCGAACGGGCGCTTCGCATACACCACCCATTCGCAGGCGCGCAGTGGCGCAAGCCACCGGGTAAAGACCGCGGGATCGGCAAGTGCAGCGTACTCGCCAAAGAAGCGTAGCTGGCCCCGGCGACAGGCATGGGTGAGTTCTTCCAGGAAGCGCCGCCGGAACAGCCTCGAGAGCACACGTACTGGCAGGAAGAAGCCGGGCCGGCATGCGACCCACCGTTCACCGTCAGGCGCGAGGCCTCCTCCGGGAACGATGCCATGTACGTGAGGATGGTGCGTCAGCGCCGAACCCCACGTATGCAGCACCAGCGTGGCGCCAATCCGCGCGCCCAGATGCTTCGGATCGGCGGCGATGGTACGCAGGGTTTCGGCGGCAACGTCGAACAGCAGCCCGTAGATGATCGACTTGTTGTACCAGGCGATCGCGCTGATCGCCGCAGGCAGCGTGAAGACCACGTGGTAATACCCGACCGGTAGCAGATCGGCCTGACGTGCCTCGAGCCACCGGTGCGCGGCGCTCCCTTGGCACTTCGGACAATGGCGGTTACGGCAGGAGTTGTAGGCCACCTCGATCTGTTCGCAGCCACAACAGCGCAACACGTGCCCACCCAGCGCCGCGCTGCGGCACTGTTCGATCGCCGACATGACCTTCAGCTGTCCCAGGCTCAGCTGTACGGTCTGTCGCCACGCGGGCCCATGCGCGCGGAAGACGTCCGCGACTTCGGGCACGGCAGTGCGCCGTGTTTCAGCTGTTGTTGTGCAGCTTCTCCAGCGGACTGATCACTTCGCGCAGCAGGTCCGTCGCGACCTGGGCATAGAGCGCGGTCGTCTCCAGCTTCTTGTGGCCCAGCAGGACCTGGATGACACGGATATCAACCTTCTGCTCCAGCAGGTGGGTCGCAAAGCTGTGTCGCAATGTGTGCATCGAGACACGTTTGTTGATGTCTGCAGCGACGGCGGCGGCGTGGATGGCGCGGTTGAGCTGCCGTGTGCTGAGCGGATCGACCGGGTCGAGGCCTGGAAACAGCCAGCCGCCCTCCAGCATCCGGCCCTGCGCGTGCGCCACGCGCCACCAGACACGCAGGCGTTCAAGCAGTACCGGCGAGAGCATGGCGTAACGGTCCTTGCGGCCCTTGCCCTGCTCGATGCGCAGCGTCATGCGCTGGCCGTCCACGTCGCCGACCTTCAGCGCCACCACTTCACTGGCACGCAGGCCGGCGCCGTAGGCGACTGACAGTGCGGTCTGGTGCTTCAGGTTGCCGGTCGCAGCGATCAGGCGTCCCACTTCGTCCGGACTGAGCACGACCGGGAGCGTGCGGGGCACGCGCACCGGCTGCATCCGGGCCATCCGTTCGGGTTCGTGAAGCGTGATCTCGAAGAAGAACTTCAGTCCGGTGATCGCCGCATTGAGCGACACGGGCGACGTGCCGTGGTCGACCAGATGCAGCTGGTAACGCCGTAGATCCTCGACGGTGGCGGTGTCGGGCGGGCGCCCCAGAAACCGGGTGAACTCGCGTACGATGCGCAGATAACCGGCCTGCGTCTTCGGCGCCAGATGGCGCATACGCATGTCGTCGATCATGCGCTGGCGCAGTGGGCTGACAGTCTGGAGGGTATCAGTCATGACTCTGCTCCCGTTGAACGGCGAGGCGAATTACCTCGCCCATCAACATGAGAACAGAGTCGGTTTCCTCTCCATTGCTACTACCGCCGGCCGCAGCCCCTTACCGCGCGAGCGGTTTAGGCAGTATGACTTTCCGTGATGTGGTGGCTGGCCCGCCGTGAGAAACCAGACGCGGGTTAGCATTGCTGCCAGAGCCGCATGGTGTGCACGAGGGCGACACCCGGCGATTTCCAGCACGGAGGCCAGCATGGGACACGATAGCACTGTGTACGTCGGTCTGGATGTCCACAAGGAATCCATCACGGCAGCCTACGCCGTCGGGATAGGCGAGGTGGAATTGCTGGGCAAGATCGGCACTTCGAAGACAGACATCGATCGCCTGTGCCAGCGCATGCAGTCCAAGGCGACGCACGTTCGCATCGTCTACGAAGCAGGGCCATGCGGCTATGGCCTCTACCGGCAACTGGTGCAGAAGGGATTCGACTGCGTGGTATGTGCCCCGTCGCTGATTCCGAAGAAACCAGGCGAGCGGGTCAAGACTGACCGCCGCGACGCACTCAAACTCGTGCGCTCGTTGCGTGCAGGTGATCTCTCGTCAGTCTACGTGCCAGGCGTCGAAGATGAGGCATTCCGGGACCTGGCCCGCGCGTGGGCCGCCGCCAAAGCGGATCTCAAGCACGCGCGTCAGCGCCTCAAGTCGTTTCTGCTCTCTCATGGTATTCGTTACACCGGCAGCGCGAACTGGGGGCCGGCACATCGACGGTGGATCAGCACCTTCGTATTCCCCAACCACTGGCAACAACTGGCCTTTGACGAGTGCCGCCGCACCATTGAAGACAGACTCGCCCAATGCGACCGCCTCGAGGCGGCACTACGCGAGGCTGTCGTCAACTGGCGCTTCTATCCGGCCGTACTGGGACTGCAGACCATGCGCGGTATCCAGTTCACCACGGCCGTTGGCATGCTCGCCGAACTGGGTGACCTGTCGCGATTCGAGCATCCGCGACAGCTGATGGCCTGGCTCGGGGTGACGCCCTCCGAACACTCGTCAGGCGAGCGGCGCCGTCAAGGCAGCATTACAAAAAACGGGAACAGTTATGCAAGAAAGCTGCTCGTGGAGGCTGCGTGGAGTTACAGATACCCCGCTCGGGTGAGCCCCGACATCCAACGCCGCCATGAAGGAATTCCGAAACCGATCATTGACCGCGCATGGGATGCCCAGCTGCGGCTATGCCGGCGATATCGCAAGCTCGCAGCGCGCGGCAAGAATGTGAACACCGGCGTGGTTGCCGTTGCGCGAGAGCTCTCAGGGTTTATCTGGGACATCGGCAGACTGGCGATGTCTCTCGCCATACCGAAAGATGCCAGGCCGGTCTGACACTATCTCATCTTAACGAGGACACGGAGAGTTTCCTGAAGGCGGCGTAGCCCGGCACCCGAGCAACCCGCGATTGGACTATGCAACACATCTTATGCGACTTGCGACTTTAGGTAGCGGCAGGCTCATAGGGCGGACCACAGTAATGCGGTAACCAACCCGCGGATATCAGTGTGACCCACCGTCGAGACGTACTGCTACGTCGCCCTCAGGAAATTCAGATGTACCCAGACCGAGAACCGATCGCGATTGACACGGAAAGTCATATCAGTCCACCGACCCAGAGCGGCCCCTCGCATTTCTCGAAACCGGTCATTGGGACTGCGCTTGGCCGCTGAACGACCGGGCTCCACTTCAGCTAGTCGCACCGTCATAGTGTTTCTGCCAGTTGACATACGCTGCGGTACCCATTTCGTCGACGTTCGGCATTTCACCGACATGGACGTGCTGGAAAAAGCTCAGGCAATGGCCCCAAGGCGATTTTTCGGGATTGGACTCAATCCAGCACGAATGTCCCAAGCGCTTCCAATCCACCGACTTGTCATCATTGCAGCGCCAAAGGAGCTCTTGCGCGATTGCCTCGCACCAAGTCAAAGCTTCGTCGGCCGACCCTGCTGAGATAAAGACTCCAGTTGTCGATTCATAGTCTTCGATCAGTCCGCGCTCGAATAGCTGTCGCGGTTCAGGCTCGTGGTACTGGAAAATGACGAGGTATTCATGTGCCATGTCGTAGGGCCCTGTTTAACGACTTCACATCGCGTCCATTGCTACCAATTGTCGACGATCTCAGCGGCGACGTCGACCGGCTGTTCCTGGCCGAACTCGGTCCGACATGGCCATTCGCGCGGTCTCCCCGCTGGCCAGCGGTACAACTCCATACACATCCGGATCCTAAGTGTCGCTACCATGTTGTTCATTTGAGGTAACGACCCGCTCGTGCATCGCCTTGCAATGCCGCACGAGGGTCGGCCGCGACAGCACGTAGCGCTTCAACGGCGTATCGATGTCGTAGTAGTAGATGTTCGCGACGCAGCCGTAGATCGCGGCATCGACCGTGGCCGGCTCGGGCCCGAAGATAAAGCCGCTGTCGCCGAGCAGATCGGCCACGACGCGCAAATCGCCGATGCCGCGCTCATACACCTGATCCGGCTCGTAGCGGCCGATGCCCTGATAGTGATACCGAAGCCGGTTGTACTCGCTCGCGGCTTCGAGCGCACTGGCGGTGACTTCGGGGTGCGCCGCCATGAAGGCGTTGCAAAACGCCGGGCGAAAGCGCTCGTCGCGCCAGCGCGAAAAGCTCATCGGCCAGTACAGGTCGTCGAGCGTGCGCCGGACCAGGAAGTCGAGATTCGCTTGCCCCGTGGAAAGCGCGCTGTCGATGCGTAGGTCGTACTTGCGCTTCAGGTAGCTGATGATCGCATCGCTATCACCGATTGATTCCTCGCCGTCGACCAGATAGGGCAACTGTCCTCGCGGCGCCTCTTTCGTATCGAGAATGTGCTTGTGCTCGAAGTCGAGACCGCACAAGCGCATGAATGCATAGACCTTCAGGCCAAACGGATTGTTGTCGGCGACGCCGAACAGGTCCGGGTAGGAATAGAGCGTCAGCATGGGCCCTCGCGTGTTGGAGGCATGATGCGGCCGGCGTCGAGGGTGTCCGGGGCCGGGCGCAATGCGTGATGGTGACGCATGGTTGGCCGATTCGACTGTGACCCAGCGAACGCAGCCAATCTGAATGAACGCGATGAGCGCCGACAGCGGCCGACCTCTTCGCGATGCGATCGACTCAGAACGACGCGTAAGTACGCGTTCGCGGATGTGAGAGTCGACGCTCCGGCTTCGGCTGGGGCGAACGGCCGGTTAGCACCGTGTAGCCGTCCGATGAGTGTCGGTATCTGAGCGTCTGCAATGGCCGAATTCTGTGCGTGGCTCCTCCGTCAGGTCTCTGAGTACAGCAGCCATATGCCGAGCAAGCTGACCGGCAAGTGCTCGACCATACCTGACCTTCAGGTATCGCATCCGTCAGGCGGCAACGAGTCGGCGAAACCCTGTCATCGTTCGACAACGCACACTACCCTCGCACAGACATTCCGCCGGACTTATACGCTTGGTCTGTCGAACGCGTATTACCGGCTGCTCGATAAACTCGGCGCCGTCAGGGGTGTGCCCACGCCGGCGTCTGTCTGGATTGTCTTGAATGGGCCAGCCCTGATTGAACCCAAACTGCAAGGTGGCGCGGCGAAACAAGTGGCCATCCGAGATTAAGCTTCAGGGCCGTTTAAAAACCAGAAGGCGCATTTCCACTCGCTGACAAAGCTCACCTTGCTGGTTCATCGTGTCGCTGCGGACTGTCGCGATGCCGCGGTCGGGTTTGGAACGCGACGGCGCGATCTCCAGGACGGTGCTGACGACGTGCAGGACATCGTTCGGGCGAGTGGGTCTTGGCCACGCGATTTCGCCGCTCGCACCAATAATGCCACCCGCAATCGGCAGGCTCTGAACGAGAAGTTTCATGGTGATCGCTGCCGTGTGCCAGCCGCTCGCTGCAAGCCCCGCAAAGAAGGAGCGTTGAGCCGCTTCCTCGTCCAGATGGAAAGGTTGGGGATCGAACTGTCGCGCGAAGGCGTGTATCTGGTCGACATCGAGTTTATGCTCCGCGCTTTTGTACACCGCACCCACGGCGAGATCTTCCAGATACAGAGTCTCTGATTTCATGCCTTACTCCTGAAACGTTTTATTCGCTGATATTGGCTCTTCGAACGCCCCTTCTGTGGTGACGTTCGACCTTGATGGTGCTATCCCTATCCGAAGGATAGTCTTGCGCGGAGAATCCGAGAGTGGCCCGGGGGCCTCGCCGCTAGCGACTTCGAAGCCGGTCGGACTGCCTGCCCATTAGCTGCGCAGCGGCCGCAGACCCGCCCGAACTTCCTGCGCGAGTAGCAGGGGCTCCTCCCAGGCGGCGAAATGGCCGCCCCGTTCAGGCCGGTTGTAATAGATGAGGTCGTGGTAAGCCTGCTCTGTCCAACTGAGCGGCGCCTGATAGTTCTCCCCGGGAAACGCGCTGACGGCAGCCGGCACGGAAACATTCGCTGCAACGAGGTAGTTGAAGTGGGCCGTTTCCCAATAGAATCGGGCCGCCGACACGCCCGTGTTGGTCAGCCAGTAAAGCGTGATGTTGTCGAGGACGTCGTCGCGTGTGATGGCACCGGCTGAATGCCCGTTGACCGTGCGCCCTAGCACGGCCGAGGTGATCGGTGCCGCCGGCTGGCCATATGCATCGCCGTGATCGAGCAGCCAGCCTGCCAGCGCAATCGGAGAATCGGCCAGTCCATAGAGGCTTTGCGGACGAGTCGCCATCTCGAACGCGTAGGCGCGGCGCTTCTTGAAATTGACGCTCAATTGCTCATACGCGAGCCTTTCGTCGGACGATAGCCCTGCCGGTGACGGGTTCCCGCCCTGGATCACCGTGAGGATATCCGGCGGAACTGCCGCCGGGAAATTGACATGGATGCCCAGCAATCCAGGCGGCGCCTGTTTGGCCATCACATTCGACACGCTCCGGACCCCAGCCGGTCGTCGTAGGCTTGCCTGAGAAGCCATAGCCCGGCAACGACGGAACGACCAGATGGAAGGCGTCGGATGCGCTCGCGCCATAGGCGGTGGGATTGACGAGCGGATCGATGATCTTGATCTGCTCGATGATCGAACCGGGCCACCCGTGCGATACGATCAGCGGCAATGCATTCTCATGCTTCGAGCGCACGTGCATGAAATGAATGTCGAGCCCGTCGATCTCAGTGACGAACTGCGGCAGAGCGTTCAGGGTCGCTTCGCACTTGCGCCAGTCGTAGTCGGTCGCCCAATGGTGCGCGAGGCCCTGAAGCGTCGCGAGTTGCACGCCTTGCGAGTCGTCATCGACGGTTTCGCGCTCCGGCCATCGGGTGGCCCTGATGCGTCTTCTCAGATCTACGAGCAGCGACACGGGAACCTGCACGCGAAGGCGGCGAATTGCGTCCGTGCCGCTGCCCGTCTGCGGTTGGACATCGGTAATACCGCGGTCCGTGTGCGCAGATACAAGTGGGCTCAGAGATTGCGCGGCTACGGCTGCCGCGGCGAGGCTCACGAATTGCCGGCGGGATGTCGATTGAGGGATAAGCTTGTCTGTCATGCGAACTCCAGTTGACGATGAGCCTGGCGGCTGGCGCGAAAGGCACAAAAGGGAGAACCGGCGTTGACCCCTGTGGGAGTTTCGACACGCCTGGTCCATCCGGCGCATCTCCAAGGCGCGACGAACAGCCAGCCTCACGTGCCGAACCGCGCAGCCACACGTAACAGCATGGCCGCAACCATGGCCATGCCCGGGGCGAGATAGCTGGCATGGAGATGGACACGGGTAAAGAAAGAGCCCGCAAAAATGATGGCGAGTATCCACACGCCCAGCAGATGCAGCTGTTTCCAGTTTTCCGGGCCGATAAGGCGCGCCGGCGTCGCGAACGACGTAGCCGTGAGCAGCAGAATCATCAGATAGCCGATGAAGCCCGGTATGTTGGTCACTGTCGTACGGCCTGCCCAGAATGCTTCGGGTGCCGTACCGACGTAGGCGACGAGTGCTAACGCATGCAGAAACTGCGACACAGCAAACGACAACCCGATGTAGCGACGCTCTCTTGCCAGCGCTCTGGTTGGCACCGACGGCGCCAGTTTTACAAGCGGCGCGGCCATGAAAACGGCGAGAAACAGAACAAAGGACGTGCGAGCCGTCGCACGCACAACATACTGCAACGATCTCACCCAGTCCGGCGCCAGTGCGAAGGCCGCCACTGCCAAGCAAGAAAGACATATGGTAAGTACACCAAAAAGCTTCCAGCGGGTCATATGGATAATCCGATCGATATTTGTCGATTGCTGGGCAACGAGCCGGCGATTGCGAGAGACGCCGGCTTTCGGGCCTGTATCGGTACGGTGGCGCGGCCGGCCAGACGCGCGCGCAGCGTCTGGTTCAGTGACTACGCGGCCCAAATCCTGAGTAGGAGCGCAACTGGCTGATCTGAGGCCGTGCGAGAAAACCGGATTTGACCAATGGAAGCTCTGACAGGAGTTCCGCGAGGCGGATTTCGTCATCGGCCTCCGAAATCATGCAGGCGCCACCTTCTGCTCTCAACCATATCTGGCGCACGACTCCCGAGGCGTAGAGCCGGCGAACATACTCGGCTTCCGCCTCGACGTCCTCCTTGGCAGGGGACATCGAGGACGCGTTTTCCGAACGGGAAATGATCACGAGGTATTGCATTTTGCTCTCCTGGGAAGGCGTTGCGCTCCGGCTATGAATTCCGCGTGAACAAATCCGGAACTCAGTGCTGGGAGGAATGGGTCATCTCAGCCTGAAGAACGGCACACCCGCTCCTCTTGCATCCTCCGAGGCATCGGTGGATGTGGTCACTGGGCAGCTAATCCGGCGTCTGACCGAACCATACATCACCTATGTTTTTCATAGCAATAGATTTCTTCTATCGTGCAAACCTCACCTGAAGCGCAGCTAATTTCTGGAGACTGCGCACGTAGCATTCGGGAATTCAAGCTTTATCTTGACACTATGACTTTCATATATACAATGCAGTCACAGACAAACTTCATCGCCAGCTGAACCGGGTTCGCGAGCGGCACAGGTATCCGTATAAAACGCAGGCCGTGTCGGGACGCAGGTTCGATGCCCCCCTTCCAAAGGAACGCAAATGACGCCCGTCGCCTACGACACCAATTCGACTGCACTGCTGTTCGTCGATCCCTATAACGACTTCCTCTCGGAGGGCGGCAAAGTCTGGCCCTTCGTCAAGGACGTCGCGGCACAAGTCGGACTGCTCGACAATCTTCGGGCCATCAACAGCGCCGTCCGCCGTGCCGGGATACAGGTCGTGTATGTCCCGCACCGCCGGTGGCAGCCGGGGGATTACCAGTGCTGGTGTCACCCGAGCCCCAGCCAGCGCAAGATCATGGACGGTCATCATTTCGCCAGGGGCGACTGGGGCGGCGAATGGCATCCCGACTTCGCGCCGCAACCGGGCGACGTCGTGGCGCTCGAACATTGGGGCGCGAGTGGCTTCGCCAATACGGACCTGGATTTCCAGCTCAAGCAGCATCGCATTACGCACGTGGTTCTCGTCGGCCTGCTGGCCAACACCTGCATCGAGGCGACTGGCCGTTACGCAACGGAACTCGGTTACCACGTGACCCTCGTGAAGGATGCAACGGCCGCGTTCCGTCAGGAAATGATGCACGCGGCGCACGATCTGAACGGGCCGACCTTTGCGCACAGTATCGTCAACACGCGCGAGCTCATCGATGCGTTGCCAACGGCCTGAGCTGACTCCGTGACGCATTCGTCCGCATGGCATGTTGCCGCCTGACTTGCTGGACGAGGCCATCAGGCTTGCGACGATTTGGTCACCGCCGCGCGGTGCCGGATCCCCCTTACCCTCTGGACGACACCGATGATCTCCCCGCGCCAGGTCTTTCTGATGGCTTTGTGCTGCGCGCTCGCCGTCTCACCCATCTACTACCACCAGCCACTCCTGCCACAGATCGCGTCGACGTTCGGCGTGCCGTCCGCTCGCGGAGGCCTGATCGCCACGCTGACCCAGCTTGGCTACGCAATGGGACTGCTGCTCTTCGTGCCGCTCGCAGACGGCGTCCAGCCGCGCACGCTGGCGTCGCGGGCCATCGTGGCGAATGCGATGGCGCTGATCGCCTGTGCAGCCGCACCGTCCTTCGCCACCTTGAGCGTTTGCAGCTTCCTCGTCGGAACGACTTCAATCTCGGCGCAAATCATCATTCCGGCGGTCTCCGGTAAGGCCACGCTTGCCGCACGCGGGCGAGTGGTCGGTTCGCTGCTGGGCGGGCTATCTTCGGGCGTCCTGCTGGCACGCACGCTAAGCGGCATCGTTGGCGCACTGTGGGGCTGGCGCTCGATATTCGTGATCGCCTCTGTCATCGATATAGCACTCCTGTTCGTCATCAGGAAGTTGCCCATGTCGAACACACTCGTGGCTATCCGCTACCGCGAGTTGATGCAGTCGCTCGCTGGTCTCGTGCGAGAGGAGCGGCTGCTACGCGTCTCGGCGGCGATGGGCTTTCTCGTGTTCGCCGCCTTCAGCGCGCTGTGGGCAACACTCGCGGTGCTGCTCGCCCGACCGCCCTATCACTACGGTCCTGCCACCATCGGCGCATTCGGACTGATCGGGCTGGTCGGCCTTTCGGTATCACCACAACTCGGTGCCGTCGTCGACCGGATGGGCTCCCGCCACATCGCGACCGCCGGCGCACTAACGGTTCTGATTGCATTCGCGTTTGTCGCAGCGGGCGGCCGCAGCCTCGTATGGCTGATCGTCGGCATGGTGTTGCTGGATCTGGGCAACCGCACGAGCTTTATCGCCAACCAGGCCCGCATCTATGCGCTGCGTCCCGAGGCCCGCAGCCGCCTTAATACGGTTTTCATGGTTTCGTACTTTCTGGGTGGCGCGGTCGGTGCGGCGCTTGGCGGGGCCGGCGCGTTGCGCGCCGCCTGGGTTGGCCTCGCCGCGGTCGGCGTGTTGCTCTCGCTCGCGGCCGTTGCCGTCAATTCGCTCGCGTTCGGGCGGCCCAGTTCGGCCATTGTCGACGGGCAGGTTTGACCCGAACAACCGGACGATTCGCACGCAGGTTTGGTGGCTTCGACGTAGCACAAGCCGCCGAAAGACAATTTACTCAGGAGAGTCTGATGTCATTCAAGGCACTGCTCGCGACAAAGCCGCGCGACGCGGTTTCGACGCGCATCGTCAATTTCCACGACCGGGATCTCATGCCCGGTGACGTCACGATCGCCGTGGAGTATTCAACGGTGCTGGCGCGAACGGCGGCGCCGGATCGATCGCGATTGCGCTCCTGTCTGGCCTCGGCTATCGGGTCGTCGCATCAACCGGACGCCTCGAAGAGGCCGAATATCTGCGCAACCTTGGCGCGGCAGAGATCATCGACCGGCGCACGCTCTCTGAACCGGGTGCACCGATCACCCAGGAACGTTGGGCCGGTGCCGTGGACTCCGTCGGCCATCATCACACGCTCGCCAACGTGCTGGCCCAGACGCAGTACCGCGGCGTGGTTGCCGCCTGCGGCCTCGCGCATGGCGCGGGCCTCCCCGGTTCGGTCCTGCCCTTCATCCGACGTAACGTGACCCTCGCGGGCATCGATTCCGTCAACGCCCCGCAGGCAGTGCGCGTCGAGGCCTGGTCGCGGCTCGCGCATGACCTCGACCTGGACAAGCTCGGCCGCGCGACGACGTTAGTGGGACTCGCCAAGGTTCCTGCGATTGCGCACCAGATCCTGGAAGGCAAGGTTCGGGGACGTACCATCGTCGACGTCAATGCATAAATGCCCTGTCGTCATTCGTCTCCGGAGACTGTGCGCACAGCAGCAATCTTGATTCAGGAGTTCAGCGTGTCCGCCGTTCCTTCTTCATGCCACCGGTGCGAAGCTTCGCCGCTCGATGCCCATGCCCTGTTCGCCACGTTTGCCGGGCTCTGTGGAAGTCTGGTCGCCATTGGTCTGGCGCACTTCGCCTACACACCGCTCATCCCCTCGCTGATCGAGGCGCACTGGTTCACATCCACACAGACCGTCACGCTCGGAGCGGCGAACTTCGCCGGCTACCTGATCGGCGCAATGGTGGGACGCCCGTTCGCTGCGTGGCTGTCCAACCGGTCCGCATTGCGGCTTCTGATGGCGGTCGTCACGATCGCATTCTTCACGTGCGCGTGGCCGGTGTCGGTGTCGTGGTTCTTCTTCTGGCGTCTGCTGTCGGGTATCTCGGGCGGCGCGATCATGGTGCTCGTCGCGACGTCGATCCTGCCGCACATTCCTGCGCCGCGCCGTGGCTTCGCGAGCGGAATGATCTTCCTTGGCGTGGGTCTCGGGGTTGCGGCATCAGGCACGCTGATTCCGCAACTTCTGCACATGGGGTTGCGCGACACGTGGCTTGGCCTCGGCGCGCTCTCACTCTCCCTCACGGCCTTGAGCTGGTTCGGCTGGCCGGCGACGAACCCTCCCGCGCCACAGGTCGCCCCGTTGCACGGAGCAGATCGCAGCAGCTCGCGCTGCGCGTCCTCTACGCACAATACGCTGCTAACGCGCTCGGTCTCGTGCCCGTGATCGTGCTGCTCGTCGACTACGTGGCCCGGGGCCTCGGCCGGGGCGCCGCCGTTGGTGCGAACTACTGGGTGTTATACGGTCTCGCCGCCATCGCCGGCCCGATGATCTGCGGAAACCTTGGCGATCGCATCGGTTTCGGTCCAGCCTGGCGCGCCGCCCTCGCATTGCAGGCCATCGCGGTCGTGGTGCTCGCGAAGACGGGCAATCCTTTCGTGTTCGGGGTCGCCACGGTGGGCATTGGCGTATTCACGCCCGGAATCGCGCCACTCGTGCTCGGGCGCATTCATGAGCTGATGCGCGACAATCACCTCGAAGAGCGCGCAGCCTGGAGCCGAGCGACTACGGCGTTCGCACTCTTTCAGGCGCTTGGCGGCTATGGCTACTCATATCTGTTTTCCCGCTTTCACGATGACTACGCGCTCGTCTTCCTGTGCGGTGCGGCCGCGCTCACCCTAGCCTTCCTCGCCGACGTCATCGTGCAGGCTCGGCGCAGAAAGCGGCATGAGCGCTAGCGCGGGGGAAATCACTCAGACCTGGCCTTCGCGGCCCGATACGCCTCGCGTCTTTTCTCGCGCTCCTTTGCAAACGTCGGGCTCAAGGCCGCGTCGAGATCGCTCCGCTCTACGTATTCGCCGCAAGACGGGCAGATATAGTCAAGCCCGACCTCGTGCCCGCACACCCGATGCATAAACCGTACGGCGACTTCCTCGCCTTTGCTCTTGCACCAGGTTTCACCCCATGTACGCAGCGCCTGGATCACTGGATAGAACGCCCGCCCTTTCTGTGTGAGATGGTATTCGTACCGTACCGGCCTCTTCTGATACGGTTGGCGCTCGATCATCCCGTCTGCTTCCAGCGACTTCAGGCGCGTGGCCAGCATCTGTGGCGTCGCCTCCGTCTGAATCTGGATTTCCTCGAACCGGGTCGCCCCCATGTACATCTCGCGCAGGACAAGCGTTGTCCACTTGTCACCGACAACTTCCGTCGATCGCGCAACCGGGCATACCGTGGCCACTACCTTCTCTCTACGCTTCATTCCGCCTCCGCAAAACTCTTTTTTTCATAGTAACACGGATTCGCATCCCTCGCATACACGGCTGACCGAGTCACCCTTGGTCCGTCAAAACCTGACACTGGTTATGGATATGACGCTTAGACTTGTTTCTATGATTTTCATATTTATAATCGATTCGTGTGACGTCCGCGCGCGCAAGTCCGCGCAGACGAATTGCGCAGCCGGGCTCCGGTTGCGACACGCCCCGGCCGAACCCCCTTTCCGGAGAACACGATGTCTGCCCCTGTCTATCGCGCCGAACACACTGGTCTTTTGCTGGTCGACCCTTACAACGATTTCCTGTCGCATGGCGGCAAGATCTTTCCGATGATCGAGGCAGTCGCCAACGACATTCGGCTTCTCGACAATTTGCGCGCAGCGGTGAGCGCCGCACGCAAGGCTGGCATCCAGGTGTTCTACGTCCCGCATCGCCGCTGGCAACCTGGCGATTACGAAGACTGGGACCATCCGAACCCGACGCAACTGATCGTGCAGAAGCGCCAGTCCTTCGCAAAAGGGACGTGGGGCGGCGAATGGCACCCCGATTTTGTTCCCCTGGAAAACGACATCATCATCCACGAGCATTGGGCGCAAAGCGGCTTCGCCAACACGGACCTCGATTTCCAGCTCAAGCAGCACAAAATCTCGCACGTCATCGCCGTTGGCCTGCTCGCGAACACCTGCATCGAATCCACCGCGCGATTCGCAATGGAACTCGGCTATCACGTGACGCTCGTGCGCGACGCGACCGCCGCCTTCTCGCCGGAAATGATGCGAGCCGCCCACGAACTGAACGGACCCACGTTTGCCCATTCGATCGTCACGACGGCCGAATTGCTGACAGCACTGCCGGCATAGGTGTTATGCCGACGATGAGTCAAGCGATCAATCCACTAACAACAACCCCTGAAGGACTCACCCATGATTACCATCAGGGAATGGTGATTGACTATCTATGGATCGTCACTGACAGACCTGCGAGTTCAATTCAAGCTGGGTCTGATGGGGCGAGGCCGGAGAACAGCGCGAAGGATTCCTTCACGAATGCGCGAACGGCGGGAGAAAGCTCCCGTCGCCTGCTGGCCATTGCAAGATGACACGGATACTCGAAATCCGCGATGGCCCGATAGCAAATTCCCGGCTGTGTGAAGTTGCGCATCGATTCCGGGACGACGACCACACCATAACCGGCCGATGCAAGACTGATCGCGGCGATGAAGTCATGCACGCGATGTTCGAGAAATGGAACAAAGCCTCCCGCTACGCCCAGCGCAGTAAGCACCTCGCTGAATCCCGTGTCGTCGTCGAAGTGGGGGGCGATAAAACGCTGATCTTTCAGGTCTCTGACCGAAACGTGCCCGCTTGCTGCCAATGCATGGTCCTCGGCCATCGCGACCAACAGGCATTCGGTCTGCACGATCGTGGCCACGATACCCGCCGGATGCTGGCGCCACGGTCTCACGATACCCACGTCGATCTCGCCGCTGACGAGCGCCTCGAACTGACGCGGGGTCTCCATGGCCACGACCTCGATTCGCACGTCGCCATGCGAGATCCGAAACTGATGCAGCATCCTCGAGAGCACGCCGCTGCTCACGCCGGATGCCACCGATCCGATCCGCACCACACCGGCGAGGCCTCTGGCCGCCAGCCGGCCAACCTGATCCGCACGCTCGATATGGCGTAGCGCTGCAACCGCTTCGGCATGAAACAAACACCCCGCATCGGTCAGCGTAACGGGCTGTCGCTTGTTGCGGTTCAGGAGACGAACGCCGATCTCCTGCTCGAGGCGTTGAATCTGGGCGCTGAGCGCCGATTGCGCAACATCCAGTCGATCCGCTGCCTTGGCAAAGTGCAGATCCTCCACCACCGCAACGAAGTATCGCAGTTGACGGGCGTCGATCATTTAATCTCCGGAAGCGAATAAACATTCGCGTGTTGCTTCTGGATGATATCAAAGAAAGGGCATCAAATAGAGCCCTGAAACAACTGGAGGACAACATGGACGCACTGATCACCCACCCTGGTTCCATCACGCACCGGCAACCGCTTTTCCGCTTGTCGGCGCATCCCACCCATCACCGCATCATGAACGTGACGGTCGACCCGAACGCACTGACCGGATTCCTGGCGGACGTGCGCGATATCGACGTCCAGAATCTCGAGTATGTCCCGATCATGCGACATCACCTTGCCGATCTGCTGGTCGAGCGTCTCGGTGACGACTTTGCCGACATGCTCGTCGAGCTGGTCAAGGACCGTCGGCACGGCGGTTTCACCATCGGCCTCCAGGACCTTTCGCAAGACCCCTCTGACTTCGTGAAGTTCGGTACGGCCATCGGTCATATCCTCGGCCCGAGCAATCACGATGCGATGTCGGGAACGTACTACGCCCGCTTCGTGGTGAAGCACACCGATAACAGCGACTCATATCTTCGTCAGGCATACCGGCTGTTCACGATGCACACCGACGGCACGTACGTGAGCGACGCAACGGACTGGCTGCTGATGATGAAATTCGCGGAGCGAAGCGCGGTCGGCGGCGAATCGCGGTTTATGCACCTGGACGACTGGGAAGAGCGCGATCGCTTCGTCAATCACAAGCTCGGAACCAAGCCGTTCTTCTACAAGGGATCCGATTCCAAGAACGTCAGCGAGCAGATCGAGCGGCCGCTGTTCTTTCAAAGCGAATTCGGTCTGTCGATCTCGTTCATCGACCAGTTCGTTCAGCCGTCCAACCGCGAGGAAGCGGCATTTCTCCGCGCACTGTCCCAGTCGATGGAAACGTCGGCCGGCACGAAGGAAGTGTCTTTGCCGGTCGGCGGTCTGGTGGTGCTGAACAACTATTTTTACCTCCACGGCCGCGCGCCATTCCAACCGAACGAATCGCTGTTCCGCGAGCTGATGCGCCAGCGCGGCTCGTTTGCGTATTGATGTCATCCGCTCTCTGGCATGATCGGGCACACCGACCGCCGAGGGCCAACGCAGCGATTTCGATGTAACACAGTGAGACGGTGAAATGAACGACTACGCAGAGCACGTGAGCGTGCACGAAACGACGTCCGTCGGGCGAGTTGAACAAGAGGCTTACGGGGTCAAGCAACATCTCCCCCGGCGGCTGCGCCAGATCCTCTCGCTCGCGGACTTCGAGCGGGCGGCGCGGCGCGTTCTGCCGCGTCCGCTCTACGGCTATATCTCCGGCGCAGCGGAGGACGGCATGTCGATCGCGGCGAATCGGGCTGCGTTCGAACGCTTGAAGTTCCGCACAAGAGTGCTTGTCGACGTGTCTCGTCGATCGCAGCAGACAACGATCTTCAACCACACCTACTCGTCTCCGTTCGGAATCGCTCCGGTCGGAATCAGTGCCATCTCGGCATATCGAGGCGACATTGCGTTGGCCACGGCCGCGATGGATGAAAATATCCCTGCGATCATGAGCGGCTCCTCGCTCATTCCCATGGAGGTGGTGCAGGCGGCAGCGCCTGGCACCTGGTTCCAGGCTTATCTCCCCGGCGACGCTGCGCGCCGCGACGCCTTGATCGAGCGTGTCAAGACCGCTGGCTTCGCGACGCTCGTCCTCACAGTCGACATTCCCGTTTGGGCGAATCGCGAAAACAACGTGCGTACGGGTTTCTCGCTGCCGTTGCGCCCATCGCTGCGTCTCGCGATGGACGGCATTTCCCACCCACGCTGGCTGCTTGGCACTTTCGCCCGGACGTTGATCAATCACGGCATGCCCCACTTCGAGAACTCGTTCGCGACACGAGGGGCACCGATGCTGTCCGCTTCGGCGGTACGCGACACCACCGGACGCGACCATCTGTCATGGTCGGACATCGCAAGCATTCGTCAACGTTGGAGCGGCAATCTGGTCATCAAAGGCATCCTTCAGGCGGACGACGCGCGGCGCGCACTCGCGATTGGCGCGGACGGGATCATCGTGTCGAACCACGGTGGGCGCCAACTGGACGGGGCAGTCGAGCCGCTGTCCGTGTTGCCGCAGATTTGTGATGCCGTTGCAGACAAGACCGTCGTCATGCTGGACAGCGGGATCCGGCGAGGGGGAGATGTTCTGAAGGCGCTCGCGCTCGGTGCGCAGTTCGTATTCGCAGGGCGCCCGTTCATGTACGCCGCCGCGGTGGGCGGCGCGTCGGGTGTTCGACATGCGATCGGCCTTCTCAGGGACGAAGTCGACCGAAACATGGCGATGCTCGGCACGGTAGCGATTCGCGAGATCGATCGCACAATACTGGCGTGAACGGCGCGATCCGACCGGATAACGTGCGACCCTGCCAGTGGACGAAAGCACCGACCGCTCATAAATTCGGATTCTGTATCTAGTGGACTTCAAGAAACTACCCCCTTGCCCGTCCCGGGCGTTACATGGGAGGGGCTAGCGTACGCCGTCAGGACTGCAAGCGCATCGCTGATCGCGCTGTACATCGCGTTTTGCATGAACCTGGACGATCCGAAATGGGCTGCAATCACCGTGTGGGTCGTCGCCCAGAATAGTCGCGGCATGAGCGTGTCGAAGAGCCAGTATCGGATCCTCGGAACTGCGCTGGGTGCGCTCGCAGCCCTCGTGCTCGTCGCCCTGTTTGCACAGACGCCAGAATTGTTCCTGCTGGGACTCGCCGGCTGGATTGGACCGACTTTTCCGCGTCAACGGGAAACGAACAAAACAAGCTTAGGTTATCTGTGCAATTCGATTGGCGGACGCTCAAACGGCATTCCTGCTTTGAACGCGTCAAAACGAAAAAGCAAAGAATAAAAAACTGTTTGTCGCGGCCATGCTAATCGTCCTCTAATAGAAAGCTGATCTGTTCGCTCGATTGCGAAGCAGTTTTTTTCATTGTTCATTCGGGACCGGCATGGCTGACGTCACGTATTCTCGCAACAGCCATCTCTCTTCGAACCGGCTGCATCAGCGAATTTCTAAGGGCACGCTCTACAAGTGGCTTTCGTGGATCGTGCCGCTCCTAGTGCTCGCACTATGGCAGCTCGCGTCGAGCGTCGGGCTGATTGCACCCCAGGTCCTTCCCGCCCCGAGCAAAGTCGCCACCACCGCGCTGGATCTGGCGAAAAGCGGCGATCTCTTCGTTCACCTTGGCGTTTCACTGCTGCGCGCCGCGGCGGGATTCGCGATCGGCGGCACAGTTGGACTGGTGCTCGGCGTCCTGGTCGGCTTTTCGCCGTTGGCGCAGGCCCTGCTCGATCGTTCGATCCAGATGGTTCGCGCGATTCCCTTTCTCGCGATGCTGCCGCTCGTGATCGTGTGGTTCGGTGTCGGTGAGGTGGCGAAAATTTTTCTGGTCGCACTCGCGGTGCTGTTTCCGATTTACATCAACACGATGCTGGGCATCCGGCAGCTCGACCCGAAGCTGATGGAACTCGCGAAGGTGGTCGGGCTGAACTGGCGCGCGATCGTGCGACGGATCATTCTGCCCGGCGCGATGCCATCCATCCTGACCGGCGTGCGTTATGCGCTCGCTCATGCGTGGCTCGCGCTCGTCATTGCCGAAACGCTCGCCACGACCAGAGGCATCGGCTTCCTCGCGATGGATGCGCGCGAATTTCTTCAGACCAACGTGATTGTATTGACCATGATCATCTACGCGATCATCGGTGTCGTGGCCGATGCCTCCGTGCGCCTGCTCGAAGCGCACTTTCTATCGTGGCACCCGAATTACGCCAAAGGAGCGCGCAAGTGAGCGTCGATCTCGCCCTGTCCCTCGATGCTCATGATTCCGCCGTTGCCGGCGAACAATGCAAGCTTTCGCCGCTCGCCGTATCGGTACGCGGATTGCAACGCCAGTACGGCACCCGCATCGTCATCGATGCGCTGGACCTCGACATCCGCAAGGGCGAATTCGTCGCGCTGCTCGGCGAGAGCGGCTGCGGCAAGACCACGCTGTTACGAGCGCTCGCCGGTCTCGATCTGCCGGACGCCGGCGAGATTCGTGCGCCGGAACGTCCGTCTGTAGTGTTTCAGGAGCATCGGCTGCTGCCGTGGGCGACGTTGTGGGAGAACGTCGCGCTCGGTCACGAAACAACGGTCGGCCGCGCGGGCGCCTCGCATGCGCTGGCCGAAGTCGGTCTGTCGGGACGCGAAGACGACTGGCCGCGCAATCTCTCAGGCGGTCAGGCGCAACGTGTGGCGCTGGCGCGCAGCGTCGTGCGCGATCCCGCCTTGCTTCTGCTCGATGAGCCCTTCGCGGCCCTCGACGCACTCACGCGCATCAAGATGCACGGGCTCGTCAAGGAGCTCGTCGCGCGCCATCACCCCGGCGTGCTGCTTGTGACGCACGACGTCGACGAGGCGCTCACGCTCGCCGACCGAATTCTCGTGATGCGCTCGGGACGGATCGCCGCATCTTTTCACCCCGACCACTACGCGCCGCAAACATTGCGGCCGATCCTGCTCGACGAGCTTGGCGTTCAGACCCACTGAGCGCATTTTCACATTCACAGCATCACTGCATTTGCGCATCACTTCAAGGACGTAAATAACGATGAACGATTCTTTGCTGAGCCGCCGCCAACTATTGCGCGCGGCGGGTGGCCTGCTGGCCGGCGCGGCAACCGCCAATCTGTTTCCGGCACGCGCAGCCGAGCCGCGCAAGCTGACCCGCAACACCGATACGGTGCGCCTCGGCTGGGGCTACGGCAGCCTGCCGGATATCGCCCGGCAGCGCGGTGTGTTCGAAAAGACGCTCGCGGCAAAAAATATCAAGGTCGAATGGGTCGGGCCGTTCCCGAATCACGCGCCGTCGATTCAGGCGGTCGTCGGCGGGAGTGCGGACTTCGGCTTCTGGGGCTCGACGACCCCCGCGCTCGCCGCGATGCTGGCCGGCTCGCCGCTCGTCTTCGTCGCGTTCGATATCTATTCGCCGCGCTCGACGGCGATCATCGTGAAGAAGTCGAGCGGCATCAATTCGGTGGCCGATCTGGCGGGACGCAAGTTCGCGGTGAACCGCTCGGGCTTGGGCGAGTTTCTGCTGATCGCCGCGCTGGAGAAACATCACGTCGACCGCAGCAAGGTCGAGTTCGTCTACCTCAATCCGCCCGACGCGGCACCGGCGTTCGCGCAAGGTGTGGTCGATGCATGGTCGATGTGGTCGCCGGCGGTGGACATCGCGCGTTACAGCAACGACGCCAAGGACATCTTCAACGAAGGGCGCGACCTCGATTTTCTGATCGACTACAGCTCGCTCGTGACGCGCCGTAAATTCGCCGAAGAGAACTCCGAGCTGGTGCGCGCGGTGATCGATGCGTACTACGTCGAAGGCGCATGGCAATCGGCGCATCCCGCCGAATCCGAACAGCTCGTGCAGAAGCAGGCCCGTTATCCGGATCAGGTGCGCGATTATCTGACGAGCCTCAAACGCGTGAATCAATTCCACGAACCCGACGACGCCGCGTTCATCGCGCAGTTCCAGCGCGCGGCCGACTGGCTCGCGGAACGCAAGATCATCAATTCGCGAATCAAGGTCGCGGACTACAGCGTCAAGGTGTGAGAGACACGCGATGGCAACCACGCTAGTTTCACCGCTGTCCGCGAGCCTTGGCTTCGGCGAGGTCATCGACGACATTGCGCTAAGTGCGGCGGAGCGCGAACACCATCATCGTTTGCCGCATGAAGAGATCGCGAGGCTCAAGGAACTGGGCTTCGGCGCGCTTCGTCTGCCCGCCCACCTCGGCGGTCATGACGCGTCGCTGAGCGGCCTTTTCGTCGTCGCGCGCGACCTTGCCGCGGCGGACTCGAATATCGCGCACGCGTTTCGCAATCATCTGTGGCTGGTCGAGGCGGCGCTGCGGCGGCGGGATCAGCCGTTGCACGCCCACGTTCTCGATCTGACGCGGCAGAAGAAAACCGTCGGCCTCAGTTTCACGAAGACCGATGCGGTGGCGGCCGGCGCGCGCCCCGGCAAGGTGCTGAGCCGGCTCGAATGGGACGAACGGCGACAAGCTTATACGGGCGAAGGCGAGAAGGTCTACGCGACCGGCAATCTCTACAACGACGCGTTTGTCGGCGTCGCCGTCGAGAGTCGCGCGGGTAGGACCGTGCAGTACGTGCTCGATCGTGGACCGGGCGTCAGCAGCGACGACGACTGGCAAGGCTTCGGCCAGCGCCTCACCGGCTCGGGCACGGCGAAGTTTCATGCCGTGAGCGTGCCCGCGCATCACCTCTATCCGACCGACCCGCCGCGCGACGACCATGCCGCGCCGTGGGGATACACCTTCCACCAGGTGTATCTGACCAACTGCATCGCCGGTATCGTGCGGCGGGTCGCGCTGGACGCCGTCGAGGTTCTGCGCGCACGGGGGCGCAACTTCTATCATGGCGACGCCGCGCATCCCGCCGACGAACCCGTGCTGCAAACCCTGCTCGGCCGGATTCGCGCGTATGCGGCGAGTGTCGAGGCGACCGCCGATCGTGCCTTGGCCGCGCTCCAGCGTGCCTGGGATGCTTCCGGCACAGCCGACGAATACGAGCTGACGCTGGCTGCCACGTTCTCGGCCGCGGAAGCTAAAGTGGTGATCGACGATCTCGCGCCGCAAATCGCTAGCTGGTTGATCGATCTCGGTTCGGGCTCCGTCGTGTCACGCACGGGCGCGCTGGACCGGCACTGGCGCAACATCAAGGTGATTGCTTCGCACAATCCGCGCCTGTACAAGGAACGGCTGCTCGGTGAAAACCTGCTGACGGGAAAACTGCCGCCCACCGGCGCGTTCTTCTGATTGCATGACAGATGGTGCGCTTTTCGCGCCATCATCATTCAGCTCAGTTGGAGAGCAGCCGCCGCACGCGCGGTATTACCTCTTCGGCAAAGACTCGCATATCGGCTTCGAACGGCTGGAATTGAAGCATGAAAAGTTCGATGCCCGCGCGATGAAACGCGGCAACGCGCTGCGCCACCGTGTCGTAATCGCCGACCAGACCGGCCGCCGTGCCTCCATTCGAGCCGACGCGCGGAGATTGCGCGAAGGTTTGATGCATCACCGCTTTCGCGTCGGTATTGGCCTTCTGCCGCTCGCGCAGAGGCTTGTCCAGATCCGCCAGCGCGAACAGATGCGCGAGGTGCGCGTCGGCCTGCGCCGCCGTTTCCCGCGCGATCACGAACGCCGACAGACCGAAGCGCAACGCGGCTTGTCCCGCCGGACGCGTACGAGCCGATACGTCCGCGATCAGGCGCGCAACGTCGTCGGGCGGCTGACCGTTGATGAACCACACGTCGCCGTGCGCCGTCACCAGGTCGCGCGCGGGCTCGGACTCGCCGCCGACATAAATCCGCGGACGCGCACGAAACGGATCGGAGGGAAGCAGCTGGTAATTCTCGAGACGGAAGTTCTCGCCCCGATGATTCACGGCTTCGCCCCGCAGCAGCGCGGAGACGACTTCAAGCCATTCGCGGCCGTATTTATAGCGCTGGTCGTGCTCGGGAAAGCCGATGCCGGCCCGTTCCAGTTCAGGACGATTCCACGCGTTGACCACGTTGATCGCGAAGCGGCCGCCGCTGATGTGCTCGATCTGCTGGGCCATTTTCGCGAGCACGACAGGGTGATAGAGATACGGCTTGATCGCCGCGATGATTTCGATGCGCGAGGTCAACGCCGCCAATGCTGCCGACGACGTCCAGGCTTCGAGCTGATCGAGAGAAGGATCGTGCGGATTGATCGTGTGCTGCGCGACGAGCACCGAGTCGTAGCCGAGGCGCTCGGCTTCGAGAACGAGGGCCTTGTTGCGGGCCCACGACGCATCATAGGGTTCGGCGGGGTCCTGCAACGCGGCGCGGCTGCCGTGCACGAGCGCCCAGATACCGAAGCGCGGAAGGTTGACTGACATCGGTTCGATCCGCGCAAACGCGGTGAAGGAAATCGGACATGGTAGCCGTGCCCGTGCGCACGGCCTTCCAATTTATATCGATATGAAACCCACGCTCCGGCATTAAGGCGCGCTCAGGCGCTCGATGCCTCGCGCTGCCACACACTCGATGCATACGCGGACTCGTCGAAATCGGCGGGCACAGGCGCGGTAAGGCGTGCCTCATGCGCAGCCAGATCGCCGAGAAACAGGTCGCGGCTGATGCGCCTGACCACGCTGGGAATATCGCGCTTCATGCTCGGCACGTCGCCCACCGGCACGCCCGCGCTCACGAAACCCGCCGGGTTGTAGACGTGGATATCGCGCAGATACGGCGCCCGCCCCGGCGTTTTCTCCAGATACTCCAGCCCGGAGCCGAGATACGGATGCGCGCCAAGCCCGTCGTCGGCATCGTCCGCGGGCGGCGTGTACTGATCGCGCCACAGGCGGATGTGCGACGCGAATCCGGCCAGTTCCGGCCGTGCCGACGGATCGATGAAGTAGCCGGTGCCCGCAATCGCGAAGTCGAACTGGAACGTCTCACCTTCCGTCGTGCGCGCGGCGATCTGCCCCGCCTCTTCGCGCGCGGACTCCCACTGCGTAGCGGGATGCAGATGAAAATTCGCGAAACGCGTGACCCGTTCGATGGAGTCGAGCGGCGCCGTCGAACCGGAACGTTTGAAGCGCAATGCCTGCGACCAGCGCACCGCATCGGGCAGGTCGAAGTAGTTGTCGTAGGCACCGGGATAGGCACGCGCGCGCGATACCGGCACGGCCGCCAGCGTCGCGCGGCGCACGAACAGATGGACGTTGGCCGCGCCCGCTTCGAGCGCCGTCGCGGCTGCATCGAAGGCGGATGCCGCGCCGCCGAGCACCGCAACCGACTTGCCGCGCAACGCGGCGAAATCGATCGCCTGCGAGGTGTGCGCGACCCGCGCCGCAGGCAGCGACGCCAGCACTTGCGGCACGAACGCACCACCGTTGCCCGCGACGCCATTGCACAACACCACCTTGCGCGCAGTCTCGACGCGCGCCTCGCCGTTCACTTCGAGATGCAGCCGGAAAGAGGTATCGAGCGACGAATCGAGCGGTTCGATCCTGACGAGGCGCGTTGCGTAGCGAATCGGAATCTCGAGAAACTCGCGATACCACGCCAGATATTCCGCCCACTGTTCGCGCGGGATACGGTCGATCTCGCGATATGACTGCGCACCGAATCGGGCTTCATACCAGGCCTGAAAACCGAGCCCCGGCAGACCGGTCTCGGGCCCCACCAGCGCCTTCGGCGTGCGCAGCTTGTTCATCCGCGCGCGAGTGCGCCAGACGCCGGCGCCCGATGCATCGGCGGCCGCGTCGATCACGCTGACGCGGCCAATGCCTGCACGCCGCAGCGCAAACGCAAAGGCGCTGCCGCTTTGCCCACCGCCGACGATCAACACGTTATGGTCGATACCCGGGCGATCCGGCACCCAGTTTTCCGGCGCCGGCCCCAACAGTTCAAGTGTGCGGCGCGCGTCGCGGTCGGGCGTTTGTGTCATCGGCGAATGTCCTGAAGACGCGAACTGTCCGGTTGCGGGGAGCCGAGCCAGAAGAGCCGCGTGACCGCAAGCACGCGCTCAATAGCGGGTTGCCTGAATCGATAGACGGGGGAAGTCAACATGATGGAATTGCCGTGAAAAGATGAAGTCCGACCATGCTAGTGACGATCGAACCCGCGCAGAAGCAATTAATTATGATTTGAATATCGCGCGATCTTCGCAGAGCAATCCCGCGGCTCACGGCGTTCGCGGATTCATATGAATAGCGGGGATTTTTATATAGCTCCGCGCTTCTGCTCTGGAATAATTTAGGTAAGGTATGCGCAGCACTGGACCCCAGCAAACCTTCACATCCCG
The DNA here is from genome assembly GCF_050436725.1 of Paraburkholderia sp. JPY465. Taxonomy (NCBI): domain Bacteria; kingdom Pseudomonadati; phylum Pseudomonadota; class Betaproteobacteria; order Burkholderiales; family Burkholderiaceae; genus Paraburkholderia; species Paraburkholderia sp. JPY465. The sequence goes on from NZ_JBNDMT010000002.1 coordinate 341,573, forward strand.
AATGACGAGGCACCGATAGATGTCTACTGATGAGGCGCTCACGCGCAACCAACACGAAAGCCAGTCCGCGCACAAAGCCACAGCGGCCTTTCAAACGCGCTACGGCACCGAGCAAACCGACACGCCGTTATCCGACTGGAACGACACGCTTCAGACCCTGCTCTCGCATCGCTCGGTGCGTGCTTACGATGGTCGTCCGCTGCCTGCCGGTACGCTCGAAACGCTGATCGCCGCAGCGCAATCCGCGCCCAGTTCCTCGAACCTGCAGACGTGGAGCGTCGTTGCTGTCGAAGACCCGCAACGCAAAGCGCGGCTTGCCGCGCTGGCGGCCAATCAGGAGCACATTCGCCAGGCGCCGCTCTTTCTCGTCTGGCTCGCCGATCTGGCGAGGCTCGAGAGCGTGGCCGAGCGCGCCAGCGTGAAGCCCGAGGGACTGCAATATCTGGAGACGCTGCTCGTCGGCGTGATCGATGCCGCACTCGCTGCGCAGAACGCGCTGGTCGCGCTGGAGTCGCTGGGTCTCGGCTCCGTCTACATCGGCGCGATCCGCAACGCACCGGAACAGGTGGCCAAAGAGTTGGCGCTGCCGCCGCACGTGCTGCCGGTATTCGGCCTGTGCGTGGGTTACTCGGACCCGGCGCGGCCTGCCGAGGTCAAGCCGCGCCTGCCGCAATCGGTGGTGCTGCATCGCGAGCAATACGATGCGCCCGCGCAGACGCAGGGCATCGCGCTCTATAACGACATCCTCGCCGGCTTCCAGGTTCGGCAGGGTCAATCCGATGCGCTCTGGACCGACCGTTCGATCGAACGCTGGCGCACGCGGGAATCACTGCATGGCCGCGATCGTTTGCGTGACGCGTTGAATGCCTTGGGGTTCGAACTGCGATGAACATTTGCAATGCCGGAGCCCGAGGACGCCCGGCATCGCAACGTCAGCGCTCAATGCTTCGCCAGCAGCTTCACCACCGCGACCATCCGGTCGACCTCGTCCGGCGTGTTGTAGAACGCGAGCGATGGCCGCACCGTCGCCTCCAGCCCGAAAGCGCCGCACGATAGGCTGCGCGCAATGGTGGCCGGCCCGTACCTCAATGCCCGCATCGCTGCAGATTACCTTGATTTCGCGAAGAAATTTGACGGCGAGCTTGATTCAACATCGGAACACTTCGAACAGGTTCCTCACCAGGCTATGGTGCAATAGCCGACAGATCAGGTGGACAACTGCGCTAACCCAGACGAAGCGAGATACGCGATCTCATAGCCGACTCCACACTCCACCGCTCGCAGCGACGCGGAACTAAGCGTGAAGCGCGCGACTCGCCAGTTCAGCACGTCCAGGCCGACCGCTGCTGCTACGGTATCCTCGCGGTCGGCCACCTGTGCATTGAGCTTCGTCTCTAGCTTCGCGCAACTCGCCTAAATCGGCTCCATCGGGAACATTCACATCCTCGCGGTATATCGATAGCGCCTCGACCGAGTGTTCAGCACGGACGTCGACGGGCAGCCATGTCTGTATCGGCGGGCGCCCGAACGTCTGGAGCACCGACTCAAAACGAGGCCCGGTCAAGAACTTCGTGGCAGCGCCCTCTCGCAGCCAAAGATAGATCGACGTGTAGGTATTGTGGTGCGCCCCATGCTTCCCGCGCTCACGCAACGCAAATGCTTTGAACGCGAGCTCGTCTGCGTCGTTCCAGAGCAGCCCGCGCGTGCGGCCCCGTTGGGAATCTGGTCCATGTCGTAGTCCGGGTAAGCGTACTTTCGTGCGAAAAATGGCGGTTACATCCAAAAAGACTCAAAGCTCGAACGGCACGCCGACGGCGCAGCAGCTCCAGAGCCAGAACGCGACACTGCAGCAGCAGGTCACATCGTTGTCCCAGTTCATCCAGAGCCTGATCACGGCCGGCACGATTCCGGGCGCGAACATTCCGGTGGGTGGCGGTACGGCGACGACACCGACTGTGACGGCGACCTTTGACCCGGCTGCGCTGCCTTCAGGGATGGATCTCAAGAACAGCAACGCAACGGTCGTCGCGACGGTGAACGCATGGCAGACTGCCCGGACGACCTACGGCCAGTCGCCGGTCTTCTCTATGCAGAAGCGACCTACGCACGCCTCACAGTTGCAGTTGGCTTCGGTCTGCCGAACCCTCATGCACCCGTGTTTGTCCTGACGTATGCAGCACGCGAGGGATTCCAGCCCGTGCAGATCCTGGATCTCATCTCCCGCAAGCGCATCCTCGGCTTCAATCCAGCCCTCCCAGGCTTTCAGGTAAACGCGGATGGTCTGACCGTTTCGACCTCCGCCGTTATCGGCGAAGAGTTCCTCAAAGCGGAGGCGCGGTAGCATGTCCTCGGTTACCCCAAGTACACCAAAGCGGGCGCACCAGTCCGATTTCGGTAGTGCGGCATGTGCTGCCGCGAGCAGCAGGACTCTCGCGGACGGGGACTCGTACCCGACAGTCGGGGTCATCCGTTCATCGCACTACCGCGATGAAAAAGCCGGCGGCGGGCATGGCCCTTCGCCGGCTTCGTGGCGCTGACAGTGACAGCAAAGGCTTAGGTCTCCAGCTTCGCATCCATCGTAATCGTCGCGTTCAGTACCTTCGACACCGGGCAACCGGCCTTCGCGTCCGCGGTGGCCTTGTCGAACGCGGCCTTGTCTCCGCCCGGAATCTTCACGGTGACGTCGAGATGCACCGCGGTGATCGTGAAGCCGCCGCCGTCCTTGTCGAGCGTGACGGTGGCCGTGGTGCCGATCCGCTCCGGCGTGATGTTGGCCTTGCCCAGCTCCGCCGACAACGCCATCGAGAAACACCCCGCATGCGCAGCCGCGATCAGCTCTTCCGGATTCGTGCCGATGCCGTCCGCGAAGCGCGTCGCGAACGAGTATTGGGTGTCCTTCAGGACGCCGCTGTCGGTGGAAATCGAGCCCTTACCGTTCTGCAGGCCGCCTTGCCAGACTGCCGATGCCTTGCGCTTCATCGCTCTCTCCTGTTTATGCCTTGCCGCGCACGCTGCTCGACCGAAGATGATGCCCGCCGCGGCGGTCCGCCCGGATGTGTCCGCGCCTGGGCATCGGTCGCAGGTGCCGCGCGGCTTGCAGGCGCGGGCGTGGACCGGCTTTCATCATAGGCGCTTCCGTGTTTCGGCGCGGAAAAGCGCCCTTTTCACTATTTCAGAACTTGAAACAATATTTCACCAGAAAGCCGCTTTTTTGCCGACCTCGTAAGAAATAGACTGCGTTCAACGGATCGGGAAACGCAATTAAAGCCGGTCCACCACACAATCAATTGGAGGTAGTTATGAAATCGCTTCTTTCCGCAGTTGTCGTCGCATCCGCTCTTATCGTTCCGGCAGTGTCGTTCGCCCAGCAGGCTAACGGTCCGATCACGCGCGCTCAGGTGCGCGCCGAACTCGTAGCCGCTCAAAAAGCGGGCCTTCTGAACCAGAACGACACCACGTATCCGAAGGCCGTGCCGCAGGACTCGACGATCGTCACCGCATCGGCGCAGGGCACGCAGGATGTCGGCGGCGCGAAGGCCAGTACGTCGGACGCAGGCGCGCCGGCGACGGTGCAGCAACGTCTGTTTTCGACGTATCGCGGTAACTAAAGGGTGGTAACTAACTGTGCTGACTGAGCGTGCTGACTGAGCGTGCTAACTGAGCACGCTGGCAGTTAAGGCAGCACGCAGTAAAAAAGCCCCGGTTGCGAAGTTCGGCAACCGGGGCTTTTTTTCGTTGGCGCGCGCGGCGCTACTGCGCGGCCGCTCGTCAGTAAAAGCGCTATTCGGGAAACGGCAGGCTTTCCTGTCCCACTGCGCGCATGTCGAACACGTTCAGCGTCATCGCGACCAGCGCGTAGTAGCCGAGCAGGCCGACCAGGTTGATCACGACCTGATGCCCGAACCGCCCGACCGCCTGCGCATACGTCGCGTCCGATACGCGCTTGGTCTCATACAGTTCGCTTGCGAAGTCGTAGATCAGCGCGTCGTCGGCATCGGCGAATTCGGGGCGGCGCCCCTGGCGGATCGTCTCGGCGTCCGCAACGCCCACGCCCGCCTGCAGCGCGATCGGATAGTGGATGTACCACTCGGCCTGAGCCTGCCAGCGCGAAGCGGTCACCAGAATCGCGAGTTCCGACAGCCGCAGCGGCAGCCCGGTCTGGTAGCGGCAAAACGCGCCGAGGCGTTGCGCGTGCTGCGCGAGTGCCGGGCTGTGAATCCAGCCGAGGAACGGCCCGTTCAGGTTGCCGCGCGGGCCGGACAGGATTTCGTCGAGCACCGCCTTCTGCTCGGGCGTGGCGGTGGACGTGTCGAAGTGAGGCAAGCGCTCGGTCATCATCGTTCTCGCTGAGGGCAATGGGTTGGACTGCTTAGATGGCGGCGAGCGACGCGCCGATCGCATCGTCGAGGCGGCTGACGATTTCGTCGATGTCGCGCGCCGTGCAGATGAACGGCGGCGCGATCAGCACATGGTCGCCGCTCTTGCCATCGACGGTGCCGCCCATCGGATACACCATCAGGCCGCGCGCGAACGCTTCGCGTTTGATCGTTGCGTGCAGTTTCAGTTTGGCGTCGAACGGCTCTTTGGTAACGCGATCCTTCACGAGTTCGACACCCACGAACAAGCCGCGCCCGCGCACGTCGCCGATATGCGCATGCTGCGCATACAGTTCGCGCAGCCGGCCGCGCAGCTGCTCGCCACGCGCCTGCACGTTCGCCAGCAGATTGTCTTCCGCGATCACGCGCTGCACTTCGAGCGCGGCCGCGCACGCGGTCGCATGGCCGATATAGGTATGACCGTGCTGAAAGAAGCCGGAGCCGCCGACGATCGTCTGATAGATGCGGTCGCTGACCAGTGTCGCGCCGATCGGCTGATAACCCGCGCCAAGGCCCTTGGCGATCGTCAGCATATCCGGCGCCACGCCGTCTTCGTCGCAGGCGAACAGATAGCCGGTGCGGCCCATGCCCGACATGATTTCGTCGAGAATCAGCAGCACGCCGTAGCGGTCGCACACCGCGCGGATCTTGCGGAAGTATTCGCGCACCGGCGGCACCGCGCCCGCCGTGGCGCCGACCACCGTTTCCGCGACGAATGCGGCGACCGTGTCCGCGCCGAGTTCGAGAATCTTCCGCTCGAGTTCATCGGCCAGACGCTGCGCGAACGCTTCTTCGGTTTCGTCCGCGCGCTGTTCGCGATACGCATAGCACGGGCTCACGTGATGCGCTTCGATCAGGATCGGCAGGAACGGTTCGCGGCGCCATGCATTGCCGCCGATCGCGAGCGCGCCGAGCGTGTTGCCGTGATAGCTCTGCCGACGCGCGATGAAATGACGCCGCTGCGTCTCGCCCTTCTCGACGAAATACTGACGCGCGAGCTTCAGCGCGGCCTCGATCGCCTCCGAGCCGCCCGACACGAAATACACGTGCTCCAGTCCGGCCGGCGCGCTCGCAACGAGCCGGTCGGCCAATTCCTCGGCCGGCTCCGTCGTGAAGAACGACGTGTGCGCGTACGGCAGCTGTTGCGCCTGCCGCTTGATCGCGTCGATTACGCGCTGGTTGCTGTGGCCGAGGCACGACACGGCGGCGCCGCCCGACGCGTCGATATAGCGCTTGCCCGTGGAGTCGATGATTTCGATGCCGTCGCCCGCGACGGCCACCGGCAAGGACTGCTTCGGAGAACGATGAAAAACGTTGGTCATGATGTTCAGCTCCTGCTGATGGAGGTGCGGACTGAAACGCAGGCCGGCTCGGGCGTCGCGCACGCGATGAAAGTGTCGAACACGCATTGCCGCTGGCGATACGCGTTCATCCACACGCCCGCGCTGCCGATTTCGAACAGCGCGGGCGCCTAAGGTGTTTTCGTCGTCGGAACGGTGCGGGTTGTCGCTGCCTCGACGCCACGGGCCGCACCGACAATCAACAATCGGTACGTAGTTATACGCCTACACAACATTTGTTGTCAAACGTTGTTGGATGGCACCAGGTGGAGCGCGGCGTGCGTCACGCAATCGTTCAAGGCACGTATGCGCCCTTCGCGTGCAGCGATTGTTCGGCGAGCGCGAGTTGTTCGAGCGCATCAGCGCCTTCGAGCGCGAGCAGATGCGCGACCAGCGCTTCGGTGATCGCGGTGGCGGCCACCAGCGACGGAAAGAACGACGGGCTTTCGTGCGAGAAGATCAACACCTTGTCGGCGTTCAGCGCGATCGGCGACACCGCGCTGTCGGTGATGGCGATCAGCTTGCTGCCTTTTTCGAGCGCAGCCTCGGCGACGCGCGCGGCTTCGACCGAATACGGCGCGAAGCTGATGACGATGGTCGCGCTGTCGCGCTCGATCGTGCGCAGCTGCATTTCTAGCGTGCCGGCCTCGCCGTTGAGCAGCGATACCGACGGCCGAAACAGCCGGTAACCATAGACGAGGCCGAACGCCACCGGGTAACACGAGCGGAAGCCCGCCACGTGCACGTGCGGCGCGCGCCGCAACACCCGCGCGGCCTCGACGATCACGCGACCGTTATGCGCGGCGGTCGTTTCGAGATTGTGCTGCTGCGCGGCGAGCAGGTCGTTCGCGAGCGCATCTTTCGATTTGACCATCGAGCGCGCCCGGCTCGTCAACGGCTCGGGCCGCGTGCGCACGCGCGCGACGAACAGATCGCGCAATTCGTTCCAGCCGGGAAAACCGAGTTGCTGCGACAGCCGCACGAGCGACGCCGGCTGCACCTGCGCGCGCTCGGCGACCTTACGCATCGACGACACCGCGACCTCGTCGGGATGATCGAGCAGGAATCCCGCGCCCATCTGGAACTGCGGGCTCAGTTCGGGGAAGCGTGCCCGGATCAGGGCGACGAGCTGATCGAAGCTGTCTGGCATGTTGAGGTGGCGCGACGCCGGGATAAGAGATGACAACAAATGTTACCACCGGGTACGCACATTTCAACGCAGTGAAGGCAGCCACCGACGGGGCTCGCACCGGCATCGGCTAGCCTTCCCGAGGCGGCGGAAGACGAAACGCAGCCCAGGTTTATCCGGCCCGACGCGGGGCAATTTGTCCTTCATTATCTGGGATCTTTCCTACTATGAGAAATTGAAACGATCCGCGTATGAGGGAGGGGCGCCGCGCTGCCCGCCCATACGGACAAGCCGATGAAGACCAACGGAGTAGTCAGGTTCGCGGAATTCGAACTCGACATCGAGCGCTACGAGTTAAAGCGCGCCGGCGACGAAGTCCGCCTCGAACATCTGCCGATGGAACTGCTGATTCTGCTCGCGTCGCGTAAGGGCGAGGCGGTCTCGCGCGCGGACATCATCGATGCGTTGTGGAGCCCGGGAAGCTTTCACGATACCGACAATGGCATTAACACCGCGATCTACAAGATCCGTCTCGCACTGGGCGACGATCCGATTGCGCCTCGCTACGTGAAAACGATTAAAGGCAAAGGGTACAGGCTGGACGGCATCAGCAGGCCCGACGAGCCGGTAGCTGCGGCAGCACAGCCGGTGCGCGTGATGGTGCTGCCGTTCGACAACATGACGGGCGATAAGAATCAGGACGTCCTCTGCGAAGCGCTCGCTGCCGAAATATCCGCCACGCTCGGAAATGCAGGCGCGGAGCGGCTTGCCGTGATCGCGCGAACGACCGCTGCGTACTACCGTCGCGCGGGCAAGAGCATCGCCGAAATCGCGAGGGAATTGAGGCTTGACTACGTGCTCGAAGGATCACTGATGCGCGAGGGCCGTCGCTTTCGAATCCTTGCCCAACTTATCCGCTGCGCGGACCAGACGCAGATCTGGAGCCACGCCTATGAGCCGGCCTCGGCGGGCGCGCTAAGCAACTTGCAGCAACTCGGCGCGGCGCTCGCCGCCGAGGTCACGCCTACCTTGACGCAGCATCAGCTGACCGCGCTCGCGCGACGCTTGCCCGTCGTGCCCGAGGCTCACGACGCATATCTGCGCGGTCGCTACTACTGGTATCGACGCGTCCATTTCGATCCATGTTTTTCGGCCACGCATGCGCTCAGCGGCGAGGACTTTTTTCGCAGCCATAGCTACTTCGAGAGTGCCGTCGAGCACGATCCGGCGTATGCGCTTGGCTACGCCGGCCTCGCGCTTTTCCATGGCGCGACCGTCGTGCATGGCTTCGATCCACCGGCGCAAGGCTGGCCGCTCGCGCGTACCGCGGCCGAGCGTGCGCTCGAACTCGACCCCGAGTTGCCCGAAGCCCATCATGCGATGGCGGCGGTCCACTATTTCTACGACTGGGACTGGCCGAAGGCAGAAGCGGAGTTTTTGCGTGCGCTGCATCTCAATCCGAGTCATCCGGAAGCCAATCGCCTCTATGCACGCATGTTGATGGCTCTCGGCCGCGACGCTGAAGGCCAGGTGCTGAAAAAGCGCGCTGAACAGGTGGATCCATTCGCGTTTCAGGGCTCGCGAGCTTTCGATCTGATTCTGTCAGGTAATCACCAGCAGGCGATGCGCGAATGCTTCAGCCGCGCGACGGACGAGCGCGCTCCGCTGATGTACCAGCTGATCGCGACCGCGTTCGAGGTGAAGGGATTGCTCAAGGAGTCGGTGGACGCCACGGTCGAAGCGCTGATCCGCTGTAACGAACTACCGCGCTCCCAGACGATTCGCGAGTGTTGGGACAGCGGCGGCCATGACGCGGTACTGCAATGGCTGCGTACGGATCTGCTGTCGCGCTATCGCGAAAGCTATACGTCTCCGTTGTTGCTTGCCGAGATCCACGCGCGTCTGGGGCAACCTGAGGACATGTTCCACTGGCTCGACGTCGCGCTCGATGATCGCTCATCGCGGCTCTGCGAGTTGCGCACGAATCCGTGGTTCGAGCGCTGGCGGTCGAGCGGCCGGTTCGACAGCCTCGAAAAGCAGATCGGCGTCTGAACCATACAGCGCGGCTGATATCGACGGCGTCCAGGCTCCCAACTCCGAACCTGCTGGTGAAGAGTTCGCGGGAACAAGAATTAAGGTTCTCTCTAGCCGCGGTCTATTTGCCCGCCCGGGCTATCGGCGCAAGATCTGGTTCACGGCGTGCGCCGATCGACCATTCGTGTCAAACGCCCGTCCGCCCCGGCCGGCGGAACTTGCGGTACACCGCAGCCGCCATCCTGTTCCACTGTCAGGAGATAGCAAAATGAAACTGCTGAGAATGGCCGCGGCCGGCGCCGCCGCGGCCCTTGCATTGGTTGGGACCGCCGCTCATGCGCAAACGCAGGCCCAGACCACGGCCGAGATGTCGCAGCCCATCGCCGACCAGAACACGCTTACCGCCGTCGGCGGCTCGCCGGCGGGCCAAACCGCCATGGGCGCTCCCATGGGCAAGACCCGCGATCAGGTTTATCGCGAGATGGTCGAGTCGCAACGCAACGGCGACGCACAGCGCATCCAGGACCTGTATAAACAGCCATAAGAGCATTGCGCAACCTGCACGCGAGGCTGGCTCACCCGGTGATTCCATCCGCCCGGCTCGATCGATACGCGCCGGGCGGGTTGCGCGGTCACTGGCCACCATTGAACAGTTCCTTCTCGCGTCGCTGAGCTTCGGGATCGTGTTGCCACTCGATGGTCTCGCGACGAACCTGATCGCGGGTCTTGCCGATTGGTGCACCCATAGCGCTTTGCGGCCCAGGTGAGCCGCCGACGGCGGTAAGCGTGTTCTGGTCGACGACGGGCGGCGAGGTGTCGGCGGTGGCCTGCGCCTGCGCGTAAGCGGAGGTACCGACAAACGCAAAAGCCGCGGCCGCGGCGGCCACGGAGATTCCAGACAGTTTCATTTCGCTTCTCCGGAATAATGAAGAAGGATGGCGGCTGCGGTGGGTCCGCAAGCATGGCCGGTCGGGGCGGGCGGAGATTCGGCGCCAATGGCCGGTCGGCGCACGCCTTGACGGCGATATTGCGCCGATAGCACGTGCGGGCAAATAGACGGTGGCTAGAGAGGCCCTTAATTTTCGATCGGCAGTGGGGGCTGATGTCGCCGCCCGCTCTGCGTTGCGTCAGCGCTTCACCAGCGTTTGCCGATGCGCGTCGACGAAGTCAGCCATGCTGTTGAAGCGGAAGTCTATGTTCGGCTGCGAGCCCGGGTCCATCGTCGCGCCGAAGCCCGGCTGCGAATGACGCCGGTAAATCCAGCACGACGCCAGCCCGAACTCGTTTGCGGGCTTGTGGTCATGGAAAAGGCTTTCTGCGGTGTGCAGGATTTTTTCCTTCCTGATGCCCCGCTGATCGAGCTTCTGAAGCATGTACTCGAAATTGCGCGGCGACGGCTTGTAGGAGCCGACGTCCTCCGCCGTGATGATCGCATCGAACTCAACCTGTAGCCTCGCGTTGCTGTAGGTGAAACTTTCGTTGTCGATGTTCGACAGGATGATCAGCTTGTAGTGCCGCTTCAGATATTGCAGCGCGGCTGCCGAATCGGGGAATGCCGGCCAGTTTCTGATCGACTGGCCGTACGCCACGCATTCTTCGTGGGTGTGGGGCAGGCCCCACTCTTCTGCCATGCGCTTATACACGATGGACAGCAGTTCCTGATAACGCTTCGCGGGCGTGAAGATCTGCTGCGACGACTCGTGGCGAGCGTGGGCTTCGAGAACCTGGTCACGCGTGAGCGGCGTCCTCGCTCGCTCCAGCAGAGGCTTCAGGGCTTCAAAGATGCCACTCTCCCAGTCGATCAAGGTGCCGTAGCAGTCAAAAGTCAGTGCATCGAAATCGGTCAGTTTCACGACTCCTCCTGTCAGATGTCCATGATGAAGACCACAGTGGATTGAGCAAGCGCCGGAACCAGAACTTTAATGCAGCGGCGAAGCGACAGCTTCATTTCTCTTCGCCAACCCTGGCGTTTTCCCGAATGCGATCCCACGCCGAAGCGGAGCTAATCTGATCAACCCGGTCCAACACCTGGAGACTCCATGCGACACCTCGTCATAACAATGGCTATCCTAACTGCCGCCGGCATCTGCGCAACCGCCAACGCTCAATCGGTGGTCACGCTCGGTCACTCGGCTCCGCTCACGGGTCCCCAGGCGCCGAACGGAAAGGACAACGAGAACGGCGCCCGCCTCGCTATCGACGAACTCAACAAGAGCGGTGTCACGGTAGCTGGCCAGAAAGTCACGTTCAAACTGGACTCCGAAGACGACCAGGCAGACCCGAAGATCGGCGTTCAAGTCGCGCAGAAACTCGTCGACAGCGGCGTGATCGCCGTGCTGGGCCCGTACAACTCGGGCGTGGCGATTCCGGCATCGCGCGTCTATAACACGGGCGGCGTGCCGATGCTGCCGGTTGCGTCCAACCCGGCGTTGACGAAGCAAGGCTTCAAGAACATCTTCCGTATCGGCGCGAGCGACGAGCAGCTAGGCGGGACGATGGGCCAGTTTGCGGCCAAGACATTGAAGGCCAAGACCGCCGCGGTGATCGACGACCGCACGGCCTATGGGCAAGGCGTGGCGGAGCAGTTCATCAAAGAGGCCAGGGCAAACGGAATCCAGATCGTGGACCAGCAGTTCACGAACTCGTCGGCGACCGACTTCCTCGGCATTCTGACCAGCATCAAGGCCAAAAATCCGGATGTCGTCTTCTTCGGCGGATACGCTGCTCAGGGCGCGCCGATGGCCAAGCAGATGCGCGCCCGCGGACTGCGTGCCAAGCTGCTTGGCGGCGATGGCATTTGCTCGGCCGATATGGGTAAGGTCGCCGGTGATGCCGCGTCCATCGTGTATTGCGCCCAGGGCGGCATTGCGCTCGACAAGACCCCGGCCGGCCGCGAGTTTCTGCAGAAATACAAGGCCGCTTTCAACACCGATACGCAGGTCTATGCGGTCAGCTACTACGACGGCGTAAAACTGCTGGCCGATGCGATGGTCAAAGCGGGCACCACGACCGACAAGGCAAAGCTCATCGCCCAGTTGGCAAAGACCAACTACAAGGGCGTGGCAGGCACCTACTCGTTCGATGAAAACGGCGATCTGAAGGGCGCACCCACGACCGTCTATGTGATCAGAAACGGCCTTCCGGTGCCGTACGGGCAGTGACGTTCAACCGAGGAACTCCAACGCACCCATGAAAATCAGTCGCACCATTTCAACAGTCGAGGTTCATACCGGCGGCGAAGCGTTCCGTATCGTGACGAGCGGGCTGCCTCGCCTTCCCGGCGACACCATCGTCAAACGTCGCGCGTGGCTGAAAGAGAACGCCGACGAAATTCGTACCGCGCTGATGTTCGAACCGCGTGGTCATGCGGACATGTACGGCGGATATCTGACCGAACCCGTTAGTCCCACGGCAGACTTCGGGATCATCTTCGTCCACAACGAGGGCTATAGCGACCACTGCGGGCACGGCGTGATCGCGCTGTCCACCGCGGCGGTCGAGTTGGGCTGGGTTCAGCGCCAGATTCCCGAGACGCGCATTGGCATCGACGCTCCGTGCGGTTTCATCGAGGCCTTCGTGCAATGGGATGGTGAACACGCCGGCAACGTACGTTTCGTGAACGTCCCATCGTTCATCTGGAAAACGGATGTCACGGTTCAGACGCCGTCGTTTGGCAAAGTAAAGGGTGACATCGCATTCGGTGGTGCGTTCTACTTCTATACGGACGGTGCGCCGCACGGTCTCTCAGTCCGCGAGTCTTCTGTCGAGGAACTCATCCGGTTTGGCGCCGAGGTCAAACAAGCTGCCAATCACGCGTACCCGGTTGAGCACCCCGACATCCCGGAAATCAACCACATCTACGGCACCATCATTGCCAATCCGCCGCGGCACGAAGGCTCGACCCAAGCCAACTGTTGCGTGTTCGCCGACCGTGAGGTGGACCGTTCGCCCACCGGCTCAGGGACGGGCGGACGCGTCGCGCAACTCTATCTGCGCGGGAAACTGGCCATGAACGAGACACTCGTGAACGAATCCATCATCGGCACGGTCTTCAAGGGGCGCGTACTCAGCGAGGCGACCGTCGGCGACTTCAAGGCGGTCATCCCAGAGGTCGAGGGCAGCGCCTATGTTTGCGGCTTCGCAACCTGGATCGTGGACGAGCGTGACCCGCTAACTTACGGTTTCCTCGTCCGATAATCGCCTCAAGCTCTCCCCCGGTTCCGAAGCGCGAAGTACACACCGGCCCCGAGCGCAACCAGCAGGACCACGATCAGGCCGGCACCCATGCTGGGCAGACCGGTCATGCTGCTGGCCGCACGGGGCGCCGCCGAGGCAGCCACCGGCGCTGAAGCCGCCGGCGCGACCGGTTGCGGAAGCGCCACACCGGCGGCGCTACCTTGACGTACCAGAGAAGCCTCCGATGTCGGCGAGGCCTGCGACGCCTGCGGCACGTCAGGCGCGGACGCGACAGCAGGCGCTTCCGGATTGGGTCCGACAGGCGCCATCGTGGTTTGAGAAGGCACCACGACGGACGCGGCCGCCTGCGGACCAGCTTCGAGCGCCCGCGCCATCGTCTTCCACTTATCGAATACGCCATCCACGCAGTGCACATCGATACAGGCGTTGCGCGCGTGCCGCCACTGCGCCAGTTGCGCGGACGACAGTTTGCCGCTGCCGAGCAGTGCCTGTTGCTGCGCGAAGATGTCGTCGTACTCGTTGTTCAGGATCGCGTGATCGCAAATGACGCGCTCAGCGGGTTGCTGTGTGGTTGCACACTGAATGTCGTTCGCCGACGCCGCGGTCGAACCCAACGCCGCCAGGGATAGCAGCAATACTCCGATACGTCGTGCCAAGTGCACCCGTCCTCCGAGAATGTGAGCGTCAAAGTCCAGGCACCACGATGAATCCGCCCGACTCGTCACCGTATATATCGACTCTGCCTTCGAGCAGATAACGTGCCGCCAACGCGCATAGCGCCGCGTCGACATCGTCGATCGATGTCAGCGGCGCAGTCGCGATGCCTTCCCGTTCGAGAATAGCCCGGCGCTGCGGGCCTTTTTGCTTCGCGGATGCAACGTCCGTCCCGAGAAAAGCGCATGTGATCGCGTGAGGAAACGTTTCGAAGCACACGCGACCCGTGATTTTTTCGCCGCCGTCGAAAAGCGCAAACTGGGCGGCGAATGCGTCGTAGATGCGCTCGCCGTTGAACATCCATCCATAGAAGCCGCTTTTAGTGGCCATCGCGTGTTCGCGAGCCGGTGTCGCGAACGAAAAGATCCGCTGCCGCGCGAGTTCCTTCTCGGCCAGCCTTCCCGCCGCGCCCGTTCGCCAGCGACACGGCGCATCGATGCCGACCGCCGCCACCTCGTGCGCGCGACACCGCTCGAGCATCTGTTCGGGGGTCGCGTTGGCGAGATTGCACAGCATCCGGGTGCCGCGCAGGATAACCAGATGGTTGCCCTTCCGGTCCCCGCCGACATCGATGCCCGCTACCGTCGGCGGCGTCAAAGCAGCGCCACCACCCTCACATCGCCCTGCTCCGCCGACGCCACCACTTTCTCGCCGATCCGGCGGAACGTGATCGACACCGACGCATCGCCGACCCGCAGATCGCTGACCTCGAGCCAGTCGATGCCTTCGGGCAGCATCGGCTGTTCGATCAGCACCTCGCGGCGCTCGGCGTCGATCGTGATGCCCAGACACGCCTCGAGCATCATGAACGGCGAGCCGGCCGCCCATGCCTGCGGCAAACACGCGACCGGATAGGCCGTGGGCGGCTCGCCGCGGCGTCGCGGGAAGCCGCAGAACAGTTCCGGCAAGCGCATGTCGAAATTCACCGCCGCCTCGAACAGCGCCTGCAGCAGTTTCACGGCCGACCCCTTCGCGCCATAGCGCGACAGCCCGCGCGCGCATAGCGCGTTGTCATGCGGCCAAACCGAGCCGTTGTGATACGCCATCGGATTGAAGCGCGCCTGGCTCGCCGCTAGCGTGCGCACGCCCCAGCCGGTGTGGAACAGCGTCGAGTCGAGCGCCCGCACCAACGCTTCGCCGCGCTCGCGCGTGGGCAGGCCGAACGCCAGCAGATGCCCCGCGTTCGACGCCATCACGCGACACAGCTCGCCATGACCGTCGAGCGCGATGCCGTAAAAGCCGACCTCGTCCATCCAGTACTTTTCTTCGACGCAGCGACGGATCTTCTTCGCGCGCTCCGCATACTGCGCGGCCGCGTCGCGCAGACCGCGCAGCTTCGCGAAGCGCGCCATCGTGTCGAACGCGGCGCTCGCATAGGCCTGCACTTCGACCAGCGCGATCGGGCCGTCGGGGAAGCGCCCGTCCGCATGAAACACCGAGTCGTGACTATCTTTCCAGCCCTGATTCGCGAGGCCGCCATCCGATTCGCGCTGGTAATCGAGCAGTCCGTACCGGTTCTTGTCGCACACGCCCGCGACCCACTGCGCCGCGCGTTCGAGCGCGGGCCACAATTCGTCGATCAACCCGATGTCGCCGGTGCGGGCCGCGTAGGCGCCAGCCAGCACGATGAACAGCGGCGTGGTGTCGACACCGCCGTAGTACAGCGCGAACGGCACTTCGCCGGCCGCGGCCATTTCGCCCTTGCGCATCTCGTGCATGATCTTGCCCGGCGCGGCGTCGCGAAACGGCGAGTTCTCGCGCGCCTGGTGCTCGGCGAGAAAGCGCAGCACACCAGCCGCGAGATGCGGCTGCAGCCACAGTGTTTGCAGCGACGTGATCACCGCGTCGCGGCCGAACGGGGTCGAAAACCATGGGATGCCCGCGTACGGGTACGGGCCAGTCGCGAGATCCGTCGTCAGCAGTTCCAGGTCGGCGAACGAGCGGTCGATCCATGCGTTGAACAGCGGGTTGCTCGTACGCACGCGCGCGCTCGCGCGGCGTCGCTCGCGCATCACCAGATGGGCATCCACCAGCGCCGCGCGTACCGCCGCACGCCCGACGCGCGGGCGTTCCGCGTCGATCTGCGACAAATGCGCCTCGCTCAGCGCGTGCACGGGCTGCGACACGTCGGCGCCGGGCTTGCTGGTCATCGGCACGACATGCACGGCCACCGACAGATAGATCGACACGCATGCCTGCGCGGGCAGCTTGACGGTGTAGTCGGCGCGGTCGGCGAACAGCTTGTCCGGCTGCGGCGAGAACGCGATCTGCACGTTGCGCGCGACGTCGTCGAGACCGACGTAGCCGAGCAGTACCTGCTGATTCTCGACCCGCGCGGGCTGCACGCGACCCTGTTTGTCGCGCTTCAGGCCGCGCACTTCGAACATGTCGCGGAAATCGCTGGAAAACGAGATGGACAGCGGCACGGTCGCGTCGCTCGTGCCGTAGTTCGTGAGTTCGATCGCCTCGTTGAGCACGGTGCCCGACAGCACGCGCACGCGCTCGACGTGGATCACGCCTTCGGGAGTGCTGTCACCGCCGAGCGGCGGCAGCGGTCGGTTGGTCAGATGCGCGGTGAACGTGGTGTTGTCGCTGCTGACGCTGCCCGACAGCAGCGACGGCGCGCGCCCGCCGAAGGTCAGCCGCAGTTGCGACATCACGCGGGTGTCGTTGACGAACAGGCCGTCGTCGTGACCTGTGATATCGCCGAGCGGATCGTTGACGATGAAGGTGTCGCCCGACTTGAGCACGTGCTGCGTGGCGCTCGCGACGTTGAGGTTTTCCGTCGGGATGAAGACGCCGTCCTGCTCGGGATCGCGATGATCGACGCCGCCCGAGTGGGTCAGCCCGCCGAGGGCTTCTGGCTGCTGTTTCAAGGTCGCTCCTATGAATTCGCTGCTGCTTTCAGTTGCACTTCGGGTCTCGCCTCGGATTCGCCGCCGGGGTGGCCGGCCTGGCCGCCCCCACGGTTGGCCGGCCCCGGTCGGCCAGCCAGCCCATCCGATTGTAGAGGCTCTGAGGGCGTGAGACGAAGTTATCGCGTAGGAGTTTCGGCTTTTTGCGCCATTTTTTGACGCCGGTTTCGGTGGCACAGGACGTGCATGCGGCGGAACGCAAAAAACCCACGGCCTCGTGAGCCGTGGGTTCGGGACCGTCGTCAAACGCGTTGGTGGGCGTCGATCCGGCCTGTTACCGCTTTGCGACGGGTTTCGCCTCGCGCAGCGTCTCGCCGATGAACAGCTGACGCGGACGACCGATCTTCTGCTCAGGATCGGCGATCATTTCGTTCCACTGCGCGATCCAGCCGACCGTGCGTGCCATCGCGAAGATACACGTGAACATCGACGTCGGAATGCCCAGCGCGCGCTGCACGATACCCGAGTAGAAGTCGACGTTCGGGTACAGCTTGCGCGACACGAAGTATTCGTCTTCGAGCGCGATCTTTTCGAGTTCCATCGCGAGCTTGAACAGCGGGTCGTCGTGCAGGCCCAGCTCTTCGAGCACTTCGTGGCAGGTTTCGCGCATCAGCTTCGCGCGCGGATCATAGTTCTTGTACACACGGTGGCCGAAGCCCATCAGCTTCACGCCCGAGTTCTTGTCCTTCACCTGCTCGATGAACTCGGGAATGTTGTCGACCGAGCCGATTTCTTCCAGCATGTTCAGCGCGGCTTCGTTCGCGCCGCCGTGCGCCGGGCCCCACAGACACGCGATACCCGCCGCGATACACGCGAACGGATTCGCACCCGACGAACCGGCGAGACGCACGGTCGACGTCGACGCGTTCTGCTCGTGGTCCGCGTGCAGGATCAGGATGCGGTCGAGCGCGCGCACCAGCACGTCGTTGACCTCGTACTCCTCGGCCGGATTCGCGAACATCATGCGCATGAAGTTCGCGCTGTACGACAGGTCGTTCTTCGGATACACGAACGGCTGATCGATGCTGTACTTGTACGCCATTGCAACCAGCGTGGGCAGCTTCGCGATCATGCGGATCGCCGATAGGTCGCGATGCTGCTGGCTCGTGATGTCGAGCGAGTCGTGATAGAACGCGGACAGCGCGCCGACCGCGGCAACCAGAATCGCCATCGGGTGCGCGTCGCGACGGAAGCCGCGGAAGAAGAAGTGCATCTGCTCGTGCACCATCGTGTGCTGCTTGACGGTGTTCTCGAACTCGGCTTTCTGCTGCGCGTTCGGCAGTTCGCCCTTCAGCAGCAGGTAGCAGGTTTCGAGGAAGTCGGCGTTCTGCGCGAGGTTGTCGATCGGATAGCCGCGGTACAGCAACTCGCCCTTGTCGCCGTCGATATACGTGATTTCGGAGTTGCACGCCGCCGTCGACATGAAGCCCGGGTCGTACGTGAATTTGCCGGTCTGGCCGTACAGCTTGCGGATGTCGATCACGTCCGGGCCCAACGAGCCCTGATAGATCGGCAGATCGATGGTCTGGTCGCTGTCGGAAAAACTCAGCGTTGCGTGTGACTTCGAGTTCATCTACGTGTTCCTTTTGCTTGATACCGCAGTCGTACCGGCATGCATCGCGGTCGTACGGCGAGGCGCGACGTCGCCGCTCTCGAACCGGTACGGGCATGCTCAGGTTCCGCTGCGCATTCTACGGGCCGGCGTGTCGTTGATTGCGTCGATTGCTCGCAACAGTCCATCTCCGCGTGCGCAACATTCGTTGTCGGCACGGGGCGCTGGCATCGCGCTGCCGATGAAAGTTGTTCGAAAGTCGGAACACCAGCTGCAACAATGTTTTGCTGCCAGCAGGCTGCGTCGGGCTCGATCCGTCTGCGATACTGGGTGCGTGCATTGATGCTTGCGGCCCGCGATTCGAAGCGGGCTTTTTTGATCACACAGAAAAGCAGGACGAATACAGATGAATGCCTCTCTCGAAACGCTGTTTCCGGATCACGTCCATACCGAAGACCACACGGTCACCGCGCTGAATCATCAGGATATCGTCGTCGCGTTGTCGGCGGCGCTGAAGACCCAGGACGTTGCGGTGCTGCACATGCTCTATCCGCGCACCGACGCGCGCACCCATCGCAGCCTCGACACGCTCGTCGACGTGCTGCATGGACACGGCCTGCATGAGGTCGCGGCTCTGATCGCGCGGGAAGCACACTATCTGCTGTTCACGGACCCGGTGAAGGCGTGGAAGGTGTTCCACGAAATCCGCAACGATTCGCTCGCGATCGGCGTGCATCTGTACTATCACGGGCTCGTCGGCGAAGCGGCCGAACGCGCGCTCGACAAAGACGCGCATCGCAAGGCCTGATGCTGTCAACGGACGATCGGCGGCGACGCGCCGGCCGATCGCCCGTTGATGTTCGCTTCACTTCCTCAGCGCGCGCTCACGGCCTGAATGAATTCATCCACGTAACGATTGAACGCGGACGGGTGCGCGAGGTTCATGCCGTGCGACGCACCGCGCACCGTTTCGCGGCGCGCATCGGGCAACCATCCCTGCAACGCCGTCACCGTGCGGTGGAACATGTCGGGACTTTTCTCGCCGTCGATCAGCAGCACCGGGCAGCGCAGGTCCGCCGCGTCCTCGGGCACGTAGGCGGGTAGCGGATCGCGGAATTGCCGCGCGAGCGTGTGCGCGTTGTCGGTCGCCATGCGGCGAAAGCCCGGCGTGCTCATCGCCCAGAAGCCGGGACGGCTCACCGAATCGACGAACAGTTGCAAGCCTGCTTCGACCGCGCCGCTTTCTATCAGTTGAGCCGCTTTCGCGCGCAATGCGTTGACCGGCTCCGGCACGCTCGCGGGCGGACGTCCGGCGATCTGCAGCGGGCCGCCCGGATCGGCGAGTGTCAGCGTACGCACGTGTTCGGGATGGCGTCGCGCGCAATGATAGGCGACGCAACCGCCGCGCGAATGCCCGACCACATGCGCGGGCCCCGCGCCGAAACCAGCGATGAACTCCGCCACTTCATCGGCGTGGCTGCTCCAGCTGAACGGCAGGTCCGCCTCGCTATTGGTGACTGGCCAGTAATGCGTGAGACTGACCGCGACGCAGCGATAGCGCTTCGACAGACCCGCCAGTTGCGGCTGCCAGTAGCGGTAGTCGCACAACGAGCCGTGCACGAACAGCAGCGGTTCGCCGGCGCCGGCCTCGATGTAAGGCATGCGCAAGCCGCTACGTAGGTCGATGAAGGATGGCGATGACGACAGAGACGAAGCGGAGACGGATTGATTCACGGTTGGTTTACGGACAGCGCGGCATCGGGGCGCGGATGTGCGCGGGGCGGGCAACGGGCATTGAGAAGCGGGCGTATCGGCGGCTCGGGAAACGGGACGCGACGCGTATTGTCACATAGGCTCCGGCGACGCGTCGGGTAGATGTCCGCAAGGTGCCCCGACCACGCTGGAGATGGTCGGGGCGGCTGCTCTGTGTGTGCT
The DNA here is from genome assembly GCF_050436725.1 of Paraburkholderia sp. JPY465. NCBI lineage: Bacteria > Pseudomonadati > Pseudomonadota > Betaproteobacteria > Burkholderiales > Burkholderiaceae > Paraburkholderia > Paraburkholderia sp. JPY465. The sequence continues at coordinate 361,765 of NZ_JBNDMT010000002.1, forward strand.
GCCGGAACCGACAATGGCGAGCAAGGCTGGATGTGTTGTGTTCGGCGTCCATGGCTCAGATACCGCTTCGGCGGGTTTGCGTTAAATCTGGACGGGCCAGGATACTGCCAAACTGATCCAGCAGGGCACGAGCAAGCTGGCCGCGACGATGAAAGCACCACCTGACATGGCGCACAATATCGGCCTGTCGATCGATATGGTCGTGCCATTTGGCTTCGCCGGCTCGGTCAAGGCTGCACGCGCGGCCAGCGTAACGATGGGCCGGATCAGACTGAAGGAGCATGAAGCAAAAACGCTGAACGGGATCGGCGGCCATACGCTTTTGAAGCATGTCGGAAAAGATGAGGCGTGGTTGCGACAACGGCTGATAGACGAACCTTGGATACCAGCAGCGACGTCATTTAAAGTGCGGTGGACTAGATTAAATCTGACAGTGGTTTGGTTTTTCCTGGTGGCTCGCGTTGCCGCGGAGGGCGTAGCCCGTAGCGGCAATGCGAGCCGCGAACAGCAAGGAGTCCGCCATGACTCAGGATCGGAAGGTAATTCGTGCCAAGGTCGGCATACTTGAGTTGGCCCGGCAACTCGGCAACGTCAGTCAGGCCTGCCGCGTGATGGGTTACTCGCGCGACAGCTTCTACCGATTTAAGGAACTGTACGATCGAGGCGGCGAAGCTGCGCTGCAGGAGATTTCCCACCACCGGCCGCTGCTCAAGAACCGCGTGGACCCGCAAGTCGAGGCCGCCGTTGTCGAACTGGCCCTCGAATTGCCCGCGTACGGTCAGGTGCGTATCGCCAACGAAGTGCTCAAACGGCATGCCCTATCCGTCTCGCCCCAAGGCGTCCGTAGTATCTGGTTGCGCCACGATCTCGAGACCATGCCGAAGCGCCTGAAGGCCTTGGAAGCCAAATCCGCCCAGGAGGGGTTAGTGCTGACTGAGGCGCAGCTCGTCGCGCTCGAACGCGCCAAGCACGAGAAGGAAGTGCACGGAGAATTCGAATCCGAATGTCCGGGCTACTGCGGCGCACAGGATACGTTCTATGTCGGCAGCCTCAAGGGCGTCGGTCGTGTCTACCAGCAGACTTTCGTCGATACCTACTCGAAGGTTGCGTTCGCCAAGCTCTACGATCGCAAGACGCCCTTGCCGGCGGCTGACCTGCTCAACGATCGCGTTGTTCCGTTCTTCGATGGTTTTGGCATTCCACTGCTACGCGTGCTGACAGATCGCGGGACCGAATACTGCGGCAACCCCGAGCATCACGAATACGAACTGTATCTGGCCTTGGAAGACATCGACCATACCCGAACCAAGGCCAAGTCGCCGCAAACCAACGGGATCGTCGAACGGCTGCACAAGACCATGCTCAACGAGTTCTATCGCATCACCTTCCGCAAGAAGATCTACGACTCGATTGCCACCTTGCAGACGGACCTTGATGCGTGGCTCGATCAGTACAACAATGAACGTGAGCATCAGGGACGCTGGTGTTATGGCAAGACGCCGATGCGCACTTTCCTCGATTCGCTCGAACTCGCCAAGGAGAAACTCATCCCCCATTGATGACTCGTTCTTTTTCGGCTCGACTACCTGTCAGATCAAGTCCCGGCTAATACATTTAAAGACCAGAGAACGGCTGAGAGAGCGATTTCGAAAGTGATGATGGCCGACGCCGACCGGATTCGTCTGTGGGCGCAGTCAACCGGAATGCGTGCCCCGCTGCGTATAACAAAACACGTATCCGGAGATGTCGGTTATGGGGTCGTCAGAAAAACGGGCCGGCTCGTGAAGGGAAACAAGATTCTGGTTGTGCTCAAGCGTGAGACCTACAATGGCATGCCGTATTACGTCCTAACGGCTTTCGTCGGTCTGTGAGAAAAGCGCTTATGAAAGAGAATCCACTGTATCCCGAACTCAATCAGCTTTTTGGTGTGTACCTCAACGAGGATTGCTCGTACTGGGGAAGCACCATTGAAGCTATCGTAGGTTGCTATAAACGGGATAGCTCCACAGAAAGCATCAAGGGCATCCTTGTTGAAATCGAGAGTTTCAGGAAGGCACATTCCGACCATCTGGACGCTGCGTTCGAAGAAGCATATGGCTCGCAGTTTGACCCTAAGTTGTGGAGTCATACGACTGCATCGTTTCTCGACGAATTGGAGCGCCTTCTGAGCGCGTAATCCATTGGTCGTCGCCGCGCGCGGAAGATTCGATGTCAGCCGGTGCATGCGCAATTTGGCAGGCAACCAACCCCCGCCCACCGCTCACGCGTCCCCGGCTTCGTCCACCCACCCCGCCGCTGCCGCCGCCCCAGCGCCGCGCACCGCGCAGGTCAGCGGTTCGTCGGCGACGTGCACGTCGAGGCCGGTTTCCTCACTCAAACGCCGCCCCAGATTGCGGAGCAGCGCGCCGCCACCGGTCAGCACGATGCCCTTGTAAGCGATGTCCGTTATGAGTTCAGCGGGGGCCGATTCGAGCCCGCGCTTCACCGCGCCGATCACCTGACTCAGCGGCGCTTCGATCGCCTCCGAAATATCGCGGTTGCTCAGCTGCACCGTGCGCGGTAGCCCGTCGTCGACGCTGCGGCCGGTTGCGTTGATCTGCTCGAGCGGCACGTCGTGCACGGCCGAGGCGATGGCTCTCTTCACGTGCTCGGCGGTCTGCTCGCCGAGCAGCACACCGTACAGATTGCGCACGTAGCTGATGATCGCCGCATCGAAATTGTCGCCGCCGACGCGCACCGAGCCGCTATACGCGGTGCCGCCCAGCGCGATCACGCCGACCTCGGTGGTGCCGCCGCCGATGTCGACCACCATCGAGCCGGTCGCATCGCGCACCGGCAACCCCGCGCCGAGCGCGGCCGCGAGCGATTCGCCGATCAGGCTGACCTTCCACGCGCCGGCCGCCTCGGCCGCTTCGCGGATCGCGCGGCGCTCGACATGGGTCGCCGCGGCCGGCACGCACAGCGTGAATGCCGCGCGCCGGCTGAACAGCGAGCGCGGCCGCGCCATGTCGACGAATTGCTTGATCATGTGTTCGGCGGCGGCGAAGTTGGCGATGACGCCGTGGCGCATCGGCCGCACCGTTTCGAGATTGCGCGGCGCGCGGCCGAGCAGCTGGCGCGCCTCGGCGCCGATCGCGGCGATCCGTTTCGCCCCGCTCGCGGGCTGCGTCTCGAAGCACACGACGGACGGCTGGTTCAGCACGACGCCGCCGTCGTCGGTATAGATAAGGGTGTTGGCCGTGCCGAGATCCACCGCCACGGAGTGGCGGAACAATCGCTCAAAGAGCGGGTAATGCGGCGTCGGTCTGGCCATATGCAGGCTCTGATGTGTCGTTATCCGCCTTCTTGGGCGGTTTGGAAATGCGCCCCCGGGTCCCCGAAGCCGCGCGACACGCCCGCTGGGCGTTGCGCTTCCCGCGCGGCGGGGGTGATTTTCAAGCTATTGCCCGTATGTCGGCAAGCTCATCAGAATCTTTAGGCCCGCTTTCTATCGGAGTTGTGTCAATCGCGCGACAGCTTGCCCAGTGCGCGTTCCAGCGCGTCACGGCCGAGCGCGACGCCGTCGGCCGTGATCGTATGGCCGACGCCGGGCAGCATGTAGGCGTCGACCGGGTAGCCGGCGGCGCTGAAAGCGTCGGCCGCGAATTCGAGTTCGCGCACCGGGATCACCTCGTCGTCCTCGCCGTGGACCAGCGTGAGCGGCGTCGCGCGGTTCGACGAGACGATCGGCGAGGCGAGCCGCCCCGAATACGCGACGACGCCCGCCGCGCCCTCCGCGCTAGACGCGACGTGATGCAGCGCCATGATCGAACCTTGCGAGAAGCCGACCAGCGCAAGCCGATCGAAAGACAACTGCCAATGCGCAAGCTCTGCATCGAGCACGCGGCGCAGCGCCGGATAGGCGGCGGCGACGCGCGCCTCGCGGTTCGCTCCGTCGACGTCGCGCAGGCTGAACCACTGGCGGCCACCGAAGCCGCCGTCGAACGGATCCGTGCCGTCGAGCGACACGAATGCGGTGCCGGGCAGCTCGTCGCTCCAGATATCGGCGAGCGGCATCAGATCGCGCGCGTTGCTGCCGACGCCGTGCATCAGCACGACGAGGCTCGTCGCGGGCGCGTTCGGCGGTGCCGTGTTCGGCGCGCGCCGCCAGCCGTGTTCGAATTGCTGCCAACTCATGGTGGTGTCCTTTTTTCCGTGGTTTAGTGCCTCTGGCCGTGGTGGCTCAGCCCTAGCCGCGAGCATACGCCGCGTGCCGCGTTCGCGTCGCCGGGAGCCGCATCGGCCGCGGCTGCGGCCGACGCCGGCGGGCGAATGCGGGTATGCTTTTGCGCATCGACGGACCCGCCGCCGCGCCGCACGGTCCGAGGCAAACCATCCGGAGAACGCCGTTTGAGCCAGCCCAACTCCGCGCCTGATTCCGCGTCGCCGCCGCCTCAGCCCCCCGCGCCACCGCCGCCGCCCGCGCCTCTCGAAGGCGGCCGGCTGGTTCTCGCGACGATCGCGGTCGCGCTCGCCACCTTCATGAACGTGCTGGATACGTCGATCGCGAACGTCGCGATTCCGACCATTTCGGGCAACCTCGGCGTCTCGGTCGACGAAGGCACGTGGGTGATCACCGTGTTCGCGGCCTCCAACGCAGTGGCGATTCCGCTGACCGGCTGGCTCACGCAGCGCATCGGCCAGGTGAAGCTGTTCGTCGGCGCGATCCTGTCGTTCACGCTCGCGTCCTGGCTGTGCGGCGTCGCGCCGACGCTGCCGATCCTGCTGCTCGCGCGGGTATTCCAGGGCGCCGTGGCCGGCCCGCTGATTCCGTTGTCGCAGGCGATCCTGCTCGGCTCGTATCCGAAAGAGAAATCGTCGACCGCGCTCGCGTTGTGGGCGATGACCGCCACCGTCGGCCCGATCGCGGGTCCGGCGCTCGGCGGCTGGATCACCGACAGTTACAGCTGGTCGTGGATCTTCTACATCAACATCCCGGTCGGCCTGTTCGCGGCCGGCGTCACGTGGATGATCTACCGCACCCGCGAATCGCCGACGCGCAAACCGCCGATCGACGTGGTCGGCCTCGGCCTGCTGATCACGTGGGTCGCGTCGCTGCAGATCATGCTCGACAAGGGCAAGGATCTCGACTGGTTCTCGTCGCCGGTGATCTCGATTCTCGGCCTCGTCGCGCTGATCAGCTTTGCGTTTTTCCTCGTCTGGGAGCTGACCGAAGAGCATCCGATCGTCGATCTGCGGCTTTTTCAGCAGCGCAATTTTCTCGGCGGCACGATCGCGATTTCGGTTGCATACGGGGTGTTCTTCGGCAATCTGGTGCTGCTGCCGCAATGGATGCAGGAGTATCTGAACTACCGCTCGATCGACGCCGGTCTGGTCACCGCGCCGCTCGGCATCTTCGCGATCATTCTTGCGCCGATACTCGGCCGCGTGCTGCCGCACTCGGACGCGCGCGTGATCTCGACGGTCGCGTTCGTCGGCTTCGCGATCGTGTTCTACATGCGCTCGAAGTACGTGATCGAGATCGACACGTGGCACCTCGTGCTGCCGACGCTGCTGCAAGGCATTCCGATGGCGCTGTTCTTCGTGCCGCTGACGGCGATCATCCTGTCCGGCCAGCCGCAGAGCCGGATTCCGGCGGCGGCGGGTCTATCGAATTTCGTGCGCGTGTTCTGCGGCGCGGTGGGCACGTCGATCGCGGGTACCGCATGGAACAACCGCACGATCCTGCATCACGTGCGGCTCACCGAACAGGCGTCGGTCGACAACCCGTTGTTCGCGCAGCAGATCGACAATACGCAGTCGGTGCTGCATCTGAGTCCGCAATCGGCGGATGCGCTGTTCGATTTCACCGTGAACACCCAGGCCGCGATGATGGGCCTGAACGACATCTTCTTTGTGTCGGCGATCATCTTCGTGCTGATCATTCCGCTGATCTGGATCACGCGGCCAGCCAAAGGCGGCGGTGGCCCGGATGCGGCCGGCGCGCATTGACGCAGCTTCGGTAGCGCGCGAGGCGACGCTCGCGCGGTGGCTGGGGAGTGGCCGCGAGCTTGCGTCAGCGGAAATAGCGCGCCGGCGTGTCGCCGAACGCATCGCGAAACACCGCGATAAACGACGACACGTCGTTATAGCCGACTTCGAGCGCCACCTGCGTGACGCTCTCACCGGCGCCGAGATGTTCGAGCGCGGCTAGCAGGCGCAACTGCTGGCGCCATTGCCCGAAGGTCTGCCCCGTTTCCTTCGCGAACAGACGCGCGGCCGTGCGCGCGGTCACGCCGGCGGCCGCGGCGAGTTCCTCGAGCACCAGCGATTGCGCGGGATTCGCGCTGAGCGCCTCGGCGATGCGCTGCGCGCGCGGATCGCCCGGCCAGTTCAGGCCGAGCGGCGCGGCGGGCAAGCCGGCGACGCGATCCAGCAGCACCTGCAGCAGACGGCGGGCGGGTTCGTCGGGAGGGTGATCGTGCGGCAGATCGGCCGCGGTGGCGAGCAGCGCCTGCACCAGCGTGTCGGGGATCAGCGCGCCGGTCTGCGTGGGTAGCGGCGCGGGGTCTAAGGCGGGGTCGGCGGTGGCGTCCATCGCGGAACCGGTCGCGACGTAGAGCGAATACAACTGCACGGGCCGCCTCGCGTGCAGGCAGTGCGGCGTATTCGCGGCAATCCACAGCGCGCGGGCGGGCGGCACGACCCAGCGGCCGGACTTCGTGCGCACCGTCAGCACGCCTTCGCTGACGTGAATCAGATGCGCGCGCCGATACGCGCGCCACGGCCCGTCCAGCGTCGCATGGCGCTCGCCGACCACGAAGACCGCTGGCTCAATGCCGTCCGGATCGAAGGCTTCCGTCATGGTGTCTGCTCTGACGCGGGACGTCCGCGAAGGGAGCAAGATTAGCACGCGCGCGGGGCCCGGTTGCGGGGCGGCTTCACACGGTCCGGCAACCTCGAGCGCGGCCCCGCCCGAGACCCGGCTTATCCTGCCCGCCTCACCAACTGCTCCAGCACCGTCCGATACGAGGTCGTCCCGACCACCCGCTCGTTCACGCCATCCTCGAAATCGATCCATCCCGAGTTGAAGCCGTCGAGCATCTCGATCCGCGGCGCGGGCCATTCGGTGCCTTGGGCCTGAAACTGCGCTTGCCACTCCTCGCGCGGCACCGCGCGCGCTTCGACCGGGCGTCCGAGCAGGTCGCCGAGCATCTCGGCGATCTCGCGCTGCGTATAACGCCGCGGCCCCTCGATCTCGATCACGCGTCGCCCCTGCCACGACTGCGTGAGCGTCTGTGCAACGACGTGGCCGATATCCGCTGTCGCGACCATCGGAAACGCGCGGTCGAGCGGCTGCAAAAAGCTCGGCATCACGCCGGATATGCGGGCCGGCGCAATATCCCACAGCGAGTTCTCCATGAACCAGGCCGGCCGCAGGATCGCGGTTGGGATCGACAGACCGGCGAGCGTCTGCTCGAGAATATGCACCTGCGTGATCAGGCCGAGCCCCGTTTCGCGCTGCCCGCCCACCGACGACAACGCCGCCACCCTCCCCGGCCGTGCCTTCGACAGCGCCTCCTTCAGCACCGCGGCCGCCGCATGAGCGTTCGGATAGCCGGGCAGCGGCGCGAAGTTCGGCGCGATCATCACGAACACGCCGGCCGTGCCGCGAAACGCGGCGGTGAGCGCGTCGGCGTCGTCGAACGACGCGATCGCGACTTCGGCGCCGCGCTCGCGCCACGGCGCCGCCTTGCTTTCGTCGCGCAGCACGGCGCGCACCGCGTGCCCCGCGTCGAGTAACGCGCGTGCCGCCGCGCCGCCCACCTGTCCTGTCACACCGGTAATTGCAAACATGCTTCTCTCCTCGATGACGGCGGATGCCGTGATGGGAGGAATTCTCGGTGTGGCGCGGCGATTTCGCGAGAGCGTGGATGTCATTTGTTTAGTGACTTGATGTCATCCGCTCGGCGCGTCGCTTGTCAGAGAACAGGGCCGGCCACAACACGTAAAACGTATTTGCGCCGGCCCCTCGTCCGCTAGCTAAATCTCGTCGTGCGCCTCGCCTGCATCATTTGCCGCGTCATCGAGAAGGTCTGCCGCATCACGACGCGTGAGTCGCTGATTCGGAAGGCCTTCGCGTCGAGCGCCAGAGAGGTGAACAGCTCGTGATCACAGTCATTGATGCGCCGGTAGTCTTCGCCGATATGGAGCAGGACTTCCAGCAGCCTGCGCTGTTGGTGTCTCTCCTGTGCGGTTATGGCCATTGCACCAGCCACCCTGATGCTCTCGTTTATCGTTGTGCTAGTCGAGCAACGCATGCCGCATTGGGCCTGCCGCGCCTGGCCAAGATCGTACAGCCTTCGTCATTCCCTGTCCGCTGGCTTGACCGTCCCCTCCAGCCGATAAAACTCGATCTTGCGATAGAGCGTGCTGCGCGAAACGCCAAGGGCGCGTGCAATGGCTGAACGTTCCGCAGCCTCCAGACTTGCGTTCTCGTCCCGCAGTGAAGGCATGGCCCCGGACATCGAGATGTCATCGAGCAACTCGGCAGGCAAATCGTCGAGCGACACGGCAGTTTGGCTCGACGTCAAAAGCATATAAAGGAGAAGAAAGTAACGAAGCCGTCCTCAGTTGGCGTTCAGGGAGGAAAGCGAGGGGTCATCCGCAGCAGCGAGGTGTCGCAAAATCGGACGCTCACAGAGGATCGACGCTGTGGGATGTCTGAAAATGGGACGCATCGAGTGTGAAGGGCTCGATTGCATGCATGTGGGATGGAGTCGTCGCACAGAGAGTGAAGTGCGCGATGTCAGCCAGAAAGACCGACGCCTGGATAGATCCAGGGCTTGAAAGAGAGTGATGGCAGGGGAAGAAGGATTCGAACCTTCGAATGCCGGAATCAAAATCCGGTGCCTTAGGCCAGCTTGGCGACTCCCCTACGTAGGGGCGAGATCCTACCAGAGGATTCGCAAAGAGCAAAGGGTTCTCGCAGATCCGGTGAGATGGGTTCGCTCAATGGTGATCCACCGGTCGCGGCCTGAGCGGCTCACCTCCCCGGCATTCGAGTGCCGCCCGGTCCCAGCCGCCGAGATCCGCGGCCGCTTGATACGTGCTCTCGAGAAAAGCCAGCAGCGCTTGCTCGGGGTCGTTCGACGTGCGGACGCTTTCGTACGGAAGGATGAATTCGCCAAGCTTGTCGTCGAAATAGGCGCCGCCCGGCTGGGGTGTTGCGTTGGAAAAGCCGTCAGGCGACGGGTAAGCGTAAGAGTAAAACGCCGGGAAAGGTGTCGCCGGTCCCCCCGGCCAGAACCCGGCCGACGATACTTCGTGGCTGTAGGCTTCGCGCGTCACTTCATCGGGTAGCGCTGGAACGCCGCCGGGATGGAGAGGCGCGCGGCGTCCAGAAAAACGCGTCACGGCGAGATCGAAGCTACCCCAGAAAAAATGAACCGGGCTGACCTTGCCGATATAACCGGTACGAAACCGCTCAAGCACACAACAGACCGTGACGAGCGCTCGAAAGAAGCGGCTCACGGCATCGGCGTCGTACGGGCGCGCTGCATGGTCGTCCTCGAACGGCACGGGGTTCGGGATCTCGTTGGGTCGGCCGTGAAACACGGGCTTGCCTCCGAGTTGCGCAACCAGATCCAAAAAGTTCGCGTGGAATTGTGCAACCGACATCGGGGCGAGCGCAAAGTGCGCCTTGCGTCCATCGGCAGCGCTGCCGAGCACGCGATGTTCGAGCAGGTCGAACTCGATCTCCACGCCGCTGGCATCGGGTATAAGCGACGTCGTCAGGCCACGCGCGCTGACGTACAACGTAGCGTGCCACGAATGATTCAGCCATGGGGTTCGGGCGAGCTTGTACTTGCCGGCGATTTGCGTGTAGAGGTGCAACGCGGCGCACGTGTCGCGCCAGGCGTCGTACGGAATATCAGTCCAGTTCGCGCTCATAGCGGCTCCATCACAAATTCGTCTGTGTCATCGCCAAATGACGCGCGCCCTAGTCCTTCAAGGTGCGCTGGTCGCTGAATGACCTTACGCCAGACGCAAAGTCTTGTCACCTGTCGCGCAATCCGGCGGCTACCGGTTGCGCAGGCCTGCTCGCCCACAAGGTTCAGCCGAGCGCGGTCTTATCTGTGCACGCTAAAGTCTGCGGAAAAGACCGCTCTAACGTCCGTCGTTACGTCGCGGTCACCTCCGGAAACCACGGATAAAGTCTGCGGGGACCCAATCGCAGACGCTTAACTACGGAGAATCCAGGAACATAAAGTGTGCGGGAAGCCCTCGGACGGCCGATACGTGAATATAAAAAATCGGACCACATCAAATTCATTTTGCAGCGCAACAACCCGTAGCGACAACCCGGAAGTGGCTGCGCCAACTGCGCCCTGCCACGCTCAAGCTAACGCATCAGGAACCATCACGATGAACAGCGAAACGCACGAAGACGGTTTGACGCGAGCGTCGGTTACGAGGTCATGTGCGGCGTCATCGGCCAGCGCATCGCTCTGCTCGCCGCAGCCATTCACGGCGAATTGCACCGACCGGCACCCGATGCGCAGCGCGTCGAACTGCTCGAATTGCAGCAGGCCAGGCTGCGCCGCATCCGCGACGAAGTGAGGCCCGATGACGCCCGCGCCATCGCGCGGCACATCGCCCATTTCGGCCGGATTGGGCGCGGGAACGACGACCGGCGAACCCGGTATGGCCCACCGCTGGCCGCGCCACACAGCAGCCCTGAAGCATCAGCGTGACTCACTCCAGCGTCGGCAGCACCTGATCGTGCAGGCAGCGCAGCACGTTCATGTCGAGCGCAAGACTTCTCCGGCCACCTGCGCACGTTTCTCAATCTCGGCCAGCAACCCCGCACACTCCGGCCCCGGATCCAGTCCGTCCGCCCCCGTTCGCGCCAGCCTGGCGAGTTCCGAGAATTGGGCACGATAGCTCTCACCGGCGAGCAGTATCAGCGCCACCATGCGCTCAAGCAGGGCCACGCGATCGACAGCGGAAGGAACAGGTGTAATCGAGTCCCACACTGTCCCGCTGCACGGTTTGTGACCTCCGTCCCAAGGCCGAGCCACTTCCCAATCGTTCCGAGCGCAGCGCCAAGTCCCCGGTATTTTCCACCGGCGCGAGTTGAAGCCCTTCAGCCGTGCTCTGCGCCACCTGACCGTCGAACGAATTCGCATACGCTGTCTGATACGGGTCACCGACAGCCTTGATTGCCGGAGCGTTGGGATCGAACGCATATACCGTGCCGTTGATAGCCTGCACATCATTGCCACCGGCCAGCGCGGCCGTCACCGCTGCCTTGCACGCAGGGCTGGTCGAACCCCCTGTTTTGCTCAACGCCGGGGTGCTCGACCGCAACGCCGACGGCACAATAGAATTCCCTTACGATGCCGTGCACGTCGATTTCATGATCACCGCCGCGTCAGTGGTGCTGAACACCACATGGTGCATTTTGTAACGCGCTGCACAGCTTTGCCCGTATGGGCTTCGGGCGATTCGCCGACTCCCGGCACCGACCAGTTACACTTTTTGGTGGTACACCGCAAACCTGTGACCGGTGCGGGTTTGCGGCCGGTTTGCACGCGTTTTGTTACGTGCGTCATGTCTGTGATCATTCAAGGGGAGATTTTGATGACGAACTTCGACGATCAATTGCGCAATTCCACGGTCGCGCTGGCTGAGCGACCATACGACGAGCATCGCGCAATTGCCGATGCGTGGCTCCAGCGCGCGATCGACGGAGTCCGGCAAATGCACCTCAACTGGGACGTGCGCCGCGAACTCGCGGGACGGCTTTTCTAGCGGTCCGGCATCGGCGCACGGCCGACGACGAAGGAAGCAAATCGAACCGAAGCACCTCGACGCCATAAAGCACAGACCCGGCCCGCGGCCGGGTTCGTCTCTTCGCGGCTGTCCGGGCAATAACCGGCGCGGGCCTTTCCTGCGTTGCGCTCTACTGAAGCCAGAACGGCTTGCCCTCCAGCGCATCGTATTCCGCCAGCGGCTTGTTCTTGTCGCGCGCGAAGCCCGGCAAGTCGGACATCACTACTCGAACCGGCTGGTAAATGTTGAATGCATCCACAAACGATTTTGCCGAGCCGCACGCTTTTCCGAAGTTCTCGAAGTATTTGCTGAACACGTCGGCAAGAGTCGGTTGGTTCGGATTCAGCCAGCTCCGTCCCGGGTCACCCGACAACAATGTATCCCAGTCAACAGCTGAAGCGGCGGGATGCTGTGCAAAGATCTGGCGTGCCTGCTCCATCAGCGCCGCAGCCCTGTCCAGTTCTTCCCGCCGCAAGTAGCGGCGATACAAACGATCGGTTCTTCAGGCAATCGAAGAACAGAATCACATCCGAGCCAGGGCCCAGCTCATATATCGAATGCCCGCCGTCAAATCCAATATGTCTCATTAAGGAATAGCCCTTGGCAGTTCTTCAGCGATACTCGTCGATTTCAATTGTTCCGCCGAGGGCTTCCATCATTGTCTTAATATCCTCCGGCACATCGGGTATCCGATCACCGTCCTCGTTGCTCCAGTAACAGAAGAAGCGCATCCGTGCATCCGCACGCTCAACATGCGCCCTAAGATCCGCACGTGGCAATCCAAGCCGCTCAATCAGATAGCGAAGGTGTGGCTCCAACTGATCGCTCCGGACTACTGCTTTACTTTCCAGCGCCCATAATTCGAGCTTTCCCAAGCGATCACTTAGCCGCCCCGATGGCAATATGTATGGCTGCCCTTTGGTGATCGTCCGACTCGGCGATATTCCAAAGTAGTTTGTCCAAGCAGCCGGAGCAGTACCATCGGACGAAATAATGAAAGTCGCATGAGCAAGCGCATGCGTACTTGCCTTTCGAGTGGCTCGGTTACTGGGCATAGTTGTGCATGTTATCGATAATGTTGCCGTTGAACTCAACGTCTCCGTTGCTGTGGAAAATAACGTTGTCTGAGCTTGCCCCCGAAAAAAGAATCCCTTGCTGAGCGTTTAAACTCAAGCAAGGAGAATCCAGAAGATGAGCAAGACGACGCGGGCGCGCTACACGCTCGAATTCAAGCTGGAAGCGGTTCGGCTGGTCAAAGCCGGTCAGAGCGTCGCGGCAGTGGCCGCCACGCTGGCCGTGCCGGCGCAGTCGATTTCCAACTGGTTCAAGGCTGAGCAGGAAGGCAAGCTTGGCGGAGCAGGCACGAAGCCGGTAAGCCCGGAGCAGATGGAGTTGTCGAGACTTCGTGCGGAAGTGGCGCGGCTGAAGATGGAGCGCGACATCCTAAAAAAGGCCTGTGCGTACTTCGCGAAGGACTCGACGTGAAGTACGCGTTCATCGAACGCAATCGCCGTCACTGGCCGATTTCGGTGCTATGCGAAGTACTCGATGTGAGCCCCAGCGGCTTTCATCAGCGACGGCAACGTGTCGCTCGGAACAAGCCGCACCGAGGCCGCGTGAGCAGCGACGCACTGCTGGCGCACATCAAGGCGATTCACGCGGAGGTCAAGGGCGAATACGGCTGGCCGCGCATGTGGAAAGAGCTGGTTGCGCGCGGCGTACGCGTTGGCAAGGAGCGAGTTCGCAAACTGATGGCGCAGCATGGTATCCGCGCACGGCACAAGCGCAAGTACATCGCGACGACGAACTCGAACCACAACCTGCCGGTCGCGCCGAACCTGTTGGAGCGCAACTTCACGGCGACAGCGCCGAATCAGGTCTGGACGAGCGACATCACGTATGTGGCGACGGCCGAAGGCTGGCTGTATCTGGCGGTCATAATCGACCTGTTCAGCCGGCAAGTGGTGGGCTGGTCGATGCAGCCGCATATGAAGGCCGAACTGGTCACGGATGCACTGCGCATGGCATGGTTCCGGCGCCGCCCCGAAGCCGGCGTGATTGTGCATAGCGACCGTGGCAGCCAGTATTGCAGCGGACTCTTCCAGGACACGCTCAAGGCGTACGGCATGCGCTCGTCAATGAGCCGGCGTGGCGATTGTTGGGATACTCAGTCCAAAATACGCCTCGAACGTCGGACCGATCTGACCCGTGCTGGGATTGGCCGAGCTGCCTTGGCGTTGACCTGTCGATCGGGCTCCGTCGTTCCCCGAGCGTTGCCGGGCCCAGCGTTTGTGACCTGATAGGAGCTTTGTCCTGCACCGTGAGTGTCCTGTCCAGCGAATGGGGTTGGCGATGCGCCCACTTCGACGGAAACACGCATGGAACAACACGAAGTCATTCTTGGCGTCGACACGCATCTCGATACGCATGTCGGTGCAGTAATCAGCGAAACGGGGAAGCTCCTCGGAACCCTGTCGGTGACTGCCGAAACGGCGGGATATCTCAAGCTGCTGACCTGGGCAAATTCTCTTGGTCATCTGCGCCGCGCTGGCGTTGAAGGAACCGGCACCTATGGCGCAGGCCTTGCCCGTGTGTTGCGCGATCACGAGATCGAAGTGCTGGAGGTCAATCGTCCTGATCGGGCTGCGCGTCGATCGCGCGGAAAGTCCGATCCGACCGATGCGGAAAACGCTGCGCGAGCGGTCCTCGCCGAAAAAGCAACGGCGATTCCCAAAGAGCAATCTGGAGCGGCCGAAGCGATGCGAACTGTTTCCGTTGCTCGTCGTAGCGCCGTCAAGGCCAAGACGCAGGCGATCAATCAGTTGCGGGCCTTGCTGGTGAGCGCGCCGCAGGACATCCGCGAGCGTCTTCTGAAGACAAAGACTGCCGAATGCGTTGCTAGCTGCGCACGGCTGCGCTCGTTGGGTGATACGCCTATGTTGCAGACTCTGGCAACCACGTTGCGCTTGCTGGCAAAGCGCTACCTCGCGCTCGCGGAAGAGCTCAAGACGCTCGACGCGATGCTCGAACGCCTGACCCTCAAGCATGCCAGACGGCTTCGAGAACGATTCGGCGTTGGGCCTCAAACGGCGGCTGTGCTTGTTGCCGTTGCAGGCGACAATCCGGAACGCTTGAAAAGCGATGCTGCACTCGCCGCGCTTTGTGGCACGAGCCCATTGCAAGCATCCTCTGGCAAAACGGTCCGGCATCGCCTGAACCGCGGAGGCGACCGTGCTGCAAACAACGCCCTGTGGACCATCGCCATGGTGCGCATGCGCAGTGATCCGAGAACCCGGGCGTACGTCGAGCGACGAACCAAGGAAGGCATGTCGAACAAGGAAATTCACCGCTGCCTGAAGCGCTATATCGTCAGGGAGTTGTACCCGCTCATTCTGGCCGACTTGGCCGATTCGGCCCGCGCTTCTTGACATAGGAGCGTCAATGCGCCGACCGAAAGCCTGTGGGGTTCGCTGAAGGTCGCACGACTGCACGGTCGGCACTTCGCGACGCGGCGTGCTGCGATGGATGAAATCGTTGACTGGCTTGTTTTCTACAATGCCCGCCGACTGCATTCGACATTGGACTATGTCAGCCCCATGACGTTCGAGAAGATTTGGGCCGCTGCTCAGCGGGGGCAAGCGGCCTGATGACTTCAGCCATGGGATTCGTGAAACAGGGGCAAGGTCAGTCGGCTGGTCCCAATCCGTTTGCCGGCTTGAGCACATGTAGCATGTCGCCAAACGTCTGGTAGTCGTATCCCAACATCTTCGCTGCAAATCGCGGATTTTTAGTAGAGGTCGCGTTATTCAGCGACTCATTCTCAGCCGCCGTCGCCCCTGCTTGCGCATTCTGGCCCGCAAGCCCCGCCGTCAAGCGACCGAGCAACGTCGAGACGCCTACGATTGCCGCGCGCTGGTCAGTCGTCAGATTGTTAGACCCACCGGCCTGGTCTACCAGGAACGGCGCCACAATCGCGCTCGTCGCCCCGCCAATCGCCCCGATCACACATTCTCGACGCGCGCGTACTTCTCCATCGGATATTCGGGTTCGAAGGGTCCGAACGCCTTCGCTACGTTAACCGCCAACGTGTGGGGATACACGCCCGCTACTACAATCAGTTCGCCTCCCCGAGAGCCACGAATTACTAGACCGGACTCGCACACAACGCCGTCATCATTCAACACTAACTTTGCGACGGTGCATTTACCGTGCATATCGTCCGGCAAGTCGATGACTGCGTCGTCCCCTCCATTTTCGGCCAGTGGCTCAAACTCCAACACGCCATGCTCAACACGCTCTGCAACGTCGTACATGCGACACCGTACCCGTATGCCCGTACCATCGGAACGCCACAACTTGACCGATATTGGTCGTCCATGTGCGGCAAACACCAACGAAAGACGCACAAAACCACCGCTTAGCTGTTCGCCCAAGGAGTCAATTTGGTGCAAAGCAAAATTCAGGTGTTTCAAGATAGCTCTCTAGTAATGCAGCGTTTCATGCGGCTTCGAACCGTTCGCGGGAATGTCGATGCGGGCTCCGCTTCCGTTTTTTCCAGGACGGTAAGCAATCCCATTGGGGCCAATTAAAGTGCCGGGCGGATAGCCGCTGTCTGCTGGCGCAGGGCTACTCTTACCTCCGGTCAGCTTGTTGAAATCTTGCAGCGCGTCTCCCGTGCCACCATTCGCCGGGCTGAGAGGACCGCTGATATTACGGTTTACTCTTTGCCCGCTTTTACTGTCTTGTTCACCGACCAGACCCGTCGGTAAGTCGGGAGCGGTAGACGAATCGCCAGATACGGAGGTTCCTTCTTGGGTGCCTGCACTTCCAGTATCTCCACTATTAAGCGTCACGCCGCCATGTGACCCAAGCCAATCTAACCACGATCCGATAGCTCCGCCCACGGCGGCGCCTACGGTAGCACCGCCAGCCACCTCGGCCGGCGTCGCAACGACATTTAAACCGCCTGTCGCAGCGTCCACAACAACTGATCCCGCGACCGCTGCACCACCGCCGACCGCTGCCCCCACTGCGGCCAACGCGCGACCACACGAGTTATGGTCGCAGAAGTTATTCAGTGTCTCATTCTGTGCCGCCGTCATTGCCCCTTGAAAGTTGAACCCGAGCGCGCCGGCCACGCTGCCGCTTACGAACGTTTCAATACTTGCCAAGGCCCCGGGCGAGAGGGTGCCGCTGCTGTTTATGATTGGGTTCAGCCCGGCCGACACGGCCCCGCCAATCGCCCCGCCAGCGCAACCCGTTCCCTCCGCAGCGGATGCCGCGCACCCCAATGCCGCTTATCTTTGCCCTGACGCGCCCGCGTTCAGCACAACATGCAAACCCCAGACGCGGCGCGGCTTCGCCAGCGGCCGCCGCCTGGATGCAGTCCTACGATCAAGTTTTTTGCCCCAGACGCGGTTTTTCAGCCCACACCCCGAAGCGCCTTAAAGAACGATGCGTGCGCATCTTCACGCGCGCGGATGGGCCAACTCTAACCAGGTTGGGTCAATCAGACTGTCAAGGTTTGTGAAGCCGTCAACCGGGCGGGCTCCGGGTAACGGCAATGCCAGATGTAGAAACGCCAGCCCGCAGGCTGGCGTTCGATCTCATGATTTGTGTTAACACAAACCGTTTTCCATCGCCGGATAGGCTTGCGCCGGTTTTCTGGCCCACGTTGAGGCCCGCCCTTACTCGCCGCGCTCTTCCTGCACCTCGTCATCAAGCGCAGCAAGCAGGCAGGCCGCGCCGTCAGGCGCTACCGGCCAGCAGGCTCATCGGCCTGCGCCTGGACATCAGGATCGGTGGCAAACGCATCGGCGCTATGCTCCTCGTCCGATCGCCCCAGCCGCGCCGGGTGTGTCGCCGTGTGGATATCCTTCAGCGCACGGATACTGACCTGGGTGTAGATTTCTGTCGTCTTCAGGTCAGCGTGCCCCAGCATCGCCTGCACATAGCGGATGTCCGCGCCGTTCTCCAGCATCTGCGTGGCCATCGCGTGACGGAACAGGTGGCAACTGCCGATCTTGCCCAGCCCCGCCGCGACGATCGTTTTCGACACCACGGTCGAGAGCCGGTTGCCCCTGGCTCTCGATCAGCCGCCGCAGCGATACCTCGCTTTTCAGCCGCTCCAGCTCATCCTTCGCGATCGGGATCGTCGGCATCGTGTTTCGGGCCTCCGCTAAAAACCTGTCAAGGGGGTTTTCGTAAAAATAACTCGCCAGCAGTATACGTCATTATGACGTATACTCGACGCCAATTTGCAAACCTCGGGGTATCGTTATGGCAATCCTCATGTTCGAAGCACTGCCTGACGCCATGCCAGCCTTACCGATCACCGACGACGATCGCGCTTTTTTTGTCGCCTTGGGCGAACGTATGGCGCGCTTCCGCAAGGAACGAAGCATCACGCAGGCGCAGATCGCACAAACCCTCGGACTCACGCAACAGACCTACCAGTCGTATGAGGTTGGTCGCCGACGCCTGCCGGTTTCGCTCCTGCCTGCCATCGCCCGCGCCCTGTCCGTTTCGCTGGATGACCTGTTCGGGGAATCGGAGAACGCCGCGCGCAGCAAGCGCGGTCCTGCGCCGAAGTGGCAGAAGCAGATCGAAACCATCGCGCAACTGCCGAAGGCCAAGCAGCAGTTCATCGCCCAGATGCTCGACGCCGTGCTGGCACAGGCCCAGCACTGACCCGGCCGCAACACTGACGGCTAAAGAACAAACCCCGGCGCTCAGGCCGGGGTTTGGGGGTGGCTTTTCTTTTTTTAAAACATACAAGCAAACTCATGCCGTACCCGGTACGCGCCATGCCAACGTGCAATTCCGTTTTTTAAGACTCTCAATGTAAACAGCAACAGCCTCCGGGGCGTCCGTCGAATACAAATAGAGCTTTCTTAACGTCTTCTCTCTCGGACGCTGCTGCTGTGGAAGCTGCTTTTCCCCAATAAGCTCAGTCTTGTTGTGATCGTCGAGAATGGTGCTCAATCGATCCCGGATGGCTGGCATATTCGTCCGCAATGTTTCGACTTTTGCCGCCAGCGGCAATGAAGCAGGCAACACGGCATTCAATGCGCCGATGAAGCGAGCTTCATCGAACGGCAGGCCAGTATCCCCTGCCAATTCGAGCTCTCGCCTGATCGCGGCCACGTCCCGCTGTTTGAGATAGATATCAAACTGCCCTCGCGCATGGGCCCCATAGAGCGTCAATTCAAGCATGTGCCGGGTATTCTGCAGAAACACAAGCAGGCGGTCATTTGTGGCCGTATCGTCAGGATCAAAGAACATCATGAACAGGAATCGGCCGCGGCCATTACGCACTTCAAACGCGATCGTCGGCTCATTACGGGCCATGGCCTCAGACCATACGCCGAACAGGCCGTTCAGCGATAAAGGAGTTCCCATCGGGCTTCATTCTCCGCAGTCAAGTTTAAATTTCAGATTCCCGATGTCCAGCAGTCGCATTGCCCGAATTACGGCAAACCGCGCGGCACCGACTGCTGGACAAACGAAGCTGGATACCACGCGAACCATCGTGCAACACCTCGTCCATTTCGGCCAGATGGTGCGCGAGTACAACGACGGACGAACCGGTGCGACGAACCCGGCACCGCGTCCACGCTGAACACCGCATGGTGCAATTTGCACCACGCCGCAAAGCCTTGCTACGCCTGGGTTTCAGGCCGTCAACCGTTTCCAGCATCGGCAAGTTACACTTTTCCGTGCACCGCCGCAAACCCAATACCGGCAAGGCTGGCAGCCCGATCCGCACGCGTTTTGTTACGTGCGTCATGTCTGTGTACTACTACAAGGGGATCTCGATGACGAACCGCGACCAGCAATTGCGCAATTCCACGGCCGCGCCGGCCGACCGGCTCCACGACGATCATCGCGTCATTGTCGATGCGTGGCTCCGGCGCGCGATCGATGGAATCCGGCAGATGCACCTCGACGAGGATGAAGCGCCCCGGGTTTTCCGGAGACCGTTTTGCTTGCGTCATGCCACAGTGACAGACTCAGCGAGATTTGCATAGTAAGCGGCTTCTGCCTCGGCAGGTGGAATGTTGCCGATGGGGCCGAAGAGCCGACGATTGTTGAACCAGTCCACCCATTCGAGCGTGGCCATTTCAACGGCCTGCAGATTGCGCCACGGCCCGAGGCGGTGAATGACCTCTGCCTTGTACAAGCCATTGATCGTTTCAGCCAGCGCGTTATCGTAGGAGTCGCCCACGCTGCCCACGGATGGCTCGATGCCAGCCTCGACCAGCCGATCCGTATAGCGGATCGATACGTATTGCACGCCGCGGTCGCTGTGATGGATCAGCCCGTCCTGCTGCGCCGGCTGTCGTTCGTACAAGGCCTGCTCCAGTGCGTCCAGAACGAAGTCCGTTCGCGCCGAGCTCGAGACGCGCCAGCCGACAATGCGCCGGGCGAACACGTCGATGATGAACGCGACATAGACGAAGCCTTGCCAGCTCGATACATACGTAAAATCTGACACCCACAGCGCATTGGGCCGTTCGGCCGTGAACTGCCGCTTCACCAGATCCTTCGGGCACGGCGTCGAACCATCGCTCACTGTCGTGCGGACCGTTTTGCCCCGCACCACACCGCGCAGGCCCATCTGCTTCATCAGCCGCTCGACCGTGCAACGCGCCACGACAATGCCTTCGCGCTTCAATTGCTTCCAGACCTTGTCTGCGCCGTAGACCTGGAAGTTTTCTTCCCACACACGCTGGATCTCGTCCTTGAGCATCCTGTCGCGCTGGGCCCGCGCCGGCACCAGCTCAGGATGGGCGCGGCGGGCCACATGCGTGTAGTACGTCGACGGTGCGATTGGCAGCACCCTGCAGATCGGCTCGACCCCGTAGACGTGCCGGTGATCATCGATGAACGTGATCATCACTTCGGTCGGCGGTCGAGCTCCGCCTGTGCGAAATACGCTGACGCCTTGCGCAGGATTTCATTGACCTGCCGAAGCTCACGCACTTCCCGCTCCAGTTCCTTGATCCGATCCTGCTCCTGCGTGCTCGTGCCCGGGCGCAAACCCCGATTCCGCTCTTCCTTGCGTACCCAGCTACGCAGCGTCTCGCCCGAGCAGCCAAGCTTCGCTGCGATCGACGCGATCACCTTCCATTGCGATTCGCGATCGCCTTGATGTTCCAGTACCATTCGCACAGCCCGCTCACGAACTTCCGGCGAGTACCTCGGGGACTTCTTCTTCGTGTTTTCCATAGCTCCATTTTCTCAAGAAGTGGAGTCTCCGGAAAACCCGGGGCGCTTCAAGGACGTGCGCCGCGAAGTGGCGAGGGGGATTTTCTAGCGGGCGGGTGCCGGCTCGCGGCGGGCAACGAAGGAAGCAAATCGGACAGCAGTGCAACGCCGCTCGCCTGCGCCATAAAGCATGAACCCGGCACGAGGCCGGGTTCGACTCAGAAGTCGATCACTGGAACGACCCCTTCTGCCGTGTGCAAGACATAAGACTCGAGCCCGTCCTTCTCCGGAATCAACTGTAAAAACTGCTCATCCTCAAAGTGCAATGTCAGCACTTTACTTTCGTCAAAACGGGCGTCGACGATCTTCCTTTTCAAACAACTCAACAAAGGAGCGGCAGACTCAGGAAGGGTGGCATTTCCAATCGTCTGGCCCCCAGCCGCTTGTAACACGAACCGGCACTGAACCAGAATCCAGCCGCCGTTACCACCACTGCCGTTGAAAGACAACGAAACCGAGCTAGGATTTACCGTCACCCCGGTAACCTCTCTTCCAACAATCTCCGCAAGATCGCGCTTTTCAAGCATGGGAATTACCTTGCCGGTGGCATAGAGTTAGGCGGGAGCGGGATGTGAGTATCCCCCTTGGTTGCGTTCGGCGATCCATTGGCCGGATTGATCGGCTGTCCATTCACCACAGACGTCCAATAACCATTCTCTAAGCCGGGCACCGGCGTAGAGCCGGAAGGCATCACGCGAATGTAGGTACTCCCCGCAGCACTGGGATCAGTGCCAGGCGGATAGTAAATGATACTTCCGGGCGTTCGACCGGGACGACTCACCCAATCGGAAGGAATGACTGGAGCTTGGGCAGGATTTGTGAATGGTTGGAGATTTTGAGGTACTTTTGGCCCATTGGATGCTGACGAACCGGTGATCGCCTCGGTCGCTCCCGCTGCATCCTGCGGTGTCGCGGCCGACAACACCGCTGCCGTAGTCGGCGAGAATCCCGAACTGATCAACGCCTGTTGGGCGTTCTGCATGTAGACCGCGTTCGAGATGTCGTTCCAGTTCGTCGTCGCGATCGACTTCGCGGCAACGTCCTGATTGCCCAACCCGGTCAAGAATGACACGCAATTCGCGTTACCCTGACAATACGACTGCGCGTCCGACGCACTGATCCCGGTAACCGCTCAATGTATCGTTCTTGATCGTCGCGCAGTCAGTCACGCTGCTACAGTTCTGCGCGTCGCGCTGCTGCTGCGCCGAGATGCTTTGATAGCTCGCCGTCACCTGATTGATACAGGCCGTATCGCCCGGTGCGCAACTCTTCAGCGACGCGGCAAGATTCGCTGTTTGCACATGGTTGAGGTAGTTGTTCAGCGTCTCGTTCTGGGCCGCCGTCATCGCGCCCTGAACATTGAAGCCGAGGGCTCCCGCGACGCTGCCACTCACGAGCGTCTCGATCGCCGTCAATGCGGCCGGCGGGATATTCCCGTTCGCATCGATAACCGGGTTCAGCCCGGCGGAGAGTGCACCGCCCGCGGCTCCGCCTGCACACCCTGTGCCCTCCGCCGCACTGGCCGCGCAGCCCAATGCCGCATGTGCCGCATAGTAAAGCGGGCTCGTGTTGCTGAACATGCCCGACGAGTCAGTGAAAGTGTCTCCAATCGCGTTTGCTCCGACCGCGGCAATATTCGTCACCAGGTCGTTCTTTAGCGCTTGGCCAAAGCTACCGCCGTAAATCGCAGTCGAGACACCTGCGCTAACAAGCGAGCGCTCCCCCACACTGAGCGCCGTCTGTCCCAAATTGGCGAGCGTGATGGATGAATCTGCGGCTACCACGCCGTTGCCGAGGTCGCTGAACCCACTAACGCTGTCCAGCCCCAGCCCGGAGTCAATACCAGCTGTGAGTTCTTCAACCGCTACCGCTTAACCGACAGAACCCCAATCCACGGACCCGGTCGTGATTATCTGACCGGCGATGCTGCCGATAAGCGCACCGGCAAGCGGACCGAGATAGAACGACGCAACAATCTCAATCGCCGCGCTCAGCACCTGACCAAATGCGCCGAGGCCGCCCTCCTGGACAAACTGCGTATGCAGGTTGTCGCTCACTGCGACTTGCGAAAACGCGCTGCCGAGTTCTTGCTGAATCTGGCCGAGAATCATCTGCGTACCAGGCTGATCAACCGTCCCATCCGCATTGAGCTTCTGCAGCGCTCCACCAATCTGGCTTAGCGTCTCGACGTTCAGGTTCATGTTCGCCGCGCTCATGAAGCCGCCCGGCTGAACCGTCGTACCTGTCTCCTCGATATAGCCGCCCTTCACCTTCGCCCAGATCTGCCCGACGTCGACCTGGTTGGCCTGGTTGGTCAACGTATCGGTGTTGACCGTAAGCGTACCCGAAGCGCTAATGCTCCCTGTATTGAGAATGCTGCCACCGTCATCCTTGCCGAAATTCAGCGTGACGTCCTGGCCAGAGATATTGCCGCCCGCCGACATTGCATTGCTGCTGGTCGGCAGATAAACCTGCGGCATTAGCGCTGTGATCGTCGGACACGTATTCAACGCCGGGCCCGTCGCCGTACACGATGGATCCGGAACGGTTTGCTCCACATACCACAGCATCGGCTTGTCGAGCGCGTTGATCTGCGTCTGCGTCAGCGCCTCACCAAGTTGGACGTTGTTCGCCGTCGCGTAGTCGAGCGCGTTCTGATACAGGTAACTCTTCTCCTGCTCCGTCACCGAGGTATTGGTCTTGCTGTCATACGTCAGTCCATCGACAAAGCTCGCCTTGCCGGTTTGCTGCAACGCCGCCTGCTGCAAAACCAGGTCTTCCTCCTGCGGGTTGTAATAGAACAGCGTTGAGGTAGGCTGAAGGTTGGCCGGAAGCGCATTGATCAAATCCTGCGGACCGAGGTTGCCGAGCGTGGACGTACCCAGCGAGCCATCCACGTATGAAGCCTTCCCAGCCACTGCAGCCGGTAAGGCGCCGCCCACCTGACGCTGCATCGTGATGCTGATGCCAGGCATATTCACCGGGCTGAGCGAAATAACCTGCGACGGCCCATTGACACGCGGCGTATAGGTGTTGGCCGTCGTGATGCCATTGATCAGCTTCTGCCCGGTCAACGTAACCGACGTGCCGATCACGTTGCCGACATTCTGGATCTGTCCGCCCGACGTAATGGTCAGATTCGGCGCCTGAATCGTGGCCGCAATGTTGCCGACCGGCTGCGGCGGATCGATCGTGCCCCCCGTGTTCGTATAGGCACTGCCATAGAGCGCCGTGCACTCGGCCGGCGACCCGCACGCCCAGACGTCATGACGCTTGTCCGCGCTGAACATGCCGGTTTCCTGCACCCAGTGCGAGTGCCAGTACGCATTGAGCGTCTGTGCCTCATTCACCACCGGACCTGCCACCGTGATAGTCGCCGCAGTCCCCGCGCTAATCAGACTGCCAATGTTCGTCAGGCTGCCCGCATTGATCTGCAGGTTATTGCCCGCGCTGATCACCGAGGAACTGCCCGACTGCTGGTCGACATAACCTTCGCAGTAGCTCTCCTTGTAACCGCCCGCCGTCATACAGCCCGAATATTGTTCCTTCGAGCCATAGTCCTGATGAACCGGAACT
Organism: Paraburkholderia sp. JPY465; assembly: GCF_050436725.1. NCBI lineage: Bacteria > Pseudomonadati > Pseudomonadota > Betaproteobacteria > Burkholderiales > Burkholderiaceae > Paraburkholderia > Paraburkholderia sp. JPY465. Next base: position 386,428 of record NZ_JBNDMT010000002.1, read on the forward strand.
GGCGGCGGCAACGTGTTGGTTATCGCGCCCGACACGTTGAGCGTGATATTGTTGCCCGCCACGATTTGGCCGGACGTGTTGGTCAGTGCTTGCGCAGGGGTTGTCGCACTGGCAGTCGTACCGACACCGCCAATCACGATGTCGTGACCAGCGAGAAGATTGCCATACGTATTGCTGACCTGGCCGGCGGCGATAACGAGGTCGTTGCCGGCGTATATCGTCGCGCTCTGCTGCGCGTAGCTGAAACTCGTCGTCGTCGGGTTGTCTCCCCGATAGCCCATTCCGGCGGCGCACTCGCTGGCCGACACGCCCGTCGCGCATCCGGGCGAACTGCTCGTCGACGTAATGCGCTCACCCTGGTTGCTGAATGACTGGGCGCCACTTGCGTTGAAATTGCGGCCCGCATAGATATTCCCGCTGTTGACGAGGTTGCCGCCCGACAGGTTCACATCCTGGCCGGCCACGATCAAGCCTTGCTGGCCAAACGTTGTGGTCGTAGTCGTGATGCTCGCAGGAACCGACGCGGTCGAATTGAACGTAGCCGTACTTTCGCCGCCCACGTATCCGCCAAGCTCGTAAGGGATCGGCGCGTTGTAAAGACCGACGCTCCCCAGCGCATGCAGTTGCGCCATGAAAGCGTTGAGTTGTGTCTGGTCGACCGTGTCCACCACCGTCGCCGTCACATCTCCAAGCGAACCGTTATTCAGCGACTGAAGGTTGAAGTTGACATTGCCGCCGGCAGAAATGATGCCATCGGCGTTCGACAGTGAACCTGCGGTCAGGGTGATGTTGCCCCCCGCCATGATGGTGCCCGGCGTGCCGGCGCCTGGAGCCGTGACAGTGCGATCGATACCCGGCAGAGCGATCGTCTGATATGAAACGCCGGCTTGCTGCAAATTGCTGCCGACCTGCGTCGGCTCCGTGAGTTGTGCGCCATACATGCCGGTCAAGGCAGCGTTGTGCGCCACGTCGAGCACGCCATTCGCCAGGTCGGGGCCCAGGTCGGACAAGGTCGCGTTGTAGGTATAGGTCGCGTCGTAATACGATCCGCCGTTGCCGCCCGTGAACCCATGAACCGTCTGCGTGCCGACCACTATCGAGCCATACAGTGACGGGTCGTCGGCGGCCGAAACCACTTGGGTAGACGATGTCAAACCGCCCTGAACACCATCGTTGACGACCGCGCCCGCATTGATGGTGAGGTTCCCCGCGGCCGAGATCGTGCCCGTCGTATTCTGCAGCGTGCCGCCCAGCGAAAACTGCATGTTGCCGTTGGACTGCGTCGTCGCGCCCTGGTTGTCGTAGTTGCCCCCGTTCACCGAAAGCAGGTTGCCCGCTTCCACAGTGCCACGGTTCGTAGCGTTGCCGTTGAGCGTCAGCGCGTCGCCCGCATGCATCACCGCGCCGACGGCGTTGTTCAAGGTGCCGTTGAACGTTACGTCGTTGCCGGCGATCTGACCGAAGTTCGTGAACGCGCCATTGGTCGTGATCGTCAACGGCGCCGTGCCGGTCATCGTGCCGTAGTTGTTGATCCCGTTCAGCCCCGTTAGCGTCACGCTTTGACCGCCATAACTCCACGTTCCGGTGTTATTGATGGACCCCGCGGTAATCGAGAGCTGACCGCCCTGGCTAATCGTTCCCTGCGATGGATCAAACGCCATATTCACGGCGCTGATGCCCCTGTTGCGCTGCGCGAGAATCTGGCCACTGGCGTTGTAGAACGAACCGTCCCCGCCGTTGATCGTAAGCGAGACGTCGCCAGTCGTCGGGCCACCGGGTGCATTCGGATTTCCCGCGAAGATGAGCCCGTTCTGGTTATTCAACGTGCCCGTGTTGACCGACAGGCCGTTCAAGGCCATCAACGATCCGCCTGAGTTATTCAGGCTGCCTGCAACGGAGATATTCGTCGTCGAGCCATTCACTAGGCCCGCGTTGGTGAAGTTCGTTGCGTTGATCGTCGTTGTGGTCGTCGACGCCAGCGACGCGTTCGCCGCATTCGTCAGGCTCGGGGCGGACACGTACAACGCACCGCCGGACAACACCTGGCTCGCGTTGTAAAAGCCATTGCCGGAGGTCAGCGTCGCCCCGCCGACCACATCTATCGCGGCGCCGACCAATGAGAGCTGATTCGACGCAGAGGCCGCCAAGGTCCCGCCGACAAGCGCCGAACCCAAGCTCACATTCGTGCCACTGAACTGCATGTTGCCTGTCGACACCATCGACGTCTGGCTCGCATCGACCGTCCCCTGCGCGCTCACGTTCACATTCTTCGAGCCGCCTTGCGAGCCACTCAACGTGACATTGCCGCCGTTCAGCGTGAACTGCCCCGCCACCGTGCTAGTCCCGCTCAACGTGAGCGTCTGCCCGGCGCTCAGCGTCGTATCGCCGTTCGCCGAGACGCCCGCCACGTTAACATTGCCGTGCGTGCCCGCGACATTGACCGTGCCCATCGACGACACTGCGCCGATCACCGTCGCGTTATTGGCCGCCTGAATCGCCACGTTGCCGCCGGACTGCACGTTGCCGCTAAAGCCAACACTGCCGCCCGTGGAATTTGCCGTCACATTGCCCACGGCCGTCGTCGCGCCGAGCGACATATCACCAACCGAGGTCGCCGTGAATAGGCCCGCGCCCTGGATCTCCCCAAGCGTGACGGCGCCGCCCGCACCGACCGTGACGTCCTTGCCGAACGTCAGCGAGCCACTGCCGTAGACGGAGCCGCCTGCGTTGATGGTGGCGAGGCCGAGGCCGAGGAATGCGCCGGTCAACGTAGCATTGCCACCTGAACTGATCGTCGTGTCGCCGTTGACGAGTCCACCATTCAGCGCCAGCGCGCCTCCCGATGTTACCTTCAGGTTGCCTTGACTCGTCACCGCGCCGCCGACGCTCAAAATGCCGCCGCCCGCGCTCAACGTGACATCCGAATTCGCGCCGAGCATGCCGTTTGCCGCGAGATTGCGGCCCGCGGTCACCGTGAGCGCGCCGACAGCCGAAGCATTTCCGCCGATCGTCGCGTCGCGCACGGCCGTCACGCTGAGCGACGCGCCCGAGGCGAGCGTGCCGCCCACGCTCACATCGCCCGCGCCATCGTGTCCTTGCGCCTGCAACGCAATTGCGCCGCCGGCTTGCGCCATGCCCATTGACAGATCGTTGCCCGCTGTCGCACTCAAGGTGCCGTTGGTCGCGACGATGCCGCTCACACCGATGCTGCCGCCCGCGTTCAGCGTAGCCTGCTGGCCAAACGCGACGGAACCCGCGTTGATCGAACCGCCTGCCGTCAAGGTACCCACGTTCTGTGCGCCGATGCCACCGGTCAACGTCAGGTCGCCAGCCGATGTGAGTTGCGCATTGCCGCCCACCGTCGTCGCACCGGAGAAGGTCAGCGCCTGGCCAGCGTTCGCGTTCAGGTTGCCTTGCGTTATGACATTCGCAGCACTCGCGTTGCCATTGGTCGCCGTCAGCGTCAGATCGCCCGCGGCATTGACATCGGCGAGTGCGATGTTGCGCGCGGAGTCGATCGTCGTCGTTCCACCGGCATTGATCGCGCCGCCCACGGTGGCATCGCGCGTGGCCTGCAGCGTCAGCGTGCCGAGTGCCGTCGCCGTGCCGGCGAGCGTGACGTCACCGCCGTCTGCGTTGCCATTCGCGGTCACGGCGAGGTTGCCGGTCACCGCCTGCACGCTACCGAGGCCGGCGTTGTTGCCGCCCGTCACCGTGACGCTTGCGCCTTGCAGTGCGCCGGTCAATGCCAGGTCATGCGCCGCGTTCAGTGTTACTGCCTGAGCAAAGGCCGCCGTACCCGCGCCGTTGATATCGTGCGATGCCGTCAGCGTGCCGCCGAGCTGGCCGGCAAGCGCGCCGGTCAGTTGGATATCACGACCGGCCTGCACGGTCACGGCTTGGACCACGTTGATCTGGCCGCCGAGCTGCGTATCGAGCCCGGATATCAGGTTCAGCGCGCCGGAGGTCGTCGTTGCACCGGACAGCGCGATGCTGCCGGTCGCGGCCGTCGCAGTCAGATCGCCGGCCGTGGTTTGCAGCGTGCCGCTTGCCGTCACGTTGCGTTGCGCGGCCAGGGTCAGCGCGTCGCCGCTGGTTAGCGAACCGGTGAGCAGCACGTCGCGCGCGCCAGCCAGCGTGACGACGCCAGGCGCCGTTGCCGTGCCCGTGATGGCGGCATCGCCGCCGCCCGCATTGCCGTTCGCGATGAGCGTCAGCGTGGTCGCCGAATTGACGTCGTTCAGCGATGCGTTGTTGCCGCCCGTCGCATTGACGACATTCGCCTGCACCCCGCCGCTCAGCGCGATATCACGTTGCGCCGTGTAGTGCGCCGCTTGTGTAAACGCCTGCGTACCGGCACCGCCGATATCGCGCCCCGCCGCCACGACACCATTCGCCTGGCCGACCACCAAGCCATTCAGGAACGCATCGCGACCCGCATTCAACGTGACGTCGCCGACCGCGCTTGTGCTCGCGCCCAACGATAGATCGAGACCGGCCGTGATCGCCAGCGCGCCGCCGCTGTTGATACCGCCCGTCGCGTTCAGACTGCCCTGCCGCGCATTGAGCACTGAATCGCCAACCGACTCGACCGCGCCCGCAACGTTGATATCGTGTTGCGCGTTAATGCCAACGGTCGTGCCGCTGGCGATCTTGCCCGTCGTCGCCACTGTCACATCGTTCTGCGCCGTCGCCGTCACAGTACCTGCCGCGGCAACCGAACCGTTGACCGTGAGATTGCCCGAGCCATTAGCCGTATTCGTGCCGTTCGCGTTCAACGCAACGGTGCTGGCCGATTCGACGTTGTTGACGCTGATGTTGCCCGCCGCCGTCACCTGAACCGCCTGACCCTGGATCAGTCCACCTTGCGCCACATCGCGGCCCGCGTTCAGCGTAGTCGCCTGCGTGAAGGTCATCGTGCCCGCGCCGCTAATGTCACGACCCGCTGTGACAATGCCTTGTCCCTGTCCGGCAAGCATGCCGGTCACGTTGACGTCGCGCGTTGCGTTGAGCGTCGCGTCGAACGCAGCGGTGGTCGTGCCGCCGAAGTTGATGTCGGTGCCAGCCTGCACGTTGAACGCGCCGTTGCTCGCGATCGTGCCTGTCGAACCGACGCTACCGTTCTGCGCGGTCAGCGTGGTGTCGCCAGCCGATTGAATCGATCCGCTGATGCCGATGTTCTGACCGGCATTTAGCGTGACCGCCGCACCGCCCGTCACCGCACCGGTGATGTTCAGATCCTGAGTCGCCGAAAGCGCGAGGCTCGATGCCGCCTGCACGTCATGCAACGTCGCAGAGCCGCCCGCGTTCGTCTGCACGGTGCCGCCGCGCAGCGAACCCGTCAAGGTCGTGTCGCCACCGGAACTGACGTTCGCCGCGAGGCCGAACGCGCTGGTCGCCGAGCCCGCAATCGTGCCGCCAGCCGTCAACGTGCCGTTGCCTTGCGCGACGACCGAGCCGTTCATCGTCAGGCTCTGGCCCGCGTTGACAGTCAGATCGCCGAGCGCGGAAGTGCCTTGCGTACCGAGGTCGACCGATTGCGCTGCATTAATCAGCAAGTTGTCGCCGGACTGAATGTTGCCGGTACTCGTCAGCGAGCCCGCTGCGTTTGTCAGCGTGACGTTGCCGTTCGACGCGACGCTGCCGGCGATCGACGTGTTGCCGCCGCTCGTCACGTTCAGCGGGTTCGCGCTTTGCAGTGCGCCATTGATCGACGTGTCGCCGCTCGAAGTCAACGACGCCGTCGACAACGACGCCACCAGTCCGTTGACTGCCAGAGTGCCACCGTTCGCCACAACATGAAGCGCCGAGTTCGCCTGCACGTTGTTCAACGCCACACCATGACCTGCAGTCAACGCGACGCCCGCGCCTTGCAACGCGCCAGTCACCGACAAGTCGTTCGCGGCAGAGACGTTCGCATCATTGGCGAACCCACTGCTGCCGCCCGCGATCACGTCATGACCCGCGCTCAGCGTCGCCGCGCCCTGCCCCGCCAGCGTGCCACCGATGGTTAGGTCATGCCCCGCCGTCAGCGTCGTATCGCCGGTTACGCTCGTCGAACCGATCAGCGCGACATCCTGCGCACCGCTAACGACGAGGTCCGCCGCGCCGTTCAATGTGCCGCTCGAATTCACGCTGCCATTCACCGCCGCGACCGACAGATCGCCAACCGCCTGCACGGTGCCCGCCGCTGCAACCGCAACATTGCGTTGCGCCGTCAGCGTGACCTGCGAGCCACCCGCCAGCGTGCCATTGACGATCACATCGCGTGCCGCCCGAACATTCGCCGCGCCAACCGAAGCAGCGTTGCCGTTGAACGTCACGTCACCGCCGCCGGCCGGATTGCTGGTGATCCCGTTCGCCGCCACGTTGAACGCACCGCCCGCCTGCACATCGGCAAGACTCGCGTCGTTGCCCGCCGTGACTTGCAGACCATTGGCGAGCAGCTTGCCGGTGAACGCGACGTCCTGTCCCGTCGTCAACGTACCGTTCTGGCCGAACGCCACCGATCCGCTGCCGGTGAGATTGTTCTGTGCATTGAACTCGCCATCCTGCTGCACGATGACCACGCCCGGAACGTCGAGGTTGCGCCCAGCGCTCACTTGCGCACCGGTGCCAACGAGCAGCGAACCCGCTACCGAGATATCGCGCACGACATTGGCTGCGAGCGTGGTGCCGCTTGCAAGCGATCCGCTCACCGAGAAGTCCTGGCCCGCCGTCACCACCACGCCTTTCTGCGCGGTGGCCTGCCCAACCACATTCGTGTCCTGACCCGACGTCAGCGCGAGGTTATTGCCGCTCCTGACGGTTCCGTTGGTCGTCACGCTGCCTTGCCGCGCGGTCAAGGCGAGATCGCTCGACGTTTGCAGCGCGCCGTTCACGTTGACGTTGCGCTGCGCTGCCGCCTGCAACGTACTGCCGTTGGTCTGCCCGTTGACGTTGATGTCACGCGCGGCCTGCAAGCTCGTCGCGCCGCTCATGACGGAGGTGCCGTTCAGGTTGATGTCGCCTGTGCCGCCGTTGCCTCGAGCGCTCACCGCGAGCGCGCCGCCGGTTTGCACGTCGCCAAGCGTGACGTTCGCGCCGCCCGTGACCGCCGTATCGCCGTCCGATTGCGCATTCGCCACGTTGACGTTGCCGCCGGCCGTGACGGCGAGCTTCCCGCCGGTCTGAATCGTGCCGGTCGACGTGACGTCGCCATTCGCGTTGATCGAGTAACCGCTGATGCCGACGTGCGCGCCGGTCATCGACAGGTTGCCGCTCGCCTGCAGCGTGGCTTGTTGTTGCGCGGCCGAGCCGTTCACCGTCAAGTCGCCGTTCGACGACAGCAGCAGATCGCCGGTATTCGCCGCCATCTGCGCATCGGTGCGCACGCCCATGCCGGCCGCGGTGCCGATCACCTGGATCTGGCCGGCGGTCATCGCGCCAAACACCGTGGCGTCGATGGCGAGACCGTTATTGGCGTGGCCGTTGGCGCTATTGATCGCGTTGGCGGAGTTATCCGAACCGTTCGCGGACGTCGCATACGTGGTGCCGTTACTGCTCACCGCCGACGGCAGCACGGACTGTCGCCCGGCAATCGCATTGATCCGCGAGCCGGCATACAGAGGTGCATTGATGCCGATGGTTTCGCCGATCAGGTCGATCGTGCCGACCGTGCCTTCAATACCGGCACCCGGGCCGTTTACGCCCGCGTTGCCTTCGACCTGAATATGGCCACCGGTTACGCTATAACCGATCGCCTGCGCGCTATTAAAATCGGTAACCGTGCCTTTGAGGTCGCTCAAAAATTGGGGCGTGCCGGTCGTCAAGGTGACGCCGATCGTATTCGTGAATCCGGTGCCGTTGGTCGTGATGCCGTTGGGATTCGCAATAATGACGGTTGCAGGCGCACCGAACACTTCGAGTGGCCCGTTGAGCAAGCTCGCGTACGCAGCGCCCGTCGACGTCACCTGATTGACAATCACGCTCGCTGTACGGCCCACGAGATTTGGATTCGCCTGCAGATCGCCACCTGTGAGCGAGGTGCCACCCATCAGGCTGTTATTCAGAATCAGACCGACCGGATCGATGTTGAAACGCTGGTACTTGTTAAGCGAAATCCCTGTCGCATTTGGTGCGGTGATGTTCACGACAGGCACGCCGCCGCCCGCGCCGGTGGTCTGCGTGATCTTAGGTTGAAACGTGATCGGCGCACTCGGATCGACAATTGGCGCGGCCTGCGCCATTTGCATCGCAAAACGGATACGCACCGCGCTCAGGTCGATGATGCGTTGCCACGCCTCGTCATCCAGACGATGGCTGCCGGAAGCCAGCACTCCTGCAGCGTCGCGACTTTGCTCGAACGTGATCGAGAGCGGTCCGGCGAACAGCGTCAATGCGACGAACGCCGACACCGCGCGCTGCCATACGCGAAACGCACGCGCAGGCATCGGCACCGCCCGGCACAGCCGCGCGGAGCGCATGCCGCGGGCGTGCCGCTCGTCGTGTGCCTGACGGTTTTGTTCGAGTTGTCGTAAAGCGTTGCGTGTGGACACGTTCATGGTGCGCTCGTTTTTTTTGGTTCTTGTACTTCCGGCACTTCTTCTTCGCCGTTCCGGGCGACCAACCCAAACGGCGTTGCAGCGGTTTCATCCCGTCCGCTGCGCGCTCTGCAAAAGCAAGGCTTTTTATTGCTGCTGAATGCGGGCGTTTTTCATCAGATCGACCACGACCTGTGCCGTGGCTTTCTCCAGCGCGACCTGTTCGAGCTGCTTACGCAACGTATCTTTGATCTGGTCGTATTGGGGAATCTGCGTCGGACGCTTTTCGTCGACCCGCAGAATCCAGTACGCGTCGCCGGTTTGCACCGGCGTGCTTGAAACGCCGCCTTGCGGCAACTTGACGAGCGCTTCGGCGAGCGGCTGCGGCCAGTTCTGTGTGTTACCCGGCTGAATTGGCGTCTTGAACGAAATCCAGTTCATTGCGCCGCCTTGTGCCGCGCCCGGGCCCTGGCTGTACTGCTTCGCGAGTTGCGCGAAGTCGGTGCCCTTCTTCAGTTGCGCTAGCACCGTTTGAGCGGTGTCGGCATCTTTCACGGCGATTGCGCTCGGCTTGTATTCGTTGTCACCGAGGGTCGCGACGATCGCGTCGTATTTCGCCTTCACATCGGCATCGGTGACGGGTGTGGGCTTGACCTCATCGCGCAGATACGCAGCGATCATCGCGGCGGTCTTCGCCTGCTCGACGGCGGCCACGACTTGCGGACGCGATTCGTAATGCTGCTTCTCAGCAGCCTGGCGGAACAGTTCACGCGCGATCAGCTGGTTCCTGACTGCCGCGCGCAACGCGGGCGTATCCGGCACGTTCAACGCACGCACGGCCTGGTCGAGTTGGTCCTGCGTAATCACGACGTTGTTGACGCGTGCCACGCCGTTGGCGGGCAACGGACCACCGATGGCATCTGCGGCTTTGTCGGCCGGGGCTTTTGCCTTGGGCCTGTTGGCAGCATGCGCCGCGGGCGGCAAACCGGCTGCAAGACCGATCGTGGCGATCAGCATGGCGTTGCGAATCCTGACTGCGATCGGACGATGTTTCATGTGAACCTCTTTAGAGTGACCAGTTGAGTGTGGCGAGCAGCACGGTGGCTTTTCTCCCCAGCGCCGCGGGTTGGAGCAAGGCCTGACCAAGCAGCACCTCGCTAGTGACGGTTTGTGTTTTGTAGCGCCATTGCGCGCGTGCGCCGATGCCGGTGCCCATGAGCGTCGGCCAGCCGCCCTGCGCGACCAGATGCGATTTGCCGCCGTCGAGAAAGACGTACGGTTCCAGATGCGCGTCGTGCCAGACCGGCACGTTTTGCCAAGCGGCCTCGTTGCGCAGATAGAAGCCGCTGTCGCCGGCAATGCCGCCTTCGGTAAAGCCGCGCACGGAACCCATGCCGCCGAGGAAGATCTGCTCGTTGCCGAACATCGCGACATGGCTGTACTGGCCACGCAACATGCCGCGATAGGTCCATTGCATACTAGCCAACGTCCCGAGCGCGACCTGCAGCGTGGCGGTCGCGTCCACTTTGGTGAACTGGCTGTGCGCATCGACTTCGTCGATATCGGGGGCGTCATGGCTCGCGCAGAGCCACGGCAAGCCTTGCGACACACCGATGTCCCACGTCGCGGCCGCGGCCTGATCTTGCGCGACGAAGCGGCGTAAGCCGTTCAAGCCGATACGTAACACCGTGAGGTCCTGCGGCGCCAGGTCGATGCCATTCAGGCTGCGTTCCGTGCGCATTTTGGTGAGCGTCACGTCGACGCTGCTTCGGCCGGCGCGCGAGCGCGTCAGCACGTCGTTCCAGCCGAGAATCTGGCTGAATGTGCGGCCCTGGAGCAGCGCGACATCACTGATGGTCTGCTGGTATTCGGAGAGCGACGTCGTGTAGCTAAAGGTCTGATAGCCGTACGGCGCCGCCGCGGAAAACACCACGGCGTTGCTGTCCTGCGTGCCGACGTAGTTGAACGACAACGACTCCTGCAAATCAATTACGTTGTCCGCTTCGACACCGGCGCGGTAGCGCAGCGTGCCGGTTTGCGAGCTGCCGTAGTTGTCGATGCCGATGTCATAGAAAACGCGGTCGCCGTAGTGGTTCGTGATTGCCACCACCGAATCGCCCGGCGTCGCGCCTGGCATGATCTGGATCTCGGCCTGATTGCGGCGCAACCGGTTGATCTGGTCGACGCCCTGTTCGAGATCGGGCAAGCGCAGCACATCGCCCGTACTATCGCCGAAGGCCCATACGGTGCCCGCATCCGTTAGCAGCCCGCCGCCGTGTGTCGTGTACCACGGCTCGTTCGGATCGCGTGGACGCAGCGGTTTTCCGTTCAGCGTGAAGGCCGACACTTTGCCGTCGACGATGTTGATTCTCAGCGTACCGGAGGCGAGATTCTGCGCGCCGAGATATGCACGCGTCGTAATGTAGCCTCGTGCGATGAACGCCTCGGTCACGCGGCGCAACAGCAGGTTGATGCGGTTGCGGCCGAGCTGCTTGCCGATGAACGGCGCGGCGATCCGGTCGAGTTCGCTCGCGCCAAGCACGGTGTCACCGATGAAATCAATGTGGTCGATCTTGAACAGCGGCTCGACGTCGGGCAGCGTTTCGACATCCGCGCCTTCGGGCAGATTGACTACTGTCGGCTGGGGCACTTCGATCTGTGGAGGCGGCTGCTGGATTTCGTCGCGCCGCTGGCGGTCGCGTTGCTCTTGCAGCAGCCGTTGCGCCGGGTCCTGTTCGGCCCGGAACGGCACGCCGCCCAATGCCGCCGCATTCGGCATACTCGGCGGCGCTTGCGCGAATCCCCGCGCCGCCGCTGCACCGGCGAGTATCGCCAGCGTGCAACGTCCAAGCCGTGGCTTGTGGCGCTTCACAGCGCGCGGAGTGGTCCGGCTTGTTGCCCAACTCGTGACCATGTCCGAGGCCCACTTCATAGACCGAACCACGACACGAGCCCAAGATGGTTGTGATTGCCGATCGTGACCGGGGCGCGATACGGCACGCGAATGGTATTCACACCGCCCGCGGCGTTGACGCCGCCAGGCGCGTTGAACGAGCCACCTTCAATATCCGCCTCACCGGTCAGCTCAACCTGGCCAGAGCCGCCACTGAACAAACCACCCGTATCAGCCGCGAAGATCGCCGACCACGAGTTGCCGAACCACGCCTTGAGATCATGCGTACGATTGATCGCGGTGTAGCCGAGTACAGCTTGTGCGAGGGTTTTAGGCGCGTCGAGTTTGAGCGTGCCTTCCGCCGACACCAGGCCACCGGTGTTGGTGATCTGCGTGCCGGCTTTCAGCGCGATGTCATTGTTCGCCTGGATCACGCCGCCGTAGCCCTGCACATTGCTCGACGAACTCGAACTGCAGAAGAAGAAGCATGTTTGATGAAACGACGCCTGCCCGGTGAAGATCGCCTGCGTCAGTAACTGGTCACGTGCGGTGATCGAAATGGAGCCGCCAACGGTCGGATTCTGCGGGTCGATTTGCGCGAGAATCGTGCCGCCGATGTTGTGCACGTTCTGCGCGGCAATGGTCACGTTGCCGGCGTTCGCGCTCAGGTAAGAGAGTTTGTCCGGATCGGCGAGCGCGCCGTAGTCGACGTTGAAACCGTCGTCACGGTGTTCGACGAAAATCAGGCGCCAGCTGCGGTCCGAGTAGCTGACCGGTGCGCCGCCGTTCACACCGCTCGAATGATCGACGATGTTGTCGACATCGCCGCCCGCACTGATCGTCAGATTGTGGTTCGACAAAATGCGCGCGTTCTGATTCGTCACGGAGCCACCGGCCGTCACGGACACATCGCCGCCCCTCCCGAATATCACGGCGAGGGAACTGTCGGGCGTCGACCGGTTCAGCACGTTGCCTGCCGCCTTCAGCGTGACTGCGCCGAGCGATGCGCTGTCCTGAGCGTTCTTCTGCTGGCCTTGTATCAGCGAACCGACGCTGGTGATGTCGCCCGTGCTGGTCAGCACGACACCGCTGGTGGTCGAACCAATAACCGATTGCCCGGCGACGTCCTGCGCCAACGCGATGCCCGCGCCGCTCACGTCGATGCCAGCATTCGCGAGCACGCTGCTGCCCGTGAGGCTCACGGCGCCAGTGGTGGTCAATGTCGCCGAGCCACCCTTCGCCGTCAGCGTCGTATCCGACAGCGTGATGCCGTCCTGCGCCTGCAGATCGAGGTTGTTCGCCGCCGTGAGAGAAGTGTTCAGGAACTGCACCGAGCCGTTCGACGCCAGCGTGAAATCGCCGAGGGTCGCGTTCATTGGCCCCGCGCTGCGCACGCCTGGGCCCTTGTCGGTGACGATCAGCTGCACACGGCCACTCGCCAGGCTGCCCGCAGCGGTGATGTCGATCGCGAATGAACTGGCCGTGGCCGCGCTGATGGTCGGACTCAGCGTAAGCCAGTCGTTAGAGTTATCGTTGGGCGAAACTGCCGTGTTCAGGGAGACATGGCTGTTGCCTGCCACGGCACGCACGTACGCGGTCGGCGACGAGAAGCTGTTGCTGAGCGCCCCGATGAGCTGCACGTTCTTTGCGATCAGATCGAGCCCAATCAGTGCACTCGCCAGTCCCTGCGGACCGACGACGATGGTCCCGGTGTTCGTGTCGAGCAAGATGTCCCGCTCCGGAGGCCCCGCGATCGGAATGGTGTCCTTGAAACTGACCTGTCCAGTGGTGAGCGCAACGCGCCCCGTGTTGACGAAAGACCCACCATTAACCGTAATGCCGTTCGGATTCGCCAATATCACGTTGGCACGCGAACCAAGCACATCGATTTGACCGCTGATTATGCTGGGATTGGTACTTGTTACCTGATTGACAATCGTTCTGGCATTAATACCCACGTTATTAAGCGTGGCGCCTGCCGCGTCTACGCTGAAATTCGTGTAGGTATTATTTGAAACGCCCGCGAACGCCGGCGCGATATTGACAGTTTGATGGCCATTTGCACTGGTTGAAACAGTGGTTGTAGTTCCGCCATCAACCGATATGCCAACTGCATAAGAACTGTAGGGGACGGCAGTGAGCGCGGCGACAATCAACCTGACTTGCAATCCATATCGACGCGAGCCCCCGTGGCCCGCGCTGCTACTTCGTACGCTGGTCAACATTTTTCTGTTCACGCAACCGGTCGTTGCGGGTTCTCTTTGGTCAATCGGCTACTACGCGCGGTCGTTGCAGTCGCGCTTTTGTGTGACGAATAACGGCAAGAACCGGGTTTTACTTTAGGAATGTCTGGAAAGTTTTATATTACGTTTCGCCTTCAAAAGCCGGCGCTTCAAACATGCGAGCCGGTCGGGTTGAACATGGCCCCAAATTTTGGACAAACGAAGAAGCGCCCTGTGCTCCGCGGTGCACATAATCTGCGCGTCATTGTCGTTCTATCAGAATCACCTCCTTCGATAGCAAAGCTCGCGAAAAATTGTGCGTGGTAGACCGAGTTTCGAGATTCCCGAAACTTTGGTGTTCCCGAAACGCAATTTTTGCCTTCCCGCAGACTTTGTTGTGCCCCGATAGGTCTGTGGCAGATAAAAAATAATTTGACAGACTATCTTAAGATATATATCTTACGATGCATCTTACGACATTTATGGGAGGCATCCCAGATGCGTCATCCTCATCGTTTTTCCGGTCCGCGCGATGCGCAGAACCGTTGTCACGCGGGCTTCGGCCATCCGCCGCTGCATGCGGGCGACGTCGCCGGCCGCGGCGCTTCCCTCGACCCTCGGCACCGCTTCCTGTTCCACGTTTTGCTTCACGGCTTCGGCCATCATCACGAGCAACGCTTCGGCGGCCGCGGCTCGCGCTTCGGCGGTCATGGCGGCCCCGGCGGCATGGGCGGATACGGTGGTTTCGGCGGCGGCCCGGGCGGCTTCGGCGGCGACGGCGATGGCTTCCCGCGTGGCCGCAAATTCAGCTCCGACGATCTGCAACTGCTGCTGCTATCGCTGATCGACACGCAGCCGAGTCACGGCTACGAACTGATCAAGGCGCTCGAAACCCGCTCGAACGGTTTCTACAGCCCGAGCCCCGGCATGGTCTATCCGGCACTGACCTATCTCGAAGAGCTCGGCTACGTCACCGTGCAGCTCGAAGGCAACCGCAAGCGCTATGAGCTGGCCGATGCGGGCCGCGAATATCTGGCCGCGAACCGCGAGCGCGTCGAACTGATGTTCGCGCGGCTCTCGCATATCGCCCGCAAGATGGATTCGGTGCGCCGCGCGTTGGCCGGCGAAGAGCCGGCCGACGTCAGCGAAGGCGGCTGGGTGCCGGAGCTGAACGAAGCGCGCCGCACGCTGAAGAACGCGCTGCTGCGCCGCGACAACGCGCCGGCCGACGAGCAGCGCCGCATCGCCGCGATCCTGATGAGCGCGGCCAGGGAAATCGAAGGCGGCGGCAACGGCAACAAAGCGAAGACCGGCAACGACAGCGAGCCGACCGTCTGACAACGCGCGCTCGTCCACGAGACAACCCGCGCGTCCTCCCAAACCGAACAGGAGCACCACGCTCATGCAAGAACAACTCACTCGCCCCGACCTCGCCGTGCATCGCGTGCGGCATCCGTTGAAGTTTCGTCTGCTGCAGGTCAAACAGGTGCGCGCGCTGACGCCGCACCTGATTCGCGTGACCTTGACCGGCGACGATCTGCACGACTTCGTGTCAGCGTCGTTCGACGACCACATCAAGGTGTTTTTCCCCGAACCCGGCGCCGACAAACCGACGCTGCCGCAAGCCGGCCCCGACGGCCCGGTGTTCCCCGAAGGCAAGCGGCCGACCGCGCGCGATTTCACGCCGCGCCGTTTCGATCGCGACGCCCGCGAGCTCGACATCGAGTTCGCGCTGCACGACGCAGGCCCCGCGGCGATATGGGCCGCGCAGGCGCAGGTAGGCCAGTATCTGGGCGTCGGCGGCCCGCGCGGCTCGCTGGTGATTCCGACCGGCTTCGACTGGCATCTGCTGATCGGCGACGACACCGCGCTGCCCGCGATCGCACGACGTCTCGAAGAGTTGCCGGCCGGCACGCGCGTCGCCGCGGTAATCGAGGTCGCCGATCCGTCCGCGCGCATCGAGTTCACGACTGAAGCCGAGCTGCACCTCGTCTGGTGCTATCGCAGCGAAGCCGACACGCAGACCGGCACGCGCGGCGAAGCGCTGTTGCACGCGGTGCGCGATACCTGGCTGCCGGAGAACGGCGAAGGCTACGTGTGGGCCGCCGGCGAGGCGGCGGCGATCCGCGCGGTGCGTCAGCATCTGTGCGGCGAGCGCGGCGTCGACAAAGCGCGGATTCGCGCGGCCAGCTACTGGAAACAGGGTGCGGTCGCGGTCCACGAAACGATCGACGACTGAGCTCCTGCTCGCGTCGCGCGCGGCATCAGCGGCGTACTTCGAACAACAACAAAGGGAAATCAACCGATGTACTCAATCACTGCACGGCACGAACGCCATTTGCTGTGGGTGCTCGCGCTCACGCAGTTCACCATCATCATGGACTTCATGGTGATGATGCCGCTCGGCCCGCAGATCATGAGCGCGTTCCAGATCGCGCCGGCCGCGTTCGCGACGGCGGTGTCCGCGTATTCGTGGTGCTCGGGGCTGTCGGGTCTGTTCGCGGCGACCTATATCGACCGCTTCGACCGCCGCCGTCTGCTGCTCGCCATCTACGCGCTGTTCGTGCTGTCGAACCTTGCGTGCGCGCTCGCTTCGAGTTTCGCGCTGCTGCTCGCCGCGCGCGCATTCGCCGGCATCACGGGCGGCGTGCTCGGCTCCGTGATCATGGCGATCGTCGGCGACGTGATCCCGCTGCAACGGCGCGGCGCCGCGACCGGCACGATCATGACCGCGTTCTCGCTCGCGGCGATCGCCGGCGTGCCGGCCGGCGTGATGCTCGGCGCGCAGTTCGGCTGGGCCGCGCCGTTCTTCCTGCTGGTCGCGTTGTCGCTGCTGGTGTGGTTCGCGGCCTCGCGGCAGGTGCCGTCGCTGGCCGCGCATCTGAGCCGCAGACAGCCGCCGCTCGCGGAAGTGCTGCCCGAGCTGTGGAGGCTCCTGAGCAACCCGCGGCATCTGAATGCGTTCGCGCTGACGTTCGTGATGATGATTGCGCACATGCTGGTGATTCCGTTCATCTCGCCGATGCTGGTCGCCAATCACGGGGTCGCGCCGCGTCAGCTGTCGTGGCTGTATATGGGCGGCGGTGCGGCGACCTTCTTCACGTCGCGGCTCGTCGGCAGGCTCGCCGACCGCTTCGGCACGCAGCGCGTGTTCCGCTGCGCGGCGCTGCTGTCGTTCGTGCCGGTGCTGTTCGTCACGCATCTGCCGGACCTGCCGTTCTATGCGCTCCTGCTGTTCTTCCCGTGCTTCCTCGTGGTGATGAACGGCCGCATGGTGCCGATGCAGGCGCTGCTGACCACGGTCCCCGAGCCCGCCCGACGCGGTGCGTTCCTGAGCGCGAACAGCGCGCTGCAGGCGCTCGGCACGGGCACCGGCGCGTGGCTCGGTGGCCTGATGCTGAGCACGTCGGCCGATGGCCGCATCGCCGGGTATGGAACCGTCGGCTGGACCGCGGTGGCGGTCGCGTGTGCGGCGGTGTTGTGGGTCTCGCGTGTGAAGGCCGCGCCGCGCGAAGCGGCGCCGGCCAGCGACGCTGGCGCGACGATGCCTCGCGCTGCTGGCCTCGAAGCGCACATCGCCGGAGAAGGTTGACGATGCAAGGCCGCGCGCTACGTCTCGTCGTCGGTGCTGCCGGTCAGCGCGCGCCGCGCGGCTTCGCCCTGCTCGTGCGACGCCGCGTAAAACACGCGCGCGCGGCCAATCACGATTTTTAGCGTAGCGATCACGGGCACCGCGAGAAAGATCCCGGCGACGCCGCCGAGCTGGTCGCCCGCGAGCAGTCCGACGATCACCAGAAACGGACTGACCTCGACGCCTTCGCTCATCAGATACGGATTGAGCACGTAGTCCTGGAACAGCCGGTACAGGCCGATGAAAATCACTAGCCACAACAGGTGCGGATAGCCGCTGAACACCGCAACCACCAGCGTGATCGCGACTGCCGCCAGCGGCCCCGCGAACGGCACGAATTCGAGCAGCCCCGCGCTGACCGCGAGCAGAAACGCATACGGCACGCCAAGCAGCGAGAACGCGATGCCGTAGCAAAACAGCGTGGCGAGCGACAGGAACAGCAGCGCGCGCACGTACTTCGACAGCAGCACGTTCACATCGTCGACGATCTCGTTCCACAGCACGCGATGCCGCCGGTTCAGCAACGCGAGAAACGCGTCGCGCATCCGTTCGCCGTCCTTGATCAGCAGGAAGCTCAGGATCGGTATCAGCACCAGATAGATCAGGTTGCTCGCCGCATGCACGACCCCGAGCCCGAGGCTGCGCGCCAACGGCACGGCCTTGTCGGAGCCGGTCTCGATCTGGCTGCGCAGGAAATCGACGATCCGCTCGCGCAGCGGTTCGAGAAAATGCGGCAACGGCAAACGGTTCGGTACGTCGGTGCGTAGCAGCCCGGGCAATTGCGAAAAGAGGCGCGTCGCCTGATCCTGCAATTCCACGCCGAACACCGAGCCGACCACCGCGAGCAGCGCAACCACGACGACGAACACGACCGCGATCGACATCACGCGCGGCACGCGGCGCGGCCTCACGCGTTCGACCAGCGCGACCATCGGGTAGATCAGATAGCTGAAGAACACCGCGAACACGATGACGAGCACCGTCGTCGACGCGACATAGATGACGAAAAACAGCAGCGCGAGCAGAGACGCGGTCCAGACCTTCCTGGCCGCGCCGACGTCGAATCCCAGCATGAAGCGTCCTCGAATGAGCGATGCGGTACCGACGCAAGGAATGCGCCGGCCGACTCTGGACCGTAACAGAAATTTACACGATACGTGTGTCGAATACCGCGCCGCGAGGGCGCGACGCGACGAGCACCGACGGCGTGCGAGGCGCTACGCACGTGGTGCGTCAGTGCACGAATCGCGTGCCTGACTTTGATGCGCCCGAAACCGGGCAGTCCGGATAGGTAACGCTGGGGTACGCGAAACCGCGACGCGCTAGCTCTTCACGCGCTCACGTTCCTCCTGGGCTTCTTCGGCGATCCTCGCCTGGATTCTGCCGGCGATCTTCTCGGCCGCTCCTTCGGCCTGCTTCGCGCGATTGCCGGTGACCTTGCCAATCGCTTCCTTGACGGAGCCCTTGAGCTCCTTCGCTGTACCTTCTTCTCGATTCCTGTCCATGGTGCCTTCCTGCTAGGTTTGACTGTGGAGTTGCCTCTGGCGTTGCAACGAAACAGCCAACGTACGGCGCGACGCGCCTCGTGATGGCGCGGATCCCTTCTGACGAAACGATCCGCGTCGGAGCAACCTGAAAATTCCTAGCATGCGACGTTCCCGATACTCATGCGCCGCACTTCGTCACTTGACCGTGACGGTGCCCTTCGCGGCGTCGCTGGCGGCATCCTTGCCTTGAGCCGGTTCAGGATGATCGCCTTTCGGGCCGTGAAAGATATGCTGGAATAGTTCCTTGTTCTTTGCGCCATTCAAAAGGTTCCGCAGCGCGGCATCGTCATCCGCGGGCTTGAACGAAAGCACTCGCTTGCGGTAGCGCTCCCTGCGTTCGTCGAGCATGTAGCTCGCCGGTAACGGCAGTTCCCGGCTGCCCACATCGAGATCGATGCCCTCGAAGGTCAGCAGCCCCGCATCGTGATTGATGAAGCACGCGGGAGGCTTGGTCCGGTCGATCACATAGACGCACTGCTTCTGCAGATTGCCGGCCTCCGGCAGCTTGCCACGGAAGATCTTGTCCCGCAGAAAAGTGCACATTTCTTCCCAGCACTCCGCGGTGGATTTTCCCTTCGCGCAAGACCGCAAGATTTCGGCTTTCAGAATGTCCTCTGGCACGGCATAGTAAATCGGATAACCGGCCCTCAGGTAAAGTTGTAGTTGAAACACTTCGTAACAGCGCCCCAACGCATGGATCGACGGTACGAGCAAAGACCTTTCATCCGACTCGTCACCTTCGCTGGGTCCGATCGCCGTCTGGCTGCGAATCGACGGATGGTCCGGCAGCCCTGAATTCTCCGGTTCCGGTTGTCCGCCGCCCCACAGGATCAGATCGCGAAACAGGATCATCGGCAGGAACGAATGGACGATCAGATCCGTCGACGCCCGGCGTTTGGCGCGCTCGTTCGCATCGGCTTGCGCCGGCAACGAAGGATGCCACTTGCGCGACGAGCGCACGATATCGCCGATCGCCTTCGCCACGCAGATGCCGTTCGGCAGTCCGCCGCCCTCTTCGTCGGCCCAGGTCTGCACCAGATCCCACGGCTCGCCGATCGGCACGCCGAGGAAGTAAAGACCCAGCGACACCGCGGTCAGCAACTCGACATAGAACTGATTCGCCTGATAAGGCGCTGCCGGAATGCCCCGCATCAACTGCGGGTCGGCGAGCAGCTTCTTGCCCGAACCGACCTTGCACAGCGCGCTGGCGCAGGCCTTGAGCCGGTCGACGAGAGCGCGCACGTCGCGATCGGCAAGCGGCGACTGCCCGCCGACCAGATGATGCCTGACCATCAATGAAATCGGCGTCGTGAAATTCGAGCGGTCCGTGGTTTTTGTCGGCACCACGATGGACATCACCAGGTCGCTGATGATCTCCAGGTCGGCCAGCATCGCATCGATGGAAGTACTCATCATTCAACCTCCGCTGCGATCTCTTTGATCGACGGATCGTGTTGGCCGTCGATCGTCGCCGTCTGCGTCGGCTCGGACGCGGCGATGATCGCCACGGCATACCGGATCAAGCCCTTGCAGCGTGCCGCCAGTACTTTCTTGCGAATGCCCGACGGCGCGTCGCCCTCGTTCGCCCACTCCTTGAATCCGAGTCTGTCGAGTATGTGATCCTCGTTCTGTCCGAAGGTGGCGGCGCCGTCCGCGGGTATGGCCTGATGGGCGTCGGTCAGGCAGGTGCAGATGTACTCCTCGGCGGTCGGGCCACGCGCGGCCAGCGTTTGAATTTCGCGCTTGGCCCAGCGTGCGAGCGATACCGAGATCTCATCCATGTCATGCGTCAGGTTGCGCACCTTGACGTCCCTGCCGCGATCGTCGCCGAGAATCTGATAGACGGTCCGGTCGACCACATGCAGCCACAGCGAGGTCTGCGCAATGCGGATCTTGTGTTCGCACACGAGCTCTTTCGAGTCGCCCTCGAGCGCGCGCCGGACGTGCCACAACACGACGTAATGCCATACGAGGCCGATGAACTTGCCGAAGAAGAGTGCCTTGTCCTGCATCGATTCGTCGTGGAACTCGGGATATTCGAGCGGCGTCACCAGCGTCATCTTCGTGCGCGCGCCTTCCTTCAAGGTCCGATACAGCGTCGCCGCAGGGCTGTTGCAATACTCGTCCCACGACTCGCGCGCCCACCATTGCTTGTCGATATCGAAGAAACGATAGATCGAGAAAATGCCTTTCTCCGACTCGTGAACGTTCGCCGCGCCGCCTTGGGCCTGATGCGCCCCACCCGGCTGCGAACGCTTTCTCTCATCCGCGCGGGACTGGTCGCGGTTTGGGTCGCGATAAGCGTCGTAAATCACGCGAAGACCGTAGCGGGTTCCCATCGCGTTATCGATACTGGCCACCTTGTCGCTGAGTTCCTTGCGGATGGTCTCGAGCACCGCTTCCTGCTCATCGACGAGCTTGCGCTGCTGCTCGAGCGCGGAATAGTGTTCGGCGGCCACATAGATCGCGGCGAGCGCCAACGCGAGTACGACCGCATCGGTATAGCCCTCCCATATTTCTCCGCCGAACAGCAGTACCGCGGGGAAATAGCAGAACACGGGAATCCACCAGCGCGACACGAACCACTTTCGCAGCCTGCCGATTCCCCCCTTCGAACGGGAGATGCTTGCGGGCGCGGGTTCCCCTTCCTCTTCCGCGATGCGTTTGCGCTCTTCGAATTCACGCTCCGCGATCGTCCGAGCCCGCTCTTCCTCGCCACGGCAAATGTGCACGTAGAAAACCAGGAACGTGAAGGCCGTGACCAGCAATGCGAGCAGCCAGCTCTCGCCTATGCTGGTGGCGCGCTCCGCGTCGCTGACTTCCTTCATCACCGCGACGACCTTGTTAAAGCACTCGATGCCGGGAGGAAAGCAATTCGCACCCGGCACGCGATGCGAAAAGGTGAGTACCCAGTAGACGATGCTGCCCGCCACCACCACCATGCCGCCTAGCGCAGTGAGGACGAGCTTTGTTGCACTGGGGCCCTGCTCGACGCGGGAATCGGGTTTGTCGCCGAAGCTTTTGGAGCGGCGATTCTCATCTGACGGCTTTTCCATACGCATTGCCTCCTGATCCGATCAAGAGCACGAGAATGCGGAAACGGTGACGTTTGAACGCACCGTAGGTCGGAAGAGCGCCCGTGATGAGGGCTGTGAGCAGGCTATGCCAGTCGGGACGGGGCTGAACTCTCCATCTAAGATTGCGCCCAGGTGGATGTCAATTAGCGCGCGCGGTCTGTGTGCGCCAGACCACAATCGGCGCCGGGCGGCTGACGGGTGGGACGTCCGGAGCCGTGATGCCAGGCAGAGCTAAGGCCGCTGGCGCTCCAGGCTGGCGCGCGGACGCCGGGCCCCGCTCGCCGCTCACCATGCGGCATGCGCGATGCCGCACAAGTCAGTCGCCATGATCCGCGCCCAGCCCCGCCAGCGGATGAGCGTCGCCTTGCCACGGCGAGCTCAGGAAATGCCGCACGCGCTCGGGTTGCACCTCGGCGAGCGTCGCCGGCGACCAGCGCGGCCGGCGGTCCTTGTCGATCAGTTGCGCGCGCACGCCCTCGCGGAAATCGCCTTCCTTGATCGAGCGCTTCACGATGCCGAGCTCCATCCGGAAGCATTCGGCGAGCGTCATCTGCCGGCCGCGCAGCAGCGCTTCGCGCGTCACGTGCAGCATCGTCGGCGAATGGGCGCTCAGTGCGTCGAAGGTCGCTTGCAGCCATTGCCGCACCTCGCGCGGCGGTTCGCGTTCGAGATCCTGACGCAGCGTCGCGACGATGCGCTCGACGCCCGAGCGCCGGTCGAAGTGGCGCAGTATCAGTTGCGTCAGCACGCCGAGCGGCGCGTGCGGCACGATATTGCACGGCGGCTCGAATACGGCGCGCAGCGCGTCGATACGCCCGGTGTCCGACGTGTCGTGCGGCATGCGCTGCAACCGCTCCTCGAAGCTCGCCAGCCAGTCGGCCGGCACGCACAGGTCGGCCAGTTGCAGGCGCATCGCGTCGGCGCCCGCTAGCGTCGCGCCAGTCAGCCCGACATACAGCGCAAGCTCGGCCGGCATCACGCTCAGAAAATGGCTTGCGCCGACATCGGGAACGAAGCCGATGCGTGTTTCCGGCATCGCGATGCGGCTGCGCTCGGTCACGATGCGCAGCCGCGCCGCCTGGCCGAGGCCCATGCCGCCGCCCATCGCGATGCCGTCGAGCAGTGCGACCACCGGCTTCGGAAACATATGCAACGCGTAGTCGAGCCGGTATTCGTCGACGAAGAACGCGAGCCAGCGCGGATCGCCCTGAGTTGCGAGCCGATGCACCTCGCGCACGTCGCCGCCCGCGCAAAAGCCCTTGTCGCCAGCGCCCTTCAGCACCAGCGCGACGATCCCGGCATCGGTGCGGCAATGCTCGACCAGCACTGCGAGCTCGCGCACCATCGCGTGCGACAGTGCGTTGAGCGCGGCAGGCCGGTTCAGCGTGATGATCGCCACGCGGTTGACGATGCGAAACAGCACGTCCGCTTCGGCCTGCGAATTCGACGCGTCGCGCGTTTCGACCACAACGCTTTGCAATGTGCTCATCGCTGCGTCTCCCGTGGTGCATGGCTCGTCTGCCAGCGCGGCGCGCGTTTTTCGAGGAACGCGTTGACGCCCTCGCGCTGATCCGCGCCATCGAACAGATCGACGAAACGCTCGCGTTCGAGCGCGAGCGCGGCGGCGCGCGGCACGCCATGCCGCGCCTGATGGATCAGCTCCTTGCTGAAGCTGACCGCCTGGGGGCTCAAACCGGTGACGCGCTGCGCCATCTTCAGCGCGGCTTCACGCGCGGCGCCGCGCTCCACCACTTCTTCGACTAGACCGATGCGCAGCGCGCTCGCCGCATCGACGCGCTCGCCGGTCAGAATCATCCGCTTGGCCCAGCCTTCACCGACGAGCCACGGCAGCGTCTGCGTGCCGCAGCCGCAAGGCAGCAGGCCGACCGCGGTCTCGGGCAGCGCCAGCACCGCATGCTGCTCGGCGATGCGGATATCGCACGCGAGCGCGCATTCGAGACCGCCGCCCATCGCGAAGCCGTTGAGCGCCGCGATCACGACAGGCCGCGCATTCTGCAGCGTTTCGAACGCCGCGCCGAAGCGCGCCGCCGCGGTGCGCGCGACTTCCCGATCGCCGTCGGCGAACGTGTTCAGATCGGCGCCCGCGCTGAAGAACTTCGGGCCGTCGCCGGTGATCACCAGCGCGCGCACGCGCGCATCGGCGTTCAACTGCTCGACGGTGCGCTGCAATTGCAGCAGGCCGTCGGGCGTGAAGGCGTTCGCGGGCGGCCGTTTCAACGTGATCAACGCAACGGCGCCGTCGTGCGCGTGATCGAGCTCGATCATTGCGCGCCTCCCTGGCCGTCACCGCCGCGCTCTCGCGAGCGATACAGCTTGATCACCGCCGAAAAGTCCAGACGTCCCGCGCCGTTCGTGCTCATCGTTTGATAAAGCTGCTGCGCGAGCGCGCCGAGATAGACCGGTTGACGCACGCCGCGCGCGGCATCGGTGGCGAGGCCGAGGTCCTTCAGCATCAGGTCGGTGCCGAAGCCGCCGGTATAGCCGCGCGACGAAGGCGCGGTTTCGATCACGCCCGGCATCGGGTTATACGTGTCCGAACTCCAGCAACGCCCGGTCGACGTGTTGATGATGCTGCCGAGCACCTTCGTGTCGATACCGAGCGCCTCGCCGAGCGACATCGCCTCCGCGACGCCCGCCATCGAGATGCCGAGCACGAGGTTGTTGCAGATCTTCGCGACCTGGCCGGTGCCGGTATCGCCGCAATGGACGATGTTTTTTCCCATCGCCAGCAGAACGGGTTTCACCTGCTCGTATGCGCTCGCGCTGCCGCCGACCATGAAGGTCAGCGTCCCCGCGGCCGCGCCGCCGGTGCCACCCGAGACCGGCGCATCGACGAAGCTGTTGCCATGTGCCGCGGCGAGTTCGGCAAACGCCTTCACGCTGGCGGGATCGATGGTGCTCGAATCGATGATCGGCACGCCCGGCGCGATGCCGGCGAGGATGCCGTCGTCCGCGACGAGCACGCTGCGCACGTGAGCCGCGGCGGGCAGCATCGTGATCACGCATTCGACGTCGCTCGCGGCCGCCTTCGGCGAGCCGGCCGCTTGCGCGCCCGCGTCGACGAGCATGCGCACGGCCTGCGCGCTGAGGTCGAACACGTTGAGCGCCTGGCCCGCCTTCAGCAGGTTCAGCGCCATCGGCGCGCCCATGTTGCCGAGTCCGATAAAGGCTATTTTCATGGTGTCGTCTCCGTATGTGCGTTCAATGCGTTCAATGCGTTCAATGCAGGCGGATCGTCGTGTTGACGCCGTCGTTAACGGTGTCGTCGTCGAACCAGCGCGCGGTGACCGTCTTCGTCTGCGTGTAGAACTGCACGACCTGCTTGCCGTACGGACCGAGATCGCCGAGTTTCGAGCCGCGCGAACCGGTGAAGCTGAAAAACGGCACCGGCACCGGAATCGGAATGTTGATGCCGACCTGGCCGATATCGATCTCGCTCTGGAACTTGCGCGCCGCCGCGCCGCTTTGCGTAAAGAGGCCCACGCCATTGCCGAACGGGTTCGCGTTGACGAGCGCGATCGCATCGTCGAGCGTCGCGACGTTGACGACCGCAAGCACCGGTCCGAAGATTTCGGTGCGGTAGATTTCCATGTCGGTCGTGACGTCGCTGAATACCGTCGGGCCGATGAAGTTGCCCTGCTCATAGCCCCGCACGCTCACGTCGCGGCCGTCGAGCGCGAGTGTCGCGCCCTCCTTCACGCCGGCGTCGATCAATCCGAGAATGCGCTCTTTCGCCGCGCGCGAGACGACCGGCCCGACATCGGTGCCCGGCTCGTGACCCGCATTGACCTTCAGCGTCTTCGCCTTCGCAACCAGCTCGGGCAGCCACTCGCGCGCGGCGCCGACCAGCACCGCCACCGAAGTCGCCATGCAGCGCTGCCCGGCCGCGCCGAACGCGGCGCCCGCGAGCGCGTTGAGCGTCTGTTCGCGATTCGCGTCGGGCAGCACGACCGCGTGGTTCTTCGCGCCCATCATCGCTTGCACGCGCTTACCGTGTTCGCTGCCGAGGCGATAGACGTGCGTGCCGACCGCCGTCGAGCCCACGAACGAAATCGCCTTTACCAGCTCATGCGTGCACAGCGCATCGACCACTTCCTTGCCGCCGTGCACGACGTTCAGCACGCCCTTCGGCACGCCCGGCTTCGAGCGCGAGTTCGACGAGCTGCATCGTCGACAGCGGGTCCTGCTCGGATGGCTTCAGCACGAAGGTGTTGCCGCACACGAGCGCCATCGGGAACATCCACAGCGGGATCATCGCGGGGAAATTGAACGGCGTGATGCCGGCGCACACGCCGAGCGGCTGACGCAGCGTGTAGGTGTCCACGCCACCAGCGACGTTCTCGGCGAATTCACCCTGCTGCAAGGTGCCGATCGAACACGCGTGCTCGACGACTTCCAGGCCGCGAAAGATGTCGCCCTCGGCATCGGGAATCGTCTTGCCCTGCTCGGCCGACAGCGTCTTCGCGATGCGCGGCATATGCTCGCGAATCAGCGCCTGGTACTTCAGCATGATGCGCATGCGCGCGCCGATCGGCGTGTCCTTCCACGTTTTGAACGCGGCGTGCGCGCTGCGCACCGCCGCGTCGACTTCCGCGACGGTCGCGAACGGCACGCGGGCGAGGACCGCCTGGGTGGCCGGGTTCACGACGTCGCGCCACTCGGTCGTCTTCGATTCGACGAACTCGCCGTTGATCAGCAGTTTGACGGTGGCCACGGCGCCGGCAACGTCGCGGCTGGTCTCGTTCGAAGCAAGGGTGCTCATGCTGAAACTCCTGTGCGATGGCCGCGCGGCGGCCGGACAGCGATAGGGAAGAAAAAACGGTGCCCCGACGCGTCGAATCCGAAGCTCGAATTCAACACGTGCGATTCAAACCGGTGCGGGAAAACCAGCAATAGCGAGGAATAAAGGCAGTCAACGCAAGTCGGGAAAATCCTCCTCCCAGTACTCGTCGGGCAGACGCGCGGGCTCGGCCGTGCGCTCCATTTCGCGGCGCCGCAACTCGACGCGGCGGATCTTGCCGGAGATCGTCTTCGGCAGTTCGCTGAATTGCAGACGACGAATCCGCTTGTACGGTGCGAGTTTTTCGCGCGAGAACGCGAACACCGCGCGCGCGAGTTCGGGACCGGCTTCATAGCCCTGACGCACGGTGACGAACGCCTTCGGCACCGACAGGCGCAACGCGTCCGCGCTCGGCACGACGGCCGCCTCGCCGATCGCCTCGTGTTCGATCAGCACGCTTTCGAGTTCGAACGGACTCAGGCGATAGTCGGACGACTTGAACACATCGTCCGAGCGGCCGACGTACACGTAGTAGCCGTCGTCGCGACGCAGCGCGACATCCGACGTGCGATAGAAGCCGTTGCGCATCGCCTGGGCGGTCGCGTTAGCATTGTTCGCGTAACCGGTCATCAGGCCGAGCGGCCGTTCGGCGAGCGGCAGCGCGATTTCGCCTTCGGTCACGGGTTGGTCGTCGGCATCGAGCAGTTCGACGCGGTAGCCGGGCAGCGGACGCCCCATCGAGCCGGCCACGACCGGCTGGCCCGGCGAATTGCCGATCTGGCAGGTCGTCTCGGTCTGACCGTAGCCGTCGCGGATCGTGATGTCCCACGCGTGCTTGACGCGCTCGATGACCTCCGGATTCAGCGGCTCGCCCGCGCCGACGATCTCGCGCAGCTTCACCGGATAGTCGCCGAGCGGCTCCTGCACGAGCATGCGCCAGACGGTCGGCGGCGCGCACAGCGTGGTCACGTTGAAGCGCACGAGCGCGGCGAGTGTGTCTTTGGGCACGAAGCGCGGGACATTGAACACGAACACGCAGGCCTGCGCGTTCCACGGCGCGAAGAAGCAGCTCCATGCGTGCTTGGCCCAGCCCGGCGAGCTGATGTTCCAATGGATGTCGCCGGGTTGCAGGCCGATCCAGTACATCGTCGACAGATGCCCGACCGGATAGCTCTGATGTGTATGCTCGACGAGCTTCGGCTTCGACGTGGTGCCGGACGTGAAGTACAGCAGCATCGGATCGCTGGCGTGGGTGACGCCGTCCGGCGTGAGATCCGGCGCCGCCTCGTACGCGGCGGCGACATCGATCCAGCCGTCGCGCGGGGCGCCGACCGAGAAGCGCGTGAGCGGCACTTCGAGCGCATCGAATTTGCCCAGCTCCGCGCTGTCGACCACGGCGAACTTCGCGCCGCCGATCTGCACGCGGTCGCGCACGTCGTCGGCCGATAGCTGCGTGGTGGCGGGCAGCACGATCGCGCCGAGCTTCATCGCGGCGAGCATCACGTCCCATAGCTCGACGCGGTTCGGCAGCATCAGCAGCACACGGTCGCCTCGACCGACGCCCGCGCCGCGCAGAAAGTTCGCCATCCGCGACGAGCGCTCCGACATCTGCGCGTACGACAGGCGCAGGCCGTCGCTGGAAGGATCGTCGACGATCCACAGCGCGGGGTTGTCGTTGTTGCGCGCGATCGCGTCGAAGTAGTCGAGCGCCCAATTGAACTCGTCGAGCGCCGGCCAGGTGAATTCGCGGTACGCGCGCTCGTAGTCGGTGCGATGGCGCACTAGCAGATCGCGCGCTTCGAGAAAGGCTTTCGCTGCTGTCATCGTCGTCTCCTGTTCGGCGCAGGGCGCGCTCGGTTTTTTTGCCTCTGGTTTTTGCCGCCGCGACGCTCAACGAAGCATTCGCAGCCAGGCTATTGTGCGCTCAAACGCCGCCCTCAAACATGGCGCGCGATCACCATCCGCTGCACTTCGCTCGTCCCTTCGTAAATCTGCGTGATGCGTGCATCGCGATAGTGACGCTCCACCGCATAGTCCTCCAGATAGCCGTAGCCGCCATGAATCTGGATCGCGTTCGAGCAGATCTGCTCGGCCAGCTCCGACGCGAACAGCTTCGCCTGCGACGCCTCCGACAGACACGGCCGCCCCGCCGAGCGCAGCCGCGCCGCGTGATGCACGAGCAGGCGCGCGGCGTTCAGCCGCGTCGCCATGTCGGCGAGCATGTTGGCGATGGTCTGATGGTCCTTCAGCGGCTTGCCGAACTGTTCACGCTCGCTCGCATAGCGGCGCGCGGCATCGAACGCGGCTCGGGCGATGCCGACCGCCTGCGCGGCGATGCCGATGCGCCCGCCTTCGAGATTCGACAGCGCAATGCGCAGACCCTCGCCCGGTTCGCCGAGCAGATTGGCCTCGGGCACCGCGCAGTGATCGAGCGAGATCGGACAGGTGTCGGACGCGCGAATGCCGAGCTTGTGTTCCGGCCGGCCGACCTCGAAGCCCGGCGTCGCGGTCGGTACGATGAAGGCCGACAGGCCGCGCTTGCCGCGCTCGGGATCGGTGACCGCAAACACGATTGCGAGCCCGGCGCGCGCGCCGTTGGTCACGAACTGCTTGCTGCCGTTCAGAACCCACTGCCCGTCGTGCAGCTGCGCGCGGGTGCGCAGATTGTTCGCCTCGGAGCCTGCCTGCGGCTCGGTCAGGCAGAACGCGCCGATCGTGCAGCCAGTGGCAAGGTCGCGCAGATAGCGGTCCTTCTGCGCGGCGCTGCCGAAGTTCAGGATCGGCGCGCAGCCGACCGAGTTGTGCACACTCATCAGCGTCGCGCAGGCGGCGCAGCCCGCCGCGATCTCTTCGAGCGCGAGCGCGTACGCGACGTAGTCGGTGTAGGAGCCGCCCCACTCGGCCGGCACCATCATGCCCAGAAAACCGAGCTCGCCCATCTGCGCGACGACCTCGGCCGGCAACTGCGCGTCGCGATCCCATTGCGCCGCGTGCGGCGCGAGACAGTCGGTCGCGAAGTCGCGCGCGGCGTCGCGGATCATCCGTTGTTCGTCGGTGTAGAAGCTGTCCATGACTGCGTCCTCGTGGGTGCTGACGGCCGTGCTGGCGATCTCGGTGATGCGGCAAGTGTAGGCAAGCGGCTCGCGCCACTCGATGCTCGCTGCGCTCACATTTGCTGAGCGCTTTTGCCATACTGCTACCATGCGCGTGCATCGGGCCTCGTCATTTCAGGGGCTTCGCGAACCACGAGCCAACCGATGCTGAGCGCTTTTGCCAGAAAAACCGAATTCCGATGAAAAGCGACAAAGGCACGATCTCCGTCAGTCTCGTCGAGGAAACGCTCGCGCTCGCGACGGCGCGCGGGCTCGATGCTGAAGCGTTCGCCGAAGCAGCCGGCATTGCCGCGCCGATGCTCGCGTCGCCGAAAAGCCGCGTGTCGTCGGCGCAATACGGCGCGCTGTGGGCCGGCATCGCGCGCGCGCTCGACGACGAGTTCTTCGGCCAGGACTCGCATCCGATGAAAAGCGGCAGCTTCATCGCGATGACGCAGATGGCGCTCGGCGCGCGCAACGGCGCGCAGGCGCTCGCGCGCGCGGTCGGCTTCATGCGGCTGGTGCTCGACGACCTCGGCGCGACGATCGACACCGACGCCGAGCGCGTGCGCCTGAAGTTCGTCGAACGCGCGGGCAAGCGCAAGCCGGCGATGTTCGCTTACGCGACGTATTTCATTCTCGTGTACGGGCTTGTCTGCTGGCTCGTCGGCCGGCGCATTCCGTTGCTCGAAGCGCGCTTTCGCTGCACCGCGCCTCCGGCCGCGCACGAATACCGGCTGATGTTCTGCGAAGACATGTATTTCGACGAGCCCGAATCGTACGTCGATCTCGATCCCGCGTTTCTGGAACTGCCAGTGATTCAGACTTCGCGCTCGGCGCGCCCGTTTCTGCGCGATGCGCCGGGCAGCTTCATCGTCAAGTACCGCAATCCGGGTTCGCTCGCCGCGCGCGTGCGCAAGGCGCTGCGCGCGCTGCCGATGTCCGGCTGGCCCGCGGCCGATCAGATGGCCGCGCGACTGCACGTTGCCGAGGCGACGATGCGGCGGCATCTGAAGCAGGAGGGCCACACGTATCAGTCGATCAAGGACGCGCTGCGGCGCGACATCGCGATTGCCGAACTGCAACTAACGCAGCGCACGATCGCCGATATCGCGAACGCCGTCGGCTTCGCCGAGCCGAGCGCGTTTCATCGCGCGTTCCGCAAATGGACCGGCATGCGCCCGACCGACTATCGGCCGGCCCGGGCCGCGGGGCTCGATCTCACGCGTCGCGCCGAATCGGACTAAGCTTTAAGCGGCAACCGGCCAGCCTTGATCGAGGTATGGGCCCGCGCCGCCGGTTCGCACCGGCTGGCGCGACGGCCGTCAGCGATGAACACGACTCCGCGTCTCCCGCTCCGGCAGTCCGGTCCGCGCACGCCGCTTATCCACGGCGGCATCGCGGGCCGTTTGATGCGCGGCATCGCCGTGCTCGGCGTGCTTTGCGCGTTCGGCTTCGCGACGTGCGGAGCGCTGGCGCCGCTGCAAGCGGCCAATGCGGCGCGCGTGGCCAACGTTGCCGCCGCAACCGCCGACAGTGTCGAGGTGATTCCGGTGAACGGCGCAATCGGGCCGGCCAGCGCCGATTTCATCGTGCGGGGCTTGCAGCGCGCGGCCAGTCAGCACGCGCAGCTCGCAGTGCTGCAACTCGATACCCCCGGCGGCCTCGATACGTCGATGCGGCAGATCATCAAGGCGATCCTCGCGTCGCCGGTGCCGGTCGCGACCTTCATCGCGCCGAGCGGCGCGCGCGCCGCCAGCGCCGGCACCTACATCGTCTATGCGAGCCATATCGCCGCGATGGCGCCGGGCACCAACCTCGGCGCCGCGACGCCGATCCAGATGGGCATCGGCGGTAACGAGCCGCCCGCCGGCGGCCCGCCGGGAATGCCGGGCACACCAGGAACACCCGGAACACCCGGAACACCGGGAACGCAGGGCACCCCAGGCACGCCGGGACTGCCGGACATGCGCACGCTGCCGGGCGGCGCGTCCGGGCCCGCGTCCGCGTCGGCGCCTGGGTCGCCCGGCGCGTCATCCGAAGCCGCCAGCGCGCTGCCGCTCGACACCCAATCGACCGAACTGCGCAAGCAGGTCCACGATGCCGCCGCCTACATCCGCGGCCTCGCGCAGATGCGCGGGCGCAACGCCGACTGGGCCGAGCGCGCGGTCCGCGAAGCGGTCAGCCTGTCCGATGAAGAGGCGCTCGCGCAGCATGTCGTCGATATCGTCGCGCGCGACGTGCCCGACCTGCTGCGCCAGCTGAACGGCCGCACAGTCGTCACGAGCGCCGGCAGCGTCACGCTGCAGACCGCGCATGCGCCGCTGATCACGCTCGAACCCGACTGGCGCAGCCGCTTCCTCGCCGTGATCACCGATCCGAGCGTCGCGCTGATTCTGCTGATGCTCGGCATGTACGGCCTGTTCTTCGAATTCGCCAATCCGGGCTTCGTGCTGCCCGGCGTGGTCGGCGCGATCAGCCTGCTGCTCGGTCTGTTCGCGATGCAGATGCTGCCCGTCAGCTATGTCGGCCTCGGGCTGATCTTTCTCGGCATCGCCTTTCTGATCGGTGAAGCGTTCCTGCCGACCTTCGGCTCGCTCGGTTTCGGCGGCGTGGTCGCGTTCGTGGTCGGCGCCATGATGCTGATGGATACCGACGTGCCCGGCTACGGCATCCCGCTGCCGCTGATCGCCGCGGTCGTCGTGTTCAGCGTCGCGTTCGTGCTCGGCGTGTCGCGGCTCGCGCTGCGCGCGCGGCGCCGGCCGGTCGTGACAGGCTCGGAGGCGCTGATCGGCTGCGTCGGCGTGGTGCTGGACGGCGGCTTGCTGCCCGAACCCGAACACTCGGCCAGCGGCCCGCTTGGCGGCTGGGCGCGCGTGCACGGCGAGCGCTGGCGCGTGTCGAGCACGACGCCGGCCGCGCCGGGGCAGAGCGTACGCGTCACGGCGCGCAACGGCCTCACGCTGACCGTGGTGCCCGTCAAGCCAGCCGCCCCAATACAAGGACAAGGAGAACCCTCATGATCGGCTTCACATTCGGCTTCGGCAGCATCCTGATCCTGCTGGTGGCCGTGCTGATCGCGTCGTCGGTGCGGATTTTTCGCGAGTACGAACGCGGCGTCGTGTTCATGCTCGGCCGCTTCTGGAAGGTCAAAGGGCCCGGGCTGGTGCTGATCATTCCGATCGTGCAGCAGGCGGTGCGCATGGATCTGCGCACCGTCGTGTTCGACGTGCCGACGCAGGACGTCATCACGCGCGACAACGTGTCGGTGAAGGTCAACGCGGTCGTGTATTTCCGCGTCGTCGATCCGGAGAAGGCGGTGATCCAGGTCGCGCGCTACTTCGAGGCGACCAGCCAGCTGTCGCAAACGACGCTGCGCGCGGTGCTCGGCAAGCACGACCTCGACCAGCTGCTGTCCGAGCGCGAACAGCTGAACACCGACATCCAGAAGGTGCTCGACGCGCAAACCGATGCGTGGGGCATCAAGGTGTCGATCGTCGAGATCAAGCACGTCGATATCAACGAAACGATGATCCGCGCGATCGCGCGTCAGGCTGAGGCCGAGCGCGAACGGCGCGCGAAGGTGATTCACGCGGAAGGCGAGTTGCAGGCGTCGCGGCAGCTGCTCGAAGCGGCGCAGACGCTCGCGCGCCAACCCCAGGCGATGCAGCTGCGCTATCTGCAGACGCTGACGACGATTGCCGCCGACAAGAACTCGACGATCGTGTTTCCGCTGCCGATCGACCTGGTGAGCGCGGTGATGGAACGGTTCGGCAAGCCCTCGGCGTGATAGGACGAGATCTTGTCAGGACGCCCATTTGGCATCGACTAGCGCCGAAATTTTGAAGTTTTAGCCAAACCCGCCCGCTTCCGCGTTGCTTGCGCTCCGTGGGGAACTCGGCTCGCGGCGGGTTCGATCCGCCGGCAGAAATGGTGCGCCGCTTTCTACTGCTTTACCCGGCGCGCACCGAAAAATGACCAGGCCCGGCTGTTTTTCCGCTCCGCAGGAGCCCGCCATGAATCTGTTCTCCCGCATTGGACTCGGCACGCTGTTGGCCGCCGTAAGTATCAGCACCGTCTACGCGCAAACGGTGATGCAGCCCAACGACCCGTCGGCGCCGAAAACGCGCGCCCAGGTCCGCGCCGAACTCATCGAATGGCTTGCCGCCGGCTACGATCCGAACGACTGGGTCAACTATCCGGAGAACGCGCAGGAAGCCGGCCGGATCGTCGCGCAACGCCGCGCCGAACGGCAAGGCCTCGAACCGACGACAGTGCAGTAAAAGCAGTCGCTGCCGCACCCGCAGCCTGAATGCCGCCCGCCGCGGGCGGCAGGGAAGCCCTTTGCGTCGCGGCAAGGTATCATCCCGTCCTTCCACCCCCCACGCCGCAAACCAGCCGCACCTAGCCGGAACCCGCACCATGCCAATCTGGGTCGATGCCGACGCCTGCCCGGCCGTCGTCAAGGACATGCTTTATCGCGCGGCGCGCCGCACCGGCATGCCGCTGACGCTGGTCGCCAACGCGTTCCTGCGCGTGCCGCCGTCGCCGCTGATCCGCGCGATCCAGGTGCCGGCCGGCTTCGACGCCGCCGATCAGCTGATCGTCGAGCGGGTCGTCGCGGGCGACCTCGTGATCACCGGCGACATCCCGCTCGCCGCCGCCGTGCTGGCAAAAAATGCCCACGCGCTCGATCCGCGCGGCAACTGGTTCACGCCCGGCACGATCGAAGAACGGCTGCGCATGCGCTCGATGCTCGACCAGTTGCGCGCGAGCGGCGTCGACACGGGCGGTCCGTCCGCCTTCAGCGCGCGGGATGGCAAGACGTTTGCTGGCGAACTCGATCGCTGGCTCGCGCGTCATGCGCCGCGCGGTGATGTGCCGGCGTCACAGTCGCCCGGCAAACCGCCCGCCTGACGGGCCCGGCAGGCCTGCCGGGGCAGCCGCAAGCGAGGGGGCGCCGCCGTTGGTGTTTACAATTCCGCCGTAACACCGCCGCGCGGCCTGTTTTGCCGGGGCCGCGCGGAGACTGCCTCAATCACAAAAACACTTTCCGAACGACGAAAGAGAAACCCGCCCCATGGACTCGATCAAACGCTACTTCGGCTTCGACGCCGTCGACACCAACCTGCGCACCGAAGTGCTAGCCGGCGTGACCACCTTCCTGACGATGGCCTACATCATCTTCGTGAACCCGGCGATTCTCGGCGACGCCGGCATGCCGAAGAGCGCGGTGTTCGTCGCGACCTGCATCGTGTCCGCGCTCGCGTCGCTGATCATGGGGCTTTACGCGAACTACCCGATCGCGCTCGCGCCCGGCATGGGCCTGAACGCGTACTTCGCGTACACGGTCGTCAAGGGCATGGGCTACACGTGGGAGGCCGCGCTCGGCGCGGTGTTCATCTCCGGCTGCCTGTTCCTGATCGTCACGCTGTTCCGCGTGCGCGAGGTGATCGTCAAGGGCATCCCGCATTCGATCCGGATCGCGATCACCGGCGGTATCGGCCTCTTTCTCGCGATCATTTCGCTGAAGTCGGCGGGCATCGTGGTCGGCAATCCGGCCACGCTCGTCACGCTCGGCAATCTGCATGACGCGCACGTCGTGCTCGCGGCGATCGGCTTCTTCGGCATCGTCACGCTCGATCATCTGCGCGTGCGCGGGGCGATCCTGATCGGTATCGTCGGCGTGACGATCCTGAGCTTTTTCTTTGGCGGCAACCAGTTTCACGGCGTCTTGTCGATGCCGCCGTCGATCGCACCGACGCTGTTCAAGCTCGATATCCGCACCGCGCTGTCGAGCGGGATTCTGAACGTCGTACTGGTGTTCTTCCTCGTCGAGCTGTTCGATGCGACCGGCACGCTGATGGGTGTCGCGAACCGCGCGGGGCTGCTCGTCGAAGGCAAGATGCATCGGCTGAATCGCGCGCTGCTCGCCGACAGCACCTCGATTCTGGCTGGCTCGATGCTCGGCACGTCGTCGACGACCGCGTATATCGAAAGCGCGTCGGGCGTGCAGGCCGGCGGCCGTACCGGCGCGACCGCGATCACGGTCGCCCTGTTGTTCGTCGCGGCGCTGTTTTTCGCGCCGCTCGCCGAAGTGGTGCCGCCGTATGCGACCGCGCCCGCGCTGCTGTATGTGTCGTGCCTGATGCTGCGCGAACTGGTCGACCTGCCGTGGGACGACGCGACCGAAGTGGTGCCGGCCGCGCTGACCGCGCTGCTGATGCCGTTCACCTACTCGATCGCGAACGGCGTCGCGTTCGGCTTCATTTCGTACGCGGCGCTCAAGCTGCTGACGGGCCAGGCGCGCCAGGTGAAGCTGGTCGTATGGATCATCGCGGCGATTTTCCTGTTCCGATATTTCTATCTCGGCAGCGAGTGAGGATGTTGCGGGGCCGGGGGCGAATGTGTCGTCGGGTTCAGGGACCGTTTATCATCCGATCTTTCGAACGACGATCGCCCGGGTCGCAGCGACACGGGTCGCCGCCCCAGGAGCCGCCATGTCCTCATATAACCGCACGACGGACCGCTACACGAGGCCCGCGATTTTCTTCCACTGGATGATTTTTCTGCTGGTGGCGCTGGCCTATCTGGCCATCGAAATCCGCGGACCGCGCGGCTCCGAGGGCCGCGAGTTCTGGACCGGCGTGCATTTCTGGGCGGGCACGCTGGTGCTCGTGCTGGCCGTGCTCCGGCTGCTATGGAGACTGTGGGCTGGCGCGCCGGACGAACTCGAAAACAACCAGCTGCTCGCTTTTGTCGCGCGCGCCGCGCACCTCGCGCTCTATGTGTTCATCTTCGCGCAGCCGCTGCTCGGCATTCTGATGGTCAACGCGGGCGGGCGGCCGGTGTCGCTCGCCTGGACGGACATCAGCTTCACGCTGGTGCGAGCGGATTCGATCGCGCGGCCGCTGTTGAAGGACGCACACGAGTGGCTTGGCAACGTGTTCTACTGGGTGATCGGCCTGCATGCGCTCGCGGCGATCGCGCACCATGTGGTGTTCAAGGATCGGGCGCTGCGGCGGATCATTTGAAAGCGATGCGGCCGGCTGCGTGCAGTCAGTTACGCCAGTTCGCCTCGTAAAAACGCACGTAGCCGCTTCTGAGCACCAGACACTGCGCGCGCGTTTCCGACAACAGCCGGCGCGTGGCGGCCTCGATGCGCGGCCGGTGCGTGTCGAACGCAACGATCATGTCTTCCTGCCGGGGGGACGCGGCGCCGAAGTGATCCTCGAGCGCTTCCGCGGTGATCATGCACTCCACCCTCTGCCCATCGACCATTGCCGGAAACGCCAAAGTAAGTTCGCGACCTGAATATTCAGGGGCTTCGTTCGGAAATTGGATCTGCATGGGAGTCACCTGGAAGAGTGCGCACGCGATGCGCTCGGGTAATGCGCGCGCCGATTGTTTGCTATCGCGTCAGCCGCTAGTTCCTCCTTGTCCCATGCAGTCGACGCGGGCCGTCACCTCAAGGCGGCATAGTCAGTTCGCGCCACGCGGAGGTGAATTGATTCACTTTAGACGAGTTCGGGCGAGGTGCAAGATTTCCCCGATTTTTTCTTGAAGATGCGACTGATTTGCCTATGTTGCAGCGCGGCATCAAGCGGCGTCCGATCCCGTGTAAAGTGTCGCGCACCTGGTAACCGACCCGCACGATGTCCGCCCCCACCCGCCCGCCTGTAGTCCGCGTCGAACCGCTCGGCCAGAGCTTCGAAGCGCCCGATTCGCTGACGATTCTCGAAGCCGCCGCATTCGCAAATCTGCGTTTGCCGCGTTCGTGCCGCAATGGCACGTGCCGCACATGCTTGTGCCGGATGACGTCGGGGCGTGTGCGCTATTCGATCGAATGGCCCGGTGTGAGCCGTGAGGAAAAGGCGGACGGTTATATCCTGCCGTGCGTGGCGATCGCGGAAACCGACGTGGTGATCGAAGTTCCAGATGCGGTCGTGATACCGGTGAGGTGAATGATGGCGCGAGCGTGAGCGCGACGCGCCCACACTCGCCGACGGCTTCAGACGCCGCGTGTTACCGCCCGTTGCCCATCGCGCGGGCGATTTTCTTGTCCGTGTTGTACTGGCTCAGCGCATACACCGACCAGATGGCCGCCGGCACCCAGCCGATCACCGTGATTTGCAGAATCAGGCAGATGATGCCCGCAAACGGACGGCCGATCGTGAAAAACTGCAACCACGGCAGAATGATGGCAAGCAAAAGACGCATTCGGTTTTCCTGTTCCTGTCGTTAAGGCAGCATGCGTTAGTCCGAGCGGGACGCATCTGCTTCGTTGTTGAACTCATCGAGCGGCGCGAAGCGCCGCACCTTGACGCCGTCCTGCTCGACCAGCTCGAAAAACACCGTCGCTGGACGGGTCCAGATCGTACCATTGGCCGCCTTGTAGACGATCATCGTGACCGTCGGATCCGATTCGAGCGTGGCCTCGCAGACCAGCTCCTAAATGCCGCCTTTGTAGTGTCGGTAGCGCATCGCGTATGTCCTTATTTTGGGCGTCATCGAAGCATTTTCAAGCACGGCGCGCCTGAGCTCAGCCGCCCTCTTTCATCTGCTTCAGGATCTTGTAGACGGTCGCGCGACCCATCGTTAGCACCGCAGCGACGTAGTTCGCCGAACTGCGGCCGCGAAACGCGCCCTGCGCGTGCAGCGCTTCGACGATTTCACGCTTGTGCTCGCGCGTCAGCGCATTGATGCCGATCTGCCGGTCGCGCAACCACGTGTGCAGATACGTGTTGATGCGGTCCTGCCAGTCGTCGCGGAACAGATCGTCGCCGGGCGCGTCCGTCATCGTGCCGCCCTTGATGAACAGATCGAGCGTCGAGCGCACATCCTCGAACACCGCGATATTGAAGTTCACGCACAGGATGCCGGCGGGCCGGCCATCGTCGTCGAGCAGGATGTTGCTCACGCAGCGCATGCGGCGGCCGTCCCAGTTCAGTTTCTCGTAGGGACCGATGGTCTGGCCGCGCGCCGCGAAGTGCGCGTCGTCGAGCACCGACGGCGCGCCCACCTCGAGCCGCGACAGATTGTTCGCCAGATACGCGATGGTCTGATCGCGCAGATCGTGAATTACCACTTCGGCGCACGGATAGAGCAGCGCGGCGATGCCGTCGGCGATCGGCGCGTAGCGCTTCAACAGCAGGTCTTTGACAGGAGACACGTTCGGGTTGCGCATGGAAAAAACGCGAGGTTCGAGGGAGGCGGCGCGCGATCGCGGATGCCAGTTGCCAGATGCCAGCAGCAGGCTTCGGCGCGCATGCTCGGTCCGCCATTCAGGAAGCCGCCATTGTAGCGGCCTCGCGCGGGCGCCGCGAATCGACGCCAGACGGCAATTTTGTCGATCTCGCGAGCGCATTTTTTTCGTGCGATAAACACTGATCCACCGACATCCAACCGTCCGGAGCCAACCGATGGCCACACTCGAAGCGCTTCGCGCCGTGCTCGACGACACGCGTACGCCTGAGATCATTCGTAATCACATCATCGATTCGCTGCAGTACGCACTGCGCAACTATGGTCAGGTCTTCACGGCGAAGGAAGTCGAATGGCTGGCCAGCTGGAACGATGCGCGCTTGCCGCTGGCAGCCGCGCGCGAATTGCAGAAGCGCGTCGCCGAGACGTCGCGCTGACGCCCGCGAAGCCCCGTCAGGCGGGCGGTCCGGCCGTGTGCTGAAGTTTGCACTATCCAATCAGGCCTATTTCAGGCATCATATTGCAATAGTTGCACCTCGCACCCATATAGCACTGGCAGCACCAGGCAGTCTCAACCCGGCATCGCCGCACCACCCCCGACAGTTCGACCGCCCCTTATCGGCGATCCCGTCACTCCGGCAATGCGACGTCCGCATTCGCCGCCGCGAGAAGTACACCGAGCGGTTCAGCATCATGCGCCCGGCGCACGAATCGGCGCGCCGCTTCAGCGTTTTCGGTCGAATCCGCGTTTTCGCGCGACCGCTCGAGCCATTGTCATTGAGCCCGCCGGGTCTAGCAGGCCTGTGCCAACCATTTTCATCGCGGCGCGCCCATTGGTGCTGCGCCGCCGGTCCGCGTCACGACGCCTCGAGGAGACGTTGCCGCAAGCAGCGCCCCGCACGCGGCGCGCGGACCACGCAATACAGGACACGTTTTCATGAATTCAGCAGTCAGGACCTACAAGGGTTACGAAATTCACCCGCTCGTCTATCCGCGCCGCGCGGCGGGCGCGCAAGCGATCCGCAATCCTGGCGCCGGTTACGACGCGTCGGTGCGGATCTGCCGCGTCGGCGCCAATCCGGCGGCCGACGGCCGGGTGTTCCGTCTGCAGTATCTGTTTCCGTTCGACGGCATGGGCAAGGCGCGCATCGCGTGCATGGCGCATGCGGAACGGCTGATCGACGGCCAGGTGAGCGGTCAGTCGGTCACCGATCTTTGAGCGGCGTCATCGGCGCGTCACTCATGTCGCGCAGCGTGCTTGCGGGCGCCGCTGCTTTTCCAACGAATCCACAGTCGCGCCGCTCGCAATGCCCGCGGCCGATTTCCCCTTTATCCCATCGACCAGGAGTGATGCATGGCGAAAGAAGAACTGATTGAACTTGACGGTATCGTCGACGAAGTGCTTCCCGATAGCCGCTACCGCGTGACGCTCGACAACGGCGTCGTGGTCGGCGCTTATGCGTCCGGAC
This sequence comes from Paraburkholderia sp. JPY465, assembly GCF_050436725.1. Lineage (NCBI taxonomy): Bacteria > Pseudomonadati > Pseudomonadota > Betaproteobacteria > Burkholderiales > Burkholderiaceae > Paraburkholderia > Paraburkholderia sp. JPY465. The sequence continues at coordinate 426,886 of NZ_JBNDMT010000002.1, forward strand.
GCATGCGCAAGAACCATATCCGTATTCTCGCGGGCGATCGCGTGACGCTCGAAATGTCGGTCTACGACCTGACCAAGGGACGGATCAATTTCCGCCACAAGGACGAACGCCCGAGCGGCGGCGGCGCGCCACGGCCGGCGTCGCAGGGTGCGCGGCGTAGATAAGCAGTGGTGACGGCGCCGCCCAGCGTACCTGCGATGCCATGCAGGTGACGCGGGCAGCCCGCCCGAGCATCAAGAGTCAGCGCGAGGCCCTACAGACTCGCGTTATACCTTCCGACTCCGCGTCCTGCCTGAACGAACGCGCGGCGTCTTGACTGAAATCTGGCGGCGCGCCGCTTCGGCGACCACGCACGTCGCAGCGCGTCTCGCTACACTCCGAACACCGCCCCCAAATCCTCCCCATCCGCGCTTTTGCGCACCTGCTCGACCACCCGCTCCTCCAGCTCCGACAGATGCTCGCGCATCGCCGTCAACGCGGTTTGCAGGTCGCCGGCATCGAGCGCGTCGATGATCCGCGCGTGCTCATCGGCGGAACAGCTCGAACCTTTCGACGGGTCGAACAGCGCCTTGTACAGCTCCGTCTTCGCGACCAGTTGCCCGACCAGTCCAAGCAACTCGGTGCCGCCCGCCAGCTCCGTCAGCAGTACGTGAAACTGGCCGGCCAGGCGCACGGATTCATCGATGGCGCCCGCGCGCAGCGCCTTTTCCTCGCTACGCACATGCGCGCGCAAGCGCCGCTTATGCGCGCCGCTCAGCGCCCCGCACAGCGATGCGACGATGCCCGCCTCGACGATCTGCCGCGCCCGATACACCTGACGAATGTCCTCCTCCGACGGCGACGGCACGAACGCGCCGCGATTCGCTTCGAGCACGAGCTTGCCTTCGAAGCCTAGCCGCGCCAGCACTTTGCGCAGCGCGCCGCGCGTGCAGCCGAACGCGGCCGCGAGATCGCGCTCGACCAGTTGCGCACCGGGCCGCAAACGCCCCTGCAGCAGGGCCGAGGTAATCGACGCGTAAATGCGCTCTTCGACGCTCGGCGAGGCGTCGCCGCTCGCGGGGGGTTCGGTCGGAGCGGATTCTGCGGAGGAAGAACGCGAGGAACGCGTAGCCATGATTTCAGTGACCGTAGACGGTGGAAAACAAGAACGGAACAACGCCGCAGCATTCTAGCGATGCCCCGCGCACGACGCCAATCTGCCGGGCTACGCCGCTGCTTATACCGGTCATTCGGGAAAATGGTTAACCATTTTAAGTTACTATGGTTGACCAAAACGCAGACTGCAACGTTTTCCCGCAGTCCGGCTCTCAGGCTCGCCATGAATTCGCCCACCAGCGCTACTCCTCACAGTACCTCCGCAAGCCGCGCCCGCTCCGCGCTCACATGGCACGACCTCGCGTGGCTCGGCGCGATCGTCGTGATCGGCATCAATTTGCGTCCGCTGCTGACCTCGATCAGCCCGTTGATGACCACGATTCGCGGCGCGACCGGCCTGAGCTTCTACGGCGCGTCATTGCTGACCAGCCTGCCGGTCGTCGCGATGGGCGTCGGCGCATTCGGCGCAGCGGCGTTGACGCGCAGCGTCGGCGAAACGCGCGGAGTCGCGCTCGGCCTCGCCGCGATCGCGCTTGCGTGCGCCGCGCGCTGGATTGCGTCGAGCGGCTTCACGCTGCTTTCTACGGCCCTGCTCGCAGGCGCTGGCGTGGCCGCGATTCAGGCGTTGCTGCCCGCCGTCATCAAGCAGCGTTTCCACGCCCGCGTGCCGCTCGCGATGGGCGTGTTCTCCGCGTCGATCATGGGCGGAGGCGGCCTCGGCGCGAGTCTGGGTCCGTGGGTCAGCCGCGCAATGCAGACGTGGCACGCGGGGCTCGCGGTGTGGGCGCTGCCGGCCTGTGGCGCGCTCGCGTGCTGGTGGCTGTTGACGCGGCGGCATGCGCTGGCCCCCGCCACGCTGCGCACCTCTGCCGTGCCCGCGTCGGCGTTCTCGCCGTGGACCACGCGGCGCGCGTGGACGCTCGGCCTGTACTTCGGCATCGTCAATGGCGGTTATACGAGTCTGGTCGCGTGGCTGCCGGCGTTCTATCAGCAGCGCGGCACGGGCGTCGCAGCGAGCGGCTCGCTGCTCGCTGCGATGACGGTCTTCCAGGCCACGTCGGCATTGCTGCTGCCGCTGGCCGCCGCGTCGTTCCGCGATCGCCGCCCGTGGCTGATGCTCGGGCTATCGGCACAACTGGCCGGCGTGCTCGGCCTGATCGCACTGCCCGACGCCGCGCCGCTGCTGTGGGTCGGTATCGCGGGCGCGGGGCTCGGCGGCGTGTTTTCGCTGACGCTCGTGACCGCGATGGATCATTCGAGCGATCATCGCGTGGCCGGCCAGCTGGTCGCGTTCACGCAGGGCGTCGGCTTCATCGTCGCGGCCGTCACGCCGCTCGTGGCCGGGATCGTGCGCGGCTGGAGCGGCGGGTTCGCCGCCGCGTGGATCATGCTCGCCGGCTGCATCGCCGCAATGATGGCGGTGACCTTGCTGTTTTCGCCACGCAGTTATTCGCGCTGGCTTTGAGGCTTCGAGCCTTCGACCGCTTTGTATGCGATGCGCCGCTTCGGTGCATCGGGCGTCCGCTGTCCTGCGTGCCCCGTGCCGGTGCAGCGCGATCGAGATAGCCGCACATCTCGTTCGCGGACGATTCGCGGCGATCGTCACAAAAATCCCGATTTGCCCGCGCCATTTGCGCGCGCGCACGCTGCTCACACACGTCGCCAATCCCCATCGCGCGATGACTGGCATATCCATTGCTTTACCGGTAGTCAGATGTCCCTTCCCCTGACTCCATGCTGCGCGTTCTTCTTGTCACCGACACCGACAAACCCATCGGCGATCTGCGCGACGCGCTCGCCTGTCTCGGCTGCGAAATGCTCGCCGGCACCGCGACGCCGCAGGCGCTGCATCGCGCGGTGCAGGACGAGCGGCCCGACGTGATCATCATCGATACGGAGTCGCCGTCGCGCGATACGCTCGAACAGCTCGCCGTGATGCACGCGACCGCGCCGCGCCCCGTGCTGATGTTCAGCCACGACGCGAACCAGCAACTGATCCGCGAAGCGGTCAACGCGGGCGTCACCGCGTACCTGGTCGAAGGCCTCGCGACCGAGCGGCTCGCGCCGATCCTCGAAGTCGCGCTCGCGCGTTTCGCGCAGGAGTCGCAATTGCGCGAACGGCTCGCGCAGGCCGAAAACGAACTGGCTGAGCGCAAGCTGATCGATCGCGCGAAACGCCTGCTGATGGATCAGCAGAAACTCACCGAACCGGCCGCCTACGCGAGTCTGCGCAAACGCGCGATGAACCAGGGCGTCAAACTCGCCGAGGTCGCGCGCGAGGTCGTCGCGTCGGCCGCCTCGCTCAAATGATGCGCTCATGAATCCAGCCACTTCCGTCACCGCGGCGGCCTTTGCAGAGCCGCCTGAAAAGACCCACCTGCGGCTCGGCTTCGTCGCGTTGTCCGACGCGGCCCCGCTGATCGCCGCGAAGCTGCTCGAGTTCGGCCATGCGCATGGACTCACGCTCGAACTGTGCCGCCAGCCGTCGTGGGCCGCCGTGCGCGACAAACTGCTGTCGGGCGATCTCGATGCCGCGCACGCGCTTTACGGGCTCGTGTATGGCGTGCAGCTCGGCCTCGGCGGACCGCGCACCGACATGGCCGTGCTGATGGTGCTGAACCGCAACGGCCAGGCGATCACGCTGTCGAACCGGCTCGCCGATGCGCTCGCGAAGCACGGGACTTTGCGTGAGGCGCTCGCGACGCTCGGCCGCAAGCCGGTGTTCGCGCACACCTTCCCGACCGGCACGCACGCGATGTGGCTGTACTACTGGCTCGCGGCGCAAGGGGTCGATCCGTTGCGCGACATCGACAGCGTCGCGATTCCGCCGCCGCAGATGGTCGCGGCGCTCGCCGAAGACCGGCTCGACGGCCTGTGTGTCGGCGAGCCGTGGAATGCGATGGCCGAGGCGCATGGCGTCGGCACAACGATCGCTTATACGAGCGAGGTGTGGCCCGAGCATCCGGAGAAAGTGCTCGCCTGCCGCCGCGATTTCGTCGACGCGCATCCGCGCACGACACGCGCGCTCGTGCAGACCGTGCTCGAAGCGTGCCGCTGGCTCGACGGCGCCGGGCACCGCGACGAAATTGCGCGCTGGCTCGCGCGGTCCGATTACATCGGTATCGACGAATCGCTGATCGCAGCGCGGCTTGGCGACCGGGTCGACACGGCGTACCCGCGCCGCCTGCCGATGCGCTTCTTCGACGACGGCGCGGTCAACTATCCGCATCCAATCGAAGGTGCGTGGTTCCTTACGCAGTTCGAGCGCTGGGGGATCATCGACGCACGCAACGATCACGAAGCGATCGCCGCGCGCATCAACCAGACGCAGCTGTATCGCGAGGCCGCCGCGCGGGTGAACGTGCGGGTGCCTGGCGAGGATGTGACACGGGTATTGATCGATGGTGAGGTGTGGGGAAGCGGATCATCGCCCGCCGCGTATGGACAGCGTTTCGCGATCCGCCGCTGAGCAGACCGCACGCGAACGCTCGTACTGATGCGCTAACTGCCCACGCGCCGCCGACGGCGGTCGAGTGGACAGTCGGCGCCGCCGAAGCTCAGAAGTTGTACTTGTCGATATTGCTCGCATCGAACGTGGTTGGCGGCCCGAGAATGATCTCGCCTTGCGCGCCGATCGTGCGCTTGCCTAGCTTGCCCGCGTCGAACGATTCGCCCTCCTTACCCGAAATCTTGCCCGACGCGAGCGACGCCGCCGCGTACGCGGCCAGATAGCCGAGCTCGCTCGGGTCCCACAACTGGAACGCGGTCACGGTGCCGTTCTTCACGAACGCGCGCATCTGGTTCGGCGTGCCGAGGCCCGTCACCGCCACCTTGCCCTTGCTCGACGACGACGAGATGTAGCGCGCCGCCGCCGCGATACCGACCGTCGTCGGCGCGACGACCGCCTTCAGGTTCGGATAGGCCTGCAGCAGGCCCTGGGTTTCGACGAAGGACTTCTGATCGTCGTCGTTGCCGTACGCGATCTTGACGAGCTTGATCTTCGAGTACTCCGGTTTCTTCAATTCCTCCTGCATCCACTTGATCCACGTGTTCTGGTTGGTCGCGTTCGGCGTCGCGGACAGGATCGCGAACTCGCCCTCGCCGCCCATCAGCTTCGCGACCAGTTGCACCTGGCCGCGGCCGATGCCCTCAGCGTTCGCCTGATTGACGAACAGCTGGCGGCCTTCGGGCGCGGTATCGGAGTCGAACGTGACGACCTTGATGCCCTGGCCCATCGCTTTCTTCAGGTACGGCACGACCGCGTTCGCATCGTTCGCGGCAATCACGATCGCGTCCTGGCGCTGCGTGATCAGCGTGTTGATATACGACACCTGCGACGATGCTCCGGCATCCGACGGCCCCACCGCCTTGCCCACGCCGCCGAACTCCTTGATCGCGGAGAGGCCGCCGTCGTCGGCGATCACTTCATAAGGGTTGTTGATCTGCTTCGGCACGAACGCGATCTTCAGGCCGCTTTTCAGGTCCGCGGCGAATGCGCCGCCGCAGCTGATCGCGAGCAGCGCGGCGCATAGCGCAGCCATGCCGGTGTGACGTAGAGGTTTGAACATGAAGTGTCTCCTGCGTTGTTGTTGGACAGAGAGGGGGCCGGGTTATCGGTCCTTGGGAGCTTCGTAAGAACGGTGACGATCAGGATGAAGAAGACGCCGCTGCGGACTTCGCGATGAAACGCCGGTCGCGCGCCGCACGCCAGCGCGCGACGAGGTTCGGAATCAGCACCGACGCGAGCAGCAGCACGCCGGTCACGATGGTCAGCGTTTCGCTCGATACGTCGTCGAGCGTCAACGCGTTTTTCAGCACGCCGATGATCAGCAGCGACAGCAGCACGCCGACCATCGAGCCGCGTCCGCCGAAAATGCTGACGCCGCCGAACAGCACCGCCGCGATCACCGATAGCTCGAAGCCCTCGCCGTTATCGCCGCGCGCACTGGTGAAGCGCAGCGTATAAGCGATGCCCGCGAGCGCGCTGACGAGACCCGACATCACGAACAGGCGCAAGCGGATCTTCGCGACTTCGATGCCAGAGAACGCGGCGGCGGTCGGATTCGCGCCGATCGCGTAGAGGCTGCGGCCGAACGCGGTGGCTTGCAGCAGCACGGTGAACAGCACGGCCGCGACGATCACGATCACGAACGGCAACGGGACGAAGGTGGGCCCAAGCGTGTTCATGCCGAACGCCGTATACGCGGCCGGAAAATCCGCGACCGCCTGATCGCCGAGCAGCACATACGCGAGACCGCGAAACAGCGCGAGCGTACCGATCGTAACCGCGAGCGACGGCAGGTTCAGCTTGACGATCACGAGGCCGTTCAGCAGACCGGCCAACGCGCCGGCGATCAGAACCAGCACGATCACGACCGGCATCGGCAGACCCATGTGCCACAGCACGCCCATCAGCGCGCTCGATGCGCCCAGCACCGACGCGACCGACAGATCGATTTCGGCCGCGACGATGATCAGCGTCATCGGCAGCGCCATCAGCGCGATCTCGGTCAGATCGGCGAACACGTTGCTCAGGTTCGCGCCGGTCAGAAACACCGGCGACAACCAGCGCCCCAACCCCAGCGACACGATCAGCACGATCACCAGCAACACTTCCCATTGCAGCGGCGTTTCGCGTTTGCGCGTCAGCAGCGCGGAATCGGGTTTAGCCATGATCGCGTTTCCTCATCATGCGTTTGGCGACGGAGCGGGCCAGCAGCGTATCGGCGGCGATCGCGGCGACGATCAGCGCGCCCTGGATCGCCTGCTCCCAGAACGGCGACACGTGCAGCACGACCAGCGCGATGCTGATCACGCCGAGCACGAGCGCACCGAGCGTCGCGCCGAGGATCGTGCCGACGCCGCCCGTAATCGCGACGCTGCCGACCACCGCCGCCGCGACGACCTGCAACTCGATGCCCTTCGCGGTGCTCGCATCGACGGTGCCGAAGCGCGCGAGCCACAACGCGCCCGCGAAGCCCGCGATCGCGCCGGACAACAGGAAGCCCGACATCACGCGACGCTCGACGTTGACGCCCGCGAGCCGCGCGGCCTCCGGATTTGAGCCGATCGCATAGTGCTCTCGACCGGCGCGAAACTGCTTCAGATATACCGACAGCCCGGCAAGCACGACGATCGCGATCAGCGCGAGCGTCGGGATACCGAGCAGCGTGCCGGTCGCGAGCCGCGAGTACGCGTCGGGCAGACTGGTCGCGTTGATCTGGCCGCCGTGCACCCATGCGTAATCGGCGCCGCGAAAGATGTACAGCGTCGACAGCGTCGCGACCAGCGAAGGCACGCGCCCCACCGCGACCAGCAGCGCGTTGATGCCGCCCGCGACGAGCCCGATCGCGAGTCCCGCGGCCAGCGCGACGAGCACCGGCATATGCGGGAACGCAACATACAAACTCCCCACCGCATACGCGCTGACACCCACCGTCGAGCCGACCGACAGATCGACATGCCGCATCAGGATCACGACGGTCATGCCCGCCGTCAGCAGACTGATGATCGACACGTTCAGCAGCACGTCGCGCAGATTCTGCATGTTCAGGAACTGCGGCTTCGCAAGCCCGGTCCCCGCGATCAGCAGGATCAGCACGACGAACAACGTGGTTTCGCGGCTCTTTGCGATGCTCGCGACAAGACCGCCCGACGAAGCGGCCGAACGTTTCGGCAGCGATTGCTGGACCGGCGCGGGATGGGTCGAATGGCGCATCATGCTGCACGTCCCAATGGTGAGAGTCCCTGACCGAGCGCGGCGCCCATGATGCGCTCCTCGTTCGCGTCGGCGCGCGCGACCTCCGCGCTGATGCGGCCTTCGTGCATCACGAGGACCCGATCGGCCATGCCGAGCACCTCGGGCAGCTCGCTCGAAATCATCAGCACGGCCATGCCGTCGCGTACGAGTTCGGCGAGCGCGCTATACACCTCGGCCTTGGCGCCGACGTCGATGCCGCGTGTCGGTTCGTCGATGATCAGCACTTTCGGGCCGGTCGCGAGCCATTTGCCGAGCACGACCTTCTGCTGGTTGCCGCCCGACAGCGTGCCGACCGGCGCATTGGGGTCGCCGGCTTTCAGGCGCAGCCGCGTGCCCCACTTGTTCGCGAGCTGCGTTTCGCTGCGCGTCGAAATGAGGCCATGCCGCACGAGCCGGCCGAGCACCGTCATCGACGCATTGCGCGCGATGCTCAGTTCCAGCGCCAAGCCTTGCTGGCGACGATCCTCCGGCACCAGCGCGAGCCCGGCGCGCACCGCGGCCGCGGGCTTGCCGGTGTCGAGCCGCTTGCCGGACAGCCACACTTCGCCCGCATCGAGCGGATCGATACCAAAGATCGCGCGCGCGACCTCACTGCGCCCCGCGCCGACCAGACCCGCGAGCGCGACGATCTCGCCCGCGCGCACATCGAACGAGACGTCCTTGAACACGCCGATGCGCGTCAAGCCGCGCACCGACAGACGCACTTCACCAGGCGTGCAATCGGCCTTCGGATAGAACGTTTCCAGATCGCGGCCGACCATCTTTGCGACGATCGCGTCGGTGTTCAGATCGGCGGTCAGTGCATCGAACACCTTCGCGCCGTCGCGCATGATCGTCACGCGCTGCGTCAGTGTGAACACTTCGTCGAGCCGGTGTGTGATGAACAGAATCGCGACGTCGCGTTCGCGCAGCTTGCGCACGATCGCGAACAGCCGCTCGACTTCGGGCAGCGACAACGCGGCCGTCGGTTCATCCATGATCAGCACGCTCGCGTTCAGCGACAACGCCTTGGCGATTTCGATCACCTGCTGATCCGCGATCGACAGACCGCGCACCGGTTGATCCGCGCGCAGTTCGACGCCGAGCGAGGCAAGCAGTCCGTCCACTTCGCGATGCATCGCGTCGTACTGGATGCGGCCGAAGCGGTCGACCGGCTGGCGGCCCATGAAGATGTTCTCCGCGATCGACAGATCGAAGAACAGCGTCGGCTCCTGATAGATGACCGCGAGTCCGGCGTCGCGCGCTTCGGCGGGTGTCGCGAAGCGGCGCGCCTCGCCGTTCACCAGCAATTCGCCGGCATCGGGCTGATGCACGCCGGCGAGAATTTTCACGACTGTCGATTTGCCCGCGCCGTTCTCACCGAGCAGCGCATGCACCTCGCCGGGCCACAGCACGAGGTCGCCGTCGGACAGCGCGCGCACCCGCCCGAAGGATTTGCTCGCGTGCCGCAATTCGAGTCGCGGCACCACGGATGGGGATGGCTGCACTGCGTGTCTCCTTTTTTGCGGCTGTGTTCTGCTCGACGCGGCGGCGCGTCAAATCCGGTAATACCGTTCCGCGTTACGCCGAAACAGCGCGTCTTTCTCAGCCTCGCTCGCATCGGCGACGATTGCCGCATACGCGCGCCACAAATCCGTATACGAACCGAACAGCCGGTCGACCGGAAAGTTCGACGCGAACATCGCGCGTTCGACGCCGAACGTATCGATCGTTTCGAGCACATACGGGCGCAGGCTTTCGACGGTCCAGTGATGATCGAACATCGCGAGCCCGCTGATCTTCACCGCGATGTTCGGACAGGCCGCGAGCACGCGCATGCCGTCGCGCCACGCGCGATAACCGGCCACGCTATTGCGATCGACGAACATGCCCGCATGATTGACGATCAATAGCGTGTCCGCATGCGCACGCGCTAGCGCGGCCGCCTGTTCCATCTGCGACGGATAAATTTGCAGGTCGAACGACAGGTCGAACCGGCGCAGCAATGCGAAATGCTCGCGCCACTGCGGCTCGCGCATATAGTGACGGCCGACGTAATCGAACAGCTTGTTGTCGTGCACGTTGAGGATCTGCCGGATGCCGCGCGTATTGGCGAACGACGCATGCGCTTCGAGCAACGCCGGTGCGTTCTGCGCGGACAGGTCCACGGCGGCGACGATCGCATTCGGCATGCCGCGCGACGCGCCGCGATCCGCGATCGATTGCAACCAGCGCGTTTCTTCGACGGGATCGGCCGGATCGTGATTCGCTTCGACGTGCACGAGCTTCAGCACGTCGATGTCGCCCGCTTCGCCGAGCAGATCGTCGAGCAAATAGTCATGCTTCAGCTCCCGCGCATCGCCGACGAACGACACGCCCGGGTTCTCCAGCCATGGATAGCGATGCGTTTTCAGATCCCACAGATGGATATGCGAATCGACAACCTGCATGCGGCACCTCAATGACTGAGATGAAAGACCGGTTCGAGCGTCTGCGACAGCGGCGTGTGATCGGGCGCGGTCTGCATGATGTCGGCCATGTAATCCCACCATTTGCGCATCACGTCGAGTTGCGGCAACTGATCCATCGTGTGATCGCTCGTGCGCGACAGCACCGCGAAAAGATGATGCGTGTCGGGGTCGAAGAAAATCCGGTAGTCGCGCACGCCGGCGTTGTGCAATGCGTCAACGAGCTCGGGCCAGATCTCCGTATGACGCCGTTCGTACTCTTCGCGCATGCCGGGGTTCAGCACCATTCGGAAAGCGATCGTCTCCATTGCGGCCTGTCTCCTGTCGACTTCTTCGAACGACTATAATTCCTGCATCGATAGCCTCTCAATCCGTTGTTGGGATTGGGCGATCCACAAACCGAATCGCACGGGCACCTCTACTGGCAACCATGAGCCAACATTCAGCCGCCGTCGCACTCGTCAACCGTCTGAAGTTCAAGCATCTCGCCCTGCTCGTCGCGCTCGACGACACCCGCAACCTGCACCAGGCCGCCGAGGCCGTCAACGTTGCGCAACCGAGCGCGAGCCGCATGCTCGGCGATATCGAGGAAGCGTTCGGCTTTCTGCTGTTCGAACGCAACGCCCGCGGCATGACGCCGACGCCGCTCGGCGTCGTCACGCTCGCTTACGCGCGCCGCGCGCTTGCCGAACTCACACGCTTCGCCGAAGACCTCGACGTCAAACGCCGTGGCGGCCACGGCCAACTGACCGTCGGCGCGATCATGGGCGCCGCGCCCGATCTGCTGGCAATGTCGGTCGCCACGCTGAAGACCGAAAGCCCGCTGCTCAACGTGCGCATCCTCGGAGAAACGAGCGACCAGGTCGTGCAATTGCTGCATCGCCGCGAGGTCGATCTCGCGCTGGGGCGCCTGACCAATCCCTTGCAGCACAACGACTTCAGTTTCGAGCCGCTCGCACGTGAAACGCTGCTGCTCGTCGTGCGCGCCGTGCATCCGCTCGCGTTGCGCCCGCGCATCACGTTGCGCGAACTGGTCGCGTGGCCGTGGGTGGCGCAGCCGATCACGAGTCCGGCGCGCGTGCTGTTCGAGGAAGAACTCGCGCGCGCGGGGCTCGCCACGCCGGTCAATCTGACCGAATGCGCGTCGATCTTCGCGACGCTGCAATTGCTCGAAAACTACGATGCGGTCGCGATGCTGCCGGAGTCGGTCGTGCGCGATCATGTGCGCGGCGGGCTGCTCGTCGCGCTGCCGCTGGAAATCGGCAAGAGTCTCGCGGGTTTCGGCATTCTGACGCGCAAGGAAGAGCCGCTCGCCGAGCCGGCGCTGCGCTTGATCGAGCTGCTGCGCGGCTTCTCGCGCAACCTTGCGCGCGACAATCCTGCCATCGCACCTGGCGCGCTGACTACGCCCGCCACGGTCAATTGACGCCCGCATTTCGCGTCGCTTATTGCAGGTTCACGAACAGGCCGCCGTCGACGAGCAGCGCGGCGCCCGTCACATAGCGCGCGCGGTCCGACGCGAGAAACACGACGCAATCGGCGACGTCGTCGGGATGCCCGAGGCGGCCGAGCGGAATGCGCTTCTCGAAGTAGGCCTTCTTCGCTTCATCGGCGAGATCTTCCGCGTTCAGATCGGTTGCGATCGTGCCCGGCATCACCGAGTTGCAGCGGATGCCGTACGGCCCCAACGCAATCGCGCACGACTGCATCAGCGAATGCACGCCGGCCTTGGTCGGCGTGTAATGCGTCTGCATGCCGCCGCCCACCAGCGCGCTGATTGAACTCGTCGCGACGATCGCGCCGCCGGTGCCCTGCTTTTTCATTTGCTGCGCGGCCGCTTGCGTGACGAAGAACGCGCCGTTCAGATTGACCGCAACCGTCGATTCGAGCACGTCGGCCGGCATGTCGAGAAACGCGTGGAACGGACAGATGCCGGCATTGCTCGCGAGCACGTCGACCTTGCCGAACGCGTCGACCGTACGGCGCACCAGCTCCTGACCGGTATCGCGCGCGGCGACGTTGCCTTCCACCGCGATCACGCGCCGCCCCAACGCCTGGATTTCGCCGACCACTTCCTCGACCGCCGAGCGGCGGCCATACGATGCGTCGTTGTCACCCCAGTAGTTGATCGCCACGTCCGCGCCTTGGCGGGCGCAGGCCACCGCGATCGCGCGTCCGATGCCGCGCGAGCCGCCGGTGACGATCACGACTTTGTCCTTGAGCAGCACCTTAGTCTCCTTTGCCAGGGTTCGCCGTTCGGCACGCGTTCAAAGCGTTCAAATCGTTCAATGCTGGTAAGGCCGCACCAGCGCGCATTCCGGATTGAGCCGCACGCCGAAGCCCGGCGTGTCCGGCACCTTCATGCGCCCGTTCACCGGCACCGGCTCGTCGAGCAGCAGCGGGTTGAACATCGGCACGACTTCGTCGGCTTTCGGCGCCATCATCAGAAACTCGGAGAACGGCGAGTTATGGCGCGTGACGACGAAGTGATAGCTGTACACCGACGAACCGTGCGGCACCACCATCACATTGTGCGCATCGGCGAGCGCGGAAATCTTGATCAGCTCGGTGATGCCGCCGCACCAGCCGACGTCGGGCTGGATCAAATCGCAGCACTGCATCTCCAGCAGCATCCGGAAGCCCCAGCGCGTCGCCTCGTGCTCGCCTGTCGACACCATCATGCCGCGTGGCACGTTGCGGCGCAGTTCGGCGTAACCCCAGTAATCGTCGGGAGGAAGACATTCTTCGAGCCATTTGAGGCCGTATTCGTGCGCGCCTTGCGCGAGCCGCGTCGCATAGCGCACGTCGAGACTCATCCAGCAGTCGTACATCAGCCAGAAGTCGTCGCCGACACGCGAACGCATGTGGGCGAGCTTCTCGAGGTTCTGCCTGAGTCCGTCTTCGCCTTCCGCGGGACCGTGCTGCAAAGGCAGCTTGCCGCCGATGAAGCCCATCTCCTTCGCGAGATCGGGCCGCGCGCCAGTCGCATAGAACACCAGCTCGTCGCGCACCGGGCCGCCCAATAGTTGATATACGGGCTCCTTGCGAACCTTCGCGAGCAGATCCCACAGCGCGAGATCGACGCCGGAAATCGTATTGAGGACGACGCCCTTGCGCCCGTAGTACAGCGTCGCGAAGTACATCTGATCCCACATCTTCTCGATGTCGGTCACGAGCTGCCCTTCGAGAAAACGCGCGAGATGCTTTTCGACGATGAACGCGCCGATCTCGCCGCCGGTCGTCACCGCGAAGCCCACGGTACCGTCGCTCGCCTCGATCTCGACGACCAGCGTGCCGAGCACATTGATGCCGAATGACTGGCGGCTCTGGCGGTACTCGGGATAACGCGCCATCGGCGTCGCGATGTGATCGTCGATCCAGTGCCCGCCGGCCTGGTCGTGATAGTCCGCGCCGCCGCCGCGAACGATGAAGGCACGCACGTGCCGGATGGTAGGCATGGCCATGAAAGGGCTCCGTGAGAGAGAGGCGTCGAAGCGGCTCGACAACGCGCGTTCGACGCGTGAGCAATGCTCGAGCAGCGCGATTAATAAGTGGCGCGGCCGCCGGAAAGATCGAACACCGAGCCGGTGCTGAACGCGCAGTCTTCGGAAGACAGCCACAGGATCAGCGACGCCGCTTCTTCCGGCAGCAGGAAACGGTTCATCGGGATCTTCGACAGCATGTAGTCGATGTGCTGCTGCGACATGGAATCGAAGATCTCGGTCTTGGCCGCGGCCGGCGTGACCGCATTGACGAGGATGTTTCTGGTTGCGAGTTCCTTGCCGAGCGACTTGGTGAGCCCGATCAAGCCCGCCTTCGACGCGCTGTAGTGCGAAGCATTCGGATTGCCTTCCTTGCCCGCCACCGACGCGATATTGACGATGCGGCCATAGCCCTGCTTCAGCATCTGCGGCACGACCGCGCGGCAGGTCAGGTACGGGCCGATCAGATTCACGTCGATCACGCGGCGCCACGTGTCCGGCTCGAGCTCCCACGTCGTGCCGTTGCCGCCGGTGATGCCCGCGCAGTTGATCAGCACGTCGATCGAGCGGTGCTCGGCGAGCGTTTGCGCGGTGGCCTGCTGGACCGCGGCTTCGTCGGTCAGCTCGACCGTGACGGCGCTGACCTTGCCGAGCTCGCTCAGCTCGCGCTGGCTGCGCGCGAGGCGTTCGCTATCGACGTCCCACAACGCCACCGACGCGCCCGACTTCAACGCCCGCTGCGCGACCGCGTAGCCGATACCGCGCGCGCCGCCGGTGATGACGACCGCGCGCCCCTCCAGATCGATCCGATTCATTGCTGTGCTCCTGTGGGCCGCCGTGTGGCGTGCCGTCGAGTTGTTGTATATCGCTGCAGTCAATATACGGGCGGTGCGATGCACCAACAATTCGACTATCGAAGTGGGCGATAGCAAAAGTGAATCGGCGGCGGGATCGAGCGCTAATGGGAAGCGAAGATGCTAGTCATCGGCAGCGACGAAAAGCATCGACACATACAGAATGGTCGACACGACGATGATGCCGACGCCGACCAGCACCTTGGTCCGGTCGAAGTTGATGCCGCCGATGATCGCTATGCCGATGCCGAACACCGACGACAACGTGCCGACCGCCGCGAGGCCCACGTGGATCTTGCTGCGGACCAGCCTTTTGCGCTCCGATTCGGCAGTGGTTTCCGTTTCGCTCTGTTCCATTCCCCGCTCCTTCGCGCGCGACGCGATGATCTTGTGAAACCTGAGCTGCGATGGCCGGCGCGCGACGGCGAACCCCCGGTTGCGGTTCGACGCCGCACGCCTCGATACGCTTCAGCGTAGTTTATTTAAGCCTTCCCGAGCGCCGTTATTTGACGTCCGCGCCATTGCGCGACACCGCCGCCGCGATGGCCGACACGAACACCGCGCGCACCGAATCGCCAACCTTCAGTTTTTCGAGCGGAATGTCCGGCGCCACGTCGAGCGTTTCGGTGCGCGACGGCCCGCGCAGCGTGATCGTGCGCTTCTTGCGATCGATCTTGCGCACCGTCGCCACGACTTCGACGCGGCGCGCCGATGCAACCACACCGTTGGCCGCGGGCTGCGTGACTTCGGTATCGATGCGCTGGCGAATTCCGCTCGGCGCGAGTTTGTCGACGCCGACGAGCAGCGCGTTTTTGTACGCAATCGTCACGATGTCGCCGATATGCAGCTTGCTGACGTCGGCGGCTTGCGGATTCACGTCGAAGGTTTCGTCGCCGCCGTGTGGGCCGCGCAGCGTCACGCTGTTCGTCGCAGGATCGATCGCGACGACGCGCGCCTGAACGTGCAGCAGCGCGGCAGCGCCGATTGCCCGCTGTTCCGGCGCGGACGCCGCGTTGTCCTGCGCGAACGCCGAACCCGCCGGCGCGACCAAAACCGCGAACGCAACCGTGATCGCCTTCACTCGCATGAGCCTGGAGCCCGTTGTATTGCAAGCCATGAAATGCTCCTTTTGATTGCGTCGTTGTTACGGCAAATGTTTTGTCGCAGATCGCGTACTATGCGCAGCAGCGGCAACTGCGGTCGCTTCGAATAAAAAGGAAAACGGACTATTAATCGCTTTTAGCAGACGGGTACGCATTTTTGAAACCGGTAACGGTTCTTTTCTGATGCGCCGATTTGTCTCGCAGAACTGATCGTGAAGAGCGCGTGGCAGCGGGTGAGTGCGCGCAAGGAGCGGCGCGGCTTTGCGCACGCGTTCCCGGAGCGTCAGCGGAGGGGTTGAGAGCTAGCCATAACATATACCTCGCAAGGAGATGGACTACCGGGTGACCCAATGTAAGCGGGTCCGGAAATTGCCGTACGTTATGACTATTTCAAACTGTCTCGGGGATGCTAGCAAACGGGTAAAGGAATGGCAAGACAAAGGATCGCGCATCGCTATTGCGGATTAATCTGGCTTGCTGTGTCAAAACTTTTATGACGAGTGGCGATTCATTTGCGATAAAAATATGATGCTCGTCGTTTCGACTGTGGACGAATTAGCAATCAGCGAACGACTCAGCATAAACCCTTAATGGATGATACTGACGCTATTGCGCATCACTTCGCGACGAATACAAAAAATTGTCGTCAATCATTGGAATACTGCCCACACGGCCGGATTGATCGAGCGAATTTTGCCATCGAGATCACAGCCATCTGGCATCGCAGGCACAGCGTTTGCTGCAGCTCGCGTCGGCGTTTAACGCACAAACATTGGAATTATCGAAAGGACACCACACACATGGTCACGACTCGCCCCTGCACCGCCGCCTGCGTCATCGACGGCCGTCTCGTCACGCTCACTTTCTATCCGGACAACGGCGTATTGCGTATTGCCGATCCGACCGGCGTCTGTCTAAGGGAAACGCGCTGGCATGGGTCCTGGCGCGCACTGCTGGAAGTGTTCCGCGGTTACTACGATCCGGCGGAAAACAACGATACGGTACGCGGCGTCGACGATATCGTCGCGCGCCTCGGCGAGCGCAGCGCTGATGTTTCGCGGGAACTGGCATTCTCGTGAAATGGCATGCGCTTGCGGTCAAGCGCATGCACCGCCGCGGCGGCGCGCGACGCCTGCCCTTTGCCTGGAAACCCAGAGTCATTCGGGCGCGCCTCGTTAGGCGCGCCCTGCTGCCGCTCACCGATCGGTCATTGACCGAAATAGGTTTTGCACTCCGTGCTGAACGAGCAGGACTGGCTGTGTCGGCCACCGGCTTGTGACTCGCCCGCCGGAACACCGCCATACGACGCGTTGCGCACGCCCTGCTCGCGCGGGTCCCAACTGCGACCGTAGGACATATCGGTCGTCGCCTGCGCCGATTCGTTCGCATTGAACTGCATCATCGCGCGACCTGACATGCCGGGGTCCGCCTGGCCGCTCAGTTCCTCCGCGGTGGCTGTTCTCGGTACCAGAAACAGGACGGCGGTCGCGGCAATCATCAATATACGTGCTCTCATTTCCGGACTCCTCGATCCGGCGCAGCAGTGTTCGTCCTCCACAAGAATTGATCCGCGAACAGCCAGCCTGCCCAATGGGGCCGAGGAACGGGTCGATGCCAATGCGCTACTGCTGCGACGGGTCACCGAACTAAACAGATGAAGAATTACCGCGCTTGCAACCGATGCCTCGACGCGTTCCTGGAGCGTCGGCGGAATCGGCGGACATAAGGCGGTTGTAAGTCTGCGTTGCGCAGCTTTTCGTCTTTCTTTTATAGGTCGCGCCCCCCGGAATTCAATCCAGGAGCTTCCAGCAGAGTGGCCGATTGTCCACACCGTTCGATAAACCGCATTCACTGACAAATTCAATGTGAACTAAGCGTGCTTTGCTCGCGCATTGCGTTATGATGTTGCTACAAAGCACAAAAAGCGAACCCGCACATCGACGAAAGTCCGGTGAAAGACGGACAGCGTGGAGTGACTCCATCCATTCGCAATCATTGCATCGAGACTCAGAGTTTTTCATAGCGAACGTCAGGCTTACCGGCCTCGTTCGCCGCGCTGCGACATGCTGAAATATTTGCTGATTGGGGCTCTCAGTTTGAGGGTCGGTTGTTCCAGCGGCCGTCTTTGTCCGAGGCCGTATTGCAAATTCGGGAGCAACGTTTTTTAACCCGGCACATGGCATTTCCGTCAATCGACAACTCCACCGCGGGGCGGCCCCACTCAGTCGGGCTCGACGCTTCGCAGCTTTTTCCCCGCAATCTGTCTTCGACAGTACGCTGCACGTTTTAGAAGGACAAATATCCTATGGACGAACGGAAGCGAGATAGCATGATTGCGTATCTCCGCCATCGCATGGAAGAGTTTGGTATCAGGCCAGAAGACCTTGCCGCGGCGCTGGCTAACGAATCATTGGCCAAAAACGCTGAGCGCTATCGCAATGCGACCGGAGACAGCTGGGATGGCAATGGCGAAATGCCGCAATGGTTGAAGCAGGCCATTAGTGCCGGCCAGAGCATTGAGCATTTTGAATTGGCCGCCAAACCGGCGCCCGCACCCCAACCGAAAGCCCAACCGAAAAAACAGGTGGACTGGTCGAATGACCCGTTCGCCGGAACGCGGCTCGCGCGCCCGAATAGTCGCTAGGTGCAGGCCGCCGCGCTCGAAGGCGCGGACACCATGGCTGCGGATTCGAAACGAACCGCCGTGCCACGCACCGGTTTTGTGCCACCGCCTGGCATATTCGCGGTATTCGCGGCATTCACCGTATTCCCCGCATTGATGGCATTCGCCGCATCGACGATATTCGCGTGATTCGCGCGATTCGAGGCAGGCTGCGCATATTGCGGCAACTCGATAAACGCGCTGACCTGACGCACGATCTGCCAGAAGGTCTTGTCGAAAAGACGGGCCTGCTCGTCAGCGGACCCGTGGCCGCCCGCGAGCGGATCGGCAATGGTCCAATAGACGAATGCCGGCGCGCCGGGAAATACCGGCGCATGCAGCCCGCCGACGAATTCGTCGAGCGCGATCACGATATCCATGCGCGGCGCCCATTCGCCGGTGAATTCCAGCCAGCTTTTAGGGCTCAGCACCGCGCGCCCCGAAATGCCGGGCTGCAATTGCGCGACCGCGAGTGGATGAAGGCGCGCGGCCGGTTCAGGGCCCGCGCTGAACGCCTCGAACCGGTGCCCCGCCAGTTCGCGAAGTAAAGCTTCTGCAATGATGCTGCGGATCGAATTATCGCGGCAGAGAAACAGCACCTTATATTTTCTGGACACGCTTACCCCGTACCGATGTTTTTTTATTTAACCTCTGGGCGGAATTGTGCCGCTCCAGTCTTGCGCCCCCGTGACACTACGGCGTTTTTTTTATTTGCGCCACGGGATTCACGCCAGCTATCTCGAGTCCGGGGCACAGAGCACAACTTTGCGAATGGGCAGTGTACCAGTGTCCTGCCCCCAGTTTCAGCACCCTTTTTCAATATTTGTCAGATCAGGCGACGCTGCCGCCGGTGCGGCGATCCGGCGCGATCGGCGCGATCGGCGTGGCCGGGTCGTGATCGCAGCGCGCGGACCTGCGCGTAGGGGTATACGCGGTACGCGGGAAGCGTCGCCTCGAATGAGATTGCCGCAGGCAACCCGGATCGTCGCGACGCGTCAGAATTTCAGGCTGTTGAGGAACTGGAACCACAGGCTGCCGAGCGCACCGGCCGGATGGATGTCGCTGGCGGTCTCATCGCGCTTCGCGTGGTTCGCGCGTTTGACATGCGGTGTGTCGTGAAGGGCGGCTTCTGAAGCCGTGCTGGTTTCGTGCGCGGTTTTCGCCGGTTCGGCCTCGGCCGCCTCAGCTTGCGCCGCTGCCGCGCCCTTCGCCGCCTTACCCGCGCGCTGGGCATTTTGCGCGGCGTCCGCCTCGTCGCGGCGCGCCGCCTGCAACGCCGCGACGCTGTCGGCGATCTGCGCGGCGCGCTGTGGTTCGCATTGCCGGCCAAGCAGCACGCCGAACAGCACGTCGCGATTGTGGCCCTGGTCGGCGAAGCGGATCGCGATCGACACCATCTCCGCATACGCGGCTTCGTCGGCCGCTCGCGCCGCCGCCTCACGCTTCGCCTGCGCGCGTTGCCGACGCGTGTGCTGCGCCTCCCACTCGCGCATCTGTTCGGCGTAGACCGTGTCGTAGACCTTGCGCTGCTCGGCATCGGACAGGATCGCGTATGCGTCCTTGATTTCCTGGAACGCCGCGCGCGCCACGTCCTCGGCACCGTGATTACGATCCGGATGCCACTTCATCGCGGCTTTCCGGTAGGCCCGCTTGATTTCGTCGTCGGTGGCGTGCGCGGGCACGCCGAGCGTGTCATACAGGGTTGCCATGCTGGGCTCGATCTCGCGGAAAATCACTGCGGGCATCGTAGCATGCAAAAAGCGGCGTCATCGTGAAGCGGCTACCACGCAGGCGCATGCAACCGGCATTGCCGCCATGGCGCAACGTCCGCCAGCGACCCACGAAAAAAAGGCCCCACCACTTGCGTAGCGAGGCCGAGTCCCATGTCTAACGCGATCTATGGAGGAGACGAGTCCATCTTAGGGTCTTGCCCGCACCCGCCCAACCAACGATTCGCCATATGCTTATCGCCCGCTTGCTCACGTGCATCGCAGATGCGACTCGGCGCGTTGTGGCCGCATGGTTATATCGTTAGAACAAAAAGTCGCTTAGCGGCGCGGCGCTCGCTCATTAAGATGACACTTCAAAGTCCGGTTCACTCCGGTCGGTCCGTTCACGGCCGTGCACATGCGTTGCTGACGCTGCATGAGTCCCGCATCGACCGCGCCGTCAACCGCAGCGTGAACCGCAATCGAAGGAGCATTTCGTTGAGCAGATCCGATCACTCCCGCCCGCCGCTCATCATCGGTATTGGCGGTACGACGCGCGCGGCCTCGTCGACCGAGCGCGCGCTGGCCTTCGCGTTGCGCGGCGCCGAAGCCGCCGGTGCGCAAACCCGCCTGTTCGGCGGCACTTTTCTGCATAGCCTGCCGCACTACGCGCCGGAACAGCCGGCCCGCACCGACGAACAGCTCGAGTTGCTCGACGCGGTGCGTCGCGCGGACGCGGTGATCATCGCGACACCGGGCTATCACGGCGGCGTATCCGGGCTCGTGAAAAATGCGCTCGACACGCTCGAGGAATTGCGCGCCGACGAGCGCCCGTATCTGGATGGCCGCGCGGTGGGCTGCATCGTCACCGCCTACGGCTGGCAGGCGGCGGGCTCCGTGCTGACGTCGCTGCGCTCGATCGTGCATGCGCTGCGTGGCTGGCCGACGCCGTTCGGTGCCGGCATCAACACGCTGGAGACGCGTTTCGATAGCGTCGACAGCTGCTCCGATCCGAAAGTCATCGAGCAACTCGCGACCGTCGGCCAGCAAGCCGCGCAGTTCGCGCTCGCGTTCAATGCACAGCGTGCGCACGGCGCACCCGCCACGTCGAGCCATTCGACCGCGAGCCGGACCTCCGCACAAAACACCACCTCGATCGCCGCGGACGGCCGTTCCGCGCGCGTCCTGCACGCGGTCTGAAATACTCCCCCGGCACCCGTGACGCCGCCGCAATTGCGCGTGGCGTCACGCTTTGCGTCGAGCGACCGTGCGCCACATAACAGACATCGCGACCCCGCTCGAATAGAGTCCCGAACACAGCGACTTCGATCCAATCCGGGCTTCTGATTACCACTCCCGCGCCGCGCTGATTTGCTTCCGACGAAAGATTGGTTCACCCGCTGCGCAGCGCGCCCTACGCTTGACCCTGCCCGCCGCTTCACCCACCTTCGGCAACGACGGGGCCGCGCCGCACGCATTGGTATTCCGCACGACACCCGCGGACACACAGACAAGTCAGGATCATGAACTCACACATCCGCTACAAGGGCTACGAGGTCGAAGCGGCAACGCAACTGCTCCCCAACGGATTATTCGCCGCCAATCTGACGATCGAGCAGCGCGACGAGAATACGCGTAAAGCTTATTCGTTCGACGCGCTCGACTACTTCTTCGACGAAGAGCATGCGCTCGCCTATGCGTCGGACTGGGGGCGCATGTGGATCGATAATCACCGGTAAGCGCATCGATATCGATGAAAGCGAGCGCGACGCGCGTTGTGCATCGCCCGGCATCGGCTTTCAGGCGGATGTGCCAGAATAGCTGAACACTTGCGTTCGCTGTCTGCCCGCGTGACCTGTCCGCTACTTCGACGGATGCAGTCGAACCTCGCGCCGCCCGCGACGCATCCATCGATACGGAGACGCCGGTAATGACATGGACCGTCGATGCACAACTCGCGCTCAGCGCGGCACAAGCGGTCGAGGCGCTGCAAGCGGGTCGGCTCAAAGCCGCCGACTACGTCGCCACCCTGCTCGCGCGCGCCGCCGCCCTCACGCAGTTGAACGCGCTCACCACGCTCGACTTCCACGGCGCGCTCGCCGCCGCGCAGCGCATCGACGCATTGACGCCAGCGGAGCGGGCGCGACTGCCGCTTTGCGGCCTGGCCATAGTCGTCAAAGACAACATCAACACCGCGGGCCTGCCGACGACGGCCGGCACGCCCGCGCTCGCCGGCTTCGTGCCGAACACCAATGCACCATCGGTGCAACGACTCGTCGACGCGGGTGCGATCGTGCTCGGCAAGGCCAATATGCACGAGCTTGCGTTCGGCATCACGAGTACCAACCTGTCCGCGCACGCGGGGCCGGTGCGCAACCCGTACGATCCGTCGCTGATGCCGGGCGGCTCGTCGGGCGGCACCGCGGTGTCGATCGCCGCACGCATCGCGCCCGCCGGGCTCGGCACCGACACCGGCGGCTCGACCCGCATCCCGGCCGCGCTGACCGGCACCGCGGGCTTTCGTCCATCGGTCGGCAATGGCGGCGCCGAGCGGCGCTATCACGACCCCAACGCGGTCGTGCCGATCAGCCATACGCGCGACACCGTGGGCCCGATGGCGCGCAGCGTCGCCGATCTGGCGCTGCTCGACGGCGTGATCACCGGCGACGGCGCGTTGCCTGCGATTGCGCTCGACGGCTTGCGCATCGGCTTGCCCGCGCCGCTGTGGGACGCTCTCGAGCGACAGGTCGAAGACGTCGCGCGCGCCGCGCTGCAAAAGCTCGAAGCGGCCGGTGTCACCTTCGTGCCGGTCGCGATGACCGAGTTGGAGCATCTGAACGGCATGGTCGGCGGTCCGCTCGCCATTCACGAAGCGCGCGACGACGTGCTCGCGTGGCTCGTCGCGAATCAGGCGCCGGTGCAGACCGTCGCCGATCTGGCCGTGCGCATCGCGAGCCCGGACGTGCGCGCGATTTACGACGACGTGCTCGCCGACGTGCTCGGCTCGCACTATTCGGCAGCGCTCAACTACTGGCGGCCGCGGCTGCAGAACTACGTCGCCGCGACGTTCGCGAATGCCGGTCTCGATGCGTTGCTGTTTCCGACGACGCGGCTCGTCGCGGTGCCGATCGACGATCTGAACGGTTCGTCGACTGTCACGATCGATGGCGGTCCGCCGATCGATACGATGGAAGCGTTCCTGCGTAATACCGATCCGGCCAGCACATCCGGCATTCCGGGGCTGTCGCTGCCGGCGGGTATCAGCGCGAGCGGGCTGCCGGTCGGCCTCGAACTCGATGGACCGCTCGGCTCGGACAGGCGGCTGCTGGCCATCGGTGTCGCAATTGAACAGGTACTGGGAGAGTTGCCGGCGCCGGTGCTGTGAAGCCCGAGTTTCACGTCGGCGCCATCCGGTTTGTGCTCTAATGCCTGCGCATTGCAGCCCGCATTGCGGCGCTTTCCCTGCCCGAACCCCACCCAAGCGACGATGACGGACCTCGCCACCGCCCTCTCATCTCGCGGCCTCGCGCGCCGCATCGTTCACTTGACCGCCGTGCTCGCGGCCGCTCTCGCCGCCAGCGCCTGCGCGCGCCTCGATACGGTCGATTCCAACGCGCTGTGGAAGATCGTCGACATTCGCTGCGTGCCTTCGCAGCTGGCCACCGGCACGCCGGGGCAATGCACGGTCGTCGATCTCGACAAGCGCTATGTCATCCTGAAGGACATTCTCGGCCGCTCGCAGTTTCTGCTGATGCCGACCGATCGCATCACCGGCATCGAAAGTCCGCTGATCCTCGCGGCCGATGCGAAGGACTACTGGAGCGACGCGTGGGTTTCGCGCCATTACGTTCAGCAAGCGGTCAAACGCGAATTGCCCGACGATCAGCTCGGCCTCGAAATCAACTCCGAATATCGTCGCTCGCAGAACCAGCTGCATATCCACATCGATTGCATGCGGCGTGAAGTCAGCGCCGCGCTCGCCAGTCACGCTCACGACGCGCCCGGCGAATGGCGCTGGGCGACGCTCGATGGCAAGCGCTACAGGATCATGCGCGTGAGCTCGCTAAGCGGCGCCGACGCCCCGTTCAGGATCGTCGCGCGCGACAATCCCGATCCGGCGACGATGGCCACGCAAACCATCCTGGTCACCGGCGCGGGACCGTCCGCGGCTTGGGATGGCTGGCTGATCGTCAACAGCGGTATCGACATCGATGGCGGCAGCGGCACGGCCGAAGGGCTGCTCGATCACGCCTGCCGCGTGGCGGACGATCATTGAACGCTTACCGGATACGCACTATCCGCGCCCGCTTTTCCACGATTGCGTGGATGCATTGCTCAATAAAATGGTTCGGGCGCACAGCGTCGCCCCGTAGGATCGGTCTGGACCTGCGAGTCAACATCGCGGGTTCGAACATAAATGCGGACCGATGCAACGATGGCGATCTATCTCGACGACTCCCAGCGCAACGATATCGACCGTCTGGCCGCTGGCCGGGCCTGGCGCACGCAGTGGCCGACATGGGCGCTGATCGTCGCGATCTACGGTGGCTGGTTCGGCGTCGCCGCGCACGCGCGTCTGCTGGGTCTGCCGCTGACGGCCGCGCTGCTGGCCATCTTCGGCGCATGGTACATGTCGTTGCAGCACGAGCTGCTGCATGGCCATCCGACGCGCTCGCGATTCGTCAACGCGCTGCTCGGCTTCGCGCCCCTCGCGGTGTGGTTCCCTTATCACGTGTATCGCGAGTCGCATCTGCGCCATCACGACGATGCGTATTTGACCGAGCCCGGCAGCGATCCGGAAAGCTATTTCGTTAGCGCAGCGGACTGGCAACGCGCGGGCACCGCGCTGCGTGCGTTGCTGGTTTTCCGCAATACGTTGATAGGTCGCTTGCTGGTCGGGCCGGCGTTTGCGATTGCCGCGACCGGTGCGCAGGCACTCGACAAGATTCGCGACGGCGATTGGCGCGACCTGCCCGCATGGCTCGCGCATCTCGCCGCGCTGGTTGCACTCACTGTGTGGTTGCAGCAGCGGTGCGGGATACCGGCGTGGGTGTTCATCGTCGGTGCGGGGTATGGCTCGCTCGCGCTTGCATCGGTGCGTTCGTTTCATGAGCATCGGATTGCGCAGGAGCCCGCGCATCGCACGGTCATCAATGAAGCGGGATGGCTGTGGCGGTTGCTGTTTCTGAACAACAACTATCATCTGGTTCACCATGACTTGCCGCAGGTGCCCTGGTTTGCGCTTCGGACGGTCTATCAAACGTCCCGCCAGCAGTACATAGAACGCTCCGGAGCCTTTCTGGTCAAGGGTTACAGCGAATGGGTCAGACGCTATGGATTCGCTGCGGTAGCGCATCCGGTGGCGATCGGCACGTCCGACTCAGGCCGAGGAAATCCGGCTGCTTCCGCCGGTTTTGCGGGTAAATTGCGGGAAAAATTTTTGGTAGTTGTCCGTCAAGGAGAACTCCATGAGGCTCACCTACCCGCTCCTGAAGAACGCCAAACCGCAGAGCAAGCCCTATAAACTTCGTGATCGCGATTCCATGTATTTGCGGGTCTCGGTCTCGGGTTCGAAAGTCTGGAAATTTGATTACCGATTGGATGGCAAGGACTGCCGCTACAGCTGTCGGATGGACTGCGGTCATTCCAGGCTTACTGCTTGCCGCCGCTCCATCCGTCCCGTTCACGTAAGGCGATAAGCCTTGCGCGCGGTTCCCCGGAACAAAGCCTCGCGTTCGCCAGCGCTAGCGTGTGCCGTCAACTTCTTGAAGGCGTTCCAACCGTTGCTGAATGGATAGGAATCCGTTTACAAAATTGCGGTTGGCACCACGCTCGCTGACGACCGGTTATGCGTGCCGCAGCTTGAAGCGGCGATCGCGACCGTACTGGGTTTGCAGCCAGCGCAGATCAACATCTTCGTGACCATCGTTACACAGGAGGAAGTCGACCTGCACTTCGGTGTCTACGAGAGGATGCTGGCTGAAAAGCTCGGCGTGGTGCCGTCGATCCAGTAACCCACGCGGCAGGCATGGAGCGGTTGACTGGCAACAGAAGCGCCAGCATGAAGGGGCAACTGTCGGCAAGACAGCCCACGAGACCAGGTGCCCCTTTATGACCGGCCGCGCTCCCGTGGCGAGCGAGGCAGTAGCCGGGCGGTTCGCGTTGCTCGCCTGAGGGTTGCTCCTGCCTCAGCCACCGCGAGCGAGACCGCCGGGCCAATGCGTTACCCGCTGCGGGGCCCCTTTGCACGTCTGCATTGATAACCTTGGGACATCAATGCTTCGAAAAATTGCACTTCCCGTTTTGCGCGTCCTGCGCAAATATCGATCCCCAAGACGTTCATAACAGAGAACTCGTCGGAGAAAGGCGCGAAGCGCAAAACCGTGTTTCGCCTCTCCCAGTGCAAGCCCGATTATGGCTGCCGCCTGGAGGTACCGACGCGCATCTCGCCCGCCCCACCTCGCCACGTGATTCTCCTGCCGCCGCCTTCGAGCGCGTCCACGGCAGCGGTGCGTCTCGCGCCTGCCGCAGCGAGCTGACTGAATATCCAGTATCCGCTTCATTCGTCATTACCTTCAAATTCGGGAGACACTCACATGCAGATCACCGGAATGTTGCACGGCGCGCGCCTGCTGCAATTCGTCGGCTTTCCGTCCAGCGAAGTGCTGGGCCCGGGCGCCAGCGAAGAAGAGATCAAGTCGCTCATCGACCGGCATGGCCAGATATTCATCAAGCCGGTATTCAAGGGCGGCGTTGGCAAGAAAGGCAAGGCAGGCCTGCTCGGCCGCGCAACCGATCTCAAGACGGCGCTGGCGGAAAAAGAACGGTTGTACTTTGCCGAGCACGTTGTAAGTCACGTGCGGGCGAAGGCGAACGGCGTGACATTCGAAGCGGGTGTGCCCGCCAAACATGAAGTCTACTTTTCGATCTCCGATTCCACGCGTTTTCGCGCTCCCACCATGACGCTGTCGCACATGGGAGGAATGGACATCGAGGAGGTCGATCCAAAGCACGTCGCGATGGTGCCGTTCGATGCGCTGACCGGACTTAAGGCGTTCGTCGTCGCCAATGCGCTGAGCGAGATCGGGGCGCCGCGTGAAATCATCTCGCCACTCGTGCAGCAGTTGCCGAAGCTCTGGGAACTCTTCCATGACTTCGGCATGACGACGCTCGAACTCAACCCGATCCGCATGCGCGAGGACAAAAAGGGGCGTCTCACGCCCGTGGCATGCGACTTCAAGTGCGGATTCGATCGCGACGATCCGCGCTTTTCGCGACTCGGTCTCCCGCCCCACCTGTTCGCCGCAGACTACTCGGACTTCGAGCAGGAGATCAACCAGCTTCGCACGCACCAGGGCCAAAGTGATGTCTACGTGATCAACGACAAGGGAACCATCCTCGCGCCCACGTTCGGGGGCGGGGCGAACTCACTCGTCACCGAGATGTTGGGCGACGCCGCCATTATCTCGTCCGATTTCGGTGGCAACCCGCCCTACGAAAAAATGAAGGAAGTGGCGCGCATCTGCTTCCGGCACTGGCTCAAGCAATCGAACGTGCTATTCATCATCGGCGGCAAATCCAACAACACCGATATTTACGAAACCCTGCGTGCGATGGCCGATGCGCTGCGCGAGCACTTCAGCGAGCACGGTCCGACGCCGCTCTACGTCGTCCTCGGCCGCGGCGGTCCTAACCTGGTTCGTGGCATGTCCGCACTGCGCGACACCTGTGATTCGCTCGGCCTGCCCTATCGTCTCTTTGGCTTTGACTCCGATATCAGCGAAGTGATCCAGTACGCCCGTAAGGCCGACGCATGGATGCGCTCGGGTGGACGCTCGCAGGTCGCGGCGCGCATCGGCGCGCGCGACGCTCAATCGCAAACGGCATCGGCCTGAGGAGATCGACATGCACAAGCAAGGCAACAGCCACTTCAAATACTTCGTCGGAATCCAGTCGCTGGCGGACATCGCCACGCGTGAAGATCGCGTCTGCGTGCTCAATATTCTTGGGGGCGAGTCGTCGGACGTCACGCCGGTGAGCCACGCTTTCTCGGGCGCGAACGTCGTGTTCGGCACCGCGCCCGGCAAAGGCGGGCAAGTGCTCGCGACGCCCGCAGGCGACATTCCGGTCTTCAACAACGTGAGAGAGGGTTTGGAAGCCGGTCATCGGTTCAACTGTGGCGTGGTGTACCTGCCTCCGTCGGCCGCGCGCGACGGCGTGGCCGAGCTGATCCGTGTGAATCCGGATCTGCGCAAGGTCTTCATCATCACGGAGAAGATCGCCGTGCACGACGCCCGTGAAATCCGCGCAATGGGACAACAGGCGGGCGTCGACATCTTCGGCGCGAACGGGCTGGGCGTCGCGGACTCGTGGCAGCGCGTGCGTATCGGCGGCGCGCTCGGCGGTGACGATCCGGGCGCAACGCTGCGCCGGGGATCGATCGCCATCTTCTCGAACTCCGGCGGCTTCAGTACCACGATCGCGCAGTACCTGCGCATGAGCGGCTGGGGCACATCGACCGTCGTTTCCAGCGGAAAGGATGTCTATATCCACTATGCCGCACCGGAGTTCGCCTTTGCCCTCGCCAACGACGCGCGCAGCAAGGCCGCCGTGCTGTACTGCGAGCCCGGCGGGTACTACGAGGCCGAAGCGGAGTTCACCAAACCCGTGGTCGCGTGCGTGGTGGGCCGCTGGAAAAGCCGTCTCACGCGCGCAGTGGGACACGCGGGCGCGATGGCGGGTGGCGCCGACGATGCGCTCGCGAAGGAACGCTGGTTCATGGAGAAATTCGGCGTCGAGCGGCTCTTCACGCCCGACGATCCTTGCTGCTCGGCGAAGGGCGCGGTGGTGACGAACATCGCCCATATTCCCGCCGCGCTCACGGCGGTGATGCGCGCAAACGCAACGATGCCCGACTTCGAGCCGGAAGGCAGCCTCGCGCTCAAACCGTGGTTCGGCTCGGATCAGGGGCTCGAGTTACCCCGGCGAACTCGCGCTGCCAGTCGTGCGGGCCGTCGCGCCCTACGACGAGCAAGTCGCGCGGGTGAACGACCAGGTCGGCGCGATCCCGCCGCGGCAGCCGTTGAAAGACGCCTCGGGCGCCTCGCAGATGGACGCGAAGACCCAGGTCAGCAGCTTGCACGGCGTATCGATGCTCGAAGCGGCGACGCATTCGTTCGAAGCGAACGTGTGCCTCGCACTTTTGCACGAGTTCGGTGGCACAAATGACGAGAAACTGGTCGACGTCGCGATCGGCGCGGCGGTGAACCTGTACGGCACGCCTGAACTGGCGGCCGCGCAGGCGGCGCGCGAGGCGGGCAATGCGCCAAACGCGGTGCTTGCCGCCGCCGCTGCGATCGTCGGGCCGAATCGCCAGCGCGCGGCGCGCGAGGCGGCCAGGCTGATGATCGACCGCTTCGCGGCAGCAAAACTCATGGACGCGTTCGATCACGAATTCGACATCGACGCGATCGACACCGAAGGCAGCGCGGCACTTTTTTCCGACGAACCCGACCTGCAAGCGCAGGCCATGCTCGCCGGGCTCGCCGTGCGCAGTGTGAGTTCGGTATTCGTGCGATGGCTTGCCAACGGGCCGGGCCATCCGCGAGCGGACGCCGTGCTCGCGGCGATCACGACGACACTCGCCTGGGGCCCGCTCATGCGCAAGCGCATCTCGCGGCTCACGGCGGAGAACCTGCCATGGTGGATGAAACTCTTCGGCACGCTGATCGGCGCCTCGGCGGACGCCTCGCGCCACCGTGCTGACGGTTTCTGCGACTTTTCCACCGAGGCGTTGCTCGGCGAGCGCTCTCTGACGGAGGTGGCATTCGCAGCGCTGCTCGGTCTGAAACCGTCCGCCGACGACCTGTTCGCATTCAGGACGCTGACCGGATTACTGCTCACGAACGGACCGGGCGCGATCTCGGCGCAAGGTGCGAAGGGTGCGGTGTCCGCCGACGGTCCCGAATCTCCCGAACGCGTCCAATTGAACAAGGCGCTCACGGGCTTTCTCTCCCATTCGGGTTATACGCACGGCGGCAACGGCTATGAAGGCATCGCCTTTCTCATCGAGGCGTTTCGCGACAGTGGCCTCGACGACCCCGCCGACGCGCAACACGGCGTCGACCTCGAAGCACTCGCGCGCCGTTCGGTCGAGCACTATGCGCAGTACAAGGCGCAGCAGAAACAGCTGGGCAGCCTCGACATCGCCAAGCTGCCGGGCGTGAACCACCCGGTCTTCAAGGACAAGCCGGTGAACCATGATCCGCGCGAGGTGTTTATCTCCAGGCTTTACGAGGCCCGCGGGGAGTACAACGCGTTCCATGCGTACTACCGCGCGCTGGTGCAGGCATTGTTCGACGCGGGTGTCTCGCGCAACGTCTACTGCGTCAATGTCGATGCCGTGATCGCCGCGCTGCTACTGAAGATGCTGTGGCAGCCGCTCAAACGCGGAGAGTTCAGCGAGGCGGACCTTGAAACCGCCGCGTTCACAATCTTCCTCTACCCGCGCATGCTCGGATGCGCGGCGGAAATTGACGATCATCTGAACCGCGGACGCAATATGGACACGCGAACGCCCGCTTCACAGTGTCGTTTCGTGGCCTGACTGTGGGAATCTGAAGGCGCGCCGGGCGCTAGTGCACAGGTAGCACCCGGCGCGGCAGAGCCAAATGACGATCGATAACTAACAAACATCAATCGTTCAAAACATTGCAATTTTGGTTTTATTGGTCATGGGCCAATATTCCCGAAAGACAAGACCGGACCACCGCATTTATCGGGATTTCAGGAGACACATTGATGCACCCCTCGCCCTCTACCCGTTGCCGGGACACTCCAAGGCTTCGGCGGTTTTCCGCGTAACGGCCGGAAATTTTCTGGAACAGTTCGACTTCTTTCTTTTTGGCTTCTGATGGAAACCTGAAGGAAGGCTTGGCTCTGGCCATTTCCCTCTCACGTCTTCGGGGCATTCCTCGCGACTTCCTCCGCACTCTGCGCGCCGCCTGGCGTTGCTGCCCCGAGCATCCGCCCGAGACACGCACGATCGCACGCACCTTCCCACATCGAAACAAAGATCACTGCGCAAGCGTTGCTGACCACGCTCGTCAGCGCCCGCGCCTCTGACATGAAGCGGTCGATGCCTACCAGTAGCGCCACTCCGGCGACGGGCAAATCGGGAATCACTGTCAACGTCGCGATGAGCGCGACCAGCCCGCTGCCCGACACGCCGGCCGCCCCCTTTGAGGTGAGCAACATAACCGCGAGCATCGCCGCGATCTGCGGCGCCGGAAACCGCTACGTCGCACGCCTGAGCAATGAACATCGAGGCGAGCGTCAGATAGATCGCGGTGCCGTCGAGATTGAACGAATAGCCCGCGGGCAGCACAAGCCCCACTAGGCCCTTGTCGCAGCCGAGCGCCTCCAGCTTCGCGATCAGACGGGGCAGTACCGGCTCCGTCGACGACGTCGCCAGAACGATCAGCAACTCCTCTCGCAGGTAGCGCAACAGCCGCCAGAGAGCGAAACCGTGCACGCGCGCGAGCGGAGCGAGAACCAGCGCAATGAACAGCACGCATGCCACGTAGAAAGACACCATCAACATGCCAAGCGAGCCGACCGAGCGGATCCCGAAGCGGCCCACCGTGAATGCCATCGCGCCGAATGCGCCGAGAGGCGCCAGTCGCATGATCATCGCGAGGATGCGAAAGAGCGTCTCGGCGATGCCGTCGATGAGCGCGAGCACCGGCCTGCCGGCGCCCGGACATGAATTCAGCGCGAAACCGAAGAGCAGCGAGAGCAGCAGCACGGGCAGCACCTCGCCCTTGTCGAAGGCACCAAGCATCGTCTCGGGGATGAGGCTCATCCCGAACGCGACAACGTCGCGCGGATGCGTGCCCTTCGCATATTGCGCGAGGTTACTCACGTCCAGGTGGCTTGCGTCGATGTGCATTCCCGCGCCGGGGCGCAGCACGAACGCCGTGACGAGTCCGAGCGCGAGCGCCGCGGCAGTTAGAAGATAAAAGAGCGCCAGCGCCCGGAAAATTGTGCGACCAATCGCGTTTCCGCTTCCAAGCGATGTAACGCCCGAGACGATCGTGCAAAAAACGATGGGCGCAATCATCATCCTGACAAGGCCAATGAACCCGTCGCTCAGGGGCTTCAGCAGCGGGCCCGCTTGCGGCAAGAAATGACCGAGCGCCATACCGAGCACCATGGCCAGCACAACCTGCACATAGAGCAAGCGAAGCGGTCTCACCAATCTCACGATGCGGTCTTCCTGCCTCGCCGCTCTTTCGGAGACGCTTCGTCGCTTAAGGCATCGCCGCTTGCGCCGCCGCGCCTGAGCTCGATAATCGTTCTGTGGAACTCCTGAGCGGCCGGGGTCAGCGGACGCCCGCGGCGCCTCACGATTCCCACGCGCCGCTTGACCACCGGTTCGACGAGCGGCACGCTCGTGAGGATGGGGTGATTGTGCCCGGGCATGGCCATCGACGGCACCGCCGCGACACCGAGGCCCGCTTCGACCAAACCCAGCATGGTCGTGACATGGCGAGTCTCGCAGATACTCGGCAAGCGCGGTGCCACCGCCGAGAGCGCCTGATCGAGCAGTAATCGGTTGCCTGAAGTCTTGTCTACCGAGACGTACTCGTGCTCGTAAAGCTCGCTCCAGCTCACGCGCTTCTTGCTGGCGAGCGGATGATCACGACGGCAGGCGGCCACGAAGCGCTCCTGCAGCAGCACCTTGAAGTCGACCTCGGTCTCCTGGCTGCCCACAAAGCTCACCCCGAAATCAGCCTCTCCGCTGATGACGGCGGAAAGCACCTCATTGGCGCTCACATCCAGCAACTTGACCCGGATGCGAGGAAAGCGGCGATGATAGCTGGCAACGGCGTTTGGCAGGAAGTAGTAGGCGACCGAAGGCACGCAGGCAATGGTCACATGACCCAGGCGGCTCGAAGAAACGTCGCGGATGCCGAGCAACGCGACGTCGAGATCATCGAGCAGCTGTTCGGCGCTAGGCGCAAATACACGACCAACCGTGGTGAGCGTGACGCTGCGCGTGGTGCGCTCGAACAGACGCACGCCGAGCGCTTCCTCGAGCTTGTCGATGCGGCGGCTCAAGGCCGGCTGCGAAATGCTGACCGCCTCGGCGGCCTTGCGGAAGCTTCCGAGCTCCACGACCGCTCGAAACGCCTGCAAGTCGTTCAAGTCGAAATTGACGCCCACAGGTCATCCCTCCGCGTTTCAAATCAGGTATTTTGCACGATGCAGCGCAAAGCACCCATTGGGAACTACGCGCGTTTGCGGGCGTAAGCGCACGACGGTCAAACTTGACAAGCCAGGTATTTATTGCGAGGTAACCTTCGCAGCAGATTGCCGCGCGGCATGCAACCTATATATTGGCATTACCGGTCAAGACGAGAGGTCGATTCGATGGACTTTGATTCGGCGAGTAGAACTCGTAGCGTCGCGGCGCTGTTGACGTTATCGGGAGGCTTTCTGGACGCTTTCACGTATGTCGGGCATGGTGGCGTATTTGCCAATACGATGACGGGGAATGTCGCCCTTCTCGGTATCCAGATCGCGGCGGGGGACTGGGCGCGGGCGGCCCGCCATATCCCTCCACTGATCGCTTTCGTGTTCGCGGTATTTGTCGTTCATCTCCTGCGCCTCGATGCCTTTGCGGCTTCGGTCCGTCGTCCAGCACTCGTTTGCCTGCTTCTTGAGATTGCCTTTCTGTCCATCGCTGCAAGCGGTCTGGTCGGCGACTCGGATGTCTGGCTTATCCCTGGCATTTCGTTCGTCGCCACCCTGCAGACGTTGTCCTTCACGCACATCGAGAATCTGACCTACACGTCGGTCATGACAACAGGAAACCTACGGCGAGCGGCGAAAAAACTGCTGGAGGCCTTTATCCCGAGTTACGACAGAATTGCGTTGCACGAGGCGTCACTGCTTGGGATGGCAGGCTTTTGTTTTTTCGCAGGCGCGGTGTTTGGGGGTGTGACGACACGGATGCTACACGACGGAGCACTCTGGCTTGCAGTCCTGCTTCTCGTCGCAGCGCTTGTCCAGATAGGTCGGCTAGTTCGCCGGCGCGAAGACGAGGCTGCCGCGCGGAGTTACGGTGAGTGATACTGGACGTTTTGTGCTGATGGCCCTGGCTGGATTCCGGTTTGCCCCGCGCATTCGCGATCTTGGAAACATGAAGCTGAGAAAACGGCAATCGACAGGCGATTGAGTGGAGGCATTCGGCACCATCGGTTATGACCGACGGTTTTGTAGAACTGCCGCGAGCGTGCTTGCACCTCGGGAATGGTCGCCGCGTCGATACCGTGACCGCGCAGATAGAAGAAGCCGATATCACGCGCGGCTTCGCGCAGCTTAACCAGAAAATTCGCGAGCGCTTCGGCATCGCCGTGGTCGAATTGCATCAGGTCGAGTACGGGCAAAGCAGTCGCGGCGCAGCGGTCTCTATTGGACATATGAACTTTCGCGGTCAGATCGTCATTCGATGAATCACCCGCGAAGCGCACGAGCGGCCAGCTCATCCGCGATAGCAACGAGATTGATCAACGGTGGACGTTTGGCTCAATCTCTCTTCGCTCGTTCGATCCGACACGGAAATCTGACGCGGCGTGCTGCTCGGGCAAATGATCGCCGCGCCCAAACAGCTTGCCGCGCAGCGTTCCGTCCGCATAAGCAGTCTTGTAAAGACCCCGGTTCTGCAGTTCGGGCACGATGTGATCGATGAAGTCTTCGTAGCTCTCGGGCACCACCGTACGGCTCAGATTGAATCCATCGATACCGGTTTCTTCGATCCAGCCCTGCAGTTCATCCGCGACCTGCGCGGCACTTCCGACGATGGCGGGATACCGGCCACCCAGCTCGAACATCTCGAGCAGCTTGCGCCGCGTCCAGCCGTGCTGCTTTGCTGTGCGCGTGGCGGACTCGATGGCATTGGTGGGCGCGTAATCGACGGCGGCGTCAAGATCGTATTGTGCGTAATCGATGCCCGTGCTGGCGGCAAAATGTGCAAGCCCTGCGTCGCGGCTTGCATACCGTAGATAGTCCGCGTATTTCTCGCGAGCTTCGCGCTCCGTGGCGCCGGTCACGACTGCCGCGCCGGCGAACACCTTCACGTCATCTGGGCGTCGTCCCGCTTCCACCAGTTGCTCGCGCAGCGTCTTGACCGTCTCGCGTGCAACCGCACGA
Source organism: Paraburkholderia sp. JPY465 (assembly GCF_050436725.1). NCBI lineage: Bacteria > Pseudomonadati > Pseudomonadota > Betaproteobacteria > Burkholderiales > Burkholderiaceae > Paraburkholderia > Paraburkholderia sp. JPY465. Next base: position 462,214 of record NZ_JBNDMT010000002.1, read on the forward strand.
CTCGGGGGCGAAATGAACACGCATTCTGCGTGACGGGCGGCAAAACGTTGACCACGCCCCGAACTCCCCGCCTGAAACAAAACTGGCGTGCGCTGCGGCGACGGCTCCGCGAGGTGATAGCCGTCCACGTTGTAGTAGCGCCCCGCGTGCCGGATCTTGTGGACCTTCGCCGGATCGGCATACACACGCGCCGACTTGTCGCGAAGCACCGCATCCGCTTCCCAGCTCCCTTCCCAGAGCTTGTACAGCACGTCGAGGTATTCGTCCGCGCGGTCGTAGCGCTCGTCGTGGGGCAACTGCTCTTCAAGTCCCATCGCCCTTGCCGCACTGTCGAGATAGCCCGTCACGATGTTCCAGCCGACTCTGCCTTGCGTCAGATGATCGAGCGTCGAGAAACGCCGTGCAAGCAGATAGGGCTGCTCGTAGGTGAGGTTGACCGTGACGCCGAAGCCGAGATGCCGGGTAACGGCGGCCATCGCCGAAATCAGCAGCGTGGGATCGTTGACGGGAAGCTGGATCGATTCCCGCAACGTCACGTCGACGTTGTGCTGATAAACGTCATACACGCCAACGATGTCGGCCAGAAACAGCCCGTCGAACAGTCCACGCTCGAGCGTGCGCGCCAGATCGGTCCAGTACGGCAGTGTCCGATAGTCTGCCGAGCGATCGCGCGGATGCGTCCATAACCCGTGGTTGATATGGCCGACGCAATTCATGTTGAATGCGTTCAGCAGGATCTGCTTTTTTGCCATCACAAGGCTCCGTGCCTGGGCGGATGTTTGTCGTTGAGATAGAAGTTGCCGACGGCGTGATACTTCCAGCGCACGGGATCATGCAGCGTGTGGGTGCGTGCATTGCGCCAGAACCGGTCGAGGCCGAGGCCGTCGAGCGTCGCGGCCGTGCCGGCGAGTTCGAACAGCCGCGAGCCGGCTTCCAGTGAGACCGTCGTGGTGAGCGCGCGCGCCTCGGCCACGGCGATCGACGCCTCAGCAACGGAGCGTTCGGCTGGCTTCGCCTGGGCTGCATCGACCAGGCGGCCCGCCCGGCGCAACAGCGCTTCCGCCGCGCTCAGGCGAACGGCAAGATCACCGAAGGCCGTGATGGTGAGCGGATCCTGCCACGCATGTTCCACCCTCGCGTCGATCCATGGCCGCGAATGCTCGCGCACGAACTGCAACGCTGCCTGAAATGCCCCGCGCGCCTGTCCCAGATCGATTGCCGCATGCATGATCTGCGCGAACGGGCCGATCGTCGTAGGCCGCTCGAACGAAGTCTGAAACGGCACGATCCATTCTGGCTCGACGCGCACCTGATCGAACTTCACGGAGCCGCTGCCCGTGATGCGTTGCCCGAAACCGTCCCAGTCGTCGATCACTTCGACACCCGGCGCGTCGCGCGGGATGAACACGAGGTAAGTGACATCGCGCCCATCTTCTTCGCTGACCGCCAGTGTGGGAATCCAGTGTGCGAACAGCGCGCCGGTGCAATAGAATTTTCGCCCTTCGACTTGCCACCCGGCCGCGCCGCGCGTGAGCCGCGTGCGCCGTTTGAAGTCCTTATGGCCAGTCTCGGCGAGTGCGTTGCCGAATCGGTCTCCCGCCAGTACGCGATCATAGAAGAAGCGCTGTTGCTCAGGGCGCCCGCCGACACGCAGCACTTCCAGTGCATAGAAATGATTCTGCGGAATCTGGCCCAAAGAGCCATCAGCTGCCGCAATGATCGCCGTCACTTCCGCGAGCGTCTTGCTGCTGACGCCCGCGCCGCCATATTCGCGAGGCACCGTGATCGCCCATAGACCACTCGCCACGAACGCATCGAGTTCGGCCCACGGCAACCGGCGATCGCGATCGCGCGCCGCGGCATCGGGGGCGAAAGCTGCGGCGAGCTGTCGAGCGGCCAGCAACGCGTGTGCGTCATCGGCGATTCGTGCCGGCCTCGCGCGCGTCGATTCGGCCGGCGAGATGCGCTCAAGCGTACTGTCATGAATGTCTGTTGCCATTTTTCAGTTCCACGAATGCCGCACGGGCAGTACGTCATTCAGAAAATAGTTGCCGACCAGATGCAACTTCCAGCGCACGGGATCGTGCAGCGTGTGGGTGCGTGCATTGCGCCAATGGCGATCGAGGCTGTGTGCCGCGCGCGTCGACGCGGACCCCGCCAGTTCGAACAGCTTCTCGCTGGCTTCAAGCGCGATGCGCGTCGTGAGCACTTTTGCCTGAGCCACGGCAACGGACGCACGCGCGCTCGCCGCGGCATCGACCGGCTGCGAGGCGGTGGCGTCGAGCGTGTGGCCAGCCTCGATCAGCACTTCGTGCGCGGCGTGGAGATCGATTTGCAGGCGGCCGACGTCGGCGATGATGTAGGGATCGTCGACGGCGCGCTGCAGCCCCGAATCGATCCACGGCCGGGAACGCTCGCGCACGAAATGGATTGCATCGGCCACGGCCGCCTCGGCGATTCCCTGGTCGATGGCGGCCTGTATCAGTTGAGAAGTCGGCCCGAACAGACCCGGACGGTCGCCAAGCTGCCAGATGGGCAATACATCGTCGGCATCGACGGACACCTGGTCGAAAATCACGGTACCGCTCGCGGTTGTGCGCTGCCCGAACGAATTCCAGTCATCGACCACGCTCAGGCCAGCGGCATCGCGCGGCACCCAGACCTGAACGGCACGTCCTTCGTCGTCGGTCGCGCGGGCCGGAACGCGGTGCGCAAACAGCGCGCCCGTAGAATAGAAACGCTTGCCGTCTAGCCGCAGCCCATCTTCCGTCGCACGCAAGCGCGTCGTGCCTTGCAGGATCGTCGCGCTCGATGCGGAGCGGCGTTCCGGGCCGGCATTGCCGATCCGCTGGCCCGCCAGCACTTCGCCATACAGGCGCGCTTTTTGGGCTGGTGTGCCGATCTCGCGAAGTACGCCCAGCACGCCGAAATGATTTTGCGGGATCTGACCCAACGCGGGATCGGCCGCGCAAAGAATCACGAAGACTTCCGCAAGAGTCGCGAACGAAACGTCGGCGCCGCCGTATTCCGCCGGCACGGTAATCCCTCCCAGCCCGCTTTCGGACCACCGGTCGAGTTCGGCCCATGGCAGGATGCGGTCGCGATCTCGTTCGGCGGCACCCGCTGCGAAGTCTGCCGCGAGGGTGCGCGCCGCATCGAGGGCTTCGGAATCGTCCTTGATGCGCTTGACACGCGCAGGATCGGGACGTCGCGGCAACTGCGCCACGGCATCAGATTGAAATGTCGACATGATGTTGGCTCGAATGCAAAAGTGAAGCCCGCAGCGCTACGATTCGCTTCCGGCCGATCTGGCCGGACTTCACGCCCGTCGCGCGAGACGGCGAACGAGGCGGTCCCCGACGACCTGCACCGCCGTGACAATCGCGATGAGCAACACGATGACCGTCACCATCACAGTCGTGTCGAAGCGCTGGTAGCCATAACGGATCGCGAGATCGCCAAGCCCGCCCGCACCGACGGCGCCCGCCATCGCGGACGAGCCGATCATCGCCACGATCGTGATCGTGAATCCGCCCAGGATGCCCGGCAGCGCTTCCGGCAGCAGTACATGCCAGATGATGTGGCGGCGCTGCGCACCCATCGCCTGGGCGGCTTCGATCAGACCGCGATCCACTTCGCGCAGACTGACTTCGGCAACGCGGGCAAAGAATGGAATCCCTGCGATAGAGAGCGGCACGATCGCAGCCCACACGCCGATCGTCGTGCCGACCAGAACACGCGTGAGCGGCAACAGCGCGACGAGCAAAATGATGAACGGCGTCGAGCGCAGCGCGTTGACGAGACCGCCAAGCGTCGAATTCACAGTGCGTCGCTCGTAGATACCACCCCGCGTGGTCGTGACGAGCACCAGCGCAAGCGGAATACCGACGATCAACGCGATGCATGCCGAAATGCCGACCATCAGCAACGTGTCACGAATCGCACCCGTCAGTTCCGAAAGCCACAGTTCAGACATAGCCAAGCACCTCCACGTGATCCGCGTGTCGCCGCGCACGCTCAACCAGCACGGCGATGCGGCTCGCGAATGCATCCTCTGACCTCTCATGCGCCGACAACCGCGCCGCCAGCACGAGACGCCCCTGTGCATGTCCCTGAATGCGGTCGATTCCGCCATGCACGAAGCTCACCGCGCCGCCGTCCACCGTCAACGCCGAGCTCAATGCCGCAAGGTCCGGATCGTTTCCGCTGGCCCCCGTGTAGCGCACGTCAAGCAGAACATCGGCCGCCTCGCCAAGCAATGCAGGATTGCTCGCCGGCTTCAGGCGGGCGGCAAGATCGTCGGGAAGGGCGTGCACCAATGTGCGCAACAGCGCGCGCGTCGCGTCATGCTGTGGCTCGCCGAACACTCGCCACACGGGGCCTGTTTCGACTACGGCGCCCTGCTCGATGACAGCGACGGTGTCGCAGGCTTCGCGTATCACGCCCATTTCGTGCGTGATGAGAATGATCGTCAGACCGAGACGCCGGTTGATATCGCGTAACAACGCGAGAATCGACTGTGTCGTCTCCGGGTCGAGCGCAGAGGTCGCTTCGTCGCACAGCAAAATGTCGGGATCGTGTACCAGCGCACGTGCAATGCCGACGCGCTGCTTCTGCCCGCCCGAAAGACTCGCCGGAAATGCGTTTCGCTTGGCCGACAACCCGACGAGATCGAGCAGGGCCGAGACTTTCTCTTCGATGGCCGCCCGGGACACGCCCGCGATCCTGAGCGGCAACGCGATATTGTCATAGACCGTTTTCGCCGACAGCAGGTTGAAGTGCTGGAAAACCATGCCGATGCGCCGACGCAATGTGACGAGTCCGCTCTCGTCGAGTTCGCCGACGCTCACGCCGTTCACGAGCACCGCTCCCGAGGACGGCTTTTCGAGTCCATTGACAAGGCGCAGCAAGGTCGACTTGCCCGCTCCGCTGCGCCCGATGATGCCGAATATCTCGCCACGACGCACATTCAACCGTACGTTCGTCAACGCGACGGCGGGCTGACCGCGTGCCGGCTTGAATACCTTGCCTGCGGCGTCGAATACGACGGCAGGTGCGGTGCCGTGCTGGGGCGCTCCGACGGCGAATGCCGATTCTTCCTCGATGAAGCGCGCAGCGTCGAGCAGATGGGTCATGTGGAATTCCTTGCCGATCCTCGTCTCACCACGCGACAGCGTACAGATTGCCGAACGCCTTATCGAGCGCAACTCGCACAGCATGCGAATGCTGGTAGATCGAAATGAACTTGAGGATGCGCGGGTCGTTGACGCTTTCCGGGCGCACCACCCATTGAATCGCAAAGTTCTTGTTTTCGAGGCCATCGAACAACAGCGCGCTATTCGGATCGGCCGTGCCCGCGAGTTTGATAAAGCTCGGATAGCCCTGCGCGAGATCGACGTCATCGAGCGAGCGTGCCAGCTGCGACGCCTCGAGGGCAACGATCTTCAGATGCTTCGGGTTATCGACGATATCCAGCGTGGTCGCGCGGTAGTCGACGCCAGGCTTCAGCTTGATAAGTCCAGCGCGTTGCAGCAGGAGCAGTCCGCGACCGCCGTTGACGGGATCGTTCGCGATCGCAACCGTGGCACCATCCTTCAGATCCTCAAAGCGCTTTACCTTCTTCGAATAGAGGCCGATCTTCATGATCGTGCCGGGAGCAATCGCCACGAAGTTGTAACCACCCTGCTTCTTGGCGTTTTCGAGGAAGGGAATGTGCTGGAAATAATTGACGTCGATATCCTTGTTCGCGAGGGCGGCGTTCGGCGTATTCCAGTCGGTGAATTCGATGATCTTGACGTCGAGCCCTTGCTGTTTGGCTTCCTGAGCCGCGGTCTTCAACGCTTCGATTTGCGGGCTGGTCGATGTGCCGATCTTGAGTGTCGGTGCGTCGCCCGCGAATGCGGATGACGTACTGAAGGCCAGCACGAAGAGGATAGCGTGGACTGCCGACGCGTTTCGAGCGAAAAAGAAACGCCGTAATGTGGACAAAGCTTGATTCATACTCGACTCTCGTCAATGGAATGTATTGATTCAAAGCGCTCGCGACTGCAAGAGGCTCAGATCACGCCTCCACGGACTTCCACGTGCGGGAATGGACTGGGAACCCATTTGGCCGTTAGATAACACCTCGCCGCGCTCAGTCCGGGGAGAGCCGATAATAGAGTCACGCAAAAACCCGGTCTACGAAGCGATTTTCGAATGGAAATCGTAAAACGCGATATGAAAGCGTTGCAGATGGCTTGCGCAACATGCGATCTCTATATGTTTATCTGAATTTACTATTTAGTCTTTGCATAACGTAGTGTTAGCCTCGTTTCGATCATCCGCAGGCGCTTCGTTCATCGTTGCGTCTGTTGTGACATGTATTTCCTCATCAAAACGGATTTCCGCAAGGAACTAACATGAGCGTCGAATTCATCGGCATGATTCAACAGCGCAAGGTGTCGGAAACGCATCTTCCGCAAGGGCCCGCTATCGATACCGACTACGTGCGCGCCTTTGCGCAGGCGCACGAGAACGCCGGCTTCGACCGCATTCTGGTCCCGCACAGTTCGACGAGCCCCGATGCGACGATCACGATCGCCTACGCGGCGAGCGTGACATCGAAAGTGCATTTCATGCTCGCGCATCGCCCGGGCTTTGTCGCCCCGACGCTCGCGGCCCGGCAGATCGCCACGCTCGATCACTTCTCGGGCGGCCGGCTCGGTGTGCACTTCATCTCCGGCGGCAGCGACGAAGATCAACGGCGCGACGGCGACTTCCTGAGTCACGACGATCGTTACGCGCGCACCGACGAATACCTGCAGATTCTGCGTCGCGTGTGGACGGAAGATCAGCCATTCGATCACGAAGGCCGCTTCTACCGCGTAGAAAAGGCGTTCTCCGAGGTCAAGCCGAAACAGTCGCCGCATGTGCCCATCTATTTCAGCGGTGCATCCGAGCCCGCGCTCGCCGTGGCCGGCAAACATGCCGATGTCTATGCGCTGTGGGGCGAATCGAAACAGCAGGTGCACGAACAGGTGACGCGCGTGCGCGCCGAAGCCGCGAAACACGGCCGCAGCGTGCGCTTCTCCGTGTCGTTCCGGCCGATCCTTGCCGCGACGGAAAGTGCCGCATGGGAGCGCGCAGAACACATCCTCGAAGAGACACGTCGCCTGCGTGTCGAACAGGGCTTCTCGCGCGGCGGTCCGCAGCAAAGCGAAGGCGCGCGTCGCCTGCTCGCGGCATCCGGCGACGGCGTACGCGCGGACGAACGTCTCTGGACCGCCGTGGCAAAAGAAATCGGCGGCCGCTCGAATTCCACTGCGCTTGTCGGCACGCCGGCGCAAGTCGCACAGACGCTCGCCGAATATCATGAACTCGGCGTGACGACCTTCCTGATTCGCGGCTTCGATCCGCTCGAAGACGCCATCGACTATGGGCGGGAACTGATTCCCGCGACCCGCGAACTCACGTCCCGCGAACGCCGCGCCGCCTGACAGGAGCGATCATGAGCACCCTTCTCGCCGCCGATCAACCGTCGCTCGTGCGGCGTCACGCACCCGTGCGCAAGTTCTGGTTCGACGAAGAACCGGAACCTCAACGTACGCTTGCAGAAGAACGTCTGCATCGTCAGCAACGTCTTGCGGGCGCATTTCGACTGTTCGCGCAATATGGCTTTGCGCAAGGTCTCGCGGGCCATATCACCGCGCGCGATCCCGAATGGACCGATCACTTCTGGGTCAATCCGCTGGGTCGGCATTTCGGCCGCATGCGCGTGTCCGATCTGCTGCTGGTGAATCGCCACGGCGAAATCGTGGTGGGCGATGGTCCTGTGAATCAGGCTGCGTTTGCCATTCACGCTGCCATTCACGAGGCGCGCCCCGATGTCGTCGCAGCCGCTCACACGCATTCGCTGTATGGCAAGGCATGGTCGACGCTCGGCCGAAAGCTCGATCCGTTGACGCAGGACTCGTGCGCGTTCTACGAAGACCACGCGCTGTTCGATGATTTTCGTGGCGTCGTGCTCGATACGACGGAAGGCGCGCGCATTGCAGATGCCCTCGGGTCGCGCAAGGCCGTGATCCTGAAGAATCATGGCATTCTGACAGCAGGCCCAACAGTCGAAGCAGCTGCATGGTGGTACATCGCGCTCGACAACGCATGCCACGCTCAACTGCTCGCGGAAGCGGCAGGCACGCCGCAGCCGATTCCTCACGACATGGCAGACCTCACGCATCAGCAGGTCGGCCGCGCAAACGGTGCGCGTCATGCATTCGACAGTCTGTATGAAGGGCTGATCGAAAGCGAACGGGAGTTGCTCGACTGATGGCCATTCACAAACTGAGGCACTTTGTCGGCGAGATTGCGGAACTCGTCGATGCCGGCGTCGATGAAGCCGGGCTGCTCGATCAGGCCGCGCTTGCGCTGCGCGAACTGATCCGCGTCGACGACTGGCTGCCCAATGCCTACGCGCAGCCGTCCGTCGAACGCTACCAGCAATTTCTGCTCTACGCCGACGCACGTCAACGCTTTAGCGTCGTCAGCTTCGTCTGGGGTCCGGGCCAGCAGACGCCGATTCACGATCACACCGTGTGGGGACTCATCGGTGTGCTGCGCGGCGCGGAACTTGCCGCACCCTACGCGCGCAACGACGACGGCACGCTATGCGTGGCGGGCGCCGAAGTACGTCTCGAAGCGGGCGATGTCGAAGCGGTGTCGCCCGCCATCGGCGACATTCATCGCGTGCGCAATGCGTACGACGACCGCACGTCCGTCAGCATCCACGTTTATGGTGCGAACATCGGCGCGGTGCGCCGCTCCACGTATCCGCCAAACGAGCGGCCAAAACCCTTTATTTCAGGCTATTCGAACGACACGCTCCCCAACCTGTGGGATCTCAGCAAGGAAATACCTCTTTCATGACGTCATATCCCGTCCGCACGTATGAAGACGTGCGCGAAGCGCTGCTCGCGCGCCGAGAAATCGCGCTGCTCGATGTGCGCGAGGAAGACCCGCACGCACAGGCTCATCCGCTTTTCGCCGCGAATTTTCCGCTGTCGAAGATCGAACTCGACGCGTACACGCGTTTGCCGCGCCGCGACGTGCCCATCGTGCTATTCGACGCAGGCGAAGGACTTGCGACGCGCGCCGGCGACAAGCTCGCTTCGCTCGGCTACACGCAGATCGCGCTGCTGGCGGGCGGACTCGACGGATGGATTCGCGCCGGCGGAGAAGTGTTCCGCGACGTCAACGTGCCGAGCAAGGCTTTCGGCGAATTCGTCGAAGCGCAGCGGCATACGCCTTCGCTTTCCGCCGAGGCGGTCGGAACCCTGCTTGAAAGCGGTGACGACGTCGTCGTGCTCGACGCGCGACGCTTCGACGAATATCAGACGATGAACATTCCCGGCAGCATCAGCGTGCCCGGCGCGGAACTCGTGCTGCGCGCGCGAGCGCTCGCGCCAGATCCTAAAACGCGTGTGATCGTCAATTGCGCGGGCCGCACACGCAGCATCATCGGCACGCAATCGCTAGTCAATGCGGGGCTGCCGAACCCCGTCGCGGCGCTGCGCAACGGCACCATCGGCTGGACGCTCGCGGGGCAGACGCTGGAGCACGGCAGCAGCCGTCGGTTCGATGCCGAGGCCGGTCTCGATCAGACGAACCTCGCTGCATCGCGCACCGCAGCGCGCGCGCTCGCCGACCGCGCGGGCGTCCAACGCACGACGCCCGATGAAGCCGCTCGCTGGGCGTCCGATCCGTCGCGCACCACGTATCGCTTCGATGTGCGCACGCCTGCCGAATACGAACGCGCGCATGCACCGGGGTTTCAGGGCGCGCCGGGCGGCCAGCTCGTGCAGGAGACGGACATGTTCGCGCCCGTGCGCGGCGCGCGCGTCGTGCTGTTCGACGACGACGGCGTGCGCGCCAACATGACAGCATCTTGGCTCGCGCAGATGAACATCGACGTCTACGTGATCGATGACGCTGCCGGACAGGAACTCACGGCTAGTGGCCCCTGGCGCAGCACGAAGCCGGAGCCCGCGCACACCCCCGCTTTATCCGCGGAAGAACTCGCCGCGCTGCTCGCCGATCCATCGAGCCGCACCGTGGTGATCGACGTTACGTCGAGCGCGAACCACGTGAAGGCGCATATTCCGGGTGCGCACTGGATTGTGCGTTCGCGCCTGTCGAACGATGTCGACGATCTTCGCGCGCTGCCCGACGCGAAACGTTATGTCGTCACCTGCGCGACCAACGCGCTCGCACCGTTCGCGGCCCCCGAAGTTGCCTCGCTAACGGGTAAGCCCGTGCATGTGCTGGAGGGCGGCACATCAGCGTGGATACGTGCGGGATTTGCGACCGAATCGGGAGACGCCCGGCTCGCTTCGCCGCGTATCGATCGTTATCGTCGTCCGTATGAAGGGACCGACAATGCGCGCGAAGCGATGAACGCGTATCTGGAATGGGAATACGGCCTCGTCGCGCAACTCGATCGCGACGGCACGCATGGGTTTTTCGTGATCTAAGCGCGCCATCAGGCGGCGCGTGACAGGCGTGCCGCCGCCTTGAAGCTCTGTTCGACGCTTTCCGCGAGTACGGCGAGCGCGGACTGCATCTTGCCCAACGCGCGCGAACGTACGATCCACACGGCGATTTCAGGTTTGAAGTCGGTGATCTGAACCACGTCGAGGTGCGCTGCATGCACGCTGCTGCGCAGCAACGGCAGCGGAACCAGCCCCAGGCCAACGCCGTCGGCGACGAGTCCGAGCTGCAATTCTGTGCCGAGCGTTTCGAGGTTGAGCTTCAGCGTGTAGCCTTTCGCCGCGAGAGCCTGCTGCAAGCCCGCGCGAAAACCGCAGCCATCGGGATTTAACACCCAGCCATACGCCTCGCATTCGGCGAGCGCATAAGCACGCTTCTTCATGCTGCCCTTTTGCGCGACCACAGCCAGCTTCAGTTCGCCCAGCGTTTCGCCTGCGAGCGTTTCCTGTAACGCCCGGTTCGTTGGCAGCAGCACGAACGCCGCATCCAGTTCGCCCTCGTCGACCTTCTGCAGCAGCGGGTTGCCCCATCCCGTCGACACCCGCGCCCGCAACTCGGGATGCGCACTGCGCAGCGTATGGAGAGCCTTCAGCATCGCCACATCGGCAACCGTCTGTGCGACGCCGAGGCGCAATACACCCGCGAGTGGCGCGTCGTCCGCGACCAGATGCCTGAGCGCGTCCACCTCGCGCACGATGACACGGCATTGCTCGAAAACGACGCGGCCCATCGGCGTCGTCTTCAGCGGTTTCGTATTGCGATCGAGCAGCTCGACGCCGAGCGCCTCTTCGAAGTTCTGGATGCGGCGCGTCACGGCAGGTTGCGTCAGTGCGAGAGAATCGGCGGCCTGACTCAGCGACTGGCTGCGCACGACGGCAACGAAGGCCTCGATTTCATCGAGTTTCATGGATGATCTTCTCGTTGATTGAAGTGTTGGTGGAGCGACATTAGCGTGCAACCGCCCGCATGCTCAAGCGGTACTTCCCGCTTTCCGTTTTCCTCCCACGCATATTAACAAAGAAGAACAATGCGTTTGCCTTATAAAACCTGCGACCGTATCGTGTGTTCTTATCCAACTACCTCATGCTGCGCTCCCTCATGCACTTTTTTCCCAATCGATTCCTGCAAAGATTTTCCGGCCTTCTGATTTGCGCGATCGTCGCGAGCGCATCGCCTGTCGCGCTGGCAGACACGACGCTGAAAGTCGGCGACCAGCAGTTGCAGACGCGAGGCATACTCGAAGCGTCAGGCCAGTTGAAGGACGTGCCCTACAAGATCGAATGGTTCAACTTCCCTGCTGCGCAACCGCTGGGAGAGGCGCTCAACGCGGGGGCAATCGACGTCGGCGGCCTCGGCGATGCGCCGCTGATCTTCGCGTACGCAGCGGGCGCGCGAGTGCGTGCAGTAGCCGCAACGCGCTCGACGCCGACGGATCTCGCGATCATCGTGCCTGACGCATCGCCCATCAGGACGGCCGCCGATCTCAAGGGCAAGCGCATCGCGACCACGCGCGGCTCAATCGGCCATTACCTCGCGATCGCGACACTCGAACGCGCGGGCATCAAGCTCTCGGATGTATCGCTGCGCTTCATGCAGCCCGCCGACGCAAAAGCAGCGCTCGCGTCCGGCAACGTCGACGCGTGGTCCACGTGGGACCCGTATGTCGCGCTCGCCGAGCAGCGCGATCACGATCGCAGCATCGCGAATGGCGTCAATCTGTCTTCTGGCCTTAGCTTCCAGGCTGCGACCGAAACGTCCATCAAGGACAAGCATGCCGAAATCGCCGATTTCCTCAAGCGCGTCGCGGCCGGCCAGCGCTGGGCGCTCTCGCATCCGGACGAAGTGGCCGCAATGCAATCGAAAGTGACGGGCTTACCGCCCGAAGTGCTGAAGACCGTGTATCAGCGCGCGCAACTGCATCCCGTCGTCATCGACGATGGCCTCATCGCCGAACAGCAAAAGACGGCCGATCTCTATCACCGTGCGGATGTGATCAAGACACCGCTCGATGTCACGAAGAGTTTCGACCGGCAATTTCCGCTCTCCGCACAGTGAACCGACCGACCATGACCAGCCGTCAACCCGAAGCCGCGCTTGCCGATGTAGAACGCGACGCCGATGCGCTCGAAGCACTCGCCGATCTCGACAGTCCGCAAGCCGATGCGTGGCTCGCCGCGCTGACGGCCGAATTCGGCGCAGGCGCCGCCGCGCTCGACGCCGGCCCGATCTTCCCGCACGAGAACCTCGCCCGTCAGCGTCGCGGGGGCCTGCTTTCGCTGACCGTGCCGCGCGCGCTCGGCGGACGCGAAGCCACGCTTACACAGGCGCTCAAAGTGGTCCGCGCGGTAGCGCGCGGCGAACCTTCGACGGCGCTGATTCTCGTCATGCAATGCCTCTACCATTTGCGCCTGCAAGCCAATCAAAACTGGCCACTCGCGCTGAAACAACGCATTGCGCGCGATGCCGTCGAACGCGGCGCGCTGATCAACTCGTTGCGCGTCGAGCCCGAACTCGGCTCACCTTCGCGTGGCGGTCTGCCCGCCACGGTTGGCCGCAGCGAAGGCAATCATTGGATACTGAGCGGCCGCAAGCTGTATTCGACGGGCAGTCCCGGTCTGACCTGGTTCGCCGTGTGGGGACGCACGGACGAAGCGGCACCGCGAGTCGGCACGTGGCTCGTTCATCGCGACACGCCGGGCATCCGTTTCGGCGAGCCGTGGAATCATCTGGGCATGCGCGCGACGGGCAGCCACGAAGTGATCTTCGACAACGTACGCGTACCGTTCGACCAGGCCGTCGATCTTCAACCGCCCGGCCCGACCAACGGCATGGACCCGGTGACGAGCCTGTGGATGAACGTGTTGCTGCCATCGATCTACGACGGCGTCGCACGCGCCGCGCGCGACTGGTTCGTGCAGTGGGCGGCGCAACGCGTGCCTTCGGGACTGAACGCCCCGCTATCGACGCTCGACAGTTTTCAGCAGACGGTGGGGCGCATCGATGCGCTGCTGTTCAACAACCGCGTGCTGCTCAATGCAGGCGCAGCCGGCCAGATCGGTACGGTCGAAGCGCCGACCATCAAGTATCTCGTCAGCCAGCACGCTATCGATGCCGTCGAGCTCGCACTCGAAGCGAGCAGCAATCCTGGCCTCAGTCGCAACAACGCACTGGAGCGCCACTACCGCGACGTGCTGTGCGCGCGCATTCACACACCGCAGAACGACACCGTGCTCGGCAATCTGGGCCGCGCCGCATTCACCATCACTTCACCCACGAGGAGCGAACCCAGATGAGCGTCGAATTCATCGGCTATGTGAGCCATCAGGAATCGAGCGAGATTCATTTGCCGAAAGGACCTGCGGTCAATCCGCCGTACATTGCCGCCGTCGCGCAAGCGCATGAATATGGCGGCTTCGACCGTGTGCTGATTGCGCACTCGAGCGCGTCGCCCGACGGCTTCCAGATTGCGTCGTTCGTCGCGCAGCAGACGAAGCGCCTGGGCATCCTGCTCGCGCATCGTCCGGGCTTCGTCGCGCCGACGCTCGCCGCGCGGCAGCTCGCGACACTCGATCACTTCAGCGCGGGACGCGCTGCCGTGCACATCATCTCGGGCGGCGACGACGCGGAGCAGCAGCGCGATGGCGATTATCTGTCGCACGCTGACCGGTATCGGCGCACCGACGAATATCTCGATGTGGTCAAGCGCTCCTGGACCAGCGATCAACCGTTCGATCACGATGGCGCGTTTTACCGCGTGACGGGCCACAAGTCGCAGATTCGTCCGTTGCAGCGGTCTCATTTGCCGGTGTATTTCGGCGGATCGTCCGAGCCGGCGATCGAGGTCGCGGGCAAGCACGCCGACGTCTACGCGCTGTGGGGCGAGTCGCTCGCGGCCGTCGAAGAGACCATCGCGAAGGTGCGCAAAGCCGCCGCGCGCTATGGCCGCGAACAGCATGTGCGTTTCAGCCTGTCTCTGCGTCCCATCATCGCGCCCACCGAAGACGCCGCATGGGCGCGCGCCGAATCCATTCTCGAGCGCGCGAAAGACATTGTCGCCACGTCGCCGAATTTCACGCGCCGGCCGAAGAACCCGCAGAACGTCGGCTCGCAACGGCTGCTCGCCGAAGCCGATAAGGGCAATGTCGTCGATACGCGACTGTGGACCGGCATTACCGCGCTCACGCGTGCGGCGGGCAATTCGACGTCGCTGGTCGGCACGCCGCAACAGGTGGCCGACGCGCTGCTCGAATATCACAAGCTAGGCGTATCGACCTTCCTGATTCGCGGCTTCGATCCGCTCGAAGATGCGCTGGCGTATGGCCGGGATCTGTTGCCTGTGGTGCGCGCCGCCGTCGCGCGCCAAACGGCACCCGCTTGATTATCTCTCTCACGCAACCGACGCGCGCCTGCTAACCAGGCGCGCGTCGCGGCTTTTTGCACGTCAGGCAAGCACGTCCGAAAACACACGCGCCGCGAAACGGTCCGAATTGGTACCGTCGTTCAACACGCCGACCGATTTCAGATCGTCGGCATAGAGCGCGATTTCCTTCTTGAACGCATCGCCCACCGGATGATGGTGGTCCGTATGGCTCTTGAGCATCGCCGTCAGTTGCTCGACATTCGCGCCCGGCGCGTTCGGCGCGAAGATCGCGGCGGCCTGCGCGGGGTTGTTCGCGGTCCACTCGGTCGCTTCGAGCAAGGCCTGAGTCAGCGCTTGCGCCGTCGCGCGGTCCTTGCGGATCAGCGAGCCGCGCACGCCCAGCACGCAGCACACACGGTTCGCGTACTCGCCGCACAGGTTGTTCGACACTTCCTGCAAATGGTCGCCTTCGCGCAAGGTCCAGATGGTCGGGTCGCCATCGGCGATCGCCTGCACTTCGCCCTTTTTCAATGCTTCGCCAAGCAGCGGAGCGGGATATTGACGCCAGTGCACATCGTTGTCCGGATCGACGCCGATCTTCTTTAGCGTGACCGCGAAGAAATTCTTCGCGGGGCTCGCCATGTCGCTCACGCCGACCGTGCGTCCCTTAAGCCCCTGAAGATCGACGATCCCCGACGCCTTCGTCGCGAGCAGTCTCATGCAGCCGCCGTGAATGCCCGCCGTCAGTTTCACGTCGAAGCCCTGTTCAAGCGGTTTGATCCAGCGCAGCGCCATGCCGACGCCTGCATCCGATTTGCCGGTTGCGATCGCTTCGAGCAGCTGGTCGGTCGAGCCTGCGAAGTTGACCAGTTCAACTTGCAAGCCATGCTTGCGGAAAAAACCCTGCTTCTCCGCGACCGGCACGGGCGCGGTGCAGATCGCCGACGCGTTCCATGAAAGCTTGAGCGGCTTCAGCGCTTCGTCAGCCGATGCGCGCACGCCCGGCAGTCCGAACGCCGCGCCGCCCAGCGCAGCAGCGCCGGCGGCCCACGCGGTGTTGCGCAGCCACACGCGGCGCGCGGCGTTCGATGGCTGATTGTCGTCGGTATGGTTCATCGTGTTGCTTCCCTGTGCTTGAGTGGATGGTCTATGGCCGCGTCTGCGCGCGGGCTACGTTTCGAGGCCCAGCAGCCCCAGTACATCGCGGCGCAACGACACCAGCGCGGGATCGTCGCGATGGCGCGGATACGGCGCGTCGTTGCGAACCTCGGAAACGATGCGCGCCGGCCGTTCGCTCAGCACGATCACGCGGTTCGCGACGTACAGCGCTTCCTCGACGTCGTGTGTGACGAGCAGCACGGAAAACCTTTCCGCCTGCCACAGCCGCACGAGTTCCGCCTGCATGCGGATACGCGTCAGCGAATCGAGCTTGCCGAACGGTTCGTCGAGCACGAGAAGGCGCGGGTTATTGACCAGCGCGCGCGCGAGTGCCGCGCGCTGCGCCATCCCGCCCGACAGTTGATGCGGAAACGCGTTCGCAAACGCGGACAGGCCGACCGTCTGCAGCGCTGCGTCGATACGTTCCGCAGTTTCGCGCTTCGCCTGATCGCCGCGTGCTTTGCGCTGCGCCTGGGGACCGAGCCCGACGTTGTCGCGCACCGTGCGCCACGGAAACAGCGTCGGGTCCTGAAACACGACGACGCGCGACGGATCGGGACCAGCGATCGCTTCGCCGTCTGCGTGGATCTCGCCGCGCGCGGGCGCATCGAGGCCGGCGACGAGCCTCAGCAACGTCGATTTGCCGCAGCCGCTAGCGCCGAGCAGCGCGACGAACTCGCCGGGCTCGACCGTGAGGCTGATGTTGTCGAGCACGGGCAGCGCCTCGCCGCGCAGCGTGAATTGATGGCTGACCTCGCGCACATCGACTCGCGTGCCTCGCCGCGCGTGAGCGGACGACGCCTGCCGAAACGACCCGGAAAACGATTGAGACAGAGAAGCGGCTACCATTTGAGCAATCCTTTTTGCCATGTCAGCAGACGGTCACGCACGCGAAACAGCAACGTGATGAGCCCCGAGCACATCAGCGCCATCACGAGCAGCGCGGCGTACATGTTCGAATAGGCGGCCCAGCCCTGCGCCCATTGCAGATACCAGCCGAGGCCCGCTTTCACGCCCATCATCTCCGCGATGATCAACACCGCGAACGACGCGCCCAGACCCATGAACAGCCCGACGAATACAGAAGGCAACGCAGCCGGAATGGCGACGCGAAGAATCAGGAACGATGGCCGCGCGCCGAGAGTGCGGGCCACGTCGTAATACGCGGAACTCACGCTCGCTACACCGGACCATGTGAGCACGGCGACCGGGAACGCGGCAGCGAGTGCGATCAGGAACACGCTTGCACTGAAGCTCGACGGGAAAAAGAAGAAGGCGAGCGGCAGCCACGCGGTGGCGGGCAACGGACCCACAAGGCGCAGGATCGGATGAAGCCAATACCCCACCGCCTTCGACCAGCCGATGCTGACGCCGATCACGAAGCCCGCCAGCGCGCCGCACACGTAGCCATACGCGAGCAACACGAACGAGTGGCCGACGCTCGACGCGAGTCTCGGCAGATCGTCCGCATAGACGGCGAGCAATGCTTGCGGGGGCGCGAAGAACGGACGCGGCAGCCATTCGAGCTGCGCGGTGACCACTTCCCATGCCGTCAATCCGATAGACAGCGCCAACAGCCAGGGCGCCGCGTTGAGCCACGCCTGCACGCGCAGACGCTTTGCGCTTGCCGCGTGTGTCGAGGCATTCACTCTCCAGCCCGCCACGCCGATACCCGCCGATAACACCGCGAACAGCAGCTTGAGGATCAGCAGTTCACGCGTGTATGGCCAGTCGTCGAGTGCGGGCCACCACTGCGTGATCGCCGCGCCGCCGAGCCATCCAAGCGCGGCGAGCCCGGACACGATCAGCTTGGGGTCGTGCCGCGCAGTGCTCGCGGCATCGGCGGCAAGATTGGCCCGAGGGAAAGTTTGTGTTTGCGTGGACATGTCGCGCTCCGTCAGTCGAGGTCATGCGCTGGCAAGATGGGTTTCCGAGATCGCGCGCACGTCGATCCGGCGTGGCAGGATCGCGTCGCGGTTCGCGCTGTCGGCTACTTTTTGCAGCGCTTCGATGTCCGCGTCGGTGACGAAGTGCTGCTTCAGCGAAGCGCGCTGCGTGATCTGCTTCGCGGCGTCGAGTGGCGAGCGCGTGAGCGTCGCGTAGATCTGCGCATAGGCATCGGGGTTCGCAAGGGCCCAATCGCCGGCGCGTTGATAGCGCTTCAGGACATCGGCAATCGCCGCGCGTTTGCGCGGGTCCGTCAGCGAGTTGCCCGACGCAGTGATGAAGCCGAGGCCGCTGTTGATCCCGCTGCCGTCGCGCAGCACCCTGCCGCCGCGCTGCACGGCGATTCCGTAGTACGGGTCGAAGGTCGCCCACACTTCGATCGAACCGGACGCGAAGGCGGCGAACGCGTCGACCGGCAGAATGAAGCGCACGTTGACGTCATCTTTTGATAAACCCGCTTCCGCCAGCGCGCCATAAAGCTGGAACTGCGAAATGCTGCCGCGCGCCGACGAGACGAACACCGTGCGCCCCTTGAGGTCGGCCACGGTGCGAATAGTCGAATTCGGGCTCACCAGGATGCCGAGTTGCGCGCCCGACCCGACGCGGGTCGCCACGATTTTCAACGACGGGTCGCCCACTGCCGCGGCGAGCACTGGCAGGTCGCCCGCAGGCGCGAGATCGACGGCGCCCGCGCGTTGCGCTTCGAACAAGGGCGCGGCGCCCTGGAAGTTAGCCCAGCGGTATGCGTAAGGTGCGCCGTCCAGTACATTCGATGCTTCGATCAGCGCCCGCGTGCCGCCGGCCTGATCGCCGAGCACCAGCGTTACGCCGTTGCTTGCCGTGCTCGCGTTTGGACTGGCCGCGGACACGCTTTGCCCACGTGCCGCGGCGGCCATTGCGGCGAGCGGCGCTGCAGTGAGCGCACGCAACACGCGTCGCCGCGTGGAAAAAGACGCTGGAACGGAAGGGGTCATAAGTCCTCGCCGAAGATAGTCAGCACAGAGTAGCGAGGAAGGACCCGCGTGAGAATTATTCGATTTCGATATGTTTATATTTATTCAATATTTATGTTTTGCATGTCAGCAACGCATCAATAGGTGAGTGCGCGTCCAGCGCGTGATGCGATGCCACGTTCGGGGGAGACGTGGCTTATCCGGGAATAGGAGCCGTCGCGACGCGGATCGGATCACGCGGGCTCGGTCGTCACGCCCCAGGTGAGGGTGCCGCCCGAAACCGGCTTCTTCGACGCGCTTTGCCGCGCCTCTTGCGCGGAGTCCGCGCGGTAAGCTCAACGATGTATATGGGCTAAGCGTGGCAGCGCGTCGAACATAAGCTAATTCTGCGCACCCGAAGACTTATGCCGTTCAATGAACACGAGCCAGCAATTCGAAACTCGCGTCCTGATCGGCGGTAGGCTGCCGGTCGCGCCCCCAGCCAATCGCGCGACGGTACTGACCGAATTCGACCGGACGCACTTCCCCCTTCGGCAACGGCTCGACTTGCGGCGCGACGAAGAGCGCATCTTCCGGGCAATACAGTTCGCACATGAAGCATGTCTGGCAATCGCTCTGACGCTCGATACGCGGCGGTTCGTTCGGCACGACCTCGAACACGTTGACCGGACACGCCCGCACGCAGATATTGCAGCCGGTGCAGCGCTCGCTATCGACAATCTCGATCATGCGGCAACTCCTTTGACGAAATCCGCCGAGCGTCGTGCATCCAGTCTTTCGACCCACACTCTGTCCAGTCCGCTGCTCAACAACCGTTCGCGCTGCGCCGGGTCCGGCGTCGCATGCTCCTTCCTCCGATGCATGCCGCGCGTCTCGGTGCGTTGCAACGCGCTGCGATACATCCAGCGCGAGGTTGCCAGCATCGCTGCCGCCTCGCGCGCACGCACGGCCTCCTGTGCGCTGCGTGCTGGAGCCGCCCGGCGTACCCGCTGCCATAGCGTATCCAGGCGCGTCAGCGAGTCTTCGAGCAGCGCGCCGTCGCGCGTCCAGTTGCGTTGCGTGGGAAACACTTCCTGCTGCACGCCCCGGATGACTTCATCGGCGTCATAAGGCGCACTGCCGCCGCCGTCGCGCAGCGCCACGCCTCCGGCGCGCACGACGCATGTTGAGCGCGTAGCGCCCCGTCGTGAGCGCGCATAGTCCGCTGCGCCCGCGCCGGCCCAAAAGCCGGACGACATCGCCCACGCCGCGTTATGGCTGCCGCCTCCGGTAAAGCCGCCGCAGATGAGCTCGCGCGTGGCCGCATCGCCAGCCGCATACAAGCCCTCGGCGGACGTCGCGCAGGACTCGTCGATCAGATGCAGACCACCGGTTCCACGCACCGTGCCTTCGAGGCGCAGCGTAACGGGAAACCGCTGCGCGAATGGGTCGATGCCCTGACGGTCGAACGGCAGAAAGAAGTTGGGCTGCGCCTTGCGCATCCATGCGCGGACCTGTTCGTCGGCGCGATCGAGGCGCGCGTACACCGGCTGGCTCTCCAGAACCTGAGCGATCACACCGCGCCCATGAGACGATCCCGCGCCGGGAATCGCCGATCCGTCGCGATAGTAGAAAGTCGCCCAGTTGTAAAACAGCGATTTGGTCACCGACGAAAACGCGGGCCCAAGTCCATACGCATTCGAGAACTCCATGCCCGACAGAACCGCGCCCACTTCGGCGGCCATCAGCTGGCCGTCGCCCGTCAGCACGTTGCAGCCGAGCGCGTTGCTGAGAAACGCGCAGCCGCCCGTCGCGATCACCACTGCGCCCGCGCGCGCGAGCCACTGCTCGCCCGCCTGACGATCGACACCCGCAGCACCCGACACCGTGCCGTCCTCGTCGATCAGCAATTCGAGCGCGGGGCTGTGGTCAAGGATGCGCACGCCCGCCTCCTTGACGCGCTTGCGCATCAGCCGCATGTACTCAGGCCCTTGCAGCGACGTGCGCCGCTCGGTGCCGGTTTCGTCGAGCGGGAACGGATAGCCCCACTCCGCGAGTTGCTGCACGTTCAGCCAGGTCTGCTCCAGCACGCGATCCATCCACGACTGGTCCGCGAGTTCGCCGCCGAGCTTGAAGCGGCTCGCTTTCGCGGCAGCGCGCGATGTCCCGTCCGGCGGCACATACCAGACGCCGGTGCCCGCTGGCGCGGTCGCGCCCGACGTGCCGCAGAAGCCTTTGTCCGCAAGCACGACTCGCGCGCCGCGCGCGGACGCGCTGATCGCCGCCCACGCGCCGGCGGGACCGCCGCCGATCACGAGAACGTCGGCATCGTGCCGCGTGCCCTTATCCGCGTGAGTGACCCTGGGCGCACCGCTTCTCGCCGGATTGTCCGTCATGAAAATGCATCTCCTGTGATGACCGTTGCCGTTCCCTCACGAAGCCAAAGCGCGCTCAGCGCTCGCCTTTCCAGGCCGTGAGCCGCCGCTCCGCAAGCAACACCGCGTGATTGAAGACGAGCCCGAGCAGCGCGAGCGTGACGATGCCCGCGTACATCTTCGGAATCTCGAACGTGAATTGCGAGTAATTGACGAGGTAGCCGAGCCCCGCCTTCGCGCCGACCATCTCGGCGGCGATCAGCACGAGAATCGAATAGGCCGCCGCGACGCGTATGCCGGTGAACACAGCCGGGACCGATGCTGGCAATACGACTTTGCGAAACAGTTGCACCGGCGTCAGTCCCATCGACAACGCCGAGCGGATCAGGAGCGGATCGACGTTGCGCACGCCGCTCACGGTGTTGAGCATGACAGGCCACACGCACGAATAGACGACCATCGACACCTTCGAGGTCTCGCCCATTCCCAGCACCAGCACGAACACCGGAAGCAGCGCGAGCGGCGCGGTATTGCGAAACAGTTCGAGCAGCGGATCGAGCATTTCGGCCAGCGTTCGATACCAGCCAATCACTAAACCGAACGGCACGCCAACCGCGACTGCGATCGTGAACCCCGCGAGCGCTCGCGACGCGCTGGCGAACAAGTGTTGTTCAAGCTCGCCCGAACGCAGCATCTCGACCAGCGCGCCAAGCACCGTCGAAAAAGGCGGCAGAAACGTCGCGTCGATCCAGCCAGCACGCGGCAGAATCTCCCACAGCGCACAGAACGCGACGATCACGACACCGCCGCGCAGCACGCGCGACAATGTCGATACGAGACCAGTCGCCCACGAGCCAGCCGACGAAAAGCGGGTGGATAACGTACTCATCTTCGTTCGGGCTCCAGGTTCAGGCCGCATGCGCGACCGCCGCGCGCGAGACCGCGCGCGGCTGATGCGTCAGTTGCCAGATCTCGTGTCTCAGCTGCACGAACTCAGGTTTGGAGCGCAGGTCTTCATTCAGGTCGAGCCGCTCCAGATTCACGTCGAGCGCATGCGTGACACGTCCCGGCGCTGCCGCCATCACCAGCACGCGCTGCCCGAGATAGATCGCCTCATCGATCGAATGCGTGATGAACACGATCGTGGTGCCCGTGCGTTGCCAGATCCGCAGCAGTTCGTCTTGCAGTGTCTCGCGGGTCTGAGCGTCGAGCGCGGCAAAGGGCTCGTCCATCAGCAGCACGTCGGGCTCGAATGACAACGCGCGCGCGATCGCAACACGCTGCTTCATCCCGCCCGACAGTTCATGCGGATAGCGGTCGCCGAAACCGCTCAGGCCCACGAGTCCGAGGAATGCGCGAGCCTTCTCCGTGCGCTCCGGTTTCGGCACGCCTTTCGCCGCGAGGCCGAACTCGATGTTGCCGAGCGCGGTCTGCCACGGAAACAGCGCGTACTGCTGAAACACCACGCCCCGGTCGAGACCCGGCCCTTCGACCGCGCGGCCATCGACGAGAATCTGTCCACGGTCGGGCTTCGCCAATCCCGCGATCAGATCGAGCAGCGTAGTCTTGCCGCAGCCGCTGGGTCCGACGAGCGTCACGAACTCGCCAGCGGCCACGTTGAACGACACGTCCTCCAGCACGCTGAAGTGTCCGCGCCGCTTCAGATGAAAACCTTTCGTGACGTTGCGCACGCCGATTGCAGCACCCATCGCAGGCCTCGGAAGTCGACGCGATAGCGCCCTAGTGGGACGCCACCGACTGATTGAACGGATTGAACTGGTTCGAGTAGATGCTCTCGGCTTTCACCTGGTTCTGCTTCAGCACGCCGTTTTTCACGTACCAGTCGATGTATGTCGTGAAATCGTTCGCGTCGATCAAGCCGCCCTTGCCGCCGACGCCCGCCGACTTCCAGTAATCGACGATCGTCGTATCCTCGTTGCGATGCCGCGCTTCGACGATCTTCTTCAGACGCGCGACCACTTCGGCGCGCGGCGTGGTCTTCGCCCATTCGATCGCGCGCGCCGTGCCATCGACGAACTTGCGCACCGTGTTCGGGTTCTGCGCGATGAAGCGATCCGTGAACAGATAACTCGCGTAGCCGAACGAGCCGAACAGTTGATAGTCGGTGACCAGCAGCGTGGCGCCGCCTTGCGCGAGCTGCTTGTCCTTGATGATGTCTTCGAGGAACACCGCGTCGAGCTGCTTCTGCTTGAGAAGCTGCGCGAGGTTGACCGGCGGCGCGGCGACGAACACTACCTTGTCGATTTCATCTTTGGACAACCCCGCTTTCTCCAGATACGCCGTCACCAGGTATTGCTCATACGCACCCGGCGTATTGACGCCCACCTTGTGCCCGATCAGATCGCGCGGACCATGAATCGGACTGCCCTGCAACACGAACAGTCCGCCGTTGGTGTCCTTGTCGGTGCCCACGTACGAAATCACGGCCTTCACAGGCGCATGCGCGGCCACCAGCTTCACGATAGATCCGTTGAACGCGCCGCCGAAATCCACGTCTCCGGTTACTGCGGCCTGAATGTCCTGCGGTCCGCTGATCGTATTGCCGACCCACTTCAACTTGATCGGCGCGAGATAGCCCAGATCCTCGGCAAGCTCGGGATACAGCACCTTGCTCGCCCAGCCCTGATAGCGCAGTTCGAGCTTTTCAGGAGTCTGCGCAAACGCAGACGCGCCGCAAAACAATCCGCCCGCGATCAGCGACGCCAGGTAGAAGATCCATGTGACACGCTGCCGCCAGCGTCGAGCCGTTTGCTTCATGTTCCGTTTCTCCGTGATCCGATGCCGAAGGCCGAGCCCCAGTTAGAAAACCCCGTCGTGCTCCAGCGTGATGCGGTGAATGCGCCGCCGCGCCGAGCCGTAGTCGCGCGCCGCGTAGTGTTGGACCTGACGGTTGTCCCAGATCGCGACGTCGCCGGCTTTCCACTCGAAGCGCGCCTGCACTTCAGGCGTCTTGATCAGGTCGTATAGATAGTTCAGCAGGCTCTGACTCGCCGTCTTCGAAACACCGAGCAGATGGCTCGTATGTCCTTCGTTGACGAACACCAGCTTGCGGCCGTTTTCAGGGTGCGTTTTGATCACCGGCACTTCGATCGGCGGAAACTTTTGCGAAGCGTCGCGCACCCGTTCGAGCCCGGCCTGAACGTTGTCCTCGCTCGTTCCCTCGGGAATGTCGTAGCCGCTCAACAGGTCCGCAAGCGCATGCTTTTTCGGCGAAGCGATGAACGTGTTGACCGCTTTCAGCTTCTCGAAGTAGCGGGCCAGATCGGGATCCAGCAAGTCGTAGACTGCCGCCGACGAGGTCCAGATCGTGTCGCCGCCGCCCCCTTCGGGAATCTCCTGTGCGTGAAGGACGGTTGCCTTGGGCGGCTGTGCCTGCCATGAAACATCGACGTGCCAGTTGTCGGTGCCGCCGGATTGCGTCTTCTCGCTATGGGCGATGACCTCGATCTCCGGGAAGCCCGCGACGGCCGGCAGATAGATGTTCTTGCGAATGGGCGTGCCGAAGATGCGTGCCAGCGCGACATGCTGCTCGGGCGTAAGCTCCTGCTCGCGAAAAAAGATCACGCCGTGATCCACGAGTGCCTGCCTCACGGTTCGCTGGTTGGCGTCGCTGAGCGGTTGGGACAGGTCGACGTTTTCGATGACTGCGCCGATAAGCGGTTTGTATCGGCGCACGCGAATGTCCTGATGTGCTGCGGAGTGCGGTTGCTGAACCTCGAGTACTGAACTCATGGCTTCCTCCTTATGGGATCGATGGCGGACTCCATGAAAGCAGAGCGCGCACGGCATCGGCAACCAACGATTCCGCGCATGAATATGTGACGGATAGCGATTCGTTTAGTCGGCGCGGTCATACTAGGTTCGAACCAAAGTTTCTTTCCGTGCGGGCGATGCGTTGCCTATAGTCAAAGATTCGCCGTTTCGATAGCGCTCGATGGTTGCGCTGGCTACGGCGTCGCAATACGTGTTCGAGCGGAACAAGGATGACAAGCCGCGCCGCGGAGGCGCGATGTGACACGACCGGCAAGGGCTGCCGGTCGGCATGTTTGGCTAATAGATGTGGGCAGGCCGGAGACTGTCCGGCGACGCAAGTGCGGTACTTCGCCAGTCTAATGGACTCAAGAACGCGCGGCGCTCAGGTGGGAAAGAAGCGATTGGCAGGCCGTGGCAGCCCGAGATATTCGCGCAGCGTCGCGCCCACGTATTCACGACGGAACAGGCCGCGCCTCCGAAGTTCAGCGCGGCATCGGGATTGGACGTCGTGACGACGTTCCAGCCTGCCCGCCTGCCGCTGATGTGATCGAGCGATGCGAAGCGCCGCGCGACATGGTAAGGGGCGTCGAA
This sequence comes from Paraburkholderia sp. JPY465, assembly GCF_050436725.1. Classification (NCBI taxonomy): domain Bacteria; kingdom Pseudomonadati; phylum Pseudomonadota; class Betaproteobacteria; order Burkholderiales; family Burkholderiaceae; genus Paraburkholderia; species Paraburkholderia sp. JPY465. Next base: position 487,875 of record NZ_JBNDMT010000002.1, read on the forward strand.
GGTGGTCGAGGCGGTGGCGACGAGGCCGATCTTCTCCGTTACCGCGGCCAGTGCGGACTGGATGGATGCCGACCGCGCAGTCACGCTCGTCGGCGAAGCGTGCTCATGTCTCGCGCTTCGCCGAATGCGTTGTTGGGCTGGACCGCGGCGAAGGCGTTACGCGCCCGAGGCGCTCCGTTGCTGCCGTGTCCAGGTTGCGCCGCGGGATACCCGAACCATGCGAGGTTAGCGCCGCAGCGCAATGAACGATAACGGAATTTGCGACGACGGTGAAGGAAGCGAATCTTCAATGGCTATCGTGGCGTGTCAGCTATGCATCGCGCTTTGTGCGGCGCTCATGGAGCGATCGCCGTGCTTGCCGCCCGCGCATTTCACACGCGAGGAAGCGGCGGCCATTGCTGGCCGCCTGTTTCAGCGTCGCGATGACAGCCGCCGCACCACCGACACCAGCGCATCGACCTCATCGCAGGTGTTGTAGAACGCGAGCGACGGCCGCACCGTTGCCTCGACACCGAAGCGACGCAAGATCGGCTGCGCGCAGTGATGCCCGGAGCGCACCGCGATGCCCTCCTCGTTGAGCGCCTTGCCCACCTCTTCGGTTTCGTAGCCCTTCAGCACGAACGACAACACGCTGGCCTTGTCGCGCGCCGTGCCGATCAGCCGCACGCCCGGCACCGGTTGCAGCACGCTCGTTGCGTACGCGAGCAGATCGTGTTCATAACGCGCGATATTCTCGATACCAATGCGCTGAACGTAATCGATCGCCGCACCCAGGCCCACCGCATCGGCGATATTGCCCGTTCCCGCTTCGAAGCGATTCGGCGGCGGCTGGAACACCGTGCGTTCGAACGTCACGTCCGCGATCATGTTGCCGCCGCCTTGCCACGGCGGCATATCTTCGAGTATCGCGCGCTTGCCATACACCACGCCGATGCCGGTCGGACCGAACACCTTGTGGCCCGAGAACACGAAGAAATCCGCGTCGAGCGCCTGCACATCCACCCGCATGTGCGATACCGACTGCGCGCCATCGACCAGCGCCTTCGCGCCCGCACGATGCGCAAGCTCGACAATCTCCCTGACCGGCACCACGGTGCCCAGCGCGTTCGACACCTGCGTGACCGAGACGATCTTTGTCCGGTCATTCAGCAGCCGACGGTATTCGTCGAGCAAAACCTGCCCGCTGTCATCGACCGGAATCACCCGCAGCTTCGCGCCGGTCTGCGCGGCAAGCTGCTGCCACGGCACGATGTTCGCGTGATGCTCCAGATGCGACACGATGATCTCGTCGCCTTCGCCAACGTTCTGCACGCCCCACGTCTTCGCGATCAGGTTGATCGCTTCGGTGGTGCCGCGCACGAAGATGATCTCCTCCGGCGATGCCGCGCCGATGAAGCGCTGCACCTTGCTGCGCGCCGCCTCGTAGGCATCGGTCGCGCGGCCGGCCAGAGCATGCGCCGCGCGATGGATGTTCGAGTTTTCGTGTGCGTAGAAATACGCGAGCCGGTCGATCACCGCCTGCGGCTTGTGCGTCGTCGCGGCGTTGTCGAACCACACGAGTTGCCGGCCGTTGACGCGCTCCTGCAGAATCGGAAAGTCGCGGCGAATCGCATTCACGTCGAACGGTGGATGCGCCGCGCTTGCCGCCTGCGGGACGTTCTGCGCGCCATGAAGCGACTGCCCCGGCGTGCGAGAACGATCCTGCATATTCAGGAAATAGTGTGACGGGCTCGCGGGTTGCGCCGCTGCGGGTGAAGCAGCCGCCCGGTCATACGGAAAGCGTTGTTCGACAAGCGGCCCGTCAACAGCAGGCAAGCCGAGCGATTGCGCGGTCACTTCCTGCCAGCCCGGCACGACGATCTCCGGCGGCACGGCGGAAGTCTCTCGCGAGTGCGTCGCATCGCCGAGGAAGTAGTAAGGCGAAGCCGACTGCCTTGCCAGCGCTCCACCGCCGCCCTGACGCTGCGCGCCCTGTCCTTCCGGCACACCCAGCGCGGCGCTGCCAAAAGGCGGATCGAGCGCGGGCGCTACCGTCACCACGTTATCGGGCAAGCCGTTCTGAGCCGCCGCATGCGGCACCAGCGCGGGCGCGCGATGCCCCAGCGACAGAACGTGCGTCGGCGAAGGCAGCAGGTTGCCGCCCGGCACGTGACCTTGCGGCAACGCCGCGCCCGGGATGCCGGTGCCCGTGCCTCCGGGTCCCGCGAGCGGCGAACCAGCCGGAGCTGGATTGCCGAGCTCGCTGGTCACGGGCGCGGTGAACGGCTGCGTGCCCGCGAGACCCGGCGTTGCCGACGTATCGGGCGCATTGCCCGGCAGCGCCGAGAAGAACGCGTTAGCGAGCGACGCCAGAAGCGCGGGGTCGGGCAATCCCGCTGGAGGACCGTCAGGCACTTCGTGCGACAGGACGTTGTCCATCGGCTTACTTGTAGGTGTCTGGGTAGTCATGGTACTTGCCGATCTCCACGTCATCGAGAACCGCCAACGCGTCCGGCGAATGCACGGCGAGCGAGCAATAGAGCGAGATCAGATACGACGCGATCGCATGATTGTTGATGCCCATGAAGCGGACCGACAGCCCCGGACCCTGCTCGCCCGCGACACCCGGCTGGAACAGGCCGACCACGCCCTGGCGCTTGTCGCCGACGCGCAGCAGCAGGATCTTGGTCTTGCCGTCCGCAACCGGCACCTTGTCCGACGGAATCAGCGGAATACCGCGCCATGTCAGGAACTGCGAGCCGAACAGACTGATGGTGGGCGGCGGCACGCCACGGCGCGTGCATTCACGGCCGAACGCGGCGATCGCGAGCGGATGAGTGAGGAAGAACGCGGGCTCTTTCCAGACCTTCGTGAGCAGCTCGTCGAGATCGTCCGGGGTCGGCGCGCCGGTCAACGGAAACACGCGCTGTTCTTCAGCGACGTTGGCGAGCAGACCGTAATCGGGATTATTGATGAGCTGGCTTTCCTGCAGCTCCTTGATCGTTTCGATCGTGAGGCGCAGTTGCTCCTTGATCTGATCGTGCGGGCTGCTGTACAGATCCGAGACCCGCGTATGCACATCCAGCACCGTGCTGACCGCATTGAGAAAATACTCGCGCGGCGCTTCCTCGTACGGCACAAAAGTGCGCGGCAATGCGCTCTCATCTTCACGCGCGGTGCAGGCGGCCACCACCGCTTCAGGATTCTTCACCTGGTTCAGACGATAGATGCCTGCCTCGACCGGCAGCCACTGCAGCAGGTGCGTGAGCCAACGCGGCGTGATCGTCGCGAGTTGCGGAACGGTTTTGGTGGCATTAGCTAGTTGCCGTGCTGCGGTATCGCCGAGCGCCGTCAGGCCGCCCACTGTTGCTGTCATCTGTTGCTCCGGGGTTGTTAGATGAAAATCGGGAAAGCTTATGAGCGGAACAGATTATCGAGAGCCAACCCCGGCCCTTCAACATGCTATAGACAGCAACGTTCGATCTAACGCAGCGAAGCGGGATCGACCTCCGCAGTTGCAGCGGCAGGATTGAGCAGACGTTCTATCGGCACCTGAAACGCGCGCGCGAGTTTGTCGACCGTGACGATAGATGCGATCGCGGCACCGCGTTCAATCTCGCCGACATAGGAGCGGTTCAGTTCGGCGTACTCGGCCAGTTGCTCCTGCGACCAGCCATAAGTCTCGCGAATCCGTCTGACCGCCGCGCCGAATTCCCTGACGAGGCCGCTCATCGCGCTGCTCCCGTCACGAGAGGTTCGTCCTCCCGCTGCGCGCGTGACGTGCGTTCGCCCGGCACGGCAACGCCGGTGCCTTCATTGCGCGACACCGCCTGCGTCACGTGCGACCCCGGCGCGACATCCTGCGTGAGCCACACATTGCCCCCGATCACCGAACCCCGGCCGAGCGTCACGCGTCCGAGTATGGTTGCGCCCGCGTAGATCACCACGTCGTCCTGGACGATCGGATGACGCGCGTGCCCCTTCTCCAGGTGCCCTTGCGCGTCGCGAGGAAAGCGCTTGGCGCCGAGCGTCACCGCCTGATAGACGCGCACCCTCTCGCCGATCACGGCCGTCTCGCCGATCACCACGCCGGTGCCGTGATCAATGAAGAACGCCGCGCCGATCTTCGCGCCGGGATGAATATCGATCCCGGTCTGCGCATGCGCATGCTCAGCAACGATCCGCGCCAGCAGCGGCAAACCGAGTCCGTACAATTCGTGCGCGATGCGGTGGTGAATCATCGCGAGCACGCCCGGATAGCACAACAGCACTTCATCGACGCTGCCCGCCGCGGGGTCGCCATGAAACGCGGCGAGCACGTCGCTGTCGAGCAGCGTGCGGATTGCCGGCAAGCGCGTCGCGAACGCGCGCACCGCGACGCTTGCCTGCGCTTCCACCAGGGCCGCGGGCGGTGGGTCGTGCCGGGTGCGGTAGTGCAACTCCAGCCGCGCCTGCGCCAGTAGCGCATGCAAGGCCGCGTCGAGCGCATGCCCGACGTAGAAGTTCTCGCTCTCCTGCCGCAGATCGGCGGGCCCGAGACGCATCGGAAAAAGCACACCCTTCAGCGTATCGACGATGTCCGCGAGCGCTTCGCGCCCCGGCAACTCGCGCCCGCCTGGTTCGAGCGAACGCTTCTGCACTTCACGCCACTGCTGGCGCACCGTCTGAAGCGCCTGAACTATTTCATCGACGTCGAACACTGCCACAGCGTTGACTCCCCATAAAGTGCAGCGCGGACCGTTTCAGGTGCATCAGTCCTGAATCCACGGCAGGCCGTGAAAACGCCAACCATTGCTGGCGCCGCGCCGTTGCGCGTCGTCCAGCTCTCCTTCGAAACCTTCCAGCACGTTGAAAACCTGCGTGAAGCCCGCCTTCGCGGCAGCCTCGGCCGCCAGCGCGGAGCGGTTGCCGCTGCGGCACAGCAACAGCACGACCGCATCCTTGCCGGTCTTCGCTTCAAGCTCGCGCACGAAGCGCGGATTGCGCGTCAGGCTCGTGCCAGTTGCCCATGCAACATGCAGACTGTCCGGCACGAGTCCGACGAATTTGCGTTCCTCGGCAGTGCGCACGTCCACGAGGACTGCGGCGCCGGCCTGAACGAGTGCCCACGCGTCTTGCGGCGGCACGCCGCCCGCATAGGACAGGCCCGCTTCGGCAGCGCGTGCGCGGGCGCTTTCGAGCAGCGCGTCGGTGGATCGTTCTGCGAGTTCAAGCGTCATGACGTCTCCTTCGATATAGCGCCATTCCTTACGCGCTGTTTCTAGACAATGGCGAATGCAACCGCCTATAGCCATCAGGAGACACTATGAGAGATCGGCGACCGAAGCCGAACCAATTTATTTTCATTTCTAAAGAAGCATCGGTTTAGTCGCTGCGACTTACGGAAACGCTGCTTGCCATTCAATCCGGCGGCGGATCGTGCGGCACGACAAACATGCCAGGCGTGTATTCCATATGGAAATAGCCGCCGCGCGCATACGCCGCGATCCGCTCCGCCGATTGCGCGCGCTCGTCTGGCGCGCGTAGTCCGTCGGAACGCTCATCGGACTGTGCCGATGAACGCTTCGCATAACGCTGCCGCAAGGTCCGCACGGGATGCAGCAGCCCACTCGGGAAAATTGCCGTGGCCATGCGACCTCCATCGATCCATTGCTGTATGGACTCAATCTAGCGTTCGCATAAAAGAACGGCAAACAAGGTTTGATGGATTGGATTTCACTACGCGTATCAAACGCTAATCTTTTCTGGACGATCGAACGTCGCCGCGTTCCGAGGCCTTCGAATCAACAACGTCGATCACGCTTTTTCCGGCGACGCCGCGGCACTCTTCGACGCCATCGCAGGGGCATTCGTTTCACTGCGTCGAAACGCATTCGCGCCGCTATGCAAATGCCAAATCAATATTGGCGCGCGCGGCAAGCCGCTGACGATAATCAGGCGCATCAGTCTCTCTTCTCGCGGCAACCCGTCCAAGGAGCATTGATATGACAGCAGCTGTTGACACTCAAGCGGAAAGCGCGCTCTCGCGGCTCAGACACGCCAATAATGACGCCCTTCCCGACGACATCGAGCGGCTCGTGCAATCGCATGACGGCGATAACTGGATTCGCGCGCTCGCGTTGAATCCGGACACCACCCGGCGCTTCGTCCGTTACTTCGAACAACTGTTTGGCGCGACAGGCGGGAAGCTCCCGCTCGTCGAACGCGAACTGATCGCGGTCGTTGTCTCCACGACCAACCGCTGCGGTCTGTGCGCGCTTCATCACACTCACGCACTGGGCGCCGCGCTCGACGATCCGGCAAAAGCACGCCGCATTGCCACGGACCTTCATTTCGCGGGGCTTTCGTCGCGTGAGCAGGCACTCGCCGATCTTGCGATCAAGGTGACGCAAGACCCGCGCAGCGTGAATCAAAAAGATTTCGAGCGGCTGCGTGGCGAAGGCCTTTCCGAGCCGGCCATTCTCGAAGCTGTTGAAACGGCGTCGTGGTTCAACCACACGAACCGCATTTTCATTTCGCTGGGCGTCGTCCCCGACGACAAATACTTCGCTTGAACAATCGTCGTATGGGAGAAGGAGAAAATCACTGTGAGCACAGTCAGTACGGCACTGGAACCCGACCTATCCGCCCCCACGAATAACGAAGCGCAAGCCGCCAACACATCCAGTTCGTTGCTCTCTGAAGCGCTGCTCGATCGCATCGGTACGCGCGCGGCGCTATACGATCGTGAGAACCGATTCTTTGCCGAAGACCTCGACGAGCTGAAACAGGCGGGATTTCTGCGTGCGAGCGTGCCAGTCGAGTTGGGAGGCTTGGGGCTTACATTGCCCGAATTCATCCAGCAGCAGATCCGGCTCGCGGGACGTGCGCCCGCCACGGCGCTCGCGTTGAACATGCATCAATACTGGATCGGCGCGGCGCTGCATTTGCGGCGACTTAGCGACAACTCCGCGCAATGGATTCTTACCGAGGCCGCAGCCGGCAAGGTCTTCGCCGCAGGCCACGGTGAACCCGGCAACGATCTGGGTCTCGCCCACTCGTTCGTGAAGGCGACGCCGCTCGCCGACGGCAGCTACCGCTTCGACGGCCGCAAGATTTTCACGTCGCTGGCTCCCGTTTGGGACTGGCTCGGCGTTCACGGACTCGACGACTCGGACCCCGCGCATCCTAAGATCGTGCATGCGTTTATCGAGCGCAGCGCGCCGGGTCATCGCACGGTCAAGACATGGGACGCGCTCGGCCTGCGCGCGACGCAAAGCGACGATACCCTGCTTGAGGGCGCCGTGGCGCGCAAGGATCGCGTAATTCGCGTGCTGCCTGCCGGACCGCCGAACGATCCGTTCGTCGACGGCATTCTCGGCGCCGTCCTGCCGGGGCTGGCCGCCGTGTACTACGGCGCGGCAAAACGTGCGTTCGCTCTCGCGCTTGCGTCCGCCACCACGCGCTCATCCGCCGCATTGCAGGGCAGGACCTACGCATACAAGCCTCTCACGCAGCGCAGCGTCGCCGAGGCGTCGATCGAACTCGACAGCATCGAGGCATTACTGGAACGCGTCGCCGATAGATGGTGGTCCGGGCAACCGGAGCCCGAACCGTGGATCGCGAAACTGCTGGCCGCGAAACAGCACGCGGTGGATGGCGCGCTGCGCGTCGTGAACCTTTCGCTGCAAATTGCCGGGGCCGGCGCGTTGGCGCGGCGTGCGGAACTGGAACGGCTATATCGCGATGTACGTGCGGGCGCATTCCATCCGCCTAACGCTGATGCGTCGTTCGAGCTCATCGGCCAAGCGCGCCTCGGTGTGCTCGGTCTCGTTTGAAGGAAGCCTTCGCTGCACGCAATGATGCGTCGGCGAAGGCCCTGTCTAATCGCAGCTTCGGCCACCTTTACGAGCAGGCGGCGAGTACTGCCTCACCGTCGCGCGAGCATGGCAAGCGAGCGATGCTGCTGCAATTGCGAGTCATATCCGGCAAGCGCGCCTTCGAAAGAGCGCACAGCCGACCATGTCGCGAATAGTGGTTGTGACCGCGTCTTCGTGTGTCGTTTCGGTCGCTGCGGCTCCATTCACGACGTGACGCGCACCGCTCAGGCAATAGCCCGAAACGCGCCGCGCGTTCAAACATACACGCACGGTGCCGTTTTCGATCAGCGGCGCGAGCGCGGCTTCCACTGCCCGCTCCGAAACACCGAAAAGAAGTGTCGGCCGGTTCGCGTAGGAAGTCATGTTGCATCTCCATTCGTCTGGTTCCTCAACAGAGGTGACAGAGGGCCGATGGGAATGTTCCAGCTCGCACACCGCAACGGACGCCTGATCGGTTGGACTCCCCTGTAATCGACCAGCGTCTCGAGGCCTGCTTTATGCTGTTCAATCTCCAGGCTCGGGAATCGCCCATTTTCGATTCGAACAAGGAGATAGGCTCATGAGGGCCAGGTCCGGGCGGCACATATCTGCGCCACGGGCGGTCTACTACGCCCTCGCATCGAATATCGCTGTCGCCGTGTGCAAGTTCGCCGTCGCGTTCTACACCAACTCGGGGTCCGCACTCGCCGAAGCCGTACACTCCAGCGCCGACTGTCTGAACCAGATTGCGCTGCTCGTCGGGCATCGCGCCGCGCGAGCCGAGCCCGACGAGCAACATCCACTCGGCTTCGGTCGCGCGACCTATGTCTACGCAATGCTGGTGGCGCTGCAGCTTTTCATCTTCGGCGGCGTTGCGTCGATGGTGATCGGCGGCTTTCGAGCAATCCATCACTCACGGCTCGAACAGCCTTTGCTCGCGATCGCCGTGTTGTGCGTGTCCGGCGTGATCGAGGCAGTCGCTCTCAGAGCCTCCATTCGCACGATCGAACCCCGCCATCGCGCCGGCGGGCTACTGAAATGGTTCAGGGAAAGCGGCAGGCCGTCCGTGATGCTCGCGGTCAGCGAGGATGTCGCCGCGGTAACGGGCGTGCTCGTCTCCCTGATCGCGATCGGCATTACGGTGCTCACCGGCAATCCGCTTTACGATGCGCTCGGCAGTGTCGGCGTCGGCGTCGTGCTGATGGTCACGGCTCTGTTCTCGATGCGTGAGATTCAATCGCTTCTCGTCGGTGAATCGGCGCACCAGCGCATACGCCAGGAGATGCGCGCGTGGCTCAGCGAGCGCCACGAAGTCCGTCGCATCGTCAGTCTGATCGCCTTGAAGTGGTCGGAGGATCTGGTGATTGCGATTCAGGCCGAACTCGAACCGCACGACAGTGCGAACGACATGGTGCGCACGATCAACCACCTCGAGCACGAATTGAAGGAGCGCTTTCCCTCCGCCCGATGGATATTCTTCGAGCCCGAATTGCGAGAACATGGCCGAGCCCCGCTCTAGTAACGAAAGAGAGCATCGGCGACACGTGGCGCGCCGCTTGCTTCGTATACTAATGCGCAGGCGAGACGCAGAGGGTTTGTTCCCCCAATGAACGGCTCGGTCAGGCCGACCCGCGATACGGCTGAGGGTGGCAATGGATAGCTTGCAGTGTGAGTACGACGATTGCGTGGTGCTGGTTCGCGCACTTCGGAACTGGATTGACCGCCACTGGCCCATCGACCGAGCGCGCGTCAAGGCCGAGATGGGACAGCTCATCGACATGGTGGAACGGGCCGGACCGCGCGACGCGATGTTTCACGGTCGTCTCGATGCGGCGCGCTCGCTGATCGTGCTCGGGCGATTGACGGACGCGCTGGACTGCGTCGATACGCTACTGCCGGTCGTGCAACAAAGCGAGCACAGCCCCAGGCGTTGGCCGATTACCGCACGGCGCTGGAGACCGTAAAACTCGCCAAGGCTTGATCGAACGCATCGCGCCTGTCGCAACGACTCAGGCCGGATAGCCTACCGGGATCAGATAGAGGACGGTCTGGCCGCGAGGCAGCCCGAGCTTGCGCGCCGCCGGAGCGCCGTCGACGGCGCCCACGGGCACGGCGACGAGCCCCAGCGCGACGATCTGCAGCAGCATGTTCTCGGTCGAATGCCCGACTTCGAGATCGGCATACAGATTGGCTCTCCCGCCATATCTCGCGGTCAGCCTGCTGGGGTCGGCGGCCACCACGAGCAAGGCCGGGGCCGCCTCGACCGACGCCTGATTGACCGCAAGCGCTCGCAGTTCGGGGCGCAGGTCGTGGCTGGCGCGCTTCTCTGCCCGATGGCCTTGCGGCAGATAGTGCATCACCTCCGTAGCAGTCACCACGTACAGTTCGAGCGCATACAAAGCGCCGGCCGCCGGAGCCGCACGCTTGCCGTCCGAGCTGGTGATGCCCTGCCCGGCCCACATCAATTGGCCGATGACCTCGACCGGCAGCGGCTTCGACGCGAATCTGCGCACGGACCTGCGCTTTGCGATGGCTTCCTCGAGGGACACCGTGCCTGTGAGGTTGGGCTTGGGCAACTCGATCTGATCGGTGAATTTCGCCTCGGCTCCGTGCGCCAGGCTGGTAGAACCCTCGGCGAGCGCGCCTGCGGCCAGCGCAACCAACAGTTCACGGCGTTTCATTGGGCACCTCCATCAGCAAAAAAGCAGGCTGGCAGGCAAAGCCTGCAGCCTGCGCGATTCTCGGCACTGCGCGTTGGCAAACACGGTCAGGCAACAGAACCCGCAACCGGTGTATGCCGCACATCCGACAGATAGATCAGGATCAGCGAAACCCAGACGATCCCGTAAACGATCATGAAGCAGGTCGAACGCACCCTGAAAAAATCCAGCAGGATGCCGAAGATTATAGGCAGCAGGAATCCGCCCAGGCCCCCTGCAAGCCCGACGATCCCGGTGACGACGCCCATGATCTCCGTAAAATCGTCGGCCACGTACTTGAAGTTCGACGCGATGCCAAACGCGAAAGCCGCGCCGAGCAGGAACGCCAGCGCAACGAACGCATAGACGGTTACGCGCAGGTGAATGCTCGCGGTACCGTCGATCGTGTGAATCACGAAATCGGTCGGCGGATACGACAGCTGGAACAGGCAGATCCACGCGACGCATAGTCCCTACCACGTCACGCTATGGGCGCCGAGGCGATCGGCCAGCGCTCCGCCTACCGCCCGCAGCACCGACCCCGCGGATAGTCCGTCTGCTGCGTTTCCCAGGTGACGATGCCGCCCTTGACATAGATCTTCCAGGAGCAGGACCCCGTGCAGTTCACGCCATGAGTGGAACGAACTATCTTGTCGTGCTGCCAGCGTTGGCTGGTAAGCATCTTCATTGCCGGTCTTCATCTGTGACAGCACCGTGACCATCCGAAAACTGCGGACGGAGGGCCGTAAAGTAACGTAACCTGTCCAGGAGATGGCTCATGTGCGTCCTGCCTCTATCGGAGTGGGTCGGCGCAAGGTCGCGAAGGGGATTTGAAACGGACAAACTGCGGACCACGTCCGCTTCGTGCCTGAAGGGCTGCCTTGATGCCCGGCACGGACGCTCCTTGGCACACTCAACGTCTCCATCTATGGTGACATGCGTCAAGTCTCCCTCAATCGGACTTTGGTCCTACAAACGCCGCCCGCGCGGTGGTGTAGGTTTGTGATGCGCAACCGACAGGAGAGCAATCATGTGCCGTTGGCTCGCTTATACCGGCAACCCGCTTCAGCTCGAAACCGTGCTGTTCAATGCCCGGCATTCGCTGATCGATCAGAGCATGCATTCGCGGCTCGGCGCCACCACCACCAATGGCGACGGTTTCGGGATCGGCTGGTATGGCCATCCCACCGACATTCCGTTTCGCTACCGCTGCATCCAGCCCGCATGGAGCGACCGCAATCTACGCGAGGCAGCACGGGCGATCCATTCGCCGCTATTCGTTGCGCATATACGCGCGGCGACCGACACGCCGTCGCAGGAAACCAACTGTCATCCGTTCCGCCACGGCCGCTGGCTGTTCGCGCACAACGGGCTGGTGCGCAACTACCCGAAGGTGCGCCGCGATCTGATGGTGCAGATCGACCCCGAACTATTCCCCTCCATCGAGGGCTCGACCGATTCCGAGGTGCTGTTTTTTCTCGCGCTGTCCTTCGGGCTGGAGCTCACGCCGGTCACCGCGCTCGAACGGATGGTCGGCTTCGTCGAAGCCACCGGCCGCCGGCATGGCATCGATGAACCGCTGAACATGACCGTGTGTGCGACCGACGGCGAGCAGATCATCGCGGTCCGTTATTCGAGCGAAGGGCAGTCGCGCTCGCTGTTTCACAGCACGTCGTTCCGTCATCTGCGCGAGTTGTATCCGGACGACGAGCGCATCAGGACGGCCGGCGAGAACGCGTTTCTCGTGCTGTCCGAGCCGCTCTCCGACTTGCCGGGCATCTGGCAGGAAATCCCCGAGAGCACGGCGGTGGTCGCACGCGGCGGCGAGATCGAGCAGTATGCGTTCAAGCCGCGAATGAACTGAACCGCGCCTGGAATTTTGCGCCCCGCCGCCCTATGCTGCGGGAATGAGCAAGGTCAACGGCACAAAACGTGCATACCGGCTCGGGAGAAACGCGGCGTGTCATCTTCGAATCCGGGACCGACGGCAGAAGACAAGCTCGCCTTCTGCGTCGCCTGCACCGCACTGGACCAGGCGACTCGCGATCTGCAACAGTTGAGAAGTAACCCGGCAACATCGCTGAATGCGCTGTCAAGAGCGCAGCGCGACTACGAATTGACCCGGGTGCAATGGCAGCGCTGCCAGTGGCAACTGCGGGCCGCAACGGCCCACGCCGTGAAGAGACCATCACAATGCCTCGGCGCGGTCGTCATCGTTGGGCACGACAAGGCGGTCCGGGATTCTTTGCGTGTTCTGCTCAATGTAAAAGGATATGGACGCTCCAAAGCGCTCGGTTTCGACCATTGGCATGAAATATGGCTCGAGCCATCGCGCCAATTGATCATTCTCGACATTCCCGTCAATTCGATTACGACAGCGTTGTGGTTCGTGGAGAGCTTCGATACAAGCATCGATAAGCCGCGCATCATCGCGCTGGCGCGGCCGGAAGACGCAGCCAGTTTCGCTGGCAAGGTCGATGCCATCGTTGCCAAGCCCATCGTGCTCGAAGAATTGCTTTACGCAATCGACTTGATCCAATTGCAGACGAAGACTCCTGCGCATCATGGGTGACGGTGTCCGTCGGCACGGCCCGAAGTTCGTTCGTTCCCTGTAGAAGCCAGTATTTCCGCGTATTTCCACCGAAGCCGCGCTTCGCATCTGCTTGCCGAAGCCGCGCAACGCCGCCACGAACACCCCGGGCCCGCAATTTGCTAAATGTGGCGGCGAGGTGACATATATATGAACGACGATAAATTGATCGAGCCGGAATCCGCCGTACGCGATCCCGTCGAGCGATCCTGGATCAGACGCCTGGGCCCTGGCCTGATCACGGGCGCGGCCGACGACGATCCCTCCGGCATCGGCACTTATTCGCAGGCAGGCGCGCAGTTCGGGTTCAACCTTCTGTGGGTGATCCTGATCACGTATCCGTTGATGACCGCGATCCAGCTGGTGAGCGCGCAGATTGGCCGGGTGACCGGCAAGGGCCTCGCGTCGAACATCCGCGTGCATTATCCGGCGTGGCTGCTGTACGGCGCGGTCGCCCTGCTCGTCGTGGCAAACGTGATCAACATCGCCGCTGACCTGTCGGCGATGGGCGCCGCGGCCGGACTGCTGCTGCCAGGTCCGCAGCACCTTTATGTCGTCTGCCTCGGGACGTTCTCGGTCATCCTGCAGATTTTTGTCCCCTACGAAAGCTACGCGCGGATTCTGAAGTGGACCGCCCTATCGCTTCTTGCGTACGTCGCGGTCGCTCTCATCGTGCCGATCCCTTGGGGCGAAGTCGCGCGCGCGATCGTGTTGCCGCGCATCTCGCTGACGTCGGACTATCTGACCATGATCGTCGCGGTGCTGGGCACGACGATCAGTCCGTATCTATTCTTCTGGCAGGCGTCGCAGGAAGTCGAAGAAATGCGCTCGGCACCGCAACAGGCGCCGTTGCGCCGCGTGCCGCACCAGGCGCCCGCGCAGCTGCGAAGAATCCGCTTCGATACCTGGGTCGGCATGGGCGTGTCGAACTTCGTGGCATTTTTCATCATGTTGACGGCGGCGGCTACGCTGCATCTGCATCACATCGAAGTGAAAACCTCGGCCGATGCCGCGCGCGCGCTCGAGCCGTTTGCCGGGCGTTTTGCTTACGTCCTGTTTGCGCTCGGTATCATCGGCACCGGCCTGCTCGCACTGCCGGTTCTCGCCGGCTCGGCCGCCTACGCCGCCGCGGGCAGCTTTCGCTGGCGTAGCAGTCTGGCATTGCATCTGACGCTCGCGCGCGAATTCTATGCGGTGATCGCACTGGCCATCGTCGGCGGTGTGGCCATCACCTTCATGCATTTCGACCCTATCCGTGCGCTCTACTGGAGCGCGGTGATCAATGGCATTACCGCGGTGCCGATCATGGTCGTCATGATGCTGATCGCGCGAAGCCGGCGGGTCATGGGACAGTTCGCCGTCAAGGGCGTGCTGGCCTGGGGAGGATGGCTCGCAACGCTCGCGATGGCGCTGGCGGCGGTGGGCGTGTTCGTGCCGTCGTAACCAGACGCGTGTTCACCTCGAACCCGGCTTTCGTATGTGAAAACGATGCTTCGCAATTCGCGCCGCACGGGTTGCGCAACGGCAACCGTATCTGAACTTCCTCGTTTTACGTTCGTCTGAACGGTGCGTCCGGCCACGGACGGCGCCGCCACATGCTGACGGTTCGCCGACAACCGCGTGGCCGCTCCCCGTTCGACGATCAAGGAGGATTGCACATGCCGAAGAAGCGTTCAGACGAATCGCCAGCCGCACGCGGCAACCGCGGTAGCAGGATTCTCGCCGCGCCGGTTTTCTCGCAACCGCAGCCCACGCCGGACCCGCAAACTTTCGTGGTCAGGCACGCATCCGACACCGCGGCCTACAAGGTCATCGACGAACTGAACCGCGAGCACAAGCTGAAGGCGCTGCCGTTTCCGCCGCCGCGCGGCGGCACCGAGCCCCGGCTGACGTTTGCCGAAGTGGTGAACAACAACCAGAAGCTGCTCGATACGATCAGCGAGAGTGGACAGATCGTCTTTCACGCCACCGGCGATTGCGGCAGTACCAAAGGTCCGTCCACCCAGAACGAAGTCTCGGACAAGATGGTCAGCGACTTCGACGAAGCCGATCCCGCCGAGGTGCCGCAATTCAACTTTCTGCTGGGCGACATCGTCTACAGCTTTGGCGAGGCGCAGTACTACTACGATCAGTTCTATGAACCGTATCGCAACTATCATGCGCCGATTCTCGCCGCTGCCGGCAACCACGACGGAATGGTTTCGCCGTTGAAGCATGAGAAAAGCCTGCAGGCGTTTCTCAGGAACTTCTGCTCCGACTGCTTCCAGGTCTCTCCCGACGCGGGCCACCTTTCGCGGACCGCGCAAATTCAGCCAGGCGTTTTCTTCACGTTCGAGGCGCCGTTCGTGCGCATCATCGCGTTGTATAGCAATACGCTCGAGGACCCTGGTGTGATCGCGGACCGTCACATCGGCAACAGTCAGCTGAAGTTCCTGAAAGCGGCGTTATTGCGGGTGAAGAAAGAGAACTATCGAGGCGCGCTGCTGTTCGCGCATCACCATCCGCCGTATGTGGCGCGCGGGCGTCACGGCTGGAGCGTGGAAATGCAACAGCAGATCGATACCGTTTGCGATGAGGTCGGTATCTGGCCGCATGCGGACCTCGCGGGACACGCGCACAACTATCAGCGCTTTACGCGAACCCGTTCCGATGGCACCCACATCCCTTACATCGTTTGCGGCAACGGCGGTCACGAGGTGCAGCGGCTCACCACCAACGGACAGCCGCCCCTTCGCGCGCCGCAGCTGATCCAGGCCGCGTCGAAAGACACCGATGCGGTCGTCCTTGAAAGCTACGACGACCGCAACTTCGGCTATTTACGGCTCGTCGCCAACGCGAGGCAGCTGCGCATCGAATACCATCCCGCCGTCGACGGACCCAATACGAAAACCCCGGACGACCAGGTGACCATCGATCTGGCCACCCGACAGGTCGCTCATTATGTCGCTCGCGACTCGGGCATACCCGCTCTTGCGGAGCGCATTCGTCAATTCGCGCAGGTCCAGCCTCGCGAAGACTGACAGGTGCGCAACTCGTCCCGGTCCGATGCGATCCGCGGCTCCCGCTGGTTTCCCCGCATTAAAGATTCGTGAAAATCTACCGTAATCGTAAAAGTGAGGCGGCTCGCAGCGTTCGAGCCGTCGCTCCACCCGGTAGTCGGAGAACAGCGTGAGATTCAAAGCGGCCTCGTGCCCCAATAAACCCAACCCGATTGAGTCCCGGGTCGATAGCGACGCACACCCGAATGGCTGGTCAGCCCGCAACCAGCAGTTTCTTTCCTATTTCCTGTCGCGGTATGGTCAACGCAGGACCATACCGCTGACGAGTCTCTGCATCGCCGTCATTGCCGGCGTTGGCGTCGGCGCTCTCGTGCATCAAGCGGCCAGTGAAGCGGCGACTACTCTACGTGTTGCGTTGTCGATGATGTCCGGCGTCGCCGGCCTCGCGATCGTTCGTCGCAAACTCGGCCTGGATCACGCGCGGCAAAGCGCCGCCACCGCATTGGCGAGCGGGCTTCTGCATGCGAATCGCGACTGCCTGAAGGTGCTCTCTACCGACGGAAAAATGCTGCGGGTGTCGGAGCATGGCGCGATGTTGATGGAAGCGGAGTCGCCGGAGCAACTGTCCGGCGCGGACTGGCTCGCTTTCTGGACCGGCGAGGACCGCGCGGCGGCCGAGCAGGCTTTGGCGGGCGCCGCCGCCGGCAACAGCACATCGTTCACGGGAAGCTGCGCGACGACGCGCGGGCGCACCAAATGGTGGAACTCGACGCTCACGCCAGTAACAGGCGACGACGGCGCGGTGACCGCGCTGCTTTGTGCGTCGGAGGACGTCACCCAGCAATCGGAACTGTTGAAGACACTGCGCGAACGCGATGAGCTGATGCATGAGATGGAGTTGCATGTCCGGCTCGTGTTCTATTCGTATAGCTCGCATTTCGAACACTGTCATCACATCAGCGCGGGGGTCGAACGCGTGTTCGGCATTACGCCTCAAGAGCTCAGCAACCGGCCTTCGGCGTGGCTCGACCTCGTGGTGCCGGAGGATCTGGAGCCTTTGCTCGCCGAGATGAACCGCATCGCGTCCGAAGTGTCGGAAGGCCGCTTCGAATACCGCATCCGCCGCCCGGACGGTTGCCTGCGCTGGATCAGAAGCACGGCTTACCCCGTGTGCGATGGCTCCGCGAACGTGGTGCGCATCGTCGGCGTCAGCGAGGACATCACGCTGGAACAGGAACGCCTGGCGGCACTCGACCATCTGGCCTACACCGATGGGCTGACGGGGTTGGCTAACCGCGGCGCGCTGATCCGCCACATGAAGAAGCTTTGCAGGCAGAACGTCGCCTTCGGTCTGATGTTCGTCGATCTCGACCGCTTCAAGGTCCTCAACGATACGCTGGGCCATACGGCCGCTGACCGTCTGCTGCAGGACATCGCCAAAGTCATCCAGGGCGCGCTTCCGCCGGATGCCTGTGTCGCGCGCCTCGGCGGAGACGAGTTCGCGGTGATCGTCAGGGGCGAGAGCGACAAGGTCACGCTGGCAAGCCTCGCGCAGTCTCTTCTGAACCTGTTTTCAAGCGACGTTCGAAAAGACCACGCCGCGCCGTTCGTCACGGCGTCGATCGGCATATCCATCTATCCCGAGCATGGCCGCGATCACGAGGCGCTGCTGACGAGCGCGGACATCGCGATGTATGCGGCGAAAAAAGGCGGCCGCAACGGCTTCCGGTTCGCCGACGAAGCGTCCAGCGATGTGCTCGGAGATTTCGAACTGGAGTGCAATCTGCCCACGGCGCTGGCGTCGAACCAGTTCGTGCTGCATTTCCAGGGTATTCACGAGCCGGCCTCTCTGACGGTGAAAGGCGTCGAAGCACTGGTTCGATGGAATCATCCAGCGCGAGGTCTGGTGGGTCCCGGCAGCTTCATCCCGATCCTGGAGGAAAGCGGGTTCATCGTCGAAGTCGGGGCATGGGTCATGGACGCGGCCCTCGCTCAACTCGCCGTCTGGCAGGCCGCCGGCAAAAAAGGGCTGTCGATGTCGGTGAACGTGTCCGCGCGTCAGTTGCGGGATGACTCGCTGGTCGCGATAGTCGACCAGGCGCTGCGAAAACACCGGGTGCCGCCGCGCTGCCTGCAGATCGAACTGACCGAAAGCGCGTTGATGGAAAACCCCTCACTCGCGCAGGCAACGCTAATGGCGCTCAAGCGCCTGGGCGTGCGCATCGCCATCGACGACTTCGGAACGGGATACTCGAGCCTGCGCTATCTGGCCGATTTTTCGCCGGACATCGTCAAGATCGACCGCTCGTTCACGGCCAGGCTGGGCCGCGACTCGGCGGCCGCGTCGATCGTCCGGGGCATCATTCAGATGTCGCACGAACTCGGCATCAAGGTAACGGCCGAGGGTGTCGAAACGAATCAACAGCTGCATGCGCTGCGCGACGCAGGCTGCGACTTCGTGCAAGGGTTCTTTTTGACGAAGCCGATGAAGGCGGAGAATCTGGTTCAGTGCGAATGCTCTCTGTCCTCGTCCGCAGCAGCCTCGGCAGCTAGCGTCTGCTCCCATTGAGAAACAGATCCGCGACGACCGAGCGCAGCCATCGATTGCCGGCTTCGTGATGGTATTTCGCGTGCCAGTGCTGGCGCACCGCGAACCTGTCTACCGGAAAAGGACACGAATGGACCACGACGTCGTTCGTCCGCGCCAGCGTCTCGCCAATGTGCCGTGGCAAGGTAGCGATCAGATCGGTCGACTTGATGATCGATCCGAGTCCGAGGAAGCCGGGCAATTCGAGCACGACGTCGCGTTCGATGTTCTCGCGCAATAACGCCTGTTCGAGCAGTTGGCCGCCCGTGCCAGCCGCAATGACGACATGCCCCTCGCTGCCGTATTGCTTCAGACTCAGCCGCGCACGCACGCGAGGATGATTGCGGTTCGCAAGGCATACCCAGTCCTGCATATAAAGCTGTTGCTGGTACATACCGCCCCCCAGCCATGGCACGTGCCCGATCGCAAGATCCGCCTCGCCGGATTCGAGCGCCCGCTCCGTATTGCCGTCGATCCTTGCCGCTTCCAGCCGAACGCCCGGCGCCTGCGCCCGCAAATGCGCCAACATTCGCGGCAGCAGCGTAATGTGGCTCGCGTCCGTCATGCAAATACGAAAGCGTCGTTTGGCGGTGGCGGGATCGAACGAGATCTCCCAAGCAGCGAACCGGCGCAGCGACTCCAGAATTTCCCTGCACGGCCCGATCAGCGCGTCAGCCTGCGGCGTGGGCGTCATACCGCCCGGCGTGCGAACGAACAATGGGTCCTGCAAATGCTCGCGCAAGCGACCCAGCCAGATGCTGACCGTCGGCTGACTTTGCCCGAGCTCCTCTGCGGCGCGCGTGACGCTTCGCACGTCGTAAAGCAGGTCGAAAAGCTGAAGCAGCTTGAGGTCCGGAAGCTCAGTGGTACTCATGGCGGTATTGTCATTTGCAATATCGCCATTGTATCCATTACGTTATGCCCATGAATGGACGTCCGTACCGTGGGCCTCCTCGCCCCCATATGCGTCAAATGAGCGGAACGGTCAGGCGGTCGATGATCGCTTGCGTCTGCGGTCGAACGCCGCGCCACCACTCGAACGCCTCCGCAGCCTGCTCGACGAGCATGCCGACGCCGTCGGCGATGCCCTGCACGCCCGCATTTCGCGCGAGCCGCAGGAACGGCGTGAGTCCCTTTCCATACGCGAGTTCGTACGCGGTTCCCGCTGGACTGAACACCTCCGGGGGAACGGCGGGCAACTGACCGGTCAGGCTCGCCGATGTCGCGTTCACGACGAGGTCGAACTGCCCCATCCCATCGAGTTCCCGGTAGCCGCATGCGATCAATGGGCGGCTGCTCGCGACTTGCGCGACCAGCGCCTCGGCCTTGCGCACATCGCGATTCACGACGACCAGTTGCGCCGGACGCGCCGCGATAAACGGCAGCAACGCGCCACGCACCGCTCCACCCGCACCCAGCACGAGCACGCGCTTGCCCGCCATCGGCTGAGCGAGGTTCACTTCGATATCGCGCACGAGACCGACGCCGTCGAAGTTCTCGGCAATGATCCGGTCGTTTTCGAACTTCAGCGCGTTCACGGCGCCCGCGAGCGCGGCCCGTTCGCTGCGCTCGTCGGCAATCGCGAACGCTTGCAGCTTGAATGGTGCGGTGACGTTCATGCCTCTGCCGCCCGCGGCGATGAACGTCTTGACGGTCTCGGCGAAAGCGTCGGCGGGCTCGATCGGACCTTCGATCGCCGAGTAGCTGATGTCCTGTCCGGTCTCCTGCGCAAACAGACCGTGGATCAGCGGAGATTTCGTGTGGCCGATCGGATTGCCGATCACCGCGTATCGGTCGCTCATCACGCGCTCCTCTTCGAAAACAGCACGCCCTGGGTCTGCATCGCGTCGATTTCTGCGGCGCTGAATCCGAGCGACTGCGCGACTTCCGCGTTGTGCTGCCCCAGGTCCGGGCCGACTTCGCGGATAGACGTATCGCAGTCGGAGAAGCGGAACGGCAGGTTAGGCAGGCGCAGCTTTCCGAAGCGCGGATGGTCCTGCTCGATCACCATGCCACGCGCGACGATCTGCGGATCGTTGAGCACTTCATCGATGCGCTGCACTTTTGCGCAAGGCACGTCGACGCCATCGAGCAGCGCCAGCACGTCGGCGACCGGGCGCGCCGCAACCCATGGCTTCACGACCGCGAGAATTTCTTCGCGATGGGCGTTGCGTCCGTTCAGACGGTGGAACCTCGCATCGGTTCCGAAGCCGGCCGGACCGCCGTGCTGTTCGACGAGCGAAGCAAACCGCTTCCACGCATCGTCGACCTGCGCGGCGATCACCAGATCGCCATCGGCCGCGCGGAACACGCCGTACAGTGTCGACGTCGGCATGTCGTGCCCCGTCTGCTCGGGCAGCACGCCTTGCATCGTGTAGCACTGCACCGCGTACTCGTGCATCGACACCAACGTGTCGTACAACGCCATGTCGATGTGCTGGCCGCGACCGCTCTTCACGCGGCCGAGCAAGGCGGCGTTGATCGCGGCGACCGCGTGAATGCCCGTGTACATATCGCCGAGCGAGATGCGCATCAGCGGCGGCGGTTCACCCGGATTGCCGATCATCTGCATGATGCCGCTCTTCGCCTCGGCGATCAGACCGAAGCCCGCGCGATGCGCGTCGGGTCCGGTGTGACCGTACGCCGAAATCGAGCAGTAAACGAGACCCGGATTGCGCTCGGACAGCGCGGCATAGCCGAGGCCCAGCTTGTCGAGCGCACCGGGCCGGTAGTTTTCGATGAACACATCGGCCGAATCGCACAGGCGTTGCATGAACTCCTTGCCGCGCGGATCTTTCATGTCGACGCTGACGCCGCGCTTGCCCATGTTCAGTTGCAGGAAATAGGCGCTTTGCTGGTCGTCGAGGATGGTCGCGTGCTGCCGGCCGGCATCGCCGCTGCCGGGACGCTCCACCTTGATCACTTCGGCGCCGAGCGCCGCGAGGCAGCGGCCCACGTACGGACCGGCAAGAAAGTGGCTGTAGTCGACGACGCGAATACCTTCGAGGGGGCGGGCTTGCATCAGTTCGCTCCCGGACGGCGCGGCACCATCAGGCGATGTTCGCCGCGCTGGACGACCTGGCCGTCCTGATTGATCAGTTCGGACGGCAGCACCACGATGCCCCAGTCCGGACGGCTGTTGCTCGCGCGCATATTGCCGACGCGGAACTTGACGTGAAGCACGTCGTTGACCTTGATCGGCAGCAGGAAATCCCACGTCCAGCCGAGCGACATGCCGGGCAGAAAGCGATAGTCGCTCTGCGTCTTCAGCCCATCCGCGATCGACAGGCCGAACAGCCCGTGCGCGACGATCGAACCGAAGTGGCTCGCGTTCGCATATTCCTCGTCGACATGCACGGGCGTGTGATCGCCGGTCAGATCGGCGTAAGCGAGAATGCGTTCTTTCGTGACGGTATAGGTCGGGCTCACGCACTCGTCGCCCTCGTTCGCGTCGTCCCAGTACTTTTCGATGATCGTGCTCATGCTTTACGCCTCCGCGCGTGGATTGATCGCCAGCGCCTGCGCAACGCACGTGGCGGGTTTGGCCTGAATCAGTTCGACTGCGAGTCCATCCGGCAGACGCAGCCAGTTGCGCCCCTGCGGCATTTCACTGACGCCGAACGCTTGCGCCGCGTCGAGCGACGCCTCGAGGTCCTCGCACATCACGCCGAGATGCGCGAGCCGGCCCTCGGGACCTTCGTAGCGCGGATCACTGATGAACTGCAGTCCGCCGAGCGTCCAGTACTGACGCGGCTCGTCGCGCGTGCCATCCACCTCGCGCATGGTCATGCCGAAGACTTCTTCGAAAAAGCGGGTATGCCAGTGAATATCCGTCACCCAGATGGCGACGTGCTCCAGATAGGCTTTCGCGCCGCTCATGCCGTCGCTCCTTCTCGCTGACGGTCCGTCAACGCGCGCTCGATGCCCTTGATGCACGCGACGAGCGTCGAATTGACCGGCGTCGGCACGCCGAGGCGCTCGCCCCAGCGCACGACCGCTCCGTTGATGAAGTCGATTTCCGTGATCGAGCCTTTTTCGAGGCTCTGCAGCATCGAGGTCTTGAACGCGGGCGAGAGTCCTTCGGCCGCGAGCGTCCAGGCTTGTTCCGCTTTCGTCATCGAAAGATGGATGCCGGCGGCCTTCGCGGCTGCCATCGCTTCTTCGATCGCCGCCAACGCGGTAGCTTTCAGAACGGGCTCTTCGTACAGTTGCCCATACGTCAGACCGGTGATGCCGGTGATCGCGCCCGTCGCGACGTTGATCAGCAACTTGTCCCACATGGTGCCGAGGATGTTGTCGCTGATCGTGGTCGTCAGACCCGCGCTGTTGAACGCGTCGGCGATGGCGCGGACCCGGTCGGTGACCCGGCCATCGAGTTCGCCGACGATCGTCAGCTTTCCGTTCACGCCCGACTGGATGTGCCCCGGCGCCTTCAGCACGCCGCCCACATAGGTCTTGCCCGCCAGCACGCGCTCCCGGCCGACGATTTCGCTGAGCACGTCTTCATGGCCGAGGCCGTTTTGCAGCGACAACACGAGCGTGTCGGGTCCGACGAGATCGAGCGCGCCGCGCATTGCCGAATCGGTGTGGAAGGACTTGACCAGCACGATGACGAGGTCCACCGGCCCGACTTCGGCGGGGTTCATCGTCGCACAAACTTTTACGCGGCGGGAGCCGTTGGCATCGTCGACTAGCAGGCCGTCGCGGCGCATGGCCTCGACGTGCGCCGCGAAGCGGTCGACCAGCCACGTCTGATGGCCGCCTTCAGTCAGCGCGGAGCCGATCGCGCAACCCAACGCGCCGGCTCCCAGGAATGCGATCTTCATAGATGTCTCCGTGATATGGAGACGAAGATACGATTCCGACCTCATGCTGGCAATGCAATGGATGCAATAACGTCATTGCCGATTTTAATATCGAGGCTATCAATGCGTGCCCACCATTTGCCCGCTCTGTCCCGAGCTCATCGCCGCGGCGCTTTCCGCTCGGTGCATCGCAGCCACCTTCGCTTCCGCTGCCTGAATATCGGCGGGATACGAACCATCATCGCCCATCGACGGGTTGTATCCCGCCGCTTCCAGTTCCTCGAGTTCGTGCATGACCTCCGCACGCGTGAGTTGATGAGGCTGGGGCTCCGACACAGTTTGCGCCTCCGCGCTTGCGGAACTCGCCATCAACATCGCACCGGCGATCATGAGGCTCAGTAACGGGGAAACCGCGTATTGATTCAACGAATCGGATTTCATGATGTACTCCTTTTGACCTGAGGATGTATTCGCGCATCTGCATTCACTTCGGACCGTCTCGTCAGATCGTGAGTGTTACGCGATGCACATCCGGTAGACGGAGTTTTCTCGTTGGATATTCCCGGTCTTTTCTAAATAGAACTACCACGCAATCTCCGACGTTCGATCCCATTGCGCAATTGACCTGCGACGAACGCGCCGACGATCAGAGACAGATACAAGGCCACGAGATCGTGACGCCATGCGTTCAATGCAAGCTGATGCGCAATCAGTTTCGGATCGGGAGTTGGAAGGACCGCCCGCTTCGCTTCGACCGCTCGCATCATCCGGACAAAGCCTGCGGCGGACAGCAATGGCAGCACGATGACCCATGTCAACAGCACGGGCTTCATGCGAAGCGCCCAACGCATGTGACGCAAGCGAAACCATAGTCCGAGGCATCCGTGTATCCATCCCGGCGCGAGCAGCGCAAGCTGCAAACCCTGCGTACCGGTCGTCAGCAACTGGATCACGACACGCTCGTAGTCCGGTTCGAAGCCATAGAGCGTGGACGCGAGCCGGGTCGTCACAGCATGACGGATCAGCAGCAGCGGCAGGCTGAGTCCTGCCCACAGACGCACCCATTCCGCCAGAGGCAATGCCCAGTGACGGCGGGCATAAATCGTTCGCATCGCCAGCACGAAATGCAGCGCGGCCGCTCCGTATAACGCGATCGTTCCAGGCGCGCTGCGCCAGAGCCGCAGCGCCAGAACCAGACCGCGTCCGGCCAGTTCGAGCGACCAGATTCCGAGCGCGTGATTGAGCAGATGGAGAAAGAGATAGACCAGCAACACCACGCCGGAGCCGAGTTGCAATCCCCGCAAAGCGGCCTGCGTCCGCAACGTCATGCGAACGTCCCGCTGGTGTCGTGCGTCACGTGCGGGGCAAACGCCGCATCGTCGATCATGTTCATTTGATCACCCATCCGATGTCAGTCTTACCTGCAAGACCATCGAGATGCGGTGCTTATTCCCGATTCGACTCACGTCGCATCATCGGTTCGAGCGAGTACGACACGCTGGCGTGCCGGCGATGACAATTCGGCTCGTGTTGCACGAGTAGCGACTACACTGGAAGTCTTAGTTCGGCTGTCGGTCGTGCCACGCTTGGAATAACTGAATCAACCTTTCGACGCGCTGTCGGGTTCAATCTGAGATGTGTCCCGCAAAATGAGTTCTGTCGGTAGCGCTCACGGTCCCCACATTGGTGTCCAATCAAACATCATCACCCGATGAGAACCTTCCAAAATTTCAAATCATCCGATGTAGCGATCATCTTCACATAGCCCCCTTTAATTAAATATCGCTTAACCGTTGTCGTAGATGGCGTGAAATACAAATAGGCCTTGTCGACGACCACTTGACGTTGACCTTGGTGTGTGTTGATCTGTGTCCGATTGAGCGTCACCGAGTAAGGCCCATAGAAAAAATCACCAAGCGGATTTTTCTTAATTTTCCAGGTCAACTGTCCATCAAAGGAAGTCAAGTCCGCCACACCTCCCTTGGCACCGAAAAATGAGTCGAAGTGGATCTCAGCGTGTTGGCCATCTTTGCTTACGTGTGTCCCTCGAGGTTATCGATTCCGACTGCGCTGCAGTCGATCCGGTTCCGGACTGAGTTATAAAACAATATGATCCTATGACAGTGCCATCTGCTGCCTCCGTTCGTTTGATCTTGAAAGTCGAGTACGGCTTGCTCGAGCCAGCGATGTGCTCGATGAATTCCCAATCACCGGAAAAGTTGTACCCTTCGGCCCGTGAGCGGAGGATAAAGCGAGCACCCATCCCAGCACTATCAAAACGGGGAATTTTTCATTTATATTTTCACGCGCAAGCAATCGCCACCCTGTTCGACCATCCTTTAATATTTCCAATCCGGTTTTGATCGTTGACTATGAGCTCGGTGTGGACCATTAATTCATATATTCAGTTTGAAATCCTGAAAATTTATGTCCATCGAAATAGAAACAAAAATGGCCGTTTGTAGTCGATCGATAAACCAAAATAGAGCCATCAACGCATATCTTGTTGCCGCCCGCGGAGAAAGTCAGCTTTGGATTTTTCAAGATCTTTGAATTTATCATATTAACCTTCCCAGCGTAGTAATCGAATGGCATCGGATATGCGATCCCACTTTCCGCATCGATTACAACAACACTATCGCCGTAGTATTCCGAAGGGCGCCACTCTTTTATGTTTAACAGGATGTAGTGACCATTAAAATTTGCCGTCCGCCTTTCAATTGCATCTTTCATTTCCGAAACATGCCTCTCGCCACAAAAATCGATAGGAGAGTACATATATGAGCAATCGTTATGAGAATAAGCGATTTCCACATGACTAAATGGGTGATTGGCCGTGACAGCCAAGGACTTCGCATGACAAGTTACAGCGGTCGCGCCACATGTAGCGATCAACAAAATACAATGAAAGGTATTTTTCATGTTATATCAACGTGATTGAGAGATTTCAGCGAGAGTGCTTCTAAGCCTATTGGTGGAAGGCATATACGCGTGGTTATTCGCTCCCTCATAGTAGGAGAGCGAGCCATCAGAGATTCTTCCGTCTTTTATTCGACAGCCAGCGGGGGCCGCGATGGATGCCCATTCTTTAGATGCCGCATATTGAGCGTCATCTAAAGTTCCAACGCCCTGCCCGATGAACTTTGCCAAAACACCTCCGCCAGCATGAAAAATCAGGAAGTCACTGAACATTCTCTCTTGCGCATCCTCGTCATATTTCTCATCTCCCGTTAGACCCAGCCTGGCCTTTCCTTCTCGGAGAGTCGGAATGATCGTCTGGTACTTGCCCGTTGTATAAAATCGAGCAGGGTTCATGTACGAGAAATGCTCTGTCGCCAGTATTTCGTTTATTGTTTTCCCGGTAACGGTCCCCTTTGGCTTTGTCATATACGAATGGCCTACTGCGCCATGAACGCCGTTTGTTCCAGTGTTGTACGACTCATATCCACCTTCTCCCCCAGAAATGATGTCGCCAATTTTTCGAATCAACTCCGTTAACCTTCGTTCCGATGTAAGGAAATTCCCCACCAGCCCGATCGGATTGATGTGATACACATCCGATCCGGGGAAGCCAGGGACGCCCGCCGCCACCTCGTCCCACCACACCAGCTTCGCGATGCGCTTCTTCTCCTCTTCATGCTCAGGCCTGTGTCCGGTGCGCTCTTCGATGGCACTGACCAGCGCCTGCCACTTCGCCGGATTGGCCCATTCACTTTCGTGTTTCGCGATGAGGCGCGATGCGCGAAACGCGGCCCACGGAAATCCGGAACGCTGAGGGCTTTGTCCCGCGCTGCAAAGCTCGTCCGCCGCGTAAAGACCGTCACCGCCCGGATACAGGACGCGATAGATTGCGGCCATCAGTGGGCTTAGCTTGCCAAGTGAACCCGCACCGGATGCCTCAGTGCCAAGCGCATAGTCCACATAGTCGCCCGTGGTTGCAAAAATGGTGTGCGTCGGATCGTGGTCCTCGTCGTAACACTCGAAGTCGATCCAGCTTTGCGAAAACTCCCGCGTCACGCGACCGCCCTCGAAGCTCTGCTCACGTACCCATCCGCGAATAGGGTTGCCTCGCACATCCGCGCTGTCCACCTTCCACCAGCGCCGTTTCGTCCCGTCGCTGCCTGGGTCTTGTTCCATGAACACGTGACCGTCATCCTGCGGCAGCGCGGCAAATCGATAAGCCTGGACCACATCGGTCTGTTTCGGGTCCTTGCCGGATTGCCCATTGGCATGGTCATGGTAGAGGGTCGTTCCACGCGCCACGCGCACAATGGTGGGCTCCGGTGACAGGCCCAGCTCGCTCCACCGGTCCTCGTGCGCACAGTTGGCCCGAACCCAGTCGCGTCCGGACTTGATGAACTGCCTGATGCCCTCGCCGCAGAACACCTCGATGTGCGCCAGCCGCGTTCCGCTCGTACATGCGTTCAGCGAGTCATAGCGGCCAGGGTGGCCGATCAGGTCACCGGCCTTGACGGGAAATCCACCGGCTGTCCCCTGCGGATCGCCCGCGCTGCACGTCCGGTTGGTCGTGACAATCACCCGGTCGAACATCGAATCCGGCATGCGCTCTTTCGCGACCGGCCCGCCATTCTGCGCGCCCAGGCAAATCCATCCGCCCACCGCCGCGGAAGCTGCGACGTAGCCGCCCGCCTCGGGCGCATACAGCGTTGCTCCGTTCAGGTCCGTTAGCTGGCCCCACGTTGCACCATGCACCGTGTCAGTCTTGCCGATGCTGACACTTGCCCCCTGCGGCACGATGCCAACGATGGAGCCATTCGGCGTCCTGCGCACAGGCAGACCCACCTGCGACGGATCCGCAACCTGCCCACTGCGACCCGGCCGTGGCCTGTCCTGCGCAAACTGCGTCACCTGCCACTGCCGCGACCAGTACGCCGGTTTCTGCCGCTTCGGGAAGTTGTCATAGTCAGCGTTGGACATCAGGTGCATGTACAGGCTGTAGAACGTCAGCTGCGTGCCGCGCGGAAACTCCATCTCGTGCCGCACCAGGGCAAAGCCCGTGCTGTACGGAGCCCGAAGCGGCACGTTACTGCCGTCCACGCTTGCCTCGCTGACCGGATAGTCCTGGTTGGCGCGATACGCGATCAGCACACCATCCGCGATGCAGCGTAGTCCCGCGTCGAGGTCGAGCGCCTGCCCCGCGCCCGCCTCCGTGATGTGGAGGCCACCGTGCCACATGCCCTTGCGGCTGACGAGATACGAGCCGGACGGCTCGTTCGTGGCAAGAAGGCGATAAATGTCGTGCTCGTCGGTGAAACGGGTGGATGCACTGGCATTGCCTTGCGCCTTGCGCAGAAAGGGAAAGGCAAAGGCCAGTTGCTTGAGGACGGGAGGTTGCGGCGTCTGCGGGCGGTGAGGTGCCGGTTTGCTCGTCATGGATTCGGTGCTCTCCCGTTTAGCTGAGGTCGCACCACCTTATGACGAGCCCAAACTCAGCCTCAATACGGCGCGCTCCGAATTTATGCAAACAATTGTCAGAAAGAAAAATTCGCGAATTGGATCGGGCGCATGCCACGCCGTTTTCCTGCGTGCAGTGAAGCCTGTCAAAGCGTCGCCGTCACCCCACCATCGACATAAAGAACATGACCGTTGACGAAGTCCGACGCGCCGCTCGCGAGGAAGATCGCCGCGCCCACCAGATCCTGCACATCGCCCCAACGCCGCGAAGGCGTGCGATTGACGAGCCAGTTGCTAAACGCTTCATCGTTGACCAGCGCGTCGGTCAGTTCCGTCCTGATGTAGCCTGGGCCGAGTCCATTGACCTGAATGCCATACTGGCCCCAATCGATCGCCATGCCTTTCGTCAACATTTTCACGGCGCCTTTGCTCGCGGTATAGGCGGCAATATTAGGCCGGCCGAGTTCGCTTTGCACCGAGCAGATATTGATGATCTTGCCGCGCCTACGCGCGATCATGTGCCGCGCGACCGCCTGCCCGACCAGAAACACGCTATCCACATTGGTCTTCATCAGTTGTTCCCATTGCGCATGGGAGAACTGCTCGAGCGGCGCGCGCCGCTGCATGCCGGCGTTGTTCACGAGAATATCGATCGAGCCGATCTCGCTTTCCATCTGCGCCACCGCCGCGTCCACCGCGTCCGGAGCAGTCACGTCGAAACATCGCCCGTGCACCTTCGCGCCCGGGTCGCGCAGGCGGCTGACCGCTTCAGTCAGCCTCGCTTCATTGCGGCCGTTCAGCACGACTTCGGCACCGGCGCCCGCGAGCCCTTGCGCCAACGCATAACCGATACCGGTACTCGATCCGGTAACGAGCGCGCGGCGCCCACTCAGGTCGAACATCTGCAGACTGTGGTTCAAATCATCCCCCTTTTTGCATTCGATGTACCAGCGTTCGAGTCGTGAAGCTAACCCGATGAATCGAGATCGTGCCGGAATCGGCGGCGCTGCGCGGCGTCGGTGATGCAAGCTTCGACCCGTTGAACGAACTCGTCGAAACTTGCGGCATGCCGCGCCTCGCGACTGGCGATCATCTTCGCGATCGGCCCCACATAGACGGCCAGTTTAACGGCGACGGCATCGATGCTGGCCTGATCGATCGCACTGCCCGGTGACGTGCCTGCGGCGCTCGCGGGCGAGACAGCCGATACCTTCGCCGCAGCCGCCGCGACGCCTGAGCCCGGCGATGACGACGCGACCATCGACATATCTGGCGAGCCCGCCGTCAGCCGCGCGAAGGCCTGCTCGAATTCGAGCCGCGCCGTGTCGGGCAACCCCGCCGCCAGTTGCGCGCCGAGCGCCGGCAGGTCGCTCGCCTGGGTGGCCGCGCGTCGCACCAGCAGGCTCGCGAGCGGGCCCATGTGGATCGCGAGTTGGCGTTCGATGCGCGCGAGCATCTCAGGCGACCAGCTCCGCGGCGCCGAAGGCACAGGCATCGGCGGGTTGCCGCCAGCCGTCGCGTGCGCCGGCAAGGAAGCGGACGCGGACCAATACGCGGAGGGCGCCACGATAGTCCGGTCATCGTCGGCCGCGGCGGGTGAGACGGCCAACGACCTCAAGCTCGCGAGCCATTCCGCGGCCGAACCGAAGCGGTCGTCCGGCCGCCGCGCGAGTGCCCTGGCGAGCATCGCGTCGATCGCCGGCGGCAATGCGGAGACGATTTCCGATGGCCGGGCCGGCGCATCTTTGAGGATCTTCTGCCTGATCGTAGCCGGCGAGCCGACGAATGGCTGACGGCCGGTCAGCATCCGGTACAGCACGACGCCGGCCGAGAACAGGTCCGCGCGCGCATCGACCGATTCGCCCTCGAACTGCTCGGGCGACATGTAGCTCGGCGTGCCGATCATCCACCCGGACGAGGTTGCCGATGAGCCGATGCGCGCGACGCCAAAATCGGCGACCTTCAGCAGTCCCGCCGCCGTGACGAGCAGATTCGCGGGCTTGATGTCGCGATGCACGACGCCCGCCTCATGCGCATACGCGAGCGCGGCAAGCAATTGCGCAAGCCAGTGAAAAGCGTCCGAGAGCGGCAGCGGGTGGCCGGGCGCCAGCAAGGTATCGAGGCCATGTCCGGCGACGTACTCCATCACGATGTAGGCCGTATCGCCGTCTTCGCCGAAATCGTGGACCGTGACGATGTTCGGATGCGCGAGCCGACCGGCCGCGCGCGCCTCGTTGCGAAAACGCAGCAGCATGTCGCCGCTACTGTCCTCGCTGGCGAGGAGTTCACGGCGTACGGTCTTCAGCGCCACCGGTCTTTCCAGGTGCGGATCGAACCCGAGATAGACGACGCCCATGGCTCCCGTGCCGAGCACCCGGTCGATCCGGTACTTGCCAATCCGAGTAGGCGTTGCTTCGTTGCTCATGCGGGTTCCGATCGAGGGGCGCCTGGCCGATCACGCCAGCTTACGCCCCCAGCATCCGCAGCGCTTCGACGAGACTCGTTTTCATGCGGTTGAACGACACGGCGAGCGACGCGATTTCGTCGCCGCCGCGCGTCGAAAACGATGCGGTGTCGAGCTTGCCGAGGCTGACTTCATCGGCCGCGCGCGACAAAGCCTTGAGCCGCTTCGTCACGAGGAAATGCACCATCAGGTTCAGCGCGATCAGCACGCAGCCAAACACCGCGGCGAACGACAGCATGAACGTGCGCCACACGCTGTGCGCCTGTCCCAGCGGCAGCGACATCGGCACGGACACGACCTGCGCGCCGATCGTTTCATGCAAAGGCCAGTTGAAGCCGTTGGCCGGCCCGTACTTGTCGATCATTGTGCGCGGCGCCGCGCTGGGCGTGCTGTGGCATTCGAGGCACGCGGCCGAGTCGATGCGGGTCGGCCGCGCGATGTAGAGACTCGGGCCCGACGGCGTCGCGCGTTCGCCAATCAGTTCGGGCAGTTCGGGGTGGTCGTGCAGGCGCCGGATCACATCGGTCTCCCAGTCCGTGGCGCGGTCGCGCGGGTTGGTCGGATCGAGCATCGCGCTCTTGTACGAGAAGCCCGGAAATTTCTTCTGGATCGCGAGCAGGCTTTCGACCGCGGAATATGCGGGAATCGACTGCGGCACGAACGCGTATTTGATCTGCGTGGCAAGCAGCGGCGTCACCTGTTCGGACGTGTAGTTCTGCGCCGCGGTGGCGGCTTCGATCATCAGGCTCGCGTCGCGCACGGTCGTCTGCACCGCGTTTTGCTGCAACACCCGGTCGGCCACGAAGCCGGTCGCGGCGAATCCCGCGGCGAACACGACGAGGAAGGCGAGATTGAACTTCACGGTCAACGACAGGTTCATGGCTGCTCCACGCGAATGGTGTGCAAGGGCGTCAACGCCCGGTGGTGCATGGTATGTCAATGATGCTCGTCGTCGTCCGCCGTCGGTTTGTCCCGGTATATCGAGCCGGGGCCGTATGGTGGACGCACTAGCGGCGGTGCTGACGCGGGCCTTTTGGGTGGCTCGCTCGCCGGGCGCGGCGGCGGTGGCGGATGCAAAATCGGCCGCCATTCCGGCAAAACGTCCAGATGGCTATTGACCTGCGCGCGAAAGGCAGCAGTTTTCAGCCGCGGCACGAAGCGTTTGACGAAAGTGCCGCGCTCGCTGACGCTGCTCGTGAGCCAGTCCGAGACGTCGGCGTAATCGACGGGCGCGCAGTGGCGCGGCAAGTTCGTGTCTGCTCGGGAGCCGCCCCGCTACCCCGACCAACGCGTCCCGAAAGCCCGGCGGCATCGTGCCGATGAACTCCGCGGACGGCCGGGGTTGCGCGCGCAGGGGTTCGTCGGCATGTCGCTCGAGGTACTGGCCCGCGCGCAAGGTCAGTTTGGGCGCCTGGGCAGGGGCGCGAACGACGGCGATCGCGTCATCGCCGGACTCCGCGAAGATGGCGGCGCGCTCGCCGGAGGTCATCGTGACGACCGACCACGGACCATTGCCTGAAGGTTTGAGTTCGAGGCCGTGAAGCTCGATCGACAGCGGCGCTTGCGTGGCTGCGCTCGGGTTGCGGGTGACCTTGAGCCAGCCGCTGAGCATCGTGATTTGCAGCGGTCCCGCCGCGGCGTTTTGCGGCGCCGACGGCGCGTTGAGCAGCACTTGCGTTTGCGGCCCGAGCGCGATCAGCGTCCCCGCACTGTCTTCGAGTTGCGCGGACTTGCCGGCGTCGGTTTCGATGATGTCGTCGTCGCGCAGTCTGGCGCCCTCCCCGGTCCGATACAGCGAGGCGCCGCGAATTACCGACACCGGACTCTCGGCGAACGACACGACGACCTCCGCATGCACAAGCGGCACCGCCGACGCGAGCAGAGCCAACGCGCCGCGCGCGCGTGCGCGCAAGAAGGCCGACGCCAGCATGACGAGGAAACGGCGAGCGAATGGCATCATCGGGGTCCGACGTCGGGGGCTGCGGTACTGTGTATCGTAGACGGTCCGATTCGTCGAGGGGTTCACCGACGATCGCCGACGCACAACGTATTTGCCCCAATCGCGGCACGCGAACCGCCGCGCCCGCGTCAATTCGCAAACGTCGCCAGCTTGAACGTGCACGCAGTCGCCCCCGGCATCAGCAGCCCCTGCTCCACGCCGACGGGCACCTGACTCTTGCCCGGCCCGTATAGCCAGTAGGTGAAGTAAAGCGCTCCCGCATGACTGACCGCGAGCCGTTCCAACGCCTGGAATGGCCCCGAATTGATCTTGCCCAATTGCGGCACGAGGTTGATATCGGTCGAACCGCCGAGCGTGTGCGGAATCGCGTGGCCGCGATGGTAAGTCCCGCCGTTGGCGAGCGGGTGTCCGCGCATCCGCGTGGCGATTGCCTTGCGCGGCACCGCACTCTTTCCCTGACTGATGCCCCACGCCGCGACGAGGCGCTCGGTCGACATGTCGAACAGATAGGAAAACTGGCTCACGGTCGTTTCGAGCAAGTCGCACGATGCCACGCGCCCAACGTAGTCATCAGCCCACAGGTCGACTAGCAGCGGCGCGACCTCGTCGTTGAACGCGTCTGCCGCATGCGCTTGCGACAGGCGCGGCAAAATGCGGTTGAGTTCTGCGTAATCCGTCATACGTCACCTCGACAGCGCGTTTCGCGCGGGCTCGCTTCGTCCTCGCTTGGTCCTCGCTATCCGCCCGCTCTCGCGACCGCCTCCTGCAAGCGCCGCCGCACCTTGCCGACATCGATGCCGCCGGGTCCCGGCGTATCGATGATCGGCATATAGCGCGCGGGCGTATGCAGCAAGTAGGCCTGCATCTCATCGATCACGATCCGGTCGCTCGGGTCATAGCCGAGGTTCTCCAGTTGCCGGGTCAACTCCGCGCGTTCCTCGTAGCTCAGTACCTGCCACCAGAACGCGCGGCACGCGTGCGCGTATGCGCCGTCCGAGAAGTACTGCCAATGACCCAATTCGTGACTGAGGATCGCCGCCCTGACCGTGGCGTCGATCATCTCGCCGCCCGGCGCGCGACCCAGCCCGGGAATGGTGATCAGAAAGTCGTGTGCGTTGGCCGCTTTCCAGGTCCCCTGCTCGTCGCGAATCAAACGCCATCGCACGAGAATCGTCTGCAGAGTGCGCTCGCCCTGGTTCAGCACCACGCCCTGCTCGCGCGCGAGTTCGAAGAAATGCGTCAACTCCTCCGTGCTGAAGTTGTTGCCCGCCGTCAGCCCGGTCGGGTCGGTGCCGAAGCGCCGCGCGTGAGCCGCGATGGCCGCCGCCGACACCACCCGGTCGTGCGGCATGTCGCGGCGTTCGAGCAATGCCACCACGCGCGCGAACATCGCGCCCTGTTGCTCAAGGCTCGCCGCCTGCATCACATAGAGGCCGGGATGGTCCGTCACGGTGAACAATTGCTGGCGGGCGTCGGGCGCCAACGCGGCGGCGAGCTGGGCAAGCGGCAAGCGCACCGCGCCGGTGTCGTCGTCGACGGCGGCGGGTCGGTTGGCGGCATTGTTCGAGGCCTGCGGACCGGCGGCGACCGCGACCATAGTCACGCACGCGAACAGCAGCATCGCCCGTGTCGCGACGTCGCAATACACGCGATAACGTGTCATCGGCGGCAACCTCGAAAGCGCCTAATCCGTGACCGTGACGATCGTCACCCGACGGTTCTCGGGCGCCGTCGGATTGCGCTTGTTCAACGGATCGGAAGAACCCTTGCCGAGCGACGACAGCCGCTCCGCCGCGATGCCGTCCTTCTGCGTGAGATATTCGACCACCGCGGCCGCACGGTCTTCGGAGAGCTTCATGTTGGCATCGGCCGACCCGCGAGGATCGGCGTGCCCTTCGACGCGAAACCGGTACGCCGCGAGTTTCTCCGACTGCAATGCGCCGGCGACCTTGTCGAGCGCGGCCTTCGCGCTGTCGGTGAGCGTGGCCGAATTGGTGGCGAACGTGATCAGGATCTGCGCGGCGGGTTTTCTCGCGGCCGCGGGGCGCGGCGCGGCGGACGGCGGCTTGTTCGACAGCACGAAGCCGCGCGTCACGACGTTCTCGCCCGTCTCGCTCGACTCGTCGGGTTGGAGCGCGCGCGTCACCGACTGCTCGTTGATGTCCTGCTCGTGCAGGACCGGTTCGGCTGCGCGCGCGGCCGTGCACAGCAACGCAAGCACGCACAGCGCAGCGGACAGAACGCTGCCTGGAAAGCGTCGTGCGGGACAGGAATAGGTCAGGCGTGACAGGCGTGACAGGCGTGACATACGGCGATCTCCGCGCAATGGAGTTGCGGTAAGGCCGCCAGCGCCCCGTCTCGGACCGTCGGCGAACATCGGCGGGAACCGGCGTATGACAGCCTCATCACTTAAAGACGAATGACGGGAAGTCAATTTGAAACGCTGCTCCTTACCCCGCGCCGCGCGTGTGTGTGAGGCCGTGACTACGCGACCGGGCTCGAAATCACGTCGATCAGCGAGTCCCACTCCTGCCCGCCGACGTCGAGCAGACTCGCGAACTGCAGGCCGGTCGTCGCGGCTGTGGAAACTCTCACCGAAGCCGGCACCGCCGGCGATCCTTCGCTCCACCAGACCGCGTGTCCCACTGCGACGGTCCGTTCGAGCAAGGCCGCGAATCCGCCGTCGGCTGCATCGGGGATGGCGAGCCGCCACGGCATCAAGGTGCGATCCTCGTTGAACAGGCTCTCGGCACACAACGCCGCGTCGAATGCATCGAGGGCGAATTCCGGCGTCAGTGTCGACAAGGCCAAGGTCACCAGCCGGTCATACCATCCTTGCGCATCGGACAGTCGCCGTTCGAGTTCGGCGCCGTCGATCGCCTCGGCGATCGTGAACGGAAAATAGCGCCCCACACGGTCCACGCCGGGCGTCAGAACGCCCGCCCACGCGCTCGGGCCATACAGACCCGCGCCAAGCGCGAAACACCACACAGGGGCATTCAGATACAGTTCGAGCCACTGCGCGCCGAAGCGCTGCCGCGCGAGCAACATGCCTTCCTGCAAGCGCTCATCCCAACGCGTGACGAACTCGGCGTCCAGGCGCCGTCCTACGAAATCGCCATGCGTGCGCACCTTGCCGAAGAAACCGGGCCCCGGCGCCGGCTCCTGCGCATGCTCGCCGCTCATAGCCGATCCGGACAGCGGAACTGCTCGAGCATCGCGCGACGAAACGGATTCACGATGCTGCTGGCCGCCAGTTCGAAGTCCGCGCGCCGGCCATCCGAGTCGAAGCTCAGGCGGAAGCGGTCAGGTTGCGCGGTAGGTTGCAGGCGCGCGTCGTCCATCAGATGCAGCAGTGCCCACGGTCCGTCGGCGCGCGCCGCCGGTGCATTGCCCGGTGGCGTGAACTCGACGTGCGCCTGGCCGGTGCCCTTGCCGCTCGGCCACTGGAACACCATCGATTGCGGCGCGTCGGGCTTGACGACCATTTGCTGCCCATCGATGTCGAGCGTGAACTGGGTAATCGATGGATCGATCGTGAGCGGCTTCACCGTGAAACGGACCGACACGTCGCGGCCGCCAGCCCGGAAGAACGCATCGCGGATCTGCGCCGCGCGCTGGAATTGCGCGAGCACGTCGACCGGGATGCCGAGCGTATCGACGCCGCTGCGCCACTTCCACTGCGGTCCCGACATGTCGACCATCGTTGCGAGGTTCTTCTGGAAGAAGTCGTCGATCAGGCCGCCCGGGCTCAGCAGCTTGCCGAAGTCATCGGGTGCGACGTCGCGCGTGGAGGTGCGCACCAGCGGATAGCGGCCGTCGAGCGCCTGCCGGCACAGCTGCGCCACGTTCGCCTGCCACAACGCGTTCAGGCGCGCCCGCTCGCCGCCCACCATCAGCGACCCCGCGCCGCCCGCGACGTCGGTGGCCACCGTCGCGAGCGGCGGCGGCGCCCCCTGGGCGACCAGCTTGAGCTTGTTCAACGCGTCGCCGGGCGGCGGCGGCAAGCCCTGGCGGCGCGCCGAGTCCGCGGCCTCCAGATAGGTCGCGGCGTCCTTCAGCGCGGCGAGCTGCGTATCGAGTGGAACTGGGCCCGGTGCGCCGGGTTTGCCGGCGAGTTCATGCAGCGCCTGGAAATGCGCGTCGACCGGATTGAGTTCAGCCGGTGCGGGCGGCGCGGCGTCTTCCGGCTGATTGCCGAGCGCGCTCTCGAGACGCTTTTTGGCCGCATCGAGCTTGTTCGTCAATGCGGCGACGCCCTGCTCCGTCAACGAGCCGCCCGTTCTGGTGCTGCCCAGCGTGGTTTCCTGCGCCGCGGCCAGCATCAGCGAGCGCAGCGGCGAGTCGGGCGCCGCGAGCACATTCGCCACGCGCGCTCCCTGTTGCACGCCGTCGAACGGCACTACGTCGATATCGTTCAGCAACGCGTCCCACTGGCGGATGTACTCGTCGTAGTAAAGCCGCGTGATGCCCGCCTTCAGATCCTCGAGTCCGTTCGGCGTCAAGACCGATTCCTGACGGCCGAGCACCCAGTCGTCCTTCGCGATATCGATCACCGCCGCGTCGCGCAACTGGCCGAACTTCTGATAGCCGGCCCGCGTGTACGCGCCTGAAACACCGCGCGTCAACGGCGCGCCGCTCTTGCGCACGAGCACCAGCGACGCATTGCGCCCCGCCGCGTTGGCGACGCTGAACTCCGGCAGTCTGCTCTGTTCGAGATCGCGTTTGACGCGATTGAACAGGCGCTGCGTCAGCGGCATTTTGGCGAGCGTCGCGCGCGCCTGCGCGATCAGCTCCTTGTCGAGCGGCAGCGACGCGTCGAAGCGCGCCGGCTCGAACAACGCGGCGAGATGGCCGTCGATATCGTTGCGCTGATCGTCGCTCGCATCGCGCAACGGCCCGCGGCGCCAATCGACGTCGGCCCACAAGCGCACCGAGTCGGCGTCGAAATGCATCGAATCGCCCAGCATCAGATACGCGCGCAAGACTTCGTACTGGAAGTCGGGATTGTTCGCGTCGCCGCGGCGCAATTCTTCTTCCATCCGGCTCACCACCAGAGGCAGCAGCGTCTGCCGCAACAGCCGCCGGTAACTGGCCTGCGCTTCGAGGCCGAGCTTGTCGCCCTGATAAAGGCCGAGACGCGACAGCCACGGCACGCTTTTAGCGCGGTCCGCATAACCGCCGGGCAGGTCGCGCGCGGCATTGAGCAGCGGCAGCAGCGCCAGCGGGTTGTCGCCGGCCTGAGTGGTCTGCGCGAGCTTCTGCAAGTCGGTGACATGCTGTTGAACATCGGCGATGTACGCGCGATTGCGTTGATAGCTGACGAACAGCAGTACCAGCGCGAGCACGGTGACGACACCGATCGCCGCCAGCGCGGCGCGCTGGAACCACGCGCGGCGCCGCTCCAGCTTCTGGTTCACGCCCGCGAGTCCGGCTTCCTCGAAGATCACGCCGCGGAGCAGCCGCGTGATGAAGTACGCGCGCCCGCTCGCCGGATCGGGCAGCACCGCCTGTTGCTGGAAGCCGAGCGCCGAGGCCACCGCGCTCATCACGCGATCGATCGGCCGGCCTTCCTGGGTGCCGCTCGTGAAGTACACGCCGCGCAGCAACGCGGACTGCTCGAAGCGCGTGGTGCTGAAGGTTTCGTCGAGAAAGCTCTTCAGCACGGCTTGCAGACCCGCGAACTGCTGCGGGAATCCATAGACGAGCGCACGCCTGCGCACGTCGGTCTCGCGCTGCATGCGGCTCAGCACGCGGGCTTGCAGCTGCTTTTCCAGCGCGCCGAATTCGGCGGGAAATGCGGCCAGTGCGTCGTCGGGCGAACCGCCCTCGGTGAACGGAAACGTCATGCCCCAGACCTGTTCGCGCTCGTCGCGCCCGAGGTCGTCGAAGAATTCGGCGAAGCCCGCGAGCAGATCGCATTTGGTCACGACCACGTAGACCGGAAAGCGCATGCCGAGCTTGCCGTACAGTTCCCTGAGACGCTCGCGCACGGCTTGCGCCTGCTGCGCGCGTTGCGTGTCGGACAGTTGCAGCAGGTCGCGCGTCGACAGGGCCACGATCACGCCGTTCAGCGGCCGGCGCGGCCGATACTTGCGCAGCAGTTGCAGGAAGCCGGCCCACGCGGCCTGATCGGCTTCGGCGAAACTATCCTGGGTGGTGAAGCGGCCCGCGGTATCGAGCAGCACCGCGTCGTCGGTGAACCACCAGTCGCAATTGCGCGTGCCGCCCACGCCGCCGATCGACTGTTTGCCGAGCCGCTCGGCGAGCGGAAACTTGAGCCCGGAGTTCAGCAGCGCGGTGGTCTTGCCCGTGCCGGGCGCGCCGACGAACATGTACCACGGCAACTGGTACACGTACTGACTGCCGAAGCGCCCCTTGACCCGCGCCTTGCGCAAGGTTGCCATCGCGGCTTCGAAACGCTGCTTCAACGCGGCGATGTCGGCCTCGGATTCTTTCCTGCCGGGCTCGGCCGGTCCTTCCGCCACCACGCGGGTGAACCTGATGTTGGCCACACGCATTGCGATCCAGCGCACGCCCCAGTACACCGCCCACACCAGCAGCAGCGTGATGATCGCGGTCCAGCGGCTGCTGTCGCTTTCGAGCGGCTCATGACCCGCGTACGCGAAGAGCGGCCCCTCGACCCAGATGATCAACGACAGCGCGAGCACGCCGAGCAACGACAGCACGATGGCTCGTCTGAGCCAGCCAAAGATTTTCATATCCGGCTCCCCTGTGCCACGCGCGACGGACTGATCCCGCAGGCCTTCACGATGCCGCTCCCGGCGCCAGCACCGTGATATCGACGCGGCGATTGCGCGCGCGATTCGCGGCTGTATCGTTCGGCGCGATCGGCTCGGCGTCGCCGCGCCCTTCGGCGCTGAAACGCGCCGGGTTGCCGGCCCGCGACGCGAGCATGTCGCGCACCGCTTCGGCGCGCGCCTGCGACAGATGCCAGTTCGACGGGAATCGCGCGGACAAGACTCGCTGGTTGTCCGTGTGTCCCGCGACCACCACGTTGCCCGGCACTTCTTTCAACGCATCGCCGATGCGCTGGATCAGCGGCACGAAGCCCGCGGCCACATCGGTACTGCCCGACGCGAACAGGCCGTCGCCGTTGATCGTGACGACGGTCCGGTCGGGCAACTCCGACACCTGCACGAGACCGCGGGCGATTTCCGGCGCGAGGAATTGCGACAGCTTCGGCGCGGGCTTGGGCGCCGCCGCCAGTTTCGACGCGAGCACCGGTGCCGGCGCGACGCGGATGCCGTGCAGCGCTTCGAACACGCGGTCGGACATGTCGTTGAGCCTGAAGCTCAACACCAGATGAGCGATCACCAGCACGAGGCAGGCGATTGCCGCCGCGACCCACAACGGCACCAGTTGCAGCAACGGCTTGCGCTCGACCTTGACCGGCAGCCAGTGCGGCGACAGATCGCGTTCGGCCGCGCCGCGCTGGCCGCGAATCATCTGTTCGAGGCGTTCGCGGATCGTGTCGAGCTGCGTGCGGCCACCGTCGATCAGACGGTAACGGCCTTCGAAGCCGAGGCCGAGAATCACGTAGATCAGTTCGAGCACGTCGATATTGCCCGCGGGGTTCTGCGCGAGACGCTGCAGGATCAGGAAAAAGCGCTCGCCGCCCGAAGCCTCGTTGTGGAACGTCACCAGCAGGCTGCGGCTGCCCCACAATCCCGCCCCCCACGGCGTGCTGGCGATCGCTTCGTCGAGAAACGTGCACAGGCAGTAGCGCGAGGCGCCGAGCTTCTCGTCGTCGATACCATTGGCGCGGCCTTGCGTCTCGAAGTTGCGCACCATTTGCATCAGCTGGTTGCGCAGGTCTTCGACATTCGGATGGGTCGGCAACTGGCGCAACGGCAGCGCCAGTTCGATCAGCGGATTGGCCGCGCGCAACAGCGGATTCAAACCGCCGCCGGCGGGCAGCATCGGCGCGGGCGTCGCGGCGGTTGCGATGAACGGCGCCCGCGTGCCGCCCGGCGTCGGAATCAGGATCGTCGCGCCGGGATCGTCGGCGGGGCCACGCGGTTCGTCTGGACTCACGATGAACTTCCTCAATCAATGCGTCAGCGGCGAATTGCCCAGAACTCCATCGTCAGTCCGGGAAAGTCACCGGCGACGTGCAACGCCATGCCCGCGGAATTCGCGAACTGCTTCCACAGCTCGTTGCCGCGATCGAGTTCGAAGTAGGTAAAGCCCGCATGGAACGGCAGCTGCCGCGGCGCCACCGGCAACGCGCGCAGGCCGACGCCCGGCAATTGCAGATTGACGAGATCGCGAATGCGTTCGATCGGGCCGATCTTCACCTGCGGCGCGAAGCCGGTCAGGATGTGCTCGGCCGGCATTTGCGCGCGCACCGCGAGCACGAAGGTCGCGCCGGCAAACAGCGTCTTGTCCGGCACGATCGCCACGCGCAAACCGAACTTGCGCTCTTCGAGCGGGATCGCCACCGCGTGCGGGTCCATCACCATGCTCAGCGACGCGCGAATGTCGTCGATCACCGGCGCGAAGGTTTCGCGCAGCCACTCATGGCGATACACCGGATACGCCGGCGGCCGCTTCGACGCCTGGCTGAAAGTTGTCAACTCGCCGGCCAGCTGCACGGCCAGCTGGTACAGCGCTTCGGGATGCAAACCGGTCATCGTCGACAGATGCGCGGCGAGCGGCTCGTGGCGATTGATCAGTTGCAGCAACAGAAAGTCGGCCACCTCCGCGACGCCGGTCACGCCGGGCTGCGCAAGCCGTCCGGCCAGCGCTTCGCCGCGCTGATGCAGAAGGCCCACGAGGTCGTCGACGAACGCCGCGAGCCGGCGCGCCACCCGGTAGTCGAGACACGGCGGGCTGTAGTCG
This sequence comes from Paraburkholderia sp. JPY465, assembly GCF_050436725.1. NCBI lineage: Bacteria > Pseudomonadati > Pseudomonadota > Betaproteobacteria > Burkholderiales > Burkholderiaceae > Paraburkholderia > Paraburkholderia sp. JPY465. Next base: position 530,076 of record NZ_JBNDMT010000002.1, read on the forward strand.
TTTTCGAGCACGACGCGGTTGTCCGGCAGACGCTCGAGCACGCGCGCGACGCCGAGCGCCGTGTACGCGTTCGCCACGTCGGGCGCGAGCGCGAGGCGCACCCGCAGTTTGCCGATCTGCAGCAACGCCGCGCCGGCATTCGGATCGTTGCTGTCGCTGACGTCGAATTCGGCGACACGGTGCCGCGCGAAGTTCTCCTCGCTGGCTTCGTTGCCGGTTTCGGCGACGCCAGGCCTGCGCACCGGCAGCGCCAGTTGCACCAGCATGTTGCGGGTGCCTTCGGGAATCTCGAGCGGCTCGGGCAGATCATCGTCGGCGGGCAGATCGAACGGCGTGCCGTCCGGCATCACGCCCGAGCACGACAGCAGCGCGAGCTTGCCGAGCTTGAGCAGCGGCTCGTCGATCTCCAGCGCGGTAAAGCCCCAGCTATACGGACGCAGGCCGGCCGCGCGCGTCTCCAGTTGCCGCTGCAGATAGCGGTCGTGCTGCTGCAGATGCTGGGGCTGCAGAAACATCCCCTCCGACCAGATGACTTTGCTGTTCCAGGACATGTTGTCTCGTTCAAATGTTGCTAGGTGGGATCGCCGGGATGTTTCGGCTGACGCTCGCGGGCCGCGCGCAGTTCGTCGATCTGGGCCTCGTACGCTTCATTGAACGCCTGACCGAAGAACTTCTGGAAGTCGTCGTCGGCATCGCGCGCGACGGCGCCCTGCAATGCGACGAACAGATCCCACAGTTTCGCCTTGCGGTTGGACAGCACTTTTTCGAGCGCGCCGGTGTCTTTCAGCTGCGCTTCGATCGAAGCGGGATTGAAGCGCCCCAGCACGTGCGCGAGCGCCGCGCGCATGCCGGCGAGCACGGCGAGCTCGTGCGCCTCGATATCGTCGAAGGCGCGCCTGAGCGCTTCGTCGGGCGGCAGATAACCGGCCGAGCGGCCGGTCAGCATCTGCGCCAGCGCGCTGTCGACGTCGGGGAAAAATTTGAGCGGGTTGTTGTCGCGCGCGACGATTATCGTCATGTCGAGACGGGCTTCGCGCTTGGTCATCGAGCGCGCGCGCAGCACGCCCATCGTGCCGCGCAGCGCTTCGCGCAGCATCGTGCCGACCAGACGCGCGAACTCCGGTTCGGGCAGGTTCGGCGCGCGCGACGGGTCGAGGCCGAGGCCTTCGAGCAGCGCCTGCATGATCGCGGGGTTCTGGCTCGTGGTGGTGGCGGTGGCCGTTTGGCGAACCGGGGCTGGGGCTGGCTGCGCGCTCGGCGCTGGTGCCGGAGACGGTGATGCGGTCGGGCCCGCGGATGGAGCCGGCCGCTGAACCGGCTGCGCCACTGGCTGCGGGGCCGGCTCCGAAGCGGGCTCGGAAGCGGGCTCCAAAGCGGACTGCCCAGCCAGCGACGGCCCCGGCGCCGCAGCCGGCACGGCAACCCGCGCGGTGGCGGCCTGCGGCGCGACCACGGGCACGATCACCGGCACCACCGGCGCCAGAGGGGTCGATGGCGCGAACTGGGTCGACGGCGTGGACGGCGCCGACGGTATCCCGAACAGATCATCGAACGGTGTTGGGGCCGACCCCGCCGCGCCGGGATCGAGCAATCCCGGCGGCAAGCCGGTCGGGCCGCCCAAAGGCGCCGCCGACGGCGCGGGCGCAGTGGGCCATCCCGGCAACTCGTGCGCAGGACGCGGTGCGGCTTGCGGCCCGCTGGCCGGCCCCGGCGTTTCCCACTGCGCCAACGCATCCGCGAGCGGGTCGTAGTCCGCCGGGATGCCTCCCACGGGCGTGGCCGGCCTGCCGGGCTCGGGCCGGGATGCCTGCGGCGCCGAGAACGCCTGCAACTCCGGCGACACATGATCGCTCTCCGAGCCCGCAAAGCCCGGACGCGTCGAGATCCGCTGCTGTGCGCCGAAGCCCGGCTGCCCGAGCGGATCGAGCGCGCCGAGCTGCAACACGTCGCCCTGCGAATCGGCGGGCAACGGTCCGCTGAGCACTTGCGCGGCACTCAGCGGATCGTGGCCGCCCGTCAGCCCGCGCACGTCCGCCGCCTGCTCGCCGATCGACACCTCCAGCAGATACGGACCGATCACCAGACGGTCGCCGTCCGCGAGCCGCGCCTCGCGCGTGCCGCCGAGCGCGCGCTGATTCAGCACGCTCGGATTGCTGCCCAGATCGCACAGCAGATAATCGCCGCCGCGAAACTCGACGCGCGCGTGCACGCGCGAGATCGCGCGCTGTTGATCGGGCAGCACCAGCGTGCAGTCGTTGGCCCGGCCGATCGTGCCGCCGGCGGGGCCGAACGCGATCACGATCGGCTCGGCCAGCGTCTCGTCGTTGAATCGCGCAACCCGCAGCGAAAGAATCGGATAGTTCACTTGGCTCCCCACGAGCGGTCAGGTGCATCACTCACGATTTGATTTTTTTGGTTCCATCATCGGCGTCTTTGGGCGCGCTCGGTGCGCTCGGCGACGAGCCGCTGCCGGAGCCCGCCGAGCCGCCCGAATTGAGCAGGATCGGTGTGCCCGACACCGCCACGCTGACCGGGCCGACCACCACGAACGCGCCGCCCGCTTTCAGCGTAATACTCGCGCCGGCTTCGATCACGATGTTCATGCCCGCCTTGATATGGATATTCATGCCGGCATCGATCGCGTAGTCCATGCCGGCTTTTTCCTGCAGCTTCTGCCCGACCTTCAGCGACGCGTTGCCGTCGACCTGGGCGTTCTGGTCGCCCGTCACGGCATCGTGGCGCGCGCCGGTGATCGCGACGAACTCGTTGCCGGTCACCTTCAGATGCCGGTCGTTGCCGACATTGCTCAGCATGTCGTTCTTGACCCAGGTCTCGTGGTCCTTCTCGGCGTGGAAGAACAGTTGTTCACTGCCCTTGTCGTCGTCGAAGCGCATTTCGTTGAAACCGCCGCCGCCCTTGGTCGAATTACTCTTCAGCGTCGAGAACATCTGATTGGCCGGCAGCGCGTACGGCGGCATCGTGTTCGCGTTGTACACGCATCCGGTCACGAGCGGCCGGTCCGGATCGCCCTCGACGAATTCCACGACCACCTCCTGACCGATCCGCGGCAGGAAGAACGTGCCCCAGTTCTTGCCGGCCCAGCTCTGCGACACGCGCACCCAGCACCGCTTCATGCGCGCGTCCGAATCGGACGGCGGGGCGAACTGCTCCCAATGAAACTGCACCTTGATGCGGCCGTATTTATCGGTGAGGATTTCTTCACCGTCCGGGCCGACCACCATCGCGGTCTGCGGGCCCGCCACGACCGGCTGCGGCGTCAGCCGCTCCGAGCGGAAGTGGTTTTCCTTGCGCAACGCGCTGAACGCGCAGTCGAAGAACGGCAGCGAAGGATCGTGGCGCACCGTCGACACATAGACATCCGAATTGATCTCGTACGCGGCGCTGACCACCAGATAGTCGTGGTTCTGCGCGTCACAGGCGTGATTCTCGAGCTTGAACTGACCGCCCGGCCAGATGCCGCGCGCGCTCGCGCGGCCCGAGATGCTGTCGTTGCGTGCCTGACGGATCTCGATACCGACCTTCGCATAGCGGTCGCCGTCGCTCGCCTGCACGTGCCCGCTCAGATGTTCCTGCATCGCGTACACCGGCGGATCATAGACTTTCGGCCGGGTCGCGCGCGACAGCAGGCCTTGCTGATTGCTCAACGTGGGCTTTTCGAAATCGTAGTCGTTGACTTCGTACTTGCCGGTCTGCAATTCCGCGCCCGAACTCCACGCATACACGCATTCCATCTCGTTCGAAGGCTCGTACCATGCATCGTATGGAATCGACGCATAGTGTTCGATCGGTGCGTGCACGTCGCTCGAATCGGTCAGCACCAGCGTGTGCTTGCCCCCTTTGTGCTCGAAGTAGTAGTAGATGCCCTCGTGCTCCATCAGGCGGCTCACGAACGCGAAATCGGTCTCCCGGTATTGCGCGCAGTGCTGCAGCGACGGATAGGTCGCCTGGCACTTGTTGCTGACGTCGATGTTGTAGTCCTGCAGCACGCTGGTCACAATGTCGAGCACGCTCTTTTCATGGAAAAAGCGGCTGTGCGACGCGCGTGTGAGCAGCCACAGCCGCGGGCGCACCACCGCTTCGTAGCGCGCCATGCGGTTGCGGGTGTTGTCGCCCGGCGCGACGATCCGGAATGCCGTGACGATGCCGTTGAATTGCCGCTCGCCCTCGCCCGGCAACGACAGCGCAATCGAGATGTCATGCCCGAGCAGATCGCCGGCTTGCAGATCGTTGCGCTTGCTCAGCAGGTCGAGCCGCCATTCGCTCAGGCGCCCCAGCTCCTCGGTGCCGCTCAGATGCAGAAACAGCAGATCCTCGCCGGCAGGCGCGCAACTGACGGTGACGTGTCGGTTCGGGTTTTGCGAGGTCATATCACGGAATCATCGTCTTGACCGTCGCCGGATTGACGATCGTGACCACGCCGCCCCAGTTGCACATGCAGGTCGACACGTTGTCGAGCGACGGCTGGTTGCCGAGCAGCACGGTCGGCGCGCCCGGCGTCCACGGCGTCATGGTGGCCGGAATGCACGGCATCGGCGTCAGCACGCCCAGCGCCGCCGCCGTCGCGGCGGCGACGGTCGGGTTGGCCGGCGAACTGCACACGCCGAACGGCATGATGTTGACGAGCGGAATGTGATCCATGATGTTGGCCGCGGGCGGCCCTTCGCCCATCACCCGGTTGATCGGTAGCACCACCAGTGTCGAAGGCGCCGCGCCGAACGAACATTGCAGCGTCGCGCCCATGCTGACTTGTTGCGGCATATGAAGGCATCCTCCGGTTGGATCGATCAATCGAACGTATAGAGAAATTCACCGTCGCGCGCGCCGATCTGCACTTTCGTGACCGCGCTTCCGTTCATCATGCGCGTCAAAAATTCCGTGCTGATGCGCGGCAACAGCGTGTTGGTCAGGATTGCGTCGATCATGCGCCCGCCGCTTTCGAGTTCCGTGCAGCGGCTGCCGATCAGCTTCACGACGTCGTCGTCGTAGGTAAAAGGAATCTTGTGCGACACGCGGATTCGCTTCTCGATCCGGCCGAGCTGTAGCCGGATGATCGCGCCGAGCATTTCGTCGGACAGCGGGAAGTACGGGATCACCACGACGCGTCCCAGCAAGGCCGGCGGAAACACCTTCAGCAACGGCTCGCGCAACGCTTTGGCGATGCCGTCCGGCTCCGGCATCAGCTCCGGGTCCTTGCACAGGCTCGTGATCAGATCCGTGCCGACATTGGTGGTCAACAGGATCAGCGTGTTCTTGAAGTCGATCACGCGGCCCTCGCCGTCTTCCATCCAGCCCTTGTCGAACACCTGGAAGAACAGCTCGTGAACGTCGGGATGGGCCTTCTCGACTTCGTCGAGCAGCACCACGCTGTACGGGCGGCGCCGCACCGCCTCGGTCAGCACGCCCCCTTCGCCATAGCCGACGTAGCCCGGCGGCGCGCCCTTCAGCGACGACACCGTATGCGCCTCCTGGTACTCGCTCATGTTGATCGTGATGACGTTCTGCTCGCCGCCATACAGCACCTCGGCGAGCGCAAGCGCGGTCTCGGTCTTGCCGACCCCCGAGGTGCCGGCGAGCATGAACACGCCGATCGGCTTGTTCGGATTGTCCAGACCCGCGCGCGAAGTCTGAATGCGCCGTGCGATCATCTCCGTCGCGTGAGCCTGGCCGATGATGCGGCGGTTCAGGTTCTCCGCGAGCTTCAGCACGTTCTCGATTTCGTTGCGGACCATCCGGCCCACCGGTATGCCGGTCCAGTCCTGCACGACCGAGGCGACCGCCTGCTGATCGACGGTCGGCAGGATCAGCGGGTCTTCGCCTTGATGCTGCGCGAGCTGCGCCTGCAACTCGCGCAGTTCGGCGAGCCGCGCTTCGCGGGTCGCGGTATCGGTGGCGGGGTTTCCGGTTGCGCCCGGTGCGGCTGTTTCGTTTGCGGCTTCGTTCGCGTCGCTCACCTGCGCCGCGCCCTCCACCTTGCCGGTCTCGCCGCGCAGTTGCGCGCGCAGCGCGAGAATCCGCGTGACCAGTTCTTTTTCCGCCTGCCAGCGGGCGTCGAGCGTGGCGAGACGCGCCTGTTCGGCGGCGAGCTTTTCCGCCGCGGCGGCTTCACGCTCCCGCGTGTCGACGCCCACCGCGCTTTCGCGGCCGATGATCGCGAGCTCGGTTTCGAGCGCCGCGATCCGCTTGCGCGAATCGTCGACCGATGCCGGCGTCGCATGCTGGCTGACCGCCACGCGCGCGCAGGCGGTGTCGAGCAGGCTGACCGCTTTGTCGGGCAACTGCCGCGCCGGAATGTAGCGATGCGACAGACGTACCGCGGCTTCGAGCGCTTCGTCGAGCACCTGCACCTTGTGGTGCTGCTCCATCGTCGAGGTGACGCCGCGCATCATCAGGATCGCGCGGGTCTCGTCCGGCTCGCTGACCTGCACGACCTGAAAGCGCCGCGTCAGCGCCGGGTCTTTCTCGATGTGCTTCTTGTATTCGGCCCACGTGGTTGCGGCCACCGTGCGCAGCGTGCCGCGCGCGAGCGCGGGCTTCAGCAGATTGGCCGCATCGCCGGTGCCGGCCGCCCCACCCGCGCCGACCAGCGTGTGCGCTTCGTCGATGAACAGGATGATCGGCTTCTCCGAAGCCTGCACTTCCTCGATCACCTGCCGCAAGCGATTTTCGAATTCGCCCTTCATGCTCGCGCCGGCCTGCAACAGACCGACGTCGAGCGTGCGCAACTGCACGTCGCGCAGCGACGGCGGCACGTCGCCCGCCGCGATGCGCTGCGCGAAGCCTTCGACCACCGCGGTTTTGCCGACGCCCGCTTCGCCGGTCAGGATCGGATTGTTCTGCCGGCGGCGCATCAGGATGTCGACCACCTGGCGGATTTCCTCGTCGCGCCCAACGATCGGATCGAGCTTGCCGTTGCGCGCCTGTTCGGTCAGATCGGTGGTGAAGCGGCGCAGTGCCTCCTGCTTGCCTAGCGCGGCGGCCGGCACCGGCCCGCCGGTGGTGTCCGCGTCGCTGCCTTCGCGCTGCGCGCCGCCCGCCTGAAAACCATCGCTCGCGCTCATCGCCGCTTCCGGCGAGCCGCGCAGCAGGCTGTGAAACTCATCGACGAGCGAATCGAGCTTGATGCGCTCGAACTGACGCGAGATGCCGTAGAGCCCGTTGCGCAGCGACGGCGTCTTCAGGAGGCCGACCACCAGATGCCCGGTGCGCACCTGCGATTCGCCGAACATCAGCGAGCCGAACACCCAGCCACGCTCGACCGCCTCCTCGACCTGCGACGAAATATCGGTCACCGAACCCGACCCGCGCGGCAACCGGTCGAGCGCTTCGGTCAGATCGCGCGCCAGCGCGGAAGGCTCGAGCCCGTAGTGTTTGATGATGCGGTGCAAGTCGGAGTCCTGCAGTTGCAGGATCTGATGGAACCAGTGCGACAGCTCGATATAAGGATTGCCACGCAGCTTGCAAAACACGTTCGCGCTCTCGATTGCGCGGAACCCGAGCTTGTTCAGCTTGCCGAACAACGCTGCCCGTTTGATCTCGGCCATTTTCTATTCCCTCGATGATGTCGATGGCGGCGCCCCCGCGGGCGCCTCGCGGGCCGCCACGGCAATCCGTGAACGGCCGTCGGGACCGGTCGGCTGCAACACCAACTGACGCTGATCGCCGCGCGCCGGGCGGCCGAGCGTCCACGTGGTGTAGCCGAGCCGCGTGTGGCGCCCGAGCTTGAGGCGCGGTACGTCCTCCTGCTTCAACACCAGCCGGAGATCCCAATCGAGCCCGTCGCGCGTGTAATTGCGCACCCAGTCGACGAGGCGGTTCAGACTCTCGCCGCCCGGCAGGAAGCGCTCGTAATCGGCGCGGCTCAACGGTCCGATCACGATGCGGAACTTGTGCTGGCAATCCCACACGCGCGCGCCGAGCAGCGTCGACACGCCGAGCGGGGCCGAACCGTCCGCTGCGCCGAGGCGCAACAGCGAGTTCGCGGGCAGCGTCATCCAATGGCCGACCCACTGCTCGATATCGACCGGCAGGTTGAAAAAGCGCGCGAGCACGAGTTTCAAACCGGCGGCGGGACGGGTCGGCCCGCCCAGCAAACCGGCGAAGTGCAGCTTGGCGAAATCGGGCACCGCGTCGCGCTCGCGCAGCGTCGGCTCGCCGAGCCCGAACACGCTGCCGACATAAAACGAAAAGCGATCGCGCCCCGGGCGGTCGAGACTCACGGCCGGTTGCGCATTGGCCCAAGCGCGATAGAACAGCGACACCATGCGGTGATGGAAGACATCGAGAAAGCGCGCGAAGGTCGGATCGTTCGCATTGCGCGCGCGGTCCCGCGCGTATTCCGTCAGATGGGTCGGCAGGGGTCCGTGCGGCCCGAGCAGACCGAAGAATTTCACCGCGAGGCGCGCGGCATGATGCTCGCCGGCCGGCGTGAAATCACCGAGCGTGGTCGGATGGAAAACCAGTTCGGGTTCCTGCACGAAGCGAATCGCGTCGTCGCGCGGCTGCATCGACTCCCCCACGCGCGGCTTGTCAGGGTACGCGTTCTCCAGCAGCCGCACGACCTGAAAGAAGTCGAAGCGGCGCGCATCGTCTTCGAGCCGGCGCAGCAGTGTCAGAGCGTCCGGCATTGTCCGACCCTCGCTGGCCAGCGCATGATCTCGCCGCGTGAAAGCGTCTTCACGACGGTCTCGGTGAACGAGTTGATCGATACGTATTGCGCGAAATAATGCGCGAGCACCGCGCCGAGCACAAACGCGCCGGCACCTTCGAATGCGGCTTCGTCGAGCGTCAACGTCACTTCGAGACCGCGGCCGAACACGATCGGTCCCGCGCACGGCAAGCGTCGCGTCACCGAGCGCGAATCGATCGAGCGCACGCCCTCGATCAGCCGCTGACTCGCGATCTCGTCGGCGGGACAGTAGAGGCTCAGCAGATCGCGCAGCGCGCGGGCGCCCTCCTGCGCATCGTTATCGAGCAGCGACGAGTAGTTCAGCGACAGGTGGCTCAATAGCCGCCATGCCACGGCCCCATGCGCATACGACGGCAGCGGCCGGCTCGGGCCGCTGATGCAGCGCACGCTTTGCACCGGCGCTTCGACATCGAGCGTGAAATCGGCGGGGCCGACGCCGACCGGCATCGTCAATGGCAGGTCGCGGTTCGTGCATAGCACCTGCAAGCCGAGTTGACGCAGGTCGGCGCGAAACGGCGCATTGCTCGCATCCACCAGCGCGATGAACATCTCGCTGCCGAGGTAGCTCGTGCGCGGGCCGCGCTCATGCTGACGTGCCGACGGCAAACGCTTTTCGCGGCGCACCTGGTAGTACGCGCCGGCACGATACGTCGCACCGAGATCGCGCGCGTGATAGAACGGCTCGAAGCGCTGCTCGCCGCCGGCGCCCGCGCTATAGCCCGTCGCACTCTCGATCTGGTAGATCTCGAAGTCCATCGGCCGGGTGCGATCGGCCACCACGTGATACTCGAACTGTTCGTCCGACAGCGCGATGCGATCGGTACGCTTCGAAAAAAGATTGATCGCGGGCGTGCAATGCAGCGCGAAATTATTGGCATCGAGCGACTGTTCGAGCAGCGGATCGCCGCGTTTGAGGAGCACGACGACTTCGATCTCGGTGTCCGCGCAGCGCCGCAACGCCGCCTGCAAGCCGTCGATGGCGACGAACATGAAGCGCTGCGGAAACGCGAAATACTCCTGCAGCAGCCGGTAGCCCTGGAACGACTGCCGGCTGACCGGCAGCAATGCCTGATCGTCGGCAAAACCGAGCGGCCGCAGCGCGCTCGCCGGCAATTGCACGTGCCAGGCCGCCGGACGTTTGGCCGGCATCACGACGACGCCGCTCACCGAACCGAGCAGACGCTCGTGGATCCGCGTGGCCATCCCGTCCGAGCCGCGCAGATACAGCGTCAGCCGGTCGAGTTTCAGCTGGTTGATTTTCAGACCGGCGGTGGCGCGCAGACGCAGTCTCAGACCCGCCTTGATACCGGCGCCCGCCGCCATGCTCGCCGGCAACGCGCTGTCGACGCCGCCGAGCGAGCCCGCGTGCGTAAAAAACCGCGCCTCCGTGATTTCTAGCGGCCAAAGCGTCAGTTCGTGCGCGCTGCGGTATTCGCAGCGCGTCGAGCCGTTCTTGTCGAGCACACTGCGCAGCGCGCTGCCGCGTGGAACCCGCACGCCGTCCGCGAGATTGGAGCTCGTCAGGTCGGGCTGGATCTGCACCACGGCCATCGACGGTGTCGGCGCGAGGTAATGCGGATACACCAGTTCCGCGAGGTGCTGGGTGAAGCGCGGGAACTCGTCGTCGATCTTCAGTTGCACGCGCGCCGCGAGGAAACTGAAGCCTTCGAGTAGACGCTCCACATAGGGGTCCGCGCATTCGAGGCTTTCCATGCCGAGGCGCCCGGCGATCTTCGGAAATTCGCGCGCGAACTCGCCGCCCATCTCCCGAAGATGCTGCAATTCCTGGCTGTAGTATTTGATCAGGTCGGGATTCATGGCTTCAGCGCGGGCCGCCCTGGTCGATCACACGGATTTCGCCCACTTCCAGATCGAGTTCGGTCCTGAAGAAAAGCCGTTCCGGATACGGCTGCGCCCACAGATCGCCCTCCACCAAAAATGACACGGTGTTGTGGCGCCCGGTCGTCTCTTCGACTTGCATCGAACTGACCCGCACGGTATCGCGCAGAATGCGCGGCTCGAACGCCCAGATCGCATCGCGCACCAGCCGCTCGAGCCGCAACGGATCGATGCCTGAGGCGGTCTTGCCGGCAATATCCGGCAAGCCGAAATTGATCACGGAGGTCGCGACATACGGATAGCCGCTCAGATCCTGCACCGAAGCAAGACCATTCGCGTTCAGCAGCCAGCCGAGGTCGCGCTGCACGCTCTCGCGCAGCGCGCGCATCGACAGAACGCGGCGCTCGCGCGCTTCCTGTTTGACTTCCGGTTCGAGATCGGTCAGCCGGTCGAGCAGCGACGGTTGCAGGCGATCACGGGCGGTCAGCTCAGCCATGATCCGGCACGGCCGCGCCGTCCTGTTCGGCAGGCGCGTCGCCGCTCGTCAGTTCGATGTTGCGCACGTCGAAGAGCGCGTAGTCGTTCGCATCGGAGGCGAACATGCGCTGTCCCACCGGCCGCGCGAGCGCGGGATCGTCACCGATCCATTCGGTCAGGCGCGCGAGCCACAGCGCGCGATTCGCCTCGGCGAGCGTGCCCGGATAGCGGGCGGGAATCAGGCCGGCGGCCTGGCCGTCGTTGGCCCACGTGAAGACGGCCGGCATCCAGACCCGGTCGCGCAGGTCGGACGGCGGCTCGATTTCGATGCGCTTGATGCGCGAAAAAGGAATCCAGTAATAGCGGCCGTTCAATACCGCTTCGAGCGTCGGGCCGAGCCGGTTGTCGGCGTCGGCGAGCCACTCGAACGGTTCGCCGTTCAATGCGCCGGCGGTGGCGGGCGCCTCGTCGAGCGCCCGCGCGCGCGCGGCGGCCGCCGCGCCGCTATCGCCTGCGGCATCGAGCCGCAATGCCTCGAGCAGCAATGCGAGCCAGCCGGTCGGCTCGCCGAAGATCAGCGGCGCGCGCTCGCCTTTGAAAACCGCCTCGCGCAGCGCCTCGCATTGCAACGCTTCACGATAGGTCTGCACCATCGGCAACGCGGCCGCGTCGAGTTCGCCGACGACGTTCAGTTGCGTCAAGGCGCGATCCCAGGCGCCCGTCACCGCGAGCAACTGGAACAGAAACACGCGATAGGCGGCCTTCGACGGATCCTTGCGAACCTGGTTTTGCAATTCGCGCAGACATCCGTCGAGATCGCCTTCGCGCAAGCATTCTTCTGCGTTCATGCCGGTTCGCTCCGGTCTGTCTCAAGTCGTCCCACTCGCCGCCGCACTGCAGCGGCGCGGCCGGTGCAGTGCAGTCGCCCCTTTTTGCCGACAGCCGATCAGGTTTCCGCGTTGCCGGGGATGTTCCATTTCACTTCGACCACGCCGCCCTCCTTCGCGCCCTTGGCGTTTTGCGGCTGATACTCGACATGGAATTTTTCGAAGTTCAGCGTGACGTTCTCGGTGAAGCGCTCTTCGCCGCCGGAGCCCCCCGTCGAATACGAGCTAACCAGCACGCCTTCCAGCGTGATCTTGTAGTACTCGAGCGGATTGTCGCCGCCGGCCTTGCGAACGGTCAGCAAGGCCTTGTCGATGTGGGTGCCCTTGGTGCAGGCCGCCATGATCGGCGGACTCGCCTTGTCGCTGTATTTGGTGAACGACAGATCCTGCACCGACACCTTGCCGGCGCCGCCGCCCGTGCCCATGTGCATCGTGCCGCTCTGGCTCAGGCCCCAGCTCCAGGCGAGCACTTCGATCTCTTCCTTGTGGGTCTTGTCCTGCGACTCGCCCTTGATGTCGCCCAGCTTCATGAACATGTCGATGGCCATCTTATTCTCCGCTCAAAGCAATTCGTCACTGAATGGGGATTTCCGTCATGCCGCCTTGGCGGACGGAAGCTTCGAAACCAACCGTAGCGATACGGTCAGGCCTTCCAACTGGTAATGCGGACGCAGGAAAAATTTCGACGTGTAATAGCCCGGGTTGCCCTCCACTTCCTCGACGACCACCTCGGCGGCAGCGAGCGGGCGTCGGGCTTTGGATTCTTCGCTCGAGTGCGCCGGATCGCCGTCGACGTACTGGAGAATCCAGTTCTGCAGCCAGCGCTGCATGTCGTCCTTCTCCTTGAAACTGCCGACCTTGTCGCGCACGATGCACTTCAGGTAGTGAGCGAAGCGGCTGCATGCGAACAGATAAGGCAGGCGGGCGGCCAGGTTCGCGTTCGCGGTGGCATCGGGATCTTCGAACTCAGCGGGCTTGTGCAGCGATTGCGCGCCGATGAAGGCCGCGAAATCGGAGTTCTTCTTGTGCACGAGCGGCATGAAGCCGTTCTTCGCGAGTTCGGCTTCGCGGCGATCGCTGATCGCGATTTCGGTCGGGCACTTCATGTCGACGCCGCCGTCGTCGGTGGGAAACGCGTGCACCGGCAGATTTTCGACGGCGCCCCCCGATTCGATGCCGCGAATCCGCGAACACCAGCCGTACATCTTGAACGAGCGGTTGATATTGGTCGCCATCGCATAGGCCGCATTGGCCCACGCGTATTTGCTGCTGTCCGCGCCCGCGGTGTCTTCCTCGAAATCGAATTCCTCGACCGGATTGGTCTTCGCGCCATACGGCGCGCGCGCGAGAAAGCGCGGCATCGCGAGACCGACGTAGCGTGAATCCTCGGATTCACGCAGCGAGCGCCACGCGGCATGCTCAGGAGTCTGGAAGATCTTCGTCAGGTCGCGCGGATTGGCCAGCTCCTGCCATGAATCCATCAGCATCACAGCCGGATCGGCGCCGGCGATGAACGGCGCATGCGCGGCGGCCGAGATCTTGGCGATCTGCGTCAGCAGATCGACGTCGGGCCCGCTGTTGTCGAAGTAATAGTCGGCCACCAGGCAGCCATACGGCTCGCCGCCGAACTGGCCGTATTCCTCTTCGTAGAGCTTCTTGAAGATCGGGCTCTGATCCCACGCGGTGCCCTTGTACTTCTTGAGCGTCTTGTACAGATCGCCCTTCGATACGTTCATCACGCGGATCTTCAAGGTTTCGTCCGTCTCGGTGTTGTTGACCAGATAGTGCAAGCCGCGCCACGCGCTCTCGACTTTCTGGAACTCCTCCGAGTGGATGATCTGATTGACCTGGGCGGTCAGCTTCTCGTCGATCCGCGCGATCAGCGATTCGATCGTCGCGAGCACGTCGCCCGAAATTACGTTGGTATCGCGCAGCGCCTGTTCGGCGAGCGTGCGCACCGCCGTCTCGACGGCTTCCTTCGCCTTCTCGCTCTTCGGCTTGAATTCCTTTTGCAGCAGATTCGCGAAATCGCTGGTTTCAAGCGACGTCTCGCCGGGTTGCGCTTGCCCTTCGGTGCTAGGTTCAGCCATGGTCAGACTCCCCTGTAGGTCACGCTCATTCCTGCGGCTTCGGTGCGGACGCCAACGACTGCAGCAACGCAGGATCGTTGAGCAGCTTCGCGATCAGTTCCTCCGCGCCGGTCTTGCCGTCCATATAGGTCAGCAGGTTCTGCAACTGGCCGCGCGCCTCCAGCAGCTTCGCCAACGCGTCCACCTTGCGCGCGACCGCGGCGGGCGAAAAATCGTCCATGCTCTCGAAGGTCATGTCGACGGCGAGGTTGCCTTCACCGGTCAACAGGTTCGGCACCTGCACGGCGACGCGCGGCTTCATCGACTTCAGACGCTCGTCGAAGTTGTCGACGTCGATCTCGAGAAACTTTCGATCCGCCACCGGCGCGAGCGGGTCGGCCGGCTGACCGGACAGATCGGCCAGCACGCCCATCACGAAGGGCAGATTGACCTTCTTCTCCGAGCCGTAGACTTCGACGTCGTACTCGATCTGAACCCGCGGCGCTCGATTGCGCGCGATGAATTTCTGGCTGCTTTCCTTGGCCACGACGATTCCCCTGGTTGACGCCGCACGGCCGCGAGCAGCATGGCGCATGACTGGCGTTGCTATAAGCGAAAAGGCACATCCCCGCCTGACTGCTTACTCGTTTTCTATACCGCCGACCTGCCGGGCCTGGCTCACGCCTTCGGGCGCGAGGTCCTGCAGAATTTCCATGAAGTTCTTGTCGACTAGCCGGCGCGCGCGCAGCAGCAGCAGCGGCACCGGGCTGGAGGGTTCGTGACGCTCGTAGTACGCGCAGATCTTGTCGATCATGCGGATCACGTCCTGACGGTCCGTGATGTCGCCGGACACCGGTACGGGTGCGGGCGCCGCGCCGGCGTGCTCGCCCGTGGCCGCGTCGCCGTTTGTCGATGCTTGCGGCGCGCCGCCCGGTACGTCCAGACGTTCGCCGAGAAAATCGGCCGCACGCCGCAGCAGTCTCGACAGCGGCGACAGATCGATGGAACGCGCCGCGCCGACACGCTCGGTCAATACAGTCTCGATGCGCGTCGCGCTATGCGTGGCCGCGAGCAAGGCCGTGTGCGCTTCGGCGGCGTCTTCGTGAGCGTCGGCGATCACCGCGTCGATCGAACTCAGCGACGGCGCGTCGACGCCCTTGGGCAGCGGCACTTCTCCGGTCGCATATTCGATGTCGCGCAAACTGACGACACCGTGCGCGCGCGACGACGCGAGCGGCGCGTCGCGCACATCCACCAGCATGCCGGACGCGTCGACGAGCGCGGCGAGCGCGTTGACGCGGGCGGTCGGATCGTTGTCGTCGTCGGGATCGAGCTGCGGGTAGACGTGGTCCCAGCGCTGTTCGAGCAGGCCTTCGACGAGCGCGAGGCCCTCGGCGAAGCCGGCGAAACGCCGGCGATTGAGCAGCGCGCGCGCCAGGTGTACCGCGACACGCAAGTCGCGGCCTTTCGCGAGCAGATCGAGCGATAGCGCTTCGGCCACTTTCCAGTCGGGCGGTGTGGCGGCGACCATGGTCTCGCCGAACTGCACCTCCGGCTTGCCATGAACGACCTGTTCGAGCGCAAGGAAGTCAGGGTCGTACTCGAGGTCGTCCCCGCACGGACTGGCAGCTGATATGTCGGCGAGCAGTTCGCCCGCGAGAAGCGTGGCCATGTCTGTATCGGTCTCGGATGAGTAGTCTCGACGCACCGTAAGTGACCGGTACGGGTTGCCCTTGCCCGCCAGGAATCAGCGTTTCCCGGAAATACGTGTTAACTCTAATTAGATTGCCCGTGCCAGCTATTGCGATGTTTTTAGCGGGCATTGCCCATTCTCGGCGGCAATCCGATATGAGAATAGCACGCAGCCCGGAAAAACAAAGCCGGATACCAATAGAAGCGGATTTTGTTTAATTAAGCGAAACAGTATATGTAATACCATTCAACTCCATAAACATTTAAAAAGTTTTCACCTTTCGTTCCGTCACCATTAACCATCCAATGCTCGGCCAGTCGTCTTACGACCTCGCCAGCGCGCCCTTTCAGGACAGGCGATTGGCGGGATCGCCCGACATCTAAGTAAACGAATCAAGCGCTCGATTTTTAAAAAATTCGACCTTTCGAGACTACCGGTAAGCGTTTACATTTCGTCCAGGGTTAATCCTGATAGCGATAGAACACCGCGACAAAGCGGTGAATAACATATTGAGTTTTACCTTGTAATAAATAAAACGTGCCAATAGACTAACTTTGTTTTCCAATCATGCGCCGGTTGCCCGGCCGAATTGCCTGGTATTGCAGGCGTTTGGCACTCGCATCAGCCCGATATGGCGGCAAAGCGAGTGCCGGATTCGTTGGGGGACAGGAAGCCGGCGCACCACAAGCGCGGCGCAATGGGTAGTGTCAGCAGCGGGCTCCGCCGCAGGAAGCGGAGTTCACACCTCGGGGTGAAAAGTGGCAGATATCCAAAGCGCAGCAATGGCCGACCACGCTGGAGAGAGCGCGCTGCCCGACCTGTGGCAACGCCGCACCTGCCTGAGCCACGACGAAATGGCGTCGATCTATACGATCGTGCGCCGCGCGTTGACCGGCTACCATCCTTCGGAATTGCAGGCGCTGGGCGAGGACAAGGAGGAACTGATCTCGCAGTTCCTCTATTTCAAGGTGTTCCGCCTCGATACCGCGCCTACCGCCTCGCCCACCTTCCCGCTGCATAGCGCGCCCTCGAACAGCCATGCCGTGTGCGCCTATTTCCGCCGCTACCTGATCGACTGTCTGCGCAGCGCGAGCCATCAGCGCAACGTGTCGCTCGATGAAGACGACGTGATGCTCGAGATCGACCGGCAAACCGCCTTTCACCCCGATCCGATCGGCTCGGTCCTGCTGCAATACGGTCTGCACGAAGCCGAAGTCCGCGAATCCGCGTCGGATTTCATCGCTTCGCTCGACGAAGCGAACCGCATGCTGCTCGCCGGCAGTCTCGGCTGGCTGTCGAACGAGAAAGGCGGTCTGTCGCAAGTCGCCGCGCGTTACGGCATCGCGTCGTATCACTACCGGGCACGCAAGCTCGGCGTCACGCTGAAAAAAGGCTCGATACCCGCCGACTTCGCCCGTACGGAAATCGGCCAATGGATCGAGCACAGCCTCGGCATCGACATCGCGCCCGGCAATCGCATCGTCATCCTGCTGGTTCTGGGCATCCTGTCCGCGCAGTCGCACGCACAGGAATGAGGTCGACCGACCACGAGCACATGAGAGGTCAACGGTGCAACTCGCCACCGCAAGCCTGACCGACCAGGGCGACCGCCCGCGCAATGAAGATTCGTTCGGCGACTGGTCGAGCGAGCGGCTCTACTATTGCGTCGTCGCCGACGGCGCCGGCGGACATGGCGGCGGCGACACCGCCGCGCGCCTCGTCGTCGATTCGGTGCTGGCGGATTTGCGCTATCTGACCGTGGCCGAATTGCCGCCGACCGGCGAACGGCTGATCGGCTCGCTCACGCATGCCAACGAGAACATCCTCGAAGAACAGTTGCGCGGCAAGGACAGTGAAAAAGACATGCGTTCGACGGCCGTGGTGCTCGCCATCGATCGCGAATGCGCGACGGCCGCATGGGCCCATTGCGGCGACACCCGCCTGTACTGCTTCCGCCACGGCGAAATCAGCGCGCGCACGCGCGACCACAGCATGGTTCAGCAGATGGTCGACGCGCAGTTGCTCACCGAGGAGGAGATGCGCCATCACCGGCGCCGCAACGTGCTGTATGCGGCGCTGGGCACCCGCGACGCGCTTTCCATTGCGGGCATCGACGGCACCTTCGCGCTACGCGACGGCGACGCTTTCCTGATCTGCACGGACGGTCTGTGGGAGTACGCCGACGACGCCGGCATCGCCGATGCGCTAGCCCATGCGGCGACACCCGGCGACTGGCTCGACGCACTCGCGCAGCAGGTGCGCGCGAACGCCAGCACGAATCACGACAACTTCACGGCGCTCGCGGTGTGGGTCGGTGACGATGGGGAAGCGACACAGTTGATGCCAGGCCCGGCACAACCGTGACGCAGCGGATCAGCATCGCAACGGGGCTCGCATCATGCCGATCTCGATCATCATTCCCTGTCTGCAGATGGCGGCAACGCTTGGCCGCGCGCTCGAAAGCTGCCTGATTCAGCCGGAGGCCGCGCAAATCATCGTCGTCGACGATGGCTCGACCGATGCTTCGATCGACGTCGCGCAACATTACGGCCGCCTCGACGCGCGCGTGCAGGTGCTGCGCATGCACGTGAACGGCGGCGTCGCGGCCGCGCGCAACTGGGCCGCGATGCACGCGAGCGAGGATCTGCTCGCTTTCATCGACGCTGACGACGAATACCTGCCCGGCGCGCTGGCTGCGGCGAGTGGCTATCTGCAGCGCTGTCCGGGAGAGGCATCGGTGCGGCTCGATGTCGACTATGCGGGCTTTCCGCGCGCGATCGTCGAGCATCCCGATTTCGAAAAATACGCTGCAATCCTGAGCAACACCGTGCCCAGCAGTCTGGTGATCCGGCGGGCGGTGTATCGCGCGCTGGGCGGGTTTCCGCTCGACGTGTTCTTTCGCCGCGTCGGTGGCGAAGACGGCGCGTTTTCGTGGGCATTGAGCCGGCTGTTCGGCAACCGGCGGCTGATCGACGCGAAGCGGGTGCGCCAGCATTACCACCCGGAAATCCACGCGGAGCGATTCTTCCGCATTCACCTCGGCATGGAGCAGCCCGTCCACGAGGACGTCGTCGAAGCATGGCGGCTCTCGCAGCGGTTCGTCGCGAGCGCCGAGGCCGCCATCGCGCAACTGCGCGCGCTGCATTCGCCCGAAGGCGCGCCGCCGCCGGTTCCGTCCGCTTCGCCTCGCTCCCGCTAGAAGTCGCCGCAACCGTGCTGGGCGTTCGTCAGCATGCAGCTGTTCAGGTTCGGCTGCGAGCGCACCCGTTTCCATTCGACCGCGAGGATGTCCTGATTCTCGCCCGGCGGCGTCGTGCTGAAGAGCGGCTGGTTAGAGCCGATGCAGATGTTGGTGCCCTGCAGATTGTTTTCGTAGATGAACGTCTGCTCCTGGCTGCTGAAAAACGTCTGCAGCCCGCTTTGCGCGACCGGATTGGGAATCGGGCCCTGAGGGTTCGAGTTCTGGAACGGAATCACCGTCAGCGTGCCCGGCACTTCGTTGACGATATAGCCAACGCTGGACGTGAAGTTGGGGTCGATCGGATAACCGCCCGCCGGTGACGTCAGAGTGGCCGTGGTCGTCTCCGAGCCGCTCAACGTGCCCGCGGCGGTGTCGCCATTGATCAGGCCGCTCGTCGTATAGGTGAACGCCGGGTTAGGCGCACCGACGAAGCGCGTCGCGCCATCCGCGGTGACCGTGACCGTCGGCCGTGCGGCATAGACGAAATGATTGCCGGTAGCGGGCACCGTGCCGCCCCAACTACAGCCCGAGCCAAACAGGCAGCCGTAAAAATTCGGCTGCGCGGTGTTCGGCTGCACGCTGCCGCGTGTTTCGCCGGTCCAGGTGCTGGCCCAGACTCGCCATGCGTTGCCGGCGCCAAGTGTGCCGGAGTTCGCATCGACGAAAACGCCGTTCTCCATCACCAGATCGATCGAGCCGCCCGCGCTCAGATTCGTGCTCGGCGCCGTCGCGGACGGCGTGGCCGCGCCCAGCCCGATATTGCCGGTCGTGGCGGTCGCGACGAGGTTGCCGGTCAGCGTGGAGTTCGTCACGCTCATCGGGTTCAGCTGGCTGGCGGCGGTGTCGAACGTCCGGCTCGTCAGCGGCCCGATCACGAAACCATGCGAGTTCGAGAAGTCGACGTTGCCCGCATTGGCCATCGCCAGCACGCCGACGTCGTTTTGCGGATCGGTCAGCGTGAAGCTACCGGGGCCGGCAAGGATCAGCCCGGCGGTCTGGATGCCGCCGGGGTCCGTGACGGGACCGGCGGACAACAACATCAAGGTCTGGCCCGGGGTCGAGATGCCGAAGCTCAGCGCGATCCCTTGACTGCCCGCGCCCGGGTTCGACAGCGTCAGATTGTTCGCGAAGGACGGCCGCGTCGGCACGCAAGGCGAGCCGGCCGATACGCACTGCCCGTTTACCGTGATGCGTCCGGTTTGGGTGCTGGACCCTAGCACGATGTTCGGGATCGATGCGAAGCTCGAGAAAGTCGGGGCGTCGATGCTGAGGCCGCCGCCCGTGCCGAACAGCGTGATCGGCGTCGCGTTCTGCGCGGTGATCGCGAAGCTCGACGGGTCCACCGACGCCGGCATGATCGACAGCACGCCGCCCGGCGACGTCAGCGTCGCCTGCGTGATCCCGAGGCTGCTCGCGGTGCCGTCGTTGAATGCGCGCAATACGATCGAACCGGGACTCGTGGTCGAGATCGTCACGTTGTCGGTCGCGGCATTGGCGACCGCAGTCGTTATGCCGCCGGTGACGCCGGTGGTCGGATTGAGCAGCCCGAACTCGCTCTGCTCGACCTCCGGGACGGCCAGGCCGATCGCGACGCCCGGATCGGACGTGGTAGTCGAACCGGCGATGCCGATCGTCGTGTTACGCGTGCTGGTCGCGCCGTTCGTGCCATTGGCGATCAGCACGCCGAAGTCGTTCTGCAGGTTCGGACTGCTGCCGGCCGGGCCGCTCACCGTGCCGCGAATATCGATCGCCCCGCCGTTGGTCGACGTGATCGTCGTGCCGTCGGTGATCAGCACGCCCTGCACGAACGGACCGGTGCCGCTGCCGAACAGGCTCACCGTGCCCGTTCCGGTCGTCACCGATACGGGGGCCGTCTGGACGCATTCCACGCATGGCGTGTTCTCAAACATCAGTCCGATCACCGAGTCGCCGTTCACCGCGGCGCCGACGCTTTGTCCGGTGAACTTGATGTTGCCGCTCGTCGACTGGACCGACGACCCATGCATGTCGAGGCCGATACTGACGTTCATGTTCGACGACACGCTGCCGGCGGCGGAAATGTCGCCACTGCCGGTGCTCAGCGTGGCGCCCGAAAAAAAGACGCCGTCCGCGAAGGTGCCGCCGGTGGCTGTGCCGTTGACATTGCCCGTCACGCCGATCGAGCCGGTCGTGTTGGAGATCGTGGTGTTCTGAATCTCGACGCCGAAGCCCCCTTGCGCGCTTTGCGCGACGCTCCCGTTGACCGAGATCGCGCCGCCCGAACTGCTGAGCCCAGGTTGCGGCGTGGCACTCCCGCCCACCGTGGCGCCGCCGCTCAGGAACACGCCCGTTGCGCCGCTGCCAGAGGCACTGCCGTTCACGCTCAATGCCCCGCTCGTCGTGCTGGCGGAAGTGCTGGATAGAAACACTCCGATGCCCTGATCCTCGATATTCGAACTGCCGGCACCGCTGATGGTGAGCGCGCCGCTGCCGGTTCGAATCGTGTTGTTACCTTGCGCGAAGACGCCGTCGTTGCCTCCGCCGCCGGCGATCGCCGTGCCGGTGATACGCAGCGCGCCGCTCGTCGTCGAAAGCGCGCTGGCGTCTTCGATCGCCACGCCGTTGGCGTTCGCGCCCAGCGCGACGCCCGACAGCGAGAACAGGCCGGCCTGCGTGGAAATGGTCGACGCGTCGATGAAGACGCCCGACGACGACGTGACCAGATAGCCAATCGCCACGCCATTGATCGGGAACGTGCCGGTCACCGTCAGATCGCCGCCCGCCGTGTCGATGTTCGAGTTCTGGATCAGGACCGGGCTCGCGCCGCCGCTGCCCAACGTCACGCTGCCGCCGTTGGTCCTCACCGTGACGCGCTGGAACGAGACCAGGCTGAGCGGGCTCGTGCCGCCCACGTTCGCATCGAATACGAGGCTGAGCGGCCCGGCGCTCGACGTGATGGTGTTGTTGACCAGCACCGATCCCGTCGCGCTCAACTTCAGCGTGGCGGGAAGCGTGCCGGTCGTGAGGTTGAGCGGCGCGTCGACGACGATGTCGCCCGCGCCCAGGTTGGGATCGGTCCCTGTCAGTACCGTCACCGACGTGCCAAGGCTCAGCGGGCCGGTAAGCGCCGTGTTCAGGATGAACGTGCTGCCGGTGATCGGCCCGAACGTCATCGTGTTCGAATCGGCCGCGGTTTGCGTTTGGACCGGCGCAGCGGTGACATCCGGTATCTGCGTCACGATGTCGACCTCGAACGGGTCGAGCAGCCACCGGCCGCCCTGACCTTTCGGCGCCGATGCATCGACGCTCATGCCGGTCGTATCGAGCGTGTGGCCGGACGTTTCGATCAAGCCGCCGTTGCCGCCCCGCGGACCGCCCTTCGCGGTCAACGTGCCGTAAATGCGGCTGGCCGTTTCGCTGTAAGCGACGACGTTGCCGCCATTGCCGTCGACGAGCGCATCCGCATGGATGCTGGCGGTGGGCGACATCCAGATCGCATTGGCATCGCGGATGGCGGGGTCCGCGCCCGCCGGGCCGCCGCCGAAGTGCACGGTGCCGCCGCCAGCGGCGCCGCTCGCATCGATGTACGCCCCGGGCAGCAGCGCCACGTCGTAGCCGGTCACGTCGATCCTGCCGCCGGTTTGCCCTGCGCCGCCGCTGGCGTCGAGCGTACCGCCCACCTGGGTCACGCCATTCGTGCCGCCGTCGAGCAGTATGTGGCCGTTATGCTCGCTGAGGCCTTGTGCGCGCACGATGCCTTGCTGGTTGATGACCGTGCCGGCCAGCGCATCGGCCGTCTGTGCGCTCATCACGACGGTGCCGCCGTCGGCGGCCAGCGTGCCGGTATTGCCGATCAGCGCGTGCGCCGCGCCCTGGTTGATCTTCAGCGTGGTCAAACCGTCGCCGGCGAAGTCGACGGTGATGTCGTTGCCCGCGCCCAGCGCGACGGTGCCCAGTTTCGCGCTGACCGTGCCGCTATTGCTGACCGTGCCGCCGAGCAACGCGATGGTGCCGCCCTCGGCCGCCGTCAGCGAACCGGCATTGCTGAGCGCCGCCGCGGACGCGCCGACGAAATGGTAGTTGCCGGCAAGAAAGTCGGCATTCGAGATATTGAGCGTCGAAGCGACCATCGATCCCACGTTCACCGAGGACCCTGGCGCAAAGATCACCCCCGCCGGATTGACGAGAAACACCTTGCCGTTGGCCTGCAAGCGTCCGGCGATCACGCTGGGGTCGTTGCCCATCACGCGGTTGAGCAGCGCGGAGGAAGCCGACGGCTGCGCGATGCGGACCGCTTCGCCGCTGCCGATCGAAAACGTGTTCCAGTTGACGATCGCATTGGACGAGCCCTGCGTGATGTGCATCTGGCCAGCGGACGGCGAGTTGATGCTGACCGTGCCGGCCACCACCTGGCCGCCGGTCGGATTCGCGAGCACGAGCGGCATATACGATGCCGCGAACAACGCGGCGACCGCACCGGCGATCGTGCTCGCATGCGCGGGTCGCACATTGCATGGCTTGTTCATCACACACCTCGGCACAGATTGCTGCTTGTCGTTGCGTTGCGTTGCGTTGCGTTTGGTCGCGTCTGGCTGCGTTTGGCTGCCTGCTAGAACGTCTTGGTCAGTTGCACATAAAAGCGCGGCAGTCTGTCATTGCCGGTCGTATCGGGCCCGGTCGTGCGCCATGCGACCGTGCCCTGTAGCGAAAAACCGCCCGGCGCGGCCCAGAACGCGCCGAGACCCACGCCACTGCGCGTGATCACGTTCGACCCCTGGCCCGGGCGCGACGTCGCGTTGTACCAGCCCGTACCGAAGTCGAAGAACGTGAACACGGTGGCCCGCGCATCGATCGCAAAGCGCCCTTCGAGGGTCGCGACGAAACCCTCGTCGACCAGTGCCTCGGACGGCGAATAAGCGCGCACCGCGTGCGGGCCGCCGAGCAGGAAGCGCGACGAACTGTCGAGCGTGGTTCCGGCCCACTGGCCGGATACGCCTGCGAATACGCTGAGCCGCTCGGTGATCGCGTTCAGGCGGTTCGCGAAGAACGTCGCGCGCACTTCGGTGCCTTGCGTGTCGCGCCCGAGCGGCGACGCATCGAGTGCCTCGGCCTGCGCGTTGCGAAAATGCAGACTGCCGATCAACAGTTCGACATCCGCGCTGTTGAAGCCGCCGCCGAACAGCGCGTCGCGGCTTTCGTAGCTGAGGCCGACACTGCCCTCAACGAGCGATCTGGGATTGTGTTGATCGACGACGCCGATGTTGTCGATCAGGTCGCGGTACTCGAGATTCACGCGTGCCAACAGGCTCTGATTGCGTGTGCGCACGAGTGGATGCGTGAGCGTGAAGTCCACCACGGTCGCCTCGCCCTGCGCGTCGAGCGACGCGAATTCCTTGCCGAGCACATAGTTGAGCCGCGACACCGCGACCCCGACGCGCGTTCCTTGCGCATTGATCGGCGCTTCGTAGCCGATGCGCCCATAAAGCGTGTCGCCGCGTTCGCTGCCGAGCAGCCGCAGGTCGAGGTTGTCGCCGATCATGAACGGCGAATTCAGGCGCGCGAGCGCACCGAGCCGCCAGGTACCGCTCGACTCCGCGCCGAAGTTGTCGACATCGAGCGCAAAGGTCCAGCGTTTGGCCGGCGCGACGTTGACGGTCAGATCGACCGTGCCCGGCTCCTCGCCCGCTTCGATCGCCGAGGAAACCTGAATACCCGGCAGATCGGACAGCAGCAGCATGGTCCGTTCGAGTTCGTGCTGCTGCAGCGGCTTGCCCAGCGGAATCTGCGCGACCCGCGCGCGCAACAGGTCTTCGCGGATCGGCGTGCCGGCCGCGATATCGAGCCGCACGTGGCCGACGCGTCCTTCGAGCACGCTCAATTCGACGTTGCCGGACGTGACGTCCTGCGGCGGGATCACCACCTGGGCGAGCAGATAGCCGTGATCGCGATAGACCTGCGTGATGCGCGCGGCAATTTCTTCGAGCCCGGCGAAACTGGTTTGCTTGCCGAGCTTGTCTTGCACGGGCGCGAGCAGTGCATCGCTGGCGATCGTGTCGTTGCCCTTCAGCGTGATGCTGTTCAGCAGGAAGGTCGGACCGGGCGCCGTCACGGGCGCCGCCGGCGGCGGCACGGCGGGCAGCGCCTGATTGCCGCCCGGCGGCGCGGGCCGGGTCTCGCGCGGCGCCGTCTGGTTCAGGATGCTGCCCGCGTTCGGCAATGTCTGGCCCCACGCGAGCGCACTGCTGCAGGACACCGCCGCGGCGATCAGTCGGAGTCTTCTCATCGGTCTAGGGTTGGTTGGGTTCATCCCTGTTGCTGACGCGCGATGGTCAAACGCCAGCCACCCATCAGATCGAATGGCGCCCAGAAGAACGGATGCGCGAAGCGCGGCGTGTGCAGAACCGCCAGTTGCGCGGTGCGCATCGCGTCGATCGCCTCATGGCCTTGCGCGAGTTGCGCGTAGAAGGTGCGCATCGTCAGCGCGCTCGATTCGTCGGCGACCGGCCACATCGACACGATCAGGCTGGTTGCGCCGGCATAGAAGAACGCCCGCGTGAAGCCGAGAATCTCGTCGCCGCGCGCGATCCGGCCGAGCCCGGTCTCGCAGGCCGACAGCGTGACGAGCGACACGTCGTTGAGCTTCAGGTTGTAGATGTCTTTCGCGAGCAGCGAGTCCGGGCCGTCGGCGGGCTGCGTCGCGGGCGCGAGCAGGATGCTCGAGTGCAACGGATCGATGGTGTCGGCCTGCGCGTGCGTCGCGACGTGCAGCACGCGTCCGGCGGGCGCGTTGTCGCGAAAGCTCAGGCGCGTGGCATCGCTATGCAGGAACACTTCGTTGCGCGCGAACAGCGGCGCAATACCCTGCACTTCCGCCTCGGCGCCCGGCAGCGCATAAGCAGGCGTGATGGTCGGATTGCCGAACGCGACCAGATCGCTCGCGATCTTCCGCTGGCGCTGAGCGAGTTGCACCGCGACGCTCGCCGAGGGTACGAGTGCGATCGCATGGCGTTCGATCAGAAAGCCGTCGGCATCGTGCAGAGCCTGAAAAGGCAGATAGTGCAGCGCGCCGTGCGGCACGATGATCAGCCGCTCGTTCGGGCGCAGGCCGAGCGGCGCGATCAGCAACGCGTCGAGCTTGTCGCCGTAGGTCAGCCCGGCCGGCCGCCGGCGCACGATCGCATTGCGCAGGTCGGTCACGGCGGCATCCATGTCCGCGCGCGCAATTGGCAACGTGTGGCCGGTCAGGCCATCGGCACGCACCACCCAGACGATCAGCTCCTTGTCGAGACTGTGAAACTCCACGATCGCCTCGTTGGGCTCGAGCGCATTGCGCGTCGCGGCGAGGCTCGGCACCTGCCCGTTCAGTTGACGGTCGTCGACGCCGGTATCGACGCGATTGCGCACCACGTCGAGCAGCGCACGCGCCCGGCTGCGTTCGGATAGATCCCAGGCAATCGCGTAGTCGCCGGTTTCGACCGTCAGCGCGATCGCCTGTTCGAAGACCGTTTGCGTGTCGCCGAACAGCGCCGTCTTGAACTCGTCGCTGCGAAACCGCGCGCGGATTTTCTCGGAGTCGTCGACGGCGAGCAGGTAGGCTTCGCGCGCATTCGCCTTGTCACCGAGCGCGAGGTCGGCGCGGCCGATGCCTTCGTGAGCCCACAGACGGTCGTAGTTGGCGTCGCTGGAATTGCCGCTTTCGCTCAACAGCGTTTCGAACGCGTGTTTCGCCTCCTCGGGCTTGCCTTCGGCCAGCAGCAGATTGCCTTCGATGCGCCGGTAGGCGGGTGCTAGCTCCGCGGTGGCCGGGGCGCCGACCGCGTCGAAGGTTTGGCGCGCGCCGAGCGTATCGCCCTCGGCAAGCTGCGCGTTGATGATCGACATCAGCACCAGCGGCTTGTAGCGCGGCGACGCGGTCGTCAGCGCGTCTTCGTAGGCGGCCAGCGCCTGCTGCGGCTTGCCCCGGCGCAACGCGACATCGCCGAGCACCTTGTTGGCCGGAGCAAAGACCTGCTCGGGCGCCTTCGGCGTGGAAGCTAGCGCATCGCGGGCATAGCGTTCGGCGTTGTCGAGGTCGCCGGCATAGCTGTAGGCGATCGCGAGGTCGCGTTTGGACAGGGCCGCCAGATCCTCATTGTTGGTCTGCCCGGCCACCACCAGCGCGCGCGCCGCGGCATCGACGCTGTCGCGGAAGTCGCCGCGCTCGGCGGCCGCGACGGACATGCTGCAATAGTCGTAGGCAGGGAGTTTGACGCGGTCACGCGACAACAGCAGACGCCCTTCGGACGTCAACGTGTTGATCGTTTCGGCGTCGCGTTCGCGTTCGTCGGCCTGACGAAAGGCGAACGACTCGGGCGCGAGGGCCACGCCGCTCGCGGGCCGCGCCGCGGCGGCGGACGGGCCGGCGGCCAGCGAATTGCCCGCCGCGCCCAGCAGTATCGAGCCAATCACGAGCGCGCCCGTGATCCACGCGGCATCGATCCGGAGTGCCCGTGCAATGACCGCACGCCGCGAATCGCGTTGCACGACGCTGTGTGCCATCCCGCTCGATAGGCCTTGGCGCTCGTTCACTTTAACTTCCTGCAAGAAGGCAAAAGGAAGCGGCTGGGATGGAATGCGCGTACAACCCGCAAGCTGCACGCAGCGATTGACTAACACCGTATAGACGAATTCGGCCCGCCGATTTTGAAACTGGCGGCCGCACGCGGACCAATGCCAGCGCGCGGGCCGGCCCGATTTCAAAAAATGGCTCGCTCGCTCGTCTTAAGGATGGACGCGCCTGCGCGTGAGGGTGGCGCTCGCATGTGCCGGGCTCAGCCGTCGTACCCTCCAGGGAGCCAAAGCCGATGAGCAGCCCCGACGACAAAACCGTGATCGTGCAACAGGCGTCCGGACCGGACGGCCAGCAGAACCCCGCCGATGCGGCGGGCGCCGATCGTACAGTCGTCCTCCGCCCCGCCGCGCAGGGTTCGAACGCGCAACATGCGCTGCCCGCCGGCACCCGGCTCGGCGAGTTCGAGATCGTCGATCTGATTGGCGAAGGCGGCTTCGGCATCGTCTATCTCGCCTACGATACCCAGCTAGGACGTCACGTCGCGCTGAAGGAATACATTCCCGCCGCGCTCGCCACGCGCGTCGGCGCGGCCGAAGTATCGGTCCGCTCGGAACGTCATGAAGACACTTTCCGCGCCGGCCTGAAAAGCTTCATCAACGAAGCGCGGCTGCTCGCCCGCTTCGATCATCATTCGCTCGTCAAGGTGTACCGGTTCTGGGAGGCCAACGGCACCGCGTACATGGTGATGCCGTATTACGAGGGCGTGACGCTGCGCGACGGCTTGCGCCGCATGAGCGCCCCACCCGATGAAGCCTGGCTGCGCGCGCTGCTTGCGCCGCTGCTCGAAGCGCTGGCGGTGTTGCATGCGGCGCAGTGCTATCACCGCGACATCGCGCCGGACAACATCATGCTGCTCAAGGGCAGCGGCCGCCCCGTGCTGCTGGACTTCGGCGCGGCGCGGCGCGTGATCGGCGACATGACCCAGGCCTTGACCGTGATCCTGAAGCCGGGCTATGCGCCGGTCGAGCAATATGCCGAAGTGGCGGCGTTGAAACAGGGGCCGTGGACCGATGTGTACGCACTCGCCGCGGTCATCTATTTCGCGATTCAGGGCAAGACACCGCCGCCTTCCGTCGGCAGGCTGATGAGCGACACGTATGTACCGCTCGCCACAGCCGCGGCCGGCCGGTATAGCGAGCGGTTCCTGCGCGCGATCGATCATGCGCTCGCGGTACGCCCCGAAGATCGCCCGCAAAGCGTTCAGGCGCTGGCGGACGAACTGGGCATTGCCATCGATACGCGGGATGACGCGGATGCGGCGATCGAACCCAACACGCGCGTTTCGGTCGAGACAGCGAGTACCGCTGCGCCGCGAACGGCGCCAGCCGCCACTGTCGAGGCGAAGCGCGATGAGCCAGCCGCGGCGGCCGTTCCTGCACCAGCCGGTAGTCAACGGAAGCGCACGGGATTGATCGCGGCAGGTGCTCTTTGCGTCGTGGCCCTCGCGGGGATCGGTACGTGGTTTGCGATGCGTACACCACCGGCCGCGAGCCCGGCTGTCACTGCAAGCACGAATGCGCACGACACGGCTTCGCCGAAGCCGGCCGAGACTCCAGCGCAGACGTCTGGCAATGCCGCTCCAAATCCGGCCGCCGTTGCTGCTGTTGCCCCCATTGCGCCGGCTCCTCCTTCGCCTGTCACGATTACCGCGCCCGCCACACCACCCGAACAAGCCGACAATCTCGCACCCTTCACCCCCGCCAGCGAACTCGAGCGAATCGTGACGCTGGCCGATCCGTCGATTCAGGTTACCGCCACCCCGGGCAGAACGTCCGCCACGATCGGCAAGGACTATCTGCAGTTCAAACTCGACAGCAACCGTGCGGGCTACGTGTATGTGTTCATGGTCGATCCGGACGGTCAGTACCTGATGTTGTTTCCGAACGGACTCGATCGCAACAACCGGATCGCCGCCGGTCAGACGCTGTCGTTGCCGCGCGCCAGTTGGCCGATGCTGGCGGGCAACCCGCCGGGTCCCAATCACTTCCTGACGCTGGTGTCGACGACGCCGCGCGATTTTTCCGACGGCGGACTGAAGTCCGCGGCGCCGTTCCAGTCGTTCCCCGCTGATGCCCAGCAGCAGGCGGCCCCGCGCCGCGGCCCGCATTATTCGCCGTTCGCGGGCAAGCCGCGTTGCCCGGCAGGCACCGCGGATTGCGCCGGCGCGTTCGGCGCCGCCACGTTCACCATCGATGCCGTCAAGCCGCGCGGCTAGCGCTCCCGACGTTTGAGATGGTTCGCAAGGAGGCCGCATGCAAAGGGCTCAGCTTCTCCTGCTTGCGCTGACAGCCACGCTCGCGGCTTGCGCGGGCAACACGCGCGCGACCAGCGTGATCCTGGGGGACGCGAGCCATGCAGGGGCATCGCCGGTCGAGCAGGTTGCGCCAACGGCGCAGGCATCGCGAACCGCGCCGCCAACCGTACCAGCTGCTACGCCCGCTCCCGCAACGACACAAGCGACGGCACCGGGCACCTCCACCGGCTCCGGTAACCCGCGCCCCAGGACCGAGTCGAGCGGCGGCTTCGCGACGCGCCACGCCTACTACGAGCCGACCGCTTTCGCCGATCTCCCCGGCTGGGATACGGACGACGTCACCGCGTCGTGGGAAGCGTTTCGCCGCAGTTGCACCGTGCTCGGCGCGCGCAGCGGCTGGTCGGAGCCGTGCAATGCTGCGCGAGCCGTGGACGTTGGCAACGTCGCGGCGATCCGGCGTTTCTTCGAAACGTATTTCAACGCGTACCAGATCCGCAATCCCGACCGTTCGCTCGACGGCACGATGACCGGCTACTATGAGCCGCTGCTCAACGGCAGCCAGCAGTACGGCGGCGCCTACCTTTATCCGGTCTACGGCACGCCGGCCGACATGCTCTACCTCGATGCGCGGCGCTTGCCGGACCGCGCGCGCGGCGGCGTGAGCGCGGCGCGCATCGATGGACGTAACGTGATCCCGCTCAGCGATGCAACGACTGGCGACCTCAAGGGCGTCTACGCGCTGGACCTGCGCGATAGCGTGCCGGATATCCGCGACAAGAAGATCCGGCTGCGGCTCGACGGCGGGCGCATCGTGCCGTACTACACCCGCGCCGAGATCGAGCGCGGCACACTGAAGGCGCCGATCCTCGCGTATGTCGACGACCCGGTGATGCTCTACTCGATGCAGTTGCAAGGTGCGGGCAAGGTCCGCATGAGCGACGGCTCGATTCGCCGCTTCGCCTATGCGGAACAGAACGGCCGACCGTTCCTGCCGCCGCTCGCGCGCAACGGCAACGCGACGGCCGGCGCGCGCAAGCTCGTCGTGCGTGGCATGGAGATGGAGGTCGACGTCAGCGACGACCGCGCGGCCGCCGCGAGCAACAACGGCAACGCAACGGCTGCCGACGGCGACGACGAACCGACCTCACCGTTGCTGCGCGGTTTCACACTGGCGACGACCACGCCAGCGAATGCAGGCGCGATCAGGCCGGCGGTCTCGGGCTCCACTGGCGGGCACGCTGCCGGCAATGCGGCTGGAGCCGGAACCAATGCACAAACGTCGAATGCGCCGAAACCTCACCCTGTGTTCGCGATTTCCGATCCGAGCTATGTGTTCTTTCGTGCGATTCCCGATTCGCCGAACGGTCCGCTGGGCGCGCTGGGCGTGCCGCTGTCGGCGGGCCGCTCGGTGGCCGTCGATCCGCGCACCACGCCGCTCGGCGCGCCGGTATTCGTGTCCACGCGTGACGATCCTCAGGCACCCGGTGCGATCAACCGCCTGATGCTCGCGCAGGACTCGGGCGGCGCGATTCAGGGCGCCGTCAGAGCGGACTATTTCTACGGCTTCGGTCAAACCGCGCAGACCCAGGCGAGCCACACCAAAGAGCGGCTGCGCATGTGGGTGCTGCTGCCCAAAGGCTTGCGCATCGCCGCGCAGCAGACATCGTTGAAAACGCGCGGCGGTGCGCCTGCCCCATCCGATGCGGATTGTCTGGTCAGCGATCCGGTGCTGTGTGTGGACGATGCGCCGTAGGCATCCTCGACGGTGCGCGCGGCGCTAGAACACCCTCCAGATCTTCAGGATCTTTACACCATTTTTACGCGCACTACTGATCTTTTTTGAAGACTTCGACGATATCGTCTTTACAGTGCTTGCATCCGGGCTCATCCCTGATCATATGCACGCACCAAACCATGCCGTTGCCAAAGCACGTTGGAGATACACATTATTGCGGCTTGCTTTAATGACGACGGCCCTCGCACTTTGCAGTCTGTTGCACTACGCCAAGGCGCAAACATCCGGTGGCCGCGAGGCGACGGAGGCTCATCCTGTGTCGAGTCCCGACGACATCGTCGCCGCGCTGCGCGCGCAATTTCGCCTATCGACTGCCGATTCGTTGAAGATTGCACAAGCCGTCCTCACCGAAGCGGACCGCTATTCGATGTCGCCTGTTCTGCTGTTGTCGGTGATGGCTGTCGAATCCGGCTTCGACCCGCGCGCGGTGAGCGCGGCCGGTGCCCACGGACTGATGCAGATATTGCCCGCCGCCCATCCGCAGGCATTCGCCAGTGTCGAGGAACTCGACGATCCCATCGTCAATATCCGCATCGGCTCGTCGATATTGCGCGATTACCTCGATGCCTCTGGGGGCGACGTCAACGCCGCGCTGTGGCGGTACAGCGGGGGCGGAAAGGGCTATGCGCGCCGCGTGGTCGTCCGTATGCAGCGTTTTGCTCTATTGCTGCGTACGCAAAAGGAATAACGGCCCGCGCTTCGGTCGTCAACCGCTCGCCTTCGGGGCATGAAATATGCGTAGACCGTCGTGCATCCGTATTGGGAGACCGGCATGGACACGCGGCAAATCGAAGAACTGCGTCCGACGCAGATGACCCACGGCGCGCGCGAGGTGCGGGAAAAAGCGCGCCAATACCGATCGCTGAGCGGCCATGACCTGCAAATGGCCATAGCCGAAAAGCCGATACCGATCGTCTGCGGACCGAAAGGCATACCGTTCGCGATCGATCATCACCATGTGGCGGCGGCGCTGTGGCAGGTTGGCGTGCGCTCGGTTCCGGTCGTGCTGGTGCGGGATCTTTCCTCGTACACGTGGGCGTCGTTCTGGCTCAGCATGGAAAACGAACGATGGACCTTTCCGTATGATGCGCAAGGGGTGCGCCGGCCTTTCTCCGACCTGGCGCAGCACGTCTGGGAACTGAAAGACGACGAATATCGAAGCCTCGCGGCAGCGGTCCGCGATGCCGGCGGCTATGAAAAAACCAATGTCCCGCTGGAAGAATTTCGCTGGGCCGACTTCTTCCGCGCGATGTTGCCGCGGCCCGATAGCGACGAAAAGTTCTCGGCTTTGCTCAAGGAAGCCTTGAAGCTGGCAAAGAGCGACTTGGCATTGGGACTGCCGGGCTATCTCGGTCGAAAGGATTGAGCCGGTGGCTCAACTCAATCGTGAGCCACACTGCCCGCCGTCACCAGAAACTGATCCATCAACGAGATCTTCAACGGCTTATTCGCGTCGAGCTTCTTCTTCGCGATCACATACTTCCAGCCATCCCCGTCGCCGGGGTTGCGATAGAACGCGACGACCGCCACATAGTTCGTATCGGCGTGCATCGGTTGCGACAGGCTCGCCGACGCCCCCGGATTCAGCACCGATGCCATGCTAGCCTGCAAATCCTGGGCGAGCAGCGTGCGGTCGTTCTTTAGAAGATCCTCGTACGACGCGCCATCGAACACCTTGCGGTCCTTCAACTGATACACGCGCACCGCGACCGATGTCGCGCGACCGGCGTCGTCGGGGTTCAGCGCTTCGCGCGCGGACAGATCGACGTCGAGCACCTTGATCTGCTTGAAAAACACCGCATGATATGCGCTCGACGACGCGTCCGACACGGCTTGCCATGCGCCGCACGCCGACAGCAGCCCAATGGCCGCAACAGTGGAAACGATAGAACGAAGATTCATCAATAGTCCTTTGGGCGCGTCGTTCATCACGCGGATCAAGTCAGGTACGGATTGGCCGCGGGCTTCGGAAACGCTTGATAAACCCCGAGCGCGACGTTGATCAGGCGTTCGCTCATGGCGGGCAGCACGGTGGTCCAGCCGAGCCGCGGCGCGGGTCCGGCCGATTCCCCGTGGATCGCGGGCAGCGGTGCGACGCGCGACGACATTTCCATATGCAGATGCACGTCGGCCTTCACCCCGACATATAACTGCACGAACGCCATCAACTCGCGATGCAGCCACGCACCCGGCAACAGATCGTGCGCCTGGGCGGCATCGGCCGGGCGCAGGGTCACACGCACCGCCCGGCTGCGATACGCAAGCCGCTTGCCGAGCACATAGCCGCCGCCGAGGCCGCGGCGCGCGCCGTTGTCGTTGGTCGCACCAGCACGAGCGGCCAACGCCGTCAGCGGTTGCGGCTTGCCGACGCGCGCGGGCGCGGGAAAGAACTCATCCACCCGTACATCGACGCCCGGTACCGCGAGCGCGATCACGCCCGCGAGCCCTTCGGGTGTGCGCGTACGCTGGATCAACAGGCCGAGCAACGCGAGCATCCGCGAATCGGGCAAGCCTGCACGTTGCGGCTTGTCGCCCCAGCCGAAGCCGGCGAGGCACAGCAGATTGCGCGAATGCGCATCGCTGCCGCCCGCGCGAAAACTCTCCGGATAGCGGTACTTCTTCCACGCGCGATACAGCAGCGTGACGAAACGGTGATTGAACTGATCGAGAAAGGCTTCGACCACTTCGTGCCCTTCTTCGCGCAGCACGATCTCATCGATCATGTGCGACGGCATCGCCGCGTCGACGCCGTAGAGTCCCATGAAGGTCGTGCGAACAGTCGGCGGCGCGAAAGCGACGAAGGAGTCCGGATCATCGTCGAATTCGACCGCGGCGATCTCGCCCGCCGGAAAACCGGTGCGCGCGCGTGGCCGGAAGCGTACCGGTTCGTGCGCAGGGGTATCGCGCGTGCCGAAGCCTGCATGCTGCGGAACCCGCAATTCGAGCAGCCGGCACAGCTGCATGAAGTTCATCCGCGGCGCGCGCGCGAGCAGCGCGGCGACGAGCGGGTCGAGATTCGGCGGTTCGTTGTGCGCCTCGAAAGCGTTCGCGTATGCACTCATAACGGAGCCCGTTGCGCCTTGCTGCGCGGCCAATCGGTGCGGGTCTGCGATGGCAGGCTCACGATCGATAGCTTCGTGAACAGATTGATCTCCGCATACAGCGCGAAAAAGCGTTGCAGCAATTCGCCGAACAGCATCACGTCGCCCTCGCCCGCGAACGCGTGCGAATCGAGTGTCACCTCGATATGCACGCCGCGCTCGACCGAGCCGCCGGCCACCTCCTCGACTAACTCCTGCGACACCCACAGAATGCCCGCGAGGCGGCGGCGGTTCAGTTCGTCGCTGGTCCAGTCATATAGCGCGAGCGCGCCGCGCAGCACTTCCGCGTTCATCATCGACAGGAAATTCGGCGCGAGATGCGATAGCACACGCCACTGGAAGCGGTCGCCGGTCGGCGGATAGAGCGGCAGCGTCGGCGCGACGAGATTGTTCACGCCGGAGAGGTTCGGCGTGCTCGTCACCAACTCGGCGATGCTCGCTTCGCGCAGGCCCTTGCGTGGCAGCATGCCGTTCGTGCCGGTTACGCGCAGCGACAGGCTTTCCTCGGGCAGCGTATGCATCGTCTCCCAGGCGTGACCGCCGAGCACGACCCACGTCTCATGCAGACCCGCGACGCCGGGCCGCACGCGCGCGTGGAAGTAGCGCTCGGGCGCCTCGTGCCGCAGCATGCCGCCACGATGCCGGAACGTCGCGAACGGCACGTACTCGTAGCGCTCGGCGGTGTCATGATCGAACGCCTCGATCGCATCGACCGAATAGGTCTCGACGTGCTCGCCCTGATGACCAGCGGGCAACACGCGGTATTCGGTTTCGTGATGATCGATCTCGATCGGCTCGGCATCGAGTTCGAACAGGTTGATCACCGGCGTGCAGAAAAGCCGCACGTTTTCCGCGCTGAATCGCTGCTCGGACGGATACGCGCGCTTCAGAACGATCTCCAGTTCGAAGCGCGTCGAGTTGTCCGGCAGCTTCGTCACGTCGAGTCCGCACAGATCGACGAACAGGAATTTCTCGCGGAACGTGAAGTATTCGAGCAGCAACTGGAAGCCGGCGACGGCGACATCCCCGCTATCGTGCGGCATTACACGATCGACATCGGCGCGCTGTGGGATGCGCTGCTCGGTGCAATCGATCGTCTGCCGCGCAATCTGCGCGGCAAGCCCGCGCTGTCGCCGCAGCTAGCGGCACTGCTTGCGGATGCATGGTTTCACGCGTCTTCGGAGAGCGACCGCGCGCGAATCCGCTCCGGAAATCTGTTGCAGGCGATCGTCGATACGCCCCATATACTGCGCGCGCAGCATGCGTGGCCATTGCTTGCCGTCAGCAGCGCGCAAATTGAGCGTTTGCTGCCGCGAATTGCGCATCAGTCGTGTGAAAGTGACATCGAAATCGAAAGCGGAAGCGAAGATGACGAACGGCAACCCAAGCGGCCGCAACCTTCGGCGACCGCCTCGGTGGCGAACGTCGTCTCTCGCACAACGGAGGCAACACCTGCCAGCGCCGACGCCCTCGCCCGCTTCGCGCTCGATCTGACCGACAAGGCGCGCCGCGGCGACATCGATCCGGTATTCGGGCGCGACCGCGAGATCCAGCAGATGGTCGACGTGCTCGCGCGCCGTCGCAAGAACAATCCGATTCTCGTCGGTGAGCCGGGTGTCGGCAAGACCGCGCTCGTCGAAGGGCTCGCGTTGCGAGTCGTCGATGGCAGTGTGCCGAACGTGATCCGCGACGTGCGCATCCTCACGCTCGATCTCGGCTTGCTGCAAGCGGGCGCCGGCGTAAAGGGCGAATTCGAGCAACGCCTGAAGAACGTGATCGACGAGGTTCAGGCTTCGGCCGTGCCGATCCTGCTGTTCATCGACGAAGCTCACACGCTGATCGGCGCCGGCAATGCCGCGGGCGGCGCCGACGCCGCGAACCTGCTGAAGCCCGCGCTCGCGCGCGGCGAATTGCGCACGATCGCGGCGACCACTTGGTCCGAATACAAGCAATTCTTCGAGCGCGACGCCGCGCTGGAACGCCGCTTCCAGATCATCAAAGTCGACGAACCCGACGACGACGCGGCCTGCCTGATGCTACGCGGTCTGAAAGCCCGCTACGCCCAGTACCATCACGTGCACATTCGCGACGAAGCACTGATCGCCGCGGTCAAGCTGTCGCGTCGCTACATACCCGCACGGCAGTTGCCGGACAAGGCCGTCGATCTGATCGACACCGCCGCTGCGCGCGTGCGCATGGGGCTCGACGCACCGCCGGCCGAGTTGCAACGCGCGCGTGCCGTTGCCGCCGCGCTGCAGCTCGAACACGCGACGCTCGCAGACGACGAACGCGCCGGCATCGACGACGGCGAAGCACGCCGCGGCGCGCTGGGCGCCGCGCTCGCGAACGCGAAGACCGAACGCGCGGCGCTGCAGGCACGCTACGAACAGGAACTCGAGCTCGTCCAAACGCTGCATCGCCAACGCGATAGCGACGCTGTCACGCGAGATCCCACCGCGTTCGCGCAGGCACGTCGCGCACTCACGACCGCACAAGGCAAGGCCCCGTTGATCTTTGCGGACGTCGACGCCCGGGCGATCGCACGTGTCGTCTCTGAATGGACCGGTGTGCCGGTTGGCAGCCTCGTCGAAGACGAACTGCAAAGCCTGCTGACGCTGGAAACGCAGCTCGCGACACGCGTCGTCGCGCAGCACGACGCACTCGCCGCGCTGTCCGAAAGCCTGCGCACCGCCAAGGCGGGGCTCAAGAATGAACATGCGCCGCTCGGCGTGTTTCTGCTTGTTGGGCCATCGGGCGTCGGCAAGACCGAAACTGCGCTCGCGCTCGCCGATCTGCTGTTCGGCGGTGAAGCCGCGCTGACGACGATCAATATGTCTGAGTATCAGGAGTCGCACACGGTCTCACAACTGAAGGGCTCGCCGCCCGGCTATGTCGGCTATGGACGCGGCGGCATTCTGACGGAGGCGGTGAGGCAGCGTCCGTATAGTGTCGTGCTGCTGGACGAAGTCGAAAAAGCGCACCGCGATGTACTCGACATGTTTTATCAGGTGTTCGATCGCGGCATGATGCGCGACGGGGAGGGGCGCGAGATCGACTTTCGCAACTGCGTGATCCTGATGACGTCCAATCTCGGCAGTGCGCAAATCGATGAGACGACCGCGGAAAACCCCGGCGTCTCGCACAACGAACTGCTCGAAGCGATTCATCCGCAGCTCGTCGGCCACTTTCAACCGGCGCTGCTCGCGCGCTTCCAGACGCTCGTGTATCGCCCTCTCGATGCGAGCGCGCTGGCCTCGATCGTGCGCCTGAAGCTCGCTAAAGTCGCGCAGCGTCTACACCGCCAGCACGGCGTCGAACTGAGCTGCGACGAAGCGCTGATCGATGCGATGGCCGAGCTGTGTCTCGCGCGCGATTCGGGCGCGCGCAATGTCGATGCGTTCCTGAATCAGCGCATTCTGCCGACGGTATCGCGCGAACTGCTCGCGCGGATGGCATGCGGAATCGCTCCCGCCAGGATCTTGCTGACCGGTTCCCCCGAAGGCAATCTGACGATCGATATTGTCGATCGCGAAGAAGCCGTTGCTGAGCATTCAGCGCACGGCTGACGGTGCGCCACTCGATGCCAGCTGGGCCGTCCCTCTACGACATGCTGCTCGGCCAGATCGGCGGCAAGCCGCTCGACGCCTACGACGACCGCACGCTCGAATGCCTGAGCGTGCAGCAGAACGTGCAGCGCATTCTGAACACGCGCGCGGGCGCGTTGAAGCACCTGCCCGACTACGGTCTGCCGGACATGACGAACATCTACAAGGCGTTGCCGTCGTCGGCGCACGCGCTGAAGCAGCAGATGGAAGCGACACTGCTTAAATACGAACCCCGTATTCGCGCTATCGACATCGACATCCTCGAGAACGATGATCCGGGCGTGCTGGTCAGTTTCGAAATGACGTGTCATTTGAAGAAGGCCGGGCTCGTGCGCTTCGGCACGTATTTCGAGCCGCCAGGGCGGCTGCATGTACGACGGCGGATGCGGGGGCGCGGGTAATCAATGCTACGCGCATCCGATTGAGACATTTGTTCACAACTACTAGGCGGACAACTCGCTATAGTGGGGAAGGTCGATCACGGGTCCGATCGACCTTCCCCGGACAGGCATTGAGTCGGTCCTTCGGCAGCCTCGATCGCGCTTCGCGTTCGAGGCTTTTTTCTTGTCTTTTCTCATGCCGATGTGGCAGTGCGTCGTCGAGCGCCCGCTATTTCAAATGGGCAAAAAAAATCCCGCACAGGGGGAGCGGGATTAAGACAACAGGACGCTGAGGAGACGGGCACGTCCTGCCTGGGACCCACACGCACCGCAGAGATACGCGCGGTTATCTCTTATTTCCACGCTTGCCACGGCCTCAGGCCGCCTTGCGCGCGAGGAGGCCATCACCCATCACGCTCACCACATCGTCAACGACCCGAGTGGCGGCCGCGAATCCAGCCGCCAGTACTTCCCACAAATCGGTCGCCGAACGACCGGGCAGCGGACCGACGCGAAAAGCAGTCGACCACTCGCCGCCGATCAGCCGCGTCTTCAACGTAACGTTCGCCACGTACGTACGCCGCGCAGTGACACCGCCGACATGTGAACACGTATGCGTTGCGTGCAACGCGTTGACCACGATGTCGAATCCACGATAACGATAGGTTTGCTCCATACTCTTCTCCGTCTTCAGCCATTTCTACACAACAGCATTTCGCCATGTGTCGATGCTGCATCATTCTCGACTCGCAATTGTGAAAAATTGTCAGATCTTCGGCGGTTTTCGGTTAGGGCTTTCCCTGTTTTCGGCGTGCCAATTCCTGCGTCACACATGCGCAATAGTGATCTCATCGGACGACAAAAGCGGATTACAAGTGGATAACGCTAATTCAGATCCAATTGAGTAGACCGTGACGAATCAAGCCATGCGAAAGATCTCGAAATAAAAAAGCTATATCCCAAAATAAAGACCGGAACTCGCACGGCGCTTCAGTGGTCCGAACACTATCATTGCCCATCGTGGGCACCCTTCTGGCGGGCCTAGCCCCAACCGGTTCGCCGTCATCCGCTTGTGGTTCGATAAAGTACTTTGCGTCTGATCTCATCGTCCGTGGAGTTTGAATAAAGCGTCTGTAGCGGCACGTCGCTCTATCGCCAGCGGCAACGTTCGTGTCATTGCAGACCGTAGTTGGTTTATCGGATTGAATGAGCCTGAATAAGGAATTGCTGGTGAAACATCTCGCTGGTTCAATATCGCAATCGTGGCGACTTTCTCTGCCTGCCTGTCTTATGCCTCGTCGCGTAAGTCACCTCGCTGCGACGATGATCACGCGTTCGCGCCGCCGCGAAGCGTGGGAGCGTGCACGATGAGCGTCTTCCAGATTGCCGGCGCGCTGTTCGCCATCGTCGCGCTGTTCGGCGTGCTCAACTATCGGTTCATCAGGTTGCCCGACACGCTCGGCATCACCGCAGTCGGTCTCGTCGTCTGCGTCGGCATCTCGGCGCTCGGCTTCTACTATCCGGCGATGGCGATCGCCGCGCGCAAGATCGTCGTGCAGATCGATTTCGCCGACATCGTGTTTCACGGCCTGCTAAGCCTGCTGCTGTTCGCCGGCGCACTGCACGTCGATCTGTCGAAGATGCGCACGCAGCGGCGCGCGGTGCTGATGCTCGCGACGATCGGCGTATTGATTTCCATCGCGGTGGTCGGCTTCGGCTTTTACTACGCGGCGCAATGGCTCGGCCAACCGGTCAGCCTGCTGTGGTGCCTCGCGTTCGGCGCGCTGATCTCGCCGACCGATCCGATCGCGGTGCTCAGCGTGCTCAAGCGCGCCGCGGCGCCCGAAAGCCTCGAAACCAAGATCACCGGCGAATCGCTGTTCAACGACGGCACGGCCGTCGTCGCGTTCGTCACGCTGGTCGGACTCGCGACCAGTGCGAACGAGTTTTCCGCGGGCGCGATCGCATTCGATCTACTGCGCGAAGTCGCCGGCGCGCTCGTGCTCGGCGCGGCGCTCGGCTTCGGCGCGTCGCTGCTGCTGCGAGGCATCGACAGCTATCCAGTCGAGATCCTGATCACGCTCGCGCTCGCGACCGGCGGCTATAGTCTCGCCGAAGCGTTGCACGTGTCGGCGCCTCTGGCGGTCGTGATCATGGGGCTCGTGATCGGCAATCACGGCGCGTCGACATCGATGTCGGAGAAGACGCGCGAGCATCTGTTCAATTTCTGGGACCTGCTCGACGAGTTGCTCAATCTCGTGCTGTTCGGGCTGATCGGGCTCGAAATCATTGCGCTGTCGCTGCGCTTCGAGATCGTTTGGCTCGGGCTCGCGGCGATCCCGGTCGTGCTGTTCGCGCGCGGCGTCAGCGTCGCGATTCCGCTGCTCGCGCTGCAGAAGTTCCGGCGGCTCAGTCCGCATTCGGCTGTGGTACTGACGTGGGGCGGTTTGCGCGGCGGCATCTCGATTGCACTCGCGCTGTCGCTGCCCGAGTTTCACGGACGCGAAATGTTCATCGGCGTCACGTATCTGGTCGTCGTGTTCAGCCTGCTGATTCAAGCAACGACCTTGGGTCCGCTGATCCGCCGGCTCAATTTCTCGGGCGCAAACGTAACCCAGCCAGCCGCGCCGAATTCATCGCCTGCACAAAACGCGCGCTAATCGTAAAGTGGATACCTGCGCGGATCTACACCGCGAGGTTGGTGGGAAAATCCCAAAGACAGTCCGAGACCGGCGCGAGCAGTTCGCGCGCCGATTTCAACGTTAGATTGGAGCCCCCGATTTAAGCGTCTTCTGAGCAATGCCCGCCGTGGTTCCGATCCGCGGCGGTCCACCACGAGGCAGGACCGATGGCGAGGCGAATCGCCGCAGTCTTCCTCCGGCCACGGTTCACGCCGCGGCCCTGGCTCGGGCTTGAACGAGTCCGCCGCCAGTTTCTGGCTTACTTTCCGCCAGTTTCCGGACCGTCGCGCCTGCCGCGGCGCCGGGCATTTGGCCGTCAATGCCGGTTCTCCCACATACCTGGCAGGCGCGGTTTGTCATCCTGTCGATTCAGGCGTTGGAAGGAGTTCGCCATGTCGGTCTATGTCGATGAGGGGTTTCGGCCCTGTGTGACGGAATGCGCGACGGTCGCGTTCCGGGTGTGCTGCGACGAGCGCGCGCAGGTTTTTGAAGTCAGCGCCGACGCGCTGGTCGAGTTCTGCGGCGCTGAGAGCCGTCGCAAGGAGGACCTGCTGGTCGCGTTCGAGGATGCGCAGGACGAGATTCTTTCGGTCGCCGCGCAGCGCTGGCAGTACACGCCGAGCGAGCCGGTGCGGCTCGGTCTGGACGATTTCAAATTGGTCAGACATTAGGCGTGCGAGAAACGCCTTCATGAGCTGGATCGCCGCCCTGCCGATGTACAACGTGACACCCGCGCTCGACCTCGAATGGCGCGGTTGGCTCGACGACGTGCTGCGCCGGGTCAAGCCCGGGTGCCGCATCGTCGAACCGGACGAGGAATTGCACGGCTTCTGGCGGCGCCCGAACCTGCTGATCTCGCAGACCTGCGGTTATCCGCTGATGCACGGGCTGCACGCACAGGTCCAATTGGTCGCGACACCCTGCTTCGATGCGCCCGGCTGCGACGGCGCGCATTACTCGAGCGTACTGGTCACGCGCGCCGACGCGCGCTTCGACTCACTCGCCTCGTGCCGCGGCGCGCGCGCCGCCTACAACCAGGACGACTCGAACAGCGGCATGAACGCGTTTCGCCACGCGGTCGCGCCGCTCGCTCGCGCCGGCATGTTCTTCGGCTCCGTACTGCGCACGGGCTCGCATCTCGGCTCGCTGCGCGCGGTCGCTGACAATCGCGCGGACGTCGCCGCGATCGACTGCGTGACTTTCGCCTTCGTGGGCGATGTGCTGCCCGAGCTGGCGCGGCGCGTGCGCGCGATCGGCATGACCGCTGCCTCCCCGGGCTTGCCGCTGATCGCCGCGGCCAATGTGCCGCCGGCCACGATCGCCGCGCTGCGCGATGCATTGAACGAGACGCTGAGCATCCGCCCCGAGCGAGCGAAACGCCTGCGTTTGAGAGGTTTTTCGGCGCTGCCGCTGACCGACTACGCGCGCATCGGCGAACTCGAAAGCGAGGCGCGCGCGGCGGGCTACGCGCGGCTCGCCTGATTCACGCCGTCGCTCATCTTCCACTCGGCGCGCTCATTCAGCCGCCGGCTGCACGTCCAGCACCAGCAGCTGTGCGCCGTCGGCGACCTGATCACCGACCGAATACAGCACCTCGGCGACGGTGCCGGCAGCCGGCGCGCCGATCGTATGCTCCATCTTCATCGCTTCCATCACGATCAGCGGCGCGCCCTTTTCGACCACCGCGCCCGGTTCGACCAGCACCGCGATCACCTTGCCCGGCATCGGCGCGGTCAGACGGCCTTCGCCGTGCTCGGCATCCGCGGCATGCGCGAGCAGGTTCTGCCATTCGAATGCGAGCGTCTCGCCGTGGCAGAACACGTGGAACCTGTCGCCGTCGACGAATACGCGCCCCGTCACGCGCGCATCGCCGATCGTCGCGCGGAATTCGTGGGCGCCCGTGCCGACCGACCAGCTGAAGTCCTCGCGCACGCCGTCGTGTTCGAGGGTTTGCACGAGTGCTTGCGTGTCCCCGTTGCGCGCGAAAACGACTGTGAACGACTCGGGGCTGTCGTCGTTGGCGCGGTCGTCGATCACGCGCCAGCCGAGCGTTTGCGTGTAACCGCTATTGAGCCGCCAGTGCGACAGCGCGTCCCACGGTGACGCGCCGTGCGCGGTGCCGCCCTCGCGCGTCAGCAACGCGGCGCACGCGAGCGCGAGCGCTTCCTTGAACGGCTTCTGTGCCGGCGCGAACAGCGCGTCGTGATGACGCTCGATCAAACCGGTGTCGAGATCGCCGCTCGCGAACGGTTCGCTCGCGACGATGCGCCGCAGAAACTCGACGTTCGTATGCGGCCCGACCACCTCGCACGCATGCAACGCGCGGGAGAGGCGCGCCAACGCCTCCTCGCGCGTCGCGCCGTGCACGATCAGCTTCGCGATCATCGGATCGTAGAACGGCGTGATCGTGTCGCCCTCGCGCACGCCGCTGTCGATGCGCACCGGCGCCTTGCGTCCCGGCTCGCCGAGTCCGGCCGCGTCGATCGCGAACTCGACACCTTCGGGCATGCGCAGATGCTTGAGCATGCCGGTGGACGGCAGGAAACCGCGCGCCGGATGCTCGGCGTAGATGCGCGCCTCGATCGCGTGGCCGTCGAGCTTCAACTGCTGCTGCGTGAGCGGCAGCGCCTCGCCCGCGGCAACGCGCAGCTGCCATTCGACGAGGTCCTGCCCTGTCACCATCTCGGTGACCGGATGCTCGACCTGCAGCCGCGTGTTCATCTCCATGAAATAGAACTCGCCGGTCGGCGTCATGATGAACTCGACCGTACCCGCGCCGACGTAATTGACCGCGCGCGCGGCAGCCACGGCCGCTTCGCCCATCGCACGTTTGACCTCGGCCGACAGCCCCGGCGCGGGCGCTTCCTCGAGCACTTTTTGATGCCGCCGCTGCACCGAGCAATCGCGGTCGAACAGATAGACGGCGCCACCGTGCCGATCGGCGA
Organism: Paraburkholderia sp. JPY465; assembly: GCF_050436725.1. NCBI lineage: Bacteria > Pseudomonadati > Pseudomonadota > Betaproteobacteria > Burkholderiales > Burkholderiaceae > Paraburkholderia > Paraburkholderia sp. JPY465. Next base: position 574,340 of record NZ_JBNDMT010000002.1, read on the forward strand.
ATACCTGGACTTCGACGTGCCGCGGCCGCGTCAGATACTTCTCGATCAGCACGCGATCGTTGCCGAAGCTGCTCGCCGCCTCGCGCTTGCACGACAGCAGCGCGGCCGCGAAGTCCGCGCTGCGCTCGACCACCCGCATGCCCTTGCCGCCGCCGCCCGCGCTAGCTTTCAGCAGCACCGGATAGCCGATCGCGTCGGCCTCGCCCTGCAACAACTGCGGCTCCTGGTCGTCGCCGTGATAGCCGGGCACGAGCGGCACCGCGGCAGCGTGCATCAGCGCCTTCGCGGCGGCCTTCGAGCCCATCGCGGCAATCGCTTCGACCGGCGGTCCGATAAAGACGATGCCGGCTGCTTCGCACGCATGCGCGAAGTCTTCGTTTTCGGAAAGAAAGCCGTAGCCCGGATGCACGGCCTGCGCGCCGGTCGCGCGCGCGGCTTCGATGATGCGTTCGATGCGCAGATAGCTTTGCGCCGCCGTCGAGCCGCCGATATGCACTGCTTCGTCGCAGGCGGCGACGTGTTTCGCGTTGGCGTCGGCGTCCGAATAGACGGCCACGCTCGCGATGCCGAGCCGCTTGCAGGTCGCCGCGACGCGGCACGCAATCTCACCCCGGTTGGCGATCAGGATCTTGTTGAACATGAGTGTCTCGATGAAATAGGCGGTACGGGGCGGTTGTTGTCAGCGGGGCATGTCAGTGGCGCCAGCCCGGCGTGCGCTTTTCGAGGAACGACGCAACGCCTTCGCGGCCTTCGGTGCCGGCTCGCGTCTTCGCAATCCGCACTGCCGTGTCCTCGATCAGCGCGTCGCTCAATTCGCGGCCCGCGATGTCCTGCACGAGCCGCTTGCAGGCGCGCACCGCTTGCGGGCCGTTCGCGCAAAGCGTCTGCGCGCGCTGCGCGACCGTTGCGTCGAGCTGCTCGGCACTGGAGACCACTTCGCTGACCAGACCCAGCCGCAAAGCGGTCGCGCAGTCGAACGCCTCGGCGGTGACGAAGTAGCGCCGCGACGCCTGCTCGCCGAGCGCGCGAATCACGTACGGCGCGATCGTCGCGGGAATCAGCCCGAGCCGCGCTTCGGACAGGCAGAAGTGCGCGCTGTCGAGCGCGACGACGATGTCGCACGCGGCTATCAGGCCCATCCCGCCCGCGTACGCGTCGCCATTCACGCGCGCGATCACCGGCTTGTTGCAGCGATATACCGCCGACAGCATGCCCGCGAGACGCATCGCATCGGCGCGGTTCTCGTCGTCCGAGTAGCCGGACATTTTCTTCATCCAGTTCAGGTCGGCGCCCGCACAGAACGCCTTGCCGTTCGCGGCTAGCACGACCGCGCGCACGTCGTCGCGCGTGTCGAGCGCGGTGAATGCGGCAGTCAGCTCGGTGATCATCGTCTCGTTGAACGCGTTGCGCACGTCCGGACGATTGAGCGTGACGGTCGCGATCTGGCCGGCAACCTCGACTTTCAGCGTTTCGTATTGCATGCGTTGCACTCCTTTGGCTGGCTCTCTCGCCGCGCGGCGCCGCGCGCCGTCACATTCTGAATACGCCGAAGCGCGTGTCTTCGATCGGCGCATTCATCGCCGCCGACAGGCCAAGGCCGAGCACGTCGCGGGTCTGCGCCGGGTCGATCACGCCGTCGTCCCACAACCGCGCGCTCGCGTAGTACGGATGCCCCTGATGCTCGTATTGCTCGCGAATCGGCTGCTTGAACGCCTCTTCTTCCTCCGCGCTCCAGGTGCCGCCCTTCGCTTCGATGCCGTCGCGCTTGACCGTGGCGAGCACCGACGCCGCCTGCTCGCCACCCATCACCGAGATGCGCGCGTTCGGCCACATCCACAGAAAGCGCGGCGAATACGCACGGCCGCACATCCCATAGTTGCCCGCGCCGAACGAGCCGCCGATGATCACCGTGAACTTCGGCACCTTCGCGGTCGCAACGGCCGTCACCATCTTCGCGCCGTTCCGCGCGATGCCTTCGTTTTCGTACTTGCGGCCGACCATGAAGCCGGTGATGTTCTGCAGGAACACGAGCGGAATCTTGCGCTGGCAGCACAGCTCGATGAAGTGCGTGCCCTTTAACGCCGACTCCGAAAACAGAATGCCGTTGTTCGCGACGATGCCGACCGGATGCCCCCAGATATGCGCGAAGCCCGTCACGAGCGTCGTGCCGTAGCGCGCCTTGAATTCGTCGAACGCCGAATCGTCGACGATGCGCGCGATCACCTCGCGGATATCGAACGGCTTGCGCGTATCGACCGGAATCACGCCGTAGATGCTGTGCGTGTCGTAGCGCGGCGGCTTCGGCTCCTGCAACGCGAGCGGCGCCGGCTTCACGCGATTCAGATTGCCGACGATGCTGCGCGCGATCCCGAGCGCATGCGCATCGTTCTGCGCGAGATGATCGACAACGCCCGACAGACGCGTATGCACGTCACCGCCGCCGAGATCTTCGGCGCTGACCACTTCACCGGTCGCGGCTTTGACGAGCGGCGGGCCGCCGAGAAAAATCGTCCCCTGGTTCTTCACGATGATCGACTCGTCGCTCATCGCCGGCACATACGCGCCGCCCGCGGTGCACGAGCCCATCACGACCGCGATCTGCGGAATGCCCGCCGCCGACAGATTCGCCTGGTTGTAGAAGATCCGGCCGAAGTGATCGCGGTCGGGAAACACATCGTCCTGATTCGGCAGATTCGCGCCGCCCGAGTCGACGAGGTACACGCACGGCAGGCGGTTCTCACTGGCGATTTCCTGCGCGCGCACATGCTTCTTCACGGTGACCGGGTAGTAGGTGCCGCCCTTCACGGTCGCGTCGTTGCAGACGATCACGCACTCCTGCCCCGCGATGCGGCCGATGCCGGTGATCACGCCCGCGCCCGGCGCGTCGTCGTTGTACATGCCGTATGCGGCCAGCTGCGACAGTTCGAGGAAAGGCGTGCCCGGATCGAGCAGGTACGCGATCCGGTCACGCGGCAGCAGCTTGCCGCGGCCCGTGTGCTTGTCGCGCGCGGCCTGGCCACCGCCCTGCGCGAGCTGCTCGATCTTCGCGCGCAGATCGGCGACCAGCGCTTCGAGCGCCGCCGCGTTCGCGCGGAAGTCGTCCGAGCGCGGGTTCAGTTTTGATTCGATGATCGGCATGACGTGGCTTCTCCAAAGTGCCGCCTGTTGTTAGGGCTCACGCGCATGCGTCACAGCGTTTCGGCAAACAGCTCCCGGCCGATCAGCATGCGACGGATCTCGCTCGTGCCCGCGCCGATTTCATAGAGCTTCGCATCGCGCCACAGACGGCCGACCGGATACTCGTTGATATAACCGTTGCCGCCGAGAATCTGGATCGCCTCGCCGGCCATCCACGTGGCTTTCTCCGCCGTGTACAGGATCACGCCCGCGCAGTCCTTACGGACCTGGCGCACGTGGTCGTTGCCGAGCGTGTCGAGTTGGCGGCCCACCGCGTACAGATACGCGCGGCATGCCTGCAAGGTCGTGTACAGATCGGCGACCTTGCCCTGGATCAGCTGGAACTCGCCGATCGACTGGCCGAACTGCTTGCGGTCGTGGATATACGGCACCACCGCGTCCATCACCGCGACCATGATGCCGGTGGGACCGCCCGCGAGCACCGCGCGCTCGTAGTCGAGACCGCTCATCAGCACTTTGACGCCGCCATTCAATGCCCCAAGGATGTTTTCCTCCGGCACTTCGACGTCCTGGAACACCAGCTCGCCGGTGTGCGAGCCGCGCATGCCGAGCTTGTCGAGCTTCTGCGCGACCGAGAAACCCTTCATGCCCTTCTCGACGATGAACGCGGTAATGCCGCGCGAATTCGCTTCGGGATCGGTCTTCGCATAGACGACCAGCGTGTCGCAGTCGGGGCCGTTGGTGATCCACATCTTGGTGCCGTTCAGCACGTAGCGATCGCCCTTCTTCGCGGCGCGCAGCTTCATGCTGACCACGTCCGAGCCTGCGTTCGGCTCGCTCATCGCAAGCGCGCCGACGTGCTCGCCCGATACGAGCTTCGGCAGATACTTGCGCTTTTGCGCTTCGGTGCCGTTGCGATGAATCTGGTTCACGCACAGATTCGAATGCGCGCCGTACGACAGGCCGACCGATGCCGACGCCCGCGAGATTTCTTCCATCGCGACCATGTGCGCGGTGTAGCCCATGTTCGCGCCGCCGTACTCTTCGGAAACCGTCATGCCGAGCACGCCGAGGTCGCCGAACTTGCGCCACAGGTCCATCGGAAACTGATCGGTGCGATCGATTTCTCCGGCGCGCGGCGCGATTTCTTTGGCGGCGAACGACGCAATGCTGTCGCGCAGCATTTCGATCTCTTCGCCGAGCGGGAACTGCAAACCGGGCAGATTGGGCATTGCGGTGTCTCCTGAGTTCGTGAGCGGCCGCTGACGGAACGCGAAGCGGCACGCGAAAACATGTCATGGCGCATTTCACGCCAGATTGACGTAAGCGTCAATAGGTATTTTTGAGTTTTACTCAGAAAATTTGCAAACACGCGCCAGCACGCCTATTCGGTGCTACGATCGCGTTAATCGGGCATATACGCGGCATTCGAACGCCGGTTTTCCCCCAATGTGCATCGAAAATCTGAATCTGACTCATATGACGGTTGCCGAGAAGGCCGGATTACCTGTCTCGCGTCGCCAGCCGGCCGGACGCAAGTCGCAGCAGCGCGTGAAGGAGATACTTCAGGCGGGACGCGACGTGTTTTCCGAAAAGGGCTACGAACGCGCGACGACCGCGGAAATCGCACAGCGCCTCGGCATTTCCGAGGCGACGGTGTTCAGCTACTTTCGCGGCAAGCGCGAGTTGTGCGCCCGGGTCATCGGCGATTGGTACGACGAGATCATCGACGCGATCGAAGCGGGCCTGCCGCGCGACGGCGACGTGCGCCAGCAGTTCGCTTTCATTGTGCGCATGCATCTGCGTCTGATGCTCGTAAACGGCACCGACCTGTGCGCACTCGTGCTGTCCGAAGGTCGCGCGCGGCATCACGAACTGGCCGAAGCGCTGACCGAGTTGCAGCGCCGCTACACCGCGCCGTTGATGCGCGTGCTCGCGCAAGGCCAGCAAAGCGGCGAAATCCGCGCCGACATGCCACTGCGACTGTTGCGCTCGATGGTGTTCGGCCCGATGGAACACGTGCTGTGGGACGCGACGCTCGCGAACCGGCAGATCGATATCGAGGCCACCGCCGATCAGCTGATCGACGTGCTGTGGGCCGCGCTGACGCCCCCCGATCTTGCGCTCAGTGCATTGCAGCGTTTTCGCGTGGAAGTGGCGGCGGCGAGCCGCCGTTTCGACGAAGCCAGCGCCGCGCACCGCGAAAAAAGCGGCTAATCTACGAGCTTTCCCGCCGCAGCCCGAAGGAGAGCCCAAGTGCCCGCAGCGAAAAGCGCGAAGGAAAGCAGCAAGCAAAGCAACAAGTCCGGCGAAGAACGCGGCGGCAAGCCGAAAGCCGCAACGAAAGCGCCAACGAAAAAATCAACCGAAGCGCCGTCGAAGTCCGCCTCCGCCGCACGCATTCGCATCGGCATCGGCGGCTGGACCTACGCGCCATGGCGCGGCCCGTTTTATCCGGCAGACCTCACGCAAAGCCGCGAACTCGAATATGCGAGCCGGCATCTGACGTCGATCGAAATCAACGGCACGTTCTATGGTTTGCAGAAACCGGCCAGCTACGAAAAGTGGTTTCAGGAGACCCCCGACGATTTCGTCTTCTCTCTGAAGGCGCCGCGTTACGCGACCAACCGCAAGGTGTTGGCCGATGCCGGCGACGCGATCGAGCGCTTCTTCGCAAGCGGCGTGCTGTTGCTCAAACAGAAGCTCGGACCGGTCAACTGGCAGTTCGCGCCGACCAAGAAATTCGACGCCGACGATTTCGAATGCTTTCTGAAGCTGCTTCCCGCGAGCATCGAAGGACAGAAGCTGCGGCATGCGGTGGAGGTTCGTCACGATTCGTTCAGGACACCGGAGTTCATCGCACTGGCGCGCAAGTACAAGGTCGCGGTCGTGCTCGCGGCCGACAGCGAGTACCCACAGATCGCCGACATCACCGCGCCGTTCGTGTACGCGCGCATCATGGGCACGAGCGAGAAGCAAGCCAAAGGTTATTCGACGAAAGAACTCGACGCATGGGCCGAACGCGTGCGCCAGCTCGCCGCGGGCACCACGCCGGACGATCTGCAAACCTGCGCCGAGCCGCCCGCGACAGCAGCGAAGCGCGACGTCTATCTGTATGTGATCAGCGGCTTCAAGGAGCGCAATCCTGCCGCCGCGATGGCGTTGATCAACAAGCTCTGAATCCGCCTGCCGCCAGGCCGGCGCGGGTGTCATAATCGCGCCAGCGCATCCGTGCGCGGTCGCGCCGGCGTCGTGTGAAGCCGACGCAAACACCTTGCGTCGAAGCTCGCGCGAGACACGCAGCCAGCCAGCCCGCACGGTCCACGTCAAACCCACGCAGCGCCCGCGCGCCCACGTCGCGGCGGCGCTCGCATAGTCAGGCGGCAAGACCGCCTTATCAACCGATTGCGGAGAACATCTTGAGCGCCCTCGACAATCCCCTGCACGATCAGGAAGTCGGCTCGGCCGACGCCACCCAGGACACCACGCGCATCGACGACGTGCGCATCGGCGCGGTCCGTCCGCTGATCTCGCCGGCGCTGCTGCAGGACGAACTGCCCGTGCCGCCCGCGGTGCAGACGCTGGTCGAGAAGACCCGCGTCGAAATCGCCGACATTCTGCACGGCCGCGACGACCGGCTCGTGATGATCGTCGGCCCCTGTTCGATTCACGACCACGACCAGGCGATCGAATACGCGCGCAAGCTGAAGGCCGCCGCCGATCACTACCGCGACGATCTGCTGATCGTGATGCGCGTGTACTTCGAGAAGCCGCGCACGACGGTGGGCTGGAAAGGCTATATCAACGATCCGCGTCTGGACGGCAGCTTCCGCATCAACGAAGGGCTGCGTCGCGCGCGGCAATTGCTGCTCGATATCAACGGTCTGGGTCTCGCCACCGCGACCGAATTCCTCGACCTGCTGAGCCCGCAATACATCGCCGATCTGATCGCGTGGGGTGCGATCGGCGCGCGCACGACCGAGAGCCAGAGTCATCGTCAGCTCGCGTCGGGACTGAGCTGCCCGATCGGTTTCAAGAACGGCACCGACGGCGGCGTGCAGATCGCCGCCGATGCGATCGTCGCGGCGCGTGCGAGCCACGCGTTCATGGGCATGACGAAAATGGGTATGGCCGCGATCTTCGAAACGCGCGGCAACGACGACGCGCACGTGATCCTGCGCGGCGGCAAGAAAGGACCGAACTACGACAGCGCGTCGGTGCAGGCGACCTGTGAAGCGCTGCGTTCAGCCGGTCTGCGCGAACAGGTGATGATCGACTGCTCGCATGCGAACTCGAACAAGTCGCATCTGCGGCAAATCGAGGTTGCGGACGATATCGCGCGGCAACTGTCGGCGCGCGAAGGCCGCATCATCGGTGTGATGCTCGAAAGTCATCTGGAAGAAGGCCGTCAGGATCTGAAGGCCGGTGTGCCGCTGCGTTACGGCGTGTCAATCACGGATGCCTGCGTGAGCTGGGCGCAGACCGAACCGGTGCTCGCCACCCTCGCCGAGGCAACCCGCAAGCGCCGCGCCGGCTGACAGCGCAACACACTAACCGCGCGACCGCGGTTCGGCGACAGCTCCGCTCGCGACCCGATCTGGACCGATCGAGGACGACAACGCCTGGTCCAAGGAACCAGGCACACGCGCCGCGCCAGCTGCCAGGCAAACCGCCTGGCCGGGTTGGGCGGCGCGTGAACCTCACGCCTATCGCATCATTCACGCGTGCGCCTCACAGAAAGCTGCAAAGCGCACCGCGAATGCTCCGGCGTGAAGCGCGTTGCTTACGACGCGTTGACGGCTTCCTTGAACGCCTTGCCCGCGGTGAACTTCACCGTCTTGGCCGCGGCGATCTGGATTTCTTCGCCCGTCGACGGATTGCGGCCCACGCGTGCTGCGCGCGCGCCGGTCGAGAACGAACCGAAACCGACCAGTTGCACCGTATCGCCGCTCACCACGGCCTTGGTCACTGCCTCGACGATCGCGTCGATGGTTTGGCCGGTTGCCGCTTTGCTTTCGCCCGTCGCTGCGGCGACTGCATCAATCAGTTCCTGTTTGTTCATAGCACTTCCCGTATGGTAATCATGGAACCGGCGCCACTCTAAGGCGCCGGGACCGACACACTAACGCATAGGCGCACCTTCGCGCAAACCCTTGGTGTAAGGCTTGTATCAAGGCCGGAGCGCCGGTTTGACGTTTTTCCGTCGCAAACTGCCATAAGAATCGCGGGCTTATGCGTGCGCGCCGATTTATCCGCGTTCGCCGCGCATCACAATCCGTTGCAATTTCAGTACTTTAGGTCGCGTTACGCGAGCCTGCGCGGCCTTCCCGATGACGATAGCCCTTTTCGCGAAGCGCGGGAGCGCTATTTGCGAAACACGTGATAAGAAAACTTTCGGCAAGACATAAAAAAGTGAGAATTCGCCACTTTGCAACATGCGCACTGCTTTCCGCGTTGTCATCGGCGGCTGCGGCGGCCAGCGACAACGCGTGCGCGACCCTCGTCGGCGCAACCAGTTCGAGTGCCACGCAGGGCTTTTTGCTACGCGACGGCGAACCGGTCGACTTCGTCGGCGGCGGAACAACGGTGCACGGCAAGCTGCTCGTGTTCAGCGACGGCGACGTGTTTCGCGCGTACTGGCAGCCGGACGACAGCCCGGAAAAATACGTGCTCGCGAATGCGGGCGCCGACGCGGTCCGGCTCGTCTCGTCAGCGCCGCGAGGCACCCCTGCGCCAGCCGGCCAGCCCGCTACTGCCATGCCGCCGCAGCAGGTGCTGTCGTGTCCAAACTTTGAGCATGCGCGATAGGCAGCTTTCGTCGAGAGACCGCCATCGGCATCCGGCACAAACGTCTGCTCCCGGCGCCGCCAGGTAGTACTTACCGCACGACGATTCGTAAACATACCGTCGGGTTAAGGGACCCCTGGCTGCGATGCTCCTTTACCCTTCGAAACGCTCAAGTTAATCCGCTTCGCGCCGATATAAACAGCTGCGTTTAGCGCGCAAACGTTTAAAAGGACGGTGATGGTTTGGCTCGCAAGATTGAAGAAGGTACTGTCGGTCGCCGACGGTGACCGTGCGCTGATGCGTGCGCGCTTGCACGCATTCAGCCGCCAGGTACCGCTTCTCTACTTCATCCTGCTCGTCAACACGGCGGCGGTCGCGGCGACGCATCTGGACAGCGCGCCGGCCTGGCTGTCGATGTATATGCCCGGCGCGCTCGCCGCGCTGTGTGTGCTTCGCTGCGTGCGCTGGTGGCGCAACCGCAACCGGACGATGACGGACGCCCAGGTGGTCCGCGAATTGCGCGGCGTGACTTGGATCGTCGGCCTGTTCGGCGTCGCGTTCAGCGGCTGGTCGCTGCTGTTGTTCCCGTACGGCGGTGCGTACCAGCAGGCGCAGGTCGCGTTCTATATGGCAACGACGCTGGTCGGCAGCATGTTCTGCCTGATCCATCTGCGCAAGGCCGCGCTTCTGCTGCTTTGCATCGTCATCCTGAGCTTCTCGGGGTTCCTCGTGTCCAGCGGCTCGCCGGTGTTCTTCGCGATGGCCGTCGACATGACGCTGGTCGGCGTCGCGCTCGCGGTGGTCATCCAGCTTTACTGCCGTACGTTTGCGGACGCGGTGCAAGCGCAACGCGAATTGCAGGCAAGCCAGCACAACACCCAACGGCTCAGCGACGACAACTACCGGCTCGCCAACATCGACAGTCTGACCGGCCTGCCGAACCGGCGCAGCTATTTCGCGGCGCTGAGCGCGATCCTGGATCAGGCGCTCGAAACCGGCGGCGGCTTCAACGTCGGGCTCATCGATCTCGACGGCTTCAAGCAGGTCAACGACATATATGGTCACGCGAGCGGCGATCTCGTGCTGCAGGAAGTCGGCACGCGGCTGGTGTCGATCAGCGAGACGGGCCTGATGTTCGCGCGTCTGGGCGGCGATGAATTCGGCGTGCTCGTGCGTCACAAGATGTCGAACGAAGCGCTGGTCGAATTGGGGCAGCGGATCTGCGACGCGCTCAGCAAGCCTTACCAGGTCGCCGACAATGTCGCGGAGCTGTCGGGCACGATCGGCTGGGCCGCGTTTCCCGACGCGGGCACGACGGTCGCGCAGGTGTTCGAACGCGCCGACGCCGCGCTCTATGTCGGCAAGGAAAACCGCCGCGGCATGCCGGTGATTTTCTCGACCGAACACGAAACGCAGATGCGGCGCCTAAGCCTCGTCACCCAGGAGTTGCGCCACGCGGACCTCGAAGCGGAGTTGTTCCTCGAGTTCCAGCCGATCTACGATCTGCTCACCCACCGGCCGATCGGCCTCGAAGCGCTCGGGCGATGGCATAACGCGCGGCTCGGCATGGTCAGGCCGGAGGAATTTATTCGGATCGCGGAGCGTACCGAGCTGATTCTCGGCATCACCGATGTGCTGCTGCGCCAGGCGCTCGCCGAAGTCGCACAATGGCCGGCCGATCTGTATCTGTCGTTCAACCTGTCCGCGATCGATATCTCGACCTCGGCACGCGCCCGCCGCCTGATCGACATCGTCGCGGCAAGCGGCGTGTCGCCGCATCGCGTGACGTTCGAAATCACCGAAACCGCATTGACGCGCGATTTCGAGCAGGCGCACAGTGCGATGACGATGCTGAAGCAGGCTGGCTGCCGCATGTCGCTCGACGATTTCGGCACCGGCTATTCGAGCCTCAGCTACGTGCACCGCTTGCCATTCGACGCGATCAAGATCGATCGCAGCTTCGTCTCCGACGTCGATACCAACAGCGCGTCGAAGAAGATCATCAAATCCGTGATCGACCTGTGCCGCAACCTCGGACTCGAATGCGTGGTGGAAGGACTCGAAACGCCGTTGCAGGCCCAGGTCGTGAAGGCGCTCGGCGCGCGCGCGGTGCAAGGCTATCTGTTCAGCCTGCCGATGCGGGCAAGCGCGGTTGGCACGTTCCTGTGGACCGCGCTCGCGCAAAGCCATGCGGCGGAGACGCATTCGTAGCGCTCGAACGCTGCATGGCAGCGCCGCTCAGTACGCCAGCTTCGGATACCAGTCGGTGCCGCGGCCGCCGGGGGTCATGTCGAGGATTGTCCATAGCGGCATCAGATCGGGCGCGCCGCGCGGGTCCTGCCCGGGGTCCGACGTCGATGGCCCCATCTCCTCGGCCCAGAAGTGCCGCACGACGCCGCCCGCGCGCGTGAATACGTTGAGCGCGGGAACGTCGTCGCCGGCGGGATCTTCGGCTGCGTAATCGCGATTGAACGTATTGCCGCCCGACGAATAGAGCCGCAGATGCCGCCAGCCGCGCTCCTGCTTGAACGCGACGAGTCTGTCGATCGGCGAGCGGCCGATCACCACGAACGCGACGCGCTGCAGGATATCGGGCATTTCGCCGTCCCACGCACTCAATAGCGACGTGCACATCGGGCACGGCCGCGCGCGTTGCGGTCCGAACATCCAGTTGTAGGTCACCAGTGTGTCGTGCGCGCCGAACATCTGCGATAGCGTGACCGGGCCCGCTTCGCCGTCGAAGCGGTAATCCTCAGGCACGATGCCGCCCGCCGGCAGCGCGCGGCGCTGCGCGGCGACGCGCTCGATCTGGCGGCGCAGCTCGATCTCCTCGGCGAGCAACGCGTTGCGCGCGCGTCGGTATTCGGCGCTCTCGCCGGGAAAGCGTTGAGGCAGGTCGGCCAGTTCGCGGGCCGGTTTTAGCGTATGCATCGATGTGTTTGCGTCGTTCATCAGCCATCTCCTTGTGAGAAGTCGTGCGAAAAACGGACGGAAGACGGGCGGCTGCCTGTGCATTGCCACCCTTCCTACAAGCGACGACGAATGAGACCGCGGAAAATCGACAGGCCCAGCGATGATTTTTAAGCGGCAGCCTTTTGCGGCGGTATTGCCAGCGGTTCGGCAACGCACTCGCGAGGCGCCACCGCAAGGTATGCTTGCGCCAAACAGCACGCCCATTACACCCGCCAACACCACGCGGCACGCGCGCCACGCACGACGCGGCCGCCTTGGGGAACGCCCATGCCGCTTCGTCTGCCACCCCTGCCCGCGCTGCGTTTTTTCGAAGCGGCCGGCAGGCATCAAAGTTTCAAGCTCGCCGCCGCCGAGCTGAACGTCACGCCGAGCGCGATCAGTCATGGCATCGTCGGACTCGAGGAAGCGCTCGGCGTCGAGCTGTTCGTGCGCGAGCCGCGCGGCATCTCGCTGACGGCGGTTGGCGCGGATTATCTGTCGTACGTGTCCGAGGCGTTTTCGCTGATCGCGATCGGCACACAGCGTCTGCCCAATCACCGCGCGGATCGGTCGATCACGCTCAGCTGCGCGCCGACCTTCGCGTCGCGCTGGCTGCTGCCGCGCCTCGCGGGTTTTCGCGCGCGCTGGCCGAACATCAACGTGAGCGTGGATACGTCGCGTCGCCAGGTCGGTTTTCCGGTCGATGGTTTCGATTTCGCGATCCGCATGAGCCGCGCGCCGGTCGCAGGGACCGCATGGACGCGGCTGTTCGGCGAGCGTTTCGTGCCGGTGTGCAGCCCCGCCTACGTAGCGACGCTGCGCGACGAGCAGGGCGTCCCCAGCCTGCGACGCGCGACGCTGATTCACGTGAACGCCGCCAGTGAAGACTGGCAGGCGTGGCTCGATGCAACCGGCACCGGCGGCATCGATATGGACGGCGGCTTGCACGTCGACACGATCCAGCTCGCCTTCGAAGCGGCCAGCATGGGTCTCGGCGTGGCGCTCGGCCGCAAGCCGCTGGTCGATGGCGATCTGGCGAGCGGCGCGCTGGTCGAGGCTTGCGCGCCTACCATCGCATCCGCCACCGCGTACTGGCTGGTCAGCGCGGAGAATGCGGACAGCGCGATCCGGCGCCCCGAGCTCGCCGATTTCAGGCGCTGGTTAGTCGACGAGGCGGCGGCTTTCGACGCGCAAACCGACGCGGCCGCGGACGGCGACCTGGCAGCGCACAGGTGAGCGGCGCTCACCTGTCGTCGACATCTTTTCCTTTGCCGGCCACGCGGCGGGCTGCGACGATGGTGGCCAAGGAGAAGCCGCCATGTCGACCACCCGCCCCACGCAACCCGCCCCCGCCCTCGCTCCGGCGACGACCGCCACCACGACGATCGTGATCGTCGCGGCCGCGCTGATCCTGAGCGCCGCGATGGGCATCCGTCAGACCTTCGGCCTGTTCATCGGCCCGTTCTCGTTCGACCGCGGTCTGCCGGTCACGCTGATCGCCTTCGCGATCGCGCTGCACAACCTCGTGTGGGGCTTCGCGCAGCCGTTCGCGGGCGCGGCCGCCGATCGCTACGGCTCGGCGCCGGTGGTCGCGTTCGGCGCTTCGACGTTCGCGGCCGGCCTCGCGCTGTCGGCGCTCGCGCCGAGCGGCGCGCTGCTGGTGATCGGCATGGGGCTGCTGGTCGGCATCGGCGTCAGCTGCACGACCTTCGGCGTGGTGTTGCCGGCAGTCGGCCGCATGGCGTTGCCGGAGAAGCGCAGCGTCGCAATGGGCCTCGTCAGCGCCGGCGGCTCCGCCGGGCAGGTGCTGATGGTGCCGCTCGTGCAAGGCATCCGGCTGCACGCGGGCATCGCGACCTCGCTATTCGTGCTCGCGTTCGTGATGCTGCTGATCGCGCCGCTCGGCATCGTGCTCGACCGTCGCGCGCAGATACAGGCGGCGGGCCAGGCCCGGTTCGACGACGCGCCCGCAACGCCGTTGCGCGAAGTTCTGTCACAAGCGACGCGCCATCGCGGCTACCGCCTGCTGACGCTCGGCTTCTTCACCTGCGGCTTCCAGCTTGCGTTCATCGCGACGCATCTGCCCGCGTATCTGACGCTGTGTCATATGCCGATCGGGCTGGGCGCCACCGCGCTTGCGCTGATCGGCCTGTTCAATATGGCGGGCAGTTGGGCATGCGGTTGGCTCGGCGGCCGGTTCCGCCAGCATCATGTGCTCGGCTGGCTTTATCTGATTCGCAGCGCGACGATCGCCACGTTCTTCGCGCTGCCGAAAAGCGCGGTGTCCGTGGTGATTTTCGCGGCCGTGATGGGTCTGACGTGGCTCGGAACCGTGCCGCTGACGAGCGGGCTCGTCGCCAAGGTGTTCGGCACGCGTCACCTCGGCAGCCTGTTCGGCGTGTGCTTTCTGAGCCATCAGATCGGCTCGTTTCTCGGCGCGTGGCTCGGTGGCCTCGTGTTCGATCTGACGGGCTCGTACTCGCTGATCTGGGTAGCGACGGTCGCCGCGGGATTGCTTGCAGCGCTGCTGCATTTCCCGATCGACGACACGGCGGTGACGACGCCCGCGCGGCATGCGCCGCGTCCCGCGCAGGCGTGATGCAGATCGCCGCTAGAGACGCTGAAGCAATGCCGGTCGCGGCTACTTCCTCGGCGCATCCGCGGCGGCTTTCGGCACGCGCCCCATCAGATAGAACTCGTCGTTCGGACGCATCGAGATTACATTCGCCATCCGGTTCGATAGGCCGAAAAACGCGGTGATTGCCGCGATGTCCCAAATGTCTTCATCGGTGAAGCCGTGGCCGCGCAGCGTCTGGAAGTCTTCTTCGTCGACCGTGCCGGACGCGCGGCACACCTTCAGCGCGAAATCGAGCATCGCCTTCTGGCGCTCGGTGATGTCGGCCTTGCGATGATTGACCGCAACCTGGTCCGCGAGCAGCGGCGCTTTCTCGTAAATGCGCAGAATCGCGCCGTGCGCGACCACGCAGTAAAGGCAATCGTTGACCGCGCTCGTCGCGACCACGATCATCTCGCGCTCGCCTTTGGTGAGACCGCCCTCTTTCAGCATCAACGCATCGTGATAAGCGAAGAACGCGCGAAATTCATCGGGCCGATGCGCGAGCGTCAGAAACACGTTCGGCACGAAGCCGGCTTTGTCCTGCACTTCGAGAATGCGGGCGCTGATGTCTTCGGGCCACTCGCTCGGCTCGGGGACCGGGTAGCGGCTGATGGGCTGAAGCGTGGCCATGCGCTGTCTCCGTGATCTTGGTCGGGGGTATGCCGATCATTGTAGCAACGCGTTTTGGCGGTCGCCCGCGCTTCACCTGGTCCGATATTGCCGCCCGAATCGTCTAGACTTTCAGTTCGGCATGCATGAAGCCGCCCGGCACGGCGGCGACGAAAGGAGCGACCATGTCAAACGTCAGGCACGACGCGCGGGCCCCAGTGATCAAGGTGCGCCCGGAACGGGAAATGGCGACGATGCAGCGGTTGCCCTATTTCGTCGGCATTTCGGCGGGCACCGCGGGTGCCACCGGACTGTCGATGTATATGGTCGTGGTCCCGCCCGGCGGCCATGCGCAGCCGCACTATCACGCCGACTACGAAACCGCGATCTATATGCTCGAAGGCAAGATCGAGACGCGCTATGGCCCGGGCCTGCGCGAGTCGGTCATCACCGAGCCGGGCGACTTCCTGTTCATTCCGCCCGGCGTGCCGCATCAGCCGTTCAATCTCGATGCGAACGCCGCGGCGCGCGCGATCGTCGCGCGCAATCACGCGGACGAGCATGAGCGCGTGGTGCCCTATGATCCCTCCGAGGATGCGTAAGGCGACAGGCCGCTTTTTGGACCGCCTCGCCTGAAGCGAAGCAAATCCCGCTGCTCAGTCCGCGTTGATCCACTTGCCGCGCGGCGCATGCACGCGGCATGGCGGTTCGCCATGCGCATTCGTCGCTCGCGCGCCACTTTGTCGGCGCACTTTCATAACGCCGACTCGCCACCTGTGCTTAAATCCGTCTTTCGCGTCGCTAGAGGCTCGTATCGGCCTCGGCGCAGACGATTCTTTTCCCTTTATCTGGCTTATCAGGAGCGCGGTTGTGTGGCATTTCCCGGTCGCTATTCCACCGTCTGCGGGCGTGTGGGCCGTCTTCATGAGCGTGCTCGTCACGCAGCTCGGCATGCCGATTCCGGCCGCGCCGATGCTGATTCTCGCGGGAACGATGGCCGCGGTGGGCGAAGCCTCGTACATCAACATGATCTGCGCGGCGGTCGGTGCGACGCTGATCGCCGACTCGCTGTGGTTTTTTACCGGACGCGCGTATGGCCGCCGTCTGCTCAATTACCTCGTGCGCTTCTCGCTGTCGCTGGACACCACGGTGCGCGTCGCGCGCAATACCTATGAGCGCTATGGCGCGCCGATTCTGACGGTCGCGAAGTTCCTGCCCGGTCTCGGCCTGATTTCCGCGCCGCTGCTCGGCACGACCGCGATCGGCGTCGGCGTGTTCTTGTTGTGGGACATGGTCGGTGCGGCGCTGTGGGCGAGCGTCTGGATCATCGGCGGGGCCGCTTTGCACGATGAGATCGTCCAATTGATGCTGTTCGTGCGGCGCAACGGCGGCACGATCTTCGATACGTTCGCGGTGATCTTCGCGGCGGTTCTGCTGTATCGCTGGCTGCGCCGTTTGCAGTTTCGCCGCTGGCTTGCGCATGCGCGCATTTCGCCCGATCAGCTCGACGCGATGATGAAGTCGAACGAACCGCCGCTGATTCTCGACGCGCGCCCGCATTCCGTGCGCGAAAAGGAATCGCATCGCATTGCCGGCGCACGGCCGCTCGATCTGGAATCGCCCGATCCGATTCATCCGGAGTATCTGAAGCGGCCGATCGTCGTCTATTGCGTGTGTCCGAACGAAGCGACCGCGAAGCGCATCGTCAGGCAAATGCACCGCAAGAACATCCATCATGTGCGAGCCCTTAAGGGCGGACTCGACGCATGGGAAAAGCGCGGCTATCCGGTCGAGCCACTGCCACCCGACTTCAATACGGCGATGGCGCACATGCTCGAAGACAAAGGCAACGAAGGCGAATACACAGTGCGCGCTCGCCTCGCAGAGTGAACGAATAGCAGACAAATCAGACGGCATCAAACTTGATGCCGTTTTGCCAAAAACAAAAATAAATTGACGGCATTTTTAGCTCGTATATCCTAGCTATTGGGAGATCGCGTGAGCGGCGCTGCGAATTAAGCCTTTACCGTTTCGTACCGTTTCTTCTCGCTCAACCCGCGTCCTGTTTCTTCAATATCCGCTCTGGATTGGAAACAGACCGTTCAATACCCTCAACTACGCCAGTCGAGTGTCATCGTGAGAGTCCGAGGCCCTTTGGTGAATTGGAATCGCAGTCAGGCGCGTTGTATTTGCGCTGACGGCGCCAGCGCCGACGGCAGCAACGGCAGCCTTGCGTTTCGCCGCTTTCTGTCCGTCATCACAGTTCTGTCGCGTCGCTCCGTTCGACGCCGCAACGTCCTCTCCGCACGCGCGTTCATCGCGGTGCGCACAGACGAAGTCGCTTCGCTGCTGCCGTAGCGCCTCTCTTCTTAAGTCTCTTTTCGCTGTTCGATTCGTCCATTTGCACGCGTTTTCGCGAGCTGTCTGCTTGCGTTCGCGCGGCGCTGACTGATTGCCGCGCATCGCGACGGATTCAATCGAACCGCTTCTAATCTGATTAGCGCTGTGCGTGATTGCGCGGATTCGCTCTGGCGTCGGCTCGCCTTCGCGATTTCCCATTTCGTCGCGCGCGCTATTTAACGCCGTTTACGTGGTGTGCGGCGTGGGCTCGACACGCCTATTCGTTATGCGAAACCAACCAATAGTAGGAATCACCGCCGATAGAACGATGCTCGGCGCTCATCCATCGCACGTGGCCGGTGAAAAGTACATCGCCGCGATCGTCGAGGGCTCGCACGCGCTTGCGATGCTGGTACCGGCTTTCGGTGAACGCCAGTGCAGCGACGATGTGCTCGCCGCCGTCGACGGCTTGCTATTCACCGGCAGCTATTCGAACGTCGAGCCGCACCGTTACGGCGGCACCTCGAGCGAGCCCGATACATTGCACGACCCTGCGCGCGATGCAACCACGCTTCCCCTAATCCGCGCGGCGGTTGCGGCGGGCGTACCGGTTCTCGCCATCTGCCGCGGTTTGCAGGAAATGAACGTGGCATTCGGCGGCACCTTGCATCAAAGCATTCATGCGGTCGGCGGGCTGAACGACCATCGCGAGAACAAGGACGACTCGCTCGACGTGCAATACGCCACGTCGCATTCGATCGTGCTGACGCGCGGTGGCATGTTGCAGCGCCTTGCGGGCGGCGCCCACGAAGCGCGGGTGAATTCATTGCACGCTCAGGGCATTGCACGACTCGGCGCAGGCCTCCAGGTCGAAGCACTCGCGGCGGACGGCCTGATCGAAGCAATCAGCGTCAGCGACGCCCGCGCATTCGCGCTCGGCGTGCAATGGCATCCGGAATGGAGACACGCGGACGACGCGTTATCGACCGCGATATTTCGCGCGTTCGGCGACGCCTGTCGCGAGCGCATGAATACACGAATCCCTGCACGCGTGACCCAGGTTGCGGATCAAAACAGAGAGAAAAATCATGCATGACATCGACGATTTTCTGAAAAAGCATCACGTCACCGAAATCGAAGCAATTATTCCGGACATGGCCGGCATCGCGCGCGGCAAGATCATTCCGCGCAGCAAGTTCGAGTCGGGCGAATCGATGCGTCTGCCGCAGGCGGTGATGATTCAGACCGTGACCGGCGACTATCCGCAAAGCGATTCGCTGACCGGCGTCACCGATCCCGACATGGTGTGCGTCCCCGACGCGAGCACGATCCGGATGATTCCGTGGGCAGTCGACCCGACCGCGCAGGTGATCCACGACTGCGTTCATTTCGACGGCACGCCGGTCGAAATCTCGCCGCGCTGCGTGTTGCGCCGCGTGCTCGATCTATACAAGGCGCGCGGCTGGAAACCCGTGATCGCGCCGGAACTCGAGTTCTATTTAGTCGATATGAACCGCGATCCCGACCTGCCGCTGCAACCGCCGGTCGGACGTACGGGTCGCGCGGAAACCGGACGCCAGGCGTATTCGATCGAAGCGGTCAACGAATTCGATCCGCTGTTCGAAGACATCTACGAGTACTGCGACGTGCAGGAACTCGAAGTCGACACGCTGATACACGAAGTCGGCGCCGCGCAGATGGAAATCAATTTCATGCATGGCGATCCGCTCAAACTCGCGGACAGCGTGTTTCTATTCAAGCGCACCGTGCGCGAAGCGGCGTTGCGCCACAAGATGTACGCGACCTTCATGGCGAAGCCGATGGAAGGAGAGCCGGGCTCGGCGATGCACATGCATCAGAGCCTCGTCGATATGGAAACCGGCCGCAACCTGTTTACCGCCGCGGACGGTGAGCCGACGTCGCTTTTCAGCGGCTATATCGCCGGTTTGCAGAAATACACGCCGGCGCTGATGCCGATCTTCGCGCCGTACATCAACTCGTACCGGCGTCTGTCGCGCTTCATTGCCGCGCCGATCAACGTCGCGTGGGGTTACGACAATCGCACGGTGGGCTTTCGCATTCCGCATTCGACGCCGGTCGCGCGCCGCATCGAGAACCGTATTCCGGGTGTCGATTGCAATCCGTATCTGGCGATTGCCGCGACCCTGGCCGCCGGCTATCTCGGCATCACGAAACGGCTCGCCCCGACCGATCCGCTGGCGAGCGACGGCTATGCATTGCCTTATCAATTACCGCGCAATCTCGAAGAGGGTCTGACGTTGATGAGTGCATGCGAGCCGATTGCCGAAGTACTCGGCGAGCAGTTCGTCCGCGCGTATCTCGCGTTGAAAGAGACCGAATACGAAGCGTTCTTCCGCGTGATCAGTTCGTGGGAACGCCGGCATTTGCTGCTGCACGTGTGAGTGCCGATGGTCAATCGGTCAATGAGAACCTTGAAAAGACGGAGGCAGTATGAGCTATAAGACTGACGACGTAATGTACGCGGAAAAGGATGCACCGCAGCTTGGCGGCGCGATAGACACGCTGACCTCGCAAGCCACATCGCGCAGCACCGCCGAATACCGCGCACTCGATGCCGCGCATCACATCCACCCGTTCTCGGATATGGGCTCGCTCAATCGCGCGGGCTCTCGCGTGATCGTCAAGGCGCAAGGCGTGTACCTGTGGGACTCGGACGGCAACAAGATCATCGATGGCATGGCGGGACTGTGGTGCGTGAACGTCGGCTACGGACGCCATGAACTCGCCGACGCCGCCTTCCGGCAGATGCAGGAACTGCCGTACTACAACACGTTCTTCAAGACGACGCATCCGCCGGTGATCGAACTGTCGGCGCTGCTCGCCGAGCTGGCGCCCGCGCCATTCAATCACTTCTTCTACTGCAACAGCGGTTCGGAAGGCAACGACACCGTACTGCGCATCGTCCATCAATACTGGGCGACGCAACGCCAGAGCGCGAAGAAGTTCGTCATCGCGCGCAAGAACGCTTATCACGGGTCGACGATCGCGGGCGGCACGCTCGGCGGCATGGCGTATATGCATGAACAGATGCCGTCGAAAGTCGAGAACATCGTGCATATCGATCAGCCTTATTTCTTCGGCGAAGCGGCAAGCGGTCAGTCGCCGGAAGAATTCGCGGTCGCTCGTGCGCGGCAGCTGGAAGCGAAAATTCTCGAACTCGGTGCCGACAATGTCGCCGCGTTTATCGGTGAGCCTTTCCAGGGAGCGGGCGGCGTGATCTTTCCGGCCGACACTTATTGGCCGGAAATCGAGCGCATTTGCCGCAAGTACGACGTGCTGCTCGTCGCGGACGAAGTGATCGGCGGCTTCGGCCGAACCGGCGAATGGTTCGCGCATCAGCACTTCGGCTTCGAGCCGGACCTGATCACGCTCGCGAAGGGACTCACGAGCGGTTACGTGCCGATGGGAGCGGTCGGCCTGCATGATCGCATCGCCCGCGCACTGATCGACAACGGCGACTTCAATCATGGCCTGACCTACTCCGGGCATCCGGTCGCGGCGGCCGTCGCGCTTGCCAATCTGAAACTGCTGCGCGACGAGAAGATCGTCGAACGCGTCAAAGCGGATACTGGTCCGTATTTTCAGAAGAGACTGCGTGAGACCTTCGCCACTCATCCTGTCGTTGGCGAGATCAGCGGCGCGGGCCTCGTGGCGGGCGTGCAACTCGCCGAGAAGCCGCTCGAGCGCAAGCGCTTTGCGAATGGCGGCGATGTCGGCGCGCTATGCCGCGACTTCTGCTTCAACGGCAATCTGATCATGCGCGCGAGCGGCGACCGGATGTTGCTGTCGCCTCCGCTCGTGATCAGCCGGCCGGAAATCGACCAAATCGTCGCGAAGGCAAAAGCGGCGATCGATGCGACCGCGCGGCAGATGGGCATGCTATGGTAAGGCGGATGAATGAGCATGCGACGATCGCGTCGTACAGCGTGTCATTTCTTTTATCCGTTCAACGCATCACAGGACCCACCCATGACCCACCACATCGTTTTGCTCCCTGGACTGCTCTGCGATGACGCAGTGTGGGCCGATCAGCGCGGCGCGCTTGGCGCGATCGGCGACTGCTTCGTGCCCGACTACGGCATGCGCGACTCGCTCGGCGCGATGGCCGAACACGTGCTCGAGTCGGTTTCGGGAGACCGCCTGCTGGTCGCGGGTCATTCGATGGGAGGACGGGTCGCGCTCGAAGTGTTCCGGCGCGCACCGCAACGCGTCGCCGGGCTCGCGTTGCTCGACACCGGCTGCACGCCGCGGCCCGCCGGCGAGGCCGGCGAAAGCGAGCGCGCGCAGCGGCTGAGGCTGCTCGAACTCGCGCGCACGAAAGGCATGCGCGCGATGGGCAACGAGTGGGCGCCCGGCATGGTCAACGCCGATCGCCACGATGAGCCCGTCTACGAGGCGGTGCTCGACATGATCGAGCGAAGCACGCCAGATAAATTCGCGGCGCAGATCCGCGCGTTGCTGGATCGTCCCGATGCGACCGCTCTGCTTCGCGACATCGCGTGCCCAACGATGATCGTGTGCGGCCGCGATGACAAATGGAGTCCGTTGGCGCGTCACGAGGAGATGCACGCGCAGATTCGCGGCTCGAAGCTTCGCGTGATCGAACGAAGCGGTCACATGTGCACGATGGAGCGGCCCGACGATGTGACAGAAGTGCTGGTCGAATGGGCTCGGTGGGCAACCGGGTTCGAAGCCGCTCGTTGATCTTTCGCTTTCCGTTCGTCAACTTCGACAAGGTCATTCAGTCATGAACGAATACTGCATGTTCAAGGGAAAACTGCTGCGCGCGGCGCCTTTCAAAGATTCGTACGTGGGCAGTCCGCACTATGTGATTACGGTTACCGGCAACGACAACACGCCATTCAATATCGTCGTCAATTCGGCGTCGACGCAACCGGGCGCAAGCGGTAACGACGACGTGTACTTCTATGCCGATCTGAACTTCGCCGATCCGCTCACCGCGAAACTGCAGGCCCTGAACCTCGGCCTCTACACCAGCGGCTTTCCGCGGCTCGATTACTTCCAGGACAGCAGCCTGCTCGACATTCACCGCATGCGGCCAGTCCCCTACGAAGATCAGAACGGCAATCGCGCCGACGTCAACGACATCGTCGACGAAATCCTGACCATCGACGAAAGCAAGCCGTCGCAAAGCCTGCCTTACGACAACGGCAGCGGTCAGTTGCATAACCGCGATTTCTGGACACCGACGACCGCAGGCATCGTCGTCTATGGGTTCGGCTTTCTGTTTCTGCCGAAGAAGGACGGTCTTCACGAAACCCACATGAATCAGGGCAATCCGCGAGGGCCGCACTACAACGAAAACGGCGCGTTCCAGGACGGCGCAGTGATCGTGCAGCGCGCCGATGGATTTGCCGCGATGTTTACCGCGTTCCAGACGCAATATTTGCCGACCGATGCAGCCGGCGATCCGGCCGCGAATGCGGTGGCATTGCCCGTTTATATCCAACGAGGTTGATAGCGTCGCTACGTAAGCCGGGGCATCGCGACGGCCCCCGCCGCATCGATCAGCGCGCGGTCGCGGCGCTTCGCCGCGGAATATGCCGCTGCACTACCGCCAGCGCGATCAGCACGACGACCATCGCGATACCGAGCATCAGCAGATAGCCCGATGCGCCGCCGGCCGTGATCACCGCGGCGCCCGCGAACGCGCTCAGAATCGCGCCGACGCGGCCGACCGCGAGTGCCGACGCGGTGCCCGTTGCTCGCACGCCGGTCGGATAAACGTAGGCGCACAGCGCGTACATCGTCGATTGCACCGCATTGACGAACAGCCCGTGCAAGCCGAGACCGACGATCATCAACGCCGTATGCCGCGTCGCGCTGACGCCGAGCAGCATCCATGCGCTCGCGACGCCGCCCGCGCAGCACAGCAGCAGCGGCCAGCGCGAGCCGTAGCGCCCGATCGCCAGCGCGCACAGCACCGCGCCGATTACGCCGCCGAGGTTGTACGCGCTCAGGCCATAGCCCGCGAGCGACACGCTCAAACCCTCGCTCGTCAGCATCGACGGCAGCCAGCTGAATGCCGCGTATACCGCGAGCAGGCACATGAGGAACGCGCCCCAGATCGCGACGGTGTCGCGCGAACGGCCGTCGCGAAACAGCGCGGTGAAGCCGACGTGTTTCTCGGCGCTTTGTTCGCGCACGTCGGTAAAGCTCGCATCGGCCGACACGTCGCGCGCCATGCGCCGCAGCAGCTTCGCGAGTTCTGGCCAGCGATGCGGACGGCGCGCCATAAAGCGCGGCGATTCCGGCAGCGCGGCGACGAGCACGATGCCGAGCACGAGCGGCAACACCCCGCCCGCGACGAACAGACCGCGCCAGCCATAAACCGGCAGCACCTGCCCGGCGAACAGTCCCGCGACCATGCCACCGAGCGGCACGCACAGAATGGTCGCCGTGACCGCGAAGGTACGAAAACGCGCGGGCGTGAACTCGGCGGTCAGCGTCGTCGACGTCGGCAGCGCGCCGCCGATACCGAGCCCCGCGATAAAGCGCAGCGCCGCAATCGCCGCGACATTCGGCGCCAGACTGATCGCGCAGGTCGCGAGACCGAACACGAACACGCTGCCGATCACGGCCCAGCGGCGTCCGAAGCGATCGGCGAACAGTCCCGCGAACGCGGAGCCGATCCCCATGCCGATCAGCCCCGCCGCGACCACCGGCGCAAACGCATTGCGCGTGATGCCCCACTCCTTGATCAGCATCGGAATCGCAAAGCCGATCAGCTGGCTGTCGAAACCATCGACGACGATCGACAGCGCCGCGAGCACCACCGCGATTTTCTGCAGCAACGTATAGGGGTCGTCGTCGAGCGCATGACCGATATCGACCGTGTTGCCGCCGCGCGCAATGCCGGCGAGCGCCGCATCGTCGCGCGCGGTCGAGGCCGAGGGCGCGGCCGAAGCGGGAGGAACGTAATTCATCGACATGTCTCCGTTGTTTGCGCTGCGCGCGCGTTGTTCGATTTTTGGTGTCGGCAGTTAGAACGGATAGTGACGCGGCGTCGTTTGCAGCGTGACCCAGCGCAGATCGGTGAACTCCATGATCCCCGCCTTGCCGCCGAAGCGGCCGAAGCCACTCGCCTTCACGCCGCCGAACGGCATCTGCGCTTCGTCGTGCACGGTCGGACCGTTCACGTGACAAATGCCCGACTCGATGCGCTTCGCGACGTTCAGCGCGCGCGCCGTGTCACGGCTGAACACCGCCGCCGACAGGCCGTACTCGTTGTCGTTCGCGCACGCTATCGCGGCTTCTTCGCCGCGCACGCGCACGATCGGCTTGACCGGGCCGAACGATTCGTCGTGATAGATGCGCATGTCCGGCGTCACGCGATCGAGCAGCGTCGCGGGCATCAACGTGGTTTCGCTCTTGCCGCCGCACACGAGCGTCGCGCCTTTGGCGAGCGCGTCGTCGATCAGCGCATTGCAGCGCTCGACGGTGCTCATGTCGACCACCGAGCCGAGCACGACCGGCCTCTCGCGCGGATCGCCGAGCGGCAACGCGCGCGCACGCGCGGCGAGCCGTTCGACGAACGCATCGGCGATGCTGTCGTCGACGATGATCCGCTCGGTCGACATGCAGATTTGCCCGGAATTGGCGAACGCGCCGAACACGGCCGCATCGACGGCAGCGCCGATATCGGCGTCGTCGAGCACGACGAGCGGCGCCTTGCCGCCGAGTTCGAGCACCGAGGGCTTCAGATTGCGCGCGCAGGTTTCGGCGATCAGGCGGCCCACTCGCGTCGAGCCCGTGAAGTTCACGCGCCGCACGGCCGGGTGTTCGATCATCGCGTCGACGATGCGTGCGGCGTCGGCGGGCGCATTGGTCACGAAGTTCACGGTGCCGCGCGGCAGACCCGCCTGCTGCATCGCCTCGATGATCAGGCCGTGCGTCGCCGGGCAGATCTCCGAGCCCTTCAGCACGACCGTGTTGCCGCATGCGAGCGGCAGCGCGATCGCGCGCACCGCCAGAATCACCGGCGCGTTCCACGGCGCGATGCCGAGCACGACGCCCGCGGGCTGGCGCACGCCCATCGCGAGACTGCCCGGGACGTCGGACGGAATCAGTTCGCCCGCGATCTGCGTAGTCAGCGCAGCCGCTTCGATCAGCCCGGCCGCCGCGAGATGCACGTTGAAGCCGGCCCAGATGCCCGATGCGCCGGTCTCGGCGGCCATTGCGGCGGCGAACGCGTCGGCCTTCGCTTCGAGCGCGTGCGCGGCCTTCGTCAGCAGCGCGCGGCGCTCGCTCGGCCCGAGCGCGGACCACACCGGAAAGGCGGCAGCGGCCGCATCGACGGCGGCGACGGCATCTTCGACGGTTGCGGCCGGCGCGCGCGACGCGACTTCGCCGTCGAGCGGATTGCGGCGCTCGAAGGTCGCGCCGTTGCGCGCCTGTAACTGCTCGCCGCCGACCAGCATCGATACGTTTTTCATCGTAGGACTCTCTTCGTTTCGTGAATCGGAAATGCCGTTACGCGACGATCGCCTCGACGAGCGTGGGACCGCTTTTCCCGTCAGCGTCGGTCAAAGCGCGACGCAACACGCCAGCAAGCTCAGCCGCCTCGCTGACGCGCACGCCAGGGCATCCCATGCCCGCCGCGATCGTCACGAAGTCGAGCCCCGGCAGATCCGTGCCCTGCACGGTCTCGTTCGGCGCGAAGCCGAACACCGGCGCGAAATCCTGCAGCGCCGCGTAGCGCGTGTTGTTCAGGATCACGTACGTGATCGGCAACTGCATCTGCGCCGCGCTCCAGATCGCCTGGATCGAGTACATGCTCGAACCGTCGCCGATCAGCGCGATCACGCGCTCGCCCGGCCGCGCGAGCGCGACGCCGACCGCCGCAGGCATGCCGTAGCCGAGGCCGCCGCTGTCCATCGTCATGAAAGTGCCGGGGCGCGCGATCGGCAGATAGGTCTGCATGACGGGGCGCGAGCTCGGCGCTTCCTCGACGACGATGCCATCGGGATCGCGCACTTCGGCGAGTGTTTGCAACGCGAATGCGACCGACATCCGCGCGCCTGGCGCCGGCGGCAGCGCACGCGGCGCCACGGCGCGCGGCGCGGGCAACTCGCGCGCTCTGGGCGCGGCGCGCGCAAGCAGGTCCTGCACACCGAGCCGCATGTTGCCGACCGCGGCGATGCCTTGCGGCGTCCACGCCGCGACGCCCGGATCGTCGATCAACTGGCACAGCCGCGAGCCCGGCGGCACATGCGGACCGCTGCCTTCGACGTGATACGTGAAGGCGGGCGCGCCGATCACGAAGATCGCGTCGTGCGCGCCGAGCATCTCGACGATGCGCTCGCGCATCGCCGGCAAAAAGCCCGCGAACAGCCGATGCGTTTCGGGGAAGCTGCAACGCCCGGTCATCGGTGCGACGTAGACGCGCGCGGCATGCCGCTCCGCGAGCCGGACGACTTCCGCCGCCGCACCCGCGCGATCGACCGCGCCGCCGACCACGAATGCGGGCCGCTCGCACGCATCGAGCACCGCGCCGATGCGCTCAAGCATCGCCGGATCGGGACGCATGATGTGCGCGACCTCGCGATCGGCCACCCGCTCGGCCGGCTGATCCCAGTCGTCGGCGGGGATCGATACGAACACCGGGCCGCGCGGCTCCTGCATCGCGATCGCGTACGCGCGCGCGATCGCGAGCGGCACGTCCTGCTCGCGGGCCGGCTCTATGCTCCATTTCACGTAGGGCTTCGGCAATTCGGTCGCCTGGGTCGCGGCGAGGAACGGATCGAACGGCAGGATCGAGCGGGCCTGCTGACCCGCGGTGACGACGAGCGGCGTGCGGTTGCGAAACGCGGTGAAGATATTGCCCATCGCGTTGCCGACGCCCGCCGCCGAATGCAGGTTCACGAGCGCCGCGTTGCCGGTGGCCTGCGCGTAGCCGTCGGCCATGCCGACCACGACAGCTTCCTGAAGACCGAGCACATAGCGGAAATCAGCGGGGAAATCGCGGAACATCGGCAGCTCGGTCGAGCCGGGGTTCGCGAAGATCGACGTCATGCCGACGCGGCGCGCGAAGTCGATGACCGCGTCGCGTACGGTCCATTGGCTGCCCTGCTCTATTGTGTGTGCTGGCTTGTGCTGCGGCGCGCTGCCTGTCATGCGAGGTCTCCTGTGTGATGAGCGCGAAAAATCGACAGGCCATTATCACGGCCACTGGGGTAACCGAAAATTGCCTAATTCGCTAAAAGGCATTACCTTTCGGCATGACTTACAACCTTCAACAACTGCAGGCGTTCGCGGTGATCGTCGAGAGCGGCAGCCTCGGACGCGCCGCCGAAGCGCTGCACATCACACAGCCGGCGCTGAGCCGGACCATCCGCCGTCTCGAGGAACAGGTCGGCGCGCCACTGTTCGAGCGGCACTCGCGCGGCATGCATCTGACCGCGGTCGGCGAAGCACTGCTGCCGCACGCGATCCTGTTGCAACGCGAAGCCGAACAGGCGCGCGAGGAAATCGACGCGATGCGCGGCCTCGCACGCGGCACGATCCGCGTCGGCGCGGTGGGCAGCATCGCGAGCCTGTTGTTGCCGCTCGCGGTCAGCGGCGTGTTGACGAAGTGGCCGAACCTGCGCGTTGAGATCATCGAGGGGGTGTGGGACCGGCTCGCCGATGCGCTCGTCAAACGTCAGATCGATCTCGCGCTCAGCATGGCCGTGCCCGACACCGACGAGATCACCGCGATCGCCGATTGCCGCTGGGAAGATGCGAGCTACGTGGTCGCCGCGCTCGATCATCCGCTGCGCGGCAAGCCCGACCTCACGCTCGCCGACACGCTGGGCGAGCGCTGGGCGATTCCGCCGCGCGGCACCGGGCCGTTCGAGCACATGCAGAGCGTGTTTGCCGAGCGCGGGCTGGGTCTGCCGAACGTCGTCGTCGAAACGCGCTCGGTCACGGCGCTGAAGAGCCTGGTCGCGCGTTCGGGCTTTCTGAGCTGGATGGCGTCGACGATGTACGTGACCGAAAGCAAAGCCGGCGTGTTCGATACGCTCGGCGTGCCGGGTGTGGTCGGGCGGCGCACGTTGACCGCGTTCCGGCGGCGCCAGGGCATCCTGCCGAGTCCGGCGGTCAAGCTGCTGGAGCAGTTGCGGCAGTTGACGTCGGAGGGAATCAACACGGGCTGAGCGCTTCGGGCACGCGCCGCCGATCGTGCATCAGTTCAACGGCAACCCGGCGATACTCGGTGCGATCGGCGTGATCGAGGCGCAATAGCCGACCGCTTTACTATTGCTGATCGCCAACACCATACTGTTGTACCTGTTCGTATCCCGCTTCCGAGGAGCCGTCGATGACCACCCAGCTCACCCGCGAATTCGCGTCGAAATTCGCCAATGTCGCGCTCGCTCATCTCACGCGCGAATACCCGAACAAGCTCACGCACTCGCTCGCAGGACCGCAAGACGTGCTGGGGCCGCGCGCCTTGCATCCGATCTTCTACGGTAGCTACGACTGGCATTCGTGTGTGCACGGCTACTGGTTGATCCTGCATCTGCTCGAACGCTTCCCGGATCTGCCCGAGGCCGCGCGCATCGTCGCGGTGGTCGACGAGCATTTCACCGAGGCGAAGGTCGCCGGCGAACTCGCGTATCTGGACCTGCCGCACAACCGCGGCTTCGAGCGGCCGTATGGCTGGGCGTGGCTGCTCGCGCTCAGCGCGCAGCTGCAGTCGATGAAAATCTCCGAAGCCGCGCGCTGGTCGAAGACGTTCGCGCCGCTCACCGAGACCTTCGTCGAACGTTTCGAGGAGTTCCTGCCTAAAGCGACCTATCCGCTGCGCGTCGGCACGCACTTCAACATGGCGTTCGCACTCGCACTGACACTCGATTTCGCGCGGCATACCTCGCGCGAATCGCTCGAAGCGCTGATCGTCAGCACCGCGGAGCGCTGGTATCTGGACGACGTCGCTTGTCAGGCGTGGGAGCCGGCCGGCGACGAGTTCCTGTCGCCGTCGCTGATGGAAGCGGAGCTGATGCGGCGCGTGTTGCCGTCCGCGCAGTTCGCCGACTGGTTCGGACGCTTCCTGCCGGATCTCGGCGCGAAGAAGCCGGCGACGCTGTTCGAGCCCGTCACCGTTACCGATCGCAGCGACGGCAAGATTGCGCATCTGGACGGCCTCAATCTGAGCCGCGCGTGGTGCCAGCGTGCGCTCGCGCGTGCACTGCCCGCCGGCGACGTGCGTCGCACCGTGCTGTTCGACGCGGCCGAACGTCATCTGCGCTGCGCGCTGCCGCATGTGGCCGGCGACTACATGGGCGAGCACTGGCTCGCCACGTTTGCGACGCTGGCGCTCGAAGCCTGAGCGACCGGGAGCGAACTGAACCGGCTTCGAACAAACAAAGCCGTGCTGGTTGGGGCGCTTCAATGCGAAGCGCCCTTTTCTTTGCCCGCTCAAAGTCACTGCCCGCGGCGGTAAAATCGCGCAAGGCAATTGCGCCGCTTAAAAGGTGGAAGTTTGACTGAGTTCGAGCAGGGTTTCATTTTGACCCGGCATTGGCGGGACACGCCCGCCGGCACGGAAATCGAGTTCTGGCTGGCGACGGACAGCGGGCCGCGCCACATCCGTCTGCGCCCCCAGCCGTCGGTTGCCTTCATTCCGGCCGAACATCGCGAACGCGCCGAAACGATCCTGCGCCGCGACGCGCCGCTCGATCTGCGTCCGCTCGAATTGCACGACTTCCAGCATCGGTCGGTCAGCGGGCTTTACTGTGCGCAATACCGGCAATTGAAGGGCTTCGAGAAGCGCCTCCGAGAAGGCGGCGTCGATGTCTACGAAGCCGATATCCAGCCCCCCGAGCGCTACATGATGGAGCGCTTCATCACCGCGCCGGTGTGGTTCAGCGGCGTGCCGCAGAACCATGGCCCCTGGCTCGATGGCGAGCTCAAACCGGCCAACGGATATCGTCCGCCGTTGAAGCTCGTATCGCTCGACATCGAAACGAGCGCGCATGCCGAGCTTTATTCGATCGCGCTCGAAGGCTGCGGCGAGCGGCAGGTGTATATGCTCGGGCCGCCGAACGGCAACGCTGCCGACGCGCTCGACTTCAAGCTCGAATACTGCGAAACGCGCGCGCAACTGCTCGAAAAACTGATCGAGTGGATGGAGCGGCACGATCCCGATGCGATCATCGGCTGGAACCTGGTGCAGTTCGATCTGAAGGTGCTGCAACAGCATGCCGAGCAGTATCGCGTGCCGCTGCGCATCGGCCGCGGCGGCGCGGTGATGGAGTGGCGCGAACACGGTGTCACGCGCAATCACTTTTTCGCGGGCGTGGCGGGCCGTTGGGTCATCGACGGCATCGAGGCATTGCGTTCGGCGACGTGGAGCTTTCCGTCGTTCAGCCTCGAATACGTGTCGCGTTCGGTGCTGGGCGAAGGCAAGGCGATCGACAATCCGTATCAGCGCATGGACGAAATCCAACGCCGCTTCGACGAAGACAAGCCCGCGCTCGCGCGCTACAACCTGAAGGACTGCGAGCTCGTCACGCGCATCTTCGCGAAGACCGAGCTGCTGCCGTTCCTGCTCGAACGCGCGACCGTGACCGGCCTGCCCGCCGATCGCAGCGGCGGCTCGGTCGCGGCATTCACGCATCTGTACATGCCGCGCATGCATCGGCAAGGCTATGTCGCGCCGAATCTCGGCGACGTGGCCGGCGCGGCAAGCCCCGGCGGCTTCGTGATGGATTCGCGGCCCGGCCTCTACGATTCGGTGCTCGTGCTCGACTACAAGAGCCTGTACCCGTCGATCATTCGCACGTTTCTGATCGACCCGCTCGGCCTCGTCGAAGGCATGCTGCATCCCGACGACGCGCACGCGGTGCCGGGCTTTCTCGGCGCGCGCTTCTCACGCACCCGTCACTGCTTGCCGTCGATCGTCGCGCAGGTCTGGCAGGCACGCGAAGCTGCCAAGCGCGAGCACAACAAGCCGCTGTCGCAGGCGCTGAAGATCATCATGAACGCGTTCTATGGCGTGCTCGGCTCGACCGGCTGCCGCTTCTTCGATCCGCGGCTGGCGTCGTCGATCACGATGCGCGGCCACGAGATCATGCACACGACGCGCGAGCTAATCGAGGCGCAAGGCTACGAAGTGATCTACGGCGACACCGACTCGACCTTCGTCTGGCTCAGGCACGCGCACGACGAGGAAGAGGCCGCGCGCATCGGCCGCGCGCTGGTCGAACATATCAATGCAGCGTGGCGGCAGAAGCTGCAGGCGCGCTTCGGTATCGACAGTGCGTTGGAACTGCAATTCGAGCGGCACTACCGGCGCTTTTTCATGCCGACGGTGCGCGGTGCCGAGGAAGGCAGCAAGAAACGCTACGCAGGCCTTACGGTATTGCCTGACGGGCACGAGGACGTGGTCTACAAAGGTCTCGAAACCGTGCGCACCGATTGGACGCCGCTTGCGCAGCAGTTTCAGCAGGAACTGTATCGGCGCATCTTCAAGCAGCAGCCGTATCAGGATTACGTGCGCGACTACGTGCTCGATACGCTCGCGGGCCGGCTCGACGATCAGCTCGTTTATCGCAAGCAGCTGCGCAGACCGATCGACGCCTACGAGCGCAACGTGCCGCCGCATGTGCGCGCGGCACGCGTCGCCGATGAGTTCAATCGCCAGCAGGGACGTCCGCTGCAATATCAGAACGGCGGCTGGATCAGCTACGTGATTACGGTGGCCGGCCCCGAGCCGCTCGAAACGCTGCGCTCGGCGATCGACTACGAGCACTATGTGACACGGCAATTACAGCCGGTCGCCGACGCGATTCTGCCGTTGCTGCGCGACGATTTCACGACGCTGATGTCGGGGCAGCAACAGTTGTTCTGATCGCGGCCGCGAGCACGGGGCTGCGACCATGGACGAATTGCCTACTTCACCATGGACGGCGTCTCAGCATCGTCGATGGCCAAATATGTCAATCAGGCATTGGCAATCCATGATTAAAGGCGGAAAAAAACTAATCCCTGGTTTTGATTTGCAATCCTATCAGCGGAATTAGAGCGCCAGCATAATTTGAAGTATTCTAAATCGTCGCTTGTCCGCGCAATTGGCCGGATTTGCATTGTTTCTTGACCTAACCCTTTATTGTCCTATAGTGCCATTTGATCCGCCCCGGAAACATTGCGGGGCCGCGGTGCGATATATCTGAGTCTGTAGCCCAACGATCTGCAACGACAGGAGAAGATGCATGAAAGCAATCCACGCCGTCAGACTGGTCAGTACCGCCCTTCTGATTTCGGGTTCGATTCACGCCTTTGCGCAGGCGAGCAACGCTAACGCGCCTGAGTCTGCCCCGACCACGACGCCCGAAGCCCGCTCGCATTACAAGTCGATGAAAGCAGCGAACCGGGCGCTGCAACGTCAGGTTCGAAATGCGCTGGTGAGAGATAGGAGCATCTCGACGTCCAATATTACGGTTCGCGCCCGCGACGGTGCTGTGACGCTTCAGGGCAGCGTACCGCTTCAGGCACAGAGCGATCGGGCAACCGAGGTGGCAAAAGGGGTACCCGGCGTAACTTCGGTCAAGAACGCGCTGTCGATCCGTCCGGTCGGGACCTGAAGCGGCCCTGGACCGCACCTTGCAGTAGACCGACGGTCTGACTGCGCATTCCATCGATCGTATAAGCCAACGCGGCACATGGCGGCGGCCCGGCTCAAAAGCCGGGCGTCGCCATGTCAATATTTGCTCGAGTTCCAGCCCTTTCGTCTTTAGCCCTGTCAACAATCGGCGGCATCGCCGTCCGGACTTTACGGTGTTGCGGCGCAACAAGCTTTGTCTTAGGCGGATGAAGCATCAAATCTCCACCTTCCGGAGGCGCAATGCGTTCGCGACCACCGATGCGGAGCTGAGGCTCATCGCTAGTGCGGCAACCATGGGCGACAGCAGCATGCCCGTGGGGGCGTACAGCACCCCCGCGGCCAGGGGAACGCCCAACGCGTTGTAGACGAACGCGAAGCCGAGGTTTTGCTTCATGTTCCGGATGGTTGCCTCGGACAATCTCCTGGCGCGGGCAATGCCGCGCAAATCGCCCTTCACCAGAGTAACCTGAGCGCTGCTCATCGCGACATCCGTACCTGTTCCCATCGCAATGCCCACATCGGCCTTGGCGAGTGCCGGCGCATCATTGATTCCGTCGCCGGCCATTGCGACGACCTTGCCGTCCTGTTGGAGTTTCGACACCAAAGCCAGCTTATCGGCCGGCTTTACCTCCCCATGGAATTCCTTGATGCCCAGTTTGGCGGCCACGGCCTTCGCCGTCGCAACGCCGTCGCCTGTAGCCATCACGACGTGGATGCCTTCTTCCTTGAGCCTGGCAACGGCTTCCGGCGTAGTCGCCTTCACTGGATCCGATAACGCGAGAATCCCTGCGAGCTCTCCGTCAACGGCCAGATACATTACGCTGGCGCCCTCGGCGCGTAACGCGTCACCATCGCTGGCCAGAGCGGCCGTCGCAATCCCCTCCGCTTGCATTAATGCCGTGTTGCCGAGTGCGAGTTGCCTGCCTCCAACAATGCCTCGCACCCCAATGCCGCTTCCAGACTCGAACTGCTCCGCCTTCTCGAGTGCAAGACCTCGCCGACGAGCCGCCTCGACGATAGTCGCCGCGAGAGGATGCTCGCTGCCTTGGTCCAGGCTTGCCGCCAACCGGAGCACTTCGTCTTCCGCGAGACCGTTTGTCCCGATACCGCGCTCGAACGTCGGTCGCCCCTCTGTCAGGGTGCCAGTCTTGTCAACGATTAGCGTATCGACTTTGCGCAGATGCTCGATCGCCGCAGCATCACGAAACAGCACACCGTTCGATGCACCTTTGCCACTCGCCACCATGATGGACATTGGGGTTGCAAGGCCAAGAGCGCACGGACAAGCAATGATGAGGACGGCCACCGCGTTGACAAGACCATACACCCAGCTCGGCTGAGGGCCGAAGAAGCCCCAGACGAAGAAGGTGAGTAGTGAAATACCAATCACCGCCAGAACAAAGACTCCCGCTACCTTGTCGGCCATCCTCTGCATCGGTGCCCTGGAGCGTTGTGCCTGAGCGACCATCTGAACGATTTGGGACAAAACCGTTTGAGAGCCGACTTTCTCCGATTTGATGACGAGGCTCCCCGAGGTGTTCATCGTGGCGCCGATCACGTGGTCGCCAACACGCCTGATCACTGGAATCGGCTCGCCGGTAATCATCGACTCATCCAGCGCGCTCGAACCTTCGGTCACAAGGCCGTCGACCGGCACCTTTTCGCCAGGCCGGACTCGAAGCAGGTCGCCAACATGTACGTGGACGAGTGGCACATCTTCCTCGCTGCCGTCCTGGTTGATACGCCGGGCGGTCTTCGGTGCAAGGCCGAGCAGCGATTTGATAGCAGCCGAAGTCTGCGAGCGCGCTCTCAATTCCAGTAGCTGTCCGACCAGCGTCAACGAGATGATGACCGCCGCAGCTTCGAAGTACACCCCTATTCGCCCGTGGGCCGTGAAGGTTGCCGGAAAGACATCAGGCGCAACCGTCGCGATGACGCTGTAGAGATAGGCAGCGCCAGTGCCCAGCCCAATCAACGTCCACATGTTGGGGCTGCGATTAATGAATGACTGCACGCAGCGCTGAAAGAACGGCAGGCCAGCCCAGAGGACAACGGGAGTGGAGAGAACCCATTCCACCCAACTCTGGGTAGACGCTTTCATCCAGCCGAAGAGATGCCCAAACATGGCCAAAAAGAACACCACAGCCGTCAGTGGCAGCGTCCACCAGAAGCGATGGCGGAAGTCAACGAGCTCAGGATTCTCTTGCTCGTCCAACCCTGGAATGACGGGCTCCAGAGCCATGCCGCATTTTGGGCAATTGCCCGGGTGGTCCTGGCGAATTTCGGGGTGCATCGGGCACGTGTAAATGGTGCCTTCTGGGGCGGCTGCCACTTTCACGGGTGCGGGCGCAACGTACTTCTGAGGCTCAGCCTGAAACTTCCTCCGGCACGACTCACTGCAAAAGAAGTACTCGACTCCATCGTGTTCGCTATGGAATTGCGATGCTCCTGTAATCGTCATGCCGCACACCGGATCCTTCAATGGCGCGGCCGTGGTGGGAGTCGCATGGACATTATCGTGCTCGTGCCCGGCATGGCCTTCGGGCGCAGAAGCGTCCGGATTCGTGTGGTGATCATGGGAACATTGGTGGGAGTCCGCGTCCTTACTACCCTGGTCGCTCATTTTCAATCCTCCACTTCTTTCGTCGCACCGCCGCTCATTCCAGCCGTCAGCAAGGAGGTGAGAATATTTCCCAGTACCGGACCCAAGCGTACTCTTTCCTTTTGTCTCGCCAACCTGATATGTAAATGACTCAATGAACTTATCGCCGTCCTTGTCCGCGTATACGCAGTAACCGGTAGCAGTCGCCCCGCTCAAGCCGACCTCTGCACAGCGCGCGATGACGTTCTGCATTACGGCGAAACAGGATTGTTAGCTAGCAATAGTGTCGATTCGAACAGGTAGACAGCGTCGTCGCCGGTAACGCTGATGTCCCTCACATCTGAACCTGCCGCCGTGTAGGTCGCTTCGACGACGCCGCTTTTCGGAAGCGTCCGGGCCAATGCGGACGATACTCAAACGAGGCTGCCTACCACCAACGCGATCGACTTCTCAGCATTGCTGTTGTTCTTCATGGTCTTCCATCTCCTCACTGTTTTACCTGCGTCGCGGTCTCCTTTAGACAAGCGTGCGACATCGTTCTGGCAGACCGCTACCCGCAGGCAATAGACGTATTGGGATGGGAGATTTATCGGAGCGGAAAAGAGCCGGATTCGCTCATGGAACTCCGATTGCTTCTACACGTTCTTTTTATAGATCTTCCAAAGTGAAAGGTCTGGTACTTCCGTTTCACTACATACCATGTCGGCTGATTTTTTCAGAGTGCCGGCCGGATCGTGCTAATCAACTGTCTGTCGGCTCGCCTCCATTCTTAACCGACCTCCGGGTCGATGATGTACAAATACCATCGCCCTTCTATCTCGAGATTTTTTCCAGCTCAAGCCCTTTTGTACGCGGCCCCATCAAACCGATCGCCAGCATCACGATGAACATCGCACCGGCGATGAACACGAACACGCCAGTCGTGCCGAAGTAGCGCAACACGGCCGCAATCAGAAAGGCCGTGAAAATCGCTGAAAAGCGGCTCCACGAGTAGACGAAGCCGACCGCGCGAGCGCGGATGCTGGTCGGAAACAGTTCGGTCTGGTACGCGTGATAACTATACGAAATGATGTTGCCGGCCAGTGTCAGGCACACCCCCAAGCTCACCAGCAGCACCGCACCCGATGCCTGACTGAACCACAACCCGCACACGATATTGACGCCGGCCATCACGACGATCACCGTCTTGCGCTCGAAGCGATCGCCGATAAACAGCCCGATGATCGGACCGATCGGCGCAGCCAACGCGATCACGCTCGAATACATCAGGCTCGTCGTGATCGTGATGCCCTGCTTGATCAGCAGCGTCGGCACCCAATTCGCGAAGCCATAGAAACCGACCGTCTGGAAGACATTGAAGATCGTCATCATCAGCGTGCGGCTGCGATACGGCGGCACCCACATGTCGCGGA
The DNA here is from genome assembly GCF_050436725.1 of Paraburkholderia sp. JPY465. Lineage (NCBI taxonomy): Bacteria > Pseudomonadati > Pseudomonadota > Betaproteobacteria > Burkholderiales > Burkholderiaceae > Paraburkholderia > Paraburkholderia sp. JPY465. Next base: position 611,449 of record NZ_JBNDMT010000002.1, read on the forward strand.
AGCTGCCGCGCGGTGCGACCGCCACCGGCGGCGCCGGCGGTGGCAACTCGCGGCCGTATTCGTGGCGTACCTTCGCCTCGAGCGCGGTCATCACACGGTCGGCTTCGGCGAGACGTCCTTGCTGCGCGAGCCAACGCGGGCTTTCCGGCAGCGCGCGGCGAATCCACCAGACGAATAGCGCGCCGTGCGCGCCGATCAGCACGACCCAACGCCAGCCGTCCAGACCGAACGGCGTTCGCGGCACCAGCAGAAACGACAGAAACGCGACCACCGGCACCGCCGTGAAACCGACCGCCTGCTCGCACGCGAACGCGCGGCCACGAATCTGCTTGGGCACCAGCTCGGAGATGTAAGTGCCGATCGTCACCAGCTCGACGCCGATGCCGACACCTGCGATGAAGCGCCAGACATTGAGGCCCGTCGCGGTCTCCTGGAACGCCATCACCACGTTCGCCGCGGTATACCAAAGCAGCGACCACGTGAATACCGCGCGCCGCCCGAAGCGATCCGCGAGGAAACCGCACGCAATCGTGCCGATAAACAGGCCGCTGAACAGCGCGGCGATGAAACTCGCGACGCCGGTCGAGCCGAACAGGCCGCGCGTGGTCGCGGTCAGCAGACCGCTTTTCACGAGGCCCGGCGCGACATAGCCGGAATACAGCAGATCGTAGAGTTCGAAGAAGAAGCCGAGGCTCAGCAGCACCACGAGCTTCCAGATGGAGCGCGTGGCGGGCAAGCGGTCGAGGCGTGCCGAAATGCTGCCGGCGTCGAGCGCTGCATGGCCCGCCGCCTGAGCGGCGGTGCTGCGGGCGCTGCCGGCCGCGTCGGTGGAATGCGCCGCGTTGCCGCCGCTGCGCGCGACGGACTCCGCGTGATCGGGGGATGCCATGTTGTCTGTCTCCTTCTGTTGCGACTGCTTTTACGGCGGCGCTGATCGCTCGCCGCGGCCAGTCCGATGCCGGCCTTGCGTTTGGTCGCGCGTCGCACGCGCCACGTTGCCCCGGCCGGAGTTCGGCCAGCATTCTAGCCGTGCGCGCGCTGCAATTGTTCGAACGTGGTGATTTTCCCGGCCAGCGCGCTCGCCGCGACCGTGTACGGGCTCGCGAGCCACACGTCGCCCGGCCCCGAACGGCCAGGGAAATTGCGGTTGATCGCGCTGATCGTCACCTCGTCCGGGTTGGCCGATTGTCCCGGTCCGCAGTTCGCACACGAGCCGCAGCCAGGCATCACGAGCGTCACGCCCGCGCGCTCGAACACCGGCAGATAGCCCTGCTCCTCGCAATACGCGCGCACCGCCATCGTGCCGAATTGCAGATACAGACGCGTGCGCTCGGGCACGCGCAAGCCGTGCTCGACGCCCCAGCGCAGCACCTCATGATAGAAATCGAAGTCCTCGCGCTTGCCCGCGGTGCACGAACCGCCGTACGCGATATCGATCGCGACGTCCTGTTCGAGCCGCGGCGCCGCCACGCCGTTGCCGGGATCGCCCGGCCGCGCGAGCATCGGTTCGATCGCGTTCGCATCGATATGAATCGTGTCGCGATAGGTCGCGCCCGCATCGCTTTTCATCCAGCCTTCCAGCACGAAATCGACGCCGCGCCGCTCCTTCAGGAACGCGACCGTACGCTCGTCCGGCTCGACGATGCCGGTGAAACCGCCGAGCTCCGCGACCATGTTGGTCAGCGTCGCGCGTTCGTCGATCGACATCGCGCGGACCGCCGCGCCGCCGTATTCGAACACGAGGCCGATCGCGCCGCCCGAGCGGATCGCTTCCATCCGCAACAGATGCAGCACGACGTCTTTCGCGGTCACGCCATCGCGCAACCGGCCGTCGATCTCGATGCGCAGCGTCTCCGGCACCTTGCAGCGCACGTAGCCCGTGACCCAGCTATTGGCGATTTCGGTCGCGCCCGCACCGAACGCGAGGCAGCCGAGCGCGCCCGAATGCGGCGTATGCGAATCGGTGCCGCACGCAACCTGCCCCGGCAGCGCGTATTGCTCGGCCATCAACGCATGACAGATGCCCTCGGAGCCGGGCACGCCATCGAGCGCGCCGTGCGAGCGCACCGGGTAGTCGCGCGAAAACGATGTATGGCCTTCCATCAGATTCGCGACGCCCAGCAGCAGACCGTCGCGCACGTGCGGGATGCTTTGGGGCGCGAGCACCAGATGGTCCTGGAAAGCGATGATGTGATCGGGCGCATGCAGCGGCGCAGGCTTGCCGAACGCGCGATGCATCAGATGCGCGCACATGCCGGTGAAATAGTCGTGGCCGAAGCGCCAGTCGGCGGCGATGAACACGCCGTCGCCGCGCTGCGCGCTCGCGGTGCCGGGATGCAGATGACGGTCGATGATTTTCTCGACCAGCGTTTTCGGCTCGGCGCCCGGCGCGTCGTTCGGGGCAACGCTCGTGCGCTCTCGCGGCGCGGGCCAGTCCGCGAACTTGCTATACGCGAGCAAGCCGCCGCTGCGGATGATCTGCTGGGTGAGCGCGTCGCGGCCTTTCAGGAACTCGTCGATCGGCACCGCTTCGCCCGCTAGCAGGCGATCGAGCACGGAAAAATCCGTCGTGGTCAGAATGCCGATGTTGTCGCAGTTCTGCTGATAGATGCGCTCGAAGCTCTCTGCAACGATCAGCCGGATGCCCGCCGACAATTCCGCGAGCGGGCTCGATTCTCGCGATGAGCCCTTGCCGTAGCGCTTGCCCGCCACGGTCACGCGAAAGCCGCCGTCCTTCACCGCATTGCGGCCGATCGGCAGACATTCGCCCGCCTTGAAGCCGACGTACGGATACTGGCCGAGGCGCTCGTCGTAGGTGAGCATCACGGTGACCGGCGTGATCTCGTCGGTCGACACGTTGTCGCGCAACAGCCCCGCCGTCTCGCGCGTGAAGTTTTCGCCGGCCAGTTGCGCCTCGACCACGGCCGGGTCTTGCGACAGGTACAGCACGCGGCCGTCCAAACGAATCGTATCGCTCATCACTGCGTTCTCCTTGCGCCCACTATACGGCGCGCAAGGCCGATGCCGAAGTGCCGGTGCGGCAACTCTGCCGTCTCGTTTCGCGAATGCTCGATTTCGGAGCCGCGTCGCGGCGTGCGTGTGACGGACTGTCTAAGGCTGATTGCCGAGGAACGACACCAGCGCGGCCGCGCTCGCGCTCAACTGCTCGCGCGCCTTGAAGATGATGATCAGATGGCGCTCCGCCCACGCATCGGCAAGCGGCAGCAGCCGCACGTCGAGCGTGTTCACGTAGAGCAGGCCGACTGGCTCGGGCACGATCGCGATGCCCAGCCCCGCATGCACCATCCGGCACAGTGCATCGAGACTGCTCACGCGCATCCGCACGTCGAGTTGCCGGCCCGCGCTCGCCGCCTGCTGCGCGAGCAGACGCGTGAGCGCGCTTTCGCTGCGCAGGCCGACGAAGCTGTCGTGCAACAGATCGTCGAAGCTCACCCGTGCCGCGCTGGCGAGCCGATGCCCGCCCGGCACCAGCACCGCGAGCCGGTCCTGCCGGTACGGCACCTGCTCGAACGCCTCGCTTCCCGCGACCGGATTGCAGATGCCGAAGTCCGCGCCGTGTTCGTCGACGATACGCAGCACGTCCGCGCTGTTTTCTTCTTCAAGCTCGATCGATACATCCGGGAACGCGCGGCCGAACGCGGCCACGTCTTCAGGCAGAAACTGCACGATCGACGACAGATTCGCGACCACCCGCACGCGCCCTTTGACGCCCGTCGAAAAGCGCGACAACTCCGCGCTCATCTGCTCGATATTGCCGATGATCGCGAGCGCGTAGCGCAGCACGGTCTCGCCGACCGGCGTCACGGTAATGCCGCGCGACTGCCGCTGAATCACCGGCAGGCCGATCATCGCCTCGATCTCGGCGATGCGCCGGCTCACCGCCGACGACGCGATGAACTCGCGCTCCGCCGCGCGCGCGATATTGCGCTCCTGGCAAACGGCGACGAACAGACGCAGCGAAGTGAGATCGAGTTTCTTGAGCAGGTTTTCCATGGGACGAGGCGGCGGGTCTGACGACAATGGCGGCGGATCGCTGGAATCGTGGCCGTTATCGTCTCACGGCACGCAGGGTTGCGCCATGGTACCGACCGCGGACCTCACAACGCATCATGAAAGATGATGCCGACCGTATGCCGATGCCCCGAACGCAGACGGCTCACGCCATGCCGCAGATTCACGCGATACGGTCCACGCGTGCCCTGCACCGGCCGGCTGTTCACGGTGAACACGACCGCGTCGCCCTTCGCGAGCGGCACGACTTCGGCGCGCGATTGCATGCGCGGACGCTGTTCGGTCATCACGAACTCGCCGCCGGTGAAGTCGCGCCCCGGTTCCGACAGCAGCACCGCGACCTGCAGCGGGAATACGTGTTCGCCGTACAGATCCTGATGCAGGCAGTTGTAATCGCCTTCGCCGTATTGAAGGATCAGTGGCGTCGGCCGCACCTGGCCGGCGTCATGGCAGCGCCGAATGAATTCCGCGTGCTTCGACGGATAGCGCACGTCGATGCCCATCGCCCTGTTCCAGCGGTTCGCGACCGGCACGAGGTGCGGATACAGCGCGCCGCGCAAGCCGTCGACGAGCGGCGGCAGCGGATACGCGAAGTACTTGTATTCGCCGCGGCCGAAGCCGTGGCGCGCCATTACGATGCGGCTGCGATACAGCGCATCGCGTGGATAGAGCGCGCTCAGCGCGTCGCATTCGCGCGGCGTCAACAGTTGCGGCACGGCGGCGCAGCCGTATTGATCCAGATCGTGTTCGATGCGCGGCCAGTCGAGGGCGTCGACGCGTTGGTCGATGGTTTGGGTAGGAGCGATTGCGTTCATCGTCGATGAGTGGGCGGCCGGGCTCATTGCCCGCGCCATGAAAATAGACAGTCGATGAGCTTAGTGTACGAGCGTGGCGGCGGGAAAACACTCCGGGTCTTGCGGTCAAATTCGGCAGCACTGCACGGGCGGACGATTCACGCTACGCTGTCGGTATCGTTGCGGCCGCATTTGCCGGTCGCGTCGCACTTCATTTCGCCAGGGACAACCATGAAACAGCAGCTCACCATCGATTTTGTTTCCGACATCGCCTGCCCGTGGTGCGCGATCGGCCTGTCGTCGCTGCAGCTCGCGCTCGCGCGGCTGCAGGACAAGATCGATGCGCGCATCGTCGTGCATCCGTTCGAACTGAATCCGCAGATGGGACCGGACGGCGAAGACATCGTCGAGTATCTCGGCAAGAAATACGGCCGCACGGCCGCGCAGATCGCCGAAACGCAAGCGATGATCCGCGAACGCGGCGCGAGCGTCGGCTTCGATTTCGGTCCGCGCACCCGCACCTACAACACGTTCGACGCGCACCGCCTGCTCCATTGGGCCGGCCTGAAGGGCCAACAGTTGCCGCTGAAGCTCGCGCTATTGCGCGCGTATCACGCCGACGGCAAGAATCCGAGCAATCATGACGTGCTGGTCGAGGCGGCACAGTCGGTCGGACTGGACGCCAGTGAAGCGCGCGAAGTGCTGACGAGCGACGCGTATGCCAGCGAAGTTCGCGAAGCGGAAAAGAACAATCAGGAAATGGGCATTCAATCGGTGCCATCGATCATTTTCAACCGCCGCTATCTGGTGACGGGCGGCCAGCCGGTCGAGCAATTCGTGCAGGTGATCGAGGAGATTCTGGCAAAAGAGACGGCCTGAGATCCTGCCAATTGCGAACGGAGCCCACATTGCTCGCGCTGACGGTTTTAACAAAAAGAAGCTGGAACGAGGTGCCCCGATGGGGGCTGATAATCGGCGGCGCCGCAATCATGTTTTTCGGGCAGATCGCGCTGGTATTCGCTCAATACGCGCTGTGGGGACCGCCGGCGCCGCATAAAATCCCGCTCGCCGATAAGCCGATCCCGGTCCAGCTGTTCTTTATCGTGATCCTGATGCCGTTGCTTGAGACGATCGTCGGACAATGGCTGCCCATACGGCTCATTAACGGCGTTTTTCGTTTGTCGTGGCGGGTTGCCGCGGTGGGGTCGATTGCGTTGTTCACGCTGATGCACGGTTACGTCGATCGTGCGGTCGTGTCGATTCTGTTGGGCGCGGTGGTACTGGCGGCGGTATTCATCGTCGAAGCGAAGCGTAAGGGACGACCCGTTCTGAGCACCTGGCTCACGCATGCGCTCGCGAATGCTTGCGTGTTGTCGCTTCAACACATTTGAGCAAGGATGGCTCAGGCCCATTGGCCAAGCCATCGCACTCAACTTAAAACCGCTTACAGATAGCTGCAAACGTAGTCGAGCGTTTCGACCACATCGATATCGAAGCGGCTCTTGCCCGGCACCGAAAACGATTCGCCCGCGCCATAGGTCTTCCACTCGTCGCTGCCGTCGAGACGGATACGGCATTTGCCCGCCTGCACTTCCATCAGCTCCGGCGCGTCGGTGCCGAAGTTCAGCGTGCCGGGCAGGATCACGCCGAGCGTCTTGCGCGTGCCGTCGGCGAACAGCACGGTGTGCGACACGCACTTGCCGTCGAAGTACACATTGGCTCGTTTGACAACAGAAACCTGGTCGAATTGCGTTGCAGCCGTCATGGCGGTCTTCCTCTGGGTCATCGTGAATGGATGCGTTGCGGCCCGATGGGCGCGGCAGACGGCGCGCGATCCGCGCAAGCCGCCCGCGCGGCGTTCCGGTCCGGGCGCGAGCCCGCCATCATACAGGCTATTGACGGCGCCAATACGGTAAAGTCTGCCTCAAGCATATCGACACAGAGCCGGGGACGTCCATGCGATATCGCTGGCGAATCTCGAGTACTGCACGGTCATCACCACGACCGCATTAGCCGGAACCCATCTACGGCCAATTCCCGGTACAGGAGGGCATGTGAGTAAAGTCAGCGTGAACAGCATAGTGGGCGCAATTGCCGCGGTAACGATTGCGCTCGGCACTGCGACCTGTGCGAATGCACAGACTAGTGGCGGCATGCCGAACGATGCTTCCGCGCAAAGCCAGTCCATCGCGGCGTCGCCGGCTCGCAACAGACCCGATAGCGAGCTCGCGCGCGACGTGCGGCGCGCCCTCGCACGCACACCGAACCTGCATTCAACGGCGATTCACGTGCAGGCGCGCCGTGGTGTCGTCACGCTGACCGGTTGGGTGCCGCAGCGCGCCCAGGTGCAACGCGCGGGCAGTGTCGCGAGATCGGTGCGCGGAGTCCGGCAGGTGACTAACCATCTGAACGTGCGCACGAGAGGAGCGAGCGGCCATTAGCGCAAAGCGAATAAAAGAAAGTACTCAGCCCGGCACGAATGCGCCGGGCTGAGTACTTTCAATCGATGCGCGAGAGTTCGCCGCAATCCCTCAACGCCACATACGGTAGCCATACACCGGCGGCGCGCGATACGCATAAACGCGCGGCTGCGCCCAATAGACCGGCGGATGATAAACCTGATAAGCGACAGGCGCGACCGGTTGAATCACCGTTTCCACGACCTGCGGCATTTCTTCGTATTGCGCTTGCGGATAAACCGGCACGTACTGCACGGGTGGCTGCGGATAGTCCTGACGCACGTACACCGGCTGGTTGTCGTAGACCGGTTGCATCTGCGCGTAGGCCGGCGCCTGCTGGTATTGCATTGGCGGCGGCGCGTATTGCGGCTGCTGGTACATCTGCTGATATTGCTGTTGCGGCGGCGGCGCTTGCGGCATCTGACGCTGCGCGTACTGCACCGGCTGCGGCTTTTGAGGCTGCGGCGGAATGCTCGTGTACTTCGAGTTGTCGCCTTCGGGGACGCCCGGCGGCAGCGGCGGCACGTCGACCCGCGCGACGTCGGTCTTCGCGGGTTGCCGCTGACCGTGATTGTGCGAGTCGATCATTGCCTGGTAATCGGCCTGATCCTGCTTGCCGCGATTGATATAGCCGTTGCGGTATGCGCGGGCCACGTCCGACATCTTCGCGTTCGGATCTTCTTTCATGCCGTCCGCATTGACCTTGTACTCGTTCGGACTAAGCGAGCCGGCCGGCACTTCGTCGCCGGACGCATACGCCGCTTCGGGTCCGTCGGCCCACGCTGGATAACACAGCAGCGTTAGCACCGAAGCGACCGTCGTCACCCCGAGCCCCCAAAGCGCACTTGTTCTCATGATCCACCTCGCGGCCGATTAAGAGTGTATTGAAAGCCGAATTTTTTACTTGCAGGCGTGGCTATTTCTCTGCGCGTGCAATTGTTATTTTCTAGCACATTCCTTTGACGCCGGCATTTTTTTTCTTTGCAAATGAGCGGTGTAGCGCACGACTGACACGGCGGGTCGCAATGCGAGGCAGGAGAAACCCTGAGAGTCAAAGTTGCCGAAATGGACCGCCTGCTACGGCGACTCCGCACGCCGCAGCGAAGCAATTCTTTTTGCCATGAATGACGTGGCACCTACACGGCCTCTTAGCGCGCCGGCCCGCATCGGACACTGTGCGACAACTCGGCTTTCCCTATTGCGCGACATGCCGTTCTCTGCTCGCGCGAAATTCAAACAATATGCATAAAGGACGATCAGCAAATTCAAGTTGAATACCTTCCGAAAGATTCGCGGATTACGATCTACTTTATCGTTGCACGCGGCATTCGCTTTGCTGAGTACGGACATTTCCACTCTGCCCCGGAGGCAGCCCATGAAAGACTCCGTCACGCCACCCGCCGCGGATCGGGTTCCGCTGACCGCCGCGCCTGCATCGAGCGCCGGTGAAGACGGCTCGCGGCTGCATCTGCGCGAGATCGCATCGTTCGCGCATCAGGTGACCGGCGTAGCCGTCGCCGCGGACGGACGCATTTTCGTCAACTTCCCGCGCTGGACAGAAGACGCGCCGATCTCCGTCGGCGTACTCACGCCTGATGGCGACGTTCGTCCTTACCCCGACGATCGCTGGAACGGCTGGCGCAACGCCAGGCGTGACGAGTTGAACCCGCAGGATCGCTGGGTCTGCGTGCAGGCCATGCTGTGCGATTCGCAAAACAACCTGTGGGTACTCGACCCGGGCGCGCCGGCCCAGTCCTTCGTCGTGCCGGGCGCCCCCAAACTGGTCCGCATCGATCTTGCGACCGATAGCGTCGTCGGCTGCATTGCGTTCACGCTCGAGATCGCGCCGCAGGGCAGTTATCTGAATGACCTGCGCACCAGTCCCGACGGCCGGTTCGCCTATATCACGGACTCGGGAACACGCGGCGCGATCGTGGTGGTCGATCTCGGCACCGGTCAAGCGCGCCGCGTGCTCGACGGGCATCCAACGACGCAGATGGACCCGAGCGTCACCGTGCATGCAGGCGGCGCACCATTGCGGCGTCCCGATGGACGCGGCGTCGAATTCTCGGCCGACGGCATCGCGCTGACTCGCGATGGACTGTATCTGTACTGGCAGGCCTTGAAGGGCAAAACGCTTTATCGCGTGCCCACCGAAGCGCTTCGTGATACCGCGCTCTCGGCCGACGAAGTCGGCAACCTCGTCGAGAAAGTGCTCGAACATCACCCCGCCGACGGGCTGCATATCGACCGCGCGGGACGCCTGCTGATCACCGCGGTGGAAGAACACGCGGTGAAGGTATGGGACGGCACGAGCTTGACGACGCTGCTGCACGAGCGCGGCCTGCGCTGGCCGGATACGTTCGCCGAAGGGCCGGACGGCACGATCTACCTGACCGATTCGCGCATTCCCGAGATGAACTGGTTCAAGCCGGGCCATCCGGACGCGCTGCCTTCGAGATTGCTGATCATCGCCGACGCCGCTCCCTCAGCGTAGCCGGACGCCAAACCGGGCACGCGCAATGCTAGTGGAGGAAATGGAGCTGGCGCGTGCCAGCGCGCCTGCCGTGCATTCACGCGCCAACTGGCGCCGGGGGTCGAGGGATGATCGGCGAAACCTCATACGCAACGCACTGTCCGCCTGAACACGGACAGCCGATGGAGAACGTCGCATGACGATCGGCTGCCCCGAATGCGGCGCGCTCGAAGACATCCCGCCGCTCGCCGCAGATACCTACGCGCGTTGCCGCGCCTGCCACTTTCCGCTCGAGCGGCGTAACGGCCGAAGCCAGGCCGCGGCGCTCGCCTGCGCGAGCGCAACCTTCGTGCTGCTGTTTCCGGCCAATCTCGCGCCGCTGATGTACGTGCACATGCTCGGCGTCGAGCACTCGTCAGTGCTGTCGTCGGGCATCGTGCAGATGTGGAACGACGGCTGGTTCATTCTCGCGGTACTGCTCGGCACCTTCGGCATCGTGCTGCCCTTCGTCCGCTTTGGCGGCCTCGTGGCAGTTCTCGTCGCGCTACGGCTCGGCTGGCGTACCAGCGCAATCGGCGCGCTGTTTCGCTGGACCACCTCGCTCGATATCTGGGCCATGCCGGACGTCTATCTGGTCGGCTGCTTCGTCGGCTACGCGCGCGTGACGCAGAATCTGACCGGCACGATCGCCCCGGGCGGCTACTGTTTCATCGCCGCGGCGCTGCTGTCGATGCTCACGCGCGCATCGCTCGACCGCAGAACCGTGTGGCGCGCGATCGCCACGGACAACGAGCTGCCTGAACACGAAGCGCCGCTGTCCTGCACGGTTTGCGATCTGGTCGTGCCGATGTCGCAGGAGGGCCGTCCATGCCCTCGCTGCGGGCTAAGATTGCGCGCTCGCAAGACCGACGCCGTCGTGCGCGCGGCTGCGCTGTCGCTCGCCGCGCTCGTACTGACGATCCCGGCCAACGTCTTTCCGATGACCAGTTCGATGCAACTCGGACAGATCCAGTCAACCAGGGTCATCGACGGCGTCTACGAGCTGTTCCACGTGGGCCTGTGGCCGCTCGGCATCCTGATCATCTGCACGAGCATCGTCATTCCGGTGGCGAAGATCGTCGGCATGGGCTGGTTCATCGTCTCCGTGCGGCGCCGTTCGCGTCGGCATCTGCGGGTCAAGGCGCATCTGTATCGCCTGATCGACGAACTCGGACGATGGTCGTTCGTCGACGTCTTCACGATCGCCGCGTTCGTGCCGCTGATCCAGTTCGACGGCATCGCGTCGGCCAGACCCGCGATCGGCGCCACCGCGTTCGCGCTGGTCGTGTTCCTGACGATGGCCGCTTCGCGCGCATTCGACCCGCGCCTGATGTGGGACGTCCACCCGCGGAGCAAGCGATGAGCGGCACGCGTCCCCGTCGTTCGCAAGCTCAGGTGCGGCGCAGCCCATGGCCCGGCTGGATCTGGGCGGTGCCGATCGCCGCCTTCGCGATGGCCGGATGGCTCGGCGTTCGCGCGCTGACGCATCAGGGCGAGACGGTCACGGTCATCTTCGACAACGCGTACGGCATGAAGCCCGACGATACGATCGTCACGCTGCGCGGCGTGAAGGTCGGCGCGGTCTCGGAGATCACGCTCGCGCCCGATGGCCAGCACGTGCAAGCCGAGCTCAAGATAGATCGCGCCGAGAAAAAGTATCTGCGCAGCGAGACGAAGTTTTTTCTGCGCGGAGCCCACGTGGACCTCAACGACCCAGCGTCGCTCAAAGGCATGTTGTCCGGCCCCGAGATCGTGATGGAGCCCGGACCCGGCAAACCGGCTTCGCGTTTCGACGGAGTCGATCGCCGCCCCGCGCTCGCACCGGGGCACGGCCCGGTCGTCACTTATCTGGTGCGCTTCGACGGTGCGGTCGGCGACCTGAAAAGCGGTGCAGATGTGCAATTGCGCGGTTTCGATGTGGGCACTGTCACCAGCGTGCGGCTGAACTACGACGCACGCACGGGCGCGCTAAGCACCCCGGTGCAGATCGCGCTGAACCCGTCGCAGCTCGGCATCGTCGGCGCGCCGCCGCCGGCCAACGGCGACTGGCGCCCGCTCGTCGACGGCATGCTCGCCCGCCTCGTCGCCACGGGCTTGCGCGCGCGCTTGTCGCAAGATCCGCCGGTCGTCGGCGCGGACAAGATCACCCTCGACTTCGTGCAAGGCGCGCCGGTCGCGACGCTCGCCAGCGAGGGCGACCTGCCCGTCATTCCGAGTGTCGCCGCCGCGAATCTCGACACGACGATGGCCAAGGCCAACGAGGTGATCCAGAAAATCGACGATCTTCCGATCCGGCAAACCGGCGAACAGGTGCGCAGTATCGCCGCGCATATCAACGCGCTCAGTTCCTCGCCGCAAATCAAGGACAGCCTGACGCACATCGACCACTCCGTCGCGCAGATCGATCACACGTTGCAGCAGGTGTCGCCGCAAATCGGTCCGCTCGTCGCGCAACTGCGCGACACGGCGAGCGCGGCCGATCGCACCGTTGCCGCGGCGAACCGTACGTTAGGCGGCGATGCGTCGAGCCAGAGTGATCTGCCTGCCGCGATGCAGGAGCTGACCGACACCGCGCGCTCGATTCGGGCACTGGCCGACTATCTGGACCGCCATCCCGAGGCGCTGATCCATGGCAGGCAGCAGGAGACTCAATGATGACGAGGTCCACGCTTCGCATCGGACGCGCCGGCGAGGCATCGCTCACGACGCGCGTTTGGACGGCGGCGTTTGTCGTCTGCGTCGCGGCGATGACGCTCACCGGATGCGGGCACAGCATACCGACGCGCTATGTGACGTTGAACCCGATGCCCGCCGACGCGCCGCCAGCCACGGCGCCGATGCAACCGATTCAGCTGACCGCCGTGCATATTCCGGCGGTGCTCGATCGGCTGGAAGTCGTCACGCTGGCTTCGCAAAACCGCCTGACGATCGACGACAGCGACCGGTGGGGCGCACCGCTCGCTCAGATGATGCGCAAAACGCTTGCCCAGGACTTGCTCACGCGGCTGCCCGCCGGGTCGTTCGTCGTGCCGGACGCGCCCGCGCCACCCGGCACGCGCAGGCTGGTCGTCACCGTGCTGAACGCGGCGGCCAACGCGAGCGGCACGCTGACCTTGCAGGCGGAATGGACCCTGTTGAACGGGCATTCGGATCAGGTGCCACTGCGGCAGCAGGTGACGCTCGACTCCGCGATGGACGGACACGATGCGTTCGCGCAGGCGGCCGCGTTGAGCCGCATTCTCGCCGACCTGGCCGACCGGATCGCGGCATCGGTCGTCGCGCATTGACCGAAGGGTTCGAGCTCGCCGCTGCGCCGATCACGCGATGCCGCTACCGCCCTTCTTTGCGGAAGGCCGGTCGAAACGCTGCTCGACGACGCGTGTTCCCCATTGCTCCCCTTCCGATTCTTCGCTCAGCCGAAAACCGAATGACTCGTACAGATGACGCGCCGCGTCGAGCCCCTGGAAAGTCCATAGATAGGTTTCGTCAAAGCGCTCGTCGACGAAACGCATCGCATGCGCCAGCAATTGCCGTCCGATCCCGGAGCCGCGCAACGAATCGTCGACGATGAACCAGCGCAAATGCGCGACACCGGTGTCGTTATCCCCATCGATCACGACAGACGCGAGCGTGCGGCCGTTTTCGACGTAAAGCCAAAGCCCTTTCCCTTCGGCCGGCAATGCGCCCGCGAACTCCGCCAGTTCCGTCGCGACCTTCTTCTCGAAGAAGGCGCCGAAACCCCAGTGCTGCGCGTAATAGCGCCCGTGCAGACTCGCGATATCGCCAATGCAGCCGGGTTGGTAGCCTTCCACGATGCCTGCGGACCCCGCTTCCGTTGCAGGAAGCTTGCTGACCTCACCATGCGCAAGAGCGTCCGCATAAAGCGCGAGAGAACGGACCAGCGCCTGCTGGTCGGCGGGAACCATGCGCCGCAGCGCGCCGGACACGCGATCGGTCGCGAACCGGTCGATCTTCTTGCGCAGCTTCTGACCTTCGGCCGTCAGGTACAACTCGGAAGAACGGGCATCGTCGGCGCAGACCGTACGCTCGACCAGTCCGCTCGCTTCGAGCTTTGCGATCTGCCGGCTCGTGTTCGATTTGTCGAGCCGCAGGATGGTCGCCAGATCCTTGGCGCTGATGCCCGGCGACATGCCGATCTCGATCACCGCATGCACAGCCGAGGGCGCCAGATCGCTATCGGCGAGCGTCGTGCGCATGAAACCAAGCTCGCGAACCAGGCGGCGGGAAAACTCCCGCAGTTCGAGAATCGTCGTATCGCGAGGCTTGGCGGGGGCTTCGATCAGATCCATGATGACGCTCGCATATCCGTTGCGCTGCGCAATCAATATAGTTGCGCCCCGCAACTTAAGCAAACGCCAAATTGCAGTCGGGATCGTTGCAACGCGGCATCCAGATGAAAAAGCCGGGTTCGAACGAACCCGGCTTGCTTCTTCGTTGCGCGCCTTCGATGCCTGGCCTTTAAACGGCGTCGGGTACCTGGCGGGTCTTCAGAAACTCTTCGAGCGTCTCACCGCGCATGCTCGCGTACACGCCGAGATTGGTGATCTTCACCACGCGCGCGAACTTCTCGAGCACGAAGAAAGACACCCCATAAAGGATCAGACCGATCCAGTCGGTGTTGTCGACCAGTGCGCGCTCTTCCGGCGTCAGGCCGGCCGCATCGTAAGCGGCGGTGCGATTTTCGAGCCACAGCGCCCGCGCCGACGCTTCGCGCATCTGCCAGAAAAAGCGGTTCAGGCGCATCGCCTTCATGCTCTGGCGGATATCGAACGGATACGTGCCGGTCAATTCTTCGACGCCAACCAGTTGCGGATTCATTACGCCACCTCTCCTTCGTAGATCGTCACGGCCATCGCGGTGCTGGTCGCAAGGTAGTAGCTGCGATGCAACTCGCGGACCTTCTGGCCGAGCGCGCCGCGCATCGCGAGCCACATGATCGTCTCGACGCTTTCCGCGCCGCCCAGGCGCACGTAGTCGACGTGCTTCATCCTGGCAAGACGCTCCGGATCGTTGACGATCAGGTCGAGGAACTCCATGTCCCATTCGGTGTTGTTGAAGCCGCTGCGCTCGCCATGCACCTGGTGCGACAGCCCGCCCGTGCCGACCACCACGACCTTAAGATCCTGTTCGAACGATTCGATCGCACGACGCAGCGCCTGGCCGAGCCGGTAGCAGCGATTCGCGGTGGGCAGCGGATACTGCAGCACGTTGACTTCGAGCGGCACCAGTGACAGCGGCCAGCCGCCCTGATGCGGCAGCATCAGCGACAGCGGCGAATTGACGCCGTGATCGAGCGGCCGCTCCTGGAAGACGGTCAGATCGAACTCGTCGGCGACCAGTTGCTCGACGATATGGATCGCCAGATCCGGGTGGCCGGCGATGTCCGGCAGCGGACGCTTGCCCGCGCCTTCATCGGCGAATTCGTGGTTGGGCGACACACCCAGCGCGAAAGTCGGATAGCAATCGAAGAAGAAGCTGTTCGCGTGGTCGTTGTAGAACATCACCATCACGTCGGGCTTCTGCTCGGCCAGCCACTGCGCCACCGGTTCATAACCCTTGAACATCGGCGCCCATGCCGGTTCATTCTGCTTGCCCTTGTCGTACGCCAACCCGATCGTGGGTACATGGGACGTGCCGATACCACCAATGATCCTTGCCATATTCGTTCTCTTCCGTCACTTCGTGCTGCTGCCAATCGGATAGGTCGCCTGGCGTACCGCGCTAGTCACCGCGACCGTCTTGGGATACAAAGATAGAAATTGTGCCTCGATACGTGAAGCACGGGTATACCTCAGGCTGCACTGGGATGATGGGTAAAAACCCGGTATTCTGGCGCCCGGCGAGCCGATGAACCCCGCCGCGACCCACGCCGCGCAGGGGCTCCCTCGGTATCCCAAGCCCGTGTGGCGAGCCTTTCGCGGCCTCCTCGCGCCTCGGCACGCGATAAATAAAACAGATGACCCGGAAAACAACTCGCAACGCACTTTTTCAACGCTTGGAGCGGTGCTGCGCGCGTGGCTATACTGCGGTGCTTCCGACGACCGACGAAACGATGAACGAGACGACCCAGCAAGCGATTGTGCAGACCCTACGCGAGAAGATCCTGTCGGGCGAATTGTCGCCTGGGCAGCGGCTCGTCGAAGCACAGCTCGCGCAATGGCTCGGCGTGTCGCGCACGCCGCTGCGTTATGCGTTGAGCGTGCTGTCGTCCGAAGGCCTGCTCGATCGTTCGGGCTCGCGCGGCTATGTGGTGCGCCGCTTCAGCGTACGTGACGTCCTCGATGCGATCGACGTGCGCGGCGTGCTCGAAGGACTCGCCGCGCGCTCGGTGGCCGAAAACGGCATGAGCGCGGCGCTCGCCGCCGCGCTCGACGAATGCCTGCGCGAAGGCGACGAAATCTTCGAGCAAAAGCACCTGAAGCCAGGAGACGACGTGCGCTACGCACAGATGAACGGCCGCTTTCATGCGCTGATCGTCGAAGCGGCGCAGAACCAGGCGATCACGGCCGCGCTCAGCCTGAACGACAAAGTGCCGTTCGTGTCGCCGTTCACGATCGCGTTCGACGAAGCCGCACGCGAGCGTCAGTTCATGATGCTGATGTACGCGCATCGCCAGCATCACGCGATCGTCGACGCGCTGAAGCAACGCGAAGGCGCGCGCGTCGATGCGTTGATGAAGGAGCACACGCACATCTCGAAGGAGAGTCTGAATCTGTCGCTGCCATCGTTGCATCTGATCGCGGGCGCAGCATGAGCAACGACGCACTTTCCGCCGAAACCAGCCAGGCGGCCGCCAAAGCGCCGCTGTCGGTCAGCAGCAGGGACCTGCTCAATCTCGCGCAATTGCGCGCCTTCCGGCTCGTCGCTGACATGGGTAGCGCAACGCGTGCGGCGGCTGCGCTGTTTCGCGCGCAGTCGGCGGTCACGCGCTCCGTGCAGGAGCTCGAGTCGGCGCTCGGCGTGCCCCTGTTCGATCGCGGTCCTTCGGGCATGCTGCCCACGCCGGTCGGCCGCGCGGTGCTGCATCGCTGCGAGCGGATCTTCGCTGAACTCGAAGAGCTCGCGCAATGGTGCGCCGCGCGACAGACGCGCCGCCGGTCCGTATCGGAGGGCGCATTGCCCGCGTACCTGCTCAACACGCGGCGCCTGCAACTGTTCGCCGCGCTCGCGCGGCATCGGCATATGCCGAGCGCGGCAAAAACCTTCGGAATCAGCCAGCCCGCGGTGAGCGCCGCGATCCGCGTACTCGAAAGCGGCTCGGGACTGAGCCTGTTCCATCGCAGCCCGCGCGGCATCCTGCTGACGGCCGAAGGCGAAACGTTCCTGCTGCACGTACGCCGCGCATTGAACGAACTGCGACACATCCCCGACGATATCGCCGCATTGCACGGCAAGATTCAGGGCTCGGTGACGGTCGGCGCGTTGCCGCTCGGACGCACGCTGATCCTGCCGAAGGCGATCGCGCGAATGACCTCGGAGAATCCGGGCGTGCGCGTGGTCACCGACGAGAGCGCGTACGAGACGCTGGTGGCCGGTCTGCGCGCGGGCGACATCGACTTCATTCTCGGCGCACTGCGCGAGAACGACGCGACGAGCGGCCTGAAAAACGAGCGGCTGATGTCGGAAAACATGGTGGTGCTGGTGCGCCGCGGTCATCCGCTGACTCAAGCGCACAATCTGACCATCATGGGTCTGCGCGACGCGCAATGGATTCTGCCGCGCAGCAACGCGCCGGCGCGTGCGCTGTTCGAAACGCAATTCAAGCGGATGAAGGTAAAGCCGCCTCTGCCGACCGTCGAGACCGCCGACCTCGCGGTGATTCGCGGGCTGCTGCTCGGCACCGACATGGCGGCGGCGTTGTCGGCGCAGCAGCTGCATCACGAGATTCAATCCGGCCAACTGGTGGCGCTCGACGTACCGCTGCACAACACGCGGCGCGAGATCGGCCTGACGATGCGCGCGGCGGGTACGCCGTCGCCGGCCGCGCGCGCTTTGATCGACGCGATCCGGCTGTCGGTCGTCGATGTGACGCGCACGGTCAGTATCGACGCGACCTGAGCGTTTCCATCGATCTCGCAGGCTGTCGGAAAACGCGCGCCAGTCGAACGGCGCCGGCAGCGTGCCGTAGTCCCGCGTCACGCAGCGTCCGCGAAAAGCGTGCCAGTTCCGCGGTGAATCGCATGCGGAAATAGCATAGCGAATGACGCGCAAATGAAGCATCGCCGTATCATCTTCGGCGGCAATTCTCCGACAATAGAAGAGCGCGCACATCACCACGCGAAGCCTCATCGACAGCCGGAGAAAACGTAATGAACAAACGCCAGTTCCTGACCAGCGCCACGGTGTTGGGCGCGGCGGTCGCGCCCGCATTCGGCGCAAAGCGTGAGCATGCCGAATGCGCGCCGTCTCCAGTTCTCCTGACGATCTCCGGTGCGATCAGGAACAGCAATCGCGGCGCGCTCAATCCGGCTTTCGATCAACTGCTGGCGAAGCACCAGGTGAAGTTTTCGCAAGCGTATGGGGTCGATCTGCCGTTGCTCGCGAGCATGAAGTCCGTGACGATCCATCCGACGATCGAATACGATGCGCACCTGCATACGTTCAGCGGCCCGCTGCTGACCGACGTGCTCGCGCATATCGGCGCGCCGGATGCAGGCAGCACGCAAATCGTCATGCACGCGGTCGACGGCTACGCGGTGCAGACGACGCTCGACAAGGTGCGCGAGTATCACTTCATCGTCGCGACGCAAATGGACGGCAAGCCGCTCGCGCTCGGTGGCGTGGGGCCGTTATGGGCGATCTACGACGCGGATCAGATTCCCGAACTCGCGGCCAGGCCGCTGAAGGACCGCTTCGAATTGTCGCCGTGGGGCCTGTATCACATGCAGCTCACCGAGGCGTCATAGCGCGCCGCCGAATCGCTCGACGCACGCCTGCCGCACGCGCTCGACCGAGCTAGCCCAGTCTTCCCCTGGCGCGCGCCGGAACAGACCCAGCGTGTGCGGATACCACGGCGAATCGTCGCGCTCATGCATCCAGCGCCAGTCCACATCTCTTTCGGGCAACATCACCCAGCACGGTTTGCCGAGCGATGCGACCAGATGCGCGATCGACGTATCGACGTATCGACGCAGATCACCAGATCGAGTTGCGCGACGACCGCCGCGCTGTCCGCGAAGTCCGTCACGCGCGCGCCGAGATCGAGCAGCGGCTGCGCGAGCGGCGGGGTGCGCGCTTCGTCCTCGCCCTGCCCCTTCTGCAAGCTCACGAAGTTCAGGCCCGGCACGCTCCACAGCGGCGCGAGCGTGGCGAGCGACGGCAGCGAGCGATTTGCGTCGTTATGATGCTTCGCGTTGCCCTTCCAGACCAGACCGACCCGGTGGCCGGGCGGCAGCGCGTCGAGCGTGGAGCGTGGAGCGTGGAGCGTGGAGCGCCAGTGTTCGATAAGCGCGGGTTCCGCGCTCAGTCGCGTGGGGCGCGGAAGCGTATCCAGCGTCGTGCGTAGATGCAGCGGCACGCTCAGCGGACTGGTCCAGCAATCGTAGGTCGCGACGCGCGTGAGCGCTCCGTGGTGGTCGAGCACCGCATCGACGCCATCCACCTTCGCGATCAGCCGATGCAACGCCGGCGCACACGCAAACGCGATATGCGCGGCCCCCAGCGCCTTCAACAGCGGAACATAGCGGCTGAATTGCAGCATGTCGCCGAGGCCGTCTTCCTGCCACAGCAGCACCGAAGTCGCGCAGCACGATGCCGTGGTTGTAGTGCCCCTCGGCGTGGTCGGGGTGAATCGTGGCCGCCTGCCGAAACGCCGCCTCCGCTTCGGCACGATAACCGAGCCCGTAAAGCACGTTGCCGAGTTGATAATGCGCGTTCGCGTCGAGCGGGCGCAGCGCCACCAATCGCTGATATGTCGATTTAGCGGCCGACAGGCGGCCGAGCGAACCGAATAGCGAGCCGGTCTAATCCCCCGCTATACCTGACATTACGAATGAAAGGATCGTGCGGTGATGCTAGAATCGCCCCCGTCTTTTCCTTGACGCTCATGACTCGACGCTCCCGCAACCACCTGACCGCATGGCTTGTCCTCGTCGCCATGTGGCTCGTCGTGTTCGCGCCGCTCATCAGTCAGTTGCTCGAATCGGGCCGCACTCACGAGCCGATTGCCGCGCTGTGTTCGGCGCTTCATCCGAGCGGCGCGAGCGATATCAGCAATGCGAGCGTCGTCGCTCAAGCCAGTTCCGCCACCGTGCATCTAAGCCACGACGATGCATTCGGCGCGTGCGGCTACTGTCATCTGCTCGAACATCACGTCGCGATGCCGACGCTCGCTGCCGCCGAGCCGCCGGCAGCGCTACCGCTGGCCGGCACCGCGCCGCCCACGCTGTCCACCCGCTTCACGCCACTGGGCGCGTTCCCGTCGGGACGTCCGCGCGCGCCACCTGTCGTTTCCTGATCGCTGCCGGTTCTGATCGCGCCTTCGTCGTTCACGTCGACGAAGCCTGCGATTGCCTGTTCAATGCATCGAGGAAACGTTCATGTTCAACTTCGCGCTGCGAAGGCTGTCTTTTTGCGTCCGTCGTGACGCTGTCTGTTCCGCTCATCGCGCGGTTCGTCGTTCCGTTCATTGGCCCGCGCTCGTGCCTGCTTTCGTGCCTGCTTTGGTCGCAACACCCGCGCATGCCGCCGACGCCGATGCGACGTTGCCCGCCGTCAGCGTCAATGCGAGCGCAAGTGCAAGCGCTACACCACGCGCCGTCGACCCGAACCTGCCCGCCACCGTCGAAACCGTCACGCGCGATCAGTTCGCGAACTGGAACGTCGTCAACACCGAGGACGTGCTCAAGTACATGCCGAACCTCGCGGTACGCAAGCGCTTCATCGGCGATATGAATTCGATCATCGCGGTGCGCGGCACCAGCAATACGCAGAGCGCGCGCGGCCTCGTCTATGCGGACGGTTTGCTGCTCAGCAACCTGCTCGGCAATAGCTATTCGTTTCCGCCGCGCTGGTCGATGGTGTATCCCGACCAGATCCAGCAGGTCGACGTAATCTACGGGCCGTTTTCCGCGCTGTACCCCGGCAACTCTTTAGGCGCGACCGTGCTGATCAGCACGCGCATGCCGAAGCAGTTCGACGCCAGCGCCGACGTCAAGGCATTCACGCAGCACTTCAGCCTGTTCGGCGTGAACCAGAGTTTCAACGGCAGCGAAGCGAGCGCGTCGCTCGGCGATCGGATCGGCAAGTTCTCATACCTGCTCGGCGTCAATCATCTCGAGAACACGAGTCAGCCGCTGCAATTCGCGACGCTCGCGCAATCGACCACGCCCGCGAAGGCCGGCGACACGCCCGTCACCGGCGCCCATTTCTACGACAACCAGACCGATACGCCGACGGCCGTGCTCGGCGTGAACGGCGAAGGCATCGAGCACACGGTGCAGGACCAGTTCAAGCTGAAGATGCAGTACGACTTCACGCCGACGCTGCAGGGCGGCTTCACGCTCGGCTACTGGCACCAGACGTACAACAGCGAAACCTCGACCTTCCTGCGCGACCCGGACGGCAACCCGGTCTACAGCGGCAACGTGTCGATCAACGGCTACCACTACACGATTCCGGCGGCCGCGTTTGCACCGAGTCTCGGGCACAGCGAGAACTGGCTCTACGGCGTGTCGCTGAAAACGCGCAACGCGACCGGTTGGAACGGCGAGGCGATCGCGTCGTATTACGACATCGGCAATAGCGTCGCACGGACCGCGAATGCCGGCGGCCCGGGCAATGGGCCCGGCACTGTGCAGTTCGGCGACGGCACCGGCTGGAAGACGCTGGACCTGCGCGGCACCTACACGCCCGCGACGAACCAGCCGGGGCTAGCCAATCACGCACTGAGCTTCGGCTACCACTACGACAACTACTTCGTCGACAACCAGACCTACCACACGCTGGCTTGGCGCGACGGCGACGCGGCCTCGTTCGCCAACGCATTCACCGGCAAGACGCAGACGCAAGCTCTTTACGCGCAGGACGCATGGCGCTTTCTGCCGCGCTGGAAGCTCGTCTACGGCGTGCGCTATGAAGACTGGCAAGCCTACGACGGCGCACAGTCGCTGCCCGGCACGACGATTCCGTACAGCGACGCCAGCCAGCGTCACTTTTCGCCGAAGGCGTCGCTGTCGTTCGATGTCAGCGACGATCTGACTTTGCGCGCGTCGATCGGGCGCGCCTATCGCTTTCCGACCGCGAGCGAACTGTTCCAGGGGCAATTCAATGGCTCTGCGATCGTCAACAACAATCCGCATCTGCAGCCTGAAGACGATCTGTCGACAGAATTGAGCGCCGAATGGGCGCACTGGAATGGCGTGTTCCGCTTGTCGCTGTTTCAGGACGACGTAAAGAACACGATCTTCAGTCAGACCGACACCACCGTGATCCCGAACGTGACGAACTTCCAGAACATCGGCAAGGTTCGCTCGCGCGGCGTCGAAACGAGCTATTCGGGCGAGGACGTATTCGCGCGCGCACTCGATCTGCTCGCGAGCGTCGCGTACACGCAGTCGAAGATCCTCGAGAACGCTCAGAATCCGGCCTCGGTCGGCAAGTACTTTTACCGCATTCCGCTGTGGCGCGCGAATCTCGCCGCGACGTATCACTTCGACGCGCGCGCGGCGCTGACGCTCGCCGCGCGCTACTCGGGCCGTCAGTACAACACGCTGACGAATACCGACACGAACCCCAACGTGTTCGGCGGCACCAGCACCTACACGGTCGCCGACGCGAAGTTCACGTTCAAGCCGACGAAGCTCAGCGAACTCGGCATCGGCGTCGACAACCTGTTCGACGCGCGCTACTTCGTCTACCACCCGTATCCGGGCCGCACGCTCTATGTCGAAGCGAAGCTGCGTCTCTAAGTAACCCATCGCC
The DNA here is from genome assembly GCF_050436725.1 of Paraburkholderia sp. JPY465. Taxonomy (NCBI): domain Bacteria; kingdom Pseudomonadati; phylum Pseudomonadota; class Betaproteobacteria; order Burkholderiales; family Burkholderiaceae; genus Paraburkholderia; species Paraburkholderia sp. JPY465. The sequence goes on from NZ_JBNDMT010000002.1 coordinate 634,191, forward strand.
CCATTGCCCGACGAGGATTTCATGTCCACGACTCCAACCGCCGAACCCGGACGTGCGCAGAACGGTACGACCGCTGCCGCCACCAGCGGCCCCGCACATCCAGGCTATAGAACACTGTGGCGCTGGCATTTTTACGCGGGCCTCTTCGTGATGCCGTTTCTGCTCGTGCTCGCCATCACCGGCACGCTGTATTGCTTCCAGCCACAGATCGAGCCGCTGCTGTATCGGCAGCAGATGGTCGTCGCACCGCAAGCGGTGCCGAGACTGCCCGACAACGTGCTGCTCGCGCGAGCGCGCGCGGCGATGCCGCCCAGTTCGGTCGCGACGACCGCAGCGATCACACGCGATCCGCAACGCAGCGCCGAATTCGTGTTTCGGCTCGCGGACGGCACGCAGCAGAGCGTCTACCTGAATCCGTACAACGGCGAGGTGCTGGGCACACTGAGCGTCGAGCGTCGCGTGATGCAGGTGGATCGCATGATTCATCGCAAGCTGCTGCTCGGCAAGCCCGGCGAGCTACTGATGGAACTGGCCGCATGCTGGACGCTCGTGATGATCGGCACCGGCATCGCGCTATGGTGGCCGCGCGGCAGAACGACCGCGCGCGCTGTGCTGCTGCCGCGGCTCGCGCTAAAGGGACGTCCGCTATGGAAAAGTCTTCACGCGGTGATGGGCATCTGGCTCGCGCTGGGCGCGCTGGCGTTCGTGTTGACCGGTCTGCCGTGGACCGGCTCGTGGGGCAAGCAGTTCAAGGCGTTTGCGACCGCGACGAAGCTGGGCGCGCCGCCGGGTGCGTGGGGCGGGTTGCCATTGCGCTCCAGCGTGCCGGGAGCGCAGCCGGATCACGCCGACCACGCGAGACGTATGAGCGAGCATGCCACGCATACCGACATGGACTCGATGCCCGGCATGGTAATGGATGACCTGCCGTTGCCGCTCACGCCGTGGGCCGCAGGCAACTCCAGCGTGCCCTCTTCCTCGGCCAGCGACGCGGCACAGCCTCTGTCGCTCGGCCATATCGTCGCGCTCGCCGCATCGCTCGGCATCACGGACGGCTACAGCATCGTGCTGCCGAACTCCGCAACCGGCGTCTACACGCTTTCCTGGTTCCCCGCGAATCCGCGAGACGAACGCACGCTATACGTCGATCAATACAGCGGCGCGATCCTGAAGGACATCCGCTACAGCGATTACGGCGCGATCGCGAAGGCCGTGTCGTACGGCACGTCGTTGCATATGGGTCGCTACTTCGGCGTCGCGAATCAGCTACTGTGCGCGGCCATTTCGCTCGGCCTTGCCGCGCTCGCGGTGACCGGCTGCGTGATGTGGTGGAAACGCCGGCCGCAACGCTCGCTCGGCGCGCCGTCGCGCGAGCGCGCCGCACCGCCGATGCGGGGCTGGAAAACCGGCCTGGTGCTGCTCGGCGTCGTGTTCCCGCTGATGGGCGCAACGCTCGTCGCGGTGTGGCTGCTCGACCGGCTGGTTTTCGGCCGCGACTCGCGACCGGAATTGACCGGAGTCGCCTGAGACCACGGCAGCCGCGCTCGCCCCCGCTTGCACTTCACGAGCGTTTGCGCTACATTTTGCTCGTTTATGATCGGTTTGCGCCGAAACGGAGACGAGACCTATGCAGCGAACCCGGGAAGAAGCGATCAACGGGCTACTGCCCGAGCAGCGCGAAGCGCTGATTCTGGAGCGGTTGCGCACGCATGGTCGCGTGCTCGCGTCCGAGCTTGCCGCTGAGCTGCAGATCTCCGAGCACACGGTGCGCCGCCATCTGCGCGATCTCGCGGATCAGGGCTACTGCAAGCGGGTGTATGGCGGTGCGCTGCTGATGTCGCCCGCCGACAAACCCGCGGCGCTCCGGATGCACGAGGCCGTCGATCGCAAGGCACGCCTTGCCGCGGCGGCCGTATCGATCGTTCGTCCGAAGCAGATCGTGCTGCTCGACGCGGGCTCGACGAACGTCGCGATCGCGGCGTCGCTGCCCGACAACGCCGGCCTGACCGTCGTCACGAATTCGCCCGAGGCCTGCGCGCGGCTGCTGAACCGGCCGGGGATCGACGTGATATTGATCGGCGGCCGCATCGCCGGGGGCGCGGCGGGCTCACTCGGCGCGACCGCGCTGCTGCAGGTCCAGCAGATCCGCGCGGACCTGTGTTTTCTCGGCGCCTGCGCGTTCGATCCCGACGAAGGCGTCGCCGCATTCGACGCAGAGGATGCAGAACTAAAACGCGCAATGGTCAAAGCGAGCGGCCAGATCGCCATCGCGCTGACCTCGGAAAAGCTGATCACGGCGGCGCCGTTCGCGGTAGCGCCTGCCTCGTTGGTCGATCATCTGTTCGTCGAAGCGGACGTACCGGGCGCGCGTATCGCGAGCCTCGAGGCCGTCTGCGATAACGTGATGGTGGCACGCCCATGAACTCACTCGTCAGGGAACGCATCGCGACGCTCGCCGTCTTTCTCGCCAACGGTTTCGGCATCGGCGCATGGGCGGTCGAGGTGCCGCGCATCAAGGAAAGCCTCGCGCTCAGCGACACCTCGCTCGGCATTGCGCTGTTCTGCTTCGCGCTCGGCGCCATCGTCGCGATGCCGCTCGCGGGACAACTCGCGCCGCGCGTCGGCAGCGGCCGCGCCACCGCGCTGCTCGGCGCGGCATTCGCGATCGCGCTGCCGTTGCCCGCGATCGCGCCCGGCATGCTGACGTTGGGCGTGGTGCTGTTTGCGCTCGGCGCGTCGAACGGCGCGCTCGACGTGTCGATGAACGGACATGCGAGCGCGATCGAAACACGCTGGCGCGCGCCGATCATGTCGTCGTTTCATGCCGCGTGGAGCGCGGGCGGCCTGCTTGGCGCGGCGAGCGGCGCGATGCTGCAGAAAGGCGGCGTCGGCGTCATGGGCGGGCTGCTCGTTCCCGATCTGTTCATCGCCGCCCTGATCATTTTTGCTGCATGGTTTGCGTTGCGCGATATCGGTCCGCGCGCGGCCGCCGCGTCGAGCGGATTCGCATGGCCCGACAGCGCCGTGATGAAACTGGCGCTGCTGGCGTTCATGTGCATGCTCGTGGAAGGCGCGGTGGCCGACTGGAGCGCGGTGTACCTGCGCTCCACGTTGAACCAGGAAGCGAGCATTGCCGCGATCGGCTACTCCGCGTTCGCGTTTTCGATGGCGGCCTGCCGCATCGCAGGCGATGCGTCGGTGCGACGCTTCGGCTCGAGCAAGGTCGTCGCGCTTGGCGGTCTGATCGCGTTCGCCGGACTCGCGCTTGTGCTGAGCCTGCCGACGGTGCTGACCGCGTGCGTCGGCTTCGCGATGGTCGGCATCGGTCTCGCGAATATCGTTCCGGTGATTTTCAGCGCGGCGGGCCGTTCGAGCGCGACGCCGGCGATCGGTGTGTCGATGGCGGCCACCTTCGGCTATGCGGGCTTTCTGGTCGGGCCGCCGCTGATCGGTTTCGGCGCCGGCGTGCTCGGCTTGCGCGCGGCGTTGGGTGTGCTGGTGATGGCCACGCTAATCGTGTCGCTGCTGGGCGGCAAGGCGGTGCGCGGCGCGCAACCCGCTTAGCCAGCGCTATTTCGTTTTCTTGTCGAGCACGGCAAGCGGCTTGCGAACGGGTAACGCATCGCGCCCCGCATGCTGACCCAATGGCCAGCCGAACGCGCCGAGCAGAGAGCTCGGCTGCGTGCCATCGTCGAGACCGGTGGCGGGCCACTCGTGTTTCGCGGGCACCCAGCGCGTGCCGAACACGTGATCCCACATCGGCAATAGCTGCGCGAAGTTGTGGTTGAGATGCTCGGCGCGAATCGAGTGATGCAAGCGGTGATATTGCGGATTGTTGACCCACGCGACGTAGCGGCCAAGGTCCACGCGCAAGTTCAGATGCGCGAAGTAGTTGCCGAACATGAACACGATCGACGTCGCACCGACGATCCACGGCTCGACCTTGAACAATACGCCGACGAGCGGATAGAGCAGGCAGCCCTTGATGAGCACTTCGATCCAGTGATGCCGCAACGTGATCGTCACGTTGAAATCCACCGCGCTATGGTGCAGCGAATGCAGCTTCCACAGGATGGGCCAGTTGTGCTGCAAGCGATGAAACGCGTATTCGAGGCAATCGATCGTCAGCAGTACGATCACGAACGAAGCGAGCGCGCCCCACCCGCGCGACACCAGCACCACCATGCCGCCGCCGAGCGCATTCACGATCGCGACGCTTGCGGCCGCGGTCAGCGGCTTCGTGGCTTCCACCAACGCCAGATACAGGCCCGCATACGCCATGTTCAGACGCTGCCCCGCGCGCGATTGCAGCAATGCGGCTGGCCAGCGGCGCTCGAGCAACGCGCCGAGTCCCATCATGACCAGCGCGAGCGCGTAGCCTTGCAGCCACAGGCTCGCGTGGTGCAGCAATGCCGGAAACGGGCTCGACGCTAGCATGGCATCCCCTGATGCAGCGGCTGCATACCGTGTAGATGAGCGTTAGTATGATCTTCGCAGTCCGCCGGTCTGCGCGCAAGCGCCCCTTCGCCCGGGGCCGCCGCGAATTCGGCTGCGCCCGCAAGCACGGAAAAAATGGCGGGGTCATCGCTTCACGCCGTCACGATCGCGAGCGGACGATAGACACTGCCGTATCGTCCGCTCGCGTCGTCGTTGTTTGTCGACATCCGTTTGGTGGTGGCCCCGCCGTACTTCGCGTGTTGCGCCAAGCTCCCCGAGCGCGAATCGCGAAGACGTTTGCTGCCGTCGGCATTTATTCACTGCGTGAAATTCCGGCTGCAACATGTGTAGTTCTTGTGCCGGACTTATTGCAACGGCTATGCCATGCTGGGACGAAGCGTTGCCACGTATGGACGGATGCGTGCCGATGCACTTCGAAGCAGGCCTGATCGCACGCGATGCATCGGAAATGAGACGCTGCGTGAATGCTCCGACGAGTTCGTGCTGGTTCGGACACATCGTTCGACGCGCGCGGGAATACCCGAATGCGGATTGACACGCCGAGGTTTGCGACACGTACCGGGCGGAATCGCCGGCGCGCGATGCGCCGAACGAGTGCCCGGGTCATGCGGACCGACGTGTCGCAAAGTTGAGACGACAAATGGCTTACAGCAGCGCGGTCAATTGCGCGACCCGCAGTTCGAACTGCCGCAATTCATCGGCGGCAAGCGACTTCTTCTGCGGCAGATCGACCTTGAGCGGATCCTGCGGCACATCGTTGACGTGAACCTCGAAGTGCAGATGCGGCCCGGTCGTCCAACCGGTCTTGCCGACATAGCCGATCACCTGATCGCGCATCACACGGCTGCCGGCGCGCAGTCCTTCCGCGAAGTGCGACAGATGCGCGAACGTCGTCGAAAACGATGCGGGGTTCTGAATCACGACCACGTTGCCATAACCGGCCTGACGGCCGATAAAGCGGATCACGCCGCGCGCGGTCGCACGCACGGGTGTGCCGGCCGGCGCAGCAAGGTCGACACCGTCATGACTTTGCCAACGATGCACTACCGGATCGAAGCGGCGCAACGAGAAAGCCGACGACACGCGCGTGAAGTCGAGCGGATAGCGCTCGAACGTAGGCCCCGTGCTGACGCCGTCTTTCGAGTAGTAATGCGGTTGACCTTGCGGATTCTTGTGAAGGAACAGGTCGTGTGCGGTCGAGCCTCGTACGATGCGCACCGCTAACGGTTCATGCGCTGCGTCTTTGCCGTTGTCGCTACTGGTTTCGAATATGGCGCTCACGCGGTCGCCGGCTTGCAGATCGCGCGACAGATCGATCTCGTCGCGAAACGCGCTTGACAGAATCGCTGTGGTGCCCGCATCGATGCCAAGGTTCTGCGCGGCCGACGCGAAGGTGCGCTCGACCGGCGCTTCCCTCACGGTGAATGTAGGGGCTTGCGCAGCCGGCAGCGCCGGTGCGGATGCCGACGCCGATCTCGGCGCGCGGGCAACGGCCGCCGTCGAGTCCTTGCTCAGAAGCGACACATCCAGTTCGTCGTTGCGCCCGGCGCGTTCATGAGTGACGAGATAGGCAGCGCATACCGAGCTCATTGCACATACGACAATGATTTTGCTGGCGCGCCCCGGCAAAAGACGAGCTACAGATAGAGGCATGTTCAGGAACGACTGTCGACCGTCGCATGCGCAAAAGGCACGCACGACGAGGTGGTTTCGTTGAATCAGCGTCTGCTGGCACTGCGTAAGACGCTGCATGAGGCTCGGGGCAGCCTAGGGTCGCTTTCTTAGGCCAGCCTTAAGCTGCCCCCAAATGAGCCTGCGATGCGGCGAGAGAACGAGCCGGAATATTCGGCCCGGTCGTGCGGAGGTCGGCCGGGTCAAGACAACGACGCAAGCATGTTCGACAGACGCCGGACATGGGCCTTGAATGCATCGCTCGTTTCGCGGTTCGTGGTGGGATTCAGATGCGAGCTTTCGGCGAGTTGCGCCTGCTCGTGAAAGTCGTTGGCGATTCTGCGCTTGATGTCGTCAGGCAGCGACCGCACGATGGAGACCAGCAAAGCCTCTTCGGCATGCAGCATGCCGAGAATCGAATGTGTGTCCATACGAGAACCTCCTGAGGAACATCGTCGGTGCCGGCCGGCAGTGGCGCCGGCGCTCCTCATGTTACCCCGTTGATTCCGCGTCGTTGGACGTGCGGGTTACTCGGCGATCGAATAGCGTGACCGACGGGCGCGCGGCTCTCCTACCTGACGCTCGACGCGCGGACTCGCGCCGCGGATGAACAGGACCGCGCAAAACGCGACCATGGCCCAGATGCAAAGAAAGACGGTCAACGCGCTCATGTCAGCTTTCGGAAAGTCGGGACTACGGGTTAGTACGGTTTGCTGCCGCGTTCGCGGTCAATGCAGCGTGGAGCGCTCGGGCGCACCGAACAGCAATTCATCGATCAGGGCGGTGGTGAACGTCAGCTGCGTTTCGAGCGATTGGCGTGCGGCTTGCGCGCCCGCTTCGTCGCTTCGGGCGACGGCCGCGTGTGCCTGGGTGGCGAGACGCAGGATGGCTTCGGAGCCGCGTTGCAATTCGCGCATTGCGATGTCGTCAGGACGCTGCGCCGGTTGATCCCATTCCGAGGTGGTGAGTTCCGGCAGGTCGGCGTCGAACCGGCGGGGTTTGTTGTGACGGGAAGACATCCGGGGCTCCTGACGGAAAAGCGCGATATACGCGACGGGACGAACTCAGTGTGCGCCGGCCCCCGGCGTTTCAATTCGCCGAACAGAAGCCGAATCCGAAGCTAATCCGGGGGCTTCGAGAAAAACGAGGGTTTTACCGAGCAATCAGCGCTGGCGGGCCGCAAATCCCATCGCCGGGGCGTCGGAATTTGCGGTAGCGGTAGGAAAACGTTTAACTTGTGGACGCGGAAAAGACTCGAGCGGCCTTAAGCTGCCGGAACAACGTCGATGCGCAATGCCTCGCCGCCGGCGGCAATCGCCAGCAGGTGATCGACGTTCGGATGGGCGCCCGGACGGTTGCGCGCGTCGGCCGTATGCTCGGCGAACAGCGCGAGGCCGTGTTCGGCCGCCTTCGCGTCGAGCGCGCCGTACGCGCCGCGCAGGTAGTTGTACACCGCGAGCGAGCCCTGCTTGCCCGGTTTGTTCTCGATGCTGGCGACCACGGCACCGCTGCCGTTGACCAGATCGATGCGCGCGATGCCGTCGATTGCCGGCATTCTGGCGAGATTTTCCTTGAAAACGTTGCTCGGTTCGATCATTGAAACCACTCCTTCCGTTCTAAAAATGCATGGCGGGCCGTATCTTATCCGATGGGCGGCGAGCGGGTGAATCGGCGGTCGCGGCCTGGTTTTCCGAGCAAATGTTTCGGGATGTTGACCGGCAATCTCGCAGAGGAAACGGTTGAAGGGTGGCGCCAGCTCGTACGCTGTCGTGGATCCTGAACTACGCTGATCCGGCGCAGCAATGCGTTTGCTCATCCGTGGATGGCTCGGGCCGCGGACCTCGCGAGCCAGGCGAGCGAAGACAAGCGGCCCCTCGATAGTGCGCGCGCGGCATTGAATACCGTTATGCGGCGGCTCAACCAGGCGTCAGTTGAAAGGCGTTGATTGATAAGCCGGCACGCGAGCAGCAATCGAGCACGCCGAAAAAAAGCCCGCTTACGCGGGCAACCCTTCTCTACGCAGCATCGCCACGCGCCAACATCTTCATCCCTTCGTCGCGCCAAACGTCAAGCCCGCGACAAAATGCTTCTGCATCGCAAAGAACATCATCACCGATGGCAGCGCCGCCAGAATCGATCCTGCCGAAACGAGATTCCACGCGGTCGTCCACTGCCCTTTCAGCGCGGCTACACCGACCGTAATCGGCGCGGCGTCATCGCCTTGCGTCAGACACAGGGCCCAGAAATAGTCGTTCCACACGAACGTGAACACGAGGATCGCCAACGCAGCGAGCGCGGGTCGAATCAGCGGCAGCACGATCCTGAAGAACACGGTCCACTCGTTCGCCCCTTCGATACGCGCCGCCTCGACCAGTTCGAACGGCAGCTGCTTGATGAAGTTGCGCAGAAACAGCGCGCAAAAGCCAGTCTGGAACGACACATGAAACAGAATCAGCGCGCTCACGGTATTGAACAGCCCGAGTTGCAACGACAGATCGCGCACCGGGATCATCAACACCTGGATCGGCACGAAGTTGCCCGCGACGAACGTCGCAAACAACGTCGAATTACCGCGAAAGCGATAGATCGCCAACGCAAAGCCCGCCATCGCCGCGAGTGCGATCGAGCCCACGACCGAAGGCACCGTGATCAGCACGCTGTTCCAGAAGTAATGCAGCATCGGCGACGTCGTCAACGCCTCGCGATAGTTGTCGAACATCGCGAAGTGCTTCGGCCATCCCCAGTAGTTGCCCTCGCTCAGTTCTTCGGTCGAACGCACGGACGTGATCAGCACCGCGATCATCGGCAGCAGCCAGATCACGAGTGCAATCGGCAACGTCAGTTTGTATGCGCGGCGCGTGGCCGGCTTCCATTTGTCGATCGGAATCGGAAACATCAGCGGCTCCTTATTGCTCGGCGCGCAGCATCCGCCGCAGGTGATAGACGATGTACACGAGCATGATGCCGAACAGCACCACCGCGATCGCCGCCGAATAGCCGATGCGGTAATACTTGATTGCCTGGTCGTACATGAAATAGGCGAGCACCGTCGAGCTTTCGAACGGACCGCCGCCCGTCATCACCGAAATCAGATCGAAGCTGCGCAGCGCGCCGATGATCGTCACGACGATCGCCATGAACGTGGTGGGCCGCAACTGCGGCAGGATCACGTGCCACAGCATCGACCAGCCCTGCGCGCCTTCCATTCGCGCGGCTTCGATCTGCTCGGCGTTCAACGTGGTCAAGCCGGTCAGATAAAGAATCATGCAGTACGCGGTTTGCGGCCACAGTGCGGCGAACACGATGCCGAACGTCGCGTAGCGCGGATCGCCGAGCACCGGTACGCCGTGGCCGAGCATCATCGCGAGCAGGCCGAAGGTCGGATCGTAGAACCATGAAAAGATCAGTCCGACCACGACGCCCGACAACACGAACGGCGCGAAAAATAGCGACTTGACGATCCGGATGCCGGCCACCGCCTGGTTCAGATACAGCGCGACGGCGAGCCCCATTGGCGGTGCGAGCAGGAACAGCACGAGCCAGATCAGGTTGTTCCTCAGCGCCGTATAGAACGTCGGCGTATGGACCAGCTCGATATAGTTCGCGAGGCCGATGAAGGTCGGCTCGGTCATCCCGTCCCAGTTGAAGAAGCTCAGGCGGATCGTCGAGAGAATCGGCCACACCACGTACACGGCCACCATGAAGCAGGCCGGCGCGAGAAACAGGAACGCGGCGCGCCGCTGCCGCCGCGCGGTCGGCGTCGGGCCGCGCCGGCGCGACGCGACTGGTGCGCCGCCCAGCGCACCGCCCGGTGCCGGCAAGCTCGGCCCACCGGGTTCAACAGAACCGTCGACGCTATGACGGCTGACGGAATGCGACACGATCAATCTCCCGATCCGATCTGATACAACGCGATGCATCGGACAGCGGCCTTGCGGCCGCCGCCGCTCACTTCTTGTAGATACGCTGACGCGTCTGCTCGAGCTGCGCGAGGATGTCGTCGAGTTTCGACGGATCGGAGACGAACTGCTGCATCCCCTTCATCCCTTCGTCGGCCATTTCCTTTGTCATGTCACGATCGTAGAACTGCGCAATACCGCCCTTCGTATTCGACAGGATCTGGAAGCCGATCTTCGAAATCGGATCTTCCGGCTCCGGCGACTTGCTGTTCGCCGACAACGAGCCGAGTCCCTTTGCGAGTTGCGCGCCGATTTCGGGCGTCTCGACGAATGCAAGGAACGTGTGCGCATCGGCCTTGTTCTTCGCTTTCGACGGAATATGCAACGATTCGACTGGTCCATCCTCGGCGGTCGGCACCTTGGAGTCGATGATCGGGAACTGGAAGTACCCCATTTGCGGCTTCACGTTGTCCGGGAAACCCGCCGCAATGAACGTCCCCATCAGCATCATGGCGGCCTTGCCCTGGAACAGGAACGGCTGCACCGAATCGAGATCGTAGGAGAGTGAATTGTTGATGAAGTAGCCGTCGTCGATCAGCTGCTTCCACGTCGTATAGACCTTCTTCACGCGCGGATCGGTGTACGGAATCTCGCCGGCCATCAGCTTCTGATGAAACGCATTGCCGTTCAGACGCAGATCGAGGTAATCGAACCAGCCGGCCAGCGTCCACGCATCGCGGCCCGCCACTGCGATCGGCGTAATGCCGGCAGCCTTCAGCTTTTTCGCGGCGTCGAGAAACTCGTCCCAAGTTTTCGGCTCGCCCTTGATGCCGGCCTTGTCGAACAGGTCCTTGCGATAGAACATCCCCCACGAGTAGTACACGGTCGGCGCGGCATACTGCTTGCCCTTGTACGACGATGCTTCCTTCGTCGACGCATACATGTCGTTCCAGCCGTTCTTCTGCCAGTCGCCGGTCAGATCCTCGAACAGGCCGCGCTGCGCGTAATACGCCATACGCTCGCCGTCGTGCCAGTTGACGATATCGGGCGCGACAGTCGAAAGCCAACCCGGCAACTGGACCTTGTAAGCCTCTTCGTCGATGAACGACACCTTCACGTCGATGCCGGGATGCGCCTTCTTGAACTCGTCGACCACCTGCTGCCACACCGCGCGCTGGCTCGCGCCCTTGAACGCGATGTTCATCGCGAGCGTGCTCGCCTGAGCGGTGCTGACGACCGTGGTCCCCGCGGCAACCGCGGCCAGCGCGAGCGCCACCAGAATCTTGCGTGGTTTCAGTTTCATCCTGACTGTCTCCTTCATTCCATGGTTTTTACGTCGTTGTCGCTTCTGTTTCGAATGACTGCGTGGAATTGCCTGGGCCAGACTTCAATTACGAGCGGTAGACCGCTACCCCTTGCGGCGCCACCTCCCGGGAGCCGATCACGAATGCGTCGTCGGAAATATCGTCGAGCGTGTGGGTTCGATCGCCATAGTTGAACACATAGGTCAGTGCGCCGCGACGGCTGAAGCGCACGCTGTCGCCGAGCGCCTGGGTTTCGAGGCCCGCTTCCTGCGCGATCCGCGCGAACAGGCGCACGGTCAACGCGTCGTCGAACAGGCTCGCGAGGTAGTGGAACGCGCCGCTTCGCACGTACGCGGGATGACCGTCCGCGAAACGCGCGCGCACGTCGAATGAGGATGATGCATCGCTGTCGATGAAATCGCGCCAGTGTCGCGCGAAGCCATCGGCCGTACTGCCCTGCTGGTCCAGCACCACCGCTTCGGTCACGTTCGGCCGCATCGATTCGACGCGCCATACGCGCAGCGGCAACACCGACGTCAATGCGCCCGGCGGCAGATTCGATGGAATCCGCAGGTCGCGCGTCTTCGAGCCGGTGCGTGGGCCGAGCACGACTTGCGCGCCCGAGCGTGCGAGACGTTCGGCGAAATCGTCGGGCACGACCGGCAGCGGCGGCACGACGACGAGGCTATAGCCATCGAACGATGCATCGGCCGGCACGACATCGACGTCGAACCCGAGCGCGCGCAAAGCCGAGTAGTACTCGAACGCGAAGCGCGGATAGTGAAAATCCGCGCCCTGCGGATGAATCTCGAACAGCCACTTCGCTTCGTAGTCGTAGACAAGCGCGACTTTCGAGCGGATCGACGCATTCGCATCGGCAGTCGCGGCGAGCACCGTCTGGATTTCCGACGCCACCTGCGAGGCTTCATTGCCGCCGACGTCGAGCCGGTTATCGGGCGTATTGAGCCCCGCATGCATCTGCTCCTGCGCGAACGGCGCCTGCCGCCAGCGGAAATACGACACGCAGCCCGCGCCGTGCGCGAAAGCTTCCCAGCTCCACAGCCGCACCATGCCCGGCAGCGGCGCCGGATTCCACTGCGCCCAGTTCACCGGTCCCGGCTGCTGCTCCATCACCCACAGCGGCAGCTTCGACATGCCGCGATACACGTCGTGATTGAACGACGCGAAATCCGGATGACCGGTGCGCAACCAGCGCGCCTTGATCTCCGGCGCGAACCACTGCTCTTCGAGCGCGCCGAGCGGATAGCTGTCCCACGTCGCGACGTCGAGATCGGCCGCGACCTTGTAGTGATCGAACTCGGTGAAAAGCTGCATGAAGTTGTGCGCGACCGGCCGCCCCGGCGAATGCGAGCGAATGATCTCGACCTGCATGCGGTTGTAGCGCGCCACTTCGTCGGATGCGAAGCGCCGGTAGTCGAGCCGATGCGAAGGATGCGCCTCGGTCACGGTGCCGACCGGTGCGTCGATTTCCTCGAAGCTGCGGTACTCCATGCTCCAGAACACCGTGCCCCATGCTTCGTTCAACGCCTGGATCGTGCGATAACGCGCCTTCAGCCACTCGCGAAAGCGCGTGACCGCGGCCGGCGAATAGCTGACCACCGTGTAATGACAGCCGAATTCGTTATCGGTCTGCCAGAAAGCGACCGCCGGATGCTTGCCGTAGCGCTCGGCCACCGCCGTGCAGATACGGCGCGACGCGTCGAAATACACGGGTGACGAGAAGTCGTAATGACGCCGCGAGCCAAACGCGCGTGGGCGTCCATCGGCGCCGACCGGCAGGATATCCGGATGACGATCGATCAGCCACTTCGGCGGCGTCGCCGTCGGCGTACACATGACGACCTTCAGGCCAGCCGCGCCGAGCACGTCGACGGCGCGATCGAGCCAGCCCCAATCGTATTCGCCGGGCGCCGGCTCGATCCGGCTCCACGCGAATTCGGCAATTCGCACCTGCTCGATGCCGAGCGCTTTCATCCGGCGCGCGTCGTCTTTCCACATCGACTCGGGCCAGTGCTCCGGGTAATAACAGACTCCTAAACGCATCCCTGTGTCCCCAATGTTCTTCAAGCGTAGTGTTCGACGGATTCGAGCGACGCGGCCGCGAAGCCGTCCTCGGTAAACAGATGAGAGGCGGTACGCGGCACCCGCAGGTTCGCGCGATCGCCCGGAGCGAGGCGCGTGTTGCCCGGCGCCTTGGCGATCAGCACGGCCCCGCCGGGTTGATCGAGGTGCACGTAGCTGTGTTCGCCAAGCTGCTCGACGAGCGATACGGTGCGCGCGAGCACGCCGTCTTGCGACGCGGCCGATGCATCGACGAACTCCAGATGCTCGGGACGCACGCCAAGCGTGACCGGCTGCGCTGACTGCAAGCCCGCGCTGCTGACCGGCACGCGCACGTTCTCGCCGGTGTGATCGAGCGTGACGAGCACGCCTTGCGCATCGAGCGAGGCCACCCTGCCCGGCAGGAAATTCATTCGCGGGGAGCCGATAAAGCCGGCCACGAAGCGGCTTTTCGGGCGGTGATACAACTCGAGCGGCGCGCCGATCTGCGCGATGCTGCCGTAGCGCTCGGTGTCTTTGCCCGAATGCAGCAGCACGATCTTGTCGGCGAGCGTCATCGCTTCGATCTGATCGTGCGTCACGTAGACCACGCTCGCCTTCGCGAACTGCTTATGCAGGCGTGCGATCTCGACGCGCGTTTGTCCGCGCAAGGTTGCATCGAGATTGGACAGCGGTTCGTCGAACAGAAACACGCCGGGCTCGCGCACGATCGCGCGGCCGATCGCGACGCGCTGCCGCTGCCCGCCCGACAGCGCCTTCGGCTTGCGTTCGAGCAGTGCCTCGAGTTGCAGGATGCGCGCAGCTTCACGCACCTTGCGCTCGATTTCATCCTTCGGGGTCTTCGCTAGTTTCAGGCCGAACGCCATGTTCTCGAACACGCTCATGTGCGGAAACAGCGCATAGCTCTGGAACACCATCGCGACGCCGCGTTGCGCGGCCGGCACGTCGTTGACGATCTTCCCGCCGATCGACAGGTCGCCGTCGGTTACATCCTCCAGTCCGGCGATCATGCGCAGCAGCGTGGACTTGCCGCAGCCCGACGGGCCGAGAAACACGCAGAACTCGTTTTCGCCGATGTCCAGATCGACGTTGCGAATCACTGGCGCACCGTCGCCATACGCCTTCTGCACGCCTCGTAACGAAATGCTCGCCATTGCATCGACTCCGTGATTTAATCGGCGCGAAGTCGGAGATTAAGCGCTTAATCAGCGCGACCGAAAAATCGATCGCAAGGCGATCGTTGGGTCTGTCTCCGATATCGTTTTGTACTTGGTTCGAGGGCAGATGTTGCCGCGCCTCGCGGCGCGATGCAAATGCCGGACAGCCATCCCAAATACTGACCTTACCATGCCTACACTCAGCGGAGTCGCGCGTCATGCCGGCGTTACGCCAGCCACGGTGTCCAACGTGCTGCGCAATCGCGGCCGCGTCGGCGAAACGACCCGGCAACGCGTGCTCGATGCAGTCGCGACGCTCGGCTATCGCCCGCATCTTGCCGCCCGCGCGCTTGCCGAAGGCCGCGCGCCGACGCTTGCGCTGATGGTGTCGAGCATCGCGAATCCGTTCTATCCGGAGTTCGCGCTCGCGGTCGAACGCGCCGCGCGCGCGAGCGGCCACTTCGTGATCATCTGCAATACGAACGAGGATCCGCTGACTGGCCGCGCGTATCTCGACCAGATCGCCGGCACCTTGTCCGAAGGTGTGCTCGTGACCAACGCGAACCTCGATTTCGCCGATCTGCACAAGACCGAAGCGCGCGGCACGCCGGTCGTGCTGTGCATGTGGGAGCGGCCCAGCGAGCCGCCCGGGTTGCCGTGCGTCGCGGTCGATTTCCGGCTGGCCGGCAAACTGGCCGCCGAGCACCTGCTCGAACTCGGGCATCGGCGCATTGGTGCGATCGTCGGCAGCAAGGCCTCGGGTATTCACGCGACGCGCTACGAAGGTTTCGTCGACGCATTGCGCGCAGCCGGCGTGACGAAGAACCGCGTGCGGCACGGCCTCGACACGATCCACGGCGGCTACATTGCGGCGCGCGCGCTGCTCGAAGCCGATCCGCAACTAAGCGCGATCTTCGTGACCAACGACCTGCCCGCGCTCGGCGCAATGCACGCGGCGGCGGACCTCGGCCTGCGCGTGCCGCACGATCTGTCGGTGATCGGCATCACCGACATCCAGCTCGCGCGCGAGTCGCGTCCCGCGCTGACGACGGTGGCGGTACCGACGGTCGAGGTCGCAGGACTTGCAGTGGAACTGCTGCGCGAACTGATCGAGACGTCGTACGGACAAGCCGGACGCGCCGTCGGGGATGTGCCGGTGCACGTGCCGATGCGGATTTCGTCCGAGCCCAAACTGGTCGTGCGCGCATCGACGGCCGCGCCCCGCTCGCGTTGATGTGGCAGTAGCCGCCGCGACGCAACGTTGCGGCCGACGAGGTTCGGCCATCAACTCGCGTGACGCGGCACGCGCGCACCGACCGCCAACGCAATGCAGGCCAATACCGCGGACACCGCCGCGAACGCGACGTTCGCCCACAAATGCCCGACCCGGGTCGACAGCAGCGCTATGCCGACCGCCGGCAACGAGTTGCCGGTGTAACAGCACAGCAGATACGCCGATAGCAATTCGGCGCGTTGGTCCGCGGGCGCGATCCGGTTGACCTCCTGCAGACTGCCGCGAAACCCGAGCGCGGCTGCGATGCCACACAACGCCGTCGCCGCGCTCAGCACTACGATCGACGCGGCGACCTGCGCCCACAGCAGCAACGCCAGACTCGGCGGCAACAGCCACAGACCGGCGAACATCGCGGTGCGGGCGGCGAGTTTCGAGGTGACCATTACCGTGATCGTGCTCGCGGCGAACAGTTCGGCGACGAGCGCCCCGCTCAGCGCGGGACTGTGCAGATGCATGCTGTTCGCGATCAGATTGGGCAACAGCGCCGCGAAAAAGCCGAGCAGCGCGAAGGTCGCGAATGCGGTGACGGCAGGCACGACGAATGCCACGCGCAATCGCGCGGGTACGCCGATGCGTGGCGCGAACGACACCTGTGCAAACGTCCGGGCACGCTCCTGCACGGTTTCGCATGCGAGCGCCGCCAACGCCGCGGTGACCAGAAGCGCCAACAGATAAACAACGAACACCGTGTGCAACGGCCAGGGCGCGAATTGCGCGAGCAGTCCGGTCAGCAGCGGCCCGACTCCGAGCCCGGCCAGATTGACCGCCGCGGCAAGACGGCTGGCGGGCGCCTTATCGGCGCCGGCGTGCAATTCCGCGATCCACGCGGTCGCCGTGGCGGCACCCACGCCGATCGCAAGTCCGCTTGCCGCTCGGGCGACGAACAGCCACGTCGCATGCGTGGCGAATAGAAAGCACATCGTGCTCACGATCGCGGCTGCCAGCACCAGCAGAGTGACCGATCGACGGCCGGCCTGGTCGGATACGCGGCCGAATAAAAACAACGCGCCGAGATTGCCGATCACGTAGGTCGCGTACACGAGCGTGATCGTCAGCTCGGATAAGCCGAACCGGCGTTGATAGAGCGGATAAAGCGGCGTGACCATCGTGCTGCCCGCGTACAGAACGCCGATCACGAGCGCGGCGGCGATCAACGATTCGCGGGAGCCGAGTCGTCGCTGCCACCAATGCGAAGGCATGGGTCTCTCCGACAGGTTCACGTCCTGTCGACGCGAGCAAGTGCTGTTCCGCCGCGACCTCGCCTCTCGATTCAGCGAACACCGAAAAAGCGCCTTACGCGCCGCGAAAAGTGTTTAAAGGCCATCGTTCAGGCTTCAAATAGCTTTCAGTCGATCCAGGACTTTCCCGAAGCCCAGACGCGCTACTCCGCACCGCAACACTCGCTCAAAGCCTTACCACGCAAGGCTCACAGCCTGCACGCGGTGCGCCGCGCGGCAATTTTCCGCTTTCACATCTCCTTGACGATCGGCTGCGCGCCTGCTGTACTAAATCAACCAAAGTGATTTAGGCGATCTCCTTCGGATCACATCGAATCGAAGCGTCATCGCCGAACGTCGAGCCCGCAGCTTTGCAGTTTCGATCTATCAGCAGTCTCACACGTCGTTGCCAATAACCGGAGGAGCGTCTCATGAATCTGAATCCCCACAGGCGTCCTGTCGCCAGGACAATCGTGTCGATGTGCGCCGCCGCAGCAGCGCTATGGTGCGCGAGCGCGAGTCAGGCCGCCGACCAGCCCGTCATCGGCCTGATCACGAAAACCGATACGAACCCGTTCTTCGTCAAGATGCGCCAGGGCGCGGACGCGGCCGCGTCGAAAGACGGCGCCAGACTGATCACGGCCGCCGGCAAGTTCGACGGCGACAACGCGAGCCAGGTCACCGCGATCGAAAACATGATGACGGCCGGCGCGAAAGCGATCCTGATCACGCCGAGCGACACCAAGGCGATCGTGCCGAGCATCAAGAAAGCGCGCGCGGCCGGCGTGATGGTCGTCGCGCTCGATACGCCGACCGACCCGCAGGACGCGACCGACGCCCTCTTCGCGACCGACAACTTCAAGGCAGGCGTGCTGATCGGCAAATATGCGAAGGCCGCGCTGAACGGCAAGCCCGCGAAGATCGCGACGCTCGACCTCGCGCCGGGCGTGTCGGTCGGCGTGCTGCGTCACAATGGCTTCCTCGAAGGCTTCGGCGTCAAGGAAGGCGATGCGTCGATCGTCTGCAGCCAGGACACGCGCGGCGATCAGGCGAAAGGCCAGACCGCGATGGAAAACTGCCTGCAGAAGGCACCCGATATCAACGTGGTCTACACGATCAACGAACCGGCCGCGGCCGGCGCGTATCGCGCGCTGAAGGCAGCGGGCAAGGACAAGGGCGTGATGATCGTGTCGATCGACGGCGGTTGCGAAGGCGTGCGCAACGTGAAGGCCGGCGCGATCGCGGCGACCTCGCAGCAGTATCCGCTGAAGATGGCCTCGCTCGGCGTCACCGCCGGCGTCGATTACGCGAAGACCGGCAAGAAAGTCTCCGGGTATCAGGACACCGGCGTCACGCTGATCACCGATAAACCGATGTCCGGTGTCGATAGCAAGGACACGAAGTTCGGCCTCGAGAACTGCTGGGGCAAGTAACACGCATGCACAGCGGCCCGTTGCGCGTCGTAGCGGGCCGCCATCTGATTCGCCGCGTGACCTTCAGGTCACGCTCATGTACCGAGGACTGCCATCATGTCGACCCCTTCCGCGCCCGCCGGCCGCCCGCGCCCGTCTTTCTCCGAGCACCTGCCGTCGCTGTCCGAAATCGGACCGCTGATCGCGCTGGTGCTGGCCTGCGGGTTCTTTATTTCGCAGAGCAGCCGCTTTCTATCGTTTCAGAACCTGTCGCTGATCCTGCAACAGACGATGGTCGTCGCGGTCATCGCGATCGGCCAGACGCTGATCGTGCTGACCGGTGGCATCGACCTGTCCTGCGGCATGGTGATGGCCTTCGGCTCGATCATCATGACCAAGTTCGCGGTCGTGCTCGGCGTGCCGCCCATTCTCGCCATCCTGTGCGGGATCGGCGCCAGCACATTGTTCGGCTTACTGAACGGTCTGTTGATCACGCGCATCAAGTTGCCGGCGTTCATCGTCACGCTCGGTACGCTGAACATCGCGTTTGCGCTCACGCAGATCTACTCGAACGCGGAAAGCGTGTCGAACCTGCCCGACGCGATCATGTTCTTCGGCAGCACGTTCAGGCTCGGACCGGCGGAAGTCACGTACGGCACCGTGCTGACGCTGCTGATGTATCTGGCCACGTGGTTCGTGCTGCGCGACACGGTGCCCGGCCGGCATCTGTACGCGCTCGGCAACAACGCCGAGGCCGCGCGGCTGATGGGCCTGTCGTCGCAGCGGATTCTGCTGATCGTCTACACGCTCGCCGGCGCGATTTATGGCATCGCCGCGCTGCTGTCGGTAGCGCGCACCGGCGTCGGCGATCCGCAGGCCGGGCAAACCGAGAACCTCGACAGCATCACCGCGGTCGTGCTCGGCGGCACGAGTCTGTTCGGCGGACGCGGGTCGATCGTCGGCACCTTGCTCGGAGCGCTGATCGTCGGCGTGTTCCGTAACGGCCTGACGCTGATCGGCGTGTCCTCGGTCTACCAGGTCTTGATCACCGGCATCCTCGTGATTCTCGCGGTCGCCGCCGATAAACTCTCGCACCGCGGCCGTTGATCCCGCACAGGAGCCTTGTCATGCTGACCTCCACCTCCCCTTCCACGTCCGCTGCGATGCCGGTTCTGCAAGCACGCGGGCTCGTCAAACGTTATGGCAACGTGACCGCGCTCGACGGTTGCGATTTCGAAGTGCTGCCCGGCGAGATCCTCGCGGTGATCGGCGACAACGGCGCCGGCAAATCGTCGCTGATCAAGGCGCTTTCCGGTGCGACGGTGCCCGACGAAGGCGAGATTCTGCTCGACGGCAAACCAGTCAAGTTCCGCAGTCCGCTCGATGCACGCGCGCAAGGCATCGAGACCGTGTACCAGGAACTCGCGGTCGCGCCGGCGATGAGCATCGCCGAAAATCTGTTTCTCGCCCGCGAATTGCTGAAGCCAGGCTGGCGCGGCTCGCTGTTCAAGATGATCGACAAGCGCCGCATGCTCGACGAAGCGACCGCGGCCATGAAAGATCTGCAAATCGGCATCCGCTCGATGCGCCAGGCGGTCGAAACGCTGTCCGGCGGCCAGCGCCAGGGCGTCGCGGTGGCACGCAGCGCGGCGTTCGCGCGCCACGTCGTGATTCTCGACGAGCCCACCGCCGCGCTCGGCGTGAAGGAAGGCAACATGGTGCTGGAACTGATCCGGCGCGTGCGCGATCGTGGTTTGCCGGTGATCCTGATCAGCCACAACATGCCGCACGTGTTCGAGATCGCCGACCGCATCCATATTCAGCGGCTCGGCCGGCGCGCGGCGCTCGTCAATACGAAGGACGTGCACATGTCGGAAGCGGTCGCGATCATGACCGGCGCGAAGGAAGCCGACGTGAAGGCAATCGCGTGACGCGCCGCTCAACCCGCTGAGCCACGAGGCCGATACACGACGATGGATACCTCCAGCCCGCGTTCGCCGGTCAAACGCACGGTCGGCTCGAATCAGGTCGGCATGCGGCAATTCAACGAGCGGATCGTGCTGCAAACGATCCGCTTGCATGGCCCCCTGCCGAAGGCCGAGGTCGGCCGGCTCACGCGTCTTTCGATGCAGACGGTGTCGATGATCGCCGATCGGTTGATCGCCGACGGCCTGCTCGAAAAACAGGCGCGCGTGCGCGGCAAGATCGGCCAGCCGTCGGTGCCGATCGCGTTGTGCGCGGACGGCGCGTACACGATCGGCATCAAGGTCGGACGCCGCAGTCTCGACGTGCTCGCGATGGACTTCGCCGGGCGCATCGTGTGCCGCGACGTGTTCGAGTATGCGTATCCCGACCCGCGAACGCTGTTCCCCGCGCTCGAGAGCAAACTCGCGCGCGTGAACCAGACGCTCGGTGCGAAGGCCGGCAAAGTGGTCGGCGTCGGCGTCGCGGCGCCGTTGTGGCTCGGCGGCTGGCGTGACTTTCTCGGCGCGCCGCCCGGCGCGCTCGAAGCCTGGAACGACATCGATCTGCGCGCACGCATCGCGGCGATAACCGGCCTGCCCGTCGAGTTCGCCAAAGACACCACGGCCGCGTGCGCGGCCGAACTCGTGATGGGCCAGGGCCGCGGCATCCACAACTTCCTGTATCTGTTCGTCGGCACGTTCATCGGCGGCGGACTCGTGATCGACGGCCGTCTGCATGGCGGTCCGCACGACAACGCGGGCGCGGTCGGTTCGATCCCGCTGCGCGAAGGCAGCGCACGCAAACCCGCGCGGCAGTTGCTGCACGCGGCATCGGGCTTCGTGCTCGAACAACTGTTCAGCGACGCGGGCGCGCCGGCCGCCGCGGCGCACGATCATCGCGCACTGTCGCCCGAGTTGTGGCGGCATACCGAGCAATGGCTCGATAGCGCGTGCCCGGCGATCGCAAACGCGCTAACCAACGCGGCCGCGCTGCTCGATCTCGAAGCCGTCGTGATCGACGGCGAGTTCGACCGGCTATTGCTGCGCGAGATCATTCGACGCACCGAGCGCGTGCTCGATCGCTTCGAATGGGAAGGGATGGTGCGGCCGCAATTGCTGGAAGGCGCGATCGGCGCCGACGCCCGCGCGATGGGCGGTGCGATTCTGCCGCTATATGCGCATTTCGCACCGGTCCATGAGCTGTTTCTGAAGCCCGCGGCATCGGAGGCGGGTTTTGATGAGCGGTAAGCGGTTCAGTGCGCGGCAACCTTCGTCGCTGCTGGCGTAGATTCCGCCGGCACCGCCGTCACGGTTTTCTGAACCGGCTTATCGAGCAACGGCTGCAACGCCGGTGCCATCGACTTCAGCAACTGCACCGCCAGCGCACTCGTGAAGTCGTAACGTGCGGCATAGGGCTCGTGCACCCACGCGGTCAGCGTGCCGTAGAAGCGGTCGCCGAGCGCGAACACGAAGGTCGCGCTGCGATTCACCTTGCGCGACTCGATCAAGCGCGCGCCCTTTGCATACACGTTCAAGCGCTGATCGCCGGTGCCGGTCTTGCCATAGACTTCGAGCGTTTCGCCGTTCGGGAACGTCATGCCTTGCGCGAGGCGCCTCGCGGTACCGCCCGTCACGACATCACGCAACAGCATCCGCACCTCGCTCGCGATCTCCGGCGACACCTGCTGCTGCGGCGCGACCACCGCGCGCCTGAAATGCGTTTCGTACGGCGTATCCTTCGCGAAGTCGATTTGCGTCAGCGTTTCGGTCGGCACCTTGTTGCCGCCGTTCGCGATCACGCCGATCAGTTGCGCGAGCGCCGCCGGACGATCGCCCGACGCGCCGATCGCCGCCGCATACGACGGCGTCAGCGACGCGAACGGATAGCCGAGCGCCTGCCACGATTTGCCGATCGCGTCGAACGCGCGCAGTTCGACCATGCGCTTGATGCGGCGATCCTGAGTTGCGTGATAGCGCGTCTTGAAGAGCCACGAGTAAGTGGACAGGCGCACGTCCTGGCTCGCGGTTTCGATCTGCGCGAGCGTCGCATCGGGATGCTTGCGCAGATAATTCAGCGTCCACAGTTCGAGCGGATGCACGCTGGAGATATACCCGCGGTCGTTCAGGTTGAAACGGTTGATGCCGTACTTGTCGTACAGATTCGCGAGGTCTTCGTCGTCGAGCATCGAAGCCGACGGCGTGTTCTTCAGCGCCGCGTACATCATCTTGTTGAACCACGCGTTCGACTGATCCGGCGCGACGCTGCGCAAAGCGGTCGCCACTTTCGGCGGCGATTTGCGCACGCCGAGCAGCAACAGCGTGATCTGCTGATCGGGCGTCTTGCCGTGGTACTTCGTGTAGAAACGCTTCATGTACACGCGGCTTTCCTGATCGGCGAAACGCGTCAGATACATCTTGCGGGTCGCCGTGTCGCCGAGCCATTCCGACGACGGCCCGGTGGTCTGCACCATTTCATAGTGAACGATATCGCGCATCAGACGCACGAACACGAGGTTCACCGAATGCTGGAACGCACGATGCACGGTCAGGATGCGGCTGTTGTCGTCGGACTCGAAGTTCGTGAAGGTCTGCGCGCCACCGCCCGTATAGAACGTTTCGCCGGGGCTCGCCGAGTATTTACGCTCGACGGCGGCGTCGAGCATCGGCCGCAGCGAATGGTCGCGCGCGTGCAGCAGATAGTCGATCGCCCAGCGCGTCAGCCGATCGTTCGGATCGGGCGTGATCGCTTTCAGCTCGACATTGCTCAGCGAGGCGTAGCGGGTGTGCAGATCGGTGACGATCTGCAGATACGTGATGACGGTGCGTAGGTTTTGCGGTCGAGCCGAGGTTCAGGCGCGCGCCCGAATTGATGTCGAACGGCTGGTTCACGCTATCGGTCTGCACGCGCACGAGGTTCGCATCGCCGTGCCGCTCGAACAGTGTGAAGCTGTAGGCGATATGCGACGGGTCGTCCGACCCGCGCAGCATTTCGTAGCCGACGAGACCCGCGGCCTTCGCGCCGTCTTTGGTCGCGGCGGCGGCGAGGCGCTCGGCAACGGCCTGTTGCACGTCGTTGTTCAGCGTGCCTGTCGCCTGCACGTCGAGGCGGTCCAGTTCATAGAAACTGCGCACGCCGAGCGCGGCGAGCAGATGCGAGCGCATCGACGTCACGGCCTTGCGCGATACGAACGAGCCGAGATCCGGTGTGGTGCGCGGTGCGCGATGCAGTTCGACGTGCGCCGCGAGCGCCGCGTCGCGCAACTGCGCGGTGATCACGCCGCCACTCGCGAGCAGCCGCAGATAGCTGTCGGTCAGCCGTTCGAGTTCCGGGATAGCCGCGCTGCAGGAAAAACGACGGCGCGCGCTGCGCGATCATCAGCGACAGCACTTCGCGAAACGCCAAGCCCTGGTCGGGCAGATTCGCGTCGGTCGACGGCGCCTTCAGCAGACGGTTGGTCTCGCGGAAATCGCGCCCATACCAGGCGGCGAGACCATCGCCGATCCCGTTGATTTCGCCGACGCCGGGCTGCGCGGCGAGCGGCACCGAGTTCAGATAGTGCACGACGATCTGTTCGCGCGCGGGCAGCGTTTGCGGTCCGTTCAGATAGGCGCGCACCGACGCCGACGCGATTTGCCGCAGCTTTTCTGGCGGCGTCGCGGTGCGGCCGCCCGCCGAATGACGGAATTTCTCGATCTGCGTCGCGAGCGTGCTGCCGCCCGGCGTCTGTTGATGACGATTGAAAACGCGTGCGCCCTGGTCGGCGAGCGCGCGGCTGAAGCGCCGCCAGTCGATCGCAGGATTGCGGTTCGGCTGATTCGGATCGAGCAGATAGCGGTCTTCGATGAACAGCAGCGAGTTCACGACGAGCGGCGGAATCGCGTCGAAGCTGTCGTACACGCGGCCCGGAAACTGAGCGCTGTAGAGCGGCACGCCAGTGCCGTCGAACAATTGCAGACCCGCCGTGTCTTTTTCGTCGTAAGGCAGGAACAGGCCGTCATCGGCCAGCGACAGCATGCGTTCTGAATCGCGCGCCTGCGAGCTGATTTCGAAGCCATGCTGCAACAGGCGCTGCTGAATGGCAGGCAACAGCGCGTAGCCGAGGCGCGCGTCGTACGGGCCTTTATCGGCTTGCGGAAAGCGGATGGAATGACTGGGACCGTCGGCGACCGAAAAACCGACGTCGCGGGTCAGCTCGGAAAGGTAGCGCGCCTGCAGCCGCGAGGTCTCGATCTCGATCTGCACGAGCCGCGCAATCAGCGCCATCGCGAGCAGGAAAAACGCTGCGAGGCCCCATTTGAGCCAACGCCAACCCCGCACGGTCACGGTGCTGGTCGCGCGAAGCGGAAACCGAAGCGGTGGCCGATTCATGGCTGCTCTCCCCGAGCGATGGCCAGGATGTCCAGCCTGGCTCAGTTCATATAAACCAGTGTAGCTCGGAACGAGAAACCGTCATCGGCTCAGATTGACGCGACAGTGTCGCGGCTACAACACCCGCTGGCGTCGAATGACAAAACGCGAACCGGCATGAGATATTGAAGGTCTTTCACACGAATACCAAACCGCCTTTTCGGGCGGTTTTGCCGTTCCTGGCGGCCGTCGCCGAAAGAAAGTCGCTTTTTGGCTGGCATTCTTACCGGCAACCACACGGGCGGCTGAGTGATCCGGTTGCGCCGCGGCTAAGTTCGCGTTTTCGTCTGCGCCCGTTGTATCTGCGCGCGCAACAGCGCGATGAACCGTTCCGCCGGCGGCGACAGCACGCCGCCCTTGCGCGTGACGATGCCGAAAGTCTGCGATGGCGATTTGAGCCTGACCGGCACGACGCGCAGCATCTTGTGCCGCACGAACGGCCCGGCAATCGCGCTCGGCAGCAGCGAAACGAGTTCGGCGCTGCTTTGCAGCAGCGCCACTGTCACGAAAGTGGAAGCCGTCGAAATCGGATTGTCGGGCATGTCGAGGCCGGCGAGATCCATCTCGCGTTCAAGCAGCGCATGCAGCGGCATATGTGACGGATACATGACCCAGCGATGCCCGGCGAGATCGCTCAACGTCATCTCGCGACGCGGCAACGGCGCATGCTGATACCCGACCACCACCGCCAACGGCTCGTCGCCGAGCGGGCGATACTGGTACTTCGACGGATCGGCCGCGACCGCCGCGCGGCCGACCACCAGATCGAGCCTGCCGTCGTCGAGCTGCGCGAGCATCCGCGCGCTGGTGTCCTCGACCACTTCGATCGACAGACCCGGTTGCGCCGCATGCAACTGGTTCAGCGCGGGCACTACGCAGTCGGGAATCGCGCCCATGATCGCGCCAAGCGCGAGCCGCCCGCCCACGCCCCGAACGTATTTCGGCGACGTCCTGACAGAGCGCGGTGAGGTCCGACGTCACGACCCGCGCATAGCGGATCACGCAATGGCCGAGCTGGTTCGGAATCATGCCGCTTTTCGAGCGCTCGAAAAGCGGCGCGTCGAGCATCGATTCGAGCTCCTGCAGCGCCTTGCTCGCCGCCGATTGCGTCATGGACATTGCGCCGGCCGCCTTGTGCAGCGATTTGTGATCGTCGAGCGCGATCAGCAGATGCAGCTGCTTCATGCGCAGCTTCGACAGCAGGACGTTGAGCGTGTCTTTCATCGGGCAGGTGAGTCGCAAAAGCGATCACGATATGGAAACAATTCAATATACCTGCGAGGCCCGGCGCCGTATAGTCGCCGCAGGAGACATTCATCCAGTTGCGCCGCTCGTTTGCGGGCTCGAGCGCAATCCTTCCATCCCAACACGGACCACATCGCCATGAGCCAAGCGTCACACTCCCCCGCCCTGCGCGGCGTCTTCCCCGTCGTACCGACGATCTTCGACGACGCCGGCCGCCTCGACCTCGAAGGCCAGAAGCGCTGCCTCGATTTCATGATCGATGCCGGCTCGAACGGCCTGTGCATTCTCGCGAACTTCTCCGAGCAGTTCGCGCTGTCCGACGACGAGCGCAGCACACTGATGCATGTCGCGCTCGAACACGTCGCGGGCCGTGTGCCGGTGATCGTCACGACCACGCACTTCAGCTCGTACCAGTGCGCGGAGCGCAGCCGCGCCGCGCAGGCCGCGGGCGCCGCGATGGTGATGGTGATGCCGCCGTATCACGGCGCGACGATCCGCATCGGCGAGCGCGGCATCCACGAGTTCTATCGCACGGTGTCCGATGCGATCCAGATTCCGATCATGATCCAGGATGCGCCGGTCAGCGGCACGCCGCTGTCCGCGCCGTTCCTCGCCCGCATGGCGCGCGAGATCGACAACGTGTCGTACTTCAAGATCGAAACGCCGCAGGCCGCCAACAAGCTGCGCGAGCTGATCGAACTGGGCGGCGACGCGATCGTCGGTCCGTGGGACGGCGAGGAAGCAATCACGCTGATGGCCGATCTCGATGCTGGCGCGACCGGCTCGATGACGGGCGGCGGTTATGCCGATGGCATCCGCCTGATCGTCGATGCCTATGCGGCCGGCGATACCGAGGCCGCCGCCGCGCACTATCAGCAGTGGCTGCCGCTGATCAACTACGAGAACCGCCAGGGCGGCCTCGCATCGTGCAAGGCGCTGATGAAGGAAGGCGGCGTGATCGGTTCGGACGCGGTGCGTCATCCGCTGCCGCAGATGCATCCGGCGACGCGCGAAGGGCTGTTGAAGATCGCGCGCCGGCTCGATCCGCTGGTGTTGCGCTGGGGTCGATAACACGCGTTGAAATGCAGCGGGGCGCCCGCCGACGTGCGGGCTTGCGCGGGCTGGACGGCGACACGCGATTGCCGCTAACCTAGGGCGTGTCCACGCGCTCGCGCCCCATGCAAAGTTTCTACGAAGCCACCGTCACTCGCTCCTCCGCCTATGCGCCGCTCAACGGTCGACGCAGTGCGCACGTCTGCATCATCGGCGGCGGACTCGCGGGACTCTCCACCGCGTTGGGACTCGCCGAGCGCGGCGTCGAAGACGTCGTCGTACTCGAAGCGCAGCAGGTCGGCTACGGCGCATCGGGACGCAATGGCGGCTTCGTGTTCGGCGGCTATAGCCTCGATTGCGCCGACCTGCTGAAGACGCTTGGGCCCGCACGCGCGCGCGAACTCTACGCGCTGACCACCGACGCGGTCGAGCTGATGCGCAAGCGCATTGCGCGCTACCGGATCGATTGCGATGCAACCGATGCCGGCGTGATCCTCGCAAACTGGTTCGACGAACCGGCACGTCTCGAAGCGCAACGGCGTCTGATGCGCGATTCGTTCGGTGTCGACTGGGAACCGATCCCTGCCGACCAACTCGCCGCGCAACTGAAAACGAGCCGCTATCACGGCGGACTGTTCGAGCGCAACGCGTTCCATTTTCATCCGCTCAAATACGTCCTCGGCGTCGCCGCGGCGGCCGCGCAAGCGGGCGTGACGATCCACGAGCGCTCGCCGGTCGTCGGCTTGCGGCGCGACGGCGCGGGCTTCGTCGTCGAGACTCAGCAAGGTGCGCTCGACGCCCGTCATGTCGTGATGGCGGGCGGCGGCTATGCGCGCAACGTGTACGCGCGCGTCGAGCGCGCGGTGCTGCCGATCGCCACCTACGTGATGGCGACCGAGCCGCTCGGCGAACGCTTGCACGATGCGATCGCGACGCGCGCCGCGGTCTACGACACCCGCTTCGCATTCGACTACTACCGGCCGCTGCCCGACACGCGCATCCTGTGGGGCGGCCGCATCTCGGTGCGTGATCGCGAGCCCGAGGCAATCGCGCGTCTGTTGCGGCAGGACTTGCTGAAGGTCTATCCGCAGCTGCGCGACGTACGCATCGAGCATGCGTGGGGCGGACTGATGAGCTACGCGCGGCACAAGATGCCGCAGATCGGCCAGAGCACGGATGGCGTCTGGTACGCGGTCGGTTTCGGCGGACACGGCATGGCGCCGACCACGGTGTCGGGCGAACTGCTGGCGGCGGCGATCTCCGGTGAACGGCCGGTGCCCGATGCATTCGCGAGCTTCGGCCTCACGCGCACGTACGGCGCGCTCGGTCTCGCGGCCGCGCAGCTCACGTACACCGCGATGCAAACACGCGACGCCCTCGCCGCGCGCCGCCGGCCCGCGCGACCGGTCGCGTAAGCGCCACCCGGGCTCCTTCGAAATACCTGCACCGATGCCCGAGACCCGCGCCAGAGGCCCATTTCGCCATGCTAGAATGCGCCGTCACTGCCGCTCGAAACCACAATGAAAAAGGGAAGCAAGGCCGCCGAGCCTGATACCAACGGCATCGTGTCCGGCGCACCACACGCCGACGCGCGACGTACCGACACCAAGCGAGCCGACGCCCGGCGTGTTGAAGGCCGGCGTGCGGACGCCCCACGCAAATACGATCCCGAGCAGACGAAGCGCAACATCCTCGACGTCGCGACCCAGGAGTTCTCCGCGATGGGACTGACGGGCGCGCGCGTCGATGCGATCGCGGAGCGCACGAACACCACCAAGCGCATGCTGTACTACTACTTCGGCAGCAAGGAAGGGTTGTACCAGGCGGTGCTGGAAAAGGTGTATGGAGACATTCGCGCGCTCGAACAGGATCTGCACATCAGCGAACTCGATCCGGTCGAAGGCATGCGCGCGCTGGTCGAATTCACGTTCGACTACCACGACCGGCAACGCGACTTCGTGCGCCTCGTGACCATCGAAAACATTCACGGCGCGAAGTACGTCGAGCAGGTCAAGACGTTCAAAGGACGCAACGTCACCGTGATTCACACGATCGAAGATCTGCTCGCGCGCGGCATCGCGGCCGGCCAGTTCCGCAGCGACATCGATCCGATCGATCTGCATCTGATGATCAGCTCGCTGTGCTTTCATCGCGTGGGCAACCGGCATACGTTCGGCACCGCGTTCGGGCGCGATCCGTCGCATCCTCGATTGCGCGCGCGGCATCGGGCGATGATCGTCGATGCGATCTTGCGGTTCGTGAAGAAGGACGACTGACGCCGGTTGCTTAGCGACCGGCTGAAAAGGAAACGGGATGTGGTGAAAGCCACATCCCGTTTTTTTTGTCGCTTCGACACCCGTCACCTGAAGCGACGTCTCAACAGGAAGCCTTAATCCGCCAGCACGATCCGCTTGATATCGCCGACGATGAAGATATACGACAGCGCGCCGATCAACGCGATGACACCGATGAACACCAGCGCACCGACGAACGAACCGGTCGCCGCGACGATCAGACCCACCACCAGCGGCGTCACGATACCCGCCAGATTCGCGGCGAAGTTGAAGATGCCGCCGGTCACGCCGAGCAGGCCCTCGGGCGCGATATCCGACACCAGCGTCCAGCCGAGCGCGGCCATACCCTGCGCGAAGAACGCCACCGACAGAATCGCGATCACGACGACGTTGCTCTCTACGTAGTTAGCGAGAATGATCGTCGACGCGAGCAGCAGACCGGCGATGATCGGCAGTTTGCGCGCGACGTTCGGCGATTTGCCGCGACGCAGCAGCCAGTCGGAGAACACACCGCCGAACATCACGCCGATCGACGCCGCAATGAACGGCATGATCGCGAAGAAGCCGATCTTCAGCCACGCCATGTGACGCTCGGTGGCGAGATACGTCGGGAACCACGTGAGGAAGAACACCAGCGTCGAATTGCCCGCGAACTGGCCGAGACAGATGCCGGTCAGCTGACGATGCTTGAGCAGCTGGCCAATCGTGCGCCATTGGAAGCCGCTCGTCTTCGATGCGGCCGTATCGGCTGCACCCGCGACATCCTTGTGGCGTTGCGTGAGACCGCCGCCCGC
This sequence comes from Paraburkholderia sp. JPY465, assembly GCF_050436725.1. Taxonomy (NCBI): domain Bacteria; kingdom Pseudomonadati; phylum Pseudomonadota; class Betaproteobacteria; order Burkholderiales; family Burkholderiaceae; genus Paraburkholderia; species Paraburkholderia sp. JPY465. The sequence continues at coordinate 664,443 of NZ_JBNDMT010000002.1, forward strand.
CTCGATATAGTCGAGTTCTTCCTGATTCGCCGACGGATGATCGCGCGGCTCGCGATACATCAGCCACCACACCACGCCAAACGCGATACCGACGCCGCCAACCACGAGGAACAGCGAGCGCCACCCGAACGCGCCCATCAGCATGAACAGGAACGGGCTGAAAAACGCGAGGCCGATATATTCGCCGACCGTGTAGGTGCCGGTCGCCATCGCACGTTCGCTTTGCGGAAACCACGTAGCGACCACGCGGCTATTGGTCGGGAAGCACGGCGCTTCCGAAACGCCAAGGCCGAGACGGAACGCGAACAGGCCGGCGATGCCACCCACGAGCCCTTGCGCGAGCGTGCACAGCGACCAGAACGTCATCGACAGGAAGTACGTGAGCTTGCTGCCGAAGCGGTCGAGAAACAGGCCGCCCGGAATCTGCGAAGCCACGTAGCTCCACGAAAACACAGAGAACAGCAGGCCCATCAGCGCGGCGTTGATGCCGAGCTCCTTCGTCAACTGCGGCGCCGCGATGCCCAGAATGGTGCGGTCGAGATAGTTGATCATCGTGCCGACTGCGAGCAGTCCGAGGATCTGATAACGGGCTCTCGAACGGCGCGCGGGGCTTGCCGTCTTGCTCTGCGCGGGCGATCCCGCGGAACTGGATTGGAACGATTGCGTCATGTCGTACTGGTCTCCTCGATCAGCTTGGATGCCGGTCTCTACGCGGCCGGTTAGCGTTGCAACAGCGATTGAAAATGGGTGTAGACGCGCTCGGCGTCCGGCTCGAGGCCCGTAAAAATGCGCATCGCGTCGACCGCCTGGTAGACCGCCATGCCGCCGCCGCTCAGCGTGCGGCAGCCGAGCGCCTCGGCCGCCTGCAGCAGCGCTGTGCGAATCGGGAAATAGACGATGTCGGCAACCCACAGGTCGCGGTGCAGCAACTCGGCCGGCAGCGGCAGGCCGGGCATTTTGGCCATGCCGGTCGGCGTCGCGTGAATCAGTCCTTGCGCGGCGGCGAGCGATTCTTCGAGCGAGGTGCCCGCGCTGACCTTGGCTTTCGGGAAACGCGCCTGCAATTCGTCGGCGAGCGATTGCGCGCGGGCGGCATCGACGTCGAACAGCGTCAGCGACTGCGCGCCCATGTTCAGCGCCGCGTGCGCGACCGCCGCGCCGGCTCCGCCGGCGCCCAGCTGCACGACGCGCTCCAGCGACACGTCCGGCAGGCCGCGCTGGAACGCGCGCGCGAAGCCGGACCAGTCGGTGTTGTGACCGATACGCTTGCCGTCCTTGAACAGCACGGTGTTGACCGCGCCGAGCGCGCGGGCGTCATCGGACAGTTCATCGAGCAGCGGAATTACCGCCTGCTTGCAGGGATAGGTAATGTTCAGGCCGTTGTAACCCATCCGTTCGGCCGCGGTCAGCAGCTCCGGCAGCGCGGCGGAATCGAGCTTCTGCGCATCGAGATCGATGCGTCGATACACGTAATGCAGACCGAGTTTGCTGCCCTCTTCCTCGTGCATTGCGGGCGTGAGCGAACCGCTGATGCCCGAGCCGATCAGTCCGACCAGAAAGGACTGGGGCGTGGCCCGCAAACTCGCCTGCGCATTGGCCAACGCGGTGATCTGCGCGTCGGTCCGGGGATTTTCCTGTGTGTTCGCTTGAGTGTTCATTTCGCCGCCCTATTCTTAAGAATCGTCGCCATCCGTTCCAGCGCGAGCACATAACCCTGCGTGCCGCAGCCAACGATGATCGCGTCCGCCACCGCCGACACGTACGAGTGATGCCGGAACGCTTCGCGCCTATGCACGTTCGAGATATGCACCTCGATGACGGGCTTTTCGATCGCCGTCAGCGCGTCGGCGATTGCAACCGACGTATGTGTGTACGCGGCCGGATTGATCACGATGCCGTCGACCTTGGTGCGCGCCGCGTGCAGCCAGTCGATCAGTTGATGCTCGGCGTTCGACTGGCAGAAGTCGATCGCGAGGTCGAGGCGCTCGCCCGCGTCGCGGCACAGCTTCGCGACGTCGTCGAGCGTTTCCGAGCCGTAGATGGCCGGCTCGCGCGTGCCCAGCAGATTGAGGTTCGGTCCGTTCAGGACCAGTACGGAGGCAAAGCTCATGACAACGACTCCCACAAAATGAAGCGCGACTCGAACCGCTGCTCTCGCGACGGTTCTTCGACGCATGACGAAGTGTGCGCTCATCGGCCGTCGCCGTCATTCGGGGTTTCTACGAATTTGTACCATCTAGTTAGTTTGTATAGACTGGCGAAACTCCCGGCTAATGTGGGGTATTCTGGTCTGCGTCTTGCTGCAGTGCGTAACGAAATAGCTCATTTGCGCATTGCAGCAAGCCCGGCAGGCCGCGCCCAAAGGCGCGCCGCAGCGGTTTGTCTGCTTGTTTCCCTTTCGTTTGTCCGTCTTTGCAGGAGCCGTTCATGCAACGTTCGATAGCCACCGTGTCGATAAGCGGCACCCTCGTCGAGAAGCTGAGCGCGATCCGCGCGGCAGGCTTCGAAGGTGTCGAAATCTTTGAGAACGACCTGCTGTATTTCGACGGCTCGCCGGCCGACGTGCGCCGCATCGCCGACGACCTCGGCCTGAAGATCATGCTGTTCCAGCCGTTTCGCGATTTCGACGGCGTCAGTCCCGAGCGGCTCGAGCGCAACCTCGATCGCGCGAAGCGCAAGTTCGACGTGATGCACGAGCTGGGCACGGACCGGATCCTCGTGTGCAGCAACGTGTCGCCCGAGACGATCTGCGACGACTCACTGATGATCGACCAGTTGGGCGCGCTGGCGCGCGCGGCCGAAGCGGCCGGCGTAATCGCCGGTTACGAGGCGCTCGCCTGGGGCAAGCACGTGAAGACGTACCGCCACGCGTGGAAACTCGTCGACGCCGTGAACCATCCGAGCCTCGGGCTCGTACTCGACAGCTTTCATACGCTGTCGCTGAACGACACGCTCGACGCGATCGCCGAGATTCCGGGCGAGCGCATCGCGTTCGTGCAGATCGCAGACGCGCCGAAGCTCGCGATGGACGTGCTCGAATGGAGCCGCCACTACCGCTGCTTCCCCGGCCAGGGCGACTTCGATCTCGCGAACTTCACCGCGCAGGTCGTCAAGGCCGGCTATAAGGGCCCGCTCTCGCTGGAAATCTTCAACGACGGCTTTCGCGCCGCCCCCACCACGATCACGGCCGCCGATGGCCATCGCTCGCTGTTGTTCCTCGAAGAGCAAACTCGCGCGCTGCTCGAAGGGCAGCAGCCGCAGAAGACATCGGGCGACCTGTACCGCTCGCCCGCCGCACCCGCGCACGTCGGCTATCAGTTCCTCGAATTCGCGGTCGATCACACCACCCGCGCGCAGCTCGCCGACTGGCTCGGCAAGCTGCGCTTTCGCCAGGCCGGCCAGCATCGTTCGAAGGACGTGACGCTGTATCAGCACGGCGCGGCATCCATCGTGCTGAACGCCGAGCCCGATTCGTTCGCGAACGCGTTTTTCCAGCAGCATGGCTTGTCGCTGTGCGCATCGGCGTTTCGTGTCGACGACGCGAGCCAGGCATTCGAGCGCGCCGCCGGCTTCGGCTACACGCCGTTCTCCGGCCAAATCGGGCCGAATGAGCGCGTGCTGCCGGCCGTGCAGGCACCGGATGGGAGCCTGAACTATTTCGTCGACGAAACGCCGGATCAGCCCACGCTGTTCGAGGCCGATTTCGTGCTGACTGACATCAACGGGCCGACCGAGGTGGGACCGCTCGAGCGCATCGACCACGTGTGCCTGTCGGTGCCGGCGAGTGCGCTCGATACGTGGGTGCTGTTTCTGCGCACCGCGTTCGGCTTCCAGGCCGAGCCGGGCGTGCTCGTGCCCGATCCGTACGGCCTCGTGCGCAGCCGCGCGCTGCGCAGCGCCGACGGCTCGGTGCGGATCGCACTGAATGCATCGGTGGATCGCCATACCGCGGTAGCCGAGGCGCTGCACATGTATCACGGTTCCGGACTGAACCACGTCGCTTTCAGTACCGGCGACATCTTCAGCGCGATCCCCGAGTTCGTCGCCGACGGCGTGCCGATCCTGCGCATTCCGCGCAATTACTACGACGACCTCGCGGCCCGCTACGCGCTGTCCGACACGCTGCTCGAAGCGATGCGCGCGAACAATATCCTGTACGACCGCGACGAACGCGGCGGCGAGTTTTTCCACGCTTATACGGAGCAACTCGACCAGCGCTTCTTCCTCGAAATCGTCGAGCGGCGCGGTGGTTATGACGGCTATGGCGCGGCCAATGCGGCGGTGCGGCTCGCGGCTCAGGCACAGCGCCGCAAGTAGCGGGCAGGCAGACACCCGAGGCGGCGGCTTCGTCATTGAAAAGTTGCCGCGTCGATACGGATTTCGTCTTCTCAGGCACGCGATTTGCGCCCCCAACGGGCAGATTCGCCGTCTCGATATAATGGCGGCTGTTTTGCGGTCCAGCCCGCGCGACGCGTGGACCCTCGGCCGAATCGCCGAATCAACGCCAGGAGAGATATGAAGAAGTTCGCTGCAGTCCTGTCCCTTTCGCTGCTTCTCAACGCTTGCGCGTATTTCCAGAAAGACCCCGATTCCGGCGAACCCGTCACGGACACGACGACGCAGCGTTCGGTCGACGACGTCGTCGCCTGTCTGACGCAGTTGGCCAATCACCACAACGCCGCGTTCAAGTCGACCGGGATCCCGCAAGGCCAGATGCTCGACTTTGGCGACTCGAACATCATCAAGGTACGCAGTGACAATGGCGCGACAACTTACCGTTTCTATGCGGGCAAGCGTCATGTAAGCAACCTGTGGATCGAATCGGCAGCCAAAACCTGCGCGCCATAAGGCTTTATGGCGCAAAAAACCGAAGTTGCGGGCGCCGGAATTTGATCCATTGCAACGTTCATGTCACGGTGTTACAGGACAATGGAGTCTTAAGAATCGTTTAAGACTTCGTCCGCAACATCCCCGGACATGTCCCCGCACGAGGTGCGCTCCATGAACCAGCCCGAACCGAATACCAACGAAACGCCGGCCAAGCGGCCCACTATCCTGCGCCGTCTGTTGAGCCATCACGAACTCGCGACGCTGCTGCTGTTGTTGCACGCACCGATCGATGCATCCGCAAAACCCGAAATTCCGCAGCTTTACGAAGCAGGTCTCGTCGAGACCGTTTCGAACGACGCGGGCAGCTCGCATATCCGCCTCACGTCCGAGGGTAATGCGGTGTTGCGGGGGCTTGGGGTGAAGTAAAGGACGACCATCGTAAAGATTTGAGGCCGCGGCAACGGTCGACGTTGCCGCGGCCTTTTTTCATTCAAGCCTCTCAAGCCTGCCACACCCCATACCCCGCCTCGCGCAACCCGATCGCCAGCTCCACTTCCATATCCTGCGCGCCGCGGTAAGGCATCGGGTTGAACACTTCGTACAGTTCGGGCATCAGACGCAAACCATAGTCGCGCACATATCGGTTGGCTTGAATGCCTGCCTTGTGCCGATCGAAGCGCAAGTCCGGGTCGAGCCCGGTCATGCCGACGTACACGCACGGCTTGTCGAAACGGTAATCGGGATTCGCGCGACGAAAGCGCGCCTCATTCCACACCTGGTCGTCGAGCGCGACGACGTACACGTAATAGTGATGCCCGCGAGCCGCCATCACACGCCCGATGCCGCTCAGCCGCGCAGCGTGCCGTGCAGCAACATCCGGTATTCGGTCGGTGTGACGCCGACGGTCGCCTTGAATTGCCGCGTGAACGCGCTGTGATCGGTGTAGCCGCAACGCGCGGCGACGTCGGTGACCTTGTCATGCGAAACCAGCAGCGCGGTCGCCGCATCGAGCCGCGTTTTCAGCAGCACCTGGCGCGGCGTCAGATGAAACACCTTGTGAAAGTAGCGCTCCAACTGCGCGACCGACATGTCCGCCATCGCCGCAAGCTGCTTCAGGTTCAGCGGCTGCACGTAATTCTCCTAGATCGACTGCACGACGGCGGCGAGCCGGCTGTAGGCCGGGTGGCTGCTTTCGTCGGCTTTCAGATCGCGGGAGATGCCGGCGAGGCCGACCACCTTGCCGCTCGCATCGCGCAACGGCTGTTTGCAGGTCAGGCACCAGCCCGGTTGACGGCCCGGATACAGATGCAATTCGAGCTGATCGAGCATCTGGTTGCCGACGCCGATGATCGCCTTGTCCTGCGCGGTATAGATGCGCCCGAAGCGGCGCGGAAACACGTCTTCCGCGGTCTTGCCGAGCAGCGCCGCCTTTTCCTTGAAGCCGCAACGCGAGGCCAGCGTGCGGTTCACGAGCGCGTAACGCGCGTCCGCGTCCTTCACGAAGAACACGACGTCCGGCATTGCATCGAATACCGGCTCGAGCAACCTGAAATGCGACAGCATGCCGGACAGCGTCGTATCGTCCGGTTCGAGCGGATGAGCCAGCGTGTTCATCGTGCGGTTCCGTTGGTGCGGCCTGGTTGATTGCGTTGGGTTGCGTTCGCGGATCGCTGCGCGGTGCGGCCGGGCAGCCTGCTCGTGCAGTTGATAGCGATCGATTATAGAGCCGCGCGCCGCGCGCCAATATCCGCCGAGGGTAAGCGCGGAGCCGTCATGGCGCCGCTGTCGGCGGCTCAGCGGCGCTCATCAGCGTGCCAATTTGCGCCGGGCTAAATGGCGGACGTGCCGCAGCGGCCGGCCAGCCGAAGTACAGGCTCGCGGCCGCGCCGCAGATGCGCCCCTGGCAAGGGCCCATGCCGCAGCGCGTCTGCAGCTTCGCGTCACGCCAGTCGGCGCAGCGGCGCACCTCGCCGACGCTCACGTCCTCGCAACGGCACAGCAGCGTCGCGTCGGCGGGCGGCGTGCGAGCCGCCTCGCCCAATGCGAACGACGCCGCGACGCGCGCGCCAAAGCCCCGCCAGCGCGCGCGCTGCAGAACGAGCGCCGTCAGCGCGGCGCGCTGGGCCGCCGCCGCGCCGCTCGCCACGAGCCCGGCGATCTCGCCTTCCGCGCAAGCGAGTTCCGCGCCGCCGACGCCTGTGCACTCGCCCGCCGCATAAACGCGCTCGAGCGAGGTGCGCTGCCCAGCGTCGACGACGATTTCACCCGCGTCGTTAATCGCGCAGCCGAGCGCCTGGGCAAGCGTGACGTTGGGCAGCAGTCCGTAGCCGCACGCGAGGCGGTCGCAGTCGAGCGTCTCGTCGCGCTCGCCGCGCCGGATCGTCACCTGCTGCACGCGCTCGGCACCGCGGGCTTCGCGCACGATGCTGCCGGTCCAGTAGCGCAGTCCCGCGAAACCGCGCGTGAGGCTGATCGCCTGACGCAGCTTCGCAGGCTCGCGCAGCAGCGACACGCCGAAACGCGCGACCTCGGCCGCCGATGCCTGTTCGACCACCGCGATCACATGCGCGCCGGCCTCTCGCGCGGTGGCCAGCGCGGCCATCAGCAGCGGGCCGCTGCCGGCGATCACGATGCGTTCGCCGCGCACCGGCATGCCGCCTTTGATCAGCGCCTGCAATGCGCCCGCGCCGGTTACGCCGGGCAAGGTCCAGCCGGGAAACGGCAGAAGACGCTCGCGCGCGCCGGTCGCGAGAATCAGTCTGTCGTAGGTGATCGACACGCCGCCGTGTTCGGCGGATTCGAGCAGCAAAGCTTGCGCGCCGAGCGGCGCGACCACGCGCGTCGATGGCCAGTAAGTGAAGTTTTGCTGCGATTGCAACGCTGCGAGTAACGCATGCAGCGGCGCTTGCGGCGGATAGGTGGGCCCCTGGCGCCAGATCTGGCCGCCGGCGCGCGGGTTGTCATCGATCTGCGCGACCGTCGCGCCTGCCTGCGCCGCCGCTCGCGCGGCATTCAGCCCGGCCGGACCACCGCCGATCACCACGATGTCGAAGTGCTGCGTCATGCGTCTACGGTCCCGTTTCGTGTCTGCACGCGCTGGCCGTCGCGGCACAGCGTCTGGCACGCGAGCACGTACGCGAGTCCGTCGATCGTCACGCGGCACTCCTGACACACGCCCATCCCGCACAACGCGTCGCGCGGCTCGCCTGTGACCGAAAGACGCGAGCCGCGGATACCCGCCATAGCGAGCGCCGCGGCCACGGTCGTACCGGGTTTCACTTCGATGCAGCAACCATCGACCGTCAAACGGATGCTAGCCGCGTCAGTGTCAGTCATGGGACACCTGTTCAGCAAAACGGACCGGCAGATAAGGTTCGAACGGAATCGGCGCGGCGTGGCCCGCGATCTGCGCCGCGAGGAGTTTCGCGGTCGCAAGTGAGGTCGTTACGCCCAGTCCTTCGTGACCGACCGCAAGCCATACGCGGGACGTGGAACCAGCGCCAAATTCGGGTGCAAACTCGCCGGCCGGTCCGATTAGCGGCAGGCCGTCCGGAGACGCGGCACGAAAGCCCGTCCACGCTCGGACGCCGCTGAGCGTCGGCAACGCCGGCAGATATTGCGCTGCACGTTGTAGCATCTGCGCGAGCACGGGCATCTCGACGGCGGGATCGGTCGTTTCGAACTGGCGCGACGAGCCGATCAGCAATTGCCCGGTCGGACGCGGCTGCGCGTTGAACGCGACCGACGTGCCGGTCGCGTGATGTGCGCTCTTGACGTAGCCGAGCTCCAGCAGTTGATGACGGATGAGCCCCGGGTAGCGGTCGGTGATCAGCAGATGGCCTTTCTTCGGCTGCATCGGCAGCGACGGCAGCAATTGCGCCGCGCCGATGCCGTTCGCGACGATCACCTGCGCCGCGCTGATGCGCTCGCCGCTCGCCAGCGTCACACCACCCGCATCGATCGACGTGACCTGCGCACCGAGCCGCACGCCGATGTTCGCCGCGTGCGGCGATCGGGCGAGCAGCCATTCGGCGGCGGTCGGCGCATACACGATGCTGTCGTGCTCGATGCGCAAGCCGCCGGCCATCGATGGCGCGAGCGCCGGTTCGCAGGCGCGCAACCCGGCTGCGTCGATCAGTTGCGCGGCAACGCCTTGGCTCTCAAACGCCGCATGCATTGTGCGCGCGGCTTGCCATTCTTCGTCGTCGGCTGCGACCCACAGTGTGCCGCAGCGCGCGAACGCGTCGCGCGCGCGAAGCTGCGGCGCGAGTTCGAGCCACAGCTCGCGCGAATAACGGCTCAGTGCGAATTCCGCGGGCGAGTCGTTCATCACGACGATATGGCCCATGCCGGCCGCCGTCGCGCCGCCGCCGATGCGCTGCGCGTCGAGCACGTCGACACGCAGGCCGAGCGCGGCCAGTTCCGCCGCGCACGCGGCACCGACGATACCCGCTCCGATGATCAGCGCGTCCCGGCTCATGCGGTCCGGATACCCCACGCAAACGGATCGCGCTCATCGAAACACAGACGCCCCTCGGCCATGATGTGCGCGTGACCGGTGATGGTCGGAATCACGCGGACGCCGTCGTGAACGCCATCGCCCGCGGCGCGATAGCTCGCCTCGAACACGCTGCCGATGATGCTCTCCTGGCGCCACACCGCGCCTTCGGCGAGCTTGCCGTCGGCCGCGAGGCACGCAACCTTCGCGCTGGTGCCGGTGCCACACGGCGAGCGGTCGTACGCATTGCCCGGACACAGCACGAAGCTGCGGCTGTCGAGGCCCTCGCGCGAGCCCGGTCCGAACAGCTCGATATGGTCGATCAGCGCGCCGTTCGCGCCGGTGATGTTCTGTGCGATCAGCGCGTCGCGAATCGCCGAGCTGAAAGCCGTCAGGCTCGCGATGTTCGCGGCTTCGAGCTCGTGCCCATGCTCGGCCACGAGGAAAAACCAGTTGCCGCCCCAGCCGATGTCGCCGGTCAGCACGCCATAGCCAGGCACGTCGACCTGCACGGCCTTGCGGTGGCGATACGCGGGCACGTTGCGCACCGCGACGCCGCCGTCTTCGTTCAGCGTCGCCTCCACCACGCCGACCGGCGTTTCGATCCGGTGCCGTCCCGGCCCGATCCGCCCCATGTGCGCGAGCGACACGACGAGCCCGATCGTGCCGTGACCGCACATGCCGAGATAGCCGACGTTGTTGAAGAAGATCACGCCGGCCGCGCAGCTAGGATCGTCGGGCTCGCAGAGCAGCGCGCCGACCACCACGTCCGAACCCCGTGGTTCGGTGACGATGCCGGCGCGCCAGTCGTCGAAGCGGGTGCGGAAAACGTCGAGCCGTTGCGCGAGCGTGCCGCCGCCCAGATCCGGGCCACCCGACACCACGAGGCGGGTAGGCTCACCGCCGGTGTGCGAGTCGATGATGTTGAGGGTTTTCATGTCGCCCATGGTAGGAATCGCGGGCAGGTGGGTCTTGGTGCGCGTGCGCGCGGATTGAGACGATTTCGGCATACCGGGACGATGTGTGATCCGCCGCGCGCGCGGCGTGCGGAACGTCCCGCTATTCGGTATCGGCGTCGACAAACATCACTCCGAACCCGGCACCGAACGCCGCTGGCCAGCCCGACAGCCTATAACGCGGATTTCAGCATATACCCGGCCGACTGCAAATCTTCATTCGCTGAGCACGTGGTCACCGACCCGCAGCAACCGGTAGCCGCTCCTGTATACAGGCTGCAGCCGGAAACCGTTACGCGGCTCGATCGCGAGCAACAGACGCAGCCGCGACACGTGACTGTCGATGGTCCGCGTGTATTCGCGCAACTCGCGGCCCCACACCGTCGCGAAGATATGGTCGCGCGACATCACGCGATCGATATTGGAAAAGAGCAGCACCGCGATCCGGTACTGCGTGGGCGACAACGGTACCGGCTCGCCATGCAGCGCGACCGCCCGGCGATGCGTGTCAAAGCGATAAGGGCCGATCTCGAAGCACGTCGCGGCGCTGAAGCTCACCGGGTAAGCGCGCCGCAGCAGCGCCGCGACTCGCGCGCGAAACTCGGCGTCCCGCAACGGCAACGCGAGGTATTCGTCGGCGCCGCCAGTGAGCGCGCGCACCATGCTTTCCTCCGACCTGTCGTTCGACACGAACATGATCGGCACATGCTCGCCCGCCACGACGCGCATCGAGCGCAACAGGTCCGCTCCGGCGGGCCGCGTATCCTGCCAGTCGAGCACCAGCAGATCCATGGTGGAGTGCACGAGCGATTTCGACATCGCGCGGCCGTCGTCATACGCGGCGCAGAAATGGCCGGCTCTCACCAGCATTGATTTAATGGACTGACGCATGACCGGGTCACGCTGAAGGACAGCAACGCGCATGGAATGACTCTCGAAAAGGACTCGCGGGCCATTCTCCGGGGCGCACCCCGGTCCCTCCCTTCGGAGCATTCCGAATTTCGGCGCTTTCTTCGCCCAACTGGGCGCTTCCGCGGCACTTCCGCTTTCATCCTGTAAAATTCGCGCCGGCCTCCGTCGTCAGCGCGCCCGCCCTATCCGGACGGCGCGCCCGTGTCCCGTGCTCTACCCAGCGCCTGCCACACTTCTCGCCCGACGACCGCCGTATGTCCACGCGTGACCCGCGTGGCTCCCAATTCAACAAAAGACATGGCAATGCAAGCAACAAATCTGGGTGGAGCACAGGCTGTCACCCCACGCCCGCTTGGGCACAGCGATTACAAGACACTCGGTCTCGCCGCGCTCGGCGGAGCGCTCGAGTTCTACGACTTCATCATCTTCGTTTTCTTCGCGCCCGCGATCGGCCAGCTGTTCTTCCCGGCGGCGATGCCGGACTGGCTGCGCCAGGTACAGACTTTCGGCATTTTCGCGGCCGGTTATCTGGCGCGGCCGCTCGGCGGCATCATCATGGCGCACTTCGGCGACCTGTTCGGCCGCAAGCGCATGTTCACGCTGAGCGTGCTGCTGATGTCGGTGCCGACGCTGCTGATGGGCCTGATGCCCACCTACGCGAGCATCGGCGTGCTCGCGCCGGTGCTGCTGCTGCTGTTCCGCGTGATGCAGGGCGCGGCGGTCGGCGGCGAAGTGCCGGGCGCATGGGTGTTCGTGTCCGAGCATGTGCCCGGGCGGCACGTCGGCTACGCGTGCGGCACGCTGACGGCCGGCCTCACCGCCGGCATTCTGCTCGGCTCGCTGATCGCGTCGGCGGTCAATCGCCATTTCACGCCGGCCGATATTTCCGAGTTTGCGTGGCGTATTCCGTTCCTCATCGGCGGCGTGTTCGGCATGTTCTCGGTCTACCTGCGCCGCTGGCTGCACGAGACGCCGGTGTTCGCCGAGCTGAAGCAGCGCAAGGCGATCGCCGCGGAAGTGCCGCTGAAGGCCGTACTGCGCGATCACGGCCGCGCGGTGATCGTGTCGATGCTGCTCACGTGGATGCTGTCGGCGGCGATCGTCGTCGTGATCCTGATGACGCCGACGCTGCTGCAAAAGCAATTCCACATCGAGCCGGCTACCGCGCTGCTCGCGAACTGTGTCGCGACGCTGTGCCTGACGATCGGCTGCGTGATGGCGGGTTCGATCGCCGGACGGTTTGGCGCGGGTCGCACGATTTTCGTCGGCGGCGTAGCGCTTGCGATTACGTACTACGTGATGTTTCGCCAGTTGACCGTCGACACGTCCCTGCTCGTGCCGCTGTACGCACTCGCCGGGCTGTTCGTCGGCGTGATCGGCGCGATTCCGCTCGTGATGGTCCGCGGATTCCCGCCGGTCGTGCGCTTCTCGGGCATCTCGTTCTCGTACAATGTCGCGTACGCGGTGTTCGGCGGTCTGACGCCGATCGCCGTTTCGCTGATGATGAAGTCGAACCCGCTGGCCGCGCCGCTGTACGTCGCGGCCATCTGCGTGCTGGGCGCACTGACCACGCTGTTCATCAAGGACGCGCCGCAGGGGCGTTAAGCCGACGCCGCATCTCGCTTCGTCGATCCGCATCCAGCGTGTCGACGAAGCGCCCCGCGACGGCGCGGTTTTCGACGCGCCGTCACTCGTACGGGCGACATCCATACTTCACGCCGCGCCGAAACGTGGCACGCTGCATCGGGCATACGATGCAGTCATGAACTCATCCAAATCCTCCTTTTCGCCCACCCTCGGCCGCGTTCTCGCGACCGTCAGCGTCGGCTTCGTGGTCACTCAACTCGACGTGACCATCGTCAATATCGCGCTGCCGCGAATCGGCGCGGATCTGCACGCGAACGTCGCGGGACTGCAATGGGTCGTCGATGCGTACACGCTCGCGTTCGCCGTGCTGATGCTGTCGGCCGGCGCGCTCGGCGACCGCTTCGGCGCGCGGCGCATGTACGCGTGCGGAATCGTGCTGTTCGCGCTGGCGTCGCTGGCCTGCGGACTCGCGCTCGACGCGCCGATGCTGGTCGCCGCGCGCGCGGTGCAAGGCATCGGCGCGGCCGCGATGCTGCCGAATTCGCTCGCGCTGCTCAATCAATCGTTCGGCCACGACCCGAAGCTGCGCGCACGCGCGGTCGGCCTGTGGACCGCGTCCGGCGCGATTTCGATCGCGGCGGGGCCGGTGGCCGGCGGTCTGCTGATCGCCGCGTTCGGCTGGCGCAGCATCTTCCTCGTCAATCTGCCGATCTGCGCGGCCGGCCTGCTCGCGACGCTGCTGTGGATTCCGCGTCCGCAAACCGCGCAGCGCCGCGCGCCCGCCGCCGCTCGCGGCAACACCGGCGCGACGCCGCGCGGCATCGATCTCGGCGGCCAGGGTCTCGCGATCGTCGCGCTGACCGCGTTCGTCGGCGCGGTGATCGAATGGCGGCCGCTCGGGCTCGCGCATCCGCTGGTCGCCGGCGGCTTCGTGCTGGCGCTGCTGGCGGCGGTCGCGTTCGTGTTCGTCGAAGCGCGCGTCGCGAGCCCGATGCTGCCGCTGTCGCTGTTCGGCACGCGCACGTTCAGCGCCGCGGTGCTGTTCGGTATCTGCGTGAACCTGACGTATTACGGCATGGTATTCGTGCTGAGCCTTTACCTGCAGCGCGTGCGTGGCTACACGCCGCTGCAGGCGGGCCTCGCGTTCCTGCCGCTGACGGGCGGCTTCCTGGTCTCGAACGTCGCGAGCGGCTGGGTGATCGGCCGCCTCGGGGTGCGCGTGCCGATGATCCTCGGCGCGATCACGGCCGGTCTCGGCTACGGCCTGCTGCATCTCGTCGATGCCGACACGCCGCTGATCGGCCTGCTGCTGCCGTTTTTGCTGATTCCGTCAGGCATGGGGCTCGCGGTGCCGGCGATGACGACGGCGGTGCTCGCCTCGACCGAAGCGCGGCGCGCGGGCACGGCGTCGGCGGTATTGAACACGGCGCGCCAGGCCGGCGGCGCGGTGGGCGTGGCGGCGTTCGGGGCGCTCGCGGGCGGCGCGGCCGCGACCCAGATCGTGCCGGGGATGCAGGCGGCGACGGCTATTTCGGTGGGATTGCTGGTGCTGGGTCTCGTGCTTGCGTGCTTCGTGCATCCGGAGCCGCACGCGACGGCGTCGTCTGCGCGCGGGGCGAGAGCCGCGAGTAAGTAAGCGGTGTGGGTAACGCAGGCGCCTACAGCGACGCCTCCTGAATCGTGCCGGTATCGATTGCGCGCTCGATCAGGCCTTCGTCGCGCGCCTTGGCGATCGCATCGGCGACCAGTTTCTCCGGGTCCTCGATCTCCGCCTTCAGCGTGCCGATGAATCCGGACGCATCCAGAACCACCAGCGTCTTCGCAGAATCGGCGAGGCTGATGATTACGCGATGCGGCGTCGCCCCTTCGCCGAGACTCGCGCACAGTTGCGTGAGCTTGCCGCCGATCATTTGCTCGAAGTTCTGAATCATCATCTGCTCCCTTGAATGGCGCGGATTGGAACCCTGCTGGTAGCAGGATCCGGGCCGCGCCCTACAGGCCGCCGAGTCCGCTGCGCGGCGCGCGCGCGTTGTCGACGCTCAGACGCCCCGCGCCGGTGACGAACAGCAGCAGGAAACCGCCCGCGATTCCGATGTTCTTCCAGAAATGAATCACCATGTCGTGCTGCAGCGCAGGGTCGGTGATATTCCAGAAGTCGTGGCCGAGCACCGCGGTCGCGACCGTATACACCGCCATGATCAGCGCGAGCGGTCGCACCTTGAAGCCGATCACGAGCAGCAGGCCACCGAGCACCTCGACCGCGGTTGCGATCGGCGCGGCGATCTGCACGAACGGCACGCCCTTCGAATGCAGGTAGCCGACGAAGCCCGCATAGCCCAGCAGCTTCATCACCCCGCTCCACAGGAACAGCACGGAAAGCGCAAGACGGGCGATGAAAATAATGCCGAAATCGACGGGACGCGACATGGGGGACTCCTGTAATGAATAAGCAGCAGACCCGAATAGACGGGCTCAGTTCCCCGCCTCGCCCCTGAGCATATGTGCAATGGCGACGATTTCCAAGCCCGCTCAGGCTGGTGGATAGGTGGCGACCTCGATCAGGTTGCCGTCCGGATCGCGGCAATACACCGAGGTCATCTTGCCGCGCGCGCCGTCGCGCTCCACCGGCCCCGCCTCGATCGCGACGCCTTGCGCGAGCCAGTGCGCCTTGACTTCGTCCGGGCTCGCGGTGGTCACGAAGCACAGGTCGGCCGTGCCCGGCACCACCTCGCGCGACGTGAACCAGACGACGGTATCGGCCGACGCGGGACGCAGATTGATCTTCTGATTGCCGTAGGTCATCGCCACGCGCATGCCGCTGCGCGACATGAACTCGGTGCGTTGCATGCCGAGCATCCGCGCGTACCAGGCCGCGCTCGCTTCGACGTCAGCGACGTTCAGAACGAGATGATCGAGACCGTCTAGCTGGAAGCTCATGGTTTTGTCCCGATGAAGCGGGGAAGGTGGCCGCGACTATGCGCGCGGTGCGTCCGGCGCGAGCAACACGCCCTTCGTGAACACGAAGCAACCGTAGCCGCGCTCTTCGCCGGTCGCGATCACGCAGTATGCGCGGCGCGCACGCTCGTAAAACGCGAATCGCTCGATCGACACGAAGGGCACCTCGCGCCCCTCTCCCTCATTGACCTCGGCTTGCGCTTCGCGCTGCACGGCGGGAATCGTCTGCGGCTCGCCCACCACTTCCATGCGCGACGCGGGATGCTCGATGAAGGTGTCGAGCGGCAGCACCGACAGCACCGCGCGGATCGCGCGCGGCGAACTGACGCCGTCGAGCCGCAGCGGCCTGCCGAGCACGGTATCGCGCGCGACCGCGTCGGCCGGGAAGTTGGCGTCGCAGATCACGAGCTCGTCGCCGTGGCCCATCGAGCGCAGTGCGTGGAGGATATCGGCGTTCAGTAGCGGGTCCAGATTTTTCAGCACGGGGTCTCCTGGTCGTTCGGTTGGGAACATGCCGCGGCGGTGAGGTCGTGCGTGTCACGCGTCATCAGCACGACGATCGATTGTAGCAAGCGCGTCGCGGGTCTTGCGGCGCTGCGCTCGCACCGCATTGCCAGCGCAGCCATCCGACCAGAGCGAGCAGCACGAGCCCCGCGCCGCCGAGCACCGGCTCGCGCCAGCCGAACAGTGCGATGAACATGAACGCCCGCGCGCCGCCGAGCAGCGCAAAACCGGCGATCGCGCTCGATAACGCATCGAACGCGGCCGCGACGCGCAGCAACGCGAGATGGACTTGGGCGGGCCTGGCAGCGGCGGGGTCGTGCATGATCGTCTCCGTGAAAAGCGCCTCAGGCGGCGCCAGGGGTTTCGTCGAGGAAACCGGTGACCGCTTGCAAGCGTCCATGCGCGTCCACCACGCCGAAGTCCGAGCCCTTCACGATCGCCTCGCCAGCGGGCGTCGTCAGCGCCCACGAGAAGCGCAGACGATTCGCGAACCCGTCGACGTCGGTCGTACGGCGAAACGTGTGATGCGGAAAGCGCTCGTGCACCGCGCGGATCATCGCGTCGATGCCATCGTGGCCCGCCCCCGCCAGCAGCGGGTCGCGATAGTCGGCGTCGGCGCTCCACGTGGCCGCGATCAACTCGCGACGACGCGCGCCATCGGTCTCGTTCCAGGTGTCGAAATAACGGTCGATCAGATCGGTATGTGCATTCATCTCAAACTCCTCAATTGGCAGGACTGAGCGCTTCGCGCGTCATACGCATCGCATGCGGCGGGCTCGGAGTGAAGATTGACGGTTCGCGTGCACTGCGTCGATTACGTGGGAGGTAATCAAGCGGATGCAGCGTCGCTGTCACGCAGCGTCTTTCACTGTCCTTCACGCCAAATAGGCCATCCGGCCGAGTCGTCAAGAAACCTTTGCATCGCTAACCTCACGAAGCCTGCCGATGACTTCGCGAGGCGGGCAATGCAATGAACGGGAGGACGGCTTGGACCGCTTTATCGAGACACTTTTTTCGCTTGCACGACCGTATCCTCAAGGATACAATCATCCGCAGTTCGAAACACCGCGCGCGTACACGATCAACTGCACCGAGGAGTTCGATCGTTGGCTTCACGGCCTCACCGACCTCAAGGCCAAGGCGCAAATTCTCGTGCGAATCCGGCGCGCGGAACGCGGACTTTTCGGCGACGCGAAGTTGCTGGAAAACGGCGTGTTCGAGATGCGCATCGATTGCGGCCCGGGTTACCGGGTCTACTACGCGCGCGAGGGGCGCATGATGTATCTGCTGCTGTGCGGGGGTATCAAGTCCACGCAGCAGGCCGATATCAGGCATGCCGGAACAATGTGGGCAACCATCAGAAAGGAACGGTCATGAGCAAAATCAAAACGGCGCGCTTCGACGCATCGAAGTACCTCGACAACGACGAGATGGTCGCGGCCTATCTGAACGCCGCGCTCGACCAGGGCGACTCCGACCTGCTGCTCGCCGCCATTGCGGACATCGCCAAGGCACGCGGCATCACGAAGATCGCCGCGGCAGCGGGCCTGGGCCGCGAAAGCCTGTACAAGACACTCGCGCCCGGCTCCAAGCCACGCATGGACACGGTCCTCAAGCTGGCGGGTGCGATCGGCGTCAAATTCACCGCCGTGCCGCTGCGCATGGCCGCCGCCTGAGCCGGGCGCGGCGCTGGCCAGTGCGTCGCGCGAATTCACGCGTGGCGGCCGGGGCCGGCGCAATCGTTGGTGTGAAGCGACGGTATCGGCCGCACGTCGCGTTGGTTGAAATTGGCGGGGCATTACCTCTCAGGTAATCGATTGCCTGCACGCTTTGACTATCATCGGTGGCATGAACACACTCTCTATCGCACAAACGGCTTCGTCATCCCCGTCGAGAGGCACTCGGGCGGTCGGCGAACTTCTCCGCGAATGGCGGCAACGGCGGCGCATGAGTCAGCTGCTGCTCGCCACGGAGGCCGACATTTCGACGCGCCATCTGAGCTTTGTCGAATCGGGGCGCGCACTACCGAGCCGGGAAATGGTCATGCATCTCGCCGAGCGTCTCGACGTGCCATTGCGCGCGCGCAATGCCCTGCTCGTCGCGGCCGGTTACGCGCCGCTGTTCCGCGAACGTCCGCTCTCCGACCCGCAGCTCTCCGCCGCGCGCGAAGCCGTCGAACTGGTCCTCAAGGGACACGAGCCCTACCCGGCCCTCGCGATCGACCGGCATTGGACCATCGTCGCGACCAACAATGCGCTTGCGCCGTTGTTGAGCGGCGCGAGCCCCGAACTGCTCAAGCCGCCGGTCAACGCGCTGCGCCTGAGCCTGCATCCGCAAGGCATCGCGGCGTCGATCATCAACTGGCATGCATGGCGCGAGCATGTGCTGGCCCGGCTGCAACGGCAGATCGACGTCAGCGGCGACGACACGCTGAGCGCGCTGCGCGACGAACTGGCCGGCTATCCCGCGCCGCCGGGTGCCGACGCCTCGATGCCGGACGATGCCGTCCTCAACCAGATCGCCGTGCCATTGCGGCTGCGCACACCGCTTGGCGTGCTGTCGTTTTTCAGCACTACCACGGTGTTCGGCACGCCGGTGGACGTTACGCTGTCGGAACTCGCTATCGAGGCGTTCTTTCCAGCGGATCAGCAAACCGCGGCGGCGCTGCGCGAGTTTGCCGAACACCAGCGCGGCTAGTCTCTCGCGCACCCCGTCCGCCCGACCC
Source organism: Paraburkholderia sp. JPY465 (assembly GCF_050436725.1). Taxonomy (NCBI): domain Bacteria; kingdom Pseudomonadati; phylum Pseudomonadota; class Betaproteobacteria; order Burkholderiales; family Burkholderiaceae; genus Paraburkholderia; species Paraburkholderia sp. JPY465. Next base: position 683,410 of record NZ_JBNDMT010000002.1, read on the forward strand.
AGCACGAACCAAGTGATATGTCCGTCAACGCCGACACCCTGCTCATCCGCCAACTCGGACCCGCCGACCGGGACGCCTATTTCCAGCTTCGTCTGCGCGGGCTGAAGGCGCATCCCGCTTCGTTCGGACAAAGCTACGATGAAGCGCTCGCGAAAGGCCCCGCGCAGCATGACGCGACGTTGCTGGGCTCGGAGGCGGAAGGCTCGTTCCTGCTTGGCGCGTATGCATCGGCGGATGCTCCGTTGATCGGCGTCGTCGGTCTGCGGCGCAACCAGGCTCACAAGGAACGTCACAAGGCGAACGTGGTCGGCATGTATGTCGCACAGGAAGCGGCTGGTCGTGGGGTCGGGCGTGCGCTGCTCAGCGAGTTGTTGACGCGCGCGGCGCGCGTCGACGGTTTGCGGCAGGTGCAACTGACCGTGGGTAGCCGCAACGACGCGGCGCGCAAACTGTATGAATCGCTCGGCTTTCGCAAATATGGGTGCGAAGTCGGCGCGTTGGACGTCAACGGCGTATTCCACGACGAGGATCTGATGGCGAGATTCCTCGCATAGCGCTCACCTGCGGCCGATTCCGGTGCCTCGGCAAGGTTGTAAATATCAGCGCTCAATGCAGCAACATCTGTCAGGCATCCTGCACGGCTCTGGCTCGTCGCCGTCTTCGTCGGCAACGTAATCTGCACACGTTTGCGACCGCTTTTCGATCTCGGGGCCGAATGCATCCGCCGGTCCGCCTGCCCATCAGCAATCGAGCCGTTACAAATCCCGCCCCAGTTTGCATAGTTGTAACTGGGGGCGCATCAACCCGTTACACCCCTCATCCGTCCCTCACACGCCATGAAAGACGAGTATTTATTACCGTCTTTTCCATCGCTTTCCATTTCCTTTCCAATTCAAAACGAATTTACCGATGGCCTCGCGGCCCGAATGCGCGGCCGGGACAAGCGCGCTAGATTCCCGCGCAGCAAGGGTTTTCATGGATTAGAGGCGACTCTCGGAAGGCTAAAAACCCAGTTGGCATCATTCATTACAACGACGTGAAAAACTTACCGAAAAATGGTGTGGCTTTTTGAGATATTTTTTTGTGAAGGGATTGATTTCTGGTTTTACCCTTCATACAATTCGTCCCGAGCTGTTACGAAATGTAACGTCTTGTATCAAATGTTCGCTGCCTGTAGCAGGTAGCAACATGTAGCCGGAGGCAGCGTTTCCGGCGAGGCAGAAAAGACATAACGGCGCAAAGCCGACATAGAAATTCGGGGCTTCGGAAACAGAGAAAATGGACCGTAGCAGCGAGACGCTGGATTCAATCCGCGAGATCAATTTGTCTTACATCATGCTCGCGCAACGTATGTTGCGCGAGGACAAACCGGTCGGAATGTTCCGGCTGGGACTGTCGTCGGAACTGGCTGATTTGCTTGCCGGGCTGTCGCTCGCGCAAATCGTCAAGCTGGCCTCTTCCGACCAGCTTTTGTGCTTCTTCCGCTTCAACGACCACGCGATGCTGTCGGCGTTGACGCAAACGACGAAGCACGCCGCAGTTGCACCGACCCACACGGCGATTCTGCTTGCGGGCCAGCCCGCCGAGCAATTTGCCTGATCGAGATGACTGCAATGCTCAAGCGAAGCCTGACCGAAGATGCACAGGAAGTATTTCGCGCGATCGCACTGATCGAGCTCGGCGCCCGCATGCAGGTGCTAGAGAGCGAGCTCACGCTGTCGCGCGACCGTAGGATCCGCCTGTATCGTGAGGTCAAGGGCGTATCGCCGCCCAAGGGCATGCTGCCGTTTTCGGCGGACTGGTATATGACGTGGCTCGCGAACATTCACGCGTCGCTGTTCTACAACACGTACCTGTTCCTGAAGAACGAAGCGCGCTGCTCGCATCTGGATGCGCTGACCAAGGGATATCGGTTGTATCTCGAGCACTGTCAGCACAGCGAAACCGAGCCGGTGCTCGATCTGACGCGCGCGTGGACGCTCGTGCGTTTCTTCGACGCGGACATCCTGCAGCTGACCAAGTGCTGCCGCTGTACCGGCAAGTTCGTCGCGCATAAGCACGACCTGCAGCACAACGTCGTGTGCGGCGCGTGCCAGCCGCCGTCGCGTGCCGGCAAGACGAAGAAGGCAGCCGCCGCGCGCCGGGAAGCGCTCGGTGCGGCACAGGCCGCGCAGGCCGCCTGACCGCTCGAGGCGCCCGTCGCGAGACGCGGCCAACCCGTTTCAAACCGAAGCTCACGTGGATCCGCGCAATGATTGAACTGCGCGGATTTTTTTTCGCCTTCGCGCCGGGCCAACCGGCGTTCAAATGAATCTTCGCCGCCGGTCAGCTCAACCGGCCAGCCCCACCGTCTGGACGACGAGCCACAGATTCGCGGCACTGATCACAACAAATAGCGTCCACACGAGCAGGCGCGTCGGCAGCGTGTTGGCGAATTCGCCCATCAGCGAACGGTCGCTCGTCATGCGGATCAGCGGATAAAGTGCGAACGGCAGTTGCAGGCTCAGCACGACCTGACTCGCGACGAGCAGTTGACCGACCGCGCCATTGCCGAGCATTCGCACGCCGATCAGCGCCGGAATCAGCGCGAGCGCTCGCGTGATGAAGCGCCGCTGCCAGCACGGAATCTTCATCTTCAGGAAGCCTTCCATGATGACCTGCCCCGCCACGGTGCCGGTGAACGTCGAGCTTTGTCCCGACGCGAGCAGCGTGATCGCGAACAGGAACGCGGCGAAGCCGGTGCCGACGATTGGCGCTAGCAGCCGGTAGGCGTCCTCGATCTGCGTGACCTGGTTGTGGCCCGTCGCATGAAACGCGGCGGCCGCGAGAATCAGGATCGCCATGTTGATCAGCGCCGCGAGCACGAGCGATGCGATCGTGTCGATACGCGACATGCCGATCGCCGAGCGGATGCTGGCCGAATCGCGCTTCACCGCGCGCGTCTGTACGATGGACGAGTGCAGATACAGGTTGTGCGGCATCACCGTCGCGCCGAGAATGCCGATCGCGAGATACATCGGCTCGCGCGAATTCAACGCCTGCCACGACGGAATCAGCCCTTGCGCGACCGACGGCCAATGCGGCCTGACGAGCGCAAGCTCGATGATGTAGCCGACGCCGATCGTCGCGATCAGGCCGAGCATGATCGCTTCGAGATCGCGAAAATTCTTGCCCTTCAGGCCGAGCACGATCAGCGTGTCGAACGCGGTGAGCAACACGCCGGTGGTCAGCGAGCAGTTGAACAGCAGATGAAACGCAAGCGCGCCGCCGAGCACTTCGGCGAGATCGCAGGCGATGATCGACAGCTCCGCGAGCAGCCACTGCGCACGCGCGACGCCCGGCGAATAGCGCGTGCTCGACAGTTGCGCGAGGTCGCGCCCGGTCGCGATACCGAGCCGCATGCTCAGGCATTGCAGCGCCATCGCCGCGAGGCTCGACAGCAGCACGACGAATAGCAGACTGTAGCCGAAGCGCGAACCGGCTTCGATCGCGGTGGCCCAGTTGCCCGGGTCCATATAGCCGATCGATATCAGCAGGCCGGGCCCCGCGAATTGCAGAATCTTCTTCCAGAACGGCGCGCCCGCGGAGACGGCGACCGAGCCCTGGACCTCGGACGGACAGAACGGCGCTGTGGCGGTTGTAGGTAGTTTGAACAGCAAGCCGGAAATCTCTCGAGAGGAATCGACGCGACGCCTCGGGCGGGCGTCGCAAACGGCCTCAAGTGTACAGAGAAACCTCCGGCAATGTCCCGCTCAGCGCGTAGCGGCCGACGTCGCGCACGCGGTAGTCGAGCGGATCGTGCAGCGTGTGCACGCGCGCGTTGCGCCAGAAACGATCGAGCGCGAGCGGCGCATGAGTCGCGCGTGCGCCGCAGGCGTCGAAAAGCTTTTCGCCGATGTCGAGCGCCGCCCGATGCGCGACGATCTTCGCTTCCGATGTTGCGAGCGCGACCCGCGCACGGCTCTCGGCATCGAGCGTTGCGCGTTGCTGCCACGCTTCGTCGAGCGCGTTTGCGGCGCGCTCGGCCAGCGCCGCGGCGCTGACCGTCTGGATATGCATTTCGCCGAAGCGCTGGATCAGGTAGGGGTCGTCGGTCGCTTTGGCGACGCCGGACGCGATCCACGGCCGGCCATGTTCGTGCACGTACGCTCGCGCTTCTTCGAGCGCGCCCTGCGCGATCCCGACGAACAGATTGGTCAGCACCTGTTGCGAGATCAGCGTGCGCAGGCTCGCGTGCGGCGTGTCGGGTCGTTCGAGCACCTCTTGCGGCTCGACCCTGACCCGCGCGAACGACACGCTGCCGCTGTCGGTCTGCCGCTGGCCGATCGGGTCCCAGTCATCGTGAACGGTGATGCCTTCGCGCGTGGTCGGCACCGCCGCGAATACGGGTTTGCCGGTCGATGGATCGTGCGCGGACACGGTCATCATCTGCGAGCCGCGCGTACCGGAACAGAAGCCTTTCTCGCCGTCGAGCAGGTAGCCGCCATCGTGCGTCGATGTAGCAACGAGACGCGCATCCAGTGGATTCACCGCATTGCCCCACCACCAGCGATGCTCGACGGTGCCGCGCAGATATTTCTCGCGCTGCCGTGAATTGCCCCACAGGTCGATGCTGACCACCTGCAGACAGGTGAAGCCGACCAGATGCGCGAGCGCGCTATCGACGCGCGCAAGCTCACGCACCACGTCGTAGATCGCGGACCAGCGCGCGCCCGCGCCGCCGAATTCGCGCGGCACGGCGAGCGTCAGCAGGCCCGCGTCGGCGATCCACTGCTTCTGCTGCGCGGCGTGACCGCCTTCGCGATCGCGCTGCGCGGCGCTCGCGCGCAACGCGGCGAGCAGTGTGGTGAGGTCGCGCGCGCAATCCTGATGCTGCTGCTCGCGAAACTGCTCGATGCCGTCATGCACGAAAGTCACTGGCTTGCCCTAGGTTCGTCGTTGGCTGGATCGGACGATGATAGGGAGCCGCGCGCACGTGGTCTACGAAGCGATTTGCACAAGGAAAGCGCGAAAAACGATTTGCATGAAAAACGCCGGGCGGCGCTTGCGCGCGGCCCGGCGTGATTGATGAGCTTGATGAAGCGCTTGCTACAGGTTAGTAATTCAGCGCTTCGCCACTTGCTGTGGCGCCGAAACGGCTGCAGCTTCAGCCGCGGAACCGGAGGCACCGACCGGCACCGGCACCGCCCCCACCGCCGTACTCCCCGCCGTCACATCGCCCCAACCGCCACCGAGCGCGCGAATCAGATTCACGGTTGCAACAGCCTGCGTGCCCGCCAGATGGCTCGCCTGCAATTGCGACTGCAGCACCTGCCGCTCACCATCGATCACGTCGAGATAGCTGACAGCGCCCTCCGTGTACTGCGTGCGCGACAGATGCGCGGCGCGCTGCGATGCCTCGACCGCGTCGTTCTGCTCGCGCATCTGATCGTCGAGCAAACGCAGATCGGCGAGATTGTCTTCGACTTCACGGAACGCCACGAGCACCTGCTGGCGATATTGAGCGACGTCCTCGTCGTACTTCGAACGCGCCTGAGCGAGATTGGCCTTGCGACGGCCGCCGTCGAAGATCGGCATCGTCAGCGCGGTACCTACGGCCGGACCGAGGATGAACGCGCGGCTAGACCACATGAACAGATCGCCGAGCGTCGCGGATTCAAAGCCGAACGCACCGGTGATGTCGAGCTTCGGGAAGAACGCCGACTTCGCGAGCCCGACGCGGGCATTCGCTGCCTGCATCGCGCGTTCGGCCGCTGCGATGTCAGGCCTGCGTTCGAGCAGCGCCGACGGCAAACCGGCCGGCACGCGCACCGTCACCAGCGCGAGCGGTTGTTCCGCGAACGTGAAATCCGCGGGCGGCTTGCCGAGCAGAATCGCGAGGCTATGCTCGGAGGCCGCCCGCTGCCGCGCGACGCCGACCGCATCGGCACGCGCGCTGGCGAGCTCGTTACGCGAACGCGACAGATCCAGCTCGCTGATATCGCCTTCCTTGAAGCGCCGCTGGACGAGCTTCAGCGTCTCCTCGCGCAACGCGACGGTGCGGCGGTACAGCTCCTGGTCCGTGTCGAGCTCGCGCAACTGGAAGTAGTTCTGCGCGACGTCGGCCTGCAACGACAGCTGCACCGAACGGAACAGCGCTTCGCTCTGCTGCTCGTCCGAACGCGCCGCGTTCACGTTCGAGCTGACGCGCCCGAACAGATCCGCTTCATACGATGCGCCGACCTGCGCGCGCCAGATCGTGCCGGTCGTGCCGCCCGCACTGTCCGGCTGGAATTGCGATGCCGCCGACGCGCGTTCGCGCGTCGGGCCGAAGCCCGCGTCGAGCTTCGGGAACCAGTCGGACTTCGCGGCCTGCGTGACCGCGCGTGCCTGCTGCACGCGCGCGGCCGCGGCCTTCAGGTCCTGGTTCGCCGCGGCAGCTTGTTCTTCGAGCGCGTCGAGTTGCGGGTCGCCGAACACCTTCCACCATTCGCCGCGCAGCGCATTGTCGGCGGGTTCGGCCGGCTTCCACGTGCCGTTGTTTTGTGCCGCCCCGGCCGAACCAGGCGCCGCGCCCGACGCCGCCGCAGCCGACGTCTTCACCGCGGGCGCTTCCTTGAACGCCGCCGGCGTATCGACGTCGGGACGCTTGTACGTCGGCTCGACCGAGCAAGCGGCCAGCAGCGCAATCAGCAAACCGCTCGCGGCCGCGCGGCCCCATCCGCGCAAGGATGCAAAGCGAGATTCAAAGCGTTTCATTGTTGTTTTCTCCTCAGGCGTCCGTAACGGGCGCGCCATAGCGCGGCGCATCCTTCTGCGCGACGTGTATCGTCCCGCCCGCGAGCGAACGCAGCACCACATAGAACACCGGCGTCAGCATCAGGCCGAACAGCGTGACGCCGAGCATGCCGAAGAACACCGCGACGCCCATCGCGTGACGCATCTCCGAGCCCGCGCCGCTCGACAGCACCAGCGGCACCACGCCCATGATGAAAGCGATCGACGTCATCAGAATCGGCCGCAGACGCAGACGGCTCGCTTCGATCGCGGCCTGCAGCGGACTGCGTCCATCGTGTTCGAGCTCACGCGCGAACTCGACGATCAGAATCGCGTTCTTCGCCGACAAGCCCACCAGCACCATCAAACCGATCTGCGTGAAGATGTTGTTGTCGCCGCCGGTGAGCCACACGCCGGTCAGCGCGGACAGCACGCTCATCGGCACGATCAGGATCACCGCGAGCGGCAGCGTCAGGCTTTCGTACAACGCCGCGAGCACGAGGAACACGAGCAGCACGCTGATCGGGAACACCCACAGGCCCGCGTTGCCGGCGAGGATCTGCTGATACGTGAGGTCGGTCCATTCGAGCTTCACGCCGCGCGGCAGCACTTCGGCGGCCACGCGCTCGGCCGCGGCCTGCGCCTGTCCCGACGAGAAGCCGGGCGCCGGGCCGCCGTTGATGTCGGCCGCCGTGTAGCCGTTGTAGCGCACCACCATCTCCGGCCCGTAGGTCGGTGTCACCGTGACGAGCGACGACAACGGCACCATCTCGCCCGCCGCGTTGCGCGTCTTCAGTTGCAGGATGTCGTCGGCGCGTTGACGGAACGGCGCATCCGCCTGCACACGCACCTGATACACGCGGCCGAAACGGTTGAAGTCGTTCACGTACAGCGAGCCCAGGTAAATCTGCATCGTGTCGAACACGTCCGTGACCGGCACGCCGAGCTGCTTCGCCTTCACGCGATCGAGATCGACGTTCAGTTGCGGCACGTTGATCTGATAGCTGGAGAATGTCGGCCCAAGTTCGGGCGTTTGCGCCGCGCGCTTCACGAATGCTTCGGCAGCTTTGTTCAGTTCGGCGTAGCCGACCGCGCCGTGATCCTCGAGCTGCATCTTGAAGCCACCGAGCGTGCCGAGCCCGAGCACCGGCGGTGGCGGAAACACCGCGACGAACGAGTCCTTGATCGCGCCGTACTGCTGGTTCAATGCACCGGCAATCGCGCCCGCCGACAGCTTCTTGTCGCCGCGATCCTTGAACGGCTTCAGCGTGACGAACACGATGCCCGCGCTCGAACTATTCGTGAAGCCATTCACCGACAGACCCGGGAACGCCACCGCGCTTTCGACGCCCTGCTGCTTCAGCGCGATCGAACTCATATCGCGGATCACCTTCTCCGTGCGATCGAGCGACGCACCGTTCGGCAACTGCGCGAATGCGATCAGATACTCCTTGTCCTGCGCGGGCACGAAGCCGCCCGGCACGATCCGCGCCATCAATACGGTTGCACCGACGAGGATCGCGTACACCGCGAGCATCGCGCCCTTGCGGCGCAGCACACCGGTCACGCCGCGGCCATAGGCTTCCGAACCACGATGAAAGACCTTGTTGAAACGCTTGAAGAAGCCGCCGAGCACACGGTTCATCACACGCGTCAGCCAGTCCTCCTTCTCGCCGTGGCTGCGCAACAGCAGCGCGGACAACGCCGGCGACAGCGTCAGCGAATTGAACGCCGAGATCACCGTCGAGATCGCGATGGTCATCGCGAACTGCTTGTAGAACTGGCCCGTGAGACCCGTCATGAACGCGAGCGGCACGAACACGGCGACGAGCGTCAGCGCAATCGCGATGATCGGCCCGCTCACTTCGCGCATCGCCTTGTAGGTCGCATCGCGCGCACTGAGCCCGCTTTCGATGTTGCGCTCGACGTTCTCCACCACGACGATCGCATCGTCGACGACGATACCGATCGCGAGCACCATGCCGAACAACGACAACGCGTTGATCGAGAAACCGAACGCCAGCAGCAGCGAGAACGTGCCGACGATCGACACCGGCACCGCGATCAACGGGATGATCGACGCGCGCCACGTCTGCAGGAACACGATCACGACGATCACGACCAGCGCGATCGCTTCGAGCAGCGTGTGGATCACCGCCTCGATACTCGAACGCACGAACTGCGTCGGGTCGTAGACGATCCGGTATTCGACGCCGGCCGGCATGTCTACCGCGAGCTCCTTCATAGCCGCGCGCACCTGCTCCGAAATTTCGAGCGAGTTCGCGCCCGGCGCCTGATTGATCGCGAGCGCAACCGCGGGCTTGTTGTCGAGCAACGAACGCAGGCCGTATTCCGACGCCGCGAGCTCAATCCGCGCGATATCACGCAGATAGGTCACGCCGCCATCGGGCGCGGTCTTCACGATGATGTCGCCGAACTCGCTCTCGGTCTTCAAACGGCCGCGCGCATTCACCGACAACTGCAGTTGCGTGCCGGGCACCGACGGCGATGCACCGATCACACCGGCCGCCACCTGGATGTTCTGCTCGCGAATCGAGTTGACGACTTCAGTTGCGGTGAGACCGCGTTGCGCGACTTTCTGCGGATCGAGCCAGATACGCATCGCGTAGTCGCCCGAGCCCCACAACTGCACTTCGCCGACGCCCTGAATCCGCGCGAGCCGATCCTTCACGTTCAGCAGCGCGTAATTGCGCAGATACGTCATGTCGTAGCGATCGTTCGGCGAGATCAGGTGCACGACCATCGTCAGCGTCGGCGAACTCTTGATCGTCGTCACACCGAGCCGCTGCACATCTTCCGGCAGACGCGGCAGCGCCTGATTGACGCGGTTCTGCACGAGCTGCGTCGCGAGGTCGGGATTGGTGCCGAGCTTGAAGGTGACCGTCAGCGTCAGATTGCCGTCGCTATTCGCCTGCGACTGCATGTACAGCATGTTCTCGACACCATTGATCTGCTCTTCGAGCGGAGCTGCGACCGCCTCCGCGATGACCTTCGGATTCGCGCCCGGATACTGCGCGTGCACCACCACCGAAGGCGGCACGACTTCCGGGTACTCGGAGATGGGCAGCTTGAACAGCGAGATGATGCCCCCAAGCAGGATCAATACCGATAGCACGCCTGCAAAGATCGGGCGATCGATGAAGAATTTGGATATGTTCATTGGAAGCTCTTAACTTTGGAACATGCGCGTTGGAACACGCGGCTCACGAATTGCCCTTCGCGCCGGTGTCCGCCGCCGCCTTGCCGTGCGATTGTGCGAGCGCTGCGCTGTTCGGGTCGTCGTCGGTCGTCATCGGCACCATGTGCGCGCGCACCGCATCGCCGGGGCGCACACGCTGAACGCCGTTGACGACGATGCGGTCGCCCGCCTTCAAACCGTCCTTGACGACACGCAGATTGCCCTGCATCGAACCGGTCGTGATCTCGCGATAAACCACGTGGTTGCCTTGATCGACGACCAGCACGAACTTCTTGTCCTGGTCGGTGCCGACCGCGGCATCGTCGATCAACAGCGCCGGATGCGGGGCGCTGCCGCCCACCTTGACGCGTGCGTAGAGGCCCGGAATCAGCGCACCGTCCGCGTTGTCGAACTTCGCGCGCACGCGGATCGTGCCCGACGACGTATCGAGGCGGTTGTCGACCGACTCGATCGTGCCGCTGCGCGAGTAGCCGGATTCATCGGCGAGACCGAGTTCGACCGGCACCTTGCCGCCGTCCTTCGCGCGGCTCAGGTATTGCAGATAGGTCTGCTCGTCCGCGTCGAACGATGCGTAGATCGGCGACACCGACACGAGCGTGGTCAGCGGCGCCGAGCTGGCGCCGGCCGACACGACGTTGCCGACCGTGATCTCCGCGCGCGACACGCGGCCCGATACCGGCGCGACGATCTTCGTGTAGCCGAGATTGATCCGCGCGGTTTCGAGCGCGGCTTGCGCGGCCTTCAGGTTCGCGCTCGCCTCGCGCGCGGCGTTCTGCTTCTCGTCGTAGTCGCGCTTGGCGATCGCGTTGTCGACGATCAGCCGTTGCGCGCGTTCCCAGTCGCTTTGCGTGTAGCCGGTGCGCGCCTGCGCGGCCGCGAGCTGCGCTTCCGCGCGATCGACTTCGGCCGCGTAGGGACGCGGATCGATGACGAACAGCGTGTCACCCTGCTTCACCAGCGCGCCGTCCTTGAAGTTGACCGACACGATCGTGCCTGGCACCTGCGAACGCACGTCCACTTTCTGAACGGCTTCGAGACGGCCCGAATACGACTGCCAGTCGGTGATGGTCTTCTGCACGACGGTCGCCACGTCGACTTCCGGCACGATGGTCGGCGCGGCCGGCGAACTGGCATCCACACGGATCGCGCCGAACGTGCCCAGCCCGGCAAGAACGACGACCACTAGCGCGGCAAGCGCCACGCGGCGGCGGGAAAGAGGAAGGATAGTCATGTGTAGCTCCCGGTATCGTTGATTGAATTTCTGTTTATCGATGAGCGCGCGCATCGAAGCGCCACTGGAAAAAGCGCACCGCTTCCTGCAAAGCGGGCGGATGATCGGCGAGCGCCGCGTGCGACACGCTCGGGAAGCGCACCACCTGGGTCTGCACGCCCGCGTCGATCAGATTGCTTGCATACTTTTCGGCCTCGACATGCAGCACGTCGTTCTGCGCGGTCGCGATCAGCGTGGCTGGCAACCCGGCGAGCCGCGACGATTCGAGCGGCGCCGCATACGGATGCATGCGCTGCGACGCTTGCGGCAGATACGCGCGATAACACGCGGCGCACTCGCGCGCGGTGATGTCCGAACCGAGCCGCTTCTCGTCGCCAAGCCGCGTCAGGCTCGGGTCGAGCATCGGACCGAACAGCGCCTGCGCGCTGATCTGCACGTCGCCACGATCGCGCGCAATGAACGCCAGACAATTGGCGAGTTGGCCGCCCGCGTCATGGCCCGCCACACCGATCTTTCTGCTATTGCCACCAAACGCTCGCGCCCGCGTCTGCACCCACAGCGCCGCGCGATGCGCATCTTCCGGCGCGGCTGGAAACGGAAACCGCGGCGCGAGCGAATAGCCGACCGACACCACCAGCGCCGGTAAGCGTTCTGCGAAATACCGCGCGGCGAAGTCCGCGCATTCGATCGAACCTTTCGTAAAGCCGCCGCCGTGAAAATAAAGCAATACCGGCAATGCGGTTTTTTTCGTCAGCCGATACAGGCGCAACGTAATGGGCTGAGCGTACCCGTCGATACCCACGTCGGTGACTTCAAGCGTTGCGTCATTGGCCTCAGCGTCAGTGTCTTCGGCGCAAACGCCGATGGAAACGGACGGGTACGGCGATTTGAATGCATCCATGTCGAGCCGCGCAAATGCGCATAGAACTTCAATGGTGCGAATTGTGGGTTCAGCAGACTCGCAAATAAATGCCTATAATCCGGCAACACAATTCGGTGCCTTTGAACAATCCCATTGCGATTGTTTTTGCGGACCATTCCCGCCTGCGCACCCGCCCCTACTGGAGGTTTGCAATGGACCGGCTTCAGGCCATGCAAGTGTTCACACGTGTCGTCGACACCAACAGCTTTACCCGCGCAGCGGAGACGCTCGACCTGCCGCGCGCATCGGTTACTACGATTATTCAGAATCTCGAAGCGTTTCTCGGCACGCGGCTGATGCACCGGACCACCCGCCGTCTTTCGCTCACGCCCGATGGCGCCGCGTACTACGAGCGCTGCGTGCGCATCCTTGCTGACGTCGAAGAGACCGAGGCGAGTTTCCAGAGCGGCAACAAGAAGCCGCACGGCAAGCTGCGCATCGACATGCCGGGCTCGATTGGCCGTCTGCTCGTGATTCCGGCGCTGTGCGAATTCCATACGCGCTATCCGGACATCGATCTGCAACTGGGCCTGACCGACCGGCCCGTCGATCTGCTGCAGGAAGGCGTGGATTGCGTGGTACGCGTCGGCGCGCTGCAGGATTCGTCACTGGTCGCACGCCGCATCGGTCTGTTCGAGGGCGTGACCTGCGCGTCACCCGAGTACATCAAACGCGCGGGCATGCCCACTTCGCTCGAGGATCTCGAGAATCACAAAGCCGTCAACTACTTCTCCAGCCGCACGGGACGAACACTCGATTGGGCGTTCCTCGTGAACGGCAACGAGGTGGAAGTGAAAATGAAGGGGATCGTGTCGGTCAACGACGCCGACGCTTACGTGACCTGCGGACTCGAAGGCTTCGGTCTGATTCAGCCCGCGCTCTTCATGGTGCTGCCGCATCTGCGCTCGGGCCAGCTCGTCGAAGTACTGCCGGAACTGAAACCTTTGCCGATGCCGATTTCGGCAGTCTATCCGCACAGTCGTCATCTGTCGCCGAAAGTCCGCGTTTTCGTAGACTGGATTGCGGAGCTGTTCGACCGGTGCCCGTTGCTGAGCGGACGCGGCAGTCTCGACGCCACCTGCACGAAGCGCACGTTCGAGCAGCGCGAGTCCGCGCCGGCACTCGACACGCCGGTGATGTCAGAATGGGTCGCCTGAAGTACGCTAATTGAAACAGTGAATTCCAGCCGCGGCGCCAATGCCGCGGCAACCGAGCAATCGCACGGCTCCTGCAAGGCTCGCTCGCGATTGTTCCTGAATCGCGACAATTCATTTCGCAAAACCGCGATTTATCCGCGACGCGTCAACGTCTACATTTCACCCTGTCGCAGCGCCATCACGCTGCCAATGAATCGACAGGAGTGAATCATGAAACGCAATCTGTTGGCAGGCCTCGCCCTTTCGCTGCTCGTCAGCGTTCCGGCATTTGCGGAAGGCGGCAGTATCGGCCGTGCAGGAACCTATGACACGCAACCGGCGCCGAGCGCGAGCACGAAGACCCGCGCCGAGGTCAAGGCCGAACTGGTCGCCGCGTATCGCGACGGCTCGCTGCCCTCGCTGAATCGCACCTCGTATCCGAACAAAGGCCTGATCGGCCAGACACAGGCCGCGCGCATCGCGTTGCAGGAAGGGACGAACGGCGAAGTGACGCGGGTCGCGAAGGGCCAGTAACGAGTTAGCAGAAGTTGATTCGGAAACCGGCGCGCCTGCCGCACGAGAAGCGCGCGCCTCTTCATCAAGGAGCACATCATGACACCCTCGGAACTCGATAACTGGGATACCGATACGCCCGTGTGGACGCCGTATCGGCCGGTACAGCGTTGAGTGTTGGCTTTCTGTCGTTCTCGGCACTCGCCGTTATGCGCCCGCGAAGTGGCTTCGCGGGCGCATTTGCATTGAAGCGATCGAAAGCGCAAGCCGTTTTTTGCTGACCTAGGAGCGTTCAATCGGTGCCGTATTTGGGTGAACGTGGCCCGTACAGCAGTCCGTTCGGCGGCCCGGCATGCAGAAGCCGATAGCTCGTCACGCCAGCGATATCGTGGCCCTTGTCCGTCAGCGAATCCGCAATCTGCTTGACTGCAGCCGTGACGAGCATGCCGATCAGGCCACCTCCAGCATAGTTGTTGCCCTCGTTGCTGTTGGCGCTGGCACTACCCTGCCATAGCACGTCACCGCTCTTGAGATCGACCAGCCGGGCGGATGCCGTGACGACTGTCGCACTGTCGACGACGTGGTACACGGTACCGTACTGCGTGATCTTCGAATACAGGGCCGCGTCGGCACCGAAGATTTCGCGCAGCTTCGCAGGCGAGGTCGCTTCGATCTCCGCCGCCATGGTCAGGCCGTTCTGCCTGAACGTTTCATCCATCACCGCCACCGGTATCACGTAGTAGCCAGATTCGGCGAGCGGCATCGTCATCTGCGAGAGCATGCTGTTTGTCGCCTGTACGTCCGCCGTTTCGTTGGTCGGGGGCAGCAACAGGATCGAGTGCGGCCGGCTGTTTTTGAACGCCGTGTAGTCGGCGTGCTTCACAGGTTGCGCGCACGCGGCCAGCAGTGCGACCGTCGACAGGGCAAAGCCGAGCTTGAAGGAAAAGATCTTGAACATGGTGGCTCGCTCAGGGCTGTTTCGGTTTCTTCATCAGGAAGTCCATGTAGGTCGAGGATTCCGGAAACAGTTGCTTCTCGGACTCGAACTCCTGCATGGCCTGGGTGTCGTTGCCGACACTCGCGTACAACATGCCCAGTTGTGCATGGAATCCGGGCGGCGGCGTGTGCCCGTTGCCGCGGATGTCCTGGAGGGATTTTTCGAGCGCCTCGATCTGCTCCTGCGGTGCCTTTTCTCCCTTCAGATAGTCGTACACGGCCGGCTGGTAGCCGGTCCATTGATAAAGCGGCTGGGGACTGTTCGCCGCGCATCCGGAGAGAAGCATGGCTGCCGTCGTTACTGGCAAATAGATTCCCCGCATCATGCGGTTATGTTTCATCGTGAATCGCGTCATCAAGTTGATTGCTGGTGCGGTTGAACGTGGATCGAACGCAATAGACCAGCACGCACTTACTGTGCGGCCTTGAGCGTCCCTGCATCGACCTGCTCGACCAGGTGATTGACGGCCTCCTGGATCGCCAGATCGAGCACCTTGCCGTTCAGTGTGGAGTCGTAGCTGGCCGTGCCGCCGAAACCGATGACTTCACGGTTCGAAAGACTGAATTCACCCGCGCCCTGGCTCGACGCGACGACTTCGGATGTCGTCGTATCGACGACGTTCAGGCTGACCTTTGCATAGGCCACCTGACTCTTGCCGCGGCCGAGGATGCCGAACAGCTGCCGGTCGCCAACTTCTTTGCGACCGAACTCGGTGACATCGCCCGTGACGACGAAGCGCGCACCCTTGATCGACTGGGCCTTTTTGAGGAAGCCCGCTTCCTGGCGGATTTCGTCGAGGTTGTCGCGATCGAGCACATTGAAGCGGCCGCTCTGCTGGAGAGACGTGATCAAGATGGTCTTGGCCTGACCACCGAGACGGTCAACCCCGTCCGAGAAGATGCCGCGCATATAGCTCGAGCGGTTGTCGAACTTGCCGACTGAAATGCCGATGGCTTGGCCCACCGCTGGCTTCTGCGCGCTGGCGACGGGCGGCACCGGTAGTGAGCGCGACGACTCGGTTGCACATCCGCCCAGCGCCACCACGACGGCAACAGCCACGGTTCCCAGCGCATATGTTTTGGATAACTTCATTTTGCTTTTCCTTTTTGTTGAAATGCCGAAAACCCGGATAGCGTCGGCGGGGCGAATATCAGAATTGCGCGGTCACCTGGAAACCCAGGGTGACCCGCGAAGTTGAAAAGCCCGACGGTTTATAGATCGGCGTACCCGCGAAGAGGTCATAGGCGAGCGCACCTAACTTTGCCGATGCGCTGCCGCGCACACCGATCACCGCACTCGCCAGTTGTGTACCGACGAGAAATGCGGCGTTCGGCCCGAACACGTGGCCGTAGTCGATACCTGCGTACACAGATTGACCCGTCGAGCCGATTGGTACCTGAAGCTCATTGCGCCAGAAGAAACCGCGCTCGGCGGCCAGCATCGTTTCGCCGTCGAAGCCGCGCACCGTGTAGCGGCTGCCAATGGTCAGGTCATCGATATAGTTGAGCGTGTTGTTGGTGAACTGGCCGTGAACGCTTGTCACGTAGCGTAGCGGCTGGTTCGCGATCTGGAACGGCGCCGACAGGTTCGCGTCGAGCACAGCCATGCGGAAGCGGTAAGTCGGACCATTCTCGTAGAAGTCTGGTGTCGCCCCAAGTCCGCCCACACCCTGACGGTACGCGAGACTGCCGTCGAACTGCGACGCGCCGAAGTAATGACGGTCAGTTAGCGCCGCCTCGATGAAGGTGTTGTTGCGATGCTGCTGCGGAATATCGGTATCTTCGATGAAGCTCTCGCCAAAGCGCTTCGTCAGCCGGAACTGCACGCCGAGTACGTTGTTCTGGCTGCGCATGAGGACACGCGCCAGTTTGAAATCGACCGTCTGCGAATTGCCGCTCGACACGAAAGTCGTGTTGAGGCCCGCGATCTGCTGGTAGTACGTGTTCGTATAGGCTGACAGCGTGCCGGTCCAGTAACCCCACGGAACGGAATAGAAGCCGTTCCATCCGTGCGAGCCGAGACCTTTGTCGCCAAATTCGAGGTCCTGACTCACGCCGACGTTGAAAATGTCATTCAGCCCGAGCGGGTTGTCGATACCCAGGCTCAGGTTGCCCTGCAGCTTGCCGGTGGCCCGCGTGCCCGAGTTGTCCACCGAAGCGACCACCGTCCACGGCTTGGTCCGATTTACCGTCACGACAACATCGCTTTCGCCAGGTACCTCCGTGGGTTCGATTTTCATGTCCACGTCCTGACTGCTGACGCGCTTCATCTGTTCGAGTCCCTGCTCGAGGTCGCGCAGGTTCAGCAGGTTGCCATCTCGCGTCGGGAATGCCGACTTCCATGTGCCGCGCGTGGCAGGATCGGCAAAGCGAACCTGCCCGATCACACCCGGCACCAGTGCGAACTTCAGCGTCCCGGTTGAAAGATGCTGTTCGGGCAGCAAGACGCGCGTGGTGATGTAGCCACGGCTCAGGATGGCCTGTTGCAGTCCCTTGGTGAGCGTGTCGAGTCCCGCCTTGCCGACGCATTGCCCCCGGTAATGGTCGAGCCATTCGCGGGCGAACGCAAAGCGGTCAAGCGGCAATGCGGATGCGCCTTGCGAGCGCACTGCATCAGACAGCGTTGCAGGAACGTCTAGCACCAACACATCGATGTCGAAGCACGGCGTTTCAGCTGGCAGTTCAGGCCAGCCCGAGGCGCGCTCAGCTGTCGAACGCACTGAAGGCGCATTGACAGTGGCGTTGCGTTCCTGTGCATTGCGTTGCTGCTCGACCTGCTGGTTCTGCTCGGCGTTCGCGCGTGCCGCTGCTGCTTTGTCCGCTGGTGTGGGCATCGGCGTCTGCTGCGCGTGGGCGAGCGTTATCACGGCTGTGAGCGGCAATGCCGCCAGCCTTTTGCGGATTTTCATGCGGTTTTTTTGGATAGGCGACTGAGCTGCCAGTCAGGCGATACTCTATTGTTAAAAAGCGCCCTCTGATGTTTGGACGCAAGCAATATCAAGTTGAGGTGTCGCCTCCACCGTCGCTGAGATGCTTAAACTCCCAAAATAAGACGACGGAACAGCAAGCCAAAGTTAGAAAATAAATAGGAAATAGTTCCTGCAATCCATCTGGATTGCCCGCGAGCACCGCCAAACCTACAGCCACCCCAATATAAATCACCGATAGCACTGCGCACACAACGAAGAAGCGCTTCCATAGTTGCCCACTATCGAGTCTTGGCTTTCCAGAAATTGCTTGTTTCTCGTTATACGTTTCGAAAACAAACAGAGCAACAAACGTTATGGCGACAAGTATCGCCTTTACGAGCGCTGCATTCCAGCTCTCTCCCCGAAGTCGGGCCATTGCCACCAAAACAA
Source organism: Paraburkholderia sp. JPY465 (assembly GCF_050436725.1). Taxonomy (NCBI): domain Bacteria; kingdom Pseudomonadati; phylum Pseudomonadota; class Betaproteobacteria; order Burkholderiales; family Burkholderiaceae; genus Paraburkholderia; species Paraburkholderia sp. JPY465. The sequence continues at coordinate 701,543 of NZ_JBNDMT010000002.1, forward strand.
CCGCTATATGAAGAAAGAACAGCCCTCTCCGGCGGGTCCGTGGCACTGCGCGCCTAAATGCTTCCAGCATCGAACTCTTATCCATTCCTTATCCTTCATCTTGTCGCTGAGACCCCAGCCTCTTCAGCTTGAAGATGTCTCGGATCAACTTGAACGAGATCGCAATAAACAAGGTTACATAAAGAGGCATCCCAGCCAAAGCCGGCCTCCATCCTGCCCCCTGCACAATAGAGACCCCTAAAAAAGCCGCTACAATTCCCGCCAAGGATAGATACGCTTTTATGTACAATCGCAATAGCTTTCGCCATTCATTTTTCATCATTTCGATAACCTATTTTGAATGGCCGTCTGAATAGGACCTGCTGCGCCTTGAATTGCTTGATTCAAAACGCTGCCCAGTGGAGCAGGTAGGGCTGCTTTCGCCCCAGAACCCAGAGCCGAAGAAATTGTAGCTCCTGCTGCAGCGGCATCTGGGTTATTTCCTGTCATTCCGGCAACCCCAAAAGCGCCAACACCGCTCACTGCAGCGTTATAGCCATTCGCACCAATTTTTCCGAACCTTCCTAATCCAGCAATGGCAGCGCCACCTATCGCAAGTGGGGTACTCAGACCACCCACCATTCCAGCTAAATACGAGTTGGTGATGTTTGGTGCGTCGCTACCCGGCACATTCTTAAAGTTATAGTAACTTCCCGCGTAGTCAAATCCCCCCGCAAGAAGCGCCGCAGTTACCGCTTCCGGCCCAAGCGCAATGACCACAGCAGCGGGCACACCGTAAAGCGCACCTGTCTTCATATTGGCGGATGCCGTATCTGCATTGGCACCTTGCGCTTGAATCGCCGCATTCAGCGTTGCGTCACTGCACTGCGCTCCCGCTCCGCACGCCTGCGATACCAGGTCCTTTTTCTGATGGTTCATCTGGTTGTACAACTCGACCGCCGATCCAGTAGCCGCGCCCGCCGTACCGCCCACCAGCGCGCCACCTACACCCGCCGTCACATTCGCAGCGAGGTTGCCCAGCAGATCCGATCCAGTTTCAGATGCTACCCCCTTCGAAATGCCTTCCAGTTGGGGCGCAAATTTCGACGACAGGCCCGCCCCGGCAGCACCACCGATAGCCCCGAACGTGCTGCCGCCGCCGAGGCCACCAATCAGCGCGCCGCCGGCCGCGTGTAACAGCGCGCGATTGTCGCCACCCTCGGCCCATGCTGCGGCTGCGGCTGCGTCACCCGCGTCCTTTGCCGCTTGCTCTTTCGCTTCAGCATATGCGCCAATACCCAGCGCGACTACCTGGCCTGCCGCCTGCGCCGCCGCCATCGTGTCCGCCTGCTGGTTCAGGATGTCGTTCACGTCCGGCGTTTTCGAGACCGTCCCGTTGGTATCCGTCGTGTCGCGGCTGAGGCTCGCCACATCCTGCGTCTGCTTCGCGCCGTCCGTGATATTGATCGCACCCGCGCTCACAGCACTGCGCGTGGTGGCGCTTTCGTCGCCATTCTCGTTCTGCGAGATCATCGGCGTAACGCCGGGTGCGCCACTAACAGAACCCGGACCCGTCGCCTTGCCGGTGTTGCCTACGCCCACGCCCGCGCTGATACCGTTGCTCGACGCGCTGTAGTGCGACTGGTTCTCGATATCGCTGAACGTCAGCGTGCCCGTCGTCAGACTGTTCTTCGACGCATCGGCGTCGCTCGCAATCACCGCACCCTTCAGGTCCGTGTTGCCGTTGACGTTGATGTTGAAACCGCCATCACCCGCCTGGATACCCGCCTGCTCATTCACCTGGGCATAGCTCGAATCCCCGTGGCCATTCTGTGCGCTGAAACTCGCGCTGCCGCCGCCCTGGCTGACGCTGAAGCCGCCGCTGACACTGCTCTGATGCGCGGTGCTCACGGTCGTATCCTGCACGCTTTCAACGTTCAGGTTGCCGCCAACGTTGGCCGTGACCGCACCACCGCTCACATTCGAGCCGATGATGTTTGTATCGCCGCCGCTCACGATCGTGACGCTGTTCGCCCCGCTCACGTGCGAATTGTTCTGCATCGTTGCGTCGCTGTTCGCGTCGCCATGCGCATTTGACATCGACGCCGACACGCCGAAGCCCTGCGTGCCGTAGGACACGCCGACGCTCGCGCTGCTCGACTTGTTCGTGCTGGCGGTGATATCGGTATCGGTCGAATTGAGCAGATTGACCTGATTCCTGGCGGCCAGCACCACGTCATTCGCGCTCACGTTCGAACCGGCAATCGTGATGTTGCCCGAGCCCGCGGTTCCGTCACCCGTTGCAACAAACGTGGTCGTGCCACCTGCCTGGACTGTCGAGCCGGCATGCGTCGTCTGGTCCTCGTTGAACGTATTCCTGCTCTGACTGGAACCGAAACTCAGTTGCGCGCCGATGCTCGGCGCATTCGGACCCTTGGCGCCATCGGCCAGCGCCTTGGCCCCTGACACGGCCATGCCAGCGTTACCGCCCGCCGCGATGGCATGCAGCGCCGTTGCGCGCCCGTCGCTGTTGCCGCTCGCAAGGCTCTGCCCCTGCTGGACAGCGCTGTTGATCGCATCGCCCACGCTGCCGGACAGGCCCAGCGTGAAGCCGCTCTGCTTCATCTCCTGCGTTTCGTCGTGGTGTGACGTATTCGTCGCCGCGTCGATGATGACGTTGGCCGCCATGCCCGTGACGTCCTGGGCGGCCAGCACGGCACTGCCCGTGACATGCAGGTCGTTGCCCGCCGCCATCGTCACGCTGCCGTTCGTGCTGCCGACCAGACTGCCGTTGTTGGTGACGGTGCTGTCGTGCGTGGTGTCCTTCTGCTCGCGCGTGCCGTAGTTGATGCTCGCGCCGCCGCCACTCATCGCGCCGAAGCCCGAAGCCTGCTCCTCGTGAAGCGTGCTGCGCTCGCTCGTATCCTGGGTGGTCGTGATATTGAGGTCGTGGCCCGCCGCGAGCGTCATGTCGTTCGTTGACGCAACGGTGGACCCGTTGATGTTCAGGTCGTGCGCCGCACTGGCCGCCACGGTATCGCCCGATACGGTCGAACCGACCGATAGCACCGTATGCGAGGTGGACGTGTCGGTGATCTTGTTGCTCGACAGCGCATTCGAATGGTTCGTCTGCGACCAGTGATCCGCATCGTGAGTTTCCGTCACCGCGCCGACCGTGATATCGCCAGTCGATTGCAGGATGACACCGCCACGGGTCGCGCCGTTGACACCGCCCGTGCTCACCGATGAGCCGAGAACCGAGAGGTTGCCCGTTCCGCCCTGGCCCGCCGCCAGCGCAACGGTGCCGCCCGCGTTGATGCTGCTGCCCTGGGCGGTTTCGTCGTAGGTCGAATCCTTGTGGTGCGCGAGTTTGCCGCCCATCGACTGGCCGGTATACGTGGCGGTGTCCTTCGCCGCAGTCACCGTCAGGTCGCCACCCGCCACCATCGTCGCATCGCCGCCCGCCTGAACGTGCGCACCGGTCAGCGTCGCATTGTTGCCCGAGACGGTGGTGAGGTTACCGCCGGTCGTGATCGTGCTGCCAACGCTGGTTGTGGTGGTGCTGTGGTAGCCATTCAGGCCGTCAGTGGTTCCCGCATCCTGGGTGGCCGTAAGCGTCGTGGTGCCCACGTTGATATCGCGACCCGCCGCGATGGTCGCATCACCCCCGGTCTGGATCGCTGCGCCGCTCATGGTCACGTCCCGGCCCGCCATGACGGTCGCACTGTCCGATGCCGAAATCGTGCCCACCGACTGGACCGCCATGCCGGTTGCGCTCGAAGTGAAGCCGGCGTTGCCACCCGTTACCGCGGCCTGGGCGGTTGTGCTCTGGTTGACGATATCGCGGCCTGCGCTGACTACCGTATCGACGCCGCCAATGCGACCGCCGATGTTCGTCACATCCTGCACGGCGGCGACCGTCGTCGCGCCGCCGCTTCCGATCACGCCCCGGTTCACGATGTTGTTGCCGATGACCGTGGTCGCCACGTCACCTGCGACGTGGGCGCTGTTCGTCACATCGCCGGTCGCGTTCAGGTTCACGCGGTTACCGGCCACCAGCGCACCGCTGCCCTGAAGATCAACGGTGCTGGACTTCGCGAGATAAACCTGGGGTACCAGTACCGTCTGCTGCGAGCCGTCCGGCAGTGTGACGGTCTGGCTCACCAGCCACACCATGTCGGTGGTCAGCTGCGCCATCTGGGCAGCGGTCAGCCCGACGCCCACCGTGAGGTCAAACGCCTTCGCATACGACACGCCATTGTTCAGCAGCGCCGTGTATTCGTCCAGGTTGCTGGTGTAAGACCTGAGGAACGTGCGCCCGGTCAGTTGCGTGACCTGTTCCATCACCAGTTGCTGCTCATACATGCCGTCACCGAGACGCTTCTCGATCACCTGCGGATTCAGGCCGAGCTGGGCGAGCATGTAGTCGCTTGAAATGAACTTCGAATAGCTCGTCAGGCGCGGATCGGTGACGACGAGATAGGGCGCGCCGGGTGCGCTCTGAAACGTGTACAGCGCGCTGGCCGGAAGCTTCAGACCCGCACCGAGCGTCTGCGGGCGGTTACCCGAGGCGCTGGCACTACCCAGTTGGGTGCCGGTTGCGTCACCGCCGGACACGCCTGCGCCGGTAACAGTCTGCCCGACGCGATCCACCGAGCCGATGGTAATGTCCTGTGCGTCGGTCTGGACGGTCTGGTTGGCCGTCGCGATTGCAGGCAGCGAGGCAACCGTGGTGGACGGCAGCGGCACCGCGTCATCTTTGATATCAGTCTTCGTGTCGTTGCTGTCGCTGATTTTTGCGTGCCAGTAGTAGGTCGAGACATCTGTTTGCGTGCCGGTCTGCTGCAACAGGATGCCCGTATCGTTTACCGAGCCGCCCGTCGCGCGGCGCACGAGGTCCCCGCCTGCGGCCATCGTGGACGAGTCGTTGTTGATCGTGCCGCCGTCCGCGTTGACGCGGATCGAACCCTGCGCCTGGATCGTCGCCGCCGTGCCGGGGTTCAGAAGCTGGTCGGTCACGGTGGTGATGGTGGAGGTGCGGCTCAGTTCAACGTAATCGTGGCTGTCGTCGCCAATCGACGTATTGATCCTGACCTGGTCCGGTGCGATGTTCTTCGCCGGATCGAAGTCCGGATAGAAAGCGATCGTGACCGTACCGTCGCTGTTCTGCGTCAGACTCTGGTAATACTGCACCGCGTTATTGGTAATGGTGCGGGTCTGCGGGTCCGCGACACAGTAGGTGGTCGGGCACACCCTGTAGGTATCCGTCAGTGGCGTAGTGAGCGAGAACGTCTGGCTGGTAGCGTCGATGCTGGTCACCTGCGAAGCAGGCAACGTCACGACCAGTGGCTTGGCCAGCTTGCCGATGACCTGCCCACCGATGGCCCCTGTGCCGCTGAAAATCCACTGCTCATAGATCGCGCTGTGGTAGCTGGCGACCTCGTCAACCGGCATGCCCATCGTCCACAGCGTCAGCGTTGGCCCCTCGGTCGTGACAGGCGTCCCGGCTTCAGTCTGAACGCCCGTGCGCTGGTTCGTGAGCGTGTGCGCGGCCACGTCGATATCGCCCGCCGCCTGGATGCTGGCCGCGCTGTTCGTGATGATGCCGGTCTGGTTCGCGAGCAGACCCGTGGAGTCGCGCGCATTGTCGCGCGCCAGTTCCAGGTTCCCGCCGCTGTAGATCAGGGCGCCGTCCGCGTTCGTCAGCGAACTGCCCGCGTAGACTCCAAGGAACGATGCCCCCGCGATAACCGCCTGCGCGCCCTCATTGGTCACGTCGGTGGCGTTGACGATGACGCTGTTCCCAATCACCGCGCCCGTGTTGTTCAGGCTCGCGCTGTTTGTCGTGACCGCATCGCCCTCGATCGTGCCTGCGTTCGCGATGTCGCCGGTGGCATTGACGGTGGTCGCCGCCGAATTCATGTCCGCGCCGGCCGCATTAACGACATTGGCCGCGCTCACCGTCAGCGCGTTGCCTGCTTCCAGTGCAGCGGTGTTCGTGAACGTGCCGCCAACACCGAGTGCCAGGTTGTTGTCCGCATGCAGGGAGGTTGCGGCATTGCTCGCGAAGTCGCCTTCGAGGGCCAGCGTGAGGTCACGGCCCGCCGTCATCCCGCCGTCGCCCGCGAGCGTACCGCTCATGCCGATGTCGCGATTGGCGCGCACCGCGCCGCCTGCGTTCGACATGGACGCCACCCGCAGCGACACGTCCTGCGCGCTCTCGATGGCGCCGCCATCATTGATGAGCGTCGCGGCGGGCTGGTTCAGGTTCAGCGCCGTGCCGCCATAGAGCGTGCCAGCCGTGTTATCGACCGTATCCGTGATGGCAAGCGTGGCGGCGCCGCCCGCCACCAGCTGCCCGCCTGAGCGGTTCACGAGGTTCTGCGCGTTAGCCTGTACATCGCCGTTACCGCCCAGCCCGCCCGCGGTGTTCGTGATCGTGCCGGCAGCGCTGAGAGTGGTCTGTCCGGTTCCCGCGTTCGTGATCGAGCCGGACGTGTTGTCAATGTCCGAACCCGCAACGGCGAGCGTCCCGGCCGCGCCGTTCGCGGCAATCACACCGCCCGCGTTGATGATCCTGCCGCACGCGTCGAGCGTCAGGTCTGCACCGCTCTGTGCCGAGCCGCCCGAGTTGTCGAAATCGCCCTGGGTGGAAACCGTGAGGCCCGCGTCGCCGTAAATCTGCCCGGCGTCGCGGTTGACGATGCCGCTGGCGGCGGCGATGCTCGCGGCCTGCTGCGCGGCGAGCCTGCCACCCGTATTGTCGAGCGAGGCCGCTGCGGTCTGCAGCGCGCCGTTCGTCGCAATCTGGCCGCCAACGTTGGAGAGTGCGCCTGCCGAACTCACGGCCAGCGTGCCTGTACCCGCGTGCGCAACCTTGCCGCTGTCGTTCGTGATCGACTGCGCGCTCACCGTGAGGTGCTGCGCGTTGGAGGCAATCGTGCCGCCCGTGTTATCCAGCGCGCCGCCCACGGTGATTGTCTGGTCAGTGGCACCCGTCTGCTGGATCGTGCCGTCACGGTTGATGAGCGCACCCGTGCTCGATACGCGCAACTGGTCGCCGTCGATCAGGCCCGAGGTGTTGTCGATGGATGCCCCGGACACCGCGATATCCGTCGCAGAGAGTTGCCCCTGCACGTTGGAGAGCGCACCCGTCGCCGTGGCATTGAGCGAACCGCCGGTCGTCACCGTTGCGCCTGATGTGTTCAGGTCGCCGCCCGTTGCCGTCAACGCAATGTCGTCGTTTGCTAGCGTGCTGCTACCGGCGAGATTGAGTGACGCCCCCTGAAGCGATGCGCGGCCACCCGCGAGGTTCTGGCCGGTCGCGGACAGGATACCGGATGCGCTCAGGTTCAGATCGCCGCTTTGACCGGCAATCCCGTCGGCGTTGATCCCGGCACCCAGCGTGCCGGTCGAGGTGAGGTTGCCCGCACTGAGGCTCAGGTTCTGCTGCGCGTAGGTCGAGCCGCTGTTCTGCACATCGCCCGCCGCTGACACCGCAAGATTGCCGCTCGCGGTTGTCTTGCCGGTGAGAACCAGCTTGCCCTGCGTCGTGAGCGTCAGGTCACCCGCCTGGGCGGCGATCGCGCCCGCATTGGACACCCCGACACCGTATTCATTGCTGGCCAGCACGATACGTTGCGCGTACATTCCGCCAAGCTGACTCACGTCGATCGACACACCTGGCGCGGCACCATCGCCTGCAATCGGGGTAGCGGCGAGCGTATCGTGATTGACCTGATTCGCGCCCGTAACGACGTTCAGGTTGTTCGCGTAAATGGCAGCGTTGGCCTGCACCGCGCGCGCGATGAGGTCCACCCGGTCGATATCCGGGTTATTGAGACCCGCGCCTTCGACTGTAATGAGGCCGCCAGTCACGTTTAAGCCGCTCAGGTTGCCGCCCGCATCGAGTATCGGTGTACCGGTGGTGAGAACGCCGCGCGTGGTATTGATGAAGCCGCCGCCGTCAACTATGATGCCCGATCCGTTTGAGATGACGACCTCGGCCTTGCTCCCGGCCACCTCAAGAAAGCCGCGCAGCTGACTGGGCGAATTGCTGTTGACCTGGTTGAGAATGATCCGCGCGGACTGGCCTGGCGAAAGATTCGCGTTACCGTTCACCTGGCCTGCGAGTTGTGTGTTCGTGATAGACGGCGAGTTATTGAGAATGGCGCCGTTTTTCTGTACGTCGAACTGTCCGTATGTATTGACGGATACACCAGCGGAAGACGGACGGTTGATGTCTACCTGTGGCAGACCATTCTGCGTCTGGATGACATTCGGCGCGTGCGCGCCCGATGGCACGATCTGCGCATCCGAGAGAGCGGGAGCGAATCCGGCGAGCACCAGCACCGCGAAGGCCGCGTGACGCATCGCGAACAGCGTGAGGGATGGCAGCGCGACCGCTGCGTCGGCCTCACCGGAACGGGCATTCCCATGTCCGCTTGCAGTCTCCGCAACGGCGACGAGCATACCCCGAAGCTTGCTGAACACAAGCCGATAACAACGGTTATTCATTGCCTATACCTGTGATCCCCGATGAAGCCCTGCGCAATGCAACGCCATCAAAAGGTTATCAAGGAGAGCAAATGAAGACTACGAGACAATTCTGAACTATTCTGAATTTGTCGATATTTAACGATCGCAGTTGTCTACCGCTTTTCCAGTGATTCCAACGCCTCATCAAATCCACGACTTTGTAGGCTTTTCTTGACTGTCGTTCACGGCACTCGCCATTTGCATTGAAGCGATCGAAAGCGGCCGCGGCCCGCGACGACGCGCTTGCCGTCGTTTCCCTATAATCGAAGGTCTTTCCCTCGCAGCGGGTTTGTGCGCTTCACCATAGGAGAGCAACACGATGGATTATGTGAAACTCGGCCGCACCGGCCTCGATGTATCGCGTCTCTGTCTCGGCTGTATGAGTTATGGCGTGCCCTCGCGCGGCACGCATACCTGGACGCTCGACGACGAAGCCGCGCGGCCATTCATCAAGCAGGCACTCGATCACGGCATCAACTTCTTCGATACCGCCAACGTCTACTCGGACGGCACCAGCGAGGAAATCGTCGGCCGTGCGCTGAAGGACTTTGCGAAACGCGATGAGATCGTGCTCGCCACCAAGGTCAATAGCCGCATGCATCCGGGTCCGAACGGCGCGGGGCTATCGCGCAAGGCGATCATGGCGGAGATCGATCACAGCCTGCGGCGGCTCGGTACCGACTATGTCGACCTGTATCAGATTCATCGCTGGGACTACGGTACGCCGATCGAAGAAACGATGGAAGCGCTGCACGACGTCGTGAAGGCCGGCAAGGCGCGCTATATCGGCGCGTCGTCGATGTACGCATGGCAGTTTGCCAAGGCGCTGCAGGTGGCCGAGCGCAATGGCTGGACCCGCTTCGTGACGATGCAGAACTACGTGAATCTGCTGTATCGCGAGGAAGAGCGCGAAATGCTGCCGCTGTGCGAGAGCGAAGGCATCGGCGTGATTCCGTGGAGCCCGCTTGCACGCGGACGCTTGACGCGCGACTGGGACACCGAGAGCGCACGCTCGGAAACCGACGAGTTCGGCCGCACGCTGTACGCGCAGACGCAGGAAGCGGATCGGCGTATCGTCGAGCGGGTCAGCGAGATCGCGAAAGAGCGCGGCGTGCCGCGCGCGCAGGTTGCGCTAGCGTGGGTGCTGCAGAAGAAGCCGATTACCGCGCCGATCGTCGGTGCGACCAAGCTGCATCATCTCGACGATGCGGTCGCGGCGCTGTCGTTGAAGCTCAGCGGCGAAGAGATTCAGCGGCTCGAAGAACTGTATGTGCCGCATGCGGTGGCAGGGTTCAAATAAGCGCTTCGACGCATACAGGAGCCCAATTTGCACAGCCGGAACGGCCTGCGATCGCAGCGCAGGCCGTTTCGCCTCCTCTTCGTCAATTCAATTACGTGGCACGTCAGGTTCGAAGAACACCCAGCGCACCTGAGGAAACGCGGCCTGCAAGTCGGCCTCGATAACATTGATCGCATCGACCATCGCGCGGCCGCTCGCATAGTCGATCATTTCCGCCTGCACCGCCACCACCACGTGACGTCCCCACTGCAGCGTGATCATATTGATGACGCTGCGAATCTCCGGACGCGCGCGCAGATGCGCGTCGATGGCGCTGCGCACTTCCGGGCTCGCCGACTCGCCGACGATCATCGACTTCACTTCACGCGCGACGAGCCACGCGATCGTCATCAGCAAGAGACCGACTCCGACCGAGCCGAGCGCGTCATACACGGGGTTGCCGGTCATCATCGTCAATAGCACCGCGACGAAGGCGATCGCGAGACCGAAGAGCGCGGCGATATCTTCGCCGGCCACGACCAGCAGATCCGATTCGCGCGTCTCGCGAAACCACTGCCACAGGTTTTTATCCGGATACGTCTTGCGAATCTCCTTGATCGCACCCCACAGCGATAGCGCTTCGAGCACCACCGACACACCGAGCACCGCCAACGCGACGAACGCATACTGCAACGGCTCGCGCGCAATCAGCCGATGCACGCCCTCATACACCGAAAACGCGCCGCCGACGAAAAACAGCAGCAACGCAACCAGCAGCGAATAGAAGTTGATTTCGCGGCCGCTGCCCATCGGATGCAAAGGGCTCACCGGCTTGCGCGCCTCGCGCAGCCCGAAAAGCAGCAGCAGTTGATTGCCGCAGTCGGCGGTGGAGTGAATCGCTTCGGCGAACATTGAGCCGGAGCCGGTGAACGACGCCGCGGCGAACTTGCAGACGGCGATGCCGAGGTTGGCGGCGAGTGCGTAGAAAATGGCTTTCGGCGATTCTTCTTTCATCTGCGGGCGGACGTCCGTGAAGGTGCTGGGTATTGTCGGGTATTGCACGACCGAAACGATCGGCAAGCACTCGGTATTATGGACGACAACGACACGCCAGGCCGCAGGAATCGGACCCGACGCGTCGCCGTGCCGGCAGCACCCCAAGCGCCCTTTCCACCATTCGCGCGGCTCACGCCCGCTCGAGCGCGGCCATCTCCCGCACGACCACCAGCAGCACCGAAAGACTCGCGCCACCCGTCGCACGCAAATCGGTCAGCAAGCGCGTATAACGCTCGAGCTGCGCCGCGCGTTTCTCGCGCCACGTTTGCACCAGCGAATCGGGCGTCGACGCATCGGTCGCGCCAGCCAACGCGCTCGTGGTCAGCGCGCGCTTGAGGCGGGCGAGTTCGGCGAGCGCCGATGCGCGCGCGAGCATGTCCCAGTGCGTCGGCGCCGGCAACGAAGCGGCGCGCTCGCTGATCCAGCTGTAGTTCAGCAGCGTGCCGAGCGCGAAGTAGACGCCCGCGACCTGTTCCAGATTGCGCTCGCATGTCGACGCGACTTCGGCGATATCGAGCAGCGCGGCCGACACCTCGCCGCTCGCGATTCGCACCGCGAGATCGCTATCGACACCCGCATCGACGAACGCCCGCTGCCGCTCCGACAATGCTTCGAGATCCGCGGCCGGCAACAGCGCCGGCCATTGCGGCGCGAGACGCTGCGCGGCATCGCGACAGCGCGCGAGCAGGCCGCTCACGTCGCCGTTGGCCGCGCCCGTTTGCAGATGCCGCAGGAACCACAGCGCCGAACGTTCGACGAGCCGCGCGACCTCCGCGAACATGCGCGCCTGCACGTCGTCCGCGACGCGGTTGTCGAGCGCGTCGATGCTGCGCCAGATCTGATCGAGATCGAACACGTCGCGCGCCATGATGCACGCGCGCACGATGTCGCCGGGCTGCGCATCGGTCTCCTCCATCAGCCGATGCACGAACTCGCAGCCGACGCGATTCACGAGCGCATTGGTCAGATGCGTCGCGAGGATTTCACGGCGCAGCGGATGGCGCTGCATCGGCTCGCGGAAACGCTGCCGCAGCGGCTTCGGGAAGTACTCGATCAACATGCCGCTAACGAGCGGGTCCTCCGGCATCGACGATTCGAGCAGCGCGTCATAGAGCCACATCTTGCTGTACGCGAGCAGCACCGCGCGTTCGGGTGTCGTCAGTCCCTGCTTCGCGGCCGCGCGCTCGGCGACGTCTTCGTCGGTGGGCAGAAACTCGATCACGCGATTGAGCCGCCCAGCCTTCTCCAGATAGCGCATCAAACGGGTTTCGGCATCGAGCAGCTCGACGCCGAAGCGGCCCGCGATCGACAAAGCCTGGGTCTGATAGTAGTTGTCCGTCAGCACCAACAGACCGACTTCATCGGTCATTTCCGCAAGCAGCGCATTGCGCTGCTTCTCCGTCATCTCACCATCGGCGACGACGAGACCCAGCAGAATCTTGATGTTGACCTCGTGATCCGAGCAATCGACGCCGGCGGAATTATCGATCGCATCGGTATTGATGCGGCCGCCGTGCTGCGCGAACTCGATGCGGCCGAGTTGCGTCAAGCCGAGATTGCCGCCCTCGGCCACCACCTTGCAGCGCAGGTCGGCACCGTTCACGCGGATCGCATCGTTCGCACGATCGCCCGCCTGCTGGTTGGTCTCGCGGCTCGCCTTCACGTAGGTGCCGATGCCGCCGTTATAAAGCAGATCGACCGGCGCCTGCAGAATCACCCGCATCAGCTCGGCCGGCGACAGCGCCGCCGCGCTGGTGCCGAGCGCCGCCTGCACCGCCGGCGACAGCGGAATCGTCTTCGCGCTGCGCGGGAACACGCCGCCGCCAGCCGAGATCAGCGACGGGTCGTAATCCGCCCAACTGGAGCGGTCGAGCATGAAGAGCCGCGCGCGCTCCGCCATGCTCGCGGCGGGATCGGGATTCGGATCGAGGAAGATATGGCGGTGATCGAACGCGGCGAGCAGCTTGATATGCGGAGACAGCAGCATGCCGTTGCCGAACACGTCGCCCGACATGTCGCCGACACCGACCACCGTGAAGTCCTGGCTCTGCGTGTCGATGCCCATTTCGCGGAAGTGCCGCTTGACCGACTCCCACGCGCCGCGCGCGGTGATGCCCATTTTCTTGTGGTCATAGCCGACCGAGCCGCCCGACGCGAACGCGTCGTCGAGCCAGAAACCGTATTCCTGCGAGATTGCATTCGCGTAATCGGAGAACGTGGCCGTGCCCTTGTCGGCGGCGACGACCAGATACGGGTCGTCGGGGTCGTGCCGCACCACGTCGGGCGGCGGCACGACGTCGGTGCCCGCCAGGTTGTCGGTTACGTCGAGCAAGCCGCGCAGGAAGGTCTGATAGCACGTCACACCTTCGCGCATCCACGCATCGCGCTCGCTCTGCGGCGGCGGATTCTTGACGACGAAGCCGCCCTTCGAGCCCACCGGTACGATCACGACGTTCTTCACCATCTGCGCCTTCATCAGGCCGAGCACTTCCGTGCGGAAATCCTCGCGCCGATCCGACCAGCGCAGGCCGCCGCGCGCGACGCGCCCACCTCGCAGATGCACGCCCTCGACGCGCGGCGAATAGACCCAGATCTCGAACATCGGCTTCGGTTCGGGCAGGCCGGGCACCTGCGCGGGATCGAACTTGAACGACAGGTACGGCTTCGATTGCCCCTGAGCGTCATGGCGGTAGTAGTTGGTGCGCTTGGTCGCCTTGATCACGCCGAGGAACTGCCGCAGGATGCGGTCTTCGTCGAGATTCGGCACCTGGTCGAGTGCGCTGTCGATCGATTCCAGACAGGCGTTGACGCGGGCCTCGCGTACCGCGCCGAGCGCCGGATCGAAGCGCGCGACGAACAGGTCGACGAGCATGCGCGCAATCGCCGGATTGCCGGTCACCGCGCGTTCGATATACGCGTCGCTGAACGTCGATCCGACCTGGCGCAAGTACTTCGCGTACGCGCGCAGGATCGTCACCTCGCGCGCATTGAGCTGCGCGCGCAGCACGAGGCGGTTGAAGTCGTCGCTTTCGATCGTGCCGGTCCACACCTGCTCGAACGCCTGCTCGAACAGATCCTTGACCCGCTCGATGTCAAACTCGGTATCGTCCGCGAGTTCGAGGCCGAAGTCGTGGATCCACGCGGGCATCGCACCCGGCGCCTCGATCAGATAAGGCCGCTCCTCGTCGACGCGCACGCCCAGATGTTCGAGCATCGGCAAGCTGCGCGACAGCGCGATCGGCATGCCCGCGCGATACACCTTGAAGCGGAACGCCCGCGGTCCCGATTCGATCGGCCGGTAGAGGTTCATTGCGAGCCGCTCGCTGCCTTGCACGCGCTCGATCAGTTCGATATCGCGCACCGCCGTACGCGCCGGATAGTCGTCGCGATAGCCGGCCGGAAACGAATCGGCGTAGTGCTGCAGCAAACGGTTGCCCTGCTCTTCGCCGTACGCGTCGAGCAATGCGTCGGCCAGATCGTCCTGCCAGCGCCGCGCGACCTGCACGAGGCGCGCTTCGAGCTCGCGCGTATCGACGCTCGGCATGCCACCGGCTTTGGCATGGACGACGAAATGAATTCGCGCGAGCGTCGACTCCGACAGCAGCGGCGTGAATTCGACGTTCTCACCATTGAATGCGTCGGCGAGCAGGTTCGCGATGCGTTGCCGCAGATCGGTGTTGTACTTGTCGCGCGATACGAACACGAGGCACGACACGAAGCGATCGAAGCGATCGCGCCGCACGAACAGCCGCGTGCGCTGATGCTCCTGCAAACGCAGCACGCCGAGGGTGGTGTCGTATAACTGGTCTTCGTCGGCCTGGAACAATTCGTCGCGCGGATAGGTTTCCAGCACCGTGACCAGCGATTTCGCCAGATGACCTTTCGGCAGGAATGCGGCACGTCTGACGATATTCGCGCATTTGCGCCGCACGATCGGAATCTCAGCGGCCGACACGAAATAAGCGGTCGACGTATACAGGCCGATGAAGCGCCGCTCGCCCGTCACCTTGCCATCGGCGCCGCTCAGCTTGATGCCGACATAGTCGAGATAGCCCGGCCGGTGCACCGTGGCGCGCGAATTGGCCTTGGTGAGGAAGATTGGCGACGAGCCGGAGATGATCTCCGCAGCCGCCGGCGGCAACGGCGTAACTTCCGGCGCGCCGCCCGCCCCCTGTGCATCGCGCAGAATGCCGAGACCGGAGCCCGCCACCGCCCGCAAACCATAGCCGCCATCAAGCTGCACCAGTTCGTAATCGCGCTGGCCGAGGAACGTGAAATGATCGGCGACCATCCATTCGACGAACGCACGCGCTTCGACGCCCTCGGGACCGGTCTCGCGCGCCTTCATATCCTGAATCGTCTGCTTCGCGCGTTCGATGATCTTCGGCCAATCTTCGACCGCCGCGCGCACGTCGCCGAGCACGCGGGCGATATCGTCGCGCAACGCATCGAGTTTTGCGGCATCGCCACAACGATCGACTTCGAAATGGATGCACGAGGTCAGATGCGAGCGCGTATCGCCGGCTTCTTCGGCGCCCTGGCTCACGCGCGCGATGCTGCCGTCCGCCGCGCGCCAGATCCGAAACACCGGATGCACGACCGAATGCAGCGCGAGCCGATGGCGGTTGACCGTCATCGAGACCGAATCGACGAGGAACGGCATGTCGTCGTTGACGATCTCGATCACCGTGTGATCGGAGTGCCAGCCATGCTGTTCGAGGATCGGGTTGTATACGCGCAGCCGTTGCTCGCCCGGCACGAAGCGCTGCGCGGTCTGCCAGTGGGCGAGCGCCGCGCCGTACAGATCGGCGATCGAGCGGCTTTGCAGATCGCCTGCGTCGACGAAATCGTAGTAATGCCGCAGGAAGGGTTCGACGATATTGAAGGTCGGTTCCGGCAACCGCCCCCGCGCAAATTCGACGACATCGTTCAGCAGGTGCGTGACGGCTTCTTCGTTCTTTGCTTGCATGATCGACTCCCCTGGCTGGCGGCAATGGTGAGTATCGCGTGATTCGCAGGCAACGTCTGACTTGGAATTATGCGCCTGCCGTGTGCGATGCGTCCGTTTCGCGAAGTCAGGTAATACCCGCTGACGGGTCGTCGAAGAATCGTCACAGTTGGGTTGGAAAGGGTCGCGTCGCTGCGGCGCGGCAATGCCTTGCGCGGCTCAACGCGCGGACCTGGCCGGTGCGGGTCCCGGCGCCGCCGCATCGCCGTCTTCGGCGCGCCGAGTGAGCCACGCGCGAATCTGCGCGGCGGTCCACGCGGGATCGTCATGCGGCACATCGTGGCCGGCCCACGGATGCTCGCGATGCGGCGCGCCCCACGCCGCCGCGAGCTTCGCCGAACAGACCGGGTTGACGAGCCCATCGGCCGCCGACGACAAAATCAGCAGTGCACCCCCCGGCGCGGCGGGCGCCGCGCTAAAGCGGGCGGCCGCCCACAATTGCCGCAGCGCATTCGCGCGGCTCACCGGTGCGCTGCGGCGGATCGTGGTCCAAGCGGCGAGATCCGCGCCCAAGGTGTCGAGGTTGTTGCACGTGAGGCGATGGATGCCGCTCTCGGCATCGGCCGCATCGCTCCAGTGGGCGGCGACGCCGAGCAGACCCAGCCACGCCGACGGCCGCAGCCGCTCATGCATGCGGCTGAATGGCCGCATGCTCGTATTGATCAGCACCAGCCGTTCGATTTCGCCGGGATGACGCTGCGCCCAGTCGGTCGCGACCATGCCGCCGAGCGACATCGCGATCACGTTGTAGGGGCCCGGCACGCCCGTTTCGCGCGCCGCCTGCCGCACGAAGGCGACGATGCCCGTGACGCTCGCGGGCGCGCGCCGCCGCACGTATTCACCGTTGCCGGGCAGATCGAGCAGCAGCAAACGGACGCCGGTCGCGGTCGTTGCGGTGGAAGTCGCGGTTGTCGTCGGATCGGACAGGCTATCGTCCGGGATCTGGCTCAGGGTTTCGCGCAACGTCGCCGGCAGGCGCCCCCAATGCCGCGTTTCGCGCGTCAGTCCGCGCAGCAGGATCCATGTGCTCATTCGCGATCCGGCCTGTACCAGTGGTCGAGCGCGCTTTGCAGCAACCGCTCGCGCTGGTTGCCTTGCGGCAGCCAGCGCTGCGACGAAAACGCCGCGCGCGCGAGGAAGTCGAACAGGTTCGCGTGCCGCCGCAGCACGCGCGCGGTGCGATGCTCCATGACCGGATTGAACATACCCTGCCGCGAAAACAACTGGCGCGGGTTTTTCTTGATCCACAGCCACGAACCGAGTTCGAGCGTCATCGGCAGGAAGATGTTCGGCACCGGCGTACGGTCGTACGCGTAGTCCCACAGATCGCCGTGCAGCAGATACTGATGGCTTTGCGGCTCGAAGGTGTAGCCGTGATGCGGATGCGCGTGTTCGAACATGCTCTTCAGCATGTACATTTCGGGCAGATGCGGCATCTGCTGGCGGGTTCGCGCGTACGGAAACCAGATGCTGTCGCTCCAGCCGTAGCCGGAATGGCAATCGAGCGCGATGCTCAGCGGCCGCGCGGCGAGTTGCGTTTCCACTACTTGCAGCAGCGCGGCCGCCTCGACTTCCATCGGCTCGCCCGCGCGGCCGCGATACCAGGGCAACCACGCGCCGACACGCTGGCCCCCCGCAAGCAGAGGCACACGAGCGTCGGCGTTTTGCGGTGCGTTGCGCATCAGGTCGACACCGCGCGGATTGGCGCGCGTCGCGGCCCACATGCCGCCGGGATTTGCGATCGGCAAGAAGATCAACCGGATGGACTGCAATTCACGCACCAGCAGTTCGTCCCATTCGAGCCGCGCGAGCAGCGAGCGCATATAGTCGAGCACGAGTTGCGAGCCGATTCGCTCGAGCCCGTGAATGCCGCCGAAAAAGCCAATGGCCGGCGCGAGCGGATCGGATGAACCGATGCTTGCGGTGTAGATGGAAAAGCGCCGGCCGCGTACTTCGGTTTCGCAGATCGCGCGGATTTCGAAGCTCGCCTTGCCCTGGTCGAGGATTGACTTGAGATCTTCATATTCGGCAAAACTGTCCGGAAGGAAGCTCAAAGGAGTCGGCATGACGGCGTGACCGGGGTGTCGGGATTTTTAAGGGCGGCCGGAAAAGACGCACTATAGCCTGGCTGTGTGTCATTAGGCGGGAGCGTCCAGCCGATCGGCAGTTGCGTAGGATCGAGGTGTAGCGCCGCGTCGATGCGTGGGCTGCGCCGCGGTTAAAGACAAGGAGATAAGCAGATGCAAACGCTTGACGCAGCTGACGCACCCCGTGAATTCGTAAACATCGACTCGCGCGTGCCGGGAAACGAAACTCGTTGGACTAACGCACAGTTAGCCAGACTCGGAAGCACGGAATTGACTGGACTTCCCGGAAAGCGCCGACAACGGCAGCGAGTTCTCTGGTCGTCTGCTGGACATGTGGGCGTACCACTACAAGGTACAGATCGACTTCAGCCGTGCAGCCAAACCGACGGATAACACAGCTTCATCCAAACGTTCAACGGCTCATTCCGGGACGAATGCCTGAACCTGCACTGGTTCGAATCTCTGACGGAAGAAACGCCAGACACTAACACATGCTACATGTCCCGAAAACCAAAGCGGTTCACCATCGTAGAATGCTCACATCATCTCCGAGTGACAGTCCTCAGATAGGCAACCCCGTACCGGCTCTGTAAGTGAGCCGGCGTGAGGGGAGATGGTCGGTCGCTTAGTTCTTGTCTTGGACCGAAAATTGAAACGGTATCTCTGACTGCGCAAATTTGAGCCGAAGTTGGTTTAGAGCCGGGACCGGGACAAAGCGCTGATTCTCAAACGTGTAGTACGACACTAACAATCCAACGCGGGATTCTTGTGCATCATCGAACAGGTAACTGTTCTTCGGAAAGGCAAGCTTACCGTCCTTCGTCGCCACTACAGCCAGACATGACGAAAGCAGACTTGGCAGATGCAAGAATGTCGGCTTACGAGCTAGAGGGTTCACCAAAAGGAATATCTGCTGGTGCCGGTCAGCTTCGCCTGAACCACTGCCGTACCCTTCCATACACAGAAGCGGAGGACGATTTCTCGTCCCTCCCGCCAAGAACACCTGAGCGTTGCCCGGATAAATGTCTATTGCATACTCATCCGGAAACGTCGTTGCGCGCGCAAAGCGATAGCTTTTGCCATTGACCGTTATGCGATTCTCTGCAACCTCGATTCGCACAGCCCTTCCGTCCAGAGTGGATCTCAGTTCCGTGTAACTCCCCCGCCCCCCGAGATCTGAATAAAGGTGGAGATGCCCGGCAGGTTGCTTGATCGGGGCACCAAACACCACGTCCGACTGGGCGGAATAGAACGCATCGTAACTGTCGTAAGATCGGACCGCATGCGCATTGCTCGACATGGCGGCCAGAGCCGCCATCAGCATCACGGTGGATTTCATCGGTATGCCTTTGCTCCGGTAGCTTTCAGGTAATCTGGGTTGTGCCGCCAAAATACGGTGCCACCGCGAGCGGCCGTCGAAACCCATACCGAATCGTAGCGGCCGCGTTCGCCGCCGTCGACGATTTGCCCAGTCTTCTTATTACGGACTCTCCAATACTTGATGACTTCGCGCCGCTTCTCTGGCACACCGAAAATATTGTCAGATGGGCAGCCCCATTTGAACCCGTCTAGCACCTTGGGACGGCTCGCGTACCTGGTCTTGAAGTCGAGCCCGTCCCACCAGAATGCACCGTTCGACGGGTCCGGTCCATCGTTGGCCAATGCCTTTTGAGCCCAATCGACAGCCAGCTTCATCCCAGGATTCGGTTCAATTTCACTGTCAGTGGCACGCATCAATTTGTTGAATCTAGCGTTGGAGCCATCCCATGCGTAGGAATAGTTCGGGTCTGCGGCGCGCAACTCGGACACCGTCTTTCCGCCCCATGCGCGACACCGATTTGCCACGGCAAACGCAATTCCTCCGATTTCATGCGGGTCGTTGGCCGTGGATGCCTCCCCGTAAGCGATCGCGGCAAGCAATCGTACCTCCTGGCTGATTGCGCCGCTCATCGCACATCCCCCTCACGCCACGCCACGAAGGTCAGATTCGGATGCCGCTTCAATGAGAACGCGCGCGTTCTCCCGCCTGCCAGCGTTGCGTCGTCGACAAGACATTGACCATCGCTCGATAGCCTATAGGTCATCCCTTCGACGGGAGCGTTGGTCTTCGCGTCAACAAGCTCGAAATATTGCTCGAGTTCCTCAAATTTCGGCGCTGCCTTGCGTCCTCGACAGTTGCACGCCCATGCATAACCCAGAGCTTCGGTCATGGCATAACCGGATTTCATTTTACGAACCTTGTCAAACGGAAAGAACTCGCCGGTTTCAGCGTTCAAGGCCCGTGCCAACGGCATCGGCGGGAAGTTTGAGTAGATCGAATAGGTGATACGGCAAAGGTCGCATTCTTCCTCCACTGTCCAATCCGTCCCACTGCTTTGCTGTTTCAGTTGCTCCATTACTCTCCTCAAGAGTTTTCAGGCGATACCTCGCGAATTAATCATCGAAGCGGAGCACGGTCAACCGCTTTACTGACTGGTGCATCAAATAGTGCCTCTTCTCAGGCTGCGTACCGGACATGTTTTTCTTTAAAGAGGTTGCGAATCATGTGAGGCTCCTTCTGTCGGCGATGCAGGTGTCGCCGGATCGCGCCGATCAGTTCCGCCTTGGTCGCCGGTCGGCTTTTGCCGAGCGCGTTGGTTTTGACGTCCTGGTTGAGCAGCTCGTCAGGATTGAGCTCGGGGCAATACCCCGGCAACCGGATCAGGCGCAGATGTGCAGCGTTATCGGCGACGTACCGCTTGACTGCTTTGGACCGGTGCACAGGATGCCCATCGACGATCAGGTAGATCATGCGCGTGGCCTGCTTGAGCAGGCGTTTCAGGAAATCGATGAAGGTCGCGTTTTTGAACGTCCCTTCGAAGACCATAAAGCTCAGTTCTCCACGATTCGTGATCGCAGAAATCATGTTGCAGCCGAAGCGCTTTCCGGTCGCCCTGACGACCGGCGTTTCGCCCTTCAGGGCAAAGCTGGTACCGCTCACGTGGTCGCTGCGCAAGCCCATTTCGTCGCCCCAATAGATGGTTGCCCCTTCCTGCTTCGCCTCTTTCGCAATGCCCGGATAGTCCTCGTTCAGCCAGCGCTCGATTTCCTCGTCCTTTCTCTCGTACGCGCGTCGAACAGGTTTCTGGGCGGTCATGCCCCATGCCTTGAGGTATCGGCCCGCCGTCCACTTCGACACTTTCACGCCGCACTCGCGCTCAATCAGCTTTGCCACCGATTCGCGGGTCCACAGGTAGAACGGCAGCGCAAGCTGGTCGGGCATGCGCTCGATGATAAGCTTGCGCATTTTCACGGCTTGTGGATGAGTCAGGTGGCCGCTTCCGTGCCGACGGCCACGCTTGCCGGACCTCAGTGCCCTCAAGCCACCCTCTCGTGCCAACTTCATCCAGTTGCCCACCGCACGCAGGCTAACGCCATACGTTCGAGCCGCTTCCACTCGCGTCATGCCGCTACGCACCGCTTGCACCACCATCTTCCTCAGGTGCGCCTGCGTTGCCTCGCCCAGCTTCCTTGCATCAGTTTGCGTATTCATACCTCTCTAACGCACAGGGCAGTATTTGGTGCACCGGTCAGTAAATCGGGATAAGCCCGTTTTGACAACTATTTACGACTGTGTCGGATATCTCGATTTCTATTGCATATTCCTGCTGGCGGAGGATGAAAAATAGGCGGCCTGGAAACCCCCGATCAAAGGAGCCGACATGACGGCGCGACCCGTGTATCGGGAACATTAAGGACGACGGCAAACGACACAATGTTGCCTCTCCAAGTGTCAACACGCGCGAGCACGCCCGTCTGCACGCGAATCATGTCATCCGTATGTCACTCTCCGTTCAAATCATTGACTTCAAGCTGACTTAGTTCTGCCATCCTGACGACACATGACACCGCGGAAATTCGACACAGAAACATGTAGTCGTCTAGACGTTGCGATGCCTTCACTCAACCGTCACAGTCGCTTTCTAGAATGAGCCTCACACATGCCGGCAGTGTCCGGATGCATCGAGGGAATACAGATGGAAGCGATCCGGGAAGCTATTCGAATCGAACGTTTGAGCAAAACGTTCGGCAACGGCCGCAAAGCGCTCGACGAAATCGATCTGCGCGTCGCGCCCGGTGAAATGGTCGCGCTGATCGGCGCGTCGGGCTCGGGAAAATCGACGTTGCTGCGGCATATCGCGGGCTTTACCGCGTCGGACGCGCAGCCGTCGCAGATCGAGATTCTCGGCCGGCCGATCCAGCAGAACGGCCGCATCGTGCGTGAAGTGCGCAGCATTCGCCGCGACATCGGCTTCGTGTTCCAGCAGTTCAATCTGGTGAACCGGCTGTCGGTCGAAACCAACGTGCTGATCGGCGCGCTCGCGCGCCTGCCGTGGTGGCGGCGTCTCTCCGGCCGCTTCCCTCGTGCGGAGCGCGCGTTGTCGCTGGCCGCGCTGCACGAGGTCGGCATCGGCGAGCATGCGCGCGAGCGGGCGTCGAACCTGTCGGGCGGTCAGCAGCAACGGGCCGCGCTCGCGCGGGCGCTGGTGCAGCGCGCGCAAATCGTGCTCGCCGACGAGCCGATCGCGTCGCTCGATCCCGAGTCGTCGCGTCGCGTGATGGACATGCTGCAAGCGCTGAACGTCGAGCATCGGATCACGGTATTGGTGTCGCTGCACCAGGTCGACATCGCGATGCAGTACTGCCCGCGCACGGTCGCACTGCGTCGCGGCAAGGTGGTCTACGACGGCCCTTCCAATGCGCTCACGCCGGCGCGGCTAAAGAAACTCTACGGCGACGATGCGCGCGAACTGTTCGACGACGCGGCGCACGACGCCGACGACACTCATGACGCGCCCGACACCCCCGCCGCGCCCGCCGCGCCCGCGCGGCCGGACACCGGCCCCGCCGCCGCGCGCTACGCATTCGCGCTGAATGCCGCGCCGTCGAACTGAACCGCGCACGCCGTCGCGCGCTGTTGTTGCTCTCCATCCACTCAACCGGACCTCAACCGATGAAACTCCTGCGCTCCCTGATCACGCTCGCGGCCGGCGCTGCCGCTTTCACCTGTGTCGCCGCGGCCCACGCCGAGGACATCAACCTCGGCATCATCTCGACCGATTCGTCGGCGGTGCTCAAGCAACGCTGGGAACCGCTGATCGATGACATGAAGAAACAGACCGGACTGGACGTGAAGGCGTTCTTCGCGACCGATTACGCGGGCATCATCGAAGGCATGCGCTTCAACAAGGTGCAGGTCGGCTATTTCGGCAATGCGTCGGCGATCGAAGCGGTCGATCGTTCGAATGGCGAAGTATTTGCGAAAGTCGAGCACGCGGACGGCCAAAGTGGCTACTACTCGCTGCTGATCACCAATGTGAACAGCCGCTTCAAGACGCTCGACGACGTGTTCAAGGACACGAAGAGCGTCACGCTCGGCTTCGGCGATCCGAACTCGACCTCAGGCACGCTGGTGCCGGGCTACTACCTGTTCGCGAAGCATAATGCGCCGGTCAAGACGTCGTTCAAGACCGTGCTGCCGTCGAGCCATGAGGCGAATCTTCTGGCCGTCGTCAACAACAAGATCGACATCGCGACCAACAACAGCGAGATGATGGACACGCTCAAGCAACAGCATCCGGACAAGTTCGCGCAGGTGCGGGTGTTGTGGACCTCGCCGCTGATTCCGTCGGACCCGCTCGTGTGGCGCAAGGATCTGCCTCAAGCGACGAAGGACAAGCTGCGCACATTCTTCCTGAACTACGCGAAGACCGATCCGCACGAAAAAGCGGTGATGGCCGCCATCACCGGATACAGCGGCTTCTCGGCATCGTCGGATCAGCAACTGCTGCCGATCCGCCAGATCGTGCTGTTCCAGCAAAAGCAGAAGATCGAGAACGATACGCATCTGTCCGATAGCGACCGCAAGACGCAATTGGCCGCGCTCGACGCGAAGCTGAGCGCGCTCGGCGCCGCACAGCCGAAGCAATGAACACGGCCGATCTGAGCGTGTCGCCGGCGCGCCCGAGCGAAGCGGCCGCGGCGCAGGCGGCGCAAGCAAAAGTTCGTGCCGGCAAGCGCGGCTGGTGGTCGTTGCTCGGCTGGATCGCGGTGCTCGCGGTGCTCGGCGGCGCTTGGCACGGCGCCGACATGCGTCCGCTCGATCTGCTCAGCGACTCCGCCAACATGGGCGAGTTCGCGGCGGACTTCTTTCCGCCCGACTTCACCGAGTGGCGCACCTACGTGCACGAGATGTACGTGACGCTGGCGGTCGCGATCTGGGGTACCGCGCTTTCGCTCGTCTGCGCGGTGCCTTTTGGCCTGATGTCCTCGCACAATCTCGCGCCGCAATGGGTACTGCAACCGGTGCGCCGCCTGATGGACGCGTGCCGCGCGATCAATGAAATTGTCTTCGCGATGCTGTTCATCGTCGCGGTCGGCCTCGGGCCGTTCGCCGGCGTGCTCGCGCTGTGGGTGCATACCACGGGCGTGCTCGCCAAGCTGTTCGCCGAAGCGGTCGAGGCAATCGATCCGCGCCCAGCCGAAGGCGTGCGCGCAACCGGCGCGACGCGCCTCGACGAAATCGTCTATGCGGTGCTGCCGCAAGTGCTGCCGCTGTGGATTTCGTACGCGCTGTATCGCTTCGAGTCGAACGTGCGCTCGGCGATGGTGGTCGGCATGGTCGGCGCGGGCGGCATCGGCGTCGTGCTGTACGAGGCGATCCGCTCGTTCAACTATGCGCAGACGGCCGCCGTGATGATCATGGTGATCGTCGTCGTGACCGTGATCGATCTGGGCTCGGCGTGGCTGCGTGAGCGGGTGATCTGAGTACGGCGCGCGCGGGACACGGACCGGTCGATTCAAAACGAACAGCACGGGCGAAGCGCGCTGCCGCTTCGCCCGTTTCTTTTTTGCCGCGTCATCTGCACTCGATGCTGCGCGCCGTAAAACGCCGTTTTCCTGCCACAAAGCCCCTGCGCATCGGTCATCCACTCCGCCATTCCCGCGTTCTGCTGGAATAATCACGGGCTCGCGACCGCCCTGCGGCCTTTCCTTGCTCTCTTCGTCCGATCCCGCTGTCGATGGAACCCTTTGTCGTCCTGCTGGTGCTGTTCTCCGCACTGCTTCACGCAACCTGGAACGCGTTCTTGCATGTGTCCGAAGACCGCGTCTGGCTGCTCGGCATGATGGCGATGCCGTATCTCGCGGTCAGCTCGATCGGCGTGCTGGTGCTGCCGCTGCCGGCACCGGCCGCGTGGCCGTATATCGTTGCGTCGGCGGTGCTCGAATGGGGCTATCTGCTCGCGCTGATTCGCGCATATAAAAGCGGCGATTTCGGCCAGATCTATCCGATCGCGCGCGGTCTTTCGCCGATGCTGGTGTTCGTCGGCGCGCTCGTGTTCGCGGGCGAAGTGCTGAAGCCGCTCGCCGCGCTCGGCGTCGCGCTCGTGTCGTGCCGCATCGTCTCGCTCGCGTTTCGGCGGGGCATGCGCTTTTCCGGCGAGAGCGTGCCGTTCGCGCTGCTGACGGGGCTGTTCATCGCGACGTACTCGGTCGTCGACGGCGTCGGCGCGCGCGTCGCGGGCAATGCCCTCAGCTACATCATGTGGGTCTACCTGGTCTGGAACATTCCGCAGTTCCTGCTTGCGTGGCATTGGCGCGGCGGCGCAAAGGGGCTGTTCATCGGCCGCGCGGTGGTGGTGAAGGGCATCGCGTCGGGCGTGATCGCGCTCGGCGCGTATTGCCTGATCATCGAGGCGTACCGCTATCTGCCGATCGCGATGGTTTCCGCGTTGCGCGAGTTGAGTTCGATCTTCGCGGTGTTGATCGGCTGCATCTTCATGCGCGAGAAGCTCACCGCGCGACGCATCGTGGCGTGTGTGCTCGTGACGCTCGGGGCGGTGTTGATACGGATTTGATGAGAACCCGGCGTAATCAACGCGTGTAATTCACCACCGGCACGGAATACGAAGTCGGCGCGAAATTGGTCCGGCCGCTGCGCTGCGACGGACCATTCGACGGCGCACCGTCGCCGCTATTCTGGGCTGCCTGGTTTTGCGCCGCGACCTTTGCTTTAGCCGCCTGGAGATGGGCCGGATAGTCGATCGCATTCGGGTTGGACGGATCGTGCGCCTGTGCGCGCGAGGGCGGCTGATTGGCCTGATTCGACTGCGCAAACGCCGCGAACGGCACGGAAATGACAGCGGCGATAACCGCTGCTTCGATCAGCGACCTGATGGACTTCATGATTTCCAACCTCCAGAGACGGCTTCATCCGATTGCCGCGGAGCCTTGTGCGACCATCGGCTATCGGCCATCCGCAGCAGCGAAGCCAGTTTAGGAGGCGGTCAGGCCACGCAGTAAGCCCTGAACCATGAATTCACTGTTGCCAAAGCGACCACAATTCGAGGCCAACACGTTCCGGCGCGGCGGCATCGCGATGAACTACACTGATGACGCCAAACGACGCGCCACAGCCATCGCATTCGATCGAGGAGATAGACCCTCATGTCGCATCCCGTTGCCCTGCCGTCTTACCGCGACAGCGTGCGCGCCGAATGGGTCGACTACAACGGCCACATGCGCGACGCGTTCTACCTGCTGATCTTCAGTCTCGCGACCGACGAGCTGATCGATCTGATCGGCCTGCACGATGCGGTGCGCAAAGAGCGGCATCGATCGATCTACACGCTCGAAGCGCATGTCAACTATCTGCATGAAATCAAACAAGGCACGCCGGTGGGTGTCGACATGCGCGTGCTCGGCTACGACGCGAAACGTATGCATGTCTACTTCGAAATGTTTGCGCTGGACGCGACGCAAAGCCAACGCAGCGGCCCGGTCGCCGCTGGCGAGCAGATGCTGCTGCACGTCGATACCAGCGGACCGCGTGGCGTCGCTTTCGATCCGGACGTCGAAGCGCGCATCCATGAACTCGCGCAAGCCCATGCGGCATTGCCGCCGGCGCGTTTCGCCGGACGTGTGATCGCATTGCCCTGCGCAACGCAACGGGAAACACTGCCCGAACGGAGTGACCATGCTTGAGCCGGAAATCGCCGCGTTTATCGAACGGGCCAGTGCGCTCTATCCGTCGCATCACGCGGCGATGACGCCGCGCGAGCAGCGCGATCTGTACGACCGCTACGCTGCCACGCTGACGCCACCCCTGCCCAGCGAACTCACCACCCAGGACGCAAGCTTTCGCACCGACGCGGGCCATGCGATCCCGCTTCGGCTCTACCGGCATCGAGCGAAAGCAAGCGAATCCGGGGCGATCCGCGGCACGGTGCTGTATTTTCATGGTGGCGGTTTCGTGCTCGGCTCGCTGAACAGTCATCAGATGGTGACCGCTCGCCTCGCCGCGGACACCGGCCTCGACGTGATCGCGGTCGACTACCGGCTCGCGCCTGAGCATCGCGCGCCGGCCGCGCACGAGGACTGCCTCGAGATCACGCGCGCCGCGTTGAACAACCGCCTGCCGTTCGATCTGCCCGACCACGCCGGATTGCAACTCGCCGGCGATAGCGCCGGCGGCACGCTCGCGGCAAGCGTCGCGCTGCGCTTGCGCGACGACGGCGTGAGCGGAGTGCGCGGCATCGCGCTGGTTTATCCGATGCTCGGCACCGAGCCGCAATCTCCCGCGCGCGACACCGAGGCCGATGCGCCGATGCTGACGCTCGCGGACGTGCACAAGTTTCGCAACGCGTACTGGGGGACCAGCGGGGCAAACAGTGGAGAAAGACGCGAAGAAAACGGCGACCGCACGCCCGGCCCCGCATGGACGATCCCGCTCGCCGCAACCCGCTTCGACGGACTGCCGCCGACGCTGGCATTCGGCGCCGAGCACGACCCGCTACGCGACGACGCGCGCGTGTTCGTCGAGCGGATTCGCGTGGCTGGTGGAGATGCCCGGCTGCTGATCGGCATGGGGCTCGTGCATGGATGCTGGCGCGCGCTCGAAACGAGCCCCGGCGTGCAGGCCATGCACAAGGCCGTATGCGATTTTCTCCGCGGACGCGCACGTCATTAGCGCAGCGACACTAACCGGTGCGCCTAGTGCGCTACCGGGCGGTTCAGCGATTGCGGTCAGCGCGCCACTGCGCGAACGTGACCAGATCGAGGCCGACCTCGCCCGGCTCGATGCGGGTCCAGCCGAAGAACGCGTCGTCCCAGCCGGGAATGCTTTGCGGCGTCAGCGACCGGAACTTCATGCCGGAACGATACGCGAGGTCCGGCCAGAACAACGGCATCACCTCGCGCGTGGCGAGCTGGCGCAGCAGGTCGGACGGACCACCCTCGTCGGCGACGATTTCACCCTGCGAGATCCAGTCGTTCTCCGCCCACGCGACGAATATGCTCGGGTTGCCGGCGGCGTCGAACATCAGGATCACGTTCTGCTCGGGGCGCCAGTAATACTCGACGATGCCCTGCGCGGCCACCACTTCGTCGATCACCTTGCGGGTGCGCGGATCGCAGTAGGTCATGCCGTTTTCGCCGAGCGCGAGCCAGCCCGACTCCCCGCAATGGCGGCTCTTCGCGTCCTTCAGGAAATGGGTGAGGCGGTTGGCCGAATCCGCGTCGGTCTTGCGCAGGTACAGGTCGACGATGCCGGCGTTGAACGCTTTCACCGCGACGGTTTCATCGGCGACGCCGGTGAGCAACACCTTTGCGCAACGCAGATGCGAGATCGACGACAGGAATTCGACGCCCCCGATGCCCGGCATGTCGTAGTCGACGACGACCGCCGCGACTTCCTCGAAGCGCGACGGCCGCGCGACGATATCGCGTTCCGCCGAGGTTTCGACGAAGCGCTCGACGCCCGGCTCGCTCAGACACGCCGATGCCGCCGCGAATTCGAGCGAATTTTCGCGCGCGTGCTGGCGGATATAGTTGAGAGCCGCTTGCGGCCGCGTGAAAAACAGGTTCGTGTAGGTGCCCGGAAAAAACCGGCGAAGCGCGTCGAGGTAGCTGTCGTTGTCGTCGACGAAAACCACCGTGGACGGATAAAAAACGGGAGGTCGAATAAAGTTGTTCATATCTTCACGTGTTTCCCACGCCGCCGCGAACGCCCCCGAGACCGACCGGTCGGTCGGTCGATTCGTAGATCTGGCGTTTCGCAAAGCGACTGCCCAAGGTATGCCGGTCGATGTCTCGCCCGCGGGTCCGCATGATCAATGGGTTCTTGTCGCTACTTCCGGTCGCCGCCTGCCGTCGCCGCGATCGACGCTGTTCGCGCGTCTCGGATGGCGCAGCCGGGCGGGCCTTCCGGCATGTGCACTGCGAGCCAGTCGCTGCAAGTCACATTTACACGCCGGATAATCGAACGGTGGCTGCCGGTCGTCTGCAATGGTTCGTATAGTACAGGCTCCGGGCATTGGCGGCACAACTTAAATCGCTTTCCCGCAGGCACCTATCGCGTAAAAGCGGCGCGACTGATTGATCGAAAAGAAAACCGCGGCACACCGAAAAAATGCCCGCTTCCCTCGTGCCGGCAAACACCTATAACGGCAGGCGTGCGCCGCTCGGTGCCAGGTCCGATCAGACATCTGCCATCATGATGCGCCGCAATATGCGGACGAGAAGCGTCGATGGGGAAATGGTCGTTTATCATCAGTCAATCGCAGTTGTTTAATGGTTGTTGCTTAGATATGACGAATACCGGGAAGATGATGATAGTCGGACTGCTCGTGATCGATGCGGGCGTCGCCGGCTATCTGCTGTACCCTAGGGACGATCAGGTGCCGGCCGTGACCGGTCAGGTGACTCGCAGCGTCACCGGCACGGTGGAATCGCAACCGCAGACGGACGCGGCGCATGCGATTGGCGGCAGTATGAGGCCGGCGCAACCGGTGAGCCCGCCGCAAGCGCCGCGCGCGGACATCGCGAACAACGCCCCGATCACGCCGCAATCGGCGCCCCCGCGGACGGAGTCGGCTGCTCCGGCACCGGCACCGGCTCAGGCGCAAGCTCTGGCACCCGCTCCCGCCCAATCCCTGCCCGCAACCGCGGCCGCCCCCGCGCCGAGCGTCACGCCCGATGCCGGCCAGACCGCCAGCGGCCGCATCGACAACGCAGCGCCGGCTGCGGGCAATCCGGTCGCGGTCGCGCGCGAGCGCTCGAGACAGCAGTCGTACGCACAGCAAAGAGCCCAATCGAGGCCACAGTACGGGCCGCGCATCGACCAGACGACCCAAGGCCGACGGCGCGACGACACGCACCCGAACGGCGCCAACCCCGTCGCCGCGATGCTGACGGATCAGCTGGTCAAGGAATCGGCGAAACCCGACCCCTCGCTGCCGATGCCGTCTGGCGTCACCGTGCCGCTGCCGTCTGACAACGGCCCCGGACCTGGCCCGAGTGTCGGCCGTGGCAGTACGAATCCGGTCGCGTCGGCGATGACCGATAAGCTCGTGCGGGAATCGTCGAAAGTGGGACCAACTCAGGGACCCACTCAGCCCCCGGCTGAGCCGCCGATCCTCAACAAACCCTGAGCGAAGCCGGGCTCACGGCCGCGACGCCACCTCATCGAGATGCGCGAGTAGATCGGCCGGATCGTCGTAGACGCGCAACGCTCCCGCGCGCTCGAGTTCCTCGGTGCCATAGCCGCCCGACAGCACGCCGACGCCGAGCGAGCGGCAGCGGCGCGCGGCGAGCATGTCCCAGATGCTGTCGCCCACCACGACCGTGTGCTCGATCGGCACGCCGAGCCGCTCGGCCGCGGCGAGGAACAGGTCGGGATCGGGCTTCGCGTATTTGACGTCGTCGCGCGTGACGACGACCGCCTTGGCGGGATCGACGCCGAGCGCCGCCAGATTCAGCGACGCGGTTTCCATCCGCCCGCTCGTCGCGACGGCCCACGGCGTGCCGGCTTGCGTCAGCGCGGCGAGCAGTTCGCGGGCGCCCGGCAGCGGGCAGACCTGCGCGCGCATCCGCTGATAGGCGGCCGCATGCCCGTGGCGCAGCCGCTCGGCGCGTTCGACGCTGATTTCGCCGTGGGTCTCACGCAGCAACTGGTCCGTGAACAGCCCACCGCTCATGCCGATCTTGCGATGGATACGCCAGACGGACAGCGGGATACCCTCGCTGTCGAGCGCCTCTTTCCACGCCAGCACGTGCTGATAGACGCTGTCGACGAGCGTGCCGTCGAGGTCGAAAAGAAAGGATGTCTGGATACGCATGCCGGCCTCCGGTGATGATGGGTTCAGTCACTATGCCATGTGTCGATGAAGCGGCCAGGGCGGGCCGCCGCCTTTCCGCAGGTTCGGGTATCTAAAAGAATTGCGCGAATTACCACAGATTCGTGCGTATTTGCCCCGATTTCGCCGCGCCCTCTCCCGGCGCACACCCGAACACGGTAAGCTTCGCCGCCTCGTTGTTTGCACCGTCTACCGTTTTTCGAAAAATCCCGCTTTATTTCCCCGCTGGACGACCCGAGCGCGATTTCCGCGCCCCGCGTCAGGCCCGAGCACGCCGCGTGCTTGTGGCTGATTCGCTAAATCACCCGATAACCGGTTGTCCAGCCATCGGCTCACTGCGCAACGAGCCCAATTAGTCCGAAAACACGTTAGTCAATCAAGGAACCCGCGATGAAAAAAACCCTGGTCGCCGCCGCGCTGTGCGGCGCCTTCACGATATCGGCGCACGCCCAAAGCAGCGTGACACTGTACGGCCTGATGGATGCCGGCATCGTCTATACGAACAATCAGCTCGGCCACAGCAACTGGCAGCTGGCGAGCGGCACCACGCAGAACACGGTATTCGGCCTGAAGGGTTCGGAAGACCTCGGCGCGGGTCTGCACGCGGTTTTCAAGCTCGAGCAGGGCTTCATGATGAACAACGGCGCTCAGGCGTTCGCCGGCAGCGGGTTCGGCTCGCAGGCATGGCTCGGCCTGCAAAGCGATTCGTACGGCACGCTGACGTTCGGCCGCCAGTTCGACGTGATGAACGACGCCGTCGGCCCGCTGACGGCTGGCTATAACACGTGGGGCGGCAGCCTCGCCGGGCATCCGTTCGAAAACGACAATCTCGCCGCGAACTCGGTCGTGATCAACAACTCGGTCAAGTACGCGAGCGCGCTGTACCACGGTCTCACGTTCGGGACGATGTACTCGTTCAGCAACAAGGCCGGCGGCTTCGCGAACAACCGCTCCTACGGCTTCGGCCTTTCGTACGCGCGGGGCCCGTTGAACCTGGCGGCCGGCTACCTGCAGTTCAACCACGCAGGCAACGGCGCCGGCGCCGTGACCACCGCCGACACCAGCGCGAACTTCATCGCCACGCGCCAGCGCGTGTGGTCGCTCGGCGGCAACTACACGTTCGGACCGGCGAGCGTCGGCCTCGTCTGGAGCCATACGCAGATCGACGACGTCGCGGGCGTGTTCTCGTTCGGCACCGGCAGCTATC
Organism: Paraburkholderia sp. JPY465; assembly: GCF_050436725.1. Classification (NCBI taxonomy): domain Bacteria; kingdom Pseudomonadati; phylum Pseudomonadota; class Betaproteobacteria; order Burkholderiales; family Burkholderiaceae; genus Paraburkholderia; species Paraburkholderia sp. JPY465. Next base: position 733,872 of record NZ_JBNDMT010000002.1, read on the forward strand.
TCGGCGCGGCCGGCGACGCCACCGGCACGCTCGGCGGCTCGCTGCGCCTCGACAACTACGAGGTCAATGCGAAGTACGCGCTAAGCCCCGCCTGGAGCGTATCGGGCGCGTACACCTACACGCATGGCGCGTATAACGGCTCGTCGCCGGCGTGGAGCACCGCGATGCTGCAGACCGATTACGCGCTCAGCAAGCGCACCGACTTCTACCTCGAAGGCGTGTACCAGAACGCCCACGGCGCACCGGCCGATTCGGTGTTGTCGCACGCGATGATCAACACGCTGTCGCCGTCGTCGACGAATTCGCAGGTCGCGGTCACGGTGGGCATGCGCCACGCGTTTTGATGCTTGCGCGGCGCGGGCGCGGGCGTGGCGCGTGGCGATAGTGCGACGCCCTCACGACTGCGCCGCCGCGATCACCTGCGACGCGATCGCATGATGCTGGCCGCGTCGCGAGCGGATCGCGTGAATCTCCTCGATCACGCCGTCCGCGGGGCCGAGCCAGCGCAAGCCCCGCAACAACGTGAGATCGTCGGCGCCGAGCTCCGCCAGCGGAAACACGCCGAGCCCGCGCGCCGCGAACACCGCCATCAACGCGCTGTCCTCGAATTCGCCGACGACGCGCGGCCTGATTCCCTGCGCCTCGAACCAGCGGTCGAGCCGCGCGCGCAGTGCGCCGTGGCGGGTAGGCAACAGCACGGGCAGGTCCGCGAGACAGTGCGGAAAGCCGGCGCGCGCCGACTTGCGCACGATCTGCGCGGGCCCGTACCAGTCGACCGGCGAGCCCGCGACGCGCTGGCTCAGCACGCGCAGGTCCGCGCCGTGCGGCGCCGGCTGACAGGCGAGCACCAGGTCGAGCCGATGCAGCGCGAGCTCCGACAACAGTTGTGCGGGCTCTCCCTCGTGACACAGCAGCCTTAGCGATGGCGTGGCCAGCACCGGCGCAAGCAACGCATGCGCGGAGAGCTTCGAAATCCCATCCGACAAACCGACCGCGAGCCGCACCGAGTCCGCGCCGCTCGTCTCGCGCATCTCGTCGAGCAACGCCTCGCCCAGTTGAAAGATCTGCTCCGCGCGATTGAACGCCTGCTCGCCGGCCTCGGTCATCGCGACGCCACGCCCGGCCGGCTTCAACAGCTGGCGTCCGAGCGCTTTCTCGAGCTCGCGAACCTGCGCGCTGATCGTCTGCACGGCCATGTCGAGTCTGGCGGCCGCGCGCGCGAAGCCGCCTTCCTTCACGACGATCCAGAAGTAGTACAGGTGACGATAGTTGAGCATGCGGATCCGATACTTCGAAAAAAACGAAATGTCGTTCAGGTTATCACTGGTTCATTCGAACCGAGAACAGGCCGATGATGGCGGTTCCGCCGCTCGCGGCGCACTCCCTTGCCCCACATCATGGACTCCCTGTTCGCACTCGTTGCCGATCCCGCCGCCTGGGCCGCGCTGGTCACGCTGATCGTGATGGAAATCGTACTCGGCATCGATAACCTGATCTTTATTTCGATCCTCAGCAACCGCTTGCCGGAAGCGCAACGCGCACGCGCGCAGCGCACCGGGCTGCTGCTCGCGCTGGTGATGCGGCTGATTCTGCTCAGCACCGTCGCGTGGATCGCGAAGCTGACCGCGGTCGCGTTCACGCTGTTCGATCATGGTTTTTCGTGGCGCGATCTGATCCTCGTCGCTGGCGGCCTGTTCCTCGTGTGGAAAGCGACCACCGAAATCCGTCAGCACATGATTCCCGATGACGAGGTCACCGCGAAATCCAGCTCGGCCGTGCAGCTGACGATGGCCGCCGCGATCGGTCAGATCATCCTGCTCGACATCGTGTTTTCGGTCGACAGCATCATCACCGCGGTCGGCATGACCGAGCACCTGCCGATCATGTTCGTCGCGGTGATCGTATCGATCATGGTGATGCTGTTCGCGGCGCAGCCGCTCGCGCGTTTCATCAATCGCAATCCGACCATCGTGATGCTGGCGCTGAGCTTCCTGCTCGTGATCGGCATGACGCTGATCGCCGATGGTTTCGGCTCGCACGTGCCGAAGGCCTATATCTACGCGGCGATGGCGTTCTCCGCGTTCGTGGAGGGGATGAACATGCTCGCGCGGCGCGCGAAGACGAAACGGCTGGCAAGCAACGAGGAGTAATGCCGTGATGAAATGCCCGGCGGCTTGGCGCAAGCAGCTTCCAGCCGCCGTTGACGCGTCAGCGCGCCTTCCTGCGAGCGCCCTTGCCGGTCGTCGCGGCGCGCGGCGCTTCCTTCTCGACCGGCGCGGCGCCGCTCATCTGCTCGAGCAACGACAGCGTATCGACATACGACAGAAACTGCTTCAGATACCCCGGCGACAGCTCGCGCATCAACGACAGCGCGCGATGCACGAGGCTGCTCGAATTGAGCGGCCCCGCGTTGCCGGGCACCTGCGCGAGCGACTGACGCAGCTGCTTTTCGGTGCGGACTTTCGACCAGACTTCGCGGAAGTAGTCGAGCACGGGGAGTTCGGGATAGGCGGCGGCGTGCGGAGCGTCGGCCCGCGCGTGGTGGCGGGCGAGCTGTTCGATCAGCGCCGTGAGCGTGGCGTCGCTGGGCGTGTCGGCTTCAATGGGAGTGGCTTTCAACGCGCTCTCGGCCGCGGCTGCACGCTCGACCTCGGCCGTATATTCGGCCAGTAATGCCGCCAACCGTTGCTCGATCACCCGTCGCGTCTCGCCGCTGTGCCGCGCCGCGCGCCGCGCAAGCGCTTCGAGCAGATGAAAGCGCAGCGGATCGAGCCGATCCGCACCGCTCGCGCGCCATGCATCGAGCGTCGCGCGAGCCGCGTCGATTGCGTCGTCAAGCACCGGACTTCTCCGCTGCCGCCGCGCTCGACGGCCGCGGCACCGGCGCGATTTCGACGCGGCGGTTTTTCGCGCGGCCGGATTCGTCGGCATTCGAACTGACCGGCTGCTCGGAGCCGAACGCCGCCGCAAACACCGACGACGCCGGCAAGCCCTCGTCGATCAGCGCGCGCGTGACCGTCAACGCGCGCTGCGCCGACAGCTCCCAGTTATCGGCGAAGCGTCGATTGCCTTCGCGCAGGCGTTGATCGTCGGTGAAGCCGCTGACCATGAGGATCTGATCGCTCGCGCGCAGATACGCGGACAGCGGACCGGCGAGGCTCTTCAGCAGCGCGCGGCCCTCGGGCTGCAGCTGCGCGGAGTTCAGCGCGAACAGCACATTGCCGCTAATGCCGATGCGGCCATTGACGAGCGTCACGCGCCCCGCCGCGAGCGGTCCCGCGAGCGCCTGCTCGAGCGTCTTGCGGCGCTGGGTTTCGGCCTGGCGCTGCTTGACCTCCTGCTCGAGCTTGTTCGATAGCACGAGCTGCATGCCGATCACGCTCACCAGAATCAGCACGAACGCGCCGACCAGCACCGACATCAGATCGCCGAACGAGGCCCAGACCGGCGCGGCCGTTTCCACGCCGCCGTCGATGTCCTCGCTCATACCGCGTCGGCTCCGGCGGTCGCGCGCTGCGCGGCCAGCAACTGCAGGTCTTCGACGATCTGCTTCTGCGACATTACGCTGAGGTCGACCACGTCACGCGCCTGCGCGACGTAGTAGGCGAGCTGTTCGTCGCTACGGGCAAGCGATTTGTCGAGCGCCGCTTCGATGCGTTCGAGATGCGCGACGAGCTTGTCGTTCGCTTCGCCGAACATGCCGACGGCCGCGCTGAATGCTTCGCCGAGGCTCGCAACTTCCACCGCGCTGCCGGTGACCTGCGCGGCGACCGTGCCGAGCTTGCCGGTCTCGTGTTCGAGGTGCTCGGTGAAGCGATTGCCGACGCGTTCGAGCAGATCCGCCGACGTGGAGACCAAGGCATCGACGGCGGTGCGCTGCTCGGTCGACGCGTGATTGACCGCGTCGAGCAGCGTTTCCAGCGTGGCGAGCAGACGGCTGCGCTCTTCCAGCATCGCGGTGTCGCGGACCATGCTGTCGGAGAGCTTCTGGCGCAGCTCCGCGACGACTTCGGCGGCGGCCTTCGGCGCTTCCGATGCCGCCTGCACGAGGCGCTCGATCTCGGCGATCGTCGCGCTGGCATGCGATTGTGTCTGCGCGGAGATATCGCGTGCGGTTTGCGCGAGCGCGTCGCAGATCTGCTGCTGACGGGTCGCCGTTTGCGAACCCGTTTGCTGCCATTGTTCGCTGAGCTTTGCGGTCATCGCACCGAGCGCTTCGGTCCACGCGGCGAAGCGCTGTTCGTCGCGCGCGGCGAGTTCGGCTTGCAGGTTTGCTGCCGCCTTCGGTACTTCAGCCGCTGCTTGCACCAGTCGATCGATTTCGGCGATCGTCGCGCTGGCATGCGTTTGCGCTTGCGCAGAAATTTCCCGTGCCGTCTGTGCAAGCGCGTCGCAGATCTGCTGTTGATTGCTTGCGGCTTGCGCACCCGTCTGCTGCCATTGTTCGCTGAGCTTTGCAGTCATCGCACCGAGCGCTTCGGTCCATGCGGTGAAGCGCTGTTCGTCGCGCGCGGCGAGTCCGGCTTGCAGGTTTGCTGCCGCCTTCGGTGCTTCGGCCGCTGCTTGCACCAGTCGATCGATTTCGGCGATCGTCGCGCTGGCATGCGATTGTGTCTGCGCAGAAATTTCGCGCGCCGTCTGTGCAAGCGCGTCGCAGATTTGCTGCTGATGGCTGGCGGCTTGCGCACCCGTCTGCTGCCATTGCTCGCCAAGCTTCGCGCCCATCGCGTCGAGCGCCTCCGCCCATGCGCCCAAACGCTGCTCGTCGCGCGCGGTCAGTTCCGTCTGCAAGGTCGCATGCGCGCTACCGACAGCACTCAGCAACGCCGCGGCATGCTGTTCGAACGTCGCGGCGACGCGCGCCAACGCCTGTTCGTTGTTGGCGGCGAGCTTGTCGCCCGCGCTTTGCTGCTTTGCCAACGCGTCGCCCCACGCCTGCGACATGCCGCTGGCCGTCGCTTCGAGCCGCGCGGACACGCCGTCGAGCAACGCGGCCGAGCGCTGTTCGAACGCTTCGGCAACGCGTTCGACAGAAGCGCGCTGTTGCGCGGCCAACTCGTCGCTCGCCTGCCGATGTCCGGCGAGCGCGCTGCTGCAAATCTCGGCGACGTTCGCGCTGGTCGCCGCGAAGCCGCTCGACATGCCGTCGAGCTGACGCTGCACGGCCTGGGTCACCGCTTCGTGCAACGCGGCGGTCTCGCGCGACAGGCCGGCCATCGTCGCTTCGACGACCGGCTGCAGGGCTCTGCCCGCGGCCTGCGCGCTGCCGGCCACGCTGTCTTTCAGCGACTGTTCGATCACACCGGCGAGACGCAGATAAGCAGCTTCGGTGCGGCCGTAAAACGCGTCGAGGCTCGCGATCTGCCGCTCGTTCGACGCGGCGCTCTGTTGTTCGAGCGCGCTCATCATCGTCTGCAGACGTTCGACCAGCAGCGGCGTCGCTTCGGCCTGGCGTTGCAGCAGCCGGAAGCTTTCGTCGCGCTGATGGCTCTGCGAGTACACGCGCAAAGTCGTCGCGATCTTCACGTCGAGCTGTTGCGCCGCTTCGAGCCGCTCGCGGCGACACAGCGCCGACAACAGCCCGAGCATCGCCGACGTCGCGACACCCGCGATCGACGTGCCGAACGCGAAGCTCAGCCCCTTGACCGGCGCGGCCAGCGATGCGCGGATCGCCTGCAGGTCGCTTGCGCTCTCCAGCGCGAGGCCGGTGCCGCGCAGCGTCATCACCATGCCGAGCAACGTGCCGAGCATGCCGAGCAACACCAGCAGGCCGACCAGATACGGCGTCAACGCGGGTCCCGGCAACGCGACGCGCTCGCCTTCGACGCGCAGCCGCACGCTATTGCGCAGACTCGGATGGATGGGTTCGAGAAACGCGCCAAGGCTCGGCGGTGGTCCGGACAGCGCGGAGAGCGCGCCCGTCAGCGTGGTAGTCGCCTGACTATAGCGGCGCAATTCAAGCGCGCCCAGCACATAGAACCCGCCGATCAGCAGCGTGACGGCGAACGCGAGCGGATTGGAGACGGCGTAACCAACGGCGATCCAGCACGCCGCGGCGAGCCCCGCGAGAAATACGACGAGATCGATACGATATCTGGACATGGGGTCCCAGTTAGCAGGCGCGAAGAGCCGCGAGCAGCCCTTCGACCGGTTGAAAACGAACATCCAGCTCGGCCAGCAAAACGCTTTGCATGTCCTTGCGGAAGGCGTCGAGCCATGCGTCGGACGCCAGCGGCGCGGCAGCGTTGCTGGCGTCGGTCGCTTCCGCTTCCGCGACCCTCCGGGCCTCCCCCTCTTTCAAGCGCTCGAAGTGCCCGCCGAGCAGGCCGGGCACCGCGCCGAGCAAGGTCCGCTCGCGCTCGCCGAGCGCACGCTCCATCACCGCATCGACGACCGCGAGCCGCGCGAGCGCCGGCGCTTGCGTCGCCAGCAGCGCGCGCAGCCGGCCGCGTAACGTGCCGATCGCCGTTTCCATCGACTGCTGAAGCGCGAGGTAGCGCTGCCGGAACACCGCGTAGTCGGCCTGCGTGTCGACGGCCACGCGCGGCGCCGACATCCGGGCGGACAAAGGTGGCGAGCTACGCCGCCGGGAGCCCGCGAGCACGCTATCGCTGGCGATTGCGCTCACCAGCGAGCGGCGCACACGCGTGCACTCTTCCTCTTCCGCGCGGCCGAACGCGCGCGCGCCACCAGCGACGGCGGGCGGCTTGCCGTCGAGCGCCGATGACAACGCGATAGCGTCGGTCCAGCCGAGCCACTGGCTCAGCCGATCCGCCAGCGATTGGCGCGATTCGGCGACATCGGCCTCGGCGAGACGGGCCAATAAGCGAACGAGCGCGGGCCCGCTGAGGGCGCTGCGCTGAGGGGCTTGCAACATACCACCGGACGCAAAAAAGTCAGCAGTTTACACGCTGAGGCCAACGAGTCCGAAGTCGCTCGCTCGATCGTGCGTCGAAAGACACGGTTTTGCCCGATCGAACCTGGCATTCGCGCATTTTCCCGAGCGCGGTTTTTTGCCAATAGCGAAGCAAGCCTATCCCTGTATAAGATGAAAGCTGGCGCCTCGCCTCGCACCGAACACTGCGGAGCGTCGACAACACACAGAACACACGCAAGGCGGACAGGGAGCATGAAATTCGATACCGTGGTGCTCGGCGCCGGCATTGTCGGGGTATGCGTCGCCGTGCATCTGCAGAAGCGCGGGCGCGCGGTTGCACTGATCGATCGTAAGCAGCCGGGCAACGAGACGTCGTTCGGCAACGCCGGCCTGATCCAGCGCGAAGGCGTCTATCCGTACGCGTTTCCGCGCGGGCTCGGCACGCTGCTGCGCTACGCGCGCAACCAGTCGCCCGACGTGCGCTATCACGCCGACGCGATGCTCCAGGTTGCACCGTTCCTATGGCGCTACTGGCGCAACTCACATCCGGCGACGCACGCGGAAATCGCGAAGTCGTACGCGACATTGATCGAACATTGCGTCAGCGAACATCGCGCGCTCGCCGCTGACGCCGGTGCGAGCGCGCTGCTGCGGCCCATCGGCTGGATCAAGGTGTTTCGCAACACCGCCGCGCGCGATGCCGAAATCACGCTTGCCGAACGGTGGCATCGCGAATACGGCGTCGAGTTCGAAACGCTCGACGCCCCGCGCCTGCAACAGCTCGAACCCGATCTCGACAAGCGCCTGCAAGGCGGGCTGCGCTATCCGCAATCCGATTCGGTCAGCGATCCGAATGCGCTCGTCACCGCGTACGCGCGGTACTTCGAAGCGCTCGGCGGACGGTTCTTCATCGGCGATGCGGATACGCTTCGCGAAGGCTGGCAGGTCGATACGCGGGACGGGCCGATCTCGGCCGCGTCGGCGGTGATCGCACTCGGGCCGTGGTCGGATCGCGCGAGCACGCGGCTCGGGTATCGGCTGCCGCTCGCGGTCAAGCGTGGCTATCACATGCACTATGCAGCGCGTCGGACCGCACACCTCAACCATCCTATTCTCGACGTCGACCACGGCTATGTGCTCGCACCGATGGCGCGCGGCATCCGATTGACCACGGGCGTCGAAATCGCGCGTCCCGAAGCGGCCAAGACGCCAGTGCAGCTCGATGCGGCCGAGCCCATCGCGCGAACGCTGTTTCCGCTCGGCGAACGTCTGGACCCGGAACCGTGGATGGGACGGCGCCCGTGCACGCCGGACATGATGCCGATCATCGGCCCCGCGACGAAACATCAGGGGCTGTGGTTCGCGTTCGGCCATGCGCATCATGGTCTGACGCTCGGGCCGGTGACGGGGCGGCTGATCGCCGAGATGATGACCGGCGAGCAGACGCTGGTCGATCCGCGGCCGTTTCGGGTCGAGCGGTTTTAGCCCGGATGGTCAGAGAGCGGCTCGAGCGAGCGCCTGATCTTGTTACTTCCATGAAGGAAACGACGGACAAGAGTGCCCGCAACGGGCCTCTTGAACGACCGGTTTTTGCCCTCTTCCGCAACTGGGCAAGGACAGCGGTTCTCAAAACCCGCTCCTCGCCATGCCCCGGGAGCCATCCTTTCACAGCCAGGCTTTGCGCGATATAGCCGACAACTACCCGACTTCATCGCTCAATTTCCCTCGATTTCACTCTCAACCTCGCGTTCACCGCACTCTTCCCCAGCCAGCTCCCGCCAAAATATCTATTGAGAACGCTTCTCAATTACGCGGCAATTGAATACAATCCTCTCGAAATCACTTTGTAATAAACATGGAATGCCCGGGTAAGGAAACTGACCCCGCCCTGGCTTCCCGAACTCGACGGGGATAAACATGAAGTTGCGGTCCGACGATCCGAAGCTCGGCAAAATCAGCACGACACTATGCGGCGTACTGGCCGCCGGCCCCGCCCTTGCGCAGGGCACCACGGCCGGCGCGCCGCCCGAGCGCGAGGGCCAGCTCGCGCCGATTTCCGTGCAAGGCCAATCGGACGATGGCTTCAAGACCGATCACTCCGCATCGGTCAAATTCACTGCACCGCTCGTCGATACGCCGAAATCGGTCACGGTGATTCCCGAGGAGCTGATTCGCAGCACCGGCGCGTCGACGCTGACCGAAGCGCTGCGCACCGTGCCCGGCATCACCTTCGGCGCCGGCGAAGGCGGCAACCCGCTCGGCGACCGGCCGTTCATTCGCGGCTACGACGCGCAGGGCAGCACGTTCGTCGACGGCATGCGCGATATCGGCGCGACCACACGCGAAGTGTTCAACATCGAAAGCATCGAAGTGACGAAGGGTTCGGACGGCACGTTCGGCGGACGCGGCGGCGCGGGCGGCAGCATCAACCTGATCACGAAGACGCCGCATCTGGGCACGACCGCCGACGGCAGCGTCGGCCTCGGCACCGACCGCTATCGCCGCTTTACCGCCGACGGCAACTGGCAGATGGCCGACCACGCGGCGTTCCGCCTGAACGTGATGAGCCACAACAACGACGTGGCCGGCCGCGACGCGGTCAACAACGAGCGCTGGGGCATCGCGCCGTCGTTCACGTACGGTCTCGGCACGCCGACCCGCGTGACGGCGAGCTACTACCACCTGAGCACCGACGATCTGCCCGACAGCGGCATTCCGTACTTCTACACAACGACCAACAAGCCGGCGAACGTCAGCACGATCTTCCCGGCGCCGGTGGACCGTCACAACTTTTACGGCCTGATCGACCGCGATTTCCGCAAGACGAGTTCGGATATCGGCACCGTGCGTATCGAACACGACATCAACGGCGACCTGACGATCCGCAATACGACGCGATACACGAAGTCGACCCAGGACTACATCTGGACCCAGCCCGACGACAGCCAGGGCAACGTGGTCAACGGCAAGGTGTGGCGCCGCGCGAACACGCGCGCGAGCAACGTGTACAGCCTCGCGAACCAGACCGAACTGTTCGGCGAGTTCAAGACGGGCTTCCTTAAGCACAGCTTCACGACCGGCATCGAGTTGTCGCGCGAAACCAGCGTCAACGATTCGTACACGGTGGCGGCCGCGACCGGCGCGATCTGCGCAACCAATGGTATTGGCGCGGCGTCGGGCTATAACTGCACGAGTCTCTGGACGCCGAATCCGAACGATCCGTGGGCCGGATCGATCAGGCAAACCAACGACCCGAGCCAGCAGCGCACGACCACCAAATCGATCTACGCGTTCGATACGATCGAATTGACGAAGCGCTGGCAGGCCAACGTCGGCCTGCGCGTCGAGGATTACTCGACCGATCTGCGCACTACCGTCGCCAACGGCGCGGCGCGTGTGTCGCGCGACGACACGCCGTTCAACTACCAGTTCGGCCTCGTGTTCAAGCCGGCATCGAACGGCAGCATCTATGCGTCGATCTCCACGTCGTCGACGCCGGCTGGCGCACTGCTCGGCCAGGGCAGCGAAACGCAGTCGCTGATTCCATCCCGCGGCGTTGGTCCGAACGCGGCGCTGTTGTCGCCGGAAAAGAACCGCAGCGTCGAAGTAGGCAGCAAGTGGAACGTGCTCGACAACAAGCTGTCGCTGACCGGCGCGCTGTTCCAGATCGACACGACCAATGCGCGCGTCACGCTGCCGGACAACACCTACGCGATGGCCGGCAACAAGCGCGTGCAGGGGTTCGAGTTCGGCGTGGCGGGTCAGTTGACCAACAAGTGGCAGGTGTTCGGCGGCTACACGTATCTTAAGAGCGAGTTGCGCAACAACGGCAAGACCACGTCGGATAACGGCCATCAGTTCCCGAACACGCCGAAGAACAGCATCAGCCTGTGGACCAACTACGACGTGCTGCCGAAGTTCACGATCGGCGGCGGCGCGTTCTATATGTCGCAGGTGTATGGCGATACCGCGAATCTGCGGGCGGTGCCGTCGTACTGGCGCTTCGACGGCATGGCCTCGTATCGCGTGAACAAGCACGTCGATCTGCAGCTGAACGTGCAGAACATTTTCAACCGCACGTATTACGACCAGGCGTACGCGTCGCACTACGCGTCGATCGCGCCGGGACGCTCCGCGTTCCTGACGCTCAACGCGCACTACTGATGCCGCGCGCGACGAACGAGGTGTCGGTGCGGGCGCTCGCGAGCGTGTCGCGCGATGAATTCGCCGCGATCCTCGCGGGGCCACCCGAGCGTGCCGCCGCGTGGGTCGCGGCGGCCGCGCGCAACGGCATCGTCGAGGCGCAGGCGGTGTACGGGCAGTACCTGCTCGACGGTCACGGCGTCGAGCGCGACGTCGACGAAGCGTTCGTCTGGTTCCGGCACGCGGCGCGGCGCGATCATCCGATGGCGATGAACATGCTTGGCCGCTGCTACGAACATGGCTGGGGTACGGCCGCGTGCGCGCCGGTCGCCGTGTACTGGTATCGGCTCGCGGCGCAAGCCGGGCTCGATTGGGGCATGTACAACTACGCGTCGGCGTTGGCGCTCGGTCATGGCATCGAATGCGATCGCGCGCAGGCATTGCAGTGGTTCTTGCGTGCGGCTGAACTCGGGCACGCGAAGTCGCTGAACTTCGTCGGCAGCTTTTACGAGGATGGCTGGACCGTCGATGCCGATGCGGATATCGCGCTTGACTACTATCGACGCGCGGCAGACGGTGGCGATTTTCGCGGGCAGTTCAATTACGCGCGGCTGCTCGCCGAGCGTGGCGAAATCGCCGAAGCATTGCAATGGTTGCAACGTGTGCCGCACACCGCGACCGGCGCGTTCGTCGCGAAGATGCGCACATGGCTGGCCGCTTCTTCCGTAAGCGCGTTTCGCGCACTCGAACGCAGCCTTGGCGCAAACGCCAATACGAATGCGAATGCAAGCCCCAACATGAACACGCAAATCAGCGCCACGCCAAATCTGGCGCAGGAGCCGCGCACATGATGCTGCATTTACCCGCCGTACTCAGCAAACAGCAGATCGCGCAATGCCGCGAAATGCTGGACGCGGCGCAATGGATCGACGGCAATGCAACCTCCGGCCAGCAATCGGCGCAAGCCAAGCGCAACCAGCAGCTGCCCGAAGGCTCGCCCGCCGCGCGCGCGATCGGCGATGCGATTCAGGACGCGCTCGGCCGCAACGCGCGCTTCTTTTCCGCCGCATTACCGCTGAAAGTCTTCCCGCCGCTTTTCAATCGCTATACCGGCGGCGACGGTTTCGGCACGCACGTCGACAATGCGATCCGCCAGCTGCGCGGCACGGACTTCCGCATCCGCAGCGACCTGTCGGCGACGCTGTTCCTCGCCGAGCCCGACACCTACGACGGCGGCGAGCTTTGCATCGAGGACACCTACGGCGTGCATCGCGCGAAACTGCCGGCCGGCGACATGGTGCTCTACCCCGCGTCGAGCCTGCATCACGTGAGCCCGGTCACGCGCGGCGTGCGCGTCGCGTCGTTCTTCTGGATCCAGAGCATGGTCCGCGACGACGGCCAGCGCGCGACGCTGTTCCAACTCGACAACGATGTGCGGACGCTCGCGGCCGAACGAGGCTCGAACGACGCGACCGTCGTGAGCCTCACCGGCATCTATCACAATCTGCTGCGTCGCTGGGCCGACGCCTGATCCGCGCCCAGCCACGAACCTTCGATGCAATAAAAAACGCCGCGGGCCAACAGCCCCGCGGCGTTTTTCATCGAGCCGGACAAACGTCGATCAGGCCGTCACGGCAGCCCGGCGCGGCGACAGTGCCGACACCAGGAAACTCACGACGATGTTCGCGACCAGCGCGATCAGGCCGATATACAGCGGGTAGTTCTCGTGGCCGAAATGCAGGCCATACACCGGCTTGAGCCCTTGCGAAATCGCGAGGCCCGTGCCGAGCACGATACCGACGAGCCAGCCGAGGAACAGACCCGGCGTGTTCAGACGGCGCGTGTACAGCGAGAACACGATGGCCGGGAAAATTTGCAGAATCCACACACCGCCGAGCAGTTGCAGATCGATCGCGTACTGCGTCGGCAGGAACACGATGAACAGCAGCGCGCCGAACTTGACGACCAGCGAGACGATCTTCGCATTGGCCGCTTCCGCTTGAGGCGACAGATTCGGCGACACCAGCGGACGCCACAGATTACGCGTGAACAGATTCGCTGCGCCGATCGACATGATCGCGGCCGGCACCAGCGCGCTGATCGCAATCGCGGCGGCCGCGAAACCGACGAACCACGACGGGAACAGCGTACCGAACAGCGTCGGCACCACATCGCTTGCCGACTTCACATTCACGCCCGCGGCGATCGCCATATAGCCGAGCAGCGCGATCAGGCCGAGCAGCACCGTGTAGGCCGGCAGGAAGATCGCGTTCTTGCGAACCGTCTTTGCCGACGACGACGACAGCACCGCCGTCATCGTATGCGGATACATGAACGCGGCGAGCGCCGAGCCGAGCGCGAGCGATGCGAATGCGGTGTACTGGTTCGGCTTCAGCAGGATGCCGGTCGCGCCGCCCTTCGCCTGGAAGTGCGCATCGGCCAGTTCGAACACGTGCCCATAGCCGCCGAGCTTCACCGGAATCAGCCATACCGCCGCGATCACGACGATATAGATCATGATGTCCTTGACGAAGGCGATCATCGCCGGCGCGCGCAGGCCGCTCGCATACGTATAGAGCGCGAGGATCACGAACGCGACGATCAACGGCAATTCGCCGGTGACGCCGAGACCCTTGATCACGACCTGCATGCCGACCAGTTGCAGCGCGATATACGGCATCGTCGCGACGATGCCGGTCAGCGCGATGGCTGCCGGGAACCACTTGCCGCCGTATTCACCGTGCACGTAGTCGGCCGCGGTGATGTGGTTCTTCGCGTGCGCAACCCTCCACAGCTTCGGCATCACCGCGAACACGAACGGATAAACGATGATCGTGTACGGCAGCGCGAAGAAGCCATACGCGCCCACCGAATAGACGAGCGCGGGCACTGCGATCACCGTATAAGCGGTATAGAAATCGCCGCCGACGAGGAACCAGGAAATGATCGTGCCGAACTGCCGGCCGCCGAGGCCCCACTCGTGCAACTGCGTCAGATCGCCACGCTTCCAGCGCGCCGCGAAAAAGCCGATCACCGTGACGAGCACGAAGAACGCGATGAAGACCGTCATCGCAACCGGGTTCACAGGATTCAGATCGCTCATTTGAGACCTCGATACACGATGTAAATCAGCAGCGAGGTCAACGGCACCCACAGAAACTGATACCAGTAGAAGAAAGGAAAGCCCGCGAGCGACGGATGCGTGTCGTTGTAGAACGGCAGCCACAGCAGCGCGATATAGGGGATCAGCAAAATGAGCCAGAGCCATGAACGGCCGGCCGGCGGGGAGGTCTCCACGAACGTCTCCTTGAGTATTATCGACAGCACGCGCGATGGCTCGTGCGGGGAAATCGGGAACGCCGCACACTCGCCCGCCAAGCCTGGCGCAGCGCGGTACGCGACGGGCATGTAGTATTCGCCTTCGCGCGTTTCCTTACAAGCGCGCAACTACGTAAGCCGTCTACGTAATAATACGTAGCCCGTTGACTGGCTTTTTTCAACGATGAAACTCAAAGCAAAGATTGTGCTGCTGGCGATCGTGCCCTTTCTGGCGGCGATCGCCAGCATCGAGACCGGCGTGCGCCGCGAAGCGACGGCGCTCGCGGAGCGGCAGCACGCGACTACCCAGGCCGCCTACATGGCCAGCAAGGAGGTTGAGCTCAAGCACTACGTCGAGCTCGCGACCACCGCGATCGCGCCGCTCTACGAAGCCGGCGGCGAGAACGCGCGCGACGACGCGCTGCTGCGCACGCGCGCGCTCGCGATGCTCGAGAAGATGAATTTCGGCGAGGACGGCTATTTCTTCGTGTACGACCTGCACGGCCGCACGCTGATGCATCCGCGCGAGCCGGATCTGGTGGGCCGGGATCTGTGGTCGTTGCGCGATAGCCACGGCGCGCCGACGATCCAGCAGCTACTCGCCGCGGCCGCGCGCGGCGGCGGCTACGTGCGCTATCTGTGGCATCGGCCGTCGACCGGCAAGGAGGAGTCGAAACTCGGCTACGTGGTGCCGCTCGAACGCTGGGGCTGGATGCTCGGCACCGGCATCTATCTCGACGACGTCGACACCGCGCTCGCGCATATCGACGCCGAGGCCGCGGCGAATATCGCTCGCACGATGAAGTGGATCGACGCGATCGCGGTGGCAGGCCTCGCGGTGATTGCGCTGTGCGCACTCGTGCTGAATGTGACCGAATATCGCAGCGCCGACGCGAAGCTGAAGCGGCTCGCGCAGCAGGTCGTCGAGTCGCAGGAAAACGAGCGTGCACGGCTGTCGCGCGAACTGCACGACGGCATCAGCCAGATGATGGTATCCGTGAAGCTGCTGCTCGAATCGGCGCTCGCACGGCTCGAACGCGGCGACGCGCGCGTGCCCGCCGCCGAGGCCGCATTGTCCACCGGACTCACGCGGCTCGGCGATACGCTGCGCGAAGTCCGGCGCATTTCTCATGCGCTGCGTCCGTCGATGCTCGACGATCTCGGCGTCGCCGCCGCGCTCGAACAACTGACGCGCGAACTCGGCGACGAGTCCGGCATCGCGATCGGCTTCACGCAGATCGCGCACACGCATGCGGCCACGCTGCCCGATACGGTCAACACCGTGCTGTTTCGTATCGCTCAGGAAGCGCTGACGAACATCGTGCGGCACGCGCAGGCGTCGAGCGCGGCGCTTGCGCTCGAAGTGTCGCGCGACGCGGTCACGCTGACGATCTCCGACAACGGCCGCGGTTTCGACGTGGCCGACGCATTCGTCGGCGGACTTGAGGGCATCGGTCTGCGCAACATGCGCGAACGGCTCGAAGCGCTCGGCGGCATGCTGTCGCTGAACTCGCAGCCGGGACACACCGTCGTTACCGCGCGCGTGCCGCTGCCAACGACGCACGCCACGGTGCCGCCCCTGCAGGAACTCTCATCATGAACGACACGACCTCTCCTTCCATCGCGCGTCTACTGCTCGTCGACGATCATCCGCTCGTGCGCGACGGTCTGCGCGCACGTCTCGAAGCAGTGCGCCACTTCGAAGTGGTCGGAGAAGCGGGCGACGCGCAAGCAGCGCTCGCGCTGGCCGAACGCCAGGCGCCGCATCTGGCGCTGATGGATGTCGGCATGAAAAGCGGTATGAACGGCATTGCGCTGGCAGGCCTTTTTCACGAGCGCTTTCCGGCGATTCGCGTACTGATGCTGTCGATGCACGACAACCTCGAATACGTAACTCAGGCAGTGCGCGCGGGCGCGAGCGGCTACGTGCTGAAGGATTCGCCGGCGCTTGAGATCATTCAGGCAATTGGCGCGGTACTCGACGGCAAGACCTTCTTCAGCGCAGAGATCAGTGCCCGACTGATCCAGGCGTCGGCAAAGCAATCGCCGGTCGAACGTTTGACGCCGCGCGAGCGCGACATTCTCGATGCGCTTGCCGAGGGACTGTCGAGCAAGCAGATCGCGCAGCGCAACGATCTGTCGGTGCGAACCGTGGAGACGCATCGGCTGAATCTGAAGCGCAAGCTCGATATCGAAGGACAGGCCGAGTTGATCAAGTTCGCGGTCGAGAATCGGCGCAACAAGCGTTGAGGTTCGCGGGCGCGCGATAATGGGCGGTCCACACCCGGAGCGACCACAGCATGAAACGCGTGTTCGAACTGAGTCTCGCCAGCCTGATGCTATGCGTGGCCGCGGCTCGCGTTTATGGCGAACCGGCGCGGGTCAATCGCGGCCACGATCCATTTCTGCAGATCTCCAAAGCTGTCGCTGATTGCCCGACGCCGCTCGGCCCATTCGAAACCGAAAAGGAATGGCTCGACGATAGCCATTACAGAATCGAACGCGGCAATAGCTGCTGGATCGAAGGCCGTTGCCGTTTGCCGAACGCGTATCTGTACGATGCGGAAATCGCCGACAGCGTGCAACGGCGTCTAGCGAATCTGAACGCCGCGACGCACTGGCGCGAGCAAACGACGCTATGGCTCACGCTGCAACGCCGCTTCATCTACGTCGAAGGTTGCGTCGCGCCGGGTTTCGACAAGAAGACCTTCCTGACCGAACTCGCCAAAACGGCGGATGTCGAGCGCGTGATCGACAACACGATCACCGATCCTCACGCCACGCGGTTGCCGTATCGCACGCAGGCGGACCCGGATAAGCCCGTGCTCAATCCTGGCAATTAGCGCGGCAACTGGCGATGTTTTCGCCCTTTGGCATCAACTGTCTGCTATATCGGCAGACGTCGATAGCAACGCAGAAATCGTTCGTTTGGCCTTTATAGCGTCATTGCTAACATCGGCGGCCCTCCCCTACGGTCCGCAATAACAATGACAACACCTCGATTTCGCCGTACCCGCTATCGCCCTTCATTGCGTCTCGGCATGATCGGCGCCGCCGTCGCGAGCCTCGTCACGCTCGCCTCGTGCGGCGAAGACAACCTGCCGGCCGCGTCCGCCGCGTCGAATGCCACGCCGGTCGTCGCGCAGAAGCGGCCGAACATCCTGTACATCATGGCCGATGACCTCGGCTACTCCGACATTCACGCGTTCGGCGGCGAAATCAACACACCCAATCTCGATGCGCTGGTGCAAAGCGGCCGCATCCTGACGAATCACCACACGGGCACCGTCTGCGCGATCACGCGTTCGATGCTGATCTCGGGCACCGATCACCATCTGGTCGGCGAAGGCACGATGGGCGCGCCGACCGACGAGCGCAAAGGACTGCCGGGATACGAAGGCTATCTGAACGATCGCGCGCTATCGGTTGCGCAGTTGCTGAAGGACGGCGGCTATCACACGTACATGGCCGGCAAGTGGCACATCGGCTCGGGCATCGTCGGCAGCGCGACGGGCAGCGGGCAGACGCCGGACCAATGGGGCTTCGAGCACAGCTACGCGCTGCTCGGCGGCGCCGCGTCCAATCACTTCGCGCACGAACCGGCCGGCTCGAAGAACTACACCGAAGACGGCAAGTACGTGCAGCCGGGCCAGCCCGGACAACCGGGCGGCGCGGGCGGCACCCCAGCCGTGTTCTACTCGACCGACTTCTACACGCAGCGCCTGATCTCCTATATCGATTCGAACAAGGGCGACGGCAAGCCGTTCTTCGCGTACGCGGCCTATACGTCGCCGCACTGGCCGCTGCAGGTGCCCGATCCTTATCTGCACAACTACGTCGGCAAATACGATGCTGGCTATGACGCGATCCGCGATGCGCGTATCGCCCGGCAGAAAGCGCTCGGCATCATTCCGCAGGACTTCGTGCCGTATGGCGGCGCCACGGAGACGCTGGCCGCGAGCCCGGCCACCGCAAACAACGGCACCACGAACGCGAAATACGTGAGCGCCGTGAACAGCGCCGTGCAGGGCTACACCGATTACGGCCCCGGCTATGTGAACAAGAAGTGGGACAGCCTGTCGCCGGCCGAGAAGAAAGCGCAGGCACGCTATATGGAAATCTACGCTGGCATGGTCGAGAACCTCGATCACAACATCGGCGTCTTGATCCAGCATCTGAAGGACATCGGCGAATACGACAACACGTTCATCGTGTTCCAGTCGGATAACGGCGCCGAGGGCTGGCCGATCGATTCCGGCGCGGACCCGACCGCCACCGACACCGCGAACGGGGCCGATCCGACCTACTCGCAACTCGGCACCGACAACGGCAAGCAGAACGCGCAACGTCTGCAATACGGCTTGCGTTGGGCCGAAGTCAGCGCGACGCCGTTCCGCTTGACCAAGGGTTATTCGGGCGAAGGCGGCGTGTCGACACCGTTGATCGTGCATCTGCCGGGCCAGACTTCGCAAAAGCCGACGCTGCGGGATTTCACGCACGTGACGGACAACACCGCGACGTTCCTTGCAGTCGCGCAGATCGCGCCGCCGACCACGCCCGCTCCCGCGCTGATCAATACGCTGACTGGCGTCGATCAGAACAAGGGCAAGGTGGT
Source organism: Paraburkholderia sp. JPY465 (assembly GCF_050436725.1). Lineage (NCBI taxonomy): Bacteria > Pseudomonadati > Pseudomonadota > Betaproteobacteria > Burkholderiales > Burkholderiaceae > Paraburkholderia > Paraburkholderia sp. JPY465. The sequence goes on from NZ_JBNDMT010000002.1 coordinate 752,825, forward strand.
CTACAACAACCGCTATGTGTATCCGATCACCGGAAAATCGCTGCTGCCGCAGCTCGAAGATCAGAGCGCCGCGCCCGTGCATAGCGCGTCGTTCGGCGACGAGGCCTACGGCCGCGGTTATCTGCGCAGCGCCGACGGCCGCTGGAAAGCCCTGTGGACCGAACCGCCGCTCGGCCCCGTCGACGGTCACTGGCAGCTGTACGACATGAGCGCCGATCGTGGCGAAACGCAGGACGTGTCGGCGCAGAATCCGTCGATCATCGATGGTCTCGTGCAGCAGTGGAACGACTACATGACGAGGGTCGGCGGCGTCGAGCCGTTGCGTCCGCGCGGCTACTACTGAGCAGACGATGGCGTTTTCATTCAAGCTCAAAGGCGGCGTGGCGCTGTATGGCGCATACGCCGCGATCGCGGCGGCCGCATTCGCCGCCGCGCTTGCCGCGCCTTCCATCGGTGCGGCGAGTGCGGCGGTATTCGGCGGCTCGCCGAGCGCATTCGACAGCCTGAACCGCTCGCGTCCGCTCGCCGCGCTCGGTTCCGAGCAGCAATGCGAGCGTTACTCGGGCCTGCCTGCGCGCTGGCGCGACGACCCGCAAGCCGGCATGGTGCATCTGCATGGTGGCGAGTTCGTTCTCGGCAGCAAGCTCGGTTACGAAGACGAGCGCCCGGCCGGCGACGGCAAGACGCACGTGGCCGGTTTCTGGATCGACCAGACCGACGTCACGAATGCGCAGTTCGACGCGTTCGTGCGCGCGACCGGGTACGTCAGCGATGCGGAGCGCCAGGGCGGTGCGGTCGTTTTTCACACGCCGACGCGCGAGGAAATGAACGCGCGCGATCTCGCCTGGTGGAGTTGGGTCAAAGGGGCCGCGTGGAATCATCCGAGCGGCCCCGGCAGCAATCTCGACGGCCGCATGAATCAACCGGTGACGATGGTCACGCAGGCCGATGCGCTCGCGTACGCACACTGGCTCGGCCGCGATCTGCCGAACGAAGCCGAATGGGAATACGCGGGCAAAGCCGGCCACGAAGGCGCGGATCTCGACACCGCGCCGCGCGACGCGCACGGCAAGCCGAGCGCGAACTACTGGCAAGGCGTGTTTCCGGTGCTCAATACCAGCGAGGATGGTCATGCCGGCCTGTCACCGGTCGGCTGCTATGCGGCGAACGACTTCAGGCTTTACGACATGATCGGCAATGCGTGGGAATGGACCAAGGACGTGTACAGCGGTCCGCACCAGTCGCATACGAACGGCGATACCGCGGCCGTGGCGCCACTCAGTCGCCGGCACGATACGCCGATGGTCATCAAGGGCGGCTCGTTCCTGTGCTCGCGCGACTATTGCGTCAGGTATCGCGCGGCGTCGCGCGAGCAGCAGGAAGCCGATTTGCCGGCGTCGCATATCGGCTTTCGCACGGTGTCGAGGGATCAGTCATGAAGCGATATGCGATTGCCGCGCTTGCGCTCGCGGTGTGGACTGCCTCGCTGCCCGAACCCGCGCACGCCGCCGCGCAGACTATCAAAGTCGGCGTAAGTTCGGGCGCACAAGCGGAGATCATGAACGAAGTGCGCCGCGTCGCCGCGACCAAGGGTCTGGCGCTCGACGTCGTGGTGTTCGATCAGCCGTCGCGGATCGACGCGGCGCTCGTCGCGAAACAGATCGACGTCGCGAGCTTCGAAGACGAACCCGCGCTCGACGCGCAGCGCAAACTGCATGGCTACGCGCTGACGAGCGTGGCCACGACCGTCACGTTTCCGGTCGCGCTCTACTCGCGCAAGCTGACGAACCTCGTGCAATTGCAGCGCGGCGCGACGATCGCGATTCCCGACGATCCCGCCGGCACCGCACGCGCGCTGATCCTTCTGCAAAACGAAACGCTGCTGACGTTCCGCGACAGCGCGGGCCTGCACGCGACGCTCGCCGACATCACGAGCAACCGCCTCCACCTGAAGATTCGCCAGGTGCCGCGCGCGCGCCTGTACGACTCGTTGAACAGCGTCGCGTTCGCCGTGATCGACAGCGACACAGCGGCGCGCTCCGGTCTTTTCCCCGCTCGCGACGGCCTCAGTCTCGAAGACGCGCGCTCGCCGTATGCAAACGTGCTGACCGTGCGCGACAGCGATCGCCAGAACCCATGGGTCGCGCAACTGGTCGCCGCCTATCATTCGAACGAGGTCGCGCATTTCATCCTCACGCGTTATCAGGACTCGGTGCGGCGGCCGTGGTGAACACGTTTTCGTTTTCCTGTTCCGCGTGCGGTCGATGCTGCAACAGTCCACCGTCGATGACGCTTGCGGAGTTGTTTCGCCATCCCGACCGGTTTATCGGCTGTATTGCGATTGGACGCGTGGCGCGCAGGCGGCCCGGCGAACGGCTGCGTGTCGGCCGGCATGAAGCCGTGCTCGACGAAGCCGACTGCGCGGCGTTCGAAGCGCTCGCCGATACGCTGCTGTATCGCGCGGGGGACACCTTCAGCATCGTCGCGCAGGGCTTCGACTATCCGTCGCTCGCGCGCTGCCCTGCTCTGGCGGACGACGGACGCTGCGCGATTCATCTGCAAGGCAAGCCGCTGACCTGCGAAGTGGTACCGCTCGACCCGCTCGTGCCGGACAGCCTGCAACATCTGGTGCTGGCCGAACGCGGCGCCAGCGCGATCTATGTCGGCAGCGCATGCATCCAGGAAGGCAAACGCGACGATGCGGCGTTGCTGGTCGACGCGGGCCGCATTGCCGATCCGCAAGCTGAAGATGCGCTCGCGCGGCGGCGCCGCGCGCTCGCACAGGAGCGCGCAATCTGGACGCAAGCCGTATTCGACGCATTGCGGGCCGACCTGTTCGATTCACCCGCCGCGCTCGCACGCATCCCCGCGGGCGGTTTTCTGACGCTCTCGCTCGTGCCGGCACTGCTGAGCGTCGCGGCGGCATCGTCGCGCTGCCGCGAGCTGTGCATCGACTATATCGACAGCCAGTTGACGTTGATCGAAGGCCGCATCGCGCAAGCGCTCACACGACGCCGGCTCGACGATCGTCCGGTCACGCAGCAGTTGCGCGGCTTTGCCAACGCGTATCGACACGCGAAAGCGCGCCTCGTCGATGCGGCCGCCACGGAGCAATACAATGGCACGCAGGCTTTGCGCCCCGACGTCGAAGCGTATCTGAGCGGCGCCGTTCACTGATCCGTCGGCGCGTCGACACTTTCTATTCCGCTATTCAAAGCTGTGTGTCCAGCAGCCGTACGAACTTTTCGACGACCTTCTCCGTAAACGAACGCTGTGTCCAGGCTTCGAATGTGATGCGCTTCGACTTTGCGATGTCGTCGTTGAACGCGGCGGTCTGCTGTCTGGCGAAAGCGCGGTCGTAGATATTCAGGTTTGCTTCATCGTTCAGCTTGAACGAGCGGTTATCGAAGTTCGTCGAGCCGACCGACACCAGGTACTCGTCGACCACCAGCAGCTTGCAATGGAACATGGTCGGCTGGTACTCGTAGATCTCGACGCCCGCTTTCAACAGATCGCCCCAGCACGCCCGCGACGCTTCGCGCACCGTGTGCGTATCGATGCGTTTACCCGGCGTGACGATCTGTACTTTGACGCCGCGTTTCGCGGCTTCGACGATCGCGTTGATGGTGAGCTTGTCGGGCACGAAGTACGCGCTCGCAAGCTGCAAACTGCGCGTGGCGGCAGTGATGGCCATCAGATACATCAGCTGCATGTCGTCGCTGCCGCCCGACGGCGAACTGCTGAACATATGCGCAAAACCCTCGCCCGCTCCTTTCGGCTCGGCGTCGATGTGCGGGAAATACCTCGCACCGTGCAAGACGTTGCCGGTCGCCTTGATCCAGTTATCCATGAACACGGCCTGCATATGGGCGACCGCCGGACCGGTCAAGCGGAAATGCGTATCGCGCCAATGCTTTTCGTCCTGTGCATGGCCAGTCCACTCCGGTGCAATGCCGACCCCGCCCGTAAAACCGATCCGGCCGTCGATCACCAATAGTTTCCGGTGCGTACGATCGTTCATGCGACCGAGTCCGGTCCAATGCGGCTTGTGAAACTTGACCACTTCGGCGCCAGCCTCGCGCAGCAGTTGCAGATAGCGCCGATCCATCTTCGAAGAACCGACCCAGTCGAGCAGTACATGCACGGCGATGCCTGCACGCGCCTTATCGGCAAGCGCACGCGCAATCTGCTCGCCGATCTCGCCGGACCAGTAAATGAACGTTTCAAATGTGATGGTTTCGCGCGCCGACCGAATGCCTTCGAGCATCGACGGAAAGATCTGGTCGCCATTGAGCAGCATCTCGAAGCGATTACCCGGCACCACGGGCGGACCGAGCAATAGGCCCATCGAGCGCAGGAATTGCGGATCGTCGCTCTTATAGAGCCGCTCGATCTTGTGTTCTATTTTCTTTTCGCCGCTCGACAGATTGGCGATCACGAGAACGATCACCAGCGTGACGAACGCGGTAATAGCAATGGTCAGCATGCGTGGCCTCGATGGCAGGCGGCGGGACACGGCATGCGCATCCCTCGTCCGACGGGAAAGTGCCGGACTCCTGCCCGGCTTTCACGATCCTCGCGTCATGCACGGCGCGTGCCCGCAGCGGGACCGCGCCTTGCTTTCCGCCTCCAACGCTTTATCTGACCAAAGCAAATGCCTCACGACTGGCTATTTCGCCCGCGCCGAATACGCCGATGACCGTATAGTCCGAAGCCACGCATTCGAACGTCGATGCCTGAAACGTAATGACGAAATGCCGCCGCGCCGGTGCCTCGGCAGCAATGGTGATTGGCTCCGTCGCCACGGCGGCAATTTCCGCGCACAACGACGAATTGACGATTTCATGCGCCGCGTAGCCAGCTAGACCTTGCGCCGCGAGCGGATGAATGGCTAGATCGTCATCGCCCGGCGGCCCGAGACGATGAAACACGGTGTCGGCGAACAACACCGCGCAAAAAGGATCGTCGTCGGGATCGAATGGCCCGAACCGTTCAAAGTCCGACTCCGCGATCGGATAAGTGAGGATCACACGGCGATCGCTGGCGACGATGAATGGTTCGGCGGCATCGGCTGCCGGATGAGGAACGGAGTCCAGCAGGAAGACCTGATCTTCCTGCCGGGATGCATCGAACGTGCTAACCATCTACTTCACGGCTCCGCGGCTATTACGCGCCTGCTTGCGTCTCGGGCGTTTGCGGAGCCGCCGGCGCGACGGGCGCGGCGGCGCTCTTTGCGGCAGCCTTGCGGGCCGGTGCTTTTCTTGCCATCTTCACAGCGCTTTTACGGCCAGCGGTTTTCTTCACCGCGGCTTTCCGGCTTGCCGGCGTTGCCTTTTTGGCTGCGGTCTTTTTCACGGCCGTCTTGCGCGTTGCTTCTTTCGCCACTGCTTTTTTCGCCGTGGCCTTCTTGCCTACCGCGCTTGCGGTCGCTTTCGCCTGGCCGCTCTTTGCCGCCGTTTTCGCTGTTTTCGGAGCGGCAGCCGCGCTCGCCCCATCGATCAGGAATTTGCTGCGATCCTTAACGGAGGCAAGCCATGCCGGCGCCGGACCGCGTCCGCTCCAGGTCGCGCCGGTTTTCGGATCCAGGTACTTCGGCGGCTGGGCGCCTTTCGGCTGACCTTTGCCGCGCTTCGCGGCGGGAGTAGCCGCGGCTTTGCTTGCGCTCGCAGCGTCGATCAGGAACACCGTGCGGTCTTTCGCGCCGGCGATCCAGCCAGGCGCGCGGCCGTGACCGGTCCAGGTCGCGCCGGTTTTATGGTCGCGGTACTTCGCCGGCGTTGCCGACTTGGCGGCTTTGCTCACGCCTGCAGGTCTTCCCCGGCCCGTACCCGTATTGCCATTCAGACCTCGCGCGGAGCGTCGTGCCTTTGCCTGTGCTTCGATATCGGCAGTCGTTAGACCGTGCTTGAGCATCAACTCGCGAATCTGATCGACCGCGGCCTGTGCTTTTCTGGCAATGAGAACGTCAGCTTGCGCCTGGAGCTTCTTAAGCTTTGCTTGGATTTGCTCTAACGAAGGCATTTGATTGCTCCTTATGTGGTAATCGTCGAACTATGCCATGAATGACCGAAGAAAGGCAGTCTATTGACCTATCCTGAGCTTCAATACATCGATACGAGCGCCGATGCAGCGTTCAAATAACAAAAGCTTTCAGTTTTTCTACCGGGTCATCGAAGCTTTCTTCCCTTTCCTTCCTTCGTGATTCCTCTTTTTTCATTTCGGTTCCATCACTCAGATAGGTGTAAAAACGACGACCTGGCGATCGGCAATGTACCTCACGCTCCGTATAAAGCGGTAGTGTTGACCGTCCGCCGTTATCCGGTTCAGGCCCAGGCGGGTCAGTAGCAGCATTTCATCTGCCTGGAAAGCATCGACGACACCGGAATCCGTTAAATCCTCCAATGCACCGGATGGATTTCCGACATAAACATTGCGCGCCTGCTTGCCGATCCGCATGACGACCACGCTTTTTCCCTCGTCGAGCGCCAATTCGAGAAAGCTCGCGAGCGTACGCAACGACTCCGGTGTGCAAGTCCTGGTCTGATAGATCGCTGCATTCGATGGCGTCATTTGTGTTCCCCGTCATCCGCATCGACGGCAAATAGCGCGCCGTCATGCTTTCTGGCTTTAGTCGCTTCTACTATAGCCCGGCATTTGGATATTCAAAGGAGAGTAGCCCACTTTTTATTTGAAAACGGTCTTTTTTTGGTGAACTGCTATAGCGAACCGATTCAAGCGTGTGCGAAACGCCACTGACGATACGTGCAAAACCGCTGCTCCGGTAACTTACCGTTACCGATCTTGCAGCACCTGTTGCTCCTGCTCTGTCCAGGTCCATTTACACTTCATAACCGTGCCCAGCCTCGGATGCAGAGCCAATAGAGAGTCCTTTGTCAGCCGCCATGCTCGCGGCAGCTATTGAAAAAGACGTTGGGCCACCCTAACTTCGATACACTCAAACACGATGGTACTTACAATGAAAGCTGACCTTATTCGGACCACCCTCGGAGCACTGGCAGTTTCGTTCGCAATGGCAGGCACCGCGAACGCGGCCGGTTGCCTGAAAGGAGCGGTAGTGGGCGGCGTCGCCGGGCACTATGCGGGACATCATGCGGTGGTTGGCGCGGTCGGCGGCTGTATCGTCGGACGGCATGTGGCCAAAAAACACGCCGAAGAACAGCAGGCGGCGGCTCAGGCCGCGCCACATCAGCCAGCCAGAATGCAGTAACTGACGCCCCTCTCCATTCACTCAGGCAATGCGCAATCCGCGCGCGGGCAAGATCTCCTGGGTGGTCACGAAACGATGCTGTTTGACCGCGTCGTGAAAGAGGCGGTAGTCGCTCTTTTCGAACGCGGTCGTCCACTCCGGTCTGTCCCCGGTGTCGTCATCACACAACAAACCGGTGGCCTGGTACTTCCACGAACCCTGTCCTTTGGCGATATAGCCGGGCACGGGTTCTTTCAAACCCGGAATACGGCCGGCACTCACCCATTCGCAAACGGTTCTCAAACGCAGGTTGTCGTCGGGTTCGCGGTTCGTATCGAGCAGTCGGGTCAGTGCGTCTTTGACGTCGTCCGGCATGCCGGGCTGGTTTTCGAAGTCTTCGCGTCCGGCCAGATAAGCTCGCACGACACGACAACTCATATCCGCCGCTTGCACGAAATCCGGCAAATTATGTCGTGAGATGAAGTGATTGCAGCCGTCGATGTAATGCCAGCGTGCCCACGGCTGGTCGGGATAATGCAACGCGGCGCCGTGGCCGACCGGTAACGCGATCGTCAGAACGTCCGTCTCGACGCGCTCGATCAGATGCGCGACCGCCAGTTCGAGGCTCGCGAGCCAACCTTTGCGCGTGCAATCCTGCGCTTCGAGAAGATGTACGCGATTCCACGGACTTTCGATGCCCGCGAATCCCTGGTGCGCCCAGGTATCGACATACGTATGAAGCGTCACGCCGAGCCGGTGCAACGCGGTCTCCGATTCGCGCTGCCTGATAGCGCGCCGCACGACTTCGCGCGCGACTTCACTGTCGGGCCGGCAAACCGCCTTTTCCTCGAGACTGTCACCCACCCCGGCCGGCAGAAAATGGAACGGCGCCCATACGAGCCGATTCTGGTCGTTCTCGGTATTGGCGTAATCGAATAACTTGTGCGCGGTCGCGAATCGCTCGAATGTCTCGCCGCCCCTGAACCGCAGTATTCCGCTCGTCGTTGCGTCGTCGACGTATTGGCAGGCATGCGCGACGGTTTGCGCATCGCCGGCCGTCATGCCGCCGACGCGCGCGGCGATGTAGACCACGCCGTAATGGAAGTCGATATTCATGGCAGGCGCTCCTGGCGCGCATAATCACGGCCGGTCTGTGGCCGGCGATAGGGCGAGACGAATACAGGGAGCTGCGCGTGAGTAGATAGTAGACGAGCGAGCGGCACTCGCCTTGAAATAACATGCGTATTGGGCGTGTTTTTCCACGTTTCGCGCCAGGCTACTATTCGGGCTACTGAAGGAAAACGCCGGCGGCGCCAGCGAAATGCAACCTGCCGGCACAGCAAGCCGCCGGGCCACGAGGCGGAAAACGTAACCCGGCCCGACCGGCGCCGGTCAGGTCAAATGTGTAACGGAAAGACGATTGTTCCAGTGCTGGTTCAGATACTCGAGCGCGAACATCCGGTGACAATGATGTGGTAAATGTTCACTGCAAAGCAGGCAGCCCGATTCAAATAGCGCGATATCCAGATTGCTTTCCACACGGCGGCGCGCGATGAGGTCGAGATATTCCTCGCGAAAGTTCTCCCAGCTCAACTGCTTGCCCTGATAGCGTTTGAGCAGTTCCGGCTCGGGAGCCAACTCCGGAATTTCCACGTACGCCGCATTGCACAACTGCTCGAGAAAGAACGGCAGATCCTGCTTTTTCGCAAAACCCGCCAATTGCGACGTGTTGTTGAGGCGAACGTCGAGCACCGTGCGCACCTGGGCATCCTTCAACAACCCGAAGAACTTCTGGGCGCTCTTGCCGGTAAAACCAATACTGGCCACCTGTACGGTACCTTTGTCACGTTTCATCGTGAGTCCCCTTGGCGGGCCATTCGGCGCCCATAAAAAAGCCTCGCTGCGATTAGCGCAGCGAGGCTCGGTGGCAGTGCATGTTTAGCGCCGCTCGCGCGCTTTACTTGACGATGTCGACCAGTTCGACTTCGAAGGTCAGATCGGTATTCGGCGGAATCGGGCCGACGCCGCGATCGCCATATGCGGTCGCCGCCGGGCACGTGAGTCGCGCCTTGCCGCCGACTTTCATCTTCTGCACGCCTTGCGTCCAGCACGGAATCACGCGATTGAGCGGGAACGTGGCCGGGCCGCCATGCTTGGCCGAGCTATCGAATTCGGTGCCGTTGGGCAGCGTGCCGCGGTAGTTGACTTTTACCACGTCGGTCGCGGACGGTTGCGGGCCCGTGCCTTGCGTCAGATGTTCGACGATGACGCCGGACGGCAGCTTCTCCGTGGTCGGCGCGGCAGCCATCGCGGTCGAGGACAGAACGGCTGCGGCCAGCAAAGCAACGAGTGATTTCAAAGCAAATCTCCAGTGGGGTAGTCCGTTTGATTGTAACGGATCGGGTGTCGGCCGAGGCTCCCAGATACTGCCGGATGCCGTGGGTCGTTGCGCGCCTGTCACGAACCTCGCTGAACCGCCGCGCGAGCCCGCGGTCCACATGAACGTCCGGCGCGAATCGCCGGCACGCGAATCCGCCGCACCGTTGAGAGCGCTTCCGATGACCGAGCCGGCCCATTCCGACCACCCCGCTGACGACCCGACCGCCGCGCCCCCGCCCGCCGACGAGCGCGTTCGCGCGCCAAGGCCGCGCCGGATTCCGCGCAGCCGCGCCCAACAGGCGCGGCTCGATGCGCGCGAACCCGCTTTCGAGCCGCTGCCGTTCCCCTCGTATTCACCCGAGGACGCGCGCCGCCCCTTCGCGGACAAACTCGACGCATGGTTCGCCGCGCGCCGTTGGCAGCCGTTCGAGTTTCAGCGCGAGGTATGGCGCAACATCGCCGCTGGCGCGAGCGGCGTGCTGCACGCAAGCACCGGGGCCGGCAAAACCTGGGCCGTGTGGTTCGGCGCGCTAGCCGCGTTCGCGAGTGCCGCGTCGACACAGCGCAAGCATCCCGAACCGCTGACGGTGCTCTGGATCACACCGATGCGCGCGCTCGCGGCCGACACCGCCCGCGCGTTGCAAAGCTCCGCGGCCGAACTCGCGGTACCCTGGAGCGTCGGTCTGCGCACCGGCGATACGTCGGCCGCCGAACGCGAGCGGCAGAACCGGCGCATGCCGTCCGCGCTCGTCACGACGCCCGAGAGTCTGACGCTGATCCTGACGCGCGCCGATGCGCGCGAAGTACTGTCTCGAGTGCGGCTCGTGATCGTCGATGAGTGGCACGAACTGCTCGGCAATAAACGCGGCACACAGACGCAACTCGCGCTCGCGCGTCTCACGCATTGGCGGCCCGGCTTGCAGGTATGGGGGCTGTCGGCGACGCTCGGCAATCTGTCGTTCGCGACCGAGGTCCTGCTCGCGCCGGTCGCGACGCCGCGCGTCAGTGTGCACGGCGCGCTGTCGAAAGCACTGATCGTCGACACGATCATTCCCGACACGATCGAGCGCTTTCCGTGGGGCGGTCATATGGGCATGCGTCAGGTCGATGCAGTCGCGCGCGCGATCGACGAAGCACGCACGTCGCTCGTCTTCACGAACACGCGCTCGCAATGCGAGGTGTGGTATCAGGCGCTGCTCGATGCGCGCCCCGAATGGGCCGGCGCGATCGCGCTGCATCACGGCTCGCTCGATCAGCAGGTACGCGAGTGGGTCGAACGCGGGTTGAAGAACGGCTTGCTAAAGGTCGTGGTATGTACGTCGAGTCTCGATCTCGGCGTCGATTTTCTGCCGGTGGAGCGCGTGTTCCAGATCGGCTCGCCCAAAGGCGTCGCGCGTTTGATGCAGCGCGCGGGCCGCTCGGGACACGCACCCGGTTTGCCGTCCCGGGTGACGATCGTACCGACGCATGCGCTCGAATTGATCGAAGCGGCGGCCGCGCGTGAAGCCGTCGACAAACGGCAGATCGAAAGCCGCGATACGCCGCAAAAGCCGTTCGACGTGCTGGTGCAGCATCTCGTCACCGTCGCGATCGGCGGCGGCTTCGACGCGCGCGAGCTGTACGATGAACTTCTGCATACCTATGCATATCGCGATCTGACGCAGCAGGAGTTCGACTGGGCGCTGAGTTTCGTCGAAGGCGGCGGCGCGACGCTGCGCGCGTATCCCGACTACCATCGCGTCGCGCGCGATAGCGACGGTCTGTACCGCGTGCCGCGCGCCGATCTCGCACGCCGGCATCGCAACAACATCGGCACGATCGTCTCGAATGGGACGTTGAACGTTGCTTATCTATCGGGCGGCCGCATTGGCGCGATCGAGGAATCGTTCATCTCGCGGCTCAGACCCGGCGATGTATTCACGTTCGGCGGCCGCGCGCTGGAACTGATCCGCGTGCAGGATATGACGGCGTGGGTGCGGCGTGCGAGTTCATCGCGTGGGGCAATGCCGCAATGGGCCGGCAGCCGCATGCCGCTATCGTCCGAACTCGCCGATGCGACACTGACGATGCTCGCGCGCGCCGCCGACGGCATTTACGACGAGCCGGAAATGCGCGCGGTTCGGCCGCTGCTCGAATTGCAGCAGAAGTGGTCGGCGTTGCCCGAGCCGGGCGTGCTGGTCGTCGAGCTGCTGAAATCGCGCGAGGGTCATCACTTCTTCTGCTATCCGTTCGCCGGGCGCACAGCGCATATCGGGCTTGGCGCTCTGCTCGCGTGGCGGGTCGCGCGCGACGAGCCCGGCACGTTTTCGATTTCGATGAACGACTACGGTTTCGAATTGCTGTGCGCGCAGGCGTTCGATTGGGACGCGCACCTGCGCAATGGCCTGCTTTCACCCGACAAACTCGATCACGACATTCTTGCGAGCCTCAATTCGTCAGAACTCTCGTTGCGACGCTTTCGCGAGATTGCGCGGGTGTCGGGCCTCGTGTTTCAGGCGCATCCCGGACAGCAGAAAAGCGCGCGGCAATTGCAGGCCTCGAGCGGGCTTTTCTACGAGATCTTTCGTCAGCACGATCGCGGCAATTTGCTACTGGGCCAGGCCGATACCGAAGTACTGCTACAGGAACTCGACGTGCGGCGCATTCGTATTGCGCTCGAACGAATGAACGCGAGCCGCGTCGTGCTCACGCGGCCCAGGAAGGCGACGCCGTTCGCGTTTCCGTTGATCGTCGGACGCCTGCGCGAAAAAGTCAGCACCGAGAAGCTCGCCGATCGCGTCGAGCGAATGCTGGCCGAACTCGAAAGGGCGGCGCAACGATGACTGTGAACTCACTGGCGATCGACGTCGGCGGACGGCCTCTCGTGCTATCGAGCTTGCGCGCGTGCTTCGATCCGGTGCTGCGCGCGCTTTTTATCGCCGATGCGCATTTCGGCAAGGATGCGGTGTTTCGCGCGCGTGGCATTCCGGTGCCGACTGGTTCGACTGCGGAGAATCTGCTGCGGATCGATCGTCTGATCGCCGAGTTCGAGCCGGCGACGCTGGTGTTTCTCGGCGATCTGCTGCATGCGCGCGAGTCGCTGTCGACACTCACGCTCGATGCTTTGCATGCGTGGCGCGCGCGGCACGCGTCGATGCGCGTGGTGCTGGTCGAAGGCAATCACGATCGGCATGCCGGTGCGTTGCCGCTTACGCTGGGTGTCGAGTCTGTGCGCGAGCCGTGGCATTTCGGGGCGTGGGCGCTGTGTCATCACCCGCATGCGGTCGATCATGCGTATGTGCTCGCGGGCCATGTGCATCCGGTCTATCGGATCGCCACGCGGACCGATTCAGTGCGCGTGCCGTGCTTTCGCTTCGGGATCGATCGGGGGGTGCTGCCGGCGTTCGGGAGCTTTACTGGAGGCGCGCGTGAGACGGGGCGCGTTTTGGGGGAGAGAGTTTTTCTGGTCGTGCAGGAGAGGGTGATCGAGTTGAGGGGTTGAGTGGACGGCGGGGGCCGGCCACTTCGTTGCCTGATTGCGTTTTTGTTTGCGGGTTGGTTTGCTGATTCGCTAGCGTAGTTTTTTGCTGGCTTTTCGCTGCAAACTTCCCGCGGTGCTCGAGCGCGGTCGGTGTGGAGGCCGGGCGGCGCCGGCCTCCTCTCCTGGAGGGAGCCCCGCGAGGTTCGCGGGACCCTTGCCAGTGCCTAGTGGTTGCCGCCGCCGTGGCCGCCGTTGCCGGAGCCACCGCCGCCGTAGCCGCCATTGCCTCCGCGGCCACCGTTGCCGAAGCCGCCATTGCCGAAGCCGCCTCCGTTGCCTTGGCCGCCGCCGTTGCCGCCATGGCCTCCGCGACCTCCGTTGCCGAAACCACCGCCGCCTTGGCCACCACCGGCGCCGCCGTTTCCGCCCCGGCCACCGCCGTTGCCTTCGCCTCCACCGTTGCCGCCATGGCCGCCGTTTCCGGAGCCACCGTTGCCGTAGCCGCCGCCTTCGCCGCCATGGCCACCGTGTCCGAAGCCGCCGTTGCCCTGGCCGCCGCCTTCACCACCATGGCCGCCGTTGCCTCGGCCGCCGCCTTCACCACCATGGCCGCCGTTGCCTTGGCCGCCGCCTTCACCACCATGGCCGCCGTGTCCGAAACCACCGTTGCCGTGGCCGCCGCCTTCGCCGCCATGGCCACCGTTGCCCGAGCCGCCGTTACCCTGGCCGCCGCCTTCACCACCATGGCCGCCGTGTCCCGAGCCGCCGTTGCCCTGGCCGCCGCCTTCACCGCCATGGCCACCGTTGCCCGGGCCGCCGTTACCCTGGCCACCGCCTTCGCCACCATGGCCACCGTGTCCGGAGCCTCCGTTGCCCTGGCCGCCGCCTTCACCACCACGGCCACCGTTGCCCGAGCCGCCACCGCCCTGGCCGCCGCCTTCACCGCCATGGCCACCGTGTCCGGAACCGCCGCTGCCCTGGCCGCCACCTTCGCCGCCATGTCCACCGTTGCCCGCGCCGCCACCGCTATGGCCGCCGTTGGCGGAACCGCCTTTGCCTTCGCCACCGCTGCTACTGTGGCCGCCGTCGCCATGGCCGCTTTCGCCATGACCGCCATCGCCATGGCCGCCGTCGCCATGGCCGCCATCGCCGTGGCCGGCATGCCCATCTCCGCCGTGGGCATGACCGCCGTCGCCGTCACCATCGCCACCGTGGCCGTGGCCATGACCGCCATCGCCGTCACCGTCGCCACCGTGGCCGTGGCCATGACCGCCATCGCCGTCACCGTCGCCACTGTGGGCATGACCATGACCGCCATCGCCGTCACCATCGCCACCGTGGCCATGACCATGACCATGACCGCCATCACCGTCACTATCGCCACCATGGCTGTTGCCATGACCGCTTTCGCCGTCACCATCACCGCCATGGCCGTGGCCATGACCGCCATCGCCATCGCCGTCACCACCGTGGCCATGACCATGACCACCGTCGCCGTCACCATCACCGCCATGGCCGTGGCCATGACCGCCATCGCCATCGCCGTCAGCACCGTGGCCATGTCCGTGACCGCCGTCGCCATCACCATCACCACCATGGCCATGTCCATGACCGCCATCGCCATCGCCGTCACCACCGTGGCCATGTCCATGACCGCCGTCGCCGTCACCATCACCGCCATGGCCGTGGCCATGACCGCCATCGCCATCGCCGTCACCACCGTGGCCATGACCATGACCACCGTCGCCATCACCATCACCGCCATGGCCGTGGCCATGACCGCCATCGCCATCGCCGTCACCACCGTGGCCATGTCCATGACCACCGTCGCCATCACCATCGCCGCCATGGCCGTGGCCATGACCGCCATCGCCATCGCCGTCACCACCGTGGCCATGTCCATGACCGCCGTCGCCATCACCATCACCATCGCCGCCATGGCCGTGCCCATGACCACCATCGCCGTCACCATCGCCGCCATGGCCGTGCCCATGACCACCGTCGCCATCACCATCACCACCGTGGCCATGCCCATGCCCACCACCATCCCCACCGCTATCACCGCCACCGTTGTTGCCGCCATCGCCGCCCGTGCCGCCATTCCCCGAACCATCACCGCCGCTTCCAGCGCCTCCGTTACCGTTGTTGCCGGAACCGCCATTACCGTTGTTGCCGCCGGTATCTCCCGAGCCCACCCCGCCCGTGCCGGAATTAGCCGAACTATTTCCGCCACTGCTGCCCGCGCCCGTCGACGACGTCCCGTTGCCCGCCGAGGAGCCGGTGGACGACGTCGGGCCAAGCCCCGCCGCCGCGATGCCGAGGGCACCCGCCCCGAGCTGCCCGAATCCGTGCGAGGTGCAGCCCGGCCCGCCGCCCGACGGACATCCGCCTTGCACGCCCGCCTCGGCGAGCACCATCACTCCTGGATTGGTTGCAGGCGCGGCGGTGCTCCCCGAATTCGTCTGCGCACCCGCCATCGCCGCATAAAGACTGACCGCGACCGCCAACGCCGCCCGCCGCGTGCCAAGTATCCACGCGTCCCCGTTTTGCTTTTTCATTTCACCCTCCTAATTATTTCCCCTGAGCGACCGGTCCAATTAACGAGTGAATCTCGGCTCGTCAAAAAAATGAAAGTCAAAGCCTTTGCGCAACTTCGCCTAATGCGAATTAAAATGCGCTCGCACTAAATACTTCTCTCACAGAAAATCCCCGGTCCGATTTGGCGTGCTTCGAGAGAATGGGCTGGCCGTGCGCGCACGTGATCGTGAGAGCCGCACAGCGAGGCTTGATGGACGTTGAAGTTATTCGCAGTGCAATCGCGCGACCGTGCGTTAGACCACGCAATGCGATATTGGCGAGACGGCTTGCCAGGCAGGGGGAAACGACGATGCGTCCGTCAAATCCGCTAATCCAGATTCTTCAGACGGGAAGATAAAACTATCACCCGCGATGCAATTTAACCGACAAAAAGAAAATTAACATTCGGTTTTATCGGATGAATTCCGACACCATTTACACGTCATCCGTTTTATTCATGTGGCCATTCGCACATAAGAATGAAAATTGGGAAAGCCGAATGAGAGAAATCCAATAGACAACACCACAAAAATCATCGAAATGCGCGCGCGAAACATTACCCGTTGTTGCATAGCGAGTGTGCGTCGCAAAAAGCGATGTGGCGATGTGCGCTGCCTCGCAGAGTCGCCGAACGTGCGCCTCAGCCACACACCATCGCGACCCACGCGATATCCAAAGTGTCGTGGCACAACCACCAGCGCGTCAGATAACCAACACATTGGCGCGCACGCTTTTTCCGGAGCATTCCCACCATCTTCGGCGCCAGCGTCGCGTATCGTCGGGTTGCGCTGCCCGCAAACGCCCGCCCCCGCAAGCTACTGCGCAGGATCGCCCCCATACGCGGGTAAACCTTTGTTTGACTTCGTCGCGCCGCCCCGTTTACTGCACGCAGCCGAACCTCTCAATCCGCTTTCATTCACCGCCCGCATTTTGTTTGGTCTGCTGAGCAGAGTTCTGCGAGCGCCCTCCCCTCTCCGACGAGGTACAACATGGTTACTATCTCCAGCAGCGCCGTCGACGAATTCAAATCCACACTGCGCGGCCAGCTTCTGCTGCCCGACACGCCGGGCTTCGACACGGCGCGCAGCATCTGGAACGCGATGATCGACCGTACGCCCGCGATGATCTTGCGCTGCGCGGGTGTTGCCGACGTGCGCAGCGGCGTCGCCTTCGCGCGCGACAACGGCCTGCCGCTCGCCATTCGCGGCGGCGGCCACAACATCGGCGGCAGCGCTGTGTGCGACGATGGCCTCATGCTCGACCTGTCCACGATGAAATCGGTGCGTATCGATCCGCAAGCGCGGCGCGCGTATGTCGAACCCGGCGCGACGCTGCATGATTTCGATCACGAAGCGCAGGCATTCGGACTCGCGACACCGCTCGGCATCAACTCGACGACCGGCGTCGCAGGTCTGACGCTCGGCGGCGGCTTCGGCTGGCTGAGCCGCCGCTACGGCATGACGATCGACAACCTCGTCGCGGCCGACATCGTCACCGCCGACGGTGAATTGCGCCACGTGAGCGCCACTTCGCACGACGATCTGTTCTGGGCGATTCGCGGCGGCGGCGGCAATTTCGGCGTCGTTACGCTATTCGAGTTCGCGTTGCATGAGGTCGGCCCGCTCGTGTATGGCGGCCTCGTCGTGTTGCCGCTCGCCGACGCGAAGGAAGCACTGATCAAATACCGCGATGCCGCGCCGGCAATGCCCGACGAGCTGGCCGTCTGGGCGGTCGCGCGGCTCGCGCCGCCGCTGCCGTTCCTGCCGCCCGACGTGCACGGCAAACCCGTGCTGGTGTTCGCGATGTGCTACAACGGCCCGGTCGACAAAGGCCCGGCCGCGGTGGAAGCCGTGCGCGGCTTCGGCAAGCCGCTCGGCGAACATCTTGGTCCGATGCCCTACGAAATCTGGCAACAGGCCTTCGATCCGCTGCTAACGCCAGGGGCGCGCAACTACTGGAAGTCGCACAACCTCGGCACCATCGACGATGGTCTGATCGACGCACTGCTTCGCGCGATCGACACGTTGCCGTCCACGCAATGCGAAATTTTCTTCGGGCTGATCGGTGCGCAAACGCAGCGCGTGGCGGTCGACGCAACCGCTTACCCGGCCCGCAACACGCTATACGGCATGAACGTGCACGGCCGCTGGGACGATGCGCGCGACGACGAGCGCTGCGTCGCATGGGCGCGCGCCTTTTTCGAAGCGGCGCGCCCGTTTGCGCTAGGCAGCGTGTACGTCAACTTCATGACCGAGGAAGAAGGCGGCCGTATCGCGGATGCCTATGGGCCGAACTATGAGCGGCTCGTCGCCGTGAAGAACCGCTACGATCCGCACAACCTGTTCCGCCACAACCAGAACATTCGCCCAACCGTGTAGCGACGACGCGCAACGGCGAGCAGCGCGAAACCGCGAACTGCAAGTGGCCGCGCCGCCCTGGCGCAAGGCGGCGCGGCGCTTGGGCACGCTCCCTGCTAATGTCAGCTGTGACTGCTCGCGATGCGTGCGTCGCGCGTCGCGGCACGCCCGCTCAACGACAATCACCGCGCGCACGGAACCTCTCGTGCGCAAATGAGAACAAAGCAAAGCAAGGCGGGCGATTCGCCGCACTCTTCCATAACGTACAACATGCGTGAGAAACGCAAAGGAAAACAGTCATGCGCAGACGACAATTCATCATGACCGGCAGCGCTGCATTGGCCGTCGCGGGCCTGAGCCTCACCGGTTGCACGACGACTTCGCCGTCCTCGAACGCATCCCCGTCGGCCAATGCCGGCAAGCGCGACACGATCAACGCGGGCGTCGACTCGACGCTTGCGCGCCTCTACGAAAACGTCGACGGTTCGCGCGAGCTCGTTGCGAAAGCGCGCGGCGTGCTGGTGTTTCCGTCGGTGATCTCGGCCGGCTTCTGGGTCGGCGCGCAGTATGGTGAAGGCGCGATGCGCATCGGCGGCCGCACGGTCGGCTACTTCAGCACGGTCGCGGGCTCGTTCGGCTTGCAGATCGGCGCGCAGTCGAAGGCGCTCGTGTTTCTGTTCATGACGCAGGAAGCGCTCGACGAATTCATGCACAGCCAGGGTTGGGCGGTCGGCGCGAATGCGACCGTCGCCGTGCTGAAGGTCGGCGCGAACGGCGCGGTGGATTCCTCGACCGCAACGAGCCCGGTGCAGGCTTTCGTGCTGACCAACGGCGGTTTGATGGCCGGCGTGTCGCTCGAAGGCACGAAGGTGTCCCGGCTGATTATCTGAGTATCTGAGCGGAGCCTCCGCTCTTGCGGATTTGTGGTGCGAGCGCGCCGCGCGACTGCACGACAGATCCGCGCCGCGCGTTCAAGCCATCGCGTTCCGCCCGCTTCGCCAGCGCCATTCATCGCGCTACGGAAAAATCCACGCCTTTCGCAAACCGTCCGTGTTCAGCGGACGTATCCTTCGCGCAGCCGCGCGCGTTGCCAAGCCCGTTCAGCGCAGCGCATGCAGGCCTCAGCATTGCGCTCGCGCGCCACCTCGTAAAACATGATCACCGCTAGTCCCGCTTCCGGTCGGCCCGCCTGGCTGTCCGGCATTCGCAGCAACGCCCGCTCGATCTCGAGACGCTGCGCATCATCCTGCCGTACGCGGTGCTGATTGCGATCGTCGGTCTGCTCGAAACGCTGCTGACCTTCAACCTGACCGACGAAATCACCGAAACGCGCGGTCAGCCGAATCGCGAATGCGTCGCCCTCGGCGCGGCGAATATCGCCTCGGGACTGTTCGGCGGCATGGGCGGTTGCGCGATGATCGGCCAGACCATGATCAACCTGAATTCGGGGGGACGTTCGCGGCTGTCGGGAATCGTCAGCGGCGTGATGATGCTGCTGTACATCCTGTTCCTGTCGCCGCTGATCGAGCGGATTCCGCTCGCGGCGCTGGTCGGCGTGATGTTTGTGGTCGCGCGGCAGACCTTCGCATGGGGCTCGCTGCGCGTGCTCGGCAAGGTGCCGCGCAACGACGCGCTCGTGATCGTCGCGGTCACGGTCATCACCGTATTTGCCGATCTCGCGATCGCGGTGATGTGCGGCATCGTGATCGCCGCGCTCAACTTCGCGTGGCAGCATGCGCGCGAAATTCACGCGCCCGCGGAGGATCGCGCGGGCCATAAGACCTACGTGCCGCGCGGCACACTGTTTTTCGCGTCGACGACGCGCTTTCACGAGCTGTTCGATCCCGCGCGAGACCCGGCGAGCGTGACCGTCGATTGCAGTCACCTGCTGCTCGCCGATCATTCGGCGCTCGCCGCGTTGCAGGGGCTGGCCGAGCGCTATCGCAACGCGGGCAAAGAGTTGCGGATGCAGAACCTGTCGGAGCGCAACCGCCAATTGTTGAGCCGCGCGGGAATCGGCTTCGCGTGACACACGCACCGCGTTGCGAGCGGGCGTGCGGTGAATGCTCGCGCGTGCGTCGGCAACGCGGCCTGGCGCTTTAGCGCTGCTCCGGCAACTTGAACACCGAGATCGCCGCCGACAATTGGCTGGTCTGCGTCTTCAGCACATCGGCGGACGCGCTCGCTTCCTCGACGAGCGCCGCATTCTGCTGCGTCGTCTGATCCATGCTCGCGACAGCGATGTTGACCTGCTCGATGCCCGAGGTCTGCTCGACCGACGCCGCGCTGATCTCGCCCATGATGTCGTTGACACGACGTACCGCCTGCACGACTTCCTGCATCGTGTCGCCCGCGCGCCCGACGTGTTCCGAGCCGCCCGCGATCTGCGCGGCCGATTCCTCGATCAGCGCCTTGATCTCTTTCGCGGCCGCCGCGCTGCGTTGCGCGAGCGTACGCACTTCGCCCGCGACCACCGCGAAACCGCGGCCCTCCTCGCCCGCGCGCGCCGCCTCGACGGCCGCGTTCAACGCGAGGATGTTGGTCTGAAACGCAATCCCTTCGATCACGCCGATGATGTCGCCGATCCGGTGCGACGACTGTGAAATCCCGCGCATCGTGTCGATCACCTGACCGACCACCGCGCCGCCGCGCGCCGCGGTCTCAGACGCGTTGTGCGCGAGCTGGCTCGCCTGCTTCGCGTTGTCGGCGTTCTGACGCACGGTCGCGGTGATCTGCTCCATGCTCGACGCGGTCTCGCCGAGCGCAGCCGCCTGCTGCTCGGTCCGGCGCGACAGATCCGAATTGCCCGCGGCGATCTCGTTGGATACCGACGAAATCAGCGTCGCGCCGCCGCGAATCTGCTCGATCGCCTGCGCGAGACGCTGCTGCATCCGTTTCATCGCCGCGAGCAGGCTGGTACTGTCGCCGGTCTTCGTGTCGACGATCACGTCGAGGTCGCCGTCCGCGATTCGCGACGCGATCTGCACCGCGTATGCCGGTTCGCCGCCAAGCTGACGCACAATGCTGCGCACGATCACGCCGATCACCAGCGACACGAGCGCGCAAAGCACCAGCGCCGCGATCACGTATTGCGCGAGGGTGCGGTAGAACACCGCCTCGATGTCGTCCGTGTACACGCCGGTGACGATGGTCCAGTCCCACGGCTTGTAAAGCCGCATGTAGTTGCTCTTCGGCGCGAGCTGGTTGGTGCCGGGCTTCGGGAACATCAGATGGACGAATGCCTCGCCTTCGCGCTGCGTCTGCTCGGAACCCTCCTTGAACACATGGCGGCCGTCGGGATCGGTAACGGTGCTCATGTCCTTGCCGACGAGGTCGGCGCGCGTGGCATGCATCAGCACGTGCGCGCGGCTGTCTTCGAGCACGAGATAGCCGCCGGCACCGTCGTAGCGCATTGCGCGCAGGTCGTCCATCGCGGCGCGCTGCGCGTCGGCGAGCGGCATCGTGCCGGCCGCGGCGAGCGCGTTGTAGCGATCGAGCACGCTGTACGCGATGCTGACCACGTTTTTCAGCTCGTCCTCGCGATCGGCGATCATCGTGTCGCGCGTCTTGTATGCACCCCACAGGCCGATCGCCAGAATGCCCATGCACATCACCGCGAGCGCGAGCCACAGCCGCACCTTCAGGCGAAACCGTTCCATCTTCCGTATCCCTTGTCGTGGTTCGCGGTTGTCGGCGCGAGCGGACAGCCGCAAACGTTTCATGTCGTTGTCGGGATTAACGGCGCGACGGCGGAAAACTTCAGTGCTACTTCAAGGTTGCGGGCTTCAGTCCGCCGGCAGCGTCAGCGCCGCCACCTCGCAGCGCGGCCATTGCCGCAGCACGTCGGGCGACATCAGCAGCTTGGCCGCGCGCACGCCGGCGCCCATCACGATCTGTGCACGGTCCATCACCGCGGCGTCGACCAGCACGCGCCAGTCGGCCGGCAGACCAAAGGCGGTAATGCCGCCGAACTCCATCCGGCTATGCTCGACCGCGGCCTCGCGCTTCGCGAACGACAGCCGCTGTGCGCCGAGCGCGGCCTTCACCGCGCCGTTGATGTCGAGCCGCCGCGAGCCGAGCGACACCAGCGCCGCGTAGTGCTCGCCACCGTCTTTCTTGTAGCGGATCACGATCGTGTTCGCGCAGTCTTCGAGGCCGAAGCCATAGCGCGCGCTGAATGCTGCGGTGTCGGAGGCGTCGTCGGTAACGGCGAACACCGTGATGCCGTGCGCCGGCAATTGTTCGACGACATGCGCGGGCAGATGCGCGCTCCACTGGTCGCGCTCGATGACGTCCAGTTGCCGTACGAGTTCGTGCGAATGCATGATGAGCGGAAAGGTGACATTAACCCGCTGCATTCTAGCGGTACGGGCGGGCGGCCGCGGAGCGGGCCATCGAAGCAGGCCATGAAAACAGGCCGTGAAGCTCACCGCTTAACTTGTATAGTGACGGGCACGAGGTTTGCGGAAAGCGACAAGGCAAACACCGTGAAAGCGCCGTCACGATTCAGACACGATCATGGACATCGATACCCTTTCTCGCGAGAACCTCCAGCAGGCCGCGCGTCACCAGGCCAATTGGGCGATGGGCGCACTTCGGCAGTTCACAGAGAACCGCTGTCTGGAGATGGCGGCGAGCATCGCGTTCTATGCGGCGTTCTCGCTCGCGCCGACGCTCGTGATGGTGATCGCGGTGGCCGGCTGGTTCTTCGGCCCGGCGGCCGCGCGCGGCGAGCTGTTCGGCCACATCAACGGCCTGATCGGCGACCAGGCCGCGGCCGGCGTGCAGACGATCGTCGAGAACGCGCATCACGCAGGCGCCAAAGGGGGCATCGCGACGATCATTTCGTTCTCGCTGCTGGCGATCGGCGCGTCGGCGACGTTCTCGTCGCTGAACAGCGCGCTCAATATAGTATGGCCCTACACCGGGCCGCGCTCGGCCAGCTGGCTCGCGCTCGTGCGGGTACGGCTGATTTCGTTCGGACTCGTGCTCGGCGTCGCGTTCCTGCTGATCGTGTCGCTGGTGCTCGATACGGTCATCGCCTTTATCGGCGAGTGGCTGTGGGGCGACTCGCCCTATGTCGTGATCGGCAATCTGCTGCAGCTCGGCGTCGGGCTGCTCGTGCTGATGTTCGCATTCGCCGCACTGCTGAAGTTCCTGCCCGACGCTCGGGGTGCTGTGGCGCGATGCGCTGGTGGGCGGCGTCGTCGCGGCCGTGCTGTTCACCGGCGGCAGAAAGCTGTTCGCGCTCTATCTCGCGCATGCGGGAATGGCCAGCGCGTTCGGCGCAGCCGGCTCGCTCGCGGTGCTGCTGATGTGGCTGTACTTCTCGGCGCTGGTGCTGCTGCTTGGCGCGGAGTTCTCGGCGGCGCGCGGCAGGCTGCACGATCCGCGCGGCGGCTGGGGCATGCAGGGGGAAGCGCCGCCGGGCAGCCGCGCGAAGCTTGCGTCGGTGTTGGCGGCATCGACCGTCGCGGGGAACGCCGTTTCGTCGGCTCGCACGGCTGTGCGTGTTGCCAGCCAAACGACCGCGCCGCTGCCGCCGTCAGGGATCGAGGCGGCAGCGCCAAAGCGCTCTGCGCATGAAACCGCGGTCGACGTCACGCGCAAGGTGCTCGACGTCGAAGCGCAAGCCACCCGTCTCGCGGCGTCAGCCATCGTCGAAGCGCGCCGCCAGGCGACGGCCGCCGACCGCTACGTGCGACGCAACCCGTGGACCTCGGTGCTGCTCGCGGCCGCCGCGGGACTCACGGCCGCGGCCATGGCGCGCCGTGGCGCCGATAGGCGCTGAAACGCGTTGCGCCGTCAAACCGCTCGACGACGCTTGGACACAACGCGGTTCTTCTGTCCAGCCTGTCTAGTCATTTCGCCGGCTGTTTCTTTTATGTTTTCACTACAAAGCCGAGCGGACGTGTAGACGACTAGATTACATTTAGCATGCAAATCGATGCCGAAAGTGCGTTAAGTCATCCCGTCACTATCAACAAATCAACAATAATGTGCATCAGACCAATAAATGTTGCGCAAATAGAAATAATCGTTGATGGGCTGTAAATACAAGGGTTTGCCTCGATTGTCAGTTTTTGGCGACACTCTTTTTTTTCCGTTTCTACCGGGCGGATGCGCTGAGCTATTCTGCTTTCCGCAACAACGAACAATCATCTGCGTGGAGAAATGGATGAAACGAATCGCACTGTCTACCCTCTCGCTGGCGCTCCTCGGCGTCGCCGGTGTCGCACACGCGCAAAGCAGCGTGACCCTGTATGGCGTGCTGGATGAGTCGATCCAGTACGTGAACAACGCTACGCCGAAGGGCGGCAGCCTCGTTCAACTGTTTGGCGGCAACATCCAAGGTAACCGTTTCGGCCTGAAGGGCACGGAAGACCTCGGCGGCGGCCTGAAGGCAATTTTCCAGTTGGAAAACGGCTTTGACATCAACACCGGCAAGCTGCAGCAAGGTGGCTCGATGTTCGGTCGTCAGGCTTACGTCGGTTTGACGGGCGACGCATGGGGCACGTTCACGGCTGGTCGTCAGTACGACCCGCTGGTCGACATGGTCCAGCCGCTGACGGGCGACAACTACTTCGGTAGCACATTCGCTACGCCGGGCGACGTCGACAACAACGACAACAGCTTCCGCGTCATCAACTCGCTGAAGTACGTGTCGCCGGTCTGGTCGGGCTTCCAGATCGAAGGTCTGTATGCTCTGGGCGGCGTCGCAGGCGCGACGGGTTCGGGCCAGACGTGGTCGGGCGCAGCAACGTATGCAACGGGTCCGTTCAGCATCGCTGCTGGCTACCTGCATGCAAGCAATGCCAATTCGCCTGCGACACGTGCATCCGCAAGCAACGTTGTGACCGGCTGGGCTGGTACGGCAGCACCGGCCGCGACGTTTGACTCCAACTTCCCGGCCAACGCCGGCATCAACTCGGCTTACGCTGCATCGAAGTCGATCGGCATCGCGTCGGTCGCGGTTCAGTACGTGACGGGCCCGTGGACCGGCAACCTGTCGTACAGCAACGCACAATACCGTCCGGACGCAAGCTCGGGCTTCACGACGACCCAGAAGTACGAAGTGGGTCGTGCGTACCTGGGCTACCAGGTCACGCCGGCAGCACTGGTGGGTATTGGCTACGCCTACACGAAGGGTCACGGCGACGCATCCGCAACGTATAACCAAGTGTCGCTGGGCGGCGATTACAACCTCTCGAAGCGCACGGACTTCTACCTGGTCGGCGCATGGCAGCACGCAAGCGGCGAACAGCGTGTACCGGGCACCAGTACCCTTCAATCGGCTACGGCTTCGATCGGTTCGTATGGCAACCAGTCGAGCACCAACAACCAGGTCATGGTCAGCCTCGGTATCCGCCACAAGTTCTAATCGGACTTCGAGTCGGACCTGCTACGCAGCTGACGAGCTGCGTAGCCAGAGACCACAAACCAGCCAGAGGCGATGCCGATGGCTGGTTTTTTTTCGTCCCGAGATTCTGGTGGCGGGTTCGGACGAGCTTGGCGCGCGCCCCGAACCCAATACGGCTAGCGCCGCTGCGCCTTCCCTTTATCGGCTTGCGCGAGAATCTGCGCGGGCGGCACATCGTGCTCATGCTCGACGCCATCGGCGCCGACCGGCGCGCGATATAGCACCAGCGCCCGCTCCGGATGCAGCGACGGCGCATCCAGCGACAGCTGCCAGTCTGGATCGGGAATCTCGGCGAAAACCTGGCGCAAACGCTCGCCCCACGTGCGATGAATCATGTCGAAGTACGCGTTGTCGCGATCGATCGACACGAACCGCGTGACGCGCAGCGCATCCTTCTCGTACACCAGCAGATCGAGCGGCAAGCCCACCGACAGGTTCGAGCGCAGCGTCGAGTCCATCGAGATCAGCGCGGACTTCGCGGCCTCGTCGAGCGGTGTGGACGGCGTCAGCACGCGGTCGATGATCGGCTTGCCGTACTTCGATTCGCCGATCTGGAAGTACGGATTCACCGCCGACGCCTCGATGAAATTGCCCGCCGCGTAGATCATGAAAAGCCGCATGCGGTTGCCCGCGATCTGGCCGCCGAGAATGAAGCTGCAATTGAAGTCGACGCCGAACTTCTGCAGCGCTGCCGCTTCGCGCTCGTGCACGCGGCGCACCGCGCTGCCGACCACGCGCGCGGCGTCGGCCATCGTCGGCACGCTCCATAGCGTCGGCTCGCCGGCATCGGCGGGCTCGGACAGCTCGTGCAGCACCGCCTGGGTGATCGACAGATTGCCGGCACCCAGCAGCACCAGCATGCGTTCGCCGGGTTGCTCGAACACCGACATCTTGCGCGCGGTACTGATGTGATCCACGCCCGCATTGGTACGCGTATCGGACAGGAATACGAGACCGTCGTTGACGGCCATCGCTACGCAGTAAGTCATAACGAATCCGCAGAACGCGAGGGAACGGACCTATTGTAATGCGGCGCACGGGCGCCTTTTATCCGTGTTTACGGCCTTTTTTATGGCCTTTTTCGCAGCCTTTAGCGTTGCAACGCGGCTACTGCGACATCTGCGTGCTGACCGCCACCGCCACGTGAAGCTCCTCTTCGAGCCCGCCGATGCGCCGGCCGCGCACCGGTGCGGCCGCCTCATAGTCGCGCGCCACAGCGAGGCGGCAATAGATCTCGCTGGCAAACCCGGCGTGCGTGACGTCGAGCGATATCCAGCCTTTGCCTTCGAGCCAAACGTCGACCCACGCATGGCTCGCGCCATGCGGCACGTCGCCGGGTTCGATATAACCGCTCACGTAGCGCGCCGGTACGCCGCGCGCGCGGCAGCACGCGAGCATCAGATGCGCATGGTCCTGGCACACGCCGTTGCCGAGCGCGAGCGCCTCGGCGGCCGTGCTCGTGACCTCGGTCACGCCGGGCCGGTATTGCACGCGCTGCACGATCTGCTCGGCAAGCGCAATCAGGCTTGCCGGACTCGCCAGATTCGCCACCGATTCCGCCAGCTCGCGAATCGCGCCATCGGCTTCGGTCAGACGGGTCGCGCAGGTGAAATGCTCGAGCGGAATCGGGCCGGGCGGATCGTGCAGCACCCCGTCGACGAGCGGCATTGTGTCCACCTCGCCCGACACGCGCAGATGAATCTCGTCGTGCGGCTTGTTGATGACGAGCGTATGCAGCACGTTGCCGTAGGCGTCGAGTGTGGCGTCCAGCTTGCCCGGCGCGTCGATGCTCCAGCGCCGCACGGTCTGCCCGGCGCCGCTCGAGGGCGTCAGGCGCAACTGCTGGATCGAATAATGAACCGTCGCTTCGTAGCGGTAAGAGGTGTCGTGGCGGATCGTCAGGTACATGAGAAAACTCCGTCAGGCCACTGGCAGCATCAGATAAGTACGCGCCACCAGATTGCCCAGCTCGAACACGCGAGCGAGGAACTGCGTCAGATAGCCATGCAAACCGGTTTCGAAAATCTGCCGAATGTCGGCATAGAGCAGCTCGGCGCGCAGCTTGCCGGCGAAGCGCTCGCACTGGTTCGAGCCCGACGTGCGCAGCATCGCGAGATTGCTGCACACGCCGTCCAGCGAGGCGAGCAGCGAGCGCGGCATCTGCTGATTGAGGATCATCAGCTCGACGACGCGCGCGGGCGTCACGACGTCGCGATACACCTTGCGATAGATTTCGAGCGCCGACACCGAGCTCAGGATCGAGGTCCAGTAATAGAAGTCCTCCAGCTGGCGCGCGGCGTCGCGCGAGTTCGGCTCGACGTTCGCGAAACGCACATCGAGAATCCGCGCGGTATTGTCGGCTCGCTCGAGATAGGTGCCTAGCTGGGTGAAGAAGAACGCGTCGTCCTGCAGCGCGGTGCCGATCGTCACGCCACGCGACAGATGCGAGCGGAACTTGACCCATTCGAACAACGAGCCCGGATTGCTCGCGGCCTGCCCGCTCGCAAGCCGCTCGTTGAATTCGAGCCACGTGTCGTTGATGGTTTCCCACCACTCGGTCGTCAGCGTGCCGCGCACCGCGCGGGCGTTTTCGCGCGCGGCCTGCAGGCATGAATGAATGCTCGACGGATTGCTCGCGTCGGCGACCATGAAGTCGAGCACGTGCTCGAGCGTCGGTTCGTCGTAACGCTGCGCGAAGGCGCTTTCGAGCTCGGAGATGCGCAGCACCGAGCGCTGCGCGCGAGCCTCCTGTTCGGGCGTCTGCGGCAGCAGTTGCGCCTTCAGGTTGATGTCGAGCATGCGCGCGGTGTTCTCCGCGCGCTCCATATAGCGGGCCATCCAGAAGAGGTGATCGGCGGTTCGGCTAAGCATGACGGCGTTCCATGTCTGTGATCTGAACGCGCGAGGCCTTCGTCGGCGACGAAAGTCCGCGCTGGTTATCCGTTGAGCGACGGCGGCGCACGCGCATTGCGTGCCGCTTGCCGCGCATCAGTCGACCATCCAGGTATCCTTGGTCCCGCCTCCCTGCGATGAATTGACGACGAGCGAGCCCTGCTGCAGCGCGACGCGCGTGAGACCGCCCGCCACCATCGTGGTGCTCTTGCCCGACAGCACGAACGGCCGCAGGTCGATATGGCGCGGCGCGATGCCCGCTTCGACGAAGGTCGGACACGCGGACAGCGCCAGCGTCGGCTGCGCGATATAACCGGCCGGACGCGCGATCAGCCGCTCGCGGAAGGCCTCGACCTCGGCCTTGGTCGCGGCCGGGCCGACCAGCATCCCGTAGCCTCCCGCGCCGTGCACTTCCTTGACCACCAGCTCCGGCAGATGCGCGAGCGTATAGGCGAGGTCCTCGGGCTTGCGGCACTGATAGGTCGGCACGTTGTTCAGAATCGGCTTTTCGCCGAGATAGAACTCGATCATGTCGGGCACGTACGGGTAGATCGATTTGTCGTCGGCGATGCCGGTGCCCATCGCATTGGCGAGCGCGACGCGGCCGGCGCGATACGCGGTCAGCAAACCCGGCACGCCGAGCGCGGAGTCGGCGCGAAACGCGAGCGGATCGAGAAAGTCGTCGTCGACGCGCCGGTAGATCACGTCGACGCGCTTCGGTCCCTGGGTGGTGCGCATGAACACGTAGTTGTCGTCGACGAACAGATCCTTGCCTTCGACGAGCTCGACGCCCATCTGCTGCGCGAGGAACGTATGCTCGAAATACGCGGAGTTGTACATGCCCGGCGTCAGCACGACGACGACCGGATCGTCGACGCCTTCCGGCGCGACCGAGCGCAGCGTATCGAGCAGCAGATCGGGGTAATGCGCGACCGGCGCGATGCGGTTCTGCACGAACAGTTCGGGGAAGAGCCGCATCATCATCTTGCGGTTTTCGAGCATGTACGACACGCCCGACGGCACACGCAGATTGTCTTCGAGTACGTAGAACTCGCCTTCGTCGCCGGCGCGCACCACGTCGACGCCGGCGATATGCGCGTAAACACCGAGCGGCACGTCGACGCCCTGCATCTCCGGACGATACTGCGCGTTGGTATAGACCTGCTCGGCCGGCACGATGCCCGCGCGCACGATGTTGCGATCGTGATAGACGTCGTGGATGAACAGATTGAGAGCCTGCACGCGCTGTCGCAAACCCGCTTCGAGCGTCTGCCATTCGCCGCGCGGAATGATGCGCGGAATCAGATCGAAGGGGATCAGCCGCTCGGTGCCGGACAGGTCGCCGTTCACCGCGAACGTGATGCCGACGCGCCTGAACAGCAGGTCCGCTTCCGCGCGCTTGCGTGCGATCGCTTCGTTGCCCTGGCTATCCAACCATCGCTCGAAGCGCGCGTAATGCGGCCGTACGCCATCGTCGTGATAGCGCATCTCGTCATAGCATCGCATGTCAGCCCCAGTCTTGTTTGTCGAATAAAGGCGAATGCGCTGCGCATTCGGTATTCGACCTTGATCAAGCAAGCGTTATGCCATTGAATATGTCGTGATGATGCGCGTCGACGTGCACGCTAGCGGCGCATCCGCAGGGCGTCGAATTGCGTTGATCGTACTGTCGTGGATCATGATGCGCCAGTCAGGTGCGCGCGCGCCATCAGGGAGCACACTATGAGAGTCGCGCCCGCCGTTTCGCCAATAGGTGCGATGAGCGCTACGCAGCGAGCGCATAAAAAAAGTCCCCGCGGATTCTCATCCACGGGGACTTCGATCACCTGCATGCAGGCGCTTTTTCACGCACTCAAATGTCAGGCATGGTTAAGCACAGCCGCGCCATGCCGACGCATGAGCGTGAGCGCAACGCGCTTAGGCAGCCGCTGCGTCCTTCAGCTTCTTCAGCGCGCGTGCCTTGATGCGCACGCTTGCCGGCTTGGCCGGGAACCAGCGCTCTTCACCCGTGAACGGGTCTTTGCCGAAGCGCTTCTTCTTCGCCGGCACAGCCTGCACGACGATCTTCAGCAGACCCGACAGCGTGAATTCGCCAGCGCCTTTCTTATGCACCGTGCCGAGGATCGTGTCTTCGAGCGCGGCCAGCACAGCCTTGGCGGTCTTCGGTTCCACTGCAGCACGTTCAGCGATGTGAGCTGCCAACGAGGCCTTCGTGAAGGTGTCCTTGATCGGCGTCGGTGCGCCAGACGCCTTCACGGCGACCTTCTTGGCTGCGACGGCTTTCTTCGCAGGGACTTTCTTTGCAGCAACCTTCTTGGTCGGTACCGGGGCAGCAGCCTTCTTGGCCACCTTTTTTGCGGAAGTCGGCATGTTTCTCCTACCTGTTGTGGTCAGTGAATTGCTCGAAGCGCACACCGTATGCGCACGCTTCAACGCCGGATTCTACAAGCGCTAAAGCGATTTGCGCGACTCTTTTATGTATTGCGATGAAGTTTTTTGCGTGGCGCCAACGGTCCAACACGTTTTAGCACCTGTTTTAGCGGCTAAAACGTGTGCCGCGAGGTCTTCAACATGCAGGAGTAACGCTCGTTACAGTTCGTTTCGGCGGCGGTTTCGAGGCGGTCGTGGCGAGGCGGGCTGGTGTTTTCGTCCCTTGAATCAAGGCATTTTCTTCGTTTGACACGTCAAGCAACGCAACCCCGACGCTGCGACGATGCCTACGCCTTGCTTGCGCCGGGTTCCGTTTCAGCGTGCGATGCGCGGCAGGATGCCGGCGAGCTTCGTCAGCGCCGTGTCGATATGCTCGGCCGCGATGCTGCCATAGCCGAACATCAGCCCAGGCTGCGGTGTCACGCGATGGTGAAATGGCGCGAGTCCATAGAGGCCGATCGACGCTTCACGCGCGGCGGCCACGAGCGCCTCTTCGCCGAGCGACGCCAACGGCTCCTTCAGCCGCGCCGCCAGATGGATGCCGGCAGTCGGCACGATCGGTTCGAACCAGCGCGCGAGGTCGCCTTGCAGATGCTCGAGCAGCATCGCGCGGCGCGCCGCATAAGCCTTGTGCATGCGCCGTAGATGACGCGCGAAGTCGCCATTGAGCATGAACGCCGCGAGCGCCGTCTGCGTCAGCGTGCAGCCGTGACAATCGGCGATCTGCCGCGCCTTCAGCAGCGGGCCGTGCAACGACGCCGGCGGCACCAGGTAGCCGATGCGCAGCTCGGGGAAGATCGTCTTCGAAAACGTGCCGACATAGGCGACGAGACCGGCGCGATCGAGGCTCTTCAGCGGCTCCATCGGCCGGCCCTCGAAACGGTACTCGCAGTCGTAGTCGTCCTCGATGATGACCGCGCCGCGCTTTTGCGCCCATTCGAGCAGTTCGACGCGACGCTCGAGGCTCATCGGCATGCCGAGCGGAAACTGATGCGAAGGCGTCACGTAGACGAGCCGCGCCTTGTCCGGCAGCTTGCCGACGATCAGGCCTTCGTTATCGACCGGAACCGGCACCACGCGCGCGCCCGTCACCGTGAAGCAGGCATGCGCGGGTGGGTAGCCGGGGTCTTCGATGGCCGCGATGTCGCCGGGCCGCAACGTGATGCGCGCGATCAGATCGAGCGCGTGCTGCGCGCCCTGCGTGACGATCACGTCGTCCCAGTTGCTCGACACCGCGCGGTTGAAGGCGAGGTAGCGCGAAATTGCGAGCCGCAGCTGCTGCTCACCGGCGGCCTCGCGATAGGTGCCGGGGCTGCGCGCCTGGCCGCGTAGCGCGTGATTCACGCAGCGGCGCCAGACGTCGAAGGGAAACAGCGTCTTGTCGGTCGCGCCGCCGATGAAGTCGAGCGGCGACGGCACCGACGGCCGCGGCAACGGCAGACTGTGGGGCATCTGTTCCCACAGCGGCTGCGCGCGTGCGGCGGCTTTCGCTTGCGCGGCGTCCCGCTCGCGCGACCGAGCCGCCGCGCGCGCCTGCGCGGAGCGCTGGGCGGGCAGCCGTTCGAGCCCGTCGGCGACGAAGGTGCCCGAACCGGCGCACGCGCTCAGGTAGCCTTCGGACAGCAGCCGCTCGAAAACATCGAGCGTGGTCTTGCGCGACACGCCGAGCTGGGTCGCGAGATCGCGTGTGGACGGCAGACGCGTGCCGCCGGCGAGCCGCCCTTCGAGAATGCCCGCGCGCAACTGCCGATAAATCTGTCCGGACAGATCGTGATGGCCTTCGACCGCGATGTGAATGTCCATTCGGGTGGTTACCTCAAATAACGGCGAAATGGTTATTTCGAACGACCAGTGCCGAACGTAAGCTTACCTCCACGGACGCCCATCTGGACGCCCCTCGCACACTCACCAGGACTCTCTGATGCAAGCACGTCTCGACTTCTACAAGGCCAGCCCGAGCGGCACGCGCGCGATGCTCGCGCTCGAGGAAACGATCGGCAAGAGCACGATCGACAAGACGCTCGCCGAACTCGTGCGGATTCGCGCGTCCCAGCTCAACGGCTGTGCGTTCTGCCTCGACATGCACGTGAGCGACGCGCGCAAGCACGGCGAAACCGAACGGCGTCTCGCGACGGTGGCCGCGTGGCGCGAAGCGCCGTTTTTCACCGCGCGCGAACGCGCGGCGCTCGAATGGACAGAGGCGGTGACGCTGATCGCGCAAACGCGCGTACCGGATACGGTATGGGAAGCAGTGAAGCCGCATTTCAGCGAGCAGGAAATCAGCGACCTGACGCTGCTGATCGTTGCGATCAACGGCTGGAACCGGATTGCGGTGTCGTTCAGGAAGATGCCGGAGTAAGCGGCGCGCCCTGGCAGTCGCGAGGCTTTAGAAGATGACGGAAACCGCCACCGCGAGCCAGATCGAGGTCACGCCCGCGAGAAACAGATGCCGCGCGATCCGCACGCGTGAGTCGCTATTCTCCGGCTCGACGGGGCTCGTCGCCATCCACGGCACGAGGCCGAGGCACGCGAAGCCGGCCAACGCGAGCACGAAGACTACGATGTCGGCCTTGTGCCAGGCGGTCGGCTCATACATGCCCCAGTAGCCGAGAAACACGATGCCGATCGAGAACACGGTCGCGGAAGCGGCGCTGAGCGCGGGCACCGATCCAGTGGGAGTCGGCATGCTTGACCTCCGATCGTCAGGTTGCGGCGGCGCTCATGCGCGGCGCGCCGTTCGCCCGGTCCGCGTTCGCGCCGACCGCGGCGAGCCGTCAGGAAGTGCGGGTCTGGCGCGCTTCGTACGTCTTCAGATGACTATAGGCGATGCGCAGCAGCGACAACGCGTGTTCGCCCTTTTGCGCGTCGCCGCCGCGCGTGATCAAGTCGCCGAGAATATGATCCGCCTCGGTGTGCGAGCGGTTTTCGACGTCGCGCAGCATCGACGCGGTCAGCGGCGACGGCGTCAGAAGCACCTGGATGGCGCGCGCGTCGAAGTCCGCGTCCATCGTGAAGCCATTGTGTTCGGCCACCGCGCGGCATTCGCCGAGCAGCTTCTCGATCACGCGCTTGCCGTCAGGCGCGGCCAGAATATCGCCGACCGAACCGCGCATCAAGCAGGTGGTGCCGGCCAGCGTGGCGAGGAATACCCATTTCTCCCACATGCGCAGCAGGATGTTGTCGCTGACCGCGACGTCGAACTTCGCGCCCGACATCGCATCGGCAATCGCCTGGGTGCGCTCCGAGGTGCCGCCCACGAGTTCGCCGAACGTAATCGCCTGCATGTCGTTCAGATGCATGATGTGCTGCTCCGCATTGAGCGTCGCGGCGATCACACACTGGCCGCCGAGCACGCGCTCCTTACCGAAGCGCGCGCTCAGCACCTCGATGTGGCGCATGCCGTTGAGCATCGGCAGGATCAGCGTTTCTTCGCCGACGAATGGCGTGAACGAATCGATCGCGTCGTCGAGACTGTAGGCTTTGCAGCTCAGCAGCACGAGGTCGAACGGCTCGCTGGCGACACCGGCCAGGATCGTCTTCACGTCGCGCAACTGGAGATTGCCCCGTGGGCTGTTGATGACGAGGCCGTCGCGCCGCAGCTTTTCCGCGCGACCGGCGCGTACGAGGAAGGTCACGTCCTGCCCCGCCGCCGCCAGACGTCCGCCGAAATAACCGCCAACCGCGCCTGCCCCTACTACCAGAATTCGCATCTTGAGCCTCTTGAAAGATTTCGGTTTGCCGATCATGCGCGTCGCTGGTGGACGCATCCCGATGTTGCCGCGTGCTTCTTGTGCAGAATGTAGCAAAGATTGGGAATCGGTTCCGGGGAGGCTCGACTGTGGCGCGGACGCTTTCGAAGTCCCGCGCCTTCTGGCTGCAATCGCGCTGACGCGTGCCTTACTGTCCGGACGCGACCGTTTCTCCCTGCTCCCACCCGCCCCCCAGCGACCGGTACAGCGCGATCGCCGAAAGCGCGTGCTCGCGCCGGGCCTGATTCAGCGATTCCGAATCGCGCAGATACGCTTGCTGCGCGTCGAGCACGTCGAGGAAGCTCGACGCGCCGCCCTTATACAACTCGGTCGACAGACGCAGCGCATGATTCGACGCATCGAGCGCACCGGCCAGGCGCTGCACCTGCGCCGCGCCGCTGACGAGATCGCTTCGATTGTCCTCGACCTCCTTGAGCGCCTGCAGCATCGTCTGCTGCAGGCCGAGCTGCGATTCGCGCATGCGGCTCTCGCTCGCGTCGATGTTCGCGGTGATGCGCCCGGCGTTGAAGATCGGGCTCGTTGCATTCAACGCGGCGCTGAACAGATTGTCGGTCAGCGTCGGCAAGCCAAGGTACGACGATGCGAGCAGCCCATTCGTCAGGTTGATCTTGAACTGCGGATAGCGCTGGGCCTTCGATACTCCCACTTCCGCCGCACGCTGTTCGACGAGCGCATAAGCGGTGCGCACGTCGGGCCGATGCAGCAACGCGTCGGACGGCAATACCTGCGGCGCGCTTTGCGCAGGCACCGGAATCTCGCGCGCGCTGGAAAGCAGCAGCGTATCCAGACTTTCCGGCGTACGCCCCGAATACACGGCGATCAGGCTCAGCTGATGCTGGACCGTCGATTGCATGCGCGGAATCTGTGCCTGCAAATCCTGCAACTGATTCTGCGCGCGGGCGACGTCGAGCTGGGTCGACAGTCCGTAATGCAGACGCGCCTGCGTGAGCTTCAGCGCGCGGCTGCGGATTTGCTCGTTGTCGTCGAGGATCTGCAATTGCGCCTGCGCCCAGCGCAGATCGATATATGCTGCCGCCGTGTTCGCCGCGAGCGCGAGCCGCAACTGGTTCAGCGCCCCAACGCTACCCGACACCTGCGCCTGCGACGCGAGCACCGCGAGTCGTTCGCCGCCGAACACGTCCGGGGTCCAGCTCGCGGCGAGGCCGAAGCCGGCCTGGCGCACATAGCCGAGCGGCGGCGGCGTGTTCTGCCGCTCGATCGAAGCGCCCGCGTTCGCATTCAGCTCCGGCAGCAGCGCGGCGCGATTCTGCGTCACCAGATCCTGCGACTGTTTCACGCGCTCGGCCGCGGCTTGCACGTCGAGGTTGCCGGTCAACACCGATTCGATCAGCTGATGCATGACCGGGTCGCCGAATTGCGCCCACCAGGCATCGGTGTTCACGCTATCCTGCGGTGCGTCGACGCTCCAGGCGGCCGGCGCCAGCGTCTGCACCGCATGCGGCAAATCCGCGTGCGTGGCCGGGTGCACCGCGCAGGCCGCGAGCGTCAAAAATGCCGCGCTCGCCACTAATTTCATCGCCATCCGTTTCATGTTGGACTCCTAGTGGGCATCGGGCGGGGGCGCGGTGTTGCCGAACGGCCGCGAAAACAGCACGCTCAGCAAAGCGACCACGAAGCACAGCGCAACCGCCAGAAAGGCGTCGGAAAACGCGAGCACCAGCGCTTCGCGCATCAATGCCTCGTGCAATTCGGCCAGCCCCGCATTCGCAGCATTCAATACGTTGCCGCCGACTGCCGACAAATACTCGGCCTGCTTCTGCAAGATCGATTCGACGACCGGACGGCCCGCGTTCAGATGTTCGTCGAGCCGTTCGTAGTGAAGATTCAGACGGTCGTTCAACATCGTGCTGCTGACCGCGATGCCGATCGCGCCGCCGAGATTACGCATCAGATTGAACAGTCCGCTCGCGGAGCGCAGCCGCGACGGCGGCAACGCGCCGAGCGCCATCGTCACAATCGGCGGAATACAGAACTGCTGGCCGATTCCGCGCAAGGCTTGCGGAATTAGCAGTTGCTGCCAGCCCCATTGGTTCGTCAACGGCACGTACAGATAGCAGCCGATGCCAAACAGCGCGAGGCCGAACACCATCAGCAAGCGCATATCGACGAAGCGCGCGAGCGTCGAGTACGCGCCGAGCGCGAGCAACTGAAAACAGCCGACCGATAGCAACGCGAGGCCGATCTGCAACGAATCGAAGCCGCGCACGCGGGCAAGAAACACCGGCGTCAGAAACACGGTGCAGAAGATCCCGATCCCGGTGATGAACGACAGCAGACTGCCGATACCGAAGTTGCGCAGCGCCAGCGCGCGCAGGTCGACGATCGGTTCCTTCGCGGTGAACGCATGCACGAGGAACAGAAACCCGCAGATCGCCGCGACCCACGCGCACAGCACGATCACGTCGTCGCCGAACCAGTTCTTGCGCGGCCCTTCTTCGAGCACGTATTCGAGGCAGCCGAGAAAACCCGACATCAGCAGGATGCCGACGTAGTCGCCCTTCTTCAGCAGCGACAGATCGACCCTGTCGATATGCACGTACTTCGGCACCAGCAGCGTAACGGCGACGCCCGGTACCAGGTTCAGATAGAACAGCCAGTGCCACGACCATTGCGACGTGATCCAGCCGCCGATCACCGGGCCGATCGTCGGTGCCAGCGACGCGAGCGCGCCGATCGTCGTCGATGCGATCAAACGCTGCTTGCCGGGAAACAGCACGAACGCGGTCGTAAACACGGTCGGGATCATCGCGGCGCCAAGCGCGCCTTGCAGACCGCGAAACAGGATCATCGAGTTGATGTCCCATGCGAGCCCGCACAGCATGCTGGTCACCGTGAAGCCGAACGCGGAAAACGTGAACAGCCACCGTGTCGAGAACACGCGCGTGAGCCACCCCGACATCGGAATCACGATGATCTCCGCGATCAGATACGAGGTCTGCACCCACGACAGTTCGTCCTGACTCGCGGACAGCCCGCCACCGATATCGCGCAGCGACGACGCGACGATCTGGATATCGAGCGTCGCCATGAAAAAGCCCACGCACATCAGCGCGAATGCGAAGACCTTGGTGCGGGTCGGCTGGTCGGCGGGGTTGTCGAGAACGTCGGTCATGATCGGTTCATCCCTGCGCGGCCGGATGGCCCGCATCGACGTGCACTTTCACCGTCGCGGAGAGGCCGGGACGCAACACGCCTTGCATGTCCTTCGGCACGTCGAGGCGCACGCGCACCGGCACGCGCTGCACGATCTTCGTGAAGTTGCCGGTCGCGTTTTCCGCGGGCAATACGCTGAAGGTCGCGCCGGTCGCCGGCGCAAGGCTTTCGACCACGCCATGCAGCGTGGTATTCGACGCGTCGAGCTGGACCTCGACGCTGTCGCCCGCGCGCATCTTGCGCAGCTGGTCTTCCTTGAAGTTCGCGTCGATCCACAGGCCGCTCGCGGGCACGACGGTCAGCAGCGACACGCCGGTGTTGGCGAGCAGCCCGACGCGCGCGGTCCGATTGCCGACATAGCCGTCGAT
Organism: Paraburkholderia sp. JPY465; assembly: GCF_050436725.1. Taxonomy (NCBI): domain Bacteria; kingdom Pseudomonadati; phylum Pseudomonadota; class Betaproteobacteria; order Burkholderiales; family Burkholderiaceae; genus Paraburkholderia; species Paraburkholderia sp. JPY465. The sequence continues at coordinate 790,859 of NZ_JBNDMT010000002.1, forward strand.
CGGCGAGCGGATCGTCGTGTATTCCACGTTCAACGCGGCGACGCGCTGCGCGGCCTGCGCGGTCGCTATGCGCGCTTTCGCGTCGCCGATCTGCGCGTCGAGCACCGCGATCTGGCGTTGCGCCGCGAGCAGCGCCGCGCCGCTGCGATCGACCGCGGCGCGCGCTTTGGTCAGATCGGCATCGGCTTTCTCGACGACCTGGTTCGACACTGCGTCGTCCTTCACGAGCTCGCGGTAGCGGATCTGGTCGGCCGCGCTGCGCGTCAGCTCGGCGCCCGACGCGCGGACCTCCGCGGCCTGCTCGTTGATCGCCGCGAGTTGCAGCGATTTCTTCGCTTCGAGCTCGGTGACGGCGGCCTGCGCGCTCTCCACTTCCGCGTTGGCCTGCGCGAGACGCGCGTCGTAATCGCGGGCGTCGAGACGCACCAGCACCTGGTTGGCATGCACGAACTCGTTGTCGCGCACCAGCACGTCGGTGACGAAGCCGTTGACTTTTGGCGCCATCACCGTGACGTCGCCGCCGACGTAGGCATCATCGGTCGTCTCGAGGAAGCGGCCGACGAAGAACCAGTACGACGTGGCCAGCGCCAGCACGACGAGAACGGACAGGATCGCGAGCAGCATCCACGGGATACGCCGCGCCGCTCGGGCTGGTTGTACCGCGCTCGGGGGCGCGACGGTCGAGGGAGTTGTGGACATGATGTCGATATGTGCGTATGCACTCTTCAGGTTGAAAAAAACGGCGCGGTGCGCCGGCCTCCGCTACCTTCAGCGTTTATGTCAAAGCGAATCTGTGGTGATCGCAAATAGCTCGCTGCGCAGCGCGGCCGCGCGCTTCTCGCCGAAGCGGTGTTCGAACTCGGCCTGTGCGGCGTACCAGTACGCGCGGGCCGAGGCTAACCGCTGTTCGCCCTCGGGTGTCAGCGAGATCAGCAGCGTGCGTGCATCCGCACCCAGTGCCTCGCTCGACACGAGCCCGTCGCGGCGCAGCGGCTGGATCGTGCGGACCAGCGTGGTGCGCTGCATGCGCATGGCTTCGGCGATCTGCTTCATCGTCATCGGACCGGTGCGCTTCAGACGCCCCAGCAGCGAAAACTGCGTGATGGTCAGGTCGACATTCGACAGATGCCGATCATAGATCTGCGATACGTGACGCGCGGCCTGGCGGATCGCAAAGCAGTCGTCATCTAGGAGCGCTTCCATTCGCTTCCCTTCCTTTTGCTCGTTAGTGCATATGCACATGAAGCGGCATTATAAAACCCGCCGAGGCGGGCTCCGGTGCCGATCTAGTCGGTGATGCTGAACAGCTCCGCGCGCAGCGTCTTCGCGCGGGCGCGACCGAACTTCTTTTCGAACTCGTCCTGCGCGGCGCGCCATGCGACCGAGGCCTGATCGAAGGTAGTCACGCCCTTTTCCGTCAGGCTGAACAGCAGCGTGCGGTTGTCGTGGTCCGCCGCTTCGGCCAGCACGAGACCGTCGCGCTGCAGCGGCTTCATTGCGCGGACCAGGGTGGTGCGCTCCATGACCATCGCGTCCGCGAGCTCCGCCATCGGCAGGTTCGGGGTGCGCGCGAGCTTTGCCAGGATCGTGAACTGCGCAGCCGTCAGCCCGACGCTGCCGAGATGGCGCTCGTAGATCTGCGTGACATGCCGCGCCGCCTGGCGCAGCGCGAAGCAGTTGCATTCATCGTAGGAGACAGGGCGGTTCATGCAATCAAGTCTATGTGTGCATATGCACGATGTCAAGTTTTTCTGCGCACGCACTGGGAGCCCTCACCGCAAATCCGCTCGCAGATCACGCACACCCTTGCCCAGTCGTTGGCGCAATAGCGTGCGTAACGTGGCACCGTCGACATACCCGACCTCGGCCGCGATCGCGTCGATGCCGAGGCCGCTGCCATGCAGCAGCGACTGCGCGTGCTCGACACGCAGATCCTGAAAGTACCCCAACGGCGATTTGCCGAGCACGTCCTGGCAACGACGCTGCAGCGTGCGCGCGCTCGTCGCCAGTGCGGCTGCCGCGTGCTGCAGCGAGAACCCTTCCTTCAGATGATCGCGCGCCCATCGCTCGAAACGCTGAATCAGCGGATCGGCCTGAGCGAGGTGGTTGGGAATGATGTAAGGCGCCTGCGATGAGCGCAGATCCGCGAGCAGATACCGCGACACGAGCGCGGCCAGTTCGGGGCTCGCGCGACGGATCAGCCACAGCGCAAGATCGAGATGCCCCATCGCCGCGCCCGCCGTCACCCCGACCTCCGTTGGCACCAGCATGCGCGACTCGTCGAGCAGCACCGCCGGATAGCGCTGCCGGAACAGTGGACTCAGCCACCAGGTCGTCGTCGCTTCGCGATGATCGAGGAGCCCGGTTTCCGCGACGAGGAACGTGCCGATGCATGACGCGGCAAGCAACGTGCCCTGTGCATGCCACGCGAGCAATTGTTCCCTGGCGTCGCGCACGTCCGGCCGTTCGAGCGCCGGCACCAGTTGCTCCGGGGTGCCGGTGCCGAGCGCGGGAATGACCACCCAGTCCGGTTTTAGGTCGGCGGTGATCGCTTGCACGGGGATCGCGAACCCCTGCCCCGACTGGACCTTCTTGCGCACGCCGACGATCGACAGCTCGAAGTGCGGCCGTCCGCCCATCTTCGCGGCCGCGAACCGGTTGGCGAGCGAGAACGCGTCGAGCATGACGGTGAGGCCGGTATCGAACAGCCCCTGCAGGGCGAGGATCGCGATGCGCATGGCGTAAATGACCCTAAAGTTGTCATTTGCGACGATACCGCTTTTTCCGGACGAGGGCTACAGTGAACTCCGTTGTACATCGCAACGAACGTCGACCAAGGAGGTCACAGATGAAAGTTTTCGCCATCGCATCCGCACAACCGACCCTCACCCCGGACAAGCTCCAGCAGCACTTGCCCCACGAGGTGCCGGCCACTCTGCAGTTCTATCTGGACGGCAAGGTCGAGCAGTTCTGGTTCCGCGACAAGGCCGGACCGATCTTCCTGATGAACGTCGCATCGGTCGATGAGGCCAGGTCGATACTCGACGCGTTGCCGCTCGTGGCCGACGGGCTGATGAAGTATGAGTATTTGCCGGTGGGACCGCTCGCGCCGCTCGGGCGGCTGATTCACAAGGGATGATGTTGCAGGCGGAATAACGGTGCCGCCGGCCTGGCCGGCGGCACGCTAGCAGAAGCATCACTGCCCGACCTTCTCCGATTCAACCACGAGGTCCAGTACATAAGCCACCGACGGTCCGTCGGCGGGCGGGTTCGTGATCGTAAAACGCTTGACGCGCACCACGTTACGGATGCCCGGCGTGTGCGTATAGCCTTCGATATTCTGATTGAACGGCTGCCACGGACCGGGCGTGCCGGTGGCCAGCCCCTGCTCGTCGAAGAAACGTTCGCGCACGAGCAGACATTGCCCGTCCGGCATCAACGGATGGGTGCACGGCACCGACTGCGGCGCCACCTCCAGGAATGCAATTTGACCGGGGCCGCCGTAGCGCGTCTCGGCCGTCGGCACGCCGGTAAAGCTCAGCGTATCGCCGTTATCCGTGACGAGTTGCAGGCGCGGCCCGTTGTCGCGCGCGAGAAGGTTCACGTTGACGCTGCCGCGCACTCGCTGCGAGATCGCATCGTCGAGTGCGGCAAGCGCGGGGTCGTTGCAGGCCATCATCGTGGTGACCATCGGGCCGATCTGCAGATACCCCTTCCTCACCGTGTAACCCGCTCCCATGTTGTTGCAGCTATTGACGACGGTGATCCGATACGGACTGAAGTCCAGTTGCACCGGTTTGTCCGGGCGGGCGAACAGCGCATCGATGCGGTTGCCGTTGCTGTCGATCGCGTTGCTCAGCTGCCAGTGGTAGCGGGCCAGCTGATCGGTGCCGGTCGGCGCCGCCGGGTTCGCCGCGGCCGTGGTCGCCGTGGGAGCCGGCGCTGTCACTTCGGGTGTCTGCGCGCACGCGGCGAGAACGAGCGGCAGCAGGAGCAAGCGGTATTTCACGTCGGCACCTCGGTGAGTTCAGTGGTTGTTCCGGGCGTTGGCCCGCGTCGCCTGGCGAAGGGACGCGAGCATCAGGTCGCATGCCCGAAAGCCGGAAAAGCCAGTGAAGGTCACCACCCGGCCACGTTACGCCGGGTTTGCGCACCTGCGTCGCTCAGGCCGCGAGCAATCGACTCGACGACCGACAGCATAACGCAGGTAGATGGCGGAAATATGCTGTTCCATGTCTGCCTTGGATTCTTCGTTAGGTTACCGAACTGCGGCAGGTGACGCAGGCTACGCCTTGGATATGTCGCGACGCACCGCGGGCGCGGCGTGAAGTCTCCTGAGCCGGGGGCGCAGCATCAGATAGAAGGCGGCAACGTGCGTGATCGCCAGCGTCGGTACATAGATGATCGGGATCGCGTACATGGCGCCCAGTTCTCCTGAATGCGCGGGCAGATCGGCCGCTGTCGCGTGGTAGTAGTCGACAAGCAGATCGGCCATACCGACCAGATTGAAAGCAACCACGAACGACCAGAAAAGCGGCCGTATCCGCGCCGTCAGCAAGGCCAGCATCGCCAGCACGCCCGTGGCGAAATCTCCGTAAGCGGCGAACGCGGCGAAGCTCGCGGACAGTTGCGGACTGACGACGCCGGGTAGCAGGAACGCGAGCCCGAAAAAACGGAAGCTGTGCAAGGTGGCGATCGCGCGTTGCGCGTCGAACGGCGCCATCGACCTGAGCTTCGGCCACACGTAGGTGCGGAAGCACAACAACCAGGCAACGTAGCCCAGAACGAGATGCATCTGAAAGAGAAGCCGCGCTGACATGATGCCTCCTGTCGAATGTTGGATGCGCAGGTGATAGGTGTACCATCGTCTCGCGCGAGCGACTATTCCTCACAATGTTGACAGGCTATGAAGCAGAACTTCACAGTCAGGCAGGGTGCACTCGACGGCGTCGAGGTCTTCCTCAGCGTGGCCGAGCATCGCAGTTTTCGCGGCGCCGCCGCGGCGCTCGGCGTGACGCCGTCGGCGATCAGTCAGGCGGTGCGCGTGCTCGAAGCGCGCATCGGCGCGACGCTTTTCATTCGCACGACGCGCAGCGTCGGCTTGACCGAAGCCGGCGAGCGCTTTCTGGCGCGCGCCAAGCCCGCTTTCGAGGAACTCGTCGCCGCCAGCGAGGTGGCGCGCGGACTCGGCGAGCGGCCGTCCGGCCTGTTGCGTCTTTCGGTGCCACGCGCGGTCGTGCCGATCCTGCTGGAGCCGCTGATCGCGTCGTTCTGCGAGGCCAATCCCGAGGTCGAGGTGGAGATTGCGGCCAGCAAGGAGCTGATCGATCTCGCGGCGGAAGGGTTCGACGCCGGCATCCGGCTGGGCCAGTTCGTTGCCGCCGACATGGTCGCGGTGCCGTTGACGGCGCCATTCCGCTTCGTCGTGGTGGGAAGTCCCGGCTATTTCGCGGCGCGCGGCCACCCCGAGCACATCGACGATCTGCGTACGCATGCCTGCATTCGCTGGCGGCGCTCCAACGGCGCGCTCGCGTCGTGGTCGTTCAACGACGACGGCCAGCCGATCGAAGTCGCCGTTTCCGGTCCTTTCATCGCCAGCGATTTTCTGGGCATGCTGGGTGCGGCGAACGCAGGCATCGGCCTTGCTCAGCTACCCGAGCCGATGGCCGCCGAGGGGTTGCGAACCGGAAAGCTCGTGCGCGTTCTGGAGGCGTATGCGCCGATGATCCCTGGCGTGTTTCTCTACTATCCGAGCCGCCGGCAGATCATGCCGAAGCTGCGTGCGTTCATCGATCATGTGAAGAGCCGCACGGCGAGTACCCAAAATGGGCGCTGATTGCCGGTCTGCAGGAGTACCTGTGGTCTGGCCGCCATTTCTGGCAACCATTTGGCGATTACGGTACGGCCGCGCTAGCGGCGACCGCTTTCAACTCATGAGCCTTGTAATATCGACCGCCCCAGAACGAGTAACTCGTTGAACTGTGTTACCAATTCGAAACATAAAGCAAACGACAGCATATAAGACGGCCCGGGAAATCTGTGCATCCACCCCAGAATCGGCACTGAAATACGTGTTCTAACGGCGTCCCGAGTCATTATCCATGTGATGGTCGCGCCAATCGCCGCCCCCGCGATTATGTCGGTCGGATAGTGCCATCCGAGATAAACGCGAGGCAGACATATGAAGATCGCGGTGTATAAAAGCGCGAGCACACCGGCGCGGCGCGACACCAGAAAGATCCCGGTTGCGACCGAAATCCACAGCATCGCGTGGTCACTTGGGAAGGAGCTCCAGGCTGGCAACACGGCCGCTTCCAGACCACCCGACGGAAAACTCAGGTGTAGCTCAGGATTAAACAGAGGCCGTATTCGGAATGGCAAATAATGGGCAATAAGCCTGAATATCGCGAGCGCAAGAAGGCCGCTCGCGATCGTCGCGACGACCATTTCACGCTCCCAATCACCACGCTGGCTGGGTTTGAACCATATCCACCACAATACTGGTATGAGCACCAAACCCTTGAATGTGTATAGGTCCGCGATGATTCTTATGGCGTGATTCAACATGGCGCAATTCAGCGCCATGTGCGTCAGGAAAGCTTGGATTGCGGTATCGAAAGGGTCCATTCGTCAGGAGTGTCCGCAAAAGCTTTCGAGCAATCGGTGCGGTAGCGAACGTTTGCGTTACTCGCGAACAGCCAGTCCGCTTCTCTTAAGCAATTCTTCAGCATGGTTACCTTACGATCGCGCCGAACCGACAAGACGAACAACCGACGCGCATTCAAGGGATCTGTTGCCATGCAGTTGCTGTTGATGGGAAAGGATGAGTTGATCGCTGGACCGGTCGTCGATACGTTGCGACGTGCGGGCCATACCATCAATTGGATGAGTGTCGTTGGCGAGCCCATGAGTTGGCCGGACTGCATGTACGACCTCATCATGCTCGACCCTGACCTGTCGGGAATCAACCTTATTGACGCGCTGAAGCGTTATCGAGAGTGCGGTGGCGATGCCCTGATCATCATCGTGACGGCACAGAGGGAACTGAAAAGTTGTATTGCCGCACTCGACGCAGGCGCGGACGATTACCTGGTCAAACCATTCGACGTCGATGAACTTGCGGCGCGCGTACGTGCGTTGACGCGTCGCAGAGTGGTACGGACGGTTCCCGTTCTCGCGTACGATGGCCTCATGCTGGATGCAGCCTCTCATCGAGTCACCCTGCATGGAGAACCGCTCACGCTGGCGCCGCGCGGGTTCGCTCTGCTACAGGCGCTGATCGAAGATCCGGCGCGCGTTTTCACTCGCTCGGAACTTGAAGCGAGGATATGCGATCCACGCGAGGAAATCGCCAGCAATGCCATCGAAGTGCAGGTGTGTGGCTTGCGACGAAAAATCGGAGCAGGACGGATCGTGACGGTACGCGGCGCAGGCTATTGTCTGCGAACACCTGACTCGACAGTCCGCTTCGCTGGCTAGCGGACGTTCCTGTTTCAAGCGCGGTTACCCGCTTCGTTGCGAGAAACCATCGTGAGCGCGAGTCCGGCCAGCACGAGAGCCACGCCGACCACGAACGATGGGCCGACCCTGTCGCCGAACATGAATGATGCAGCGGCAATGCCGAAGATCGGCTGGAGGAACTGAACGCTCGCGGCAACCCGCGCCGGAACGATACGCAGCAGGTTGAGCCACATGAACAGGCCGGCAACAGTCACGATCACCCCGAGATATACCGCGGCTGATACACCCTGCGTGGTAACGTGAAATGGAACGTGCCACATCTCCCACGCCGCCCACGGCAGCAGTGCAACGAAACCGAACAGCGTGCTCCAGGCTGCAACCGTCGCAGTGCCATATGCGGTCGTGAGTTCGACGCTCCAGACGTAATAGAACGCAATCGCGAGCGCCGACAGCAGCACGCAAATCGCGCCGCCCGCAGTGGTATCGGACAGCGTCGCTGCGCCGTGCTCGCGGGCGAACGCGACCAACGCGATGCCCGCGAATGCCGCTAGCAGTCCCAGCTTTTGCCAACCCGATACATGCTGTTTGAGGCGCAGCGCCGCAAAGAACACGATAAAAACCGGAATGGTCGCGGAAATGATGGTGCCGACAGACGCCGAGGTGCCCGAGACGCCAAAGGTCTGCGCGACCTGTCCGATGCCGATGCCCAGCACGCCTAGCATGGCGACGCGCGGCCATGCGTGCCGCGGCAACGGATGCCGGCCCACCGCGAAGATGAGCAGTAGCGGCACGGCTACGGCAAAACGCATTGCGGTGAGCGTCAGCGGGGGTAGCGACTCGAGTCCCAGTTTGGTCACCGGTATGGATAGTCCCCACATCACCGCGAGGACCAGCAATGCGCCGAAACTCCGCATCGTGATCGTCTTGGCTGCGTGGTCATTGACGACCACCCCGGAACGGGCATCACTCAGGCTTGGGCTCGACATGGGCGTTGGTGCGAAAAAGACATTGAATGGAGATATTCGCGGCCGCGCGGATCGTTGACAAACGATTTGTCGTCATATAATGCGTGAGCAAAACTCACACATAACGGCCCATCATGTTCGATCGGCTTCCACCGCTGCAAACCCTGCGCGCGTTCGAAGCGACTGCGCGACTACTGAGCATGACGCTGGCCGCCGAGGAACTGCACGTGACCCACGGCGCAGTGAGCCGGCACATCAAGACGCTCGAGAATCATCTCGGTGTTCCGCTGTTCCGCCGCCTCACGCGCCGGATCATCCTGACCGATGCGGGAACCGAGTTTCACTTTGCTGTAGCTCGACTACTGGGCGAGCTGACGAGGGAAGCCGAGAGCCTGCGCGGACACGACAGCCTCGCAAGCATGACGATCAGTACCAGCGTTTCGTTCGCGACCAAGTGGCTGGCGCCGCGCCTTCATCGCTTCAAGGCGATTCATCCGGAACTCGATGTGCATCTCGACGTGATCGATCGCAATGTCGATCTGGACGATGGGCAGGTCGACGCAGCCGTGCGTTACGGCGGGGGTCGCTATCCTCGCGTGCAGTCCGAACGGATTCTCGAAGAAACCGTGACACCGGTTTGTAGCCCCAGCTACCGCGAAGAAGTCGGCGGGTTGACGACTCCGGCTGATCTCACACGCTGCACGCTGCTGCATGAAGACCGGATGTTGGCCAATTGGGAACAGTGGTTCGCCTACGCGGACGTGGACAGGAACCGCAGAGGTCGAGGTCCCGCATACAGTCACGGAAGCATGGCCATCGAGGCAGCCATTCGTGGCGAAGGCGTAGCTCTCGGACGCAGCGCCCTGGTAGGCGATGACATCGTGGCTGGACGCCTCGTCGCGCCGTTTCCCGACATTCGCCTGAAAGTCGAGCGCGGCTATGATCTGGTCTATCGCGTCGGCAATCGCGATCATCCCAAGGTCTGCGCGCTGCGCGACTGGTTAGCAGCCGAAGTGCGGCGATTTCTGGCAGACACGAGATGAATGCTGGCTTCGGCCAGGAGCGGCAGCGTGGGCTATGGCGCCAATCCCGGTGCGTCGTAATCGAGGGGTCGAGCTGCAGCGAGAGTTGGAGGCGGATATGGCAAGCGAGGACCGCAACGAAAAGGCGGAGCCAGCGATGGTGCCGCCAGTCGCAAACCCGGGGATCATACGGCCGCCTTTTGTCTACCTGAGTGCAATCGCCCTTGGCGTGTTGCTGCATTTCGCATGGCCAGTGCAGCTTGTGCCTCATACAGTGAGCGGGCCACTCGGGGCAGCGCAGTGCTGGTCGCTGTCGTGCTGTTTCTCTGGGCCGTGCGCACGCTTCGGGCCGCTGACACCCCCGTGCCGGGAAATCGGCCCACCACCGCTATCGTCAGCAAGGGGCCCTTTCGATGCAGCCACAATCCCATCTACCTGGCTTTTTCGCTGCTCCAGTTAGGCATTGCGTTCTCGGTCAACAGTCTTTGGCTACTGCTCACCCTCGTGCCGGCGGTGGCGCTGATGTCACTCGTGGTCATCCCGCGGGAAGAGCGCTATCTGGAAAGCCGCTTTCCGTCGGAATACCTGGCCTACAAGGCGTCTGTGCGTCGCTGGCTGTGAACGCTTTCTGGAAAAAAGTTTCCAGACTAGCGATAGTTCACGAAGTTAATAATGTCGTTGAGGAACCACGGCAGTATCAGTTGCGTGTCGGAATAGCTGGTGCCGACGGTGAGTCGCGGTGGTCTCGCAGCGGCGTCGGGACCGTGCAGCAGGTAGGCGTTCGTATCGTGCGCCGCCTGAGGACTCGCCGGCGGCGAGGTCGACGTGCAGCCGGCAGCGAAAACGAGAAATGCTGCGAAGCAAAGAGACTTCATGAGCGGGTGAACTCCGGCGACGTTTCCTCCATTATGGCCGAACTCAGTCGAGTACCTGCGACGAGCCGCGCCCGCTTCACAACGCCAGCACCGTCACACCCACTTCCATCCGATGCGCGCCGCCGCCGAGAATCGTCCCGCGCAGCAACGACACATCGCTGTAATCGCGCCCGATCGCGAGCGTCACATGATCGAGATCGGCGAGCACGTCATTGGTCGGATCGAGATCGATCCAGCCGCTGGCCGGACAATGCACCGACACCCACGCGTGCGAAGCATCCGCGCCAATCAGACGCGGATGGCCGGGCGGCGGATCGTTGCGCAGATAGCCGCTGACGTAGCGCGCGGGCAAACCGAGCGAGCGCAGGCAGCCGATCATCACCTGCGCGAAATCCTGGCACACCCCGCTCTTCAGCTCGAATGCGCGTTCGGCCGGCGTATCGAACAGCGTCGCCGACGGCTTGTACGCGAAGTCCTCGTGAATGCGATGCATCAGATCGATCGCGCCGGCGACGAGCGGCCGGCCCGGCGTGAAGCTCGGCAACGCATACGCGCGCAGCGACGGCCGCAGTGCAATATTCGGCGACGCGAAGCAATACTCCGCCTCGGGACGGAACGCGCCTCCCACGCGAAACCGCAGCGCCTCGGCCACCGTCTCCCAGGGCGGGGTCGCCGCGGCGTCGAGGTTGGTCCAGCGCGGCGTCAGCGCGACCGTGGTCTCGCTGACGAGCTGCAGACGCTCGTGCGGTGTATCGAGCGCGAAGTACAGCACGTCGTTGCCGAACGCATCGATGCGGTTATGCCGATACGACGGCTCCGGCTCGATTCGCTCGCTGCGCGAGATCACGTGCTGCCACGGACACGCGAGCGGCCGGATCGTCGCCAGATGCTGCGCGGTTTCGACATACGTCGAGTAATGGTAGGTAGTGCGATGAGAAACGGACAGCACCGTCGATGCGTGCTTCATACCCACACCTGCGAGGCGACCGTGGTCGCGTGACTGAAATAGCGCGCGCTGATCTCATGCGCGGCCGCATTGGCGAAGCCGCCGATCTGATCGCACAGCGCAATCAGCTTGCCATACGAGCCATGTTCGTCGACCTCGCACAGCGATCCGAGCGACGGCAGCATCTCCACCGGCGGCAGCAGCTCCGCGAACGGCCGATGCCGAACGCTGGCCGCCGCGACGGCGATCTCGCCGAGCTTGTTGCGCAGCCGTTCGTACACGCCATAAATGCCGCGCGGATTGTGCGGTTCGATCACCAGCAGATCGAGCAGCGCGGGCACTTCGAAACGCCCCGGGTACAGCGAGCGATACGTGAGCGTGCTGTCGAACATTTGCAGCAGCAGATCGAAGCCGGCCGGCGTCGCGAGCTGGCCGTTCGCGGCGACGCCGCGCATGAACGCGGCCATCGTCGCGACGCGTTCGATATGACGCCCGACGAACAGCAGCCGCCATGCTTCATCGCGCGTCATGCGGTCGCCCTGCGCGCCGCTGATCGCCGATAGCTGCACCGACAGATGTTCGAGCGCGTTCGCGAGCGTCACGCGATCGTAGCGATCGAACGCACTGCCGCTGCTCGCGGCACCCGCGCCGCCGTTGCCCGCGCCCACGGCAGGCAGCAACACCTGCAACGCGTCCTGAAAGTCGTTGCGCGCCGCGAGGATCATGCGCCAATGATCATTCGACAACCGCCCGCGCACCTCGCCGTTCGCGCGCGCCTGGCAGTTGAGGTTCTGGCTGATGCTGACACTGCCCGCGCTCTCGCCGAGATTCGCGACGAGCGCGCGCTCGAAGGTCTGCGGCGAGGCCGGCCCGTGCGGCGACGCCAGGTCGCCAGGCTGCACGAGGCCGCACCATGTCGCGAGTTCGACCAGCGTCGCGAACATCGCGTCGGCGTCGTTGCCTTCGAGCGAGCCGAGAATCAGCCGCAGCAGCCGCACGTTGTTTTCCGCACGCTCCCCATAGCGGCCCGCCCAGAACAGGTTCTCCGCGGCGCGGCTCGATACCGTGCGATGCTTGCGCGTGAGGTCGGCGGGCTGCATCGGCGAAGGCAGCAGCGTGAACGTAGAGCTGGGCTGGCTCGACAGCACCCATGTATCGACGCTGCTGCCGCCATGCTGCATGGATACCGTGGTCTGACGCTCGGCGGCCATGCGCGTGAAGCCGCCCGGCATCACGTGCCAGCCGCCGTTGACGTCGGCGATCGCATAGACGCGCAGCACCGACGGCCGCCCGCCGATCGTGCCCTCCTCGTAGCGCGGCGTGCAGGAAAAGCGCTGCTCCTGCTGGATCGTGAACGCGTCGGGCCACGCGTCGATGCGCTCGCGCCATGCCGCGAGCGGCTGTCCTCCCCCTTCGATGCCGGGCGGCGCATCGCGTCCCGCGAGCGGCCATGTCGGCACGACGAACGCGTCGTCGAGGTGGGCAAACGCATGCTCGCGCGCCGCCTGTTCGCCGCACCACCAGGTCGGCACGCCGGGCAGCAGCAGTTCTTCGCCGAGCAACGCTTCGGCGATACCGGGCATGAAACCGTGCAGCGCCGGCGACTCGGTGAACCCCGAGCCCGGCACGTTGGACACGATCACATTGCCCGCCCTCATCACCTGCAACAGCCCCGGCACGCCGATCGTCGAATCGGCGCGCAGCTCGACCGGGTCGCAGAATGCGTCGTCGAGACGGCGCAGCACGACGTGCACGCGTTCGAGGCCTGCAAGCGTCTTCAGATAGAGCCGGTCGCCGCGCACGGTCAGATCCTTGCCTTCGACCAGCGTGACGCCGAGATAGCGCGCCAGAAACACATGCTCGAAATAGGTCTCGCTGTACGGCCCCGGCGTGAGCAGCGCGATATGCGGTGAAGCGTCGGCGCTTTCCTCGTCGCGCATCGTCGCTTGCGCGGCCTGCACGAGCGTCGCGATCAGTTGCGAATAGAGCGGCGCGAGCCGGCTCACACGCAGCGAGCGGAACGGCTCGGCGAGCAGCGTCGAGACGATCAGGCGGTTTTCGAGCGCGTAGCCGAGACCGGAAGGCGCCTCGGTGCGATGCGCGATCACACTCCACTCGCCGCCCGGCGTGCGCGCGAGATCGAGCGCGACGACCTGCAGATACTGGCCACCGGCCGGCGTGAAGCCCTTCACCGAACGCAGATAGCCCGGATGCCCGAACACCAGCGCGGGCGGCAGTTGCCCATGTTCGAGCAGCGTCTGCGGTCCGTAGATGTCGGCGACGATCGCGTTGAGTAGATGCGCGCGCTGCGCGACGCCGCGCTCGAGCTGCGCCCACTCGGCCTCGCTGATCAGGAACGGCAGCAGGTCGAGCGCCCAGGGCCGCGACTTGCCGTTGTCGGCGTAGACGTTGTAGCTGATGTCGTTGTCGCGGATCTGCCGAGCGATCGACGCATGATGGTCCGCGAGCCGCGCTACGCCGTCCTCGTCGAGCAGCGCGAAAAACTGCCGCCACGGCTCGCGCAGCGCGCCCGACGCGTCGCGCAGCTCGTCCCAATGTCCGTCATGACCCGGCAGCAACCGCAACAGGGACGAAGCGTCCGCCGGCATCGCGGACGCTTCGAAGGGCAAGGTCGATTGAAAGGCCAAGGTCGTGTGGTGTCAGCGATGCGTGTTGTTCAACTGTGGCGCAGATCGAGCGTGAACGGAAACTCGAGGCTGCGTTGCGGTCGGCCCACGGCGAGCGGCCCCGGCGTATGACCCGACGCGAAGAAACGCGCGCGTCGCCGGCTTTCCGCCTCGTAGGCGTTGACCGGGAAGGTCTGATAGTTGCGTCCGCCCGGATGAGCGACATGATACTGACATCCGCCGAGCGAGCGGCCGCTCCAGGTGTCGACGAGGTCGAACGTGAGCGGCGCGTGTACGCCGATCGTCGGATGCAGCGCCGACGCTTGCGACCACGCGCGAAAACGCACGCCGGCCACGTACTCGCTGACACGGCCGGTCGGTTGCAGCGGCACCGGCACGCCGTTGACGCTGAGCACGTGACGATTGCCGTTCAACCCGAGCGCGCGCACTTCGAGCCGCTCGACCGACGAATCAACATAGCGCACCGTGCCGCCGGCGGAGCCCTCCTCGCCCATTACGTGCCACGGTTCGAGCGCGTTGCGGATCGTCAGATCGATGCCGCTCAGCGTCATCTCGCCGACGAGCGGAAAGCGGAATTCGAAATGCGGCGCGAACCATGCGCTATCGAACGCGAAGCCCGCTTCGCCGAGTTCGGCGAGCACGTCGTCGAAATCCATCTTCACGAAGGTGCCGAGCAGGAAGCGGTCGTGCAGCTCGGTGCCCCAGCGGGTGAGCCGCTGCGTGTACGGGATGCGCCAGAACCGCGCAACGAGGGCGCGCAGCAGCAATTGCTGCACCAGACTCATGCGCGCGTGCGGCGGCATCTCGAAGCCGCGCAGTTCCAGCAGACCGAGGCGGCCTGCGGGTCCGTCGGGCGAATACAGCTTGTCGATGCAGAACTCGGCGCGGTGTGTGTTGCCGGTCACGTCGATCAGGATGTTGCGCAGCGCGCAATCGATCATCCACGGCGGCAGGTGGCTGCTGTCGCGGCCGCCGAGCAGATCGACCTGCCGTTGCAACTCGGCGAACGCGATTTCGAGTTCGTAGAGCTGGTCGTTGCGCGCTTCGTCGACGCGCGGTGCCTGGCTCGTCGGTCCGATGAACAACCCCGAAAATAGATACGACAGCGACGGATGGTTGTGCCAGTACGCGATCAGGCTCGCGAGTAGATCGGGCCGGCGCAGGAACGGACTGTCGGCCGGCGTCGCACCGCCAAGCACGAAGTGATTGCCGCCGCCGGTGCCGGTGTGGCGCCCGTCGAGCATGAACTTCTCGCTGCTCAGATAGCTGTGCGCGGCCGACTGATACAGGTACTCGGTGTGATCGACGAGCTCGTCCCAGTTCGCGGCAGGATGAATGTTGACTTCGATCACGCCGGGGTCGGGCGTCACCTGCAGCACTTTCAGACGCGGATCGCGCGGCGGCGGATAGCCTTCGAGCACGATCTGCATCTTCAGCTCCGCGGCCGTCGCTTCGACCGCGGCAAGCAGGTCGAGATAGTCGTCGAGGTCGGTCAGCGGCGGCATGAAGACGTGCAGCAGCGTGCGGCCGCTGCCGAACGCATCGGCTTCGGCTTTCGGGCCGGCCGCCCGCTTCGGGTCGCGCGCCTCGACGCACACCGCGGTGCGCAACGTGTCCTTCGACGATTCGCCACGCGCCGGTGGCGATTCGCCATGACGCGGCGGCGCGTACGCGAGCACGCCGCCTTGCGGCATGCCGCTCAGCAGATCGGCCGCCGACAGCGACAGCGCGGCCGCCTGCCGCGCGCTGGCCTGTTCCTCGGCGATCTGCCGGCTCTCGCGCCCGCCTTCGTACTGCACGCGCAACTGCGCAGCCGTGCGCAACGGCTGCGGCGGCGCGAACGGATCGTGCGCGTGCTGATACGGATAGTCGGTCTTCGACACCCACGGCAGCGAATCGAGCGGCAGCCGGTAGCCCATCGGTGAATCGCCGGGGATCAGATACATGCGTTCGTCGCGGAAGAACCAGCGTCCCGTGATCCACTGCGGCGCGATGCCCGGTGCGCCGCGCTCGCGGCCGATCGGCAGCACGTAGCCGGCCGGACTCGCGAGCCCGGCGTCGAACACGCGCCGCAGCCGCACGCGTTCGAGCTCGTCGTCGAGGCGCGCGTCGAACGGATCGACGTTGACCGGCAGGCGACGCTCGCGCCACAGGTAGTACCAGGTGTCCTCGTAGCCGGGCTGGATGCAGTCCGCGTCGAGCGACAGCTTCGCCGCCAGATGCGCGATGAAGCGTTGCGCGTCGCCGGCCGTGTAGCGGCCCGGCTCGCGTTCATCGGCGAACAGGGCCGGGTTGTGCCAGCATGGCTCGCCGTCGGCGCGCCAGTACAGCGACATCGCCCAGCGCGGCAGTTGCTCGCCCGGATACCACTTGCCCTGGCCGATATGCAGGAAGCCGTTCGCGCCGTAGCGTTCGCGCAGCCGGTCCATCAGCGCGACCGCGTAGCCGCGCTTGGTGGGTCCAAGCGCGTCGGTGTTCCATTCGGCGGCGTCGCGATCACGCACCGACACGAAGGTCGGCTCGCCGCCCATCGTCAGTCGCACATCCATGTCGGCGAGTTCGTAGTCGACCCGCGCGCCCATCTTCAGCACATCGTGCCAAGCGGCTTCGCTGTACGGCTTCGTGACGCGCGGCGACTCCAGCACGCGTTCGATCGACATCGAGTGTCCGAACTCGACCTCGCATTCGTCGACCGCGCCCGAGATCGGCGCCGCGCTGCCCGGCTCCGGCGTGCAGGCAACCGGAATATGGCCTTCGCCCGCGAGCAGCCCCGAGGTCGGATCGAGCCCGATCCAGCCCGCGCCCGGCAGATAGACCTCGCACCACGCGTGCAGGTCAGTGAAGTCGACCTCGGTGCCGCTCGGGCCGTCGATCGATTTGACGTCGGGCGCGAGCTGCAGCAGATAGCCGGACACGAAACGCGCCGCGAAGCCAAGTTGCCGCAGCGTCTCGACGAGCAGCCAGCCCGTATCGCGGCACGAGCCCGATGCGTTGACTAGGGTTTCCTCGGGCGACTGCACGCCCGGCTCCATCCGGATCAGATAGCGGATCTCGCGTTGCAGCCGCTGGTTCAGCGCCACCAGGAAGTTCGCGGTGCCGGCCGGCGTGCGGTCGATGCTCGCGACGAACTCGGCGAAGCGCGGGGTCATCGGCCGCTTCACGCAGTAGGGCGCGAGTTCGGCTGCGAGTTCCGGCGCGTAGTCGAACGGAAACTGCTCGGCCGATGGTTCGAGGAAGAAGTCGAACGGGTTGTAGACGGCCATCTCGGCGACCAGATCGACGCTCACCTTGAACTCGCGCGTCTGCTCGGGAAACACGAGCCGCGCCTGATAGTTGGCGAACGCGTCCTGCTGCCAGTTGATGAAGTGCCTCGCGGGTTCGACGCGCATCGAGTACGACAGGATCGGCGTACGGCAATGCGGCGCGGGCCGCAGCCTCACGACTTGGGGCGACAGCGTAACCAGTCTGTCGTAGCGGTAATGAGTGACGTGATGCAACGCGACGCGTATGGACACTCCGGACTCCTCGACGAAAGGTGCAGCCCGCCAAAAAAGCAAGCTCTATGCCGTTGCTGGACAAACCCCCATGAATCGCTTTGTGTTGCCTGAATTGCGTGTGCGTTTTGCGTATCTGTCGTCTTGCCGTTGCGCTGCGTCGAACCGTGCACCAAAGCGGCGCAGCACCGATGCACGATCATGACCGTACTGTGCGTTAAAGCGGTGACATCTGGCAATCGCGGCATGAAGATTGCGATCGTTCGTCACCGCAACCGACATCGCACTGATCACAAGGCCGGCCCAATGAAAACCTTCCACTGCAATCGCTGCGCGCAACTGCTGTTCTATGAGAATGTCCGCTGCGAGCGCTGCGAGTCGCTGCTCGGCTATCTGCCCGAACTGCGCGAAATCAGCGCGTTCGAAGACGCCGGCGACGGCCGCTGGCGCAGCCTGCATCCGGAGGCCAACGGCGCGCTGTTCCGGCAATGCCACAACTACGCGGTCGAAAACGTCTGCAACTGGATGATCCCCGCCGATTCGCCCGACACGCTGTGCCGCGCCTGTCAGTTGACTCGCACGATTCCGAACCTGAGCGAACCGGAAAACCGGCTCTACTGGTACCGGCTCGAAGTCGCGAAACGGCGTCTGCTGTACACGCTAGGCGAGCTTGGCCTAGATGTGCAATCGCGCGACGCGGACCCCGAGCGCGGTCTCGCCTTCGAATTTCTCGCCGACGGCGGCGATGGCGAGCCGGTGATGACCGGTCACGACAACGGGCTGATCACGCTGAACATCGCCGAGGCCGACGACGCACATCGCGAGAAAGTGCGCACCGCGATGGGCGAGCCGTACCGCACGCTGCTCGGCCACTTCCGCCACGAGACCGGCCACTACTTCTTCAGCCAGCTGATCGAAAACGAGCCGCGCTGGCTCGAACCGTTTCGCAAGCTGTTCGGCGACGAGCAGGCCGACTACGGCGAAGCGCTGAGCGCCTACTATCGCGACGGCGCGCCGGCCGACTGGCAGGCGTCGTACATCAGCGCGTACGCAACGATGCATCCGTGGGAAGACTGGGCGGAGACGTGGGCGCACTATCTGCTGATCGTCGATGTGCTCGATACCTCGACGTCGTACGGACTCGCGCTGCTGCCCGACGATCCGAGCGAGCCGACTCTGACCGACCGCACGCCGGTCGAGGATGCGAGCTTCGGCAATCTGATGAAGCGCTGGTTTCCACTCACGTATGCACTGAATAGCCTGAACCGCAGTCTCGGCATGCCCGACGGCTATCCGTTCACGCTCGCCGCCCCAGTGGTCGACAAGCTGCGCTTCGTGCATCGCGTAATCACGGCGGCGGGCGGCAAGCGCGACCAGCGAGGCGACCGCGAGCACATGAGCGCATGAAAGCGCCCACTGCCGGATCACCCGGCAGCGGGCTTTCATCACACGATCAGCGCTTCAGTACGCCACATAAGGCCCCTTCCCACCCGGCGTCGACTGCTGCTCGATCGCCGCATAGACGTCGCGGCCATAGAAGAACGGCAGCCCCCAATCGAACACCGTCGACGTGACGAACGCCGGTCCCGCGAGCATCGGCAATGCCGAGTCGCCGCTATACGTCTGCGCGATCGACGTCGCATTGCCGATGCTGAACGTCACCGCGCTCGTCGTGCCGTTCACGCCTTCGATCATCGCGCTCAACTGCTGCGTCGAGCTCGGGCAGTAATACGCGCTGTTCGGACTCGCGCAGGCCGGCATCAAGGTGGTCTGGAAGAAGAGTCCCGTCGAGCCGCTGTCCATAATGCTGCGCGTATAGGTGGTGCCGTTCTGCACCGTCGTGAACGTGCCGTTCGACGGACTCACGCCGATCACCTGCGCCGCGCCGAGCGCATTGTTGCTCTGCGTGCCGATGCCGAACACGAGCTGCCCCGACACCGATCGCGCGCCGCCCGACACGGTCGGCAGACTGAGCATCGAGCCGTTGTTGTCGGTCGCGAAGTACGGCACCGGATTGGCGACCTGATACGTCTCCGCGAGCGGAATCGACGTGCAGCTCGCGCCGCTGCAACCGTAGTAGGTAGCGGGAATCGCCTGCTGCGCGCAGTTCGCGCCACAGTCGTTCTTGAACACGCCGATGCCGAGAATGCCGTTGGCCTGCAAGGTGGCCGGCGTATTGCGAGGCGCGCCGACGGCCGCGCAATCGCCCGGCAGCGATGCGTAGCCCGGATCGATCACCTGGATCGGCAGCGACGCGGCTTTCTCGCCGGCGATCTGCACATCGGCGAGCTTCACCGCGCCCCACGTATAGCCGTCGAAGAACTGCATGCATTCGGCGACGAGATTGCCCGCGCCGTCCTTCTGCTGCGGCAGGCTCATCGACGCGGGCAGTTGCGACGCGAACACGCGCACGCCCCATGAGCCGGTATCGACGAGCACATGATCGATCGTCTGACAGTTACTCGTGCCGGGCGCGCAGATCGTGATGCTGACGAACGGCATGTTCGGCACGTTGCTGATGCCCGAGTCGACCGTCACGCGCACCGCGTTGGCGGCCAGCACCTGCGGCGACGGCGACGTATTGGTCACGGTCGAGCCCGATGAACCGGGCGAGCCGCCGGACGTGCTCGAATTAGCCGTGGTGCTCGCGCTGCCGCCGCCACCGCCCCCGCCGCCGCACGCGCTCAACAGCAGCGCCAGAACCATGACGGGCGTCGCGCCCAGCCGAGTCATCCACGAAGACCTGGATCGCATGATTCGCTCCGTTATTGAATGACGCTGACGTCGACGCCGGCGGGCACCGCCTGCGGCAGATACGCGTAGCCGGTGAAGGCGCGCAGATGGCCGCTCGAGAACACCACGAGATCGCTGTTCGACACCGCGAGCGGCACGCCGCGACGCGTCGCGCTGGCGGCGACGTAGGCGTCGAACGATGCGCCGAGCATCGCCTTCAGATCGGGCAGCGTCGGGCCATCCCATGCGACGCCGAACACGATGCCGTTGGCCGCCACAAATTCGCGCACCTGGGTGCCGGACGGCAGCGTCAGCGCGTGCACCGAATAGGCGCCCTGCGCGCTGGCCGCATGAGCGACTGCGCGCAGGCGCGTCTGATCGCCGTCGACGGTGCTGGCGTTCTGGCCGAGCGTCGCGTGCGCGGCGAACGGCAACGCGCAGCATGCCCCGAGCACCGCGCAGGCAATGCGGGTAAGAAGCTTCGGATTCAAAAGATTTCCTTCGAGGTGAAAACGCGAAACCAGGGGCGCACACCTGATCGGCCAGGCCGGGTTGCCTTCACGCCGGTCGGGCTGCGTGAATGCGTCTACGGAAAGGCGGGGCGAAACTTTAAGTCAGGGGAATCGCACGCGGCAATCGTTTGCTATGCGATTTGAACTTTTGGAGGTTCCGGGATCGTTCGACTACCTTCGATCCGTGCGGACAAAGTCTTTTGGCGACAATGCTTTGGTTTTCTTCTGATATTTAGAAGCAGCAGGCTGTGGAAATTTCGGCCGTCGCGTGTAAATGCTGTGAATGAGGGCAGCGCTTTTTTATCGATGTAAGCGTCTGCCGAATAACGGGGCAAAAAAATCGCGGAGGGCTTGACGGCCCCCCGCGACATAGCTCGTTCGGAACTCGCGGCGTGCGCTACTTCTTTTGCTGCTGAAGAAGCGACTTCAGTTCCTGTACATTCTCCTCCACGCGTTTCGCGATCACCGCATACGACTCCGCCTGCGTCTGATACGCGGCTTGCGCGAGTTGCTGCATATCGGCGAGCGATTTGTGCAGGCTCTGCTGGATCAGCTCCGCGGTTTTGCTCGACGGCGCGGCGCCGGCCGCGGTGAGTTGCGCAGTCAGCGACTGCAGTTCGCCCAGCGTGCTGCGCAGCATCTCGGCCTGTTTCTGCGCGAGCGACTGCATCCCCTGGAATGCTGTCTGATTCGCCTGAACCAGCGCTTCCATGTCCTTACGGCGTGCTTCCATGATGGCGGGTACGTCGAAGCCGGGGAGCTTGAACTGTTCCAGCATTTTGGTCAGATCGCCAAACGGATTGGCTGCATCGGGTCGGTCCATGCGAAATCCTCCTTGCGGTTGAAGACTCATCGCCTCTGCGCCGCCCGCACCAGGCGCGACGCCGATGCCGGCGGCTGCGTGTGCCGCGCCTGCCGCCACAGCGAGACGCTTTTGGGGGTCGCACGGCACATCGCAGCAATCATGCGCGATCCGGCTGCGTTGCGCCAGCGGCGCTCACCCTGACGCGCATTCGTGGACGCTGACGTGCATCGCGTC
Source organism: Paraburkholderia sp. JPY465 (assembly GCF_050436725.1). NCBI lineage: Bacteria > Pseudomonadati > Pseudomonadota > Betaproteobacteria > Burkholderiales > Burkholderiaceae > Paraburkholderia > Paraburkholderia sp. JPY465. The sequence continues at coordinate 812,554 of NZ_JBNDMT010000002.1, forward strand.
GAAGTTCGCGGCGCGCGCTTCGCGCATGCGAGCGCAATCGAGCGATCGGTGCGTTGCCGCCTCTCGCCGATGGGTGGAAGCGCTCCCGCAGCCCCGCTCCGTGCGGCTTTGCGCGACTTCGTTGCCTGTCCCACATTGGCGCTTCACTGGCGCTTTCCATCTTCGGTCAGGTGATTACGATAGGAGCTCCGCAACATCAGGACAGGGTGAAGGAATGCGCTATCCAATGGACATGGCCATTGCCGCCGCCTTGCTCGTGTTCGTGCTGTGCTGCATCGTCAAGCTCGCTTTGAACTGATCGGCGGCTGGATCTCCGCGCCTTCTCTCTTCGCCATCCCCTCCCCGCCGTTTCGTGTCGCGCTTCGCTGCGGCTGCCCGCGCTTCGCGCCTTCATGTCGCCGTGACATCGCTCGAAATAATTGTTGAATGGAGTTCGGCGGCCCGCGCGCCCATACTTCGTTCGCTGCCGGTGCGTGACGAATCACAGACGCATGAGATCGAAAGGCTTCACGTGCGAATCCCTTCGCCGATGATCGACGATCCCACGGTTGCCCGATCATCGGCGCTGGACTCGAACCAACTGGCACCGCGTGCCGACGACAGGATCATCATGTTGACTTCAGTGAACTTCATCAAAAAGAACGCCGCCCGTTTCACCTGCATGGCACTCGTGTGCGGCAGCGCGCTGCTGAGCGGCTGCGCCGGCGCCAGCGTCACGAATCTGAGCGCGACGAGCACGTCCGCGACGGCCGACGCAGGCACACAGTCGACGATGCATCCGGACACGATCTACGTGTACACGTTCGATGCCGATCCGCAGCAGGTCAAGCTCGATCACAGCGGCCTGCTGCAGAAACTGAAGACGCAGATGTCGGGTTCGACGGACGCGCAGAAGCAGGTTGCCGATGCCGCCCAGGTGCGCGAGCAGGTCGCCGACGAGATCGTCCATCAGCTGCAGGCGATGGGTCTGCACGCGGTGCGCACCGACGCGCCGGTGCCCGCCGGCCAGAACGTGCTGCTCGTGCAAGGCAGATTCGAGACGATCGACGCCGGCAATCGCCGCCGCCGTACGCTGATCGGCCTCGGCGCCGGCAAGAGCGAGGTGAGCAGCGCGGTGCAGATCGTCTACCAACCCGCGGGGGGCGCGCCGCGCGTCGTGCAGAGCTTCACGGCCAACGCGGACAGCGGCAAGATGCCGGGCATGGTCGAAACCGCCGGGGTCGGCGCGGCGGCCGGCACCGTCGCGACCGCGGCAGCGGCCGGCGCGGGCCTGCACGGCGTGACTGAAACGAAGCGCGCGGGCGTGTCGGACGATGCCAGGCGCCTCGCCGATGCGGTCGCGAAACAGATCGCGCAGTTCGGCGTCGAAGCCGGCTGGATGCAGACCGCGCGGAAAAGCTGAGCGGTTGAGCGCGGCGGGCTGCGCGCCCGGCTGAAAAGTGCGGCGGCGCGGAGAGATGTCCGCGCCGCCGCGTTTTTTTGTCGACGCGAGCGCCGTCGTTAACCGCGCCACAGCCGTCGCAACAATGCGAGCAGCGTGGCGGGCGCGGTGCCCTTCTGGCAATAGCCGTCGAAATTGTGGCGCTCGCGGCCGGTTTCCCTCACGTGATCTTCGTCCAGCGACGTGAACGCGACGATGCCGAGGCTGTGCGTCGGCAGATAGCGGCGCAGCGCGCTCGCCGTTTCATAGCCGTCGCGCTCCGGCATCATGATGTCGAGTACGACGACGTCGGGAACCCAGTTGCGCACGCAGCGCAGCGCCGCCGTGCAGCCGGTCGCGGCGCGCGCCTCGACGCCCTCGTAGGACAGCCAGGTGGCAAGGGCTTCGGCGGCGCTCTCGTTGTCGTCGACGACGAGCACGCGCGGCACGTCGTGCAATAACTGGACCTCTCGGGCGCTCCATCTCTGGCAGGTAGTCGAATTTCGTGACATGTATGGCGGCCTGCGATTAAACCTTTGGGCGGGTAGCAAACGCTGTACCGTCCTCGCGGAGCCGTCAAACCGCGCATCACGGCATCATGACGCCATCGGAAATACCCACTTTTGCCATCTGTTCTGTAAATCGTTGCAGTTCTTCAATAGGAACGATTCGCATTTGAACGATAATCCGCCCGGACCTTTCGTTCCTTGCGCGGACCGGACCCAAGGTGCGCCGCGTACGTTCCTGTGGTCGATCAGCACCGACTTCCGATCGTCAGACGCACAGTCGGTCGCAGGTGCAAGGAGACTCGCAGGCATGACAAAAACGCTGCCAGGTTTTCGGGCCTGGCAGCGTTTTAGCATTTACGCGCGAATTGAACGGCGTGGCGCCGCCCCGCGTCACTCGACCGGCGGTTCGCCTTCGGGTTTCTTTTTCGGCCGCTGCGCATCAGCGGCGCGCTGCGGCAGCTTGCTCTTTTCGTTATCGCTGTGCTTGACGGGCTGGGGATGATTGAACTGTTCGTCGACGACTTTCATGGTGTGCCTCCGTGCCAACGCAACACAACACAACTCTCAACTCAACACAAACAACACTCATGAATGTTCGGCGGACCGCTCGGTCTCGCCCGTGCCTGCGACTGCGGCCGGCGCATCGGCTGCCGCGCCCATCGTCACCAGCACGCTGCACGTCACGCGGTCGAGCAACAGCCCGTCGTGCCGGCCGCCCCACCATCGCGCGAGTCCGTGACTGCGACGATGACCGACGACGACCAGATCGGCCTTCAGGTCGTTAGCGAAAAACGGAATCTCATCGAGTGGTTCACCGATCGCGAGATGACCAGTCGCGCGAATTCCGCGCGCGGCGAGTTTCTGCAAGCCCTCGTTGAGCAGCGCTTTGGCGGATTCGTTGATGAAATCGACCGGCACTGCGGACGTGATGTCCGCGCCCTGCATCCACGCCGTATTGTTGAGCACGGAAAGCAGGTGCACTTCCGCGTTCAGATCTTGCGCGAGAGCGGCACCGTCCTTCAACGCGTGTTGTCCTTCGCGTGTTCCGTCGTAGCAGAGAAGAATGCGCTTGAAGCTCGACATGAGAACCTCCTTGCGCCGCGCGGCAAGTCATCAATTAATTATATGTCAGTGGCCACCGAATCCCTGCCCTGGAATAGCGAAATGCGCCGGAACCGTTCGCGCTCGCGTTCCTCGTTGAAGATCGACAGCGAGGGTTTGACGAGATCGTGGCGTGACACGATGCCGATCAGCCGATAAGTGGATGTATCGGCGACGACCGGCACGCGATCGAGCGAACGCGCGGCCAGACGCGCGGCGACGTGCCGGCAGGTCTCTTCCGGCAACGCGATGTCGAGCCGCTCGCTCGCGAAGTTCGCATCGCTCGCGCACAACTCTCCGACCGTCGCCGTCGCGCGACACTCGTCGAGCGCCGCGCTCAGCATCCCCCGATCCGCCATGCCGACGAGCCGCCCCGCCTGCACCACCGGGTACGCGCGATGAATCTGCGTCGAGCCGAAGTACTGTGCGAGCGCGTCGGCGACGCTGAGGCTCGAATCGATCGTCTTTACCGTGCGCGTCATCACTTCATCCACGTGATGACGTTCGAGCGGATCGATGCCGTACTCGCGATAGATGTGGTACCCGCGTCGCGCGATCTTCTCCGTCAGAATCGAGCGGCGCATGAACAGCACCGTGAAGCCGTACGACACCGCGGCGGCGGTCAACAGCGGCAGCAATGCATTCGCGTCGTGCGTCAGTTCGAACGCGAACACGACGGCCATGATCGGCGCGCGCATCATGCCGCCGAGCGCCGCCGCCATGAACACCAGCGGCCAGACCGCGGGGTCGCCGCCCGGCATCGCCGGACCGAGCACCGCGCCGACGCCCGCGCCCATCATCAGCAATGGCGCGAGCACGCCGCCGGACGTGCCCGAGGCCAGCGCGATCACCCAGATCACCGCCTTGACCAGCACGATCGCCAGCACGACCTTCACGGCGAGGTGATGCATCAATAGATCGCCGATCACGTCATAACCGACACCCAGCGTGCGCGGCTGAAAATAGCCGCCGATGCCGACCGCGATGCCGCCGAGCGCGGGCCACCACATCCAGTGAAACGGCAGCCGCGCGAACGCGTCCTCGACCTTGTAGAGCAGCGTCGACAATCCCCACGACAGCGCGCCGCCGATCAGCCCCGCGAGCGCGCACGACGCAAGCCCGAGCGCGCCGAGCGGCAAGGTCTGCAGCGGAAACAGCGGACCGCTGGCCAGAAATAGCGGCCGCGAAAAACCCGCCACCGCGCACGACACCGCAACCGGCAGCAGACTACGCGGCCGCAATTCGAAGAGCAGCAACTCGACCGCGAGCAACACGGCGGCGACCGGTGTGCCGAACACCGCGGTCATGCCGGCGACCGCACCCGCGACCAGCAGCGTTTTGCGCTCGCTGCTCGACAGATGGAAGAACTGCGCGATCAACGACCCGAGCGCGCCGCCCGTCATGATGATCGGCCCTTCGGCGCCGAACGGTCCGCCGCTGCCGATCGCGATCGCCGACGCCAATGGCTTCAGCACGGCGACCTTCGGCGACATTTTGCTCTTGCCGAACAGGATCGCTTCGATCGCTTCGGGAATACCGTGCCCGCGAATCTGCTCCGATCCGAAGCGCGCCATGAGCCCGACGATCAGACCGCCAACCACCGGCACGACGATCACCCACAGCCCTAGCATATGACTGCGCGGCGAGCGGTCCGCGATCGACAGCGTCTGAAAGAAGAACAGGTTGGTGAAAAAGCGGATCAGGTGCAGCAGGAAGTCCGCGGCGAAGGTGCTCAACAAGCCGACCACGGCGGCAATCACCGTGATTCGCAGAAGCCGGGTATCGGTGGCGAAGTCGCCTTTTGACGCGTGGGTCTGCACTGCCGCTCCTCATGGTCGGATCGAGATAGGGAATGGGTGTGCCGTCGTAACAGCATCGCGCGCGCATTAGCCGTACCTGAACGCATGCGCTTGTTCGGCGCGGCGATCAGGAACGCCGCGGGCTATGACTCCGGCCACAGAAAGAAAACATGAGCAGCGTTTGCCGCGGGATCGACTGGCAAACCATGGCTGTGCGACCGAGGGGTCCATGCCTCGTGCGGCGAACCGTTCGGCCATTTCACGAGCACCACCGCTCCACTGGACAACTGGTCGACAACGGTGCCGCCATACACGCCGATCACTTTGCTTCGCACCCCGGTGTCGCGCGACGCGGCACATGGGTCGCGCATCGGCTGCTGGTATCGTCCGGTTTCCTGCGCAGGTGAGAACGCATGGGCAAGCGGGACGGCGCAAACCGAAATAACGAGGATTGCGAAGCGTCGACGCGACGTCAATCGTTTCATCGCGATTCCCTCGACGAACTACAGCCCCCAGATGATGTCCGCGTCCGAGTCGCGCGCCGCACGCATCATGTCCAGAAACGGCCATGCGCGCTGCGACAGCCGGTTGCGCGACTCGCGCTGATTACTCGTTGAACAGTGCAATGCTTCGAGCGTCGTTTCCGCGGCCGCGTCTTCGGTGATGGCGGCTTCGAGACGATCGATCGCGCGGACCAGCTCGTCGTGGCTGATGACGCCCCGCTCGCCGAGCCGCTTGCCGATCAGGCCTAGCAGATATTGCGCGAGATCCCTCAGCATGACGACGTCCGGCGACGCCGTCGATTGAAATGTGATCATCATGATGGCTCCCTTATCGGTCTATCAGGCAACCGGCCAACGAGTGCTGCCAATCGGTCACCATCATTTTATATCACAACGTGATAAACAGGAACGTGCGGCTTGGCGATTTGGGGCCAGGCTGAAGGACGTCGGCCCGCGCTCGACTGTCTGCGATATGCGACAGATTTCGCGTGTCGGGCGGGGGCTGGAGAACTTTTTATATCATATTGAAATATAATCATGACCAGACTGTATTCGCGTTGCCAGGGTTTCCCCGGTAATGTCGGGCCCGGCATCATCGACTACTTTCCGCTCCTATCTTGTCCCGCTCTCCTGCTCTCGGCTGGCTTGCCAGCTTTCTCCCCGCACCGGTCACCGTGAAGTGGCACGAGCGTGCGCGTTCGTGCCTCGGCGCCCTGCTCGGCATCGCGTTCACCGGCGGTCTGATGTATCTGCTGCTCGGCCCCACCGCCAACATTCCGCTGCTGGTCGCGCCGATGGGCGCCTCCGCAGTGCTGCTGTTCGCGGTGCCCGCGAGCCCGCTCGCGCAGCCGTGGTCGATCATCGGCGGCAACCTCGTGTCCGCGACGGTCGGCGTGACCTGCGCGATGCTGATCGGCGATCCGACGCTCGCGGCCGCGCTCGCGGTGGCGCTGTCGATCTCCGGCATGTTCGCGCTGCGCTGCGTGCACCCGCCGTCGGGCGCGGTCGCGTTGACCGCGGTGCTGGGCGGCCCGGTCATTCATGCGCTCGGCTACCGCTTCGTGCTCGAACCGATCGCGATCCAGTCGGCCGCGCTGCTGTTCGCGGCGCTCGTCTATCACGCGGCAACCGGCCATCGCTATCCGCATGCGGGACGCCAGGACCGCGCGACGCCGAACCAGGCCGCCGACGAAGCCGCGCGTGTCGGCTTCACCCGCGACGACGTCAAAGCCGTGCTGCGACGCCGTGACGAAATGCTCGACATCGGCACCGACGACCTCTATTCGCTGCTGCGCGAAACGCAGCTGCAGGCTTTCTCACGCAGCTTCGACGAACTGCGCTGCGAAGACGTGATGTCGCGCCATGTCGTGTCGGTGTCGCCGGGCACGCGCGCCGCCGCCGCATGGGAGCTGTTCAGGCGCCACAACGTGAAGGCGCTGCCGGTCGTCGATGTGAAGCAAAAGCTGCTCGGCATCGTCACGCGCGCCGATTTCGTCGACAGGAAAAAGTTCGGCGCGCTCGGTCCGATCCTGAACTACTTCGACGGCTGGCTGCGCGGCGATGCGCTTCGCACGTCGAACGTCGGCAGCTTGATGACCACCGACGTATGCACCGTCGCCGCCTCCGATCCGATCACGGAACTCGTGCCGATGTTCGCGAACTATGGGCACCACCATGTACCGGTGCTCGATCGCGCGGGGCGCGTGGTCGGCATGATCACGCAGGTGGACCTGATCTCCGGCCTATATCGGCAGACCGCCACCCAAGCCCGCAACGCGGCCTGATTTTCAGTTATAAGAGCAAGGAGACCTGCCGCGCGATGCCGTTGCCACGGCCGCAATCCACCCAAATACATCATGCCGTGATATATTTTCGGCTTTTCTTCTCAACGGCGGATATCTCATGAAAGTACGGACTCGCAAGCTCGTCAAGAGCGATTTCGAGCAGTTGTCGGAGTTTCGCTACCAGATGCGGCGCTTCGAGCGCTTCTCGGAGCAGGCCGCGCAGAACGAGGGCATCACGCCGTTGCAATACCTGTTGTTGCTGCATATCAAGGGCTATCCCGAGCGCGACTGGGCGACCGTCGGCGAACTCGCGGAGCGTCTGCAGGCGCAACATCACGGCGTCGTCGCACTGGTATCGCGCTGCGAGGCACTGAGTCTCGTGCGCCGCCAGGTCAGCGAAACCGATCGTCGCCAGGTTGAAGTACACATCGAAAAAGCGGGAGAACGGGTACTCGAGCGGCTCGCGGAATTGCATCGCGCCGAATTGAGATCGCTCGAAGGCTCCTTTCAGATTCCTCAGATCGACCTCGACTAACCATGAGCATGGATTCCCACAAACGCGACTTCGCGGCAAATGCACGGCTGCCCGGCATTTTCGCGCTCGCCGCGTGCATCGGCCTCGTCAGTACGTTTGCCGCTTTTGTTCTGCTGAACCTGATTCGCCTGTTCACCAACCTGTTTTTCTTCGGCACGCTGTCGTTCGTCGACCGCTCGCCCGCCACCAATACGCTCGGCATCTGGGTGATCGGCGTGCCGGTGATCGGCGGCTTGATCGTCGGACTGATGGCGCGCTTCGGCTCCGAAAAAATTCGCGGCCATGGCATTCCCGAGGCGATCGAAGCGATCCTGTTCGGCAAGAGCAGGATGTCGCCGAAAGTGGCCGTGCTCAAGCCGTTGTCGTCGGGCATCGTGATCGGCAGCGGCGGGCCGTTCGGCGCGGAAGGCCCGATCATCATGACCGGGGGCGCGCTCGGCTCGCTGATCGCGCAATGCGTGAAGGTCACGTCGGCGGAACGTAAGACGCTGCTGGTGGCCGGCGCCGCGGCCGGCATGACCGCGGTGTTCGGCACGCCGCTCGCGGCCGTGCTGCTCGCGGTCGAGCTGCTGCTGTTCGAGTGGCGCCCTCGCAGCTTCCTGCCGGTCGCGGTGGCCTGCGCGGTCGCCGGCTTCGCGCGCGCGATTTTCTTCGCTACAGGTCCGCTGTTTCTGCTGCAGACCGCCGCGCCCGATGGCTGGTCGCTGCTGTCATGCGCGGTCGCGGGCGTGTTGTCGGGCGCGCTGGCGTCCGGCCTGTCCGCCGCGCTCTACAAAGTGGAAGACCTGTTCGGCAAGCTGCCGATCCACTGGATGTGGTGGCCCGCGCTCGGCGGCATCGTCGTCGGCATTGGCGGCTGGCTCGAACCGCGCGCGCTCGGCGTCGGTTACGACGTGATCGGCGATTTGCTGCATCAGCATATCGCGGTGCAGGTCGCGCTTTTGCTGCTGACCGTGAAGGCGGTGATGTGGGTCATCGCGCTCGGCTCGGGCACGTCCGGCGGCGTGCTCGCTCCGCTGCTGATGCTCGGCGCCGGACTCGGCACGGTACTCGCGCACTGGCTGCCGGGCAGCGAGCCGGCGCTGTGGCCGCTCGTCTGCATGGCCGCGACGCTTGGCGCCACGCTCGGCGCGCCGCTGACGGCCATCGTGTTCGCGTTCGGCCTCACGCACGACGCCAACGCGCTGCTGCCTCTGCTGACGGCAACGCTGATCGCGCACGGCTTCTCCACGGTGGTGATGCGGCGCTCGATCATGACCGAGAAAATCGCGCGACGCGGATATCACATCTATCGCGAGTACGGCGTCGATCCGCTCGAGCGCCACTATGTCGACGAAGTGATGACCGCCTCGGTCGAATCGGTCGATGCAGCCACGACGGTCGGCGCAACGCTGCAAACGCTATTCGGCGCGAACCAGCTGCGCCGCGCGTATCCGGTGGTGCGCGACGGCGCCGTGATCGGCGTGGCCGACCGCCTGTCGCTCGAACGCTTCTGCGCCGAGGACCCGGAGCGCAAGCGCGCGATGACGCTCGCCGACGTGTTCGCGCAGCACAACACCGCCTTTGCGTTGTCATCCGAAACCTGCCGGCTCGTGGCGACGCGGCTCGCCGTGCTGGGACTCGAACGCCTGCCGGTGGTCGCCGATGGCAACAGCATGCGTCTGATCGGAATCGTGTCGCGCAGCGATCTGGTCAAGCCGTCGCTCGCTCACTTCGAAGAGGAACACAAACGGGAGCGGTTCCGTCGGATCGGGCCGTCGCTCGGCAAGCGGCGCTTCGCGCCGGTTCGTAAAGCCAGCTGAAAAACCGCCGCAATAGTCGAAGGCCGAGTCCCGTGAGGGCCTCGGCCTTTTTATTCGCGCATGCAGCTATTTGCCCGCGCCGCGCGACTCGACGCAACCCAGCACGAGCGTGTCGCCCGATTTCGCGCCGGGACCCAGCGCCGCGGTGTGGAAGTCCGCGTGGTCGCAATGCCATTCGGCGCGGAAGTCGCGTGGGCATGCCAGCGTCGTGCCGCCTTTGTGCAGGCCGGGCAGCGGGTAGTCGCAAGTTTCCCGTCCGTTGCAATGACGCTCGAGTTCGCGAGTCAGGTTGCCGCGCGGCGCGCCGCAATTCTCGCCATAGGTGCCCGATACGATCGTGATCGCGCGCATGGGCGCGTCAGCGTTGGCGGACACCATGAATACGCCGCTTGCTAACGCTAGCGCGGCAGGAAGGATTCCACAGAGGAAAACCCGTCCGCGCCGTGAAGTTTCCATCGGCTTCTTCACTTTTCACCTCCGTTGCCGCTATAGGCGACGCTGAACAGAAACGCGCCGCCTATAGCCAGGTATAGAGGAAAGAGCCAAACACTGCCACGCAGAAACCGATTCCTGCATGCAGTCGCGGCAAAAGCCGTTATTCGAGCGCCTTGTCGTTCGGCTGCGTGTACAGTTGCTTCAGCGAATCGCTCATCGGAAAGTCGAAGCTGATGTTCTTCGGCGGCACCGGCTTGACGAACCAACGGTCGTACATCGTGTGGATTTCGGGTCCTTTCATCACCTGTTCGAGCGTGTCGTCGACGAGCTTTCTGAACTCGGGATCGTCGCGGCGCAACATGAAGCCATACGCTTCCGACGATTGCGGCGTGCCGGTGATGATCCAGTCCGACGGCTTGGCGGTCAGCGTGCGCGTGCCGGCCAGCAACACGTCATCCATCATGTACGCGACGGCACGGCCGCTTTCGAGCGTGAGGCGCTCCGTCCTGGCGGCTTGACTGCAGACGACCTTCATAGAATAGCTCGCTTACCAGCTGGCCAATATGCTCGTCCATGCGATGCTGTGTGGTCAGCATGCCCTTGTGACTCTTCGGCAATTGTTCGAAGAGATCCTGGAAGACATTGCGTTTGAGGAGATTTTCGACCTCGTTCCCTCGTTCATCGGCCGGCGATAACCGATCGACTCGTCCAGCGCATCGGTTGTGATCGCCCACCATAACGACTCTGCGCGCCACCGCCGCGGGATCAGTAACTCGGCGCCAAACGCCTTTTCGTCGATGATGGCCAGCCTTCTCGTGGACTCGTAGACGACTATTTCGGACATGTAGTGTCCTGATGCTAGTAAATACCTCCGGTTGTTGAGCGAATGCAAACGCAAACGATTGCGGAGCATCTCACCGCTTCTCCGATAGCAGACCTCGCTATCGCGAAGACGTCTTTGCTCATACAATCGGCCCCGATCCACAACGAACTCCTACAAAGCGCACTGATCGATTAGTCGATTACCTTGTGGATTCAAGATTATTTGGCCCATACCGACACTACGTAATAGATCGACTGTGATGTGAATAACTCCTCGCTATCAGCCGATATGTCCGTACGCCAGCGCGGTATCCATATCGGCAGGGATCTTCGAAGGTACTGCCCTCCCAAACGAAAGTTCTTGCCCGCTACGCAACCGTGGAGTCTGCGCGCGCCGACACGGCAGGCAGCAAGGAGGCGCCTCACCGACGGCATCGCATTCTGTGACTTACGGGCCAGATCGTTGTGACAATCGGGCGAAGGCGGCTGTGCCTGAAGCGGTGCCTCGAACACTATCGCGTGACGGGCACCACGCTGGTGGGGGATTGATGCGTGCAACTTCTGTACAAAGGGAATACAAGGGATGACTGACTCTGCTCAATCATGGGGACTGCTCGGCGCTGATGGGTTGGCGTCGGTCCGCCGCGTCCGCACCCTCGATGTGCGGCGCCGCTGTACGACAATTCAATGAGCTGGCGGTGCCGGGCATGGGCAGTATCTGGACCGGCCGGCAGCTGCTGTGGCCGTTGCTCGGTATTGCAGCGGCAGCCATAGCGCGGGAGTCGATGCAAGTGTCGAACATCGAGGCCGCCAACGCGGTTGAGGCGCTCGCCTGCAGGATTGCGCTCGCGTCGAACAATTGGCAGCGCGATCGCCGGGTCCGCGGCACGCAGAAGCTGCGCGGCAACGAGAACCTCACCTTCCAGGCAATGCGCCGGCCGGGATTCTATGTCTCTCAGCCGATGCGCATGTCAGCAGTGCAACCGCTGCTGGCGCTGGGGCTTGTTGAGTCGGAAAGCGAGCGCTTCAACGCATACCGGCTGTCCGAGGCCGGACAGGCCTTCCTCGACACCGCATGTGATCCTTTTCCGGACTGCTGGTACGGCCACGGTGTGATCGTGACGGTCGCGAAGTGGATGACGGGCAGCAACATTGAATTCCGGGCGTGAAATGCATACGCTGCTCAACCGCGGTGAATCGGTCCATCAGTTGCAGCGCGCAATCTATACCGTCAAGATCGCGCCGGAGCGCGGGCGGCGCCGCGACGAAATGATCGCGATTTCTGGCTCCTTGACGCTGCTGACCAACCTGGTCATTGCGTGGAATACACAACGCATCCAGGCAACCCTTGATCGTTGGCGAAGCAAGGGCCAAGGGGTGGACGACGACTGGTTACGGCGGATGGGGCCAGCGCATTTTACGCATGTGAATTTCCGTGGAACGCTGACCTTTCCGATCGATCGCTATCGAGAGATGCTTCTTGATGCGGCGCCATGGCGGCGCATGGCTGGACCGTGAACCGGTTCGGTATGCACACAGACCGCAGGAGTGCAGCGCGTGGTGCGGTTTTGTTGGCCGCCCTCAATCATGCGCGCTCCGGCTAGGCGCGCGGGCGACGAAAGCGCCAGGTTTTACTGAGATGGACCCGGCGCCTCCCACCGGGGGACACTAACGCACTCACCCAGACGTGCGGAGGTTCATCATGGAAATCGACGTTCTCGGCATTGATCTAGCGAAACAGATCTTCCAGCTCCACGGCGCTGATCGTCGCGGTCGTGTTGTGCATCGGTCGAAGGTCTCGCGGAGTTCGTTCTTCGAAGCCGTACGCGCCTTGAACCCGAAGTTGGTTGTCATGGAAGCATGCAGCACTGCCCACCACTGGGGGAGGCGTTTCCAGTCGGTCGGTATCGAAGTCCGGCTGATCAGCCCGCAATATGTTGCGCCGTTCGTCAAGACAAACAAGAACGACCGCAATGATGCGGAGGCGATCGTCGAGGCTGCCAGCCGGCCCACGATGCGCTTCGTGACGATCAAATCTGTCGAGCAGCAGGATATCCAGGCAGCACATCGCATGCGCGCAATTCTGCTGCGTCATCGTACCGCGCTGATCAACCAGATACGTGGCCTGCTCGGCGAACGGGGGCTGGCTATTGCGCGCTCACCGGAAGCCTTCAGGCGCGCGATACCGGAATTGCTGCGCAGGAGCGCAGATGAACTGATCTCCTTTTGCCAGACTCTGCTCACCGAACTTCTGCAGCACATGCGCGCCATAGAGGAACGTTTTCATCTCATCGAGGCATCCATCCAGACGTTCATGAAGAAATCCGCGCTCTGCAGGAAGATCGCCGAGATCCCTGGTATTGGCCCGATTACCGCCACGGCCGTTGTCGCCGCGGTCGGCGATGCCAGGCAGTTTCGCAACGGCCGGCATCTGTCCGCCTGGCTCGGCCTCGTGCCTCGACAGTATTCGTCTGGCGGCAAGCCTCGCCTGCACGGCATCAGCCGACGCGGCGACACATACCTGCGGACCTTGCTCATTCATGGTGCTCGGGCTGTTCTGCGCTATGCACCGAAAAAAACGGATCCTCAGAGCATCTGGCTTCAAGAGCTGATGGCTCGACGCGGGCATAACTGCGCAGCGGTCGCACTGGCCAACAGGAACGCGCGGATCATCCAGGCACTGCTCAGCAGCGAAGTGAAGCGCCCCGGGTTTTCCGGAGACCGTTTTGCTTGCGTCATGCCACAGTGACAGACTCAGCGAGATTTGCATAGTAAGCGGCTTCTGCCTCGGCAGGTGGAATGTTGCCGATGGGGCCGAAGAGCCGACGATTGTTGAACCAGTCCACCCATTCGAGCGTGGCCATTTCAACGGCCTGCAGATTGCGCCACGGCCCGAGGCGGTGAATGACCTCTGCCTTGTACAAGCCATTGATCGTTTCAGCCAGCGCGTTATCGTAGGAGTCGCCCACGCTGCCCACGGATGGCTCGATGCCAGCCTCGACCAGCCGATCCGTATAGCGGATCGATACGTATTGCACGCCGCGGTCGCTGTGATGGATCAGCCCGTCCTGCTGCGCCGGCTGTCGTTCGTACAAGGCCTGCTCCAGTGCGTCCAGAACGAAGTCCGTTCGCGCCGAGCTCGAGACGCGCCAGCCGACAATGCGCCGGGCGAACACGTCGATGATGAACGCGACATAGACGAAGCCTTGCCAGCTCGATACATACGTAAAATCTGACACCCACAGCGCATTGGGCCGTTCGGCCGTGAACTGCCGCTTCACCAGATCCTTCGGGCACGGCGTCGAACCATCGCTCACTGTCGTGCGGACCGTCTTGCCCCGCACCACACCGCGCAGGCCCATCTGCTTCATCAGCCGCTCGACCGTGCAACGCGCCACGACAATGCCTTCGCGCTTCAATTGCTTCCAGACCTTGTCTGCGCCGTAGACCTGGAAGTTTTCTTCCCACACACGCTGGATCTCGTCCTTGAGCATCCTGTCGCGCTGGGCCCGCGCCGGCACCAGCTCAGGATGGGCGCGGCGGGCCACATGCGTGTAGTACGTCGACGGGGCGATTGGCAGCACCCTGCAGATCGGCTCGACCCCGTAGACGTGCCGGTGATCATCGATGAACGTGATCATCACTTCGGTCGGCGGTCGAGCTCCGCCTGTGCGAAATACGCTGACGCCTTGCGCAGGATTTCATTGACCTGCCGAAGCTCACGCACTTCCCGCTCCAGTTCCTTGATCCGATCCTGCTCCTGCGTGCTCGTGCCCGGGCGCAAACCCCGATTCCGCTCTTCCTTGCGTACCCAGCTACGCAGCGTCTCGCCCGAGCAGCCAAACTTCGCTGCGATCGACGCGATCACCTTCCATTGCGATTCGCGATCGCCTTGATGTTCCAGTACCATTCGCACAGCCCGCTCACGAACTTCCGGCGAGTACCTCGGGGACTTCTTCTTCGTGTTTTCCATAGCTCCATTTTCTCAAGAAGTGGAGTCTCCGGAAAACCCGGGGCGCTTCATCACAGGGGTTTCCTCAGGGATTGGCCGAGCCACAGCGAAGCAATTCGCCGACCGCGAGCATATGGTCTTTGGCTCTGTACCGCAGGACTACGCGAACTGGACACAGATTCCTGCCAGCGCCCTATATGGGCCTCTACTCGGCAACTAAACACTCCATCGAAGGGATGTCGGAGAGCCTGGACCATGAGACCCGACAGTTTGGCGTGCGAGTGGTCCTGGTCGAGCCTTCGTGCACCCGGACGAATCGTGAACTGAATGCCCCGAAGGCAGCGGGGCTCTTGACCGCATATGACACCGAGCGTCGCGCGGCAACAAGCTCTGTGGCAAACCACGTCAACACGGCCTCAGATCCAAGGCTCGTCGCCGATGCTACGGCAGATTGAATACTGCGCGTGACTGCACCTCGGTCTAACCTGTTTCTCACCAACGGCCTCTCATCGAGTGGAAAGTCCGATGGCGGCGCACGACCGCTACGGCAGAGCATTTGCCGTCCGGGCCGACGACTTGACGGGCCGTAATACCTTGGAAGCGGCCTTCCGCCTGTCGCGACCGCGTATGACCGCTCGGGGTCGGTTTGGTGCATTCCCCGGCGCGGCGGCGGCGGCCGGGAGCCAGCGTTGGCCGGCTGGCAGGACCCGGCCACTTTCTGCCGCCGAAGGCGTGCAGTCGTCACTCGAACGGCCGACGTACTCTGAAACTCGGCAGATGCGCGACGCGCGCTCGTCGGTCACGGCTAACAAATGTGCTTTGACGCTGGCATGCCTGCTTACGGCTTGACTGTCCTATCAGGACCAGCCTGCGCCATGACGATGCGTGATGTATTCACCGCAAACTGCCAATATTTTTTTGACGTCGGCTTTGCGATAGTCAAGACGGTTCAGGGCCAAGATCATTTGAATTAAACTCGCTTCATCGTCGAACGGCGGCAAGCCGACAAACTGTTCAGCCGCGGCGACCGAAAGCCGCGACAACTCAGAGCGTTCCCGGGCACCGCAATTGCCATCATTAGCCGAGAGCCAAAGCAGTACAGATTCGCAGACATCCGCTGCTTCAAGCCATTGCCCCGTGCTTGCTCGCGCGATGAGTTGAGCAACCACTAGATACCCTAGCAGTTCCGTTCGCGCTTCATCGTCCAGATTGTAGTGCTGAAGCCGCATTTCCATTGCGCCGTTTTCTGTCGCGTCACTTCGATGAAGCCTTCGACAGCCGGACGGAGTTATCAAACTGATAATTTACCCGCCTTTTCCCTGAACAACGGGAGACCTGCGACCGTCCCCAACCGGTGCCCAACCGAACGACTGCCTCCCTTGGCGTGCAGTCATTGCCGCCGCGAGACATCAGAAGTCCGCTCAGGCCGGGTACGGCCGACCGCACGGGCGGCGGTCGGCCATGACCGGCCGGTCGACGTACCTGCACGAATCGCTGACAATTTGGCTACTTCACATACCGGAAGGCTAGCGATGAAATGTCGGATATGTGGGCGGTCACTCGACCAGCCCGACGACCCCTTGTCGATGAACTGCGGCGGCGACTGCTGGGGCTGCGTCGGTGAGATTGAGGCCGATCTGGGCAACGTGGAATCGATGGAACAGGTCCGAAAAGAACACATTCGCGGGCTTCGCCCGGAATGGATAGACCCGGATAAGTGGCCGGCACCAGCCCTCTTTTTCAGGTCAGTGTCGGCCAGGCTTGACGACCCTCCAAACACTACGTTCAACGGACGCGAATTACCTATGCGGATTTGGGCACCGACACGGACATCTCTTGATGGCCGAGGCGCAAGCCAAGGCACGACCTGGAAAGTCGAGATTGAACAGCTTAACGACGGAAGCTTTCTGCTGATGCGGTACGAATCCACAGAAGAGGCATCTCCGACCTCCGATCATTGGTATGCCACGCTCGAGGAGGCATACGACGAGTGCGATCGCATTTATGGCATTGGTCGCGGCGATTGGCTTCAACGGTGACTGCGTGCGGGCCGTGATGCTCGATCGCGGGACACAGATCGGGCCATCAGCGGCCGTTCGAGGCTGTCGTCCAGTTTGGCTAGCAGATGTCTTGCGCGCCTTCCCTCAATGGCCGGTTTCCGGCGAGCGAGTTACGCAGGGCGCTGCCTCAACCCGGCCAGAAACGGTCGTTCGACACCGACTCGAAGTTCGTACACAATTCGTGAAGTCGTCCCCTTGCTAACAGATGCCCATCACTATGAAGTTGAACAGATGCCCATCACTATGAAGTTGAGACCCCGATTGAGCACATGCTTCGTGGAGTCTCGATGTCGTCAGGACGGGCGCCCGGGTTTATTCCACGACGCCCGCAATAGGTGAACGTAAACGGCAGCCGGAGGCACTCCATGCAGGAAGAGAAAATACGTGAAGCCCTGAATGCGCACTGGCAAGCGTCGGCGGCCGGCGATCTCGACGCAGAACACGATATTTACGATGACGATGCCATCTGTGACTATCCCCAGTCGGGTGAACGAATCCTCGGGCGAATGAATTTGCAGGCACTGCGGAGTCATCATCCAGGCAAGCCAGCAGGTTTCGATGTCAGGCGAATTCAAGGAGAAGGTAATCTATGGATCACGGAATACTCCATCACCTATAACGGGCGGCCGGCTTACACGGTAAGCATCATGGAGTTCCGCAACGGGAAGGTCATGCACGAGACCCAGTACTTTTCAGATCCCTTTGAAGCGCCGCGTTGGCGGAGTCAATGGGTTCAGCAGATCGCATGACAATGCATTGCGGGGATATAAGCACAATCACTTAATGGTCGCCTCGCTGGAATTTGGCTTCCTCGAATTCGCAGTTCAGCGAATCCTTGCGGAGACGTCGGACAACACGGCGGCGATAAGGCTCTGCAAAACGGTTGGAAAGCGTGTTCAATCAGAACGCGTCAATGATCGACGCTTCAAGGGCCGCGAGTGCACCACGACAGTATTGGCCATCGCGCGGAACGAGTGGGGGCCAATCGGGCTCTGCTCAAACCGCACTGGGCGTCGTTTGTCGCCAATCTGAATGGCCGCTGTGGGGGATTGTGAGTGTCGCCTCCGGGTCGGGTATTGCGCGGCGGCGCCGGGTGCAAACTGATTCTCCCGTCCTTCGAAAGGAGATTCGTCATGGAAGCCACCATCAACCCGGGCGTCGGCCGTGTACCGCGGAACAAGGACAAGCTGACGGGGCAGAAGCTGCCACTGAAGCTGAGGGAGATTTGGGGAATCCGTATCCGCCTGCAGCTTGCTGGAAGAGCGCGCGAGCTCGCGCTGTTCAACCTCGCGATCGACAGCAAGTTGAGAGCGTGCGATCTAACGAAATTGCGAGTGAGGGATATCTGTCTTGGCTCGCGTGTGGCACCAAGGGCGACCGTAATGCAGCAGAAGACCCAGCGGCCGGTCCAGTTTGAAATCACTGAACAGACCCGGGAGAGCGCCGCTGCGTGGATTCGAGAGGCGGGACCGTCGTCGAGCGACTATCTCTTCCCAAGCCGCATTCACGGCTCAGCCCAACTTTCGACGCGCCAGTACGCCCGCCTTGTCCATCGCTGGATACGGTCGATCGGGCTCGACGATACAGCTTACGGAACGCATTCAATGCGTCGAACGAAAGCGTCGCTGATTTACCGGCGCACAAAGAACCTGCGCGCGATACAGTTGCTGCTCGGTCACGCAAAGCTCGAGAGTACCGTTCGATACCTTGGCATTGAGGTCGACGACGCTCTCGAGATGGCGAAACAGACAGAGGTTTGAACGACAGGCGGCCGGACGGCACTCGGGCGCTGTCCGGTCACCTTCGGCCATTCGACATCAGTGCGTAGATCGTTGACAATTTCGATGTCGTCCTTCGAAATCGACTACCAAAGTGAATAGAATGGTCGGGGCTCTCCTGACGGTGGCCCTCGTTTCATGGGGAATATGCATTGCATACCCGATCAACGGTATCCATTTCGGCTGGATCGGAACTCTCGTCGGATCAGCGGGCGGCTTAATCGCGACGCTATCAAGCTATCGAACGGAAGAAAAGGTCCATGGACGTTTCGGGGGCGACATATACAAGTCCGAATCACCGATCAAATTCCTCCTCGCTTACGTCTTGGTCGGCTCGCTCCTCGTCGCTTTCGCGGTTGTAAGCATCTTCGGCTGTATGGGGCGACTGGGGCGGTAAGTCGCAAATCTCCCGGATTTCTCTACCGGCTTTACTCGATTTTTCTTGTACTCGACGCGCGTCGTTGATTGTAGAGTCTGCGTCGCTGTCAGGGCGCGGCCGAGGGTGTGTCAAAACGTGCGGCTTCGACGTCGGGCGCAAAAGTCGACCCATCAGAATGCTCTGTACCGGCTTCGTTGCACTTGGGGAGGGGTAAAGTGACATCCGAAAGCCGGGTAATTTCGAGTTTTGACACACCCTCGGCCGAGGCCGTGTAAAAACGTCTGGGCCGGCAGGCCGGAAGAGCACCTGTGAGACCGCGTCTGCGCAGTTCCGGTTTGCCAGCGACTGACCGGATCGCGTTATGCGAGCAATCATGGTCAGGCGTGAGATCACACGCCTGCCAGCTTCATCGCTCGCAATGTCTTTGCAAATCCGAGAATCCTGATGACGCGCTTGAGGTTGTATGCCAGCACATGCAAGCTCATTTCAGTCGATACGTACCCGAGCCTGCGCGTCTGGAAGTGGGTTGAGCCCATCCAGTGCTTCAGTGTGCCGAACACGTGTTCGACCGTTCGACGTCGTATTGTCATGGCGTCAAGCTGGCGATCAAGTCTGAGTTGCATTCTCTCGAGTACCGCTTCGTGTTCCCACCGGCGAATGCGCCGGTAAGGAGCCGGCGTGCACTGGTTTCTGAGCGGACAGCGCGGACAGGCGCTGCTCCAGTAGGTCCGCAGTTTCAGCAGATTGGCACTCTCAAAGGACGTGTACCTGTATATCGCACGTTGACCCGCCGGACACAGGTACTGGTCATCTTTGGCGATGTAAATGAAGTCGGCCCGGTCGAACCGACCGTCAGCCTTTGCACCGGAGGTTTGGCTCTTTGGCACCAGCGCCGCAATACCCGCGTCGTCGCACGCCTTGATCTCCGGTGCGCTGAAGTATCCGCGGTCTGCCAGTGCCTTGATTTTCTTCTTGCCCATCGCATCGCGCGCGGCTTTAGCCATCGGGCTCAACTGCGTTCGGTCGCTGCCGACATTCGTGACTTCGTGGGCGACGATGAGATGGTGTCGGGTGTCGACGGCTACCTGGACGTTGTAGCCAACCACGCCCGTACCCTTGGCTTGCGAGATCATCGAGCGTGAGTCGGGGTCGGTCATCGAGATCTGCTTTTCCGGCAGATCGTTCAGAAGCTCTGCCGCGTGATCCAGCTCGCGCATCTGTTCGCGC
Source organism: Paraburkholderia sp. JPY465 (assembly GCF_050436725.1). Taxonomy (NCBI): domain Bacteria; kingdom Pseudomonadati; phylum Pseudomonadota; class Betaproteobacteria; order Burkholderiales; family Burkholderiaceae; genus Paraburkholderia; species Paraburkholderia sp. JPY465. The sequence goes on from NZ_JBNDMT010000002.1 coordinate 832,660, forward strand.
AGCGTCTCGATCTTCTCCCGTAGCCGCTCAGTCTTCGCTTCTACCTCGGCTGGTTGAGTGCGATCGGCAGTCTCCAGCGCATCCAGATAACGCTGGATGCTTTGTTCGATCTGCTCCTGACGCCGCGCAATCTTGTTGGGCGTGAAGTTGTTGTCGCGGCTGTTGACCGCCTTGAACTTGCTGCTGTCGATGGCCACGGCCGCTTGTGTGAACAGCTTCAGGTCACGGCATATCACGACGAAGCGACGGCATACGTTGCGAATACCATCACCATTGCTGCGCCTGAACTCGGCAATCGTCTTGAAGTCTGGCGCAAGCCGGCCGGTCAGCCACATCAGTTCGACATTGCGCTGGCACTCCCGCTCCAGACGTCGGCTCGACTGCACGCGATTGAGATAGCCGTAGATATAGATCTTGAGCAGCACTGTGGGGTGGTAAGACGGTCGACCAGTGATTGCAGGCGTGGCGCCTTCAAATCCCAGAGAAACCAGTTCGAGTTCTTCAACGAATGCGTCGATGATCCGGACGGGATTGTCTTCTGCAATAAAGTCATCGAGACATTCCGGCAGCAGCGTTGCCTGATTGCGGTCTGCACCTTCGACAAATCGCCCCATCTTCCCCTCTCGCGCCAACAGGTTGATTTAGTCTAGGCTATCAAGCACGTTTTTACACGGCCTCGGCCAGTTTCGGACATTCGGCGTTTCAACCAGAATCGTCGACAATCGGCGATCTTATCCGACTGACGAACAAGAATAAAATTCGATCCGATTCGAGTGCGGGAAGTCTCCGATAACGCTGTGAGGCGGGCTCTGAGCACTGAATTCGACGAGTCCCGGCCAATGGGAAACGTGGCCGCAAGCACGCTCGGTGAGGTAGTACGCGCGTGGCTCGTCGGTTATGCACAGCAAATCGCGCCAGTGACTGCGCGCGCCAATCATTGGCTTGATGTAGCGATAACGCGTCAATGTATCGTGATGGCATGCAACCGTCCCGCGAAGTGAAGCACCAGCGCAGCTTGTCAACGCGGGACATCAGCACACGTCGGGTGGCCTTTTCCGCTTCGGATTGTGCGTGTATGCCCTTGATGATCTGCTTGAGATACGTCACTCTCATTGATATATGGAACGAGTCCAGAACAGGGGTAGGAGAAAACGATAATCGACAAGCGATTGAGTGGAGGCATTTGGCACCATCGGTTATGACCGACGGTTTCGTTTGATTGCTTCCGGTTGTGGCCTTCACGAGGGTGGTGAACCGGTCCAAGGCTCACTGAAGGCCTGCAACGGTCGCAAGGACGCGTTGGCGACAGCGAGACGAGTCGCTCACGACCGCTGAGGTGCGAACGGCCGGAGAGTGCCGTGAAGCCGACCGACCTAAGCCATCACCTGAACGTCAGCTATGGCCGAATTCTGCGCGTAGCTCATCCGTCCGGTTGTGGAGTAATGCAGCCAGCGCGACGGGAGGTTCCCCGGTGCAGTGCGAGACGGCTTGGGACCGCCTGACGGCCTTCGTCTGCTGCGACCTCGCGTGCCGACTGGTCGCGGTTGACTTTCACCGGCGCGACAGTGTGTGACTGCAGTCCCGACGACGACGTTCAGTGTCGCGACCGGGTCCAGCGACACCAGTCGTGGTGATCAAGGTTGCGCAGCAGATCGGCACCGCGCCGTTGACGGCTGTAGTGCGCAATCACGCCACACGCCGCCATCACCAGCACGATCGGGCCCATAGCCCCATACCCAACCAAAATTGGTCCACGTCGGCCTCCTCAGATACACCCGGATTGCCACCCCGCCAGCGAAGACGGCTCGACAGACGACTATAGTTCGTCTCAACAGAATGTCGGTGCACCAGTCAACCTGCACGTGCAAACGCACGCAGTACGGCGTCGCCACGCGCCGTCACGCGAGGAAACCGCAGTCCCGGCCCAGCTGGCTCATTCGCAATCAATTGCAATTCGCGGAGTGTGCCAAGCTCTGCCCGATCCGAATCGATCCGCTCAGGCGCATCTTTCGACAGCAACAATGTGGCCAATTCGTGCGGGCTCAACATGTCGTTTACCTCGCGGCGAGAACGAAGAACGGGTGACCAGATCCGGCTACGGCTGCATTGGCAGCACGCGAAACCAGACCTGGCAGATTTTGTCGCCTATCGGCTTGACGAGCGACGTGCGCGAGGCGGACTTCGGCGTTCCGAAGGATCAAGGGTCGGCTTTGCGACGCGCTCGAGAATGTCACGGACCATTTCGCGCCCTTTGGAATCACGAGCATGTCGGCGGCGGTCAGGTTCTGGTTCCACGAAATGCCGACCGGCACACCGGTCTGCGCGAGCGCATGCAAACGTCCGTTCCAGAACATGCCGATCGGCGCTTCGCCCGATGCGAGCAGTTGCTGCGACTGCGCGCCGCCGCTCCACCAGACGATGTCGCTCTTGATCGTGTCGAGCTTCTTGAACGCGCGGTCGAGATCGAGCGGATAGAGTTTGTTCGGCGGCACGCCGTCGGCGAGCAGCGCGATTTCCAGCACGCCCGGTGCCGACCACTTGTAGAACGTGCGCTTGCCGGGGAATTTCTTGGTGTCGAACAGATCCGCCGCACGTCTGCGGCTGTGCGCCCGTGTACTTCGACTTGTTGTAGCCGAGCACGAACGAGTAATAGAAGCTGCCTACCGCGTCCGGCGTCGCGAAGCGCGGGTCCAGTTCGTCCTTCTTCACGACCGAGTAGTCGATCGGCTCGATCAGGCCGGCCTTTTGCGCGGCGTACGCGAAGTCGCCCTCCACATCGACGACGTCCCAGCTCACGTTGCCGCTATCGACCATTGCCTTTAGCTTGCCGTAGTCGGTTCGGGCCATCCATCAATACGGTGATACCGCTCGCCTGCGTGAACGGCTGCGCCCAGTTCTTCTGTTGCGACGATTGCGTGGTGCCGCCCCAGCTCGTGAAGACGATCGGGTCGGCGGCGAGTGCGGGCGCTGCCGCGAGCGTCATCAAGCACGCAGCAGTCAGCGGCGCTGCAAACACAATCCATTTACTGCTCATGTCGATCTCCAGAAACGTTTAAGGGACGTACAGCGCCGCGGTAACGGTGCAGTAGACGATGATCACAGGACCATGAATCCCGTCTTCTGAGATGATGGAATGCCAAGAAATTAGAAAAAATAAAAGCCGCCGGGACCTTTCAGGCCGCTCCCGAACCGTGCGCCAACGCAATCAGCAGCAGGATCAGAAGGATCAACGCCACGCTTTTCCAGAAGGTCACCGGACTGCGCTCGATAAATGGCAGCCTCGCTGCCGTTGGCGTTTCGCCGCCGCCCGCGGCGAATCGGTCCAGCTCGGCACAGAGCTCGAGCGCATCCTGATAGCGACGCTCCGGATCGGCCTGCATCGCCTTCTCGAGCACGAGGTCAAGCCATGCTGGCAGGTCGGGTCGGTGATGCTGCAACGGAACCCGGCTATTGAAGCCGTACGGCGAGCGTCCGCCGCTGAACATGCGATACAGGGTGACGCCGAACGCAAGGACCTCGGAGCGCGCATCGCCCTTCCCGCCTTTGAGAAGCTCGGGCGCCATGTAGGCGGGCGTGCCCGGCGCAATAGACGGCCCCGGCGCGAGCAGGCCGGGCATGTAGGCAAAGCCGAGGTCCAGCAGCCTCACGCTGCCGTCGGGCAACACCAGCACGTTCTCGGGTTTGATGTCGCGATGGAAGATGCCCTGGCGATTCAGCGCGTGGATCGCGCGGCCGAGCTGACGCGCGATCGCGAGGCCGCGCGTCAGCGACATCAGTGCCGGCGTCATCAAGGTTTCGAGCGGCAAGCCGTCGAGGAACGGCATCACGACATAGAGGCGGGTCTGGCGCGCGGGATCGATCGCGCTCGGCGCAAGTACGTTCTCGCTGTCAATCTTCCCCGCGAGCCACCGTTCCCGGACGATCGACTGGCGCACGTTGGCGTCTTCGTCGACGCGCGGCTTCGGGAACTTGAGCGCGAGCCGCTTTTGCGGGTCGGCAAGGTCGTGGCCGATGAAGATCCGCGAGTAATGTCCGTCGCTCAGTACCGTGGTCAGCGCATAGCCGTCGATCACCTCGCCACACGCGGGAACCGCGAGAATCGGCAGGTCGCCGAGCACGCCTTCGAGATAGCGATAGTCGAGGTCCGGCACCTTGCGCACGTCGACCACGACCGCCGAGACGTCGTCGGTCGAGCCGCGCGAGCGCGCCATCTGGACGAGCCGTTCAGCCACCGCGGCCGCGGACGCCTGCGCCGACAGCACGGCCCGCAACTCGCGCCACGGTGTGCGTCGATAGAGCCCGTCGGAGCACAGCAGCAGGCGGTCACCTTCCTTTAGCGCCCAGCTCTCGATGCGTGTCACCAGCGCACTCTGCATGCCGACCGCATGCGCGACGAAGGCGCCGAACGGCACGTCGATGACGTCGTCGCCGCCGAGTTGCGACACTTCGCCATCGCGCAGCTGATAAAGCCGCACGTCCCCCGCGCCGACGAGCCAGGCCGTGGCGCCCCTGATCACGAGCGCCGCAAAGCACGCCGCCATCTGACTGAGCGCCGCGTCGCTGCGGCCGATCTGGTGCAGCCAGCGGTGAATCGCATCGAGCGCGCGCGACGCCGCGGCTTCGGGCGCCAGCGTGTGAGGCGGCGCATAGTAGCCGTCGATGAAGCTTCGCACGGCGAGCTCGGCCGCCACGCGCCCTCCCCGGCCGCCGCTCATGCCGTCAGCCAGCGCGACTACGCTCCCCCGCGCCGAGCGTTGCATCAGATCCCCGAGCATGATGCCGACGTAGTCCTCGTTGCGCCCGCTGCGGCCCGGCTCGGAAACAAAGGCGATGTCGAGCTCAGGAGATTCGCCGCGCTCGGGCCGCAGTGTCATGCACGCTGCTTCGATGGCATTCGCGAGGGGTGTGTCGGTCATTTCCTGTCGAAGATCGCAGCTTCGCTCGATTCGAGATCATGCTCGATCTTATCGAGAACCTGCGGCGCACGCTTCTTCAGCATCGCGAGCCAGCCGAGGCCGAACAGCATGTAGGCCGCGAACAGATAAGGCAGGATGTTGTACGGCCAGTCCGGAACCGGATAGACGCTGCCGAAGAACCCGCCGATCATCGCCACGGCGCCGAGGATGCCCACCACCAGATTGGCAAGCTTGAGCTGCCCCTGCTTCTTCAGGTAGAGCGGCGCGGACACCGAGATCAGGAAGTAGGCCACGATGAAGCCGAATGTCGCGAACGTGCTCGTATAGCCGAACGTATTCAACGCGCCCGTGCCCAGCAACGCGAGATTCACGGCCAGCGAGAGGAGCGCGGCAAAGGCCACCGCATAGTGCGGCGTCTGATGCTTGGTGTGCACCATGCCCATCGAGCGGTGCACGAACTGATAGCGGCCCATCGAGAACAGCAGCCGGCTCGCGGCATTGATCGAGGCCAGCATGCAGGCGAACGCGCTCACCGACGCGATCAGATAGAACAGCGGCGCCAGCGCCGGTGCACCGAGTCCGCTCAGCAGCGTCTGCAGTGGTGCGGTATCGGCGCCGAGCTTGCTCACGTTGCCGCCGTAGGCGACGACCATCGAGTAGGCGACGAACATGAAGAAGGCGCCGGCCAGCACCATGCTCCAGATGATGGCGCGAGGAATCGCCTTCAGCGGGTCCCTGGTTTCCTTGCCGAGCGACGCGGCGCTCTCGAAGCCGACGAACGAGAAGATGCCGAGCACCATCGCCTCCGCCATCCCTTTGGGCGTCGTGCCCTGCAGCGACAGCTGCGCATGATCGACGATGCGCTCGGGATGCTGATAGAAGACCACCAGCAGCACGCCGCCGACGATCGTGATCGAGGCGGCCTCGATCGCGAGGCTCAGGCGCGAAGACAGCTTGATGTCGCGCGACGACAGGAACCAGGCCAACCCCGCGCTCACCACATAGATCAGCCAGGTCGGCACGGCGATGCCGAACGGCGTGAACGCGTTCTGCACGAAGATGGCTTCGCCGGCGAGCACGCCCATCGCCGTACCGGTGTAGGCGGCAATCAGCCCCCATCCGGCGATGCCGCCCGCCATTGGCCCGAGCGAGCGCGAGATGAAGATGAAGAACGATCCGGCCGCGGCGAACCGGCTGGCCAGCACGGCGATGTTGAGACTGACGAACATGAGCCCGAGCGTCGACAGCCCGTAGACCAGCCAGCTGCCCGCACCCGCGAGTGCCGCGACGGCCACGACGTTGATCGACGGCGTTAGAGTCGGAGAGATGTTGGCGAGAGACTGGCCGATCGTCTCCATGAAGCCCAGGCTCGACGATCGAAGATCGGCGGACTGCGAAGGAACAGCGGTAGGTTGCGGTGTTGCGCTCATGCTGGGCTCTCCTGCTTACGTTGGTGGTTCAGTAATTCGCTAGTCCTGGTATCCACGAGGTGCCGGCGAGCGGCACGCGCGCCATCGCGGCCGCCTCCACCGTCAGCGCCACGAGATCCTCCGGCTCCAGGTGATGCACGTTCTGCTTGCCGCAGGCGCGTGCGATCGTCGTCAGTTCCATGTTCAGCGTCTTCAGGTAGTTGCGTACCCGGCGCGAGCCTTCCTCCGGCTGCACGCGCTGCTCGAGCATGGCGTCCTGGGTCGTCACGCCGACCGGGCACTTGCCCGTGTGGCAGTGGTGGCAAAAACCCGGCGACGTGTTGAGCGCCGCGTAATCGGCGGTGGCCGAATGCAGCGCGCCATCCTTGAAATAGGTGTCGCTGTTGCAGCCGAGCGCCATCAGCACGCCCTGCCCGATCGCCACGGCATCGGCGCCGAGCGCGAGCGCCTTCGCCACGTCGGCCCCGGTGCGGATGCCGCCCGACACGATTAGCTGCACCTGCCCTTTCATGTTCAGGTCCTCGAGCGCGTCGACGGCCTGCCGCACCGCGGCGAGCGTCGGAATGCCGACGTTCTCGATGAAGCACGTTTGCGTCGCCGCGGTGCCGCCCTGCATCCCATCGATCACCACCACATCCGCGCCGGCATGCACCGCCAGCTTCACGTCGTTGAACGTGCGGGTCGCGCCGACCTTCACGTAGATCGGCTTTTCCCAATCGGTGATTTCGCGCAACTCCTGAATCTTGATCGCGAGGTCATCGGGGCCGGTCCAGTCCGGATGACGGCTCGCCGAACGCTGGTCCACGCCCGCGGGCAGCGTGCGCATCGCGGCGACCCGCGGGTTCACTTTCTGGCCCAGCAGCATCCCCCCGCCGCCCGGCTTCGCGCCCTGGCCAATCACGATTTCGATCGCATCGGCGCGGCGCACGTCGTCGGGGTTGAAGCCATAGCGCGACGGCAGGCACTGGTAGACCAGCGTCTTCGACGAACGACGTTCTTCCTGCGTCATGCCACCGTCGCCCGTCGTCGTCGAGGTGCCGGCCGCCGTCGCCGCACGTCCCAGCGCTTCCTTCACGTTCGCCGAGAGCGCGCCGAAGCTCATACCCGCAATCGTGATCGGGATGTCGAGCACGACGGGTTTGCTCGCAAAGCGTGTGCCAAGCACCGTTTTGGTGACGCACTTCTCGCGATACCCTTCGAGCGGATAGCGCGACAGCGACGCGCCGAGGAACAGCAGATCGTCGAAGTGCGGCACGCGCCGCTTGGCGCCAAGGCCGCGGATTTCATAGAGACCGCGCTGCGCGGCCATGTGGATGTAGTCGATCGTCTTGCGGTCGTAGCCTTGCGACTCTTCCTGCTGCAAGCGGGCGAAATGAACGGGCTTTTCCATGGGGACCTTCTCGATGATCTTGGGTGTTCAATATTCCTGGTCCGCGTCGGCGTTCCAGTGGTAGAGCGTGCGAGCCGAGGCGATGCGTTTGAACGCGCGCGGATCGTGCTGCAGTCCGGCCGCATCGAGCAGCGCGGCGACGGCCATGACGTCCGCATCGCTCATCGGCTCGAACTGCGCGTCCGCGCCGAGCGATTTCACTTCACCCTTCACATACAGCACCGCTTCGTAGAGCGAGTCGCCGAGCGCGTCGCCCGCATCGCCGCAGATCACCATGCGGCCCGCTTGCGCCATGAACGCCGAGAAGCTGCCCACCGATCCGCCGACGACGATGTCGCCCCCCTTCAGCGAAATCCCGCAACGCAGGCCCGCGTCGCCGTGGATGACGAGCAGCCCGCCATGCGCCGAAGCACCCGCGCCGTTCGACGCAAAGCCCTTCACGTGCACCTTGCCACTCATCATGTTTTCGGCGACCCCGGTGCCCGCGCTGCCCTCGATGACGATCTTCGCGTGCTGGTTCATGCCGCCCGCGTAGTAGCCGGCATGGCCCTCGATCGTGATGCTGACGTCGGCATCGACGCCGACCGCGATGTTGTGCGCGCCGTTGGGCGAACTCACCGTGATGCGCTGACCGGTAAGCTCAGCGGCATCGCCGTGCAGGTACTGGTTCAGCGCCCTGACCGGCGAGCGTTCAAGGTCGAATGTCACGCTTTCCATACATACATCTCCTCAGGTGCGGGTTCGAAGACCTTCGCATTCTTGATGTCGGGCAGATGCGCGAGCGAACGGAACTCCGAGGCAATCGCCACGTACTCGTCGTTCTCCGCGACCACGGCGGGCTTGCAGGCGAACGGATCGCGGATCAGCGCGAGCTCGGTCGTCGTGCCCATCAGAAAGGTGTAGAAGCCGTCGAGCTCTTCGAAGCCTTTTTGCAGCGCGTCCGGCAACGTGTCGCCTTCGCGCAGGCGCCATTCGAGAAAGCGGCAGGCCGCTTCCGTATCGTTGTCGGTATCGAAGTGAATGCCCTCGGGTTCGAGCTTGCGCCGCACGCCGTGCGCATTCGACAGCGAGCCGTTGTGCACTAGGCAGAAGTCCTCGCCCGCCGTGAACGGATGCGCGCGATCCGGCGTGACCGCCGATTCGGTCGCCATCCGCGTATGCCCGACCAGATGCGAGCCCTTCAGGTCCGCGAAGCCGTAGCGTTGAGCAACCTGCGCGGGCGAGCCGATGTCCTTGTAGAGGTCGATCGAGCGGCCCGCGGACAGCAGATAGAGCTTCGGATAATGCTCGCCGAGCCAGCGCTTCACGTTCTCGACGCTGCCTTGCAGCGTCAGCACGGCATGATTGCCCTTCGCTTCGATGCGCGGCGTGACATCCATCGCGGCGTTCAACGCGTCGACGAGCGGTTGCCAGGCGAAACGCTCGCCTTCGTCGGTGAAGCCCGAGTAGAGGCTGAGCTTGCGCTGGTGCGCATCGACCGCCGTGCCGAACACGGCCAGCCCGGCCGAGTCGGGGCCGCGCTCGGTCATGCCGATCAGCATCGGCACCATCAGTTCGCCGAGCCGTTCACGTAGTGCCGGCGTCTTGACCAGCAGCCCTACGATTCCACACATAGTGCGTCTCCTTAGAAAAATTCGAGGTAGCTCTTCAGCTCCCAATCCGATACGTGGCGCATGTATTCGAGCCATTCCATGCGCTTCAACTTGAGGAATTCATCGGCGACCGGGCCGAGCGCATCGCAGATCAGGCGGTCCGCTTCGAGCGCGTCGAGCGCCTGTTCGAGGTTCTGCGGCAGCACGCCGATGCCGTGCTCGCGCAATTGCCGCGGTGTCCAGTCGTAGAGGTTTTCGTTGGCGGGGGCGCCCGGCGACAATTCGCGCTCGATGCCGTCGAGCCCGGCCGCGATCACGGCGGCGGTCGCCAGATACGGATTGCACGAGCCGTCCGGCAGGCGCAGTTCGATGCGCTCGCCCGGCATGCGCACCATCGTCGACCGATTGTTGTCGCCGTAGCTGATATAGGCAGGCGCCCAGGTCGCGCCCGTCAGAGAACGGCCCACTACCAGCCGCTTGTACGAGTTGACGGTGGGATTGCACAGCGCCGCGAGCGCCGGCGCATGGGCGAGCAAGCCGGCCGTGAACTGGTAGCCGAGCTTCGAGAGGCCCATGCCGAGCGGATCGCCCTTGTCGGCGAACAGATTGCGCTCGCCGTCGCCGATCGACATGTGCATGTGCATGCCGTTGCCGGGACGATTCGCAAACGGCTTGGCCATGAACGAGCAAATCATGCCGAGCTCGTTGGCGATCTCGGACGCGGCCATCTTGAAGAACACGTAGTGGTCGCATGAAGTCAGGCAATCCGTGTACGTGTAGTTGATCTCGAACTGGCCGTTCGCATCCTCGTGGTCGATCTGATAGACGTCGATGCCGACCGCGCGCATCGATTCGGTGAGCTTTTCCAGGAACACGCGGGTGCGCGAGAGGCCTTTGTAGTCGTAGCACGGTTTCGCGAGCGTATCGCTCGGATCGCATGGCTCGAGCAGGCCCGACGCCGAGCGGCGCAGCAGCGAGAACTCGGGTTCGAGCCCCGTGTAGAGCGTCCAGCCGCGCCCGGTCATGCGCGCGACCTGTTTCTTCAGCGTCACGCGCGAATCGAACTGCCAGGGCTTGCCGTCGACATGGCCATCGCACGCGATGCGCGCAATGCCGGGCTGCCAGGGCACCGGCGTGAGCGTCGACAGATCGCCGACAGCCATGAAGTCCGGCCCGTTCGGCTCGATCCCGACACCCCAGATCGCAAAGCCGGCGAAACCCGCCCCCGCGGTGAGCACGCTTTTCAGATGCGCGACCGGCACCGACTTTGCCTTCGCCACGCCGTGAATATCGACGAACTGCGCCAGCACGTATTTCACGCCCTGTTGCGTGAGCCAGGCCTGCGCGTCTTGTGCCGTGTCGAAGCGCGGCACGCTCCCGAGCTCGTTGACGGTGACCGGCAGCTTGCTCGCATCGTTCAGGTTCATTGCCACTCCTTGCAACAATTTATTAACATGCAAAAATATTTCCCACCAGGAAACTCTGCGCGCACGCGTTCCCGCTTTCAAGGCCCGCTTCAAAGGCCCGCTTCAAACGCCGGCAAACCAGTGCGATCTGCTAACCTTGCTTCCTTTTTCCGAGGTCATCCATGCAAACCGCGGACGACAACAAATCACCGCTCGAACGCCATCTCGGCACGACGATCCGCGAGCTGCGCCAGTCTCACGAACTGACCATCGCGCAGGTCGCCGAGCAGGCCGGCATCAGCCGCGGAATGCTCTCGAAGATCGAGAACGCGCAAACCTCGGCCGGGCTCGACGTGCTCCACCGCATCGCCATGGCGCTCGGCGTGTCGATGTCGGCGCTGTTTCGCAACTTCGACGTCCCGCAAGGCGGCGCCCAACTGGTCAAGAAAGGCGCCGGCATGGAGGTCGTCCGCAAGGGCACGCAGCGCGGCCACACCTACCATCTGCTCGCGTACGATCAGGGCCCGCGCAAGCTCTTCGAACCGTTCCTCATCACGATGGACGACGAGTCGGAGCGTTTCCCCGTCTTCGAGCACCCGGGCACCGAGTTCATCCACATGCTCAAGGGCGTGATCGAATACCGCCACGGCCAGCAAACCTACATCCTGCATCCCGGCGACACGCTCACGTTCCGCGGCGATATCCCGCATGGCCCAGAACGCCTGATCAAGACGCCGATCCAGTTTCTTTCGATCTTCGTCTACGCTCAGTCCGCCGCCGAGTGAGCGGCCTCCACCTCGGCTCCGACCTCGCGGCCGCATTCCGGGCAACTGTCCCACTGTCATGCAACGTCCGTGCCATGTTTATCAGTGAGAATCAAAAGTTCCTGTCAATAAACACTGGCGGCGCACCGCGGTCTTGCCCCCTCTCCCGGCTTCTCCTGCTTCTGCTTGCCTGCGGTGCGCCCGAATCGTGAATGCGGTGCAAAGCTGCACTGAAACGGCCAGGCGGGTTACGACGGTGTATCAACACAACTTATAAAGTCGCCAAGGCGCGCAGCACGTCCTCGATCATTGCGCGCAATACCGGCTGCACGCGTGCCGCACGTACCTCGTCATAGGCAAACGGCGCGCGCTCGCTCATGTAGGTCGACTGGCACATCTCGAGCTGGAGCGCGTGCACACCGTCGTGCGGCGCGCCGAAGTGACGCGTGATATAGCCGCCCTTGAAGCGTCCGTTCGCGACCCAGCTGAACGAGCTCGCTGCGGCGGCGGCAACGGCGGCTGCCTGCAAGGCGGGTGCAGCCGTGCGGCCGTCCTGCGTGCCGAGGTTCAGGTCCGGCAGCTTGCCGTCGAACAGGCGCGGCAGCACGCTCGCGATCGAATGCGCCTCCCACAGCACGACGTGAGCGTGACGCTCGCGCAGACGCGCGAGTTCCGCGCGCAGCCGGTCGTGATAAGGCTGCCAGTAGTCCGTCACGCGCCGCGCTTTGTCCTGCGCGTTAGGCTCGCAGCCAGCGCGGTAGACCGGCTCGCCGCGAAACGTCTCAGCCGGGCACAGGCCGGTCATAGTTTGCCCCGGATACAGGCTCTCGTCGTTCGGCGGCCGGTTCAGGTCGATCACATAGCGCGACAGCTTCGCGCCAAGCACCGTCGCTCCCAATTCCGCGGCGAAATCGTACAGACGGTCGAGATGCCAGTCGGTATCGGCAACCGTGAGCGCCTGTTCCGTATAGAGCGGCTGAAGTTCGGCGGGAATCCGGCTGCCCAGATGTGGAATCGAGATCAGCAGCGGCGCCTCGCCGCTTTGCAACGTATATAGATCGTCCAAAGACGTTCTCCATGAAAACGACGCGACTAGAGCAATGCGTCGGCGGGAAGCTGCGGCAACGCACGCGCCAGCGCCGGCTGGATCGAGCGATCGATGACCGTGCGCGTCAAGGTGACGATTTCGCTCGCGAAATCGTCCCACTCGCCCTGCCGGTGCAGCAGGAAGAAATCGCGCCGTCCGAGCCGCCCGGACGGCAGCGGCAACACCGCGATCTCGTCGAGATAGTGCCGTGCTTGCCACAGGCACAGCGGCGTCGAGATCGCAAAGCCGAGCCGGGCCGCCACCAGACTCAGCAGCGGATCGGTCGCGTCGAATTCGTAGCGGCGCGGACTGTCAATGCCGAGATGCCGCGCGAAGCGCTCGACCTGCTGGCCGATCACCGAGCGCGCCGTATAGCGAATCAGCGGCAGCTCCGTCTTGAGCGTGCGCCAGTCGAGCGGCGCACGGCCGGCGAGATGGCTGCGCGCGACGACCGCGACGAACGCTTCCGAAAAGAGCGGCACTTCGACGATGCGCGCATCGTTCAGCGTCGTCTGCGTGCAGACGGCGAGATCGAGTTCCCGCTCGTGCAGCTGCTTCGACAGCCCCGGCGTGAGACCCGACCACAACGCGATCTGCCGGGCCGAATTCGACACCGCGCGAATCAGCTCCGGCCCGACCGTGGCCGCGAACGAATCGACACAACCAAGCCGCACAGGCAGCGTGCCCGCGTGCGACGCGTCGCCGATGCGCGTGCTGACCATCTGCGCATGCTCGAGCAGCGGCCCCGCGAGCTCGAGCAAGGCGCGCCCGGCAATATTGGGCCGCGGCGGCCGGCTCTCGCGGTCGAACAGCGTCATGCCCTGATCGCGCTCGAGCGCCGAGACCGCCTGGCTGATCGCACTCTGGCTCACGCCCAACTGCCTGGCCGCGCCCGTCATCGAGCCGGTCTCGCACACGGCGATGAAGGCCTGCAGCGCGCGCAGATCGATTGGCGGTTGAGTTCGTCTCATCATGACTCCAGTGTCCGCGGCGCCCAGCGCATGTCGCGCGACGATGTCGAATGCTGCTTGCTCAAAATTCGCCCGCGTTTCGGCTTTCTAGAATCCGTTCCATCGCCCCTACAGGAAAATCGGAACGCTCCCATGAGCCACTATGACTTCATCGTGATCGGCGCCGGCGTGATCGGCGCCTCGGTCGCGCACCATCTCGCCGCCGCCGGCGCGAAAAGCGTGCTGGTCCTCGAGCGCGACACGATCGGCGCCGGCACGACTTCGCAATCATCCGGCCTGCTGCGCACGCACTATTCGGTTCGCCAGAACGTCGAGCTCGCGCGCTCGTCGTGGTCGGCGTTCAACCACTTCGCCGAGTATGTCGGCGACGACGAAGCGTCGTGCGGGCTCGTCAAATGCGGCTACCTGATCTGCGCGCCCGAAGGCGACAAGCTCGAACCACTGCGCGCGTCGCTCGCCGCGCAGCAGGAGATGGGCATCGAAGTGCAATTGATGAACCGCGCCGAAGCGCGCGAGCGCCTGCCGATCGCGCAGTTCGACGACGCGGCGCTGATCGGATTCGAGCCCGAGGCCGGCTTCGCCGACGCCTATCTCGTCGCGACCAGCTTCGCCAGGTCGGCGCGCCGCCGCGGCGCGAAGATCATGGAAGGCGTGAGCGTGACGGGCGTGATCCGCGAAGGTCGCCGCGTGACCGGCGTCGAGACGAGCGCGGGCCGCTTCAGCTGCGGCACCCTCGTCAGCACGCAGAACATCTGGACGCCCGAGCTGGCCGCCTGGATCGGCGTGCCGCTGCCTGTGAAACCCGAGCGCCACACGGTGCTCGCCCTCGAATGCGAGACGGGGGCATACACCTTCGGCATGCCGGCGTTCAAGGACCTCGGTTCGCCCGGCATGCTCTATTTTCGCAGCTACGGCGGCAGCCAGATGCTGGTGTCCGAAGGCGTGGTCGGCGAAACGCTCAACGCGCCGGAGACCGAGCAGGGCGAGATCTCCCTCGACTATGTCGTCGAAGTCGGCGCGCAGGTCGCCGAGCGGTTTCCCGCCTACGAGACGGCGGGGCTCGCGTCGTCGTGGACGGGCGTCTACGACGTCACGCCCGACTGGAATCCGGTGCTCGGCGGTGTCGGCGATGTCGAGGGACTGGTGGTCGGCTTCGGCTTCTCCGGACACGGCTTCAAGCTCTCGCCGGGCATCGGCAGGCTGCTCGCGCAGCATGCGCTCGGTCAGCCGACCGATGTGTCGCTCGCGCCCTATGCGCTCGAGCGCTTCTCGACGGGCGCGCTGCTGGTCGGCAAATACGGCTCGGGCGCGGTGTCCTGATTCATGGAGACGATCATGTCCATCAAGGTTCTCGTCCCCGTCAAGCGCGTGGTCGATCCGAACGTGCGCGTGCGAGTCGGCGCCGGCGGCGCGATCGACACGAACGGCCTGAAGATGTCGCTCAATCCCTTCGACGAGTGCGCGCTGGAAAAAGCGTTGCAACTGAAGGAAGCGGGACACGCCTCGCAGGTGACCGTCATCACCTGCGGGCAGGCCAATAGCCAGGACGTGCTGCGCACGGCGCTCGCGATGGGCGCGGACAACGCGGTCCTGCTCGATACGGGCGCGGCTGCGACATCGCAGGACTCGCTGGACTCGCTGGCTGTCGCGCGCCTGCTGCGCGCGTATCTGTCGGCGCACGGCGATGCATTCGGCCTCGTGATCTGCGGCAAGCAGGCCATCGACGACGATACGGGCGGCGTCGCCGCGATGCTCGCGGGCCTGCTCGACTGGCCGCAGGCGCTCGACGCGAGCGCCATCGTCGCCCACGGCTCCGGCTGGCGCGTGACCTGCGGCGACGACTCGGGCACCGCGACATGGCAGCTCGACGGCGCGGCGGTCGTCAGCGCGGACCTGCGCCTGGCCGAGCCTCGGCGCGTGAGCTTGCCGAACATCGTGAAGGCCAGGCAGAAGCCTCTCGCGACCCTCGACGCGGCCACGCTCGGCGGCACGCTCACGCCGCAAAGCCGGATCGTCGAGCTGCGCGATCCGCCCGCGCGGCAGGCGGGCGTGAAGGTCGCGAATACCGCGGCTTTGCTCGATGCGCTCGCGGCGCATCGCGTGTTCGACCGCGCAGGAGCCATCGTATGAAAACTCTGGTACTGGCTGAATCGGATCACGGCTCGATCAGCGACGCCACGTTGCGCGTAATCGGCGCTGTCTCTCAGCGAGGCGCGCCGCTCGACGTGCTTACGTTCGATGCCGAGACCGCCAACGAGGCCGCGCAGATCCCCGGCGTAGCACGCGTGCTGAGCAGCCGCTACGACGGCGTGGCGACGCCGGAAAGTCTCGCCGCTCAATTGCGCAGCGTGTGCACCGGCTATTCGCTGATTGCCGCCGCCCATCGGCCGCTGGCGCGCGGCGCGTTTCCGCGCGCGGCCGCGTTGACCGGCAGCGCGTTCGTGCCTGACGCGCTCGGACTCGCGAACGATGGCTGTTTCGTGCGTGGGCTGTATGCGGGCAGCGTGCTGGCGACCGTGGCAAGCGAAACGGCGCTCACGTTCGCGACGTTTCGCGCGTCGTCGTTTGCGCCGGTCGAACGTGCGGGCGGGAACGCGTCGATCGTGACGCTCGATGCCGTGCCTGCGTTTGAAAAGACAAGCCTCGTGGAACGACAGGCGGCGCAGCAAACGGGCCACGATCTATCGACTGCGCGCGTCGTCGTGGCAGGCGGCCGGGGCCTCGCGTCGCAAGAAAACATGGCGCGGCTCGGCACCCTGGCCGAGCGCATCGGCGCCGCTCTCGGCGCCTCGCGCGCCGCCGTCGATGCCGGTTACGCGCCCAACGCCGCACAGGTCGGACAGACCGGCAAAACGGTCGCGCCCGATGCTTACCTGGCCTTCGGCATCTCCGGCGCGATTCAGCATCTGGCCGGCATGAAGGACTCGAAGCTCATCGTCGCCGTCAATAAGGACCCCGACGCACCGATCTTTTCCGTCGCCGACATCGGGTTCGTCGGCGATTTGTTCGAGACGATGCGCGACCTGGAAGCGTACGTCGGCGCACGGGGCACCTCATGACGGACTTCACGCATCCGGATCAACGCGGCGCCCCGCTCCGTGCCTCGGCGAGCTTCGGGAAGCCACCCTCGCAGCACTCGATTCATTTCTTCGACTGCGCGCAACTCGCGCCCGAAACGTGGGCGAACGGCGGCGGCATCACGCGCACCATCGCCAAACGCGCGAGCGACGATGGCGGCATCGAGTGGCGCGTCAGCCTCGCCGCACTGAATGGTCCCGGCAGGTTCTCGCAATTTCCGGGACTCGATCGCACGCTGCTGTTGCTCGATGACGGCGCGCTCGATCTGCATTCGCAGGATGGCGCGTGGTTCGCGCGCCCGGGACAGCCCGTGCAGTTTTCCGGCGATCTGCTGATCTGGGCGAGCGTGCGCGCCCGACCGGTCGAGGTACTGAACGTGATGACGCGGCGCGGCGCTTGCCAGGCCCGCGTCAATGTCGCCTCGCACTCGCTGCGGATCACCGCAGCTTCGACGCAGCTCGTCTTGTGCGTCGAAGGACAATGGGGCGTGACGAGCGCGCTGCTCAACGGCGTGTCGCTGCAGCCGATGACAGGCATCTGGATCGACGGACGACGCGAGGAAATCGACCGCAGCGCCGTTTATGGCGGCGCACTGAATCTCGACGGCGTGCTGCGCATCCAGGTCACTCACGCCGGCAAGGATTCGACGCTCGGCAAGATCATCGCGCTGATGCAGCATGCGGAGCAGGCGAAACCGCCCGTCACGCAGGTACTCGAGCGGCATATGGGCGCGTATCTCGCGCTCGTCCTGCTGATCGCCGCGATCGTCTGGTTCACGTCCGCCAATGCATCGGCGATGCTCGCGGTCATCGTGGCCGCGTGCCCGTGCGCGCTGGTGCTCGCCGCGCCGTCCACGGCCATTGCCGGGATCGCGGTCGGCGCGCGGCACGGCATTCTGTTTCGCAATGCCGCGTTCCTCGACAAGATCGCCGAGGTCGATTCGCTCGTGATCGACAAGACGGGCACGCTCACCCGCGCGGAATTGCAGGTCCGGCAGGTGTGGCCGCAGCCCGGTGTCGACGCCGCGCAGGCGCGTGCGCTGGCCGCGCGGCTCGGCGAAAGCAGCGCGCATCCTGCGAGCCGCGCGCTCGTCCGTGATGCCGTTGCGTCCGGCCTCACGAGCGCCGATGTTGCGCCGTTCGAACGCACGCGGGAATTGCGCGGGCTCGGCGTCATCGCCGACACGCCGGCCGGCACGGCGGTACTCGGCCGGCCCACACTGCTGGCCGACCATGCCGGTGACTTGCCGCCGGCGCCTGACGGTTTCGACGGGCCGCTCGTCGGACTCGTGCTCGGCGGGCGGCTGCTCGCGTGGTTCGGTTTTGCCGACACGTTGCGGCCCGACGCGCGCGAAGCGCTCGCCGAGCTGCGAACGCTGGGCCTCGCGCGGCAGACGCTGCTGACGGGCGACCTCGAGCGCGTCGCCGGCAAAGTCGCGGCCGAGACGGGTATCGAGACGGTGGTCGCGCAGGCGCTGCCGCACGACAAGCTCGATTACGTGATGCGCGAGATCGGGGCGGGCCTGCATCCGCTCGTCGTCGGCGACGGGCTGAACGACGTGCTGGCGATCAAGGCCGGCTCGACGAGCATCGCGATGGGCGAGCGCGGCGTCGACATTGCGATCGCGTCGGCCGACATCGTGCTGCTGGGCGACGATCTGCGGCGGATTCCGACCTGCATCCGCCTCGGCCGGCAATGCCGGCGCACGGCGACGACCAATGCGGCGATCGGCCTCGCGTGGACGCTCGCGGTGATCGCGCTCGCCGCGACCGGCATGCTCGGCGCAGTGTGGGCAGCGATCCTGCACAACGTCGGCACGTTCATCGTGATCGCCAACGCGGGCCGTCTGCTGCGGATCGACGACTCCGCTAGCTCGGCGTTCGCTCCTTAGCTTCTGTCCAGGACCTTATCGGCACGCGCTGACCGCCTCCGGCGAAGCGACGAAATGCCCCGGCGTCACGCCGACCGCGCGCCGGAAATGTCGGCCAAGGTGACTCTGATCGAAAAACCCGACCTCGGTCGCGACCTCACACGGCGGGACGCCGTCGCGCAATAGCCGCTTGGCGTGTTGGATCCGCACCAAACACACATAACGATGCGGCGAGATTCCCACTTCTTTGCGGAACAGCGTCGCAAAGCGCGACACACTCAAGCCCGCCGTCGCCGCGAGCGTCGCAAGACTGACGGGCTGCGCGAACGAGCTTTCGATAAAAGCCACGGCCCGCCTGATCGCACGCGACATCACCACGGTCGTGCCGCTGGCGGTGTAGTCGAAGATTCCAGTCATGTCGTATCCCCTCGGGCCACAAAATCATGCGCGCCGCTCCGACGACACCGATTCGACACGGCGGATGCCGTCATCGCGAAGCGCGAGTTGGCCATCAGACGCGCAGCGTGACGGACTGCGCGAGCCCACCAGCCGCAGTAGCGCCGTCCGGCGGTCCGTTCTGGTACTGCTGCAGTTCCGCTTCGCTGCGATGGCACAGCACCTGCGCGCCGCTCTCGAGCGTGCGCGCGGCCGGCGGCGTGCGGTTGCAGACCCCATCGATGCGCATCGGACAACGTGCGAGAAACGTGCATAGCTGCGGCTCATTGGCCGGCTCGCCGATCGGCGGCAGCGTCTGATGACAGCGCTCGCCCGCTTCTTCGAGCCAGCCGGCGCGAAGTTCCGGCGCGGACGACACCAGCAGATGCGAATACGGGTGGTACGGCGGCGCCGACAACGCGTCGCGGTTACCCGCCTCGACGCGGTGCCCTGCGTACAGCACGACGATGTCGTCGCTGATCGCGCGCACCTTGGCGATGTCGTGCGTGATGAACAGATACGACACGCCGAGCTTTTTCTGCAGATCGCGCAGCAGTTCGAGAATGGCTGCGCCGACCACCGTATCGAGCGCGGAGGTGACTTCGTCGCAAAGGATCAGCTTGGGTTCGGCGGCCAGCGCCCGCGCGAGATTCACGCGCTGTTTTTGCCCGCCCGACAACTCCCCGGTGCGACGTTGCGCCAGTTCGGCTGGCAGGCGCACCAGGCCAAGCAGTTCGGCGACGCGGCGCCGCGCGGCCTCGCCCTTCATACCGTGATAGAACTTCAACGGGCGCGCCAGCGTGCGCTCGACGGTATGGGTCGGGTTGAGCGCCGTGTCGGCGTTCTGGAACACGATCTGGATACAGCGAAACTGTTCGCGGCTGCGACGGTTCAGGTTGGCGGCAAGCGGCTCACCATCGAGCAGCAGCTTGCCGCGCGCCATCGGCACCAGCCCCGCGATCACCTTCGCGAGCGTGGTCTTGCCCGAACCCGACTCGCCGATCACGCCCACCGTCTGGCCACGGCCGATTGCGAGGTCGACGTCGCGCAGAATGACCTTGTGCGGCCAGCCGTGCGCGTCGGTGCCGCCGTAGCCGGCCGTCAGCCCGCGCAGTTCGAGCAGCGGCGCCGCGTTGCGTTGCGACGCGTCCAGCGCGGCCGCGGTCGATGCAGCGGGAGCGACTGGCGTCACCGCGGCTATCAGGCTCTGCGTATAAGGATGGGCCGGCGCATGCAGAATCTGCTCGGTGCGGCCCGTTTCGCGAATCTCACCGTTACTGAGCACCACGATCCGATCGGCCATCTGCGCGACCACCGCCAGATCGTGCGACACATAGACGGCGGTCATTCCGCATTGCCGGATCACGCCGCGAAACGCTTGCAGCACGTCGATCTGCGTCGTGACGTCGAGCGCCGTGGTCGGCTCGTCGAGGATCACGAGGGCGGGGTCGGTGATCAGCGCCATCGCCGCCATCAGCCGCTGCAACTGGCCGCCCGACACCTGGTGCGGGTAACGCTGGCCGATCTTCTGCGGGTCCGGCAGCGCGAGCGCGCGGAACAGTTCGACCGCTTTTGCCTGCGCGGCGCGCTTGCTGAGCGTGCCGTGAATCAGCGCGCTTTCGATCACCTGGTCCATGATCGAGCGCGCCGGGTTGAACGCGGCCGCCGCGCTTTGCGCGATATAGGCAACCTTGCGGCCACGCAATCCCTCGAGCTGTTTCGGCGACAGTCCGAGCACGTCAGTGTCGTCGACCCGGATCGACCCGCCCGCGATGCGGCAGCCGCTGCGAGCATGGCCCATCAGCGACAGCGCGATCGTGGTCTTGCCCGAACCCGATTCGCCGATCAAGGCGAGCACCTCGCCGCGCGCAATCTCGAAGTCGATGTCGTGCACGATCGTGGTATCAGGCTCGCCGGGGCGGCTTCCCACCACGCGCAGGCCCCGCACTTCGACCAGATTGGACGAAGGTAACGACGCGGTCTGCGAGGCGGCCGTAAAGTCCGCGTGAGCACGTCTGAACAGGTGTCCCTTCATCAATGGCCTCCATCGGCATCGGGCATGTTCTTGCGGCGCCCACGATGCGGCAGTCCGTCGATCAGCAGGTTCACGCCGACCGTCAGCACCGCGATTGCGATCGCGGGCAGGATCACCACGGGCACGCCTTCACCGAGACCGGCGATGTTCTCGCGCACCAGCGAACCGAGATCGGCATACGGCGGCTGCACGCCCAGGCCGAGAAAGCTCAGGCTGCTCAGCAGCAGCACGACGAACGTGAAACGCAGCCCGGTGTCGGCGAGCATCGGGTGGATCATGTTCGGCAGCATCTCGAAGCACGCGATGTAAAGCGCGCTTTCTCCGCGCGCCCGGGCGACCTGCACATATTCGAGCGTGCCGATATTGACCGCGAGCGAGCGGGCGATCCGGTACGAGCCCGGCATGTAGCTGATGGCCGCTGTCGCGATCAGCAACGGCAGCGACGAGCCGAACGCGGCGACGATCATCAGCGCGAACATCTTCGACGGAATCGAGGTGACCGCATCGAGCAGCCGGCTCATGGTTTCGTCGATATGGCGGCCGGCGACGGCCGCGAGCAAGCCCAGCATCGTCCCGGTGAGCGCCGCGAGCAGCGCCGCGGCGAGCGCCAGCACGACCGTCAGCCGCATGCCGTAGATGATGCGGGTCAGCATGTCGCGGCCCAGGTAGTCGGAGCCGAGCGGCAGCTTCGCGCTGAAGCCAGCGAAGACGTCGGGCGTGACGATCGCGCCCACCGCGTGCGGCGCGATCCACGGCGCGAACGCCGCGACGAACAGCGCGCAACTCACCATCGCGAGACCGATCCAGCCGCCGGTCGACAGATTCATGCGCTGAGCGACGCTGCGACGGCGCACCGGCCGCGGCGCCGGAGCGCCGCCGCCACGCCATGACCGTGGTGGCTCCGCGCCCTGCGGCAGCATGCTGCTGCGCTGCACCGGCTCGAGCGCGCCGAGTGGGTGAGACGAATCGGAAGAAGGTCGAAGAGTCGTCATGTCCGCAGCCTCGGGTTCGAGATGATGGCGCACAGGTCGGCTAGCAGCACGAGCATCAGATAGCCGAGGCAGAACAGCAGCGTGCAGGCCTGCACGAGCGGGAAGTCGCGGTTGCTCACCGCGTCGACCATCAGGCTCGCGAGGCCCGGATAGTTGAAGATGGTCTCGACGACGATCACTCCGCCCAGCAGATAAGACAGGCTCAGCGCGATCGCGTTGGCAATCGGGCCGATCGCATTCGGCAGTGCGTGGCGCAGTACCACGCGCGCGGGGCTCGCGCCCTTCAGCATCGCCATTTCCACATACGACGAACTGAGCTGCTCGATCACCGCGGCGCGGGTCATGCGGGCCATCTGCGCAATCACGACTGCGCAGAGGGTTACGACCGGCATTGCATACGCGCGCAGAAAGTCGTGCAGGCTCTCGATGTCGCCGCTGTACGACAGCGCGGACAGCCAGTGCAGCTTGACGGCCAGCACCAGCACCGCGAGCGTCGCGATCAGGAACTCGGGCGTGGCGACCAGCGACAGCGTACCAAGGCTCACGATGCGGTCGATCAGCGAGTCGCGCTTGACCGCCGCCAGGATGCCCGCCGACACCGCGATCGGCACCGACACCGCGGTGGTGATCGCCGCGAGGGTCAGCGACTTCGGCAAGCGCCCTTCGATCAGCTCGGAGACCGGCAGATTATTCGATAGCGACACGCCGAAGTTCGCGTGCAGCAGACCGACGAGCCAATGGAAGTACCGCAGGTAAGCCGGCTGGTCGAGACCGAACTGCTGGCGCAGTGCCGCGACCGTTTCGGCCGTTGCCGACTGGCCGAGTGCGGCCTGCGCGGCATCGCCGGGCAACAGATTGGTGATCACGAAGATGATGATGGAGACGATCACCAGCGTCAGCGCAGTGACCGCAATGCGCCGGCCGATCAACTGGGCGATATTCCCGTTCATAGGCATGAGCTCCTCGGTTGAGGCTTTGGGGCACGCGCCGTGCGTCGCCCGGCGCGTGCGCGCGCTTCAACGTGTTACGCGTTCCACCATACGTACTCGGCGAAGTTGAAGCCCATCATCGCGCCGGTAGGTATGGGTTGAAGCCCTTCCAGGCGCTTGTCGTTCGCATCGAGCAGGCTCAGGAAGGTCGGAATGCCGATGCCGCCCTGCTCCGCTACCAGCACCTGCATGTCGCCGTACATCTGCTTGCGCTTCGCATCGTCGGTTTCCGAGCGCGCGGCGACCAGCAGCTGGTCGAACTTCGGGTTGTTCCAGCCCGACTCGTTCCACGGCGCGTCCGACTTGAAGAACTGCGTGAACAGCACGTCGGCGCTCGAGCGGGGATTGACGCTGCCGAACCCGAGCGGATGCTTCATCCAGTGGTTCGACCAGTAACCGTCGGCCGGCACGCGGTTGATGTTCAGGTTCACGCCGATCTTCGCGGCGGACTGCTGCAGCAGCACGCCCATTTCGATCGAGCCGTTCGCGTCGGTCGTCGCATAGATCGGCGGCAACGCCGTCCCGATCGCTCCGGCTTTCTGGAAGTAGAACTTCGCCTTGTCCGGATCGTGCGGCCGCTGCGGCAGCGACGCATTGAAGTAACGGTGGCTGGGTGGAATCGGCTGATCGTTGCCGACCACCGCATAGCCGCGGAACACCGCCGTGCGGACCTGGTCACGATCGAACAGATACTTCATGCCCTGCACGAAATCGGGGTTGCCGGTCAGCGGATTGTCGCGTCGCATGATCAGATCGGTATAGAGACCCGACTTGGTCTCGCGCACCTCATAGCCCGGCGTCGCGGCAATGCGCTGCGTCGAGCGCGGATCGACCGCGTTGATCAGGTGGACATCGCCGGACAGCAGCGCATTGATGCGCGCCGCGTCGTCGCCGATACCGATCAGCTCGATCTGGTCGAGGTAGGGGCCGCCGCCCGTCTTCCAGAAGTTGTCATTGCGCACGCCGACTGTCGAGACGCCGGGCTTGAACGTCTTCACCTTGTACGGGCCGGTACCGACGGCCGTCGTGAACTCCGTCGTGCCGTCCTTGATGATCACGAATTGCGGCGTGGCGAGAATCACCGGCAAGTCCGCGTTGGGCGACGCGAGCGTGAGTGTGACTTCGTTGGGGCCGGTCTGCTTCGCTTCCACGAACTGATCGGCCAGCGTCTTCACCTTCGAAGCAGTCGCCGGATTCTTATGACGCATCAGCGAGTAGACGACATCGGCGGGCGCAAGCGGCTTGCCATCGTGGAAGGTCGCGCTCTTGCGCAGCTTGATCACCCACACCTTCGCATCGCTCGTGTCCACCGCTTCGGCGAGATTCATCCGCGGCGTCAGCGAACTGTCGAGTTGCGTCAGGCCGCTGTAAAACATGAAGAAGCGGATGTAGTCAGCACCTGCCGATCCCTTGGCCGGGTCGAGCGTATCCGCGGTCGACGATGAGTCGTAGGCGACCCGGATCTTGCCGCCTTTCTTCGGCGCGGCTGCCGCAAGCGCCGGGCGAGCGCCCGCCAGCAAGCCTCCCGCGCCGGTGGCGAGCAAGCCGCCGGCAGCCAGCAAACGCATCATGTCGCGGCGGCTGAAACCGCCCGTTTTGATTTCGTCGTCGTACATGCGAACTGCTCCTCACTGGTGATTGAACGCGGGATATCCAGCATTGGTGTTCGACGGCGCTCCGCGTGCTGGTCGCGGCGCGGCGGCACTGCATGAATCGATTTAAGCACTGCAAAAAATGGCGTTGATCGCGTATCGCTGGATTCGACCATTCGAAAACATGGTTTTGCGTGGTCCAAACAGCATGATTTGCCGCCCCTGGCATTGACCCTGACGCGCGAGCCCGGCGCCGTGTGCGATCTTCGAAGCGAGGCGTCGGTGCATGCACATCATCGTAGCGGCGAGCGCACCGCGGATTGCACCGACAAAATTGGCCGTTTCAGCACGCCGCACGCAATCTGCACGACCGAACCACACATTTCGCGTGGCATGCCCGGCACGGGCGCAGCGGCGCCTCGCCGGGCGCGGCACGCACGACGATGAGAAGTTCGTACTAGTCAACGCGCGAGCAACGTGCAACAGTCGCGGCACGGCCGACAAATCACGGAGCACCCCGTGCCCGATTCAACCACGCACGCACTTGTCACCTACCGACGCCTGACCGCCAACGACCTGCCCGCCGCACAACGCCTGTCCGCCGCGATCGGCTGGCCGCATCGCCGTGAAGACTGGGGATTCTCCGCGCACACGGGAATCGGTTTCGTCGCCGAGACGGCAGGCGCATTGGTCGGCACCGTCGTGTGCTGGAAGTTCGGCGCGGATCAGGCGACGCTCGGGATGCTGATCGTCGCGCCGGAGCACCGCGGCCTGGGTATCGGCCGCACGCTGCTCGCTTACGCACTCGACGAGATCGGCAAGCGCGACATCACGCTCTATGCGACCGACGCTGCCCGGCCGATGTGCGACGCGCTCGGCTTCGAGGCCTGCGGCGCACTCGACCAGATGCAGGGCGCGGCGTTCCGTCCGCCGCTCGTCGCGCTGGCCGCCAACGAGCGGCTGCGCCCGCTCGGCGCGAGCGACGCCGTGCAACTCGTCGAGCTGGCATCGCGCGCGAGCGGTCTCGACCGCAGCCACGTGCTGCCGCCACTGCTCGACCTCGCCGACGGTATCGCGCTTGATCGGGACGGCGAACTACTCGGCTTCTCGATGTTCCGTCGCTTCGGGCGCGGTTTCCTGATCGGCCCCGTGGTCGCCGGCGCGAGCCCGGGCGCCGTGCACGCCAAAGCGCTGATCCGTCATTGGCTCGCGCTGAACGAAGGCGCGCTGGTCCGCATCGACGTGCCGCACGGGCAAGGCCTGCGAACGTGGCTAACCGGCCTCGGCCTCGCACCCACGGAGACGGTCGTCAGGATGCGGCGGATCGCATCCGCGCAACCCCGTTCCGAGCCCAGCCGCGGCGACGGCCCGCTACGTCAGTATGCGGTGATCACGCAGTCGCTGACCTGACGCGGCCACGAACGCTCGGCTGAACTCGCGTTTGCGTCGCTATTAAGCACGCGCGGCAGAAAATGCCGTCTGTGGGGTAGAAAACGCTGCGCTTGCGCTCTTTGCGCATTTTTTTGGCGGAACGGCTCGCATGCGGCTCTCGCTACTATCAAGGGGTGACGCTCACCTGATCGCAACCTGCGGGGAAATACCACCATGTCAAGAACATCGCTCATCGACGCCGACCGCAAGCATCTGATTCACCCGGTCATCAACTACCGCGCGCACGAAGCGCGGGGCACCACCGTACTCGAATCCGGACACGGCGCTTATCTGCGCGACATCGACGGCAACGAACTGCTCGACGCGTTTGCGGGCCTGTGGTGCGTGAACGTGGGTTACGGCCAGCAGAGCATCGTCGAGGCGGCGACGCGGCAGATGACGAAGCTGCCCTACGCGACCACCTACTTCCACTTCTCGTCGGAACCCGCCATCGAACTGGCCGAAAAGCTGGTTGCGCTCTCCCCCGCTTCGCTGCACCACGTCTACTTCACGCTCGGCGGCTCCGATGCGATCGACTCGGCTGTCCGCTTCATCACGCATTACTTCAACGCGACGGGGCGTCCGGCGAAAAAGCAGATGATCGCGCTCGAGCGCGGTTATCACGGATCGTCGAGCGTCGGCGCGGGGCTCACCGCGCTGCCCGCGTTTCACCGCAACTTCGATCTGCCGCTGCCGCACCAGCACCACCTGCCGTCGCCCTATGCATACCGTCAGCCGCAAGGCGACAACGCGCAGGCACTGATCGCCGCGTCGGTCGCCGCGCTCGAAGCGAAGGTGGCCTCACTCGGCGCGGAGAACGTCGCCGCGTTCTTCTGCGAGCCGATCCAGGGGTCGGGCGGCGTGATCGTGCCGCCGGTCGGCTGGCTTAAGGCGATGCGCGACGCGTGCCGCCGTCTCGACATTCTGTTCGTCGCCGACGAAGTCATCACGGGCTTCGGTCGTACCGGCCCATTGTTCGCATGCGAGGCGGAACAGGTCGAGCCGGATCTGATGACGGTGGCGAAGGGGCTGACCTCGGGCTATGCGCCGATGGGCGCGGTGCTGATGTCCGACGAAATCTACCAGGGCATCGCGGGCGATGCGCGCGATACCGCAGTGGTCGGTCACGGCCAGACCTACTCCGCGCATCCGGTCAGCGCCGCGATCGGCCTCGAAGTGCTGCGTCTCTATCAGGAGGGTGGTCTGCTCGCTAACGGTATTGCGCAGGCGCCGCGTTTTGCCGCCGGACTCGACGCGCTGCTCGATCATCCGTTGGTCGGCGACTCGCGTCATCGGGGCCTGCTCGGCGCGCTCGAACTCGTCGCCGACAAGGGTTCGCGCGCACGCTTCGATGCGTCGCTGAAGCTGCCGGACCGGATCGCCGAAGCGGCCTACCGCAACCGGCTCGTGTTCCGCGCGTTCGGCGACAGCATCCTCGGTTTCGCGCCCGCGCTTTGCTTCGGCGAGGCGGAATTCGACCAGCTGTTCGGCCGTTTGCGGCGCACGCTCGACGAAGTGCTCGACCATGCGGAGGTGCGTGCCGCGTTGCGCGGCGCGAGCCGCGCAGCCGCCTGAGCGCGTGATAACATCGGCCTGCGCGTCGCTTGACTCACGCGAAGCGCGATGCAGCGAAAAGCAGAACCTTCGACGGGCAGACCGATACATGACGACAAGCGGCGACACGAAGCTGGACCGGATCGACCTGCGTATTCTTTCGCAACTGCAGAAAAAAGGCCGCATCACGAACGTCGAGCTTGCTGACGCCGTGGGGCTCTCGCCGAGCCCCTGTCTGATTCGCGTGAAAAGGCTTGAAAAGGCCGGCTATATCGTCGGCTACGGCGCACACATCCAGCTGCAGAAACTCGGCGACGTGCAGATCGTGTTCACCGAGGTCACACTTGCCGACCATCGCCGCGAAGACTTCGCCAAGTTCGAGGCGGCGATCCGTCCCGTGGAGGAGATCATCGAATGCCATCTGGCGAGCGGCGGATACGATTATTTGCTGAAGTTCGTCACGCGCAGCGTCAACCACTATCAGAGTGTGATCGAAGGACTGTTGGAGCGCGACATTGGCATCGAGAAGTATTTCAGCTACGTGATCATCAAGACGCCGTTCGTGAAATCCGAATACCCGCTGGAAACACTGTTCTCGCAACGGCATCAATGAAGCGGTCGCGGGCCCGGTGAGCTTTCAGCTTGCAATCAGCCGTTGGTGCTCAGCCACTCACCCGGCGTTCTGCCCAGCACGCGCTTGAAATGCCGGCATAGATGGCTTTGATCGAAGAAGCCCACCTCGGCCGCGACGATCGACGGCGGCATGCCTCGCCGCAGCAGGCGTTGCGCATGCCGTACCCGCACCAGCCTCACGTATTGCTGCGGCGACACGCCAATCTCCGCGCTGAAGCGCACCGCAAACCTCGAAATGCTCAGCTCCGCGACGGCGGCCATTTCGGCCAGGCTGATCGGCTCGGCGAAACATGCATCGATGAAGTTGACCGCGCGTTCGACGGCGCCGCTCACTCGATCCGGCACACGTCGCGCATGGCGGTTCGCGCCCGCGAGATCGGGCGCCGATGATGACGACGAGGTTCGGCTCGGGCTCAGCATCGACGCTCCGCTCACGCAACGCGCGACGCGGCAGGAGCCGCCGGCGAAGCGCCCCGGCCGGCCGCGAAGCGGCGGATGTCGAACGGCTCGAGCGGCGTGCTGGTCGCGCCCGTGTCGATCAGTTCAGCCATCGTGTCGCCGACGCCCGGCCCGAGCTGGAACCCCGCGCCGCAAAAACCGAACGCATAGAACAGGCCGCTCGTCGTACCGCTCGCGCCCATGATCGGCAGGTCGTCGGGCATATAGCCTTCGACGCCGCTCCATACCCGGATGATGTTCAGCCTGCGCAGCATCGGCGCGACGCGCTGCAACTGCCTGAACTGCAGCAACGTGCTTTGCGGCAGGACTTTCGCGCGGCGTTCGTCGAGATACGCCGGCGCACGCGCGCAGCCGCCGATCACGATATTGCCGCGCGCGACCTGGCGGAAGTACACGACCTCCTCGATTTGCGGCGACGACACGCCGACCACCGGCTGGATCGCATACGGCACAGGTTCGGTCACAGCCATTTGCGGGCCGTTGACGGCGATCGGCACCGCTTCGCCAAACTGCTCCGAGAGCAGATTGCCCCACGCGCCCGCTGTGATCAGCAGCACCGGGGCATGGAAGGTACGGCCCTCTGCGCTCGTCGCGCGAAACTCGGCGCCCTCTTTTTCGACGGTCACGACATCGCAGTTTTCGACGATCTGCGCGCCGAGCCGCGCCGCCGCGCGAGCAAACGCGGGCGCCGCGAGCCGCGGATTCGCGTGCCCGTCCATTTGCGAGTACGAGCCCGCCAGCACCTCGGCACCGAGAAACGGAAACCGTGCGCGCAGCGCGTCGCCGCGCAGCAGATCGAGCTTGAGACCGTAGTGCGCGGCCTCCTTCGCATACGTTTCGAACTGATCGGCCTGCTCTTCGCGATAACAGACGCGCACATGGCCGGACATCAGAAACTCGGCGTCGTGCTGGATCAGTTCGGGCAGACGCCCCCAGATTTCGCGCGAACGGTTCGCAAGCGGCAGTTGCGGCAGAAAGCGCCCTTGCCGGCGCACGTTGCCGAAGTTGGTACCGCTCGCCTGCTGACCAACGAGCTGGCGCTCGAGCAGGATCACCGAGCGGCCCCGTTGCCTCAGAAAAAATGCGGCGGAGGCACCCATGAACCCGCCGCCCACGATCAGCACATCGGCTTGTGCGCGGTTCATTCGGTATCCTCCACGGTTGCGATGGCCAGCGGCTTCACGGGTGCCTGCCCGCGAAGCCTGCCAACCTGCTCGAGCGGCACGTGCGCGGCCGCCGCGATCACCTCGGCGCCCGCATGGCCGCAGTAACGTCCCTGGCAGCGTCCCATGCCGACGCGGCTGAACGCTTTGGCGCGGTTCGCTTCCTGCGCGCCTTCGTCGCGCACCACGCGGCGCAGTTCGCCGGCGGTGATGCCTTCGCACCGGCAAACGATCGTATCGTCGGACAGACGGGCCGCCTGCCCGCCAGGCCACGCAAACGCTTCAGCGAGACCGCGCCGGAAGCGCTCCATTTTGCGCTGTTCGCGCGTCAACGTGGCGAGCGTCGCGGCCGGCACCGCACGCCCGAGATCGCTCAGTGCAGCGTAGGCTGCGAGCCGTCCGGCGATCTCCGCGCCATCCGCGCCGAGCACGCGCGCACCATCACCGGCGATGTAGACGCCCTTTTCGGTAGCACGTCCGAGTTCATCGATTTGCGGCACCCATTGCCGCGTCGGCGCATCGAAACGGAACGCGCAGCGCGCAAGGTCGGCCAACTGGGTTTCCGGACGCAGGTGATAGCCGAGCCCCACCGCGTCGCAATCGATCTGCGCGACGTTGCCGCGCGCATCGCGAAAGCGTACGCCAAGCACGCCGTCGTCCGGCGTGCCGACAATTTCGAGCGGCTCGATGCCGTTTTCGACCCGCACGCCCGAGCGCTTCAACGCCGCCACGAGCGCGCGGCCCTTGCGCAACACGTCGACGCGCGCCAGCAATTTGGGCAGCGCACGCAGCCGCGCACCGGTCGTCGACGTGTCGAGTACCGCTGCTACCTTGGCGCCCGCCTGCACATACTGGTTCGCAACCAGATACAGCAGTGGGCCGGTCCCGATGAATACGACCTGGCGGCCAATCGCGCAGGCCTGCGACTTCAGTGCGATCTGGGCGGCACCGAGGCTGTAGGTCCCGGCGAACTGCCAGCCTTTGACCGGCATGAGCCGGTCCGTCGCGCCGGGGCACAGGATCAGCGCGTCGTAGCCCAACGAACTCGCGTGTCCTTCGTGCACGATATGCAGCTTGCCTTGCGCAACGTTCCACGCGAGCGTCTGAGGACGGTAATCGATCTGCGCGCGCAGTCGCTCGAAGCTGCGATGCAGGTCCTCCGCGCGCGCGGCTTCAGTGCCGTACAGCTTCGCGTACGGCCGCCTGAAGCCGTCGGGCTGGCGCCGGTAGATCTGCCCGCCATCGCGCCGACCTTCATCGACGACGATCGGGCGGATGCCGGCCGCCAGCAATGTCTCCGCGCAGCGCGCCCCTGCGGGTCCTGCGCCGACGATTACGATGCGAGGTTCGCCCATGGGCCCTCCGGTTGCGTCGTGACGACGCGCATGCCTGCTTCGACCACGGTGGTGCAGGCGCGCAGCCGCTCGCCGTCCGCGGTCCATACCCAGCAATCCTGGCACGCGCCCATCAGGCAAAAGCCGGCGCGCTTTTCAGCACCGAATTCGGACCGCCGCACATGCCGCACCGAGCACAGCATCGCGGTGAGCAACGTGTCGCCGGCCAGCGCTTCGACGGTCTCACCGTCGATCGTCAGCTCGACTTTGGCGCGAGCCGTCTCGCCCAAGCGTACGAATCTGCCGTTCATGCCGCGGCTCCCGCCATGCCGTCCGGTGACACGTGAGCGTCGCTGCGATTGCTCAGCACGTGGCGCAGGAATTCGCGGGTACGCGCCTCGCGCGGCGAACCCAGCACCTGCTGCGCGGTGCCCTCCTCGATGATGAGTCCCGCGTGCAGAAAGCACACGCGGTCTGCCACTTCACGCGCAAAGCCCATTTCATGCGTGACGACCAGCATCGTCATGCCTTCGCGCGCAAGGGTGCGCATCACGCCGAGCACTTCGCCGACCAGTTCCGGATCGAGCGCCGAGGTCGGCTCGTCGAACAGGATCGCCTTGGGCTTCATCGCGAGCGAGCGGGCAATCGCCACCCGTTGCTGCTGCCCTCCCGAAAGCTGATGAGGATAGGCGTGCAGCTTGTGGCCGAGCCCGACTTTGTCGAGCAGTTCGGACGCTTCGCGTTGCGCTTGCGCACGCGCAAGGCGTTTGACGTGCACGGGCCCTTCCATCACGTTCTCGAGCGCGGTGCGGTGCGGAAACAGATTGAAGCGCTGAAACACCATGCCGACCTGGGTGCGCAACTGGTTGATGTTGCGCGCGCGCTGCTCGACGCGCTCGCCGAGCAGGCGTATCTCGCCTTCGTCGTAGGACTCCAGCGCGTTAATGCATCGCAGCAGGGTTGACTTTCCCGAGCCCGACGCACCGATCAGGCAGACCACTTCGCCCTGGTTCACGTTGAGCGAAATGCCCTTGAGAACAGGTACGGAGCCAAAACTCTTGTGCACATTCGTGATTTCGATCATCGCATCCTCGCTTCGCACTTACCTGGCCCTGTGCCGACCGAATCGTCGTTCCAGATTGCGGGTCATGCTCATCAGCGGCAGGCTCATCGCCAGGTAGCCGAGCGCGACGAGTGTGTACACCGTCAGATTCTGAAACGTCGACGACGCGATCAGTTGGCCTTCGCGAGTCATTTCGGCGACCGTGATCGTCGATGCAAGCGACGAGTCCTTCAGCATCATCACGAGCGTGTTGCTGTACGGTGGCAGAGCCACCTTGATCGCCTGCGGCAGGATCACCCGTACCATCGTCTTCACGCGACCCATGCCGATCGACTGCGCGGCTTCGTACTGGCCCGGATCGACCGCCTCGATACCCGCGCGGAAGATTTCCGCGACGTAGGTCGAGTAACCGAAACCCAGCCCGATGATGCTTGCCTGCAACGCCGATACCTGGATGTGGATATCCGGCAGCACGAAGTAGATGTAAAACAGCAGCACGATCATCGGCAGACCGCGCACGACGTTGATCATCGCGCTCACACCGCGTACCACGTGCGGATAGCGCGACATCTTCAACAGCGCCCAGGCCAGGCCGAGCACGGTGCTCAACAGCAGACAACCCAGCGTGATGATGATGCTCATCATCGCGCCTTGCAGCAGAATCGGTACAAAGTCGGCTATATCTTGCCAGCGCATGTCGTGCCTTCCCTTGCTGTTTGCATTCGTTCAGTCCGCCGCGCCGCTGGGCGGCGAACATCGCGGGGCGGGTCCCGTGTCGTGGCGGGCCCGCCTCCTGTCACGAGAAGCGAATCAGCTCGTGAGGTGCCACTTCTTCAGGATCGTGTCGAGCGTGCCGTCGGCCTTCATCTTCGTCAGTGCGTCGTTGATCTTCGCCATCAGCGCACTGTTGCCCTTCTTCACCGCTATCGCGATGTCGAACTTTTCCATCGGCACATAGGCATCTTCGACCCGCGTTCCCGCCATCGCGCCCGCCGCCTCCTGGGCCTTCAGGATCGGATAGTCGTTGAAGCCTGCGACGATGCGGCCAAGCGCGACGTCACGCGTCATGTCGGCCGGGCTGTCGTACATCTTCACTTCGGTGAAGATCCCGAGCTTCTTCAACTGATCGCCATAGTCGGTGCCGGTCGGCGCACCGACCGTCATGCCCTTCATGTCCTGCACCGAGTGATAGACGGCCTTGTTGCTCTCCTTCACGATGATGCCTTCGCCGAACGCCGTAACCGGCTGCGAGAAATCGACCACTTCGGCGCGCTTCGGCGTCGGCGTCATGCCGGCCACGATGATGTCGATCTTGCCCGATACCACCGACTGGATCAGCGCCGAGAACGGCACCGCGTCGTACGACACATTGAAGCCCTCGCGCTTGCCGATCTCCTTCACGACGTCCGGCATCAGACCTTCGATCTTCTGGGTCTTCACGTTCATGAACGTGGTCGGTGCGCTCGACGGCGGCGAGCCTGCAGTCAGCGTCGCCCCTTCGGCCGCGTGGGCGGCGTGGGCGGCGTGGGCGGCGCCGAACATCATCGTCATCGCGAGGCCCGCGCCCGCGGCAAAGCGCTGCACGGTGTTGAAACGGACGGCGGAAGCAGGCTGGAACATGAAACGCAACATGGGGATTTCCTTTGGGAATAGTGTTTTTCAATCTGCGCTGCCCTGCCATCTGACAGTCGCGATCAGTCGATCCGTTCAATGCAGTACATCCTGCAACCTGTAATACGCGCCGACCAGCGGCAGAAACCACGCGCGTCCGAAGTGTCCTGGAATCGCGGGCCATTCGAGCGTTCGCCACGGATTGCGCGCGGCGGCGCCGAACATCACGTCGGCCATCAGTCGACCCATGTGCACGGACATCTGCACACCGTGACCGCTGTAGCCCATTGAATAAAACAGTCCTTCATGCTGTCCCGCGCGCGGCAGGCGGTCGGCCGTCATGTCGACGAGGCCGCCCCAGCAGTAATCGATGCGCACATCGGCCAGTTGCGGGAAATATCGGGCGAGCCCGTCACGCAGAATCCGCCCGCTCTTTTCGTCCGAACGCGGGTTCGACATCGCAAAGCGCGCGCGGCCGCCGAACAGCAAACGCTCGTCAGGCGTGGCCCGAAAATAGTTGCCGATGTTCAGCGTCGTCACATACGAGCGACGCGTCGGCAACAACGCATCGAGGCGGTCCTTGCCGAGCGGCTCGGTCGCGACGATGAAGCTGCCGACCGGTGCGATGCGGCGCCGGAACCATTGCAGCGGACCGACCTGCGACGCGCCCGTGGCGATCAGCACGCGTTCGGCGCGGACCGTGCCGAGCGGACACTGCACGTCGAACGCGCTGCCGCCGAGTGGTTCCAGGTTCGTCACCGGCGCGTTCTCGTAGATCTGCGCGCCGCGGCGTGCCGCCGCCGCGCCGAGACCCACGCCGAATTTGCCCATGTGCATCTGCATGCCGTTGCGCTGCACGAGACCGCCGAAAAAGCTGTCAGACGCGATCTCCTTGCGGATCTGCTCGGGCGGCACCAGTTCGACATCAGGATCGACCTCGCGCCGCAACACCTCGTACGACTTCGCAAGCGACGCGAAATGCTGTGGCTTCGCCGCGAGCTTGATCTTCCCGGAGTGGCGCAAATCGCAGTCGATCCGCTCTTCCGCGATGATCGATTTCACCGTCTCGACGGCGCCCGCATACGCGCGATAGAACTCCGCCGCGCGCTCGCTGCCGATGCGCGCGGACAACGCGGCGTAGTCCTGCGCGACGCCCGTATTGCAATGGCCGCCGTTACGGCCCGATGCCTGCGCCGCGAGCCTGCCCGCCTCGAACACGATCACCGACTTGCCGCGTTTGGCGAGTTCCAACGCCGCCGACAGTCCGGTGAAGCCGCCGCCGACCACGGCCACGTCCACCCGCTGCGGCAGTGGACTCTGGGTGCCTCCGGTAAACCGTGGCGCGGTGTCGAGCCAGTAGGAGTCGAGCTTCATCGTGATGCATTCCTGTCGGTTGGGTGCGCCGCTCACTTGCGCACGGGAAGCGATGTCGCCATAGGGCCGAAGCTATCGATCAGAGACCGAGCAGCGACGCCAGTTGCGGAATGCCCGACACTTCGTTGACGCCGTAGTACGGGTTCAGCGGCTCGTGGCTACGGTTGACGAACGCCTTGTGCTTGATGCCCATGTCGTACGCGGTCATCAGGTCATAGCGGAAGCTCGACGACACGTGCAGCACGTCTTCGGGATTGCAGTCCAGTTGCGAGAACATGTACTCGAAGGCTTTCTGCAGCGGCTTGTACGCCTGCGCCTGCTGCGCGGTGTAGACCTTGTGGAACGGCGCACCGAGCTTGTCGACGTTGCTGTGGATCTGGTCGTTCGACGCGTTCGAAAGGATCACCAGCTTGTACTTCTTGGCCAGTCGCGACAGCCCTTCGGGCACGTCCGCGTGCGGGCCCCAGGTCGGCACGGCTTCGTAGATTTTCTGCGCGGTCGCTTCGTCGAACGGCACGCCGGTGCGTTCGCAGGTGCGGCGCACCGAGTTCACGACCACGTCGCGGTAGGGTTTCCATGCGCCCAATACTTCGTCGAGGCGGTAGCCACGGAAGAATTCGACGAACTCGTCCATCTTCGCCTTGTCCAGCTTGTCGCCGTAAAGCTGCCGCGCGGTCTGGCCCATCTGGAAGTTGGTCAGCGTGCCATAGCAGTCGAAAGTGATGTACTTCGGTTCGAAATCGATCATGGTCAACATCCTGTCGTCGTGGCGAACCTGTTCGCAGGCTCGGGGTTCAGTTTCGGTTGAATCGATGCGGTTGCTGCTTGCGTGAAGCCGGTGTAACGCGATTGTTCACAACGTTTCGAAATCGATCAGCACACTCTTGTGCCGCATGCAGGCCACCATTGCCTCGCGGCCGAGATCCTTGCCGATACCGGATTGGCCGAAGCCGCCCGTCGGAATGATCATGTCGCCGCTGCGGCCGTAGCGGTTGATCCAGATCGTGCCCGCCGCGATGCGGCGCATCGCCCGCAGCGCCTGGCCGATGTCGCTGCTATGGACACCCGCCGCGAGACCGTAGATCGGATGTGCGGCGAGCGCGATGCCCTCTTCCTCGTCTTTGAATGTCTGTACCGTCAACACCGGGCCGAACAGCTCCTCGCGCACGGCGGGTGTCTCCGCAGTCACATTGGCGATCAGTGTGGGGCGGTGGAAATAGCCTTCTGCGGTGCCTTCGTAAAAGCCGCCGCCGAAGATCACTTCAGCGCCGCCCTCGCGGCTCTGCTCGACCAGCGCTTCGATGCGCCGCGCCTGGGGCGCACTGATGATCGGCGAATAAGCAGTGCGGCTGTCCCACAGCGGACCTGGCTTGATCGGCCGCAGTTGCCGTTCAATCGCGGCGATCAGCGGCTCGGCGATGCGCTCGTGCACGATCAGCCGCGTACCGGCCACGCAGGCCTGCCCGCCGTTGGCGGTAAAGCCGCGGGCGACGCAGCGCGCCGTATGTTCGAGGTCCCGCACATGCTCGAACACCAGTTGCGGGCTCTTGCCGCCGAGTTCCAGCGTGACGGGCTTGGTGCCGTGCATCGCGGCGTCGCTCATGATCGCGGCGCCCGTGCGGGTCGAACCCGTGAAGCTCATCTTCGAGATGCCCGGGTGACGCGTCAGCGCCGCGCCCGCCGTCGCGCCACGGCCGTTCACCACGTTGAAGATGCCGGGCGGCACGCCGGCTTCGATCGCGAGTTCCGCAATTCGCAGGGTCGAATAAGGCGTCATTTCCGACGGTTTCATCACGACCGCGTTGCCCGCCGCGAGCGCGGGGCCGCACTTCCATGAACACATCGACAGCGGGAAATTCCATGGCGTGATCGCACCGATCACGCCGTACGGCTCCGATGCGATAAAGCCGAGACTGTCGCGACGCGTGGCCGCGATATCGCCACCGAGCTTGTCGGCCAGCTCCGCGAAAAAGCGGATCGCTTCGGCGGTGAACGGCACGTCGGACGCGTAGCTTTCCGCCACCGGGCGCGTCGAGCTGACCGTCTCGAGTTGGGCGAGGCTCACCGCATCGCGATCGATCAGTTCGGCCCAGCGGCTCAGCGCCTTCGCGCGTTCACGCGGAGAACGCGTGCCCCAGCCGCTCGTCTTCCATGCAGCAAGCGCATTGCTCACTGCGTAATCGACGGTCGCGTCCGACGCATCCGGCACATGGCCGAGCAGAGCGCCATCCGAGGGCCGTTGAACGGCGATCTGCGCCTCGCCCGCCGAATAGTACGCACCGCCAATGAAATGCCCCTGCGGCAACTGAACGGTTGAAGGATCGAAATCGAGTGACGGAATGGACATGCCTGGCCTGATCTGTAGGTTCAAGTTTGTGGGACCGCGTGCGTCAACGCACTGATGATTCCGGCACACCCGGCACTGCTGTTCGCCCTCGCGACCACCGAATGAACGAACATCGGACGAAGTTCATTTTAATGAACATCAAATGAAATACTAGTGGTCAAAAATAAACTTTATGAAAAGTTCGTTGTGCGCTGCGATAGGTTGCCTGCCGCGCAGAAGGCGCTGCGGCACCGGCGCACATAAGCGGCAGGCCCGTGCGAGCGCGGCGAGCGAGCAAGGCCATGCGACACGTCCCGCCGTTCGTGCAACGCAAAACCGAAAAGGGCAACAGGGAATGAAAGGCGTCGAGGTCAGCCGAGGTCCAGCTGAACCGGACGCAACGCATCGGAACGATCGGGGGAAAGAGAGGAAGGACAGAGTCGCGCGCCACACGGCACGCGGCTCGAACTACAGACGGATCAAAGATGAATCACGGGCGGCTGCGTATTCATGATCCATAGCAAACGCGCGGTCTTCTTGCTTTCGTTGTGCACACTGTGCGGCACCGTGCTCTTGAACTGGAAGCTGTCGCCCGCGCGCAGTTCGGAGCGCCGGTCGCCGACGTTCAGCACGACAGTGCCTTCCAGCACCAGCCCCGCCTTCTCGCCGATGCCGACCAGCACTTCCTCCGAACGGGAACCGGCCGGCAGCATGATGATCATCATCTGCAAATCGTGATCGCCGTGCGGCGACAACAATTCTTTCTGCATGCCGTTCGTGCCGACTTCGAACAGCGGCCGCTCGGCCGCCTTGCGCACGAAATCGCCGGTGACCGGGTCCGAGACCGCGTCGTCTTCTTCGAGCAGCGCGGTGAGCGGAACCTCCAACGCCTGGCGCAGGCGTTCGAGAATCCGCACCGACGGATTGGCCTTGTTGCGCTCGACCTGGCTGACCGTGCCTACCGATACGCCCGCGCGCATCGCCAGCTCGTTGATCGACAGCCCCTGCGCGACGCGCAGCGCGCGCAGACGAGTGCCGACGTCGCCGTGACCCGGGTCGGCCGCGCGTTTCCTGCTGATCTGTGTTCGCTGCATGGGTTTCCTGTCGATGACGTTGCGATTGTTGTGCCGGACACGCGCCGTGGCATGCGAAGAAGCTTTGGCTGCTTCACCACACCGAACGGTCGTGCAATTTCCATCATTATATTGAATATAGCACCATCGGAGTGAACGACAAAATACCTGCGCGGTTGCGCTGCGCGTGACTGGCCGACGCGGATCGAGCCCGACCACGCGCGCGCTCGAATAACAAAAAGATCGTCCTATGAAGCGAGCGCTGGGAATGCGAAAGTCTAGGCTGACCACGCCGCCAGCAGGAGTTTGCAGTGTCCAAAATAGTGAAGAAATCACCACACTACCGCCGTTTCACGTCCGATGACATCGCGGCCGCGCATGGCCTCTCCGTTGCGGTGCGTTGGCCGCACCGCGCCGAGGACTGGCGCTTCATGTACGACGCCGGATGCGGCTTCGTCGCCGAAGACAACGGCACCGTGATCGGCACCGCGCTGTGCTGGAAATTCGGCGCCGACCGGGGCACGCTGGGCCTCGTGATCGTGTCGCCGGACGAACAGGGACGCGGCATCGGCCGCAAGCTGATGGAACTGGTGCTCGAAGAACTCGGCAACCGTGTGACCTTCCTGCATGCAACGCTCGCCGGCAAGCCGCTTTACGAAAAGCTGGGCTTCGTCGCCTGCGGCGGACTCACCCAGTATCAGGGAACGCCTGGCAGCGTGGCCGCCGTCGCGCCGCCGCCCGGCGAGCATCTGCGCGCGGCGACGCCTGCGGACACGCCCCGCCTGATCGAAATCGCGTCGCGGGCGAGCGGCCTCGAGCGCAGCGCGACGATTCCGTCGCTGCTCGAATTCTCGCAAGCCGTGGTGCTCGAACGCGACGGCGAAGTACTCGGCTTCTCGCTGTTCCGCCCGTTCGGACGCGGCTACTCGATCGGGCCGGTCGTCGCGCAACGCTCCGCCGACGATCAGCGCGCCCACGCGCTGATCTCGTACTGGCTCGCGCAGCATGCCGGCGATTTCGTGCGGATCGACGTGCCGGGTGACGCCGGCATCAACGACTGGCTGACGAGCCTCGGCCTGACGCGCGTCGATTCGGTCGAAAAGATGGTGCGCAACGCTTCTGCCGACGCGCGCGAGGCGGCCCCCGACGCGACCTGGCGCGCGTACGGCATCATCAATCAGGCGATGGCATAAACGGCGATGACCGTCCTCTACAAAGCCGATCCGGTGCGTGGCGCGCTATGGGCCGAGCGCTTCGCGCAGCTCGCGCCCGAGATCCGCTTCCGCGTCTGGCCCGATCTCGGCGATCGCACGGCCGTGCGCTATCTGGTCGCGTGGCAGCCGGGCGACCTCGCGCTCACGCTGCCGAATCTCGAAGTCGTGTTCTCGGTCGGCGCGGGCGTCGACCAGCTGGATCTCTCGCAGATTCCAGCCCATCTGCCGGTGGTGCGCATGCTCGAACCGGGCATCGCCGAAGGCATGGTCGAGTATGTGACCGAGGCGGTGCTGGCGATTCACCGCGATCTGTTCGACTACGCGTCGCAACAGCAGGCGCGCGCCTGGCAGCCGTTGCCGCTGCGCGCCGCCGCGTCGCGCCGCATCGGTGTGCTCGGTCTGGGCATGCTCGGCACCGCGGTACTGCATCCTTTGCGGCTGTTCGGCTTTGCATGCGCGGGCTGGAGCCGCTCGCAGCACGACCTCGAAGGTGTCGCCTGCTACGCGGGCGAGGCGGGGCTCGATGCGATGCTGGCCCGCACCGACGTGCTGATCTGCCTGCTGCCGCTGACCGACGCGACGCGCGGGCTGCTGTGCCGCCGGGTATTCGACAGGCTGCCACGAGGCGCGTCGCTGGTGCACGTCGGGCGCGGAGCCCAACTCGTCAGCGGCGATCTGCTCGGCGCGCTGCAAAGCGGGCAGATTCATAGCGCGGTGCTCGACGTCACCGACCCCGAGCCGCTCCCCGCGGACCATCCGCTGTGGGCGCAAGCGCGCGTGCGCATCACGCCGCATATCGCGAGCGCGACGCGGCCCGAATCGGCTGTCGATGCGGTGCTGGAAAACCTGCGTCTGCATCGCGCCGGCGAGCGCATGAACGGCCTGATCGACCGGACCCGCGGCTACTGATACCGATGCACGGCCCGACACCAGAACGCCCCCCAATTGGCGATCCGCGCGGTGTCGGCAGACAGCGCGCGATCAACGCAAGGAGAGACACGTATGACCCGCAAATACCGCATTGCCGTCATTCCCGGCGACGGCATCGGCACCGAAGTGATGCCCGAAGGCCTGCGCGTGCTGGACGCCGCCTGCCAGCGCTTCGACATCGGCATCGACTACCGCCATATCGAATGGGCGTCGTGCGAGTACTACGCGCAACACGGCCAGATGATGCCCGACGACTGGAAGCAGCAGTTGCAGGACTGCGATGCGATTCTGTTCGGCGCGGTCGGCTGGCCCCACAAGGTGCCCGACCATATTTCGCTGTGGGGATCGCTGCTGAAGTTCCGCCGCGAATTCGACCAGTACGTGAACCTGCGCCCGGCGCGTCTGTTCGACGGCGTGCCGAGCCCGCTCGCCAACCGCAAGCCCGGCGACATCGACTTCATGATCGTGCGCGAGAACACCGAAGGCGAGTATTCGTCGGTGGGCGGCACGATGTTCGAGGGCACCGAGCGCGAAGTCGTGATGCAGCAGTCGATCTTCACGCGCCACGGCACCGAGCGCGTGATGAAGTTCGCGTTCGAGCTGGCGCAGCGCCGCGCGAAGAAGATCACGGTTGCGACGAAGAGCAACGGTATCGCGATCAGCATGCCGTGGTGGGATGCGCGCGCCGATGAAATGGCCGCGCGCTACCCCGACGTCAAAATGGACCGTCAGCACATCGACATTCTGTGCGCGCGTTTCGTGCTGAACCCCGACCGTTTCGACGTGGTGGTTGCGTCGAATTTGTTCGGCGACATCCTCTCCGACCTCGGTCCGGCGTGCACCGGAACGATCGGCATTGCGCCATCAGGCAACCTGAATCCTGACCGGCGCTTTCCGTCGCTGTTCGAGCCGGTCCACGGCTCGGCGCCCGACATCGCCGGCAAGGGCATTGCCAATCCGGTCGCGATGATCTGGTCGGCCGCGATGATGCTCGACTTTCTCGGCGACGGCGCGGGCGTCGAGCGCGATGCGCACGATTCGAT
This sequence comes from Paraburkholderia sp. JPY465, assembly GCF_050436725.1. Taxonomy (NCBI): domain Bacteria; kingdom Pseudomonadati; phylum Pseudomonadota; class Betaproteobacteria; order Burkholderiales; family Burkholderiaceae; genus Paraburkholderia; species Paraburkholderia sp. JPY465. Next base: position 874,415 of record NZ_JBNDMT010000002.1, read on the forward strand.
CGTCGCCGCGATCACGCAGGTGCTGAAGGATGGCCCGCGCACGGGCGACCTGGGCGGCAGCGCATCGACCACGGAAGTCGGCGTGGCGATCGCGGCGCACGTCGCCAGCGCGAGCCGTCGATAGGCACCGATCACTGACAGCGCAGACCGCATGACTGCCCGGCGCGTGTCGGGCGCTCTGCCGTCGCACGCCAACCGCACTGGAGACCTCATATGAGCACGAATCTCGAACAACAGGCCCGCGCGCTGATCCGCACGGACAACTTCATCAACGGCGAGTGGGTCGCGGCCGCGAGCGGCCGCCGCTTCGCGGTCACCGATCCGGCAACCGGCAAGCTGATCGCCGAGGTGGCCGACAGCGGTCCCAGCGACGCGCGCGCCGCCACCGACGCCGCCGCCAAAGCGCTGCCCGCATGGCGTGCAAGGCTCGCGAGCGAACGCGCGGCCGTGCTGCACCGTTGGCACGCGCTGATCGTCGCGAATCGCGACGCGCTCGGCGCGCTGATTTCGCTCGAACAGGGCAAGCCGCTCGTCGAAGGGCGCGGCGAGGTCAGCTATGGCGCGTCGTACGTCGCGTGGTTCGCCGACGAAGCCACCCGCATCTACGGCGATCTGATTCCACAGCAGCAGCGTGGCAAACGCATGAGTGCGATCAAGGAACCGATCGGCATCGTCGCCGCGATCACGCCGTGGAATTTTCCGCTCGCGATGATCGCCCGCAAGATCGCGCCGGCGCTCGCGGCAGGCTGCACGGTCGTCGCGAAACCTGCTGAGGATACGCCGCTCACCGCCATCGCGCTGGTGATGCTGGCGCACGAGGCGGGCGTGCCAGCCGGCGTGCTCAACCTGATCTCGGCCTCGCGCGCCGGCGCGGCGGAGACGGTCGGCGAATGGCTCGCCGACAGCCGCGTGCGCAAGATCACGTTCACCGGATCGACGCCCGTCGGCAAGCACCTCGCGCGTGAATCGGCTGGCACGCTGAAGAAGCTTTCTCTGGAACTCGGCGGCAATGCGCCCTTCATCGTATTCGACGACGCCGACCTCGATGCCGCGGCCAATGGCCTGCTCGCCGCGAAGTTTCGCAATGGCGGGCAGACCTGCGTGTGCCCGAACCGCGTGTACGTGCAGCGCGGTGTCTACGAGCACTTCTCCGCGCTGCTGTGCGCGAAGGTGGCCGAGCTGCGGGTCGGCCCCGCGAGCGATCCCGCTTCGCAGATCGGGCCGATGATCAACGAACGGGCGGTGGACAAGATCGCGCGTCATGTCGACGACGCGCTCGCGAATGGTGCGCTCGTGCTGACTGGCGGACGGCGGCTCACCGAGTTGGGACCGCACTACTACGCGCCCACGGTGCTGGGCAACGCCACGGCGTCGATGGCGTTGTGCGGCGAGGAAACCTTCGGCCCGGTCGTGCCGCTGTTCCCGTTCGACAGCGAGCAGGAGGCGGTGCAGGCCGCGAACGACACGCCGTTCGGGCTCGCGTCGTATTTCTATAGCGAGAACATGCGCCGGATCGAGCGCGTATCGCGCGCGCTCGAAGCGGGCCTCGTCGGGATCAACGAAGGCACGCTCGCTTCTGAGGCGGCGCCGTTCGGCGGCGTGAAGGAATCCGGCTATGGTCGCGAAGGATCGAAGTACGGACTGGATGACTATCTGTCGATCAAGTATCTGTGTCAGGGAGGACTGGAGTAAATATGCAAGCCTATCCGATCGAAGTCGAATTCCCGGACATCTCGGCGCACGCCGACGGCAACACCGGCATTGCATACGTGCACACGTTCGACTCCGGCCAACCCGGACCGCATGTGATGATCAACGCGCTCACGCACGGCAACGAAGTGTGCGGCGCGATCACCGTCGACGCGTTGTTGCGCGGCGGGCTGCGGCCGCGCCGCGGCAAGCTCACGCTGTCGTTCGCGAACGTCGCCGCCTACGCGCGCTTCGATCCGGCAACGCCCGACAAGGCGCGCTTCATCGATCAGGACTTCAACCGCGTATGGACCGCCGCGAAACTCGACGACGTGGCAACGCGCTCGTCCGAACTCGATCGTGCGCGCGCGATGCGGCCGGTGATCGACACGGTCGATCTGCTGCTCGATCTGCATTCGATGCATGAAAAAAGCGCGCCGCTGATCGTCGCGGGCCCGCTGCGCAAAGGTGCGGAACTGGCCGAGCGGCTCGGCGCGCCCGCCACCGTGATCCAGGACGAAGGCCATCCCGAAGGCCGCCGGATGCGCGACTACGAAGGCTTCGGTGACGACGCGAGCGCGCAGAACGCGCTGCTGATCGAATGCGGCCAGCATTGGGAAGCCAGCGCGGTGACGGTCGCGCGCGACTGCACCGCGCGTTTTCTGCTGCTGTCGGGCATCGTCGACGCGGCGGATCTGCCGTCCGGCTGGATTAGGCCGCTGCCCGACGAAATGCGCATCGTCCGCGTGACCGAACCGGTCGTTGCAAAGAGCATGGACTTCCGCTTCGCGGGGCCCTACACCGGGCTCGAAACCTTCGAGCACGCCGGCACCGTGATCGCCTGGTCCGATGGCCAGCCGGTCGCGACGCCGTACGACGACTGCATGCTCGTGATGCCGTCGCTGCGCCAGTTGCGCGCCGGCGTCACCGTGGTCCGGCTAGGCCGGATCGAACGCCGTATCGACCTGCGCTCACGCCAACAGGAACAAACCACATGAAAGTTCAGCAAATCAGGCAAGCGGCGGAAGTCACCGCCCTCGAGGATTGGGGAACCGCCGGCCTGCCCGGCACCGAGCCGTCACGCGTAGCGGGACGCCAGTACGTGATTCCGGGTCATGACGCGGTCGACACCGGGCTGTTCGAGTGCTCGCCCGGCACCTACAGGCGTTCCGTCAAGCAGGCGGAGGTCATGCATTTCATCAAGGGCAGCGGCACCTTCACACCCGACGGAGAAGACACGATCCGCTTCGCCGCCGGCGACACGCTGTTTTTCGAAGCCAACACCGAAGGGCTTTGGAACATCGACGAAACGCTGCGCAAGATCTACGTGATCTTTTGACTGCAACGACACGCACCCGGTATTCGCCGCTCTCATCCATCATGGTGGCTCGAACATGCTAAGAATCGACGAAGTTTCGAATAGCGACGGATTCCCCGCTCGCTGTGACGTCGCAGTGATCGGCGGCGGCATTATCGGCGTCAGCACCGCTTACGAGCTTGCGCGGCGCGGCGTATCGGTGGTGCTGCTCGAGAAAGGCATCATTGGCGCCGAACAATCGGGACGCAACTGGGGCTGGGTGCGTCAGCAGAACCGCGATCTGCACGAGTTGCCGCTCGCGATGCAAAGCCTCGCGCGCTGGAGCGAGTTGAGCGACGAACTCGGCGAAGACATCGGCTTCAGGCGAGCCGGCATCCTGTACGGAAGCGAGCAGTCCGCGGACGTCGCGCAATGGGAAACATGGCTCGGCCGGGCCCGTGCGCTCGGCTTCGACAGTCAGCTGCTGTCGGCTCGCGAACTGGCGGCGCGCGTTCCCAATGGTCAGGCAAAGTGGGCAGGTGGCGTGTGGTCGCATTCCGATGGACGCGCGGAGCCGTCGAAAGCGGCGCCCGCCATTGCAAGAGGCGCGCAACGACTCGGCGCGCGCGTGCATCAGACCTGCGCGGTTCGCGGACTCGATATCAGCGCGGGCCGTGTCTCCGGTGTATGGACCGAGCGCGGCCTGATCGGCGCGAGCAGCGTCGTGCTGGCCGGCGGCGCGTGGAGTGCCCTCTTCTGCCGGCGTCATGGCATCGATCTGCCGGCGGTCAATGTGATCGGCACCGCGCTGCGCACGGCCGAAGCGCCGGCCGTGATAGACGGTTGCTTCTCCGGCCCGAACTTTGCGATGAGGCGGCGGCTCGACGGCGGCTATACGATCGCGGTCCCCGGCTACGGACGCATGGAAATCGCGCCGCAGAACCTGCGGCACGCGGTCAAGTTTCGCAAGATGTTCCGCAGCAAACTCAACAAGAAGCTCAAGTTCCGGATCGCGCAACCGTTCTTCGGCGGCCCCGAAGGGAGTGCCGACTGGCGTAACGACGACATCTCGCCGTTCGAGCTAACGCGGGTTCTGAATCCTGTGCCCGATGCCGAGTGGCCGACCCGTGCGCTGGCAAACGTCGCGACGGTGTTTCCCGAGCTGTCGGGACTGCGTGTCGCGCATGCTTGGGCCGGCGCGATCGACACGACGCCCGATCTGGTGCCGGTGATGTCGCGTGTGGACAGCACGCCCGGCCTCGTGATCGCGTCCGGGTTCAGCGGTCATGGCTTCGGACTGGGACCGGGCGCCGGCATGCTGGTTAGCCGCATCGTGACCAACGACGCGACCGGGATCGATATTCAGCCCTACCGGTTGACGCGCTTTAGCGATGGAACCCGGCTGGCGAGTCCCGAGATGATGTGACGACCCCGCGTGCGCTGCAAAGGCTGCTTTTTCATTCACCAAATCGCTGTGGGAATCAGAGTCGCTGACGCGACGCAGACCCGAATGGTCTGCGAGGCATACCTAAAGGGACGGCAATGGGCTTGAGAATTGGAGTGGATATCGGCGGATCGTTTACGGACTTCGCCGTGCTGGACGACGAGACGCGCACCACGCGCACGCTGAAGGTGTTCTCGCGGCCGGATTCACCGGGCAGCGAAGTGATCGACGGCATGCAAGGCCTGAAAACACGCTTCGGAATCGATCCGCACGAAGTCGTGTACTTCACGCACGGCACAACGGTCGGCGTGAACTCGGTCGTGCAACGCAAGGGCTTGCGCCTCGCGCTGATCACGACGCGCCATTTCGAGGACGTGCTGGACATCGCGCGCCTGAAGATCCCCGACATGTACAACCTGATGTCGCGGCGCCCCGAACCGCTTGTCACGCGCGATCGCGTGTTTGGCGTCGATGGCCGCATGCGCGCCGACGGCACCGAAGAAGCGCCGATCGACGAAGCGAGCGTGCTCGCCGCGCTCGAAGCGCTGCAGGCGGCGCAATGCGAAGGCGTCGTGATTTCGCTGCTGCATTCTTATCGCAATCCCGCGCACGAGCAGCAGGTCAAGGCGATCATCGAGAAAGCCGCGCCCGGGTTTTTCGTATCGTGTTCGCACGAAGTGTGGCCAATCATCCGCGAATACGAGCGCACGGTCACCGCGACGATCGGCGGCTACGTGCAGCCGCGCGTGTCGCAATACCTGACGCGCTTGCAGGCCGCACTGGCCGAAAGCGGCGTCGGCGCGGACCTGAAAGTGACGAAGTCGAATGGCGGCGTGATGAGCGCCGAGAACGGCAAGAGCAATTGCGTGCAGATGATCCTGTCGGGCACCGCCGCGGGCGTGATCGGCGCGTCGTATCTGGCCGGCATGTGCAGGATCAAGGACTGCATGAGCCTCGACATCGGCGGCACGACGGCGGACGTCGCACTGATCGTCGATGGCAAACCGCAGTACGCGACCGGCGAGTACATCGGCGACTTCCAGATTCATATCCCGTCGGTGTCGGTTTCGTCGATCGGCGATGGCGGCGGCTCGATCGCATGGGTCGACGATTTCGGCGTATTGAAGGTCGGTCCGGAAAGCGCCGGCTCGAACCCCGGTCCGGTCTGCTATGGCCGCGGCGGCACGCGCCCGACCATTACCGACGCGTTCGCGGTGATCGGCGTGCTGGGCCGTGCGTCGCTCGGCTATAACGCGGTGCAGGTCGACGTCAAAGCGAGCCGCCGCGCGATCGAACCGCTCGCGCAGCGGCTCGGCATCGACGTGCATCAAACGGCGGCCGCGATCATCGACGTCGCGGTGTCCGGCATGTACGGCGGCGTGAGCCGTATCGTGTCGCGCTTCGGCATCGATCCGCGCGCGTTCTCGCTGATGCCGTTCGGCGGCGCGGGCCCGATGCTCGGCGGTTTCCTTGCGCGCGCGCTGAACATGCGCCATCTGATCGTGCCGACCACGCCGGGCGTGCTGAGCGCGCTGGGCGGCCTGATCGCCGACACGAAGAACGACTTCGTGCGCACCACCTACTATCCGCTCGACGCCGCTTCGCTCGACAAACTCGCCGGCGACCTCGCGACGCTCGAAGCGCGGGCGCGCGAGTGGATCATCAACGAAACCGGCTCCGACGCAGGCGCGGAAATGCTCGTCTCGGCCGACATGCGCTACCGCGGCCAGTCGTTCGAAGTCGACACCCCGCTGGATCCGCAAGCCATTCGCAACGGCGACATGGCGACGATCGGCGCAGCGTTCCACCGCGAGCATCATCGGCTGTATGGCCACAGCGAGGCGAGTTCGCCCGTACAGGTCGTGGCGCTGCGCCTCGTGATCAGCCTGCCGACACCGAAGCCCGAGATGCCGAAGATCGCGCTCGGCGAAGGCGCACCGCGCGTCGAGGCGCTGATCGACGTGTATCTGGACGGGGCCTGGCGCAAGGTGCCGCTGTACCACCGCTCGATGCTGCTCGCCGCACATCGCTTTCACGGCCCCGCGATCATTGCGCAGGACGACACGACGACCTGCGTGCTGCCGGGCTTCGAAGCCGTCGTCGACGAATACGGCAACCTGCTGCTGTCGGCCCAGTGAAGCGCGAGTGAAATCCGAAGGACTCAGACCATGACATTCAATCGATCCGTTCTACAGATCTTCGCCAATTACTGCGTCGCGGCTGCGGAAAGCATGGCCCACACGCTGATGCGCACCGCGCACTCGGCCTTCGTCAAGGAAACCGAAGATTTCTCCTGCACGATCATGACGCCCGCAGGGCTCACGTTCGCGTCGCCGAAAACGCTCGGCGCGACCTGGTACCCGGGCCTCGACTTTGGCTCGGTGATCGAGGCGATCGATCACTACGAGCCGGGCGACATCGGCATGACCAACGACGCGTACAGCGGTTACGTCGCCACGCACACCCCCGACGTGATGATGTGGAAGCCGGTGTTCTACAACGGCGAGATCGTCTGCTACGTCGGCGGGCACATCCACAACACCGACATGGGTGGCGCGGTGCCCGCGTCGCTGTCGCGCACGCTGACCGAGATCTATCAGGAGGGCATTCGCTGGGCGCCGACCAAGATCGTGCGCGCCGGCGTGCTCGACGAGACGCTGCTCGAGCACATGGCGATCAACGTACGCGCGGCCGAGCAGAATCGCGGCGACCTGAAGGCGCAAATCGCGATGCTGATGACCGGTGAGCGGCGTGTGCTGGAAATCATCGAGCGCTTCGGGATCGACGATTTCAAGGCCGGCATGCACGCGATGATCGACTACTCGGAAGAGCAGGCGCGGGCGATCGTCGCCAGCATGCCGGATGGCGAATACTTCTTCGCCGAGTACGCCGACGAGGATTCGGTCAACGGCAAGCCGCTGCGTGTCGCGCTGAATCTGAAAGTGCAAGGCGAATCGCTGGTGCTCGATTTCACCGGCAGCGACCCGCAGCTCAATTCGTCGCTGAACATGCCGACCGGTGGCAAGGAGCGGCACGTGCTCGCGCTCGTCGGGCTCAATTACGTGCTGTATTCGCTGCACCCGGATCTGCTGCTCAACGCGGGCATGCTGAAGGTCGCCCGCTGTGTGCTGCCGGAAGGCACGATCATGAACTGCCAGCCGCCCGCCGCGGTCGGCATGCGCAGTCTGACCTGCAAGGTCGCGCAGAACGTCACGTTCGGCGCGTTCTCGATGGTCTGTCCGGACCGGCTGCCCGCGTGCCCGGCCGGCGGCATGTCGATTCTGAACGTGCGCACCGTCGATAGCGACGGACGCACCGTGATCGCGGCAATCGGTCCGGTCGGCGGCGGCGCGGGCGGGATGATCAACGGCGATGGCTCGGATGCGTCAGGCGCCAACGTCGCTTTCCTGCGCAACACGCCGGTCGAGATCAACGAAGCCGAGGTGCCGATCCGCATTCTGAAGTACGGCATGGTGCCGGGCAGCGCGGGCGCGGGACGCTATCGCGGCGGACTCGGCACCGTGATGGAGTTCCGCGTATTCTCGCCGGGCACGCTGGTGACGGCGCGCAATCGCGACCGCTCACGCTTCGCGTCGTGGGGCGTGCTCGGCGGCAAGGCGGGATCGACGTCGCGCTTCACGCGCAATCCGGGCACCGGGCACGAAGAGAATCTTGGCGTGACCGATCTGGTCGTGTGCGGCCCCGGCGACGTGATCCGCCTCGAAGGCTGCGGCGGCGGCGGTTATGGCAACCCGTACGAGCGCGATCCGCGGATGGTCGCGACCGACGTGACGCGCGGCTATCTGAGCGAAGCGGATGCGCTGGCGCTGTACGGCGTCGTACTGCGCGCGGGCGAAGTGGATACGCAAGCGACCGCCGCGCGGCGCACCGAACTCGAAGCTAACGCACCGCGCACGCCGGCCGCGCACTTCGATTACGGCGCGGCGCGCACCGCCTATGAAGCGCGCTGGACGCGCGAGCGCTACGCGGTGTTGACGGAAATTCTGGCCGGCGTGCCGGTCGTGTGGCGGCACTTCCTGAAGCACAAGATCTTCGACGCGTTCGATGCATGGGAAGCCGACGGCCGTCTCGAACCGGGCGGGCAGACGATCAGCGACATCTTCCGCGAGGTCGCGGCCAAATATCCGCAATTGCTCGAAGCGCAGCGAGCCGCATAGCGGCAAGCGCCGCGCCTCGCTGGCGGCGCCGCGTGCGGGGGATCAACACAAGCAGGCTGCCGTCTGCCGTGACCACGTCAATCAAGGTGATTCGATGCTGCAATCCGCCAATCCGTTCTTCGGCGCCGCGGCGAGCGCCGAAGCACCCGCCGTGCCGCTGCGTTCGCAGCCGCTGTCGCTCGATGGGCTCAGCAAGCGCTTCGGCGCACTCACGGCGCTGGAACAGCTGTCGCTCGACGTGCGCGCAGGCGAGCTCATCGCGCAAAACGGGTAAGGGTGCGCGGTCGATCGCAGTCGAAAAAGCAAAGCAGAATTTGTTGGTTGGACTGCGAACAGGCACTCACTAGACTGCGACTCATCTTGTCATAACAAGCTGAGTCATGTCGAAAGCCGCAGGTAATCTAGTCCCCGTCACATCGGTGCCGCTCTACGCGCAGATCAAGGAAACCCTGCGCGCACGCATCCTCGATGGCACCTATGCGCCTCACAGCCAGATGCCCTCCGAGCACGAACTCTGCGCGATGTTCGGCGTGAGCCGAATAACCGTGCGCCAGGCGTTGGGCGACCTGCAGAAAGAGGGCCTGCTCTTCAGGTTGCATGGCAAAGGCACGTTCGTATCGAAGCCGAAAGCCTTTCAGAACATCAGCTCGTTGCAGGGTTTCGCCGAAGCCATGTCTTCGATGGGCTACGAAATCGTCAACCAGTTGCGCAGTTTCCGCACCGTCAGCGCGAATCGGCAAGTGGCCGACCGGCTTCGCATCGAAGAAGGCGCGCCGGTCATCGAAATTCATCGCGTGCGTCTGCTCAATCGCGAGCCGATCTCGCTCGAGCTGACCTGGCTTCCCGAAGCGCTCGGCCAACGGCTCGCCAATGCCGACCTCGTCACGCGCGACATCTTCCTGATTCTGGAAAACGACTGCGGCGTGCCGCTCGGCCACGCCGACATCGCGATCGACGCAATTCTCGCCGACGATGAGATGGTCGACGCGCTGCGGGTGGAAGAAGGCAGTCCGGCGTTACGCATCGACCGCCTGACGCACGACGCGAACGGTACGCCTATCGATTATGAACATCTGTACTTCCGCGGTGATGCGTTCCAGTACCGCTTCCGGATCGACCGTGAAAAGCAGGGCAATGGCGCAACAAGCCAGGCCACAAGGAAAGCATGATGAATACACACGTACTCGAATACGACATCGTCGTGGTTGGCGGCGGAACAGCGGGTCCGATGGCCGCCGTCAAGGCTAAGGAAAGCGACCCGCACCTCAAGGTGCTGCTGCTCGAAAAGGCCAACGTCAAACGCAGCGGCGCGATTTCCATGGGCATGGATGGACTGAACAACGCCGTCATCCCGGGCCACGCGACACCCGAGCAATACACGCGCGAAATCACGATCGCCAACGACGGCATCGTCGATCAGTCCGCCGTCTATGCGTATGCGAAGCACAGCTTCAAGACCATCGAAGAACTCGACCGCTGGGGCGTCAAGTTCGAAAAGGACGGCACGGGCGACTATGCCGTGAAGAAAGTGCATCACATGGGTTCATATGTATTGCCGATGCCCGAGGGCCACGACATCAAGAAAGTGCTGTACCGGCAGTTGAAACGTGCACGGATCGCGATCACCAATCGCATCGTTGCGACGCGTCTTCTCACCGACGCACAGGGCAACGTAAACGGCGTACTGGGCTTCGATTGCCGCACAGCCGACTTCTACGTGGTACGAGCCAAGGCCGTGATCCTGTCGTGTGGCGCAGCCGGAAGGCTCGGCTTGCCCGCATCCGGCTATCTGATGGGCACGTACGAGAATCCGACCAACGCGGGCGATGGCTACGCGATGGCCTATCACGCCGGGGCCGCGCTCGCGAACCTCGAATGCTTCCAGATCAATCCGCTGATCAAGGACTACAACGGCCCCGCATGCGCGTACGTGACCGGACCGCTCGGCGGCTTCACGGCGAACGGCAAGGGCGAACGCTTCATCGAATGCGATTACTGGAGCGGGCAGATGATGTGGGAGTTCTATCAGGAACTCCAGAGCGGTAATGGCCCGGTGTTTCTCAAGCTCGATCATCTCGCCGAGGAAACGATCCAGACCATCGAGCAGATCCTGCATACGAACGAGCGACCGAGCCGTGGGCGCTTTCATGCGGGACGCGGTACCGACTACCGGCAACAGATGATCGAGATGCATATCTCCGAGATCGGCTTTTGCAGCGGACACAGCGCTTCGGGCGTGTTCGTGAACGAGCGGGCAGAGACCACCGTGCGCGGGCTCTATGCCGCTGGCGATATGGCCGCCGTGCCCCATAACTACATGCTGGGCGCCTTCACGTACGGCTGGTTCGCCGGACAGAATGCGGCCGCGTATGTCGCGGGACGCGAGCATGCGCCGCTCGATCAGGCGCAGATCGACGCAGAGCGCGCGCGCGTCTACGCACCTCTTGATCGCGAACATGGCCTTGCGCCCGGACAGGTCGAATACAAGCTGCGCCGCATGGTCAACGATTATCTGCAGCCGCCCAAGGTGACACGCAAGATGGAAATCGGCCTGCAACGCTTCGACGAGATCGCCGAAGACATCGCAGCGATCAAGGCGTCGCATCCTCACGAACTGATGCGCGCCGCCGAAGTACGCGCGATCCGCGATTGCGCCGAGATGGCTGCACGTGCATCGCTGTTCCGTACGGAAAGCCGCTGGGGTCTGTATCACCATCGGGTCGACTATCCGCAGCGCAACGACACCGATTGGTTCTGCCATACCCATCTGCGCAAGGACGCAACGGGCCGCATGGTCAGCGAAAAGCGCGCCGTGGAGCCGTACATCGTGCCGCTCGACGACGAGCAACGCGGTTCCTACAGCAAGCTGCGCATTCACGACGCCAACGACATCACGCACGCGGCACCCCGGCCGCTCGCCGATGTCACCGCCTGACAGGAGCACCCGCGATGTCTTATACCCCGCACGACATTCTTCATCGAAGCTCGGCCCCCGTCACGATCGACGAAAGCAGATGCATTGCCGACAAGGGCTGCACTGTCTGCGTCGACGTGTGCCCGCTCGATCTGCTCGCGATCGACATCAGTAAAGGCAAGGCCTACATGCAGTTCGACGAATGCTGGTACTGCATGCCGTGTGAGCAGGACTGCCCCACCGGCGCTGTAAAAGTCGATATTCCGTATCTGCTGCGCTAGCGCGCCGCCGCGAGCATCCAGCCTGTTCCTTCCGAGACCAACGAAGAGCCGCCTCATGACCATCCGCCATGCCCTGCCCCGCTTCCTTGCCGCTGCCATGCTCGCCCTTGCCGCGGGCACCGTCGAGGCCGAAACGATCCGCGTCGCCATCGGCACGCAGGACACGACCATCAACTGCGCGACTGGCGGCCTATTGATTCGCGAACTCCATCTGCTCGACAGGTATCTTCCGCACACGGGCAAGTACAAGGACGCGACATACGACGTGCAATGGAAAGACTTCACATCCGGCGCGCCCATGACGAACGAGATGGTCGCCGGCAAGCTGGATTTCGGCGCGATGGCCGACTTCCCCGGCGCGCTCAATGGCGCGGCGTTCCAGAAGGCTGGCCGCAAGAGCATCTTCATCGCCGTGCTGTCGGGCAGCGTCGACGGAAGTGGCAACGGCATCGTCGTGCCCGAAGGCTCGCCGTTGCATTCCATCGCCGACCTGAAGGGCAAAACGATTTCCGTGCCGTTCGCCTCGACATCGCATGGCATGCTATTGCGCGCGATCAAGGCGCAAGGCTGGAACCCGGACACGGACGTGAACATCATCACGCAGGCGCCCGAGGTTGCGGGCAGCGCGCTGAAGGCGAAAAAGATCGACGCGCACGCCGACTTCGTGCCGTTCGCGGATCTTTTCCCCTATCGCGGCTTTGCGCGCAAGATCTACGACGGCGCGCAAAGCCACGCACCGACCTATCACGGCGCACTGGTCGATGCGGCCTATGCGCAGAAGTATCCCGAAGTGGTCGTCGCGTATCTGCGCGCCGCCATCGATGCCAACCGGCTCATCGCGCAGGACCCGGAAAAGTACAGCCTGCTGATCCAGAAGACGACGGGTATCGAAGCGCCCGTCGACTATCTCTATCATGGTCCGCTCGGTATCCAGACACGCGACCTCACATGGAAGCCCGAATATCGCCAGGCGACGGCAACCGCAATAGAAACGCTCAAGCTTTTGAAGAAAACGGATGTCGATCTGAACGCGAACACGTTCATCGATGACCGCTACATTCGCGAAGCGTTCAAGGAATCCGGCCTCGACTACGACGCTGCGCTGAAGAACTATGCGAGGCAGCCGCTCATCGCCAACGACGCCGTCACAGGAAAACCGATCCGCGATTTCAACGACGTGGCCCAGGTGTGGCTGGACAACGAAGAGAAGGTCCGCAATTACGCGTCGCCGGAAGAAGCATTCGCGGCGCTCGGCAAGATCGCACAGTCGGGCGCAAAGCCACGCGCCGTGTTCGTTCATGACCACGCAAGCGGCCTGAAGCTGTTTGCAAACCAGGCGTGGTACGTGATGGATTCGCACGGCGCGATCACCGCATTCCTGCTAAGAGCGGGCGCCGACCGTTACGCGCAACAGGTGTCAGGATCGGTGGTCGATTACGCCGCGGCGCAATCGGGCGCTGCACAAGCCCTCGCGTCGCGCTAGGCGCATTCCATCGTCGCGCAACATCGGGACAAACTATGGCCGCCACCTTCGAACTTCAGGGCAACCGCACATCGACGCGCCGGCGCCCTCCTTTCCTCGCGCTTACGACCCTGCGCCGCACGCGGCGCGTGACATCGCTGGCGGTATGCGTCGCGCTCTGGCAGCTTGCCGTGCACTTCCGGCTATCGACGGGCTTCATCACGTTTGCCAACGTGCCCGCGCCGACCGATGCGCTGCCCGCGCTGTGGTCGCTGCTGCATTCGCCGAAGCTGCCGATGCATCTGGCCGCGAGCATCTGGCGCGTGCTCGCGGGTTTTTGCGCGGCGGCGGTCGTGGGTGTCGGTTTGGGCCTCGCGATTGGCCGTTATCGCGCGGTCGAAGATACGGCGCTGCCTGCGCTCGAAATGCTGCGCCCGATCCCAGCCGTCGCGTGGATACCGCTTGCGATCCTGATGTTTCCGTCGTCGGAACTCAGCATGATGTTCATCACGTTCATCGGTGCGTTGTTTCCGATTCTGCTCAACACGGTGCATGGCGTGGAAGCCGTCGATCCGAGGCTCGTTGCGACTGCCCGCAGTCTCGGCACAAAATCGCTCGCGCTTTATAAGGAAGTGGTGCTGCCAGGCGCTGCGCCGGCTATATTCACGGGCTTTGCGATCGGCATGGGCACCGCGTGGTTCTGTCTGGTGACGGCGGAGATGATCGCGGGCCAGTATGGCATCGGATATTTCACGTGGGAGTCGTACACGTTGCAGAACTACCCCGACATCGTCGTCGGCATGGCGTTGATCGGAGCGCTCGGCATGGGCAGTAGCGCGCTCGTCAAGCGTCTGGGCTTTGCGCTCACCCCGTGGTACCGATTGCAGGAGAAGCAACGATGAGCAGCGTTGCTATCGAAATCGCGAACGCGCCCGCCCGCGTCAACGTGCGCGCGCTTTCTGTCGAAGTAGGACCGCCGCAAGCGCGCATCGCGACACTCGACGGACTCGACGTCGACATCGCGCCCGGCCAGTTCGTCTGCGTGCTCGGTCCTTCCGGTTGCGGCAAGTCGACCTTGCTCGCCGCGATCGCGGGGCATATCGCAGCGACACAAGGCACGATCGCCGTCGATGACGAAACGGTCGAACGCCCGCATCCCGAGCGCGGTCTCGTCTTTCAGCAACACACGCTGTTTCCATGGAAGCGCGTGATCGACAACGTCGCGTTCGGCCTCAAGATGAAGGGCGTCGGCGCGAACGAGCGGCGCAGGCAAGCCGCAGAACTGCTCGAACTCGTTGGACTTGGCGGGTTCGACTCGCACTACCCCGCGCAACTGTCCGGCGGCATGCAGCAGCGCGTCGAAATCGCGCGCGTGCTGATCAACCGGCCACGCGTGCTGCTGATGGACGAGCCGTTCGGCGCGCTCGACGCGCAAACGCGCCGCATGATGCAGACGCTGCTGCTCGATATCTGGACAAAGGTACGCACGACGGTTGTCTTCGTCACGCACGATATCGAAGAAGCGCTGTTTCTCGCGGATCGCATCCTGATGCTATCGAAGCGGCCCGCCCGCGTGGTCGCGGATATTCCGGTGCCGCTTGCTCGACCCCGGTCGGACGATACGACATTCGATCCAGTGTTCGTCGACATCAAGCGCCAATGCCTTTCACTGTTGCGCGACGCCAAGTGACGCCGCGCGATTCCATTATTCGACCGTTCATGTCCGCCCCGAACTTGTTGACCTACGATCCCGAAACGCTTGCACCGGAAGCCGTTGCATTCTTGCCGCGCCTGTCGGATGCCGATGCGGCGGTCCGGCGCATTGCACTGATCGAACTTGCCGACCTGGAAGACCCCGACGCGCTGCAGCCCATTGTCGCGGCGCTGAAACACGACGATTCTGCCACGGTGCGCAGTGAAGCCGCACGCGTGCTCGGCGCGTGGGAAGACCCGCAAATCGTGGAAGCGCTTTGTCATGCGCTGACCGACGTCGATGGGGAGGTGCGCCAGGCCGCAGCATTAAGTCTGTCGGAGCTAAAGGATGCGTCATCGGGCGCGGTGCTCTGCGGATGGCTCGATCGACCCGAACCGTTCGTGAAGGCCGCGGTACTGCGCGCGTTGCGCGAGCTCCGTGTCGCCAATGCGTTCGCACCTGCGTTGCAAGCCCTTGCTGACGACGATCCCAGTGTGCGCATCGAAGCCGTCGGCGTGCTCGGATGGCTGAAGGATGCGCGCGCGCTCGCGCCGCTTGGCCGTATTGCCGCATCCGACAGCAGCGCCGACATTCGCCGCGCGGCGATCGGTGCGCTGGGTTTTGACCAGGGAGACGATTGCGCCACCCCGCTTGCGTTGCTGCAAGCGCTGCGTGATCCCGTGTGGCAAGTCCGTGAGGAGGCTGCGACAACACTCGGCAAGCTGCGCGTCGCATCGGCGCGCGACGCGTTGATCGTCGCGCTCGACGACGACTACTGGCAGGTGCGCCTGCGTGCCGCGCGCGCGTTGGGACAGTTGGGCGACCGTGCCGCGGCACCGCCGCTCGTAGCACTGCTGGCGCACGCGATCAGCAATCTGCGCAAGGAAGCGGCGCTCGCGCTCGGGGAACTGCGCGACCCATCGACAGCGGCGGCACTGCGCGAAGCGTCGGGCGACAGCGATCCCGAAGTGCGCAAGGCGGCCAGAATTGCGCTGCAACAGCTCGAGCCAGTGACACCATGAAGAGTCCGCGGCAGATCGAATTCGACGCTGAGACGCTAACCCTGCATTGGGATGAGGGACCGGCACAACGGCTTACGTCCCGCGCGCTGCGCATGGGGTGCCCTTGCGCCGAATGTCGGCGGCGACGGCTCGATGGAACGGCGCTCGACGTGTCGCCCGATATCGTCATTCTGGAGATTCGCCCGGCCGCTTACGGCATGCAACTGGTGTTCAGCGACAAACATGAGCGTGGCATCTTTCCGTGGGTTTATGTGGCCGGGCTGCCCGAACCGGCAGCGCAATTGCAAGCAGCCTTCCCCATATCCTCGTAACGCTCACGGCGAGCTTAACCTTGCAGTGATGTCCGGTCCGGGCGGACGACAGCTTTGTGGGTCGTCGAACGGCAGCGCACGGCCAGAAAGGTGCCGCTCCTGATCTGCTGTTGAATCTGCTCAGACAGATTGCACTTAGCCCGGATGCCGTGGCTCATTGAAAAGGAATTTGTGTCCGTTCGGACATTCGCTGCCCAGCAATTAGGTGTGCGGAGGTGGGCGCCGGGCGAACGGCGAACGCATCACATCGGGCCGAGAGCAGCCCGACGCGTCAGAATATAGCAACGCCGCGAGCCTGACGGCGAATTTCTCCGACATGCTGGCAAGCGTCGGATAGTCCGACTCGCTGAACAGCCCGGTGATCAAGCATTTCGATGTCACTCGGCGCATACCGCGTATCTTATGTCGCATACCGTGGAATTGAAAGCGGAGCGCGGGAGGTATCATTTTGCCAATTCCGAACAGACCCAAAGGGCGCCCAAAGCATTCACGTCGCAGTGAGTAACTCCGCGTCAAATTGCCCCGGTGCGGGACATGGTTGCCACTATGACCCCCCATCTCGTCCACGTGCAGCTTCGTCAAGGATCGGAGAAAGTGATCGATGAGGTTATATCCGCTCGCGCCCGCCTACGATGCCGGCGGCATTTTCGAACTCGCCGTCGAGCCAGGGCGCCGCTTTTCTGTTGCAATCTACCGGCAAGGTATCGGAGAAGCGCTCGAGTTCCACTGCGGCATCCTTGTAGAGGACCGCGGCGCGATGGATTGCGACAGCGTGAGTGGCCAATGGGTGCTGACTTCGCCGCGCGGACGAACCGCAACGCGTTGCGACGCTGCGTGGCGGTGGCCGAGCTTCCGGTTTCGCTTCGATCGAGCCGATGCGACGTCGGGGGTGTATGTCGCGGTGGCTTACGAGGTGCGCGCCAACGGCGAGCCCGTGCGCCCGCTGGGGCGCAACTGCGCCGCGCATGAGCCTCTATACGGGCTGCCGCCGGACAGCAGAAGTATGGCAATGTTGGTCGCGCGCCCTCCGCGACCATCGGCGTCGGTCGCTTACATCATGCCTGTCGCGACGTATCAGGCGTACAACTCGATCGGCGGCGGCGGTTTTTATCATGATCCCGTTCGACGTAAGAAACCTGTCACGACCGTGACCCTGCTAAGACCAGGTGGCGGCTTCGGGGCGCAGTTCGGCGAGCCTGCCGACCCCTATGAACCTCGGTCCCCGCGCCAACAGTTCCCACACTGGGACGCGAAGTTCGTGCGCTGGCTGCAGGCGAAGAACATTGCTTGCGACTTCTACTCCGACCTGGACCTCGATGATGGTGACCGGCTTGATCTAACCCAGTATCGCTGCGTGCTTAGCGTGGGTCATCATGAATACTGGAGCAGGCGCATGCGTGACAGGATGGCCAGCTTCATTGCAAACGGCGGACACTACGCGATCTTTAGTGGAAACACCTGCTATCGGCCAATCGAATTTTCGCGCGGCAGCCCTGATGCTCCCGATCTGCGCGTGACTCGCCTCGCGGAAAATTGGCCCGGTCACGACGAAAGCGACCTGATCGGGCTCAGTTATGGTTATGGCGGCGGCTGGTGGGGAGAATGGCGTCTACTGCGTGGTGGCTGGATCCGGCGCGAGCGCTCAGCAACCGGATTCCGGGTCGAGGACGCGAGCCACTGGGCGCTCGCCGGTACGGAGTTGAACAACGGAGACATTTTTGGTGCCGAAGATCGTCTGGTGGGCTACGAAGTAGACGGCTTGCCGCCGGACCCCAATGGTTTCCACGTGCTTGGCATGACAAGCGCGCTGAATGGATGGGACGTCGGCGGACGCGGCGTATTTGGCGTACTGCAGCGGGCGGCTGGAAGAGGAGTTCAGCCGGGCATCGTCTTCAACGCAGGCACGACAGATTGGGCTCGCGTCCTCATGGATCCGCAGGCCGAAAGTCATGCTGTCGTCGACCGTATCACCAGCAACGTATTCGAACGCTTGCTGGCCAATCCGAGTAATCGCGACAGACAGTCCGTTACAGCAGGCTTAATGACGATTCTGCCGCGCACCTAAAGTCGCGCGGGGATATCGGGTGCTGGCCTGAAGAAGCCACGTAGCGTCAGTTGGTTTGACATGAGAGCCGACCATGCTTAATCCGACAGATAGAAGAGGAGTGTACGGATTCCTGGGTAAAGCCATAAAGTGGCCTGTTAAAAGGTTTGTCCCCCCAGCGATCAGGGCCAGGATACTGCCGGCTCACAGCGTCTCAATCTCGGATGCGACGTGGAATCAGGCGTACGGCTCGGGCACCTGGGATTATCTGGGGACGACGCCGGAGATTGCCCGCTATAGCGTGATCGCCGGGTATTGCAAGCACCTGAAACCCGCCGCGCGAGTGCTCGACGTTGGATGCGGCGCTGGCGTTCTTGCAAGTTGGCTTTCGGGCGCCTCGATTTCTAGCTATTTCGGCATCGATCTTTCCGAAGTCGCCATTGAGCAGGCCCGCCAGGCGAATATCGATGGAGCGGAATTCGCCGTCGCCGATGCCGCTACCTTTGAGCCTTCGCAGATATTCGACGTTATCGTCTTCAACGAGATGCTTTATTACCTGGAAGAACCGGAGGAACAGATTCGTCGACTCGCGCGCTGTCTCGCGCCCGGTGGGCTATTGATCGTCAGTATCTGGTATCACGACGACGGAATACGGACGTGGAACAGGTTGAAGGCGGCCTTCGACGAACTCGATCGTGTCCGTATCACACACGCGTCGACGCGATTCAAATGGGACGTGGCCGTGCTGAAGTTGCGGTAAATTTTGCACGCGTGCATCTGATCAAATGCCGCCCCTGAGCGGCCGCCTCGAGCCACGCTGTTCTGGAAAATCGCAGGCATCGCCCGCGCCCCAAAGGGCGCCCGCACCATCCGTTGCGGACGTGCCGGCATCCGTCGCGTCTCAGCTCAAAGTCCCAAAGTCACGGCGCGGCGTTTGTTTCTGAGTACGAGAAAGTGAAAATGCTTCGCAAGGAATCGCGCGGCGCAACTGAGGACCCAAGGGTGATGCATTGTGTGCCGAAAGGCTTGTGCGAAACGCCTTTCACGAACTGCCTCGGTGACATCGACCCAGCGAAGCTGGGTTTCGAGGGTTCGCTGTCGATGCGCACACGCGTGGGCTAACCTTCCTGACAGCGCGTGCGATGCGCGGAAACGCGCGTTTGCTTCGAGCATGCCTCGAAGCGCCCGTCGATCCGCTGACTTGTCTGTGGAAAGCGAATCATCACGTCTGCGATAGTGGTAACCCATAGCCGGATAGACGACCATTTCCGCTTCGTGCCTGACCAACACGCGCAACAAAAGATCGAAGTCTTCGGCGGAGCGAACCCGCTCGTCATACCGAAGCTCTGACAGCAGTTCGGTTCTGATCATGGGCTGCAGATAGCCGAGTTGCGGCGCTTTGACAAGCGCAACGGCATCGACGGTCCTCGCGGTCCGCAGGCCAAGCAGCGAATACCCGGTCAGCGAGCCGCTTTCGCTCATGATGAGCAAGTCGTCCGCTACAATGCCCGCGCCGTCCGATTCGGCCCTTGCGAGCATCGACTGAAGGCGTCCGTCCGCAAACACATCATCACTGTCGAGGATCGTGATCCAGCGTCCTCGCGCACATGCCAGCGCACGGTTGCGCGCGACCGAGGGTCCCGCGTTGGAAGAAGATGTGAGGAGAACGATACGTGGGTCGTTAGCAGCAGCGGCGCGGACAATCTCAGTGCTGGCGTCGGTTGACGCATCATCAACAACGATCAGTTCCCAATCCGCGAGGCTCTGTCTTTGGACCGACCTGATCGCCTCTCCGATCCAGTTCTCTCCATTGAAGTTGGCCATCACGACAGTGACAGAAGGTGCCAACGCGGAAATGCTCGTACGATTCGCGGTGGCTGGCTCCTTGTCGTCGAAACCGCTTTGAAGTGCCGCCGATGCGAGATTTTTGACCCTTAAGCTCATAGTCATAGTTCTGACGCAAGTTTGCAAAGATTGTCGGACAGCGTTCTGCTGAAGTCGGGATAAGCGGAAATAGCGCGGGCGATGCCGTATCGCACCCCAAAGCGAGGGTGGAGATTTTCCAGATCGACGGGTTGCCTGCGACGATGCCCTCGCAGTCGGACTACCCAAGTAATAGAGGCAAAGCCCCGCTGAGTCGACAGATATTTGGTGGTCTCGGTGCGCGCCCCCACATATAACGATCGAATGGTGCGGGTTTGTCCTGGATAGGTGTGCGACGTATGCAGCACTGCCGATGGCAAAACAGGCCGAGGAATCCTGTGAGATCCTGCCAACACCACGGCGGTTTTACACGCAGGTCAGATGAAATCTGACCGTCCTGGCGCGGCCCGAACATATGCAAAACAGGTCGAAGCCAATTTAACGCAGAAGCCGAGTGAAGCGCCACTTTCCATATGTAAGTAGTGTAAGTGGCAGTTGAAACGCAACAGCGAACGTCGCATTCAGGTTGATTCTGTTGAAAAACCCGCCCAAGAAGCGAGATTTTGGCTATCCTGGAAGACATCGATCGACGGGAGTGCATCGTCATGATAGGTCTATATCACTGATCGCTTTTACAGCTCGGTCTTCCTTGACCCATGCGCGCATCCGTCGCTCGATTGCCGCGACCTGCTCATCCAGTTTTTCTGAGCCCATTCCACTGCTCACGTAGCGTATCGATTAGCGCTGCTGGGAGACGCTCGGCAACACTTGCCAGCACGTCCGGTATCGCCTTATCCAATGCCACCCGGCCTTTGCCCATCACTTCACCATATTCGGTGAGCAGTCCCCGCAGACTGTTGATTTGCATCGTGCGGAATTTCACTAGCTGGTCCCGCATCCGGTGCAGAGCCAGCATTGCCTGCTGCATTTCGGTCTTCACTGCGATCGACTTGCTGGGCTGCTGTGCAGCCAGCCAGATCGCTCGTGCGTCAGCTGCGTCATTCTTGTTACGTATATTGAACGCGTTCACGAAGACCGCCGGTATCAGCTTTCCCTGATGGCCCATCTTCGTAAACTGTCTCGCCCAGTGATGCGCTCCGCTACACGCCTCCATCCCGATCATGCATTGGGCACGGTTCGCAAAGTGCTCCAAAAATCTCGCGCGTCTGATCGGCTTATTCGCGATCTCGCCTGTCTCTTCGTCGATGTAATGCACCTGAAACACATTCTTCGCGATATACAAACCCACCGTCGTACAGGTCATTTTGGTTCCTCCAGGCGCCGGTACACCCGTAGATTTTGTGCCCCGAACGTTGTTGCTATTGGTCTCGCAGTAACGACGTCTTCTGAACCGACGCGTGGGCGGGACGCGTTCATTTCATTCAACAGGCTAGCGGTCAGGGTAGGCTCTTCTATTCATTTAACCTGGACAGTCATGTCCCGCATGACCACCTTCACGAAAACGCCAAGCCCGCTACGCAAGTCTATGACGCATCGACTCCGTTCACTGAGGCTACCCCGTGCTCGTTTGATCCCTACGTGTTGAACCCCGCGGGAACGAATTACAACGTGCCGAACTTCCACCGCATTATCGTTCACAGACAGACCACGCCGATGGAATGGACGAAGTTCACGTTTGATCCGACGAAGAACGCACCGAACGGGCTCGATGCCGTTCTCGTGGTCGCGGCAGAAAGTTGCGCTGAACTAATTGCCAATATGATTCGCCGAGGGTTTGCCGAGACAAACCTATCGTCGTGATATTTGACGAGGGCGAATCGAGTTCGACCAGCTGCTGCGGAGCCCGTCGCTGTCGATCGGGGCCACTCCGCGGCGTCCGAGAACAAGTGCAACCGCCGCGGATTCCGTGCAGACTCCAGCTCTCGAGAGAATGGAGCCGTGAACAGGAAAGTACCGAAGTTTTCCCTAGAAGTCCCGGAGCAAGACGCGCCCCGGGTGCGCGATCAGCCTAGCGAACATCCGTCGATGGGGCGGCGGTCGACCAGTACAACAATGAACGGGAACATCAGGGACGATGGTGTTACGGCAAGGCCCCGATGCGCACCTTTCTCGATTCACTACAACTCGCCAGGGAGAAACTCATTCCCATTGATCGCGTCTTCTCTATCGGCCCAGACTACCTGCCAGATCGAGTTCCAGCCAACACACTTCAGCTATGGGATTCGTGAAACAGGGGCAAGGTCACTTTCCGGCCCTGAACGCTCCCCGAGATCATTGGAAAGATACCCCGTGGAAAAGTGCTCATCGTCCACCACCGTCTGGACGTTCGTCGCTTCCGATTCGCAGACCGCGAAAAAAGTAACCTGCGGGCGCCTTTTAATCGCAAGAATAAGCCTATTTTCCGCCGTGCTCTAACCTCCGGCCCACTTCCTGCCGACATCCAGTAGTATCTCTTACCTGACGCGAGGCTCGAAAAGGTAATTACTACCGAATCACTATCGCTTATTCCCTTTTTGCGAATTCGCTCGCTGGCTGCGCAAAGGCAGATCAAGTGAGGATCGCTCCGGTAATCGAAATCCCTCCGACAAGCAGTTCGATAGAAAACGCGGCGCCTTGATGAACGCCTGGGAGCCGTCGTCCGATCGTATTGCAGCGGTTTGATAAGCATACCGAATTAAAAGGTGCAACCACTTTCTGGCGCACGTCAGACCCGTGTGACTCGAGCGCTTACCAACTGAATTTGGCCGGGTCTTCCGGCTGCGGATTATTTCTGTGATCAATCGACGACGATTTCTCGGCTGCCTGACGGCAGCTGCAAGCAGCTATGTACTGGTTGCGTGCGGTGGCGGGAGCAACAGCGACGCCACTGCGCCTCGCAGCAACAGCAGTGCGGCCAAGGCAAACGCCAGCGTATCCACCTCACCTAACGGCACGACAACCCCGCCGGCAGCGTCCATTGTCGACGCCTCCGGCATCATGTGGACGACCTCCAACGGGTATATCTACAGGAACGGGACCAAAGACCCCTACTCGTACAACGTCACAATGCTGCTGTGGTACAACGGCAGCGTCTTCCAGCAGAACACGAACGGGGATTACTATGTGTGGCTTGGGACGGGGTGGACAAACTCTGTCGATCCGCGCCTCATTGCGGCCAACGGTACGACTTCTGCCAACGGCACGACATCCCCGCCGGCGTCCGCCATTGTCGACGCCAGCGGCAGTGTGTGGATGACCGCCAACGGGTATATCTACAGGAACGGGACCAAAGACCCCTACTCGTACAATGTCGTGATGCTGCTGTGGTACAACGGCAGCGTCTACCAGCAAAACACGAGCGGAGATTTCTATCAGTGGATTGGGTCGGGATGGACACCGGCTTCCAATCCCTGCCTCGGGGGCACTTCGTCCAACGGCACGACAACCCCGCCTGCGGCATCCATTGTCGACGCCAGCGGCATCGTGTGGATGACCTCCAACGGGTATATCTACAGGAACGGGATCAAAGACCCCTACTCGTACAACGTCGCGTTGCTGCTGTGGTACAACGGCAGCGTCTACCAGCAGAACACGGGCGGGGATTTCTACAAATGGCTTGGGACGGGCTGGACACCCTCTGTCGATCCGCGCGTCGGGGGTAATATTTCGGCCAACGGCACGACAACCCCGCCGGCGACGTCCATTATCGACGCCTCCGGCATCGTGTGGACGACCTCCAACGGGTATATCTACAGGAACGGGACCAAAGACCCCTACTCGTACAACGTCACAATGCTGCTGTGGTACAACGGCAGCGTGTACCAGGAAAACACGAGCGGCAATTTCTATCAGTGGCTTGGGTCGGGATGGACGTCGTGTATCGATCCGCGCCTTGGCGGCACTTCGGCAGACGGCACGACGATTCCGTCCGCCGCCTACATCATCGACAAGTCCAGCAACATCTGGACGCTTTCGAACGGCTACATCTACAAGAACAAGGTCAAGGATCCGTCCTCCTCCAACGTGAGCCTGCTGTTGTGGTATGGCGGCATGATCTACCAGTCGGGGACGGGCGGGCAGTTCTCTGTCCTGACATGGAACGGCAACTGGTTACCGTGTACGGACCCGCGTATCGCCGCGGCGGCGACGCCGGGCGCGTTCTACGGCATCAACGGGCACTACGATTATCCGTTTACGCCCGCGCAGGTCGTCGGCGCGCTGCGTGCGCTAGGATGCACGACGTATCGCGTCGGCGTTTTCAACACGCCGACCCAGATAAACGCGTTGGTAGCCCTGGCAAGCGCTTTCAAGTCCGCCGGACTGACGCTTTTCCCGCTCGTCGAATACGGGCTCCGTGACACAAACAACAACCTGTACACGAGTGAATCGGCGGCCTATCAGGCTTCATTCTCAGGGGCTGCGGCGATTGCCACGGCGCTGGCGCCGTATGGCGTCACGATGTACGAATGTGGCAATGAACTGACCCGCGACGGGGCGATCATCCTGAATTCGGCAACGGCCGGAACAGGCAGGGGCGACTTCAACAACGCGAACTGGCCGATGTTGCGCGGCGCGATGCGCGGCATGATCGATGGCATCAAATCCGTGCAGCCGAACGCCAAGTGCGGCATCAACTTCTGCGTGGCGGATATCGCCGCCTCCGACATGCTATGGGATGGCTTGCAGCCGAATGGAACGAGCGGTTACCCTAAGGTTCGCTGGGACATCACGACGTGGCACAACTACCAGCCTTATGGCGATATCTTCGACGTAGGCTCGGACGGTGCCGGTCCAGGCTTCAACCTGCCGATCTACTGCAAGGCGCGCTATGGAGTGCCGTTCATCATCTCCGAATGGAACGCCGCCCCCGAAGATACCGAAGCGTTCCGCGCGACCTACGTCAGTCAGCAACTCGGCGAATTCTATGCGGCGCGCAAGACGTCTGCGGTTCAGTCGGTGATGTACTACGACTTGACGAGTGGTGACCAGACGTTCGGCATCGTCTCGAACAGTCTGGTACCGATCCAGCCGACTTACGGTGCGTTCCAGAGCTTCGTCGCAGCGAATCCTGACACCTGAGCCGATGCGGACGCCAGAGTCGGTATTCGCGATCGTCACGGCACTAGCATGTCTCGATATGCCGAATGTGCGTAAACGCTAGCGTTTTCACACCTGGCTTCTGCGTTTGAGAAGGTCCGCAATTGCGTCGGCAGCGAACGCTTCGAACGCTGTGAACGCAAATCACGGCTGGGACAACCGGAGCTTTCTTGCCTCTGCGGGTGACACGCATTGGTGGCGGCAATCACGGTTTCGATTCCGCAAATGGCTCAATGAGACGGGATCGCTTCGGATTTGACAATGGGGGCTACACCGGAACCGCTACTTTCCGGAACGTGCGGAAAAGCTGCGCGTCATCGTTCAACGTTTTTCTAGTTCTAGAGGTTCGATATGGGAAGTCTCAGCATCGGTCATTGGCTAATCGTTCTGGCCATTACTTGCGGCACATATCGCTTTGTCGGTGCCATGTCCTGATCGCGGCATCCGTGTCGAGGACTTGCTGGTGAAGCACCCTGAGGTGGTCCATGAGGCGCTGAATCAGTTGCCGGAACAGTCCGGGTAATTCGTTGGAAGCGTCTTCGATAATCTCTGGCACGCATCCGGCGATATGCGCAATCCCTTGAGGGATGACGATGCCGTACTCGCTGAGCAGGCCGCGGATCTGATTGGCCTGTGCCGTGCGTGCGCTGACGAAGCCTTGGCGTGCCCGATGCAATGCCAGCACCGCCTGCTGTTCGATGTTCTTGATTGGCACAAAGCGCATGTTCGGTCGGGCGACGGCTTCGCAGATCGCCTCGGCGTCAGCAACGTCGTTCTTGTTCGTTTTTGCGTAGGGTTTGACGAATTGCGCCGCCATTAGTCTTACGGTGTGACCCATGCCTTGCAGCTTGCGTGCCCAGTAGTGGGCACCACTGCAAGCCTCCATGCCAACGAGCGCGATTCGCAAAGAACGTCGCCATCTGTTCGCGCTTCATCTGCTTCTTCAGAACTACCTTGCCATGCCCGTCGACACCGTGAAGCTGGAACACGTTTTTTGCCAGATCGATACCAATGGTTGTAGCCTTCATGATGGGCGCTCCCGTCCGTGAAGTGGTTGATACGCAACTCCACTTTGGCACGCAGATGCCGTTTCGGGTGGGGGCGTCCATCCCATTGCTTCGGAGCGGTGGGTTCAGGGAGCGGACTGACGCAGCGAAACCCCGAGCGCACCTTCACTGTCCTCCAGCCCATGTCGGCTTCAGATCCAATCACTGCCCATGCTGCCTGTTTAAAGCAAAAAACAAGTTAATGTCTTCACGCCGCCTAGGTATTGCCTATACCGTCGAGGAAGAGATCCACCAGGTGGGCAACGCGCGATTTCGTCGCGCCGCCTTGCTCGACGGCGAGAGCGATCGCCGTGACTACGCACACGAGATCGTCGACCGAGACGTCCTTGCGAACCGTCCCTGTCATTTGGGCACGATGGAGCAGCCGGCGCCCCTCTTCACGCCCGGCGCGACAGCCAGCGGTACCTTCCTGCAGTACCGTTCCCAGCAACGCAGCCAACCCGCGATAGTGGGTCGCGTGGTTCACGAGCTCCTTGACGAAGGCGCGTACGGAAGCGTTCGGTTCCAGCTTGTCATCGCGTGCGCGGCTTGCTTCGGCGAGTGACAGGAGGCGCTCATCACTCGTCGCGGCGAGGAGCGCGTCGCGCGTCGGGAAGCGACGATAGAGCGTGCCGATACCAACGTTGGCACGCTTCGCGATATCGTCGAGCGAGGCCTCAGCGCCGCGTTCGAGAAACAGCGCGTCCGCCGCTTCGAGAATGCGTTGCCGGTTGCGGGCTGCGTCGGCACGCAGCGGTGCTTCGTCGGTCGTGGAACGCTTGCTCTTCATCCTTGCCTTGATTTTTCTTGATAAGTGGATGATGCCTCCATATACTAAGTGGAGCAATTCTCCACTTAACCTAGAGATCTTCTATATGGCAAAGCGATTCGAGAGCAAGGTTGTGGCGATCACCGGCGGCAGCGAGGGCATCGGCCTTGCGAGCGCCAGGCTTTTCGCGGACGAAGGAGCCCAGGTCTACATCACGGGCCGCAGGCAAAGTCGACTAGACGAGGCGATACGAGAAATCGGCAACGGTGCCGTCGGCGTTCAGGGGGACGCAAGTAACCTCACCGATCTTGATCGACTCTATGAGCGCATCCGGCGCGACCACGGTAGACTCGACGTCGTTTTCGCAAATGCTGGCGTTGCCGAAGTCGAGCCGCGACCGCTCGGCACCATCGACGAGGCGGGGTTCGACCAACTTTTCGGCCTCAATGTGCGTGGCACGCTCTTCACTGTGCAGAAGGCTTTGCCGCTACTTTCGTCAGGTGGCGTTGTCGTCCTCAATGGCTCGGTGGCTGGCAGCAAAGGCTTTCCTGGCCAGTCGCTTTACAACGCAAGCAAGGCGGCTGTGAGGTCGTTCGCGCGAAGCTGGACGGCAGACCTGAGGGAGCGAGGCATCCGCGTGAACGTGGTCTCGCCGAGCGGCACCGAGACACGCCCAATGCGGAGCTACCTCGATGCGCGGCCGGGAGTCGAAGATATGCTGAAGCAACTCGTGCCGATGGGGCGCTTGGGCCGGCCAGATGAGATAGCGCGCGCCGTGCTCTTCCTGGCGTCGACCGAAAGCAGCTATATCGCAGGCGTCGAGCTCTACGTTGACGGTGGCTCACTCGCCGTTTGAGCCTTATGTCACTGTCGCATGGGCCGTTTTCCGCGGTGATTGAGCGCCGGTATAGCGAATCTTGTCGGGTCGCAGTTGCTTCGGGGTATTTATTTCTTCGAGCGTGCGGCACTGTGCGTCCGTTGGTCTACGTCTTGCGGACGCGCGGATCGTGCAGATGGTAGTCGGGCCGATAGGGTCAGCTCGCCAATGGCCGCTTACCGGCACCCTGGTTCGCAAAACCTGAATTTGGCTGACCGACCGGTTCGGAGAAAGCTATCTGACCGGAGCGGGTCGAAAGTGTGACTTCGCGGATGTAGAAAGCTGCCGCTCCTTTGCTTCATGCCGACAATGTCGCAATCGGCCGCATCGCTGACGTAAAACCGATCCGCTCACACGGCGCCTTTGGCCGAATTGTGTGCGTAGCTCGTCCGTCAGGTTTGGGAGTCGTGCAGGATGGGATGCTGCGCCTCCCATTCACGGCGGGTTTTCGCGAGTTCGTCAGCAAGTAATTGCTCTTCCGGAAGCACGGTTTGATACTCCGCGGCAAGCACTTTGTTAGGCAGGCCGTCAAGCGCATAGCGCGCGATTGCCGCGTTTGTTCTCGCGCAAAGGATCAAGCCGACCGGCGGATTCTCATCGGGTAAAGTCCAATGTTCCTTCGCGTAATTGCAGTACATATATGCATCTGGCCGACGTCAGCATGATTCAGCTCGGTCAGCTTGAGATCGATGATCACCAGACATCGCAGCCGCCGGTGAAAGAAGAGCAGATCCACGCGAAACCAGCTGTCGCCGATCCGTAATCTCCGCTGCCGCCCGACTAATGTGAAGTCGCCACCCAGCTCGAGCAGGAAGTCCTCGAGCCGATGGAGTAGCGCTTCTTCAAGGTCGCTTTCGGAGTACTCGTCCTTGAGGTCCAGGAACTCGAGGACATAAGGATCCTTCATTGCTTCTTCTGGCGTCACGAGGTCGCCGGGTTTTGCGACAGTGCCCTTTTTGAGCATCGCACGCATATCTTTGGACAGCAATGTGCGCGTGTAGAACTAACTGTCCATCTGCCGTTCGAGCTGTCGCACGCTCCAGCCGCCGCGCAATGCTTCGGTTTCGTAGAACGCACGCTCTTCGGGCGAGCGCATCCGTCGCATCAGCCGCACATAGTGCGTCCAGGACAAGGGGAAGCGCTCGGCCAACTGTTGAAGCGAGAAAATCCGAACCGGCGATTCGGATTTTGTCTTGGGCTCCTGTGTCCGGGATTTCCGAATCACTGATTCGGAAATCTCACCCGGCGGATAGCTCTGGTAGAACAGGCGCATCAATTCCAGATTGTCTGCACCGAAACCCCGACCGAACTGCCTCGTCAGATCTGCGGAAAGTCGCTGCAGGAGCGCCTGCCCGTAAGCGGCGCGCCCCTGCCCACCCTGCTCAGATTCAACGATCCGGCGCCCGACAGCCAATATGTCGCCGTCATCAGCGCATTGATGCTCCGCGCCGCTGTCCGGCGACCCTCCTCCAATAGCTTGACCACGTCAGCGAGTGTGTCGCTTTAGGCGCCTTCAGGCAGTATCAGGTCATTCATTGTTTCTGCTTTCACTGGTCTCATCGAAAGGAGGATACCCGACTGGAACTCCCGGGACAGCCCCTCGCTCGCCTTCGCAAGACTAATCCATTTCGACATGCTGCGTCAGATTCATCCATCGTCTGCCTCCAACCCGCGGCTTGCACCATAGAGCCGTGCGCTCAGTCGGCATCGACCGGTAATCAAGTGCATCCTGGCGCGACGACAGTCCGGATTGATCACCCTTTTGGCAGCTGGTTTTCGGGCGAAGCCTCGGCATGGTGGTGGATGACTTTGACCGTTAGTTGCACTTCAGCCGGAGACATTGAGGGACTGCGGCTGCAGCGAGACCTCGCAACGCCCCAACACTTCGCCCGCAGTTGTGCATTGCCGTTTGACAGGCGGCCTCTCCTTCCCCGTCAGTCTTACGGTGAGCTTCCACGCAACTTGTCGTGCATTCACCTCACGAAGGTGGCGGCATCACCTTCTTCCGCAAACGATTAAGGTGAGCTGGAAAGGTCCAATTCAATGACAAGCAAACGTTTGGTGGATCTTTTCTTGTCAGCACACTCCTACAGCCACAAATATTTCGTATGTAGAACATTCACGGCGATTGCATAAATTATCTTAAGATGGATTCCAACGGCGGGTCTCACTCGTGGAGACCCCAAGTGAACAAATACGAAGTTTTGCCCACACGGCAGTTATTGGACTCTAGCGGGGTGGTTGGGATGGCCGAGGCGGATCTTCATTCTTGGCGCGAGCAAGCGATGTGGCGGGTGTTTCCGAAGAACCCCGAGAAGGAACAAGCGATATTGCGCATGGTTTTTGGAACCGTGGTTCTGCTCGCGTACCTGGCTTTCACCTTGATTTGTCATTCGACAGTCGCCTACTCAACGATGGTGACGGTCGCGATTTACGTGGTGTTCGGTATCATGACGTACGTCGCCACGAAGGTCGGACCAGCGCGCTCACACCTCCGGTTAACTCTCACCACGGTTGTCGACCAGGCAACGGTGACGACAGCTCTGGCAATTGGCGGCAGGGCCGCGCTTCCGCTGCTCTGGGTGGTTTTTTGGTTACTGGTGGGTGCCGGCTGCCGTTACGGCCGACGAATGCTGGCGCTGTCATGTGCGGTGGCGCTCGCTGGATTCGTAAGCCTGATGTATTGGCAACCGTGGTGGCGGACAAACATCGAGGCCGGACTGGGTTTGACGTTTAGCGTTGCAGCAATATCCCTCTACCTGGCGGTGCTGGTGTATCGACTCGAAAAGCGGGCTGCGACTGACCCCCTGACGGGGCTAAGCAATCGCCTCCGACTTGAGCAGGTGATTGGGCGAACGCTGACCGGTCGAGGTACCGAAGTCGGTCAGACTGCCTTGTTCCTGATAGACCTGGACGGTTTCAAAGAAGTGAACGACGCACACGGACATGCGGTAGGTGACGAATTGCTGCGGAGTTTTGCCATGGCCCTGGTAAGCCGGATGCGCCGCGGTGACACGCTCGCACGATTGGGCGGAGATGAATTCGTAGTCCTTGCACACCACGTATGCGACCAGGAAGGCGCGCTCAGAATCGCCGATAGTATTCACGTCATCCTGAGCAACGTGCGAACCGCTGGCGGACATCGGACTGCCGTTTCGGCCAGCATTGGAGTGTGCATGCTGCTGACGGAAGGCACCGGAGGCAGCTCTCTCGACACCCAAACATTGATGCGTGCCGCGGATAGCGCAATGTACCGGGCGAAAACGCGGGGTAAGGGGCAGACAGAGTTTGCCGATGCAACCGACATGCAGCCGCTATGCTGAACGACCGCTTCGGGCAATTCCCAAGGGCCGATGATGGTCCGAAAATGTGAGTTCGGTGAAGCTAACGCGGGTCTCCGTCAACCTGAATCCCACTGGAAAGTGTATCTGCCGGTGATGGAGCTGTCGTTCGAGATGATGGTGTCCGCCATCATCGCGGCCGAGAAGCGCCGCCATGTTTGTGCTACACCAATTTCGTACGTCCGGGCGTTGTTTAGCCGCGCACTGGTTGGCGTCTACGTCATCTATAAGGTGGTGACTTTTCGTGCATCGGAACAACCGCTCCAGGGAGGGCATCGAACGGAGGCGGTGGTTGCCATGTTCCTTTCCCGAACGGGCCTGCCAACCAATCTTGCGACCATTACCCTCCAACTGGCGATTGGTCTGGCGCTTCTTGTCGGCGGGGCTAAAGGACTTATTCGCGGTGTTGAAGGCAGTCGCACCGCTGATCATGATGGTTTCTGCTCGGCAGGTTTCAGGTTCATCATCTAGGTTTCCGTTAGAGCGGCCGATGCGTTCGGCTCTCGACGCGACGTACCGATGCACACGTAAAGGCACAAATGATTCGCGCACGCCGGCCGCGGCGTGCGCCCGCGCCGCTCTTTCGTCTGATCCGACTTCCCCGGCCAAGCGAGGGTGGCCGCGCGTACTGGTCCGCGTCGAACCCGCACTACGTTGACGCGGCCTATCCATCTGCCCTACCGCGCCGCCGAGCAGGAGTTTCGTCCTCGGGTTGCGAGATAATCTGCGCCGTTTCCTGCATGCTGTGTGTCGCGGGCCCCTGGTCTCCCGTGAGAATCGAGGACCCGAATCCAACGGTCGCATCTTCGAGCACACCTGTCATCACGAGGAAGCCCCGATTCACGCGTTGCTCGGCGTCATTCACGACATCCGCAAACGAGTCCAGCAGGATTTCGGTCGCATGGCGCCAGTAGGCAGCCGCTTTCGCCGATCCGGCAAGGACATAGCTCGCCTGCAGCCGCCACGCGCCCAGCGGCGACCTTTCTTCAAGCGCCTTCGATGCGACCGCAAATTGTTCGTCAATTGAAGTCTTTACTGCCGTGCGGTTCAGTTCGAACAACCTTTCCGCCACATCGACAAAAAGATTAACTGCCGCGCGACCCTCGGCACTGCCCACCGCAGCCCGTTCGGTCTCGCCTCCATTACCCGGAAGTACCAGAAGCGTTTCGCTCGCCATAACTGTCTCCTCGAATGCGATGATCTGCAGGTACCAGTCGCAAAGGACCGGCGCGAAAATGATGCAGCCTAGCCCGCCGCAAAGACCATTCCCGCCGACCGGTACTCGAGCGGCTTCGCACGAAAATATTCTGGCGTGCGTCGAGCAGAAACGGAGGGGTAGCCGGCATCAGTCACATCCGCGAACACAATATTGGCGTCGCATGACAAGCCGCGGCCAATGATAGATTCGGGCTTTTCATCATTCGTGCGCCGCGTGGGGGTATTTCTCACTAGATGGACAGGCTAACGCATCGGATGTTCGAAATTTACCCTCGTCTATAATTCACGAGCCAGAACATCAATGATCGCACGGAGCCCTATTTTATGAGTCAACCCCGCGGACGACATGCGGGACCTCGGGACAGCGGCCAACGCCAACCTCGTCACATGAAAAAGTCACCGCCCAACAGGCAGGGACAACGGTACGTGAAGGCACCGCCTCGAGACTCCACTCAGACTTCGTCGATTTTCAAAACACGATCATTTCAGTTTCTCGTCGATGCCGTGGGCGCAGAGAATATCGCGCTCGGACTCGACTCGAACATGACGCGAGTGGCCGAACTGATGAAGGGCGAAAGATTCACGCCCGAGACCGCTTTTCATATGGAAACCACGCTTGGGCTTCCGCACGGTTTCTTTGATCAGCCCCATCCTGCGCTCGCGCCCGAAACCATCGCCCGTCTGAAGTCACCGCTCGACTTTGTCAAATCAGACGACGAGCCCGAGGTTGAGTCTGAAACGCCAGTACCGACTTCCGCCCCGATCGGCGGCCAACAACCCATGCTGGAAGATAACCTGTCCGAGGAAACGGAAATGCCAAAGAGAGCAACGGGCGGGTCGCCGGTGACCGTCAAACAGAGTCGAAGCCAGATGGCCAGACCGACTGGCACCCATGCACCAGGAAAAGATTCATCTCCGAAGTCCAGAGCCTCTTCTGAAGCGACCCGGCAGCACCCGCTGGCGTTAGACGACAGCGCTACGGTCGAAAACATTCGACGGCAGAACCTCCACGTCCTCACGGGTCGCAACGGATCCAAAGCGCGACTTGGTGTAGTCCTATCCATGACCAAGTCAAACATGGCACATCGGCTATATGGCAAGAAGCGCATGGACGATGTCGAGGCGAACCGTTTCACGGAGCGATTTGGTTTGCCGACTGGCTGGTTGGACTCGCCGCGCTCGGAAGCGGAGATTCCCGAGTCGGTGTCACGGCTGCTCACTCCTGCTTCGCGCGGACGTGCGTCCGCGGATCAACATGAGCCGATTGCGGCCACCGCGAACGACGATGCGTCAGGAAGACCCGCAAATTCGAAGGTGCACACGCGGCGCGCGCGGACGGGCGTCCCGGTTGAGCCAGAAAGCGCCTCGCCTGCTTCAGCGGATGTCGGAGAAGCGACAGAGGCAATCGTCGTCAGCCAGCAATATCACATAAGCGGTGCCTCCGCCGAGGCCGCCGGTCGCTC
Organism: Paraburkholderia sp. JPY465; assembly: GCF_050436725.1. Taxonomy (NCBI): domain Bacteria; kingdom Pseudomonadati; phylum Pseudomonadota; class Betaproteobacteria; order Burkholderiales; family Burkholderiaceae; genus Paraburkholderia; species Paraburkholderia sp. JPY465. The sequence goes on from NZ_JBNDMT010000002.1 coordinate 908,424, forward strand.
CTCTGAAGGCAGTGATGGCAAGCTGCCGGTGGTCACACCGCCCACCGCTGAACTGCTTCCAGCCGCTGCAATCCCGCAGCAAAACCCCGTGTCGCTCCCCGCTTCCGTCACCAGCCTGGACAACCTTGTCGGTATCGCGCCAATCGCGGAAGCGTTGATCAAGACGCTGGCAGGTAAGGCACGCACGGGCCGATTGGACGAATTGAAGGCTCTGGAACTTCTGCAGCAGGCAGTCCTGCTGTGAGTCGGCGGTAGCGTACGACGATCCGCTGTCCGATGAGGCGTGCAGCGCATTGAGCCGTCCGGCCCCGGTGCGCTCCACAACGGCCTATGCGGTCGACGATCGGGAGCGCCTGCCGTCCCCGAAACAGCGCAACCCGCTTATGCACGAGTCTACGCGTTAATGGTCGAGAAATGGCCGAAGCCTGGCGGCGCGACTCGGGTGCATCAGCTTTCGCATTGCCTTGCTTTCGATCTGCCGGATGCGTTCGCGCGTCAGGTCGAACTGTTTGCCCAGCTCCTCGAGCGTATAGTCAGTCGATGTATCGATCCCGAAACGCATCCGCAACACCTTCGCTTCACGCGGCGACAATGCATCGAGCGCCTCATCGATTGCGACGCGCAGGTTCGCTTGCACGGCCGCATCTGCGGGCGATGCCGCCATCGGGTCTTCGATCATATCGCCAAGTGTCGCGTCGGCATCCTCACCCACTGGCGTCTCGAGCGATACGGGTTGCCTCGCGACCTTCAACATGCCGCGAACCTTCTCTTCCGGCAGTTCCATGCGCTGCGCCAACGCGGCAGGATGAGCCTCGCGTCCGGTCTGCTGCAGGATCTCGCGGGAAATCCGGTTCAGCTTGTTGATCGACTCGATCATGTGCACCGGCACCCGGATCGTGCGGGCCTGATCCGCAAGCGAACGCGTCACTGCCTGCCGCACCCACCATGTTGCGTAGGTTGAAAACTTCCAGCCGCGTCGATATTCGAATTTGTCGACGGCTTTCATCAGGCCGATATTTCCTTCCTGGATGAGATCCAGAAAGTGCATGCCCCGGTTCACGTATTTTTTCGCAATGGAGATCACGAGCCGCAGGTTGGCCTCGATCATCTCGCGCTTTGCTTGCCGCATCTTTGACTCAGCCGCCATCATCTGCCGGTTGATTTTCTTCAGCTGCTGCAACGACAGTCCGACCTTCGCTTCGATATCGAGAAGCTTCTGCTGTTCGGCCTGAATTGCCGGCAGACTACGTTCGAGCGCGTCGCCGTACGCGCGCGACGCCGCCGCCGTGTTTTCAGTCCACGTGAGATCAGTTTCTTGTCCAGGAAACGACGCGACGAATTTCTCGCGCGGCATGCCGCACCGGTCAACGGCAATTTGCAGGATATGCCGCTCGACCGCACGCACCTGTGCGACCTGCTGTTGCACGTCGGTACATAGCCGGTCGATGGTTCGCGCCGTAAAGCGAATGGGCGCCAGCTCGCGCTGGATAGCTTCGCACAGGTGAACGTGGGTCACGCGCCCCTTACCCTGCGCAGCACAGGAACCGGAAATCTGCTCGAACAGTTCGCGCACTCGTGCAAATATAGCGAGGCTGTCGCTCGCGAGCTGTTTCAGACGCGCTTCGTTCGCCCTCGCCGTGTCCCGCTCTTCGAACTCACTGTCCTCATCGCCCTCGTCGCTCCCGGCGTCGTCATCATCTTCGATGGCCTGCTCGATGTCCGGCGTTTCAGCCTGGTCCGACGAGGACAGTTCGACCGATTCGGTTTCCTCATTGATGCCATCAACCAGTTCGTCGATGCGCAGCTCACCGGCTTCAACCTGCTTCGCGCTCAGAAGGATCGCGGAGATGGTCGCCGGGCAGGCCGCAATCGCCTGGACCATTTCGTGGAGGCCGTCTTCAATGCGCTTCGCAATCTCAACCTCGCCCGCGCGAGTCAACAATCCGGTCGCGCCCATTTCACGCATGTACATCCGGACGGGATCGGTCGTGCGCCCGAATTCCGAATCAACGGTAGAAAGCGCGACCTCGGCCTCCTCGTCGGCCTGGTCATCCGACATGGCTGCCGGCGCCGCGTCGTTCAAAAGCAGCGCCTCCGCTGAAGGTGCCTGCTCGTAGACTGCTACGCCCATGTCATTGAAGGTGCTGACAATGGTTTCAATGGCAGCGGTCTGCGCGAAGTTGTCCGGCAGATGATCGTTGATTTCGGCATGGGTCAGGTAGCCGCGCTCCTTGCCGAGCTGGATGAGTGCTCGCATCTGGCGCTGCTGCTCATCGTCCCGCGACACTGTTTCCACCGGCAGCAGGGTTGCGGCGGCCTTGCCCCTCGATGCGCGCCGGGCCGACGCGGTCGGCGCGGATGTAGCTATGTCCGGACGTGAGTTGCTCCGATCAACGTTTGCCATACATTCTCCAGGAGGGGTTTGCCCAACGATCGCGAGTCCACGGGCCGCCGACGCCAGAGCGGGAAAGCCATGCACATTCCAAGGCTACAGGCGGGCACAACGGGGGATCGCAACGGGCAATGAACGCGGTTCGCAGACACGCGCGGGCGCTTGGGAAGCGCAAGACTGGGCGCAATGACAAGCTGACACTGTAACACAAATTGCTGCAATGCACCAATTCACCGAGAGGAACGAAACACCATGTGACGAGAAAATTGCCAGCGGTATCCTCGCCGAGGCGACGCCGGTGACGCTGCGGGTCGGTATTCCCACGAAGCGCGAAAGGACAGTGACTCATGAGCACGAAGGCGACGACTGGCAGTGAGATCTTGGAGCCACGATGGGACGATAATGCTAATTGCATTGGCAGCGGTAACTTGCGCCTGCGCACGCGGTGGGCATAGACGCAAATCCACTCTGCGAACCCGGATTGCATCGTCCCCTCGAAGGAATTGGCCGCTTGGCGATTCTGTACACCTTCGTTGTCCGCTTTTAACGTACAGCCTCCAATAAACGTACGCGCTAGCACCTTCCTTTGGAGGAAACTTTCTCTCAGCTTCAAGTTGCAGGGCCCGTGGGCAGCGTACTGGTCCACTCGACAATCGTTGGCTGCGGCGATAAAGCGCCTACCCGGACGCTAGGTTTATGCGGCGCGCAGCCGGGCGTGTGACCAGGTCGTCCCGACTCGCGTAACAGGCGGGAAGCATGGTCTGGACGATTCTTACGTCCTGCATTGTCGTTGGCGAGTGCTGGTATCGAGGCATCGAACCGGCAACACGAGAGGAAGCGCAGGCCTTGGCATTAACGGCGGAGTCCGCTTTCGCGTATCTCTACTGCACCTGTCCAAGTTGGGAGCCTGTCTTCAGCGACAGGAATGGGCCGTGAGCATTTCCGGCGCGAGCGCTACTTCTTTTCACGCATTGGCGTCGACCCACTCCCGAGCCCATGAAATGCCGGCGGCCGTCGCCTCTGCTTCCGTATGAAAAAGCTCAAGCACGCCGCTGGTGCCAACGAGTCGCCCCGTACGCAGCACAGTCCCACTGGCAGCAAAAACCCCACCCTCATGGATAGAGTGCCCGTAGATTGCGTAACCCTTGTAAATCTCTGCTTCCATCGCGTTCGTCAGGGGTTGCGCTTCATGGCGCCTCCTGGTGTCGGCGGCGATTCCGACGAAAGTCGACCAGGGCGCGAACGTTCAACGTTGAGAAGAATCGTCAGGCGCTCGAGTGCTACCAGATTCGAGCGGGTCGCGTCGCGCCAAGCCCGCTGAACTGCTCCTCAGCGCCGTCCATCTCAACCACGAGCCGGCGCATCCTGACAACCTCAGCTATCCGGCGCCGAACGGTCACGTCGTACTCGGACCCGGACGCATGCTGTCGCCATAGACGACGCAGTTCTGCCAGCGTCAGCGAAGGCATCTGCGGCAAACGTGGACGAGTCACGGCGATGCCTATAATACTGTATGCCCATACAGTATCGCGTGACTTTGACGTGCTCGTCAACTCGTTGTCGACACACTTCATGTAAAGCACGATGACCGGATCCTTAAGCTTCTGACTCGGGGCTGAATTTCCGTAGTGTGCCACTCCAATGGGTACGTAAGGATGTGCATGTCGGCCACCACGCGCATTCTCTCCAATAGTCCCCGGCTGGCCACGACGGGGACTCGGGTGCTCCCCTCCTCCTTGTGAGCAAACAGAGGCCCGGATAGTTGGGGCTATCCGCCCCTTCGTTTCTGGACACATTGTCGCGGCGGCTGGATTGCCGCTCACACAACTAATTTTGTTACTACTTTTCAACCAATTTTGTTACTACTGCCCGGCGCTTCCCGTGGATAAACAGATTCCGTCCGATTGCGAGCGCCGTCATCTAGTCCAACCCGTGGTGGCGCCGCGTCCGGTCCGCAACTGACTGCGCGTGACGGTACCGGCCGGCCGCACTGGCCAGTTTCCCGGCTTCGCTCCAGAAGCCGCGACGGGCGTTGACGCGGTCGATGAACAGTTAATAACCAGCTGCAACAGTCTCAGACACCGGCGTGGGCTTGATCACCGGGCACCGTGGCCGGGTAGGGGAGCGTGACCCACCGACGTGCGGGAAGATCGTCGCGCAGCGCCGCAGCCTCGCTAACGCGACCGCGGGCGTCACGGCGAACCGATGGCTACGGGGTAATCTAGATTGGCGGATAGAGTCGGTTCCGGGGTGGGCGCGGCCTAGCGATCGATGCCCGCTGATCGCGTCCCACCCGGTCATTGCGCTGTGGGGTGTAGGAAGCCTCGACGGGCGTGATCCCGTAAGACGCTTGTCGTTAAGCGTTGTTCGACGCCTGCCCATGTCTGCTGCCGCGTGAGTAAGCGACGGCGTATGCGGGCAGGCGTTGGACAACGCTCGAGGGAGGAAACCGCGGGGTGTACCGAGGCGGTTATGGGGATTGAAGTGATCGCGTGGCCCGGCTGATCACGCGTTGATCGGACGAAGCCGAGGCTGGCCTGATGCCGATGAAGTTGCGATGCCGTCGCACAGCGCATTGGTCGCGACTGCCGACAGGCGGCAACTTCTGCCTGGCGAGATGCACACAAACGTCTCCTGCTGGCGCTCGTTGCCGAGGAGCCGACAGTCGGACTGAAGATACCTGGTCATTCTGGTTCACGCATCACCTCTGCAACCAGGTGGCGCGCGAATCGGGTGGCTACGCGGCAGGATATCGACGATGACCATCGGTGCGCCGCAATGCCGGCAGACAAATGTCGGTGCCGTTGTCTGGGCTGACGCGTCTTTACTGGCGGCAATGGTTGCCGGAGCGTGCAACAGCGCGCGTATCGTCGCCAGGTTCTGCCGGCGCACCGGGTTGGCGAGCAGACCGTAATGGCGGATGCGGTGGAAGCCCCCGGGCAGCACATGCAGCAGGAAGCGTCGCATGAATTCCTGGGGCGCAAGCGTCATCGTCTTGTGGCGTGTGCGGCCGCTGGCCCGATAGTCCTTCCAGCGGAAGGTCACGCCGCGCTCGTCGAACGTGACGAGGCGCTGGTTGGAGATGGCCACGCGATGCGTATAGCGCGACAGATACGCGAGTACTGCCTCAGGACCAGCGAACGGGCGCTTCGCATACACCACCCATTCGCAGGCGCGCAGTGGCGCAAGCCACCGGGTAAAGACCGCGGGATCGGCAAGTGCAGCGTACTCGCCAAAGAAGCGTAGCTGGCCCCGGCGACAGGCATGGGTGAGTTCTTCCAGGAAGCGCCGCCGGAACAGCCTCGAGAGCACACGTACTGGCAGGAAGAAGCCGGGCCGGCATGCGACCCACCGTTCACCGTCAGGCGCGAGGCCTCCTCCGGGAACGATGCCATGTACGTGAGGATGGTGCGTCAGCGCCGAACCCCACGTATGCAGCACCAGCGTGGCGCCAATCCGCGCGCCCAGATGCTTCGGATCGGCGGCGATGGTACGCAGGGTTTCGGCGGCAACGTCGAACAGCAGCCCGTAGATGATCGACTTGTTGTACCAGGCGATCGCGCTGATCGCCGCAGGCAGCGTGAAGACCACGTGGTAATACCCGACCGGTAGCAGATCGGCCTGACGTGCCTCGAGCCACCGGTGCGCGGCGCTCCCTTGGCACTTCGGACAATGGCGGTTACGGCAGGAGTTGTAGGCCACCTCGATCTGTTCGCAGCCACAACAGCGCAACACGTGCCCACCCAGCGCCGCGCTGCGGCACTGTTCGATCGCCGACATGACCTTCAGCTGTCCCAGGCTCAGCTGTACGGTCTGTCGCCACGCGGGCCCATGCGCGCGGAAGACGTCCGCGACTTCGGGCACGGCAGTGCGCCGTGTTTCAGCTGTTGTTGTGCAGCTTCTCCAGCGGACTGATCACTTCGCGCAGCAGGTCCGTCGCGACCTGGGCATAGAGCGCGGTCGTCTCCAGCTTCTTGTGGCCCAGCAGGACCTGGATGACACGGATATCAACCTTCTGCTCCAGCAGGTGGGTCGCAAAGCTGTGTCGCAATGTGTGCATCGAGACACGTTTGTTGATGTCTGCAGCGACGGCGGCGGCGTGGATGGCGCGGTTGAGCTGCCGTGTGCTGAGCGGATCGACCGGGTCGAGGCCTGGAAACAGCCAGCCGCCCTCCAGCATCCGGCCCTGCGCGTGCGCCACGCGCCACCAGACACGCAGGCGTTCAAGCAGTACCGGCGAGAGCATGGCGTAACGGTCCTTGCGGCCCTTGCCCTGCTCGATGCGCAGCGTCATGCGCTGGCCGTCCACGTCGCCGACCTTCAGCGCCACCACTTCACTGGCACGCAGGCCGGCGCCGTAGGCGACTGACAGTGCGGTCTGGTGCTTCAGGTTGCCGGTCGCAGCGATCAGGCGTCCCACTTCGTCCGGACTGAGCACGACCGGGAGCGTGCGGGGCACGCGCACCGGCTGCATCCGGGCCATCCGTTCGGGTTCGTGAAGCGTGATCTCGAAGAAGAACTTCAGTCCGGTGATCGCCGCATTGAGCGACACGGGCGACGTGCCGTGGTCGACCAGATGCAGCTGGTAACGCCGTAGATCCTCGACGGTGGCGGTGTCGGGCGGGCGCCCCAGAAACCGGGTGAACTCGCGTACGATGCGCAGATAACCGGCCTGCGTCTTCGGCGCCAGATGGCGCATACGCATGTCGTCGATCATGCGCTGGCGCAGTGGGCTGACAGTCTGGAGGGTATCAGTCATGACTCTGCTCCCGTTGAACGGCGAGGCGAATTACCTCGCCCATCAACATGAGAACAGAGTCGGTTTCCTCTCCATTGCTACTACCGCCGGCCGCAGCCCCTTACCGCGCGAGCGGTTTAGGCAGTATGACTTTCCGTGATGTGGTGGCTGGCCCGCCGTGAGAAACCAGACGCGGGTTAGCATTGCTGCCAGAGCCGCATGGTGTGCACGAGGGCGACACCCGGCGATTTCCAGCACGGAGGCCAGCATGGGACACGATAGCACTGTGTACGTCGGTCTGGATGTCCACAAGGAATCCATCACGGCAGCCTACGCCGTCGGGATAGGCGAGGTGGAATTGCTGGGCAAGATCGGCACTTCGAAGACAGACATCGATCGCCTGTGCCAGCGCATGCAGTCCAAGGCGACGCACGTTCGCATCGTCTACGAAGCAGGGCCATGCGGCTATGGCCTCTACCGGCAACTGGTGCAGAAGGGATTCGACTGCGTGGTATGTGCCCCGTCGCTGATTCCGAAGAAACCAGGCGAGCGGGTCAAGACTGACCGCCGCGACGCACTCAAACTCGTGCGCTCGTTGCGTGCAGGTGATCTCTCGTCAGTCTACGTGCCAGGCGTCGAAGATGAGGCATTCCGGGACCTGGCCCGCGCGTGGGCCGCCGCCAAAGCGGATCTCAAGCACGCGCGTCAGCGCCTCAAGTCGTTTCTGCTCTCTCATGGTATTCGTTACACCGGCAGCGCGAACTGGGGGCCGGCACATCGACGGTGGATCAGCACCTTCGTATTCCCCAACCACTGGCAACAACTGGCCTTTGACGAGTGCCGCCGCACCATTGAAGACAGACTCGCCCAATGCGACCGCCTCGAGGCGGCACTACGCGAGGCTGTCGTCAACTGGCGCTTCTATCCGGTCGTACTGGGACTGCAGACCATGCGCGGTATCCAGTTCACCACGGCCGTTGGCATGCTCGCCGAACTGGGTGACCTGTCGCGATTCGAGCATCCGCGACAGCTGATGGCCTGGCTCGGGGTGACGCCCTCCGAACACTCGTCAGGCGAGCGGCGCCGTCAAGGCAGCATTACAAAAAACGGGAACAGTTATGCAAGAAAGCTGCTCGTGGAGGCTGCGTGGAGTTACAGATACCCCGCTCGGGTGAGCCCCGACATCCAACGCCGCCATGAAGGAATTCCGAAACCGATCATTGACCGCGCATGGGATGCCCAGCTGCGGCTATGCCGGCGATATCGCAAGCTCGCAGCGCGCGGCAAGAATGTGAACACCGGCGTGGTTGCCGTTGCGCGAGAGCTCTCAGGGTTTATCTGGGACATCGGCAGACTGGCGATGTCTCTCGCCATACCGAAAGATGCCAGGCCGGTCTGACACTATCTCATCTTAACGAGGACACGGAGAGTTTCCTGAAGGCGGCGTAGCCCGGCACCCGAGCAACCCGCGATTGGACTATGCAACACATCTTATGCGACTTGCGACTTTAGGTAGCGGCAGGCTCATAGGGCGGACCACAGTAATGCGGTAACCAACCCGCGGATATCAGTGTGACCCACCGTCGAGACGTACTGCTACGTCGCCCTCAGGAAATTCAGATGTACCCAGACCGAGAACCGATCGCGATTGACACGGAAAGTCATATCAGTCCCTCGACCCTCTCCGGACAGACAGCTTTCCCCAAACCGGTCAGTCAGCAAGATTCACATTTTGAGGACTGGATTGCCGGTTAGCGGCTGTTTGCGACCTCACCCAATCGGCCAACACCGGCCGTAGGCATGCGCGCTTACCGACGTCCGGTTTTGCAGCGTCAGCGGCCACCGCGATCGCATCGTAACAATATGCTATCCACAAATAGTGATAAGCATCCGCGCAATTCGACAAGACGACTATCCCATTGCCCTTCATAATTTGCGGCTGTCCATTGCTAACGGGTCACCATGCAGCCCCTTTCCCTGGCAGCAGCAAATCAATTTTCGACAGTCCGATTCGTGCTCACGGACATGGACGATACATTGACCTATCAAGGCCGCCTGCCTGCCGAGACGTACACCGCGCTGACACAACTGGAAGCCCGCGGCATTCGCGTGGTGCCGGTCACCGCGGCCCCTGCCGGATGGTGCGACCAGATGGCTCGCATGTGGCCCGTCGACGGTGTCATTGCCGAAAATGGCGGCTTGTTCTTTCGGCGGAGTTCAGACGGGCATGGCGTCGAACGACATTACTGGCATTCGCCCGATAGCATTGAACACGTCCGCGAACAACTAAAGTCGATTGCGCGGGTCATCGAAAAAGCAGTGCCTGAGGCGCAAGAGGCTGATGATCAAGTGTTTCGGTTGACGAGCCTTGCATATCACTGCACAGGAACCGACGTCGATCACCGCATCGTCGATGCGCTAAGACAGGCGGGAGCGAATGCGACGATAAACAACCTTTGGGTTCTGGGCTGGCTGGGCGGCTACGACAAGTTGACGATGTCATTGCGAGTACTCGCCAGCACATACAGCATTGACACTGAAGCAGCGCGCGAATTAGTCGCCTATTCTGGTGACTCCACCAACGACGCGCCAATGTTCGAGTTTTTCAAACATACGGCAGGCGTGAGCACGGTGACTGACTATCTACCGCAATTACCGACTCCCCCTCGATGGATAACGCGTGGTCCAGGGGGAGCCGGTTTTGTGGAGTTCGCGAACGCCATTCTCCAGTCAGTTTCAACCAGCGCTCGCGACGCGTCCGCTCTGTAGGCATCGAACGGCTGCTCTTAGACTTGCCGCCGCCCTTTCCTGCGAACCCGGCGATGGACCGCTCAGGGTCGGCTTGGTGCATTCGTCGACGGGACGGCGGCGGCCAAGAGCCAGCGTTCGCTAGCGGCAGGACCCGGGCCATCTACGGCCATTCGCCTGCGCGCGCCTGACGACGTTCGGACGTCGCTGACGTTCCCCACAACGGCCATTCGAATCGGTGCGGTATTCCAATGCAAACGAATAAACGGCTTTCGGAATCTTCCCCCATCGCTTTCGCCAGTCGCCCTTCCTCTAAATAGATACCCGCCCGTCTATCCGTCGCTGGTCACATGGTCTGCGGTGCATCGCACGAAGTCAGCTCCTATTAATTGCATGGTTGCCGCCACGTTCTGAGTTCAGTTCGCATCGCTCTTGCCACGATGCACGCAGGCCTGTCCGGCACATCATGGCCGGGAAACCCATTTACCGATATCCAAGCCTATCGGTTTTCCCGTCCCGACAAAAATGCACCCTGCTTATCCGCGGCGCTCACAGAGCTGCTTGTTCCCTGCATACGCATGTCTAGGTACTCAAGGTGCGCAATTCGCCGGAGAGTAACCCCTTCAAAGTCCTCAGGAAGATACCAACAATAGCAAGGCTGGCGATACAAAGTAGAAGCAAGGCGATGCTATTGGTGATACGACCGGGGTTCTCTCTTGCCACTCTGAGAGAGCGGATCGCCGACGCTGAGAGAGGGAAGCTGACAGCCCACCATGTAAGACGAAAGGGACAGCAGGCCGCAAGATAGCGCATTTGTCCAAACAGCACCGCGAGGAAAAACAAAGTCAGCATGTAGAGTGCTTCCGCGAACAGGTCATGACTACCGGTCACCGTGATGTAGGCCGAGTAGCCGACGGCAAAGGGCGCAACGAGAATCATCAATGTCGGTCGCAAGCCGTCCGGCATTGGGTCCTCGAACAACAATCGCGCAAAGATCAGCGTAATGATTGGCACCGCGAAGAATATCCCAACCGCGAGTGCGAATACGCCGAGTTCCGAAGTGGCTGGTAGACCGAGCGCGGGCATCGCCAATGGCAGGTCGAGCATGCCAACGACCGGAATAATCCACACAGGAGTAGCGTGGGGCAACTGCTGGCGGCGACTTATCCATCGGCTGACGATGAGCCACGCTAAAAACACCATGCCGACGGCACCCAATACCCACATGCCGAACGCAAGTTCATAGCTTACACGTACCAGCACGATCGGCAACAGCAGAAGACTGATTGCTACCGTTCCGAACAGACAGCCGGCAATCGGATGCCCAAACTCCGTCTTCACCGCGTGCCAGGCAGTCAGGCATTTCCAACCATATCCAAGAACCAGCGAGACGAAGACCGCTACGGCGACAGCTCCGATGCCATCAGCGATCGAAGCCGACACGCCATACATCTGCGAAGCAGCGCGCCAGGCAACAGCGAGTCCAACCAGCCCCATGACCGATCCAAATAGTCCGATCGGCAGGTAGTCGAACGCCTGTCCAGTCTGGCGCGGACGACTTGCGAGCATCTGCATTTCCTGGTCGTTGGCACTCATCCGAGCTCCATGCCAGTGAGCGACGCTGGCAGAACTGATCAAGGTATGGAAACTTTCTTTTACGATGTCGATACTGTGCGCAGGAACTTGCCATAAGGCCGATATGCGCGCCAGAAACCGGACTTATGGGCTTATGTCATACGCATCGTGTAGGGGACGCCCAAAATCGGCGCCGTAGTAACTACCCTTGCGTCATGGCTTTCACGACGTCCTGAGTCGTGACCACAGCATGTGCGAGAAACGCGTAGTTCACAAGTGCTGCCTTATAGCCGTCGCCCCACGTCGGATGGCGCGGCCCCGCCGTGGCGTCGGCGACGACGGTCACTTCGAAACCTTGCTCGATCAGATCGCGTAGATGAGCTTCGACACACATATTAGCTGGCATGCCGCAAAGCACGACTTTCTGCACATTGCGCTTGCGAAGTTGCAGCGTTAGATCGTTGGTCTGTGGACCGAAAACCTTATGTGGACTCACAACGATAGTCTCACCATCGTCAATGAATGGCTTGAATTCCTCCAGCCAGTCGGCCCCCGACTTCTGGAACCCGCTCAGGTTCAACGCGCCCGTTCGCGCGAACGTTCCCGTTTGAAACTCACCCGTCTCAAGCGGCCCATTGAATTGCCACCTAGTGTCGGTTGGGTAAAAATAGTGCGGAGAGATGAAAACACTGAACTTACCGGCTTTCGCTGCCCTGAAGATTGACAGCATATTTTCGACAGTCTTATTTTCAGTCACGCTTGCGCCAAGAACGCCCCAGTTCTTCCCGTTCGGGCTGAGAACGTCGTTCTGGGGATCAGTGAATACTACCGCAGTATCGACTGGATCGTAGTTCATAATTCGCTCCTAAAAATGGAGTTGAGACGCCCGCCGAAACTGGCCCCCTTGATGCACCTTATTCGCCGTTCATACGCCTCAGGATCGCCATAACGATTATCTGGAAGATGAAATAAGGGAGCAGCCACGCCAAAACAAAGACAACAAGATGACAACACCGGGATTTTGAAATTCGTTCGCAGCATGTTGGTCATTTCCCAGGATAGCCCTTTCAGTCCACCGACGGCGAGCAACCCCAGATACTGGATTCCGCCAATTAGCGCGGCCAGCGACCTATGCCAACGTGATTCGACTATTGTAGTAAGGATTTCTGATGGGACAAGCCTATCCCATGTGAATAATGGCTTAATCACCGCTTATTCTTCTACTATGAACAGTGATGTCACTATTTTAAAAGAACGTGTCATTCATCGATACGCACTGTAAGGCGTTTGCATCGTGGGGCTAGCGGTGCACGGGCCGGCACGGATATTGCCGATAGCGGCAAACACCCTCGGGTCGATCGCGCTCGGCTCGAGGTATCGTCGAACGTTTGGGTGCTGTCTTTGATCGTCGAAAATGCCGAGGCAAAGGTAGAACTGCATTTATAACGCAGCGGTGGCGGGTCCAGTGGCCCGCTTCTTTACCGGTCGGGACAGCTGGCGCCGCAGTAGTGATCTGCGGCGGTTCTTGCCGTGATAGCGGCCGTTGCAGCGCCCCAGCCCCCAACGGCCCTGTTGGGTAGGTTTGGTGCACTCGCCGACGGGACGGCGGCGGCCAAGAGCCAGCGTTCGCTAGCGGCAGGACCCGGCCAGGAACCGTCGTTCGAGATCGCAGTCGGGTGGCCATTCGGTCGACTGCTCCGCATCGAACATCCGACGTTGCGGACGACGCTATGTCGCACGCGCGCGCTGAGAATGCTTGCGAATCTCGCGGCAACCTCCGGGAGGTAGCGACGCGTAGCACTTCGCGAGGAGCTCGAGCTTCTGCCCGAGATCCCAGTCGTGGAGGATGTGTCCCATCACAAGCACATCGGCCGCTGGACAGGAATTCTTGAAGAAGTCGCCCGGATAGAAATGCAGCCGTTCCTGCAGGCCGTGCGACGCTACGTACTCTTCAAACAAACGGCCCACTACGGGCAGATCGAAGGCCGTTGATCGTTTCGAAATTCGCGCAGTAGTAGACGAACCGGCCTTCTTGCCGACTGGTGATGAGCTGCGCATGAGACAGCTCCTTCAGATGGAAGGACAGCGACGACGGCGACACATCGAGCAGCGTAGCGATCTGGCCTGCGGGCATGCCTTCGGGGCCTGCCTGCACCGGAGCGCGAAAGACTGCGAGCCGCGACTCGTGCGCGAGTGCCGCCAGAGCGGCGATGGTCTGGTTCGTTTCCATATTTCGACAATCGAAATAATGAACAGATGACAAGAATTTTCTGCTTGACCTTCCCTCGTTGCCCGACGAATTCGCGGACGCTGCCGCAAGGGAAGCTGAGGGCGATGTCGACGGCGCCGAATCCGGCTATAGGGCGCCATTGACTCGGACCGGGCCTATCTCGAGGCCTACCTCAACCTCGGATGCCTGCTGTCCGAGTGCGGCCGTCACGACGAGGCTATCGGGGTATGGCGCACTGCCCTGCTAGAAAACCCGGACCATCACCTGCTTCACTTCAATCTGAGCGTTGCGCTGGAAGACTCAGGCCGCCTCGAACAGTCACTCATCGCGTACCGGCGCAGCATCGAACTGAAGCAGGACTTTGCGGACGCGCATTTCAACGCGGCGCGCATTCATGAGGAACTGGGCCAGCAGACACATGCAATCCGCCACTACAACGCCTAATGGACCTTGAACCGCGACGGTTGACCCTCAGCCGTTTCCGGTGGTCAGGTATTGCACTTGCTGTCCCTTTCTTGCGTGACTCGTTAAGAGCCAGGATCCGCAATGACAGAGGAATCGCTATGGAAAAGCGCATCCAGAATTCGTATCTCGTGTCCAAGGTGATGCCAGCCGATCGGGCGGCGGCCCACATTTTACCGGGCATGACCGTCGGAATGAGCGGGTTCACCGGCTCTGGATACCCCAAGGCGGTGCCCCTGGCGCTGGCGGCACGCATCGAAGACGCTCATGCCCGCGGAGAAAAGTTTGCGCTCCGCATACTGACTGGCGCTTCCACTGCTCCGGAACTGGACGGTGCGCTCGCCAAAGTGGGGGGCATCGACTTTCGCTTGCCCTATCAGTCCGATCCGGAACTGCGCGCACGGATCAACCGTGGCGAGATCGAGTACATGGATATCCATCTGGGGCAGGTCGCGCAGTACACCTGGTTTGGGTTCCTCGGCAAGATCGACGTGGCAGTCATCGAGGTTTCCGGCATATTGTCCGACGGACTTTTGATTCCATCGACATCGGTCGGCAACAACAAGACCTGGCTTGACCTTGCCGACAAAGTCATCATCGAAGTGAATTCGGCTCAGCCTGCCGGTCTGGATGGCATGCACGACATCTATTACGGTACGACGTTGCCACCGGATCGTCAGCCGATTCCCTTGGTCCGTCCCGGCGACCGTATTGGGGAGCCCTACCTGCGCGTCGATCCATCGAAAGTGATCGCCGTTGTGGAAACCCGCGGTCCTGATCGGCTGGGCCGATTCGCCCAGCCGGATGACAGCAGCATTCGAATTGCGAAACACTTGGTAGAGTTCTTCCGGCACGAAATCGCGAAGGGCAGGCTCGGGCAGCACTTGTTGCCGTTGCAGTCCGGGGTAGGGAATATCGCCAATGCAGTGTTGAGCGGGCTGCGCGATGGCGGATTTGAAGGGCTTACTGCGTTTACCGAAGTGATTCAGGATGGGATGCTGAATCTGATCAGGACCGATACCATCCAAACCGCATCGGCGACTGCTTTGTCGCTAAGTCCGGAAGGTGTCGAAGAATTCAGCCGCAATATCGACCACTACCGCAGCCGCATCGTTCTGCGTCCGCAGGAGATCTCCAACCACGCCGAATTGGTTCGCAGGTTGGGCTGTATTGCCATCAACGGTATGGTTGAAGCTGATATCTATGGCAACGTCAACTCGACGCACGTGGCCGGCACTTCGATCATCAATGGCATCGGCGGTTCGGGTGATTTCGCCCGCAATGGCTTTCTTGCATGCTTCGTTACGCCGAGTACAGCCAAGAACGGAGCGATCTCCTGCATCGTGCCGATGGTCAGCCACGTCGACCACACCGAGCACGATGTCACCGTGATCGTCACGGAACAGGGGCTGGCGGACCTGCGCGGGTTGTCGCCCAAGCAACGAGCGCGTGTGGTCATCGACAATTGCGCTCACCCGGATTACAGACCGCTTCTGCGAGACTATTTCGACCGCGCCTGCCGTGACAGTGTGGGTAAGCACACCCCGCACTTGCTTGGCGAAGCCTTGTCGTGGCATCAGAGGTTCACCGAAGCCGGACATATGAAGCCTTGATCGCAGCCGCCGTCGCTTTGATCGGGAGCTTGGGCGCCTTCCGTCGAACGATCGGCAGGAGCCATCCAGTTATTCCGTTACGCTGCCGATGAACGGAGCGCGCGCGCGGAGGTACGCAATCCGATTCGGATCGACATCAAACTGTTGGGGCCGTCGGGCGAGCGAGCGCTTGCCGGCGAGGCGCACGAGGCTGGGGGCGTTCCGTACGAAGCGCGTCGATGCGATGAAGCTTGTGGAGGCAGTTCCCGCAGAGCAGGGTGGTTTCACATTACGATACGTTTTCCCGTGCCACCACAACCTCGGGCTGCAGCAACAATCCTGCACCGGCGATGGCAGCTATACGTAGACCGTTGCCATCGTTGCATGTGAAAACCGGATCCTTCGAAGACTGTGGCCCATCCCCACCCCTCAGTTTCCAGCCGTTGCGGCCATTCCACACCGTGTGAGACAGGCAGTGATGTTCGCTCAGGTCCTGCGGCGTCTCTGGACGGCCATGTCGGGCGAGGTAACTCGGAGACGCACAGATCACCATGCGGTAGCTGGTCAACGGTTTTGCTATCAGGTCAGTGTCGCCTAGTTCACCAATTCGGATGGCCAGATCAAAACTCTCGTCAATAAGGTCGACGACGCGATTGCTCAATTCCAGTTCAATGCGCACGCGCGGATAGATCTGCTGGAAAGTCGCGGCTAGAGGAGCGATGACACAGGAGCCAAAGGTGATCGGAGCACTTATCCGCAATGTGCCGGATGGCGACGCGCGTGACCGTTCGATCGATGTCTCAGCCGCACGCACATGTTCAAGCGCACGCTTGGCGTCTTCATAGAAAACGCGACCAGCATCAGTCAAGTTTTGCCGTCGTGTGGTGCGCTCCAGCAAGCGCGCGCCGAGACGCTCTTCAAGTTCACGCACATACTTGCCGACCATTACGGCCGATATTTGCAGCCGTTGTGCCGCCTCGGTGAAGTTGCCTCCCTCCACGACGGCAACGAAGGTTTCCATCGCGCGCAGTTTGTCCATATTGCTAACTATGGGCTAGTAGTGTTGGAAATTGGAGCACATTTATCACCTCAATGGTTTGGTTAAGAATGTTGATGATTCAACCCGAACTCGAAAAGGAGTGTTTTATGAAGATCGTCGTAATCGGCGCCGGTGGAGACGTAGGTCGTTCCGTGGCAGATGAACTTGCGCGCAGCGGTAAACACGAAATCATTCGTGTCGGGCGCACCCAACGCCGCAGCGTCGAATGCTGGGATTGAAGGATTCGTGCGTGCTGCTGCGTGCGATTTTCCACGGGGCATCCGCATAAATGCCGTTAGCCCGACAGTGCTGACGGAATCTATGGACCGGTTTGGTCCGTTCTTTCCCGCCTACGAAAGCGTGCCGGCAACACGTGTGGCAATGGCCTATAGACGCAGCGTGGAAGGCGTGCAAAGTGGTCGCGTCTATCGGGTTGGTCATTGAAGTAGAGGGCTCGAGGCAATTTGTGGTAGACCCTAGCTACCAAGCGAAAGCAACGGGGATGCGACCAACGGACGGCGCAACTTTGCAATGAAATTGAATGACCGCTATCGAAAAAGTTGGTCGCCCCTTGGGGGGCGGGTTAAGGCAGTGCCCTCCGCAATTTGCTCGCCGGAGACCGGCCATTGAGCGAGGGCGAATGAGACCTCGTCCAGCCAAACTGGACGACGACCTCGACCGGCGGCTCCTGGCCGGCAAGCGTCCGCTCACCGGCCTCAGGGCAATCAGACTTCAGTTTGCTCTGCCATCTCAAAGGGCATCGTCGACTTCAATCCCGAGGTACCGCACGGTACTCTCGAGCTTCGTATGGCCCAACAACAACTGAACTGCACGAAGATTTTTGGTGCGTCGATAGATCAGCGAAGCCTTCGTGCGGCGCATCGTATGTGTCCCGTACGCTGCGTCATCGAGTCCGATTGATGCGACCCAGCGATGAACGATGCGGGCGTACTGACGCGTCGACAAGTGCGGCGACGCATGTAGGCGACTTGGAAAAAGATAGTCAGCCGGCTTCAGTCGTTGAGCAGCGATCCAGGCCGCCACGCTCTGCCGCGTTTGCTCCGTGATCTCAAACTGCACGGGTCGTTGCGTCTTTTGTTGCATGAAAGTTGCCCGCGAGACCACGTGGGCGACGCTGCGGGCCAACTGCCGCAGCCTGACCGAGCGGACGGACGCGTACCGGACGGCCGCCGCTGACCTGCAGGGGCAACTGGACGCGGCCCGGCTCGCGCTCACTGAAATGAAGGAGGCGCATGCCAGGGAATTCGCCGCGGTGCACACCCGCCATGAAGGGCTGTCCCGACAGCTGCTGCAGGAGACGGAGCACCAGCGCCACGCGCTGCAGAACGAGCGTGAACGGCTGACGGGACAGGTTGCCGAAAAGCAGGAGCGCGTGGCGGCGCTCGAAGCGCTGCGGGATCGCCTGCTCGGCGACCTTGCGGCGGAACGCGACGCGCGCCTGCGCGCAGCCGCGGACGTCGCGGCGCTGACCACGGTGGTCGCGGAACAGCGTGCGCTGCTGGCCACCGTCGACGGCCGCGCCCACGCTGCCGGGTCATCGCCCCACCGCAAACCGGCCAGCACGTCGCCGACGCCGGCGACCACCAGACGGCGCCGCCCGAAATGAACCGCCCACCCGGCCTGCCAGGCTTTTCCGGCTGGCTCGACATGGCCAGCGCGCCCCCGCAGCGTCTGCCCGACACCATTGACGCGGCGCTCGCCTATGTCGCCGACGCCCTGGGCCACCCGGTCTACACGCGCTGGACACTCGCGTTACTCAAGCGCGGATGTCCGTCACTGGCCGACGCGAAACGCGATCACCCCCTCGTGTTCGCGCTGCTGCTTGATCACGATGCCGCGGTCGAGTACTGGGAGCGCGGGCGGCTCCGGGTCGCCGCAGGCGATACCGCACCGACGGCTCACACCGTGCTGCTGCGGCTGCTCAGACAGCACCGGCGGTTCCGGTTCGCGCCGGACGACGCGGCCACGCGCACGTGTCCGCCACGGCCGCTGCGGATGCAGCCGTCACTGCCCTCGCCGATCCGGACGCACCCGGTCCTTCCAGTCCGGCGCGGTGGCTCGCGGTGCTCGCGCCCGATGCCGCCGGCCGCGCGTGGCTCACGCGCGCGGGTCGCTGTACCGCTATGCCGGCGTGCGGCTGGCGGAACTGGTGTGGTCGGAAGCGGACGGCCTGCCCCGGCTCGAGGTGGATTCGCAGGACCAGTGGACCCTGCACGTGCAGGGCAAAGGCGGGAAGCGCCGGTCGGTGCCGCTGCCCTCGGTGTGTGTGCCGGCACTGCGCGCCTACCGGCTCGCGGGCGCCTTGCCGGCCTGCCCGTCGCCCTTTGAACGGGTCGCCCGGATCCACAGCGAGAAGCGTGACGCGCTCGGACACAGCGGCCTGTACGACGAGGTCAAGGCCGTCCTGCTCGCCGCCGAAACGAGGGTGACGCCCCGCGACCTGGAGACGCTTACACTACTGCGCGCCGCGTCGACGCACTGGTTACGGCATGGCTATGCTCGCGCCCTGGTGGTGGATCACGCGGTGCCGTTGCCGGTGGCGCAGACGCTGCTCGGTCATGCGTCGGTGCAGACGACGGCCGCCTATGCGCGCACGGATCTGACGCAGACGCGGGCGTTCGTGGAGGGGAGTTTTCCAGACGAAGCTTAACCCGTGGCTGAAAAACGAAGGAAAGCATCTGCATTACCCCACCACGGACGCCTGTCGGTGACCGACCTGCCTATGCTCGTGACTGCTCCGTTCGGCCACTGCTGTCGTTCATGTGTGGACGCTGATATGTCCGCTTACGGCTGCTCACCGATCTTTCCCAAAGGAGCGCCGACGAACGACAGCTAACCAGAGGCGCCTTTTCCACATCCAATCTCATCTATGGTGTCGGAAATCTCACTAATAGCGGCGGCGATCTAATTATTAGTGTCGTTTTACGCCGTGCGACGGCGTTTCCCTGCTCATCAAGTCATCATAGATCCGTACTGGAGACCATTTTCAAAACCGTACAGGTACTGTACCGGGGGCGCTCGCTAGAATGACCTTCACCGTTTTCTGTTGGCGACACCGGAGCCCATCCCTCATGTCTTTCGTCACTCTCAGCGCGCTGCCCGCCGGCGTTCTGTTCGCGCTCGTCACCTCGATCACGCCCGGTCCGAACAACACGATGCTGCTCGCTTCGGGCGTCAATTTCGGCTTTCGCCGCACGCTGCCGCATCTGTCCGGCATCAGCGTCGGCGTGGCGCTGTTGATGTTGTCGGTCGGCGTCGGCCTCGGCGAAGCGTTCGTGCACTTTCCCGTGCTGTACACGGTGCTCGAAGTCGTCAGCGTCGCTTATCTGCTGTATCTGGCGTGGAAGATCGGCACGTCGGGCGAGCTGAAGCTCAGAAACGGCGAGCGGCGCCCGATGCGTTTTCATGAAGCGATCGCGTTTCAGTGGGTCAACCCGAAGGCGTGGATGATGGTGCTGACCGCCGCGACGACGATTCATCTGAGCAACAGCTTCGGCATGAACGCAATTGCAATGGCCGCGGTGTTCTACGTGATCGGCTTTCCTTGCATCTGCGTGTGGGCCGGTTTCGGCACCGCGATGCGCGAGGTCCTGTCGAACCCGAAGCGGCTGCGCATCTTCAACGTCGCGATGGCGCTGCTGCTCGTGGGGTCGCTGTATCCGATCGCGCTGACGCTGTTCGGGCGCGGCGGCTGAGCGTCCGAGGCGCCGCCGCGTCTACCACGCCCCCTGCCCGACTCGCTCGATGAAGCGCCACAACGCGTCGTCGGTCGAATACGGCGCGTTGAAGCGGAACCACGCGCTCGGCGCGTCGTCGGGACGGAAATAGGAGCCCGGCGCGAGCCAGATGCCGTGCGCGAGCGCGGCGGTCGCGACCTCGGCGGCGCGCTCCGCCTCGATCGGCAGGCGCGCCAGCATGAAGAGCCCCGCGCGCGGCCGGTGAAACACCTCGAGCCCGAGCGCGTCGAGCCGTTCTTCGAGCGCCACGTGCGCGAGCTTGAGCCGCTCGTTGACCGTCTCGACGTGGCGCGCGTAACGCCCTTCCACCAGCACCTTGTCGACGATCCGCTCGATCGTTTCCGACGACGTCAGCCCCACCGCCATCTTTGTTCGCGCGAGTTCGCGCAGCACCGCCTGCTCGGCCACCACATAGCCGCAGCGCAGCGACGGCGTCACCGTCTTCGAAAAGCCGCCGACGTGCAACACGCGCTGCAAGCCTTCCATCGCCGCCAGCAGCGGCGCGCCGGCCGGCGCGAGTTCGCGGCTCACGTCGTCCTCGATCACCCAGATGCGCTCGCGCTCGGCGATCTGCAGCAAGCGGAACGCGGCCGACATGCCGAAGGTCGCGCCGGTCGGATTCTGCAGCGTGGTGTTGACGAAGATGGCCTTCGGCTTGTGCCGCGCGACCAGCGTTTCGAGCACCTCCGTATCGACGCCGGCCGGCGTGCGCGGCACGCCATGCACGACCAGCCCGGCGAGCTTCAGGATCTGCAGCAGGTTGCAGTAACCGGGATCCTCGACGATCACCGCATCGCCCGCGCGCAGCAGCGTGCGCACGATCAGATCGAGTCCTTGCGTCGCGCCCTGCGTGAGCAGCACGTTCGCGACGTCGACCGGCAGCCCGCGCCGGTCGAGTTGTTCGGCAATGCGCTCGCGCAGCGGCGCAAAGCCGTACGGATGGCCGTAGTCGCCGAGACGCGCGGCCGGCACCCGGCTCAGCGCGCGCAGCGAGTGCTGCAGGCCGCTCTCGTTGGTCCATTCGCTCGGCAGCCAGCCGCAGCCCGCCTTGATCGGCACCGAGTGATCGGCGAACACGTCGGACAGCAGCCACGTCGCGGTCAGGCTCGGCGGCGTCCAATCAGCGACGGCCGCGCGCGCGGACGGCGAGCGCGCCGCCACCCGATAGCCGGAGCCACGCCGCGCGACCACCAGCCCCATCGACACGAGCCGGTTGTACGCCTCGGTAACCGTGAAGGTGCTCAGTGCGTGGCTTTGCGCAAGCTGCCGCACCGACGGCAGCAGTGCGCCGGCGCGCAGCGATTGCGCGTCGATCGCGCGCGCGAAGCCTTGCACAACCTGTTCGACGAGCGTCGGCGCCGCACGCCGGTCACGTTGAAGGTCCAGTTCGATCATGTTTTGGGCGAAAAACCAGGGGCAAAAAGACCAACCACGGACCGCCCGCCTACCGGGACAGTTCGCGCCAATCCGCCAGCACAGTTGGCACCACACTTCGTCAACTGTTTATGCCGCCATTAAACCGCGAGGACTACAGTTTGGCTACGCTCAAAGCCCCAACCGACCCCCACTTCGAGGAGATGCCATGACTTCGCGCCCCGTCATCGACGATCTGTCGTCCTTCTGGATGCCCTTCACCGCCAACCGCCAGTTCAAGGCCGCGCCGCGCCTGCTGGAATCGGCAAAGGGCATGTACTACCGGAGCACCGACGGACGCGAGATTCTCGACGGCTGCGCGGGGCTGTGGTGCGTGAACGCCGGTCATAGCCGCGATGAAATCGTCGCCGCGATCACGCAGCAGCTGTCGACGCTCGACTTCGCGCCGACCTTCCAGATGGGCCACCCGCTCGCGTTCGAAGCGGCGACCAAGGTTGCCGAGCTGATGCCGGAAGGGCTCGACCGCATCTTCTTCACGAACTCGGGCTCCGAATCGGTCGACACCGCGCTGAAGATCGCGCTCGCCTACCATCGCGCGCGCGGCGAAGCTCAGCGCACGCGTCTGATCGGCCGCGAGCGCGGCTATCACGGCGTCGGCTTCGGCGGCATTTCGGTCGGCGGCATCGCGCCGAATCGCAAGACGTTTTCGGGCGCGCTGCTGCCGGCGGTCGATCATCTGCCGCACACGCACAACCTCGAACACAACGCGTTCTCGAAGGGCCAGCCGGCATGGGGCGCGCATCTGGCCGAGGAATTGGAGCGCATCGTCGCGCTGCACGACGCTTCGACGATCGCCGCGGTGATCGTCGAACCGGTGGCCGGCTCGACCGGCGTGCTGATTCCGCCGCAAGGCTATCTGCAGAAGCTGCGCGAGATCTGCACGAAGCACGGCATCCTGCTGATCTTCGACGAGGTGATCACCGGTTTTGGCCGTCTCGGCAAGGCGACCGCGAGCGAACACTTCGGCGTCACGCCGGACCTGATCACGATGGCGAAGGCGATCAACAACGCGTCGATACCGATGGGCGCGGTCGCGGCCAGCCGGACGATCCACGACACGGTGGTCGGCAGCGGCGCGCCGGGCGCGATCGAGCTGTTCCACGGCTACACTTATTCGGCGCATCCGGCGGCGGCCGCGGCCGCGATCGCGACGCTCGATCTGTACCGCCGCGACCAGCTGTTCGAGCGCGCGGCGAGCCTCGCGCCGGCGTTCGAAACCGCCGCGCATGGGCTGCGCGGCGCAAAGCATGTGAAGGACGTGCGCAATCTCGGCCTCGTCGCGGGCATCGAGCTCGAATCGCGCGACGGCGCGCCGGGCGCGCGCGCCTACGAGGCTTTCGTCAAATGCTTCGAGGCGGGCGTGCTGATCCGCTTCACCGGCGACATCCTTGCATTCTCGCCGCCGCTGATCATCGACGAAGAGCAGATTGCGCGGCTCTTCCGCACGGTTGGCGAAGTGCTGGCGACGGTGCAGTAAGAAGGCGGGCAAGCCCGCCAGCGGGTGACAACGAAAGAGCGGCGGCACGCGCATGCGTGCCGCCGCTCTTTTCCATTGCCGCCGCTTTGCGAGCCGCAAGGCTCAGTGATGCGCGCGCGACGCCCGCGTTTGCGCGGCCTTTTTCGCGGCAGCGGAGCGTCCAGCCGCGCCTTTGGTCGCCGCGGCCTTCTTGGCTGCGGCGGAGCGGCTCGCAGCAGGCCGCTTAGCTGCAGCCGACTTCGCCTGCTTCGACATCGCCGCCGACGACGCCCCAGCCTTGCTCTCACGCTTGAGCACGCTTTCCGACACACGCGAGCGTTTAGCACTGGACTCCTTGCTCGCGCTCTTCTTTGCAGCGCCCGCGTGCTTGCCCGCCGCACTGTCCTTCTGCGCTTTCTTGCGGGTCGCCTCGCTCGTCGCGCCCTTCTTCGGCGGCTTTACGTCGACGCCGGCGCGCCGCGCCTCGGACAGCCCGATCGCGATCGCCTGCTTCGGCGAGCGCACGCCGTGCTTGCCGGCGCGGACCTTGTCCACCTGTTCCTTGATGAACTCTCCCGCTTGGGTACTCGCTGATTTGCCCGCGCGTTTATCGGCCGCGGCACGCTTCAAGGTTTTCTGCTCTGGCATGACGGTTCTCCGGTTGTGGGTGAGCCTTTATAGTTCAGCAACGAGCGTGCCGCAACGCCCGTCCGCGCCCTGGTCCGGCAGCGGTTACGGGCGGGACTCGCGTGCGTGGGCGGGACGGCGTATGGTTGTGGACATGGGACGGGAGTCAGCGCCGAGGCGCCAACTCAAATCGACCGCTTGCACGGAGACAGCCATGAAGATAGTTACGGTTCGCGCTGGCGCACATATCGAGGGCGTGCACTGGATCGCCGAGTACGTCGAAGACGTCCACGAAATTCGCGTGTTTCGCGAGGGGCAAGAGGTGGACGTGCACAACGCGCCGTCCACCCTGTTCGGCGATGAAGAGAACGCGGGATCGAAAAACACCGCCGATCATCGCGCGATGGAAGCGGCCGTGCTCGCTTATCTGAAGCGCTTCGTCATGGAGCACGACGCGGAAGAGTAGGTTTCACCGGCGGCAGAAGCCGCCGCGGACGCGCCTTCACCAGCACTCACGCGGCCAGCGCGCGGCAGTCACGACGGACCGCCGCGCGCCGCGTCCTCAATCCGCCGGCCGCATTTTCTTCACCTCGGCGTCCGATGGCTGCACGCTCGCGCCATCCACATAGCGGTACGACGTCATCACACCCTTGCCGTCCTTCACGCCGGTCACGCCGACATACGCGCCCATCGTCGACTGGTTGTCCTGCGCGCGGTACGTGATCGGACCGAACGGCGTCTGCACATTGAGCCCCTTGAACGCGGCGGCGAGTTTGTCCGGATCGGTCGACCCCGCCTTCTTGATGCCGTCCGCGATCGACATCAGCGCCGAGTAGCCGACCACCGAGCCCAACCGCGGATAGTCGTGATATTTGGCCCGATACGCGTCGACGAACTGCTTGTTCGCGGCCGTATCGATCGAATACCACGGGTAGCCGGTCACGATCCAGCCGGTCGGCGCCTCGGCGCCGAGCGGATCGAGGTAGTCGGGTTCGCCGGTCAGGAGCGACACCACCGAACGATCCTTGAAGAGCCCGCGCGTGTTGCCCTCGCGCACGAACTTGCCGAGGTCGGCGGCGAACAGCACGTTGAAGATCGCGTCAGGCTTCGCGTCGGCGATCGCCTGGGTCACCGCGCCCGCGTCGACGTTGCCAAGCGGCGTCGCCTGTTCGACGACGAATTGCACGTCCGGCTGCGCGGCCGTCAGCAGTTTCTTGAAGGTCGCCACCGCCGATTGCCCGTACTCGTAGTTCGGATACACGATCGCCCAGCGCTTCTTTTTCAGCTTGGCGGCCTCGGGCACCAGCATCGCCACCTGCATATAGGTCGAAGGACGCAGATGGTATGTGTATTTGTTGCCATCGGCCCAGACGATCTTGTCGGTCAGCGGTTCGGCGGCGAGGAAGAAGATTTTCTTCTGCTTCGCGAAGTCGGCGAGCGCAAGGCCCGTGTTCGACAGGAAGCCGCCGAACAGCAACTGCACCTGCTCACGCGCGATCAGTTCCTGCGCGACGCGGATCGTGTCGCCGGGGTTGCCGCCGTCGTCGCGCGAAATCACTTCCAGTTGCTTGCCGAGCACGCCGCCGGCCGCGTTCACCTGCTCGAGCGCGAGATTCCAGCCTTGCTTGTAAGGCCCGAGAAAGGCGGGCTGCGCCTTGTAGCTATTGATCTCGCCGATCTTGATGGTCTGCTGGGCGCTCGCGCCGAACGCGGCGAACGAGCACACGGTCGACACCATGAGGCGAGAGATCCATCCTGCGCGCGTGGTCATGCGTTACTCCGTAATCAGAAGGAATGGTGGTTTTTTCAGACGTGCGAACGGGCGGGCAAGCGCGCCGGACCCGCGCACCTGCGGACGACGGCCGACGGCTCATTGCTCGCGCGGTTGCGCGCGGATTCTGGCCACGTTCGCGGCGACGTCCCGCCATGCCGGCTTGCCGTCCGCGAACTGCGCGCGCAGGTACGGCACGAACCCGGCGACCTGGGCGTCGTTCAAAATTTCGCGGTAAGCCGGCATCGTACCGAGTTCGGGCCGCGCAGGCGAGCCGATGCCGTCGAGAATCACGCGAATCGGGTTGTCCGGCGCCGCGCCGTGCGGGTTCGTATGCAGCGCGAGCGCCGGATCTGCGCCGAAAAGCCGCGCGCTCGCCTATCATCGGCGCCATCGGCCTCTACTTTCGCCGGCATTACTGGATGAATTCACACGCTCAGATAAGCGCGCCTCACCGTTTCGTTCCGTGCGAGTTCGCCGATCGTGCCGCTGAAACGGATCTGCCCTTTTTCGAGCACATATGCGCGGTCGCTGACCAGTTCGGCGAAGTGCAGATTCTGTTCCGACAACAAAATGGATAGCCCTTCGCGCTTCAATTCGAGAATCATGTTCGCCATCTGCTCGACGATCACCGGCGCGACGCCTTCGGACGGTTCGTCGAGCAACACCAGATACGGATTGCCCATCAGCGTGCGCGACACGGTCAGCATCTGCTGCTCGCCGCCGCTCATCTGGCCGCCGGGGCGCTGCGGCATTTCGCCGAGATTCGGAAACAGGCGGAACAGCTTTTCCGGCGTCCATTGCGGCGCGCCTTCGCGCGGCGGCTGGCGGCCCGTGTCGAGGTTCTCCATCACCGACAGATCCGCGAACACGCGGCGGTCCTCGGGCACGAAGCCGACGCCCATGCGCGCGATCTTGTACGGCGCAAGCGCGCTGATGTTCTGGCCGCGAAACGTGACTTCGCCGTGGCGCCGCGGCAGCAGTCCCATCACCGCTTTCATCGTCGTCGATTTGCCGGCGCCGTTGCGGCCCATCAGCGCGACCACTTCGCCACGGCCGACTTCGAGGTCGACGTCGAACAGGATGTGCGCGCGGCCGTAGAACGCATTGAGGCCGGAGACTTTCAGCATCGGTTCGCTCATTGCTGCGCTCCCCGGCCATTGCGCGCGTTGCCGTCCGCGTCCTGCAGCGCCGCGTGCGGCCGGAACATCTTGCCGGTGCCGAAATAGACTTCCTGCACGCGCGGGTCGTTGCGAATCGTATCGCCGTCGCCCTCGGCGATCAGCTTGCCGCGCGCGAGCACGATCATCCGGTCCGCGTACGCGAATACGACGTCCATGCTGTGCTCCGTAAACAGCACGCCGATCTTTCGTTCGGTCACCAGACGCCTGGTCAACGCCATCAATTCGTTGCGCTCCTTCGGCGCCATGCCGGCGGTCGGTTCGTCCATCAACAGCAGCTTCGGCCGGTTCGCGAGCGCGATCGCGAGTTCGACGCGCTTCACGTCGCCATACGCGAGCACCCCGCACGCGCGTTTCGCGTGCTCGCTCATGCCGACCTGTTCGAGCAACGCGAACGCTTCGCCGGCATGGTGCGCAGCCGCCGGTTTCCAGAGACCGAAGGTCTTTTTTTCGCGCGACACCAGCGCCATCTGCACGTTTTCGAGCACCGTCATCGAGTTGAAGGTCGCGGCGATCTGGAACGTGCGGCCGACACCGCGCCGCCAGATATCGCGCGGCCGCATGCCGACGAGTTCATGACCGTCGAGCAGGATCGATCCCGACGACGGCTGCAACTGGCCGTTGACCATGTTGAAACAGGTCGATTTGCCCGCGCCGTTGGGGCCGAGCAACGCCAGCAGTTGACCGGCTTCGAGCTCGAATGAAACGTCATCGACCGCCTTCAGTCCTCCGAATGACCGCGACAGACCGCTTACGCGCAGCAGGCTCATAGGCCCTCCTTGACCGCGGCGGTCCGTTGCGATGGCGACGCGGCGCCGCCGTTGGACTTATCGGTCTGATCGCCGTTCGCGTCGCCGAAACGCTCGCGAATGAAGCCGACGATTCCCTGCGGAAACGCGATCACCAGCAGCAGGATCGCGAAGCCGAGCAGCGCCTGCCAGTAGTCGGTCTGTCGCGCAACCGTGTCCTGCAGCCACGTGAACACGGCCGCGCCGACGATCGGCCCGCTCAAGGTCTGCAAGCCGCCGAGCAGCACCATCACGAGGCCATCCACCGAGCGGCTCACGCTGATCACTTCGGGCGAGATGTTGCCCTTCGAAAACGCGTACAGCGAGCCGGCGAGTCCGCAGAACAACGCCGCGATCACGAACGACGCCCACTGCACGCGCTTCACGTCGATACCGATCGCCTCGGCGCGCAGCGCGGAATCGCGCGACGCACGCATCGCGTAGCCGAGCGGCGAGAACAGCATGCGGCGCAACAGCCACACGCCGAGCACCGCGCACGCTAACGTCAGGTAGTAGAACGCGACCGGCGACGACAGCCAACTCGACGGCCATAGTCCGAGAATGCCGTTGCTGCCGCCCGTCACGTCGTCCCACTGGAACACGACCGACCAGACGATCTGCGCGAACGCGAGCGTCAGCATCGCCAGATAGACGCCGGACAGGCGCACGCAGAACCAGCCGAACACGAGCGCGCCGACCACCGCGAGCAGCGGCCCGAGCAGCAACGCCGCTTCCATCGGCAGATTCAGCACTTTGAGGAACAGCGCCGCGCCGTATGCGCCGAGTCCGAAGTACGCTGCGTGGCCGAACGAATGCAGACCGCCCGGGCCCATGATGAAATGCAGGCTCGTCGCGAACAGCACCGCGATCAGGATTTCGACGAGCAGCACCGGCATATACGGAAACGCGTTGGCCGCGAGCGGCGCCAGAACGAGCACTAGCAACACGACGGCGGCGAGCCACTTCAGACGCTTGCCCGCGGGACGCAATGGCGCTTCCGGCGCACCCATCGCGCGCACCGCGGCACTCGCGCGGCCCAGCAGACCCCAAGGCCGCACTACCAGCACGACCGCCATCACGACGAATTCGGCCACCAATGTAAAGCGGCTTAGCGACAAACCGATGCCGAAGAACGTCACATGGCCGATGCCGATGCACAGCGCCTTGATTTCGGCGATCAGCAACG
Source organism: Paraburkholderia sp. JPY465 (assembly GCF_050436725.1). NCBI lineage: Bacteria > Pseudomonadati > Pseudomonadota > Betaproteobacteria > Burkholderiales > Burkholderiaceae > Paraburkholderia > Paraburkholderia sp. JPY465. The sequence continues at coordinate 937,401 of NZ_JBNDMT010000002.1, forward strand.
CCGCGATGAACGCGCCCGGAATCGAACCCATGCCGCCGACCACGACGACCACGAACGCGTTGCCGATCGTCTCCAGGTCGAGCGACAGGTTCGCCGATATGCGCGGCCCTTGCAGCGCGCCGCCGAGCCCTGCGAGAAACGCGCCGACGAAAAACACGCCGGTAAACAGCCACGCCTGATTGATGCCGAGCGCGCCGAGCATCTCGCGATCCTGCGTCGCGGCGCGCACCAGCGTGCCCCAACGCGTGCGCGTCAACGCGTACCACAGCAGCAGCAATAGGATGGGGCCGATCACGATCAGTGCGATGTCGTAAGTGGGCAGCGGATGCCCGAGAAAGTCGACCGCGCCCGCGAGATGGGGCGCGCGGGGGCCGAACCGATCGTCGGGGCCCCAAAGCCAGAGCGCGGCGTCGCGAAAGATCAGCACGAGCGCAAAGGTGGCGAGCAAATGGAACAGCTCGGGCGCCTGATAGATCCGCCGCAGCACGACGATTTCGACGAGCGCGCCCAGCATCCCGACCGCGAGCGCGGCGGCCAGCACCGACAGCCAGAAGCCGCCCGCGGTATGGCCAAAGCGGCTCGCGATGCTGTACGCGACGTAGATGCCGAACATATAGAACGAGCCATGCGCAAAGTTGACGATGCGCGTCACGCCGAAGATCAACGACAAACCGGCGGCGACCAGAAACAGCGTCGACGCGTCGGCGAGTCCATTGACCAGTTGTACCAGCAGATTCGAAAGCATCGTGACCCTCGGCAGCGCGGGCGGCACCATGCGCGCCCGCGTCAAAGGCAGGACACTACCAGCGAAATCACCCGGGCAACAAGCGAAGGGCGTCCCCGCATACGCATTATCGATCACCGCAATCGCGACCGCACGGCACGCGGGCGGCTCGACGGTCTGCGTGCACGAACAGCTTGCGAAGCCTGATCGCCATCTCCGCTCTGCGAGGTTCGTTGCATTGCCGTTTACCGTGAGTTGGTGCGCACCGCTTCAGTTTCAGCGCAAGCCATCCTTGCCGACGACCGCCCCCTTCGCGAGGCCGCCCACCCGCGCATGCACGCGCTGCCCGTGCTCATCTCGAAGATGTAGACGATCTCCATATCGGGATGCAGATCAAACTGACGCATATCTTAAAAATTGTGTGCAACCAGTCGGTCTGGTTTAATCGTTGGTTCGTACAACCAATGAGAAAAAGACGATGGTTTGGATTTACAAGCATGAGAGCCACTTGTTGTATCACGACGACAAATACGTCACAGATACCGGATATTCCGGTAAGGGCGAGCACAAGGATAGACACAGTAGCCAGTACGTCCGCGACAAAGGACCGATCCCCGTTGGCCTGTATGAAATTACGGCACCGTTTCCACACCCCAAAACCGGACCGCATTCGATGCGGCTCAACCCCGTTGCGGGAACGAGCCTGGGCGGGCGCGATGGTTTCATGATCCACGGCGACAGCATGAAGGAACCCGGTAACGCGTCAAATGGATGTATCGTTCTTCGCCTGCCATTCCGGAAGCAAATCTGGGACAGTGGGGACAGAATGCTTAGGGTGGAACATCCATGAAACGCGCTCTCGCAGTCCTGCTGCTTTCCCTTCCCGCGTTATGCTTTGCGCAAGGTAGACCGAATCCGCCATGCGACAGGTGGCCGACGAACATCGCAGAAGGGAGACTAAAAAGCGCTGGCATGCTTGGCAGCATCGACTATACGAAAACCGAAGCCGTTCAACTCGCGTCCGAAAAAATAGGTAAATATGAGGATGGCGAACAGATGTGGCGCGAGGTCTATCACATCACCTTCCAAGAAAAAAACGGAAATAAGATCAAAGTGATTGCCGTAAACGAAGCAGCAGGCGAATTTGAATGCTCGATTGGTGGGGTTGACGTCTTTATTGTTTCAGGTCATTTGCCATCAGGCGACGCCGATAGAGCATTCAAGCAGATAGAGTGAGGCCCTTTGAATCCATGAAACACGCTTTTGCAGTCCTACTGCTATCTTTTCCCGCGCTATGCTTGGCGGAAACCGGCCCATACCCCCCATGCGGCGACCGATTTCCGGCCTATGTGGCCCAGATGGCGGTGAGAAAAACAGACATCCTCTCCTTGGATTTCGATGCTACGAAAACAAAAGCCGTGCGACTGGCGTCCGAGAAGATCGGTAAATACGAAGATGGCGAACAAAAGTGGCGCGGGGTCTATCAGATCACCTTTGAGGAGCGAAATGGAAATAAGATCAAGCTGGTTGCTGTGTATGAGATAGGCGAACTGGAGTGCACGATTAGCGACGAACAGTTTCTTATCGTTTCGAAACAGTTGCAGCGTGTCAGCGGGGACACTCGGTACAGGCAGATCGAGTGACTCGCGCCGGGTCAGACGCGGACCCGCTTCGCGTGGGTCTTTTTTACATTGAGCAAGGATTCGGCCTTGCGTCGTTATACTTATCTCTGCCCGTCAATTTTAAAGATGGAGGTAGGCGTGGCCGCTCTTTCCATTTGGCACTGGCTGGTGTTCGTTCTTGTTGTCGTTATCGCGGAGATAATCCCGCTATGGCTGATCCTGAAGAAGGCGGGATATGCGGGAGCCTGGTCGCTGCTTGCCTTCATTCCGGTGGTGAACGTCGTTCTGCTGTGGTTCATTGCACTGGCCCACTGGCCTGCATTGAACTCAAGACAGTCCTGACCTTTCGCGTCCGGTCTGAACGGTCGAACTGAAATGGCCGCCCGCTACCGCAAGCGTTCCTACCGTGAGCACGCCTGCCGTCAGCTTCGACCTGATCCGGCGCGCCGCGACGCTCGCGCATTGACGCGAGGTGATCAAGAAGACTGTATTGTGCCCGGTGTGCGTGCAGGTGCCGGCAAGCGTCGTAGCGACGATCGCCGCATAAAAAAACGCGCGACGGAAACATCCGTCGCGCGTTTGCTGATTGGCTCCGAAAACTACGAGCGCGCGGTCTTTACGACTTCGCCGCCGCGGCCGCCGCATCGTCCTCGCGGAACAGCTTGTCGGCCAGGTGGAACGCGGAGTTGGCCGCCGGCACACCGACATAAATCGCGGTCTGCAGCAGCACTTCCTTGATCTGTTCGCGCGTCACGCCGTTGTTCTTCGCGGCGCGCAGGTGCAGCGCGAGTTCTTCGCTGCGATTCAACGCAACCATCATCGCGATCGTCAGCAAGCTGCGCGTATGACGCGGCAGACCTTCACGCGTCCAGATCTCGCCCCACGCATAGCGCGTGATCAGGTTCTGGAACTCCTCGGTCAGCTCGGTGCGGTTCGCGAGCGAACGGTCGACGTGCGCGTTGCCCAGCACCGCGCGACGTACGCCCATTCCGGCTTCGTAACGGTCTTCATCGTTCATTTTGCCTCCGTCAGGAAGTCGAGCACGGTCTTCGTGAACTCGTCGACCTTCTCGATGTTGGAAATATGCGAAGCGTCGAGCTCGACGTAGCGTGCGCCCGGAATCGACTGTGCGAGTTCGCGGCCCTGCGCGGGCGTGGCGGCGAGGTCGTGCGTGCCGCTGATCACGAGCGTCGGCAGCTTGATGCCCGGCGTTTCGGGACGCAGGTCGGCCGCGTCGATCGCGTCGCAGTTCGATGCGTAGCCTTCCTTGTCGGTGTGCACAAACACGTCGCGGATCATCGCCAGCACGACCGGCTCGCGCTCGATGAAGTCTGCCGTGAACCAGCGCGGCAGCACCGCGTCGGCGAGTGCGAGCATGCCTTCCGAGCGTGCCTTCGCAGCGCGCGGCACCCAGACTTCCGGCGAGCCGATGCGCGCGGCCGTATTGCACAGCACGACGCGCTCGAAGCGGTCGCCGTGACGCGCGGCGAGCCCGATGCCGGTCAGGCCGCCCATCGAAATGCCGCAGAAATTCGCGCGCGCGATCTTCAGCGTATCCATCAGACCGAGCACGTCGCCGGTCAGTTGCTCGATCGTGTACGGCCCCTTCGGCGCTTCTGAATGGCCGTGACCGCGCGTATCGTAGCGCAGCACGCGGAAGTGCTTCGACAACGCCGCGACCTGCGGCGTCCACATGGACATATCGCAGCCGAGCGAATTCGACAGCACGAGCCACGGCGCGTGGCCGTGACGGTCGCCGTCGATGCGATAGTGAAGCTCGGTGCCGTTGACTGCGGCGTAGGGCATGCCGGTTACTCCTTGGAATGGGCGCGCTGCGCGCGCGTGGTGTGAAGCGCCAGCGCGGCGTCGACATATGCGTGCGCCTGGCCGACGTATTGAGCGGGATCGAGCAGCTGCTTCAAGCGCTCGATCGAAAGATGTTCGGTGACGGCCGCGTCGGCGGCAAGCACGTCGTACAGCGTCTTGCCGTCGCGGATCGCCGCCTTCGACGCGCGCTCCACCAGATGATGCGCGTCGAGCCGGCCGATCGCATCGCCGAGCGCGAGCATCACCGCTTCGCCGAGGATCAGGCCGTGTGTGACGTCGAGATTCTTCGCGAGTCGCGGCACGTTCACGTTCAGGCCGGACGCGATCTGTTCGATGTTCGCGAGCGCGCCGCCCGCGAGACGCGCGAGATCCGGCAGCGCGTCCCATTCGGCTTGCCAGCCGCCGAGCGCGCGTTCATGCTCCTGCACCATACCGGCGAACACGGTTGCGACCAGGCCGGGCGCTCGCGTCGCGGCCGCCAGCACTGCCGCGCAACCGACCGGGTTGCGCTTGTGCGGCATCGTCGACGATCCGCCCTTGCCGGCCGCGGCCGGCTCGGCGAGTTCGTCGATTTCGGTTTGCATCTGCAGCGAGACATCGCGCGCGATCTTGCCGAGCGTGCCGATCAGCATGCCGAACAGCGACGCCGTCTCGGCGATGCGATCGCGCTGCGTATGCCACGGCAGGGTCGGCACCGCGAGCCCGAGTTCCCTGGCAAGCGACTGCGTGACCTGCGGCGCCGCCTCGCGCAGACTCGCGAGCGTGCCTGCCGCGCCGCCGAATTGCAGGACCAGCACGCGCTCGCGCAGCGCATCGAGCCTATCGCGATGTCGCAGCAGCGCGTCTAGCCATTGCGCGAACTTCAGACCCAGCGTGATCGGCAGCGCCTGTTGCAGCCATGTGCGGCCGATCATCGGCGTCGCGCGATGGGTGGCCGCGAGTTTCGCGATCGCGTCGCAGGTGGCTTGCAGGCCGCTGTCGAGCAGGTCGAAGGTGTCGCGAAGTTGCAGCACCGTCGCGGTGTCGATGATGTCCTGGCTCGTCGCGCCCCAATGCACGTATTTGGCCGCTTCGGCGTCCGCGGCTTTGACGCGTGCGGTCAGTTGCTTGACGAGCGGAATCGCGAGGTTGCCGCCGAGCGCGGCGTCGCGTGCGAGCGCGTCGGCGTCGAGTTGGTCGGCCTGGCAGGCTGCTTCGATCGCGGGAACAGCTGATTCGGGAATGACTTTGTGCCCGGCAGAGGCACGCGCGAGCGCGGCTTCGACGTCGAGCATTCGCTGCAGCGTGGCACGCGGCGCCCAGATGTCGTTCATCGGCTGTGTGCCGCAAAGAAGGCCAGTCAGACGGGCGCTGGAGTCGAGCATGGTGACGACGATGTTGAGGAAATCGGAAGTGAAGAAGCGGCGCGGCGCGCGGCGGTTCGAAGCAGACACCGCGGTGAACCAGCGCTCATAGCGCGTTCGTGCCGTGCGTATGCCGCACTTTGTGCTGCGTATTGTGCGCCAAACGCGGGCAGGCTGTCGCTCAAGTTGCCAGGCCAGCGCTGACGAAGAATTTGCCTCGTCAACGCTGGCCCGTTCGTGCAATGCTGCCCTCAGATGAGGCGCCATCGATGCGGCCGCAAAACAGGCCGCCGCCGCGACGCCTCAGCCAGGCATCAGGCCGCGCGCGCGGCCTGCGTGCCGTCGGTCATCGGCACGCCGGTCAGCTTCAGCAGTTCGTCGAAGCCGATGTCCGTGAAAATCTCGCGCACGACGAGGCCTTCCTTCGTCACGTCGATCATCGCGAGGTCCGTATAGATACGGGTCACGCAGCCGATACCGGTGACCGGATACGAGCACTCGGCGGTGATCTTGCTTTCGCCTTGCTTGGTCAGGTGCTCCATCATCACGTAGACCTGCTTCGCGCCGATCGCGAGGTCCATCGCGCCGCCGACCGCCGGAATCGCGTCGGGCGCGCCGGTGTGCCAGTTCGCAAGGTCGCCCTTCGCCGACACCTGGAACGCGCCGAGCACACAGAAGTCCAGATGGCCGCCGCGCATCATCGCGAACGAATCCGCGTGATGGAAGTAGGCGCCGCCCGTGAGCAGCGTGACGTGCTGCTTGCCGGCGTTGATCAGTTCGTCGTCTTCTTCGCCCTTCGCCGGTGCCGGGCCCATGCCGAGCAGACCGTTTTCGCTGTGCAGGAAGATTTCCTTGTCGGCGGCGAGGTGGTTCGCCACCAGCGTCGGCACGCCGATGCCGAGGTTCACGTAAGCGCCTTCGGGGATGTCCTGGGCAACGCGCTTGGCCATTTCATCGCGGGTCAGTTTCTTCATGTCGGTCTCCGGGTCAGGCAGCAGCGTCGTGAGGATTGGGCGTGGGGAGATGCGCCGCTTGCGGCACTTCGATCACGCGTTGCACGAAAATGCCGGGCGTGACGATTTCTTCCGGATCGAGGCCGCCGAGCGGCACCACTTCCGACACCTGCACGATTGCGGTCTTCGCGGCGCTCGCCATGATCGGCCCGAAGTTACGCGCGGTCTTGCGATAGATCAGGTTGCCCCAGCGGTCGCCCTTGTACGCCTTGATCAGCGCGAAATCCGCATGCAGCGGCGCTTCGAGCACGTAGTGACGGCCGTCGATCAGGCGCGTTTCCTTGCCTTCGGCAAGCTTGGTGCCGTACGCGGTCGGCGTGAAGAAGCCGCCGATGCCCGCGCCCGCCGCGCGGATGCGCTCGGCGAGGTTGCCTTGCGGCACGAGTTCGAGTTCGATTTCGCCGGCGCGATAGAGTGCGTCGAACACATACGAGTCGGTCTGGCGCGGGAACGAGCAGATGATCTTGCGCACGCGCTTTGCCTTCAGCAGCGCCGCGAGGCCGATGTCGCCGTTACCTGCGTTGTTGTTGACGATGGTCAGCTCGCGCGCGCCCTGCTCGATCAGCGCGTCGATCAGTTCGGACGGCATGCCGGCCGTGCCGAAGCCGCCGATCATGACGGTCGCGCCGTCGTGGACATCGGCGACAGCCGATTGAAGTGTCTCGAAAATCTTGTTGATCATGTCGAAAATTCCTTTGGGGGCGCTACGTGCCGCTGGGCTGACAGCCCTCGCCGACAAGGGTCGCGGCAAAGCTCGCGCGGAAACAGTCTCCGGGCATGCTGGCGACGGCTCGCGAGGGAGAGAGCGGGCTGGCGCCTTCGATTGATTCGCCGCTGAATTTGTTCGTTACATGAACAGTGATTCGTTTAGCGAACGCCTCGGCGATTATGGTTGTCCTGTGGGCCGATTGTCAAGGCAGGGAAACCCCCTTCATCATAGGTCGCCGCTCGCGGCGGCGAAGGTCCGGGTTGCCCTCGTCCAGTGCTCGCCCTGCGCGCGAAAAAGCCGGCCGCGCGAAATCCCACTATGCTTATGGGCGATTTATCAACTAGGCTCTATAGCGATACGGCATAGGCACCGCGTTGCCTCGCCCGCCCCGCGAGCCATAACTAGCATGTCCGAGACACATCTGGATCTGAATCTGATCCCCTACCTGGTCGCGATGGAAGACACGCGCAACGTGAGCCGCGCCGCCGAGCAGCTCGGCGTGAGCCAGCCGCGCGTGAGCACCGCGCTTGGCCGTCTGCGCGAATACTTCGACGATCCGCTGTTCGTGCGCACCTCGAAAGGCATGGAGCCGACACCGCGCGCGCTCGCGATCCTGCCCGCCGCGCGCGACGCGCTGCTGCGCATCGAGAAAGGCATGCTCGACGTGCAGGACTTCGATCCGGCGACGAGCACGCACACGTTCTCGATCGCGCTGTCCGACGTCGGCGAGATCGTGTTTCTGCCGCGTCTTTTGCAGTTGTTCGCCGAGCGCGCGCCGTCCGCGAATCTGCGCTCGGTAACGCTGTCGCCGTCGCAGGTGGAACGCGGGCTCGAATCGGGCGATGTCGATCTCGCCGTCGGCTATTTTCCGGACCTGGCGGGCAACAACTTCTTTCAGCAGCGGCTCTTCACGCACCGCTTCATCTGCCTGATGCGCAGCGGACACCCGCTGTCGAAAGGGCCGCTCACGCTCGAGCAATACGTGGCGTCGGGGCATGCGGTCGTGCGCGCCGAGGGACGCAGCCAGGAAGTGCTCGAGCAGTACCTCGAAAAGAAGCGCATCAAGCGGCGCGCGGTGCTCGAAACGCCACACTTCATGAGCCTGCCTTTCATCCTCGCACGCACTGATCTGCTCGCGACCGTCCCGCACGCGATCGGCTTCGCGTACGTGTCGGAGCATGCGTCGATCATGCTCGTCGAGCCGCCGCTACCGTTGCCGCGCTTCGACCTGCGTCAGCACTGGCATCGCAAGTTTCATAACGATCCGCGCCTCAGCTGGCTGCGCGGCGTGGTCGCCGAACTGTTCAACGATGCAATGGACGAATGGCCGAAGTAGCCGCTCGAAGCAAGTCCGCGACCGCCCCGGCAGCGAGAGGGGCATCGGCACCATCGGTCGCAAAACATGGAACAATGACCTCAGTTACTGACCCCGCGCGCAGCGCAGCATCGACACGCGATCCAGGAGGACGACGCATGACCAGCAGCAAGGCAAAGAAAACCAAACCCGCAGCGGCCGTCGAACGCCCGAGCCGCGAAGAAGCTGAGGCAGCCGTGCGCGTGCTGCTGCGCTGGGCCGGCGACGATCCGCAACGCGAAGGCCTGATCGACACGCCGGCGCGCGTGACGCGCGCTTACGAGGAGTTCTTCGCGGGCTATCAGGTCGATCCGCGCGAAATCCTCGCGCGTACCTTCTCCGAAGTTGACGGCTACGACGAAATGATCGTGCTGAAGGACATCCGCTTCGAAAGCTACTGCGAGCACCATATGGTGCCGATCATCGGACGCGCACACGTCGCGTATCTGCCGAATCATCGCGTGGTCGGCATTTCGAAGCTCGCGCGTCTCGTCGATGCGTTCGCGAAGCGGCTGCAGATCCAGGAAAAGATGACGGTGCAGATCGCCGATACGCTGAACGACGTGCTGCAACCGGCCGGCGTCGGCGTGATTCTCGAAGCCGCGCATCAGTGCATGTCGACGCGTGGCGTGCATAAGGCGGGCGTCACGATGGTCACCTCGCGCATGCTCGGCACGTTTCGCACCGATCCGTCGACACGGCGGGAGTTTCTGGCGATCGTCGGAAATCCGGGCGTGGTGGCCATGCCGAATGCCTGATGCGGTGAACGCAGGGGCTGTTAGGGGTTCGCTGCCGATGCAGCCCCCGCCTCTGCGAATCCGGCGTGCGGCCTCGCGCGCATGGCCTTCGCGCTCGCCGGCAATGTCGTGGGGTGCGGGCGGGGTTGACAGTTAGTTGCGTCTTGACGATACAGGCCAATGCTCAACAGCGGCCGTCGACGCAAGCTTCTTCCCTCATTGATCACCGCGCCGCCCAATCCACACCCCTCCCCACCCGCACCGCCCACAAGCCATCGGCTATGCTGAATCCACGGTGCGCATGCCAGCTCACCGCAGCAACAGGAGCGGGTCAATTGGTCGAGTTTCCGTTGTCGGCGATTTCAACCTGGGGCAGCGCGATCGTATTCGTCAACGTCCTGCTGACGCGCCTCGGAGTACCGATTCCGGCCGTGCCGATGCTGCTGTTCGCGGGCTCGGCGATCGCCGCAGGCAACCTGTCGTTCTGGCCGACGCTCGGCGCGGCGGTGCTTGGCGCATTGATCGGCGACGGCACGTGGTTCGCGGCCGGCCGGCTGTATGGCCGCAAGGTGCTGGCATGGCTCGGCAGCCTGTCGCCAGTCGTCGATACGAGGCTCGAAATGGCGCGCTCGCTATTCGAACGCTATGGCATGCCGCTCGTGTCGATCTCGAAGTTCGTGCCTGGGCTTGGCCTGATCACGCCACCGTTGATGGGCACGACCGCTGTCGACATCCGCCTCTACGCGCTATGGGATCTGGCGAGCGTGATCACGTGGGCGACTTTCTGGTTGCTTGGCGGCGCGGCTGTGGAGCGCGAGGTGCATATGCTGCGCGCATTCGTCGAACGGCGCGGCGGCACACTCGCCGACATTCTTCTGGTGGTGGCGCTGGCTTATCTGCTCTACCGGCTGTATCTGCGATATGACGAACGACGCCGGTTCACGCGAGCCGCGTCGGCCCCGGCCACGCCGATGCTGGCCGCGCCGACGCACGCCTCGGCGGCGAGCGTCGCATCGAGACTGCCGTGGAGCTGGCGGCACTCCGGTCGCCTGAGTCGCACGGCGCCGTCCCGCGTGCTCGATGCGCGGCCCGGCGCACCGCTGCTCGATCTGCGAGGCCAGATTCCCGACGCCCTCGCGCTTGATCCGCATTCGCCCGAACTGATCGACGGTGCGCTGCGCGCGCACGACGTGGTCATCTACTGCATCTGTCCGGACAGCGCGACCGCGCTCGAAGTCTCGCAACATATGCGCCGCAATGGCTACACGCGGATTCGCGCACTGCGCGGCGGGCTCGATGCATGGCAGCGGCGCGGCTTCCCGGTGGGCTCGCTGGCTTACGCGGCCGGCACGGCGCCCGCTCAGCCACGTTCGGCGTGGGGTGAAACGGCAGCTGCAGTGACGTTGCGCGGTTTCGCGCCGCGCAGCGTGGAGCGTGCCTGATTCGCGCTGCGTCGCGACCCACGCAGGCCGGGAAAGCGCTCGCGCTCACGTGAACGGATACCTGGGCGTCAGAGCGCCGCGCCTGTACTCGACGCCCCCTGCGCCGCCGAATACTCGGCCCACTGTGCCGACCGGGTGCGATTGCGCCCTTCGGTCTTCGCCACGTACAGCTGTCCGTCAGCGGCGGCCAGCAGCTCGACTCCATTGGCGAAATCCGTGGCGCTCGGCAGCGCCGTGGCGCAGCCGACGCTTACCGTCACCGCCTGCGGCGCATCGTGTCCACGCACGATGACGCGGTTTTCCACCTTGCGGCGAATCTGCTCCGCGACCGTGAACGCGCCCTGCGCGGGGGTATCCGGCAGCACCACCGCGAACTCTTCGCCGCCGTAGCGCGCGACCAGGTCCACAGAGCGCCGCGCCACGGACGCGATGCAATCCGCCACCGCGACCAACACCTCGTCGCCGCTCTCATGGCCGTAGGTGTCGTTGAAACGCTTGAAGTGATCGATATCGATGAACAGCACCGACAGCGGCTTGTTGTCGCGCCGCGCGCGCTTCCATTCGTCGTCGAGCCGCTTGTCGAGCACGCGGCGATTGCTGAGCCCGGTCAGCGGATCGGTCGACGCGAGACGCATTAGCGCAGCCTGCGCGCGCTGCTTGTCGCGCAGCGCGAACGTGAGCAGCCACGACACGACCACGAATACCGCACCGAACGCGATGGTCAGCGCAGCGGCCACGTGGCTGCGATGCTGCCACGGCGCGAGCACGTCGTCGACGGCGGGCGCGATCGCCACGATCAGCGGCGTGCCGGGCACGTGCGCGTATGTGAAGATGCGACGCACACCGTCGACCGGCGAGACCGCTACGAAGCTGCCGGAGTCGTGCGCGGTCATCGGTAAGAAGGTCGGCGACTTTGCGACGCTCCCGCCGATATCGCGCCCTTCGATGGGCTTGCGCGCGAGCAGCGTGCCGTCCGTCATCACGATGAAAACCGAACCCTGCTCGCCGGTGTCGATCCGGTCGAGCAGGTGCTGGAAGTACTCGATGCGAATAGCGAGCAGCGCGATGCCGGCGAAGTTGCCCTGCGCATCGTCGATGCGCCGCGTCAGCGCGATCGACGGCTTGCCGCCGCGCAGCCGCGACATGAACGGATGCGAGAAATACAGGCCGGCCGCCGGATTGCGCTGCTGTACCTGAAAGTATTCGCGGTCGTCGAGATGGACGGTAGTGTTCGCGTCGTCGTACTGTGCGGCCGCCACTTCGCCGTCGGCGCCGACGACATATGCACCGCCGAGAAAGGCGGCGGTGGTCGCGCGATCGAACAGCCTCGCCTGGCGTGCCGGGACTGGCAGCGTCCAGGTATCCGGATCGCGCGCGGCATCCACCATCGATTGCAACGACAGACTATAGATTTCGACGTTACGGGCGAGATCCGCGGAAATGATCGACACGAGGTTTTGCGAGGTCTGGCGCGCATGAGCGAGCATTTCACGGCGACCTTCGCCGACCTCCACCGCGGTCAGGATCGACATCGCCAACGCGACGAGCGTGCCGGCGACGCCGGCCACCCACGGGCGGTTGCCCACATAGCGGGTCATCCCGGTTCGAACGGCATGCAACGTCAGGCGCAACCGATGACGCAGCGAAAGCCCATGCTGTGCCACGCTCCTCGCCTCCTTTCGCGGACGATTCTTTTGGACCGGCAGCGCGGTGCGCCGTGCATGTTGGGCCGCGGGTCCTCCGCGCCAGCGAGACGAGAGCGTTCGCTCAGCCCAGTAGCTCCGACGCCGCGCGCAAGCGGCGTTTGCGTTTCCTGTCGAGCCAGGCCAACGCGGTTTCGATGTGATCCGCGTCGGCAAGCGACGCCGCATTGTCGCGCAACAGCGCTTCGCTGGCGACGGTATCGTTGAGCAAGCCGAAGCGCTTCTGAAGCTTTTTCAGCCGCTTGAGCGTGCGCTTATGGCTGATTTTAAGCACCGGCCCGAAAAACTCGAACAGATAGCGCAGTTTCTTGCCCGCTTTTCTGACATCGTGGAAGGCGGCGTAATTCGAGCGTTTGGCATGGCGCGCGCGTTTGATGCGCTTTTTCAATGAGCGCTCCGACGCCCGAATGCGTCGAGCGGCAAATTTGCGCAACGCAATATCCGCATCGTGGGTGGCGTGCAGTTCCCCGGAAGTGGTGGCTAATGCATCGCGCAACAGATGTTTGACGTCGGCATTCAACAACGTCTCGCGGCTGGTCGCCAGCGTATCGCGGCGCGTCTGCTCGAGCTTAGGCATCAACGCTTGTGCGTCACCGCCTTTCTGCTTGAGCAACTCGATCAGGATGTCCCAGTCGCGCGTTTTACCGGCCGCGGTGGCGAGGAACTTGTACACCGCGCGCTGGCGAGAATTCTCGCCCTTGTCGAGCAGCGGTGCGAACGCCCACCACAACGAACGCAAACGCCGCAGTGACACACGCAGTTTGTGCAGCGCTTCGGGTGACGGGTCGTCGTGTATGCCTTTGGCGAGTCTGATCGCCTCATCGACGAGTGGCTCGGCGTAGGAAGTAAAGGCCCGCTGCGCCGATTCTTCCGGTACCGGCTCGTTGGCTGTTTCGCTGTCTTGCTTCATCGATGCTCCCGGAAACATGACCGTATTTCCAGCGTAGCAAAATTGATGCTCACGAGGGAATCACCGCGCATATCAGCGGGTTTTCCAGTTCCGCGTTGGCGCGTCGTGTCGGTAGCGCCTATGCTCGACCGATGGGGCGCTTATCGCGCGGTCCGGCGAATGCTCCGGTTTGACGATGCAGTGTGCAGCGCGGCAAATGCCGCCAAACAGACCCCTAGGAGGATGTATGCGAATACTCGTTGTCGGTGCGACCGGCCTGCTCGGCTCGCACATCGTGAAGCTGCTCGCCACCGAGCATGACGTGGTCGGCGCAAGCCGCAAGGGCTCCGATCTGCACGTCGACCTGTCCGACAAACGCAGCATCGAAGCGATGTATGCGCAAGCCGGCAGCTTCGACGCGATCATCTGCGCGGTCGGCTCGGCGAAGTTCGCGCCGCTCGCGGCGCTTGGCGACGAAGACTTTTCTTTTAGTCTTGCCAATAAACTGATGGGGCAGGTCAATGTTGTGCGCTGCGGCGTGGACCATGTGTCCCAAGGCGGCTCGTTCACGCTGACGAGCGGCGTGCTCGCGCAACAGCCGATGGAAGGCAGCGCCGCGGTCAGCATCGTCAATGCGGGTGTCGAAGCGTTCGCGCGCTCGGCCGCGCTCGAGTTGCGCGGCAAGGCCCGCGTCAATGTGGTGAGCCCGGGGTGGGTCGCCGAAACGCTCGAATCGATGGGCCGCGATCCGTCGCAAGGGGTGCCGGCGGAAATCGTCGCGCAAGCCTATAAACGCGCCCTCGGTGGTAGTGCAAGCGGCGAGGTCATCAGCGCATCGTAGGCGCTACCGCGGTGCGTTCACCGTCTGGTTTTATTCATCACTTGCTTAGTCGGATGCGCGGCGCGGCATGAGCCGCGCCGCGTCTATTTTTCCGCCCCCCATAGCCGTCACGCAGTTGTCATCAATGCGACACGCAGCGAAAGCAGCATCGAATACTCTGCGACCACAATTTTGGGGCTCACGTCATGCCGGAACTTTCGTATCCGCAACCAGGCGCCGCCAGCGGCAAGGGCCGTAGCGCAGGCCTGGTTATTTTCGCCGGCCTGCTCATCGCGGGCGTCGTGTACTGCGGCGTTCATCTGATAGACGATCTGCAGCCCGTGCGCGAAAGCTCGGTGCTGCCCTATCTGTTGCTCGGCGTCGCGCTGCTGATCGCGCTCGGCTTCGAGTTCGTCAACGGGTTTCACGATACGGCCAATGCGGTCGCCACCGTCATCTATACCCACTCGCTGACGCCGAATATCGCGGTCGTCTGGTCCGGCGCGTGGAATTTCCTCGGCGTGCTGTTGTCGAGCGGTGCGGTCGCCTTCGGCGTGCTGCAACTGCTGCCTGTCGAGCTGATCCTGCAGGTTGGCAGCAGCGCCGGGTTCTCGATGGTATTCGCGCTGCTGATCGCCGCGATCATCTGGAACCTCGGCACGTGGTCCCTGGGCCTGCCTTCTTCGAGCTCGCACACGCTGATCGGCTCGATCATCGGCGTGGGCCTGATGAATCAGATGATGCATGGTGCGAATGGCACCAGCGGCGTCGACTGGACTCAGGCGCTCGGCGTCGGCAAGTCGCTGCTGTTTTCGCCGATCGTGGGCTTTCTGCTCGCGGGCTTGCTGCTGCTGATCCTGAAGGCCGTCGTGCGCGTGCCCGCGCTGTATGCCGAGCCGAAGGGCAAAGAGCCGCCGCCGTTCTGGATTCGCTGTCTGCTGATTCTGACCTGCACGGGCGTGTCGTTCGCGCACGGCTCGAACGATGGCCAGAAAGGCATGGGGCTGATCATGCTGATCCTGATCGGTACGGTGCCCACTGCGTACGCACTGAATCGAGCGGTCACGCCGGAGCAAACGCAGAACTTCGTCGCGGTCGCGCATCAAACCGCGGCGACGCTAGCGCGCTACACGCAGGGCGCGGGGCCGTCCGCAGATCCGCGCGCCGACGTCGAGGCCTTCGTGCGCACCCGTCAGTTGACACCCGCCACACTGCCGGCGCTGCGGCAATTGACCGAGCAGATCGGCCGCCAGGTCGGCGAATTCGGCTCGATGGCGGCGGTGCCGCAAGGCATCGTCGATAACGTGCGCAACAACATGTATGTCACGTCCGAGGCGATCCGTCTGATGCAGAAGGCCAATCAGCCGCAGTTCTCGGCCGAGGACGCAAAGGTCATCGCCAACTTCAGAACGCAGATCGATCACGCGACCAAGTTCATTCCGCCGTGGGTCAAGGTGGCGGTCGCGATCGCGCTGGGTCTCGGCACGATGGTCGGCTGGAAGCGCATCGTCGTCACGGTGGGCGAGAAGATCGGCAAACAGCATCTGACGTATGGCCAGGGCGCGTCGGCTGAACTCGTCGCGATGGTCACGATCGGTGCCGCCGACGTCTACGGTCTGCCGGTGTCGACGACCCACGTGCTCTCTTCCGGCGTGGCCGGCACGATGGCGGCCAACGGCTCGGGCCTGCAATGGGCCACCGTGCGCAGCCTGATCCTTGCATGGGTGTTGACGCTGCCCGCGTCGATCGCGCTCGCGGGCGGGTTGTACTGGGTGTTCCGATCGGTGTTCTAAGTTCGCCGCTCCAGCGGAATGCAGCACGAAAAAAAGCGCGGTACGTTCTATACGTACCGCGCTTTTTTGTTGGCAAGCTCGTTCATGCGATCCGGCTTTAGTACACCTCGGGCACGATCATCGCCTCAGGCACCGGCTGGCGGCTATAGTCCTCGTGATAGACACGCGACGGCAATTCGATGTGCGGATGCTCGATGTCGTGATACGGCACCTGGCTCAGCAGATGGTGAATGCAGTTCAGGCGCGCGCGCTTCTTGTCGACGGCCTGCACGACCCACCACGGCGCCTCGGGAATATGCGAGCGCTGCAGCATCACTTCTTTCGCCAGCGTATACGCTTCCCAGCGGCGCCGGCTTTCCAGATCCATCGGGCTCAGCTTCCACTGCTTCAGCGGATCGTGAATGCGGTTCTGGAAGCGGATTTCCTGCTCTTCGTCGGTGATCGAAAACCAGTACTTGAGGATCTGCACGCCGCTGCGCACGAGCATCTTCTCGAACTCAGGCACCGAGCGGAAAAACTCTTCGTATTCCTCGTCGGTGCAGAAGTTCATCACCCGCTCGACGCCCGCGCGGTTGTACCAGCTGCGATCGAACAGCACCATTTCGCCGCCCGCCGGCAGATGCGATACATAGCGCTGGAAATACCATTGCGTGCGCTCGCGATTGTTCGGCGCGGGCAATGCGGCCACGCGGCAAACGCGCGGATTGAGTCGCTGCGTGATGCGCTTGATCGCGCCGCCCTTGCCGGCCGCGTCGCGCCCTTCGAAGATCACGACGAGCCGATGTCCGGTCGCGACGATCCAGTCCTGCAGCTTGACCAGTTCCCCCTGCAGCCGGAACAGTTCACGGAAGTACTGCTTGCGCGCCTCGCGATGCTCGGGCGTAAAGCCGGCCGGGCCGTCGATGATGCGGTCGTCGACCTCCATTTCGAGTTCTTCGTCATAGGCATCGATGAGGTCTTCCTCGAAACGGCGTTGCCGCTCCGCCATCAATTCGAAATCGGGTCTCGGGTCCGGCTCTTTCATTGCGGCTCTCCTCGCAACAGGAATGGGATGGCGCGCGGCGGCTAGCGCGACGCGGTCGCGTTCGATTATCGAAGCGCGAGGTGTCAGCCGTGTTACCGCGTGGGCGGCCGCTGCGAAGGCGTGGTAACACCCATGATAGCGAGTTTTGCCTGGGCCTCCTCGGCTAGTGCAGCGGCCGCGCGAAGCTCAATTCGTGGCCGTCCGGATCGGTGATATGAAAATAGCGCTCGCCCCACGGCGCATCCGCGGGCGCGGACGACGGCTGCAAGCCCGCCGCCAGCGCCTTGGCATAGATCGCGTCGACGTCCGACACGTAGATGATCACGCGCCCCCACCAGTTGACCGGCGCACGCGCATCGGCGATCAGGTTCAGATACGAGCTGCCGAACGCGAACGACGTGAACGCCTCGCGCGGACCGCCATATTTGAGTGGGAGGCCGAGCGCTTCATAGAACGCGACGGCGCGCTGCATGTCGCTGGTGGCGAGCGTGATCGCGCTCAGAGACTCGATGCGTGGATCCGGCTGCGGAGGTTGCGGCGCTGAAGCGGTAGATGCGGACATGAAGTAGTTCTCCGTGGCGCGAGCGAGCGGCGAGCGACGGCCCGCCCCGGAAAGTGTCTCACACGCGATGGCCGCCAGTGCGGCCCGCGGCGACGGCCCCGGGCGCCCCGCCCCAGACGCCCTTGAAAACGCGCGCGACGCCCCGCATCTCGCAGCCCGTCTATCCGGAGCATCGTTATGGGAAGCCGTCCACGCTTCATCGATGACCTGTCGAGCGCCGCATCCGACGCCCCCGGGCCCCAATCCACCGACCTTTTGACCGACGGCGACGACGCGCTGCTCGACGCCTACTCCCGCACCGTGATCGGCGCACTGGAGCGCGTGCAGCAGGCGGTCGCGTTTATCGCCGTCGAACGCCGGCTGCCCGGCGACGCGTCCGCGCATGGGCGCGGCGCGCGCGGCGGCACCGGCTCGGGCTTTCTGTTCACGCCCGACGGCTACCTGCTGACCAATAGCCACGTCGTGCATGGCGCGACGCATATCCAGGTGACGCTGGCCGACGGCGCGAAGTTCGACGCCGATCTGGTCGGCGACGATCCCGGCAGCGATCTCGCGGTGCTGCGCATCGGTTCGCCGGAGCCGCTGCCGCACGTCGAACTCGGCGAATCGTCGAAGCTGCGCGTCGGGCAGATCGCCATTGCGGTCGGCAGCCCGCTGGGGCTGCAGCAGACCGTGACGGCCGGTGTCGTTTCGGCGCTGGGCCGGTCGCTGCGCTCGAACTCCGGCCGCATGATCTACGACGTGATCCAGACCGACGCGGCGTTGAATCCGGGCAACTCGGGCGGACCATTGATCAATTCGGCGGGTCAGGTGATCGGCGTGAATACCGCGATCATTCCTGGCGCGCAGGCCATCTGTTTCGCGACCGCGATCGATACCGCGAAGTGGGTCATCATGCAGATCTTCGCGCATGGCCGCGTGCGACGCGCGTATATCGGCGTGGCCGGCACGACGACGCCGCTGTCGCGGCGTGTGCAGCGCTACTTTGGGCTCGGCACGCAAAGCGGCGTGCACGTCATGGAGATCGTCAAAGGCAGTCCGGCCGCGCTCGGCGGCTTGCGCACCGACGACACGATCGTCGCGATCGACGCACAGCCGGTGCAGGATGTGGATGGTCTGCAACGCACGCTCGACGCTTCGCGTATCGACAAGCCGGTCAGCGTGACGGTGTTGCGCGGCGCGCAGCGGCTGGAGTTGACGGTGACGCCGGTGGAGCAGGCGGGCTAAGAAGACTGCGCCCGTATCTTGACTTACGCGCGCCCGCGGCTGCCGCGCGCGATCTCATCACCCGCGTCTCGCGGCAGCCGCCGCGTAATCGGAATCGACAGGCACGAGAACAGACCGACGACCAGAAACGCCGGCCAGAAATCGGAGAACACGATGTTCGGATGCCCTTGCAGACGATGGGAAATCAGCAGCACGATG
The DNA here is from genome assembly GCF_050436725.1 of Paraburkholderia sp. JPY465. NCBI lineage: Bacteria > Pseudomonadati > Pseudomonadota > Betaproteobacteria > Burkholderiales > Burkholderiaceae > Paraburkholderia > Paraburkholderia sp. JPY465. The sequence goes on from NZ_JBNDMT010000002.1 coordinate 956,388, forward strand.
CCCGAGATCGTCACGCCGAGGCCGAGCGACATCTGCTGGATCACGCTCGCAACACTCGTTGCGCGGCCGACCTCGCTGCTCGGAATATCCGCATAGGCCAGCGTATTGAGCGACGTGAATTGCAGCGAGGGAAAGAAGCCGCCTACCAGCACGATGCACCAGATCACCCAATGCGGCGTGCCGGGAAAGAACAACCCGTACACGGCGATCGCCAGACCCGCACACGCGGCGTTGACCATCAGCACGGTGCGAAAGCCGAAGCGTTCTAGAATGCGCGACGCCACCGTCTTCATGAAGATCGAACCGAACGCGGACGCGCATGTGATCGCGCCGGCTCTGAACGCGGTCATGCCGAGCCCTTCCTGCAACGCGAGCGGCAACAGGAACGGCACCGCGCCAAGACCGATACGAAACAGCGAACCGCCGATCACGCTCGCATGAAAACTCGGAATGCGCAGCAAACGCAGATCGAGCACCGGCAACGCGACGCGGCTCGCGTACAGCACATAAACCAGCAGCAGCACGATGCCGGTCACGCACATGCCCACCGATTCTCCTGTCGACACCAGTTCGCCGCCGACGAGCGAGAGCCCGAGCATGAACAGCGAAGCGCCACTTGCCGACAGCAAGAAGCCGAACCAGTCGAGCCGGCCTGGATGCGGCTCGCGCGTATTGGCGATGTACTTGTTGGTGAGCCAGATGCCGAGCAGCCCGATCGGCACATTGATCACGAAAATCAGACGCCAGTGCAGATAGGTCGTGATAAAGCCGCCAAGCGGCGGCCCAACCACCGGACCGAGCAACGCCGGCACCGACAGATAGTTCATCGCGCGAATGAACTCCGACTTCGGCAGCGAACGGAAGATGATGATGCGCCCCACCGGCACCATCAGCGCGCCGCCGATGCCCTGCACGAAGCGCGCAAGCACGAAGGTATCGAGCGAAGTGGACGCCGCGCACAGCAGCGAGCCCGCCATGAAGATGCCGATCGCGGTTCGGAAAACGGTGCGCGAACCGAAGCGGTCGGCGACCCAGCCGCAGATCGGGATAAAAACGCCGAGGCCGATCACATACGCGGTAACCGCAAGCTTCAGCGTGATCGGATCATGACCGAGGTCGCGCGCCAGAACCGGCAGCGACGTCACGATGACCGTGCCGTCCACGTTTTCCATGAACATCGCGCACGCGACGATCAGCGGAACGATGAAAGCGCCTAAAGCGAGCAGCATGTCATGGCGACGGGCGGCCCGCCATCAATGGAAAGCGCCGATTATGGCATTGCGGCGGCAACAAATGTTGCCGCGCGAGGGGATTGCCGCGCGCCGTGAGGCGCGCTGGCGCGCGGCGGAAGCTTTAGCGCGATGCGCTGACGAGCGGCTGCAACTGCGGCAGGATTTCGTCGGCCGCGCGCGCGACGTCGTTCGGGAAGTCGATCTCGATCCACGGCGCGCCGGTCACGTCGGCCGTGTCGAATACCTGGCTGCGCTCGAGCAGCAGGTCGCGCACCGCCTCTTCGTGCGGCATGTTCGCGCGGCCGCTGTCGATATAGCCCGCGACGATCTGCGTAAAGCGTCGTGCGGTTTCCTCGCGGAAGCGGAAGAAGCCGACCGATTCGCCGATCGTGTCGAACTCCAGATTGACCGCGAGCTGCTTGCGCAATTCGACCGGCACGCCGTCCTTCAGGCACAGCTTGACCGGCTCGTCGCCCGCTTCGAAATCGCGGTCGATCAGCAGACGGTTGACCGACTCCCCCGCCACCAGCGCGTTCAGGATGCGCTCGTCGTACAGCACGTCGGCGTCCATCAGCAGCACGTCGCCGCCGCGCGTCAACGCGTCGGCAACGGTGTGCACGGTCAGCACGCTGCCCAGATCGAAACGCGGATTGAGCACCGTCTCGACCTTATGCGGCCAGTTGATGCGCGCGAGTTCCGCCTGCACGGATTCCGGCTGGAAACCAAGCGCCAGCACGACGTCGGTCACGCCGGCGGTTTCGAGCATCTGCAGATGCCGTTCGAGCAGGCTCATGCCGTCGAACTGCAACAGGCATTTCGGAAACTGGGCTTGCGGCGGCTGCTGGAGACGCAGGCCGAGGCCCGCTGCGAGAATGATGGCGCGCATGCGCGGTCCTTTGAAAAAAGTACGGAGGTCAATCGGCAACCGGCACACGCCGCGGGGCGCGCCGACGTTGCCAGCTTCGTTCGCTGAAGTGCAATACCAGCAGGCCCGGCAGGCCCAGCAGGATTTCACGCGCACGCTTGGCGAGCGACAACGCCAGCGCCGCGTCGGGCGGCAAACCCACCAGCGGCGCGAGCAGCAGATAGCCGCCCTCCTGCACGCCGAGCGAGCCCGGAATCATGAAGGCCGCGCCGCGAATCGCCTGGCCGATGCTTTCCAGCAGCAGCGCGTCGATCCAGCCGACCGGATGGCCGAGAAAACGCAGCGCGAGCCAAACCTCGACCGTGCCGACGACCCAGCCGACGAGGCTCAGCGCAAAGCTCGCCGCCACGCGGCCGCGCTCGCGGTACAGCGACTGCACGGCGGCATCGACGGCTTCCGCGCGCGTCATCAGAGACGACCAGTCGCGCTTGCCGAACACCTTCGACACCACTGCGAGCAGACGGCCGAACAGGCCGCGCCGCTGCGCGAAATAAAACCCGGCGATCAGCGCGCCGAGCACGCAGGTCGCGATCAGCGTCGCGGTGCGCAGGTCGTGCAGCGTGCCGTGCGCGGCGTAGGCGCCGAACATCGCGAGGCCGCCGAGCGCGAACACGATTTGCGCGAGCGCCTGCCAGGTCGTGCTAACTGTGATCGCGGCGGCCGCGTCGCGCAGCAGCATGCCGCGCTGCGACAGTTGCCGCACCATCACCACTGGACCGCCGATCTGTCCAGCGGGCAGCAGGCTATTCACCGATTCGCCGATCCAGCGCGCGGACAGCGCATCGCGCAGCGAGAGTCCGGCTCGCGCGCGGCTTGCCGGACCTTCATGCGCGCCGTCATGGGACGGGTGGGCGCGCTTGAACAGCACCGCGATCGCGGCCGCATCGATCAAGAGCGGCACCACGTGGAACGCGGCGACGACCGCGAGCCCCCAGCCGGCTGCGAGCAAGGTCGACGCCACCGAGCCGAAGCCCTGCCACGCGAGCAGGCCGACGAACAGCGCCGAGCCGATCGACAGCAGAAGCAGCGCGGCGCGACTCATGCGGCGTCCTTGCCGCGCGAGGCCATCTGACGGAACACCTGACGGAAACCGAAATACGCGATTGCGTCCTTCATGTTCGAAACGAAGCGGCGCCACGGCCGCATATTGGGATCGGTGACGTATTCGAACGTCAGCGACACGCGAATCTCGTTCGGGCCGGCCGGCGTAATGCGATGCCGCAGCTTGTCGCCATCGAAAAACACGAGGCCGCCCGGTGGAATCTGCACCGAGCCGGGCTGGTCCGGCACCTGCGGATTGCGGGTATGCAGTTCGTAGTCGAGCCGGCACGACGATTCGTCGATCACGCCGAGCAGCAGCGTGTAGCGGCGCCCGTCGTAATACGAAGTATCGTAGTGCCAGCCGATATGGTCGCCGGGGCGCGTGTAGTAGTAGAGCGCGTACGCGTGCGGATCGTCCGCGGGGGACACCTGCAACTGGTCGCCGCTCAGCTGCTCGAGCCAGCCGATCAACTCCTTCGAGCGATACAGCTCGGCGATGAACGGCGCGAGACGGTCGATCGTATGGCGGCTGACACTGCCGCCCTGTTTGTGGCCCGGCAGATAGTTGCGGTTCACCTCGTCGAGCAGCGAGCGCGCGCTGTGAACCAGTTGCGCGGTGACTTCCGGCGCGAGGAAATCTTCCAGATACAGAAACGCGTCCTGCGCGGCGAAGTCTTTGCGCAGACGCGCGTTGTCGAACGTGCGGGTACGGCTCGCGACCGCGCGGTCGGCATCGGGCGCGGGCGTGAGCGCCGCGACGGGCGTGCCTGTCGACACGGGCGCGATCACGTCGTCTTCGGCGTGCAGATTCATTTGCCGGCCCACTGTTGACTGGTTTCGGAAGCGCTGGGGGCCTTGGCCGTCGGGCGAGCGCTGCGGCGCGCGACGCGCCAGTAGTCGATCACCACCCAGGCGGCGAACAGCGGCGCGCCGATCGACGCGACCACCACGAACGGCGCGACGACATTCGTCAGCGTGACGATGGGCAACAGGTAGAGCACGTCCTCGGTTTCGAAGCCCCCCACCGACGCCTGCTTCGTGCCGGCCTTGCCGACCATTTCCTCGATCCGCATGCGCAAAAAGAAGATCAGGGCAACCGCGACACCCGCAACCGCGCCGAGCGCGCCGGGAGCGAACTTCAAAGCATCGATCTGCGCACCGCCGACACCGATACCCATGCCGACGAACAGCATCACGGTCACGAGCGCATCGCAGGCGAGGTCGTAAAAATGACCGATACGGCTCGACTTGCCGCCGACGCGCGCGAGTTCGCCGTCCGTGTGATCGACGAAATTGGACAGAACGATCAGAAGTGCGCCCGCATTGGCCCACGCGAATCCCCCGTGCGCAAGGCACAGCGCGCCTGCGACGCCGATCAGCAGGCGCAGCGTGGTCAAATGATTCGGGGTGACCCAGGTATCGATTAGCGGTGTCACGAGCCGGCGGGCGAGCCGGGCGTCCCACGTACGTGGAGGCGGGACGTTTATTGGAGGTCGGGGTTGCGAAGTCATAAGGCGGAAATATATACGGGATTCTGAAAGCTTGCTGTTCTGTCGTATGTTTCCCCGCAATTTCGCAGATACCGTTCGTGTGTCCGCCACAAAGCGGAATTCGCCGAATCGCTGTAAAGTGCGAATCCAGTTGTGCCAGTCACGTGGAATCTGTTCGATGTGCAGCCCCGCTAGCTCCCTCCGGGGGATGGCGCAGTGGTTGCTAATCCACGACATCGACTGTGGACGCCCGCCTACACTCATGAACCGTTTTCTTGCCCCTCTGCTGTTTGCCGCAGCCGCCGCGCTGCCGCTGTCCTCGTTCGCCGTGGAGCTCGACGCGCCACTGGTATGCAATGAGAGCGGCCACCAGTTCATTGCTGATTTGATGCAGCAGCAACTGATCAACCCGAAGCCAAGTCACGTCGAAAGCAACTCGATCAACGCGTTCTCGCCGATGCCGGGTGCGCATCTGACCGCGTTCGGTTTCCGCGTATTCGCGGTGGTGGGCTTCGAAAAAGACGACCCGATGTTCCGGGTCGGCGACGGCGAACCGGTCGCGCAGTCCGCGTATGGCGCCGTCGTGTTCGGCGGCGACGACAAGGTTAAAAGCGCACTCGAGAACGCCGGCAGCACGGCGATCGTGCATCACGTCGCGCCACTGATCACCGCGATTTTTTGCAAGCGCAACTAGGCGGTGGCGGCACGCGCTGGCTGCGGCCATCGGTATTGAGATGGCTCCGAGCAGGGGTTGGCACGGTACAATTGCCGCAGATAGATTTTTCGGGGCTCCGCAAGGGCGTCTATCTGCCTCCTGGTCAACAGGGTCCGGCCGTGCTGGTTACGTCGGTCGCACCGATCAAGCGCTCCCGCGAAGTCATGAGGCCCCCGCGCGGGGCCTCACCTGTTTCTGGCCAGGCCACTCTCACACATCCAGTTCTTTTCTAGTGCCGACTCAGGCTCGGGTCGCGGATCGATTCGCCTCTCAAATCTTGCCAACTGCGCGATGATCGCCGGCAGCTTGAGCGACCAGCGGTGTCGGTCGGGGCAAAACGCGCGCGCCACATTGCGATGATCGAATATTGTGCGCGCGTCGCCGAGCACTTCGAAATCGAGTGGCCCGGTCGCGCCCGCTCCCAAACGACACGCAATGTGACGTGTATTCGACGTGGACCGTTGCCGTCACTGCAGGAAATCGCTGCGAGGCGGGAATCGCGAAAGTGAACGCGCTGGCAAGCAGATGAGCGAGGTCATAGCGAACGTTCGCCACGTCGATAAAACCCTCGTCGCAACATCAAAATCCATTTCAAGTCCACCTCGCGAGGCCGCCAAAGGAGACCGCAAATTATCGCGAGATTCCCGTTCGCTGGCTCCTCAGCCGGATGGCCTAAGACGATCCGATCACGACGCAACCGCGCCTACGACGGCCGCTTACCCCGGCCGGCGAAACTCGTTCGCCACCCACGCGGCGGCGCTCGCCTTGCTGAGCTTGAAGGTCGGCGCAACCTGCACCTGCGCGATCTGCTCGCCGAAAATATCGAGCGCGCTCAACAGCGCGTACGGCTCGTCCTCGTCCGGAACGATGTCGAGCGTGATGTCGAGTTCGTCGTTGCCGTCCGCGCTCGGCACGCGCACCGCCTTGTGCAGTTGCGCGCGCAGTTGCTGCTCGTGGCGACGCAGCACTTCCGCTGCGGTTTTCACCAGCGTGTTGAACGCCGATACGTCGAGCGGCTTCGGATCCTTCTTGTTGCGACCCATCGTCCAAGGTCCGACGAGCGCGGGCTCCGCCTCGCCGTCCTTGATCATTTCGACGGCCCAGCCTTCGTCGTCTTCGTTCTTGATGATGCGCGCGGTCCAGCCGTTATCGCGCCACAGACGCTCTTCATGCAAGCTTTCGTCCGGTCCGGACGAGTCGTCGGCCAAGGACCCGGCATTCGTGTCGGTCGAGGGAAAGGGCGTGTCGTTCATCACAGGTTCACTCACTTCGCGGGGCGCACAAACAGATTACGAACCCGCGATTCTACCTGCCCGGCCCGCTTCGCCCCGCTCGCTCTGACGAACGGACAAGGCGCGTTCGGAACGGCGAATCCCCTCGAGCGGCGAAAAATTCTATTTAACCTTACGCGACAATGTATAAGACCGCTTTAAACGTCAGATAAAAAAACGCGGCCCGAAAGCCGCGTGTAAAAATGAAAAAGACACCCTTTGGTCGAAGGGGTCTATGTAAATTATAAGTGGCATCCCATCGCGATTTAACGCTTTCTACGTAAGACTGCGTTGCACAAAATGGTGGGAATCGGTGCCAATGCGCGCATCCGGTGCGCGCCGGGAAGCCTTTGCGTCGTAACCGTCCGGCAACATCGTGGCTTCACATCGCAGCCGCCCATTCGTCATTAAAAATGATTTGCTTTTGGCGACCTGCACTTACACGATTAATTCACATAAATCCCGGCTTCGAAAATAAACGGTTGTAAATCGCGTAATTAAATATCTGCATAGCGGCAATTACACTTCACCGGAAATCGTCAGTCAACATGCCGAGTCATCCCTGAGTGAATCCCGAACATGCAAAGAACTCTCATCACGGCAGGCTTGCCGCACGCCGTTGAACAATGACCAGAACACCGAAAGCAGTACGATGTTCAATCGCCAGACGTTCGTCGGCCTGAAGAGCGATCAGTTCGGCACGCTGACGCTCGGCCGCCAGTACGACTCGGTCAGCGACTACCTGGCGCCGCTATCGGATGCGGGCGGGGGCTACGGCAATAATCTCGCGGCCCACCCGTTCGACAACGACAATCTTTCCGGCTCGTTCTCGATCAGGAATGCCGTCAAGTACTCGAGCGCGAACTACGCGGGCCTGAAGTTCGGCGGCCTGTACGGTTTCAGCAACGCGGCCGGCCAGTTCGCCAACAATCGAGCATGGAGAGCGCGGGTGCTTCGTACGACAACGGTCCGTTGAGCCTGGCCGCTGCCTATCTGCAGTTGAACAACTCGGGCAGCTCGCATCTGAACGGCGCCGTGTCGCAAGGAAACGGCACCGCGGCAATCGCGGCCGATCTGCAACGCACGTTCGGCGCGGGCATCAACTACTCTTACGGGCCGGCCACCGCGGGCTTCGTCTATACACATACGCAACTCGACGGCATCACCGGCGTGAACGTCGGCGGCGCGACGCTGCCTGGCATTGCGGGCACCAACCTGCATCTGGACAACTATGAAGTGAACGGCCGGTATGCGCTGACGCCGGCAGTGAACCTCGCCGCGTCGTACACGTTCACCGACGGCAAGGTGAGCGGCTCCAACGGCTCGGGCGATCCGAAGTGGCACACCGTGTCATTGCAAGGCGATTACTCGCTGAGCAGGCGCACCGACGTGTATATCGAAGGCGTGTACCAGCATGCGTCGGGCGCACTCGGCAACTTCGGCGCGAACGTCGCGGCGATCAATACGCTTGCGCCGTCGTCGACCGGCAATCAGGTGGCCGCGGCAGTCGGTGTGCGGCATCGCTTCTGACGGCGGTTCTTCGCCCGCTCTGCGTGCAGGCATTGCGGCGCGCGGCCATCCCTCCGCGCCGCGGTCGAACCTGCGCGTGACACGATCACGTCGCGGGTTTTTTCATGGGCCTTACGGTTTGCCGTCAGACCAATAAACCCTTCGCCGCGCTAGTGACGACCTCGACGCATGCTCGGTATACTGCCCCGGCCGCCGTGCGACGCCGCGAAAGCGCGCCGCCGGCACGGTAGCTTCGTCGCGAAGCATCGCGCTGTCCGCCAGCGCACGCGCTTCGCCCGCGCCTCACCTTCCCATGCATGACCGGGAACGCCGACGATCGGATCATGAAAAGACTTCTCCTGCTTGTCCCCACTGTCGCCCTCACTGCCACCCTCGCCGCTTGCGGTTCGTCGGGCGGCCCCGCGCGCGATGCGTCCGCGCCGCTCGTGTACGTGTCGTCCTCACGCACGCCTGCGTCCATCGCTGCCTGTCTCGAAGACCGTCTGCCGCGCGTGCGTACCGCGCACACCGGCGCCGCGACCGAACTCGCGGTCGGCGCCGATTCGCACAACTCGTACTTCGTCACGCTGACCCCGCTCAACGGCAGCACGGTCATCAAGGTCATTCATCCGGCCAATGCGCCCGACGATCCGCCCGAAGAGGAAATGCGCTTCGATATCGCGCGCTGCGCGACCTGAGCGACGCGGCGCACCTGAACGCCGTGCGCACGATTTACGGAAGGCCGATGCGCGATTTTTATCTCGCGCATCGGCTATTTTTTTACGCGCTCATCTGCGAACATAGCCGCCCTTTGTTTTTGGCGCGGCACCTGTGCCGCGAGTGTCGATGGCATCCAGCAAAGCGCATCATGCGACCGGTTTCGCAGCCGGCATCATCGCGGCGGCGATCGTCGCGCGCAGCGGCGGCGGCCCGTTTCACGCTGGCGTGCTGCTGAGCTTCATCGCCGGCGTGGCCGGCAGCACCGCGCCGGACTGGCTCGAAGTTGCATGGTGGTCGCGCGCGCGGCGGCTGTGGATCACGCATCGCACGTTGACGCATTGGGGCATCGGCTGGCTCGCGCTGCTCGCGGCGTCGTATCACATGCTCGGACATTCGATCTACGCGGCGCCCGCGTTCGGCTTCGCGTGCGGCGGCCTGATGCATCTGCTCGCCGACTGGCCGAATCCGCTCGGCGTGCCGTGGATCGCCGGGCGACATTCGTTGAATCTATGGAATAGCGGGCACTGCGATCTGATCGTCGTCGCCGCGTCGTGGGTGGCCGCGTGGTTCATCGGCGAGCATGTGTGGCTGCATGGCATGCATGCGTTGCCGTGGATACGCCATTGGCCGATCAGCTAGCGCAGCGATGCAGCCGGCCGCGGCCGGGCGGGCATCACTGCCGCCCGTTGTCGGTGCGCTCTCCTTCGCGGATCTTGCCTTGCGATACGCTGCTGCCCGGCGGCACGCTATGCGTGAGCCACACGTTGCCGCCGATCACCGATCCGCGCCCGATCGTCACGCGTCCGAGAATCGTCGCGCCCGCGTAGATCACGACGTCGTCCTCGACGATCGGATGCCGCGCGTTACCCTTGATCAGCGTGCCGTCCTCGTCGGCCGCGAAACTCTTCGCGCCGAGCGTGACCGCCTGGTACAAGCGCACGCGCTCGCCGATGATCGCGGTCTCGCCGATCACCACGCCGGTGCCGTGATCGATGAAGAAGCTCGGCCCGATCGTCGCGCCCGGGTGAATGTCGATGCCGGTCGCCGAGTGCGCGATCTCGTTGATGAAGCGCGCGAGCAGCGGCACGCCGAGCCGATGCAGCGCATGCGCGAGCCGGTGATGCGTCATCGCCCACACGCCCGGATAGCACAGCAGGATTTCGGTGATGTGCTGCGCGGCGGGGTCGCCGGTGTACGCAGCCTGGATGTCGCTGACGAGCAGCGCGCGGATGCCCGCCAGCTGCGTCGCGAACTCGCGCGCCACTGCGAACGCGCGCTCGCGTAACTCGGCGTCGGACGTCGCGCCGAACTCGGGCAGGAAGCGCAGCGCGCGGCGAATCTGTTCGGCGAGCAGCCGCAACGTGCTTTCGAGCGTATGGCCGACGTAGTAGTCGACCGTCTCGTCGGTTAGATCGGGCGCGCCGTAGTGCGTCGGAAACATCGCGGCGCGCAAACCGGTCACGATACTGACCACCGCTTCGCGCGACGGCAATTCGCGAATGCCGAGCGGATGCCGCGTGCGATGCAATTGCTCGCGCGAGGCGCGCAGGTCGGCGACGATCTGTTCAAGGCCCCAGTTCGGGGAAGGCTCGTTGGGCATAAGGGACGGCGTCGTGCAGCGTGCACGGTTCAAAGTGGTTATCCAGCAGAGATTACCGCGTTTTAACGCTGCCCGCCCGGCAGCGCGCAGACCTGCCCGGATTCAATGCGTCGGCGCGCGTCGGCACGCGCGCATCGTTCCCTGACTTCAGATTGTCAGACTGCTCGCGTCGATCCAGCGCACTGCCCAATCGCGCGCATGTGCGATCGCGGCGGCTTCGTCGGAGAAGCGCAGTTCCGTGGGGAAGAAACGGTTGGCGACCAGTTCGCCGTCGCTCGAGCGCGAGATCACCACATACGGTTGCCAGAAGCCGTCGCCCGAGCGCGCCGGTTCGCAATTCAATAGATAGCCGCGATGTGTGAATGCAGCATCGAAGTGCATGAGTCACCCGCCCCTGAAGCCCCGTAACATTTTCTCAGTCGCGCGGCCATTTGTTTGTTAATTTTTTCCGACCATGCTGAACAGCCGGAGCATGCCGCCAATTTATCCGCGCGTCGGTCGCAGGAGTAGAATCATACTCTGTAGGAAATACGCGTCCATTAAAAAAAATGAAATGAATCGCGCACGTCATCGCCATTCAATCGCGAGGCAACGCCACTCGCATCGAATCTTGGCGGACAACGCATCGCGACTCCCGCGCACAGCGGCGCCGTGTCTGTCGGAACGGCTTTTGCTCTTTTCTTCGAATGTCCTCTTCAGGAGATGCACGATGAACAGCGCGATCAGCAAACCCGAAAACGCCGGCACGAAACCAGACCCGAGGGACCCGCCAACCACGGACCTGCACAACGATCGCACGCATGACAGCACCGTCGACACCGACGGCAAGAACCACGAAGCGGCCCGTCTGGCGGGCCACGGCGCGATCTCGCCCGACGAAATCACAACCAGCAATGCAACGCTCGAGAACAGCGTGCCCGAGGCGCTCGACGGCATGGCCGGCTTCGACAGCCGGCTCGGCGGCAACCATCTGCTGCTCGCGCTCGAGCCCGGCTATGCGGTAATCGACAAGGGCATGGTCGAACCGCTCGCCGTCTACTCGGCCGACAACCAGTACAACGACCCGCGTCCGGTCGGACAGCGCCAGGAGCGCGGGCGCATTCACTACGCGCTCAATCATTTGCGACCCGCGCGCGTTATCGAATTACACCGCGTGAAATAGGCGGACGCGCGTATCATCCCTTTATACGCGCGCGTTTGAATTACCGCGTTTATTCCGATTAAATCAGGCATTCACGTAGCACGCACCGTTTTATTCGGGTGCGTGCTTTGCTTTGTTTAACGTTGGTTCGTTTAACGGAGTTGCGGATGAAAAGGATCGTCGTCATCGGTGCCACGGGCACGCTGGGCCAGGCCGTCAGCGCGGAGTTGAAGGCGCGTCACGAGGTGATCGAGGTGGGCGCGACGCGCGGGCAATATCACGTCGACAGCACGGAGCCCGCGAGCGTCGAGCGGCTGTTTCGCGACATCGGCAAGGTGGACGGCGTCGTCACCGCGACCGGCCACGTGCATTTCGGTCCGCTGGCGCAAATGAGCATCGAGCAGTTCTGGGTCGGGCTGCGCGACAAGCTGATGGGTCAGATCAACGTCGTGTTCGCGGCACTGCCGTATGTGAACGACGGCGGTTCGTTCACGCTGACGAGCGGCATTCTGGCAGACGAACCGATCGCGCAGGGCGCGAGCGCGACGACCGTCAATCTCGCGCTGGAAGGCTTCGTGCGTGGCGCGGCGATCGAGATGCCGCGCGGGCTGCGCATCAACCTCGTGAGTCCGACCGTGCTGACTGAATCGATGGAGGCTTATGCGCCGTTCTTTCGCGGCTTCGAGCCCGTCAGCGCGCAACGCGCGGCGCTTGCTTATCTGCGCAGCGTGGAAGGCGCGCAGACGGGGCGCGTGTATCGCGTCGGGTATTGAGCGTCAGTGAATTTCCGGCTCGCCCGAGCTCTCGGGACTCGCGCCGCCACGCTGCAGGAAGTCGAAATCGCAGCCTTGGTCCGCCTGCATCACGTGCGCCTGATGCAGGGCGCCATAGCCGCGCTCGAAGCGCGCCGCCGGTTTGACCCACGCGGCCTTGCGGCGCGCGAACTCTTCGTCCGATATCAGCAGATTCAGCCTGCGGCGCGGCACATCGAGCTCGATCAGATCGCCGTTTCGCACCAACGCCAGCGGCCCGCCGACGAACGCCTCGGGCGCCACGTGCAGCACGCACGCACCATAGCTCGTGCCGCTCATCCGCGTGTCGGAGATGCGCACCATGTCGCGCACGCCTTTTTGCAGCAGCTTGCGCGGGATCGGCAGTTGCCCCCACTCGGGCATGCCCGCACCGACCGGCCCCGCGTGCTGCAGCACCAGCACGCAGCTTTCGTCGATGTCGAGCGCGTCGTCGTCGATGCGTGCGGCCATGTCGTTGTAGTCGCTGAACACGACCGCGCGGCCCGTATGCACGAGCAGATGCGGCTCGGCCGCGCCGGGCTTGATCACCGCGCCGCGGGGCGCGAGATTGCCGCGCAGCACCGCGAGGCTGCTGTCGCGCAGTAGCGGATTCGTGCGGCGGCGGATCACGTCGTCGTTAAAAATCTGCGCGCCCGCGAGGTTCTCGCCGAGCGTGCGGCCGTTCACGGTTTTCTGCGAACCGTCGATCAGCTCGCCCAGTTCCGCGAGCAGCGCGCGCAAACCGCCCGCGTAGAAAAAATCCTCCATCAGATACGCGCCGGTCGGCCTGATGTTCGCGAGCACGGGCGTGCGGCGCGCGATCTCGTCGAAGCGATCGAGCGTCAACTCGATGCCCGCGCGCCGTGCAAGCGCGATCATATGGACGACCGAATTGGTCGAGCCGGACAGCGCGACGCAAGTCGTCACCGCGTTATCGACCGAGGCCGCGGTGATCAGGTCCGACGGCTTCAGATCCTCCCACACCATCTCGACGATACGCATGCCGGTTTTCGCGGCCATCTGCGCATGACGCGAATCGGCCGCGGGCGTCGACGCGAAGCCGGGCAGCGTGAAGCCCAGTGCTTCGGCCGCGCTGGTCATCGTCGACGCGGTGCCCATCGTCATGCAGTGCCCCGGCGAGCGCGCGATGCCGCCCTCGACGCCCTGCCACTCTTCCGGCGTCAGCGTACCCGCGCGCAGGTCGGCCCAGTATCGCCATGAGTCGGAACCCGAGCCGAGCGTCACGCCGTTCCAGTTGCCGCGCAGCATCGGGCCGGCGGGCAGAAAGATGGCGGGCAGATCCATCGAGATCGCGCCCATCAGTAGCGCGGGGGTGGTCTTGTCGCAGCCGCCCATCAGCACGACGCCGTCGGCGGGATACGAGCGCAGCATCTCCTCGGCTTCCATCGCGAGGAAATTGCGGTACAGCATCGTGGTGGGCTTCTGGAACGGCTCGGACAGCGTCTGCACAGGCAACTCGATCGGGAAGCCGCCGGCCTGCCAGATGCCGCGTTTCACTTCCTCGACGCGCTGCTTGAAATGCGTGTGGCACGGATTGATCTCGCTCCACGTGTTGAGAATCGCGATGACCGGCTTGCCCGCGTATTCCTCCCGGTTGTAGCCCATCTGCGCGGTGCGCGAGCGGTGGCCGAACGAACGCAGATCGTTCGCGCCATACCAGCGCTGACTGCGCAATTCCTCGGCGGTCTTTCTCTTCGTCAACGTCTACTCCACGATTGACGCCGACCACGCGTCAGCGCCGCTGTTCCTTTACGCGAGACACGATCTGCGTCGGGCTCACGAATTGTAGTGCGATCAGCACCCAGATCAACGTGATCGCCATATAGATCATCGCCATCGCATCGATCGATTGCGGCGCGCGCACGCCGGTCGAAAACACAGCGTAATACAACGCGACCACCAGCGTTTGCGTGGCAGGACCGGCCGTAAAGAACGTCAGCTCGAACATGCCGATCGTACGCACCAGCACGAGCAGCCCTGCGGCCAGCATACCCGGCACGAGCAGCGGCAGCAGCACGTAACGGAAGTAGCGGAACGTGTTCGCGCCGAAAATGCGCGCGGCCGCTTCGAGATTCGGATCGATCTGCTCGATGAACGGTGTCATCACCAGAATCACGAATGGCAGCGCCGGTACTAGGTTCGCAAGAATCACACCCCATAGCGTGCCGGCGAGGCCGACCTTGTACATCACGGTCGCCATCGGAATGCCGTAGGTGACGGGCGGCACCATCAACGGCAGCAGAAAGATCAGCATCGCAAGGCGCTTACCGCGGAATTGCACGCGCGCGAGCGCATACGCGGCAGGCACGCCGAGCAGCACCGACAGCAGCACGACCGCGCCGACCACCTGCACGGTCACCCACAGCACGCTCGCGAGCTGAAAGTCGCTCCACGCCTGCGCATACCAGTGCAGCGTGAAACCTTGCGGCAACGCGGTGCCGAACCAGCGCGTCGCGATCGAATTCACCGCGACCGTCGCAATCAGCAGCACGACGTTGATCAGGAAAAACGCCATCACGGCCCACACCAGCACCTGCCAGATGCGGCCCGGCAGGTTCGCTCGCTGACGCGCGTGTTGCGCGGGCTCGCGGGCGCCATCGCCCGGCTGCGGCGCCGCGGATGCGGAAGCGGAGGTGGACGCGGGCCAGTCGGGCTGCGTCGCGCGACGATCGGTCGTCATCAGCCTTTGCCTCCCGTCACGGGACCACGATAGAACCAGCGGCGCGCGCCGAGCAGCGCGGCGACCACCAGCAGTTGCACGAAGCCCATCACCATCGCGATCGCCGACGCCAGCGAATAGTCGTAGCTCTCGAACGCGGCTTCGGCCGCGGCAATCGACATCACGCGCGTCGGACCCGCGGGCGCGCCGAGCAGCACCGCCGACGGAAACACCGAGAACGCCTGCACGAACGACAAACATGCGGCCATCGTGAGCCCCGGCACGAGCAGCGGGAAATAGATGCGGCGAAACTGCTGCCACGGACTCGCGCCGAGCGTCGCCGCCGCGCTCGCGAGTGTCGGGTCGATGCCGGTCACGTACGACAGCGTCAACAGAAACGCGAACGGAAAGCCCGACACGATCAGCGACAGCAGCACGCCCGTGAAGTTGTGCGTGAGCCGCACCTCTTGCGTGTACAGATGCAGCGCCTGCAACGCCTGCGGCAGCCAGCCGTGGGGACCGAAATACGTGAGCATGCCGTCGGCGATCAGCACCGTGCCGAGCGTCACCGGAATCACCAGCAGCGTCGTGACGAGCTTCTGATAACGCGAGTAGCGGCGCAGCGCGAACGCGACCGGCACCGACACGCCGACATTGATCAGCGTGGCCGGCACCGACAGCTTCAGCGTGACGAGAATCGTCGGCCACATCGACGTGTCGGTGAAGAACGTCAGATAGTTGGCCCATAGACCGCCGCCGTTCATCGGCCGGAACGACAGCGCGAGACCGTACGCGAACGGATAGATGAACAGCGCGACGATAAAGAGCAGCGCCGGCGCGACGAGCCAGGCCTTGGCATCGCGCGGCGCGCGGGGAGTAAGCGGGAGGACGAGCGTCGGCGTGTTCATGCGGCCTCGGCATCGTAGACGAGCACGCACGACGGCCGCACGCGCAGCATGATGCGCTCACCCTCCGCGCATTCACCGGTTACGCGCGCCCACACGTCGCCGAACGCGGTCTTCACGCGCAGCAGCGAATCGTGCCCACCGTATTCGACGGCGTCGATCAGCGCCTCGAACGCGTTGTCGGCGCCGGGCTGGGCACGTTCCATGTCTTCGGGGCGCAGCGCGACGCTCACGCGCTTGCCGTCGAAGCCGGCCATCGCCGTGCCGATCAGCCGCACGCCGTTCGCACTGACCACCACGCCCTCGCCTTGCATGCCCTCCAGCGTGAACTCGGCGACGTTGCGATAGCCCACGAAGCGCGCGACATGCAGATTGCGCGGCCGCGTATAGACCTCTTTCGGCGTCGCGACCTGCTGCACGACGCCCTCCCTCATCACGACGATGCGATCGGCCATCGACAGCGCTTCGTCCTGATCATGCGTCACGTACAGCGTCGCGCGTTCGAGCTGCGTATGGATGCGGCGAATCTCCGCGCGCATTTCGATGCGCAGCTTCGTATCGAGATTCGACAGCGGCTCGTCCATCAGGATCAGTGGCGGCTCGATCACGATCGCACGCGCGATCGCGACACGCTGCTGCTGGCCACCGGACAATTGGCCGGGCAGCTTCTGCTCATGCCCTGTCAGTTGCACCAGTTTCAACGCCTCGCGTGCACGGCGCGCGATCTCGCTCTTGCCGACGCCGCGCATCTTCAGCCCGAAGCCGACGTTGTCGAGCACGCTCATATGCGGGAACAGCGCGTAGTTCTGGAACACCATGCCGAAGCCGCGCTTTTCCGGCGGCAGCACGTCGATGCGCCGCTCGTCGAGCCAGATGCCGCCGCCGGTGAGCGGCTGCAATCCGGCGATGCAGTTCAGCGCCGTCGATTTGCCGCAACCCGACGGTCCCAGCAGCGCGATGAACTCGCCGCGCCGGATCGTCAGATCGAGACCCTGCAGCGCGGCGATCGCGTGACCTTGCGCGTTCGTGAAACTGCGGCTCACCGAGTCGAGCCGCAACTGCTCAAAGTGATGCTTCATACGGTTTCCTGATCCGCGTGAGACGACGGGGGTCGCAAGTGCCGCGCGTGCGGTGCGCGCGGCGCATCAGCAGTTAAGCCGAGGCGCGGATGATCGCCGCAAACACGCAGCGCGGCGCTACCTCACGCCGCGCTGCGTTTCGCCTCGTTTTCCGTCGCAATGGTGAAGGCCTAACGGGTCTTCTGCGCGCCGATGTCGGTATCCCACTTCTTGAAGGCCGCGACCATTGCCGCCGCATTCAGCGGCATCGCATGCGGACGATCGCTCAACATCTTCGCGTATTCCGGCCGGCCATACTTTTGCAGCACCTCCTGGCTATGCGCGGGCGCCTGCTCGATCGTGACGCCCTTGATCGCCGGGCCCGGGTAGAAGTAGCCGTCGTCGTAGGTCAATGCCTGCTGCGCGGGCTCCAGCATGAAGTTCATCATCTTGTACAGCACGTCGAGCTTTTCCTTCGGCACGCCCTTCGGAACCACCATGTAGTGCGCGTCGTTGACCCACGTCATGTTGTCGAACGGCTGTACGCGGAATTCGGCCGGCACGATGCCGAGCGCGCGCGGATTGATGTCCCAGCCGGTCACGGTCACGGTCATGTCGCGCGTTCCTTCGCCCAGTTCCTTCATCACCGCCGAGGTGCCGCCCGGATAGTACGGAATGCAGTCGTTCAGCTGCTTCAGGTACGCCCACGTCTTGTCCCAGCCGTGCACCGGGTCCTGCGGGTCCTTGTCGCCGAGCACGTACGGCAAGCCCATCAGGAACGTGCGGCCAGGACCGGAATTGGCCGGCCGCGCGTAGATCAGCTTGTCGGGGTGGGCCTTGCACCATTGCAGCAGTTGCTCGGGTGTCTTCGGCGGATCGCTGACCTTGGCCGGGTTGTATTCGAGCAGCGGACCAGCCGGCATATATGCGACCTCGAGCCCGTAGCCCTGCGCGAGATCCTGCATCTTGCGCGGGCCCGGCGCGTACTTGTCGAGCACACCGGGGAACTGCGCCGCGTTATCGGGCAGCAGTTTGATCCACAGGTTCTGTTCGATGCCGGCCGCGAGCGCGTCGGTGCCGGTCAATACGAGGTCGATATCGGAGCGTCCCGCGGCCTGCATCGCCTTGATCTTGCCGGGCAATTGCGGCGAAGGAGCGTTCGTGAACGTGATGTTCGCGACGAGATTCGGGTTCTTGGCCTTGAACGCCTCGAAGCCCTTCTGCGTGAGTTGAAGATCGCCGGCCACGTCGACGATGTTGATCGTGACCGGATCGGCCGCGTGCGCGGCAACGGCGAACGCCGCGCTTGCGGCGATACAGACGGATACCAGCTTGAACGACAGCCTGTGCGAAACAGTCATTACGTCTCCTCGCTTCTTGGTATGGAAGCCCGCTGGTCGATGTGTTGCGTGCGGACGGTATCTTTCTACCAAGGGAACATAGCGAAGCGCAACAGCCGATGTCAAGCAAATAGTCCAGAGCGCGGGGCCTGGACGAAAACGGCTCGATTGACGTGAAATCCTTGCCGTTCAATGCCTGGTAACGCGAATTAAGGGCAAACCCGAGCATCCGCAGTGGCTGCAACACAAGTTGTCTGGTTAGCGGACAACTGCTCAACCTCCGCGCACGCCCTGCGTATTGACGAACAGCGAATACAAGCCGTGGCTCGCCGCCATGAACAGACGGTTGCGATGCCGTCCGCCGAAGCAAACGTTCGCGCAACGCTCCGGTAGCGCGATATGGCCGAGCGGCTCGCCTTGCGCGGTGAAGACGCGCACGCCGTCGAGTTCGTCGGTGCCCATCCCCCAGCCGCACCACAGATTGCCGTGCACGTCCACCCGAAAGCCGTCGGGGGTGCCCGGACCCGCATCGATCAGCACGCGGTTGTTCGACACCGTCGTGCCTTTGCCATTGGCCTCGACATCGAATACGCGGATCTTGCGCGGCTCGCCGCGCGATTGGACCACGTACAGCAGCGACTCGTCCGGCGAAAACGCGAGGCCGTTCGGGGCGAGCACGTCGTCGATGACCATCGAGACCTCGCCCGTCTGCCCGTCGATCCGATACACGCACGGCTTCAGTTCGGACTGCTGCTGCTCGCCCTCGTAGAAGCCTTCGATGCCGAAGGTCGGGTCGGTAAACCAGATCGAGCCGTCCGATTTGACGACCACGTCGTTTGGCGAATTGAAGCGCTTGCCCTGATAGCGGTCGGCGAGCACGGTGATCGAGCCGTCGTACTCGGTACGCGTCACGCGCCGCGTCAGGTGCTCGCAACTGACGAGACGCCCTTCGCGATCGCGCGTATGGCCGTTCGCATTGTTCGACGATTGACGGAACGTGCTGACCGCGCCAGTCGTTTCGTCCCAGCGCAGGATGCGGTCGTTCGGAATATCGCTCCACAGCAGATAACGGCCGTCGCCGAACCACACCGGCCCCTCCGACCAGCGCGTGCCCTGATACAGGCATTCGACCGACGCCGACGCGATGATCAACGACTTGAAGCGTGGATCGAACACGCGGATGGAGGGATCGGGATAGCGTCTACTGTGATCGGTCATGTGCTTGCCTGCGTGTCGGAGCGGTTCGATTGGGTGGGCGCGAACTCGCGCTCGAGAGCGAGCAGCGTGCACGCGGTCTGAGCGATCTTCGCATGATGCTCGCGCGGCGTCGAACTGAGCAGTGGCAGCAGCGGCCCCATGTCGGCGAGGCCCGTGAATGTGATCGCATCGTGCAGCACGCGGATCAGCGAGATGTCGTTACGCAGCGTTTCGAGCGGCATGAATGCATCGTACAAACGTTGGGCGGTGTCGTTGTCCGCGCTATCGGTCCCGTCGGGGCTCCGGCCGCTTTGCACGGCGCCCAGCAGCGCCATGACCATGCTCGGCGCGATGCAGCCGCTACCGGTCGTCCACGCAGCCAGCCCGAATTCGCGCAGATGCACGAGCGCCGGCCGCTCGCCCATGCCCCATACGATCTTCGCGGCCGGCACCCATTGCAGCAGCCGGCGCAGATACGGATCGTCGGCGGGATCGTCGCGCGGGATCGCGTATTTGACCGCGCTCAACGTGCCACGCTCGACGAGCCGCCCGAGCGTATCGACAGCGACATAGTTTTCGCTCTTGATATACAAGGTGAGCGGCATGCCGGCCGTGTCGGCGATCCGCGTGAGGCCCGTCTCGACGCCCTCGGACGTCGTAAAGCCGCCGAGCGGCAGCACCATCGCGGTGCGGTAACGCGTCTGCGCGAGGATGCGCGCCTGATCGAGCATCTTGCCGTAGTCGGGACCGAGCGCCGGAATCACGCGTGTACCCGGACTCGCGGCCTCGGCGAGCAGGTCCAGTAGCTCGCGGTATTCGCTGACCGCGACGTGATAGAGGTTCGCGTTGCCGCCATACAGTAGCGTGCGTACGCCACCCGCTTCGATATGGCGGATCAGCGCAAAATTCTGGGCAGGGTCGAGCGTGTAGTCGGCGCGACGCGCGAGCGGCGGCACGGCCATGACCGACGCGGCGAACTCGCCGTCGCGGAGCGGAGATTCGTTCATGATGGCTGACGCGCGAAACGCGCTGGGCGGAGGTTTCACGGTAGCATCGGCATCACAATGTCGTCAAACAACCTGCGCATGGCGGTCGCACCAGCATGCCGCCGGCGGCGAATTGCCCGGGAGCCGTTCACGAGATTTCCTTTTGTATAACAATGATGCCGCCGCCCACATGGAAACGGCGCAGGCGCTTTTTTTGGCAGGACCGACTCGACGCGCAAATAACCCGCTTTCCCAAATAATCGAATAAATGCGATTAATTCCGAAGCACGAAAGAAATAATGCTGTCAATGAAACATATTAAAATGCGGTAGCCGGATGCGGATTAGCCGCATTTCTCGCCCGACACCCCGGGCGGGTTAAAGGTCTATTTCAATCAGCATAATAATAGGCAACGCCGTCCCTGCTATCACATGGCTGCTATCGTTTACCCCGCGGAGCGCCAGCGCATTGCTTTCGAGTTTTTAGTGATAGATTATGCGGACCAAAAGAGCGGACCGAAGTTTGTCTGCCAATAACCGCGAATGGGATGTTTGCGAGCCTGAGAGAGCCAAGAAATTGTCGCTACACTTTATCGAGCAGATGGCACCGCTACTGGACGCCGCCGACGAGGCGGAATGGTTCGGCGCGATTACGGGCCTCGCCGAAACGTGGGGCTTCGACAGGATACTGGTCGCGATGCTGCCCCGGCCCACCATGCGTCTCGAGGACGCTTACCTGCGCAGCACTTACGCGCCGGCATGGCGGCAGACCTATGACGAACAGGGCATGGTGCATATCGACCCGACGGTCGCGCACTGCCTGTCACGCTCCGCGCCGCTCATCTGGACGCCGGAGATTTTCGCCACCCCGCCACAGCAAGCCCTGTACGAGGAAGCCCGCTCGTACGGCTTGGGTGCGGGTGTGACGCTGCCGATTCACGGGCCGAATCAGGAAGCCGGCATGATGTGCTTCGTCAATGACGACAAGCCGTCGGACGGGTTCAGGCGCCATGTGAACGCCGCGTTGCCGAACCTCGTGCTGTTGCGCGACCTCGTGATCGACACCAGCAAACAGCATCTGGATTCGCATGCGCAGAGCTTGATGCCGAAGCTGACTCCGCGCGAGCGCGAATGCCTGAAATGGACCGCACGCGGCAAATCCACGTGGGAGATATCCCACATCCTGAGTTGTTCGGAAGCCGTGGTGAACTTCCACATGAAAAACATCAGGGCGAAATTCGGCGTGAATTCACGGCGCGCGGCCGCCGTGATCGCGGCCCAGCTTGGGCTTATTGACCCGGGTTGAGCAGCGCGGCCGCGTCGCGGCTGTACATCACGCGCTCGGCGCGACCCAGATCGGCATCCGACACGGTTTTCATGAAGTAAAGGCCAAGCAGGATCGACACCGGCGCCGGGATCTCCGCGCCCGACTCGAAGCGGCTGCCGCGCGACTGCGTGACGCCGAAGCGAGCCCAGAAACGACGCTGGCTCTCTTTTTTCTTCTTCCGGTAGGCAATGATCAGAACACGATCCACTGCCGAAGAGACCTCCGAGGGGCGCGCCTGGAGGTGGGTTTGCGGTTGCCAGTGATTGTCGAGGAGTTCCATTTTGGACCCTTGTAGGTTGGGGGCGGTTACGTGGATGAATTTTGCGATACCCGATAAGCATCCACACCTATCCAGGTAGGTAGGTGGCGCAAAGATTCAGAATGCATAAGTTTTCCTGCGTATCTGGCAGCCCCAACACGCACAGGAGAACGTCATGCAAACCACGATCCGTATTGGACTCCGGCAGGAATTCGACAACGAACTGATCAACGAGATGTACCGGCTGCGCGCCCGGGTCTTTCACGGCCGGCTCGGCTGGGAAATTCCGACCATCGCGGGAATGGAGATAGACGGCTATGACGCGCTCGGGCCGTACTACATGCTGATTCAGGGCGAAGACGAACGGTTGCGCGGCTGTTGGCGACTGATGCCGACCGAAGGTCCGAACATGCTCAAGGACACCTTCCCGCAACTGCTGCATGGCGCAGCCGCGCCGGTCGGCCGACATATCTGGGAACTGAGCCGCTGGGCGATCGAAACCGACGGGGAGGAACAGTCTTTTGGTTTCACGGATATGACAATCCGCGCAATTCAGGAAGTGATGCGTTTCGCACAGCGCATGGGCATTACGCATTACGTCACGGTGACCACCACGCCGATCGAGCGCATGCTGCGCCGTGCCGGGCTCGATATCAGCCGGCTCGGGCCGCCGCTGCAGATCGGCGTCGAGCGGGCCATTGCGCTCGACGTCGCGGTAAGCGCGAAAACGCTGACCTCGCTATTCGGGCCGGTCGCCGACGCGGCTTGAGCCGCGCCGGAGCCTGGCGTCACCGAAAATCTCGACACCTTCACCCGCGCGCGTCGGCTCAGGAACCGAACATCCGTTCCAGCGCGTTCTCGAGATGCGCGCGCATCGCGGCGCCCGCGGCCGCCGAGTCCTTGCGGCGGATCGCGTCGAGCACCGCCATGTGCTCGGCCTGCACCAGCCGCTGCCGCTCCACCGTTTTGACCAGCGACAGATTGCGCGACAGGTTCATGCTGAACAGGATCTGTTCCTCGATGAACGACATCACCGTGATGAAAAACGGATTCTTCGACGCCCGCGCGACCGCCTGGTGGAACAGGAAGTCGTCCTTCGCGCCGATGCCCTGCGCCTCGATGATGCGCTCGAGCTCGTCCCACGCATGCTGGATCGCGGCGATGTCCTGGGCGTCGGCCTTCAGCGCTGCCTGCGCGGCGGCGCCCGCTTCGGTCACGATGCGAAATTCATAGCAGCGGCGGATATCGGACAGCGTCTCGAGTGGCGCGAAGCGGCGCACATCGGGGTCGGGGCGCCGCGCGACGGTCGTGCCCGAGCCGTGCCGCGTCGAGATGATGCCGTCGGCACGCAGTCGCGCGAGCGCTTCGCGCACGGTCGGCCGGGACGTGGCGAAACGCTCCGCCAGCGCATGCTCGGTCGGCAACCGCTCGCCTTCCTTGTACTCGCCTTCGAGGATGCGGTTGAGAATGTCGCCGTAGATCTGGTCGGGTAAGCCCTTAGTTTTTCGATCGTTCATCAGCGGACTGGCCAGCTTGTCTGAATATGGCCTGATTGTAAGGCCAACCTTGTTTCAGCTTCAGCAAACTTATGCGGTTTGCAAGCATGCAAGGCCACTCGCGCGCGCCGCCGCGGCCGCCATTTTGTCCGCGCCAGGCCTGAATATTTGGCAAATGTTTGATTTACATCCTGGTCGGGTGCATCTTTTCCCGCAATCACCTAAGCTTCGTTGGTATAAAAGATCAACAGAACCCTGCCGCGGCTAGCAATGCGGCAGACGCTTTTTTGACGCGGAGCCGATATGTACAAACGCATCCTTGTAGCGGTCGACGGCAGCAATACCTCGCGCCGTGCGTTCGAAGCGGCGCTCGAACTCGCCAAATCGAATGGCGCTGTGCTGCGGCCGTTTTATGTCGTCGAAAACACGCCGATGTACTTCGAGGCGCCCGGCTACGACCCGTCGATCCTGCGCAACCGCCTGATCGAGGAAGGCCAGGAGCTGCGCGCCGAGTTTTCGAAAGTGATGGCCGAGCAAGGTGTGAAGGGCGACCCGGGAGTTTCCGAGGCTTCGTCGCTCGGCGATGTCGCCGAGATCGTGCTGCATGCCGCCGCCGAATTCAACGCCGACCTGCTCGTGATGGGCACGCACGGGCGGCGTGGCTTCCAGCGGCTGATTCTCGGCAGCGTCGCCGAACGGTGCGTGCGCCAGGCCACGTTGCCGGTTCTGCTGGTGCCGTCCGCCGCGGGCGCCGACAAGCAACCCGTCTGACACGGTCATCACGCGCAAGACGGTGAGCCATGACGTCGACATAAGCCGCGGCGGCTCACCTTTCCACCTTCGTCGAGGCACCACCGCCGCTCGGAAAGCGAAGCAGCGAACGCGTCACTTTGCCACCTGTTGAGGGTCATAACGGGTGGGACAATTTCACCACTACCAATATCAATCGCGCGCAGAACATGCTGAATCCCACCGCTGTGCCCCGTTCCTCGACCCGCTCCGCCGGCTCTGCCGCGAGCGGCAGCCGCGAGTCCATGGCGGGACGCGCCACCGCACGCACCGCCGCGCGCTGCTCCAGTTGTTCGATGCGTCAGATCTGCATGCCGCAGGGGCTGTCGGCGGAGGAACTGCCGAAGCTCGAAACGCTGATCTGTTCGGCGCGCTCGGTGCCGCGCGGCGAAGCGCTGTATCGCAGCGGCGACCGCTTCGACAGCATCTACGCGCTGCGTTCCGGCTCGATGAAGACCGTGATGGTCCACCGCGACGGCCGCGAGCAGGTCACCGGCCTGCGTCTTGCAGGCGAGCCGCTCGGGCTGGACGGCATCAGCGCGGACATCCATGCGTGCAGCGCCGTCGCGCTGGAAGACAGCACGGTGTGCATCGTTCCATACAGTGCGCTGAAGCAGCTATGCCGCGAAATCGGTTCGATCCAGGAGCGCATGCACAAGCTGCTGGGTGCGCAGATCGTCAGCGAGGCCGCGCAGATGATGGTGCTCGGCTCGCTGTCCGCCGACGAACGCGTCGCCGCCTTCCTGCTGGACGTGTCGCAGCGCAATGCGCAGCGCGGCTACTCGTGGTCGGAATTCAACCTGCGCATGACACGCGAAGACATGGGCAGCTACCTCGGCATGACGCTCGAAACGGTCAGCCGCACCCTGTCAAGATTTCAAAAGCGTGGCCTGATCGACACGCGGGGCAAGCATATTCACATCGTCGATCTGGAAGGCTTGCGGCAGGTCTGAGCGGTTGGCCCGGGCTGAACGGTCGCTCGGTTCGTCTTGGCACGCCGTCTGCAAGGGGGTAAAGTTTTCAGACCGCCCCCACGGCGACCGTGTTGCATGGAGACCCGGCCCCAATGAATCGCGACCCTGCCCCGCATCATCTGCTCGTGCAGCGCCTGCACGACGCGCGTCAAGTAACCGATGACCTGTTTGCAATCGTCAAACCCGACTACCTCTATGAACGGCCGATCCGCGAGCGTCATCGCGTGGTGTTCTATATCGGCCATCTCGAAGCGTTCGATCGCAATCTGTTCGACCAGCGTCTGTTCGATCTGCCGGCTTTCGCACCGGAACTCGACCAGCTGTTCGCGTTCGGCATCGATCCGGTAGACGGCGGCTTTCCCACCGATCAGCCCAGCGATTGGCCGTCGCTCGACGCCGTGCGCGAGTATGCGATGCGCGCGCGCCGGCAGATCGACGCCGCGCTCGCCGAACTCGGCAACCCGGCGCACGACGAAGCGGCGGTGCAGTTGCTGAACGTCGCGATCGAGCATCGGTTGATGCACGCGGAAACGCTCGCGTACATGCTCCATCAGTTGCCGCTCGCGCAGAAAAACACCGCGTTGCGCGAGCCGGTCGTGACATGCACGGAGCAGCGCGACGCGTTGTCGTCGATGGTCCGCGTGCCCGCCGGCACGACCGTGCTCGGCATGCCGCGCGAGGCCGGCCGTTTCGGCTGGGACAATGAATTCGGCGAAATGGGCGTGGAGGTGCCCGCGTTCGAGATCGATCGATACATGGTCACGAACGGTGCGTTCCTCGAGTTCCTCCAAGACGGCGGATATAGCGAGCCGAAGTGGTGGTCGCCGAAAGACTGGGCGTGGAAGGAAGCGGAGTGCATCGAGCATCCGGCCGGCTGGTCGCAACGCACATTGGAAAACGGCCGCACCGCATGGACGCTGCGCACGATGTTCGACGACGTGCCGTTGCCGCTCGACTGGCCCGTCTACGTGAGCCACGCCGAAGCGAGCGCCTACGCGCGCTGGGCCGGCAAAGCCCTGCCGACGGAGGCGCAATGGCAACGCGCGGCGCACGGCGCGCCGCACGCGGCATCGGGGAACTTCGATTTCCGCAGCTGGGACCCGCGACCCGTCGATGCGCATCCGGACAACGTCAGCGCGTTCGGTGCGGAAGGTCAGTTCGGCAACGGTTGGGAATGGACCTCGACGCTATTCGAAGCGCTGCCGGGGTTCGAAGCGTTTCCGTTCTATCCCGGCTATTCGGCCAACTTCTTCGATGGACAGCATTACGTGCTGAAGGGCGGTTCGGCGCGTACCGCGCTGTGCATGCTGCGGCCGGAATTTCGCAACTGGTTTCAGCCGCACTATCAGTATGTGTATGCGGGGTTTCGGTGTGTGCGGGGTTGATCAACAAAGCGTTAGCTGACCTGCGACACTCCGTGCTTGCGAAGCCGCATCGATCGTGGAAGCCGCATGAGATGCGCACTCCGAACGCGCGAAAACTTTATCGGAAGACGCTCACCGCCTCCGCAAGTCTCGTCGCCTGCTGCTTGAGGCTATCCGAAGCGGCACTGCTTTTCTCGACCAGCGTTGCGTTCCGCTGCGTGATGTTGTCGAGATCGCTCACGGCCTGATCGATCTGGGAGACGCCGCTGCTTTGTTCTTCCGTTGCAGCTCTGACCTCCGCGATCAGATCCGACACTCTCTTCACTTGCGTCACGATCTCGTCCATTGTCTTACCGGCGTCGGCGACCAGGCTGGACCCCGTCTCGACTTTCTCAACGCTGGTCGAGATGAGGTTCGTGATCTCTTTCGCCGCATTCGCGCTACGTTGTGCAAGCGCACGGACTTGCCCGGCAACGACCGCGAATCCTCGCCCCTGATCGCCCGCACGAGCAGCTTCAACGGCTGGATTCAAGGCCAGGATATTGGTCTGGAACGCTATGCCGTCGATGACGCCAATGATGTCCGCAATCCTTCGCGAACTAGCGGTGATTTCATTCATGGTGCTGATGACTTCCGCTACCGCTTTTCCGCCCTTTGCGGCTGCATCGCTAGCGGAACCCGAAAGCATGTTCACCTGCATCCCGATTTCGGCGTTGCTCTTCACCGTCGCTGTCATCTGCGCCATCGAAGCCGCCGTCTGCTGCACATTCGACGCCGCCTGCTCCATGCGCCCGCTGAGATCGTTGTTGCCTTGTGCGATCTCGTTGATCGCGCTCTGGACTGTTGTGACCTGTTCGCTTACGTCGTCGATGAGCCACCGGAACATGAGGCCGAGTTAGCATAGCAGGCATCCAAGGGCAAACGCAGAGAACCCCGCCACCAGCGAAATCTCCCTGACGCCGCAGAGCCAGGCCGCGCACAGAAGGAACGGCGCAGCCGCAAGCAACGCAGACCGGATGCGCCGGCGCACCGGCATGGTCTTGAGGATAGAGGTCCATCCCATCAGGCCCGTGCGAACAATCAGGCCCTTGTGAAAGCGCCGCTTGCTCGCCTTGTGCTCGCGAAACGCACGGTAAAGGGACTCGGCGGTCTTGGTTGCCTCTCGCGAGGGTTTGGTCCGCACTGACCTGTAGCCCGACGTTTGGCCGTTGCGCAAGACCGGAATGGCATTCGCGCGTACCCAGTAGTGGTCGCCATCCTTGCGCCGGTTCTTGATCAGCGCGCTCCACGGCTCTCCTCCTTTGAGCGTCGCCCACATGTCGGCAAACGCCTGCTGCGGCACGTCGGGATGACGGACAAGGTTATGAGGTTGATCTTGAATTTCATCGCGTGAGAAACCGCTAGCCTCGATGAACGCAGCGTTCGCACAGCTAATGTAGCTTGCACATCGGTTGTCGACATCAACGTCGCATTGCCCGGGGTTTCGAACTCGCGCTGCGTGATTGGATGGTTGTTGCGCATACCCTTTTTCCCCGAAAAGAACGATTCAGACTACTCTGGTGTGGATGTGTCGCGAAAGTAGCGTCAGGACGAGTAAGCCCTCGTTGCAATGAGGATGACTTTCCTCGCCAGTGAGTCGGGCTTTGCGGATCACTTGGACCATCCACGCTGTACCAACGTCAGCAGCAGGTTATTCGTTCCGTGCGCGGAATGCCTTTGTCAGTACTCGGCCTGTCCATCTCAGCCGGATTAAAGCTGCTGGCACTCTGTTTTGAACCAGGAGTCGACCAGGCGTTGTGCCGCTTGCAGATCGTCCGGGTAGTATGGATCGTCATACCACGTTGACGCAGCGTAGCCCGCTTTCCTGAGGGCAGTGAGCTCGCTATGGCGTTGCTCTATGGTAG
Organism: Paraburkholderia sp. JPY465; assembly: GCF_050436725.1. Taxonomy (NCBI): domain Bacteria; kingdom Pseudomonadati; phylum Pseudomonadota; class Betaproteobacteria; order Burkholderiales; family Burkholderiaceae; genus Paraburkholderia; species Paraburkholderia sp. JPY465. The sequence continues at coordinate 985,101 of NZ_JBNDMT010000002.1, forward strand.
GGTGCGCGTTTTCTCTGAGCGCCACCAGGTCGCGGCACTCCGTCGAGGCGAGGCGTGGCCCGGCATACGGCATGCCACAAGCAGCACAGCCTGCGAGAAGAATCACCAGACCTGGAAGTATTGACCGTCTTCCAGTAGCCATTCTCATCGTGCATCTCCTTTCCTGCGTCGCGCCAATAGAAAGCCCATCAATTCAGTGCTTCCTTGAAATAGCGGCGGTGCGGAGGGCCGTAAGTTTTCGGTTCCCGGCGACATCGGCATGAATGCCGTGGTGCGATGCCACCGATATTGTTTTCGATTCCAACTTCCACTCACACTGGATCGTTGTTCGGGTTTGCGCGACGTCAGGCGCCAGCGAGTTGTGCGGCAGCTGCTCAGTCCTCGATGCGCAGGCCGACCTTCAGCGTCACCTGCCAGTACGCGACCTTGCCGTTCTCGATCTGGCCACGTGTTTCCGTGACCTCGAACCAGTGCAGATTGCGCAGCGTTTCCGATGCTTTGGCGATCGCTGTGGTGATCGCGTCGTCGATCGATTTCTTCGACGAACCGGTCAGTTCCACCTTCTTGTAAACGTGTTCTGACATAAATGTCCTCATTGGTGTGCGCCGGCGAGCGGCAAAAAGCTGCTCCGATACGCAGATGGAAAATAAATACGCGACGGTCCGGTTGAACCTCGTACTTGAGACGGCCTGTTTCAATTCACCGCGAGAACTTTGGATCGCATAACGCGTTTGCCATTCGCTGCAGTGATTGCACCGGGCGCTGGCAGTTGCTGTTTCAAGACGTCACGCTTCAGCACCGCAAGACGAATGTTAGGGGGACGTCCCCACGAGAAGAAGGTCGAAAGAGGGCAACACGGCGTTGCATCGAAGAACATCAATCGACGTTGCCCCGGGGGGCTCTTGCCGAAGATGAGCGTCCAACCGGCAAAATGAATCGAAGTCGCGTGTGCCAGACCATGGGGTGCGGCCTGGTGGAGTACACACACGATGGCGTGAGAGATTCCGCTCTCAGACAGTCGGATCAAGAATCTGGGCCGCCTTTGATCTGCAACTCCTCGGGAGAATTCGTAACGACTTCACCGCCTGGACCCTAACCGTCAATACCGTCCGCGTTCCGCCGATCTGACGATCTCCATCTTTCTCACCAGATCGGCAAGCGATAGCGCTTCAAGCTTCTTCATCGCAGCGCCACGGTACATCTTGATGGTGATTTCGCTCAGGTTCATTTCAGCAGCGATCTGCTTGTTCAAAAACCCCTTCACAACGAACCAGATTACTTCACGCTCCCGCGCGGTCAGCGTGTTATAACGCGCCAGAAGCGCAACCCTTGTGAGAGATTTTTCCAATTGCTCAGCATGACGGCCGATCGCCGACGAAACAGCGTCGATAACACGTTGCTCTCGAACAGGTTTGGTCAGGAAATCAACGGCGCCGGCTTTCATGGCCTCCACTGACATTTCAATATCGCCATGGGCAGTCATGACGATAATTGGCATGTCGACCTGATGGTTTCGCGCACTCAACTGGAACGTCAAACCACTCTCACCCTGCAGGCGGACGTCCAGTAGCAGGCAGCTTGGAACCCCCGGTTTTTCAGCCGAAATGAAATCCCGGATCCGCTCAAAGGTTCGCACCGAATATCCGCACGAACGCAACAAGCTAGATAGTGCCGAGAGCATTGACGCATCGTCGTCGATTACATAGACGATTGCACCGTCTGTGCTAGCCACGGCCGGAAAAACGTTTTTCTCCATTCGCGTTCCTTTCCCCGTACTGGTGTACACAATGCATAGGTCCGTCAGTGGGAATAGTCGCTCTTTCGGAATGAGATGTAATTGTAAGCTAATGGTGCGGTCGGAGCGGGTATCACAAGCAGCGCCGGCAGTAGCTCACGACTTACTGGCTACTAACATTCTACCGACAAACAGCACTGCCCCTATATATACCTGCGTATGATTTTAAGCGGCCCACCCGTCGGGTATGATCGCATTCATCCGCTGGACGCGATGGCCACTCCGCGCAATCGGCGCGGACAGGGAGAAAGATAATTGCGCGCGTCACAGGTAATTTGGGTCGTTGACGACGATCCCTCGGTTCGATCGGGTCTATCAACCTTACTCAGATCGTTTGACTACGATGTCGTGACCTTCGAATCGGCCGCCGAGGTGTTGGCACATACCGGCGATACTCAGCCCGACTGCATCGTTTCAGATGTTCAAATGCCGGGATTGTCGGGCATTGAATTGTCTGTGCGCCTGATTGAAAACGGGTGGCGCATACCAACGATATTTATCACCGCATATCCGACGCCCGAACTGCATCGTCAAGCTTTCGCGACCGGAGCCTGTGCCCTTCTGATCAAGCCTTTGGGTGCCAACGACCTGGCAGCTGCCATCGAGACTGCGACGAGCAAGCGATCCGGTTAGCGTTGTGAATCAGATACTTCTATCGGAAACCTCGGGAAGCGCTACTTCCGTCGGCGCAATATCGACACCCTGCCTTCGGTAACTGTATTCGGCCGCGCCAGATCGGGGTGGCCCCTCATTCAAGAGCCGATTAGCGTCGCGTCCTTTGATGTTTCCGGATGCAACACGACGTTGCCTTCTTTCAGCCTTTTTTTCGTCGGGATGCCCCCCTAACATTCCTCTCGCGCTGCTGAAGCATGACTTCGTGCGATCGCCATGGTCAACGAAACCAGACCCGCTCAGAGCAGACGCTCAACAACGAGGATGAATATGAAAAGCAGTAAGGTGAATGAACAACCCACACGTCGAAAATTGTTGATCGGCGGTGCCGCGGCCGCAGGCGGCCTGGCGGCCGCCATGCTCCCGGGTACGGTTCAGGCAAGCCCAGCCGTCGCTTCACCGCAAGCATCGAAAGCGGACCACCGACACTTCTCGAGTTACATATCGTCGAAAGATGGCACTCAGTTGTACTACAAGGATTGGGGTGCAGGCCGCCCCGTGGTGTTCTGTCACGGCTGGCCGCTTAGCTCCGATAGTTGGGAATCGCAGATGATGCTAGTGGCGTCGCACGGCTTTCGCGCCGTGGCGCACGACCGCAGAGGCCACGGACGTTCGAGCCAACCGTGGAACGGCAATGAAATGGATACCTATGCCGACGACCTGGCGACGGTGTTCGAAACGCTCGGCCTCAAGGATGCCGTACTTGTTGGCTTTTCCACCGGCGGCGGCGAGGTTGCACGCTATCTGGGCCGTCACGGTACTCGACGCGTGTCAAAAGTCGTGCTCGTGTCGGCTGTTCCGCCGTTGATGCTGAAAACTCCCACAAACGTGGGGGGATTGCCGATCGAGGTATTTGACGGCCTGCGTGCTGCTCAATTGGGGAACCGCTCGCAGTTCTACAAAGACGTGCCATCCGGACCGTTCTATGGCTTCAACCGCCCCGGCGCCAAGCCGTCGCAGGGCTTGATCGATTCGTGGTGGGCGCAGGGCATGCAGGGCGGCCACAAAAACACGTACGATTCGATCAAGGCATTCTCCGAAACCGACTTTACCGAAGATCTGAAAAAGATCGACGTCCCGACGCTGATCATTCATGGAGAAGACGATCAGATCGTGCCTATCGACGCAGCCGGCCGCGCATCGGCAAAGCTGATAAAGAACTCGAAGCTGATTGTCTACCCGGGCGCGCCGCATGGCTTGACTGACACGCACAAAGAGAAATTCAACGCGGATCTGCTCGCATTCATCCAAAGCTAAGCGCGGCTAGAACTTCACTGATCACAAGGGCAAGGACTCTCGTCCTTGCCCTCTTTTGCATGCGGGTCGCCCACTCGCGTGCGTCTAATAACTCGTCCTGCAAGGACATGCGACGCTCCCCGTACAACGCGCGCATACGCTTCAAATGTCGCGCTAAATGTCTCCATCAGTTGAAATCCGCAGCAACCGCCTGAAGCAGAACATTAATTCCCAATAGCCGCGCTATTTTATGAATATACGGAACAAATATTTGGACGAAGTTTCATAAACAATAGGAAAACACATCACTTAGAATTCCTCGGGCGAAACCGCCTGCCTCCGGCGGAATTACATCACCACACACTCTGATGTTCGACCAAGGAAGACCATATGAGTTACCAGACGGGGCTAAGCGGCTTGCATGCCGTCTCAAACGATCTTGATGTCATCGGCAATAATATTGCAAATGCCCACACAGTGGGATTCAAACAAGGCACGGCGGTTTTTTCCGACATGTACGCTAACGCGATGCTCGGCGCGACGAATAATCAGATCGGCATCGGTGTTGCAACGTCGACGATCGTCCGGGACTTCTCGGAAGGAACACCTACCCAAACAGGTAATCCGCTCGATCTCGACATTAGAGGAAATGGTTTCTTTCTGCTTTCTCAGAACGGTACTCTGGTCTACTCGAGAAACGGTCAATTTCAGCAAGACAGTGACGGAAATATTATTAACAGCAGCAATGGCCTTCCGTTAATGGGATACGCAGTTGGTCCGAATAGTGTCGTCGACACTTCACGACTGATTCAATTAACGACTGCGACCGTGGCAAATCTGCCCCCGAAGCCGACCAGCGCGATCGCGTGGTCTTTCAATCTCAACGCGGGAGATGAAACCCCGAAAGTCACGCCGTTCGACCCTACCAACAACCAGAGCTACAACTTCGCAACGACGGCTACTACGTACGATTCAGAAGGTAACGAGCATCAGATCAGCATTTATCTTGTGAAAGATCCGGCCACCCCCAATCAATGGAGTGCCTATATAGCGCCCCAAGGTTCGGATGTCACCGTTGACAATGGAACCGGGACGCCTTCCCCGTACACGCAAATCGGAACACTGACTTTCGATTCCTCCGGGAGACTCACCAGTTCGAGTTTCCTTTCGTTCGAGATGAACACGACTAATGGCAGCGCCAGCCCGCAAACGATTGCCATCGATCTCGGCAACACCACGCAGTACGCCGCGACGACAGACAGCGTGACCCGGTATCACCCCGACGGATACGCCGCGGCCGCTTACAACGGCACACTTTCCGTCGCTGACGACGGCACCATCACTGCCGGTTACACGAACGGGGAGACACTCGTCATTGGGCAAGTGGCGACGGCGACTTTCGCCAATCCGAATGGGCTTCAAAGTCAAAGCGGCAACCTGTTCTACGCAACTCTGGCGTCAGGGGCTGCGCAAATCGGCACGCCGGGCACTTTCAACCACGGTGTGCTACAAGGATTTATGCAGGAAAGTTCGAACGTTGATCTGACTGACCAGCTCGTAGCGCTCATTACGGCGCAACGGAACTATCAGGCCAACGCTCAAACGATAAAGACCCAGCAAACCGTCGACCAATCGCTCATCAATTTGTAGCCAGGACAGGACCAGGCAGGCGGCGTCCTGCCTTTGCGCTCACCTGAACCCTCCAGTACTTCGTGTGGCGCTAGCTGCGCTGCTAGCTCTCACCACAGTCCCCAAACCGATATGGACAGCACCTCGGTTGTATCAGCTCCCTCCGTCTTCAGGCCGTTTTGTGTGACGGGGGAAGCTGGAAATTCGCTGACGGAGATTCCGATTGTCAAGGCCACCCGACTCAAGCCCTCCACGCTGGCCGCTACGCCAGCGGGATGGTCCGGCTTCCAGGAGTGTTGCGTCTGTCCTGACGACTGGAACGTTGACTTTGTAGCCGCTTATTTTTGGTTCTTCGTAGAAAAGCGTGGAGCGATTTTTGCCAATTGCGTAATCTGATGCCTGAATTGAGGGGACATCAGGGGGAGAATTGCTCGATCGCAAGGCACTGCAGGCGCTGGGGTGCTGGAAGGGCTACCGGCTGGAACGCGTAGAGTGGCCGCAGGGGGACAACCACACGCTTTCGCTTTATCTGAAACCGGTGAGCAGGGTCATGCATTGCGAGCAATGCGGAGCGCGTTGTTCGCAGATTCATGAGACGGCGGTTCGCCGGGTGCGCGACCTGCCACTGTTCGAGTATCGGGTGGTGCTGCACGTGCCCCGCCGCCGGGTCTGGTGCGAACACTGCGGTGGCCCGCGCCTGGAGAAGCTGGAGTGGCTGGGCCGCTACCAGCGGGTGACTGAGCGCTTCGCCAAGGCGTGCGAGAAGCTGCTGCAGGCGGCCAGCGTACAGGCGGTGGCGGCCTTCTACGATCTGGGCTGGCACACGGTCAAATCGATCGACAAGTTGCGCCTGCGCGCACGCGTGGCCGAACCGGACTGGTCGACGATCCGCTATCTGGCGATGGATGAGTTTGAAGCGCCCCGGGTTTTCCGGAGACCGTTTTGCTTGCGTCATGCCACAGTGACAGACTCAGCGAGATTTGCATAGTAAGCGGCTTCTGCCTCGGCAGGTGGAATGTTGCCGATGGGGCCGAAGAGCCGACGATTGTTGAACCAGTCCACCCATTCGAGCGTGGCCATTTCAACGGCCTGCAGATTGCGCCACGGCCCGAGGCGGTGAATGACCTCTGCCTTGTACAAGCCATTGATCGTTTCAGCCAGCGCGTTATCGTAGGAGTCGCCCACGCTGCCCACGGATGGCTCGATGCCAGCCTCGACCAGCCGATCCGTATAGCGGATCGATACGTATTGCACGCCGCGGTCGCTGTGATGGATCAGCCCGTCCTGCTGCGCCGGCTGTCGTTCGTACAAGGCCTGCTCCAGTGCGTCCAGAACGAAGTCCGTTCGCGCCGAGCTCGAGACGCGCCAGCCGACAATGCGCCGGGCGAACACGTCGATGATGAACGCGACATAGACGAAGCCTTGCCAGCTCGATACATACGTAAAATCTGACACCCACAGCGCATTGGGCCGTTCGGCCGTGAACTGCCGCTTCACCAGATCCTTCGGGCACGGCGTCGAACCATCGCTCACTGTCGTGCGGACCGTTTTGCCCCGCACCACACCGCGCAGGCCCATCTGCTTCATCAGCCGCTCGACCGTGCAACGCGCCACGACAATGCCTTCGCGCTTCAATTGCTTCCAGACCTTGTCTGCGCCGTAGACCTGGAAGTTTTCTTCCCACACACGCTGGATCTCGTCCTTGAGCATCCTGTCGCGCTGGGCCCGCGCCGGCACCAGCTCAGGATGGGCGCGGCGGGCCACATGCGTGTAGTACGTCGACGGGGCGATTGGCAGCACCCTGCAGATCGGCTCGACCCCGTAGACGTGCCGGTGATCATCGATGAACGTGATCATCACTTCGGTCGGCGGTCGAGCTCCGCCTGTGCGAAATACGCTGACGCCTTGCGCAGGATTTCATTGACCTGCCGAAGCTCACGCACTTCCCGCTCCAGTTCCTTGATCCGATCCTGCTCCTGCGTGCTCGTGCCCGGGCGCAAACCCCGATTCCGCTCTTCCTTGCGTACCCAGCTACGCAGCGTCTCGCCCGAGCAGCCAAGCTTCGCTGCGATCGACGCGATCACCTTCCATTGCGATTCGCGATCGCCTTGATGTTCCAGTACCATTCGCACAGCCCGCTCACGAACTTCCGGCGAGTACCTCGGGGACTTCTTCTTCGTGTTTTCCATAGCTCCATTTTCTCAAGAAGTGGAGTCTCCGGAAAACCCGGGGCGCTTCAGTTCGCGCTCCATAAAGGTCATCGGTACGCCACGGTGGTGGTCGATCCGATCGGCCGACAGGTGCTGTGGATAGGAGCGGGACGCTCCCGCGAGACAGCCAGGGCCTTCTTTGAGCAGCTACCGGAAGGCGTCGCCGAACGCATCGAGGCCGTCGCAATCGACATGACCACGGCCTATGAACTGGAGATCAACGCACATTGCCCGCAGGCCGAGATTGTCTACGACCTGTTCCACGTCGTGGCCAAATACGGGCGCGAAGTCATCGATCGCGTGCGCGTCGATCAGGCCAACCAGCTTCGCCATGACAGGCCAGCGCGCAAGGTCCTGAAGTCCAGCCGCTGGCTGCTGTTGCGTAACCGCCGCAACCTGAAACCTGAGCAGTCGGTGCATCTGAAGGAACTGCTGGCTGCCAACCAATCGCTGTTGTGTGTCTATGTGCTACGTGACGAACTCAAACGGCTCTGGTTCTATCGCAAGCCTGCCTGGGCGCAGAAGGCCTGGGAGCAATGGTGCGAGCAGGCAAGCCAGAGTGGTATCGCCGCCCTGCAACTGTTTGCGCAGCGCCTGCAAGGCTACTGGCATGGAATCCTGGCGCGCTGCCACCACCCACTGAACACCAGCATCGTTGAAGGGATCAACAACACGATCAAGGTCATCAAGCGCAGAGCTTACGGGTACCGCGACGAGGAGTACTTCTTCCTCAAAATCCGCGCCGCGTTCCCCGGAAATCCTCGATGAACCTTATTTTTCCCCATTTCAAATTGAAAATGAGCAGATCATCTCAACGGTGACTTTTAACGTCACGATGCAAAGTGACGCTGCATACCCGGTACGGGCAACTGGGTATGTCTTTGATGAACTGGACCATCCCGTGGGCAGTCTGGACCTGAGACATTTCGGGCAACGAATGCCCCGTGCGCTGCAATTCGACGTTTCTGCACACCAGTTACCGATGTCGAGTCGCTTTCTGATCGCCTTCCAGATTGGTGGAGGGGGAAGCACGAAGATCCCGCGCCCCCCGCTCATCACGAGCGTCACAATCGACGTTGTAGCCCGCGTTCTGACGACCGTCGAGAGTTAATGTCCTGACGCTGGCATATCAGGGGCCAGCGGTGAAGAAATAAGGCGATATCGTGCGCATGCGCCGAACATCATCCAGACACGGCGGTATGGCGTGATGACAGCAAAGCGACGAATAACAGGCCCTTCAGTGCGCATTCGACCAACGACAACCAGAACGCGACACGAAACCCCGCGTACTCGGCGGGCAGCGCCGGCGCGATGGCGATAACGCTCAACACACACAGGAAGGCAAGTGTGCCGCGCGCCGCCGCGCTGCCCCTGAGCACATAAAATGCGAGAAGAAGCCAGATTACGGTGGCAAGCGCAAGCGCGAGCCGCTGCATGTCGTCTGGCGCGACCCAGAATTCCATGGGAAATTCGACGAGCGCCCACAATGCAGTGATTTTGACGAGGCGTCTCGTCCATGAGGTGCGCCGCGGGACGGCGAAGCCAGCGACGTCTGTGTCATCGCCCAGCACCGGCGCATCTGGGGCTACCGAAACGCCGGCCTCTTCTTGTCCCATGGTCATGTTCCTGTAGTGTTGCCTGCACGCGACCCGAAGACGGTCAGCCCGATTCCCGGCAGCGCTTGCCGCATTCGCTTACAAGCGCTTCTCCAATTCGTCTTTAAGGATCATCGCGTCTGCGTTCACGGCCTGAGGGCGCCTACGTTGGGGCCGGTAAACGTACTCGTCGAACTGGATCTGGCGACCGCTGACTGCACATACTCCTGAGTGACGAGCACGAATCAGGTGCCATTCCTGGTTTCCGTAGACACATCGCAACGGGTCCAGCCACGCGAGCGTGACGCTCGTTGTCGTGGCACGCTCCAAAAAGCGGATTGTCAGTCCGTCTGCCCGCTTTCCTGCCGAACGTTCCGACCATCGCGTCCACTCCGATGCAACGTTGCTTCTCGAGCTCTTCTCACCCGACAGTTGCCCAAGGATGCCAATAGTCATCAGCCACGGATCGAGAATATTCGACTGCGCCTCCATATTCGGGCTCCTCTTGCATCGTTGCGTGTTCTTCAAGCTAAGTCGGATTCGCATGCCAACGTGAGCGTCCGGAAAAGCGCTCCACGTCAGGTGAAATCCTAGGCGCCATGTGCGAGCGGCAGTAGCCCTGAGCACGGGCTCACCGTGTTGTCATCGCATCAACAATCAAGGACAACAGGCTGGAGGAACGACTTCAGTTGGACATTGCAGATCGAGCGCGCGGATCTGCTCGGTCATGTAATCGATAAAGACCCGAATGCGCGACGGCAAATGCTTGCGGCTCAGATAGCACGCGTAATGACCGCGGTCGTCGGGCGCGTACTGTGCAAGGCACGCGTACAGACGCTTCCCGCGCAGCAGTTCGCTCACCTGGTAGGCTGCGAGCTGGGCAATGCCGTGGCCCGCAAGCACTGCCTGCAGCATCAGATCCGCATCGTTGAGAACGTGCACGGCCTTCGGGACCACTTTACGGCTCACGCCGCCGACCTTGAATTCCCATCCGGCGATACGGCCCGAAGCAAGACGGAGATTGATGCAGCGATGCATCTCGAGGTCCTCGACGGAGCGCGGCAAACCGTGGGCGCGCGCGTATTCCGGCGACGCACACACGATCATCTGCATCGGGATCAGCTGTTTGGCGACGACCTGGCTGTCGTCAAGCTTGCCGTCACGAAACGCGACGTCGATACGCTCCGTTGTGAATTCGACGGGGCCGTCCTTGAGCATGAAGTCGAGCGCAATATCGGGGTACGCCGTACAGAAGCCGCTGAGCAGCGGCGCGACGATCGTGCGGCCGAAGCCCGTCGTCGAGCAGACGCGCAACTGGCCGCGCGGCGGACCCTGGCGAAGTTCGCGCATGTCCGCGAGAGCCTGGACGATGCGCTCGACAGCGGGGTTGCAGTTCTGATAGAAAAGTTCGCCTTCGCGTGTCAATGCCGTGCTGCGCGTGGTCCTCAGCAGGAGCCGCGCATCGATTTGCGCTTCGAGTTTCTGGACGTTGCGGCTTACAGCCGAGCGGCCGATGCCGAGCCGACTGGCAGCCTTCGCGAAGCTGCCTTCGCTCACTACCGCGAGGAAGGAGATCACGCCCGCATAGCTGGTGGCGAAACTGGATGCGAGCGAGTCGTCGCTCGAAGCCGGGGGAGACCTCGTCAAGCCAGTCGGGACGAGAATGTGCTGTTTGCCGTTCATTTCACGAGCCGTTAATCACTTCGGGTCAACTCATATCAGCGACATACCGCCATCGACGTTCAGATTGATGCCGCTGATGAAACTGCTTTCGTCGCTGACAAGGAAGAGCGCCGCGCGCGCCAATTCTTCGGGACGGCCGAGGCGACCCAGTGGAATGCGGCCTGCAACGGCCGCCTCGAATGCGGGCCGTTCGGCGCTCCCGATGCCGAGTTTCCCGAGAATTGGCGTATCGACCGGTCCCGGACTGATGACATTCACGCGAATGCCACGTGCCTGGAATTCGAGCGCCCAACTCCGCGCAAATGCCTCGATCGCGGCCTTGGTGCCGGCATAGACGGCGTGCCCCTCGAACACCTTCGAACTCGCAATCGAACTGGTCAGCAGAATGGCGCCGTGCTCGCGCATCAACGGTGCGATTTTCTGGACGCCAAAAAAGACGGCTCTGGTGTTAGTCGTGAAGTGAAGGTCGTACGATTCGTGGCTCACATCGCTCGAGGGCGCAATAGTATTGATTCCCGCATTGGCGAAGTAGATATCGAGTCCGCCGAAACGGCGGGAAACCAGCGAGGCCACCTCATCGTGCGTTTGCGGGTTCGCGAGATCGCCCGTCAACCCGATCGCCCTATCTCCAAGTTCGGATACGGCCGCATTGACCGCATCTGCCCGGCGGCCTACCACGATCACATTCGCACCCTCCTCGACCAACAGCCTGGCTGTCGCCAACCCAATTCCGCTATTCGCGCCTGTGACGACGGCGACCTTATTTGCGAGCCGATTCATTTTCTTTCCTCGTCCTATTTCGCCGATCTGGCGTACAGCCGGAATGTAGCAACGGCTGCGAAGGCGCTAAAGTCACACGATGATCATTTCACTTGTTCCGTTCTGTCATCATGTCTGTCGAAAATTTCAATGGTCTTGCCGCATTCGTCCGCGCCGTCGAGACTGGCTCATTCACGAGTGCAGCGCAAACGTTAGGCACCACCCCTTCCGCAGTGTCCAAAAGCATCGCGAGGCTCGAAAAGCGCCTGGGCGTCAGGTTGTTTCAACGGTCGACGCGCGCCTTCCTCCTGAGCGCGGAAGGGCAGGCGTACTACGAGCGAGTCGCTCCGCTCGTGCGCGGCCTGGAGAGTGCAGACGAAGTTCTGCGCTCTCCCGCGACCGCCACGGGAAGATTGCGCGTGAGCCTGCCAGGCGAGTTAGGGCGCCTTTTGCTGGACCCGCTCACCCGGCAACTCATGACGAAACATCCGGAACTCGCGCTCGATGTGAGCGTCAGCGATCGCCATGTCGATCTGATCCGCGATGGCTTCGATATCGCGATCAGAGCAGGATGGCTGGGAGATAGCGGTCTGCATGCGCACACCATTGCAGAGTTGCCGCTGGTGCTGGTGGCTGCGCCGGCTTATCTGCGTGAACACGGAACACCGCGGAGGATCGCGGATCTCATCGCGCATCGACACGTGCGCTATCGCCTCAACGGGCGCGCGTATCCCGTGATCTTCGCAGATGGAACGACTGTCGCTGTCGACGGCGTGTTCGACGCGGACAGCGGCGACGCAATGCGGGTGGCAGCGTTGAATGGACTGGGTATTGCGCAGATTCTGGCGATCGCCGTGCGAGATGACCTCGCTGCCGGACGGTTACGCACCGTGCTGCAGGACGAGGCGCTGGCGGCCGTGCCCGTGCATGCGCTTCATGCCTTTGGACGGGACATTCCAATGCGCGCAAGGGTATTCATGGATTTCGTCACGGCACAACTGGTTGGATGGAAGGCCACGCCTGCCGCGTCCGTCCGTGTAGCTGCACCACGTTCGCACCCGAAGGTGAGATCGAAAAGGACCTGATCGCGCTGTCACTGCCGTACGTGCGAATGATGCCGGGGAAAGGATTCACGCATGATGCTGCTACTTGCGCCCCCGTTGATAATGATCCGCATTACCAATGACGCCGCCATAAGGAACGTGTATTCTTCCGAAGTGCCTGTATCCGCAGAATTTGACCTATCTCGTTGCGACTCCGATGGATCAGAAAAGAAATGTTCTATGGGACGACGGCGAGCGCATTTTCTCGCGAGAACAGTTCCCGGTGGTCGCCGGCCAGAGTGTGCTGCTCGCACGGCTTGCCGCTGACCAGCCGATGCCCGCCAGTCTCGATCGTCTTGCCCACGAGTTCGGGCTGAAGGACGAGCTTGACAGTGCGTGGGCGGTACGGCCGCTGAGGCTGGTGCGCGAAGGCGGCCAGACCGTGCTGGCGCTCGAGGACCCCGGCGGCGAGCCGCTCGCGCGTCTGCTCGGCACGCCCATGGAGATTGGCTATTTCCTGGAACTCGCCATTGGCATTGCCGCCGCCCTCGGCAAGCTTCATCAACGCGGCCTGATCCATAAGGATCTGAAGCCCGCGCATATCCTCGTGCATTGCGCCGACGAACAGGCGCGGCTGACCGGCTTCGGCCTGGCCTCGCGACTGCCGCGCGAGCGGCAGGCGCCGGAGCCTCCCGAAACCATCGCGGGAACGCTCGCCTACATGGCACCCGAGCAGACCGGACGGATGAATCGCTCGATCGATTCGCGCAGCGATCTGTATGCGCTCGGCGTCACGTTCTATCAGATGCTCACGGGTGTCTTGCCGTTTGCCGCCACGGACGCGATGGAATGGGTGCACTGCCATATCGCCAGAACGCCATTGGCACCCAATGCGCGGGTGGAAGCCATCCCCGCCGTCATCTCCCGCATCGTCATGAAGCTGCTCGCCAAGACCGCCGAGGAGCGCTACCAGACCGCTGCCGGTGTCGAGCATGATCTGCGGCGCTGCCTCGCCGACTGGGAGCGTCAGCGCCGCATCGACGACTTTCCGCTGGACGAGCACGGCACCCCCGACCGGCTGATGATCCCCGAGAAGCTTTACGGACGTGAGCGGGAAGTCGAGACCCTGGTCAGCACCTTCACCCGTATTGTCGAGACCGGCACACCCGAACTCGTGCTGGTTTCCGGGTATTCGGGCATCGGCAAATCGTCGGTGGTCAATGAACTGCACAAGATCCTCGTGCCGCCACGGGGATTGTTTGCATCCGGCAAGTTCGACCAGTACAAGCGCGATATTCCGTATGCAACGCTGATCCAGGCATTTCAAAGCCTGGTGCGCATGCTTCTGGGCAAGTCCGAAACGGAGCTGGCGGGCTGGCGTGCCGCATTGCTGGACGCGCTCTCGCCCAATGCGGCGCTGGTGAGCGAACTGATCCCCGAACTGAAGCTGATCATCGGCGAGCCGCCCGCGGTCCCGGAGCTCGAACCACAACAGGCGAAACAGCGCTTCCTGCAGGTGTTCCGGCGTTTCATCGGCGTATTCGCTCAGGCCGACCATCCGCTCGCACTGTTCCTCGACGACCTGCAGTGGCTCGACGCAGCGACCCTGGACCTGCTCGTGGACCTGCTGATCCAGCCGGAACTGCGCTACCTGATGGTCATCGGCGCCTATCGCGACAACGAGGTGGATGCCGCTCATCCGCTGACAGCCCGGCTTGCAGCGATCCGCAGCGCGGGCGCGAAGATCGGGGAAATCCGGCTCGCGCCGCTGACCGGTGCGCACATCGGGAATCTGATCGCGGACGCGCTGCACTGTGCGCCTGAAAAACTTGCGCCACTGGCGCGCCTCGTGACCGACCGGACCGGTGGTAATCCGTTCTTCGTGATCCAGTTCCTGCACGCGCTGGCCGAAGGCGGTCTGCTGGCATTCGATCACGATGCGCGGCAGTGGCGCTGGGATACCGAACGCATCCACGCCAGCGGTTACACCGACAACGTCGTGGACCTGATGGCCGGCAAGCTGACGCGCCTGCCGCCCGCGACGCAACGCGCGCTGCAGCAGCTTGCCTGTCTCGGGAACACCGCGGACATCGCGACCCTGTCGGCCGTGCTCGGCATGCCGGAGGCGGGGATTCACGCCGTGGTCTGGGAGGCGGTTCGCCAGGAACTCGTCGTGCGGCTCGAAGGCGCCTACGCGTTCGTTCACGACCGGGTTCATCAGGCCGCCTATTCCCTGATTCCTGAATCATCGCGCGCCGACGCGCATCTGCGGATCGGCCGCCTGCTCATCGCGCAGGCCCCGGCGGAAAAACGCGAGGAAGCGATCTTCGAAATTGTCGGGCAGCTCAATCGCGGCGCCGTGCTGATCACCGAACGGGATGAACGCGAGCAACTGGCCGAACTCAATCTGCGCGCTGGCCAGCGCGCCAGGGCGTCGGCAGCCTATGCCTCGGCGCTCGCCTATTTCAGCGCCGGCGCCGATCTGTTGAATGACAATGGCCGGGAACGCCGGCATGAGTTGACCTTTGCACTGGAGCTGAACCGGGCCGAATGCGAGCTCCTGACGGGACAACTGCTGGCTGCCGAAACGCGACTGGCGGAGTTATCGAGGCGTGCTACGACCACCGTCGAGCGCGCCCGGGTCGCGTGCTTGCAGATGGATGTCTTCCTGATGCTCGGCAAGCGCGAGATCGGGGTCGCTGTGTGCCTCGCCTTCCTTCGGCATGTGGGCATCGACTGGTCACCGCATCCGGACGACGCGGCCGTGCGCAGCGAATACGAGCGCATCTGGCCGCTACTTGGGGAGCGGGCCATCGAGGAGCTCATCGATCTGCCGCCGATGCAGGACGCGGTCGCCCTCGCAACCATCGATGCAGTGATCTCGCTAGTCCCGCCTGCCCTCCACAGCGACGGGAACCTCGCTTGCCTGACGATCTGCAAGGCAATCACGCTGAGCCTCGAGCACGGCAATAGCGACGCCTCGTCCGTGGCCTACGCTAATTTTCCGAGGTTCGCCGGACGCGTTTTCGGCGACTATCAGGCCGGTTTCCAGTTCGGCGAGCTCGGCTGCCAACTGGTCGAACGGCGTGGCCTCGAACGCTACAAAGCGCGCACGTATCTGTCCTACTACATGTATGCTGCGCGCCTGGTTCAACCCATGCGCAATTGCGCAGAGCAGATGCACCGCGTTTTCGACATGGCCAATCGGACCGGCGATATTCCGTGGGGGGCGTTCTCACGCAATCACGTCGTCTCGACCCTGCTTGTAACCGGCGCACCACTATCCGAGGCGCACCGGGAGACAGAATCCGGCATCGCATACTGCGAGAGAGTGCAGTTTCCGATGGTCACAGCCTTTAGTGGGCTGCAGCTCGCACTGATCCGGACGCTCCGCGGCCTGACACCGGGGTTCGGCAGCTTCGATTGCGCCGAGTCCGACGAGCTTCACACAGAACGTCACCTGTCTCAAACCTCCGTGTCGTACGTGTGCATGTATTGGATTCGGAAGCTACAGGCACGCTATCTTGCCGGCGACTATGAGGCGGCCACGCACGCGGCTGCACAGGCGAATGAGCTAGGCTGGGTCATGTACTCGTTCACCGAGGAGGCTGAATATTGCTTCTATGCCGCGCTGGCGTGGGCTGGCCGGATCGACGCCATCCCGGCTGGCGAGCGTACGCAGCACCTTGACACGCTGCGCGCCCATCAAAAGCAACTGAGTATCTGGGCAGATCTTTGCGCGGAGAACTTCGCAAGCCATACCGCGCTGGTCGGCGCCGAGATCGCCCGCATCGAAGACCGCGTGATCGACGCCGAAATGCTCTACGAACAAGCCATCCGATTGGCGCAGGATAGCGATTTCGCGCACGTCGAGGCACTGGCCAACGAACTTGCGTCCCGCTTTTATGCCGCACGCGATCTTCGCAAGTTTGCGCGCGTTTGCATGCAGGACGCCCACAATGGCTATCTGCGTTGGGGCGCCATCGGCAAGGCGCGGCAACTCGAGGAACAGTATCCGTACTTGAGAACCGACGAGGCGGCGGCGACCGGACCGACGAATACGATCGCGGCACCCATCGAGCACCTCGATCTGGCGACCGTGATCAAGGTGTCGCAGGCGGCTTCCGGCGAGATCCATCTGGAAAAGCTGCTCGGCATGGTCATGCGCACGTCGATCGAGCAGGCGGGCGCCGAACGGGGCTTGCTGATCCTGTCGAATGCGGGCGGCCATCGGATCGCTGCGGAAGCCACCACCGCCGGCGACGCGGTCCACGTGCAGCTCTCCGACGCCCCGCTCACCGCAGCGATGTTGCCGGAGTCGATCCTCAACCAGGTCTTGCGTACGCGCGAGACTATCTTTCTGGACGATGCCGCAACGGATCCCATGGCTGCCGCGGATCCCTACGTCCGTCTGCATCGCGCCCGGTCCATTCTGTGCCTGCCCTTGATGAACGCAGCCAAGCTCATGGGTGCGCTCTACCTCGAGAACAACCTCACTGCCCGCGTGTTCAGCCCGGCCCGGATCGCCGTGCTGAAGCTCGTGGCCTCGCAGGCTGCGATTTCGCTCGAAAATGCCCGTTTGTACCGCGATGTCGCGGAAAGCGAAGCAAAGATCCGGCGTCTCGTCGATGCCAACATCATTGGGATCAATGTCTGGCATGCCGACGGGAATATCCTCGAAGCCAATGATGTATTTCTGCGCATGGTGGGCTATGACCGCGACGATCTGGTCTCTGGCCGCGTCCGCTGGCTGGATCTGACGCCACCGGAAAAGCATGACGACGCGATCCGCGCGCGCATCGAGTTAACGGAAACTGGCCGCACCAAGCCGTTCGAAATGGAATACATCAGGAAGGACGGCAGTCGCGTTCCCATTATTGTGGGCCTCGCTGCGTTCGACGCAAGCGGCCGGGAAGGCCTGGCGTTCGTACTCGATCTGACCGAGCAGAAGCAGGCGGAACAAAAAATCCGCGAGAGCGAGCAGCGCTACCGCGAAGTACAGACCGATCTGGCGCACGCGAACCGCGTGGCGACTATGGGGCAGCTCGCGGCCTCGATTGCTCACGAAGTCTATCAACCCATCGCCGCGACGGTGGCCCATGCAGAAGCCGGATTGCGATGGCTGAACCGCGAGCCCGCCAACCTCACCGAGGTCGGCCTGGCGCTCGACGGCATCCTCAGGGATGGCAACCGCGCCGGCGAGGTGCTCGGGCGACTGCGGCAACTGATCAGAAAGGCGCCACGGAAAAAGGAGCCGGTGAACATCAACGAGGCGATCCGCGAGATCGTCGAACTCGTGCGGGGCGAAGCAAGGAAATGCGGCGCCCTGCTCGTGATGCAGCTTGCAGAGTGTTTGCCCTTCGTCGAAGGCGACCGTGTGGAACTGCAGCAGGTCATGCTCAACCTGATCATCAATGCGCTGGAGGCAATGAGCGGCATCGATGGGGTGCGACAGGTGCATATCAGTACCGGTGAAGTCGACGGCGCGTGCGTGCTCGTGACGGTGCGCGACTCGGGTCCGGGCTTTGGTCCGGACGGCGCCGAACGCGCATTCACCGCGTTCTACACCACGAAGTCCACGGGCCTTGGCATGGGGCTTTCGATCTGTCGTTCGATCATCGATGCGCACCGCGGCCGACTGTGGGTCAGTGAGTGCTCTCCATGCGGCGCGCTCGTTCAGTTCAAGCTACCCCGGCATCGCGCGGTTTTGTCGTGATCGTCCGTGGCGACATAAAGCCGAATAGCGAATAACGACGACTGCAGTCATAGATTCCATCTTTTCGACGCTGGTAGAGATCGGGGTCGTGCTTACCTTCGTTGCATTTTCACGACGCAGCTCCAGCGCGCGAACCTCACTGCTCAAATTATCATGCTCGAGAACGGGCACGTAATAGCCGATCGATTCAACTAAACCGTTCGGTTTCTGTATTACGTTCTTTTTTGCAGGATGTTCCGCCAGGTATTGCGTCGCATGATGCCTGCAATGCCGGGCAACGTAATTGCGCTGAATCCAGGCCTGTTCGCACGGTGGTTCCCCTATTCCCCAATCAACCCATTCCTGGAGACTTCACAATGGGCAAGCTCACGACTGCATTTGGCGCACCGGTGCCGGATAACCAGAACACGCAAACCGCAGGACCCAGAGGTCCTGCCCTGCTTCAGGATGTCTGGCTCCTTGAGAAACTCGCGCATTTTGACCGGGAAGTGATTCCTGAGCGTCGCATGCACGCAAAGGGATCCGGGGCATTCGGTACATTCACCGTGACGCATGACGTCACCCAATACACGCGGGCAAAAATCTTCTCGTCCGTCGGCAAGAAAACTGAAATGTTCGCGCGATTCTCGACCGTTGCGGGTGAGCGCGGCGCGGCCGATGCCGAACGCGACATTCGTGGATTCGCCCTGAAGTTCTACACGGAAGAAGGAAACTGGGACCTCGTCGGCAATAACACACCGGTCTTTTTTCTCCGTGATCCGCTCAAATTCCCGGACCTCAACCACGCCGTCAAGCGTGATCCGCGAACCGGCCTGCGCAATGCCGACAGCAACTGGGACTTTTGGACCCAGCTTCCCGAAGCGCTGCATCAAGTCACGATTGTCATGAGCGATCGTGGTATTCCGCGCAGCTTCCGGCATATGCATGGATTTGGCAGCCATACATTCAGCCTCCTCAACGCGAATAACGAGCGGTTCTGGGTCAAGTTTCATATGTCGACGCAGCAAGGCATTCAGAACATAACCGACGAGGAGGCGAACGCACTGGTTGGGGCCGACCGCGAGACGCATCATCGTGATCTTTACGAGGCCATCGAACGAGGAGAATTTCCGCGCTGGAAACTGTATTTCCAGATCATGCCGGAAAAGGAGGCCGCCACCTATAAGGTCAATCCGTTCGATCTCACGAAGGTTTGGTCGAAAAAGGACTACCCGCTAACTGAAGTTGGCGAGTTCGAACTCAACAGAAATGCGGAAAACTGGTTCGCGGATGTCGAACAGGCGGCGTTCAATCCCGCAAACGTTGTGCCGGGCATCAGCTTCTCCCCTGACAAGATGTTGCAGGGGCGATTATTCTCTTACGGCGATGCGCAGCGATACCGACTAACGGTGAACCATCATCAGATCCCAGTGAATTCTCCGCGCGGTACCAGCCACTACAACAGTTATCATCGAGACGGCTTGCTTCGTGTCGACGGCAATCGAGGTGGCACGCCTTCCTACAATCCGAATACGCGCGGAGCCTGGCTCGATCAGCCCGACTATAGCGAACCGCCGCTCTCCATTGAGGGAGCAGCCGCCCACTGGAACCATAGAGTTGACGAGGACTACTATTCCCAGCCCGGCGATCTGTTCCGTTTAATGTCGCCAGCACAACAGAAAGCCCTGTTCGAGAACACCGCACGCGCAATGCGCGGCGTTTCACGCCCGGTCCGGGAGTTGCACATAGCTCACTGTACGAAGGCAGACCCGCTGTATGGCACGGGTGTTCGAAATGCGCTCGAAGCGCTGGATGCATCGGGAGAGAGCGCAACTCGATCGGAGCTGCAAACGCACAAGTAATGCGTACTTTTCCGGGAGCGTCAAGATGACTTAGCGGGCGCCGGCTCGCATCCTGGCGATCACGTAGGCCGACGTCACTTGCAACGCCGGATGCGAACGAACCGATCGCATGGACATCACGGAGCCGCTATCGTTGGAGGCATAAGGCATACACGTGCCGGATAGCGGCTCGCGTCGCTGGCAGGCCAAAGGCTAGCGTCAGGCTTCGTCGCCCTTCGCCTCGCCGAATAGGTTATTAGCCACGAAGTCCACGAATGCCCGTATTTTCGTCGCCATATGCCGACTGGATGGCCACACTGCCACGCACTGGTAACTGCCAGAAACATGGTCTCCCAGCACGCGCCGCATTGAGCCATCCTTCAATTGCCGCTCGATCGCGAATTCCGGCAGGCATGCGATGCCGGACCCGCACTCCACCAGATTGACCAGTGCGCCAAGCATCGAAACCGCCATAGAGACAGGCGGTTCGCCGGCGTCCGATTCGCTGAGCCCGAGTGGCCATCGGATCAGCTTTCCGGCATCTTTCAGATGAATGCAGACGTGATGCGCAAGGTCTTGCGGTGTCGCAGGTATTCCGCAGCGCTCGAAATAGGATGCGGCACCCGCAATACAAACCTTGGAGTACCCAAGGTGCTTCGACATCAGTCGGGAGTCTGTATCGAGGCCGGGACAGATTGCAACATCGAATCCGCTTTCTATCAAACCGGCAGCGCCAGTTCCCCACTCGATATCGAGTTCTATTTCTGGAAAGGCAACGATGAACTTGCGGAGTACCGGGGCGAGATAGGCACTGGGAATCTGCGCAATCACGCGTAGCCTGCCGCTCGGAGCCTTTCCTCTCCTGGTAAAGCGCTCCTCGATCATCTCCAGTTCTTCGATGATCCGTCGACAGCTTTCCAGGAGCACTTCGCCCTCGTGGGTAAGCATTACGTTTCTGGTGCTGCGATGAAACAGGCGGATGCCCATCCGGTCTTCGAGACGGGCAATCGATTTTGCAATCGCTGACGCGGAGAGGCCGAGCCGCTGAGCAGTTCGCGTGAAGTTGCGGGTCTCCGCCGCGTGTACAAATATGCTGAGGGTACCTAATGTGTCCACCCTACGGTTCCCCGGTTAAGTAGGATCGCGCGCCCAAATACTCATAATTCAGGATTTACGCCCGCGGTGTCCCGAGTACCGCGAACGAACTGCAAGTCGTAGTTTCAGGTATGCACGAACTCGGTTTCTGAAAACCAGAGTTCGTGGTTCGGCGCGGAAAGTGTGCCTGTGTTTCTCGCAAATCGCATGACTCGAATGACTGGTTGAAATCGCCGGGATTCGCGTCGAAAAGATAACTTTACGAATTCAGCGGCGAAATCGGAAGGTACAAGAAATGACAATCTGATTAGGTCATGAATACCTATTGCGAACGCCGTACCGCGGTGCTGCACTTCGTGGCCTTATAGGCTATGCGTGGTTCGAGCGGGGGCAATTGGACAATACGGCGGCGCTAGACTGCGCCTGCGCAATCAGACCCGCCTCGTTTGAACGTGTGTTGGGTGACGGGCTGACGCAATGGCGTGAGCCCGTCAATCTCGGGATATCGGTGTATGACAGTCACTCGGCAGCAGCGCTGCAATCTGGCGCCGAATGCCGGGGTCGAGAGGATCGGAAGACCGTCACGTGCAGCACGCTGCTGAGTCGCGAAACAAAAGAGACGTGCGCCGGCCGGAGCCGGGCCGCTATACAACGCAAGCGACGAACGGGTGGTACGCGTGCGCTGACGCGTTCACCCGTGCGAACGTTTTGGCGGATGCCGCCGTCGCGACAGTCAATGGCCCTGTTTCTCGGGAACCAAAACCGGCGCGCCCTGGTTCTTGAGCAGCAGCACGACGAACTTCGCCGGCTGCGTCTGGCTGGCGTTGCGCCCCACCGTATGCACGTCGTTCGGACCTTCGTAGAAGGTCTGGCCGGGCGTCAGCGTTACTTCCTTGCCACCCTTGACCTGCATGACGATGGATCCCTCCAGCACATAGATGAAACCGTGCGCGTGATGGCGATGCACGGGGTCCTCGGCTCCCGGCGGATATTCGACGCTAATCATCAAGGCTTCTTTGCCCGGATAATCGCCAAGGCGTTGCGTCATCAGTGGAGTGACAATGGCCTCAGCGGGCGTGCCAGCGTGAGCGATGCCCAGCGACGCGCCCACGGCAAGCAAGGTCACGAGTGGGGCTTTCTTCAGGCGAAGCATATTCGTGTGCTCCAGTATGAGCCGGCCCGTGCGGACCGGTGCCAACGAAACGTGTAGAGGATGCGCTCAGCTCAGATTCGCCTTGTCGAGGCCGTACGCTTTATCGGCCGAACCCGGCACGGTCCTGAACGCAACGTTCACGCGATTCCACGCGTTGATCGCCATGATGTCGAACGTCAGGTCCGAGAGTTCCTTTTCGCTGAACTGCGTGCGCACGCGCTCGTAGATATCGTCAGGCACGCCTTGCTCCGGAAGCTTCGTGAGCACTTCGGTCCAGGCGAGCGCGGCGCGTTCACGCGGAGCGAACAGCGTCGATTCACGCCAGGCCGTGAGATGATGAATGCGCAATTCGCGCTCGTCGTGAATCTTCGCTTCCTTTACGTGCATGTCGAGGCAAAACGCACACCCGTTGAGTTGCGAAGCGCGAATCGATACGAGATCGCGAACCGATTCTTCGATCGCGCTCTCTTTCAACAGATTGCTGAACTCCAGAAACTTCTTGAATAGTTCCGGCGATTGCTGGATGTAGTTGATACGCTGCGACATGATGCCTCCTGGTTGAAATGAGCAGATATGTGTGGCGTGGGGGATGCGTTCAGCAGCATCGAACCCGCACGAAGGCATCTTAGGACCCCATGATCCCAACCGGTAGACGCGGCAACCGGCTCACGATGTTGCTCGGGCAGCACCAATCAGACTGTGTGACCTTTTCGCGTGAGCCGGGGTGTCGCGCACCGGCACTCCGGGGTGGAATGTTCGCGTTGAGCAGATGCGCATCGCCGCCGGCGTTTCGTCTGCACGCGGGCGGCCACCGTGGCATGGGACTTTCTATCTCGCGTTCGATCATCGATGCGCACCGCGGCCGACTGTGGGTCAGTGGGTGCTGCCCACGCGGCGCGCGCGTTCAGTTCAGGCTACCCATGCATCCCGGCGTTCCGTCGTAGTCGTCGGGGATTTGCCTGAAAAAATCCGGCTGCGCAGTCGGTCGCCTAAATCGCGCATTCACGGCTGAACCGCGTAATACTTTGCGAGACCGTCGATCTCTTCGGGTCGAAGTTGCCGCGCGACGTTGCGCATTTGCTCGCCGATGTCGTTATGCCGGGTGCCGCCAGCAAATGCGCGCATCTGAGCGGCAAGATACGAGGCTGACTGCCCGTCGAGCGAGGGCGCCGCGCCCTTGCGGTCGATCGTGCCGTGGCACGCTGCACAAGGAGCGATATTGCGGATCGGCGCGCCTTGCATCGCAAGCGCGTGTGCGGCGCCGTAATCGCGGCTGCCCGCTTCCTGCAACTGCGTATGGCGTGGCCGGCTCGAATAGTATTCGGCGACATCGTGCAGATCCTGGTCACTCAGGCTCGCGATGATTGGCTGCATGATCGCGCTCTCCCGTGCGCCGCTGTGAAAGTCGCGCAGTTCCTTGTAGATCGCATCGGCATACTGGGCGGCGAGCGCCGGAGCCGTTATGCCGGCCGGGTTCTGTGCGCCGTGGCACATCGAGCAACGCTGCGTGGCGAGCGTGGCGCCGCGTCCGCTCGAGACCGCGTAGATGCGAACGGCGCGCAGCGGCGGTAGCACGACGACATTGCTCGGCGGTGCGTCAGGCACGTTGTCGGTGCCCTTGGACCCCGACGACGGCACACCCGCCGCGCTGCAGATCGCGCTCCACAACTCGTTCGCCGTGAAGTCGCGCTGCATCGATGGCAACCAGACGAAGCCAATGAGAATCGCGAGGACAGCGACGAGAAATGTCCCGCCGGCGCTCACGGTAAACCACGGGTTGCGAAGGCTGAACACGCGTTCCAGTTTCATCGCGGTGCTCCCACGGCAACGGCCGGAACGGAAGTGTTCGGCAGACGCAGCAGCTGCACGATCGGCACCGAGTAGTTGACGACGGTGAGGCCGATCATCAGGGCAATCCACAGCCTGAAGCTATTGAGCGCTACCGGCACGCGCTCGACCGGATGCACGCAGACACTGAACTCGAACGGTTCCGGCGTTTCATGCGTACGGTTCGACGAACCGAACTGGGCCTTCGCGAGAATGTAGACAAAGAGCGCACCGGAAATGAGCAGCACGATGCCGCCGAATGCGGAGACTGCCACCCATATTGCCTGCGGCGCGATAGCGGGGTTCGTGTAATCGTAATACGCCATGCGACGCGGAGCGCCCAGGAGACCGACGTAGTGCCAAGGGAAGCTCACCACCAGCATGCCAATGAACCACAGCCACAGCTGCTTGCGGATCAAGCCCTCATCGGGCTTGCGTCCTGTGAGTTGGGGCCAGAGGTCGTAGGCGATCGCAAAGTACATGATCACGACCGCGCCACCGAAGATCAGATGGAAGTGGCCAGTGATCCACTGCGTGTTGTGGATCGTCGAATCAAGGTGGTAGCTCATGTTGATGAGCCCGCCGGCGCCGCCGAATCCGAGCATGACGAACGAGAACGCAATGGCGAGCATCATCGGATTGCGCCACGGCAGCGCCGTGAGCCAGCCGAATAGTCCGGTGCCGCCGCGCAGGCGACCCGCAATCTCGACCGACGCGCAAATCGTAAACACGGTCAGCAGTGTCGGCACGGAGACCATCGCCGTAAACATTTGGTGTATGAACTTGAAACCGGTGCCGACCTGCGGATCGGTGTACAGATGGTGAATGCCGATGGGCATCGCGAACACCAGGAACATCACGAACGCGATGCGGGCCATCGAATCGCTGTAGAGCCGCCCGCCGATGGCGCGCGGCACCAGTGTGTAGTACGCGGTGTAGGCCGGGATGAGCCAGAAGTAAACGATGGCGTGCAGCGTCCACGAGAACAACACGCGCGCGAGACCCACATCGATGGTCGACTTCAGGCCGAGCGCCACCGGCAGGATCTGGAACAGGATCTCGAGTGCCGCGCCTACCGCCGTCCACGCCCAAAGATACGCGCCCGCCACATTGGCGAACATGGCGAGCGGAATCGGCTGACCGGGATTGACGCGCCTCCATGCACGCAGATTCACGTACATCAGCGCGACCCATATCCACGAGCCGACTACCACGAGCACGATGCCGAGGTAGTAGAACACACTACCGATCATCGGCGGATAGAAGGTGAACAGCACCGAGGCATGGCCCGTCGCAACGGGCGCGAGTGCCATCAAGGCGCCCACCGCGAGCAGGATGAAGGCCGCCCATGCCCATTTGAGTCCGATCAGCCGCTGTCTGAGTGAGAGCTCGCAGATTGCGTAGCCAAACCCCATTGCGACCAGCGTCGGCAGCGCGTAGGCCATAACGGTTCCATGCGCCGTCACGGAACGGTAGTAGATCTCTGGATTGCCCACCCACGCGAACAGTGGACTGCGCACGAGCATCTGCCACGCGCCAAGCACGAGCGCGACAAGGAACGAGACAAAGGCGAGCCAGAAATGCGCGAGAACGAGCCGCTTAGCGAGAAACACAGCTGAGCCTCCGGGAGTGGCGGGCGGCCTCGAAGAACGTGGCCTTGTCGATGACTTTCACGTGAGCCCACATGGTTTGATGGCCGAAGCCACAGTACTCGTGACACGGCATCAGGTGTTCGGCCGGCTTCGGGAAAACGGTGGCGAGCGTCGAGACATAGCCTGGCTCGATCATGGCGTTGACATTTGTGCCCATGATCTCGAGGCCGTGCACGACATCGGCGCTCGTGACGCGCAGCGTCACCGGTGTATCGGCCGGCATCAGCAGGCATTGCGGCGTGAACGAGTATTGCTGGGCAATGAAGCGCACCGTGACGGAGCCATCCGGCTCGACCGCGCTGCCCAGGTTGCTCTCGACGAATTCCCCTGACATCTGCAGTCGGCTCGGGTCGATCGTTTCCACGCGCGACGGTGACGTCATCGCCGAGTGCATGCCCAGGTAGATCATCACGATCACGAGCAGCAGGATCAGGCCGCCGGCGAAGACGGCCCAGCGACGCTCGACGCGCATCGCGACCGAGCGGCCATCATGATTGGGTTGGTGCGAGGTTTCGGTCGACATGATCAGCTGATAGGGCCGCGCGGCAGGAATGCGAGGAAATAGAAGGCGAACCAGATCGCGAACACGATCACGGTGGCCGCACCGGCCAGCGCGATCGCGCCGCGCGGTCCGCCGGCGACGATGAGCTCGATCGTGGCGTCCAGCAGCGGATCTTTGCGGTTGTCGTTGGTCTCCATCATGGGGTTCTCAGTGAGGACGTGGTGATACGAAACGATGCCCGGATACCGCGCGTCGTCGTGCTCGTCTAGCGCAATGGCGCCTTGCGCAGTTCGTTGACCTCTTTCGCCGTGACCGGCAGGCCGTGGTTGCCCCACGCGGTCCGAATGTAAGTCACGACCGCGGCTGCGTCGTCGTCGCTCAATTCCTGCGCGAACGGCGGCATTCCGTACGGTTCAGGGTTGCGCCGCGTACCCGGCGGGAAGCCGCCATTGAGCACGATGCGAATCGGATTGACCGCCGAATCCATTTCGATCGACTGGTTGCCGGCCAGCGGCGGATACTTCGGCACGTTCCCCTTGCCATCGCTGCCGTGACAGACCGCGCATTTGTCGCTGTACACCTGTGCGCCGCGCGCGAATACCTTCGTGTCGGTCGCCGCGGAGGGGCCGTTCTTGCGGCCCTTGTTGTCCGGCAGCGCCTTGAGGTAGATCGCCATCGCCCTGACGTCGTCGTCGCTCAGGTACTGGAGGCTGTGGTAGGTCACCTCCGCCATCGGGCCATACACCGCGCCACGCTCCGAGAGACCCGCCTGCAGCATATCGACGATGTCCTTGATGCTCCAGTCGCCAAGGCCGCCGTCCTTGTCGGAGGTCAGCGACGGGGCATACCACTGCTGCACCGGGATCAGGCCGCCCGCGAACTCTTCGCTGCGCGACGAACCGCCGAGCATGTTGATCCGCGTATGGCACATCGTGCAGTGGCCGAGGCCTTCCACGAGGTACGCGCCGCGATTCCATTCGACTGACCGCGTTGGACTCGGCTGATAGGCCCCTTCGCGGAAGTAAAGCATGCGCCAGCCGATAAGCAGTTCGCGCTGGTTGAACGGAAATTTCAGTTCATGCGGCCGATTCGGCTTCGGTACCGGCACGATCGATTGCAGGTAAGCATAGATCGCATCCGAGTCCTCACGGGTGACCTTCGTGTACTGCGCGATCGGCATGGCCGGATAGATCAGCTTGCCGTCCGGTGACTTGCCCGTGCGCATCATCCTGAAGAATTCGTCCTTGCTCCAGTGGCCAATTCCGTACTGCGGATCGGGCGTGATGTTGGGCGAGTAGAGCGTGCCGAACGGTGTTTCCATCGCGAGCCCGCCCGCGAAAAGCTTGCCACGCGGCGCGGTATGGCAGGCGATACAGTCGCCCGCGCGCGCGAGATATTCGCCACGCGCGATGATCCCCGACCGCGTATCGGCATCGGCGGATGCCGCCTGCCGAGTTTCCGCGCTCGCCGTGGTGCAAACGAACATCGACGCGGCTATAGCAGCGACGAACGAAACGACGGCTGTAGCGCGTTCGAACACGCGGCGCGAGCTGACGTACAGCGAACGCGGCTCCAGAACGCACGAAGCGGGACGGGAAATTCGATTCCTCATTGCATTTGGCTCCCGCATGCTAGCGGCAGCTTTAAACCGCCTGGCGGCGACGGCCAGGGATCGTCGGGCCGAGGCTGCCGCGCGAGCCAGCTGGAAACCGCATAGATATCGCGATCATTCAGCCTCGCGGCGATCTCATGCATGCAGTCGGGCGCGATTGCGTGTCGCGTGCCCGAGCGCCACGTCCCCATCTGCCCGGCGATATAGCTCGCATGGAGACCGAGCAGGCCGGGCACGCCGGGCTTCGCGCCGGTCAGGCGCGCTCCGTGACACGCCGCGCACGCGGGCAGCTTGCGTGACGCGTCGCCGTTCATCACGAGTTGCTTGCCGTGGTCGAGCACATCGGGCGGCACCGCGGCAGTATCGGGATCGGGATACGGAGGCTGAAAGCCAGCGAAGTACTGGGCGATCCTGCGCAGATCTTCATCGGTCAGAAACGCCAGCAGGTAACTCATCGGCGGATAGGTCCGGCCGCCGTCGCGAAACGCGGACAGCTGATTAAACAGATAGTCAGCAGGCTTGCCGGCAATGCGGGGGAAGTAGTCGTTGCTGCGCCCCTGCCCCTGTACACCATGGCACGACGTGCAGGCGCGCATACGCTCGTCCATCGCGGACGACGAAGCCGGTGACTGGGCGAATACGCACGCTGATGCGAGGTATAGCAACACGAAGAGCGACGCGTTAGTAAATGCGCGATGCACGACAAGTCTCACGGAAAAATATAGAAAGTTCAGAGCTCTGTGTGCGAGCCGAATATTGCTTTCATTCAGATGGCAAGTAGTGCATCGCAAAGAACAAAAAACTCAGAGCATTTCGCGGCGTTCAACCGAGCCATCTACCGGGCGGATCGGATCTGACTCACCATCATATGAATGCCTTGTCCCCGATAGAAGATCAGCAGTGCATGCTTCTGAGTTTCCAGAAAAGCAACAATCACAGCATGCTTGCCTCATCGATAACGTATGGGTTGTGATGGACCCCGCCTATAGCCGATAACGAACAGTGACCATCGATCGAATCCTGGCGTTGTCATTCCAGTGACTTCACTGATCGCCCTGTAACGCAATGGGATGAATCATCGCATTCGCGTTAACCGGCATCCTCGGGCGCGTTGCCCGAGGACGATAGACGATCTCACCCCGGCGGATTTTCATTCCACTTATCGCGCAAACTCCGGAGTGGCGTGCGCGAGTCAGATGCCACTCCTGATCATGGTAAGCACAACGCAAGGGATCACTCCAGGCGAGCGTAACTCTCGTGGCAGTCGAACGCTCTAGCAGCCGTACCGTGACGCCCACGACCGGCACCGTTGACACGTTCTGCACTTCCCGCTTGAACAAAGCGGCAACGCTCATTTCGCCGTTTACGGGTAGCTCGTCCGACAATTGCCCCAGCAACCCGACGGTCCTCGCCCATGGATCGCAAATATCCGATTGTTCCAATACCATACGGGTTCCTCCAAGTTGGAATGATTGCTGCTCGTCAGGCGGCTGCGAGAGGCGAATCGACGAATTCGATTACGCCGCGTCACACGTCATTTCGGCATTTCGGGACCGCTCGCCGCACAAACACATCAGAGGATTGCCGTCGGTATCGATCGGCTGGCGCTCTACTCGAATCGGTGTTGCGGGTGTGGGCGGGTCACAGTCAGGCAGATTTCATGGTCCGTCTTCCTATTGCTAGTCCGATCTCCGTGCTGAACAGATGCAAATGCAGGCTGAATCGTCATGGTCAACGGTATCCCTGATAGAGCCACGTCGCCACCCTACTTTGAATTGGCATAAGCTACTTACCGGATTGGAACGCTCATACCTTCGTATAGTAGAGACCACCGTACCGTCATCTCATCGTAGGTATCGGGAACGGTCCACTGTCGTTCGCGTCATTTCGGCGTCATGCAAGGTAAGCCTTTTAGTGCTCTGCAATCACGCACGATGGCAAGTGTCGGATTTGCTCTCTTACCCGATGTCCAATACAGCGTTGTTATCGAATCCGGCTCCGATTTCCACCTCTCTAATTTTTTCGATTATCAATTAGCGACGGTCGATTTTGAATCGAAACACTTGACCAAACAAAGGTATGCGGGGTCCGTACGATCGTAGACTGGTATGAGGTACGCGCGCGAAGTAACTTGGCTTGGGGAAACGATCGCTGTGGAGCTCTGTCCCGTTCGCGCGGGACGACATGCCCATGGTCTCAACGTCCGCAAGTCGAACAGCTTTGGAGCGTTTCATGAATCAATTGAATATCTCGCCACCCGCCTTTCCTGCCGATTTTCTGAACCACGCCGATCCTTTCTTAAACTGCTTTGCGAGCAGCTATGCAGGCATCGTCACGTTCATGGCGGTTGCTAAAGAAGGGAGTTTTGCCAAAGCGGGCGAGCGACTTGGAGTTGGACGCTCGAGCGTCTCGCGCAGTGTCCAGCGGCTCGAGAAGCAGCTCAGCACACGCCTATTCCTTCGAACGACGAGAACCACGCGCCTGACGCGCGAGGGAGAGCGCTTTTTTGAGCACTGCAATCTTGGTGTGGCTCATATCGTCGGGGCCGTCAACGACATGCTCGACCTGCGCCACGGTCCGCCTCGTGGCTTGCTGCGGGTCTCATCGGGCATCGGTTTCGGGCGCAATGTGGTCGCGCCGCTATTGTTGAAGTTCGCCGAGCTCTACCCGGACATCTCGGTCGAACTGCTTCTCGATGACAAACCGGTGGATTTCGCCGGTGGCCAGATCGATGTTGCGTTCCGCGATGGACACCTCACGGACTCCCGCATCGTCGCAAAGCGGCTGATTCCGATGCAGCTCATCGTTTGCGCGTCGCGTGCCTACGCCGAGCGGCACGGACTTCCTTCCAGCCTCGGCGAGCTTGGCCAGCACGAGTGCATCAACATGAAACATTCAACTGGGCGAGTGGTCGAGTGGGAGTTCATGGTGGAGGGCCGGACTCAAAAATTCCTCCCTCCCTCCAAGTTGACGTTCAATGACGCGGATCTCGTACGCGATGCCGTCCTCGGTGGTCGCGGCATTGCGCAGATGCCGGCGCATCAGATCTGGGACTGCGCGAGGCGCCAGGAGCTTGTGATGACGTTGACCCAGCATGTGTCGAAGGAGCGCGCCTACTACATTTGCTACCTTTGCCGTGAACACCTGCCGATCCGGGTCCGCGTCTTTATCGATTTCATGACTGAGCAGATCCGGGCGCTTGATCTGAATAATTTGGACCGCGCCAATGCGAGCGAGGCTATGAACTGCATTGCGGCGATGCCAGCGTAGTGTCCGACCGGCGGCAGCGTTGCACGCGATCCGGACCGTTCCATGATTTAAGCGGTCGCAACGCTTGATCGATTCGTGATGTCAGTCGTCCAGGCAGGCTCGCAACAATTGCGCGAGACGCTCGGCCTCCCGCGCATCGGCAACGTTCGCAAAGCCCATCACCAGACCGCGCGGAGTGTGCGGTGCGCGGCCATCCGCGTACCAGCTCGAAAGCGGCAGAACCGCAAGTCCGGCTTCGCGGGCGCGGGCGGCAACTGCGACATCGTCGATTGCGCCATTGGGGCCTTCGGCGAATCGGGTCGCAAACTGCACTCCGCCCGATGGCGGATCGACCATCAGCCGTTCTCCGAACGCCCCCTTCAACGCGTCCACGATCAGCATGCGACGCTCCTCGTACAACGCGCGCATACGCTTCAGATGGCGCGCGAAATGTCCCTGCCCGATGAAATCCGAAGCAACCGCCTGCAGCAATGTCGAAGCGCCTGCGTTCATGCTGTGCGTCACCCGCTCGACGCTCTCGATCGCCCGTTCCGGCACGACCACATACGCGAGCCGTAAGCCCGGAAAAATCACCTTGCTGAAGGTGCCGCAATAGATCACGCGACCGTGCCGGTCAATGCTCTTCAAAGCCGGCAAAGGTCGGCCCGTGTAGCGGAACTCGCTGTCGTAATCGTCTTCCAGGATCCAGCTAGAGGCGTTCTCCGCCCAATCGAGCAGTGCGATCCGCCTCGCGAGTGACAGCGTGTGCCCGAGCGGACTCTGATGCGACGGCGTAACGAGTGCAAAGCGTGCCTGCGCGTCCAGTTGTATGCCGCGCTCGACGTCGATCCCTTCGCCGTCGACCGGCACCGGCACGAGCCGCACGCCGGCATCGGCCAGAAAGCTGCGTGCGAGCAGATAGCCGGGATCTTCGAACCACATGCGATCGCCCGCGGATGCGAGACTGCGCATCACGAGTTCGAGCGTCGCGCGGTAACTCCCGGTCACGAACACCTGTTCGGGCAGGCAGGTGACGCCGCGCGACAGTCCGAGATGGGTAGCGATGTGTTCGCGCAGTGGCTGGTAGCCGGCCGGCGCTGGATAAGCGAGTGCCGCACGTTCGCCGCTGCGTACGCGAAACGAGAACAGCCGGTTCCAGACCTTGCGCGGAAAAGCGTCCAGCGCAGGCAAGCCCGGTTGTAACGGCAGCGGTTCGCCGCTGAAGGGGACGACCGGTCGATCCAGCGCCGATTGACTGCCGTGCGGCGCGACCGGCTCAGTCGTCACTCCGCCTGCGACCGCGCGAGGCCTGTCGAGCGAGTACCGAACGGTTTGCAGCCTTGACGATCGCATCGCCGACACCGGAAGCGATGGCGATACGAAGGTGCCCGCCGCGCCGCGCACCTGCAGGTAGCCCTCGTCGACGAGGGTCGTGTACGCGCGTTCAACCGTGCCGAGTGCGGTATTCAGCTGCGTGGCCAGACCGCGCAATGCGGGCACGCGGTCTCCAGGGCGCAGATTCCCCGCGGCGATCGCAGTCCGGAAGCGCTCGCAGATTTGCAGATAGATCGGCAACTCATGTTGCGGATCGATCTCGATGGTCAATGCCGGTAACGGTGCGGTCATTACGGTCTCGCGTGCGAACGAAGCAGAGGTGACGTTTTTGGTGAACTCGGGATTACAGACAGTGTAGGAGCGTGGCCTAACGAGTGGAGGGCAAGGCATGGGCAAGCGTCGGAGTATCGACCACAGGCTCGACGGCCCGCATCTCGCGCTCGCCACCCGTTTCAAGCGCCCGGGAAAGGCCGCGGGTCAGCCTGCGGGTCTATCGTTACCCACTCGTTCGCCGGTCTGAAACCGCAGTTGATGTCGAGCTCCCGCTTCGAAGCCGTTTGCGCATGGATGGCCATGCAAACGCGCACCTTGTCGTGTGCGAGACGAAGGCGGATGGAATGGTGCGTCAGGATAAGACAAATCGATTCTCGGCGCGCTTGAACAAGGCTTGAACAGCCGACCGAGAGACAGCAACGCAACATCGCGTTCAGTTCGAATGCGATGTTGGGTCCCAAATGTATTTCAGCGGAATAGCCGTCTGAGTGCAGACGCGCGGCCGAAGATAAATGTCCTAGGCCAACGTATAGCCATTATCGACTATCAAGTCTTGACCATATATCCCGCGAGACGCCGGCGACAGCAAAAACATGATTGTGTCGGCTACCGCATCGGCCTCGAGGAAGCGGCCAGGAAGCAAACGCCGATTGACACGTTCGGCAATCGCGGAAAGCTGATCATCTGGCAAGCCCAACGAGGACCAGATTGCTGTAGCGGTTGGTCCCGGCGAGACCAGATTGATTCTGACGCCATGTGGTGCCAGTTCCACTGCGAGCGTCCGCGCATGCGCCTTGACCGCCGCCTTTGATGCTATATACGCGCCCAGCCCCGGAAATGTTGTCTGTGACAGAAACGTCCCGATGAACACAACCGACGCAGGTTTCGCCAACTGTTCTCGCACCACTGAAAGCGTGTTCAGCGCACCCGCTCCGTTCACTGCCCATTGACGCTCGAACGCCGCGGCTTCAAGACCGTCGTCCAATATAGCGATGCCTGCATTCGGCACCAGAAAGTCGATCGGACCCAGCCGCTGGGCCTCCGCAGAAAGCAACTCGAGATCGTCACTTCGTGTGACGTCCCCTTTGATCCATACGAGCCTCTCGTCGAATGTCGACTGCAATGCCGCCAAACCCCCTTTCGTTCGACTCATCGCCAGCACGCGCGCCCCATTGTTTAATAAGCGACGGGTAGTCGCAAGCCCAATTCCGGAACTCGCTCCCGTGACCACAGCGAGACGACCTTCAAAATCCTTAAGCATCGTTCTTTCCTTCCTGGCGGCTGTTTTTCTGTAGGACAAATTGGTCCTTCAGAAAAATCATGGCAATAAGAGTGAAGCACTAAATCAAAATTCAACGCATGATGATCAAGGTCACAATTTCCAATCGGATATGGATTATTCTACTTCCTCGACAAGTTCGGCTAGTTAGATACCCATATCGAAGATGAGGCAAAATCCAGAGCGGCAGAGATGAAATACTAAAGCGATCAGGATGATCTGTTTCATGAAAAACCGGATCAACTGTTTGTCCGCGATGTCACAAATACGCGGAGATCGGTTCACTACAATTACGCACGCGAAACCTGTTCGGTCCGGCGGGAGGACATAGCGCCGCGCTGTCAGGCTCCGCGAAGGTGCGCTATCACCATTCCTGTTTCGTCGAGACACAATCCTTGATGAGGTCCGTCTTTCTGATCAGATCGGGAAGCGATAGCGCTTCAAGCTTCTTCATCGCAGCGCCGCGGTACATCTTGATGGTTATTTCGCTCAAGTTCATTTCAGCAGCGATCTGCTTGTTCAAAAACCCCTTCACAACGAACCAGATCACTTCACGCTCCCGCGCGGTAAGCGTGTTATAACGCGCCAGCAGCGCAACCCTTGTCAGAGATTTTTCCAATTGCTCGGCATGACGACCGATCGCCGATGAAACAGCGTCGATAACACGTTGCTCCCGGACAGGTTTGGTCAGGAAATCAACGGCGCCGGCTTTCATGGCCTCCACCGACATTTCAATATCCGCATGGGCAGTCATGACGATAATTGGCATGTCGACCTGATGCCTTCTCGCGCTCAACTGGAACGTCAAACCACTCTCCCCCTGCAGGCGAACGTCCAGTAGCAGGCAGCTCGGAACACCTGGTTTTTCGGCCGAAATGAAATCGCGCGTCCCCTCAAAGGTTCGCACCGAATATCCGCACGAACGCAGTAAGCTCGAGAGCGACGAGCGAAGCGACGCGTCGTCGTCGATTACATAGACAATTGCACCGTCGGTGTTAGCCACGGCTGGAAAGGTATTTTTCTCCATTCGCGTTCCTTTCCTGTACTGATGTGCACAACGCATCGGTTGCGCACCAAGATTTAAACTGCCTCCCGAAGTGTAATTTAAATGTAGGATTCTGGCGAGGCGGTGCCGGCATCGC
Organism: Paraburkholderia sp. JPY465; assembly: GCF_050436725.1. Taxonomy (NCBI): domain Bacteria; kingdom Pseudomonadati; phylum Pseudomonadota; class Betaproteobacteria; order Burkholderiales; family Burkholderiaceae; genus Paraburkholderia; species Paraburkholderia sp. JPY465. Next base: position 1,020,378 of record NZ_JBNDMT010000002.1, read on the forward strand.
CGGCACCGCCCGCTGCAGTGCGTAGCTCACTCGCCTCCCGCATTCCACCCACGACCCGCACTAACCTCTCGATATACCCGCGTATGCTTTCAACGGGGCTCTACGTTGAGTATCCTTCGTTTGCGCACACACGACACGGCGGCCAAACCGTCGCAGCCGGCGCGGACTGGGAGAAGGATAATTGCGCTCGCCACAGGTAATCTGGGTCGTTGATGACGATCCCTCGTTTCGATCTGGACTCTCAAGCCTGCTCAGATCGCTCGATTACGTTGTCTTGACCTTCGAGTCTGGAGCGGACCTGATCGCACGTACCGGAGAAACGCAGCCCGATTGCATCATTTCGGACGTACAGATGCCCGGCATGTCGGGCTTCGAATTGACTCTGCGTCTGATCGAAACCGGACGGTCCATACCAACAGTATTTGTCTCCGCCTATCCGAAGCCTGAACTGCAGCAGGAAGCGCTAGCCACGGGCGCCTGTGCGTTTCTGACCAAGCCTTTGAGTGCCAAAGACCTGACAGCTGCCATCGAGGCGGTGACGAGCACGCGTTCCAGTTAGCGTTATGAACGTCAGATAAGCGCGCATCCTTCCTTCAAGCCGCGCACAGTTTGTGTGATCGCGCGAAGTAACCAGCCGCAGTCCTGCATTGGATCTGGATCGATTCGAACAACCGAGAATCGCCCATCGTCCCGTTGAACGCCAGCCCCCCCCTCGCGCCCTCGTTGACCAGGCATCCGCACTGAGCGGGCGCCCTCTGGAATTGCATCACGCTCACGGGACAGGTGCTTGTTGCGCACGAGGCAACACAGTGGTTTCCGTGGCCCGGCTTCCACCGCGCACCGGCGCGCGATACCGTCTGACAGCGAAGTCACTGCACTTTCTTCAATCACAGGAGGCTGACATGGGACTCTTTGTCCTGCCACGAAAAGCTGTCTGCGTATGCGCGCTACTCGCAACGCTGCCCGCGGTCGCCGCCGCTGAACCGTTTTCCCTCAAAGTTGCCGACCTCGATCATGGCCGCTTCAGGAATGAACAGGTGTACAGCGGATTCGGTTGCCACGGCGAGAACGTGTCGCCCGGTGTGTCCTGGTCGCACCTACCGGCCGAAGCCCGCAGCGTCGTCGTGACCATCCACGATCCCGATGCGCCGACGGGAGGTCTGGGCTGGACTCACTGGGCGGTTGCCAACATACCGCCCTCGCAGACGTCGCTTCAGAAAGGCGCCTCCGGCAACGGACAACTGCTGCCGGCTGGCGCCATTGAAACGCTGACTGACTTCGGCATATCAAAGTACGGCGGGCCCTGTCCGCCGCAAGGCAAGCCGCATCGCTATGTGGTCACTGCGTACGCACTTGACGTGCCACATATCGACGTCAGTGCTGCGTCGAGTCCGGCGCTCGTTGCGTTTCAGATGCACGGCAAGATCGTCGCACAGGCGCGCTTCGTCGCAACGTACCAGAGTGCGCCGAATTGAACTGCGTCCCGCGCGGATTCACGTTAGCGACAAGCCGAGGTAGCCCCACGGAGCGTCAGATGATGGATGCACAGGTCATGCTCTGCGTGCCTGGTTGCATCTTTCACGTGCGAGTCGAAAGGCCTTATCCCGCCTGAGCCCTCAAGCGACTGTCCACGCATGAGTCAATCGCAGGCGAACGTCACCGCGTCACCAGGTAGCCGCGCCATGCACCTCGGCAAATCTTATAAGTTATCGGAGTTCCTGTTCTGGACGAGAAGGCAAATCTATGCCCTCATCATCTGGGGCACGTTGCCCGTCATTCTCTTCAAGTTTTGCGGCATGGCGTGGCTGTCAGTGCCGCTCACGATCGTCGTTCTGCTTGGCACCGCCACGTCGTTCATTGTCGGCTTCAAGAACGTTCAGACCTATAACAGGGCGATGGATGCCCAAACGATCTGGACAGGCATCGTGAGCGCGAGCCGGCGCTGGGGCCAGCTTGCCCGCGATTTTCTGGACGACGACAGCACCAGCCGGCAGTTGATCGACCGTCATCTCGCCTGGCTCACTGCATTGCGTTACTCGCTGCGCCGCCCGCGCGTGTGGGAAAGCATGAGCAAGCGATTCAATACCGAATACCGTCGGCACTACAGGGTGCCCGAATGGGAAAGGAGTCTCGAAGAAGCGCTGCGCAAATATTTGACTGTGCTGGAGACCGAGCAGACGCTCGATTCCCCGAGCGCCGCGACAAGCCTGCTGAGCGCCCAAGGCGCATGTCTGCAGAAGCTTCACGCGGCGGGAAAACTGCATCCGTCGTACTATCTGGAACTTCAACGCGCGTTGGGCGATTTCATTGATTTGCAAGCAAAGGCAGAACAGTTGAAGGAATTTCCGTATCCCCGTCAATACGCAACCGTGTGCGCGCTATTCGTCCGCTTCTTTTGCCTGCTTTTTCCGTTTGGCCTACTGCGAGAATTCGACAGGCTCAACGACAGCGTGAGCGGCTTTATGCACGGAAACATGATATGGCTCGTCGTGCCGTTCAGCGTGGCCGTGTCGTGGATGTACACCTCGCTCGAACAGGTGGGCGACAGCACTGAAAACCCGTTTGAAGGAAGCGCGAATGACGTGCCGATTTCGACGCTGTGCGCGCACATCGAGCGCGATGTTCGATCGATGCTAGGCGAGCGAACGGAGGATCTCGAACAGCAGACGATTGCCCTGTAGCCCGAGGACCGTGAGGCGGGCGGGACGGCTCACCGTGTTGCATGTCCGGCAACATTAAGCATGGTTCGCATACCCTTGCGACTGCTACGATGTTTCCGACGGTACGTCTTTGTTCCGTCCCAATGCCTGTCTTCACATCGCTTTGCTTCGTCCGCTTTTTGCGAGCGTTCGTGCCGAAGCGGTGACTTCTGTTGCGCGGGCGCCGGATCACGATGATCCGTCTCCTAGCGCGGATAACGTCAAAGGAGCATGACCATGCCGTACGTCAGGACTATGGACAATGTCGATATCTTCTACAAAGACTGGGGCCCAAAGGACGCCCAGCCTATCGTCTTCCATCACGGTTGGCCGCTATCTTCCGACGACTGGGATACGCAGATGCTGTTCTTCGTGCAGAAAGGCTACCGCGTCATCGCGCATGATCGGCGCGGCCATGGTCGTTCGTCGCAGGTCTCGGGCGGTCATGACATGGACCATTACGCTGCCGATGCCTTTGCCGTCGTTGAAGCACTCGATCTGCATAACGCGGTGCATATCGGCCATTCGACGGGCGGCGGCGAGGCAACCCGGTATGTAGCGAAACACGGGCAGCCGGCGGGACGAGTAGCCAAAGCCGTCCTGGTCAGTGCCGTGCCTCCGCTCATGCTCAAGACTGACGCAAATCCAGAAGGTCTACCAGTCGAAGTCTTCGACGGTTTCCGGAAAGCGCTTGCAGACAATCGAGCCCAGTTCTTCCTCGACGTCGCGGCCGGTCCTTTCTACGGCTTCAACCGTCCCGGCGCGACCGTGTACCAAGGTGTGGTCCAAAACTGGTGGCGGCAGGCAATGATGGGTAGTGCGGAAGCGCACTATGAGGGCATCAAAGCCTTCTCGGAAACTGACCAGACGGAAGATCTCAAGGCGATTACCGTCCCGACGCTCGTACTGCATGGAGACGACGACCAGATCGTACCGATCGCCGCTGCGGCGCTGAAGTCGATCAAGCTGTTGAAGAACGGGACACTGAAGACGTACCCGGCTTTTCCGCACGGCATGTTGACGGTGAACGCAGAGGTCCTCAACGCGGATCTGCTCGCCTTCGTGCGCAGTTAACGTTTAACATAGGCCCGCTTCGGCGGGCTTTTTGGTGCGGCAATGGTTTCGACCGGCCGCTCAACACCGCTGTCCCCGTCAGGTCTCTGTTGGTCGACCTGGATGCACCAATCATGGACAATCTGGATCAGGATTCCGCGACCCAGTGTCCCCAATGTTCTTCGTCGATATAAATCCGATGATTCCACTTCACCGTGATCCGTCTTTTTACCAACTCCTTTCCGATAGTTACGCCCGGCTAGTCGGCCACAGTCTGGTTCCTCACGTCATGCCCGTTGCTGAAGCGACCGAATGGCTCTATGAACATGCCTCATTCGCGGTACTCGCGCACAATACCGATCCCGACCCGGTCTTTATTTACGGCAACAAGGCCGCACAGCGCCGCTTTGGATATAGCTGGGATGAAATCACCAGGCTGCCGTCGCGGCTTTCCGCCGAGGCCCCGAATCGTGAGGAACGGCAGCAATTCCTCGAACGCGTGCAGCGGCTCGGCTACGAGACGAACTACCGGGGCGTGCGTGTTACCAAGTCTGGCGAGCGCTTCATGATCGAGCAAGCCACACTGTGGCAGCTACTCGACGCGAACGGCACACTGCACGGCCAGGCGGTGATCATTCCACACACGCGCGACATCTGATCGTGCGTATGGGCACTCCGGTATGAACAGAAAAAAAGCCCGCCTTACCAGACGGGCAAACAGGGGGAGCGCTAATCGACGAGTGGAATAGCTCGACGCTAAGACCTCTGATAACGCGCCTTCATGGGTCGCGTTTACTTCACCGCCTGGGCCTGCCGGAACCACGCGTCGAAATCGACAGAGCCCAGCCGCGCATGCGGACCTGGCACAAGCGTGTCGTCCTGCAGTTGCGCGCCGAAGTAACGCGCGTCGGCATCTTCGAAGACCGTACGGTTATCATGCGTCGCCTGTAGATAGCGTCGCACCATTGCCGCAAGTCGAACGCGTTCCGGCCCGGCGATTTCCACGATGCCGTTGCGCGGCTCGCCAACCGAGAAGTCCGTCACGGCCACGGCCACGTCGTCGGACGAGATTGGCTGGAAGAAAGCGGGCGAGAGCCGGACGCTGTCGCCCTCGGTGCCCGATTGCGCAATGCCACCGAGGAACTCGAAGAACTGTGTGGAATGCACGATCGTGTATGGCACGCCCGAATCGCGAATGAGTTTTTCCTGCGCGATCTTGGCGCGGAAATAGCCGCTTTGCGAAAGCCTGCCGGTGCCGACGACAGAAAGCGCGACGTGATGCCGGACGCCGGCCTCGATTTCCGCCGCGAACAGGTTGCGGCCCGACGTTTCGAAGAAGGCCAAAACGGCGTTGTCCTCGAACGAAGGTGAATTGGCAAGATCGACGACGACGTCGGCCCCCTCGAGCGCCACCCGCAGTCCTTCGTTCGTGAACGTATTCACGCCCGTTGCTGGAGAAGCCGCGACGGCGGTATGGCCGCGCTCACGCAGGTTCTTCACCACCTTGCTGCCGATAAGTCCCGTACCGCCAATGACGATGAACTTCATGTAGTTTCTCCATGCGATGTTGCCTCTACAGATTGCCGCCGCGTATGGCGCCATATTCGGCGTGCGCGGCGACGGCGGGCCATCCACGAGCGATCGTACGTACGTGCTGCTTCCTGCGGTAGATCGTTGCCGGCATCCACAGTGTTGCGCGCGGAACATCAATCAACATGGGCTTGGCGGATTCAACCGGTCGATGCAATAGTTTGGTTAAACCGCTCGGCTGGCGTTTCGTAATTCAGTGTCTTCCTCGGACGTTCATTGAGCCGTCTCGCCACAGCATTGAGCCTAGTCTGTGAATACACCGACAGGTCGGTACCTTTCGGGAAGTATTGCCTCAACAGTCCATTCGTGTTCTCGTTCGACCCACGCTGCCAGGGATGTTGTGGGTCGCAGAAGTAGACGGCAATGTCCGTGGCAACAGTAAAGCGTTTGTGGCTGGCCATCTCAGTGCCGCGATCCCAGGTTAGCGATTTGTAGAGTTCCTGGGGCAATTTGCAGGCATGTTTGATGAGCGCATCGGCAACCACCTCGCTGTCCTTGCTGGCAATCTTCACCAGCATCACATAGCGTGTCTGGCGCTCGACGAGCGTCGCAATCTGGCTGCTCCCGCTGCCGCAAAGCAGATCACCCTCCCAATGTCCCGGCACTGCGCGGTCCTCGATCGTGGCTGGACGTTCGCTGATCGACACCGTGTCGCGGATCCTGCCGTGGTCGCCCGTCTTCTGCGTGTAATGGCGGGAACGCCGCATGACCCGGGTACGCCGCAAATGTTCGAGCAATTCCTTCTTCAAGACACCACGGGCCTGGATGAAGAGACTGCGGTAGATGGTCTCGTGTGACACGTGGTAATCCTCGTTGTCCGGGTACGCGCGCCTGAGCCATCCCGCGATCTGCTCGGGCGACCACTCCAGTTGAAGTTTGTCTGCCACGATGCGTGCCAACATCCGGTGTTCGACCAGCTTACAGACTTTGGGCCGCTGCGCCCGATCCCAGGCAAGCTGATCGGCGTGACTTGCCCGATAGCCATCCTGCCCACTGTTGCGTTTGATCTCGCGGCAGATGGTAGAGGGAGCCCGCGCAAGCCGACTGGCGATTGACTGGATCGAATCGCCAGCAACAAGCGCGCTCGATATCTCTTCCCGCTCGGCTAATGTTAGCGCCAGCCGCGAACGATGTCGCTTTGCCGGCGGGATTCCACCGGCTTCGCCGATGATCCGCTGCACGGACGAGTGGTGGCGATCGAAGAGCTGGGCGATATGCTCGAGAGACTCACCCTTTCGCCAGCGCTCCCACATCAGCGCTTTCTGCTTCTCGCTGTAGTAAATCCGGTGTCGCTGTTTCATTTGCAACACTCCCGCCGCTCATGCAGCGTTCATTGTGTTGCATCGACCGGTTGAATCCGCCCTTCGATTGTTGCCATTCGGACAACACGATAAACGCATTTGCGACACTACTTACGTTCGCCAGCCTAACTAAAATCGCTCTGACGATCAGTCGAAACGCGAGCACAACGAAGCGCGCGAAACTCGTGGTCGTGCTCGTGAACCGCGTCGCCCAGTGCGGCTTACCCCACTTAATCAACAGGACTATTGAAGATGAGCGCAACTACCCGCAATGTGCAGCCGGTTATCGCCAACCTTGGCAAAGAAGATTCAGGCGAACTCGTATCTTCGCGCTACGCCGTGCGCGTGGGTGACATCGACGTCGTGCTGATCAGCGACGGCATTCTGCCGCTGCCCACCTCCACCATGTCCACTAACGTGAGCGAAGCGGACCGCAACGAATGGTTCGATGGCCGTTTCCTGCAACGTGACATGTTCGACTGGGCGCTGAATATCGCGCTCGTGCGCAGCGGCGAACGCCTGATCCTGATCGACTCGGGCGTGGGCGACGGCTTCGAATACTTTTCGCGCGCCGGTCGCTCGGTGATGCGCCTGGAAACGGCTGGCATCGACCTGGCTGCGATTACCGATATCGTGATTACGCATATGCACATGGATCACGTCGGCGGGCTCAACGTTGCTGGCGTCAAGGCCAAGCTGCGCCCCGACGTGCGCATTCACGTGTCGGCCACGGAAGTGGAGTTCTGGAAAAAGCCGGACTTCAGCAAGACGGTGATGCCGGAATCGGTTCTCCGGCGCTTCGCAAGGCTGCTGCAAAGTTCGTGGAACTCTACGGCGAAAACATCGTGCGGTTCGATCGAACCGTCGAAATCGCAGCGGGCGTGTCGGCACGCGTGACGGGCGGGCACACGCCGGGGCACTGCGTCGTCGACGTCGCATCAAAGGGCGAGAAGCTGACGTTCGTAGGCGACGCAATTTTCGAGGTCGGCTTCGATAATCCTGCTTGGCAAAATGGCTTCGAGCACGATCCTGAAAAGGCTGTGGACGTGCGAATCGCGCTATTCAACGAAGCCGCTGAAACCGGCTCTCTGCTGGCAGCAGCGCATGTCGCATTCCCGTCCATCGGTCACGTTGCGAAGCACGGCGAAAGCTTCCGTTTCGTACCGGTGCAGTGGGACTACTGATTGACGCCTCGACTATCAACCATCGTCGTATAGACCGACGATTGTCGGAAGACCGCCACGAGTTCACGAGACTCGTAGCGGTTTTTTTGTTAACGACCACTGCCATTGCTTATTGCGTGTAAGTCTTTTTCTCGCGCGATCATGTTGGCCATGCGTCGGTGATAGTCGTTGAAAGCCTCGACCAGTCCTGCAATTTCGGCTTCGTCATACCTGCCCGGATCGATCAGCGCCGCGTTTTCGTGCCGAAGCGCATTGACCTGGCGGGCAAGGCCGGCAACCTGGCGTACCAGCAGTCCCGAGACGCCGAATGAAAGCCAGATGGTCAGCAGCGCAAAAAGCCCCGTACCGGCCATCAGCACGTTGATCATCTGCTTGAAGTGTTTCTCGTAACGGCTGAAGTCATAGACACGGTAGAGCCGTGCCCCTTCCAACCCGGCAATGGCGACGTGAATTTCCTGGTCGCCGACGATGATCTCGTGCGTTCCGGCAGGCATCCCGGCGACGCTCGACGGCAGCGTCAGCTGTGATTGGTCCGCCGCCGACACGTAGCCGTTCAGGCGCGGCTCGAACGGCGGCAGCAGCTTCGGATTCGCGCGATAGCTTCGCAGCACGCTGACCATGTCATCGTGGATCAGCGCGGCAATCAGCCGTTCTTCCTGCGCTTCGGCAAGCACCCTGACGCCCAGCGCCTGGGCGATTTTCGCCAAGGCGCAGAAGCCCGAAATGCTATTACGCCGCTAGTGCAGTTTATCGAAGTTCAGTTCGAGCGCATTCGGCGCAGTACGTCAGGCATCAGTGAGAGGTATGCTTAATCGCCCGCTACCGCCAGTCCACGCACCGCCAAACCGCCGATCGCGCACGTAGGCCCAATACATGGATGCACACAAACCCGTCACGCGGCCGACACAGCCAGTGCCCCGCCCGGTGCTGGTCTGGGACGCGCCGGTGCGACTCTTTCACTGGCTGGTGGTCGCGCTGGTCGCTGCGGCCTATATCACCCTGAAGCTGAACTGGATCGACTGGCACGTGCGCGTCGGCGAGACGCTGCTCGCCCTGGTGATTTTCCGGCTGCTATGGGGCTGCTTTGGCAGCGAAACCGCGCGCTTTCGCAGTTTCGTGGCATCGCCCGCGGCCGCGCTTCGTCATTTGCGCCGGCTGTTTCATCGCGAACCGGATGTGCAGGTCGGCCACAATGCAGCCGGCGGCTGGATGGTTCTATTTCTGCTCGCCTTGCTGCTGACCGAGACGCTGAGCGGGCTCTACGTCAACAACGACATCGCCGACGAAGGCCCGTTGAGCGAACTGGTACCCGCGTGGCTCGCCAACGCAATCTCGGCGCTGCATGGGCTGCTCTGGTACGTGCTGCTCGCGGCCATGGCGCTGCACGTTCTCGTGATCGCCGTCTACGCAGTCGCGAAGGGACACAACCTGCTGCGTCCGATGCTGACCGGCTACAAACTGCTGCCCTCGTCCGTGGACGCGCCGCGCCAAGCGCCAGCGCTGCTGGCGCTGCTGCCGCTCGGCGTCGGCGTTGCCGTGGTGATGCTGCTTGCGGCTTATCTGTGAGCAAGCCGCACACCCGAACTCGGGGCGCTGCTGCCGTGCCTGCTTCAGCCGCCCTTCGGCGGCGTCACCTGGCCACGAATCTCGCCGTTCGGATTGTTCTTCGTGTGGACGTTGATGTACATCTCACCCGCTTCGAACATCTTCGCTTCGTCCGGAGATAGCGTGGCCTGACCGGTCATCGGGCTCGTCACCTCAGTGGAGCCTTTCTGCGAGATCCAGACCTTTACGCCGGCGTTTTTACCGGCCGGAGCGGGTCCGTGGAAATGCGCCATCGTGGTCGGACTCGTCAATCCGCTGAAGGTGATGTTCCAGGTGACGACCCGAGTGCTGGAGTCGTACGTGAGCTTGGCGTTGCCGCTGCCCGGCGTCTGCACCGGGGGCACCTGTTGAGCGCCCGTCAAAGGCACCTCGAACGAGACGGGCGCCGCTTGCGCCAAAGTCAGCGTACCCGCTAAGGCCAAACCACCGAACACCATGAAAGCGCGCCGCGTGATGGATCGTGACATCTGGTTTTCTCCTGTTGGGTTTGCCCTTGGTGAACGGGCGATTATTGAAGACTGCAGAAGAGCTCGTCGACGTCGTAGACAGCCGAACAAGTGAGTCAAGCATAGACGCAAGCCGGCCGTTACGCGAAGTTCGCATAAGGCCGAACTCCGGTCCGGGCATGACGACCGCCCCGTTGCGTCGAGGTCCGAGAAGTGTGGACAGCGTTTCGAAAGGAAAACGTCGGGCGAAAATCGTTGAAAATCGATCCGAAGCGAAAAATTCTTCCGGTACGATATGCGCTTTGCGCGAAGGCAGCGGATGTAACCGGTGCGACCTCATATTGCGCCAGGCGCCTTCATGGATCACACCCATTGTTACGCTGCCATGTCCATCCCGAACGCGCTGATCGGCATTGCGATTTTGTCCTGCCTGATGAGCGTCGCCGTTCTAGGCTCGCTGTTTCACACTCAGGTTCCAGGAATACGTCGTTGGTGCGTGGCGAGTGGTCTGCTGGCCGTCACGGCCACGCTCCTCCTGTTCCGTAGGTCGGATCTCGTCGTACTGGGCGCGAGCGTATTGCTGCTCGTCGCGTCGCTCCTCGCGATTCACGGCTTCCGGCAATTCTTTCATCGGCCGCCATCGGTGATCTGGGAGTACGGCGCGCTGTGCGCGATCCTGGCGGGACTCGTTTATTGGACCTACGTGCGGCCTGACGTCAGTGCCCGGGGCGCGATGATCTCGGGTTTTCTCGCGTACATCCGATTTGTGATCGCCTGGGTCGTGCAGCGGTACCGGCCTGCGGGCAGACCGAAATACGGCTACCACTTCGTGGCTGTTGCCGCGGTGTTGGGGGCGGTCGTCCACGCAGTACGCTGTGTCGTCTATGGGTCGGGGCTAGCGCATGAATCGGTGTTTCTGGAGGAAACGCCGCTAAACGTCGCGTTTCTCGGCATGGCCATCCTGACTTTGCCATGCCTGTCGGTCGGCATGGTGATGCTGGCTCATGACCGGCTGGCGGAGCGGATGGAACGCCTCGCCACTATCGACGATCTGACTGGCGCGCTCGGACGGCGCGCTTTCATCGCGCGCGCGGAGGCGCTGTTCGAGCTGGCAAAGGTGGCGAAGTCGAAGCTGTCCATCGCGATCCTGGACATCGATAACTTCAAAGGCATCAACGACAGATACGGGCATGCGGCCGGCGACCAGGCCCTTGCGCATGTTGCGTTGACGATATCGCGCGATCTACGGCAAAGCGACGTCCTTGGCCGCATCGGCGGTGAAGAGTTTGCGCTGCTGATGCCACTGACCGGCAAAGAGCAAGCGGCCCGTCTCACGAACCGGTTGCGCGCACTCGTCGCGGCGTCTGTTGCGCGTGCTCCGACCGGCGACGCCGCTTGCACACTCAGCGCTGGCGTCGACGAATTCGGCGATGGCGATACCGTTGCGTCGGTAATGGCGAGAGCCGACAGGGCGCTCTATGCCGCGAAAGCCAACGGCAGAAACTGCGTGATGGTGGCGGGGTCTTCGCAGCCTGCCGATGACCTCGTTGCCAGTTTTCCGGCTTAAGGAAGGCGCCGCGCGGGGCACTGCGACTGCAAAAAAACCGGCATGCAGTCTCCCGCATACCGGTCCTTGTTCGGCCCGCCGCGTCACCGCGAACCGGGCCGCCGCGATGATCCGCGCTTTACTTGCGCTTCAATTGCGAAATATCGCGCACCGCGCCGCGATCGGCCGAGGTCGCGAGCGCCGCATACGCCTGCAAGGCCTGCGACACCACACGCTCGCGATTGGCCGGCTGCCATGCATCGGCGCCGCGCGCTTCCATCGCCGCACGACGGCGTGCGAGCTCTTCATTCGACACCGCCAGATGCATCTTGCGCTGCGGAATGTCGATCTCGATCACGTCGCCGTCTTCGACCAGACCGATCGTGCCGCCTTCCGCCGCTTCCGGCGACGCATGGCCGATCACGAGACCCGACGAGCCGCCCGAAAAACGGCCATCGGTAAACAGCGCACAGCTCTTGCCGAGACCCTTCGACTTCAGATACGAAGTGGGGTACAGCATTTCCTGCATGCCCGGACCGCCCTTCGGACCTTCGTAGCGAATCACCACGACGTCGCCCGGCACGACCTTGTCGCCGAGAATCGCATCGACCGCATCGTCCTGGCTTTCGAACACGCGCGCGCGGCCCGAGAACAGCCACTGCGATTCGTCGACACCCGCGGTCTTCACGATACAGCCCTTCTCCGCGAGGTTGCCGTACAGCACCGCGAGGCCGCCGTCCTTCGAATACGCGTGTTCCTTGCTGCGGATGCAGCCGCTCTTGCGGTCCGTGTCGAGCGTCGCGTAGGTCGCTTCCTGGCTGAACGCGACGGTGGTCGGAATGCCGCCGGGCGCCGCGCGGAAGAACTTCTGCGCTTCCTCGCCCGCGCCGCCGGCGATGTCCCACTTCGCGATCGCGTTGCCGAGCGTGCCGCTATGCACATTGCCGCACGACAGATCGAGCAGGTCCGCGCGCGCGAGCTCGCCGAGAATACCGATGATGCCGCCCGCGCGATGCACGTCCTCGATGTGGTACTTGTCGGTCATGGGCGCGGCCTTGCACAGGCACGGCACCTTGCGCGAGATGCGATCGATGTCCGACATCGTGAAATCGACGCCCGCTTCCTGTGCGGCGGCCAGCAGGTGCAGCACGGTGTTGGTCGAGCCGCCCATCGCGACGTCGAGCGTCATCGCGTTCTCGAAAGCCTGCTTGGTGGCGATGCTGCGCGGCAGGACCGAGGCATCTTCTTCCTGATAGTAGCGGCGGCACAGATCGACGACGAGGCTGCCCGCCTGCTCGAACAGGCCCTTGCGCCATGCGTGCGTCGCGACGACCGTACCGTTGCCCGGCAGCGCGAGGCCGATCGCCTCGGTCAGGCAGTTCATCGAATTCGCGGTGAACATGCCCGAGCACGAACCGCAGGTCGGGCACGCGCTGCGCTCGACTTCGGCGACTTCGGCGTCGCTGATCTTCGGATCCGCGGCCTTGATCATCGCGTCGATCAGATCGATCTTCGCGATCACCTGGCCGTCGGTCGGCGACTTGACCTTGCCCGCTTCCATCGGGCCGCCCGACACGAACACGACCGGAATGTTCAGGCGCATCGCGGCCATCAGCATACCCGGGGTGATCTTGTCGCAGTTCGAGATGCAGACCATCGCATCCGCGCAGTGCGCGTTGACCATGTACTCGACCGAGTCCGCGATCAGTTCGCGCGACGGCAGCGAATACAGCATGCCGCCGTGACCCATCGCGATGCCGTCGTCGACGGCGATCGTGTTGAATTCCTTCGCCACGCCGCCGGCCGCTTCGATCTGCTTCGCGACCAGCGCGCCCAGATCGCGCAGATGCACGTGGCCCGGCACGAACTGCGTGAACGAGTTCACGACCGCGATGATCGGCTTGCCGAAATCGTCGTCCTTCATGCCGGTCGCGCGCCACAGCGCGCGGGCGCCGGCCATGTTGCGGCCATGAGTCGAAGTGCGTGAGCGATAGTTGGGCATCTGTATCCTCAGGTATTGCTGTTATCGGTTTTGATGAGCGCCCGCGCGGGCGTGGGGATCGCAGCGCGGAGTCGGCGCTGGAGACGAATAGTGCAAGAACGCCAGTAAGACGTCCAATATATTTTTTCTGCTCAATTAGGTCGTAAAACATATTAATCGGTGTAACGGTCGTGTAACCGATTTGCGCCGCCCGGCTTCAGTCAACGCAAAGGGCCGATGAAGCGATGCTTCATCGGCCCTTCGTGCTTTCAACGCTTTTAATGCGTCCGCGCTCTTACATCTTCACGACGTCGAGCAGCGTCTTCTTGCCGTCCTTGTAGTCGTACAGCGAGATCACGCCGTGCTGAAGGTCGCCCTTCGCGTCGAACGTCGTTTGACCGGTCACGCCCTTGTAGTCGGTGCCCGAGACCTTGGCCAGCACCTTCGCCGGGTCGGTCGAGTTCGCGCGCTTCATTGCGTCGACGACGATATACACCGCGTCGTACGTGAACGGTGCGTCGAATTCGATCGGATGACCGAAGCGCTTCGTGTACTTCGCCGCGAATTGCGCGCCGCCGTTCATGCGCTCGACGGCCATGCCGGCCTGCGAGCACACCACGTTGCCGGCCGCCGGACCGGCGAGGTCCGCGAGGCTTTCGGTGCACACGCCGTCGCCCGACAGCATCTTCGCGCGCAGGCCCAGCTGACGCGCCTGCTTCGCGAACGGACCGCCGGTCGCATCCATGCCGCCGTACATGATCGCGTCGGGATTCTCGCCCTTGATCTTGGTCAGGATCGCGCGGAAGTCGACGGCCTTGTCGTTGGTCGCGTCGTGCGAGACGACCTTCAGGCCGAGCGACTTCGCGGTCTTTTCGAATTCGTTCGCGAGGCCCTGGCCATAGGCGGTCGAATCGTCGACCACGGCCACGGTCTTCACGTTCAGGGTCTTCGCGGCGTAGGCGGCGAGTGCCGGACCTTGCTGAGCGTCGGTCGCGACGACGCGGTAGGTCGTCTTGAAGCCCTGCTGCGTGTACGCTGGGTTCGTCGACGACGGCGAAATTTGCACGATGCCCGCGTCGCTATAGATCTTCGATGCCGGAATCGACGCGCCCGAGTTCAGGTGGCCGACCACCGCGACGACCTTGTCGTCGACGAGTTTCTGCGCGACCTGGGTCGCCTGGCGCGGGTCGCCTGCGTCGTCCTGCGCGTCGAGCACGAGCGTGACCTTCTGAGCGTCGATCGTCAGGCCCTTCGCGTTGATTTCCTCGATCGCGAGGCGCGCGCCGTTTTCATTGTCTTTGCCGAGGTGGGCGGAGCCGCCCGTCAACGGACCGACGTGACCGATCTTGACGACCTGATCCGCATTTGCCGTACCGGCAATGCCCGCGAATGCGACGACTGCTGCGCTGAGCGGCAGCAGTTTGTGAAGCTTGAACGACATACGATACATCTCCTCTTTACTTACCTTGCCAACCGGATGGCTGGGGATTCCTGATACTGATCAAACATTGCCATTCATCGATTCAGGATGAGTTGAGATACGGCCAAGCCGGCAATTAGCCAGCTCCGCCATTTTTTTGGTGCAGCACGATAACGCAAAACTGGCGCAAGCGACAAATTCCGGCGCAATGGGGATTGGCGCGGCGTCAATGAGCGGTCGTTCCGTCGCTCTATTGAAGCGGGAGATTGCGCGTTTGATTCGCGGAGGGAATCGTCATTAAAAGTGACGAAATAAGCAGTAACTCAGCCAATAAAACTGGATCTCGTGCTTATTCTTCGGAAACGGAATGGCGCAATCAAGGCTTGAAATCGGCCAGCATTACCCCCTCGCGGATATGCGCGAGAGCGGCCGCCACATAGTCGACGATCGGCGCCGGCGGCTGGTCCGGCTTCGCCCACACGAAGCCCGAGCACTTGTGCGGCTCCATGTTCGCCGGTTCGCCTTGCCATGAACGGCACGCGAAAAAGAAGCTGATGCGGTTCGTGTCCGAGTCGCGCCGCATCACGAGCTTGAATTCGAGATCGCCGGGCGCAATCGTCACGCCCGCTTCTTCTTTCGATTCGCGAATCGCACACTCTTCGATCGATTCGCCTGGTTCGAGATGGCCGGCAATCAGCGCGTACTGGCCGTCCCTGAAACCGGTATTCGCGCGCTGCATGAAAAGGCACTCGCCCTGCCCATTCAGAAACAGCACGTTCACATCGACGACGCTTTGCATTCGGCTCATTTTCTTGCAGTTCATCGTGATGGACTACGCGCGTTGCGCGGTCAATAGCTTGATGCCGAGCGCGACGAAAACGAGCCCGCTGCCGCGCTTGATCGCCGCGATCCAACGGCTGGCCCCAACGCGCTTATGGATACCGCGCACGCCGAGCGAATAAATGGTGTGCACGAGCGCGACCGTGACCGCGATTGTCAGATACATCACGATGAACTGCTCCGGCAGGCCGCGCTCGTGGTCGATGAATTGCGGCATGAACGCCGAAAGAAAGATCATCGTCTTCGGATTGCTGCCCGACACGAGCAAGGCTTCGCGGAATACTTTGTTGCGCTCGAATGTATAAGCGGGCGATGCGACGCCCGTGGGCTGCGTGGCCTGCGTTGCCTGCCTGTCGCCGCCGCGCAGTTGCCTGATGCCGAGATACATCAGATAACCCGCGCCGAGCAGTTTCATCGCGACGAAGAGCGGCGGCAGCGTGGTCAATACCGCGCCGACACCGAGCGCGACCAGCGCGACGACGACTCCTTGTGCGAGCAGATTACCGGCAACGCTCGCCGCCGCGCCGCGGCTTCCATAGCGAACCGAGTTGCGGATCACCAGCAGAACGTTCGGTCCCGGCGAAATGGTGGTGAGCAGATAGGCAGCGGCGAAAAGCAACCAGGTATGGAATGACATGGCAGGTCCGGGAGTTCGTTGTGATTGGATTCCAACAGACCAGACATGATGACACGGAAAAAAACGCCGCGACCGGCGTCATCGCGCGGACCTCCTGAAGCGGCGTTCGATCCGCGACTGGATCACTTCGAGCACCATCGACACGAGCCAGTAGATCACCGACGCGCTGATCAGCATCTCCATGTGACGGAATTCGCGCTGCCCCTCGGTGGTCGCGACATAGGTCAGTTCCCACACGCCGACGACGGACACCAGCGAACTATCCTTCAGCATCGCGATGAACTGGTTGCCGGTCGGCGGAATGATCACGCGCAGCGCCTGCGGCAGAATCACGAGCCGCATCATCATGCCGTGGCTGAGACCGAGCGCGCGTGCCGCATCCCACTGCCCTTTCGGAATGCTTTGAATGCCGGCGCGAAAGATCTCCGTCATATAGGCCCCATAGCACAACGACAACGCGGCCACGCCAGCGGGAATCGGATCGACGACATAGCCGAGCTGCGGCAGGCCGAGATACAGAATAAAGATCTGCATCAGCAGCGGCAGGCCACGAAACAGCGACGTGTAGAACGTCGCGATGCCAATCGCGATCCCGTTCGATGAAAGCTTCGCCAGTGCGCCAATTAGCGCGAGCACGAACGCGAGCGCGATCGAGATCGCCGAGATATAGAGCGTGGTGGTCGCGCCTTGCAGCACCAGATAGCCGATCTTGCGCTCGATGAAGTCTATGCTCAGATTGAACGTCGAGAAGAACAGCACGACCAGCAACGCGAGTTCACACCACGCGACGGTAATCTGCCAGCGCAGCGAAAGCCTCAGCAACAGATAGCAATTGGCGACCAGCACGGCAATCGCGACCGCGCCGCCGAGCAGCTTCTGCAGTAAGGCCGCGTCGATGCCGAGCGCGGGCACGCCGTGGTCGATGCCGGCCATCCAGTCCGGCGCGTGCTGCACCGCGAAGTATCCGCCGATCAGCAACACCGCGAGCAGGAAGAGAATCGTGCCCGGCTTGCGTTTCTCGACGCCGTCAGCATCTTCTGCAAACATGTGTTCCTCCGTAGATCCGCCGAGCGCGCGACGAACGACGGGCGGTCGTGTTCGAGCCCGTCGTGTTCGAGCCCGCTTACGCCGCGCGTTCGCGCATGAAATCCATCAGCTGGTAGTACCAGTACGTCAATTGAACGGCCGCCGTGCCGGCCGGCCCGCCGTTCCATTCGAGACCGAACGGCGCGAACAGACGATAGCGGTCGGTTTCGTTCGCGATGCCCTGCGCGATCAGCCTGCCGCCGAGCGCCGTCGTATTCATGCCGTGGCCGCCGAACCCCATGCAGTACCAGACGCCCGTATTCAGCCGGCCGATCAGCGGCATCAGATGCCTTGCATACGACATGCGTCCGGACCACGCGAGCGCGACCTTCAGCTCGGATAGCTGCGGATAGGTATCGACCATGCGCCGGCGCAACAGCTCGGCGAGCCGGTCCGGCTCGGACTTGCGCGTCGTGATCATGCCGCCCCACAGAATGCGCTCGCCGCCGTCGACGAGGCGGTAATAGTCGCTCGCACGGCGGCTGTCGCCGACCGACGCGCGCGTGCGAATGGCGGTTGCGATCAGATCCGGGGCCGGCTCGGTGACGAGCATGTAGGTCGAGATCGGCAGATAGCTGCGCGCGAGTTGCGGCACCACGTTGCCCGTATAGCCGCCGCAGGTGAACACCACGTCGCGCGCCGTTACCGTGCCGCGCGCGGTCTTCAGCCGCTTGATCGCCGACGAGCAATCGAGCGACAACACTTCGGAGTCTTCGAACACCTGGCCGCCCAGCCGCTCGACTTCCGCGACCAGCGCTCGCGCATAGTTCAACGGATGAAAATGGAAGCCGCGTTCGTTATAAAGCGCATGGCGGTACTTGTCCGATACGAGCCACTCGCGAATCTCGTCGTGCGTCTTGAACGTGACGTCGTACTGAAACTCGTTGGCGAGCCACGCCTGCTGCGCCTGCATCTCGGCGGTGTTCTCGTGACGCGACACGCGCAGCACGCCATGCACGGGCTGCGCTTCGTCGATGCCGAGTCGGCGGATATTGTCGGCGACGATATCGACGCCCTCGATCGACATCCGGTAGATCGATTTCGCGTCGTCGACGCCGACGCGTTGCGCGATCCGCTCGAAGCTCGTCGAATAGCCGGGACTCACCACGCCGCCATTGCGGCCCGACGCGCCCCACGACACCCGCTGCGCTTCGAGAAGAATTACCGAGCGGCCGCGGCGCAGCAATTCGAGCGCGGTCGTGATGCCGGCCATGCCGGCGCCGACCACGCATACATCGGCTTGCAGCGAACCGCTCAGCGCCGCGCGCGGCTCGACCGTGCGCAGCGTGCGGGTGTAATAGGTATCGAGGTAGGAAGCCATCTCGTGATGGAGTGCCGCCTTGTTGTTGGTGGCGATTGATGGCTGCGCGGCGGGCGCGGCAGCAGGCGCGGCGGCGGCATCGACCACCGCGTCTCGGGTTCGTGCTTATTGCTTCGTATAGTCGTTGCCGAACCACTTCATGCTGAGCTTGGTCAACGTGCCGTCCTGCTTCATTTGCGCGACGATGTCGCCGACCTTCTTGTCCCACTCGGCGTCGCCCTTGTCGGCGACGATCGCGAGCGGCTCACGGAACGCAAAGTCGCCAGGGATGATCTTCACCGGATAGCCGTTCTTGATTGCGTTGAGCGCGGTCTGCACCGGCGTCACGATTGCGTCGACGCGCTTGCCGTCGCCGAGGCGCAGATCGTCGTAAGGCAGCATCGAGTCCGCGTAGGTCTTGATTTCCTTCGGCGGCTGCGTCATGTACTGGAACGGCGGCACGTCCGGGCCGGCGATATTCAGGCGGTTGCGCACGTAGTCTTCCGACGTGGTGCCCGCCTCGACGCCGATCACCTTGCCGTTCAGATCGGCACGGGTCCTCGCCTTCGAATCCTTGTTCACGACGAACACATACGGGCTGTAGTAATAGATCGCGGGGAAGTCGAGCAATTCGGCGCGCGGCTTGGTCGGCGTGACGGAGAGCACGGACAGATCCCAGCGGCCGTGCCAGTGACCGCCGGTCATCAGGCTGAACTGCGGCGTATCGAATGTGACTTTGACGCCGAGCCGGCGCGCGATTTCCTTGGCGACGTCGATATCGAAACCGTCGAATTCGTGCTTGTCGTTCAGGAACGCTTGCGGCGGCCACTTGCCGCTCGTCGCGACCATCATCGTGCCGTTCTTCATCACGCGATCGAGCGTGGCGCCCGCATGAGCGCTGAAGGCGGTCAACGCGATGCCGGCGCCGAGCGTGAAACCGAGCAGGCGGTTCAGGATGGACTTAGCCATGGTGCGTGTCTCCGTTGTTTGTTTTGCGTCGCTCTTGCGTTCTTGTTCGCGTACCGGGCGCTTGCGGACTTCATCGCGACTGGTCCACGTTGGCGCGATCTTAAGTCGCCACAGAAACCCGAGCTATTGACAATTCGGCACCACCTGATTCCGAAAGCGCATCAAGTCGCGGCGCGGACCGGGCACGTGACCTGCTACCCGTATTCGACGCGCGGCGGCGGCAGGCGGCGCAATCGCGCGCCCCGCCTCAACGTTTCGAGGCCGTCACCAGTTGCAGCGGCGTCTCGATCACCCTCGACAGCTCGCGCTGCTTGCGCCGCTCGGTCACCGCCTTCAACGCGAAGTCGATGCCGAATACGGTCTGGCGGTCGGCGAACTGGTTCATCGTCGCGAGCACGCGGCCGTCGGCGAGCAGCGGCTTGATCGCATCGATCGCGTCGTAGCCGGTGACGTAGACGCCGCCGCCGCGGCCCGCGTCGCGAATCGCGTCGACCGCGCCCATCGCCATGTTGTCGTTGCCGCATAACAGCGCGCGAAGCTGCGGATGCTCGACCAGCATCTTCGCGGCCACGTCGCGGCCCTTGCCGTACTCCCAGTTACCCGACTCGACCGCGACGACCTGCACCTTCGCCGCATCCATCGCGTCGCGGCTGCCGGCCGTGCGCTGCTGCGCATTGCTGCTCACCGAAATGCCTTCGATGATGCCGACCTGATCGCCGGGCTTCAGCCGCGTGGCCAGATACTGGCCGACCTGCTTCGCGCCGCTGCGATTGTTCGGCCCGACGAACGGCACCGAGATGCCGGCGGCCGCTTGCGCTGCGTCGTCGAGCGGGTTGTCGATCGTGATCGTGATGATGCCGGCCTTGATCGCGCGTGCGATCACCGGGATCAGCGCCTTAGAGTCGGTCGGCGCGATCACGATCGCGTTCATCTTCGCCCTGATCATCTCGTCGACCATGCGGATCTGTGCGGCGGTGTCGGTCTGTTTGGCCGTGCCGCGAATCGTCAGGCTGAATTGCGACGAGAAGTGCTGCTGGTAATTGCGCGCGGCGTCGACCATCGCGACCGTAAACGGGTCCGACATGGATTTGAGCACGAGCGCGATCTTCGGCTTCGTGCCGGACGGTACCTGGGCATGGGCATCGTTCGCGAATCGCGCGATGCCGGTGAGACCGGTTGCGGCCAGCGCGCCCGCGAGCAGCACGCGGCGGCGCATGTTCTGCGTCATGGCTTGACTCCTTCGCGGAGGTGCTGGCTGCAGATGGACTGGTTGCGGATGTGCCGATCGAACGACGCGACGCTGGCGACGATTTCGTCGAACAGCGGGCGGCTGTCGATGTCTTCGCTCAGACAACGCGTCTTCAACGCGGCCAGTTGCCCGGCGATGTCCGCTTGCGCGTCGCAACGCTCCAGCAGTTCTTCGAGCAGACAGCCGTACGCCCTGACTTCGAGCCGCTGCAACGCGATAGCGAGCTCGCGATCGCCGGCATCGAAAAACGACGCCGCGCCGAAATCGCCGAGCAGCGCGCGCCCCGCGCCGTCGTGCAGGATATTGTGCGCGTACAGATCGCCATGCATTACGCCACGCCGATGCAGATGACTAGCGACCTTCGCGATGCCGCTCGCGATACCGAGCACCGTCTCGAGGTCGAAGCACGCGTCGTCGCGATAGATATCGCGCGTGCACGACGCGAGGCTCGGCGGACCGGCCAGACTGGCGAAGCGTGGATCGATCAATCCCATCACGAGGCCATGCGTATCCGACGGATGCCCGATCACCTTGCCGAGCACGGGAATCAGGTTCGCATGTTCGCCGCCGCGAATGCAAGCAGCCATTTCGCAGTCGGGCAAACCGTCGCTCGTCACCGCGCCCTTGAACAGCTTGACGGCGACCGCACGCGGCGCCGGTTCGTGGTCCGCATGCAGCGCCGCACGATAGATGACGCCCGATGCGCCCTCGCCCAACGGCCGCTCGAGCCGCAATGCATCCCAGCGAATGCCGCTGATCGGTGTGTCGATGAACGCCGCCTGTTCGAGCGCCGCGTTGAACGGATTGCCCGCATACGCGAGCCACGCAAGCCGCGGCAGACGCAGCAACCAGCGCGGCAATGCGTCGAAACGATTCGCGGCGAGCCGCAGCAGTTCGAGCCGCGTGCATGCGGCCAGTTCCTCAGGCAGCGCGCGCAGCCGGTTGCCGGCGAGCATCAGCTTTTGCAGTTGCGTGCAGCGGCCGAGTTCCGCGGGCAAGCTTTCGATGTCGTTACCGGTCAGAATCAGCCAACGCAACAGCGGCGGCAGCGCGCTCGCCGGCACCTCGCGGATGCGATTCGACTTGAAGCCGATCATGCTCAGTTGCGCGCATTCGCCGAGCACACCTGGCAGCTCGGTGAACGGGTTGTTGGACGCGAACAGGATGCGCAGTTTGCGCAGGCGCGGCAGATCGTCGGGCAGCGTCGTCAGTGCATTGTTCGACAGGTCGAGCACTTCGAGCGTATCGGCAAGATCGAAAATCTCGCGCGGAAATTCGCTGAGACCGCACGCGAGTTTGAGTTCGCGCGTACCCGCCAGTTGCCCGGCCCGCAGTTGTTCTAAAGTCGTGGTCACAGTCGTGGGAAAGAAGATCGGGTAGCGCGCGCAGCGCGTCGTACCGAAGCTGTCGATTTTACTGAGTCAAAGGCCATCTGGGGTTCTCTGCGGTACAGTGACGTGATCGCCGCGATGCTCATGATCGTCGCGGCCGTGTCGAATGCGAATGAGACAGCAATATCTGGAGGGCGTTCAGGCGACGCCAGCGGGACACTCCCGAGTATCGGCGCAGCCTTCATACAGCTTTCCGCGTCCGGTCGTTCAAGCACGTCCGTCTCGCGAGCCTTGCGCCTCCATCCTGTCAGGAGCCTGAGAAAGTGACGTACGCATACAAGTTGATCGATTCGCCGGTCGGTCAGTTGAAGCTCGTGGCGAAAGGCGAATGCCTTGCCGCGATTCTATGGGAACACGACAAGCCGAACCGCGTGCGACTCGGCGAAATGAGCGAAGCGAACGAGCTCGCGGTGCTCGTCGAAACGGAGCGGCAACTGCGCGAGTACTTCGCGGGTACGCGCCAGGCCTTCGATCTGCCGCTCGATTTTCAGGGCACCGAGTTCCAGAAGCAGGTCTGGCGCGCGCTGCTGACCATCCCGTTCGGCCAGACGCGCAGCTACTCGGAGATCGCCCAGCAGATCGGCAAGCTCAATGCAGTGCGCGCGGTGGGCGCGGCAAATGGCCGGAATCCGATTTCGATCGTTGCGCCGTGTCACCGCGTGATTGGCGCGTCGGGCGAGCTGACGGGATTCGCCGGCGGCCTCGCCAACAAGATGCTGCTGCTTTCGCTGGAGGCGGGGCAGACCTCGCTCGAGGCAGCGGCCGATGACGCGCCACGACCCGCGCCGGAGGGAAAAGCGGCGCGACCGGTCAAGGACGATGCACCCGCGAAACCGGCGCATCACCCGCCGAGCCGAGGAACGCAGGGGTCGCTGTTCGGCAGCTGAAGCAGCGCAGACCCAGCACAACGCGCCACCCCTCGGCCGTAATCGCCGATGCTTCGTCCGCGATCAACGCCATCGGCCGCGCATGCAACATCTATCCTTAAGATGCCCGTTGGGTATCGAACAGGAGGATGACATGCGCATGCTTCTCAACATACAAATACCGAACGAACCGTTCGGCACACTCGTGCGCGAAGGCCGAATCGGCGAGCTGATGCAAAAGATCCTCGAGGACATGAAGCCGGAAGCGATCTACTTCACGGAGCAGCAGGGCAAACGCGGCGCGGTGGCGGTTGTCGATGTCGCCGATGCATCGGCGATTCCCGCGCTCGCCGAACCGTGGTTCCTTAAGCTCGACGCCGAGTGCGAGCTGCGCATCGCGATGCTGCCCGAGGATCTGATGAAAGCCGGCCTCGACGCGCTAGGCGACAAGTGGAAGTAGCGCGGCCCTCAGGAATGCCCCGCCGATAGCTGCAACAGCATCGAAGCCGCCGCCGTCGCGGCGACCTGGCAGCCGAGCACGATATGCTCCTCGGCCGTGTCCTCGATGAAGTCGTGACTCACGCCGCCGATGCTCGGCACGAACATCATGCAGGCCGGCATGCAACGCGCGATCACCTGCGCGTCGTGCGCGGCACCGCTCGGCATGCGCAGCCACTGCCCCGGCGCGATCGCTTCGGCGGCTCGCGCGATGTGCTCCGCGAGCGTGGCGTCCATGCTGACGGGCTCGATCGGCTCGTCGATCGTCTGCGATTCGACGCTCACGGCGTTGTGCGCGTTGAAGTCGCGCACCAGTTCCGCGAGCGCGTGTTCCATTGCCTGAAGCCGCGCCGGGTTAGCGTCGCGGAATTGCAGGTACATGTCGGCAGCGCCGGGTACGACGCTCATCGAGCCCGGATCGAGATCGATGCGGCCCACGGTCCAGACGGTATCCGCGTCGGCGAGTTGCGCGAACGCGTCGTTCATCCGCGCGATGAATGCGACGAGCGCCGCGCCCGCGTCGCGGCGGATCGCCATTGGCGTCGTGCCCGCATGGTTGCGCTGACCGGTAAAGCGCAGCCGCGATTCGCGCAGCCCGACGATCGTCGTGACCACGCCGATCGATTTGCCGATCGCTTCGAGCCGTCCGCCCTGCTCGATATGCGGCTCCAGATACGCGACCTGGCGCCCTGCCTCGAAACGCGCACGCGGCCGGCCCGCGAGGCCCGCGGCCGCCAGCACGTCGGTTACACGTTCGCCCTGCCGGTTCGTCGCGCCGCGAATCGATTCGTCGACCGCCTCGCCGACGAAGCTGCGGCTGCCAAGCAGGCCCGAGAACGTGCCCTCCTCGTCGATCCACGACGCGACGTCGACGGCGAGGTGCCGCGTCGCGTCGTTCTCCGCGAGCGCACGGGCGATTTCGAGCCCGTAGATGACGCCCATTGCGCCGTCGAGCCAGCCGCCGGTCGGCTGCGTGTCCGTGTGCGAACCGATCACGAGCGCGGGACCGCTTTTGCGCGAGCGTCCGAACACGGTGCCCACGCCGTCGATGCGCGCGTCGAGCCCCGCCTCCGTCATCCTGCCGACCAGCCATTCGCGTGCCGCCAGATCGACCGGCGACAGCGCGAGCCGGACCACGCCTGGGCCGGTTGCGCCAAACCCGCGCAGCCGTTTGAGGTCGGCCATCAGCCGGTCCGGATCGATCTTCACCACGTTGTCATCTCCCTGAATTGATTGCGGATGCGGCCGCGCGAAAATCGCCCGGCGACATGTCGTACGCACGTCTGAATGCGCGATTGAAATCCGACGCGCTATTGAAGCCCCAGCCGTACGCGACGTCGATCACCGGCCTGCGCGGGTGGCGATGCAGTTCGTCGGCCGCCTCGCGCAGGCGCCGGTTTCGAATATACGCGTGGAGCCCGCCCTCCGGCTCGAACAATCGATACAGCGTGGGCCGCGACAGCTGCGACATGGCCAGCACGCTGTCGACCGTCAGATCAGGTTGGCTGAGATTCGCGTCGATATAGCGGCGCGCCGCCGCGAACATCGCGGTGCGTGCCACCGCCCGCGCTCCGCCGGTCAAGCCCGTCTCCTTGCCGAACGCCGCGGCCATCAACAGCGCGCAGGTATGGAACGCTTCCTGAGCCGCGGGCGCGTCCATCGTGGGCAACCTGCGGCACAGATCGGCCAGATGCGCGGGAATCAGCCGCGCAAGCGGCGTTTGATATTCGATCATGCGGCCATGTATCGACTCCGCTTCCGGCAGCACCGGATCGATCAGATGGCGCGGCAAGAACAGTGCGACCAGGCGGCACGGCCCCCGCGTCATCTGCATCGGCTGATTCATGTCGAGCGCGAGGATGCTCGGCCGCGTTTGCAGCGCGACGCGCTTCGGATACAGGCCGGTGGTCGTCTCGAAGGTCCCTTCGACGGCCACATGAAACACGATCTGGCGCACGTTGTCGGTCGAAATGCGCGCGACCGAGCGCGTTTGCTCGACCGGATCGGTGCGGCAATCCGTGAAGGCCATGCCGCCGGCGCGATAGGTGTCGATGCTGCCGCGAAAGCCGTCGGCCAGTTGCCGGCGCGAGATCGGCACGTCCAGAAAATGGCCGACGCGCTCGCGCCACATAGGCAATTGCGCGCGCGGCGCCGTGGCGTAGGTGTCGAAGTGGGTGTAGTCGAAAGCCGCGGGCATTGTTGCGGCCGCGGTTGCGGTGCGGTTGGCTGCCTGATCGGTCGTCAAGGTCTCCCCGCCGGTTTTGTTGTGTGCGCGGCACGATAGCCGCGGTTGGCGAAAACGTCATGAGCGTGTTGCTAGCGGTTCGATGCCACGGCCGTCGAAGCTCATGTGCCCCCGCTCCGCTCATGCCCGACAGGCATCAGCGCCAGCCTACAAAGTCTTTATTCTTTGCGCAAGGCCTCATGCCGCAGCTCGAGCTCGCCTTCGTCCATGTCGGATGGAACTCGCGCGATCCGGCCGAGCAGCACAAAAAAATGGCCTCCAGACAGAGGCCATTTTTTCTTGAAGAATCGCTTGGAAACGTAAATCGTTTCAAATCAACGCGCATTCAGCGGCTATCGTTTCATCGCAGCGGCTCGAAGCATTGCCGCCAAGGTGATTAGCCCCGCCCCCAAAGGGGGCCCATAGTCATACAAGCGCAAGTGCCGTGCAAAGAAAATGGTGGACGTTGAAATTACTATCAAAACTACAACGGCAATGATCGAAAAAACCACCAGAAAATTTTTATTCACGATTGGCTCCTTGTGTCGAAATTCCCCCGCTTCCGCATTCCGTCCCAAAACCAAAGAGGCTCTGCTTTGACGCGACAGAAGTTTGCATAGTACCCTCCGTACGCAAGCAAGAGTCCTCCGTTCAACAGCAACTCCTGGAAGCCGGTGAACAGTTCGCGCGGATCCGGCGAAACGAAAAGATTGAGGAAGACAATGGTGACGCTGATGCCAGCCATTACGACCAATGCGAGCGGCACCCCGATGTTCAGCAGCAGCATGGACCCAAGCACAACTTCCAGGTACTTGACCATCTGGTAGAAGCCGATATCTGCCATAGCGCCTATATAGGCGCCCACTTTTCCTGCGTGGCTGAAATCCGGAATGTATCTGAAGACTACGAAATTCAGCCCGGAAGAGAGATAGTGGAATGCGAAATATAGCCTCATCCACATGACGACAAATTTCCAGGGTGATTCATTTGCTATTTTCATCGCTTTTTTATCCTTTCGCGGATTAGAAATTTTGCCATCGGCCTGTTACTCACTCAGTGAAAGGCATTGTGAGGAGCCAACCGCGTGGGTGTCCGAAGACCGTCAATCAAATGGCGCGTGCGATCTTGAAGTTGGTAACCAGTGACTGCAGGCGTTCAGCTTCCGCATGAACGCCACGGGCAGCCGCCGCGGCCTCTTCGACCAAGGCTGCGTTGTGCTGGGTCACCGTGTCGATTTCGCCGATCGCCTTGTTTATCTCCATGATGCCCCGGTGGCCGTCATCGGATGCATGGGTGATCTCCTCCATCAGAGTCGATACGTGGGCGAACTCATTCACCACCTCGTTGATTTTGGACCCGGCATCGTTTACCAGCTGAGATCCCTGGTCAACGCGGGTGACCGAATTGCTGACCAATTCCTTGATTTCCTTGGCGGCCGTTGCCGAGCGTTGAGCCAGCGTGCGGACCTCCTGGGCAACGACGGCGAAGCCACGACCTTCGTTGCCAGCACGTGCGGCTTCAACCGCCGCGTTAAGAGCCAGAATATTGGTCTGAAAGGCGATACCCTCGATAGTCGCAATGATGTCGGCGACTTTTCTGGATTGGTCAGCAATGCCTGTCATGGTGGTCACGACCACTTTCATGACCTCTCCGCCGCCGTTTGCCAGATCAGAGGTAGTCTGCGCGAGTTTGAGGCCCTGTCTGGCATTCGCCGCGTTGTTCTCCACGGTCGCCGTCAACTGCTGGATCGAAGCTACCGTCTGCTCCAGGGACGCCGCCTGTTCCTCGGTGCGCTGGCTCAGGTTCTCGTTACCTGCCGCGATTTCCGATGCGCCGGTCAATACGGCCTCACTACCGGAGCGGACCTGCTTCACGATATCCACGAGACTCTCATTCATGCTGCGCAGTGCACGCATCAATTGGCCGAGTTCAGTATCGGAATGCACCCTGACTTGCGACGTCAAATCCCCCGACGCAACGGCCTCGGCAATTCTTACGGCGTCGTTTAACGGGAACACGATTGACGTGGCAACCGTGTTGCAGACATATACCGTCGCAATGATAGCGATACAGATCACTGCGAAGGTCAGCATAAGGGCCATGTCATAGTCATGAATGGCCTTTTCCGCAGCCTCATCCGCATTCCTCTGGATGAAGTCCATATGGGCGCTGAGCGTGTTCTCCGTGGACTTGAAGACATCGAAGATCTTGGTGTTGGCGAGCACTCGCGCGGTTGCAAGATCCGGATTCTCAGTCATTGCGAGAGTGTAGAGTTCTTTGTTGATCACCGCATAGGCAGCAATTGCTTTCTTATCGTTCTCGAAATACTGACGATCCTCGCCCGGCAGCGCATTCTTCTCATAGTGATTGACACCATTTCTCAGTTGATCCAAGGCTTGGGTCCGGATCGCCGCATTGGTATCTTTGGCCTGTTTGGAATCAGACAAGACCAGACCGAGCGTGGCGCGACGATCCGTACTGAGGGCCAGACGAAGATCAGCAATCGTTTTGATTGACTCCATCCAATTCTGTTTGATGTCCAGAAGATGCGATTCAATCCGATGCGCCTGGAACAGCGCAAATCCCGCAGCACTGCATAACAGCAGGATAACGATTGCGAAGCTAACAAACAGCCGGTTGCGTACTTTGAGATTGCGAAGAAGCATTAGCATGTTTTTTTGCCTACATTGATTGTATACCGTTGGATTTCGGCATAAATCCCCTGCGTATGGATAGGGGGCAAGCATGATTGTGAATTCCGGTCCGATGTGTTAGTGCCGGGCTCGCGAGATTCATCGATGTCTAACGCGAAATCAACGCAGCACGGGGCGCCAACAATGGTCTCTGTTCTCGGCTCTTTCCTGCTCCTGGATGCGGCCTCCGGATAGCCGCATCGACAGCGACGCTCATCGAGCGCACGCGGGAGACGTTGACGTCGATAAGGACGTAGGCAAGAACGCGCGGAACTAGATAGTGCGCCGGCCACGTCGCGCTGCAAAGGAGGGAACGGTGTCGTTCACGCCGGTGCGCCAATGGCGCCGAAGGACCTCGGGCTGACCGTCGAGGCAACTGCCGAGACATCGGCTGGCCCATGAGCTGCCGAATTAGCGAGTAGGCGCTTGAGCAACACCATGAAAATATCCGCTTCGTCCTCGGTTAAGAGGCTAATCAATTTCTGGTCGGTTGCCCCGAGAAACGCTGTGATCTTCGCGGCCATGGCCACTCCGCTTTCCGTAAGCTGAACGCACCAGCAGCGGCAGTCGTCTGGATGCCGGGATCTCATTACAATTCCAGCGTCGATGAGACGCGGAATGAGTCGGGATAGCGACCCCATGTCGTAATTCAGCCTGCGGGCGAGTTGAACCTGCGTCATGAAATTCCGCCCAGCGAGGCATACAATGACCTTAGCCTGTGCGGATGAAATCCCAAGCGATGACTTCAGATGTCGATCAGCAGACTCCGAGATCGACTTGTCGACTTCGACAATATGGGTTAGCCAATTTAAAGCTCGGGCTTCAACTGCTTGGCTTAGGGGTAGGTCGTCCTCGCCCTTCATGTCTGCCGCTCCTTCAAATGTGATCGGAACCAGAAGCCGAGTTTGCGCCTATACGTCGGAACACCACCTCGTACTATGGTTGATCAGTCGGTTCTGCGCGCAACCACGTGTCAGGTGCGCTGAATTGCTCTCAGCTGGAGGGGCGAACCTTGCCGACTTCGTTTTTGCTTCCCTCAGATAATTCTAAATTGTATACTATCATAGTAGACGAAAAGAACCTCGTGGTACTCTCTGCGCTCGATCGGGGTGAGTTTGCTATTACATACCCGTCAAGATCACGGCAGCGATGACGAAAACTTTTCACCGCCGCCGTTCTCAATGCAGCATCAGAATCGATGCATCATGCCAAGCTGAAAAACTGACTGGATATTGCCGTTTGCCACGATGTTCCCAATTTCGGCAGCATATGCGCCATTGGTGCGTTGAAATACACCGGCGGCATACAGCGAGGTGCGTCTCGACAACGTGTATGTCAACTGCAATGCGGCCTGGTTGATCGTCACGTTCTTCAGCAACTCGTTACCATTTTCGTAGGTGTAGGCGCCGCCGAGGTTCCAGGCCGGCGAGAAGTCATACCCGACGCCACCCGCAAGCGCGTAAATCCTCGCACCCGTATGGGTATTGCGCGCCTGGCTGTACAACCCCGAGACCGTGAAATGGGCGTACTTCGTCCTTGCGCCGGCGAGCAGGTTGGCGATGCCACTATGCCCGTTGTTGACCGGCGCGTAGTTCTGCTCGGTGTAAACAACGGCAGCACGCGTTTCCCCATTCCTGTAATTGATTGCGGCGCTCTTTCCGGCCCCGTTGTTGAAGTCCCCCGCCGTGCCGCCGAAGCTATACATCAAGCCAACCGACAGCCCGGCATACTCCTCCGAAACGACCTTGACGGCATTCGACATCCGTTTGCCGCCGACACGGTCCCAGTTGATGGCCGCTAACCCAGTAATCTGACCGTTCCTTGTGATAGGTGCGAACGGCCCGCCTGGGACGGCACCAGCAATCTGGGCCGGACCCGAAACGCCGAGCAGATCGGCACCGAAGCTGCCGGTGCGGAAGTTCAGCATACCGCCAGCGATGCCAGTTGCGGGATCGATACCGCCGATCAGGTAGTAGTCGAAGGCGAAGTCGTTCTGCCGCCCGAGGCGGAAGCTGCCAATCCCCGTTTGACTGAGTCCGACCCACGACGAGTTCTCGAACATCGCACCGCGCGACTGCGGATCAAGCCCCCCTGTGCTCAGGCTGATCATCGAGTCGAGGCTGAAGTTTGCGCGCAGGCCGCCCCCCATGTCCTCGCTCCCGCGGAAGAAGAACTTTGTGGGGAAAATAGCGGAATCCTGCATTTGAAAAAAACGTGACCCACCGGAATCACGATAGGTAGCGACCCCTTCGTCAAGGAATCCGCCAAGCATCACGCTACTTTGCGCATGCGCGGCCGTAATGCTGATGCAAACCGATGCGCATGCCAACGGTATCGCGGTCCATCGGTGTTTCCTCCCGGCCCCCTGATGATTCATACATTCTCCTGATTGTTATTTGTGGTCTTTGAAACTGACTGGCGGTGAATCGTTTCGCTGGTCGCTTGTCCTCCTGAAGTTGTGCAGCATCCAATGCGGGCGTCGGGATCGCCGTTGAACACCCGAAGCAACTCATGAATCGTGCGAGCCATGACCGGTGCGAGCCGTGCGGCGGCACCGGCCGAATAGAGAGGGGAGCCGGTCTCAGCGTGACGAATGGCCGAGCTCGTCACGTTGGCGATCAGGGTGTTGCGTTGTTGCCGGCGAATCGATTGACCAGATCGGGCGCTGCCCCCCGGCAGCACATTTGCCGTGAACTGCTTGGCGGCCCAAAAGTTCGCGCAGGGCGCGTCAGCAACACCCCATTGGATCCGAGATGCGTGACAAGCCCCAACCGGATTCTCTCCGCACCCCGAGGTAATCGCGCACCAACTAGAATTCGTTATCATCAGTCAAAATAGTATTTACGACAGCCTACGATGTCAACGAACCATGCTCCGGTAAAAACCCTGGGCTTCCCCCGGTCGCGTCGCAATTGGTTGGGGCAATACGGAATCCGCGGGGGCGGCGTGGTGGCGATCAACCGTCGCTGCGCTCGCACTCGTGCCGAACCGTACGCGTTTGCCCTGGTACAATGGTAGTCTTTTTTGAATACAAAATTGCGACCATCCCATCTCTAACCCCAACACACAGGAGACGTTACTTGAACACGAATCGAAAGATCTTCGGTGCCGCACTCGCTTTCGCCGCGGTCGCCGGTATAACGATGTCGAGTTGTGGCTTCGCGGCACAGACGTCACCCGCCAAAGCTTCGGTCGCCAAAGCACCGGCGAAGTCGGCGCCGGTCAAGCTGATCGCTGCCGGACCGAACCAGAATTCAGACATGGTTGCCCGCGCACTGGCGCCCGCGTTGAGCAAGGCGCTGGGCACCGAGGTTGTCGTCGAAATTCAGGCGGACGCAGCCGCTTTGTCGGCAGCAAAAGCAGCGCCCGCTGACGGGCTGACGCTTCTCGTCGGCGATACCGAGCAAGTGGACGCCGCACGCCAGGATTTGACTCCGGTGGCACAAGTCACCGGTCACGCGGGTCTGGTTTTGGTCGCGGGCAACGGCGCCGGTTTGAGCGGCACCGACATCAAGGACTACGCCGATCTGATTAGCCGTCTGAAGGACAATCCGAACTGCTACATGTTTGGATCGACAGGCACCACGTCGCGTGAATATCTGGCGATGGTGGCGTTCCAGAAGCGTGCGGGCGTCAAAATGATTCATACCGCCTACAAGAGCGACGCTGACCAGATTTCAGCGCTCTTGAGCGGCAAAGTGCAAATGGTTGAAATTCCGTACGAAATGGCGGTGCCGCAGATCAAGGCAGGCAAGATGCGTGTGCTCGCGGTCTTGGGTTCGCGCCGTATTCCCGAGATTCAGAATGTTCCCGCGCTCGGCGAAATGTTCCCAGGCTTCGATTTCGCGTCGCATACAGGTGTGTTGGCACCGAAGGATCTACCGGCGCCGGTCCGCGATAAGATCGCGGACGCCGTGAAGATCGCAGTGCAGGACCCGAACGTCCAGAAAGCGCTGAACGTCAACGGTCACCAGGCTGCTTATCTCGCATCCGCCGACTATGCGAAGGTTATCGCCACTGATCACGACAGGCTGAGTCAGCCTGCGAAGTAACTCAGTTCGTTGCATGGGTAACGACAGGGGCTCGATGTTCTGAAAAGGCATCGAGCTTTTTTTTCTGTCGCGCATCCATCTCTTGTCGCAACTGGAGGCTACCGGAATTCTCCACTCAGTGCCTTCGTCACGTTAGAGCGACTGGCGACGGCTCGAACTGCACGCCACTCTATTCGACGTTGAATGTACCTCTCGCGCTGCCGAACCGTCCAATCGTGTTGATCACGCACGAGCGTCAACCTTACGCGTTCGTGAGTTTCCGTGCGCTTCGTCTCGCGGCGTCGCCTGCAGCTCAGTTGCTTGATCGGCCAAGCGCCGGTCGTAAAATTCCGCATCGAAGGCACCGAAGTGATCCGCCAGGTCTCGACCGTAGTCGCTCGAGCCCGGATGTGTATTGGCGTGTGACTTAAAGGAATAGCTCATATCGTTTATCGTAATCTAGCGCAGTTCCTGGCCTTCCTCCTTGGGAAGACCGGCGAATGCCACGACCGACAGCAGGGTAAAGGCCCCGACAACGAAAAATGTCATCGGGAAATCGTCGATTACCAGATGATCCGCGCTGTGCCCATGAACCTGTGCGGTGATCGTCAGGCATGATGCGCAGACTGCGACGCCAAAGCTAATCGAGGTCTGCTGCATCATTGTCGAAAGTGCCGTGGCCTTACTCATCAAAGTATCAGGGATGCCGGAATAGCCAACCGTATTCATAGTTATCATCCCCAGAGAATTAACGATCCCCGCTACGAAAAGGACGAAGCACATGAGCCCAACCGACGTCGTCGGTCCGAACAATCCATAGCAAGCGAATGTCGCGCCCGTCATCGCAGCGCCCAACATCATGATCGGCCTGAATCCGAACTTCCTTATTGCACGATCCATGATTGGACGGACACCGAATGCGCCGACAGACAGCCAGGCGCTCATCAAGCCAGATTGAATGGGGGTCAATCCCAAGCCGACTTGCAACAGGAGCGGTACGAAGATTGGAGCCGAGCCGACCGCGAGTCTAAGCGGAATGCCGCCGATCGTCGTGATGCTAAACGCTTTATATCCAAAAATCTTGAGAGGGATAATGACATCGAAACGTCCACGGCTATAGAGCCCGTATACGATCATTGCCAGTACCCCAATAGCCGTGATTCCAATCGTTACGCTCATAGGGACGAAATTCCGGCCAACGGTTTCCAGACCACATACGATGCCGGAAAGCCCTATCGCCATCAGAATGAATCCCGTCATGTCGAACGGCCCAGACTTTTCCGAGCGCGAATCCGGCACAAATTTCAACGACAGCAGGATGCCCAACACACCGAATGGAATGTTGAGCAGAAAGATCCATCGCCAGGAGCCCATCGTGACGATCAGCCCACCCAGAAGTGGCCCGATCACACGCCCAATGGTCCCCGGTACTGTAAACCACACCATCGCTGCGACCAGCTGCGTTGCCGGAATACTTCGCAGCAGAATCAGGCGCCCTACAGGCACCATCATGGCGCCGCCGAGGCCTTGCAAGACCCGGAACAGAACGATTTCAGTGATCGAGGTGGCCGCGCCGCATAGCGCGGATGCCAGTGAGAAGATCGCGACTGCCGAACAGAATACGCGCCGCGTCCCGAATCTATCGGTGAGCCACCCGCTTGCCGGGAGAAACAGTGCGAGGCTCAACAGGTACGCGGTTATGGCGAAGTTGAGATGAAGTATCTCGACATTCAGGGAAGTGGCAATCGACTGGAGAGCCGTGCCCAATATCGAGGTATCGAGACTCTGCAAAAACATCGGTACCGCGACGATCATCGGGATCAGTCGCGTACGCCTGGATGCAGAGCGAGACTCCTGGGCGGAGTCTCGCACATCCCCAATAGTTATATTTTTCTCAAGCACCGGATTGTCTAGCGTTTCGCTATTTGACGTCGATACATATCGACGATTATGGGATCGTAGTTGCGGAAGAATTGCTGTCTGACGGGGTCTGTCAGGGTGTCCAGCTTTTCTATTTCATCGCTCGCGACTGTATAGACCGTCATACCGCGACGCTCAAGCTCTGCACGATCGGCTTTCGCCTGTTCTCGAATCAGGTCGCGCTCAAAGCGCCCTGCTTCTATCGCAGCGTGTTGTAAAACATGTCGATCCTGAACTGTCAACTTCCGCCAGACCGCCGAATTGGCAATGACAGCAATGGCGCTATATGAGTGATTCGTGATCGAGACGGCCGATTGAACATCATAAAGGCGCCCGGCCAGGATTTGCGAATAGAAGTTATCCTCTGCAACGATGCGTCCACTCTTCAACGCTCCGTATAGCTCAGAATACGGAAGTCCCACGACGTCAGCGCCCAAGACCTTGAACGTCTCAACGAACGCGGGTTCCGGGATCACACGAACCGGCCGGTTCGCCAGATCGAGCGCCTGCCGGAACGGCTGGCCCGACGTCGTGATCTGTCGGAAGCCGTTCTCCCACCAGGCGAGACCCGTGAGGCCGTGGCTCTCTAGGCGCGACAACAGAGCTTGTCCGAACGGACCATCGAGCAGCGCCTGCGCCTGACGTTCGCTGCGGACAACAAACGGCAGATCCATGATTTCGAATTCGGGCACGAGGTGACGCAATGCCGGCGTCACCAGCAGCATCAAATCCGGGGCACCCGGGCCACCTGCCTGCAATGTCTTGATCTGCTCGCCCGGCGAACCCTGAACTGTATCCGCGCTCACGCTCACGGCCAGACGACCGTGCGACTCCCGGTTCACGATATCCGCGAACCTGGCCATGCCACGCATTGTCGGCTGGTCCGGCGACATATGCGATCGATACTCTATGATCGTGAGCGTTTGAACAGGCTGCCCATGCGCGATCAACGGCTGCGCGATCAACAGCATGCCAAATATCGCACCGCTAATATCGCCACAAACTCGGCTCAATGACCAACCCGATTTAAGACGCGAAAATCTTTTCGTCATGATTTAGGAAATATCGCCAAATACTTAAACAAAAAAAGCTACGTTACCGAAGCAACGTAGCCAAATCCCTCATTTCACATCCGAAATCAGATCAAATCAACCGCGTCCGACTTGAAAATTTTGGGCAGCTTCTTCCAGTCGCTGATGCGGCCGATCGTCGTTTTGAACGTCATCATCGGCAGGTAATACTTGATGTACCAGACCATCAGAATCAGGTTCATGTACAGGCAACCAACGCCCATGTACGGCGTGAACATCTTGTCGAAGCGATGGTTCAACACGATCGCGTTGTACCAGACGACGAACGACACCGGCAGAAGCATAAGCAGGCCGACCGGGACGAAGATACCGAGAATGAGCGAAAGGCCACCCAGAATTTCGCACGTCTTCACGATATGGAAGAAATGCGTGTGAACCATCGTGACCAGCAGCTCGTTCGACGCGGGCAGCGTGCCGAACGGTTGCGGGAAGATCGGCGACATGCCGAGAGCCGTACGCCAGTAGCTGGTACCGCTGACGACCATCCAGCCGCCAAGATACAGCCGGCAGAACGTCAGGATGACTTTGCCGATGAGTTGCGGCATCGTTTTGCGATCATCGTTGTCCATAGTGTGCTTTCGTCCTTTGCCGTTTTAGTTCGCAGCCTGCACCGGCGCAGCCTTCTGTTGCGTAATGCGGTCATGGCGAATGATCCAGCCAGACCCGCTGATCTCGTAGACATCGACAACGTCTTGCGCCGGTTGGCCACGGGTGGCGCCGATCGTCTGATAGACCGCGACGTCCATGCCCTGGACGATGATCTTCTTCACCTCGTGGGGAATGGGTTCGCCATCCTGATGATCGATCGTGTTCGGCGCGTTATCGACAGCCTTTTCCGAGAAATAAGTCTTGTAGGCCTCGGCTCCCTTGCCCTCCGTATAAGCCAGGTCCATGAACTCCTGAACAATGTCATGCGGCAGTTTGCCGGTGCCTGCATGCCAGTGCCAACGCGGATCCGAATGCAGACCGTGAGCGATCTGCGCGATGAACAGGAAGCCCACGATTGCCGTGACCACGCGTCCAGTCATGCTGTCCATCCACACGTTGACACGCGTGGCGTTACCCCCCGAGGAGAGAACCCCTTGGTTATTCGACATCCTGCCTCCTTGAAAGCATTGTGAAGAGTGAAACGCTTCGACTTGAGATGGTTAGGACCTGCGTTTTTGGATTTAATTTAGCCTACTTAATCGTATAGGCCAAAAGATCGCGTGTAAACGTCGGGGTTTCCCTATTTCCGTTGTTGGCGGATAGGTGCTATTTGATGTATGCGGCATTTCGTTCGCGCGGAGCGTAATGCACGGGAAGCGAAGGCGCCGGCGGGCGGCGAGGTCGGATTTGGCGCTGACGAGTGCGCCAACTGTGAGTCGGTCGGAGACGACGAACCTGTACGCCGCGATACTTGACGCGGCATGGTGGCGGAAGCCTGCCATGCTCCGCCTTCCGTACTGACTGAGTCCTCACCCGGATGGGTGGACAGGAAGATTCAATCCGCGAGCGAACACGATCCCCCACCGGCATTGGCCCTTGCAGCGCCGACGCCGGATGATTGGGGTGATTCGGTTATGTTACTACTGGGCCATCTGACCAGCTGGAGTGCCGGCCGCCGCACGCCATTGCGCCACGATCGCGCCCGCGCGGATCGCGCTATCGGGGTAGTCGAACCAGTCGTCGGACTGATCGTAGCCCGCCTTCCGCCATTCGATCAGGTCGGCGCGCACCGCGGCTCGGGTGAGCGGCATCGTCGAATCGTACGGTTGGGCCAGCGCCTCAACAGACGCGAAGCAGCACGCCGCGGCAAGAACGCCGAGCGCTACACGCGGAAAGGGGTTCATGGCAACACCTTTCTTATCGGGGTTATCGCTGATAAGTATAAGCGCTGTCTTGACAAACGAAAGGCAAATCGAAACATATTCACTTCTCGCGTAGTGCACAAACCAGGGGCGAGAAATATGGTGCGGTAAGTGGCGGACCAACGGATCACTAATTGCGTATCGTTCGGCGCTGTCCTGTCAGCGGAGGAATTTCGAGGACAGGGCCGCAGCCGGAACGAGGCGTTCGATGGAGCTCGCGAAATCGAGGCGCGCCGCAAGTGTCGATAGAATGCCCGCCGGAAGCTTCTGGCTGCGAGCGCCTTCTGCCCCGCCGAAATGACCTTCGCCCGCGGCCACTCATCATGCCGGCCTCAGTCGCCTGCAACCAACCAGTTGCGCAGCGTTTGCGTCGACATGCCAAGTTTTCCGCCCACGGCGCTCACGCGTGACAGCAGGTATTTCGGTCAACCAATGGTGCTTTATCTTTTCTTTTGAAGAATCGCTCTGCACCACCGCTTTTTCCTTTGCAATCCCAAGCAATGACGATGAAGTAAAAATAACGAGCCTCAGCTGTCATCCAGGGAATACCCTCGAACACAACATTTTTGAAATTCTCTATCAGCCATATGCAACATCGTATATTATTTTGCATGCGTGCCGTTGTGCATCGCTTTGCCGTTGCGCAACGTCGGCCACTCTACAAATTAACATCGACATGTGGGAGACACTGGAATTGCGTAAACTGCTCGTTAGCTGCGCCGTTGCGGCAGCAATCGCGCCTGTGATGGCACAGGCACAGACCAGCGTGACGCTGTATGGCGTTGCCGATGCATTCGTCGGCTACTTCGGAAACTCGGAAGGTCAACACGTCGTCAGCATGAACAGCGGCGGGGCCGGTGGGTCGCGTTGGGGCATTCGCGCGAAGGAAGATCTGGGCGGCGGTCTGTCTGCGATCGCCGTGCTCGAAAGCGGCTTCAACATCAACAACGGCACGTCCGGCCAGAGTGGTCGTTTGTTCGGCCGTCGCGCCTTCGTCGGCATCGACAGCCGCGACTTCGGCCAGATCATTGCAGGCCGCCTGCAAACAGCCGGCTACGAATGGGGCGGTACCTTCGACCCGATGCTGCTGGCAGCAGCATCGCCGCTCGGCTCGATTGGCGGCGAAGAACCGCGTCCGTGGATTTTCAACATGCTGCAAGATCCGGCTCGCCAGGACAATACGATCCAGTATTCGTCGCCGACGTGGAGGGGTCTGAATGGCACCGCAGCGTATTCGTGGGGCAACAATCAAGGTCTGCAGAACGCGACGCACTACCAACTCGCGACTCTTACCTACGCCAACGGCCCGTTGCTCACGAGCTACGGCTTCGGCCACAGCCTGCAACCGTCAGCGACCATTGCACGCAATACGTACGAACACGTCTTGGGTGTGAAATATGACTTCAACTTCGTCGCGCTCTACGGTACGTACCAAGTGCGTCTGAATGATCCGGGCCAGACCGATAAGGGCTGGCAAGCCGGTGTCACGATTCCGACCGGCCCATTCGGCACCATTCGCGCTTCTTACGGCGGACTGAGCGACCAGAACATTACCTATGCCAGCACAAACGGTCCGGTAACTGGCAATTGGGCGATTCGATCGGCTGCTGTCGGTTACACGTACCAACTCTCGAAGGCGACAATGCTGTACGGCTTCTTCAAGAAGCTCTGGAACAGCGGGATCGCGCACCAAACGATCTACCCGCCCGGTGGTCTCGGTGCCCCGACCGGCTACCACGCCAATGTCACGGCAATCGGCCTGGGTTTGGCAACGCGCTTCTAAGCCCTCCTACTCCTGTGAAAAAGCCCGCTTCTAGCGGGCTTTTTTTATTCATAGCCCTCCGCTTACCAAAACGTCGATGACCGTCCCGCTTATACGCTCCCGCTCATCGATCAACACCTGCATGATCTGTTCTCGGTCGCGTCGGACCAGCGCCGTCGTCAGCCTGCGCTCGAACTTAGCCTACTAATCCTCTGCAGGCAGGCATCTTTCTGTCGCCAGTGGCAGGTACTTCTCCATCCGTTCAAACAGACGGAGTGCCTCTCTCTAAGGACTTTCAAACGCACTGGAGAACCAAGCGAGATTGGGATATCTGTCGCAGCTCATTGCTCGACAGATCAGAGACGAACCGCCTGCGACTTGGGTCATGCGTACTCGCGCCCTGCGCCACCATCAGATCGATCCTGCTGAACCCAACTCAGATGGACACGCCAAGCCGTATATAAACAAAAAAAGTCCAGAGAGAAAATTCTCCCTGGACTTCCTTGAATCTAGAACCGCGGTGACCGAAGCCTTATGCTTCGCCCTTGACCTTGTCGCGCACGAGCACGAAGATGAAGAGCAGCCAGGAGACGCCGAGGCCGAAGTAGTCGAAATTACGCAGCGGACGGTACTCCGTCCAGCCCCAACCCGTCGAGCCGTCGACGGCCGCCAGCGTCAGTGCGATACAGATGGCGATTGCGATCCAGGTATTCTTTTTCATCGCGTGTGCTCCTTAAGCCAATTCTTTTTTCCGCTGTTCGAAGGCGGGTACATTTTGCTGCTGTTCGACGGCGGGTACACCCACCAGGCTCCCACCTTTGCCCTTCAGGCTGAAACCCTTCCAGCCGTCCCACAGCCACATCGGGTTGAGCGTCGGACGGAAGCAAACCGCCATGTAGCCGCTGTACGCGAGCAGCAGAATGCCGTTCATCAGGAGTTCTTGCGGACCCGAGAACAGTTGACGCGGCGTCGCCGAGATAAACGTGTTCAGCCAGAAAATCGTGACCGTCGTCGGCATCTCGAGAATCAGTGTCAGGAACACGAAACGGTTCATCAGCAGCAGTGCCCCGTAAACCGCTTCCATGTACTTAACCCAGTGATACATACCGATCGCATCGGCTCCCGCCACATACTGGCCGGCGAGACCTGGAATCATTGGCACATAGCCGTCGATCACGAATCGGATACCTGAGAAGAAAAGGTGGGCGCCGAAATACAGACGCAACCACGTGATTACATACTTCCACGGGGAAGAATTCGCGCTATTCATGGGAAGGGTATTTCCGTA
Source organism: Paraburkholderia sp. JPY465 (assembly GCF_050436725.1). NCBI lineage: Bacteria > Pseudomonadati > Pseudomonadota > Betaproteobacteria > Burkholderiales > Burkholderiaceae > Paraburkholderia > Paraburkholderia sp. JPY465. Next base: position 1,060,898 of record NZ_JBNDMT010000002.1, read on the forward strand.
AAGGTTCTTGCAGTACAACGTTGAAATATGGTGCCGCGGAAATTGCAATACGACAGGATATCTCAAAGGTGATGGAAACTTCCCATCACCTAAGAGCCGTTTTAAACGATGCCTTTACGGCGATCGCGAATCAGTACAGTAATGACGCAGATCCACGGAATTGCCAGACCAAACATGTCACGCGCGCGCAGAGGACGATATTCCGTGTAACCCAATCCCGTCGATCCGAAGAAGACCCAGCACGTCATGACCAGACACAGGGCGAGACCGATATAAAGGTTCCGGTTGCTCTTCATTGCAGTTCTCCCGATCCGACGATATCACTGCTCGGTTCAGATGTTTTCTTGAACTTGAGAGACTCTTTCCAGACATCGACCTTGAACCCTTCCCATAATGCCAGAGGCGTGAGTTTTGGCTTAAATACCGAAGCCGTGTAGCCGCTGTAGGCCAAAATCAATAGACCATTCATCAGCAGTTGATTCGGGCCCGAGAACAATTGACGCGGAGTCGCAACGATGAAGGTATTGATCCAGAAAATCGAAACCGAAGTCGGGAACTCGAAAATCGCAGCGAGCAGCACGAAACGGTTGCTCAGCATCAGGATACCGAGCACGCATTCCATATACTTGACGACCGGGAACATGTGAATCGCATCCAGCGCTTGCACGTATGCACCTCCGGTGCCCGGAATGAATGGAACCCATCCGGTGGAGATATAACGGAAACCCGACCACAGCAAATCGGCTCCGAAATATATCCTGAGCCAAAGGACAGCGTACTTCCACGGCGGCGAATTAATACCTTGCATCAGATGTCTCCGTTGTTGGCTTTAGTTTCGCAACGCGGCGGAATCGAGTCAGCCGCTGAATGCCCGTTTACACCTGAACGACCCGATGGGCTGCGCCCGGCGTGATGATTTTGTTCAGTAGCTTTTCATCGACCTCGAATCCGAAGCCCGGGCCTTCGCTCGGATATGCGCGACCCTGAGCAAACCGCTGACCGCCGATTGCCAGATCTTCGCCCGCCGGAATCTCGTCGCTGTTGAATACCGAATGCACCGCCAGCGGCCCCATGCTTTCGCTCATGAACTGGCACGCCCACTGATCCGAGACCATCAAATGCGTGCTTGGTCCCGACTCGATACCGCCGCCAATCAAGGTGGAGCAGAACACGGGGATGTCGTAGATCCGGCATGCGGCCAGGAATCGTTGTGCCTTCAGCAGACCGCCCACTTTTTGAATCTTCAGAATCACGCCGTCAGCCGAGCGGCGTTCGGCGATCTCGCGCAGGTCGCCGAGTTCCTGCGCGCCCTCGTCCGCGTAAATCGGTGTGTTCACGCGCTCGCGGAGTTTGGACATGCTGTCGCGGTACTGATGCGCGAGCGGCTGCTCCATAAACGCGAGGTTGTATTCGTCCAGACGACGCACCGTTTTCAGGGCCTGCTCGTAATTCCACGACCCATTTGCGTCCAGCGTGATCATCGCGTCCGGGCCGAGTGCCTTGCGCACTTCACGGGCCGTCGCCACATCGTTGTCGAACGTATGGCGTCCAACCTTGAGTTTGAAGGCCGAGAAACCTGCCTCCCGAACCTGGACCGCTGCCTCTGCCACTTTTTCCGGATCGCCGGCCGAGAGAACCCAACCCAACGGTACCGACTCGCGAGTGCGGCCACCCAGAAGATCGTAAACCGGCCGACCGAGTGCCTTCCCCTTCAGGTCGTGCAACGCGCAATCGACGAGCGCTTTCGCCTGATTATTGTCGCGTGCGAGCTGACCCATCATGCCGACGATTTTTTCGATATTGCACGGATCTTCGCCGAGCAGGATTCGCGGAGCGAAAATATCGGAAATCATCGCCGCCATCGAGGCCTGGCTTTCGCCGCGATACCACGACGAAGTGTCGCCAGATTCAGCGACGCCCACCAAACCGTTATCGGCGTAAATACGCACCACGAGCGTATTCAGACAGGTGATCGTGACGTTCGGAAGCTTCAGTGGCTTCTTAAGCGGCATTGAAACCGGAACGCACTCAACGCGGGTAATTTTCACTGGATTGACCCTGTAGGAACTCGAGAGAGGAGTGCCCACACCGCACACTCCTGAATCAGATATCAGATATCAGCTATTCGCCGCCGCACGGCGCAGCGCACCACAGACACGGATCAACAGAATGACTGCCACTGCAACCGAGATCACATAGCAAATGACGAAGGAAGCGCCGAGTGCATTCGGACCCGAGAACAGTTTGGCAACGAGCGCAACGACGGTGGGCCCGAGTGCCAGACCGAGCAGGTTCGTGATCAGGTAGTAGACCGCCGTCAGTTTGCCCATCATGTTGCCCGGCGTGAAGTTGGCCATCGTTGCGCCGCCAGCTACCGCGAACATCGAGAACATGAACGTCTGCACGAAATAAGCGATCAGGCCGACATTCATCGAGTGGATCAGCGGGAAGCATGCGGTGACGATTGCAGCGATAGCCGTCGTGACAGCGGCGACGCGAACCGGTGCGTCGATCATGCCGCGTTCACGCAACCAGTCAGCGATACGACCCAGGATCAACAGGCCAGCAGGCGACGCCAACAGTGCCACACCCCCCAACGCCTTACCGATCTCCGGACGCGGGATATTCAGCGTGCGCGCGATGATTTCCGGCAGCCAGGCCATTTGCGAACCAACCGCAATGCCGTACAAGCAGATTGCAACCCAGAGTTGAACGTAGACGGCCTTGTTGGCCCACGCGAAACAAAGCGCTTCACGATACGTGACTCCACTGCCTGCGTTGACGTCGCGGCGTGCCGGCTCACGTACGAGCCACAGAAGCACGGCGAACGGAATGCCGATAAGTCCGGGCACCAGCAGCACGAAATGCCATGGTTTGAGGCCGCCAACCAGCGGCAGGCCCGCAAATGCACCCGCCGATGCGGCTTTCAGCAGAAAGCCGCCGAGCCCGAGAGCCAGACCGGTGCCGAGAAGCGGTCCGATGTTGTAAATGCCGAACGCGAGGCTGCGGCGTTGCGGCGGAAACGCATCGCGAATCATTGACGCGGCGCCAGGCGACAGCGCGGCCTCGCCAACACCGAGACCCACGCGCGTCACGAACAACTGGACATATGTCTGACTCAAACCGCACAGAACCTGGACGGCGGACCATGCCATGATCGCGCCACCGAGCAGGCGCCGGCGCTCGTACTTGTCGACCAGCGCACCCATGGGAATGCCAAGCACGCTGTACAGCAGCATGAATGAGAGCCCGAGAAGCCAACTGACTTCGAGGTCGGAAATTCCGAGGTCTTCCTTGATCGGTCCGACGACGAGGGAAATCGCACCCCGATCGATGAAGGAGATCACGTAGGTCGCCGTCAAAATGACGAGCATCCACCATGCTCCCTTCGACGTTTTCGAATCCGAAGCGGCTTCGGCGGGTGCGAACGTCGCTCGCACCTGTGCGGTCTCACTCATTGTTCTCTGTCTCCTGGTTTAGTTTTCCGTGCAATCAATCAGCGAATCTTCCGATCCTCGCTATCGGAAAGTGCGGTCTTCGCCGCTGTCATGCCTGATACGATGAACTCCGCAATATCGCCCATCGAGTTGTAAAACGGGCCCCACAAAGATCCGCACTCCCCAACTGCATAGAGACCGGGAATCGGCTTGTCCTGATGATCGAGAACACGTTGCCCCGCATCATGTTTCGGTCCACCATGGGTATTGAGGTACGTCGGCAGCATGGGTCCGATCGCGTAGTAGGGTCCCTCGTCGTTGAGCGGCACCAGGAACGTCTCACGTCCGAACTCGGGATCCGCATTCAGACGGCACTGCTCGTTATAGCGCTCGACGGTCTCACGAAGTGCGTGGGGATCGAGGTGACCTGCCTTGGTCACGCCGGGGATTTCCGGCCATTGGCACTTCAACGCCAGTTCTTCGAGCGTATCGGCCTTGGTGATCAGACCTTCTTCGAGTTCCTTGAGGTTGTCCTGGCTCCACGGCGGCACGCGCGAATTCAGCGTGGTCATCGCCGCGCCTCCGGCCCGAACCTTTTCGTCGAAGATGTGGAATGCCGGCACGTTGGTGAATTCCGGAATGCCCGGCGTCGTTGCCAGCCACGCGTCGCGATTCGCCAACCCGTGTTGAACGACCGACGTGTCGATCGTTTCGTTGTGGAAGCGCTTCGCCTGCCGGTTCACCCACAGCAGACTGCCGCCGTCCTTGAACGCGCCCGACTTGTAACCGAAGCCTGCAACCTTGTTAAGGTCGTAGGTGACGTAAACGTAGCCTTCCTTAGTCTTGATGCCCATGTTGAGCGGGCCTGCCACGGCGTTCATGTGCCACAGCTGGGCACCGACTTCCTGCGCCATGCGGATGCCGTCGCCGGTCAGATTCGGGCTACCCAGGAAATAGATCGGGCATGCGGTGAGGAACTGCTTGCACATGGCCTCGTTCGCTTCGAAGCCACCGCTGGCCAGCACCGTCGCCTTGCGACCGCGAATCGTGATCGTCGTGCCATCTTCGCGCTCGGCTTCGACACCGAGAATCGCGCGCGTCACCGGATGCTGAATCAGACGCGTGACCCGCGTGCTGTACTTGACACGCGCACCCGCCTTCTCTGCTTGAGCCGAGATCGCGTTATAGAGACCTGCACCGCCCGGTGCGGCCACGACGCTCATGCCCTTGATGCTCTCGGCACCCGGAGCGCCCGCGAACTCGGGAAAGAAACCCGGGGCCGAGAACGGCTGCGGGTTGTCTTTGAGCGGCAATTCCAGTTTGTGCTGGAACGCGGGTATGTCTTTGAGACTTGCAACGAAATGACGAAGAACGCTCTCCTCGGTCTGGCCTGCACACAACCAGTTCAGATACTTGAAAGACTCTTCTTCATCGACGGAGGTCATGATCAGACCACCCGCCACACAGACCGAGTTGCCGCCCCCCTGCGCACCCTTTTCGAGGATGAGCACGTCAGCGCCCTGTTCGGCGGCAGCGAACGCGAACGTTGCGCCCGCACCGCCATAGCCGACCACGACCATATCGGCCTGTTCATCCCATCGGGGCTCGGTCCAGTTCACTTCCATCTTTTCGTTATCCATCGTTTCTCTAAACATACCGGCGCGGGTTGAGCTACTTAGGCTGCAGGAGCTGCTGCCTGCTCGGCTTCTTCCTTCGTGCGAAGGCCGTCATAGATCTCGTTGTAACGCAGCACCGGCTGATCCATCGCCAGCATGATCATCTTGCGGCCCGGCACCTTCTTGATCATTGCCTGCTGCGCTTGGATGATTGCCTTGTCTTCGGCGAATGCTGCGTCCGCGATTCCGAATGCGTGTTCCTTCAGATCGGCGTGCCCATGATCCGGACCGAAGTTGTAGAAGAACATCGATTGCGTATCGTTGATCGGCGTAATCATCTGGCACGTGCAGCGACGGAAGATTGGTTCCTCGTTCGGCTTGCCGTCGACGAATCGATCTTGAACGCCCGGTGCGAAGGAGTTGATCTTCAGAATGAAGACGCCCGGCACGAGGAAGGTGCTGACCACGTTATCGTCGGAAGGCAGATCGAAATACGGGTTCGTCGGACGGCCCATGTGCCAACGGTCGGCGACCACGCCACGTTCGAGAACCGTCGTGCCGCGCTTGGTCTCGCCGTCCTTCTGGACCTTCAGCGACACCTTGTTGTTCGCACCGAACGTCGATTCGTGAATGAACGGTGCGTGCGACAGATCGAGCAGGTTGTCGGCCACGAGTTCGGCGTTGCCGTTCATCACGAACTTCGAGCAAACCATCGCGTACGTGTCGCTGTCCGGACCTTCGATCGGCGGAATCAGCGCGACGTCGGCCTTTGCCGGGTCGCCCATCCAGACCCACGCGGCACCGTGCTTTTCTTCGATCGGATAGCTGCGCACGCAGACCTTCGACGAGATGCGCTCCTGGCCCGGGATTTCGGTGCAGCGACCATCGGCAGCGAACTTGAGGCCGTGATACATGCAGCGCAGTTCGTCGCCTTCCTTGCGGCCAACCGTGAGCGGCGCCAATCGATGCGGGCACAGGTCTTCCAGAGCGACGAGGGTGCCGTCGTCCTTGCGATAGAGCGCCAGCGGCTCGTCCATCACGGTGAACGGGACGATGTCGGTAGCCGAGAACTCGCTCGACCAGCCAACCATGTACCAACAATTCCGAAGGAATTTCATTTGATGTCTCCTCAGAGAGAATCGAGAACGGACAAATCGAGCGTATTGCCTGACCCGTGCGGTACAGCCGACCAAAGTTGCCTCGGATCGGACCCACCGCGCTCGACCGCCGAAAGTATTCAATTCGGTATTCTTTATCTTATCTTGTAGCACCGCTCGACAAGACTCGGGGATACCCTTAAATGCGAGAAGCGGCGTCCCGCAATTTCTTATTGGAACGCCGTATTTAGGTGGGCGAATATCAGCTGAAGTACACGCGTTCGGCGGTCGTGTGCAGGACCTTCCGCTGATCCGCTTCAGAGAGCGACGACACCGCGTCCTTGGCCAACTGAACCATGTCCTTGTACTCACCCTTCGACTGCGCGATGTCCGAACCCCACATCACCCGGTCGGCGCCGAACGACCGGACAACACGCTCGACGACGGGCGCTGCCGGCAGCTCGAGTGCCTTCAGTTTGCCGAGGTTGATCATCGAGTACAGCAGATAGACGTTCGGCGAATCGACGAACGTGAGCAGCGCTTCGTCCACGCCGTAGTCCGGTGCACCCGATTCGCCGACGATGTTCGAAAAGTGGTCGAGAATGACCGGGGTGTTCGGGAATTGCTTGACGACGTCTCGAAGCGCTTCGAGCGCGCCGACGCGATTCCAGCGATAGAAGTGCAGACGCACCGAGCCGCCGAGATCCGACACGGCCGACCATGCACGCAGCGCTTCTTTCGACGCGAACCAGCTCGAGTCCGCGCCCTTGTTCGGCTCCGTCAAACGAATGCCGACCGAGCCGCGTTGGCCGACCCAGTAGCGCACGGTTTCTTCCACGTTGTCGGCCAGTGCATCGATCATGCACAGCGAACGCAGACGATCGGGATATTGCTCGGCGGAGTCCACCACATAGTCGTTGTGGAAGCCGTAGAGGTGAGCCCGCTGGACCGCGAGCGCCTTCTCGACACCATAAGCGTCGAGCAGGTCGATCAGGCGTTCGGCCGTCACCGGGTTGTCGAATGCGTTCGCTTCGAGCGTGCCGCTCAACGGCGACGGCGGATACTTCTCCACGTTAGTGGAAATCAGGTGGGCGTGACTGTCGATCATGACGTTACCTTCTCTGTAAAATTCGATATCAACAAACGGCAGGGCGTTATTTCCACGGATCAACACAGACGTGGATAGCGCCTTCGACGCCACGCCCGGCCGTCGCCAGGATCGCTTCGTGTGTCTGTGCGAGTCCGAACGTGTGCGAGCACACCTCGTCGATCGGATAGCGGCCCGAACCGATATAGCGCAGTGCGAGTTCGACGGCCGCATAGCTACGGCCACGCGGTGCGCGCACCGTCAGATAGCGTTTCTTGATCTCGCCGATCGGCACGTGTTGTTCCAGGCCGTTCAGGCTCAGGTAAGCGCCCTTCGCTGCCAGCGCGATCGCCTGCTTGACGATTTCGCCCTTGGGATCGCCCGTCGTATCGACAACGACGTCCACCCCGCGGCCCTTCGTGATACGCATCACTTCGGCTTCAAGGTCTTGCGTTTCGACATTGATCGCGTAGTCGGCGCCGAGGCGCAGCGACAGATCGAGACGAGTCTGGTCACGCGTCATACCCGCGAGAATCACCGTGTACGAGCCCGCGGCCTTTGCCGCCAGCACGCAGCCCAAACCCTGCTGGCCGGGACCGAAGACGAGCACGACCTTGCCGGGGCCTGCGCCACCGTCCAGACACGCCCACTGCACGCCGTTGCCGAACGGCACGGCCAGCGTCGCGTGGGTGGCCGGCAGGTCCTGGGGAATCTTGTGCATCACCGTGTTGAGCGGCATATGCATGTACTGCGCGTACCCGCCCCACAGATGCGGCGGCTTGTTGGCGGTGGACATACCGAATCGGTCGGTATTCAGGCGATCCTTCACGTTGAAGAAATCGACTTCCATGCACAGACGGAAATCGCCCTTCATACACCACTCGCAATTCCAGCACGGCAGGTATTCGTGGAGAGCCACGCGGTCGCCGGGCTTGACGCCCCACCGTTTAGCCGCGATTTCGCCAACCTCTTCGATCGTGCCGACGTTCTCGTGGCCCATGATCACCGGAACGTGACCTGCCTTGCGATACAACTCGGGATCGCTGCCTCCGACGCCGCTGGCTTCGATGCGCAAAATGCCGGTCTCTGGGCGCACTTGCGGATAGTCGAATTCGCGCAATTCGGTAGTCTCGACATCCGTTTTAACCGCGGCCAACACCTTCTTCGTCATGTCTGTCTCCTGCTAGTTTTTCAATCTCAGGCTTTCGAAAATACGCGCAGGGCGTTGCCGCCAAAGATCGCGTCGAGATCGTGATTCGTCAGTCCAGCGAGCGCCTGACGCGGGAGTTTCAACGCCAGACCATATCCCTCGCGTGAACTGACGACGGGAAAGTCAGAGCCCCACATCAAACGATCAGCGCCAAACGCGTCAACTGCTTCGTGTAGGAGCGTAGGATGAGCATCACCAAACGGCCGGCCCAGGTGCCATGTTTTCGGATCGCGAGGCAATAGTTCGCCAAGACCCGGCACTTTCAGCATCACATTGGGAAACGCCGCGAGTTTGAACACCTGACGGCGCAGGGCCAGCGCTTCATCCGTTGAAGCCGGTGCACTGGTGCCGCCAAGATGCTCGAGGACAATCGTCGTACCCGGCAATTTGGTGATCAATTCAATGAAGCCCGGCGCGTTGAACGTTTCAGCAGATCCCACGCAGCTCACTGGCAATCCCGAGGCCTGAACACCGCGCCAGGCCTCGGGAAGGCGACCGTCGTCAAGACATGCCGATGGTCTCAATCGAATACCGCTGGCACCAGCGCGTGCCAGCGATTCGATCGTCTTCGCAACGTCCGGGTCCTCGACATCGACCCAGGCCACGCTCGACAGACGGCCGGGAAATCGCTTAACGCATTCCTGCTGATACCGGTTGTCCGTCTGTCCAATCATCTGCGTGAGCACGGCATGACCAACACCGTATTCATTCATCTGATCGAGCAGCACCTCGACGGGCTCATACCAATGAGGCGATACGTGAGCGTGGCTATCAACGATCATGCGAACCTCAGGCCTTCAGAGCGACGGCCGGGTTGAGGGGCACTTCTTCCTTCCATGTGCGATCGTTCGGGAAGATCACCGTCGAAGCGTGAATCTGATTCCACGGAATCGTGTTCGTCAGCACGCTCGGCAGCTCGCCGCTTTGTGCGTACGCGCGTGCCGAACGAATCATCTGGCGACGCCATGCCACGACCGCGACGTCCGACGTGCCGAGGTGTTCCTTCGTGCGGTCGAGAATGCGGCCCTGCGTTTCGCTGACCGCGTGATCTTGCGTCAGGATGCCCTTGATGCCGGACATCGACGACGTCTTCATCGCCTCGCGGTCCTGCTTGTACCAGTTGTCGATGTTGAGTTCCTTGCGGAAGTTTTCATCGACCCAGTGGCCGCCTTCCTGGATGCGATATTCGATATCGACCGGCTGCGTTTCGTCGAAGAACCATTGGATGTGCCACGTCGATTCGTTGTCACGCGGAACGAAAGCGTTGGCCATGCGGCGGTTCTTGCGGACGCCGAAGCCATCGGGCGGGATCAGCGTGAAGAACGGCAGAATCACTTCCGTGACGCGGGCGTGCAGCTTGCCTTCTTCACGGAAATTGCGGACGCCGGCGTAGCGCAGACCGTACAGCGTGTATTCGACTTCGATCTTCGGACGCAAATCGCGCTCGTGCTCGTACTTCGCCGGCGCCGACCACGGCTGCTCGCGGTGAAGGACACCCGCGTGTGCCGAGTCGATCGTGCCTTCGACGGCTTGAGCGTAGTTACAGTCTTCGAGAACCTTGAACGCTGCGACCTTTTCTGCCGGGTACGACAGGAAATCGAAGTCGGGGAACTGCGGAACCTTTGCCGGGTCGCCCATGTACGTCCAGATCACGCCAGCGACCTCACGCACCGGGTAGGCGATCGCCTTGATGCGCGAGCACAGCTTCGAATCTTCCGGCTCGGTCGGGGTGTCCATGCACTGGCCATCGACGGCGAACTTCCAGCCGTGGTACAGACAACGCAGACCGCCTTCCGAGTTGTCGCCCAGCGCGAGAGAGGCACGACGGTGCGGGCACTGTTCTTCGAGCAGGCCGACCTTGCCGTCGCTGTCGCGGAACGCCACGAGATCTTCGCCGAGCAGACGCACACGCTTGGGCGCACCACCCGGCTCCTGAATTTCCGATGCGAGCAGCGCCGGAATCCAGAATTGACGAATCATGTCGCCGTTCGGGGTGCCTTTTCCTACTTGAGTCAGAACGTCGTTGTCTTCGCGGGAAAGCATGTTTGCTCCTAGTCTCTTGTATATGAATTTGCGTGGGAGACCGAAATCCCCCGACTGCCTTAAACGAGTGCGACGGCTTTTAGCAGTCGTTCGCGAGCGTCTACGGTGTTACTTTCGTTGCCGATCAGGTCGTGCGCTTCGATGATCAGATTGCGCAGCGCCACGAGGTTCTGCCCTTCGGCCGAGTTCGCGGCATTCCGTGCAGCCGCCGCGATATCGTTGTCGAGCAGGCGCCAGACTTCGTCCAGCTCGGACTCGCGATAAATCATCTGTTCGAACGTGCGCGAGTTCTCCACCCGTTCGACAATCTGACGCAGCGTTTCCGGCGAGTAATCCTCGATTGAATGAAGATCATCCACGTTCATTGCTAACTCCTATTTCTTAGGACCAGGGCCGAAGTTCGAAGGCGGCAGATCGAGTGCCTGACGTCCGTAACTCGTCAGTGCGCTGTCCCACGTGAATGCGAAGTGCTGCGCGGCCGAATTGACGTCGCGCCAGATGCGCTGGAGGTCCGACGCGTTGTAGATGCTGGTGCCGCCCGCGGCTTCGAACAGACTGTTGGCCGCGCGACGAGCCGTTTGCGCCGAATATGCCCAATCGCGGGAAATGCGCGACCATTCGAGCGGCGTCAACGACTTTGCGCTTTCGGCTGTGTCAATGCGGCGAGTGTCTTCGAGAATCAACGCATAGGCAGCGTCGAGATCCGCCGTCGCGTGTGCAAGACGTTCGATCGTTGCCGACTGCTCTGCCATCTGGTCAGCCGGCATTGCCTTCAGACGTGGCGCCAGACCTTCGGTGAACGATTTGATTGCCGCGCGTGCCATGCCCAGGGGCGCACCGATCAGCGAGAACGGCGTGACGTTATGGAACGGCATGCGGTAGATCGGAGCGCGCAGGGCATCGGCGCCTTCGACGCTGCCCGTCATCATTTCCTTCACGGACACCGAACGGTGTGCCGGGATGAACGCTTCGGCGACCTTGATCGTGCGGCTACCGGTGCCACGCAGGCCCGCGGTGTGCCAGTCATCGACGATCTGGATATCCGAGCGCGGGATCACGAAGAAGCGCGGTTCGGGCGGCCCGTCTTCGCGCTGCACGGCATTGCCGACGATGACCCACTCCACGTGATCGATACCGGAGCAGAAGCGCCCTTCACCGCTCACGAGTTTGTAGCCACCGTCGACTTCGGTAATCGTGCCGCCGAGGCGGAACACCGTGGCCGTCAGGGCGTGGCCTTTGCCCAGCACGTCTTGCTGTGCTTTCAACGGGAACAGGTTCAGCATCCAGCTGTGACCGGCGAGCACGCCGAACACCCAACCGGTCGAACCGCAAGCCGACGCGATTTCGGCCGTGACTTCGACGAGCGTCGTGAAGCCCAGCTCGGAACCACCAAACGACTTCGGCGTGATGATGTTGAAAAGACCCGACTCACGTAGTGCGTCGATGGTTTCTTTCGGCACCACGCGATCGCTTTCGGTCTGTTTGACACGTGAACGAATCACGTTGTGCAAACCGCGAGCGATAGCGAGGGCGTCCTCGTGACTAGCAATACGACTCAAGGCGTTCTCCTGTTAGGGCTTGCTGCGCCGCGCTCGAGGAACCGGCGCGCAGAATAGCTTTTTGTTTGGCTGCTGTGGCCGGGTCAGTGTTCGTTGCGGCCGTAACGACCTTCGACGTTCATGCGTTCCTTGGCATCGAGGAACCAGCGGTAGTGACCACCCTTCGAGATCGGCGGCACGTCTTCCGAGATCGCGTACCAGCTATCGCCGTCGTTCTCGGTCGCGTAAATCTCGCCCGTCGCGGTACCAGCGATGAGCATGATCCTGTCGCCCCAGTGATACAGACCCATGCCCTCGATGTTGCCGATGATTTCCTTGGGCAAACCATTACGCATATGGTCCCAGGTGACGCCACCATCGGTGCTCTTGAGAACCGTGGCATCCGCCGACTTCCGTGTACCCCAGTCACGCGGCGCGTTGCCCGGGCCACCGAGATACAGCACGTTTTCGTTGCGGGGATCGATGAACATCGCGTCGGGATAACCGATCAGGTCTTGACGCGTCATCAGGTGCACCCACGTCTCGCCTGCGTCTGCGCTGTAGTGCAGGCCTTCGCCGCCGCACATGAACATCTGCCTGGGGTTGGACGGACGAATCAGCACGCGGTGGTTGTCGTGGTAGAACTTGTCGTTTTCCGATTCGTAGCTACGCGGCTCGGTCCACGTCTTGCCGTCATCGACCGTCTTGAGCAGCGCGCCCTGTTCGATACAGATATAGAGCGTCTTCGGCTCGGCCGGATGGAACGCGATGTTCTTCACGTGCGCGATGTGCGGGGGCGGCGGGAACGTCCACTTGTCCTGGTCCGGCACCGTCATCATCTCGGGGATTTCGACCCACGTGGCACCCAGATCGTCGCTGCGATAAAGCGCGGACGGCTCCGTGCCCAGGAACAGAACGGTGCGGCCATCGCGCTCCTGCTGCGCCATCGTGTAGATATGCGTGCTTTTGAGCCCGTTGTTGGCTGGTTCCCACGTCAGCCCGAGGTCCTTGCTGACCGACAGACTGCCTTGGCCGTGTGCGCCCGCGAACAATAGACCCGCTTTCGGCACGTAGAGCAGCGCGCTCACGTGACGATCTTCCAGCGCCTTGCGCGTGAGATTCCACGGCGCATTGGCGTCGGCACGCTCGAACACGAGCATGCCTCGAATAGTGGCGACCAACAGCGTTGTTGCCGCACCCTCACCGTACGTGACGGTTCCACCGTTGGTGGTCAGAACTGCGATCATTTCTCCTCCCTAGGGGAATACCCCGTGTGATCTCGCCTGTTTTCCTCAGAAACGTAGTCGCTACAGCTTCCGCCAGACTCTGCGCCGAAGAGGCTTTGACTTTTTTCTGGTCAGGCCAAATAATATGCAAAAACGAATTACGCGTCAAACGGCCGACGGAACTTTCGGTGCCCCGTGATTCTGACGTCAGAGGTTCTTAAACAAGGAAGCGTGATGTGTAATTCTTGCGCGCCGTTTGCGCGGTTCTCCGCGTTCTACGATTTTGGAGGTGACATGAGTGAACAACTAAATGAAGTGATGACCCTGCGTTTGACGGCGATCAACTATCTGGCCCGGAACACGCTGGCCTTCACATTCGAAGACCCCGAGGGCAACCTGCTGCCCGGGGCGGAACCGGGCGCTCACGTCGGAGTCGTTTTGCCGAACGGCCTGACCCGTCAGTACTCGCTATTGGAATACAGCAACAGCCTGACACAGCGTTCGTACGTGGTCGGCGTCAAACTCGATCCGCAGTCGCGCGGCGGTTCGCGCTATATGCACGAGACGATGCGGGTCGGCGATCTCATCCAGATCGAAGCACCTCGCAACAATTTCCCGCTCAATGAAGATGCCGGGCACACCGTCCTCGTCGCCGGCGGTATCGGGATTACACCTATTCTGTGTATGGCGCGTCGTCTGAAAGAGCTCGGACAGTCGCCGCGTATCTATTACTCGTGCCGTGAACGCGTCGACGTCGCATTCGCCGAGGAATTGAAAACCTTCGAAGGCGCGCTGGTTCACGTCGATGCCGAGGCCGGCACATTCCTCAACATCGCGGACGTCGTCAAGAAAGAACCGTCCACCGCTCACTTCTACTGCTGCGGTCCCGGCCCGATGCTCGAGGCGTTCGAAGCCGCGTGTGCGTCGCTGCCTCAGGAACAGGTTCACGTCGAATACTTCTCCGCGAAGCAGGAAGCCGCGCTCGATGGGAACTTCGTCATCGAATTGCGCAAGAGCGGAAAAACCCTGACGGTCCCGCAGGGCAAAACGATTCTCAACGTCGTGCGCGACGCGGGAATCCCCATTTCCTATTCCTGTGAAGAAGGCGTGTGCGGCGCGTGTGAAGTCCGCGTGCTCGAAGGCCAACCCGATCACCGCGATGCCATTCTGTCGGAGCCCGAAAAGGCTGCGAACAACACGATGATCATTTGCTGTTCTGGCTGTAAGGGCGACCGTCTCGTCCTCGATCTGTAAGTAGAACACCGGGCGACGACGTCGCCCTCATCTCACGTTAAGTCAAGGAGACAAGTAAGTGATTATCGATTGCCACGGTCACGTCAGCGCGCCCGCCGAACTCTGGGTCTACAAGGCACACATCCTCTCGCATCGCGGCGAACATGGTCGCAGGATGCCGGAAGTGACGGACGAAGAGATCCTGCACTACGCGAACAAGAAGGAAATGGCGCCGGTCGGCCACATCGACATGCTCGATCGCGTGGGCACGAACGTCCAGCTGCTGTCGCCGCGTCCGTTCCAGATGATGCACAGCCAGAAGCCGGGCAAACTCGTCCACTGGTTCACCGAAGAAACGAACAACATCATCTCGCGCACGGTCAAGCTGCTGCCCAAGCGCTTCATCGGTGTGGGCGGCCTGCCGCAAGTTGCGGGTGACCCGATCGAAACCGTGCTGCCGGAACTCGAACGCGGCGTGAAGGAACTCGGCTTCAAGGGCGTGCTGCTCAACCCGGATCCGTTCGAAAACAGCGGCAGCGAAGCTCCGGGGTTGGGTGAGCGCTACTGGTATCCGCTGTACGAAAAGCTGTGCGAACTGGACATTCCGGCGCATATCCACGCTACGGGTTCACACTCGGCTCGCTCGCCCTACACCGTTCACTTCATCAATGAAGAAACGATCGCGGTGTTCAACCTCGTCAATTCGAACGTGTTCAAGGACTTCCCGAAGCTGAAGATCATGATCTCGCACGGCGGCGGCTCGATCCCGTATCAGATCGGTCGCTTCCAGTCGGGTGCGGCACGCGCCGGCCGCAACTTCCTCGAAGGTATGCGCAACCTGTATTACGACACCGTGCTCTATTCGGAAGAGTCGCTGCGCCTGCTGATCAAGACCGTGGGTGCCGATCGCTGCCTGTTCGGCGCCGAGTGCCCGGGCGTCGGCTCGGCTATCAATCCGGATACGGGCCGCACGTTCGACGACATCAAGCCGTACATCCAGGGCTTCGACTGGCTGTCGCAGGAAGAGAAGGACAAGATCTTCTTCGGCAATGCTCGCGACTTCTTCAAGCTCGACCTCGCGGATTACGAATAATTCCCAGCGCCCACAGGACTCGAAAACCATGGCAAAAATCGTACTGGGAATGGGGACATCGCACGGTCCCATGCTCGTGACGCCGCCTGAAACCTGGGGCGCTCGTGTACCCGATGACCGACTGAGTAAGCATCACTTCGAGGGCCGTGAGTGGTCCTTCGATGAACTCGTCGGTTATCGGCGTGCCGAGAACCTCGGGGACCAGATCACGCTCGACGTATGGAAAGCCAGGCACGCCCAGTGTCTCGCGGCTATCGAAGAGATGGCGCGGGTTCTCGCCGAAGCGAAGCCGGACGTCGTTGTGATCGTCGGCAACGATCAGATGGAGATCTTCGATACCGACTGCATCCCCGCACTCAGCGTCATGTGTGGCCCGACGATCGTGAACAACATGATCAGCCACGCGAAACTTCAGACGATGCCCCCGGGCGTGCGTCACGCGATGCCTGGCTATATGCCGGATACCGCGAGTTACTCCGGCGTTCCCGAACTCGCGAAGCACATCATCAAGACCGCGATGAACGATCAGTTCGACGTCGCAGCCCTTCAGCGTCTGTCGGAAACCGAAACGCCGCACGCGTTCGGCTTTGTGTTCCGTCAGTTGATGAAGGATCAGGTGATCCCGACCGTGCCGGTGCTCGTCAACACGTTCTACCCGCCGAATCAACCGACCGTTGCCCGCTGCCACGCGTTCGGCCGCTCGATCGGTCGCGCTATCCAGTCGTGGGACACGGATGCACGCGTTGCCGTCATCGCCTCGGGCGGTCTGACGCACTTCGTGATCGACGAGCGCGTCGATCAGTTGGTCCTGAGCGCAATGAAGAACCATGATTTCTCGCCGGTCTTCGAACTCGATGAAGCGATCTTCCAGGCAGGCACGTCGGAAATCAAGAACTGGATTCCGGTCGCTGGCGTGATGGACGAAATCGGCTTCGACATGACGGTGGTCGATTACGTGCCGTGCTATCGCAGCGAAGCCGGCACCGGCAACGCGATGGGTTTCGTTTACTGGAAGTCGCCGGACCGGCAATAAGGATTAGCAAAGATATGAAAAGCAAAGACGAATACGTCCACCGCCTTCGGCGATTGGACTGCTGCGCCGTCTCGGATGCGCTGGACAAACTCGGTCTGAGCGGCGTCGTCAGCGGTGTGAGGCAGGCTTCGGGCACCAGCCGGATCGCAGGTCGCGTGATCACGATGAAACTCGGTGTTGGCGATCCGCCTCCGGGCCCGCCGCGTCACCTCGGGACCACCGCTATCGAACTCGGCGGCGCCGACGACGTGATCGTTGTCGGACAGCGCACGGGCGTCGAAGCCGGTTCGTGGGGCGGCATCCTCTCGTTGGGCGCCAAGGTTCGCGGCATCGCTGGCGTGATCGCCGACGGCCCGGTCCGTGATATCGACGAATCCCGCGAGATGGATCTGCCGGTGTTCGCGAACGCGTTCACCGCCCGCACTGCCCGCGGTCGCATCGTCGAGAAAGGCGTCAACGTTCCGGTCGAGGTCTTCGGTACCGCCGTCGAAGCTGGTGATTATGTGATCGCCGACAGCAGCGCCGTGATCTTCATCAGCGCCGCCAACATTGCACGCGTGATCGAAACCGCCGAGTCGATCGTGGCGCGTGAAGCTCTGATGGCGAAGGCTGTACTGGCAGGTACCCCCATTCACGAAGTGATGGGCGGCAACTACGAATTCATGCTTAAGGATTAGTCATGTCCGAAATCGAACAAGACAAGAACGTCGCACGTGCGGCAAAACTCGAAACGGCGACGTTGAGCGACGCTCTCGATCGTCTGGGCCTCAACGGCCAGTGCAGCCGTATCAAGCCCCGTGATCCGTCCTTCCGCATGGCTGGCCGTGCATTCACGATCCTTTACGGCCCGGCTGCTTCTCCCGCAGGCACGGTCGGCGACTTCATCGACGACGTGCCGCCCGGCAGCGTGATCGTTCTCGACAACGGCGGTCGCACCGATGCCACCGTTTGGGGCGACATCCTGACTGAAATCGCACACCGTCGCGGCATTGCCGGCACGGTGATCGACGGCATCAACCGCGACGTCCATCTCTGCCTGTCGCTCGGTTATCCGGTGTTCTCCAAGGACAACTGGATGCGCACGGGCAAGGATCGCGTGCAAGTCGAAGCCACGAATGTGCCGGTCAACATCGGCGACGTACGTGTTGCCCCAGGTGACCTGCTGCGCGGTGATGCCGATGGCGTGATTTCGATTCCCAAAGAACACGAAGAGCGTGTGCTCGCCGCTGCGGAAGAAATCGACGCAGCAGAAAGAGCCATTCGTGCAGCAGTCGCGTCGGGCATGCGCCTCGACGAAGCGCGCAAGCAGTTCAAGTACCATCAATTGCAAACGCGCACCACCGGGAGCAAAGCATGACCGGTCCGCGCTTCAACCCGGCAGAGACGACACGCCTCGATATTCAACGTCCGAATGCCGAACTGATCAAGGCGGCTGGCAAACTGCCGTCTGCCACGCTGCATGAAGCGGCTGGAAAGATCGGTGCGCTGCCGGCTGCAATCCACCCTGTGGCACCGGGTTTCAAGCTGTGTGGCCCTGCTGTGACCGTCCATTCGCCGGGCGGCGACAACCTGTGGTTGCACCGGGCGATCTACGCAGCGCAGCCGGGTGATGTGCTGGTCGTATCGGTCAGCGAAGCGTATGAGCATGGGTACTGGGGCGAGATCATGTCAACGGCCTCAAAGGTTCGCGGGCTTGCAGGTCTCGTCATTAACGGGTGCGTTCGTGATCAGCGACTGCTGTCCGAGATCGGCTTCCCAGTTTTCGCCCGAGGACTCTGCATCCGCGGCACCGGAAAAGACTTTGGCGCACGTGGCTGGATCAACGCACCGATCCGACTCGACGACGTAACCGTTAATGCAGGTGACCTGATCGTCGGCGACGAAGATGGTGTCGTCTGCATTCCGCGCGAGCAAGTCGCAACCGCTATCGCAGCGTCGGAAGCACGCGAGGCCGCCGAAGCACAGCAGTTGAAACGGCTAGAGGCCGGCGAAAGCACGCTCAGTATCTTTGGCTGGGACCAGTAACCAGCTGAGAGGTGCGAGTCTCTCTCACGGGCGGCCGTCTTTGGGACGCCACCCGTGTTTCTTTTAGTGTCACCAAATTTTGATGACCTGGGGGCGCAATTGAGCATCGAAGAATCTGAATTTAGGCGCGCCATGCGCAGTCTCACCGGGCACGTATGTTTGATTACCACCGGTTCTGACGCTGACGGTCCACTCGCTGGCATGACAGCAACCGCCGTGACCTCGGTGAGTGCGGCGCCCCCTATCCTGCTCGTCTGCATCAATCGCGCGAATTCGTCGTTGGCACACGTGCAGGCGACCGGTCATTTCGTCGTCAATGTGCTAGCGCGCAGCGAGCAGGAATTGGCACAACGATTTTCTCGCCCGATCTCGCCTGAGGAGAAATTCCAGGCAGGCACATGGAATCGCATTAGGACCGGCGCCCCGGCGTTGGCCACGGCCATGGTGAATTTCGATTGCAGCGTCGAACGTATCGTCGAAATCGGCACGCATGCCGTAATTTTTGGCCACGTGCTGGGAACCGCCATTAATACGGACGCAAAGACGCCGCTACTGTATTCGCAGGGTTCTTACGGTGAATTTCAAACCAATAAGGCCGTCGATTTCCACGACATGCTTTGGATCTCGAACTGGGGCTCCGACTAATTTAGCAATTCGGCAGGCGTCTTCAAGTCGGCGTCGAACGACAAACACGTTGCGCGAAACGGGCTGTAGATGAAAAAAGGGGCACCGTGGGTGCCCCTTCTATCATTCAGGTCTCTCTGGCCGCAAGCACCGCCATCAATCCGCTCAAAACAATTGATCGGCCCTTTTCGTAGGTCGCGAGCAGCAAGTCCTTATCCTTACTCTGCAACGCCTTCACCAACCGCGCCTCGATATTCGCATTGCGGTGCTCAGGGTTCGCAGAGATATCCGCGGCCAATGCGCGATAGCGATCGGTCAATCGCATCAATCGCAGCACTTCGCGCTTAAGGACCTTGTTCGGTGACAGATCGAAAATCATGTCGTGGAATGCGCGGTGCTGCTCGATCCAGCCTTCGCGATTACCCGCACCGAGCAAATGCTCCAGATCCGCGAGCATTGCCTTGAGTTGCTTCATCTGCGCAGGCGTCGGCCATTCGATGGTCATCAGCAATTCGGCTTCGAGCAGTTGCCGCATCCGATATAGTTGCCGTGCCTCGTCGCTCGACAGTTGGGCGACAAAGAACCCACGATTCGGATCGTGTTCAATGATGCCTTCAGCGGCCAGCAGTTTCAGCGCCTCACGCACGGGCACTCGGCTAATTCCGAAGCGCTCGGCAAGATCGGACTGTCGTAGTTGGAAGCCGGGCGCAAGCACTCCCCGGTTGATCAGTTTGCGCGTCTCTGCCGCCACCTGAGCCGGGAAATCACTGCCGTCCAGTTCCTGAAGTTCGCCGGAAGTCACTCGGCCTAGCATCGCAATCGTATTCATTTTCGTATTATATCTCAGAATATCCCGACGCAACCGTCAACGACACGTCGTGGCCGGCCCTTGGCCACGGACGCCCGCCGCCCTGCGTGTTGCCTCGGACTCGCGAATTTCGCTTGAATATTAGGTAGGTACTTAACTGTATTAGCGGCTGCGCGACCGGTCAGACAATGTCAGCGAAGATGTCGCCCGTTCCCCACGAGAGGAATGACGCTTTCAGGTCCAGAACAGCGAAATGAACTGACACCCGTCTGCCGAGTTAAGTGCTGCTGTCCACAACTTAACCGAGGATTCCAATACCGTTTAGCATTTTATGTTGGCTTTGCTTTCAAATGCAATTCTAGATAGACGCATCCGATAAGGAACACTATGTTTGCGCAAAATCAGGCAGTCCACATCCGCCAGCTTGGCAACGCCATTCAGCACGCAGGGTTTGAAGCGCACCTCGCAAACCCGGTACAGGCTGCATAAGAAAACGGCCGCGCTGCAAATAAACAGCGCGGCCGTCCACTTCCGCCATTCACTAACTCATTTCCACAGCGTGCGGCCAAAGAACGTCAGCGTACGATCCCAGGCCTGTTGTGCCCAGACCGGATCGTATTGCGTCCTCGCAATGCGGCCCGATCCAACCGCCGTTTCGTTCGCGAACGCGTGACGCGCCAGATAACGATGAAACTCGATGTCGACCTTCGCGTCGGTGAGTTTCTTTTCGAGCGCGTCGACGGTATCGGCGGCGAAGAACTCGTCCTGCGTACCCCAGTGGCCCATCACCGGAACCTTGATCTTCGACGCATCGATATAGTCGAGCGGCGGGAAGCCATACCAGACGACGCCGGCCGCCAATTCGGGCACGTTGCACAGCGCGAGGAACGTCAACGCGCCGCCCATGCAATAGCCGGTCACGCCGACCTTCGCAGCGTGCTGCTGCAGATACTGGACCGCGCCGCGCACGTCCTGCGTTGCGGCATCGCCGAAATCGAGGCCGCTCATCAGATGGTGCGCCTCGTCCTCTTCGACCGTCGACTTGCCGCGATACAGATCGGGCACGAGCGCGAAGTAGCCGGCTTTCGCGAGGCGATCGGCGACGCCGCGAATCTGGTCGTTCAATCCCCACCATTCCTGGATCACGACGATCGCGGGCGCGCCCGCGGTTTTTTCCGGCTTCGCGAGATAGCCCTGTAGCTGCTTGCCGTCGGGACGGTTGAACGTGATCATCGAACCTGCGTGTTGGGTCATCGGTCGCTCCTCGAGTAGACGAAACCGCTAGCATAGCGCCACTACCCCGTTTCCTGTTCTATCGGAACCGTGTCAGCGCGCGGGAGTGCTCCGGTTGAATCTGCGCATTATGTAAATCCAACCATACGACGTTAAACATCCGGAAAACCTCATTAACCCATTCGCCGAAGTGCGGTTCCACAAAGTCGATTGGCGACGCTATACTCCACGCCATGCTTTCTGGATCGGCATTCGAACGAAGAGCAATCAGCGGAACGCGCTCTCAATCTTCTCGCGCTGAAAGCTAACGTTAAAGTACGACGCAGATCGACCCGCGTCGCGGCGGCCCGAAATACCGCACTGGGGCTGCTCTGCGGGTCCATGTCTCTCAGGTTCTGGCCATCATCCTCGGATGCCAGAATCTTTAGGCCGACACACTGTGTCGGCTTTTTTTTATTCGCGACGCTTTTGCAATTCCGACTCGCGCGACTCTCTCGTCAATTCGCAGTCGCATCTAAAGTGCATTCGACATATACCAATTAATCACGTATTGCGATCCGCGCTAGAAACGCTCGATCACACCGAATTGAACACCCGCCACAGGCGCACCCGGATAGGCGACCGGCAGCCCGGTCACGTTGACGCCGCGCAGCGTGAAGCTCGAGTCGTCGTGATTCGCGAGATACGCGGCGCTGAAGTAGAGCAGCAGCGTCGGCGACATGCTGTATTCGAATGCCGCGCTGAACTGGTCGGCGCTGCCACCGGGCGTCGTGTAGTCGCGCACGTGCGCATAGCCGAGCGACGCGCGCGCGTTGGTCGAGAAGCTGTATTGCGCCGACAGCGAGCCGCCCGCGCCGTGATAGACCGGCGCGCCGCCATCGCCATTGAAGAAGGACAGCCATACGCGCAGTTTGCCGAACGCGTAGTTCGCGCCGCCGAGATTCGCGCGCAGAGCGCCGGCACCGTGGGTCTGCTGGCGCGCGTACAGCAGATGCAATTGGTCGAACCGATACGACGCGGTCACGTAATAGCCGTCGATACCGTTGCCGTCCTTCTCGGACGGATCGCGCATCGCCATCATCAGCGTCGCGCTAAAGCCGGCAATGCGCGGCGACAGATACGCAAGCGCATCGTTCGCATATGGGGTGATTTTCGACAGGTTGTTGAGCCCCGAAGCGATCGTGCCGGCGCCGAACGCGTCGAGATCGCCCTTGAACGGAATATAGATCGGCGAATACTGACGGCCGAAGCGCAGTTCGCCCCAGCCGCCGCTCGCGCCGATCCATGCCTGGCGATTGAAGATCGAGCCGGGCACCTGCAGGCTGCCGTCGGTCGAGCTGAAGCCGTTTTCCAGCGTGAACACGATCGCGTTGCCGCCGCCGAGCGGCTCTGCGCCGTGCAGCCCGACGCGCGAACCGCGATATGCGCCCGAGTCCATGCGCGCGACCCATCCCGAACCGGGGTCGGTGACTTCGACGCTCGTGTCGATCACGCCATACAGCGAGACGAAGCCGGCGTTGATTCCGGAAGCGGAGGCGGCGCCGGTGCCGGTATCGATGTCGGTGACGGCGCCTGCGCCGTGCGCGTAGAGCAGCAGCGCGCCACTTAACCAGGCCGCTGTCACGCCGCCCCTGGTCGTCAAGGCTTCGCGGACTGTGTTCGGCAGGCAAGCCATGACGTGACGCAGGATGAGTCCTCCTCAAACACATCGATCGGATATTCCGCGAGCGAACTTACCACGTTCGGGCGAGAGCATGCGCGCGGCAGCGTCGGTCGCAGTGTGGTTTTCGCGCGATGAACGGCTTTGACTAGGGGAAAACCCGTATAATCCTCAAGACGTCAGACAACTTGCGTACAATCGCCGGGTGCCTGACCGCGATACGCCGTGCAGCGTCCACCCCGAACCGCCTTCTGCCCGATCCGTGAATTCCACCGCCCCCGCCGCCAGTTCCGCCTCCGCCGCTCCCGCCGCCCCCGCCCTGCCGTTTCGCCACGCGCTTTACGCGATGCTCGGCATCGGTCTCGTCAATATGCTGGTCGCACTCGACCAGACCGTCGTCAGCACCGCGCTGCCGTCGATCGTCGCCGAGTTGCATGGCTTCGAATATTTCGCGTGGATCGCGAGCGCGTACCTGCTCGCGTCCGTCGTCACGGTGCCGGTGTTCGGGCGGCTCGGCGACTACTTCGGCCGCAAGCGCTTCGTGATCGCCGCGGTGATCACATTCACGGTCGCGTCGGTGTTGTGCGGCCTCGCCAACAGCATGCTGTTTCTCGCGATCGCGCGCGGACTGCAAGGCATCGGCGGCGGCATGATGGTCGGCACCGCGTTCGCGTCGATTCCCGATCTGTTCCCCGACCCGCGTACCCGTGTGCGCTGGCAGGTCGTGCTGGCCGCGACCTACGGCATCGGCACGGCGACGGGCCCGTCGCTCGGCGGCTGGATGAGCGAGCACCTCGGCTGGCGCTCGACGTTTCTCATCAATCTGCCGGTCGGCGCGGCCGCGCTCTATTTCGTCTGGATCCATCTGCCGAACTTCCGGCGGCCGCAGGACGGCGAAGTCAAGATCGACTGGCTCGGCGCTGGGCTCGTCGCGGGCGTGCTCGGCGGGTTGCAGGCCTTCATCGAAGCGGTGCCGAAGAGTGGCCTCACGGTGGGCAATCTCGTGCTCGGTGCGTGCGTGATGATCGGCGCGGTCGCGCTCTTCAAGTGCGAAAAGCGCGCCACGCATCCGATCATTCCGCTCGATCTGTTCAAGGACGCGCAGCTCGTCACGCTATTCACGCTCGGCATGCTGTCCGGCTTCGTGATGTTCTCGCTGATCTTCTTCGCGCCTTTGCTGCTGCAAGGCGGCTTCGGTCTGTCGCCGCAGCAGGCCGGCTTGCTCGCGACGCCGATCGCCGCGTGCATCGCGCTCGGCAGTCTGCTGAACACGCGCATCGTGATTCACATGAAGAAGCCCACGCGCATTCTGACCATCGGTTTCGGGCTGCTGATGTTCGCGTCGATCGCGCTCGCTTTCGCGAATCCGGATACGCCGCGCTTGCGCATCGTGCTGCCGATGGGCGCCGTCGGCATCGGCCTCGGCTTCATCCTGAACAATCTGAACGTGTTCGGCCAGGAGATCGCCGGACGCGAGCGCTTCGGCATCACGACCGCGCTGCTGCAATCGACCCGTATGGTCGGCGGCATGCTCGGCACCAGCATCGTCGCGACGGTCGTGCAGCATCACTATCGCGACGTCGTCACGCGCACGATGAGCGTGCTCGGCGAGCCGGCCTCATCGCAATGGCGGCCGCGTTTCGTGGATCTGCGCATCCTGATCGACGATGCGTCGCGCACGCAGCTGATCGCGGACATGAAGACGTCGGGACTCGATACGCTCGCGCTGATCGATAGCGCGCGCGATGCGCTCGTGCAGTCCATTCATATGGGCGTGTGGCTGACGGCGGTGGCATCGCTCGCGGCCGCGCTGCTGGTGCAACGGATCTCGCACGTGGTGTTTCGCAAGAGCTGAGTGCGGGAATATCAGCGGCAAATAAAAAAAGCTCCCCGATCCGAATGAAAGGCCGGGGAGCGAATGGGTTGGACGAAGAGACCCGACGTCGTCACATCAGGCTCGCAATCGCATCCCAAGGATGACGAACGTGATTTGGCCGCTTACTGAATGGTGGCTTTCGCTCTAAGATCCTTCACCATCCTGTCGACGAGTTCCGCTTGCGCCTGCTGGTACAGCATCGGCTTCATGTCTTCGAACGACGGAACCTGCAAAGGGCGAGTGTCATCGACTTCGATCACATGAAAACCGTATCCGGTCTTGACCGGCGTGCGCGTGTATTCGCCCTTGTGCAAATGCGAAACCGCGTCAGCAAACGGTTTGACCACCTTGCTCGAAGTTATCCAGCCCAGATCTCCGCCGTTGTATCGAGTGTCGGCATCGATCGATTCCTTTGCGAGGTCGCCGAATGACGCTCCCTTGTTCAGCTTCGCAATGATGTCTTTTGCCTGACCTTCATCCTTGACGAGGATATGGCGGACTTTATATTGCGCGCTTCCGCCCTTTGCTTTCATATCGTTGTACATCGCCTTCAATTGATCGTCGCTGACAGGATTCTTTTTCAGAAAGTCCTGCATGTACGCTCTGACGATCTCGATCTCCCACGTCGCCTGCGCCTGCGAGAGAATCCTTTGCCGCGCGGCCTCGGCACGTGCCGCGACTTCCGGGTTGCGGTCGAAGCCAGTTTTCTGCGCCTGCTGGAACAGAACTTCGCGCCGGATCAATTCGTCCCGGACATGGTCGGTCAATTGTGGGGAATCAGAAAATCCTTGCGCATGCGCCTGTCCGACGTACAAATCGGCGTCGGCTTGAGAAACCGGTTTGCCATTGACCGTGACAAAGGGCTTCTCTGTCGCACTCGTCGCCAGCGAGAGCGTTGCACCGAGCACAAGTGCCAACATCCGTAGTGATAGTACTTTCATTAAGCGGACCACTTTGGTTGGTGTGTGTAACGCCAGGTCCGATCAGGGATCGAATCTGATCAGACTCTGGCGCTTTATTCGACTTTATTTGGTAATAGTTCCGGCGAGAGTCAGGCTGCGCGACGAGTTCCCGATATACACCGAGTAGGAACCAGTCGGCGTCGTCCACTGCTGCGCATCCTTACTCCAGGTGCTGAGCGGATGATTCGGCGCGGCGGGATCGATCGTGATCGACACCGTCTGCGTTGCGCCCGCATTCAGACTGACCTTCTGGAATCCCACCAGACGCCTGGGCGGCTCTCCCGCCGACGTCGGCAGCGCAACGTACACCTGCGGAACTTCGGCGCCCGCGACGGAACCCGTATTCTTCACGACCGCGCTAACCGTGTAAGTGCCGTTTGCTCCGGTACTGACGGTCGGATTGGTAATCGTGAAGGTCGTGTACGAAAGTCCATAACCGAACGGGAATGCCGGAGTCTTGCCCATCGCGTCGTACCAGCGGTAGCCGACATTGAGCGCTTCGGAGTAGATGACCGTCGCGCTTCCGTTGATCGACACACCCGGGTATTGGTAAGCCGTAATCGAATCCATGAAGCGCTGGCCGACCTGCGGGAACGTCACAGGTAGCTTGCCGGACGGATTCGCGACACCCCACAGCAGATCCGCCACGATATGCCCGTCTTCCTGACCGGGGAACCACGTTTCGAGAATCGCGCTCGCGGCGGATGTCCCGCCGGTGAGGATCGACGAATCGAGCGCTTCGGCGGCGCTGTCCTTCAGAACGAGCACGGTGTTGCTGTTTGCCGCGACGATGGTCTGCAGCAACGCGAGCGTGTTGCTGTTCTTTGCGGTACTCGAGGTAGTGATCGAGCTCGACTTTGGCGAATACCAGTCGAGCGTATTCAGGTACTTGCCGGTGTCGAGCGTCAGGCCCGTCGAGTCGGTAAAGGTCGCCTGGTCAGCACCTTCCTCCGACATGGAGCCGGCCATGAAGATCACCGCGTCGGCGCCGGTCGCCGCTGACGTGACGTCGGAGATGGTGGCGGCCGCGCCGTCGATCGTGCCGGTCGAATTGTTGTCGTCGACGAGCGCCAGATGAACCTGAGCACCGGTATTGCCGAGGTTCGCATGCGTGTCCTTGAGGCCCTGCACCGGCGTCACGGTGTACAAGGCGACGACGTCGGAGCTGCCGCCGCCCGAACCCATCGGGTGGCCGACCGAGCTGCCGCCGGCAACCGCTTGCTGCGCATAGACCTGTGTCGTCTTGCCGACCACGAGGACGTTTCGGACCGTCTTCTTCAGCGGCAAAGTCCCGTTGTTTTGCAGCAGCACGGCCGACTGTTCACCGATCTGCTTCGCGACCGCACCGTCAGCCGTCGCGTTGATCGCGGTCTGAGCAATAGGCCGATCGAAGATGCCCGCGCGGAACATCTGCGTGTATCGGCGCAGCAGCGCATTGTCGATATCCGAGGTCTGAATCTGTTCCGAAGCCAAAGCTGCATTCAGGTTTGCCGGCGACCAGTTCTGTGGCAGCGGCATTTCGTTGTCCATGCCTGCCAGAAGCGTCGGCGCGGTACTGTGCGCCGCAAAGAAGTCCGACTGCACGTAGCCCTTGAAGCCCCATTGCCCGCGAAGCACATCGGACAGGATGTGCTTCTGCTCGCACATCGAAAAACCGTTCACCGAGTTGTACGAACACATGACGGCGCCGACGTTGCCTGCCTTCACCGCCATTTCGAACGGCAGCATATAGAGTTCGTGCAACGTCTGGTCGTCGATGCTTTCCTGAATCGTCATGCGATTCGTTTCCTGCTCATTCGCCACGAGGTGCTTCGCCATTGCGATCATGCCGTGGGCTTGCACGGCCTGGATTTCGGCGACACCCATCGTGCCGGTGAGATAGGGGTCCTCGCCCATGTACTCGAAGTTGCGTCCGCCCACCGGCAATCTTGCCAAGTTCATACCGGGTGCTTCGAACACGTGCAGAGCCAGGTTTCTTCCTTCGACGCCGACCACGTTGCCAAACTGGGTCGCGACGGAAGGATCGAACGAAGCCGCCATCGCGATGGCTGAAGGCAGAGCGGTCGCCTTGGCGGAGCTGGAATCCGTATAGGCGGCAAAGCCCGATACGGACGGAGAAACGCAGTCGTTCTGGCCGATACCCACCGGCCCATTGGTGATGCGCAAGGTCGGAATAGCGTACTTCGTCAGGCCGAGAATGTGCCGCGCACCGTAGCACTGCGGCAATTCAGGCAGGATGCCGGGATTCGAACCGGCCAATTGCTCTTCCTTATCGGCAAGCGCCATGGCTGGGACAAGCAATGCCGCGCGTGCTTCGGGAGACAGTGACGTATTCATCCATGGCATGGTGGATGTCTGCGTCGGGGCTGCCGTTGAAGCCGCCGTTGTGTTCGGACTGTCACTGCCACCGCACGCCGCCAGAATGAATACGAAACTTGCGGCAGCGGCTGTTCTCCTCTGAGTGAATTTCACAGACATGTCTTTCCTCAATTGTTATATGCACAAACGCGAGACGCGCATCGGTCGTTTTAATGTGAAGGACTGCGATTCGATTTATTGCCAGTTTTCCGCTTGCTGCTGCTCCGGGCCCGAGTCTAAAAGACGTGCAAGCCTGGCTGGAAACTTCTCGTCCCCGACGCTCACCTCAACGTGGACATGATTCGCTCTCCAGT
This sequence comes from Paraburkholderia sp. JPY465, assembly GCF_050436725.1. Classification (NCBI taxonomy): domain Bacteria; kingdom Pseudomonadati; phylum Pseudomonadota; class Betaproteobacteria; order Burkholderiales; family Burkholderiaceae; genus Paraburkholderia; species Paraburkholderia sp. JPY465. The sequence continues at coordinate 1,089,371 of NZ_JBNDMT010000002.1, forward strand.
GAAGCCATCGTAATGATTTAATCGTCATCAGACGACTAGGGTTTACGTTACGCCAATGAAAACAAACACTTATACTGCATGCACGGACGTCTGATGAGTGAAGAGAAGCGAACGAGAAAGGCCACGGCCGGAAAACAAAAAAGCCTGGCGGACCGCACCGTTGGTGCAGGCCGCCAGGCTTTCGATTGAGTTAAATCGTCGTTAACGCACGAGACACGGACGCTTGTTATCGAACTTCCAGTTCGGAATCAGATATTGCATGGCAACGCCGTCGTCGCGCGCGCCGAGGCCGTGCTGCTGATACAGCGCGTGCGCCTTTTCGAGTTCGTCCATATCGAGCTCGATGCCGAGACCCGGCTTCTGCGGCACCTTGACCTTGCCGCCGACGATCTGCAGCGCATCGCGCGTCAGGAACTGACCGTCCTGCCAGATCCAGTGCGTATCGATCGCGGTGATCTTGCCCGGCGCCGCGGCCGCGACGTGCGTGAACATCGCGAGCGAAATGTCGAAGTGGTTGTTCGAATGCGAACCCCACGTGAGGCCCCAGTCGTTGCACATCTGCGCGACGCGCACCGAGCCCTGCATGGTCCAGAAATGCGGATCGGCGAGCGGAATGTCGACCGATTGCAGCTGGATCGCGTGACCCATCTGGCGCCAGTCGGTCGCGATCATGTTGGTCGCTGTCGGCAGGCCGGTCGCGCGGCGGAACTCGGCCATCACTTCGCGGCCCGAATAGCCGTTCTCCGCGCCGCACGGATCTTCCGCATAAGCGAGCACGTCGTGCTTGTCACGGCACAGGCGCACCGCTTCGGCGAGCGACCACGCGCCGTTCGGGTCGAGCGTCACGCGCGCTTCGGGGAAGCGCTCGGCCAGCGCCGTCACCGCTTCGATTTCCGCGTCGCCTTGCAGCACGCCGCCCTTCAGCTTGAAGTCGTTGAAACCGTAGCGCGCCTTCGCGGCCTCGGCGAGACGCACGACCGTTTCCGGCGTCATCGCTTCTTCGGTGCGCACACGCTCCCAGTCATCGCGCGCACCCGAGTTGTTCGCGTACGGCAAATCGGTCTTGTTGCGATCGCCGATATAGAACAGATAGCCGAGCATTTCCACCTCGTCGCGCTGCTGGCCTTCGCCGAGCAGTGCCGCGACGGGCACGCCGAGATGCTGACCGAGCAGGTCGAGCAGCGCCGCTTCGAGCGCGGTGACCGCGTGAATCGTCGTGCGCAGGTCGAAGGTCTGCAGGCCGCGGCCGCCCGCGTCGCGATCGGCGAATTGCGTGCGCACCTTGTTCAGGATCGCCTGCAGATTTCCGATCGACTGACCGACCACGAACGGCCGCGCGTCGTCGATCGTCTTGCGGATGTTCTCGCCGCCCGGCACTTCGCCGACACCAGTATGGCCCGCACTGTCGCGCAGGATCACGACGTTGCGCGTGAAGAACGGACCATGCGCGCCGCTCAGATTCATCAGCATGCTGTCGCGGCCAGCGACGGGCACGACGCGCAGTTCGGTGACGACCGGCGTGGCGTTCGATTCGGTAGGTTTGGTGGACATGGGGAAAGCACCTGTGTGATGAAGTAAGCCGGCCGGCGGAAGCCGCCGCGCGCTGCGTGGGCGTTCGACCGGACCGGATGAAAACGCGAATACAGAAGAACTGACGGCCGCATACGAGCCGTCAGTGTAGTCAATGCGCGTTGCCGCGCAACGACTCGGGCGAAGGCTCGCGATTGCCGGGCTTGTTGCGCGTCAGGAAGCCGGCCGCTGCCGCGAGCAGCGACGCGACGCCGAGGCCGTACAAGCCGCCCGTGATCGAGCCCGTGTGCTGCTGCAGATAGCCGAACGTGGCCGGCGCGAAGAAGCCGCCGAGGTTGCCGAGCGAGTTGATCAGCGCAAGCACGCCGGCGGCGACGCGCGCGTCGAGGTAGCCCTGCGGAATCGGCCAGAACAGCGAAGACGCGGCCTTGAAGCCGATCGCCGAGAAACAGATCGCGACGAACGAGAACACCGGGTTGCCCGACGTCGACGCAAACAGGCCAACCGCGGCGATGACGAGCGCGACCGCGAGCCAGCCCTGTTGATGACGCCATTTCGCCGACACCACAGCGAAGCCATACATCGCGACCATCGCGATCAGCCACGGAATCGCGTTGAACATGCCGACCTCGAAGTCGGACAGGCCGCCCATCTTGCGGATGATCGTCGGCAGCCAGAAAGTGGCCGCGTAGATCGTCAGTTGGATCGCGAAGTACAGGAAGCAGAACAGCGCGATCTGCGGGTCCTTCAGCAGCTTCACCGTCGGCAGATGCGCGCCGCCCTGCGCTTCGCGTTCAGCCTGTTCGGCCGCGATCGATCGTTCGAGCACGCGCTGCTGTTCGGCGGTGAGCCAGTGTGCGTCGCGGATGTGCGACTTCAGCAGCAACCAGCTGACGACGCACAGCACGATCGAGAACCCGCCTTCGATCAGGAACATCCACTGCCAGCCCTGCAGGCCGAGGCCGCGAATCGACAGCAGCGAACCGGTGATCGGACCGGACAGCACCGACGCGAGCGCCGAACCCGACAGAAAGATCGCCATCGCCTTGCCGCGCTCTTTTTGCGGCAGCCACTGCGTGAAGTAAAAGACGACGCCGGGAAAGAAGCCCGCCTCGGCGACGCCGAGCAGGAACCGCAGCACGTAAAACGACGTGTCGTTCCAGACGAACGCCATCGCGCCCGCCACCAGCCCCCACGTGCCCATGATGCGCGTGAGCCACGCGCGCGCGCCGAACTTCTGCATCAGCACGTTCGACGGCACTTCGAACAGCGCGTAGCCGATGAAGAACAGCCCGCTGCCGAGCCCGTAGGCCGCCGCGCCGATGCCGAGATCGGTCTTCATGTGCGCGTTGACGAAGCCGATGTTCACGCGGTCGATGTAGTTCGCGATGAACATGATCAGGAAAAGCGGCAACACGTTGCGCTTCACCTTCGCGACCGCTGATTGCAGCGGGTCGAGCGCGGTAGTGAGAACTGATGTCAAGTTTTGTCTCCCCTGTGGGCCATGTGGCCTGGTGGAACGCAGCGCGACGCAACGGTTCGATACGAGACCCGCCGATGCGCCTGATACGTTGTCTGACGACAGTCTACCGCGTTATTTTTCCCAGATCCAGTTGGGTGTTTACCCTGCGCGCGTTGATTGATTCCCTTGGGATATCGGCCGATTCAGGGCTTTAAAGGCTACAACCACTTCTGAAATCTAGCTCGGACTAAGACGTCCGATGTCTTTAAATGGCGGCTCCCTACCAGCAGCTCATGCGCTTGCGCAACCGCCCGCCTCATCCTCGCTCCACCCCGCGTCCGGCGCGGAAAAAATAGCCCGCACCGAGGCCGCCGAACCCGGCAGAATCGAGTACAGTCCTGTGCAATACTCTGTTGGATCAGTCAACCAGCCACAAAAATGAGCAGCCTAACTGAAAAGGTGGTGGCCACCCTTTCCGATGAAATTCGCCGCGGGGCGCTGAGGCCAGGCGATCGCATCCCCACCGAAGTCGCGATGATGAAGCAGTTGTCCGTGAGCCGCTCCGTGGTGCGCGAGGCGATTTCGCGTCTTCAGGCAGCGAGGATCGTCGAGACACGCCACGGCATCGGCACGTTCGTGCTCGCGCCCGCCGCGGAAAAGCCGATGCAGCTTCCCGCCGCCGATCTCACCAGCATGCTCGACGTAATGGCGATCATCGAGTTCCGGATCGACGTCGAAGCGGCCGCGGCCGCGCTCGCGGCATCGCGGCGCACCGAGCAGAACCTGAAGCAGATTCGCATCGCGCTCGACCGCTTCGAGTCGGAACTCGAGCGCGGCAGCACCGACACGCTCGCGCACGACATCGAGTTCCATCTGCAGATCGCACGCGCGAGCGGCAACCGCTACTTCTTCGACGTGCTGAGCCAACTCGGCCGCTCGGTCAGCCCGCGCACGCGGCTCGGTTCGGCCGAGATCGCCGAGCTCGACCATATCGAGATACTGCGCAGCGTGCTCGGCGAGCACTTGATGATCTATCGCGCGATCGAGCGTCAGGACGCCGACGACGCGCGCGCCGCGATGCGCATGCATCTGAGCAACAGCCGCGAACGTCTGCGCCGCGCGCATGACTTGACGAAGGCTGGCGTGTGACCGCATGCGGGGCCGATCGACCGCCCCGCAATACGACACACCGCCAGCAGCACCCGCTCACTCCCCCACGTCCAGATCCATCAACGCCGAACTCAGCGATTTGCCATGCGCATCGAGCGCGAGCGAACGCGTAACGCCGCCGCCGAGCGCATCGCCGAGCACGAAGTTGAACGCGGCAAGGCCCGGCAACTCGTGCCGCACCACGTCACCGCGCACCACATCCCGCAGATGCGCGCTGACGCGCTGGGGCGTCAACACATCGCGTAACCGCTCGTAGTGCCGCGCGTCGTAGCAGATCACCGAGATGTTGAGCGTATTGCCCTTGTCGCCGGTGCGCGAATGAGCCAGTTCACGGAGTTTCATCTCAAGCCTCCACTAGCGAGAAAGCCGGCGTCGCATGCTCGCGCGGCAGCAGCACCGATTGCACGGCGACCACCTCGCGCGCCGCCTTCGTCACTCCGCCCCCGCCCGCCGGTCCGTTCGCGTACAGCGTCTCGACCTCGTTGCCGATGCGCACCGCTTCCGCGAGCGACGCCGTGCGCCCCGCCACCCGCGCGCGCACTTCGTACGGCTCGCCATGGCCAGCCGCGACCGTCTCGCCATGCAGTGCGTTCACGCCGATGAGATCGAAGCGCAGTTCGCGCGCCTCTACACCGGTCAGCGCGAGCCGTTCTCGCACGATATCGAGAGCGAGCCGCGCCCGCGCCAGCGCGCCCGGTCCGCCGTACGAAATCTGCCCTTCGCCGATATAGCCGTCGAAATACGCAACCGACACTTTCAGCGTCGCGGTGCGCTCCGTGCCGCCACCGCCAGTGACGCGCACACGGTCCGGGGCTTCCTGTTCGACGCGCACCTGCGAGAAATCGGCGACCACGTCGGGTTGCAGATAGCGACGAGGATCGTGAATCTCGTACAGCAACTGCTCCTTGCACGTCGCTTCGGTCACGAGCCCGCCACTTCGCGCGAGCTTCGTGATCGCCACCGAACCGTCCCGCGCAACTTCGGCGATCGGAAAGCCGAGCCGCGCGAGATTCGGCACGTCCTTGAAGCCGGGGTCTGCGAAATAGCCGCCGGTGATCTGCCCTGCGCATTCGAGCAGATGGCCGATTACCGTCGCCTGGCCGAGCATCGGCCAGTCGTCCATGCGCCAGCCGAATTCGTGGACCAGCGGCGCGACGAACAGCGACGGATCGGCGACGCGCCCGGTCAGTACGATCTGCGCGCCGGCCGCGAGCGCGTCGACGATGCCGCTCGCGCCGAGATATGCATTCGCCGATATCAGCCGGTCCTCGTACGCGGCCACCGCGTCGCCCGATTCGACGAAATGGAACTCGCCCGCACGCACGACGTCGAGCACGTCGTCGCCGGTGACGGCGGCAATCCTCAGCCCGCCGAGACCGAGCTCGCGCGCGATCTGTGCGGTCCTGCGCGCCGCCGCGCGAGGATTGGCCGCGCCCATGTTCGACACGATACGCACGCCGTTGCGCGCCGCGACGGGCAGCACCGCGCGCATGCGCGCTTCGAGCAGCGGGTCGTAGCCGAGCTCCGCGTCCTTGCTGCGCGCCTGCTGCGCGATCGCGATCGTGCGTTCGGCGAGGCATTCGAAGACCACATAGTCGAGCTGGCCGTGTTCCGCGAGTTCGAGCGCGGGTTCGATGCGGTCGCCCGAGTAGCCCGCGCCCGCGCCGATGCGCACGACGCGTTCAGATTCAATGGCTGTCATGGTGCTGCCGTCCGTTCAATGAAACTCACAGTGGAAAGATCCCGAGCGCGACGCACGCGATCGTCATCACGACCGACGCGCCGAACAGCAGGGGAAACGTGAATCTTTGATGATCGGCCAGCTCGATGCCGCATAGGCCGACCACGAGGAACGTCGCGGGCGTGAGCGGGCTGACCGGAAAACCGGTGGTCATTTGTCCGAGCAACGCGGCCTGTCCGACGTGCACTGCTGGCACGCCGAGCTGGCCCGCCACTTCCGCGATCACCGGCAGTACGCCGAAATAAAATGAATCGGGATCGAACAGCATGCTGAGCGGCATCGACAGCAGGCCGAGCACGATCGGAATATGGCTCGCCATCGCCGGCGGCACGAAGCCGACCGCCGCCTGCGCCATCGCCTTCAGCATCCCGCTGCCCTGCATCACGCCGGTGAACACGCCGGCCGCGAGCAAGATGCCGGCCATCATCAGCGCGGCGCGCGCATGCGCGTCGATCCGTTTGCGCTGCATGTCGACGTTCGGATAGTTGACCATCAACGCGATGCACAGGCCCACCATGAACATGACGGCCGGCGGAATCTTCTCGCCCATCACGACCATCGTGCCCAGCACGACAAGCGTCAACACGATGTTGAACCAGAAGTTTTGCGGGCGGCGCAGCGCCTGTTGTTCTGGCGTCAGTTCGCGTTGCGGCATCGGCACGGAACCGCTCGCGGCAGTGAGGCCGAGGCGCTTTTCCTCGCGCCGCCCGAGCCAGTACGCCATCGAGAACACGAATACGAGGCCGATCGCCTGCACCGGAATCAGCGGATTGAATAGCGCCGAAATCGGCAGATGCAACGACGCCGACGCGCGAATCATCGGCCCTGTCCACGGCAGGAAGTTGATGCCGGCCGCCATCGATACCGCCGCGGCGAGCACGCGCCGGTCCATCTTCAGGCGATCGTAAAGCGGCAGCATCGCGGGAATCGTGACGAGGAAACAGACGGCGCCGGAGCCGTCGAGGTGGATCAGCAGCGCGAGCAGCGTGGTGCCCATCACGATACGCGTGGGCCGCGTGCCGACCGCGCGCAGGATACGCTCGATGATCGGGTCGAGCGTGCCGGCGTCAGTGATCGTGCCGAAGTACAGGATCGCGAATACGAACATGCAGACGACCGGCGCGAGGCTTTTCAGACCGTCGACCACGAACTTGCTGGTCTGCAGGCCGACGCCGCCGAGCAGCGAGGCCGCGAGCGGCACGATGATCAACGCGACGAGCGGCGACATGCGTTTGGACAGGATCGCGCCGAGCAGCACGACGATGGTAGCCAGCCCCAGCAATGGCAGCATGAGCTTGTCTCCAGGTTGTTTTTTAGTGTGATCGAGCGTAAGTTCTGCACAGCAATAAAACAATTGAAATGAATTGATTGCAGCAATCACAAATCATCATGGATCTGAATCTGCGGGACATCCGCGCGTTTATCGCGGTCGCCCAAACGGGCAGCTTCACGCGCGCGGCCGCGCGGCTGCATCTGTCGCAACCGGCGTTGACGGTGCAGATTCGCCGGCTCGAGGAAACGGTCGGCCTGCGCCTGTTCGATCGCAACAGCCGCAATGTCGCGCTGACGCCGACCGGCCGGGAGCTGCTGCCCGTGCTGCAGAAATCGCTGCACGACATGGAGCACGTGCTACTCGATGCACGCGCGCTCGGCGAAGGCGCGAGCGGTACGGTGCGCATCGCCTGCCTGCCGACCTTCGCGGCGAGCGTGCTGCCCGAGCTCGTGCAGGCGCTGAGAAAAGCCGTGCCGCGCGTCGGCTTCGAGGTGCGCGACGTCGTCGCGAGCATGGTCAACACGCTGGTGCGCAACGAGGAAGTCGATATCGGGCTGACCGGCGGCGAGCTGAACGACAGCGGGCTCGAGGTGCTGCACGAGGGTATCGACCGGCTCGTCGCCGTGTTGCCGAAGCAGCACGCACTCGCGCGGCGGCGCCGGCCCGTCACGCTCGGCGATCTGGCCAACGAGCCGCTCGTGCTGACCGCGCAGGGCACGAGCGTACGTGCGGTGGTCGACAGCGCGTTCGCCGACGCGCAATGTGAGCCGCGCATCGCCTGCGAGCCGACCTACATGATGAGCGCGGTCGCGATGGCGCGCGCCGGGCTCGGCATCACGATCCTGCCGGCGTCGGCGCGCGAGGTGCGCGCTGAGCCCGAGTTGGTCGCGCGGCCGATCGACGAAGCCGCGTTCACGCGCCGCGTCGCGCTGATCCGAAAGCGCGGCCGAACCTTGCCGCCGGTGACCGAGACCTTCGTCGCGATGTTGATCGAGCGGATCGACGCGTGACAGGGGCGCATGGCGTCGATTTATACGTCGCGAGAGCCCTAATTTTCACGATCTGAAACGATGCCGCGCGTCGTAAAAAACCATGGTGCGCGGCACAAAGCGGGCATTTCACGATGTCCGGCAGCGTTGCACATCGCAAAATGAAACGCCTAAGCCATTGTTTTTGCGAGAATATTTTTAATATAAAGAACGGTTTGACGCCCGCTTGCGAGCCGACTCGCTGACGTAGACTCTTTCACAAGAGCATGCGCTTCACGCAGTCGGATTCGAGGGGCCTCACGACATGGCCACCCAAATCCCAGAGATTGCGCAGAAGCCGTCACGAATCGCGGCTTTTTTATTGGTAACTGGGAGACTAAAAATGAAAGGCTTTCGCTTTGGTTCGACGCAGGGAGCGTTCTACATTCTGCCGGGTCAGGACGGCTGGGAAGCCACCTACGGCAACGAAACGCTCGGAGAATTCTCGAGCCCGCAACAGGCCGCCGACGACCTCGCGCGCGGCCTGAGCTGCGAGCATCTGTCCGAGCTCGACACGTCGACGCTCGAAATTCCGGAGAAACTCGCTGATTGGGAAATCGTTCACGTATAAGGACGGATATGACCGACGGCGACGTAGCAGTGAAAGCAGAAACGACAATGGCGCCCGAAGGCGCCATTGTCGTATTTGCGGTCCTGCTTGCGGCTTTGTGCGCGGTTGCGCTGCGTACTTACCGCGTGGCTTTCCGGTGCAGCGCAGTTGCGGCCGCGATGCTTACCGCATCAGCAGCCCGCGCGGCTTCAAGCCACCGAATCGACGATCGCGTTCAGCGTCGCGCTCGGGCGCATCGCCTTGCTGGTCAGCTCGACGTTCGGACGGTAGTAGCCGCCGATATCCACCGGCTTGCCCTGCGCCGCGCCGAGTTCCGCGACGATCTTCGCCTCGTTGTCGGCCATCGCCTTCGCGACGCCCGCGAACTGCGCCTGCAGCGCCGCGTCGTCGGTTTGCGCGGCCAGTGCTTCGGCCCAGTACATCGCGAGGTAGAAGTGGCTGCCGCGATTGTCGATGCCGCCGACCTTGCGCGCCGGCGACTTGTCGTTGTCGAGGAACTTGCCGGTCGCCTGATCGAGCGTCTTCGCGAGAACCTGCGCCTTCGGGTTGTGATACGCGGTGCTCAGATGTTCGAGCGATGCCGCCAGCGCCAGGAATTCACCGAGCGAATCCCAGCGCAGGAAGCCTTCTTCGACCAGCTGCTGCACGTGCTTCGGCGCCGAACCGCCCGCGCCGGTTTCGAACATGCCGCCACCGGCCATCAGCGGAACGATCGACAGCATCTTCGCGCTGGTGCCCAGTTCCATGATCGGGAACAGGTCGGTCAGGTAGTCGCGCAGCACGTTGCCGGTGACCGAGATCGTGTCCTTGCCCGCGCGGATGCGCTCGACCGAGAACTTCGTCGCATCGACCGGCGTCATCACGCGGATGTCGAGACCATTGGTGTCGTGATCCTTCAGGTACTGTTCGACCTTCTTGATGATCTGCGCATCGTGCGCGCGCACCGGGTCGAGCCAGAACACTGCCGGCGTGTTGGTCGCGCGGGCGCGGTTCACCGCGAGCTTGACCCAGTCGCGGATCGGCGCGTCCTTGGTCTGGCACATACGGAAGATGTCGCCTTCCTCGACCGGCTGCTCCAGCAGCACCGCGCCGGCTTCGTCGGTCACGCGGACCACGCCGTTCGCCGCGATCTGGAACGTCTTGTCGTGTGAACCGTATTCTTCCGCGGCTTGCGCCATCAGGCCGACGTTCGGCACCGTGCCCATCGTGACCGGATCGAACGCGCCGTGCTTCTTGCAGTCTTCGATCACAGCCTGGTACACGCCGGCGTAGCAACGGTCCGGAATCACCGCCTTCGCGTCGTGCAGCGCGCCGTCGGCGCCCCACATCTTGCCCGACTCGCGGATCATCGCCGGCATCGACGCGTCGACGATCACGTCGCTCGGCACGTGCAGGCTCGTGATGCCCTTGTCCGAGTTGACCATCGCGAGCGGCGGACGCTGTTCGTACTGCGCCTTGATGTCGGCTTCGATCGCCGCGGCCGTTTCAGCCGGCAGATCCTTCAGACGCGCGTACAGGTCGCCGATACCGTTGTTCGGGTTGAAGCCGACCTTGGCCAGCGCTTCCGCGTGCTTCGCGAGCACGTCCTTGTAGAACACCGACACCACGTGGCCGAAGATGATCGGGTCCGAGACCTTCATCATCGTGGCCTTCAGGTGCACCGAGAACAGCACGCCGTTCGCCTTCGCGTCGGCGATCTGCGCTTCGATGAAGCTGCGCAGCGCCTTCTTGCTCAGCACCGACGCGTCGATGATTTCGCCTGCCAGCACCGGCGTTTTCGCCTTCAGGACCGTGGTCGTGCCGTCCGCGGCGGCCAGCTCGATCTTCACGCTACCGGCTTGCGCGATCAGCGTCGACTTTTCGCTGCCGTAGAAATCGCCGCCGCTCATGTGCGAGACGTGCGACTTCGAGTCCGCGCTCCATGCGCCCATCTTGTGCGGATGCTTGCGCGCGTAGTTCTTCACCGACAGCGGCGCGCGGCGGTCCGAGTTGCCTTCGCGCAGCACCGGGTTCACCGCGCTGCCCTTGATCTTGTCGTAGCGGGCCTTGACGTCCTTCTCGGCGTCGGTCGTCGCGACGTCCGGGTACGACGGCAGCTTGTAGCCCTGATCGCGCAACTCGGCGATCGCGGCCTTCAGTTGCGGCACCGACGCGCTGATGTTCGGCAGCTTGATGATGTTCGCTTCCGGGCGCGTGGTGAGTCCACCGAGCTCCGCCAGATCGTCGGAAGCCTTCTGTTCTGCGCTCAGGTAGTCGGGAAATGCGGCAATGATCCGGCCGGCGAGCGAGATGTCACGCGTTTCGACGAGCACGTCGGACGAGCGCGTGAACGCCTTGACGATCGGCAGCAGCGAGTACGTCGCCAGTGCGGGCGCTTCGTCGGTCAGGGTGTAGATGATCTTCGGCGGTGTGGACATGATTAATGCTTTGCTAGGAAGTGATAGACAGAGCGTTGGCAGTCGAGGCCAGCGCAAATCGCGGCGCGATGGCGACGGCGCCGGTTCGGCACGACGCAACCCCGCGACCTTCGTTTTGCGATACGACCGAGAGTATATGCGCGTTTTCCACTAAATGTGGGTAAACAAACAGGTCCGCAAGACCCTGCCGAAAAGGGTCGAGCCCCGACTGGCAAGGGTTTGCGGCCGATTAACCCGGTCTTAAGACAGATATCTTATAGATGACTTGCGACGTATTATTTTTGGCTAAATGCGAATGGATCGCATTAGCCCGCCGCCGCAACGGCGCGCCAGTCGCCCGCAACAACAACCCGCCTTACCCCTCGCGCCCGAGGAACTCGACCACCATCCGGTTGAACTTGTCCGCATGCTCCCACTGCGCCCAATGCCCGCAGCGGCCGAACACATGCAGATCGGCGTTCGGCATCCCGGCAACGAGTCGCAGGCCGACGTCCATCGGCACGAAGCGATCGTCGCGGCCCCAGATCACCAGCGTCGGCGCGGCCACTTCGCCGAGGCGCGGCCCGTAGTCGTTGAACTGCTTCGGATTCGCGGCGAGGCTCGCGACGAAGTTCTCGAGATGGTCGCGCCGTGCCAGCATATTCGCGAGACGCGCCTGCATCAGATCCTCGGTCAACGCCTTCGTGTCGAACACGAAGACGCTCATCATGCGCTGCAGGTTCTCGATGGTCGGGTTACGGTACAGGCCTTGCAGCAGCTTGATGCCTTCGGTCGGCATCGGCACGAACTGGCTCGGGCCGCCGGTGCCGCCGCCCATCAGCACGAGCTTGCCGACGCGCTTCGGTTCCAAGAGCGCGAACGCGACCGCGCTATGCCCGCCCATCGAGTTGCCGATGAGATGCGCGCGTTCGATATCGAGCGCATCGAGCAACGCCTTCAGGCAGCGCGCGTTGAGTTCCGAGCGCGAACCCTTGCAGACGATCGGATCGCTCTTGCCCCACCCGAGGCAGTCCATCAGGATCACGCGATAGCCCGCCGCGACGAGCGGCTCGACGTTGCGATTGAAGTTGGCCCAGCCGGTCGCACCCGGTCCCGAGCCGTGCAGCATCACGACCGTTTCCGCGCCCTGCTCCACGTCGTTGTAGTGCAGTTGCACCTCGCGGCCATCTTCAGTGATCCGGACGAATTTGCTGGTCGCTTCTTCACTGATCGCCACTGCTTGTGTATTTGTATTGCTCATGTCGGATTCCTGTGTTTCACGAGTTGAGTGACTGCGGGCCGCCGCTGACGGCAAGCCCGCTCCATATTTCAGGCCGCAAAACTACTGCGCGGCCGCCGCGGTATATCGAAGTGTCGAGCGATTCACGACGAGCCACGCACCGATCGCGGCGACTGCGATCAGCGGAATGCTCGCGCCGAGCAGCACGCTCGCGCCCTGACCGATCGCGAGCAGTTGCCCCGCGATCAACGGTCCGAGGATCGAGCCGAGACGGCCAACCGCCACGGCCGCGCCGACGCCGGTGCCACGCACTTCGGTCGGGTACAGGCTGCTTGCCAGCGCATACAGCACCGACTGGCCGCCGACCAGGAACAGGCCCGCGAGCAGACCGCCCCACGCCATCGACGCGCCGCCGTTCGCGCTCAGCAACGCACCGAGCGCAACGACGATGCCGACATACATGCCCGCGACCGTGCGGCGCCGGCCCATCCGGTCCATCATGCCGGCGATCACGATCGCGCCGATGCCGCCGCCGATGTTGAACATCATCTGCACGACACCCGACTGCACGCGCGTCAGACCGCGCGTCAATACGAGCGACGGCAGCCAGTTGATCAGGAAATACAGCACGATCAGCGTGCCGAGATAGCTGATCCACAACGCGATCGTCGTGCCCGCGCGCCCTTCCTGCCACAGCGCGCGCGTCACGCTGGCGGCCGCATCGCGGCGCGCGCCCGTGGTTGCGCGCGCCGCGACGAACTGCGCCGACTCGCGCATGAACAGCGCAAGCAGCGGCAGCACCAGCAACGGCCCGAACCCGCCGACGTAGAAGATATGCCGCCAGCCCGCATCGCCCGGGCTGATGATGCCGACCACCGCCGCGAGCGCCGCGCCGAACGGCATGCCGCAATACATCGCGCCGACCGCGGTGTTGCGCTGATGCGGCGGCGCCGCTTCCGAGCACAGCGCGATCAGATTCGGCATCGCCGCACCGAGACCGAGGCCAGTCAGAAAGCGCGCGGCGAGCAGGCTGTTCAGATCCCATACCTGCGCGGTCGCGAGCGAAAAGAGGCCGAACAGCGCGACCGACCACATCAGCACGCGCTTGCGCCCGAGCCGGTCGGCGAGACGTCCGCCGATCGCGGCTCCGGGCAGCAGCCCGAGTGCGCCGATGCTGAACGCCCAGCCCATCTGCGCGACCGCGAGATGAAATTCGCGCGCCATGCGCGGTGCGGCGAGGCCGGTCGATTGCAGGTCGACGCCTTCGAGCAGCGCGACGATCAGGCAGAGCCCGATCGTCAGCGCGCCGCTGGCAAGAGGTTTCGTCGACTGCGTTGTTGGTGTTGCTCGTGTTGACTGCCGCATGAATGTCTCCAATGTTGAATCAGCATCGCTCTTGCGGCGACCTTGCTGGATGAAATGAACGCTGCGCGCGCGGCATGCGGCGCCGCCGAGCAGCGTCTGGGTCATGAAGCCACTGCGTCGGTTGCGCGTGCGCGCTTCAGATCCAGTGCGACGTCGACGATCATGTCTTCCTGACCGCCGACCATGCGGCGCTTGCCCAGTTCGACCAGAATGTCGACGGTCTTCAGGCCGTACTTGTTCGCGGCCACTTCCGAATGACGCAGGAAGCTCGAATACACACCCGCATAACCGAGCGCGAGCGTTTCGCGATCGACGCGCACCGGGCGGTCCTGCAGCGGACGCACGATGTCATCGGCGGCGTCCATCAGCGTGTAGAGATCGGTGCCGTGATTCCAGCCCATGCGCTCCGCTGCCGCGATGAACACTTCGAGTGGCGCATTGCCCGCGCCCGCGCCCATTCCCGCAAGTGAGGCGTCGATCCGGTCGCAACCTTCTTCCACTGCGACGATCGAGTTCGCCACGCCCAGCGACAGGTTGTGGTGCGCGTGCATGCCCGTTTGCGTTTCGGGTTTCAGCACGGCCTTCACCGCGCGGAAGCGGTCGCGCACGTCGTTCATCGTCAGCGCGCCGCCCGAATCGACCACGTAAATGCAGGTCGCGCCGTAGCTTTCCATCTTCTTCGCTTCGACTGCCAGGTTCTCCGGCGTGCTCATGTGGCTCATCATCAGGAAGCCGACGGTGTCCATGCCGAGTTCGCGTGCGTATTCGATGTGCTGCTTCGAGATATCGGCTTCGGTGCAGTGGGTCGCCACGCGCACCACGCGTGCGCCCGCGCGGTACGCAGCCTTCAGGTCGTGGATCGTGCCGATGCCGGGCAGCAGCAGCGTCGCGATCTGTGCGTGCTCGACGACGTCGGCGACCGCTTCGATCCATTCAAGGTCGCTATGCGCGCCGAAGCCGTAGTTGAAGCTCGACCCTTGCAGGCCGTCGCCGTGCGCCACTTCAATCGAATCGACTTTCGCCTTGTCCAATGCGCGCGCGATGTCCTGCACGTTCTGGATCGAGTACTGGTGACGAATCGCGTGGCTGCCGTCGCGCAGCGTCACGTCGGAGATATAGAGTTTTTTGTCCATGCGGGAAGTCTCCTTAAGCCTCTGATGCCTGCACGAGCGCCTGCGCCATGCGCTCGGCGGTCGCGAGCGCGGCCGAAGTCATGATGTCGAGATTGCCGGCATAGGCAGGGAGGTAGTGCGCGGCGCCTTCCACTTCGAGAAACACCGAGCTCTTCAAACCGCTGAACATGCCGAGGCCCGGAATATTGAGCGGCGCGTTCGCCGGGATTACATCGAACTGCACCTTCTGCTTCAGGCGATAGCCGGGCACGTACGCGTGAACCTTCGCGACCATCTCCTCGATCGACTGCTCGAGCTTGTCGAGGTCGGCCATCTCCGACAGCGTATAGACGGTGTCGCGCATCATCACCGGCGGTTCGGCCGGATTGAGCACGATGATCGCCTTGCCTTTCGCCGCGCCGCCGACCACTTCGATCGCCTTCGAGGTCGTCTCGGTGAATTCGTCGATATTCGCGCGCGTGCCGGGACCGGCCGACTTGCTGCTGATCGACGCGACGATCTCCGCGTAGTGGACCTTGGCGACGCGCGACACGGCCGCGACCATCGGAATGGTCGCCTGACCACCGCACGTCACCATGTTCACGTTGGGTGCGTCGATATGCGCGTCGAGATTGACGACCGGCACGCAGTACGGCCCGATTGCGGCCGGCGTCAGGTCGATCAGGCGAATGCCAGGCTTGCGAGCACGCAGGAACGCATCGTTCTTCACGTGCGCGCCGGCCGAAGTCGCGTCGAACACGAAATCGATGTCTTCGAACACCGGCAGACGCGTCAGACCTTCGACACCTTCATGCGTGGTCGCGACGCCAAGCCGCGCGGCGCGCGCGAGACCGTCGGAGTTCGGATCGATGCCGACCATCGCCGCCATCTCCAGATGCCGGCCGTTGCGCATGATCTTGATCATCAGATCCGTGCCGATATTGCCGGAGCCGATGATCGCGACTTTCAGTTTTTCGGAAGCCATATTGAGTCCTGATTCAAGCGGTAAACGTCGCGCGGACGCTGCCGAGACCGTCGATCTGCGCGCTGAAGCTGCCCGGCTGCTTGACCGCGACCATCGGGCCCAAAGCGCCCGTCATCAGCACGTCGCCGGCACGCAGCGGCGTGCCGAGCCGGACCATGCGATCCGCGAGCCAGGCAGCGGCATTCAGCGGATTGCCGAGACACGCGGCGCCATTGCCGCGCGACAGGACTTCGGCATCGTTCGACAGCGTCATCGCGCAGGCCGCGAGATCGATATCGCGCAGCAACACCGGGCGGCTGCCGAGCACGAAGCGCGCGCTCGACGCGTTGTCCGCGACCGTATCGACGAAGCGGATGTTCCAGCCTTCGATGCGGCTGTCCACCACTTCGATCGCCGCGACCGCATACGCGGTTGCGCGCATCAGATCGGCATACGTGTGGCGCTCGTGCAGCAGATCGTGCTCGAGCACGAGCGCGATCTCCGCCTCGACTTTCGGCTGAATCAGTTCGCAGAATGGAATCGGCTGGCTGTCGCCATACGCCATCGATGCGAACAGCGCGCCAAAATCCGGCTGATCGACACCGAGTTGACGCTGCACCGCCGGCGACGTGAGTCCGATCTTGCGGCCGACGATGCGCTCTCCCGCCGCGACGCGCGCAGCCACGTTGGCCTGCTGCACCGCGTACGCGAGTTGCTCGGTGTCGGCGGGGTTCGAAAGTTCGGTGAAACGCGCGTCGTCGCGCAACGGCGCGATGGTCACGCGCGCACGTTCCGATTCGCGCAGGCGCAGGGCCAGCGCGTCGACATTGCTTTGAGTGCTCATAGCGGGTTCCTGATTGAGTTAGACGTGGGCCGTCACGGGTCGCGCGTGCATTGCGCCGAAGCCCGCGATCCATTCGGGGATCGGACGGTAGTAATCGAGCGACGCGCGATACGGTCCGCTCGCGTTCAGTGCGCCGAACGCGGCGATCCACGTGCGGATTTCATGCGCGGACTTCCCGCCATCGCGCGTGATTGCGTTGTTGGTCAGGCCGTCGAGCGCGGCCAGCTCGCCGTCCTCGAGCAGCTTCAGGAACGCGCGGTCCCATTCGGGATTGAGCGGATGCAGATGGCTGTCGCCCGCGGTGAACGCGCGCGCCGCCGCGATCGTGCGTGCCTGCCGCGCCGCGCGCGACTCGGCCGACGGATTGCGGCCCGCGATCAGACGCTCGGCGACTTC
Organism: Paraburkholderia sp. JPY465; assembly: GCF_050436725.1. Lineage (NCBI taxonomy): Bacteria > Pseudomonadati > Pseudomonadota > Betaproteobacteria > Burkholderiales > Burkholderiaceae > Paraburkholderia > Paraburkholderia sp. JPY465. Next base: position 1,106,463 of record NZ_JBNDMT010000002.1, read on the forward strand.
GTCGCTCGCACCCGCGAGCTCCGGCACCGGCGGTTCGTGCGAAATGCCGCCCGAGCCGATCACGAGCACGCGTTGGTTCGAGCGTGCGAGCGCGCGGCCCAACGCATCGCCGAGCAGACGCGCGCGGCGGCATGAAGCCATCGGCGCGGCCACCGAATTGATGAACACCGGCACGACCGGATATCGATCGAGTCCGCCGGTCAGAATCTCCAGCGCTTGCGCGCAACCGTGATCGACCTGCATGCGGTAGGAGACCGCGACATCGACATCGCTCGCGAGCACCGCTTCGGCCAGTTCGAGCGCGGTATCGGCGGGCACGTTCAGCGGACCAGCGAGGCTCTTGAAATCGCCGACCGCGCTCGCCGATGCGCCGATGCAGAACGGCGGCATCACGTCATAGAAGAAACCGTTGTAATGATCGGGCGCGAACACGACGACCAGTTGAGGATCGAACTCGACGACGCGCGCACGCGCCGCCGCATGCACACGCTCGACTTCGGCGACGACTTCGGGCGCGGGATCGTAATAGCCGTGCAACGGCGTGTGCGACAGGCATTCGAGCAGCATCGGCATGTCAGGCTCCGGCGGTTGCAGCGGTTGCGAGAGTGGCACCGGCATCGCGCGCGAACGCTGCTTCGGTGCAGGCATCCGTCACATCAGCACGCGTTGCCGCGGCGAGATGCAGCTTCTGCGCGAGTTCGACGACCAGTTGCGACACCTGCTGCGGCGAGCCCATGCCCGCGACGAAACGATCCGGACGCAACAGCACGACCGATTCCGGCACTCGCGTGAACCAGTCCTTCAGCCGCGTGTTCACATCGCCGATCGCGATCACGTCTTCTGGCACGTCGTCATGGAAAGACAGTTGCGTGTCCGGCTTCGCGACCACGAAGCAGCCGCCGAGCCGCTGCCAGATCGCGCGCGCTTCATCAGACAAACCAAACGTCGGTTCCGCGCCCCAGCCGACGATCGCGAACCGGTTGCCGAGCACATCGTCGAGTCGCACGATCTCGCCGCTCGCCGTACGCACGCGCGGCTGAATGAACATGCGGCCGACCGGCGAATGACAATGCGGGGCGCGTCCATACACGAGACGGCCGAGCCGCGACTCGCGCTTCTCGCTCATCAGACCGAGCAGGCGGCCCGGCGCGGAATGGCCCGAGCGTTCGAGCACGCGCGCGAGCCAGCCACGCTTGCGCGGCGTGTGCGCGAGCAACACGACGCCGCTTTCATAGCGCGGCATCGGCTTGAAACGCATTTCGACGAAGTAGCGCTTGACCGCCGGAAACCAGTTGAACGTACGCACGAACGCGTCGCGGAACTTGATGCCGAAGCGGCTCGTCGGCGCGAAGATGTCGCCCGCCACTTCGGAGAGGTGGATCATCGAGCGCGCATGCGAACGGCGCTCGGCGGTATAGGTATCGAGCAGCGCATCGCCGGCGACTCCCTTGACCACCATCGCGAGTTTCCAGCCGAGGTTGCTCGCGTCGCGAATGCCGCTGTTGTAGCCCTGGCCCTGCCACACCGGCATGATGTGCGCGGCGTCGCCGGCCAGCAGCACGCGGTTCACGCGAAAGCTGCTCGCAAGGCGTGCGTTGTGCGTATAGACGCGCTTGCGGATGTAGTCGACCTTGTCCGGCTCGGCGACGACCTTGCGGATCAGCGCGGCCATGTTCTCCGGCTTCGACAGCTCTTCCTCGGTCTCACCGGGCATCACCATGAATTCGAAGCGTCGAATGCCGTGCGGCAGCGCGGCCGACACATACGGGCGCCGTGGATCGCAGTGCATGTACACGTGCGGCGAGCCGATCGGGTCGTTGCGTACGTCGACGACGATCCACTGATTCGGCTTCGTGCGGCCCTCGAACGGCACGTCGAGCGTGCGGCGCACGAAGCTGTTGCCGCCGTCCGCGGCGACCATGTACGACGCGCGGATCGTGCGGCGGCCGCTCTGCGCGTGTTGCGCTTCGATCGTGACGCCGCTGCCGTCCTGCGTGAACGAGTTGACGGTGTGACCGAACAGCGCCTCGACGTGCGGGAAGCGTTGCAGACCGTCGTACAGCACGCGATCGGCCAGCGGTTGGATGAACGCATTGCGGCGCGACCAGCCGAATTCGTCGGTGCGCGGTTCGATCGATGCGAAGCAGTGACCGTTGCTGGTGACGAAACGCATCCAGTGATCGGGAGTGGTGTGCGGCAGCAACGCATCGGCGAGGCCGACGGACTGGAACACGCGCAGTGCTTCGTCATCGAGGCCAATTGCGCGCGGATAGTCGATGATCCTGTCGAGCTTTTCGATCAGCACGACGCGTACGCCTTGCAGGCCGAGATAATTGGCGATCATCAAACCGACCGGGCCGGCGCCGATGATCGCGACGTCGGTGGTGACGGTTCCGCTGTGGCCTTGCGCGGCCACCGGGTCGAGCGGTTGGGGCATGTTGTCTCCGTATGTCGACCGAAGTGACCAGGTCGAGCTATTCACGGAGCGCGGCGGCGGGAACCAGCGGTAACCACGGCGAAAAAAGTCGCCTGCGGGCAACAGCTCGCGTCTCCATGAATTCGTTGATTTGTTGGCAGTCTAGGACTGGCCACTTACCCGCTCAACAAAATCTGGAAAATGTGCATAGAATGCACATAGTTGATTTTATTGAGGTTTTAAGTGACCAAATACACGAATGTGCGAGGTCTGTCGCGCGGCTTGCAGGTGCTGCAAGCACTCAACTCGATGGACAGCGGCCGCGCGACCAGCCAGCAGATCAGCGAGCTGACCGGCCTGCATCGCACCACCGCGCGGCGGCTTCTGGAGACGTTGATGGAAGAAGGCTTCGTGCGGCGCAGCGCGTCGGACGACAGCTTCCGGCTTACGCTGAAAGTGCGCGCACTGAGCGAAGGCTTCACGGACGACGAACGCATCGCGACCATCGCGCCGCCGGTCATGGGGCGTCTGCTGCAACGCGTTGCGTGGCCTTCCGATCTGACCACGCCCGACGGCGACGCGATGATCATCCGCGAGACCACCCACCGCTTCAGTACGCTGTCGTTTCATCGCGCGATGGTCGGCCGCCGCTTGCCGATGCTGCTGACCGCGGCGGGCCGCGCGTACTTCGCGATGTGCCCCGATGAAGAGCGCGAGGACATTCTCGATCTGCTGCGCGCGGGTGCGGGCGGCGAGGAGCAGAAGGCGCTCGCGTCGAACGACGCGTTGATCCGCAATCTCGTAAGACGCGTGCGCGCGGATGGGTTCGGTTCGAATCACGGCGACTGGGTGGACCAGGGGAAGATCGGCGCGGTCGCCGTCGCGATCGTGTTCGAGGAGCGAGTGCTCGCGAGCTTGAACGTGGTGTTTCTGTCGCGCGCGGTGTCGCTCGCGGAAGCGAAGCGGCGCTACGTGCCCGAGTTGCAAACGGCCGCGCGTGAGATGGTCGGGGAACTCGCGGCGCAGAGCAACGCGAGAGCCAAACCGTAACAGCCACTTACGGCCACGAGCAGTTCATCATCGGCAGGTTCGACGAGCGGTGCGACGTCGTCGTCATACACCGTCAGCATCAGCAGCGCGGCGCGCGCACTGCTCGCCGAAGCCAGCGAAACCTCGGTTCAAGAACGCGCTGTCGTCTCAGCCAGACACAAACGCCTCGCGCGGCTCTTCTTCGCGCAAGATATAGCCGAGTCCGCGCAGCGTCATGATCTTCGCCGTCGATGCCGCGAGATGCTTGCGCAGCCGGTGAATATAGATATCGATCGCGTCGGCGCTCGGCTCTTCGTCGAGCGTGAAGATCTTGTCCATCAGCGTGGCTTTGGAGACGGTCTTGCCCTGCTTCAGAATCAGCGCTTCGAGGATCGCGTGTTCGCGGCGGCGCAACGGCAGGCGTTCGTCCCGCAGCACGAATTCGCGCGAATCGAACAGATAACGCAGATCGCCGCATTCGGTCGACTGCCCTCTGTCTCCCGCGGCCTGACGGCGAATCAGCGCCTTGATGCGCGCCACCAGTTCGCGCGCATCGAAGGGCTTGACGACATAGTCGTCGGCACCGGCCGAAAAGCAGGCCACCTTGTCGTCGGTCGAGCCATTCGCGGTCAGCATCAGCACCGGCACGTTGTCGCGCTTGCGGCGCAACCTCGCGAGCACCTCCTTGCCGCTCATGCCGGGCAGGCGCAGATCGAGCAGCACCGCGTCATAGCATTGCAGACCGAGCAGCGTCTCCGCGCATTCGCCGTTTTGCGCCCAGTCGATCGCGAATTGCTCGACTTGCATCAGGTTCATCACCCAGCGCGCGAGGTCCGCGTCGTCTTCCACGAGCAGCAGTTTCATCGTTGTCCTCTCATTGGTGAGTCGCGCGAGCTCAGGTTGCGCCGAGCCATAAGCGCATCTCGACGGTCGCGACGAGGCCCGCGCCGCCTGCGTTCGATTCGAGCGTCACGCTGCCGCCCTGGCGATGCGCAATCTCGCGCACGATCGGCAAGCCCAGACCAGTCCCTTCCGCATGACTCGACGCACGATAGAAGCGCTCGAAAACGCGCTCGCGCGCATCGGCCTTGATGCCGGGTCCGTTGTCGATTACGCGCACGATCGCCATCGCGTCGCGCCGCTGCGTCTGCACCGTGACGCGCCCGCCCGCCTGCGTATAGCGCAGCGCGTTGTCGACCAGATTGGTCACGAGGGCCGCGGTCAATGCTTCGTCGCCGGTCACGTACAGGCCGTCTTCCAGCTCCGCGCCCAGATCGATTTCTCGCGACTGCGCAAACGCGATCAGTTCCTCCAGCACGCCCGCGATCAACGCGCTCAGATCGATCCGCTCCGGCACGCTCAGCGGCGCCGCCGACTCGGCCTGTGCCAGCAACAACAGCTTGTTGGTCAGCGTGGTCAGCTTGCGGCTGCTCTTGTGCATGCCCGCGAGCGCTTCGTCGAGCCGGGCGTCGCGGCTATCGCGTTGCCGCGCGAACTGGATCTGCGCGACCAGGAGCGCGAGCGGCGTGCGCAGCTGATGTGCTGCATCGGAGATGAATTGACGCTGCGTCGCGGCCTGCTGGCCCATTCGCGCGATGCACTGGTTGATCGCATCGACGATCGGCCTCAGCTCGACGTGCAGACGCGCGACGCGAATCGGTTCGAGTTGCGACGCATTGCGATCGGCGACGTCGTCCTTCACCTTCATCAGCGGCAGCAGTTCGAAGGTCAGGCCGAGGTAGACGAACACCATCGCCAGCACCAGCGTCAGGACTTCGCCGGACAATTGCGGCCGCAGCAGACGCCACACCATCGCGTCGCGCGAGCCCTCCGTCTTCGCGACCGCGACGATCACTTCCTCGGTATGTCCCGAGTCGTATAGCTGCCGCGCGTAGGCGACCGCGCGCGCCGCGCGGCCGTCGGTGAAATGGGTGGCATAAAGCGTGGGCTTGTCGCTCACATGCGGCGGCAGCGGCAACTCCGGGATGCCCGCGAGCAGACGATGGCCGCTCGCCTCGACGCGATAGAAAACCGTGTCCTGTTCCGGCGATTCGAACAGTTCGAGCGCGGCCGGCGGAATCTGGATCGACACCGAACCGTTGTCCCAGTCGACATCCTCGCCGATGATCCGCATCGACGACAGCAGCGCATGGTCCTGCACCAGGTCCGCGGTGTTCTGCGCGAACCGGTATGAAATGACGACCGAAATGGAGACGAACGCCGCCAGCGGCAACAGCAGCCACCACAACAAGCGTCCGCGCAAACTGCCTGAAAACACGATGTGCCGATCCTCTTGTGCTCGATGCGACCCACGCGGTCAGCCCGCTTTCAAGGCTTGACCTCAGAGACGAACTGGTTGGTGAAGGTGCGCGACAGATCGATATACCGCCCCTTCACCGCCGGATTGAAACTCGACAGTACCTTCAGCACCGTCTGCGGACCGTCGGGGGGCATCTTGCCGTCGACGGTGTACATCGGCAGCGAAGCCTGCAACGCGCTGATATACAGCGCCTTGTCGTTGCCGATGTCTTCTTTTGGCATCTGCGCGGCGATCTGTTCCGCGCTGTGGGTATGCATATAGCGCAGTGTCCTGACGAATGCGCGCGCGAGTTTCGCGGCTTCGTCCGGATGCGCGTCGAGCCACGTGCTTTGCACGTAGAGGCTCGACGCCGGATACATGCCGCCGAGCGCGGCGCGCGTGCCGTCGACGTTGCGCATATCGACGAGTACTTTGGCGTCGCCCGCCTTCAATAGCTGCGTGACGGTCGGCTCGGTCGTCATACCCGCGTGAATGCGTCCTTCCCGCATCGCCGCGATGAAACTGCTGTCCGCGCCGACCGGCAGCAGCGTGTATTGCGTGGACGGCACGCCCGCGCGCTGTGCGAGGTATTGCGTGAGGAAGCTCGTCGACGAACCGAGCCCGGTCACGCCGAGCGTCTTGCCGCGCACGTCGGCCATGCTGCGGATCGAAGCGGCCGATTTCGCCGCGACCAGTTGCACTTCGCCCGGCACCTGGCTGAACACGACGATCGTCTTCACTTCCTTGCCGCGTGTCTGCAGATCGATCGTGTGATCGTAAAAGCCGACCACGCCCTGCACCGCGCCGGCGAGCATTTCGTTTTCGCCCTCTATTCCAGTCGGCTGCGACAGCAGTTCGACGTCGAGCCCTTCCGCCTTGAAATAGCCGAGCTGTTCGGCAAGACGCGCCGGCAGATAGATGAGCTTGTTGGTGCCGCCCACCATGATCGCGAGTTTCTCCGGCTCGGCGGCTTGCGCAGGTGTCGCCACCCTCGCGAGCGCGCACCATGCGAGCGACGCCGCCACGGCGGCATAGGCCGCGCGCGAAAAACGCGTCGGGGAAAGCTTCATTTGCGAGTGTCTCCGTTATCTTGCTCCAGGCGCCGCGCGGGTCGCCCGCCCGTGATTCTGAAGGGGCGAACCCTTCCCGATGCTTTCAGGGCCGTATCTGTTGCGTGAACCTCGGGTTTATCCCGATCACTGCGGCGTCGCGCGCGGAAACGTCACGGCGATATCCACGCCCTTGCCGCCCTCGCCCGCCTTCAGCACGATCTCGCCGTGATGCGCGTCCGCGATTTCGCGCACGATCGCCAGACCGAGGCCCGTGCCTTCCGTATCCGTCGACGCGCGAAAGAACGGCTCGAACACGCGGCTGCGCGCTTCGGCCGGAATGCCCGGGCCGTTGTCGGTCACCCTGACCGTCACCGTATTGGCCTCGGTAGCCGCACTCACGGCGACCGTCACATGGCCACCGCTGCCCGTATAGCGAATCGCGTTCTCGGCGAGATTCGCGATCAGTGCCTGCAACATGCCGCGATGTCCGAGCACCGGCGCCACGCCGTGCAATTCCGCGCCAAGATCGATTTCACGCGCCTGCGCGAGCAGCCCGAGATCTTCGACGACCTCCATTGCGAGCGGCACCAGATCGACGCGTTCCATCGCCAGTTGCGAGTTGTCGGCGGCCTCGGCCTGCGCGAGCAACAGCAGCTTGTTGGTGAGACCGACCATCGAACGATTGCTTCTATGCATCGCGGCAAGCGCTTCGTCGAGCGCGGGATTGAGGCCTTCCTGCTGCCGCGCGAATTGCAGTTGCGTGCCGAGCAGCGTAAGCGGCGTGCGCAACTGATGCGCGGCATCCGCGATGAAGCGCCGCTGCGCCGCCACCTGCACGCCTAGCCGCGCGATGCACTGATTGATCGCATCGACGATGGGCCGCAGTTCCGAATGCAGACGCTCGACGCGGATCGGTTCGAGCTGCATCGGATCGCGGTCGGCCACTTCGTCTTTCACCTTCATCAACGGGCGCAGCTCGAACGTGAGCCCGATGCAAACGAGTGCGACTGCCAGCGCGATCATTTCGAGCTGGCGCACGAGTTGCGGCCGCCACAGTTGTTGCGTCATCGCGTCGCGCGAGCGCACGGTCTTGCCGACCGTCACGCGTACGGGGCGCGTCGCGCCGTTGTCGTACATGAACCGCACGATGTCGACCGCGCGCACCTGCTGGCCGTGCAACTCGGTGTAGTACGAATCCGGCACGTCGGGCGCGCGCAGCGGTCGCGGCGGGAAATCAGGCGTACCGGCGAGCAGCCGCCCATCGTCGACACGCACGCTGTAGAAGACCTGGTCGCGATAGGGCGACGCGAAGATCTCGAGCGCCGCGGGCGGCACATCGACACGCAGAAAGCCGTCGCTCCATTCGACCTCGCCCGCGATCATTCGCGCCGACGCGACCAGCTGGTTGTCCTGCACCAGATTCGCGGTGTGCCGCGCGTTGTCGTACTCGGTCTTGCCGGTCACGAACACATAGAGCGCGAGCGGCACCAGCAGCCACCACAGCAGGCGTATGCGCAGACTATTGGACATCGTTACTGGTCGTCTTCCCGCTTGCGCAGCAGATAGCCGAGCCCGCGCAGCGTGACGATCGCGGCCGAGCTGCCATCGAGCTTCTTGCGCAGACGGGAAATGTAGATTTCGACCGCGTCTTCGCTCGGCTCGTCGGCGAGCGTGAAGATCGCATCGACGAGCGCGGGCTTCGTCACCGTCTTGCCCAGGCGCAGGATCAGCGCTTCGAGCACCGAACGCTCGCGCGGCGTCACGTTCAGCGGCGCGCCCTTCAGCGTGAACTGCCGTGTGTCGATGTCGAACGACAGGTCGCCGCACACCACCTCGCTCGCTTTGGACGGCGACTGCCGCCGGATCGCCACCTTGATGCGCGCGATCAGCTCGCGCACTTCGAACGGCTTCACCAGGTAGTCGTCGGCGCCGGCGCCGAGCAGTTCCACCTTCTCGTCGATCGAGCCGCTCGCGGTCAGGATCAGCACCGGCGTCGCGTCGCCGCGCTGACGCAGCCGGCGCAGCACGTTCTTGCCGGACAGCTTCGGCAGGTTCAGGTCGAGCAGGATCACGTCGTAGTGATTGGTGCGCAGCAGGCGGTCGGCTTCGTCGCCGTCCTGCACGGCGTCGAGCGCGAAGGCTTCCTGCTCCAGCATCTTCGCGAGCCAGTGTGCAAGCGTGGGGTTGTCTTCGATCAGCAGCAGCTTCATGGCGGGAACGGCAAAAGTCAGGTCGTCGATTGTGCCTTAAAACAAGGGGTCTGCGCGCGTGAAGTGTGGTTTACAGCATACGTCCAGTGGCTGCCGCGAGTGCGGCGGCGATTCGCGCGAAATTTCGGCGCGGCGTCGGCGCGGCGTCGGCGCGTCGTCGGGTTAACACCCATGTTTTGCGCCAAACCCCGAAAGCTGGCAGAAGGTTTCGCGTTTCTATAATCGCTGCCATTCACCCAGAAAAGCGCCGCGCCCCGATTGCGGCGACCCACCTAAGGAGACTGCTTCATGCGTACCTTGCGCCAGATTGCCGTTGTGTCAGGAGTTGCGTTCGCCCTTGCCGCCGCTTCGGCCGCCGCTCACGCCGAGAAGATCACGATCATGGTCGGCGGCGCCACCAAGATCATCTATCTGCCGGCCAAGCTCACCGAGCAGCTCGGCTACTTCAAGGACGAAGGCCTCGACGTCGAGATCCTGTCGCAGCCGGCCGGTGTCGATGCGGAGAACGAACTGCTCGCGGGCGCGGTGCAAGGCGTGGTCGGCTTCTACGATCACACGATCGATCTGCAGAGCAAGGGCAAGGAAGTGCAGGCGCTGGTCGTCTTCGGCCAGGTGCCGGGCGAAGTCGAAATGGTCTCGACCAAGGCGGCCGATACGCTGAAGAGCATGGCCGACGTCAAAGGCAAGACGCTCGGCGTGACCGGCCTCGGTTCGTCGACGAGCTTCCTCACGCAGTACCTCGCGCAGCGCGCAGGCGTGCCGTCGACGCAATACACGATGTTGCCGGTCGGCGCGGACAACAGCTTCATCGCCGCCGTCAAGCAAAGCCGCATCGACGCCGGCATGACCACGGAGCCGACCGTCTCGCAACTGCTGAAGACCGGCGACGCGAAGGTGCTGGTCGATATGCGCACCGTGGAAGGCACGCGCGCCGCGCTAGGCGGCACCTACCCCGCGTCGAGCTTCTACGTGCAGCGCGCGTGGGCCGAATCGCACAAGGACGACGCGGCGAAGCTGTCGCACGCGTTCGCGAAGACGCTGAACTTCATCGCGACGCATAGCGCCGAGGACATCGCCGCGAAAATGCCGAAGGACTACTACGGCAACAACAAGGACCTGTACGTGGGCGCGCTGAAGGCGTCGCTGCCGATGTTCACGAAGGACGGCAAGATGCCCGCAGACGGCCCGGACACGGTGCTGAAGGTGCTGTCCGCATTCAATCCGTCGGTGAAGGGCAAGCATATCGACCTCGCCAAGACCTACACCAACGACTTCCTGTCGGCGCCGGTCAAGACCGCGTCGAAGTAACGCTTCATTCATATTCACAGAACTGCGAGGCACCCGCCGATGAATCAACCTATGTCACGCGAGACGCCAGCGATCGAAATGCGCAACGTGTCGTGCCGTTTCATTTCCCCGGACGGCAAGGCCACGATCGCGCTGCGCGACTTCAGCATGTCGGTGGCACGCGGCGAGTTCGTCGCGGTGGTCGGCCCGACCGGCTGCGGCAAGTCCACCACGCTCAGCATGATCACCGGCTTGCTGAAGCCGACCACCGGCGAAGTGCGCGTGATGGGCGCGCCGGTGGACGGCATCGATCCGCGCATCGGCTTCGTGTTCCAGGCCGATGCGGTGTTTCCGTGGCGCTCGGTGCTCGACAACGTCGCGGCGGGTCCGCTCTATCGTGGCCGTTCGAAATCGGCCGCCTACGACGAAGCGAACGAATGGCTGCGCCGCGTGGGCCTCGACAAGTTCGGCAAGCACTATCCGCATCAACTGTCCGGCGGCATGCGCAAGCGCGTCGCGCTTGCGCAGACCTTCATCAACAAGCCGGAAATCCTGCTGATGGACGAGCCGTTCTCGGCCCTCGACATGCAGACGCGCACGTTGATGCAGGACGAGCTGCTGCAATTGTGGGGCGGCGTCGGCTCGGTCGTGTTCGTCACGCACGACCTCGAGGAAGCGATTGCGCTCGCCGACCGCGTGTTCGTGCTGACCGCGCGCCCCGCTACGCTGAAGAAAGTCTACGAAATCGATCTGCCGCGACCGCGTGTCACGTCGGAGATCCGCTACGACTCACGTTTCATCGAAATTTCGCGCGATATCTGGCATGACCTGCGCGAAGAAGTGCAGATCGGTTAATCAAGGAACGGCAAACATGTCTACACCCTCTCAACAGATGATGCCCGCGGGCATCGACGCCGCGTCGCTCGCCCACGTCGAGCGTATCGCGCAGAAGAAGATCCGCCAGCGCCACGTTCTGGTGATTTCGCTGCGCATTCTGGTGCTCGTGGTCGTGCTCGGCGGCTGGGAGCTGTCCGCGCGCCTGAAGTGGATCGACCCGTTCTTCTTCTCGATGCCGAGCGCTATCTTCGAACAGATCGTCGACTGGTTCGTGAACGGCACGTCGCAAGGGCCGCTGCTCACGCAGGTGTGGGTCACGCTCGAAGAGACAGGCCTCGGCTTCATCATCGGTTCGGTCGCGGGCATCGTCTGCGGCATCGTGCTGGGCCGCAACAAGCTGCTCTCCGACGTGTTCAGCCTCTACATCAAGATCGCCAACTCGATTCCGCGCGTCGTGCTCGGCTCGGTGTTCGTGATCGCGCTCGGGCTCGGCATGGCGTCGAAAGTCGCGCTCGCGGTCGTGATGGTGTTCTTCGTCGTGTTCGCCAACGCGTTCCAGGGCGTGCGCGAAGCGGACCGCTACATGATCGCGAATGCGCAGATCCTCGGCGCGTCGCGCCGTCAGGTGACGACCTCGGTCGTGATTCCGTCGGCGCTCAGCTGGATTCTCGCGAGCCTGCACGTGAGCTTCGGCTTCGCGCTGGTCGGCGCGGTGGTCGGCGAGTTTCTCGGCTCGAAGCAGGGCATCGGCTTGCTGATCTCCACCGCGCAGGGCGCGTTCAATGCGAGCGGCGTGTTCGCGGCGATGATCGTGCTGGCGGTGGTCGCGCTTGCCGCCGACTACCTGTTGACCGCGGTCGAGCATCGATTGTTGAAATGGCGGCCGAGTTCGGTTTAAGCCACCGCTGCGCAAGTCCTCAAATAGTAGTTCGCTTCACCAATGCCGCTCGGTCTTCTGGACTGAGCGGCATTTTTGTTTGCCAACCTGCATCCTGTCTCCCGCCGGCAAACTGTTTTTGCCGATAGGTTGGCCAGCCCGCGACACTTCTTTCTTTCAATCCCTTTAGCGGAAGCCAACAGCCGCCTGCCAGCCCGTTCCCTGCGGCATGGCACGCTCAATGCATACCCACCGCGCAAGTCGGGCGATCGCCAACATTGATCGCCGATCGAAGCGAGGTGGGTCATGTCGAGTGCACAGGGTCAACGTCGGTCGATGAACGGGTTCAGCGGTGCGGTCCTGCGCGCCAACGCCGCGAATCGCCGCCATCGTCATCATCCCAGCGGATTCGTGCTGTTCGGCTTGCATACCGCCAGTGTGATCGGTCGCGGGCCGAAGCGCCTCTGGCCCTATGTGTTGCCGTGGTTGGTCATCTTGCTGACGATCGGTTCCATCTGCCTCGTCGCGCGCGGCGTGCTCACGCGTCAATTGCTGGTGCCGCCGGTGGAGACGCCGCAAACGTTGACCGAGCGCGGCTATTCGTCGAACTTTCTGGCCGAGCGGATCATGTCGGCGATGAAGGAAATCGGGCGGGACGCCGAATCGATCCCGCACGACACGATGACCAGCAACGACGGGCAGCAGGACATCCAGATCCCGGGTCAGGAGATGTCGTATGCGACGACGGTGCGCTTCATCAAAGGCGTGCTTCAGCGCGAAGATGTCGCCGTGCACGTCGGCATCACGAAGACCAACAACAGCGCGGATTCATATATCGCGCACGTGCAGATAGAACACGGCCCGTTCAACGGCCGCGAAAGCACGGTGCCGTTCGAAGGGCGCGACCTCGAAAAGTTCGTGCACGACATCGCCATCACGGCGATGCGCCTCGCCGAACCCAACATCCTCGCCAGTCATCTGTTCACCCAGGTGCAGAAGACCAAATGTTCGCTCGCGCAATGCGACTATCGCGAGATCGTCGGGATCTATGACGAAGTCCTCGCGCTGCCCTCATCCGAGCAGGCCCAATGGGCAGTCGCGGGCAAGGCGTGGTTGCTCGACAGTCAGCAGCGCTCGAAAGAAGCCGAGCAGCAGATCCGCGAAGCATTGACGCAGTACAAAGACTCGGCGGTGCTGCGCGCGAGTCTCGGCATCGCGCTCGAACAGCAGAACCGCATCGACGATGCGCTCAAGGAACTGCGAGCCGGCGCGAACGAAAAGTCGCGCACCGCTGAAAACCTGCGGCTGCTCGGCGATGTGCTGTTGCATACGAACCGGCACGACCGCGAAGCGCTCGACGCATTCAGGCGGGCCGCCGAGATGAACCCGGAATCCGTCGACACGCTGCACGACTGGGCCGAGGCGCTCGTGAAGACCGGCCACTACGACGAAGCAATCGACAAGCTCTCGCGCGCCGTCGCGTTGCGGCCCGATCTCGCGCCGTCCTATGCGGAATGGGGCCGCGCGCTGGAACACAAAGGCGCTCTGCGCGAGGCCGCGCGCAAGTATGCACAGGCATTGCAGCTCGACGCCGGCACGCTGTCGGCGCGCGAACGCGAGCTGGCGCTCTCGACGGACGCATCGCCCGACGAAGCCGACACCCGGACATCGAGGCCTGAGCCGCGCGTCAAGCCCGTTTCGAATCCGATGACGTCGTACTCGCTGCGAGCCTCGCTCGACACGGTACGCGACGCCGTAGGACAGGCGATGCGAGCGGCCTGAGCCGCACGCATCGCCATTTGAGTTGGCAACACAGCCGAACAGGAGACAGTTCGATGGACAGTTTCGAAGATGCATTCAAAGCCTTGATCGGAAACGAAGGCGGGTACAGCTTCAATCCGGCCGATCCGGGCGGCGAAACGATGTGGGGTGTAACGGCGCGCGTCGCGCGCAGCGAGGGCTATAACGGCGCGATGAAAGACCTGCCGCTCGAAACCGCCCATCAGATCGCCAAGCGCAGGTACTGGGACCCGTTGCATCTCGACGAACTCGATCCGCGCGTGGCCTTCCAGATTTTCGATGCGAACTACAACGGCGGCCTCGTCGTGCTGTGGATGCAGAAAGCGTCCGGCGCGAAGGAAGACGGCAAGTTCGGCCCCGACACGCTCGATGCGGTCAAGAACGCCGATCCGATGAAGTTCGTGATGCGCTTCGCCGCGTATCGTCTGCGGTACCTGCGCAACCTGCATTCGTGGCCGAGTTTCAGCCGCGGCTGGACCGAACGCATGGCAGCCAATCTTCTCCTGGGAGCAGCATGATGGACTGGACCAAAGTAGCGACGAACATCAGCAGCACCGCCCCGCTTCTCGCCGGGCTCGTGGGGGGTCCGGTCGGCCTCGGCGTGAGCGCCGCCGCCGCGATCATCTCGCACGCGCTCGGCACGCCGAGCGACCCGGCCTTCGTGGAACCCGCGTTGAACGACCCCGGCGCACTCGAAAAACTTCGCCAGGCCGAAACCGCGAACTCGCTGCAATTGCAGCAGTTGATGGTGACGGCCGCGCAGTCGAGCCTCGCGCACGACGCCGAGATGGCCCGCATCGCCACCAGCGACACCGCGAACGCACGCGCGATGGGTGTCGCCAATCGCGACTGGGTCCCGAAGGTGCTCGCGATGGCCGTCACCACCGGCTTCTTCGGCATTCTGCTGCTGATGGCGTTTCAGCCGCTGCCGGGCACCAACAAGGATCTCGTCAACGTGATCGTCGGTGCGCTGGGAACCGCATGGATCAGCATCATCGGCTATTACTTCGGCACGTCGGTCGGCTCGATGCGCAAGACCGAGCTGCTCGCGAAGCCGAGCGTGCCGATCACGGCCGATAGCGCGTTGACCTTGCGCGAACCGGCATCACAGCCGGGAGCGCATGCACCGGCGGCGGTCGCGCCGTCCGGCGACCACTTCCCGTCGTTCGCGCCGGGCGGGCAAGGTCCGATCTTCTCTGGCGGCAGTTGAGTCGATGCGAGGCTGAACCAATCATGCACGCGACGAGATGCGCCGAGCGTCGCGTGCAGGTCCGTTGCAAACCAGCGCTCTTTCGCCGGTCCGCGTTTTGCGCTAAGTTGGCAACGCGAAATCCATCCTGTCCCGAGTGGAGCGATAAAGATGAGTGACGTCGAGCCGAACGCGCAGAACGATCCGATCGAACACGTCGTGCTGCTGCTGATGGAAAATCACTCGTTCGACCAGATGCTCGGCTGCCTCGACGCCGTGCACGACAAACTGGACGGCGTGCGCAACGCGGCCGGCAAATCGAACGCCGACGGTCAAGGCCATACCTTCTATCCGCGTGCGACGCGCGAGCGGCAGATGAAGCACGATCCGAATCACGAGCACAAGGCCGTGATGGATCAGATCGCCGCCGACAACAGCGGCTTCGTGCGTTCGTTCGTCAACGACTATCCGAAGAGCAGCCTGGTCGCGCGGCAAGACGTGATGGGCTATTACCCGCTCGGCTTTCTGCCCGCGCTGCACACGCTCGGTTCGCAATTCACCGTGTGCGACCGGTGGTTCTCTTCATTGCCGGGGCCGACGTGGCCGAACCGTTTTTTCGCGCTCACGGGTACGTCGAAAGGCGAGATCGACATGCCTTCGGGACTCGACGGACTCAATCCACGCTGGTACACCGAGCAGGATCAGGACACGATTTTCGATCGCTTGAACGGCGCGCGCAAAACATGGAGCGTCTATTTCTACGACTTCCCCGCGTCACTGCTGCTGAAGAACCAGCGACGCGCTGAAAACCTCGCGAATTACCGCTCTTTCGACAAGTTCTTCGAAGACGCAGCGGGACCCGCCAGCCAATTCCCGCAATTCGTGCTGATCGAGCCGAAGTACTTCGGCGAAGCGCAGAACGACGATCATCCGCCGCACAACATCATGAAAGCGGAGAAACTGATCGCCGATACCTACAATGCGCTGCGCTCGAATCAGGCGCTGTGGGAGCGCACGTTATTGGTGGTCCTCTACGATGAGCACGGCGGCTTCTACGACCACGTATCGCCGCCGGCCGACGCAGTCGCACCCGACGGCCATACCACGAGCTTCGATTTCAAACGACTCGGCGTGCGTGTTCCCGCGATCCTCGTGTCGCCGTGGTGCGAAGCCGGGGTATGCAACGAACGATTCGATCATTGCAGCCTGTTGAAGTACCTGTGCGACAAGTGGCAAATGCCGCCGCTCGGCGAGCGCACCGCGGCATCCGCGAACCTCGGTGTGGCGATTCGCCATGACGGCGGCGCGCGCGCCGATACGCCGCCGTTTATTCGCGTGCCCAATCAATCGCTGATTGCCGAGCACGTCGAACTGGAGCGCAAATCGTCGAATGGCAATCAGCATGGCCTGCATCATTTCGCCGACTTTCTGCACGCGGAACTGGACCGGCTCGCCGCCGACGCGGTCGAGGCGGCCGCGCAACTGGCGCGCACCGGCAATGCCTGGGTGCGCTTCAAGAGCGCGTTGGGCTCGCTGATGATGAGTCTCGGCCAGTGGCTCAGCAAAGACTTCTACGACGCACGCGACCAGCGTGATGCGCGCACGAGCCAGGCGTTCACGCGCTTGCGGCAATCGGTGCGTGCCGCGACGCCGGGCAGCGCGCGAAACGATCCGCCGCCACCGGCAACGGCAACGCCCTCGCCCGTCAGTCCTGTGTCGGAGAAGTAGCACTCCGCACCGCGGCGGCGACGCAACGAAAGCCTACGCGTTAACCCTGAAAGTTCCGCACTTTTGTATCAAATCTCGCAACAAACATTACCTGCATCGTGACTTACTCTGCCAAGTTCACCAAATTACAATGCAATCACTGACTACGAACAAGCAAGTTCGCAGCAAGACAAAAAACCCTGAACTGGAGGTAAGTATCATGAAATCGCTGATTCAAGCCGTTGTCAGCGCTGTCGCTGTCGCCGCTCCGGTCGCTGCTTTCGCGCAAGCCAACCAGCCCGTGACCCGCGCTCAAGTGCGCGCCGAGCTGGTCCAGCTGGAAAAGGCCGGCTATCAACCCGGTCTCGCCGACCCGCACTACCCGGCTGACATCCAGGCTGCGCAAGCCCGCGTCGACGCGCAAAACGGCGTCGGCCAAGCCGCTACCGGCTTCGGAGGTGTAGTGAGCGGTACGACCCAAACGAGCCGTGCGGCTCCGATGAGTGGCCCGAAGTCGGTCTACTTCGGTCAGTAAGCGATAGCGCGTCCTTGCGACGCGCGCCCCGATTCAAATGAACTGGCCCGCTGCTCGGGTATCTCCGAGCGCGGGCCAGTTCATATGTGTTACCTCCGTCATCGGGCTCCCGATGACTTCGCCCGGGCCTTCACGGTCTGGGCGCTTTTTCGCGGCGCTATGCGTGCGCCGCGACGAATCCTCAGCTGCCGGCGCTCACTCGCGTGCGATCAGATCGCCGACCTGGCCCCGCCCGGTCACGAGGCAACTCGACAGGAAGCTCTCGCTCTGCGCGCTCGCGCCAGCGTCGCCAAAGCCCTTTTTCAACGCTTGCGATTTGACGAGCGCCGCGCCCTGGTGACACGTAATCGTGCCGACCTCCCCCGCCTGCGCACGCATCAACGCCCGATCCGCCATCAGATAGCCAAGCAAAAGCACCAACGCAATATTGAACGCTTGTCGCATGGGTTCGTCTCCTTTTCGAAAAGACTAACGCGAAGCGCGAATGCAGTGGCTTAGGGCTTTCCCGATTGTTGACGTTTCAATGATCCAGAATAAATCGTTTATGCCTGCAGCCGAGCCTCGATCCGCGCGATGCGGCTATTGATCGCATTGCGCACCAAAGCATTCGACGGCACCATCAGCAGCGACGACGCGATGATCCGATATACGTCACCGCGCGTCACCTTCGACACTTTCGCCGGATCGAGCCACGCGTCGTTATCCGCGAGCAGCAGCAAAGTGTCGAGGCCGATCAGGATCGGCCACAGGCAGGCGAGCCGCAAGCGCACCGCGCTCGCCGGAATCGCGAGCATATAGTCGAGCGCCGCGCGGAAATGATCGAGCGTCTTGCGCAGGAGTTCGACGAGCAGCGGCCGCGCGCGCATCGAATTGGCCGGTTGCAGCAGATCGCGCGCGCTTAGAGCGTGACGCTCGAACATGCTCTGCGGCAGATAGCAGCGGCCGATGCGCAAGTCTTTTCCGCAATCGCGCAGCACGTTGGTCATCTGCAGTGCCTTGCCGAAACGCACGCCACGCTGCGTCATCGTGTCGGGCGGTTCCTTCAGCGTGCCCGGCATGTGCGCGTAAGTCATCGTGGTCCAGAACTCGCCGACGCAGCCCGCGACCAGATACGTATAGCGATCGAGTTCGTCGTATTCGCGCAGCGCCGCGATCTGGCCGGAGCGTTCGTCGGGGAACGTGCGCAAATCGAATTCCATGCCTTCGGTCAGCGTCGTGACGATTGCGCGCACCGCGTGGCGGTCGGACTCGCTCAGTTGCGCGAGCACGTCGAGCGCGGGGTTCAACGATTCGAGCAGCAGCTTTTCATCCGACTGCGTCTGCTGACCCGCGACTTCGGCGGCGATGCGCTTGAACGGCGCGCTATCGACGGTCACGCCATTGACCTGATCGCGCAACGCAAGCAGCAATTCGAGGCGTTGGCCCGGCGCGATCAGCGAGGTGTCGGCGATGGTATCGGCGGCGCGCGCGAGCAAATATGCAAGGCCGATTGGATCGCGCATGCCGATGGGCAGCACGCGCAGCGTCAGATAGAAGGAGCGTGAAACGCCTTTAAGGAGCGGGCCGAGAAGAAAGGCCCGGGTCGAATTCGGCATGGGTTGGACTGGTTGGCAAATAGGCGGGTGAAAGCCCGCGGGAATCAGGCGCTGCCGAATTGTATACGTGCTCCCCGTCATGTCGCGTGCAAGGGGCTCTCAGGCCGTGAGGCGTCGCCGCTCGCAAGCGGGAACGGCGATTGCTGCCTCGACGGGGTTCAGCACAGGACCGTCACGACCAGCCGTCGCTTGCACTTTGAAAGACCCTTCGACAATGACTACCGACGCATCCAACACCTCTCGCCTGTCTGACGCGGCCCGGCCTAACCCGGCCCGACGCAATGTCGAAACCGGCGTGCCTGGTTTCGACGAAATCCTCGGCGGCGGTCTGGTGAGCGGCGGCGTCTATCTGCTGGAGGGCATGGCTGGCGCCGGCAAGACGATCCTGTCGAGCCAGATCGGCTTTCACCGGGTACGGCAAGGCGAGAAAGTGCTGTACATGACGCTGATCGCCGAATCGCACGACAAGCTGCTCGGTCACCTGAAAGGCCTGAGCTTCTTCGACGAAACCGCGGTCGCGCAGCAGATGCTGTTCGTGTCCGGCTATCACGAGCTGATGCAGGACGGCCTCGACGGTTTCCTGAAGCTGATCGCGTCGAGCATCTACGACTACCGGCCGAGCCTGATGATCATCGACGGCTTTCGCAGCGCACGCGAATTCAGCGAAACCGAGCTGTCGCTGTCGAAGTTCATCCACGAGCTGAACGCGCTGGTCGCCGCGATGGACTGCACGACGCTGCTGCTCGCGCCGCTGTCGGGTAACGAGCCGCATCCCGAGCACACGCTGGTGGATGGTCTGATCGAGCTGAACCGCTATCACGACGGCATGCGCCGCGCGCGCGAGATCGAAGTGCACAAGATGCGCGCGCGCGATCACCGGATGGGCAAGCACTTCTTTCGCATCGCCGGCAGCGGGCTGCTGATGTTCCCGCGCCTCGAAGCACACTGCGCGCAGCAACCGGGCCCCGTCGATCTGAAAGCACGGCTCGGCTTCGGCTTGCCGCATCTGGACAACCTGCTCGGCGGCGGCTTCGCGCAAGGCTCGACGACCACGCTGATCGGCCCGTCGGGCGTCGGCAAGACGCTGCTGTGCCTGCAGTTCCTCGCGGCCGGGCTCGCACGCGGCGAACGCTGCGTGTATCTCGGCTTCTACGAGGGTCCGCAGCGGCTCGTCGGCAAAGCCGAAGCGGTGTCGATTCCGCTTGCCGATGCGTGGCAGGACGGCCGTCTGATCGTGCATTGGCAGCCGGCGATCGAACTCGCCATCGACGAAATCGCGGCGAAAGCGCTCGCCACCGTCAAGCAGACCGGCGCGACGCGCATCGTGATCGACGGCGTCGAGGGCTTTCGCGATTCGGCGTTGCGCACCGAGCGCTTCGGCCTGTTCCTCAATGCACTGCTGCATCAGTTGCGCGAAGCGGCCGTCACGACGCTCATCACCGAGGAACTGCCGCTGTACAGCGAGCCGGGCCACGCGAAGGCCGTGCGGGTGTCGGCGCTGACCGAAAACCTCGTGCTGCTGCGCTACGCCGAGACAGAAGGAGGACTGCGGCGCATGATTTCGGTGGTCAAGCAACGCGAAAGCGCGCACGACACGTCACTGCGCGAACTGTCGATTTCGTCGCAAGGACTCGACGTGATCGAGGGCTCGCCCGGCGCCGCCGGTATCCAATCGACGCCGGGCCTGTCGGCCACGCTGCAATCGCGGCGAAAAACCTAGCCGCCATGAAAACCATTCTGGTGGTGGACGACGAGTTCGACATCCTCACGGTGTGGCGGCTGCTGCTGGAACGACACGGCTATGCGGTGCGGACCGCGTCGAACGGCGCCGTCGCGCTCGAACTGGTCCGCTCGAGCCGGCCCGGCATCATCGTGTCCGATTGCATGATGCCGGTCATGTCGGGCGTCCAGTTGTGCGCGGCGCTGTATGAGGACCCGGAGTTGCGCGACATTCCGATCATCCTGTGCAGCGCCGCGTCGGACATTCCGGTGCAGCCCAATCCGCATATCGCCTACGCGCGCAAGCCGCTTTCGTTCGACCAGCTGCTGGCGATGCTGGTGCGCATGGGCGGTTGACGGCAGGCTCCCCTGCCTGCCTTCTCTCCCTCTTTTCCCGCTAAAAACACAGCTTGAGACGCTCGCGCCATTTGTCGAGCGTTTGCAGCGTTCTGCGAATCTCCGAGGCCTTTTACAGTACGCCATCGATCGCGCATAGCCAGCAACGCGCAGCGCGACGCAACTTCCGGAGGTCGTCATGAACAGCAATCGTGGGGCGGTTCCCGCTGGCTTCTTCAGTATCGCGGTGGGCTCGTTGGCGCTTGCCAACCTGTGGCGCGTGGCAATCCGCCTGTGGCATTTGCCGGCCATAGCGGGCAGCGTGGTGACGGTGGCGGCGCTCGCCGTCTGGGTCGTGATTCTGTTCGCCTATGCGCACAAGTGGTTCGCGCAGACCGCCGACGCGCGCGCCGAACTGGACCATCCGGTGCAGTCGTCGTTCGTCGCGCTCGCGCCGATCTCGACGCTGCTCGCCGCGCAACTGCTGCAGCCGTACGCGCACACCCTCGCGCTGACGCTATACGGCGTCGCGGCGGTCGCGCAACTGGGGCTCGGTGTCTATCTACATGGCCGGCTGTGGCAAGGCGGCCGCAAGCCCGAACTGACCACGCCGGCGATCTATCTGCCGACGGTCGGTGCGGGTTTCGTCGCGGCGACGAGCTCGGCCGCATTCGGCTTCCATCAACTGGGCGAGCTGTTTTTCGGCGGCGGCATGCTGGCGTGGCTCGCGCTCGAATCGATGATCCTGCATCGCGCCGCGGTGCATGAACCGCTGCCCGAAGCGCTGCGCCCGACCCTCGGCGTGCAACTGGCGCCGCCGGTCGTCGGTGGTGTCGCGTATCTGAGCCTCACGAGCGGCACGCCTGATGTGTTCGCCTTCGCGCTGCTCGGCTACGGCCTGTTTCAAGCGCTGATGCTGCTGCGTTTGCTGCCGTGGATTCGCCAGCAGGCGTTCGTGCCCGGCTACTGGGCGTTCAGCTTCGGCGTAGCGGCATTGCCGACGATGGCGCTGCGTCTGGTCGAACGCGGCGCGACCGGTCCGATCGAGTTCGCGGCGCCGGTCCTGTTCCTGGTGGCAAACGCGATCATCGCGATTCTGGTGGTGAAGACGCTTCAGCTGCTCGTGCAAGGCAAGCTGATCCCGCCGGTGGCGGCAGGTTCGACGGCGGCGACGGCACCGGTCAAGCAAGTCGCGCCGGCCGCGCGAATCGCCCGGGCTCAATAAGCGGCAGGCAGCGACCGAACACGGCGGCGACGCGCAGAGCGTGCCGCCGCGTTCGCGTTTGTGCGTGGAGTATCAGAAGCCGTGCATCGACACGACGATCAACGCAGCGGCGAGAATCGCCACCACGTCCTCGATCAGCGCCGCGGGTGCATCGCGTCCGAACATGTTCGCGAGCGAACTACGCACCTTCGCGCCGCCGAGCGTGCCGATCACCGCGCCTACCGCACCGACCACCGCGCCCAGCACCCCGACGATCATGCCGCCCGCAAGGCCGCCATGCGCGCCGCTGATCGCCGCGCCGCTCAGCGCACCGAGCACGACGCGCGCGCCGAACTGCAGCGGCACCTTGCGGCTCGGCGTTTCGGGCAATTGATCCGTGATCAGTTCGATGACCGCCAGCACGGTGAAGATATACGGCGTGGCCGCGGCACCGAGGAACGCGAGCGACGTGCCTTGCAGCGGCAGCCATCCCAGGCGCGCTGCCCAGCTGACGGCGGTGGGGGCGATCATCGCGCGAAGGCCGGCGACGACGCCGATGAGCAAGGCCAGAACATACACGGACATAGCGGACTCCCGATCGAGGGCACTGATGCAAGGTTGTACGAGCCGACGGCTTACCTGGACGAACGTCGGCAGAACATGTCGAGCATTCCATCTGGACAGTCAACTTCTCACTACCTACATCGAGGCAACCCGCGGCGGCCATTCACCGTTGCTCACAGTTGCCGGCCCTTGATTGCCGACGCGGCGCCGCGCGCCTCGCGCGGCGCCGGGCGTGCGATTGCCCCCGTCGATGTGGCCCTAGTGTCGCACAATTCGACTGGCGAAATAACAGCCAGGGAGTCGGCGAAGTGGGCCGATGGTGATAAGTTAGCCCACTCACAAGAAAATCTTGTATCTGCACCATGAGACCGTATCTCCCGCTGAACGCGCTGCGCGCGTTCGAGTCGTCAGCGCGGCATCTGAGCTTCACGCGCGCCGCGCAAGAGCTGAACGTGACCCAGGCCGCGGTCAGCCAGCAGGTCCGCTCGCTGGAGGAGCGGCTCGGCACCGCGCTATTCAAGCGTTTGCCGCGCGGCCTCGCGATGACCGATGAAGGACTCGCACTGCGGCCCGTGCTGTCCGACGCGTTCGATCGTATCGAGGCGGTACTCAAGCAGTTCGACGGCGGGCATTTCCACGAGGTGCTGACGGTCGGTGTGGTCGGCACGTTCGCGGTAGGCTGGCTGATGCCGCGCCTGAAGTCGTTTCGCGAAGCGCATCCATTCGTCGAACTACGGCTACTGACCAACAACAACCTCGTCGATCTCGCGACCGAAGGCCTCGATTTCGCAATCCGTTTCGGCGACGGCACCTGGCCCGGCTCGCTCGCCACCAAACTGCTCGACGCGCCGCTCGCGCTGCTCTGTACGCCCGAGATCGCCGCGCGCCTCACGCGGCCCGACGATCTCGCCAACGAAACGCTGCTGCGCTCGTACCGGATGGACGACTGGATGAACTGGTTCGCGGCCGCGGGCATCGCGCCGCGGCCGGTGCGCGGACCGGTGTTCGATTCGTCGCGGCTGATGGTGGAGGCGGCGATACAAGGCGCGGGCATCGCCCTCGCGCCCGCGTTGATGTTCGAACGGGAGATCAATACCGGGCGGCTGGTGCGCCCGTTCGACGTCGAGGTGAAGGCGGGCAGCTACTGGCTGACCTGCCTGAAGGGCAAGCCGATGACGCCGGCGATGTTGCTGTTCAGTCAGTGGCTCGCCAGGGAAGCGGCCACGGCAGGTCACGCCTGACTTCTTACGCGGCCGTACGGCCGTGCCCGTTCATCGCGGGCCGCTCGGCTTGCGGCGGGAACACGTTCCACGAACCGTCGCCGTGGCGGAAGAAGAAGATCGACAGCAATCCTTCCGGCTTCAACGCCTGCACGCATACATAGCGTTGCTGTTGCGACGCGCGATGGCAGAACCGCACGACTCGCGCGGGCATCGACGGCGTGGGCGCGAGCCATTTGTCGACGGCCCAGTGCAAGCTCTTTTCCGCGGCAACCATGATGTTCTCCTCGAATCGTCCCGTTCCCGGCGCGCTGCAATCACGCGACTTGCGCGAGTTGCGCCACGCGGTGATCGTTCCTCGCCCCGCTCTCGACAAACGCCTTCACGAGGCACAGCAGTGCGCGCACGCCCGTGCTCGGATGGCGCAGGCAGCAATCCACCTGTTCGCTGCGGCTTTCGCCGAGCAGGCACCACGCGCAGAAGTGTTCGCAGTTGTTGGTCAGCAGGCGATAGCGGTTTTCGCCGAGGCGGGAGCGCGCGCGGCGCACTGCTTCGGCACCGACGTAGATCGCGCTCGGCGTCGCCCGAACCGACATCGCATGGCCGGCGGCGAAGCGCGACAGTTCGACTTCCTCGACCGGGCCGGGATGCGCGGACCCCGCAAAGCCCGAGTAGTGCACGACGCGGCCGTTGCCGACATAGATGCCGTGATGTTCGTAGCCATTGCGTTGCGTAACCAGATGCGCGCCGATCGGCAGATCGATCGTCGATGAGGTGGTGTCGCAAGCGGCTGCGGATTGCGGTTCGTCGTCGCGGGTATCGAGCGTTTGGGTGTTCATGGCTGGCCTCGTTCGCATTTCCAACACTGTTGCGACAGCTTTTGCATCATCTGGGCCAGCTCCCGGAAAGCCCGTGTTTACGGGCTTCGCGGCCGATCGAGCGGTTTTTTGAACAGACAGATGTCAGTAAGGGACCAACAGAAATCGCGCCGATCTGTTGGCGTGCAACGCTCATTTGCGAGCGGTGTGGCGCGCTAATTAACGTGAATGGAAAACGTAAGAGGACCCGCCTGAATGTGTTGGGTCCTACACCTATTTAAATGGACGCTTGTTGGCCGCGAGCCGACCGATGACATCGACCTGATTCGTGGAAAAGCCGCGCAGCGCACGCCAGTCAAGGCGCTGCGGGGTTCGCGCCGAATCCGCCCCCGATTGGCATGGCCTTTGCACCAGCGTGTGCAGGGTCCATTCAGCCGCGCGCATTGCAAACGCGGCCAACCGGAGAACGACATGTCCTGCATCAAATTGAACGACCTCTCGCTGAACCTCGCGCTCGATCGCAAAGCGATGGCGGCGATCCGCGGTGGCGGCGGCGCGCCATGGATCTATGGCTGGATTCAGCCGTACGTGCCGCAAACGCCTAGCATTGGGCCGGTGGTCAATCTGTACGAGGTCTCCAACAACTTCTATGCTAACCAGATGATCAACCAGTTCCAGTCGGTCGACGTACGCAACACCGGCGCGAACGCAACCCTCACCGTGTCTCCGGACGCACGCAACCGAAACGAGATGGTGTAGCCGTTGTGACCTGCGAGAGCCAATTTCGCTGGACGTCGTCCGCGCGTTCCGACACGGGGCGGGTCCGCGAAATCAACGAAGATGCCTACCTCGACGATCCCGAGGCGGGACGCTGGGCTGTCGCCGATGGGATGGGCGGTCACGCGGTCGGCGATGTTGCCAGCCGCACCGTGATCGACGCATTGACTCAACTGGCGGCGCCGCACGGCCTCAGAATGCTGATCGCCGATGCGCGCGCGCGTCTGCAATTCGCGAACCGCCAATTGCGCGATGAAGCCGCGCGCCGCCAGGTGCAGCGCATCGGCAGCACCGTGGTCGTGCTGCTTGCCTGCGATCGCTTCTGCGGCTACGTGTGGGCCGGCGACAGCCGCATCTACCTGTACCGCGACGGACAGTTGCGGCAACTGACGCGCGATCACAGCCAGGTCGAGGAGCTGCGCTCGCTCGGCGTCATCACCGACGAAGAAGCACGCAATCATCCGGCGCAACACATGATCACGCGCGCGGTCGGCGCAACCGACCTGCTCGAACTCGACGACGACGCGATCGAAGTCGCCGACGGCGACGTGTTCCTGTTGTGCAGCGACGGTCTGAGCAACGAACTGAGCGACGACGAGATCGCCGGCGTGCTGACTTCGGCGGAGCGCGAAAACGCATGTTGCGAACTGGTCGACCTCGCGCTCGCGCGCGGCGGACGCGACAACATCACGGCAGTGGTCGTGGAAGCGCAAGACCCGAATGCGGCGGACAAGACCTTGCTGAATCCGGCGCCTTGATGGTCTTCAGGCACGCGTTTCAGCGAGCCT
Organism: Paraburkholderia sp. JPY465; assembly: GCF_050436725.1. NCBI lineage: Bacteria > Pseudomonadati > Pseudomonadota > Betaproteobacteria > Burkholderiales > Burkholderiaceae > Paraburkholderia > Paraburkholderia sp. JPY465. Next base: position 1,132,722 of record NZ_JBNDMT010000002.1, read on the forward strand.
CCATTGGTTTTTCAGTGATCCTTCACTCAGCCTTCGTCGTCTTCCTCATCGCGCTCGTTCGTGCCGTTTTTCGTGGGCGGCGCATTGCGATTGCGGAAATCCTTCGAGTGCAGGCCGTGCTTTTTCAGCAGCATCTGCAAGTGCGAGCGATTCATATCGATGCGCCGCGCCAGCTCGGCGACGGTCCCGCTGACTTCCCGCAGTCCGCGTTCGAGAAACGCTTTCTCGGCGTCGTCGCTGGCCGCCCGCTTCGCGTCGCTCAACGACATCAGATTCGCGACACTGATCGGCTGCTCGCCGCTCGCCTGGCCGCCCTCCGCCTGCGCCGCAGCTGAACCGGGCGCGGCCGGTCGCATATCGAGCGGCAAATGCTCGACGTCGGCCATATCTGCAGCCAGACATGAGATGCGGTACATCACGTTGCGCAGTTCGCGGATATTGCCCGGATACGAGTAGCTCAATAGAAAGTCGCGCAAACGCGGCGTCAATCTGACCGGCCGGCGTTTCAGCGTGCCCGCCGCTTCGTCGCCGAACCACGCAATCAGCAACGGAATTTCGTCGCGCCGTTCGCGCAGCGGCGGCAGCGTGACATGAATCACGCTGAGCCGGTAGAACAGATCCTCGCGAAACCGGCCTTCTTCGCTGAGCTTGCGCAGATTGCGGTTGGTCGCCGCGACGATGCGCGTATCGACCGCAATCGTTTCGTCGGAACCGACGCGTTGAATCTCGTGCGCTTCGAGCACGCGCAGCAGCTTGACCTGGCCCGCGAGCGGCAACTCGCCGATTTCGTCGAGAAAGATCGTGCCCGTATGCGCGCTTTCGAATTTGCCCTTGCGGTCGTTCGACGCGCCGGTAAATGCGCCCTTGCGATGCCCGAACAGTTCCGACTCCAGCAGATTGTCCGGAATCGCGCCGCAGTTCACCGAAATGAACGGCTTGTCCGCACGCGCGCCATTCGCGTGAATCACCTTCGCCATCAGTTCCTTGCCGGTGCCGCTCTCTCCATCGATCAGCACCGGCAAATCGGTCGGCGCGGCTTTTTCCGCAATTTCGAGCGATTCGAGCAGCCGCGGATTGTCGCCGAACGTGCCCTCGAAAATAAAGCTGCGTTCCAGTAGCGCCTTGCGTCGCGCACCGCGCGATTGCTCCGCGCTCGCCTGCGGCTCGCCAGCGGTAGCCGCCTGCACGAAGCGCTCCTTGTGCGAAAGCTGCATCACTTCGTCGCGCAACGACGTGGCCTGCCTGAGCAGCTTGTCGATATCGGCGCGTTCGAGCCGCGACGACCAGCGCAACGTGGAGCGCAGGATCTCGATCCGCTCGATCAGTCCCGCGTACGATATCGCGGGACTCGCCTCTTCAATCTGGTCGAGTATCTTCATCATGATGCACTCAACTGTTTCTGCACGAGCTGATAGTACATGCCGCCGCGCTGGATCAGCTCCTCGTGACGGCCCTGTTCGACGATCGCGCCTTCATACAGCACGAGAATCTTGTCCGCGCGCATGATCGTGCTGAGCCGATGCGCAATGATCACCGCCGTGCGGCCCTTCAGGATGTCGTGCATATTGCCGAGAATATTGCTTTCCGATTGCGAGTCGAGCGCCGATGTCGCCTCGTCGAACACGAGCAGACGCGGATCGTGATAAAGCGCGCGCGCAATGCACAGCCGCTGGATCTGACCACCCGACAAGCCGATGCCGCGCTCGCCGACGACCTGTTCATAGCCGAGCGGCATCTTGCTGATGAAGCCATGCGCGTCGGCCATTTTCGCGACCTCCTCGATACGCCGGCGGTCCGGCGCGTCGTCGCCGCTCGCGATGTTCTCGGCTATCGTGCCCGAGAACAGCAGGTTGCTTTGCATCACGTAGCCGATTTGCGCGCGGAAGTAAGCCTTGTCGATCACGCCGGAGTCGTAACCGTCGATCGTCATTTTCCCTTCGCTCGGCTGATAGAACCCAACCAGCAGCTTCGCGAGCGTGGTCTTGCCCGAGCCGCTGCGCCCGACGATCGCGACCAGTTCACCGGGCTTGATATCGAAGCTGATGTTCTCGAGCACATAAGCGGAATCCTCTTCGCCATAGCGGAAATAGACGCCTTGCAGGCTGATTTCGCCTTGCAGCTCCGGCAGCATTACGCGGGAAGGCAAATCCTGCGGCTTCTGTTCGGGCTCGATATCGAGCACATCGCCGAGCCGTTCCATCGCGACACCCGCATCGTTGAGCATGCTCCACAAGCCGACCAGACCCATCAGCGGACTCAATACGCTGCCCATGAAGGCATTGAACGCGATCAGCTGGCCGATCGTCAATTCGCGTGCGAGTACCAGATTCGCGCCGACCCAAAGAATCGCAATCGTCGTGGCCGCATTCAGCAATTGACTGCCGAAGCTGACCAGAATATTGAATGCGTGCGCGCGATACTGCAATTCGAGCGCCTTTGCGTACTTCTTCTCCCAGCGCAAGCGCACCGGCCGCTCGATGCCCATGCCCTTGACGGTCTCGACGCCGGAGAGCGCCTCCATCAAAAACGACTTCGCCTCGGTCGACGCTGTGAACACCTCGCGCGCATAGCTCTTGATCTTCGGCGTCGCGATCACCGTGAGTCCCATGATCGGAATCACGAATGCGATCAACACCAGCGTCATCTTCACGTTGTACACGAACATGATCGTGAAGTAGATGAAGATCATCAGCAGATTGAGCGCGGTCGTCACGGTGGATTCGGTCAGGAACGCGCGAATCGTCTGGTTCTCCTGAAAGCGCGCGAAGATATCGCCGGTCTTGCGCTTCGCGAAGAACGAGAACGGCAGCGACAACGTATGCTTGAAGAACTGCGACATCATCGCGAAGTCCATGTTGCGGACCATGAAGTTCGCCAGATACGCGCGTATCGTCGACATCAGCTGCGTGAAGATGTTGGAAATGATGAGCCCGCCGATCAGCATATGCAGCAGACTGACGTTCTGATGCACGATCACACCGTCGAGAATGTTCTGAATGATCAGCGGGGGAATCACGCCGAGCACCTGGATCACGAAGGTCGCCAGAAACAGATAGCCGAGTATCTTGCGGTACGGCTTCAGGTATCCGACAAAACGAATCCAAGGCGAGCGCTCGGCCGACATCTGCAGCAGCTGCGATCCGCCGGTAAACAACAAACAGGTGCCGCTCCAGCCGCGTTCGAAATCTTCGACGCTCAGCTTTCTGAAACCGAGTGCCGGGTCCGCCACCCAGACATACTCTTTCGACAGCCCGTACACGATCACATAGTGGTAACCCTCCCAATGCACGATGAACGGCAAATCGAAGCCGCGCAGCGAATCGAACGTGCATTGGACACCGCGCGTCGTGAAGCCGAGCGACTCGCCCGCGCGCGCGAGGCTGTCGAGCGTCGCACCCTGCGTCGTCACGTTCGCGAGTTCGCGCAGTTTGCCGAGCGTCATCGGAATGCCGTAATGGCGGCAGATCATCGCGAGACACGCGGCGCCGCAATCCATTTCCTCGGCCTGCTCGACGAGCGCGAAACGCCGGATGATCTTCTCGCCGAGTTCCGGCTTGCTCTGCAGGTCCAGCATCAACGGCAGCTTGCGCCGCTGTTCGAGCCGCTTTTGGCGCTGCAATTCGCGGTCGCCGTAGCGGATGCGCTCGTCGAGTACTTCGCGCAGTTTCGGATTGCGTTCGAGAATGAAATGAACGGTGCGCTCGGGGATCACCAGCAGCCGCGTGTCGGTGGTCGCAATCACCGATGCCATCTGTTCCTGGCGCATCAGGCACGCCTTCTCGCCGAAGATCTCGCCTTCGCCGAGCGTCGCGAGCGTGTAGTCGTGACCCTCCTCGTGCCGCACGATGCGCACCTGGCCTTGCCGCACCACATAAAGCCGCCGGTCCTCGCGGCCGTCCTGTTTCAGAATCTCCTTGCCGGCAGCCACCCGTTTCGCGCCGACGCTGCGCACGTACTCTTCGAGTTCCGCCTTGTTCAGCTTGCCGCGCAGATCGAACAGTTGCGCGACGAAGCCCCCAGCCGAATTGATCGCGACATAGCTGGCGACGAACGCCAATGCCGCGGCGTTGGCCGCCATCACCGGCTCGATCGCGCTGCGCGGAATGAACAGCACTTCGGTCTTGCCCGACGACCGTACCGACGCTTCGTGAACGTACGAGCGCAACATCGCAATGTCGGCAAAGATCTCGCCCGACTTGCGTACGCCCATGCTGGTTTCCTTGCCGTGCTCCTCGGTAAAGATACGCACCGTGCCCGAGCGGATCACATAGAGACCATCGGCCACTTCGCCAGCCGAGCACACCGTCTCGCCAAACGAATAGAACTTTGCCTGCGCGTATTCGGCAAGCCGCTCCAATTCGTCGCGTGAGAATGGCGACAGGATCTCCACCGAAGCGAGAAATTCGGCGGTGGAGGGCGCGGATGGCGCGGTCTGGGGGGCGTCCATGTATCGGTGAGCCTCGCTTTATCGGGCGCTAGTCGGGTACTAGCGCGCTTCGATCACGTGTTCCTGGGCGCGGGCAATCAGCCAGCTCTCGCGCAGCAAACGGCGGATTTCAGTGGCCACGTCGGCATCGAGCGTGGCCGGATATTTGGCCGTCACCGCGAAGATCTCGAAACACGAACGGTCGGCCGACGGAAACGGACCGAGCAGATCGCCGACCGCCGCATTGAAGATCTTCGCCTCGATATCGGGCTTCAGCGAACCGCGCAGTACCTTGCCGATCACGCCGCCGGACTCGCGCGTGTCGGCGATCGAATGCTCGCACGCCATCTCGGCGAAGGCGTCGGGGTCATCGTGCAGGTACGAGATCATTTCCTTCGCCTTGCCTTCGCTATCGAGCACGATATGGCTGACTTCGATCGCGTCGAACTTCGGTGAATTCAACGCGAAGTAATCACGGATTGCCGCGTCGTTACCGATGTCGTCGAGCATCTTCTCCTGATAGAGCCCGTCGGTAATGAACACCTCGAATTCGTCGAGGCTCACGTGCAGCGCGTCGAGATAATGATTCATGTCAGCCGCGCGATGCAGCCCGCGCACGCGGCGAAACTGATCCGCGCGCTGCTGGATTTCATCGGCGCTGACAGTGATGCCCTGCTTTTTCGCCGCATGGACGGTAAGCTTGTCGCGCACGATCTGCTCGATCAGGCTCTCGAACTGGCCGGTCAGTTTCAGAAGACGAATGAACTCGTCCACATCCACGACTTCATCATCGATACGCACTATCGCGGTCATTTGTTCTGCTCCTTCCTTGGATGTTTGATTCGCGCGCTCAACCCGCCACCTCTCTGAACGGATCGAGACCGAGGTCGATCAGGCGCCGTTCGCGCACGACGATTTCCGCACTGGCGGTCATGCCGTAACGCAGTGGATAACGCGTGCCGGCCACCTGGTAGTAATCCTTGTCGAGCGTGACGCGGCCCTCGTAGACCGGTTGCTTGTCCTGCACGGACGGCTTCGTGGCCGGCGAGATATACGCGAGCGTGCCGCTGATCAATCCGTAGCGCTGGTAAGGAAACGCATTGAACTTCAATTTGACCGGCAGGCCCACGTGCAGAAAGGCGCGGTCGTGTTCGGAGATTTCGATCTTCAGCACGGGCCGCGCGTCTTTTGGCGCAATGCCGCCGAGCGGCGCATTCGCCTGAATCTTGTCGCCGCGCTGCGTCGACGTGACGTCGGTAATCACGCCGGAAACCGGCGCCAGAATCAGCAGAAAATTGTCTTTATCGATGTTCTCGAAGCGCACGCGCGCAGCGGCATCGGCTTCGAGGCGCGCGCTTTGTAATTGCACGCGCAGTTTGTCTTCCGCATCGGTGACGTCGCGCACCGCCTGATCGTATTGCAGTTGCAGATCGGTGCTTTGCTGGCCGCTCGTCGCGAGTTGCGCGTTCGCCTGCGCGTATTCATGGCTCAGACGAAAGTCCAGTTCGGCCAGCTTCGACTGCGCGACACGGAAGGCGTTATCCGCTTCGAGCGCGGCCGTGCGTTTCTGCTCGACCTGCAATTCGGCAATGCCGCCGCCGCCCGGCTGCGCGAACAGCCGCGAATAGCGATCCAGTTCCTGGTTCGCCGCTTCGCGCGCGCGGCGTGCGTTGTCGAGCGAGCTGCGCGCTTCGTCGAGTTCGGCCTTCTGCCCTTCGGCAAGCTTCGTCGTGCCTTCTGAAACGCGGTTCTCGTGCAGGCGCTCCTCGACTTCGAGTTGCGCCTTCAACGACGCAGCCTTGCGTTCCATCAACGCCTTCTTCTCCGGAAACTGCTTCCATTCGCGTTCGGCGTCTTCGAGTTTCAGTTGCGCCTGTAACGCGTTGCTCGCAGCTTCGATCGCGCCGCGCGCATTGAGCCGCGCGAGCACGTCGCCTTTCGACACCGGCTGACCCTCCGCGATGTACAGGTCCGCGAGTTCGCCGTCGATCGGCGTATAGATGCGCCGCACCTCCGATTCCGGCGACAACGTGCCAGGTGCGCTGACGATCACATCCGCGCGGCCGACGAACGACCACAGCAAGCCCGACACGACGAGCGCGACCATCGCCCAGATCAGCGCGCGCGCAATCCGCACCGGCTCGGACGTCAGGATCGCGATGCCTTCGACGCTATGATCTTCCAGCGCCTCCGATAACGGCTTAGGGTGAGGATCGCGTTTCACTCTGATCGCCTCCAATCAACGCGAGCTTCGCTTTCAGGAGCCCAGGGTCCAGCACCATGCGCAACTCGGTCAACGAGCGGCGCTGCAAACTCGCTTCCGCGTCGATATCCGCGAGCAGACGATCGAAGTCGGCGGGATGATCGGCCTTCAGCTGCGTGTAGATGCGCATGCCCTGCCGTGCCGCCGTTTGCGCGTCGCTGAGCAGACGCGCCTCGCTGCGAAAGCCCGGCGAGATGCCGGCTTCGAGCCGCTGCGTGCCGCCGATCGGCCCGTTCGCGCGGTACTCTTTCCACAGGCTTTGCGCGCGCAGCAACAGATCCTGCGCACGCGCGAGCGCATTGTCATGCAACGCGGCGACGTCTTTCTGGATCGCCTGCACGAACCATGCGTCGGTTCGCGGATCGAGGCTCGCGTAGAACGACAGCAGACGCTGGTCGTAATCTTTGCCGCCACGCGTTTTCTGCAGATCGTTGTATTGATCGGATAGCGCCTTCTTGTGCGCGGCTTCGGCCGCGAGCACGTCGGACCATGGGCTCGTCGGCATCGACTGCAAATCGCTGAGCGCCTGCTGCGCGTCGCCGCGTTGCCACGCGGCATCGACCGCGTCCTGACGTTGAACGATGTCCGCCGACGGCAAACGCGTCGCCGCAAGCTGCTGGTATTGCGCCTGGAAAGGCGGTGTGCTGAAGCGCGCCGTTTTCATCATCGCGAGCAATGACGTCAATTGGCGGCTCAACGCGGCATTCAGCAGCGCGGTGTATTGGCGCAAATCGTCGCGCACTCTATCGAGCCCCGCGAGCCGTGGGTAGCGCTGCGCGTAATCGTCGAATACCGGCGGCAGCGCGTCGGGTTTGTCGCGCGAGAGTTCGGTTTGGATCACGCCATTGAGCCGATCTATCGCGGCGACGTACACCGAATCGTCGCTTTCGAGCTTGCGCAGATGGCTCAGCGTGTGCGCGTAGGGCTCCGCGAAGGCCGGCACGTAGCTCGCAATCCGGTCGAGCGCGCGCTGATGACTCGCCGCGTCGTCGTCCCAGCGGTGCAGCAAGCCGTTGATCGTCGCTTCGTCCGTATACATGCGGATCGGCGCGTCGACGCCGCCGCGCGCCGCGACGAAGCGTTCGAGATCGCCGACCCACTGCAATTCGCCGACAAGCGACGCGGCATCGGAGTCCGTCGCGCTCAACGCCCTCATGTTCTTCAGCAGCGCGTCGGCCTGGTCGAACTGCGCTTTTTGCACGGCTTCGATCCAGCCCGGCAAGTTCGCTTTCAGCAATGCCTCGCTGGCGAGCGCGCTGATCCTGGTGTCCGTCGGGTGCGTGGCCAGATAGCCGCGTGCCATCGTCAGGGCGTTCGAGTAATCACCGTTCGCGAGCAGGCTCTTCAACTCGCGTTCCGATGAACCGTGCAGATAGAGGCCCACGCCAAGCGCAACCACGAGCGCAACACCCGCGCCGCCCCATGCCGCCGCGCGCCGAACATTGGTGCGCTCGCCGTCCGCCAACGCCTTGTGGAGTTCGCCGGCGACCATCTTCCAGCGACGCGGCTTACTACGTGCCGCGGCTTTGGCTTTGCCGCTTCTTTCATTTGCGCCGTCTTTCGTGTCCGCCGGGTGTGCCGCCTGCGCGCCCTTTGCGGCTTGCGCGCCGCTTGCCGCCCCGGCTCCATCACGCTTCGCGCGGGCGGAGCCGGGTTGCGCCGCATCGTTCACTTCGTCTTCGCGTTGCAGTGCCGGATCGACGCAAAAGATGTCGAGAAACGAATGCGCCGCGCCGACGAAGGTCGTCTTGTCGGCATCGGCGGCACTGTCGGCAGCGGGACGAAGAGAGAACTGGGTCACGGTGGGTTCGGCGTCGGCGGAGTTCTGTAGCGACACCCTGTAGACGAAGTGATCGCCGCCAAATGCAACGACATCCCCATCCACCAGCGCAAGCGCCGATTCGCCGATCCGCTGGCCATTCACGAACGTGCCGTTGGTGCTGCCGAGATCCTCGACGTAGAGCTGGCCGCCCTTCAGAAACAGGTGCGCATGGCGCCGCGAAATGTAATTGACCTGGTGCGGATAACGGTCTTTGTAGCGCGAGAAGATCTCGTCCGTTTTGCTGACCAGGAACGGAAAAGCCAGCACGTCGACCGGTTGCAGACCCAGATCGTCGCGCTGTGGCACCAGCAATAGATGGGCGAGGGAAGAAGCGCTTCCGCCCGTGACGACGCGCGGGCGCGGCTCGATGCCGACGCGATAGCACAGTTCACCGGCAAAGCAGAGTTCATCGCCGCCGCGCACGCGCGCGGGAGTTTGCCGCACCGCGATGCCGTTGACCGTCGTGCCGTTCTTGCTGCCGAGATCGGCGACATAAACCGCACCATGCTCGATAAAAACACGCGCATGCCGACGCGACAGACCGGCGGTCCATTGCGCGGGATAGTCGCTGAACGGCGCTTCGCTGCGGCCGACCGCGAACAGGTTGTCGACGATGCGAATGGCGTCGAGCGCTGGGCGCTGTGCGCACGCAACCGGCGACAGCACCACGTCGAAGGCGGCGTCCGTTGTCGTGCGCATTTCAGCAATCGGAGCTTCGCCGGTGGCCATTTTCTCTGGATCGCTCAAGCGTTTACCTGCCGCGGCAGGAACGCGGGGCGAACTGGACAAAGAACGACGGCCCAACGAAATTGTCGCGAAGAGCCACGCAAACGCTGACCCCTAAAGGATTTTAAGTCACGCATCGACAGTGTCAATTTGGATATCGCCGGATGAGAAGACAGCGGATGAGTCGTCAGCCGACGAAATACCCGCGTGGTACGCCAACTGATGGATTAGCTCAATGCTTCGTTACTTTTCTTTGGCCTGCGCCTGCACGTCGACACTGGGCCATCCACCGCCGAGCGCCTTATAAAGCGTCACCGTATCGGACAGAATCAATTGGTGGTTTTCCAGCAACGCCTGTTGCGCCTGCAGCAGGGTCCGCTCGTCTTCGAACACCTCGAGTTGCGACACGACGCCAAGGTGCAGTTGCGACTGGATCTGATCCGCGACGATCTGCAAGCGCGCCACCTGCTGCTGCAATTCCTCATGCTGCGCCTTATGCGCACTCAGATTGACGAGCGCGTTCTCCACTTCCTCGAACGCTCCCATCACGGCCACCCGATATTGCTGTTCGGCGACTTTCGATTGCGCCTCGCTCACCTTCACATGAGCGCGCACACCCGGATCGAACAGCGGAAAGTTGATGCTTGGCATCAGCCCGAACGTGAACGACTTCAGCAGCTGGTTGAGCGCATAGCTTGCCGTGCCCCCCTGAGCGGTCAGGCCGATGCTCGGCAATTGCGCGAGCTTCGACTGACCGACGAGGTCATAGGCTTCGAGCACCCTGAATTCGGCCGCCACCACGTCGGGGCGGCGCGACAGCAATTGCGCGGGCAAACCATCGGGCACGCCCGGCAATTTCACGCGCTCCTGCAAATGGCCCTGCGGCACATGGAATTCGCCGGCCGGCACGCCGAGCAACGTGCACAGTGCGTTGTCGGAAACAGCCCGCGAGCGGCGCAGATCGTACAGATCGTTGGTGAGGCGGTTGATCTCCGCCTGCTGGCGCAACACCTGCGTTTGCGGCACGATCCCGTTGCGCGCCTGCCCTTCGTAGATCGTCAGGATTTGCTTATTCGTGGCGATGGTCTTTTGCTGCTGGGCGATCTGGTCGTCGAATTGCAGGATCTGGAAATAGGTACTGGCCACGTTCGCGACGAGTTCGAGATACCCCGCGCGCCAATCCGCTTCGGTCGCGTGGAATTCGGCCTTTTGTGCCTGCACGCCTTTTTCGACCTTGCCCCAGATGTCGATGTCCCAGTTCACCTGCAGCGCGAGGTTGTAGGTCCTCGACAAAGGCTGGCCGGTCGTCTTCGAGTAGTCCGCGCCGGCACCGAGGTCCGCGGTCGGCAAGGCGGCCGCGCCCGTCTCGCTGATCTGCGTGTGCGCGACTTCGATACGCGCGGCCAGCACCCGGATATCGAAGTTGCCGTCGATAGCCTTGTCGATCAGCGTATCCAGATACGGGTCCTGGAAGCCCTTCCACCAGTCGCGCTCGATCGTCTCCGCGGCCGATACCGGCGCGCCCTGGCGATCCGACCACGATGTCTTGGCCGGCGTGTCCGGCCGTTGATAAGCCGGCATCCTGACGTCGACGCAGGCACTCAACGCCAATGCGCACATCGTTGCGGCGCCGAGGCCGCGCAGCACACGGCCCATTTGGCGCGGCGCCGTGCTGGCGGCACAAACCCGCTGAAGGTCCGGCGAATCACACGACAAACCGAACGACGAATCCGGCGATGCTGACACGGTTGTCTCCAGTTGCACCCGCCTGTTTCGCGCGAGATGGCCGGTTTTTTCAGGCCGAGCCGCTTCCGCGCGGCTTCAGCGATGAAGCGGCGGAAATCTCGATGCGGGGAGCGGCGGATACGCGAAGGATGCGTGGAAAGGACGATCGAATGCGTTGTCTTTTTGAGCGACGCGGCTATTGGGGCGCACACACGCGGCCGCTCGGGCCGCGCGTGCGAGCGCCGCTCACTTCACGTTGTTGACGTTGCTCGAGTACACGGTCGGTTCGATGTAGGTCGTCGTACCGCTGACCAGCGCCGAGTTGTTGCCGTTCGCGCTCTGGATGTTCATTTCCGTGTTGATCGACTGCGTCGTGCAGATGTTCTTGATGCTGGTCGGCGCATAGACGGGCGCATAGCTGAGGTACGACGGCATCGGGCAGTAGTAGCTGTTGCCGCCGCGCACGGCGCTCATCGCCTTGCTGTCGAGTTGTTCGGTATTGGACAGGTCCTTGATCATTAGCGTGTTCATGGCAAAACTCCTGGAAAAGGGAAAGCGCATCGTGGTGCGTCGGGTTCGAGCAACTTGTCTGCTCGGGCGCTACTGATGCATGGGCTATGCCAGGAGTGCTTCGCTTTCGACATTCGCGTCGTCAGGGCCTTGCAGTAAAGGCCTGGAGGAACGCAGGCGCTGTGGCGCCGCTACCGACCGGCGCAGCGGGGCTCGCGAATGGTGGATCGCAGCCAACAGCGCACGCGGGATTGTTGGCTGCATGATGACAGTCAGCGCGCGATCACCGTGATCTTCTTCGAATACACGGGCGGGCTGTGCGGTATATGCATGTCGTCGCCCATCAACAGCTGCAACGTATGCCTGCCAGGCGGCAATGAAATCATCGTTTCCGTTTCGCCCGCGCCGAAATGCAGATGATGGCGATCCGAGGGTATCTCCTGATCCAGCGGCGGCAGCTCGCTATCGATCAGAAGATGGTGGTGACCGGTGTTCGGGTACTTCACGCCTTTCGGCGCGACGCCCATGAAGCGCAAGCCGAACCACACGCGAAACGGCTTATTGGCGGGCACCACCTGGCCATCGTTCGGATAACCGATATACGCGTATGCGCTGGGCGGCGACGGCGTCGCTGCCCACCCACCCTGCGGCGCTGTCGATGCCGTCAGCGCCGCCGCGACGAATGCCGCGGCCGCAATGATCTTGTTCATCAGGACTCTCCGTTCCGGCTTGACCAGTTCGAACCAACGGATCGCGTTAGTCTTTTAGCACGGTGATGGTGATCTTCTTCGAATACACCGGCGGGTTGTGCGGCACGTGATTATGGTCGCCGAGAATCAGCTGCAGCGTGTGCTTGCCGGGCGGCAACTCGATGCGCGCGTCGGTTTCGCCCGCGCCGAAATGCAGGTGCTGGCGATCCGATGGAATCTCCTGGTCGAGCGCGGGCAAATCCGTGTCGACCAGCAGATGATGGTGGCCGGTATTCGGAAACGCGATGCCCTTCGGACACACGCCCATATTTCGCAGCCCCATGCGCACCCACAGCTTGCCGCCGTGAATCACCGCGCCATCCGACGGCCAGATGATGTACTCCTCGGCCCCCGGCGGTGACGCCGTCTGCTCGGCGCGCGCGACGCCACCCGTTCCCATGCCGACGCACACCGCGACGAGCGTCGCGCACACCGCCGCGCGCAATCCGCCGCAATGCGCTTGCGCGAGATCACGTCTGCCGAAAAGAGAGGAAACACGGGTTCTTCGCATAGCGCACTCTCCCGAACAGGAGTCATGGCTGGGCCCGGCTATCGATGGCCATCCGGGTGTTCGAGCGGCTTGTCGCGGATTGCAACCGGTAGACAGCCACCTAGTTAAAACGGCCGTGTGAGGTGACTTTGTGAATCAGCTTAGAACTTAACTTGCTAAAAAGATACGCAATGCTCGTTAACCGTATGACGCGTTCAGGACTCCCGGACAGTTATGACGCGAAGCGCGTGCTATCGTTAATAATGAGCGCGGACAGCGCGATCGTGGTGCGCGAATGCCTGAATTCTGTCCGGTACAAACAGGATAAAACGATGTGGCGACGATTCCTGCTGGTGTGCGTGGTTGGGGCAATCCAGGCGCAGTGGGATAGCGCCGGTGCCACGACGCAACGCGAATTCATCGAGCCGAGTGCGGGTTCGGTGACGAGTGAACCGGGGCGGCCGGCGGATACCGCTTTGCTCCTTTCACCCTTTGTTTCGTCACGCGACGGCACCCATTCGCGGCGTATCGCGCTTGTGATCGGAAATGGCGAATACGGCGACGCCACTAACCCGATTCGCGCTAACGCGCCGCGCGACGCCGAATCGATCGGCGCTGCACTCCGTGCGCGTGGCTTCGAAGTGATCACCCGCACGAATGCGACGCCGCCGCAAATGCGCGCGGCGATCGACGAATTTCACCGACGTTTGAAAACTGGCGATATCGGGCTGTTCTATTTCGCCGGACACGGCATGCAGTTGGCCGGACAAACGCTGCTTTTGCCGGCGGGACTCGATGCGCGAGCCGATAACCGTGCACCGGTGTCGCTCTTGAATAACGGCGTCGAACTGAATACCGTCTTGCAGGCGATGCAATCCGCTCGCGCCGGCCAGCTCAATCTGGTGATTCTCGATACCTGCCTCGACAATCCGTTTATGCCCGCCGGGATTGCAATCGATCAACCGAAGATCGCTGCCAACACCGTGATTGCGTACGCAACCGCGCCGGGTGGATTCGCGGCGGACGGTCCGCGGCATGGCGTCTACACGGGTGCGTTGCTGCAAGCGCTCGATGATGCCGACGCATCGTCCCGATCGCTCGCCGCGCTGTTCCGGCACGTCGCCGCCGAAGTTCGCGCCGCCACACGCGGAGCGCAGCAGCCGTGGCTCTCCGTGGCCCGTACTTCCATTCCCACGAGTGGCGAACGCACTATCGCGTCGTCGATTACGTCGGACGATCGCGCCATTACACCGCGCAGTCGCGGCATCATGCCGAAGGAAAGCGGCGAACAATACGAAATCACGTTCTGGGAGTCGATCAAGGACAGCAACTACCCAGCCGATTACGAGGCTTATCTGAAGGCCTATCCGAATGGCCGCTTCGCCACGCTCGCGCATGCGCGTATCGATCGATTGCGCGCGGCGGCATCGACTCCGGCGGTGAGTGCTGCGCCGCCCGCAGCGCCCGCGGCGCAGAGCGGTCACGTCGCGCCACCCGCGCCACCTGCTCAGGCCGCGCGTCCCACGGCGCAAGCGAGCGCGGCCGCGCCGCCACCACCGCGCCCCGCTGCCGCCCCGGCGCCGACGCCGCCCGCCACGGCCGCCGCCGCGCCATTCGCCGAAAAGACCGTCGCCCATCCGCCGACCGCCGGTGAAATCCGCGACTGCGCCGCCTGTCCGATCATGGTCGCGGTACCCGCCGGCTCGTTCGCAATGGGCAGCAATACCGACGATCCGTCGGAAAAGCCCGTCCATCACGTGAGCATCGGCGCACCCTTCGCGATCGGCAAATTCCCGGTGACGGTCGAGCAATGGAATGCGTGCGTCGCCGCCGGCGCATGCCAGAAGCTGACCCCGGAGAGCAATAGCATCAAGACCGCACCCGCGCGCGATCTGAGTTGGGACGACGCGCAGCAGTACGTCAAATGGCTCACCAAAACGACCGGCAAACCGTACCGTCTGCCGACCGAAGCCGAATGGGAATACGCGGACCGCGCCGGCACCACGACCGCGTACTGGTGGGGCGATCAGATGCGCAAGGGCAACGCCAATTGCAAGGACTGCGGCGACCCTTGGCACAAGGAAGGACCGGAAAGCGTCGGCACGTTCGCCGCGAATCCTTTGGGTCTGTACGACATGAACGGCGGCGTCTGGGAGTGGACCGCCGACTGCTGGCACAACTCCTATCAGGGCGCACCCGTCGACGGCCATGCGTGGGACACGCCCGGCTGCGAGATGCGCGCGATTCGCGGCGGCTCATGGCGCGAAGGCGGCGACTACATGCTCAGCGCGACGCGCTTCAAATACAGCGCGGGCGTGCGTCAATCGCAGAACGGTTTTCGCGTCGTCAAAGATCTGCGCTGAGGGCCGTTTCGATTGGCTCTCTGACGGATCATGGCTTGGCGGGTTTGGTCGTGATCGGCGCAAAGTCCGCCAACAGACGATCCTGACCGTATTGGCCGCCGATCTGCTTCAACCGCGTCTCGAGCGCGCGCAGATAATCGGCGCGCGCTTCGCTTTCCGGGCGCAGCTTGTCGAACAGCGGCACCGGCGTCACCACCAGCACCACCATCTCCGAGCCGAACGGCTTCGATACCGTCCAATCGCCCGCAGTGCTGCCGATCGTGTATGGACCGCCATTGGCCTGCATCTGGTTGTCCGGCCACAGACGGCTGGGCACCATGTGCACGACGTGGCCGTCTAGCTGGTAGTAGTCGACGGTCGCGAAGGAATCGAACGGGGGCGCTTTGAGGTCGACCACCAGCGAGTCGTTCTCGGTCAGCAAACCGCTTGGCGGTCGCATGTGCAGCGACGCTGCCCGTCCCGCCTGCCAGTTGCGCACCAGAAACGGCGCAAGCGTTTTGACGACGTCGCATTTGTCGTCGGCGAGCGGCCGCACGTCGAGCGAAACCGTATCGACGCCAGGCAGCCGCGACAAGGTCTCCTGCAGACGCGCGGCGCCGTACCGCTGCGACAGGAAACCGCGCACCGTCAGTGCGTGGTCCTGCACCGCGCCCGATAAAGCCGAACACGGTACGCGGGCAAGCGTGGGCGCGATCGCAGCAAGCGTCAACGCGGGCCTGGTCGCGGGCGACGGAGGCGCGGTTGCGGCCGCGCCACCCGTTGTAGGACTTCCTTCATTCGCGCCAGCCGACGGCGCCGTTTGTGCGGCATTCGTCGCAGGCGCGGCAGCGGACGCCGCAGCCGCCCGATCGACCTGGTCGCCCAGCGGTCCCGCCGCCTCGGATGGCGCGGCCTGCTGCCGGTGTGACCCCGAGCGAACCGCGAACACGCCCACGGTAACCGCGCAAACGACGGCCAGAGTAGCGAGCCCGGCCCACGCGAGCGACCCGGACTTCTCCGCGCGCGCTTCATTGTCGAACTCTGCGATAAAGCGCACGACGCTCGGCATCCGCGTATTGCGATCGAACGACAACGCGGCACGCAACGCGCGCCATTGGCGCGCATCGAGATTCGGCGGACGCTGAGGCTTGAAGTCGGCATTGCGCGCCTGCGTGGCCGACAGGCGATCGAACGGATGATGTCCGGTCAACAGCTCGTAAGTGATGCAGCCAAGCGCGTAGATATCGTCGCGCGGGTCCGGCTCGCGATGCTCGATCATCTCAGGACTCGCATAGGCCGGCGTCAACGCGCCGAGACTGCCGGGATCGAACACCGTCGCGTCGCTCTCCTCTTCCGGCCGCTGGAATACGCGCGCGATGCCGAAGTCGATCACTTTTACTTCGGCATTGGTGGTCAGAAACACGTTCGCGGGTTTGAAATCGCAATGGACGAAGCCGCGCTCGTGCGCGTACGCGAGCGCCGCGCACATGCCGCGCACGATCGGCAGCGCGGCCCGCACCGGCATGCCCTGATATCCAGGCGTGCGCAGCAGCTGGCTCAGCGGTTTGCCGCTCAGGTACTCCATCGTCAGATAGACGATCGGTCCGTCGCGGTCGAAGTCGTACACGGTGATGATGTTGCGATGGGCGAGCACCTGCGCCTTGCGTGCCTCGCGCTGCAATGCGACCAGCGAATTCGGATTGCCGCGAAACTGGACGTTCAGCACCTTGATCGCGAGATAGGGCTTGCGGTCCGACGCTTCGAGCTTGCGCAGATCGAGCGCCTTGTAGACGGTGCCCATGCCGCCTACGCCGAGGCACTCTTCGAGCACGAAGCGGTTGTTCAGCGTATCGCCGATGCCTTTGATGGTCTCGTGCGCGGCGCTTCCGGCGGTACTCGCGCTGCCCGCGTTGCCAGCGCTACCCGCGCTCGACGAACGCAGCGACGGTAGATCGACCGTGGTCTGTATGCCGGTTTCGTCGCCACCTGCCGCGACGTTCGACACGCGCAGCAGCTCGATGCGCCGCCGCACTTCCAGATAGAGATCGTCGGGCAACGGGGACTTGTGATGCGCAGCGTATAGCGTCTCCAGCAGCCGCGTCGGACCGAGTTGCTCGGTCGCCAACGCGCTGTCGAGCTGCGCGACGAACTCGTCGCGCGATAGCTCGCCGCTCTGGAAGTCGAGAATCACACGCGCAAGGCTAGCCATTTTTGCGAAGCACCGCCGTTGCCGCTGGACCGTGTCGCATGCGACCGACGCCACGCGGGTCGATAGAGAAGCTGTCGTATCCAGTTACATGTGCCGTTTCGATACTAGCTCCCGGTCCGCGCTTTCGCAAACCAGGCAAACCAGGCATGGGCCGCGCGCCGCGCCGCATGGTGTCGCGCGCAATGTCGTGCGCGAGCCAACAGGGTCCGCCGCGATGTCGGACCGCCGCCACCGCCTCTAGCGCGTCAACGCGGTTCGAGCGGACCGGCACGGCGGCCGAACCGCGCACAAAAGCCTTATACGACAAGGCTTCGTTGATTTCTTCAGGATAGTTCATTAAGACTGGCACAGCCTGTGCATTAGTGATGTCCGAGCAAACGAATTGCTCGAAACCACTCGCGACACTGCGAAAACTTCCCTCAGGAGACTCACCATGAAAACGCTGATGATCAAAGACCTGTCCGTTACCGAACAACTCGACAGCAAGGCCATGAAAGCCGTACGCGGTGGCTATGGCCCCAGCCAGTACTACAGCTTCGCCCCGGTCTATGCGCCGACGAGCATCAAGAACAGCACCACCTCGCAATTCATCGGTAACGAACTGAACTTCCAGAACGCCAATGGCAACAACGTTGCGTTCTCCGAAGGCATCGACTCGACGCTCAGCCCGTATGTCGTGTCGAGCAACTCCAACGGCCACTAATGCATGGCGCGGCGAGGCGCCTGCTGTCGCGGGCCGCTTCGCCGCCAGCCATGCATGTCCGCTTTCCATACGTTTTAGGAGAAACGCCATGTCATCCCTCATGATTCGCGATCTGCCCGGCGCGCGCGAACTCGATCGCCGGACCATGTCCGGGATCGCAGGCGGCACCGGCAGCAACGTGCCCATGCCCTCGGGCCCTGGTGGTCTCGGCAGCCTTGCCGGCATCGCCAACGTCAACGTCAATGTCAACGTCACCCAGAATCTGGCTCAACAGCAGATCGTCAATGTCGCAGCGCTCAATGACATCGGCTATATCGGCTCGGGCGTCGTGCTGCCGAAACTGAAAGTCGACCCGATCCTGGCGGGCGCCAATCTCTCCGCCGTGTAAGCCCGCGAAGCAGCGAGGGACCGGGGGTTCCTTCACTGCCGCGACAGCAGCACGGCAATGCATGCCGCGAGCGGATTTCCTATACTGATAGTGCGTTGAGACCTGAGTACAACGAATAGCACACTGAGCACATTCCGAGCCCGGCGGCCGGAACCCGAACGGGTCTGGCCGCCGGCGCGTTTTTCTGGAGCCGTCATGGCCAAGCTGAGCATGAAGGATCTGACCGAAAGCGTCGAGCTGGACCGCGAGGCGATGGCCGCCATCGTCGGGGGCGCTCGCGTCGGCGCGCGTTCGAGTCTCGCCGCGCCGCTGGTGCCGGCCGCGACGCGCGTCGTCGCATACCCGCCGGGCTTTCCTGACGCGCATCTGCGTATCGCGGAAGCCGCTTCGCCGCGCAAAGGGCGACGCCGCTAGGATTGCTCGCGGGGGCGTTTCACCAGCACGGCACGCGGAAATAGCGCGTGCCGTTTCCATTTGGGCTTGCGATTGAGTATGGCATGGGAGGGTTCGCCACGCGGCACGTTGCGCTGCGCCCCAACCATTAGTATGCGACCCGTGCGACGCGCGCAAACACTTCGACTCGCAATCGCGGTCGTATCCGGCTTGATTCAATGCGGCTATCGCGCGGATCCTTGCCAGGCTTCGCATCGCGGCCCCCGCTCCCTTTTGCGGCTCACTTCCCACACCTTGGCATAGGCCTTGCAGAAATCGAGGCGGGCGCCGCACTGTGCTCGCCTTTCACGTCAAGGAGAAATGCCATGAAAGCCACTGTGATCATCAAAGACCTGCCGCTCGGCGCGGGCGAGCCATCCAACGACAAAACGCTGAGCGCCGAACAGATGAAGACGCTGCGCGGCGGCCGATCGGTAGTCGTCAAGGTGGACGGTGGCGGCACGGGTACCGTCGACGATTGGGACATCAACACCGCGATCTTCGAAGGCCGCATCAACGGACCCTACCTTCTATAGGACGCGCGACGTGTCCGCAATTGGAAAAACGGCACCCTCCTCATGTTTTGAGCGCAATGGGTGCCGTTTCAATCGACTCGCGAATCTCCGCACGCGGCCTGCGCTGTCACCGTGATCCTCTTAACGGATCGGCCGTGGGCACGCGGTTTGCTCGCTAGGGATTACCCTGCGGCCTTGCGGCTGACCTAGGTGCAGCAGGTCCCCTTCAACCAGGCGGAGGTCATAACATGCTAGGAACCATTCTTCTCATCGTGCTGATTCTGCTGCTGATCGGCGCTTTTCCAGCGTGGCCGCACAGTCGGGCGTGGGGCTATGGTCCGACCGGCGGACTCGGCATCGTACTGATCGTGGTGATCGTTCTGCTGGTTGCCGGCGTGATATAGGCCGCGCGTCCTGGACTGGAACACCCGGCGGGCCGCCGTCTATCCGCGCGATGTCGCGCGCCGGTAGATGGCGGCTTCGCTTCTCGTCGTTGCCGGAGCACTCAAATGGAAAAGTTACTGGCCAATCAGGTCGCACTGATTACCGGTGCGAGTTCGGGAATCGGCTACGGCGTCGCCAAAGCACTCGCGGATGCCGGCGCGGCGGTCGTGCTCAATTATCATTCGCATGCGGAACCTGATGAAAAGCTCGCCGACGAAATAGAAAAATCCGGTGGATCCGCAATCGCGATCCAGGCAGACGTATCGAATCCCTCTCAGGTAGCGAACCTCTTCGAGGCGGGTCGCGCGCGCTTTGGCGGCATTGATATCGTGGTCGCGAATGCCGGACTGCAGAAGGACAGTCCACTCGCCGACATGACGCTCGACGATTGGCAACTCGTGCTGTCGACGAATTTAACCGGCCAGTTTCTAACCTGCCAGGCCGCGGTAAAAGAATTTCGCCGACGCGGCCCGACGACTGTATCGAAAGCGCTCGGCAAGATCATTTGCATGAGTTCCGTTCACGAGGTCATTCCGTGGGCGGGGCACGTCAATTACGCCGCGTCGAAAGGCGGCATTCAGATGTTCATGAAATCGCTGGCGCAGGAAGTGGCACCCGAGCGCATTCGCGTCAATTCGATTGCGCCGGGCGCGATCCGTACGCGGATCAATCAGGACGCGTGGGATTCGCAAGCAGCACTCGACAAACTATTGCAGTTGATTCCCTACGGACGCGTCGGTGCCGTGGAAGATATCGGCAAGGCGGCGGTGTGGCTTGCGTCCGATGAAAGCGATTATGTCGTCGGCACGACGCTGTTCGTCGATGGCGGGATGACGCTGTACCCGGGCTTTTCGAATAACGGCTAAAGCTTCGTACGTGACCACATGTGCCTTTCCGACTCAGGCACGCTGCCTGCTAAAACTCCTGTGTATTCGAACTTCAATACGAAAGGAGATGACATCATGCCTTACCTGATTGGCTGGCTGCTTGGCGTTCCGTTGATCGTACTGATCATCCTGTACCTCATTTTCCATTGACCTCGCGCGGTACAGACGATAAGGATGACGTTGTTCCCGCGGCGGCGGTATGCGGCTAGTTTCGTAGTCAGCGTACCGCCGCCATCAGCGCGCCCATCCCGACCAGCAAGCTACCCATCAGGCGGTTCACGACGCGCAACCGCGAGGGGCGCTGCAAAACCGTGCGCAGACGGTGCGAGAAGATCGCCGTCGACGCGACGCCCAACGCGAACATCAGCGCAAAAGTACTGGCCAGCAACAGGTATTGATGATTGGCCGACCAATCGACTTCATTCGACGAAGTACTGATGAACTGCGGAAAGAAAGACGGAAAGAACAATAGCGTTTTCGGATTCAGGCCCGACGTCGCGAAGCCGCGCCAAAACAAACCGCGTTGTCCGGCGCTTTTTGCCGGAAGCGGAGAAGCCGAGAATGTGCCGCTTCGCCATTGTTTGAAGCCCAGATAAACCAGATATATCGCGCCGGCCCAGCGCAGCACGATTAGCGCGCGCTCATCGATCAGCAATAGCGAGTTCAGACACAACGCGGTAAAAGCGAGTTGCAGCAATACCGCACAGGTGCCACCCCATACACAGGGCAATGCCGCGCGCCATCCGGCGGTAAGCGCCTGACTCATCGTAAGAACATTGACCGGGCCGGGCGAATAAACGAGTACGGCGGACGCGAGAAGAAACGAAACATACAACTGGATCGGCATCGGCGAATCAGCGGGCAAAAGAGAGTTGCGATAGACACATGCGGCGACATGCGTCCATGCCCGGCGAGCGCGTCTTCCGGCGTGGGTAACGCCGGAATTCGCCCGCGTGCCGCCTTACCGTGAAGGCGGCGAGACACCGAAAAAGCGGCTTTTGGCCACGGAGGATCGCCGGCGCGAGGCCCGCGGTCCGGGCGGTTGTCCCGGGCATGAATGCACGCTGAAAATATACCGGGAGCCCCGCTGGATAGGCTTCTTAAACGCATCTGCTTATGCCGCCTATTCGGAACGATCTTCACTTACAATATTGTTCCGCAAAATATGCTTCCCATATCGTTGATGAACACCCGAAACCGCCCGCTCGACGCGCTCGATCGCAAGATCATGCGCGAGCTTCAGAAGAACGCCCGGCTCAGTAATGCGGATCTTGCCGAACTGGTCGGCATGTCGACCACCGCGTGCTGGAATCGCACGCGGCAGCTCGAAAACGAAGGGTATATCCGCGGCTATGTCGCGTTGCTCGATCAGCAGAAGCTCGGTTTCGCGGACGTCGTGCTGCTCGAAGTCACGCTCGACCGCCACGACGAAGACGCGCTCGCGCGCTTCGGCGCCGAGCTCGCCACGCTCAGCGAAGTACTCGAAGCGTACCTGGTGTCTGGCGATTACGACTACCTGGTCAAGGTCGCGGTAGACGGCACCGCCGGCTACGAACGCTTTCTGCGAGAAAAGCTCTACAAGATCGCAGGCATTCGCCATAGCCGCTCGATGTTCGCGCTGCGCTGCATGAAGAGCATTCCGTCGATCGCAATCTGATTGGCGATCAGACTGCGCGTTTTAACGCGCGTCCCTCGAGGCGGCGATGATCGCATCGGCCACCGCTTGCGGCTGACTCAGCATCGCGACATGGCTCGTGTCGACGCGCGTGATCTTCGCGTCGATGTGCTTCGCCATCTCGAGTTGCAAGGCCGGATCGATCATGCGGTCGCGGCCCGACACCACGAAGTACGACGGCTTGTCATGCCAGGCGGCGTTCGTCACCTTGTCGTCGATACAGCCAGCGGCCCACGGCTGCTGGGTCGCCGCGATCAGGCGTTTCTGCGGCAGCGGCAGATCCTGCGCGAAGTCGTCGAGCACCGCGTGGGTCGATAGCGTCAGATAACCGGCCGAGTCCTTGCGCAACTCATCAGCCCAGACCGGCGCGGGTTTGTCTTTCGTGATGTCGGCGATGGACTGGCTGTTGTCCGGCGCAAATGCCGCGACGTATACGAGGCTCTTCACCTTGTCGTCGTTGCCGGCTTCGCTGACCACCACGCCGCCCCATGAATGGCCGACCAGAATCACAGGTCCGTTCTGCTGCGCGATCACGCGCCGGGTGGCCGCCACGTCGTCGGCGAGCGAACTCAGCGGATTCTGCACGGCCACGACATGCAGGCCGCGCGCTTCGAGCAACGGGATCACCTTGTCCCAGCTGGACCCGTCGGCGAAAGCGCCATGGACGAGTACGACGTTCTTGCCCTTCAGGTCGTCGGACGGCGCAGCCTGAGCGAACTCCGTGGCCTGCAATGCGAACAGTCCGCCCAGCAACAGAACGGAACCGAGAATTTTCTTCAGCAGCGTGGTCATCGTTTATATCTCGTCAGGTGGGTTAAACAAGGCGTCCGCGCGTCGACGTGAATCGGTGCGCGCGGACGCCTTGCTCATTTGCATCGATCACGAATGCGCGTAGATGGAACCGAGGCCGACGACGTTGGAGCCGTCATACACGCGATCCGCCGCCGCATGCTTCATCGGCAGGTGCGAGCCCGAAGCCGAACTGCCGTTCGCGACACCGCCGTAGGCGGCTGCGTCATGGCTCGCGCTGATGCGCGCCTCGGCCGCCTCGATGTTCTGCGGGTATTGCGTGTTGTCGCTGGCCGGGTTGTAGCCGGCCTTTTGCAATTGAACCAGCTCCGCGCGAACTTCAGCACGAGTGAGCGCGTGTTGCGGTTGCGATTGCGCAAACGAAACAACGGGAACAGCAACGAGTGCGGCGACGAGCAGCGATTGAACGAGTTTCATGAGTCTTCTCCGGGTATCAGAACATTCAGGGATCAACGAATCAGGAGTGCGCGTAGATGGAGCCGAGGCCGACGACGTTCGAGCCGTCGTTGGCGCTATGCGCGGCCGCATGCTTCATCGGCACATGCGAGCTGGACGCCGAGCTTCCGTTCTCGACACCGCCGTAAGCGGTAGCGTCGTTGCCCGCGCTGACACGCGCTTCAGCTGCCTCGATGTTCTGCGGGTATTGCGCGTTGTCACTAGCCGGGCTATAGCCGGCCTTCTGCAACTGGACCACCTGCGCGCGAACTTCAGCACGAGTGAGCGCCTGTTGCGGTTGCGATTGCGCGAACGAAACAACAGGAGCGGCGACGAGTGCAGCGACGATCAGCGATTGAACGAGTTTCATGAGTCTTCTCCGGGTATCAAACCATCAGGGATAAGGATTGAGCGGGACACAAAACCATCAGCGCAGATACACTGTGACGCCCCGCCTGATTCACACGCAACGTTGTGAATCAACCTTGCGTGAAGACATTAGAACGCCCCAACGTATCTGCAATGTTTTCGTCACCCCCCATTTCTGCAAGCGTGTTTGTCTGCGTACGCCGTTGATACATTGCGATACAAAACCCCGCTTCCGAACATGCGGCGCAGGGCCGGCGTCGCATGCGTCGTGCGAGTTGCGCGTGTGCTGCAAATGGCCCGCCCATGAAAAAAAACCCGGCAGCCGTGCGTTCGGCTACCGGGGTTCCGTTCAGAAGAGAGAAGCCGGCTAACGCCGGCTCGATCAAAGGCGCGTGACGTCGAGAATCGCATCCGCGAAAGCTTTCGGCGCTTCCTGCGGCAGGTTGTGGCCGATGCCGCCGCTGATGTTGCGGTGCTGATACTTGCCGGTGAACTTCTTCGCGTATGCAGCGGGCTCCGGATGCGCGGCGCCGTTCGCGTCGCCTTCGAGCGTGATGGTCGGCACCGCGATCGTCGGTCCGGTGGCGAGGCGCTTTTCGAGTTCGTCGTATTGCGGCTCGCCCTGCGCGAGTCCCAGACGCCAGCGGTAGCTGTGAATCACCACGGCAACATGGTCCGGGTTATTGAACGATTCTGCGGAGCGCTCGAAGGTGGCGTCGTCGAAATTCCATTTCGGCGAGGCGGTATGCCAGATCAGCTTGTTGAAGTCGTGACGGTTCGCTTCATAACCGGCACGGCCACGCTCGGTGGCGAAATAGAACTGATACCACCACGCGAGTTCGGCCTTCGGCGGCAACGGCGCGCGGTTAGCCTCCTGGCTGCCGATCAGATAACCACTCACCGACACCATCGCCTTCACGCGTTGCGGCCACAGCGCGGCGACGATGTTCACCGTGCGTGCGCCCCAGTCGAAGCCGCCGAGCACGGCCTTGTCGATTTTCAGCGCGTCCATCAGGTTGATGATGTCGACCGCGACCACTGCCTGCTGGCCGTTGCGCGGCGTATCCGCCGACAGGAAACGGGTGCCGCCGTAGCCGCGCAGGTAAGGCACGATCACGCGATAACCGGCCGCCGTCAGCAACGGCGTTACTTCGGCGAAGCTGTAGATGTCGTAAGGCCAGCCGTGCAGCAGAATGACCACTGGTCCGTTCTGCGGGCCCGCTTCCGCGTAGCTGATGCTCAGCGTGCCTGCATTGATCGAGCGAATGTTCTCGAACGACGCCACGCGCGCGCCTGCTCTCGCATTGCCGGCCGTGTCGGCCGATTGCGCATGCGCGAGCCCGCTCAGTCCCAATTCGAGCAGGCTGATACCCGCAACCGCCGTTCCAAGAAAGCGGCGGCGACGGCTATTGATCTGATCCGACATGGTTGTTCTCCTTCAAGCCAGGCTTTGATACGGAATTTGGAATAAACGAATCGAACACTGCTTGAGATGAATGGTGACAGCTCAGGCTGTCATCAGGAAGAGCAACTAAGTTCACAGGTCGTTGCTTTACAGGCAACGCAGGCCGTAGTCGACTACACACACGCGCGGCATCACCAACAGCGCCTTCCTCACGCTGGGACCGTTCGGCAACCACCGCGGCGCGCATCGTCTCGTCAGCCGATTTGTGTCGCAATGTATCTGCGCCGTGCGCGGACATACAACATTGCAAGCGCGCCTGATCGCCGACATAAACCAGATACGCGTGAGCGTTCCAATACGGTCATCCCAGCCAACGGAACGCCCATCATGCACAGTACTCTCGAAACTCCGCTCGCCCTGCTCGCCGGGTTGCTGACGATTGCCTCTCCCTGCGTGCTGCCGGTGATGCCGATTCTGCTCGGCACTTCCGTCGAACAACCGAGCCGTACGCGGCCATTGTTCATCGTTGCCGGCTTCATTCTGACCTTCGCGTCTTTCGCGCTGCTATTGGGCGCGGTGTCGAGCACCGTGCACGTCGCGCAACAGGTACTGCGCAATACCGGCATCGCGTTGCTCGCACTGTCCGGACTTCTGCGTATCTGGCCGCGCCCCTACGACTGGCTCGTCGCGCAACTGCAAGGGCCGCTCGACCGGATCGGCGCGGCCATTGCGCCGGGCACGCAGCCGGGCAGCGGCAACGCGGGTGGCTTCGTGCTCGGCATGTCGCTCGGCGCGGTATGGACGCCCTGCGCCGGCCCCGTGCTCGCGTCGATTCTCGTGCTCGTCGTGAAGGCTCAGGACTTCGGTTGGTCGGCGCTGCTGCTCACGCTGTATGCGATCGGCGCGGCGATTCCGATGCTCGCGATCATCTACGGCGGACATTACGTGACGCGTCACGTACGTGTCGTCTCACGTCACGCAGAACGTCTGCAACAGGTGTTCGGCGTACTGGTGATGCTGACCGCACTCGCCATCTATTTGCAGTACGACGTGCTGCTGTACGCGCGGCTCGCCGGCCTTTTCCCCTCACTCAAAGGACTTTGACATGACTACCCGATTGAAAAACTTCGCCCTGTCCACCGCGTTTGCCGCCTGCGCGTTGATCGCGGCGAGTACGGCCGCGATCGCCGCGCCGCAGGAAAGCGGGCCGCCCGCACCCGAGCTCACGGGCATCACGCAATGGCTCAATAGCGAGCCGCTCAAATTGCAGCAGTTGCGCGGCAAAGTAGTACTCGTCGACTTCTGGACCTATAGCTGCATCAATTGCGCCAACACGCTGCCTTACGTGAAAAGCTGGAACCAGAAGTACAAGGACCAGGGGCTCACGGTGATCGGCGTGCATACGCCCGAATATCCGTTCGAACGCGACACCGGCAATGTGAAGACCGCGCTCAAGCGGCTCGGCATCACCTATCCGGTTGCGCAGGACAATCAGTACGCGACCTGGAATGCGTATAACAACCAGTACTGGCCCGCGTTCTATCTGATCGACAAGCAAGGTCATATCGTCTACTCGCACTTTGGAGAAGGCGACTATGCGCAGACCGAAGCCAGGATTCAGGCGCTGCTCGCGCAGAAGAACTGACGAAGCGCTCCGTCGCGATGACGCTGGTCGCGACGATCACCTACATCGAGCTTTGATCGCACAAACAAGCCCGCCTGAACCGAATCGTCGGGTCAGGCGGGCTTCTCTTTGTCCGCCAAACCCTGCTCCGGATTCGCTGCTTGCGACGCTTTCAAGGTGTAAAACGGACCTTTCGCGCCCCGGCTGGACGAACGAATTCGTCAAGACTTTTCCAATGGTACTATCGGCTGTCATTGCCGTTATTGTCCTTCTGGCCTTCGATCTCCGCATGACCTCTTCTCAGGAGAACCAACCCATGTCAGTACCGTCGCGGCTGTACAAAGCGGTTATTGGTAGCTTGCTCGTGTTGGAAACAATGGGCGCTCACGCGGCCATCAACCTTGGATTCCTGAGCGATACGCCGATCAGTCTGATGCGGCAAGCAGACATCGCGTCGATCCAGTCCGCAGTGAATCAGGCGCTCGATACCAAGCAGGATGGCGAAACACTCGACTGGACGAACGAGGCCACGCGCAACAGGCCTCGTGTCCACGCGACGATCACACCCTCACACACGGTCAAGGAAGAAGCGCGAACATGCCGGGTCGCGGCAATCGACCTCAGTGCAAGAGGACAAACCATGCATCTCACTCCGCGATTCTGCCGGTCCGGTTCGGACAATTGGGAATTTCAGCGCCGCCACTGAATACTCGAAGATTCGGCGTTCACCGATTCGGCGGGCTGGCCCTCGCTACGCCCGCTCGTCGCACTACCTTAGTTCGACCGATCATTTCCGCACTCCGCTCACGCATTTGCCATCCACGTTCGCAGCAGATACTCTGTGCTGGCTTGACTCTCACGTCGCCAATTGTGAACTGTAGTCAGACGGCGGCTTTCGATGCACAGTGGTCCACGTCATGGGGTGAGCTATGCCTTCAGGAAAGTATCTTGGCAATAAAATAGTCAGTCCATCTTCTTCATGTCTTTGCGACAAGTCACAAGTGCAATATGCAAACCGCCGTATTAGTGCCGACCTGTCGCGCCGCGGTTTTGTCACTGGTCTCGCCGCATCGATGTTGAGTCTGGTACTGCCCGGACTCAGCAATGCCCAAACCACCGTGCCGCCAGCACCGCCCGCGAAGCCGGTGCTGTTCACGAACTTCCGTTTGTTCGATGGCAAATCGTCGACGTTGCGTGACGGCCTCTATATGGTTGTCGAGGGTGACAGCATTAGCCAGTTGGGTCGAGGTCAACCGGCTTCGA
This sequence comes from Paraburkholderia sp. JPY465, assembly GCF_050436725.1. Lineage (NCBI taxonomy): Bacteria > Pseudomonadati > Pseudomonadota > Betaproteobacteria > Burkholderiales > Burkholderiaceae > Paraburkholderia > Paraburkholderia sp. JPY465. The sequence continues at coordinate 1,160,934 of NZ_JBNDMT010000002.1, forward strand.
TCGACGGCAAGACGCTGGTCGATTGCGGTGGCAAGGTGATGATGCCCGGCATGATCGACATGCACTGGCATGCACTGCTCGCGGCGGTGCCGGTTCAGGTCATCCTTCAATCCGACATTTCGCTCGTCCATATTGCCGCAAGCGCTGAAGCCGAACGCACGCTACTGCGCGGCTTTACGACGATCCGCGACGCGGGCGGCCCGTCATTCGCGCTGAAGCAGGCAATCGATAGCGGCATGATTTCCGGACCGCGCATCTATCCGTCTGGCGCGATGATCACGACCACCGGCGGTCACGGCGATTTTCGCGCACTGAGCGAAATGCCGCGCACCAGCAGCCAGATCACCCAATTGGAACGGGACGGTGGCTTCGCGATCGCCGACACGGAAGACGAAGTCCGCTTGCGCGTTCGCGAGCAGTTCATCCAGGGCGCGACGCAGATCAAGCTGGTCGGCTCCGGTGGCGTATCGACGCCGCGCAGCCCGCTCGACATGCTCACCTTCACCGAAAAGCAGTTGCGCGCGGCCGTCGAAACAGCGGCCGACTGGGGCACCTATGTGCTCTCGCATGCGTACATGCCCGAAGCGGTTCAGCGCTCCGTTGCGGCAGGCGTGCAGTGCATCGAGCACGCTCATCTGATGGACGACAAGACCGCGGCGTTGATGGCGAAGAACGGCACATGGTTGAGCACGCAGCCGTTCGTCAACGAAGACGACGTGGGCCCGCTCGCCCCGCAGAGTCGCGAGAAGTTTCTCGACGTGATCGCGGGCACCGATCGCGCTTTCAAACTCGCGCGCAAGCATGGCATCAAGGTCGCATTCGGTACGGACCTGATCTTTTCGCAGGCCGTGGCCGCGGGGCAAGGCAGGATGCTCACGCATATGAAGCGTTGGTACAGCGGAGCCGAGGCATTGACCATGGCAACGGGCACCAATGGACAACTACTCGCGCTGTCCGGGCACCGCAATCCGTATCCGCGCAAGCTCGGCGTACTCGAAGAAGGTGCATACGCCGATCTGCTTCTCGTCGATGGCAATCCGCTCGAGAATCTCGACCTGATGGCTAACCCGGAGCAGAACCTGCGGATCGTCATGAAGGATGGAAAGTTCTACAAGAACACGCTGAAAGCGTAATCGGTAATACAAGCGGGCGCGCAACTTCGCGCGCCCGCGTTCGCTACGACGTCACACTATTTAGCCACGCCCCTGCAGACGGATGTCGCGCGACGATGCGCCGACGTACACCGTGCTGCCCGGCACATAGCGCCAACGGTTGCTCGTGGTGTCCCACACGCTCTGCATGCGCTGCGTCACGACCACGTGCACGCGACGCGATTCGCCCGGGTTCAGACCAACCTTGTCCCAGCCGACGAGACGACGCGGCGGCTCACCCTGATACGGCACACCGAGGTACACCTGCGGCACTTCCGCACCGGCGACGCGACCATCGTTACGCACGTTGAACGACACGTCGATCAGACCGCCCGGCAGATGCTGAACCGATAGACCCGAGTATGCGAAGTGCGTGTACGACAGGCCGTAGCCAAACTCGAACATCGGCGTGATGTTCTGCGAGTCGTACCAGCGATAGCCCATATCGAGCTTCTCGGAGTACACCGGGTTCGCCGCAAATGCGCCATTCGTGCCCCACGTCGGCGTGTCCTGGTCGCGCACCGGGAACGTGACGGGGAGCTTGCCGGAAGGATTGACCTTGCCGAACAGCACGTTCGCAATCGCGTTGCCGCCGCCTTCGCCCGGATACCATGCTTCGACGATCGCCGACACGCTGTCCTTCCACGGCATCAGCACCGGGTTGCCGCTTTCGACGACGACGATCGTATGCGGATTGGCCGCCGCAACCGCTTCGACGAGTGCATCCTGGTTAGTCGGATTCGCGAGGCCCAGGCTCGGCAGATCGCCGATATCCTCGCCGGCCGGCTGCGCGACCACTACGATGGCGACGTCGGAGTTCGCGGCCAGCGTTGCTGCCTGGGTGATCTGCTGCTGCGTGTAGGCGGCAAACGGCGACTGCTGATCGCTGTTGCCGGCGAAGGTCACCGTGGCCTGCGGCGCGAGCGCCTTGATCGCCGACACGATCGGCGTGTTCAGCTTCAGCCACGGGTTGGTCCACCAGCTGCAGCCCGTCGTGGTGCCGAACGTCAAGCCGCCGCAACCGGCGAACGCGCCCGTCACCGGATCGCGTGTGTTGCCCGAACCGCCGCCCGTCAGCACCGCCGCGTCGGCGTGGCCGCCGATCACCGCGATGCGCGACAGCGAACCGGCGGAGAGCGGCAGCTGATTGCTGGCGTTCTTCAACAGTACCATCGACTGCTCTTCGACCGACTGCGTGAAGGCTCTCGCGGCCGAGAAGTCGATGGTCGCGCCACCCTTCGGCGGATCGTCCATCACGCCCGTGCGGATCATCACGTACAGCTTGCGCTCGACCATGTCGTCGACGCGCGCGGTCGACACCGAGCCGTTCGCGATCGCCTGCTTGACCAGCGTGGGCGTCAGATAGACGGTCGAACCGACGTCTTCTTCCTCGTCGAGACCGGCATTGATCGCGGGTGCCGTGCTATGCGCCGCGCCCCAGTCCGACTGCACCTGACCTTCGAAGTGCCAGTCGTTCTTCAGCACGTCGTTGAGAATGTGCGAGTTCTCGCAGGCATAGGTGCCGTTGACCTCGTTGTAGCTGCACATCACACTGCCCGGCTGCGCGCGGCGCGCGGCGATTTCGAACGGCAGCAGATAGAGCTCGCGCATCGTGCGCTCGTCGATCTGGCTGTTGCCGCCGCCGCGGTTGTGTTCCTGCTCGTTGCCCATGTAGTGCTTGATCGTCGCGATGACCTTCTGGCTTTGTGTGCCGTCGGTGCGTTCGGCGAGCATCTCGCCGGCGAGCACCGGATCTTCGCCGAGATACTCGAAGAGCCGGCCACCGCGCGGCTCACGCGCGAGGTTGGTGCCACCGCCGAGCCCCATGCCGAAGCCCTGCTGACGCAACTGGATCGCGATCTGCTTGCCGAAGTTCCACGACAGCGCGCGGTCCCAGCTCGCCGCCACCGCGAGCGTCGCGGGGAAGGTCGTCGATGGCTGGCTGGTGCTGCCCGAACCGGTGGCGGAGTCGACCATGTTCAGGTCGGGAATGCCAAGGCGCGGCACGCCCTGAATGTAGCCCGCGCCGCCGCCCGGCACAGCCGACATGGCGTACTGCGAATGAATGAACTGCAGCTTCTCGTCGATCGTCATCTTGTTGACGAGCGTTTCCGCGCGCCGGTGCGCCGCTGCCGACGCGAACGCGTTCAGCACCGTCGACGTAGGCGCGAAGTCGAGACCAGGAGTGGGAATTTCCGCGTGCGCAGCGGCGCTCACGGCCGCCGCTATCGCGACGGCCGGCCATAGTTTCTTCTGCATAGGTGTCTCTCCGAAATTGTGCTTTTCTGGGGCAACGGAGCGCGTCGGGTGGGTGGGAAGCGGACGCGAACACAGGCGTGCAGCGATGACTGCAAACGTTTGCCTGTTGGAAGAAGAATCGGCGCAACCGGATGGGCTGTAGCGAGTCTCCGTGGTGAGTAATGCAAGAATGTAGTCTGACTACAGCATCGGTAGTTTTACTAATACGCGTAATTTTATGCGTAATGGGGTGTAAGGGTTTTTCTTACATAATCCAATTGAAAGTTATTGAATCGAATCGAATAAAGAAGCGGAAATTGTTATTCGAGGTTTGATTGGCAATTCATGAAAGCGGAAAAACGTACGCGTACGGCGAGGCGTTTCCTGTTCGCCCGACCCAAGCTGAGCAACCGCGCTCGCTCGTAGCTCAATCGCGCGCGATGACACCGAGTTAATCTCAAAAATCGGATTCTCCCGATATGGGCGACTTGCCACTCTGCATAGACTAAAGGCTCTTCTTACCGGGTTGTATAGCGCGAAAGAGAACCCTCTGTCGATTTATCGGGTTTTCGCGGCGTTTCAAGCGATGTCATTCATCCCTGCAGCCCTTTTCCGACTGCGAGGTTTTGAAATGATGCGCTCGCGCTATTTACGTCACGTCTGTTCCCGCGCTAAGGCCATTTCCGCCAAAGTGAGTCATTCGGCGTATTGCCGATTTAAATCCCCAGTGGCTGCCGTATTGCTGTGCGGCATCATTGCGATGCTGAGTACGTCGGATTGTGTTACGGAACCGAAGATCGTCAGTCGCGTGAACGCATCAAGTGCAAGCCAACCTTCCTCGGCCTTAACGGTGACTGCGCCGGCCCACACTGAATCCGTTAGCAGAACCAGTTACAGTCGGCTATCCGACGCTGCGCCGCTTGTCATGCCGGAGGTCGACAGCGGTTCTTACGCGGGACGGATCGAAGGCACGTTGCGCGACACCCTGGCACGAGCCAGCGTGCCAGTGGAGATACAACAGCAGATCGAGCATCTTTTCGCTCCTCGCCTCGACCTCGCCGCGCGTGCGCACAAGGGCGACACTTATCATGTTCTCTACGGACACGACGATACAGACGTACAGCGCAAGCGCGTAACGGCCGTCGAAGTCCAATCGGGCGGCGAGTTCTACCAGGCCGTGTGGTTCATCGCGCCGGGACGCACCGATGGAGACTACTATTCATTCGACGGACGCAGGCTTGCAACCAAGCCATTTTCCATGCCTGTCGATGACGTTAGGCTCAGTTCGCCCTTCGGTTACCGGACCCATCCGGTCAAGGGCCAACACCTGATGCACACAGGTGTGGACTTTGCCGCACCGAAGGGAACACCTGTCGGCGCCGCCGCCTCAGGAACGGTGCGCTTCATTGGCTTCAAAGCCGGTTACGGCAAGATCGTCGTACTCAGTCATCCGCGAGGCTTTACGACGCACTACGCGCACCTGTCCGCGTTCGCCCGCGATTTGCGTGTCGGCAAGCCGGTGACCGAAGGACAACCACTCGGCGCGGTAGGCAGTACTGGCACGGCGACGGGGCCGCATCTGCATTTCGAGGTGCGCGAATATGGTCAACCGATCGATCCGCTCGTGTTGACAAGCCGAACCCGCACCGCGCCGCTCACGACCAGTCAGCAGATCGCGTTCGACAGCATGACAGGCGCCCTGCGTGAACAACTGGCGGCATTGCCTCTCGATACACCGGCGGGCAGGATGGCGTCGAATGCCGAAAGCACGCCGAACACACCTGAGAAGCAGAAAAGCTCGTTGACTTGAAGCACGAGGCGACCGCCCGATATTGACAACAAAAAAGCCATTCTCTAGTTTACTGGATGCCCGATCCCTTAAACTGGACGACATGGACATCAACGCCCTGATCGCACGGCGAGTCAAAGCGCTACGCGACGCTCAGAACTGGTCTCTCGACGCGCTGGCCGAACGCAGCAAGGTCAGCCGCTCGAACATCTCGCTGATCGAGCGCGGGCAGAGCAGCCCCACCGCGACCGTGCTCGACAAACTTGCAACCGCGTTGAACGTGCCGCTCGCGTCGCTATTCGAGCAGGAAGGCGCACCCGCGGCTGCGCCGTCGCCAGTCAGTCGCGCGGCCGAGCAGCCGGTATGGACCGACCCGAGCTCCGGCTATGTGCGACGTCATCTGTCGCCTACCGCGCGCTCGGCGATCCAGTTGGTCGAGGTCAACTTCCCCGCGGGTCAGCGGGTCAGTTACGAAACCGGCGCGCGTGACGCGGACATCCATCAACAGGTGTGGATGCTCGACGGCTCGATGGAAATCACGATCGGCGACACCAGTTGGCGGCTCAAGACAGGCGATTGCCTGGCGATGCGGCTCGACAGCCCGATCGTGTTCCGTAACCCCACTCGCAAACGCGCGCGCTATCTCGTCGCGCTGAGCACAACGCCAATCAACGATCGGAGAAACGGATGAGCGATAACGTGACCATACGGCGCGTCGGCCCGAACGAAGCGGCCGCCTGCGTCGAAGCGCTCGCCGACGTGCTGATCGACTGCGTGGAAGGCGGAGCGTCGGTCAGCTTCATGCTGCCGATCTCGCGCAACACCGCGCTCGTGTTCTGGCGCAACGTCGCGGAGGGCGTCGCGCGCGGAGAACGCGCATTGTTGATCGCTGAAGACCGGGACGGCAGCATCGTCGGCACCGTGCAATTGATCACCGCGCAACCCGAAAATCAGCCGCATCGCGCCGACGTCGCGAAGATGCTCGTGCACAGAAAAGCACGCCGCCGCGGCGTCGCGCACGCTCTGATGAGCGAACTCGATCGCGTCGCGCGGGAAGAGAAAAAATCGGTTCTCGTGCTCGACACCGTAACCGGCGGCGATGCCGAGCGGCTCTATCAGCGCGCCGGCTGGCTACGTGTCGGCAGCGTGCCGAACTACGCGCTGATGCCCGACGGCGCGTTCTGCGCCACCACGTTTTATTGCAAACAGCTTTGACTGCGCATGCAGTCCGTTCCGCGTAAGTATTTGAAAATTTCAACTACTTGCCTATAATGCCTGCACTGCGCAAGACGGCCGACAGCGGAGCAAATTCTTGTACTCGGACTTCCTGACTTTCAGGCTCGATCTGACCAGCGCGCTGCTGATCAACCGCGCGAACATCGTCTATCGCGAGCGCTGGGATCTCGACGTGCGTGCGCTGCGCGTGCTGCGCCTCGTCTGTGCGGAACCCGACATCACGCCTAAGGCCGTTTCGCAACGCGCGCTGATCGAAAAAACGCTGCTGTCCAAAGTCCTCGCCGAACTTGAAACACGCGGCCTGATCAGTCGCAACATGCATGCATCGGACCGTCGAAGCATCGCATTACGCGCCACCGATCACGGCCTCGAAGTTGCGCAGGCATCCGAAGCGGTAGGCACCGAGCTCGAAGTCGAACTCGCGAAGGCGCTCAGCGCGAACGAGCTTAAAACGCTCGAACGTCTGCTCAGCAAGCTTTCGCATAGCCTGCTCGAAAGCGAGTCCGCAAGCGCGCCGCCCGCGAGATCCTGACCGACGGTCCGCCTTTCGCCGCGCCTTCCCTGGCGTTCATGCCAACAAGGAGCCCTCCATGTCGAAGCTGATCGGAACGATGTCGAGCGCGATCGGTGCACGGCGCCACGCGTCCGCAGTGAAAACTCTCAACGAAATCCCAAGCTATCACTCGCCGAAATTCGCACCGGCGCTCGACCCGACCTTGCGTACGGGTCTCGAAGCCATGCTGTGCGGGGCCGGTGTCTCGCTCGACCAACACGAAACCACTCAGTGAATTCACACGCCGTCTATACCATTCTCGATCTGATCGGCACCTTCGTATTCGCGATCAGCGGCGCGGTCGCCGCGCGTCAACGGCGGCTCGACCTGTTCGGCATTGTCGTGATCGCCTTCATGGTCGCGTGCGGCGGCGGCATCGTGCGAGACGTGTGCATCGGCGCAATCCCGCCGGCGGGGCTGTCGAACTGGCGGTATCTGGCCACCGCGCTCGCCGCGTCCGCGGTGACGATTCTCGCGTATCCGCAGGTGCGCCGGCTGCGTCAGCCGGTGCTGTTCTTCGATGCGATCGGGCTCGGTCTATTCGCGGTGTCGGGCGCGCAGAAAGCGCTCACGTATGGCCACAATGCCGAGCTCGCGATTCTGCTCGGCGTCGTCAGCGCGGTGGGCGGCGGTGTGATGCGCGACGTCGTGCTCTCGCGCGTGCCCGCGATTCTCGAGCGCGAGATCTATGCGTCTGCCGCGCTGTTCGGCGCGGCGGTGCAGGTCGGCTTTGCGTATGCGGGCTGGACGGACTGGTGGACGCCGTGGTTCGCGACCTTGGCTTGCGTGATGGTGCGGCTCGCGTCGCTGCGCTACGGCTGGCGGCTCCCGGTCTTCCAGGGCAGACGCGCCGAGACGCGCGACAACTCATAACAGGCTCTGCTCATGCGCCGCCCGCCATGCTCGGCAGCAGATCGCGATAGATATGAATCATCGCGGGCCCCATCAGCACGACGAGCAGCGCCGGAAAGATACAGAACATCAACGGAAACAGCAGCTTCAGCGCAATCTTCGCGGCCCGCTCCTCGGCGCGCATCCGGCGGCGCGTGCGCAGCGTATCGGACAGCACGCGCAGCGACGCGCCGATGCTGGTGCCGAAGCGCTCGGCCTGGATCAGCATCGCGCTGAACGAGTCGATGTCTTCCACGCCGGTGCGCAGCGAAAAATTGCGCAGTGCCTTTTCCTTCGAGAAACCCGAGCGCATTTCTAGCAGCATCAGTTCGAGCTCGCTCGCGACCACTGCGCTGCGCAGGCGGATTTCCTCGCCGACTTTCATCAGCGACGCGTCGAGGCCCAGCCCCGCTTCCACACACACGGTCAGCAGATCGAGCGCATCGGGAAAGTCCTCGACGAGGCTGCGCTGGCGCGCTGCGGTGCGGCGCGACAGCACGATGTTCGGCAGGTAGTAGCCGAACGCGGCCACCGCGACGAGCACGATCGCGCGTTCGAGCAGCGAGCTCGCGAACGACGAGCCGTACAGCGCGAGCATCGCCAGCAGCGGCAACGTCAGCGCGAGCGCGGTCTTCGCGGCCAGATAGACCGGCACGGCGTTGGCCGAGCGCCAGCCGGCGTTCATCAACTGCACGCGCAGCGCGGATTGCTCCCAGCCGTCCTTCGGCACCGACAGCTTCGAGATCGGCTGCGAGATCTCGACGAGCTTTTCGTACCACGGCGTCTGCGCGGCGGCGTCGAGTTGCTCCGGCGCGGGCACCGCATTCGCACCGCCCGCCTGCTCGATGCGGCGGCTCATGTCGCGCGGCGTGCTCAGATGCATTGCGCCGAACACGGCCGCGAAAACGATCGCGAAGACGCCGGCGAGCAACAGAATCTGCGTGATGTTCAGTGTTTGCATGGTCCTTCTCCGATGACCTCGAGCCCGCTCAAACGCGGATCTTCACGATGTGCCGCATCCACAGAATGCCGAACAGCATGGCGATGCTCGCCACCGCGATCATCCTGACGCCCGCCGGGTCCCGCCACAGCACGTTCAGGAACCCCGGATTGATCGCCATCATCGCGCCGCCGACGCCGAACGGCAGCAGGCCGAGCACCCACGCGGACATCCTGCCTTCGGCGGAAAGCACGCGAACCTTGTCGAACAGCTTGAAGCGGTCGCGGATCAGCGCGGTGATGCCGTCGAGCACTTCGGCGAGATTGCCGCCCGTCTCGCGCTGGATCACGACGGCGATCACGAAGTAACGCAGATCGCGAATCGGCACCCGTGTCGCGAGATTCGTCAGCGCCTCGCTGATCGACACGCCGTAGTTGATCTCGTCGAACACGATGCGGAACTCGCCGCTCATCGGCTCGGCGAACTCGGCGCCGACCATATCGATCGCGCCGGTGAACGCATGGCCCGAGCGCAATGCTCGCGACAGCATGTCGCAAACGTCCGGCAGTTGCCGTTCGAGCTGACGAATGCGCCGGTGGCGGCGCCGCTGTACGTAGACGATCGGCAGCAACGCACATAGAGCGGCGGCGGCAGCCGTGAAGATCCACGGCACCCTGAGGCTCGCACCCACGATCAGCACGAAAGGCGGCAACACCGCGCAGGTGCCGAAGAAACGACCGACCGACCAGGACAGCCCCGACTGCTGCAGAAACAGATCGAGCGCATGCACGCGCGGAATACGCAGCAGCAGCCGCGCGAGCACCGCGGACTCGGCCATCGTGCGCGTCTTCAGAATCGACAGACGCTGCCGGCTCATCGGACCGCCGGCCGATACCGCGCGAATCCGCGAATCGACGCGGCGCGCGACCGGCCCGTGCCGGCTGTTCCAATACTCGTAGACACCACCCGTCGCGAGCACCACGGCCGCGAACAGCAGAATGATCGACGCGTAGAAAATCGGGCTCATGCAAGTCTCCTGAAACACCGGGCAAGCGGTCTGTGCGCGTCGCCCGTGCACGTCATGTCGTTTCGAAGCGCCGCGCCGGATCGTAGATCTGCTCCGACGGCGCCACGCCGAATGCCTGCAAGCGCTCGGCGAATTTCGGCCGCACGCCGGTCGCGCAGAAATGGCCGCGCACGTTGCCCTTCGTATCGACGCCGGAGCGGCGGAACACGAAGATCTCCTGCATGTTGATCATGTCGCCCTCCATGCCGGTCAGTTCCGAAATGCTGACGATCTTGCGGCGTCCGTCGGTCAGACGCGTGGCTTGCACGACCACCGAAATCGCCGACGAAATCTGCTGGCGCATCGTGCGTGTCGGCAGCGACAGGCCGCCGAGCGTCATCATGTTTTCGAGGCGCGTCAGCGCATCGCGCGGTGTGTTCGCGTGGATCGTCGACAGCGAGCCTTCGTGGCCGGTGTTCATCGCGTTCAGCATGTCGAGCGCTTCGGCGCCGCGCACCTCGCCGAGAATGATGCGGTCGGGGCGCATCCGCAGCGCGTTGCGCACCAGCGTGCGCTGCGTGATCTCGCCGCGTCCCTCGATGTTCGGCGAACGCGTCTCCAGCCGCAGCACGTGCTGCTGGCGCAGCTGCAACTCGGCGGCGTCCTCGATCGTGACGATGCGCTCGTCGCCCGGAATGAATCCCGACAGCACGTTCAGCAGCGTGGTCTTGCCGCTGCCCGTGCCGCCCGACACGAGGATGTTCACCTTCGCGCGCGCCAGCGCGTCGAGCACTTCGGCCATCGGCGGCGTGAGGCTCTGCAATTCGATCAGGTCGGCAACCTGCAACGGATTCGCGGCGAAACGGCGAATCGACAGCAACGGACCGTCGATCGCGCAGGGCCGGATGATTGCGTTCACGCGCGAGCCGTCCGGCAGGCGTGCGTCGACCATCGGGCTCGATTCGTCGATATGGCGGCCGACGCCGGAGACGATCTTCTCGATGACCTTCATCAGATGCGCGTCGTCGTAGAAGGTCACATCGGTCGCCTCCAGCCGGCCACGGCGCTCGACGTAGGTATGACGATGCGTGTTCACCAGAATGTCGGACACGGTCGGGTCGCGCAGCAGCACTTCGAGCGGACCGAAGCCGAACATTTCGTCGTGCACGTCGCCGACGAGTTGCCGGCGTTCGAGATCGTTGGCGGGCGCCTTCTGGTCTTCGAGAATGCGGCCGATCAGCGTCGCGATCTCCTGGCGGACCTGCTCGGGCGGCAACCTCGACAGCCGTTCGAGCTCGACGCGTTCGAGCACCGCCTGATGAATCTCGCGTTTCAGTTTCTGGTATGCGCCGCGCAACATGCCGGCGGCCGCCGGGTCCTGGCGTTCGCCCAGCGGCTGCACGCGTTGCGCGGAAATCTGCTCACGAAGCGACATGACGTTCCCCTGTTCTGATCGTGTGGCGTTGGAGCGTTAAAGCGTTTCGAGTTTCGGCGGCGGCTGGCGGCCGAGCAGCCGCCCGAATAGCGACTCACCTTTCGCGCGCGAGCGCCCCGGTTTGTTCGCGCGCGCCGCGATGTTTTCGGCGAGCGCCTGCAGGCTGCGCGCAACCCCGCTGCCGCGCGCGGTCTTCGACACCGGCAGTCCCTGGTTCATCGAATCGGTCACCGTATCGGCATCCTCGGGAATCACCTGATACGCGCTCATGCCGAGCACGGATTCGAGCGCGGCGCGCGGCCGCTCGCCGTGCCGCGTATAGCGGTTCAGGATCAGCCGCATCTGCTCCTGCGCGTAGCCGAGCGAGCACAGAATCTCCTGCAGCCGGCGGCCGGCGCGCACGTGCGGCATGTTCGCCTGCAGCACCAGATGAATCTGGTCGCTGCGATCCAGCGCGAGCATCGACAGCCGGTTCAGCGTCTGGCCGAGATCGAACAGCACGAAGTCGTAATGCGGCGCGGCGACACCGAGCAGCCACTCGAGACGGTCTTCCTTCACCTCGGCCGCCTTCACCGGATCGCCCGCGCCGGCGAGGATATGGAAGCTGTCGCTCACGTGCACGACGCTCGTGTCGAAGAACGCGGCATCCATGCGCTCGATCTGCGCGCAGATTTGCGGCAACGTCGACGGCGGCGTCTGGTCGGAGACGAGGAACGCGGCATCCGCGAACTGCTGGTTCAGATCGATCAGCAGCACGCGTTTTTTCTGCGGCAGACTTGCGATCGCATGTGCGACGTTCGCGGCGATGAAGCTGGTGCCCGCGCCGCCCTTACACGACACGAACGACAGAATCCGCGTGTCGCGCGTGCCGCCTTGCAGGCTCTGCGCCTGTGCGCGCTGCAACGCGTCGGCGAACTGGCGCGAATCGAGCGGCCAGTTCAGCACGTCGCGAAAGCCCGCGCGCATCGCGGCGATCAGCGTCTGCGGCGACGCGTCGGGGATCAGCAGGATGCAGGTGAGCCGCCCATGCTCGCGATGCAGCCGCTCCACCACCGCGAGCTCCGCATCCTTCAGCGACGCGGCGTCGACGATCAGCACGTCGAACGCGTCGAGCGTATTGCCGCGTTCGCCGAGCAGCGACGGCGTGCCCATCGCGCGCGTGATCCGGTAGTCGCCGGCTTCGCCGCTCAGATGCGCGATCTGAGCGAGCCGTGCACCGTCTTCAGAGAGAGCCAGGATGTTGATCATGATGTTCCCCCGCGTCCGCCATCACTGACTGCCGCCGTTGCTGCCGATCCCGATCACGAACGGATTGAACGTCGTGGCCGGCGTCTGGAACGACTTGTCGTACTGCTGCTGCGCGGCGACCGCGGCCCTGCCGTCGACTCCCGGTGTCGACGGCGTGTGCTCGCCCGCATGCGGATCGATGATCTGCATCTGCGTTACGGTGCGCACGGCGTCGCCGACGTGCGCGTCCCAGATCGGCGAGCTCGACATGCAGCCGCTCAACGAGCCGACCAGCGTGGTGCACACCGTCAGCAGCAACGCCGCGCGGCGCGTGATCAGAAGATGTTCGAGTTTCATGAGAGTCTCCTTCGCGGCGCGTTACGGGTTGAGCCGGGTGGCCTTGAGCGTCGGGTTGCCTGGGCTCGTGGCGTCGGCTTTGGCGAGTGTTGGTTCGGCGCCGGTTTGCACTTGCGTTGCCGACGTTGGCGTAGTTGCCGTCTTGTCGGCCGGTGGCATCGCCGCCGACGGTGCCGGCCGGTCCGCCTGGGTGTCGCGCGGGAGCAGCGCGGCGGGGGCGGCCGAGCCTTCGGTCGGTGCCGGCGTCGGAACCGGTGCGGGCGCCGCGGGTTGCGGTTGCGGTTGCGGTTGCGCGGGCATCTGCGGCGCGTTCGGCAGTGCGGCGGGCCGGCGGCCTTCCATGTTGCCGGTCGCGTAGACGGTGCCGTCGGACACGCCGGTGAAGCTATCGGTCGGCAGCGGATAGTCGCCCGGCGGCAGCGGCTTCACCAGATGCACGGTGACGATGAAGATCAGCTCCGTGCGATCCTGCTGGAACGACGTGCTGCGAAACAGCGCGCCGAGTACCGGCACTTCGCCGATACCGGGCAGCGCCTTCAACGCGCCGGTGATGTTGTTCTGAATCAGCCCGCCGATCGCGAAGCTCTCGCCGTCGTTCATCTGCACCGTCGTCGACGCGCGCCGCGTCGTGATCAGCGGCAGGATCGCGCTGCTGCTCGTGCCGGTCGCCTGGACGGTGACGCCGGTCGGCGACAGTTCCGACACTTCCGGCGCGACCTTCAGATTCACGCGGCTGCCGGCGAGCACGGTCGGCGTGAACTTGAGGCCGACGCCGAACTCTTCTTCCTGCAGCGTGATCGTCGAGCCGCCCGTGCCGTTGCTTTGCGGCACCGGAATGAAGACCCGGCCGCCCGCGAGAAACGACGCCTCCTGGCCGCTCAGCGTGACGAGGTTCGGCTCCGCGAGAATCTTGCCGAGGCTGTCGCTCTTCTGTGCGTCGACGGCGATGTTGAACGGCCTGTTGTTCGCCTTGCTCACCGCGATACCGCTGCTGACGCCGGCGAGCAGGCTGCTCACCAGCGCGCCGGTCCACGAACCGAAGCCGCCCTGGATGTTGACCGCTGCACCCAACTGATTGAGCAGCGTCTTCGACACCTCGGCGACCTTCACTTCGAGCATCACCTGTTGCGGCGAATCGACCGACATCATGTTGATGACTTCGGAGCCCTTGCTAACGCTCGAGCTCTGCTGCGAGATCGAACCGCCGTTACCGAAGCTCGCGGTGCTCGACTGGTCTTGCTGGGTCGGTTGCGCACCCGCGTAAGCGCCGGCGATGCTCATCGCCTGCTGCGCGGCCTGCCCGCTCGATACGCGGCCCGCGAGCACGAGGTTGCCGGCCGCGCTCGACACGCGAATGCCGCGCTCGTTCGGCAGCAGTTGCGCGAGTGTGCGTTGCAGCCCGTCGGCATCGACGCCGACGCTCACGTCGATGATCTGGCATGCGCCGCTGCGGCCCTGCACGATCATGTTCGTGGTGCCGACGCTCATGCCGACCACGTACAGCGTGCGCTGCGACACGAGCGTCGCCTGCGCGACGACCGGATTGCCGAGCGTGCGGTTGCGCGCGGGCTCGACGAGCGGAACCAGGATCGACTTGCCGACCGCGACCGACACGTTCGATTCGTCGCGAATCTCGCCGGTGCAGTTCGGCCCGGTCAGCTGCGCGGGGGCGACCATCCGGCCGCTCGTCGCGCCGGTCGGCATCGGCGTGTTGCTCACCAGCATCGGCACGGCGCCCCGGCCGACCGGCAGCGGCGCGGCCTGCGCGCCCCAGCCCGGCGGCATTTGCGCGGCGGCCATCGTTTGAGCGGCGCTGTCGTGCGCAGCCGTTAACCCGGCGCATAACGCGGCGGCTAGCACCGTGCCGCCGAGCGAGCGGCAACGCTTGCCGCCACCGGATGAGAACCGTTGTTGTGTTTTCATGTTGCTGCCCCCGTCGCTCGATAGGTGAACCGAGACGTCTTTTGATTGCCTTCTGATTCAGATCGCGGCGTCAGTCAAAAACCGGCGCGCCGCGACCGCGCTAGAAACATTCGACGCTGCCCGTCACTCCCGACAGCACGCCGACGCAATCGCGCCTGGGCGCCGGACGTGCCGCATAGTGGGTGCGCACCGGACGCACTTCGGGTGCGGCGGGCGCCGAAGCCGGCACCGGCACGTCGAGCAAGGTCAGCTTGGTCGCGCCGCCGGTGCTCGGGGTCTGCTTGTCGACCTGGTTGCGCAGCACCAGCGACAGCGTGCCGACGCTGCGTGCGAGGTCGAGCTTCTCGGCCTGCTCGGGCGTCACTTCGAGCGTCACCGCGTTGACCACTTTCGGCGCGGTGTCGTCGCGGCTCACCTGCTGCGCGACCGCGAGCACGAGGATCTTTTCGAGCACGATCTTCGAGATGCTTTGCGCCGCGTCGGTCTTGTTCGCCTGCTGCGTGTTGACGATCACGTCGACGTAGTTGCCCGGCAGCGCGAAGCCCGCGACGCCGACCACGTCGTTCACCCGCACCGTGATCGCGCGATGGCCTTCGCCGATCACCGCGGACAGGCCGCCCTTGGTGCCCTGCGGCGCGAGCTTCGATTCGAGCACCGGCTCGCCGGGCGCGAGACTCGTCAGCAGCACGCGCCCTTCGAGCGCCTTGCCGTCGGCGAACGCACCGGGCGGCACGCTCGAAGTCGGCCAGCTGACCATGTGAATCAGGTTCTGGTTCAGCGGCTGGCCGAGACTGATGTCCGACGACGCCACCGCGACCGACGTCACCGCGGCCGACGAGGTCTGCAGCAACCAGCGCGACGCGAAACTCACGGCCGCGAGGCCCGCCAGCACGGCGATCGTCAGCATCACTAAAGCCCGACTGTTTTTCATGGCAACACTCCCGCATCGTTCAGTGGAAACGTCCGGCTACAGCGCGGCCGCGAACAGCATTCCGAGGGTGCCGGCCGCGATCGCAACGCCGTAGGGAATCGACCCGACCGATCCAGAGCGCGCATCGATCAGGCTCGGTTGTCTGAGCGGCGCGACGACGAACCCGCCGATCAGTTGCCGCAGATTCGCGAGCAAGCGCGCGAATCTGCCGCGGCACAGCACGATCAGCAGCGACCAGAGTCCGCCGATCAGAAAAGTGGCGAGCGCGATCCGCCAGGTCAGCGCGGGTCCGACCCATGCGCCGATCGTCATCAGCAGCTTCACATCGCCGGCGGCCATGCCGCGCAGCAGATAGAACGGCAACAGCAAAGCGAAGCCGCACGCGGCGCCGCTCAGCCAGTCGAGCGCGCCGGCGAGCGGCCCGTGAATCGACATCTGCACGGCAAGCGCGACGGCGAGCCCGAGTACGATCAGGCGATTGGGAATGCGCCTCGCGGTGAGATCCGTGCTCGCTGCCACGATCGCCAGCACGATCACGCACAGCGGTACAGGATGTGGCGGCAGAAGTGGCAGCGTCATGACGACCTCGTGATGGATGATCGAGCCGCGTCAGATCGAGTCGGCGAGATTGTTGAAGATCGCGCTGAGGTTGGTGCCGAGCGTGGTCACACCGCCGATGATCAGCAGTGCAATCAGGCCGGCGAGCAGACCGTATTCGATGGCGGTCACGCCGTCTTCGTCGTGAGCGAAACGCAGCGCGCGCGCAATCAGCTTCTTCATGACAGGCCCCCGTATTCAGTTGGAAAGTGACGGACGAATCGTGAGGTTCGTCCGTCGGCAAGATGACTCAGACCGAGTCCGCGAGGTTGTTGAAAATCGTCTGCAGATGCTGGCCGAGCAGGGTCACGCCGCCGATGATCAACAGCGCGATCAGGCCGGCGAGCAGCCCATATTCGATGGCGGTCACGCCGTCTTCGTCACGAACGAAACGGGCTGCGGTAGCGATGATGTTCTTCATGATTCGACTCCTGTGGAGGACTAACGATTTAAACCCGTTACCAGGATTGGCGTGGGCGGTGGCACTACGGGCACTGCTGGGAACTGCGGAAAACTGCGAGCTAGTTTCGCCGCCCGGTCAGCGTCGCGCGGTGTTTGATCCGCATGGGCGTAACGCTGGGCGACACGAACTGGAGGAAACGTGGGAAGTGAAGCGGCAGCTGCCGGGCAAGCCGCAGCATTGCGGCCGTGTGCCGCTGACGCAGCATGGCCGCACGATGGGCGCCGCTCATGAGCTTGTTACCGCCGCGCAGTCGCGTGAACTTGTTGTACATACATCCCCCGTCTTTCGTGATTTTTTCTTGGCGCCGGCTCGAGGCCAGCACCCGCTGGTCAGTCGACGTTGGCTCTCTCTCGCGCCATGGTGTGCTGTCTGTCAGGTCCGCAGCATCGTGTCGTCGACTTCCGCGCACTCCCCATCGCAAGGACGGGACCAGCTTTGCGAAAACAGCGTAACGACAGGGGTTCGAGCCGACTGGCCTCGAGCCTCGCGCCCGATTCGCGTCCGGAATGTCCGAATCCGCAACGTTTCGCATAGGCCGCCGAACACTTCGCGGAACGCGTAAAGCCCCGTTGGACAAGGCTCGGCATTTTTTGTCCAGGACTTTCCCTGAGCCGGTAAAAACGGAATATCGCTGAGAAATCGGCCTTCCCGAATGGCGCGCCGGTCCAAAGCGTCTCATCGATGAGACGGCTTGGTGCGTTGGCGCACACAACGCTGACCGTTTGGCCCGTTAATTGGGTGAATCGGCAGCGCGTGACTCGCGGCCAGGAAAACGCGAGCTTGAAAGTCACATAAATTTCCGCCAACAATGAGCTGACCGGTTCAGCGCAACGACACGGGTTTTGATTCGATGTCACGCGCAGACACATACAAAACGGAATCAATAAACAGAACGAACGGAGGGTCGACAGACCTGATCCGGATCACACGGGGGCGGGGATCATGTACGCATCACAGCTACGCATGCGCAGCGGCGACAGCGAGATTCGCGGCTGGCTCACGCACGAGCGCATCGTCTTCTACTGCAGCGGAATGTGCGCGCTGTATGCGGTGATCATCGGGTTGTGGGCCTATGCGAGCCACGGCTTCACCGACCAGCGCCTCACGCGTCCCGGTGAGGACTTTTCGATTTTCTGGTCGGCCTCGTATGGACTGCTGCACGGTTCGGCGATGCAGGTCTACGACCATGCGTTGTTCGACAAGCTGCAGCGCGCGCTATTCACGACCGTCAAGCAAGACAGCGTGATGCCCTGGCTCTACCCGCCGACCTTCCTCGTGCTGATCTCGCCGCTCGCGCTATTGCCGCGGCTCGTCATGTACTTCGTGTTCGTCGGCGGCGGCATTGCGCTGCTCAGCGCGGGCACGCTGCGAGTGTCGGGCCTTGCCGACAGCTTCAGGGGATCGCGCTTCGCATGGTTCGTCGTCGCGGCCTCGCCGTGCGTGTTCGTGCCAGCCCTGTTCGGTCAGAACTCGCTGCTGACCGCGGGCATCGCGGCGCTCACGCTGCATTGGCTGCGTCGCCATCCGGTACGCGCGGGGTTGTGCCTCGGCCTGCTCGCGATCAAGCCGCAGATGGCCGTGCTGTTTCCGCTTGTGCTGATCGCCGCGCGCGCATGGCGCACGCTGGCGGCCGCCGCGTTCAGCGCGGCGCTGCTCGGCGTGATCAGCGTGCTGGTCTGCGGCGTGCAAACGGTGCGGCTCTTCTTCATCAACACCGGCATTGCCCGCGAGACGCTGCTCGAACAATGCCGCGGCTACTGGCTCGCGTCGCCAACCGTGTTCGCTGTGCTGCGCGAGGGCGGCGCGCCGATCGTCGCGGCCTTTGCGGTCCACGCCTGCGTTGGGCTGATTGCTGCGGCAGCCGCATGGCACGTGTGGCGCAACACGCGCGACACGCGGCTGCGCGCGGCGAGCCTCGTCGTCGCCACGTTGCTGACTAACCCGTACGTGTGGCACTACGAACTGGCGTGGCTCGGCATCGCGACGGCCTGCCTGACCGCGCTCGGGCTCGACAGAGGCTGGCTGCGCGGCGAGCAGAGCGTGATTGCGCTTGCGTGGCTGCTGCCGGCCTATGAACTCTTCAACCGCACGACCGAGTTGCCGCAGATCGGCCCGATCGTTCTGCTGCTGGTGCTGCTGCTCGTCATGCGCCGCGTGCGCGCAATGGACGAAGAACGCGACGAGCGCGCCGCCCTCGCCTATTCGCACGCGGCTCGAATCATTCGATAAACGGGGAAGCGTCATGCCAACTCATACAACCACGCCACTGATCTCACTCGTCGTGCCGTTCTATAACGAGCAGGACGCGGTGGAACGCTTCTTCGCGGCAGTCGTGCCGGTGCTCGAATCGATCGACGGCACGCGCTTCGAGATCGTCTGTATCAACGACGGCAGCAGCGACGCGACGCTCGATCGGCTGATCGCGCAGAGCAGCCGCGACCGTCGCATTCGGGTGATCGACCTGACACGCAACTTCGGCAAGGAAGCGGCGTTGACCGCCGGCATCGACGAAGCGTTCGGCGATGCGGTGATTCCGATCGACGCGGACCTGCAGGACCCGCCGAGCCTGATCCCGGTGATGGTCGAGCATTGGCGCGCGGGCGCCGAAGTAGTCGCGGCCAAACGCACGAACCGCCTGTGCGATACGTTCGCCAAACGCACGGCAGCCGCGCTCTACTATCGCGTGCACAACGCACTGTCCGAAGTGAAGCTGCCGGAGAATGTCGGCGATTTCCGGCTGATCGATCGTCAGGTGGTCAACGCACTGCGCAGCCTGCCGGAGCGTCGTCGCTTCATGAAGGGCCTGTTCGCGTGGGTCGGCTACCGCACCGTGATCGTCGAATACGAACGCGAGCCGCGCAGCGCCGGTCACTCGAAGTTCTCCGGCTGGCGGCTGTGGAACTTCGCGCTCGAAGGCATCACGAGCTTCAGCACGGTGCCGTTGCGCAGCTGGACTTATATCGGACTGTCCATCGCCACGCTCGCGTTCGTCTACGGCGGGTTCGTCATCGGCCGCACGCTGTGGTCGGGCAATCCGGTGCCCGGTTACGCGTCGACGATCTCGGTGATGCTGTTCATGGGCGGCATCGAGCTGATCGGCATCGGCGTGATCGGCGAATACGTCGGCCGCATTTACTACGAGTCGAAGGAACGGCCCGTTTATCTGGTGCGGCGCCGCTATCAGGCGAAGAGCAAGGTCAGCATGTTGCCGGGCGTGCGCCAGGATGCGCGCGTAGCGCATGTGGGGCGCGTCGAACCGACACGCAGGCGTGCCGCGCCACGGTTTCGCGTAGTCGGCCACTGACAGTTGAGGAGTTAATCATGTCTCCCGATGCCTACCTCGAAATGGCCGAGACCGAAGCTGGACACTGGTGGTTTCGCGCGCGGCGCGACGTGCTGCGCACGCTGCTCGAACGGCTCGCGTTACCGCGCCGCGCACGGGTGCTCGAAGTAGGCTCCGGCACCGGCGGCAACCTCGACATGCTGGCCGGCTTCGGCACCGTCAGCGGCCTCGAGATGGACCCGACTGCTCGGGCGCTGAGCGCGCGCAAGACCGGCAAGCAGTTCGACATCCGCGCGGGCCACTGCCCCGACGACGTGCCATTCAACGGCGAACGCTTCGACCTGATCTGCTTCTTCGACTGCCTCGAACATATCGCCGACGACGCCGGCTCGCTCGCCGGCATGCGCGAGCTGCTGACGCCGGGTGGCCGCATCGTCGTGACGGTGCCGGCCGGACACCATCTGTGGAGCGCGCACGATGTTTTCCTGCACCACTACCGCCGCTATAGCCGCGCTTCGCTGATGCGCTGTGCGGCCGCAGCCGGCTACGAAGTCGAACGCATCAGCTATTTCAACACGCTGCTGTATCCGGTCGCGGTGCTCGCGCGTTGGGCCGATCGGCTGCTGCATCGTCAGCACTCGAGCGGCGACGCGATTCCGCCGTGGCCGCTCAACGCGGCGCTGTACCGCATTTTCAGCGCCGAGCGCCACTGGCTCGCGCATGCGCCGCTGCCTTATGGCGTATCGCTGTTCGCGGTCCTGCGCAAGCGCGACGGAGCGTCACGATGATGCCGGTCGATCGAGTCAAGCTGATGCGCTTTGGCGCGAGCGGCGTCATCGCGACGGGCCTGCATGTGTGCATTGCGCTGACGCTGATAGCGGACGCCGCCATGTCGCCGCCGTGGGCCAACGCGATCGCGTTCACGTGGGCGACGGCGGCTTCGTATCTGTTGAACACGTTCTGGAGTTTTTCGGCGCTGCCCGCGTTGGTGAACGCTGGGCGGTTCGTGCTCGTATCGCTGGGCGGCCTGACGTTGACCGCGCTCGTAGCGCGCCTGACGCAGCTTGCGGGCGGCCCGCCCGCGCTCGGTATCGCGCTCGTCGTGTGCGTGGTGCCGCCGCTCACGTTCATCGCGCATCGGTGCTGGACGTATCGCTGAATACGAAGCACACGTAACGCGGCTCACGCCGTGCGCAACGCCTTCTGACACGCCGCGAGCACCGCGCCACCCGCCAGCAGCAGCGCCGAATACACGAGCCCGCGCGCGAGCCCGGCGCCATCCGACACCCAGCCGATCACGACCGGCCCGACGATCTGCCCGAACGCGAACACGATCGTGAAGGCGCTGATGCCCTTCGCCCAGTGGCTCGCGGGCAGATTGTGGCGCACGAACGCGGTCGTCGATGCGACCGCCGACAGGAACGTCGCGCCGAATAGCGTGCCCGAAACGAACGCGACCCACGGCTGCGTGAAGATCGCGGGCAGCAGCGTCGCGATCGCTAGCAGCGCGTTGAGCACGGCGAGCGCCTGGCCGCCGCGCATGCGATCGAGCAGTGTCGACCAGATTCGCGCCGACACCACGGTCGCCGCGCCGAGCAGCAGATAAAAGCCGGTGACGACCGCCGCGCTCATGCCGGCGTTGCGCAACAGCGCGACGATGAAAGTCATGTAGCCGATATAGCCGACGCCGAACAGTCCATAGCCCGCGAGCGCGGCCGCGTAGTGCGGCCAACCCGGCGCGGAAGTGGCGCCGGCTGCATGCGCGGCAGCCGCCGCGCTCGTATGCGCGCGCTCGATTCTGCGCGACGCGCCGATCGCGACCGCGGCGAACAGCGCGCAGGCCGCCGCCAGCGCGAACCACGCGAACTGCCAGCCGTGGGCGGCGTCAAGGATCGTCACGGGCACCAGCACCGACGACGCGACGATCCCCCAGCCGGTGCCCCCGTAATACAGACCGAGCACGAGCCCCGCGTCGCGCGGGCGCGCCGACGCGAGCCGCGCCGCCAGCACGCCGCCGCCGATGAAAATCGCCGCGCTGCTCGCACCGGTGATCACGCGCAGTGTCAGAAGCACATCCGTGCTGGCGGTGAGGCCGCTGCCGGCCATCAACAGCGCGGTCAGCACGCAACCGCCCGCGAACAGCGCGCCCGCCGACCAGCGGCGCGCGAGGCGCGGGAACACCAGCGCGCCGAGCAGATAGCCTAGCGCGTTCGCGGTGTTCATCGCACCGGCCTGCGCGAAGCTCCAGCCGAGGTCGAGCTTCATCGACGGCAACAGCAACGCGTAGGCGAAGCGCGCGAAACCGAGCGCTGTTGCGCTGCCGAGCGACAGCGCGGCGGCCAGCAGCAGTGTCGGCGGACGTTGGGCGGTGGTCGTGGTTGGAGCGTGCGGTGCGGTGTCGGCGGAATGGGAGGACATGGGCGGACGGACCTGAACGAGAACGCTTCGAGCCGGTTCTGATTGGACGATGAGTTGGACGCATGCGGCAGATTGCCATGATAGCTGGGAGAGACGTTTCGCAGCGAGCTTCTCGCTCGAACTCGCGAGGCACGGCAAACGGCAATTGATCGATCTGCCGATGGGCGGCAAGGTTCGCCCGGCGGCAACGGTCGCGCAGCCGGTGGACAAGGTATCGATGATCGGCCGGCCGAAGAGGACGGCGCGCTAGCGCTTCGAGCGCGCTCTACCCGCCCGCCCCTTCCGGCTCATGCGGCACGAGCCGCGCTTTCGCGTGACGCATCTTTTCCAGCGCCTCGGGCCCGGCCTTCAGCGCGACGCCGATCGCGAGCGCATCCATGATGCACAGATGCACGAGCCGCGATACGCCCGGCGTATTCGGATCGATCGGACTCGCCACGCGCAGCAGCAGCGGAATATCGGCGAGCCATGCGAGCCGCGAGCCGACGTTGGTCAGCGCGATCGTCGTCGCGCCGCGCTCCTTCGCGATCTGGATGCTTTCGTTGACTTCGACGCTGCGCCCCGAATGCGAGATCGCAAACGCGACGTCGCCCGGCTCCATCAGGCCCGCGTAAAGACGCTGCAAATGACCATCGGTGAACGCGGCCGCCGCGATGTCGATGCGCAAGAACCGCAGCGCCGCATCCTGCGCGACGAGCCCCGAACCTGAACCCACCCCGAAGAAAAACACGCGCCGGGCGCTGACAAGCGCCGCGATCGCGCTTTCGACCACCGCAGGATCGAGCGCGCCGCGCGCATGCGTGATGCCGTCGATCGCCGCTTCCCCGACCTTGTCCATCAAGGTCTGCACGTCGTCGTCGCGGGCGACCGCGGTCGACGCATACGGCAAGCCACCCGCCACGCTCTGCGCGAGCTGCATCTTGAAGTCGCGCAGACCGTGCGCACCGATCGCGCGGCAAAAACGCGTGACGGAAGGCTCGGACACGTCGGCGCGCTGCGCGAGATCGGTGATGCTCGCGCGCATCGCGAAGTCGACGTCGGCGAGCACCATGTCGGCGACCTTGCGCTCGGCGGGCCGCAGACTCGCGAGTGCGTTGCGGATATGGGGAATCAAGTTCGGTGCGGACACCCGGTGTTCCTTAGGGGCTGTTTCATATGGATCCGCGTCGCTCGCAGCTTCTACGGCTTCAATCGGCCTGGTCAAACCAGCCTGCGTCCACTCTCCGTATCGAACAGATGAATGTGTTCGGCCGGCAGACGCAGCGCAACGCGCTGACCGGGCTCGATCTTCGAGCGTTCGCGCGTCGTCACGCACCACGCGGAGCCGCCTATTTTCCCGTACAAGTGCGTCTCGGCGCCAGTTGGCTCGATCACTTCGACGTCGAGCGCGGCATCCGGTATCAGCGTCGTGATCTCGATGTGCTCGGGCCGCACGCCGAGCGTGACCTTCGCACCGACCACGGCCGACGCAGGCGTGCGTTCGAGCGCGACCTCGCTGCCGTCCGCGAGCTTCAACGCGAGACCTTCACCATGGGTGCGATTGACGATCACGCCCTCGACGAAATTCATCGACGGCGAGCCGAGGAAGCTCGCGACGAACAGATTCGCCGGCCGGTCATACAGTTCGAGCGGACGGCCGATCTGCTCGATCCGTCCCGCGTTCATCACGACGATGCGATCGGCCATCGTCATCGCTTCGATCTGATCGTGCGTGACGTAGATCACCGTGTTCTTCAAGCGCTGATGCAGCGCCTTGATCTCAGTGCGCATCTGCACGCGCAGCTTTGCGTCGAGATTCGACAGCGGCTCGTCGAACAGGAACAGCGACGGCTCGCGCACCACCGCGCGGCCCATCGCGACGCGTTGCCGCTGACCGCCCGACAGCGCGCGCGGCAAACGGTCCAGATAGCCGCTGAGGTTCAGCATCTTCGCGGCCGCATCGATACGCGGCTTGAATTTCTCCGACGACTCTTTGCGGATTCTCGGACCGAACGCGATGTTTTCATACACCGACAGATGCGGATACAGCGCGTAGCTCTGGAACACCATCGAGATATTGCGCTGCTGCGGCGCGAGCGTATTCGCGCGCGTGCCGCCGATCATCAGATCGCCGCCGCTGATTTCCTCGAGCCCCGCCACCATCCGCATCAGCGTGCTCTTGCCGCAGCCCGACGGACCGACCAGCACGACGAACTCGCCGTCGTCGATGTCGAGATCGATGCCGTGCACGACCTGGGTGTCGCCATAGCGTTTGAAGATGCCGCTCAGTTGCACTGCTGCCATGCTGTCCTCATCGTCTTGCTGCGTGTTGTATTGCGGGTGTCGTGATGCGCGCGCCGTGCGCCGCTCAGAACGACTCGAGCGTCAGCTCCTGCGCCATTAGCCGGTTGCCCGCCATCAAGCCGCCGTCGACCGGCAACGCGACACCGGTGATCACGCGCGCTTGCGGCGACGCGAGAAACAGCACCGCGTCGGCGATGTCGTCGGGCGTCGCGAAGTCGCGCAGCGGGTACCACTTCTTCAGTTCCTCGAACACCTGCGGATTCTTGTCGACGCGGGCCTGCCACGCCTGCGTCTTCACGGTGCCCGGACACACGATGTTCGCGCGAATGCCATAGCGGCCCAGCTCGATCGCGAGCGACTTCGTATAGCTGATGAGGCCGGCCTTCGCAGCGCTATATGCCGGGTGACCGAGCGCTGCAAGACCGTTCACCGAGCCGATCAGCACGAGCGCGCCGCGCTGCCGTTCGATCATCGACGCGCGCACCGCCTCGACCGTGTGATACGTGCCGTTCAGATTCAGATGGATGTCGCGGTGCCAGCTCGCGGCGTCGGTGGTCGCGAGCGACGCGCCGAGCGCGGCGCCCGCGTTCGCGACCAGCACGTCGACCGGTCCGCGCTGCGCGACCGCCGCTGCCACCGCTTGCTGCACCGCCGCGGCGTCGCCGAGATCGACCGCGACCGGCACGATTTTGTCTGCGCCCCGTTGTGCGCCGAGACGCGCGCTCAGCGCTTGCAGCGCGGCCACGTCGATGTCGAGCGCGAGCACGGTATCGCCCGCCTCGACGAAGCGCTCGCATAACACGCTGCCAATACCGCCGCATGCGCCCGTTACCAATACGACACGATCCATGTATTCCTCGCTCGTTCGTCCGGCCGATTCGGCCGTCTTGCCGTCGCCCTCCGCCACCCGGCTCGCGCCGCGCACACCGCTGTAAATTTCTTACAAAACGCGTTTTGCGAAAACTGTCCGGTCATCCCGAAGAGTGGGTTTTCGTACCATCGCGCACTGCAGAATACCCCATGCTTTCCAGCATCTTATGCACAAAATCAGCGAGGAAAAAATATCGCAGACCCTACGTGACAAGCTATTTTGCGTCATGTAGGATTTTTTCAAACAATGTACCCAAGGCGGCCGGCGACGGCAGCAAACCACCCACAGGAGAGAGAAAAATGTCGTTGCATGCCCGTGCTTCCCTCGCGCTAGGCAAAGTCGCCGTGGCGCTCGCGTTTGCAGGTATCGCCGTGTCGGCTCACGCCGAAACGGTCCGCGTGACGGTCGCTCACTACAGCGACGCGACCGCGCCGTACTTCGAGAAAATGGCCCGCAACTTCGAGAAGGCCAACCCCGGCACGACCATCAAGATCGAAGACGTGAACTGGGATACGCTGCAACAGAAGCTGCAAACGGACATCTCCGGGGGCGCCAACGCGGACCTCGCGATCGTCGGCACGCGCTGGCTGCTCGACTTCGTGAAGGACGACGTCGCCGAACCGCTGGACGGCTACATGGACGCGAACTTCAAGGCCCGCTTCATCGGTCCGTTCCTGGCGCCTGGCCAGATCAACGGCAAGACCTACGGGCTGCCGATCGCCGCGTCCGCACGCGCGCTGTACTACAACAAGGACATGCTCGCGAAGGTCGGCTATCCCGACGGCCCGAAGACCTGGAACGACGTGATCGATGCATCGAAGAAGCTGAAGGCGCAAGGCATCGCCGGCTTCGGTCTGCAAGGCAAGGAAATCGAAACCGACGTCTACTATTACTACGCGCTGTGGACGATGGGCGGCGACGTGGTCGGCAAGGACGGCAAGGCCGCGTTCAATTCGCCGGCGGGCGTGAAGGCCGCGACGATGTACAAGCAGATGATCGACCAGGGTCTCACGCAACCGGGCGTCACCGGCTATAGCCGCGAAGACGTACAGAACCTGTTTAAGCAGGGCCGCGTCGCGATGGTGATCTCCGCGCCGTTCCTCGCGAAGCAGATCAAGAAGGAAGCGCCGAACCTGAAGTACGGCATCGATCCGGTGCCGATGGGCACGACGCACGCCACCTACGCGGTCACCGACTCGATCGTGATGTTCAAGAACTCGAAGGCGAAGAAGACCGCGTGGAAGTTCCTCGACTATCTGTTCACGAAGGAGCCGCGCGTCGAGTTCACGACGACCGAAGGCTTCCTGCCCACGACGAAGGCCGAAGCGGCGGACCCGGCGTTCAACGATCCGGACATCAAGGCGTTCATCGCGTTGCTGCCCACGGCTCACTTCGCGCCGACCGTGACCGGCTGGGAAGACACCGCAAAGGCCGTGACCGACTCGATGCAAGCGATATATCTGAACAAGGCGCAACCGGCTGACGCGTTGAATGCGGCGGCTGCGCAGGCGAACAAGTCGCTCGGTCATTGATGCGCGGCTTGCGGCAGTAACGAGACGAACAGGGGACGCGCGGCGCCGTAGCTAAAGCGCCGCGCGTTGCGCCACGCCACCCCAACATTCGAGCCTATGCAGCACGATGCACCCACCGGCCCATTCCGTCGCGCCCGCCGCCAGAAAGCGGGCGCGTCTCACGATCGAGCACGCATGAGCCGTTCCGTTTCTCCGCGCGCGCATGCGCCCTGGTTGCTGATTGCGCCGAGCCTCGTGCTCGCGCTGTTCATCATCAGCTACCCGATTTTCAACATCGTGTGGCAATCGCTGCATGAGGTGTCGCGCTTCGGCGCGATTCGCGACTTCACCGGCGCGCAGAACTTCATCAACGTATTCCAGGACCCGGTGTTTGTCGCTTCGGTACGCCGCACGATCATCTGGACCGTGTGCGTGGTGGGTGGCACGGTGCTGATCTCGGTACCTGTCGCACTGATTCTGAATCAGGACTTTCACGGCCGCGGTGTCGCGCGCACGATCGTGATGCTGCCGTGGTCCGTGTCGCTGACGATGACCGCCGTCGTCTGGCGCTGGGCCTTCAACGACGACTACGGCATGGTCAACGTGACGCTGCAGCGGCTCGGCCTGATCAGTGGCCCGATTCACTGGCTCGCGACGCCCGAGTTCGCATTCCCCGTCGAAATCGCGGTCGGCATTCTGGTGTCGATTCCGTTCACGGTGACGATTTTTCTTGGCGGCCTGTCTTCGGTGCCGAGCGATATCTACGAAGCTGCGCGGATCGACGGCGCGAGCGCGTGGCAGCAGTTCCGTCAATTGACGATGCCGCTGCTGCGCCCGTTCATCAACATGGCGATCCTGCTGAACGTGATCTATGTGTTCAACTCGTTTCCGATCATCTGGGTGATGACGCAAGGCGGGCCGGACAACAGCACGCACATCCTCGTCACCTATCTGTACGAACTCGGCTTCCGGCTCGGACGCCCCGGCGAAGCGGCCGCCGTTTCGCTGATCATGCTCGTGATGCTGTTCGCGTTCTCGATCGCTTATCTGCGTCTGCAACGCACGAAAGAAGGAGTGCCGTCATGAGTCTCAGCGCGAAGACCAAACGCTCGCTGTGGTGCTGGATCGCGCTGACGCCGCTCGTGATCGTCATACTGTTTCCGTTCGCGGTGATGTTCTTCACCTCGGTCAAACCCGCGTCGGAGATCTTCGTCTATCCGGCGCGCTGGCTGCCGGTGCAGTGGCAGTGGCGCAATTTCGTCGACATGTGGGAGGCGGCCAACTTCGGCGTCGCGCTGCGCAACAGCGCGATCATCAGTTGCCTGTCCACCGCGCTCGCACTCGCGGTGAGCCTGCCCGCCGCTTACGCGCTCGCGCGCTTTCCGTTTCGCGGACGCGGTCTGTACAGGCAGTTCCTGCTCGTCACGCAGATGCTGTCGCCGATCCTGCTGGTGGTCGGCCTGTTCCGGCTCGCGGCGATGATTCCGTGGGGCGACGGCAACCTGGTCGATTCGAGGATCGGCGTGATCGTGTCGTACGCGGCGTTCAATATCGCGTTCGCGGTGTGGATGCTGTCGTCGTACTTTCAGACCGTGCCGCAGGATCTCGAGGAATCCGCGTGGCTCGAAGGCTGCAGCCGTACGCGCGCGGTGTTCAAGGTATTTCTGCCGCTCGCGGTGCCGGCGATCGTCGTCACTGCGATCTTCACGTTCATCAATGCGTGGAACGAGTTCGCGGTCGTCTATACGTTGATCCGCTCGCCGGAAAACAAAACGCTGACCGTGCAGGTGACCGATATGGTGGCGGGCAAGTACGTGGTCGAATGGCATCTGGTGATGGCCGCGACCTTGGGCGCGACGCTGCCGGTTTCGATCGTGTTTGCGTGGTTGCAGCGTTATATGGTGAAGGGGCTCGCGCTCGGCGCGGTGAAGTGAGTGGCTGCGCGGCGCATGCCGCGCAGTGTGGACATCGGCTTGCGCGTCAGTCGGCGCCGCGCACGATGCGCAGATCACGCTCGACGCCATCGCCCAATGCGGCCAGCGCCTTCTTGTACTCATCGCTTTCGTAAGCGGCCACGGCCGCTTCATAGGTCGGGAATTCGATCACGACCGTGCGTTCCTTCAGGCCCTGCTCGCGCGCCTCGTCCGCCACACCTCGCACGATGAACTTCCCGCCCGCCGCCGCCACCGCGGCGGGGGCGAGTTGCGCGTACGCGGCCAGTTTCTGCGGATCGTTTGTCTTGCGGTATGACGTCACCCAATAACCTTTGCTCATTCGAATCTCCTTGTGTGATGGAACAACGCGGGACGAAAGCGGACCATATCGGTCGCTGTCCTGCATGGTAGCAAAGCGGGCTGGCTCGCGATGCCCTGCCGTCACCGCACATTCCATCTGACTGTCAGCCGGTCGCGACCCACCACGGCGACGCTGAGCGGTACCGCGCCGCCGCGCGCCGCGACTGCGGTATGCGGTGGCATGGCCCGCGCTGCGCCAGCCGCCCGCGCCAGCGGACCGTAAAGTTCCGGGCGGCGGCTTTCGAGCCATCGGCGGCCGGCGCTCTCACCGATCAACGCCGTGTCGAGTTCGGCGGACACGAATGCGCTTTCACGGCCGACGCTGTCGGCGAGAACGCGGCCGCAAGGGTCGACGATCAACGCGGCGTCCGTTTCGCCGATGTTCTCGTTGCCTTTCTCCTTGTCTTTCTCGTTGCCTTTCTCGCAGCCGCCCTCGGTCGCTCCGCTGAATGCGACGAACATGCCGTTATCGGCCGCGCGCGCTGGCATCCAGCGGCGCAGCGCGCCAATCGAATCGCGCTCGTCGGATTGACTCGCGCTCAGATAGCGCCGGTGCGGCGCGACCAGCAGCGTTGCGCCCATCAGCGCGTTCATGCGCACGTTTTCGATCAGATAGTTGTCGGCGCCGATCAGCACGCCGATGCGCACGCCCCAGGCCGTGTCGAAGACGGTGAAGCGGTCGCCGCATTCGACGCGCCGATGCTCGAACGCATGCAGCTTGCGATGACAATGACGGATGCCGCCGGGCAGGCAAATCACGTAGCTGTTGAAAATACGCCCGTCCGGCGCGCGCTCGAACAGGCCGACACCGGCGGCGACGCCCGTCGCTTCGACCGCCTCGGCGACCGCGCTGACCGACGGTCCATCGAGCGGCTCGGCCAGCGCTTCGACCTCACGCCGACGCAGCTTCGCCAGACTCGCGCACTCGACCAGACACGCTTCGGGAAACACCGCCAGCCCGATCCCTTCGCGCGCGGCACGCGCAAGCCGCTCTGCGACAAGCGAAACGCGAGTGACCTGTGGCGGAATCCCCCGGCACGACAACTCCAACGGAACGGCGGCAACACGCAGCATCGAAGCAGACACGTCAAATACCTCACAAACGGTGATTCCGGATAGCCTCATTGGACCCGCCGTACATCGATAAGTAAAATGAATATTTCGATCCGTTCGATAGGCGAAGAGAATGGAACTGAAGTTATTGCGCGCTTTCGTGACGGTGGCCGAACAACGCCATTTCGGTCGCGCTGCGGACCATCTGTGCTTGAGCCAGCCCGCGCTGAGCAAGCAGATCGTTGCGCTCGAATCGAGCCTCGGCGCGCGCCTGTTCGTGCGCGGCCGGCATGGCGCTGAACTCACCGCGTTCGGCGAAGCGTTTCTGGCCGATGCCATCGCGCTGATCCGGGATGCCGATGAGGTTCTCGCGCGCGCACGCGAGGCGGGCAGCGGCAAACGCGGCGCATTGCGCATCGGGCTCGGGCTCTCCACTCTCGACTTCGCGCCCCCGTTGATCGCCGAGTTCCGGCGGCTCAATCCGAATGTTTCCGTCACGCTCAACGATCTGTCGTCGGCGGAGCAAAGCAGACGGCTGCTGGCCGGCAAACTCGACGTCGGCTTTCTACGCTTGCCCGCCGAGGGCGGACTGGCATCGTTCGCCGTGCTCGATGAACGACTGGCGCTCGCGTTGCCGCAAAACGCCAGCGTCAAGCGCTTGCCTGCCAATCTGGACCGGTTGAACGAGCCGGGATTCATTGCGCTCGCGCGTGGACGCGGGCCGGGTCTGGCTGCGCAGATCGATCGGTGGTGTGGCGCGCATGGTTTCGTGCCGCGCGTGATCCAGCAAGCCGACGACATCCAGACGGTGCTCGCGACCGTCGCCGCTGGCGTCGGCGCGGCGTTCGTGCCGTCGCGGGTGCAATCCCTGCTGCGCGATGCGACCGTCATACCGCTACGCGATGTGGCGGCACGCTGGCGCGTCGGACTCGCATGGGAGCCTACACGCGACGATCCGGTGACCGCGCGTTTCGTCGAGTTCGTGCGTGGCGCGGCGAAATCGACAGGACGCGCCGCAAAGAGCATGGGACGCGCATAACGGGAATTGTCTCTTCCAGCATCGCAAAACGACTTAGCTATTAAGCGTTTTGTGCACTAGGCTTGCCTTTGCACACTTCAAGCGATGGATCAAAGGAGACAAACAATGAGCGAGCGATACGAGTCGTTTTGTGCGTGCTGCGGCAGTCCCGACCACCGGGCGATGAGCCGTCGGACTTTCATGAGCCTGCTTGCGGGCAGCGCCGCCGGACTCGCGATGCCGTCCGCGTTCGCCGCGGACGCACCCGACGTCCGCACGATTGCTTATGACTCGATTGCCAATCCCGTACGTTTGCCGAACGACACGTATTTCGGCGAATGCTCGGGCGTCGCGCTCAATTCGCATGGCCATATCTTCGTGCTGTCGCGCGGCAACACCACCGGCCCCGCGTATGGCGCGGCCGCCGCGCAATTGCTCGAGTTCGCGCCCGATGGACGCTTCGTGCGCGAGATCGGTCACAACCTGTATGCGTGGTCGTTCGCGCACACGGTGAAGGTAGACCGGCATGACAACATCTGGGTCACCGACAAGGGCTCGGACATGGTGATCAAGTTCACGCCGGAAGGACGGGTCGCGATGGTGTTCGGCCGCAAGCAGGAAGCATCGGACGAAGAGACCGCGCCGCTCAAGCATCCCAACCCGCCGCTGCCGTCCGAACCCGGACGCTTTCGCCAGGTGACCGACGTCGCGTGGGACAAGGCAGGCAACACCTATATCAGCGACGGGTACATCAACTCGCGCGTCGCGAAGGTCGATCGCGACGGCAACTGGCTGAAGTCATGGGGTGATCGCGGCACCGGACCAGGGCAGTTCCATACACCCCATAGCATCGCAGTCGATGCGCACGACCACGTGTACGTGGCCGATCGCAGCAACCGGCGCATCCAGGTGTTCGATACCGAGGGCACGTTCCTGCGCCAGTTCACGATCGACGTGCCGGTGCCGCCGGACGCGCGCCCCGCGATCGGCAACATGCCGAGCGAAGCGGAGCTCGCCGCGGGCACGTTCGCGCCGGGCTCGCCTTGGGCGATCTGTATTTCGCCGGGACCGAATCAGGTGCTCTATAGCGCCGACGCGTTTCCGGGCCGCATCTACAAGATGACGCTCGATGGCAAAGTGCTCGGCGTACTCGGCAAAGCGGGCAAACAGCCGAAACAGTTCGGCTGGATTCACGAGATGGCGTGCCCTTCGGAAAACGTCTTATTCATTGCCGAGTTGCTGAACTGGCGTGTTCAGAAACTGGTCTTGCATGCGTGATAGACGAGGGCCGGCGCGTCCGCTTTTGATGCGCACGCGGACCGGTCCCGTCGATGTCAAGCCATCTCAGTCGTAATGGCGATGCTTGTGATGGCGCTTGCCCGAATAGTAGCCGCGCGAGTAGTCGTCGGCGTACGAGTTCGAGCGGGAGATGTTGCCGCCGAGCGCCGAACCCGCGCCACCGCCCAGCGCCGCGCCGACGAGGCCGCCTGTGCGGCCGCCCATCGCGTTGCCGGCCGCGGTGCCCGCGCCGCCACCGAGCGCGCCGCCGATGATCGCGCCGGTACGTTCGCGACGATTCGACGTGACCGCGCCGCCCGCACCACCGCCCACCGCGCCACCGATCACCGCGCCGGTGCTGCCGCCAACCGCGCCGCCGACTGCCGCGCCGGCCACGCCACCGAGCGCGCCGCCGAGCATGTTGTTCATATCACCGGCGAGGGCCGGCAACGACGCCGCGGCGCTCAATGCGGCCACGGCAACCATCTGGATGATCTTCTTGGACATATCGGGTCTTTGTTTTAGTGAGACGGCGCCGAGTATAGCGGGGCTTTCGAAAGGCCTTTGTAACTGCGACAGTCCATCGCGGTAAGACGTGTAACAAAATGAATGGGGTATTGTTTTTTGCGGTGACCGCGAAAAACAAGGGCCGCTCGTGGTGAGCGGCCCTCGTCGGCAGGCGTTGTCTTGACGATTTTTCTGTTCGACATGTCCGGATGGTTGTTCAGGTGGAAGAATGCCAGCGCAAAACAACGCCCCGCGGGGCGAGCGCGGAAGTGAAGCGACGGACGATCGTAGCCGGACGGCGATGACAGCCCGATGAAAACATCGGGAGAACAGCGGGAGCTGGGGATTGAGATTGAACCGCTCATAAAAACGAATTGCCGGTGCAGCGCGCAATTCGATCACGCGCATGCAACCGGCAATCCGCCTGAGCGCCGCTCAGGTTTGCGAACTCGTATCGTCCGCGGCTTGAGCGTTGTCGGCGTCGTCCCGCTTCTCCTCTTCTTTCTTTTCCACCAGCTCTTCGAGCTTGCCGGCGCCTTCGAATCCAGCGATAGCGGCGATGCCTTTGGTCAGCAGACCCGCTTGCGGATCGACTTTCTCCGCGGCTTCAACGGCGGCGACCGCACCGGCGATCTTGCCCACTTCGTCCAGAAGTCCCATGTCGCACTCCCACAAAAATAAGTGAAATGGCATCGTCTCACGAACTTCGTGGCGTGTCGTCAAATGTTAAGTCGCTTGACCGTGAAGCTTTCAGAGTGAAATTTAAACGGCCGCCTCACATGCGCGCGGGCGGCTGTGGATTGTTGGCGGGATTCGTGTCGAACCTCGACACACGAACAATGCCGTTCGCGTCGATCAATTTCGACAAGCCGACTTCGAGCGCATCGGCGACATCCTTGTCATACACTTCGTCGCTATTCACATAGAGCGTGAACGACTGCAGGTATTTCGCTTTCTTCTCCGGGTTCTCGATGGTCTGCCGCGTCCATTGATAAAGCGGGTAGTTTTCAGCGCCCATTCTTTCCGCTTCGCTCACGTAGTCGGCGAATGCATCGAACTGGCATTTGAGCGTTGCTTGATGCGTTTGCAAAAGGGCACGAAGTGCGGGATGCGCTGCGCACGAAGGGTCCGCGCGCAGCGAGTCGGCGAGCGCCGCCGACGCAGTGATCCGCAATTGGAATTGCAAGGGAGATGACATCACGACCTCGATCGCATCGGTAACGGTTATCAAAAGTCCGCGGGCGCGGCCTTGTCGGCGACACGCGCATCGAGCACGGCTTCGCACTGCTCGATTTCTTCGCTGCTCATCGGCTTGCCCAGCAGATAACCCTGCGCATGCGTGCAACCGCATACGCGCACGAAGTTGAGCTGTTCCTGGGTTTCGATGCCCTCGGCCGTGGTCGGCATGCCGATCTCGCGCGCGAGCGCGACGATGCCGCGCACCACGGCCGCGGATTCGCGACCATGCACGGCCTCGCGCACGAACGAGCTGTCGATCTTCAGCTTGTCGAACGAGAAGCGCACCAGCGTCGACATCGTCGAAAAGCCGGTGCCGAAGTCGTCGAGCGCCAGCCCGATACCCAACGCGCGCAACCGGGTGATATTGCGGCGGGTCACTTCGTCGTCGTTCAGCAGTGCCGTTTCCGTGACTTCGAGATTGAGCCGCGTCGGCGGTAGCCGCGTTTTCCGAAGTATTGCCGTCACCGTCGATGCGAACGATTCCTCGCGCAACTGCACCGGCGATACGTTGACCGCAACGATCACCTTGTCGCGCCACGTCGACGCCGCCATGCACGATTGCAGCAGCACCCATTCGCCCAACAGGAGAATCAGGCCGGTGCGCTCGGCGGTTGGAATGAACGCCGACGGCGACAACTCGCCGCGCGTCGGATGAGCCCAGCGAATCAGCGCCTCGCGGCCCGCCACCGCGCCGGTGTGAAGATCGATGATCGGCTGATACTCCATGCGCAAACCATCGAACGACTTCAGCGCGCCTTCGAGGTCGCTGCGCAGCAGGCTCAGGCTTTCGTCGGATACGTGCTTCTCGGCATCGAAAATCGCAAACGCGCTTTTGCCGCTGCGCTTGACGCCATACAGCGCGCGGTCGGCGCAGATCAGCAATTGCGGACCCGTTTTGGCATGCTCCGGGTACAGCGCGATGCCGACGCTCGCGCCGATATGCACGAGCGCTTCGCTCAGCACGAACGGCCGCGCCAGCGTTCTGACGATGCGATCGGCCAGCACGCGCACGTCGCGAAGCTGCCCGGTGTCGTCCGAAATCGCCACGAACTCGTCGCCCGCGAGGCGGCCAACCTGGTCGCCGCTTGGCAGCAGGTCGCGCAAACGCGTCGCCGTTTCCTGCAGGATCTGGTCGCCGGCGGCATGACCGAGGCTGTCGTTGATCGCCTTGAAGCCATCGAGGTCGATCAGCAGCACCGCAAACGCTCCGCCCTGCCCGGTCGAACTCTCGCCGGTGCGCTCGAGCAGCAACTCGCTGATGCGCGCGCGATTCGGCAAGCCGGTCAGGCTGTCCTGGCGCGCGAGGCGATGGCTGTTTTCGCGCGCGAGCAGCAGCGCGACGGTGTCGCGATTGCTGCGCAGCGCAACCGTGAAAAAACCGGCCGCGCAAAACGGTGCCTGAAACAGCAACACGAGCTTCCCATTGCCCGGCGACATCGCCGCACCGATACTCAGAAAGCTCAGAATAAAAACGATCTGCAATAACGCAAGCCGCGGTGTGCTCGCATTGCGTCCGGCCAATCCGCCAATCACACCGACCGCGCAAACGTTTCCAAGCAGAAAAAGCGTGGGACTCCCGCTGATATTGCACAGAAATGTGCCGAAACCGAATAGCGCGCTCCACAACAGACTCGCGAAAAGAAACGCGGAAGTCGGTGTGGGTAGCCCTTTTGCGGCGCGCGTGCGGCATAGCCAGATCAACAGGAGCCGCGCGATCAGCAATGCGACGACCGCAATGCCCCACGCGGCATACAGCGGTATTGGATAGAGATAATACGCAGTCGCGCAAACGCTGATTTCGCAAATCGATGCGAATATGATCGAAGCGGTTCGCGTAAACAGATTAGCAAGCAGAATCTGCCGGTTGTCCGGACTCAGGTTCTGAGCCGAGGACACGAGCCACTTGAAAAATGGAGACCTTGGTTCGGTAAAAGCCATGACCTGCGCATTCGACGGTTAGTGGGTCCGAATCGGCATGCGAATGGACGGCTCGTGCGGCGATTACATAAACATAAAATATCAGATTAATGCGGGCAATGGCGTGAAATGACTATTAGCCGCGTTTTTAAAGCACTGGACCGCCGCTATTGCGCAGTCGCGCGACCGGTGCGGTCGTTTCGGATAGCACGTTGTTGCGGCGCAGCGCCCTGCTCGGTGCGACGTCATTCCGATGTTGCGCAAAGGCAATAAAAAAGAGGAAGAGCGTGGCTCTTCCTCTTTAATGATTTCCGCGTTCCCGGCTTCCCGAGTCGCGATCGCCGGCCTTGCTTAGTCGTACAGCACGGCTGCGATCTTCGGATCGTTTATGTTGGTCTTGTCGTACCAGTAGAAACCGGTATCGATCTTCTTCGGCAGCTTCTCGCCATGCAGTGCCTTGACCGCCGAGTCGACCGTGCACTTGCCGATACCGACCGGATTCTGCGTAATCGCGCCGGCCATCAAGCCCGACATGATGTTGTCCTTCTGCTCCTTGCCGGAGTCGAAGCCGATCAGCACGAGTTTCTTACCCGACTCCTTGATGCCAATCGCCGCGCCATCCGCGGAACCTTCGTTCGCGCCGAAGATGCCCTTCAGGTTCGGATTCGCCTGGATCATGGCCTTGGCGATTTCCGCCGACTTCAGGTGGTCGCCGGCGCCGTATTGCACGGAGACGATCTTGATGTTCGGGTGCTTCGACTTGATCTGATTGACGAAACCGTCGCGACGATCGACACCGGTGCGGCTGGTCTGGTCGTGCACGATCACACCGACTTCGCCGGAATTGCCGATGAACTCGGCCATCTTGTCCGCGGCGAGCGCGGCGGCGGCGACGTTGTCCGTTGCGCAGGTCGTCAACGGAATATCGCTGTCGACGCCAGAGTCGAATGCGATCACCGGAATCTTGTCGTTCTGGGCGCGCTTGAGCAAGGGGATGGCCGCTTTGCTGTCGAGCGCCGCGATACCGAGCGCCTGCGGTTTCTTCGCTAGCGCGGCCGACAGCATGTCGATCTGCTTGTCGACCATCGCTTCCGTTTCCGGTCCCTCGAACGTGATCCTGACGTTGTTCGCTTTCGCGGACTGCTCGGCACCCAATTTGACGGCTTGCCAGAACTGATGCTGGAAGCCTTTCGAAATAAGCGGAATATACGGCTCATCCGCATACGCGAGACTGCTTCCGCCAACGAGCGCACCGACACCGACCACGATACCGATTAGTCTTCTCTTCAACATGGGGCCTCCTCCAATGGTTGGGCTTTCAAGCCGCTATCGAGCTTTCGAGGGAGCCTTCACGTGCCCTCTCTCTGCTGCTCCTGCGTTCCCTGCTTATTTGCTGCTTCCTTGCTGCTACATCAACTTCCCCGGCTGCGCCGCAGGATGTCCGCGTACACCGCCAGAATGATGATCAACCCCGTCACGACGATCTGCCACTCCTGCGCGACCGACATGATGCGCAGCCCGTTGGTCAGCACGCTCATGATGAAAGCGCCGATGATGGTTCCGAGTATCGTGCCCGAACCGCCGCTCAACGACGTGCCGCCGATCACGACTGCGGCGATCGCATCGAGCTCGTAGCCCTGACCGAGCGCCGGCTGCGCGGAATTGAGCCGCGACGCGATCAACAGACCCGCGATGCCGCAGATCGCGCCGCCCACGCCGTAAATTGCGATCTTCCAGCGATCGACATTGACGCCCGAGAGCCGCACCGCCTCTTCATTGCTGCCGAGTGCGAACGTATAGCGGCCGAGCGCGGTGCGATTGAGCGTAATGGAACTGACGATCGCGAGAAAGAACAGGATCAGTACCGCATTCGGAATCGGCACGCTCGGCAGAAAATAGCCGATCAGCGAGTCCTGGGAAATACGGTAGAAGTTCTCGGTATCGGTGAAATAGATCGGCTTGTCGGCCGACACGACGAGCGAAAGCCCCTTGAGCAGCATCATCATGCCGAGCGTCGCGATGAATGGCGGGATCTTCATTTTCGCGGTCAGCGTGCCCGAGATCGTGCCGCACACCGCGCCCGTCGCCAGTGCCGCGAGTACGCCCATCCACATCGGCAGATGCCAGTACGTGAGAAATACACCGCAAATCACGGCGGTGAACGTCATCAACGTACCGACCGACAGATCGATACCGCCCGTGATGATCACGAACGTGGCCGCGATCGCCAGCACGCCGTTCACGGCAGTCGCCTGCAAAATGCCGAGGATGTTGTCCATCTGCATGAAGGCCGGTGACGCGAAGCTGAAGAACACCAGCAGCAGAATGAGGCTCGCGAACGCGAGCATCTTTTGCACGGCGGTTGGCGCAAAGATTCGCGCTTTCAGCCCGGAAGTGCGCCGTTCGTTGTCCAGCGCCGCGGTATCCGTTTGCATTGTCATGTCATAGACCTCTTCAGGCTTGTGCCGTTTTCAGGGATTCGCGCTGCGTCGCGAGATGCATGATGCGCTCCTGCGTCGCTTCGCTGGCAGACAGTTCGCCGGTAATGCGCCCTTCGCACATCACGACGACGCGGTCGCTCATGCGCAGAACTTCGGGCAGCTCGGAGGAGATCATCACGATCGCCTTGCCTTGCGCCGCCAGCGAGCGCAGCAGCTTGTAGATTTCGCTTTTCGCGCCGACGTCGATGCCGCGCGTCGGTTCGTCGAAGAACAGGACATCGCAATCGCGCTCGAGCCATTTCGCAATCACGATCTTCTGCTGATTGCCGCCCGACAGGAGCCGAACCTGCTGCGTCGCCGAAGGCGTGCGAATCGCAAGCAGCTTGATGAAGTGCTGCGCTCTTTTGCGAATCTGCCCGCTGCGCAGGAACATATTGAGCGACAGGAACTTGCCGAGATCGGACATCACGATGTTCGATTCGACATCCATTCCCGTAGCCAGGCCGAAGCGCTTGCGATCTTCCGACAGGTAGCCGATGCCACGCTTGACCGCATCACTGGGCCTTTTGATCGACGCCTTCACGCCCTTCACAAAGATCTCGCCCGATTCGATCGGGTCGGCGCCGAACACCGCACGCGCGACCTCCGTACGGCCCGCACCCATCAAGCCGGCAAAGCCGAGTATTTCGCCCTTGCGCAATTCGAAACTGACGTCGCGCACGAGCGGACCCGCGACGAGATTCTTCACTTCGAGTGCGACTTCGCCTTTTACCGGCGCGCTCTCGACCGGCGTCATGTCGCCCAACGTGCGTCCGACCATCATGCCGATGATCGTCTGGACGCTGGTGCCCTCGGTCGGCACGGTGGCCACATACTCGCCGTCACGCATCACGGTGACGCGATCGGTGATCTGCTTCAGCTCGTCCATCTTGTGCGAGATATAGACGACGCCGACGCCGCGCTCTCTCAATTGACGGATGATCCGGAACAGCTCGGCGATCTCGGCATCGTTGAGCGCGGAGGTGGGTTCGTCCATGATCAGCACGCGCGAATCGAAAGACAGGGCTTTCGCGATCTCGACCATCTGCTGACTCGCGACGGTCAATGTGCCGACTATCGTGCGCGGATCGAGCTTCACGTGCATGCGGGCCAGGATCTCGCGTGCCTGCACATTCAGCTTGTCTTCGTCGAGGAACAGACCGAGACCCTTGCGCGGCTCCCGGCCGATAAAGATGTTCTGCGCGATGCTCAGATGATTCATCAGTTGCAGTTCCTGATGAATGATGCCGATGCCGACCGCTTGCGCGTCGCGCGGACCTTGAAAGTCGACGGGTTTGCCGTCGAAGAGAATTTCGCCGGAATCGCGCGTATAGACGCCGGCAAGAATCTTCATCAGCGTAGACTTCCCCGCGCCGTTCTCGCCCATCAGCGCGTGGACCTCGCCGGCCATGAGTTCGAAGCGGACGTCATGAAGTGCTCTTACGCCCGGAAAGCTCTTGCAAAGCTTGTTGACGGAAATGAGTGGGTTCATGTGCTGATCTGTCGACGGCTGCCTATATCACCAACGCTTTTTCGGTGGAGCTTCTTACGACTCGACAACGGCTTTCATTGCAGCTTTCATTCAAGGCGCGAACAGGTCGGGCCTCTCTTTTGCGGACCGGTGCAATTCGGCGACCACCTGGTCGAGATGATCGTGCATCGCTTTGGCCGCCGCATCGCCGTCGCCGGCGCAAAGGGCCTTGAAGATGCTCTCGTGCTCTTCCAGCGTATGCACGAGCCGTTCCGGACTTGCGAGCAATTGCCGCGCGCGATCCAGCGCATTGCGCGACACCGCGACGATTTCCTTCACGCGCGGCAGCTTCACCGCGTCGAGCAGGATTTCATGGAAAGCCAGATCGAGCGCATGAAACGCCAGACGTTCACCACTTCCAGCCAGACTGCGCTGCTGGTCGAGATTGCTGGCCAACGCGTCCAGCGTCGCCCGGTCGTGCATTCGCGCCACGCCGCGCACCGTCTCGACTTCCAGTGCGCTGCGGATGAATAGATGCTGGCGGATGTCGTCGAGCGCAATCGGTTTGACGCGCGTGCCGCGCTGCGGCAATACCTCGACGAGACCCGCATGCGCAAGCCTTGCCAACGCGGACGACACCGGAAAGCGCGACACGCCCATCCTTTCGCACACGGCCATCTTGTCGATCATCATGCCGGGTTCCAACGCCAAGGTAACAATCGCTTCTCGCAACGCCGCCTCGACCGCGTCGGTCAAACTGCCGCGCTCGCCGCCGCCAACTTTTTGCAGTGCGACATAAGGACTGCCGGCGGCATTCTCCAGTTCGGCTGACGAGTTCACGGAGGCCTTGATTTCGAGAGAACATGCTAGCATGCTAGAAAGTGAATGCCGCGTTGTCAACGCGTACAAATGCCTGGGGAATACCTAGGGATGCCTGGTATCTGGGAACCGAGGGCTTACCCGTACACGCGGCAGAAACGCGCGCATGGAGACGTGCGCAGGTAGCCGATCCGTCTGCGTCCGCAGACGGACAAGCCGATAGCCATAGCCCCGGAGGGTGCGCAGATGACGACGATCACAAGGCTGTCCGTTCGGGACATCCGGTTCCCCACCTCACGTTCGCTGGACGGTTCGGACGCGATGAATGCCGCGCCGGACTACTCCGCCACCTACGTCACGCTCGAAACCGACACGCCGAATCTAACCGGCCACGGCCTCACGTTCACGATTGGCCGCGGCAATGAAATCTGCGTGACTGCCGTGAATGCACTCACGCCGTTGATCGTCGGCAAAAAGCTCGAAGATATCGCCGCGAATATGGGCGCTTTCTGGCGTGCATTTACTTCGGATAGCCAACTGCGCTGGATCGGCCCGGACAAAGGCGCGATTCACCTTGCCACCGCGGCGGTCGTGAACGCGGTGTGGGACTTGTGGGCAAAATCCGTCGGCAAGCCGGTCTGGAAGCTGCTGGTCGACATGACTCCGGAAGAACTCGTGCGCTGCCTCGACTTTCGCTATGTGACCGATGCGATCACACCGCACGAAGCACTTGCGATGCTGCATCGTCATGCGAAAACCAAAGGCGAGCGTGAAAAGGAGATGCTCGCGCATGGCTATCCGGCCTACACCACTTCGGCGGGCTGGCTCGGCTACGACGACGAAAAGATTCGCCGGCTCGCGCGCGAAGGCGTCGCGCAGGGATGGACGCATTTCAAGCAGAAGGTCGGCGGCGACCTGGAAGAAGACGTGCGGCGCGCGCGCATTCTGCGCGAAGAGATCGGCGAGAACCTGAAGCTGATGATGGATGCGAACCAGGTATGGGACGTCGATGAAGCGATCGCGAACATGCGTCGTCTCGCCGAGTTCGACCCGTGGTGGATCGAGGAACCCACCAGTCCCGACGACATCCTCGGTCATGCGGCGATTCGCCGGCGGCTCGGCTCGATCGGCGTCGCAACCGGCGAGCATTGCCACAATCGCGTGATGTTCAAGCAACTGCTGCAGGCGCAAGCCATCGACTTCTGCCAGATCGACAGTTGCCGGCTCGGCGGACTCAACGAAGTGATCGTCGTACTGCTGATGGCCGCGAAGTTCGGAGTGCCGGTGTGCCCGCATGCGGGTGGCGTCGGCTTGTGCGAGTACGTGCAGCATATTTCGCTGTTCGACTATATCTGTGTGTCGGCGTCGCTCGAAAATCGCGTGCTCGAATATGTCGATCATCTGCATGAGCATTTCGTGGACCCCGTGGTGATCCGCAACGGGCACTACATGCCGCCGCAACGGCCGGGCTATAGCATCGAGATGATTCAAGGGACGTTGGACAAGTACTGGTATCCGGAAGGCGCGGCGTGGCAGGAATGAAGGTCGACGGTAAGGGTTCTAATTGCGTCGCATCAGGCGTATAACGGCAGACTTCGCTCACGCTGTTATCGCCCGATTCGATGCGCACCGCCCGACCCTTGCCGCCTCTGCTTTCGCTGCGCGCCTTCGAAGCCGCCGCGCGCCACCTGAGTTTCAGCCGCGCGGCGCAAGAACTGTTCGTCACGCAAAGCGCGGTGAGCCACCATATCCAGAAGCTCGAAGCCGATCTGGGTATCGCGCTATTCGAGCGCCAAACGCGCGCGATTGAACTCACCGGGACCGGCCGCGCGTACTATGCGAAAGTCCACGCGGCGTTCGAACTGCTGCGGCTCGGCACCAGCGAAGTGCGCGCATTCTCCACCGAACGCAAAACGCTGAACGTGGGCCTGCTGTCTTCATTCGCGAGTCGCTGGCTCGCGTCGCGTCTGCATACGTTCCCGCTCGCGCATCCGGACATCGAACTGCAATTGCGGCCCGACATCGCACTCGCCGATGTGCCGGGCGGCGAAGTCGACGTGGCGATTCGTTATGGACGCGGCGGCTGGCCGGGTGTCGCTTCGCAAAGGCTCATGTCCGAGCGTCTTTCGCCGGTGTGCAGTCCGTCGCTGCTTGCCGGCAGAAAGCGTCCGCGCAAAGCACTGGACCTGCTGCGTTTCCCGCTGCTGATTTCGTATTCGACGCATTCGTTCGAATGGGAAGCATGGTCGCGTCATGCCGGCCTCGCTCTCGGCGACGCGCAACGCGTGCAATTGCATGACTACAACATCGTCGTCGAAGCGGCGCTGGCCGGACAGGGCATCGCAATGGGCCGCCATCGGCTGATCGCGCAGCAGCTCGCGCAAGGCTCGCTGGTGCCGGCATTGCCCGACGCGGTGCTCGACGATCCGCGCATCGGCTGGTGGCTCGTCACGCGCAAAGGCAAGCTCGACGCCGCCGCGACCGCGTTCCGCTCGTGGATCATGCAAACGGCGCAGCAGGACCGGCTCGGCTGAACGCATTAGTTTGGCTCATGCGTCGGGCACGATAATTCGTTGGTCGGGTGCGGCGCGAATCGATAGCATCGAAGCTTTCCCGTCACTAACACGGTACCCTTCCGATGACCTCCTCGATTAGCTCCCGCGCCGCCAGCCTCGGCCTGACGCTCGAATCCGCGACCGCACCCGCCGCCAATTACGTGCCCTTCGTGCAAGAAGGCAATCTGCTTTACATTTCCGGTCAGATTTCGCGCAACAACGGACAGCCTGCATATCTCGGGCGTCTCGGCGACAATATCAGCGACGCCGAAGGCGCTCAGGCCGCGCGGCTGTCTGCGCTCGGTGTCGTCGCGCAGATCGTCGCGGCGACAGGCGACCGGCTT
This sequence comes from Paraburkholderia sp. JPY465, assembly GCF_050436725.1. Lineage (NCBI taxonomy): Bacteria > Pseudomonadati > Pseudomonadota > Betaproteobacteria > Burkholderiales > Burkholderiaceae > Paraburkholderia > Paraburkholderia sp. JPY465. The sequence goes on from NZ_JBNDMT010000002.1 coordinate 1,205,012, forward strand.
GAACGCGTGGCCCGTGTTGTGCGCCTGAACGTGTTCATCGCGAGCACACCGGCATTCACTGCGCAGAGCACGGTTGCCAATGGTGCGTCGGACGTGATGGTGCAAATCTTCGGCGACGTCGGCCGTCACGCACGCAGCGCGGTCGGTGTCGCGTCGCTTCCGGCGGGAGTCGCCGTCGAAGTCGAAGCGGTTGTCGCATTGAAGAATGCCTGAATTCCACTCATACACTCGGAGCCGCCAATGTCCTCTCCGCTGTCGCCCGCAGCCATCGACGCAATACGTGCCCGCACACCCGGTGTCCTCAGTACCACGCATTTCAATCATGCGGGCGCGTCGCTGCCGTCGGCCGCCACGCTCGAAGCGATTCACGTGCATCTGTTGCGGGAAGCGTCGATGGGACCCATGGAAGCAGGCGCGGCTGCCGGCGAACAGACCGAGCGGGCGCGCACGCTCGCCGCGCGACTGCTTAACGCTCAGCCTGCCGAGATCGCACTGACGACCGGCAACTCGTCGGGATGGGGCGCAGCTTTCGCGGCGTTTGGTCCGTGGCGCGAGGGGCAACGCATCCTCGTCGCGCGGCACGAATGGGGCGGCAATCTCGCGACGATGCGTCTTCTGGCGCAGCACGCGGGCGCATCGATAGAGACGATTCCTTCCGATGCCAGCGGCAGGGTTGATCCTCGCGCACTCGAAGCGATGCTCGACGACCGGGTCCGACTGATTGCACTCACGTGGCTGCCGGCCAATGGCGGACTGATCAATCCGGCTGCCGCGATTGGGCAGGTAGCGCGCCGTCACGGCATTCCGTATTTCATCGATGCGGCGCAGGCCATCGGGCAACTGCCGATCGACGTCGTCGAAGTCGGCTGCGATGTGCTGGCGGGCGTGGGCCGCAAGGCACTGCGCGGACCGCGCGGCACCGGACTGTTATACGTCCGGCGGGATTTTCTGCCCCGCTTGACGCCGGCCTTCGTCGACACTTATTCCGCGCCGCTCGACGCCAATGGCGAACCGGTACTGCGCGACGATGCCGCGCGTCTCGAATCATCGGAAGCGTCGATTGCACTGCATTGCGGATTGGCGAATGCATTGGACGAAGCGCTGGAAATCGGCATCGACAACATCCGCGCGCAGATCGATCGGACCGCGCAGACATTGCGCGAGCGGTTGGCCGCGATGCCGGGCGTGTCCGTACTCGACCAGGGTGTCGAACGATCCGGTCTGGTGTCGTTCAACGTCGCCGGACTCGACGCCATGTCGGTGCGACGCGCATTGGCTGCGCAGGGCATCACGATCGGCTCGAATGGCGTCGCATATACACCGTTCGATATGACGATCAGAGGGCTGACGCAGATCGCGCGCGCATCGGTTAGCTATCTGACCACCGACGCCGAAGTTGATAAATTGCTGGCTGGAATACGGACGTTGACGCATTGAGTACTGTACTCAATGCAAACTTTGCGTCGGTCAAGTGAATAGAAGCGTCTCTTTCAACCCTCTCGCCCGCCCACGACCATGAACTCCGCCTCATCGCACCGCCTCGATTTATCAAGGTTTCCGCGCCACGCGCTTCTCGAAGGCCCGACGCCAATTCAGCACCTTGCGCGTCTGAGCGCTCGCCTCGGCGGCGCGGACATCTACGTCAAACGAGAAGATCTGACGGGACTGGGTGGCGGCGGCAACAAGCTGCGCAAGCTCGAATTCCTGATTGGCGAAGCGCTCGCGTGTGGCGCGGACACCATCATTACCGTCGGCGCACGTCAATCGAACCATGCGCGCCTGACGGCGGCCGCGGCGGCTCGCGTCGGACTTCAATGCGAACTGGTGCTGACGAGAGCCGTGCCCCGTTCCGATCACGACTACATGGAGAACGGCAACGTGCTGCTCGATGCGCTATTCGATGCGCGCGTACATGATCTTCCCGGCACGGCCAACGCACTGCAATTCGCCGAGGAACGCGCGAGCGAATTGCGAGCGCAGGGCCGTAACGTGTATGTGTGTCCGTTGGGTGGTTCGAGCCCGGTCGGCTGCCTCGGCTATGCAGACTGCGCCGCTGAAATCGTCGCGCAATCGCACGCGCAAAACGTGGCTTTCGATCGCATCGTGGTGCCGAACGGAAGCGGCGGCATGCATGCGGGACTGGTTGCGGGTTTTGTTGCGCTGGGCCTCGATCCGTCACGTCTTGCCGCATTCACGGTGTATGGGAATGCCGGCCATGCGCGCACGGTTACTTTGGAGAAAGCGAATCAGACGGTTCGACTGATCGATCGAAGCCTTAGCGTGAGTGATGACGCGATCTCGATCGACGAAGCGCAGCTTGGACCCGGCTATGGCATTCCGACCGATAACATGCGCGCTGCGGTTCGGTTGATGGCAGCGACGGAAGGTCTACTGCTTGATCCCGTGTATAGCGGCAAGGCATTTGCGGGTGTCGTCGAAAACGTGAATACGGGCAAGTATTCTGCGGGACAGAAGATTCTATTCGTGATGAGCGGCGGGCTTCCGGGGCTATTTGCCTATCGGAACGAGTTCTGAGCGATGAAAGTGAGCCGCAGAAGAAGCAGAGACAACGCGATGGTCTGGTACGGGCCGCCGTTGTCTGAAGAAAGCGCGAAGCGCTTGAAGATTCGAACCGACGATTCGAAATGGTGCCCAGGGCGGGATTTGAACCCACACGCCTTTCGGCGCTACCCCCTCAAGATAGTGCGTCTACCAATTTCGCCACCTGGGCAGAGGGGCGCCATTGTATCAGCTAAATTATTTTTTTGAAGCCCCTCGCGCGATTTTGTTCGGCGGCTCCGTGTCGGCGTTAGGCTGTCTGCTGGCCTGCGAGATGGCCAATCCGCACTGGTGAAACGCCGCACAGCGCGCAACGGGCGGTTAGTATTCCAATCTCGACATCGTTGACTAACGAAACGGAGCCCGTATGCCACAAGACCGCCTCCACCTGTACACCGACACCCAATTCGCGAGCCCCTACGCGATGTCCGTCTTCGTGACGCTTCACGAAAAGCGCTTGCCATATGACCTTTCGACCATCGATCTCGCTAGCAAAGCGAATCTCGCCACCGACTACGCGACCCTTTCCTTGACACGCCGTGTGCCGACGCTGATACACGAAGACTTCGCGCTATCCGAGTCGTCCGCGATCACCGAGTACCTCGACGAGACTTTCCCGGATCCTCCGGTCTATCCGCAGGATCGGCGTCTGCGCGCGCGAGCGCGCCAGGTGCAGGCCTGGCTGCGCAGCGATCTGCTGCCGATTCGCGAGGAGCGTTCCACCGAAGTTATTTTCTACGGATCGCGCAGCGGCCCGCTTTCGTCGCGCGCACAGCAAGCGGCTCAAAAACTCTTCGCCGCCGCCGACGCATTGCTTCCAGCCGATTCGCCAAATCTGTTCGGCGAGTGGTGCATAGCCGATATGGACCTCGCATTGATGCTCAATCGCCTCGTGCTGAATGCCGATCCCGTTCCGCACAAGCTCAAGGACTACGCCATGCAACAATGGCAGCGCGCAAGCGTGCAGCAGTGGGTCCAACTGGAGCGTCCAGCGCTATAACTCGATCGGCGTGGCTGCATGCCACGTCGAAAAACCGTCAATAGAAGTGGCAAAGATCTGCAACATATCTGAATAGAGAAGCATTAAAGATGCAGTAAAAGCGAATATTACATTCGTGTTTTATCAGACCGTCGCTTCTCCGCCATTGCCCGGTTTCGCGCCCGCTCCCTTTGCTGCCTCACGCGCAGGATGCTGACAACGATCAGCACGATCGCAAGCAATGACAATTCGATGATTGCGGGAATTCGAATGGGATCATGAAACATGGCGGGTCTCCGTCACATGATTTCATCATAGTATGCTGGGCAGACTGCGCGTGAAGTATTGCGCCGCACCATTGCAATCTTATCGCCGCCATTACATTAGCCTTTATCCCGCTGGCAAAAAACGAGTGCGAGCGACAAATTGAAAACATTCTGTCACGCAAAAACTTGCACGAATCAGATAGCCATCCCTAAACAGGTTATTTGCGCTAGAGTACACAAGCGATCAGTTGGATCGTGAGCCGTCCCGACATTTCAAAGGTGTTATCTGTCACGCTTTTGCTTGCGTGTACTAAAGAAGCACCTGGACTCGTTGAAGACATCGCGCCATGCCATATTTTCCTGTCGCCTACTGTGGTCCCGCGGCTGTCCCCGAAAGCCTGTGGTTGCGCTGGAATACGGACCCGCCATTGCTGATCGCGCTCGCGGCGCTCGCATGGGTCGTGGCAAGCGGCCGCTCGGCGAATGCACGGGCGGGATGGGGCGCCGTCGCGCTGATGGCTCTCGTGTTCGTGTCGCCGCTTTGCGCGTTGTCCTCGGCATTGTTCTCCGCGCGCGTCACTCATCACGTCATTCTGATCGCCGCAGTAGCGCCGCTGCTCGCCGTTGCGTTTCCGCTGCCGCGCCTCGCGCATCCGCCGCTCGTGCCGGTGGTCGCAGCGCATGCGGTGATCATCTGGCTGTGGCATGCGCCGGGACCTTATGCGTGGGGACTGTCGAGCGTGCCGGGCTACTGGCTGATGCAGATCAGTTTGCTTGGCAGTGCATGGCTCATGTGGCGCAGCATCTTATCGCCGTTGCTGCCGACCGGCCCCGCGCTGATGGCGCTCGTCGCGACCATCGGCCATATGGGTTTGCTCGGCGCGCTGATCGTGTTCGCGCCGGTGCCGCTCTATGTCGCACACTTCGCGACCACCGCCGCATGGGGGCTCACGCCACTCGCCGACCAGCAACTCGCAGGACTGTTGATGTGGGTACTGGCGATGATCCCTTATCTCGCGGCAGGACTTTCACTCGTCTGGTCAAGCCTGCGCGTCAGAGAGCCGGCGCTGTGACGACCCTTCTGAAGTTCATTCATCTGGCCGCCATCGCGATCTGGTCGGCCGGTTTGCTCGTGCTGCCGTATCTGTTCCGGCAGCGTCGCGGGCTCGCGGCCGGCACCGAGCTCGACCGGCTGCACCGCATCACGCGTTTCGTGTTCGTGGAACTGACCTCGCCCGCCGCTTTCGTCGCGATTGCGAGTGGCACCGCGCTGATTTTTCTGCAAGCTACCTTCGTTGAATGGTTCACCGCGAAGATGGTGTTCGTCGGCATCATGGCGATGCTGCACGTGCTGGCCGGGCTGGTATTGCACGATCTGTATCTGCCCGACGGCCGGTTCGGCCGTGCCTCGGCGATTGCGCTGACCATCGCTTATCTGGTCGTGATCGTCGCGATCATCTGGATCGTGCTGGCCAAGCCCCATATCGACTCGAACCTGCTGGCCCCGCATCTGTTCGAGCCCGGGGGACTTGGCCGCTGGCTGCATCACTCCTTTGGCGAAACGAGAATCCCCACGCCATGATCGAACACGAGCTTGCCCCCATGCCAGCCGGCGAAGCCCGTCATCACCGAGCTGAGCACCGACAGCACGAGCCCATGCGGCAGGATCTCATCGGGGTAGTAAAGGCGCACACCCCAGTTCGCGCCCGCGAGCGCGACGAGCGTCATCGCGGCGACCGCATGCGACCAGCTCGCTTCCTTCAGGCGGATGCCGCGCACCAGCAGCAGTTCGGCGGTACCGACCACGCTCGCGGCGACGCCGCTCCAGAACGCGAAGCCGGCGGCCCACAAGCCGGCGCGGATCCAGAACGGGTCGCCGGTCCACCAGTAGATCACGTCGATGCCCAAGGTCGCGACGACGAACGCGATCGGGAAATGCACCATCATCACGTGAATCGGATGACCGACGAGCGCCACCGCCGAGCCCTTGTCGAGCCGCAACAGCTCGAGCATCACTTCGCTTCGCGTCTCGTTTCCAGCATTACGTTTGTTTGCCATGGTGGCGTGCCCTCGCATCGAATGCCTGGTGCTGCAAACCATCATAGCTGCTTGCGTCTGGCGGTCCAAGCCGGATCGCTCGCCGCGTTGTCCGGCTGCACGGGGCCGCTGTCGACGCTCGAACCATCGGGTCCGGCCGCCGCATCGATCGCCGGGCTATGGTGGGTGATGCTGGCCGGCGCCGCGATCCTGTTCGCGATGGTGCTCGTGCTGTTTCTGCTGACGGTGTTCCGGCCCGGCTGGGGCTCGCATGTGCCGCCCGCGCGCTGGATCGTGCTCGGCGGTCTCGTGCTGCCCGCGGTGATCCTGATTCCGTTGATCTGCTACGCGCTGTACGCGGGCGAGTTGTTGCTGCCGCTGCGTGCGCATGCGCCCCCGCGCATCGAGGCGATTGCGCAGCAATGGCGATGGACCTTCCGCTATCCGGAACTCGGCAACGTCGAAACCGACAACGTTCTGCATCTGCCCGCTCGCACGCCGGTCGACATCACCGTGACCAGCATGGACGTCGTGCACGCGTTCTGGATTCCGCGTTTCGCGGGCAAGATCGACGCCGTGCCGGGCCACCACAACCTGCTTCGGATCGAGGCCGACGAACCCGGCCGGTACGCCGGACAATGCAACGAGTTTTGCGGCATCGGTCACGCGGGGATGCACTTCACCGTGATCGTCGATCGTCCGGAAGATTTTCCGGCTGCGGTCAAGAGCGCCGCCGCCAACGGGGAGGTGAAGAAATGAGTGTGCCCGTCGAGCCGCCAACACAGGGCATCACCGCGCTGCGGCTGCATCGCCAGCTTGCCGCGATCTGGGGCACCGGGCCGGGCGTACAGAAGCTCGCGGCGGTCAACCATACGATCCTCGGCATGCGCATGATGATCACGTCGTTCGTGTTCTTCGCGATCGCCGGGATTCTCGGCATGCTCACGCGTGTACAACTCGCGACACCGCATGCGGCCTTCATGGATGTCGAGACCTATAACCAGGTCTTCACGATGCATGGATCGATGATGCTGTTCCTGTTCGCGATCCCGATGGTCGAAAGCTTCGCGGTCTATCTGACGCCGAAGATTCTCGGCACGCGCGATTTCGCGTTTCCGCGCCTGACCGCTTACGGCTACTGGTGCTATCTGTTCGGCGGCACGATCCTGACCGTGTCGCTGATTCTGCGCAGCGCGCCCGACGGCGGCTGGTTCATGTACACGCCGCTCAGCTCCAATGTGTACACGCCCGGGTTGAACGCCGACGTATGGCTGCTCGGCATCACGTTCGTCGAAATTTCGGCATTGTCACTCGCGATCGAGATCGTCGTGTCGATCCTGAAGATGCGCGCGCCGGGCATGTCGCTCGATCGGATGCCGATCTTCGCGTGGTACATCCTCGTCACCGCGATGATGATGATCGTCGCGTTTCCGCCGCTGATTCTCGGCTCGATCCTGCTCGAGGTGGAGCGCGCGTTCAACCTGCCGTTCTTCGATCCGACGCGTGGCGGCGATCCGCTGCTGTGGCAGCACCTGTTCTGGCTATTCGGCCACCCCGACGTCTACATCATCTTCCTGCCGATGGCCGGCGTGCTATCGACGATGATCCCCGTATTCGCACGACGCCGCCTGATCGGCTATCGCGCGATCGTCGTCGCGATCATCGCGCTCGCGTTCCTGAGCTTCGGCATCTGGGTGCACCACATGTTCACGGTGGGCATTCCGCATCTGGCGCTCGCATTCTTCTCGGCGGGCTCGGCGATCGTCGCGGTGCCCACCGCGATCCAGTTCTTCGCGTGGCTCGCCACGCTGTCGCACGGCCGCCCGCGCTGGGATGTGCCGATGCTGTACATCTTCGGCTTCTTCTTCGTTTTCACGTGCGGCGGGCTCACAGGCGTGATGCTCGCGATCGTGCCGTTCGACTGGCAGGCGCACGACACCTACTTCGTCGTCGCGCACATGCACTACGTGGTGGCCGGCGCGCTGGCGTTTCCGATGCTCGCCGCGTTCTATTACTGGCTGCCGCTGCTGACCGGGCGCACCGCCGTGCATAAGCTTTCCGTGCCGGCGTTCTGGCTCGTGTTCATCGGCTTCAATATGACGTTCTTCATGATGCACCTGACCGGCCTGCTCGGAATGCCGCGGCGCGTCTTCACATATAGCGGCGACGAAGGCTGGAACGGGCTCAATCTGCTGTCGTCGGTGGGCAGCTTCGTGATGACGATCGGCTTTGCGCTCGTCGTGATCGACATCATCGTGCAATTGCGTTTCGGCCAACGGGTGCGGCGCAACCCGTGGCAATCGACCACGCTCGAATGGGCGATGCCGATTCCGCCCGCGCCGTATGCGTTCGCGTCGATCCCACACATCGACGCCGAATCCGAAAAGGTCCCGCCCGGCCAGCTGGCTACCTCGCTCGCGCGCGGGGAAGGCTATCTCGGCTTCACGCGCAACGGCTGGCAGGAGGCGCTAGGCGTGCATATGACTTCGGGCGTGCCCGAGCAGCTGATCGTGCTGCCGAACTCGACGTATCTGCCACTCGCCACCGCACTCGTGACCGCGGCGGCGGTGCTCGCAATGCTGTTCAAGTTCTATCTGCTGTCGGTTGCATTCGCGTTCGCGACGTTCGGTCTCTTCATCTACGCAGGCCAGAGCGCGGGGCACGCGCGCGATTACGGCGCGCTGTCAGTCGGGCGCGGCGTCACCGTCCCGCCGCATACCGAGGTGGCCGGTGCGCCGTCATGGCTTTCGATGATCTGCGCGCTGGTCGCGGACGGCACGCTGTTCACGTCGCTGGTCTTCGGCACGTTCTATCTGTGGATCGCCGCGCCGAACTGGCCAGCCGCGGTCGCGCCGCATCCGAACCGTCTGCTCGCACTTGTCGCAGTCGTCGCGCTCGCGGTGGCCGCAGCCGCCACGCGTGGCTCGTTACGCGCGGCCGCCGCCGAACGCAAACCGCACGGCACGATCGGGCTCTCCGCGATCGCGCTGATCGTCGCGCTCGTCGCCTGCGTGATGCTGATCGACGGCGTGACACCGAATCCGCGCGAGCATGCGCTCGGCGCGACGGCCGCGGCGCTACTCACGTATATCGCGGTTCACGCGGGCGTCGGGCTGCTGTTCCTGATCAGCAACGTGCTGCGCGTCGGCGCGGGCTTCGTTTCCGCGCGGCGCCTGACCGATCTGCGCCTCACGCGCCTGTGGGTCGATTACACGCTGGCGACGGGCATCATCGCGCTCGGACTCGTGCTCGCGTTGCCAAGCCTCGTCGCCATGCTGGGAGCCAGACCATGAATGCGCGTCCGCTTTCGCCACGTCGGTTGTGGTGGCTCGCTGTCGGCTTCACGATCTGGTGCCTCGCGTTCGTGATCCTGTATGCGCTGCATGCGATCGGCTGCGCGTTCGCGTGGCCGGCCGGCCCGCTGCGCGCGAGTCTTGCGATCATTCTGCTGCTGCATTTGGTCGCACTCGGCTGGCTATGGCGCTATCGCGCCGTGACCCGCGACCCTGGACCCGAACGTATCAGCTCGTTCATGCATACCGTCGTCGTCTCGACCCTGATCGCGGCGCTGGTCGCGAGCGTGATCACCTTCGGGCCCGCGCTGCTGCTCACCACCTGCGTCTGAACGTGGACTGAAAAGGGCGAGTGCGGCTGCGAACCGGGTAAGGACGAGCACCGAGGCAGTCCGCTCGTGCTACTGTACGGCGGCAAGACCTGGGACTCGTTGACGCTCGGCGAACTGAATGTGCCGCGCATCCGCTACCATTCCGAGCGCTATAGTTTCGTCGCTTTTCTTCATGCTCGAAGGTTGAATCGATATGCCCTACTTCTTTGGAATTGGACTTCACGTTTTCATTGCGATCTTTTTCGCTATTCACGCGATGCGCAATAACCAGGGCATCTACTGGCTATTCATTCTGTTTGCCTTTCCGCTGCTCGGCAGCGTCGTGTACTTCTTCGCGATCTATCTGCCGGGTCTGCGCCATACGCGCGGCGCGCGAGTGGCCACGCAGGCGATCACCCAATTCGTCGATCCGAATCGCGCGCTGCGTGAAGCACGCGCCGCTTTCGAGCGCTCGCCGACCGTGCAGCATCGGATGCGGCTCGGCGAGGCCTTGCTCGCGGCCGGCAATCCGCGTGAAGCACTCGAACATTTTCAGGCCGCGGCGAATGGCCCCTTTGCGAACGATCCAGCGCTACTGATAGGTCTCGCGCGCTCGCAGTTCGCGCTCGGCAACTACACGGCCGCCGATACAATATTGGCGAATCTGTTCTCGATCAATCCGCACGCGCGCAATCAGGGCGAGCCGGCGCTGCTGTACGCGCGCACGCTGGCTGCGCTGAACGCGCCGGGTGCGCGAGCGGCATTCGAACACTCGCTGACCTGCGCAACCGATGTCGCGCCGCGCTGCGTGTTCGCCGACTGGCTCGCCGCGCAACCGGAAGACGCGGACCGCCGCCGCGCCGGTGCGCTCTACGCGGAAATCGTGCAGGACGCCAAACATTGGCCGCGCCACGCGCGCGAACACAATCGCGAGTGGCTGCAGCGGGCGCAGGCCGCGTTGGCAGCCGGTGCGGCTCGAACGTGAGCATGCCGAGGAGAACATCGATGCGACGCGCAACCCGGTCTTTCGCTTTGGCGCTGTATGCCGCGATGGCGGCGACGGCTTTCGGTAGCGGCGGCGCGTCGACTTCCGCGCAGGCCGCTGGCACCGGCAAGCCGTTCAAATGGCCCGCCTCGTTCGTCGTGCTCGGCGATGGCTATCCGCACTCGGGCGATGTCTGCCGGCGGCTCGGCGAGTCGGCCGCGACCGCGAACTATCTCGATCATATGGCGATGCTGGTCGGTTGCCCCGGTCCGCGCGACAGCGCCGCCGTGCGCGCGATCGTCGAGCACCAGCGGCGCGCGCGCGTGGTCGGCGCAGCGGATGGCGTGACGCTGATTTCGATTTCCACGGAAGGCGCTCAGACCAGCTCGCAGAATGGCCACGTACCCGCGAAGGAATCGGCGATCAGCGCGAGCGGCACGCTGCCGTGCGAGCGCGGCAACGGACAGACCAGAACGATGTGCAAGTTCGGCGTCGTGCATCACAGCGATCGATCGACAACGGTCGTGGTCTACTGGCCCGACGGCATGACGCGAGCCATTTTCTTCGGCGTAAACGGCCGCGTGATGGGCACAGCCGCGTCCGCGAGCGATCAGCCGACGCCCGGCGACACGCTGACGCGCAAACATGCCGGCATCAATCTGATTTCGGTCGGTAACGAACGCTATGAAATCGAGGACACAGTTCTGTCCGGCGGTTGAATTGCGTTGAAGTACATCGGCGCAAGCCATGCGCGGGTGAAGTTCTGATTCGCCTCGCGTCACTTTTACTTCTATTCCCCTCGCTTCACGGCGTCGCGCTGATTCGACACGGCGGGCGCAATCACGTCATCGCGGCAGCACGCCGCGTGTCGCACGGGTCAAAATATTAGTAATAATTTCGTAAAGTCCCGCACGTATGCGCAATGCGTATGCCGCATACAGCCTAGATTCTTTCATTCTGCCGATGCTCGCATGCGGGATTACCCCATGCAAGCAAATCGATATTCTTGACTAATATTATTACCTGCCAGGTTCGACGCCAGCCCCACGGGCTCCCTTGCGAAGCAACCAACACCATAACGACTCTTTATCCCGATCCGTACGCCTAAGTATTTCCAACCAATCAGCGGTTCAACAGGAGGAGGTCATGATGTCGAGAAGAATAGGATTAGTGGCGGTCTGGCTGGCGATGGCCGTCGGACTCGCCGCGTGCAATGGCGACAATAGCGGCGTATCGACATCGCCGGTGGCGAACGCAGCCACGTCGAACGCGGCGGTATCCAGCAACGCATCGCAATCGAATTCGAACGCATCGGCGAACAACAACTCGACGACTCCCCCACTGCCCTGCGACGCCGCCGCGACTGCCAACACGCCCTGCTCCGCCGCGCACAGCGTGACCCGGCTACTGACCAAGAACTACACCGGCCCGCTGTTCCAGATTCAACGCGCGTCCGACAACACGACGCTCGACGTCTATCCGTACACCAACAGCACGCTGAAGGGCGGCGACCGCTCGCTGGTCGGCTCGGCGAATGTGCAGAGCGCGCAATCCTTCTGCAACAACACGACCTGCTCGGTTACCTACATCTACGATCAGATAGATCTGGTCGCGCCGCTGAAAAACGGCGCGTTCGGCAATGTCCCGGCGACGCTGACGCTGAACCAGGACGGCACTGAATCGCTGACGGTACAGAACGGCAGCAAAACCACCACCGTGCCGGTCCTCAACGGCTTCGCGACGATCACGCTGCCCGGCACCGCCGGCACCCTGACCGTGCAACTGCTGCAACCGCCGACCGCGTTGACCGCACAGGCGCCGACGCAGCAACTGACGATCGGCAACGACTTGCCCGCGCTCCCCGGCACACCGGCCAGGCTCGGGTTCGTCACGACGAACGGCGTGCAGATTGCTGCTCTCGGCACGCTCGCCGGGCAGGCCTATCGGAAACGCTTCGGCACGGTGAACCAGTCGATCGGCGATAGCGAAATCGCCGAGTACATGGTCGCTGGCGCGCACTACAGCCAATCGTCGACCTGCTGCGGCACCTACGGCAACATGGAAAGCAGCGCGAATCCGAGCACCTATGCGCACGGCGAAATCGAAGGCGAAATGTTCGCGCTCGCGTTCTCGAACGGCAATGCGGCCGTGTTCGGCTATTGCGACGGCGACTCGATCCAGCCGTCGAACGTGAAAGACCCGGTGTGCAATGCGCTCGACACCAACTGGCCGGGTGTGGACGCCGAAGCCGGCGTCTATCTGTACGGCCCGCAGCAGCCCGCGCAAGAGAAGTTCGTTACGGTGCTGTCGAAGTACTCGCCGATCAACGCGTCGAATCTGTTCGCGGTCAAAGGCGGGGCAGCCTCGCAAAACGTGTTGACGTCGCTGTACGATCAGGCGCCGCCTGAAGCGCTGATCTTCGGCAACGATGCCGGTCACGCATTCAACGGCCAATGGCAAGGCGGTCTGTCGCTCGGCGAAGGCGGTGATGGCAGCGCCGCGCCGATCCAGTTCTTCGAAGGCGCGATCATCACGAAGGCGACGTCCGATACGACCGATAACGTGATCCAGTCCAGCATCGCCAGCTTCTACGGACCGCCGGCCGACGCAGCCGCGTCGGCCTGCTATGCGAACAACCTGATCAATTCGCCACTCAGTCTCGCGACGCCGGATGCGTGGTTCCAGTCGAACGGCGGCACCGCCGTGCCCGCTACCGACATCTCCGGCGTCAATCGTGGCGCCGCGACGGTCACGAGCACGAATGGTTCGTCCGTGTCGAACATCCACGAAGTGATCCGGGTACAGGGCGGCCAGTCGTACACGTTCACCGACTATGTGCTCGCCACCACCAACGCAACGGTGTTCCCCGGCGGCTCGATCCAGACCGACGACCCGAGCGGCACCGAGTTCGGCTGGGTACTGAACACGAACACCGGCGCGATCGTGCGCGGCACGTGGGGCGCGGGACAAGCAACGGCGCTAAGCGCGGTCAAATCCGGCAACTGGTGGAAAGTGACGATGACGCTGACCGCACCGGCGGGATCGAACAATGCACAGGTGTTCATCGATCCGCCGACGTCGAACAGCGCAGGCGTGCGCTCGCAACAGGCCGCGTATCTGAGCGCGACGCACTACTGCCCAAGCCTCACGATCCTGAGCGGCGCGAAGTCGTAAGCATGATCAGTGCGACGCAGTTATCGGTGATTCGTTGACGCGTCGCGCGATCGAAGGCACACTCGCTCTCTATGCAAGCCCTCACGACCCACCCGATCGCAAAGCATCATCGTGCGCATGCCCGCGTGGGACTGCCTGTGGGGACTCGCATACGCATACGCCGCTAGACATCATTCGCAGCGACATGCGCCAAAAAGCTCCGCCGGCAACGACGGGGCTTTTTGTTTTTCACGACCTTATCCGCTCATCGAACGAAGGATTGCCGCCATGACACAGGAAGCACAGACACCTGCCGTATCGAAGAACTTTGCGACGCCCATCGACCTTTACCGCGCCCTTGCGCGCGTATGGGCCGGCGATACGTCGAGCCCGACCCACGCTTGGTTGTCGACGAATCCGGCACAGAATCATTGCAGCGTGACGTCTCTGATCGTGCAGGACTGCTTCGGTGGCGAGATTCTGACGACGCGAACGTCCGGCGGCACACACTTCTACAACCTGATCGACGGCAAGAGATGGGATCTGACCGTCAGTCAGTTTGCCGAGCCGATTCCATTCGACGATACGCTTTCGAGTCGCGAGGCGGCGTTCGCGGATACGTCGCGTGAGAAATATGAACTGCTGAAGTCGAGGCTCGCGAAAGCCAGCTGAAATAAACGCTCAATCGAACATGCGTGGCCAAACCGCGTCGATATGCGGCTGGCCACGCTAGCTGACTTCAACCTACCACTTCCTGCTTCCCCGGAATGCCCTGTCCGCGCAACGAACAGCCGCGCGTTTCAGGCACGAAGACGAGCGCAATCGCACCAACGACGCACGCCGCCATCATGTAGTAGGCAGGCACCAGCGCATTGCCCGTATGCGCGACCAGCCATTCGTTCGCCATCGGCGCCGTACCGCCGAAGATCGACGTCGACACGTTATACGCAATCGCCATCCCCGCGTAACGGACCTGCGTCGGGAACATTGCGGGGAACATCGCCGAGATGCTGGCCAATTGCGGCACGTACAACAGCCCGAGCACCGCAAAGCCGATGAACGCGCCGGTTACGCTCAGCTTCATCAGCAGGAACATCGGAATCGCCGCGACGAACAGGCCGACCAACGAAAACCACCACACGTTCTTGCGTCCGACGCGATCCGAGAACGTGCCCGCAAACGGCAGGAACACCATCATCGCGAGCATGCCGATCAGCGGCACGAGCAGGGACATGTTGTCGCTCATGCCAAGCTGCTTCTGCATGAAGGTCGGCATATAGGCGAGCAGCACGTAGTTGACGACATTCAAAGCAACCACGAGCCCGCCGAGCTGGATCAGAGGTCTCCAATAGTCGCTCAGCAACGCCTTCAGCGTGACGCAGCTATGCTGCTCCTTGTGCATCGTTTCTTCGAGCTCGCGAAAGACCGGCGTGTCTTCGAGCTTGGAGCGCAGATAGAAGCCGATCAGGCCGAGCGGTGCCGCAATCAGAAACGGCAAACGCCATCCCCATGCATGCATCGCCGTGTTGCCGAGTACGACCGAGCAACCGAGCATCAGAAACGCGCCGAGCGAGAACCCCGACAGCGTCGCGAATTCGAGGAAGCTGCCGCAAAAGCCGCGCTTCTTGTCGGGCGCGTATTCGGCCATGAAAGTCGCCGCGCCGCCATATTCGCCCCCCGTCGAAAAGCCCTGGATCATTCGCAGCACGACGAGGATCGCCGGTGCCCACCAGCCAATGCTCGCGTAAGTCGGCACGAGTCCGACCAGCAGCGTTGCCACCGACATCAGGATGATCGTCAACGCGAGCACGTGCTTGCGGCCGAGGCGATCGCCGAGCGGCCCCCAGAACAGGCCGCCTAACGGACGCACGAGAAACGAAATGGCGAACGTCGCGAGTGCGAACAACGTAGCCTGCGAAGTGCTGCCGGGGAACAACGCGGCCGAAATGTAGCTGAGGCCATAGGCGTAGATACCGTAGTCAAACCACTCGGTTGCATTGCCGAGCGCCGATGCGGCGATCGCGCGCCGCAGCAAGCTGCGCGCTTGCGCTTGCGGTTGCGCGCTCTGCGCGGTCCATGAATGTGCGTAATGCATGTCTCCTCCTGGGATGTCTCTATGCGACACAGGCAACGTCGCCCGAATCCACGATACCGGCGGCACACTTCTGCAACGATGTTCTAGGACGATGCAGGCATCGGGGTTTTCCATAAAGCCCGCACTGGATGCGGTAATCCGTACGTGTGCGTTGGCGATGAGTCGCGCGCGATCGGGAAAAACAACACGATTCGGATGCACTGACGCTTTAAAATTTCGAGCCGTCGTTCGTTCTACCGATAAGCATTCGAGTGCGAGGCCACCCGGTGAAAGCAGCGCTCCGCATATGTGTCACCGCTTTGTCGATGCCGTCGGCAGGCTGTTACGCCGAAGCTGCCAGCTATCCGCCATTGCCGGCGCTCAACATCGATATCTCGCAGACCTCCGTCTCCGGCCTCTCGGCGGGAGGGTTCATGGCGGTGCAACTGGCGCTCGCGTACTCGTCGATCATCAAGGGCGTGGGCGTCGTTGCGGCCGGTCCGTACTATTGCTCGCAAAACAGCCTTCTGATTGCCACGACCCGGTGCTCATGCACCATCGGACCGGCGAGCGCCTGCCGGGTCTCGCCTGACAGCACCAATGTGCCGCGGCTCGTCTCGATGGCCAGGACGTTTTCCGCCAATCGGCTGATTGACGATATCTCCCGGATCGCGGGCCAACGAATCGTCACGATATCGGGAGCGAAAGATGCGACCGTGCCTACGCCCATCGTCGCTCAGTTGCAGGCGTTCTATGCGGCGCTCGGCGTGCCGGCACAGAACATGACTCGAATCGGCATCGCCGATGCGGGCCACACGATGCCCACCCTCGACTACGGCGTGGCCTGCGCGAAAAGCGAATCGCCGTTCATCGGCAAGTGCAACGTCGATGGCGCGAAGCAGATACTGGGCTGGATCTACGGACCTGCTCCGCTCGCGCCGCCTGCCGCGGCAACGCCACCGGGACGCTTCATCCGCTTCGATCAGAGCCGTTATCTACCGGCCAACCGGCCAGCGGGCTTTTTGCGCAGGACGGGCATGGACACCACCGGATGGCTGTATGTACCGGGCACATGCGATGCGGGTGCGCCGTGCCGGCTGCACGTTGCGCTGCACGGCTGTCGGCAGGGTCAGGCCTATGTCCCGCTCGGCTCGCCGACCGGCCTCTCCTACGGCACCACGTTCGTCCGGCACGCGGGCTATACGCAGTGGGCGGACAACAACCGTATCGTCGTGCTATATCCGCAGGCGGTATCGATTCCAATAACCAACCCGAACGGATGCTGGGACTGGTGGGGATATACCGGCCGACATTTCGCCGATCAGCAAGGCGTTCAGATGCGCGCGATCCGCAACATGATCGAACGGCTCACGTCGGGAACGTCGGGCGCAAGCCACTGAGTGGCTGAAAGCCCGACGTCATTCGCATCAGCGCATCAGCAACGGCAGCGTCATCAAACGCCCCTGCTCCGGCCTCGCGTCGTTCTCGCCGCACAGCCGCAAACACATCCATGCGGTCGCGAGATTGCTGCTCACCACCGGCTTGCCCGTAGCCTCTTCGATTCGCGCGATGATCCGCGCGGCTCGCACCGCGGTGCACGAGATAAACAGCGCGTCGGAGTCCAGCGCCGTCGCCTCGCGCGCAAAGGCGACGATATCGTCGTGCGAAATCCGTGCCATCTCCCGGTCGTCGGTCAAACCGACGCATGAGAAGCGATCGATCGCGAAGCCTTGCGCGGCGAAGTACTCCGCCATTGGCCCGCTCGTTTGTGCCGTGTACGGCGTCAGCACGCTGATACGCCGCGCGCCGAGCGTGTCGAGCGCAGTGACCGCGGCCGCCGTTGGAGTGACCACTCTGGCCGATGGCTTCGCCGCATGAATAGCGCTCTCGATCTGCGCATCACCAATCATCACGGACGCCGACGTGCACGAATACATTACGACGTCGAGCGTTTCGTCGGGCAGAATCAGCGCCGCGCCCGCGGTCAGTGACGGTTGCATCGCGCGCAGATTGTCGGGCGTGACCGGGTTCGCATACGGCACGCGATTCACGTAAATGCCGATATGCTCGTTCGCAACGAGTGCCGCGAAATCCGGCTCGGTGGTGTGATCGGTCGCGAGAATCACGAGGCCGATACGTTTGTCGAAAGCGCGTTCGACCAGATGCGGCGCTCGCTCGAACCGCCGAATAGTTATTTGCATCGTTCAATGCCCCGGAGCCGGAAACCGCTTTTCAAGTACGCGCACAAAGGCTACCGCAATCAGGCTGATGATCAGGAACAGCACCCCGACCAGCGTCATCGGCTCCAGATAGCGGTAGTCCGTATTCGCGATGATCTTCGCCTGATTCATCAATTCGAGGACCGTGATCGCCGACAGCAACGGCGTTTCCTTGAACATCGAGATCAGGTAATTGGCGAGCGCGGGCACCATCGGCGGCACCGCTTCGGGCAGGATCACGTGCTGCCAGGTTTGCGCAGGGCTCAGATTGCAGGCCTTCGCGGCTTCCCATTGCCCGCGCGGAATACTTTCGATGCCGGCACGATAGACCTCGGCCGCGTATGTCGCGTAATGCACGCCAATTGCGAGCACACCGGCCGCGAGCGCCGGCATCCGGATGCCGATGTCGGGCAGCACGTAGAACACGAAATACAGCTGCACGAGCAGCGGCGTGCCGCGAATAAAGCCCGCAACCGCCGACGTGCCGCGCGACACCACGCGATTCGGCGCCAGCCGCAAAATGGCAATCACCATGCCGACCACGGCCGCCACCACCGCGCCCAGCAATGTAGCGAGCACGGTGATCTCCAGGCCTTGCAGCAGGATCGGCAGAATCTCGCGCACGAAGCTCCAGTCCCATTCCATTCGTCTATCTCCTGATGCGGTCGAGACCGAAACTCATCCGGCTTTCCAGCTTGCGCATACCGAACGAGATCAGACAGGCCATGCCGAAGTACAGCGCGAGAATCGTCGCGAACGGGATCAACGTATTGCCGGTTTGCGAGCGCACCACTTGCGCCTGGAAGGTCATGTCGCCGAGCGAAATCAGCGATACGACGGCCGTGCCCTTCAGCAGCTCGATCGCGTTGTTGCCGAAGGTGGGCAGCATCAGCGGCAACGCTTGCGGCAGGATCACGTGCCGCATGCGCTGATAGCGGGAAAGATTCAAAGCGATGCACGCGCTGCGCTGCTCATGGCCGATCGCGGCGACCGCGCCGCGCACCACTTCGGCGCCGTACGCGCCGACGTTCAGCCCAAGCGCGAGCACGCCGGCCTGCAGCGGCGTCAGCGTGAGGCCGGCCATCGGTAACACGAAATACGCCCAGAACAGCTGCACGAATATCGACGTGCCGCGAAAGAACTCGATATACGACGTGGCCAACGCGCGCACCACGAAGAAGCGCGACAGGCGCCCGAGCCCCGCGACGAACGCCATGACGAGCGCGAGTACCGCGCCCATCAGCGTCAGTTCGACGGTTGTCCGCGCCCCCTGCAAAATCAGCTGCAAATAACCGGACCAGTGGTTCATCGACGTACCTCGCGCGCAATGTATCGGAGGCCATGCGCGCGACCGTGCCGCGCGCATGGCGTGCTATCGCGGCCTCAGTTCTTCGCCGCGCACTGTTGTTCGCGGCTCGCCGACATCGCCGCCTTCGCCGAGAAGCCATAGGGCTCGACGATCTTCGCGAACTCGCCGGAATCCTTCATCTTCTTCAGCTCGACATCGAACGCATCGCGCAGCGCGGTGTCCTGCTTGCGAAACGCGACGCCGTCGCATTGCACCGGCGTGTTCTGCACCGGCGCGATCGAATCGAGGTTCGGGTCTTTCGCCTTTGAAAGCAGATCGGTGATCGAAAGAAGCGGCAACGCGAATACGTCGATGCGGCCGTCCTGCAGCATCTTCAGACCGCTTTGCCCGTCCGGCACGATGATCACGCGATCGGTCGGAATATTCGCGGCGGTCGCGAGCTTCTGCTCGGTGGTGCCCCCTTCCACACCGATCACCGCTTTCGGATCTTTCGCGATTTCCTCGTAGGTCTTGATGCTCTTCGTATTGCCTTTCTTGACCGCGAACGCTTCGACCGCGCACAGCACCGGCTGCGAATAGGCGACGGCCGCGCAACGCTGCGGCGTCATGAACAGCCCCGCCGCAATCGCGTCATGCCGCCCGGCCGCGAGGCCCGGAATCATCGCGCCATACTCGGAGACCGACGCGACGACGTCGTTGACGCCCAGCTTCTTGAACCCCGCGCGCGCGACATCGGGCGCCGCGCCCGTCACTTTGCCGTCGGCGCCGACTGCGGTGAACGGCGGTTCGTTCGCGATCGCGATGCGCGCGAACCCTTGCTGGCGCAGCTGCGTGAGCTTGTCGTCGGCGGCATATGCGACGCTCGCGAGCGTCAGCAGAGACAACCCTCCCGCAATCAGAATCCCCTTCAGTTTCATGATCTCTGGCTCCTATGGCGTAGTGGTATGACGTAGTAGTGGGTGATGTGCAGCATGGGAAAAACAATCTGTTGCGGCTCGGCTCAGATTCGATGCCCCGCGGCGAGGATCTTGCGCAGGAAGGTCTGGGTCCGTTCGTGCGTGGGATGCGTGAAGATGTCCTCGGGCTTGCCTTCCTCGACGATCCTGCCGCGATCGAAAAACAGCACGCGGTCGGCGAAATCGTGCGCGAAGCCCATTTCGTGCGTGACGAGCAGCATCGTCATATCGGTTTCGCGCGCGAGCCGTTGCATCACGTTCAGGACTTCCTCGACGAGTTCGGGGTCGAGCGCGGACGTCACTTCGTCGAACAGCATGATTCGCGGCGCGAGCGCGAGCGCCCGCGCGATTGCCACGCGCTGCTTCTGCCCGCCCGAAAGTTGTGCGGGACGGCTTTTCGCCTTGTCGGCCATGCCGACCATGTCGAGCAGTTCCAGCGCGCGCTTCTCCGCCGACTCGCGGCTCTCGCCCTTCGTCAGCATCGGCGCGAGCGTCACGTTGTCGAGCACGCTCTTGTGCGGAAACAGATTGAAGTGCTGAAACACCATGCCGATCTTTTCGCGCATCTTCTGCAGATGCCTTTCGTTCGCGGGCACCATCTGGCCGCCACGCGGCATATGAAACAGTTGTTCGCCGTCCACCTCGATATGGCCGCCGTCGATCGTCTCGAGCGTCATCAGGATGCGCAGGATCGTCGTCTTGCCCGATCCCGACGGACCGATCAGCGCCAGCTTCTCGCCGGGCATCACGTCGAGCGATAGTTCGTCGAGCACGGTCAGCGCGCCATATCGTTTCGTGATCCGGTCGAGTCGGATCAACGGCTTATTCGCTGGGCTTTGGTCGCGGCGCGCCTGAGTGTTTGCGGGCGTCGCCGTACGCTCCGAGGAAAGACTTGCCGGGGCGATGCCTGAAGCGCTCAATAGATCGGTAACTCGCGCAGTGTTCATATCGATTCGATCCCGTTCGTCGTACGTGATTTGACTCAATGGAATGCGGCTGCGGCGCCGGAAATGCCAGTGATGCGAACCAGAATACGCAGCCATATTTGCAAACCAGATTGCTCTAGAACAATTCTTTTTTCCGCGCGGACCAAGGCGAGCGAAGGGTGCACTGCAACAAGACCACAAGCATGCTTCGATAACGTCACCAACATTGAACTAGCACATTCGGAGGCGTTTTTTCGCGGCATTAGACTGCGGCGAGAAATACCCGTGGCGCCGCATTCACGTGCACCGCGCGCCACTTCCCGCAACGACGTCACGCTCAGAGAGAGGGGAAGATGTCAGATACGACGCAACAGGAATCGCGAATTGAGGTGCCCGTCGTGCGCCTGCCGTTCGAACGCGACGAATATGCCGCGCGTCTTGCCAAGACGCGCAAGGCGATGCAGGCGGCCGGCATCGAGCTATTGATCGTGTCGGACCCGACCAATATGGCCTGGCTCACCGGCTATGACGGCTGGTCGTTTTACGTGCATCAGTGCGTGCTGCTCGCGCTCGATGGCGAGCCAGTCTGGTTCGGCCGCGGTCAGGACGCGAATGGTGCAAAGCGCACCGTCTTCATGCAGCACGACCAGATCGTCGGCTATCCGGATCACTATGTGCAATCCACCGCGCGGCATCCGATGGACTATCTCGCGCGCGACGTGATCGCGGCGCGCGGCTGGGCCAACGCGAAGATCGGCGTCGAAATGGACAACTACTATTTCAGCGCCGCCGCTTATCGCTCGCTCGTCGCGCATCTGCCGGACGCGAAATGGCAGGACGCCACCGGCCTCGTCAACTGGCAGCGCGCGGTCAAATCGCTACGCGAGATCGAGTACATGCGCGTGGCCGCGCGCATCGTCGAGAAGATGCACGCGCATATCGTCGAGCGAATCGAGCCGGGCATGCGCAAGAATGACCTTGTCGCGGAGATCTACTCGGCAGGCATTACCGGCATCGACGGTCATGGCGGCGACTATCCGGCGATCGTGCCGCTGCTGCCGACCGGCGCCGACGCGGCCGCGCCGCATCTGACCTGGGACGACACGCCGTTCGCGAAGGACGCCGGCACGTTCTTCGAAATCGCCGGCTGCTTCAAGCGCTATCACTGCCCGCAGTCGCGCACCGTGTATCTGGGCAAACCGCCGAAGCATTTCATCGAGGGCGAGCGCGCGGTGGTCGAAGGAATCGAGGCCGGGCTTGCCGCGGCGAAACCGGGCAATACCTGCGAGGACATCGCCAATGCGTTTTTCGCGGTGCTGCATAAATACGGCATCGAGAAGAACAGCCGTTGTGGCTATCCGATCGGCGCGAGCTATCCGCCCGACTGGGGCGAGCGCACGATGAGCCTGCGTCCCGGGGACAAGACCGTCCTCGAACCCGGCATGACGTTCCACTTCATGCCGGGCCTGTGGCTCGACGACTGGGGCCTCGAAATCACCGAGAGCATCCTGATCACCAGGACCGGTGTCGAGACCTTCTGCCGGACGCCACGCAAGCTGTTCGTCAAACCGTAATCGCACGGGCGTCGTGCCCGCATCGACTCGCGAAGCACGATGCCCGTCCAGACAAGAGGGGAACCATGCTTCCGAAAACGATGAAGGCCGTCGTGCTGACCGGGCACGGCGGTCTCGACAAACTGGTCTATCGCGACGACGTGCCGGTGCCGTCCTGCGCGGCCGGCGAGGTACTGATCGATGTGACCGCCTGCGGTCTCAACAATACCGACGTGTGGGTCCGCCAGGGCGCCTACGGCACCGACGACGACCCACAAGCGGTCTCGACGTGGCGACGCGGCCGCTCGACGCTGACGTTTCCGCGCATTCAGGGCGCGGATATCGTCGGACGCGTGGTCGCGGTGGGTCGCGGCGTCAGCGATGCGCGTATCGGCGAGCGCGTGATCGTCGACGCGTCGATCTACAACCGCGACGACGACAGCCTCGCCGATATCGACTACATCGGTCACGGCCGCGACGGCGGCTACGCCGAATACACGGCCGTGCCCGCGGAAAACGCACATCGCGTCGACTCCACGTATTCCGACGCCGAGCTCGCGACGTTCTGGTGCGCTTATCACACCGGCGAGCAGATGATCGAGCGTGCAGCCGTGAAGCGCGGCGAAGCGGTGCTGATTACCGGTGCGTCCGGCGGCGTCGGCTCGGCCATCATCCAGCTATGCCGCGCGCGCGGCGCAATTCCGTATGCGGTGGTCAGCAAGGGCAAGGAAGAAGCGGTGCTCGCGCTCGGCGCGCAAGGCGTGATGCTGCGCGACAGCGGCGACTTCATCGCGGACGTCGAACGGATGACCGGCGGCCGGCCCGTCGACGTGGTTGCGGATCTGGTTGGCGGGGCGCTGTTCGGCAAGCTGTTGAACGTGCTGCGGCCAGAGGGACGATATACGACCGCGGGCGCGATCGCCGGGCCGGTCGTGCAACTCGACTTGCGCACGATGTATCTGAAGCAATTGCAGTTGAATGGATCGTCGCAGGGCACGCGCGGCGCGTTCAGACGCGTGCTCGACTATATTCAGAGCGGTACGATTCGGCCGGTTCTCGCGGCGACTTATCCGCTGTCGAAGTTTCATGAGGCGCAGACGCGGTTTATGGAAAAGCGCTTCGTGGGGAATATCGTTGTTGTTCCGGATCGGCATTACGGCGACGAAGCTTCACATTAACTCTCATTGCGATTAAAGCACCGGCCGATGCATTACGGCCCTTCCCAGCTCTAGCCGCATACTGTCACCCTCCGAGCCCGCCCCTCATGGCGGGCTTTCTTTTTCGCGCGTAGCAGTCGTCGTCAATGTTTTTCAAGACAGTCTTATCTCGATTTAAAGCTGTTGACGTGGTTCGTTTCGATGGGTAAGTATCCGACATCGCCTGGAAATTCATGAGGAATCCAATGGAGAAGCAGATTCGGGAAGGCACTGGAAAGCAGACCCAAGACGAGGAGGTCTGTGACCTTTGTCGCATTACCTATTCGATCTACGCCAACTTCCCGCCGATGCCGTCGGCACAGGCTTTGAATGCAGAAACCGGAGAGTTCTTTCCCTTTGACCGGCTGCGTTCGCTATCAACCGGTTATGACGAGCAATTCCAACTCCTCGACACTCACACAAGTAAGCCTTTAGCAAGCGTTGAATATGCGATCGAACGGGCAAGCGGCGATATAGAACATGGAATGACCGACGCGAGCGGCTATACGCACCGTCTTTCCATGACCAGTTCGGCTGAAGAAATCAATATCTATTGCAACGGGGCGAAACATGCCTAAGACCGTAATCTCCCCGTCGGGTAAGCATCTCAACCATGCCGCGCGAAGAATGACGACGAGTACCGCCGACAGCGCCGCGAAACAGGTTCGCGTTGCGTCACGACAGAAGACGCGCCTCGAAGAGAACGAGGAATATTTTAAAGATGCCAACGTCAAGGCGTTCCTCTATATGATTGGGAAATCTGAAGGCGGCGACTATCACGCGAAGTACGGGTGGTATCCGGGAAATACGACGTGGACCTTTACCGACGAATCAACTCACCCGGGGCCGGGTAAAGATGGGCACACTACCGCTGCCGGTCTGTACCAGATTAACAGAGCCGCGTGGACCGAACATGGCAAGAAGGCGATGGGTCTCGACGATTTTTCCCCGCACACTCAGGACCTTATCGCGGTTGAAGACGTTCGCGTCCACAATGTAATTGACTCGGTGATGGCCGGGAACATTAAGCATGCCATTGAGAAGCTAAAGCCTCATGAATGGGTGTCCTTTCAGGTTCATGACTTTACGACTCTGAAGGCTTGGTTTATTGCGGGCGGTGGGACACCAAAATGAAAAATACTGCTATCGCGCTACTACTCGCAGGCCTTACGGCTGGTCATACAGTTGCCTCAGAAATCTTGTTCGAGAATCGAACTGAAGACCCAACGAGCGGATGGGATCACGTCACTCATGCGTTCGCAAGCGCATTGATGAAACATGAAGAGCGAGCGCAGGATTTAACTGGCTATGCACAAGCGGGCGAGATACCGAAGGACCCAAGCACAAGGCTCGTATGGAAGACCGTCCCAATTAGCCTTAGGGGGCGGGAAATCCGATTCGTGCGGCCCACCTTGGACCCATATTTCGCACCTTTCTATGGCGCCCATCAATTCCAGCACTGGCTTGTTTCTAACGGGCGTATCCTGCATGAAGGAAACGCTGATGTTTTTCAGATCTTGCAAGTGGAGCATGATGGAATGCGAGACATCGCAGAGACGGCTTGTACGGCGATAACGTGTTACACAACCCAGTTTCGCTTCAATCAAAGAAGCGGTCGCTACGAAGCAGCATCTTGCCGAGCAAGCACAATTTCCAGCGGTTCTGATGCGGGTCCATGTACCTATAGCCGTCAGTGACAAGGCGGCGCGAAGCCGCCGCTATCCGAGGAGGAGCGTGCCAATGCATCGTCACAACGCTGTCGGCTCTCGCCGGGTCAAATTTTCTGGGCTATGAAATGAAAAGACTGCTTCCGCTCTTGTCGTGTCTCCCGCTTGCTGCTTTCGCACTAGATGGTACGGGCTCAGTCGATTTTGATTCATCTATCATGCCGCTATTAAATCAGAGCGCAGACTTAAGAGAACTCGTTCGCTGCAACTTCGATATCGTCAGCGATTCAATGGGAACGCGAATTGGAGACGTTCAATCTAAAGCTTTAGGAGGTTCCAGAATCGGGCCTTACTCGATGTGGGCAAACTGGCGCAAGAATTCAGGTTCAAAACCAGTAGTTCTGACGATAAACACGCGTATAGATTTCATCGACTCGCGCGGCAGGAAGGTCAATGGAAGTTTGCTTAAGGCAGTCCGCATTGAAGAGCATATCGATAGCGTGACGATAGGACCCGCGGAACAAGGGCAACCGGAGTCCGTTCCGGGAGGACTAAAGCACGGCATAGATTTAAAGGCATGCTCTTCCAGATCTTCCGGATCCTGAATCGTGAATAAAAGGATCTGTGTTCAAAGATTTATGGCTACGCTCGTCGGAGCGCTATTGATTCCGACCGCTTATGCGGATGGATCGGTCAGTTTTCACGGCGACATTGTTCCAATGCTCAAGCCGCGCGCTCAATTTGAACAGTTCATAACTGAAAACTTTTCAGTTACGGATACGGGATGGGGAGACAGGATAGATAGCGCGACAATGCCGCATATGGGCGGCGCTCGGATGGGACCGTATAAATTTCAAGCCGTGTGGCATAGCTCCCACGGTGACGTCCCAGTTACGTTGATAATCGACACGAAGATCCGATTTCTCGACAGACACCGGCACGAAATCGTGGGCGGTGATCTGCGCGAAACACGATCGGTCAGCGAAACCTTGGATTCTATCGAAATTGAACCGCCTGACATCAATTCCGCCCGAAGTAAATAAAAGCCCCGACCACCTACCGCATAACGGCAGCCGGGGCTTTCTCACACCTCAGTTCATCAAAGCGAAGCAGCCGGCGCAAACACCTGCGACGCCACCTCATCCACCGCCTCGCGCGTCAGCTTCACAATCTCGTCCACATCACTGCGCGATGTCACCAGCGGCGGCGCAAAGCCGAGAATGTCGCCATGCGGCATCGCCCGCGCGATCAGTCCACGCTGCATCGCCGCAGCCGACACCCGCGGCCCGACCTTCAGCGCCGCATCGAACGGCGTGCGAAGATCCTTGTCGGCCATGAACTCCAGCGCGGCCAGCATGCCCTCGCCGCGCACTTCGCCGACGAGCGGATGTGAGTCGAACGCCGCATGCAATTGCTGGAGCAGATAAGCGCCGGTTTGCGCCGCATTCTGCGTCAGGTTCTCGCGCTCCAGAATGTCGAGGTTGGCGAGCGCCGCGGCCGCACAGATCGGATGGCCCGAATACGTCCAGCCATGCCCCAGCGCGCCCGATTCCTGCGATGCCTTATCGATCACATCCCACACGCCTTCGCTGACGATCACGCCCGACAGCGGCGCATACGCACTCGTCAAACCCTTCGCGACGGTGATCAGATCCGGCTGAATGCCGTAGTGCTGCGCGCCCATCTTCGAGCCGAGCCGGCCGAAACCGCACACCACCTCGTCGCAGATCAGCAGAATGTCGTGCTTCTTCAGGACCTGCTGGATCGGGGGCCAGTAACCGGCCGGCGGCGGTACGATGCCGCCCGTGCCCATCACCGGTTCGCCGATGAAGGCCGCGATCGTATCGGCGCCTTCACGCGCGATCAGCTTTTCGAGTTCATCGACGCAATACGCGACGAACTGCGTTTCGTTCATGCCCGCCGGCGCGCGACGATACCAGTGCGGACACACGGTGTGCTTGACGCGCTCGACCGGCAGATCGAAGAACTGATGGAAGCTCGGCAAGCCCGTGAGACTGCCGGTGACGATACCCGAGCCGTGATAGCCGCGGTCGCGCGAAATGATCTTCTTCTTGTTCGGGCGGCCCTTCACGTTGTTGTAGTACCAGACGAGCTTGATCTGCGTTTCGTTCGCGTCCGAACCCGACAGGCCGTAGTACACCTTCTTCATGCCCTTCGGCGACCAGTCGATGATGCGCGACGACAGCTCGATGATCGTATCGGTCGAGTGGCCGACATAGGTGTGGTAATAAGCGAGCTTCTTCGCCTGCTCGTAAATCGCGTCTGCCACTTCGGTGCGGCCGTAGCCGATGTTCACGCAGTAAAGGCCGGCAAATGCATCGATAAACGACTTGCCTTGATGGTCCTCGATACGGATGCCTTTCGCGCCGGTCACGATCCGGCCCGGCAGTGCGCCGCTCGCGTGATCGTGCGCGTGCGTCGACGGATGCATGAAGTGCGCGCGATCGGCGCTCAGCAGTTGATCGAATTTAGTCATGGGTCGCTCCTTCGTGTGATGTCTCGATGAATGAATCAGTAGGTTCAGGCCGTTGCGTCCGTCGCCATCGCGTGTGCCGCGGCACGAGCGGGGGCGCTGTCGCTGACCGGCAAGCCGAGCTGGCCAAGGCAGAAATAACGTGTCTCGACGAACGGCTCGAAGCCTTCGACGCCGCCTTCGCGTCCAAGCCCCGACGACTTGATGCCGCCGAACGGAATCGGCGCGCCGGTAAACTTCGCGCCGTTGATGGACACCATTGCGAAGTCGAGCCGGCGGATCAGTTGAAACACGGTGTTCAGATCTTTCGCGCAGACGTAGGCGGCGAGTCCGTACTCGGTGTCGTTCGCGCGTTCGACCACTTCGTCGAGCGAATCGAACGGCGAGACCGCCGAGATCGGCGCGAAGTTCTCTTCGTCGTAGATGCGCATGCCGGGCGCAGCATCGGCCACCACGGTCGGCTCGAAGAACCAGCCGCCGCGCTCGTGCGCCGCGCCGCCTACCGTGATGCGCGCGCCTTTCTCACGCGCGTCGGCGACGCGCTGCACGGTCGAGTCGAACGCGGCCTGGTGCATCAGCGGGCCCACGTCCACGTGCGGGTCGAATGCGCTGCCCACTTTCAACGCCTTCACGGCATCGCTGTATCGCGCAACGAATGCTTCATACAAAGGACGCGCGACGAAAATCCGGTTCGCCGCGCAGCAGTCCTGGCCCGAGGTCTGGAACTTCGCTGCGACCGCGACGCGCACGGCCTGTGCGAGGTCCGCATCTTCCGTCACGATGAAAGGCGCGTTGCCGCCCAGTTCTAGCGCGGTCTTCTTGATGCCTGCCTGCGCGGCCGTTTGCATCACCAGCGCACCGACGCGCGTCGAACCGGTGAAGCTGACCGAGCGCACGCGGCTATCCGAAACCAGCGTTTCCATCGCCATTTGCGGCTCGCCGAGCACGACGTTGAACACGCCCGCCGGAAAGCCCGCTTCTTCGGCGAGTTGCGCGAGCGCGAGCGCGGAGAACGGCGTCTCGTGCGCGGGCTTTGCGACCACCGTGCAACCTGCGGCGAGCGCGGCAGCGGCCTTGCGCGTGAGCATCGCGCACGGGAAATTCCACGGCGTGATCAGTGCGGCGACACCGACCGGCTCGATGATCGTGCCAAGATGCGCGCCATCGATATGCGTCGGAATCGTGCGCCCATTCAAACGCCGCACTTCATGCGCGAACCATTCGACGAAGCTCGCGCCATACGCGATTTCGCCGCGCGCTTCGGCAAGCGGCTTGCCCTGTTCGAGCGACAGAATCGCAGCGAGATCCTGCTGATGACGCAGGATCAGCTCATGCCAGCGCAATAGCAGCGCCGAACGTTTGGCGACCGGCACCCAGCGCCACGTGTCGAACGCGCGCTGCGCGGCATCGACCGCTGCGGTAATCTGCGCCGCATCGAGCATCGGCACATGGCCGAGTACTTCCTGATTCGCGGGATTCTGCACTGCGACGCTCGCGGCGCTCGCGCTATGAACCCAGCGTCCATCCACGTAGCACAGCGATTTGAATAGGACCGGATGACCCAGCAACATGACGACCTCCTGTGTGCGATGTTTCTGCTATCACTGTAGGTCCTGAGGCACTGCGGATTTTTTTGTTGTCGCGGTTGGAAGACCGCGTTTTTTCTGCAATTCGCCGTGTGATTGATGTTTTTTCGGGCGGGACTTTTGACCGTGTTTCGACCGCATTTACCGCGCCATTCAACCGTTCTCGCCAATCGATTGTTCCGCCCAATCAGGCAGTCCTTCGGCGCCGCTTTTCACTACCTTCGTGACGATATAGGTGAAGTACTTTTCGATGCCCAATTCGTCGGT
Organism: Paraburkholderia sp. JPY465; assembly: GCF_050436725.1. NCBI lineage: Bacteria > Pseudomonadati > Pseudomonadota > Betaproteobacteria > Burkholderiales > Burkholderiaceae > Paraburkholderia > Paraburkholderia sp. JPY465. The sequence continues at coordinate 1,234,842 of NZ_JBNDMT010000002.1, forward strand.
GAGCAACGCATCGATGAAGCGCTGATAGTGGTCGATATCGCGCGACAGCACGTGCATCACATAGTCGACGCCGCCGCCCGTCGCGAGGCATTGCACGACTTCCGGCGCGGCCGCGATGCGCTCCTCGAAGCGCCGCATGTCCGGCGCGGTATGACGCGCGAGTGTGACCTCGACCACCACGCGGCTGCCCTTGAACGCGCGCACCCAATCGATATCCGCGCGATACCCGCGAATCACGCCCTCTTCTTCGAGGCGCTTCACGCGCTCCCATGCCGGCGAAATCGACAGATTGATTTCCTCGGCGAGGCGCGACTTCGTGATGCGTCCGTCGCGCGCGAGAATGCGCAGAATCGCGAGATCGTAGCGGTCGAATTTCATCGCGCGTTCAGACCGTTACCGGTATGCCACGTTCGAGCACGTCTGCGACCACCGCAACCGTATCGCCGATCCGCACGAGCCCCGGAAAATGCCGCGCGGCCAGCATGCCCGCGCGTCGCGCGCGATATTCGACCGGCGCGGCGCCGGTGCGATTCGCATCGTAGACCCGCGCGATCACCTCGCCGTTATCGACCATCTCGCCGAGGTCCTTGCACAATTCGAGCAGACCATCGTGCTCGCTCGTCGTGTAGCAGGTGCCGTCGGGCATATCGAGCAGCGTCGTCGTGCGTGGTGCGTTACGACTCGACTCGTCATGCTCGATGATCCCCGCATGCTGCAGAAAGCCGCGCACACCGCGCTCGGTAATCGCCACGCTCTGCACCGTGGCCGTGCCACCGCCGCCAAGCTCGGTCGACACGAACACCTTGCCGGCTTCCTCGACGGCCGTGTCGTAAAGGCCGACGCTATCGAGTTCGAGCATTCGCATCGAGTACGGCGCGCCGAACGCGCGCATCGCCGCTTCGCAGCGCGCCTGCTGCGTCGCATCGGGCAGTACGTGAATCGCGGCGAACGGCACGAAGTCGAGCGTGCGGCCACCCGCGTGCAGATCGAGCACATAGTCGGCGAGCGGCAGCAGATAGCGCTGAAAATAATCGGCGATCTTCTCGGTCACGGTGCCGTCCGGCTTGCCCGGAAAACTGCGATTCAGATTGCCGCGATCGATCGGCGACGTGCGCGTGCCCGCGCGAAACGCCGGGAAATTCATGAAGGGCACGATGATCACGCGCCCGCGTACGTCTCTCGCCTTCAAGGTGGCGGCGAGCTTCGACAGCGCGATCGGCCCTTCGTATTCGTCGCCGTGGTTGCCGCCCGTTAGCAGTGCGGTCGGTCCCTCGCCGTTACGGATCACGGTGATGGGGATCATCTCCGCGCCCCACGCGGAGACGTCGTGAGAATGAGGCAGCTTCAGGAAACCATGCTGTTCGCCGTCGGCGTTGAAATCGACCGTCGGTTGAATCGGGGATGCCCGCATCTGTGCTACTCCTTCGTGAGCCGCTTGTGCGGCGTTTTACCGTTGATCGCGCGTCATTGCAGCGGCGCGCCGTTGCCAAATGTCGTTCCCGCCTTCGCGGCACGCGCGCGCTGCAAGGCGAGCGCGGCAATCGCGGTGTCCTGCGCGCCGGTTCCGGTCAGATCGCAGATCGTCACGTCGGCGTCGCTCGTGCGGCCCGCCGCCTGTTTCGCGATCACCTGACCCAATTCGACGATCGCCGCATCGGCACGCATCGTGCCCGCGGCGAGCGCGTGATGCAGTTCGCCGAGCACGCGCGTTTGCTGCGCGCGGTCGCACACGTAGCGCGCCGCCGCGAGCGCCGCCGGCGCGATTTCGTTCTTGTGTTCGGCGTCCGAGCCCATCGCGGTGATGTGCAGGCCCGGATGCAGATCGGCGGCTTCGATGAGCGGCGTGCGGCTCGGCGTCGTCGTGATCGCGACGTGCGCTTCGGCGAGCGCGTCGTGAACGCTGGCCGCGACGTCGCAGCGCACGCCGAGCGTGTTGTTCACTTCGGCGGAGAAACGTAGCGCGCTCGCCGCGTCGCGCGCCCACACGCGTACGTGTTCGACGCGGCGCACCAGCATCAGCGCCCGCAATTGCAGGCGCGCCTGCTCGCCAGCGCCGATCACCGCGACCCGCGGCGTGTGCGCTTTCGCGAGCCAGCGCGCCGCGACCGCGCCGGCGGCCGCCGTGCGTATCGCGGTCAGATAGCCGTTGTCGAGCAGCACCGCTTCGGTCAATCCGGTCTTCGCCGACAGCACCAGCATCAGGCCGTTCAGGCTCGGCAAACCAAGCGACGGGTTATCGAAAAAGCCCGGACTCACCTTGATCGCGAAGCTGTCGAGGCGCGGCAACCATGCGGTCTTCACGTCGACTTCGCCGTTATGCGCGGGCAGATCGAGCCGCAGGATCGGCGGCATCGCAACCGCTTCGGTCGCGAGCGCGACAAAGGCCGCTTCGATCTGGTCGATGGCCGCGAGATCGAGCGGCACGAGTTTGCGAAGCTCGGCTTCGCCAAGGAGCGTGATCGAGGTCATGATGCGGATGCGGTATGTGGGTTCGGTGACGGTAGGGCTTGCGAATTTTCGTTGCCGACGATCCGCCGATGCAGATCCATATCGATGTTCGCGCCCGTCACGACGAGCACGAGCGGCCCGCGCGCGATGCGCTCAGCGGGCAGCGCGCGATCGAGCACCGCGGCAATCCCCACCGCCGCCGCGCCTTCGACGACGAGCCGTTCCTGCCGATACGCATGCGCGATACCGCGCGCGATCGACGCCTCATCCAGCAGCACGGTTTCATCGATCAGATCGCGCGTCAGCGCATACGTGTAGCGGTTTTCGAGTCCGATACCACCGCCTAGCGAATCGGCGAGCGTATCGACTTCCTCGACCAGCACCGGCTGACCGACCGCTAGACTCGCGTGCATCGCGGCGCCGCGCGCCATCGTCACGCCGGTCAAACCGATCGTGGCACTCGTGCTTTTCGCGGCGAGCGCGATGCCTGCAAACAGCCCGCCGCCCGACAACGGCACGACGATGTTCGCGACATCGGGCAACGCCTCGACGATTTCGAGCCCGATCGTCCCTTGTCCGGCGATCACGCGCGGATCGTCGAATGGCGGGACGTAGGCAAAACCTTCTTCGCGCGCGAGTCGCAATGCTTCGTGCTCCGCCTCGTCCTGGCTTTGGCCGGTAATCCGTACATGCGCGCCGAGTGCGCGCACCGCATCGACCTTGTTGGCGGGCACGAGGCGCGACAGACACACGGTTGCGTCGATACCGAGCGCGCGCGCCGCATGCGCGACCGCGCGGCCATGATTACCGGTCGATGCGGTCACCACGCGAGTGCAGCCTTCGTCGGCCAGTTGCGCGAGCGCATTGGTCGCGCCGCGCACTTTGAAGCTGCCGGTCGGCTGCACGGTTTCGAGCTTCAGATAGACCGGCGTGCCGGCGTGCGCCGACAGGCTCGGTGATTCGACGAGCGGCGTACGGCACACGCGGCCGTCGATACGGCTGCGCGCGCGGTAAATGTCGGCTAACGACAGATCGGCTGACGGTGGAACGGACATGCGCGAGGCCCTGCATCAAAGTGGTCGATTCGCTATTCGATGCGGGCACGGCTGTCGCAGATAAACGCAGTGATTCGCGGCCGCATCGCTTTCCATGCAGCCCAGTCTAGTGTTCTAAAAAAGGATTTTTATTGTCCTAGTTCATTTCGGTCAGCGCGCACGCAATTCGCGCACCCGTGCGATCAGGTGAAATCGTGCACCTGCGGGTATTGCTCGAACACATCGTGCATCGTTTCGAGCGCGGCTTTATAGGTGTCTTCGCTAACCTCGGCGCCGACGCAAACGCGCACCGCATTAGGCCGGTCCGCGTCGCGCACGAGGAATGGATCGGGCGACGTCACCGCGATGTCGCGGTTGCGCAGCTCGCGCACCAGCCGGTCGGTGCGCCAGTGATCGGGCACCCGCAACCATGCCGACAGCGCCTGCGGGTGCGCGCCCAGGACATATTTACCGAGCGTCTGCTGCAATTGCGCCTGACGCCGCCCGAGCCGTTCACGCTGAATTTCGACGAGCCGCGCGGCCGTGCCGTCGACGATCCAGCGCGTGGCGATCTCAGCCATCGGCGGCGTCGCCATCCAGCTGCTCACGCGCAGCACGCTTTCGGCGCGCAGCGCGAGCCGGCGCGGCGTCGTCATATAGCCGATGCGCAAACCGGCCATCACCGACTTCGTCAAGCTCGTGCAATAGAACGAGAGATCTGGAATGAGGCTCGAAATCGGCGTGGAATGTTTGGCGGGCAACGGGCCGTAGACGTCGTCCTCGATCACGTAGACGCCATAGCGTTCGGCGATTTTCGCAATCGCGCGACGCCGCGAATCGGGCATCAACGCGACGGTCGGATTGTTCAGCGTCGGCGTGCAGACGAGCGCCGAGATACGCTCGCTGTCGCACATCTCCTCGAAGTGTTCGGGGTGTATGCCGTACTCGTCGATTTCGAGGCCCTTCAGCGTGAAGCCGAGCACGTTGGCCGAACCTATCACGCCGTGATCCGTCAGGCTTTCGCACAGTACGGTATCGCCCGGGCCCACCAGCGAAGCGAGCGCGAGAAAGATGCCGTGCGCGGCGCCATTCGTGACGAGCAGCGTATCGGCCGAAGCCGGCATGCCGAGCGACGCGAGCCACGCAATGCCCGCCTGGCGATGATGCTCGAAGCCCGCGATCGGCCGGAACGCGCGAATCCACGGCTGATCGTCGAGCGTCGACAGCGTCGCGCAGACCTTACGCCACATCGCATCGTGCTCGGACGTGTGAATGATGCGCGCGATCGAAAAGTCGACCACCGAGCGCTCGGCCGTATCGAGCATGTAGCTCGACATCGTTTCGGTGACGCGCGCCGCGACGAAGCTGCCGCGCCCCACCTCGCAGCGGATCAGCCCTTGCCGCTCCAGTTCCTTGTACGCATTGGTCACGGTCTGCACGCTGATCGCGAGTTCGGCGGCGACGTCGCGCTGCGGCGGCAGGCGCGCGCCCGGCGGCAGCGACGTATTCTCGATGTCGCCGGCAATCGCCTTGACCAGCCGCTTGTATTTCGATTCCACGCCGTGCACCGCGCGCACGGCCTCGCGCCATTGCTCGATCACCGTTGCTCCTCCGTTTATCGCGACGCCGGCTCCGTTTGAAGTCGTGTCGTCTTGCCTGATCTCCCATAGTGAGGCAAAAACGGGGCGGAAAATAATTGTCCTAGAGCAATCGGGCCGAAAAAATGTGGGGCTGGATAGCGAAGTTCTCTCGTGTGAGTCCGATCAGAGTTTCACGCGCACCGTCGCCACACCGCGCGCTACAGCAACCCCACAAAATGCATCAGCACGAACACGATCGCCCCTCCCGCGATCAGCACCAATGCATTGATACGCGTCCTCATCACGAGCACGGTCGCGATGGCCGCGGTGAGCCACGCAATCCATCCGCCTTCCAGGTCCTTGATCAGCACATAAACGGCCGCGAGAATCAGCCCTGCGGCCACGGGGCGCAATCCAGCCTGCAACGCATTCAGCCAGCGTGCGCCTTCGTGCCGATTCCAGATGTGCACGACGCCATACATCAGAAACGCAGTCGGACCGAATAGCGCGACGGTCGCGACGAGCGCGCCGCCGACGCCGCCGACCTGATAGCCGATCAGCGTCGCGAGCAATGAGCCGGGACCGGGCGCGAGCCGCGCGATCGCGAAGTCGCTGAGAAATTGCGCATGGGTCATCCAGTGATGCACGTCGACGACCTGGCGCTGCACTTCGGGGATGATCCCCTGCCCGCCACCGACGGTGACGATCGACAGCGGCGCGAAAACCGAAAACAGCGCGATAAGAGTTCTGAGCACGGCGGAAGCTTTAGTGGAGTTTGACTTGTGGCGACACAAGCCGATCAGGGCTGGCGCGCCTCGCGCACGTACTCGTAGCCAACGCTCAACGCGCCGGCGATCAGCACGGTCCACACCAGCGACACGCGAAACACCGCGGCGGCCGCGAACGTCGCGAGCAGCACCAGATAGGGAAACCCGCGGCGCGGCAGCCGGCGCGCGGCGGTGATCGCCATCGACAGCGACAGCCCGATCGCACCGGCCGCGGCGCCGGCGAGCGCGATATGCGTGAGCGGAAACGACGCGATCGCCGAGAAGAACGCGCCGAGCAGAATGATCACGACGGCCGCCGGAAAAATGATGCCGCAGAATCCCGCGACGGCGCCGCGCCAGCCGAGCAGCCGGTAGCCGATCCAGATCGCCAGATTCTTCACGTTGACGCCGGGCAGAGCCTGCGACAACGCGAGGCCGTTGAGAAATTCGTCTTCGCTCATCCAGTGCCGGTCGTGCACGAACTCGCGCATGAACCAGCCGCTCAAGCCGCCGCCGAAACTCGTCAGACCGATGCGAGCGAAGATCAGAAAGAGGCCCAGCGAGGTCACTTCGCGAGGCGGTGTTTGGCGTGGCGCGTCGCCTTCATGTGTCGATACCGGGTCGCCGACGTGGTGCCCGTGGATGCCTTTGGCCAATACTCGTCCCTAGTCGTTTTGGTCGTGCCGCGCTTGCCGCGCACCCGGCATGATAGCCGCAGACGTCGCCGGTGACGTAGCCGATGGAACAGACGCGGCCGCAGGCGAGGAAGCTGCTAAAGCAGCCGCCGGATGCCGCGGATCATGCAGCTCATCGGCCGACCACCCGCCGCCCAGATCGCCAAACAACGACGCCGCGTGTAGCAAGCGCGATTCCTGCACGTTCAGCGCAGTCTGCCGCGTAGTCAGTTGCGTCGCTTGCGCGGTCGCGACCGTGGTGTAATCGACGGTGCCCGCCTGGTACTCGTTGAACGCGATCTCCGCGCCACGGTCCGCGTCGCGCACCGCCGTTTCGAGCACGACCGCCTGCTCGGCGAGAATGCGCAGGCCGGACAGATCGTCCTCGACGTTCTGGAACGCGCCCAGCACCGTGCCGCGATAGTTGGCAACGGCCGAGTCGTAGGCCGCCTTCGCCGCGTCGACGTCGGCGCTGCGCAGGCCGCCGTCGAACAGCGTCTGGGTCGCGCTGCCGCCCAGCGACCACACGTAATTCGCGACCTTCAGCAGACCGGACAGCGGCGACTGCGTGAAACCCGCCGCGGCCGAGAGCGAGATGTCCGGGTAATACGCAGCCACCTGGACGCCGATCGCCGCATTCTGCGCGGCCATCCTGCGCTCGGCGGCGGCGATGTCGGGCCGGCGTTCGAGCAGCGTCGACGGCACGCCGACCGGCACCGACGGCAGCGCCGGCATCGCGGTGCTATGCGTGATCGACAGCTCCTCCGGGTTCTTGCCGACCAGCACCGCAATCGCATGGGCTTGCTGCGCGCGCGCGACGCCGAGCGCGATCAGATTGGACTTCGCGGTATTCAACTGGCTGCGCGCGGTGATCACGTCGCTCGGCGGAATCGTGCCTGCGCGGTCCTGCTCGGTAACGACGTCGAGAGCATGCTGATACGCGACGACCGTTTGCTGCAGCAGGTCGATGTTCGCGTCGCTGGTGCGCAATTCGATGATCGCGGTGGCGAGCGCAACCTGCTCGGAGAGCGTCGCATTCGCGAGCGTCGCTTCGCTCGACTGCGCGCTCGCGGCGTTTTCCTCGACGGTGCGGCGTACCTGGCCCCACAGGTCCGGCGCCCAGCTCACGTTGCCTTCCACCGAACCCGAATTGACGATGCGCGTCGACGTGCCATTGACGAAGCTTCCCGCTGCACTGACCGAACCGCTGCCCGCGCGCTCGCGCGTCGCCGAGCCGGTCGCGCCGATCGTCGGGAACAGCGCCGCATGCGCGGCGCGCACTTCGGCGAGCGCTTGCTGGTAGTTCGCGTAGTCCGCGCGCACGGTCTGGTTCGACACCGCGACCAGCGGTTCGAGTTCGTCGATCAGCGGATCGTTGAATGAGGTCCACCACGTGCCCTTCGGGCCGGTCGCGTTCGGCTCGGCCTGGGTCCAGCCCGGCAGCTCCGAGTACGTGGCGGGCACGCTGACCTGCGGCCGGTGATAGTCCGGGCCGACCATGCAGCCTGAGTCGAACAGCGCGAGCAGCGCGACGGCGAGCGTCGCGACGCCCGGCAACCTGGCGCTCGGCCCTGTCATTCGTTGAGAAGAAATCTTCATCGTCATGCCTTCGTATCCGGTTGTCCCGGCGTCGCGTCGCGGTTCCAGCGCAGCCCCGCGGACCATCTGACCAGCCGTGCGCGCAGACGGTCGAGATACAGATAAATCACCGGCGTCGTATAGAGCGTGAACATCTGGCTGAGGACCAGCCCGCCCATCACGGTGATACCGAGGGGCTGGCGCAGCGAGCCGCCCTGGCCGATGCCGATTGCGAGCGGCACCGCGCCGAGCACGGCCGCGAACGTCGTCATCATGATCGGCCGCAGACGGATCAGCGCGGCCGCGTGGATCGCGTCGCGCGCGGGCATCCGCTCCTGGCGCTGCAACTGGATCGCGACGTCGACCATCATGATGCCGTTCTTCTTGACGATGCCGATCAGCAGGATGATGCCGATCATCGCGATCACCGAGAACGGCGTGCCGAAGATCAGCAGCGCGAGCGTTGCGCCGATGCCCGCGGACGGCAGCGTCGACAGGATCGTCAGCGGGTGGATCGAGCTTTCGTACAGCACGCCGAGCACGATGTAGACGACGCCTAGCGCCGCGAGAATCAGCAGCGGCACCACGCCCATCGATTGCGAATAGGCCGCCGCCGCGCCCGCGAACGAGCCGTGAATGCTCGCGGGCACGCCGATGTCGCGGATCGTTTCGTTGATCGCCGCGCCGGCCTGGCTCAGCGATCCGCCGGCCGGCAGATTGAACGAGATCGTCGCGGCGACGAGCCCGCTCTGGTGGTTCACCTGCGTCGACGTATGGCTGTTTTTGTACGACGTCAGCACCGAAAGCGGCACCATCGTTTCGGCCGCCGTACTATCCGCGCTGCCGGTCGAGCTGCCGCCCTTGCTGTTGGCGATGCTGTTGTTGGTCGCGTTCGACTGCGCGTCCGAGTTGCGCGAATTCGTGTTCGACGATGCGCTGGCCGTGGTCGCGCTAGTCGCCGACACCGTGCCGTGCGGCATCTGCGTCGCGGCCGTGCCGGTCGGATTGCCCGCGGACGTGCTCAGATAGATCTGGCTCAGCGTCTCTGGATACTGCCAGTACTCGGGCGCGACTTCCATCACGACGAAGTACTGGTTCAATGGGTTATAGATCGTCGACACGGTGCGCTGGCCGAATGCGTCGTACAGCACATTGTCGATCTGGTTCGGCGCGAAGCCAAAGCGCGCGGCGGTTGCACGATTGATCGTCAGGTAGGTTTGCAGGCCGTTCTGCTGCAAGTCGGAGTTCACGTCGAGCAGCCGCCCGCGCTCCTTCGACAACGCGGCGACGAGTTTCGGCGTCCACGCGAACAGTGCGGCGGAATCGTCGCTCGTCAGCGTGTACTGGTACTCGGCCGCCGATTGCCGCCCGCCGATGCGCAAATCCTGCTGCGCCTGCAGAAAGAGCCGCGCGCCCGACACTTCGTCGAGCTTCGGACGCAGGCGGTTCACGACCTGGGTGGCCGTCGCGTGCCGCTGCGACAGCGGCTTCAACTCGATGAACACGTTCGCGGTATTGAGCGCGCGCCCGCCGGTAAAGCCCGCAACCGACTGAACCGCCGGATCTCTCTGCACGATCGACTGTAACTGCGCGAGCTTCTTCTGCATCGCCGAAAACGAGATGCTCTGGTCGGCGATGATCTGCCCGATCACGATGCCGGTGTCCTGCTCGGGAAAGAAGGTGGCGGGCACCAGCTTCAGCATGAACACGTTGCCGACCAGCAGCGCGAACAGCAGCAGGATCACCAGCAGCGAATGATCGAGCACGGCCGTCAGCGAGCGTGCGTAGATGTCCTTGAAACGATCGAACTGCCGCTCGACCCACTGCGCCCAGCGCGCTTTCGAATGACCGGCGTTGTCGCGGCTCAGCACGTACGCGCACATCGCGGGAGTGACCGTCAGCGAGATCACCAGCGAGATCAGGATCGCGATCGACAGCGTGATCGCGAACTCATGAAACATCAGTCCGACGATGCCCGGAAACAGAATGATCGGCAGAAACACCGCGATCAGCGACAGGCTCATCGAAATCACCGTGAAGCCGACTTCGCCCGCGCCCTTCACCGCGGCCTCTTTCGGACTCAGTCCCAGCTCCATGTGCCGCACGACGTTTTCGAGCACGACGACCGCGTCGTCGACGACGAAGCCGGTGCCGATGGTCAGCGCCATCAGCGACAGGTTGTCGATGCTATAGCCGAGCAGATACATCGGCCCGAAAGTACCGACGATCGACAGCGGCAACGCGACCGCCGGAATCAGCGTCGCGCGCGGCGACTGCAGGAAGATGAACACGACGCCGACCACCAGCAGCACCGCGATGAACAGTGTGCGCTCGGTATCGCCGACCGACGACGTGACCGACTGCGAGCGATCGATCGCGACTTCCACGTGCACGCTGCTCGGCAGCGTCGCTTCGATCGCCGGCAGCACGTTGCGGATCTGCTGCACGGTGCGGACCACGTTGCTGCCCGGCATCGGATAGACGATCACGAGAATCGCCGACTTTCCGTTGAAGAGCCCCGCATTGCGGATGTTTTCGTTCGAGTCGCGCACTTGGGCGACGTCGCGCAACTTCACCGGCGCGCCGTCGCGATACGCGACCACCAGATCGCGATACGGCGCCGCGTGCGTGATCTGATCGTTCGACGTGACAACGTAGCGCTGATCGCCGACGTCGATATGCCCCTTCGCGCTGTCGGCGTTGGCCGCGCTGATCGCCGCGCGCACGTCTTCCATGCCGATGCCGTAGCTATTGAGCTTGCCCGGCTGCAACTCGACGCGCACGCTCGGCAACGCGCCGCCGCCGAGCGTGATCTGGCCGACGCCCTGCACCTGCGACAACTGCTGCTGGATCACCGAATCGGCGGAGTCGTAGAGCTGCGCTTTGGTCAGCGTGTCCGAGGTCAGCGACAGCACCACGATCGGCGCGTCGGCCGGGTTGTACTGGCGGTAGCTCGGATTGCTGCGCAGCGTGGTGGGCAGATCGGCGCGCGCGGCCTGGATCGCCGCCTCGACGTCGCGCGCGGCGCCATTGATGTCGCGCTTCAATCCGAACTCGACGATGATCATCGACGAGCCGACGTAGCTGATCGAGGTCAGCTCCTCGACATCGGCGATCGTCGCGAGCCGCCGCTCGAGCGGTTCGGCCACCGTCGACGCCATGATGTTCGGGCTCGCGCCGGCCATGTTGGCCTGCACGACGATCACCGGAAACGCGATGTTCGGCAGCGGCGCGACCGGCATGCGGAAATAGGCGAGCGTGCCGGAGATCAGGATCGCGATCGCGAGCAGCGTCGTCGCGACCGGTCGCCGGATGAAGATCGCCGGGATGTTCACCGCGTGCCCTCCGCGCCGCCTTCCGGCGGGCGCCCGCCGTTGCGCTTAGCGCGCTCGGCGCGCCAGCGGTTCACGCGCGTAGCCATCCGGTCGAAGAACAGATAGATCACCGGCGTCGTGAACAGCGTCAGCACCTGGCTCAGCGTCAGACCGCCGATGATCGCGAGACCGAGCGGGCGGCGCAGTTCCGAACCGGTGCCGGTGCCGAGCAGCATCGGCAGTGCGCCGAGCATCGCGGCGAGCGTGGTCATCAGGATCGGCCGGAAACGCAGCAGCGACGCCTCGAAGATCGCCTCGCGCGGCGCCTTGCCGTGATTGCGTTCGGCGTCGAGCGCGAAGTCGACCATCATGATCGCGTTCTTCTTGACGATGCCGATCAGCAGCACGATACCGATGATGCCGATCACGTCGAGATCCATCCCCGCGAGCATCAGCGACAGCAATGCGCCGATGCCGGCCGACGGCAGCGTCGACAGGATCGTGACCGGATGGATGAAGCTCTCGTATAGCACGCCGAGCACGATATACACGGCAACGAGCGCGGCGATCAGCAAATAGACCTCGCTCGATAGCGAATCCTCGAACGCCGCGGTCGCGCCTTGCAGCGACGAGGTGATCGACGGCGGCAGGTCGATCGCCTGCTCGGCCTCGCGAATATCCTTGACCGCGGTGCTCAGCGACGCGCCCTTCGCGAGATTGAACGACACCGTCACCGACGGAAACTGCGCGAGGTGACTGATCACGAGCGGCGCCTTCCTGATCTCGATCTTCGCGATGCCGGACAGCGGCACCTGACCCGTGCTGCTGGTCTGGCTCGGCAGATAGAGATTGCCGATCGATTGCACGGTCGGCATCGACTCCGGCTTCGCAACCAGAATCACGCGGTACTGGCTCGACTGCTCGAAGATCGTCGACACGATGCGCTGGCCGAGCGCGTCGTACAGCGCGTTGTCGATCGTCGCGGGCGTGATGCCGAAGCGCGCGGCCAATTGCCGGTTCACTTCGACATTCACGCTGAGGCCGTCGGTATTGAGATCGCTCTGCACGTCGGACAATGACGGAATCTGCTTCAGACGCGCGACGAGTTCCGGCACGTACTTCTGGAACGCTTGCTGGCTCGGTCCGCGCAACACGAAGCTGTACTGGTTCGGCGACACGGTCGTGTCGAGCGTCAGGTCCTGCTCGGGCTGCATGAAAAGCTTCACGCCCGGCACATGCGCGACTTCCTGCGCGAGCCGGCGCGCGATTTCCTGTGCGTTGTCTGAACGCTGATCCTTGTCGCGCAGATTGATCAGGAAGCGGCCGTTGTTCAGCGTCGCGTTGGTGCCGTCGATGCCGACGTACGACGTCAGCGACACCACGTCCGGGTCCTTCAGGACCGCATCGGCGAGCGCGCTCTGCCGCTTCACCATCGCCGCGTACGACACCGAGTTGTCGGCGACGCTGATGCCCTGGATCACGCCGACGTCCTGCACCGGAAACAGGCCCTTCGGAATCACCACGTACAGGATGCCGGTCAGCACGACGGTGGCGACCGCGACCATCAGCGTCAGCGTCTGATGGTCGAGCACCCAACGCAGGCCACGCTCGTAGGCGGCAAGCGTCTTGTCGAACAGGCGCTCGCTGATGCGCTCGAAGCGGCTCGGATGCCGCTCGGCCTGCGCGCGCAGCATCCGCGCGCACAGCATCGGCACCACCGTCAGCGACACGACCGCCGAAATCACGATCGTAACCGCGAGCGTCACCGCGAACTCGCTGAACAGGCGCCCGATCACGCCGCCCATGAACAGCAGCGGAATCAGCACCGCGATCAGCGAAATGGTCAGCGACAGAATCGTGAAGCCGATCTGCCCCGCGCCTTCGAGCGCGGCTTCGAGCGGCGACATGCCCTCTTCCAGATAGCGCACGATGTTCTCGATCATCACGATCGAGTCGTCGACGACGAAGCCGGTCGCGATGATCAACGCCATCAGCGACAGGTTGTCGATCGAATAGTTGAGCTGGTACATCACCGCGAGCGTGCCGATCAGCGAGACCGGTACCGAGATGCTCGGAATCACGGTGGCGGGCACGTTGCGCAGGAACACGAAGATCACCGCGACGACCAGCACGATCGCGAGAATCAGCTCGAACGCGGCGTCCGCGACCGACGCGCGAATCACGCCGGTACTGTCCGACACCACCGTCACTTTCATGCCGGCCGGCAGCGTCGATTCGAGCTGCGGCAGCACCTTCATGATCTGGTTGACCGTCTGGATCACGTTCGCGCCGGGCTGGCGCTGCACGTTCAGCACGATCGCGGGCGAGCCGTTGTACCACGCGCCGCGCTCGACGTCCTGCGCGGCCTGGCTCACGCGCGCCACATCGCGCATGTAGACCGGCGAGCCGTTCTGATACGCGATCACCGTGTCCAGATAGTCCTTCGGGTCGGTGATCTGATCGTTGCCGTTGATCGTGTAGTCGAGATCGGGGCCGTCGAAATTGCCCTTCGGCTGGCTCACGTTCACGTAGCTGAGCAGCGTGCGCAGATCGTCGATATTGAGGCCGTAGGCGGCGAGCTTGTGCGGGTCGGCTTCTACGCGGATCGCGGGCACGTTGCCGCCGCTCGTCGTCACGACGCCGACGCCTGACACCTCCGAGATCTTCGTGCCGAGGCGGTTGTTGGCGACGTCTTCGAGTTGCGTCAGCGACATCGACTTCGACGTGACCGCGAGCGTCAGAATGGGCTGGTCGGCGGGATTGACCTTCGCGTAGGTCGGCGGCGCCGGCAGGCCCGATGGCAGATAGCTGTTCGCCGCGTTGATCGCCTGCTGCACGTTCTGCTCGGCGATGTCGAGGTTCAGCGACAGATCGAACTGCAGCGTGATCACCGACGCGCCGTCCGAGCTGTACGAGGTCATCTGCTGCAGGCCCGGAATCTCGCCGAGCTGCACTTCGAGCGGCGCGGTCACGGTGGTCGCCATCACCGTCGGGCTCGCGCCCGGGTAGAAGGTCTGCACCTGAATCGTCGGATAGTCGACGTTCGGCAGCGACGACACCGGCAGCACGCGCATCGCGATCAGACCGATGAGCACGAGCGCGATCATCAACAGCAGCGTCGCGACCGGGCGAAGAATGAACAGGCGGGAAATGTTCATCGGCGCGGCGGTCCGTTACGACGAAGCGGCTTCTGACGCGGCCGGCGCAGGCGCGGCCGGCGCGCTCGACGCCGGCGCTGCTTCGGACGCCGCGGCGGGCGCCTTCGGGCCGTTGCCGGCCGCGCCGCTTGCCGCGGCGGCGGACTTCGGATGCGCCGGCTGGATCTTCGCGCCGTCATTCAGACGATCCGTCCCGTCCGTCACGACCTGGTTGCCGGCCGCGAGACCCGACTCGATCACCGTATTCCTGCCGTCGCTCGGGCCCAGCTTGACCTTGTGCACGGACACCGTGCTGTCCGGATTGACCAGATAGACGAAGTCGCCCGGCGCGCCGGACTGCACCGCGGCGCTCGGCACGAGCACCGCGTTCTGCATCGTGTCGACGAGCAGCTTCACGTTGACGAACTCGTTGGGGAACAGCGCCTCGTCGTCGTTCGCGAAGGTCGCGCGCAACGTGACGGTGCCGGTCGCGGTCGCCATCTGGTTGCTGACCGCGTAGAGCGTGCCGGTTGCGATCTCGCGCGAGTTGTCGCTCGAATACGCGGTGACCGGCAGCTTCGCGCCGGTGGACAGACGCTGCACGATCGACGCGAGCGAATCCTGCGGCACCGTGAACTGCACCGTGGTCGGCTTCACGGTCGTGATGACGACGATGCCCGTCGTCGACGACGCGGTCACGTAATTGCCCGGATCGACGAGCCGCAAGCCGACCTTGCCCGCGATCGGCGCGGTGATGCGGCAATACGCGAGGTCGAGATCGAATTGGGCGATGTTGGCGAGATCGACCTTCACCGCCGCTTCGTCCTGCTGCACGAGGAACTGCTGATCCGCGTAGGTCTGCTGCGCAATCGACTTGCGCTCGTTCAACTGTGTATAGCGCTCGAGATCGGCGCGCGCCTGCGCGAGCAAAGCGCGGTCTTTCGCGAGCGTCGCCTCCGCCTGCTGCTTGCTGATCTGATACTGGCGCGGATCGATCTGCGCGAGGAATTGCCCTTTTTGCACCTCCTGGCCTTCGTGATAGCCAACTTCGGTCAGATAGCCGCTCAGCTGCGGCAGCACGGTCACCGTCGCGATCGGAATGACGGTGCCGAGTTCGCTCAATGTGACCGGCATCGAACCGAGCGTCGCCTGCGCGACGGTGACGACGATCGCCGCGTTCTCGCGCGCCGGCTTCTTGCGCGTCAGCAGATGAACCACGACGAGCGCGACCAGCACGAGCACGACAACCGAGAAGATGATGAGCCCGCGTCGCGAGCGCTTTGGCGGCGGGGACACGGTTTCGCTCATGTTGATCTCCGGGAACGGATATTGGTGTCGAGCTTCGGCAGGAAGCTCGCCCTCTGACGGGACTGCGCAAAAGTGACACGGTTCGCGCGCGTTGTCATCAGTCGAAGCCCTCGGGTCCTGCTGTTATGAAGACGTAAGAAACCAGGACGCGGCTTCGGTGTGGGGCATGCGTGAATGTAGCCGGCTTGCGCCGGGCTTGAGTTACAGGGGTGCAACATGTTGGCGGGTGAAAGGATCGGGGGTGTCGATCACGCGGCGCGCGGGCGGCGGACATCCGCATCGGCCGAGGGTTGAGCGCGGCGCGGCATCGCAACATGCGGTAACAGACGACAGCCAAACGAAAACCGGTCCGTCCGTGCAGAATCGTCACATTCGTCCGATATGATCGCGAGCCAACGTTGCGCGCGCCGCGACTGTCACGACACCCCACTATCTCGCCCCGATGTCCATCACCGTCAATTTCCCCGCCGAAGTCCGCGACTGGATTGCCGCCAATCTTTCGCGCGGCGTCGCGCCGCAAGCGATCGTCAACGAACTGGTGAGCCGCAACAACGCGGCCGAGCTGGCCGCGGCGATGGTCGAGGCGGTCGCGTCGGCATTCGTGCACGGCATGGCGCTGCCCGGCGACAAGCTCGAAGTCGGCGGCGCGCCGCTCAGCTACCAGCCCGAGCCGCTGCGCGTACCCGACGGTCCGCTGATCCAGCTCGGCGAGCGCAAGGTGCGCGTGCTATCGCGGCTGCAACGGCCGGCCGCCGTGCACCTCGCCAACTTCCTGAGTGCCGACGAATGCGAGCAGCTGATCGCGCTGGCACAGCCGCGGCTCGACCGCTCGGCCGTCGTCGATCCGGTGACCGGCCGCGATGTGATCGCCGCTCATCGCAGCAGTCACGGGATGTTTTTCCGTTTGGGCGAGACGCCGCTGATCGCGCGCATCGAGGCACGCATCGCGGAACTGACGGCGACGCCGGTCGAGAACGGCGAGGGCCTGCAGATGCTGCACTATGAGGAAGGCGCGGAGTCGACGCCGCACGTCGACTATCTGATGACGGGCAATGCAGCGAATCGCGAGTCGATCGCGCGCAGCGGCCAGCGCATGGGCACGCTGCTGATGTATCTGAAGGACGTGGAAGGCGGCGGTGAGACGGTGTTTCCGCAGCTCGGGTGGTCGGTGGTACCGCAGCGCGGGCATGCGCTCTACTTCGAGTACGGCAACCGCTACGGGATGTGCGATCCGAGCTCGCTGCACGCGAGCACGCCGCTGCGCAGCGGCGACAAGTGGGTGGCGACCAAGTGGATTCGGACGCGGCGGTTTGTGCCGCGCATTCAGGCTTGAGAAGGATCGACCGAAGTCCGAACGGCTCGCGCGAGCCTTGGTCAGCTTCGCGCTGCTAGCCGAGGCAGGCTGCAGCGCGAAGCCAGTGCGAGTAGGGGCACGTCAGACGCCGCGCCCTCGAAGCAAGCTAATCAGAACTGCTCGATCCATGTGGCGAGGCGGTCAGCGGCAAACTCGCTACCGCGTTGCGCCGGCCGGAACGCGATCGCATTGCCTTCGCGTGCCGGCTGCAATGCACCGTCAGTGCCGTCGAGCCACAGCAGGCTCGCCAGCCATGCCGCGTGTCCGCTCGACACCGCGTTGTTGCCCGGCTCCGCGAGAAACTCCGCGAGCGTGGCCGGCTGGTCGCACACGAGACCATCGCCTGCGCGGCGCACATTGATGCCAGCCTCGGAAAACGCCCCGGCCAGCGCCGTCAGCGCGTCACTCGCGGTCACGTTCGCGCCGCCGTGCCGGTTGCGCAGCGTGGCGAGATGCGCCGCGACGGCATGACCGAACGCGCCGCTGCGGGCACTCTCGGCCGCGATCAGGTCGGAATAGTCCTGCAGCAGCCAGTCCGGCTCGGAGTTCGGCACTTCGGCGAGCACCGCCGCCGCAAGATACGTCTCGACCGGCTGGAAGCGCTCGGGCCCGATCAGCGTAGCCGACAGCGAACGCACCAGACCAATCCGCGTGGCGACCACCTGCTTTTGCAGCACGCCCAGCTTCTCGCGCACCAGCGTGTCGCGCTCCTTGCGCAGCTCGGCCAGTTCGAGCGCCTGCTTCAGCTCCATGCGCAGCGCCGTGATGTCCCACGGCTTCTTGATGTAGCGATGGATATGGCCGAGGTTGACGGCCGCGACGGTCTGATCGATTTCCGAATACGCGGTGGTCAGAATCCGCACGACATGCGGAAAGCGCTCGCTCGCATAGCGCAGCAGCTCGTTGCCGAACTCGCCCGGCATGCGCTGGTCGGAGACGAGGACGCCGACCCGGTCGCCGTGCTCGTCGAGCAGCGCCTTGCCCTCTTCCACCGAGCCGCCAGTCAGGACCGGCGCCAGGCTTCCGATGGCACGCTGGAAGTACTTTACGGCAGTAGCTTCGTCATCGACGAAGATGATCGCCGGCGCCAACTCCTCTGTGGCTTTTGCTTCGTTCATCAACAACTCCTGTGCGTTTGACCTTTGATATGGGGGAAATCCAGCACTACGGTGGTGCCTCCCCCCGACGTGGACTCGATCCTGAGTCCGCCGCCACAGGACTGCATGACACGGTTGCATAGAATCAGGCCCAAGCCGTTCCCCCCGGATTTCGCGTGCGTTGTAATTGGGTCCGTCAACAGGCGGTCTTTGATCTCGGGCGGAATTCCGGGCCCGTTGTCACAGATGCCGATGCTCGGGTGGGGTTCCGTTGTTACGGTAAAGCGCACCGACGGCGACGGCACATCCGCGAGCGCGCGCAACGCGTTGGACAGCAGCGACGACAGCACGAGCGCCACGCAATTCGGCTGCGTGAGCACGGCAAAGTCGCTTTCGACGTCGACCTGCACCCACGAGCGCTGCGCGGTCGTAAACGGATACGTATCGAGCAACGCCGAGATCAGCCCATGCGCGGTGCTCTCGATACGCGCCTCATCGCCCTCCTGTTGCCGGCGCCGCCCGTTGTGCACCGAGCGCCAGAACGACGACACCACCGCCATGCAGTACTGCGCGCTCTCGCGCATCGATTTCGCGGCGCCGAGAATTTCGCCTTCGGCATCGCGCTCCGCGTCGGTGCGATCTTCGATGCTGTGCGCGTTCAACGCGATCGCCGCGAGCGGCGTGTTCAGTTCGTGCGCGATGAACGCGAGGGTTTCGTCGATCGCGATCAGACGCTGATTCTGCATCGCGCGTTCGTGGTAACGATCGAACGCCAGTTGCAGCGTATCGCGCACCGCCGCCGGCTTGAGCGGCTTTTCGAGGATGCGGAACACTTCGCCGGTATTGACCGTCTGCAACAGCATCTCGACGTCGGCATAAGCAGTGACCAGAATCCGCACGATGTGCGGATATTCCAGCGCCACCTGGCGCAACAGTTCGCCGCCGTCGCGCCCCGGCATGCGGAAGTCCGTGACCAGCACCGCGATGCGCGCACTGTCCTGCTCGAGAATAGCGATGGCCTCGTCGCTGCTGGTCGCGAGCAGGACCTCGTAATCGGCACCGACGGTGCGCGCGAAATATTTGCACGCCAACTCTTCGTCATCGACGTAGAGAAGAGTGGGCTGGGTCTGTCGGATGTCGTTCATGGTGTTTCTCAGGGTGCGGGCGACAAATCGAAACTGAACGCAGCCCAACTTCCCAGCTCGCTCTCAGCAAACAGCAGGCCGCCATGGCGCTCGATCACCGCATAGCTGATCGACAATCCGAGGCCCAGGCCCTGTCCCACTTCGCGGGTGGTAAAGAACGGTTCGAACACGCGCGCGATATTCTCCGGCGCGATGCCCGGCCCATTGTCTTTTACCGTCACGTGCAGGCGCTCTTCCGTCCATCTGACGTTGACGTGAATCGCCGGCGCGGGCGTGCCCGCCTTGCGCATCGCCAGCACCGCGTTCGACAGCAGGTTGATCAGCACGCCGATGATGGCCGCCTCGTCGCCCTGCACCAGCGTATCCGCGGGCAGCTCGCGCGTTACGGTGACGCCGCGCAATTCATGCCCGACGAGCCGGATCGCCGAATCGAGCGCTTTTTCGAACAGGAATGGTGTGCCCAGCTCCGCCTCGGCGCCGGGCTTGCGATACGCGAACGTCTTCAGGTCCGACACGATGTGCTGGATGCGCTGCATGCCCTGCCGCGCATCGACCAGGCATTCCTGCAGCGTCGGCTCCTTCTTCGCGATCGGCTCCTCCAGCGCAACCTCGATCGCCATCAGGCAGAAGTTCACCGGGTTGTTCACTTCATGCAGCAGGCCCGCCGCGAGCGTACCGATCGCCGCCATTTTTTCCTGCTGCAGCAGTTGGCCCTTGATGTCGAGCAACTGCCGATTGATCACTTCGAGCTCGGCGTTCTTCGCGGAGACCTCCGCGTTTTTCTCGGACACCTCGGCCTTCAGGCGAAACAGCATGAAGCGCACGCGTTCGTTGAAGAACGTGTAGACCGCACTCGCGGCCGCGGCGAACAGAAGCAGCAGAACATTGACGGTCATCGTGCCGAGCGGCACACCGCCATGCGGAGGCAACAGGCAGGCCAGCAGATACAGCAAGCAGGACAGCACGCCGAACACGAGGTTTTGCCACAAGCCGAATGGCAACGCAATCCCGGACGCGAAAATGGCCAGATTCAGGCCCATGTAGTAGGGCGACAGAACACCGTCGGTGCGCCAGATCATCCATGAAATCATCGCCTGCGGCAGCAGCAGCCAGGACAGCGTCAGCCATGGAGTAAGCCGTCGCCCCATGTCGGTGTCGAGCAAGGCGACGATACCGCCGATCATCAACGACACGAGCAGTCGCGCGAGCGCGAACGACGTCTGATACTGCGGATACTGCGCGTAATCCAGCCCCACGCCGAGCAGCACGAGCGCAATCGCGGTGCACGCGCCGCCCCGGCTGAACGTGACGCGAAAGTCGGCCAGCTCGGTTTGATAGCCGCTCTGCAGGGGACTGGTAGTCATGGACAGGGATGTCGACACGGTTTCAGAGGATCGTTGCTTCCGCGAACACATTCACCCCGGTCTCGTCGACGTAGAGCTTCTGGTCAGTGGAGTTGGGGGGAAGCAGCGAGCTCATGCCGCTCTCGTTCCGATAGATCAGGTACCACTCGAGCAGATGCTCCATCCCGTACTTCTCCGGATTCGCGGAATGGACGTTGGTGACCAGCAAGTGGCCGCCGGGTCGCGTGCGTGCGGCGAAGTAACTGAGCAGACGTGCGCAGACCTTGTCCGACAGATAGTCGAACAGACCGGCGCAGTACACCGCGTCGAATTCGCGCGCGGACGGGTCCGTTGAAATCTTACGCTTGAGCAGGTCGTGCACCGACTGATGCACCATTTGCACCGAGACTTTATGGCCCGCGGCGTGTGCCGAGCTGTCGATCGCGTCCTTCGTAAAAGCGAGCGTTTCCTCGCTGAAGTCGACCAGCTCGAACGACAGCAGCTCCGGATGCGGATACTCACGCACGAAGCGCTGGATCTCGAAAGCGGGCCCGCAACCGACGTTGAGGATGCGGAACGGTCTGCCGGCCGCACGCGCCGCCTCGGCCTGCCGCGTCAGAAAGTCGATCAGCAGCTTGATGCGGTTGCGGTGCGCGGTTGCGACCGCCGCCTGCAGGAACGCGGTATTGACGATCTGGAAGTAAGTGGTCGGCCCCTGCTGCGGATCGCTGAGGATCTGATTGACCATCTCGTAGTCGCCGGCATAGCCGAGCGGCTTCGTGAAGGTGCGGTAGACGAACGGCGCGCGCAGCAGCAACGGATGCAGCGCTGATTGCGCGTACGTGCGATGCACGGGTGCGATCTCCGCGTCGACGCGCTCGGCCTCTTCCTCGAGACGGTCGAGATAGAACTTGATCTTGAGCATGATCGGCGTGGCGAGCTCGTAGAACAGGTCCTCGCGCAGCCTGCCGCCTTCGCTCTTCGGCAAGCTCTCGGTCAGGTCGACCTGCTCCACCCAGCGCGACACTTCCGACAGGAACGCGCGCATCTCGTTCACGACGATCTGATAGTCGCGGCGGATATTGAAGCGCGCGTCCCAGTCGCTAATAAAGAGTTCTGCTTCCCGGCCGACCGACTTCGCTTCATTGGGCAGAACGCTCAGCTCGCGCCATTCGTCGATGAGTGCCAGTGAAACCACCGCGGTCAGACCGGTGTTCACCAGACTCACCACCACCGCCTTGCCGAGATAGGCATTCTTGGTGCCCATGCGCACGCTCAGCTCGCTTAAGACCTCGCTGACCTGCACGATGGAATAGGGGTTATAGACCTCCATGACCAAAGACTTTCTCTGGAGGTTAATGATCGTCCCACGCACATGCTCGCGCTGCGAGTTGCGGAAGCTGACCACCGGGTCGATTTGCGTTTGAGAGTACACGGTATTAGTACCTGAGGAATCCGGGAACGCAGCAGGGTGTTGGAGAAGTCCAGTGAATGGCTGCCGCACGCACGACACCAGCGACAAGTCGTGGACGCGTTTCAAACCAAAATTGAGCCGGAAACACCAAAGCCCTTTGCCAGAATGGCTCCAGCGGCTTGCAGTGTAACATCAACAGATTCAATTCTCACTGAGGTTAAATTCAGGTTGAAACGTATACGCAAGGTTTTCTTGCGAGCATGTCCATGCTATAGAAAGCCGTTTTTGCAAAGAATAGTTTGAAACGAGTTGGCGACCGCATTGGCGCAATCGCCGACAATTCGTTTCCCGACAAAGACTTGCAATCGCATTACCACGACGGCGACACGATCCGCTATAGAGGGGGTGCGTTACTTGCGCCTTTCCGATCTATGCCCGTTGGATAGACCGGCGCTTTGACGCAATACCGCTTCGAGACTCGAAACGATGTGAAATGAAGCGGCAATTGATGCCTTGTGCATTCGCCGAATAAGCTTTTTTTTGTTTTAACGCAATTCACGTCCGGCGCGGCAAACGTTTCTCTTTTCACTCGTCGACTCATTCGTGCAAGGCCAAACCTTTCACGGCCTTGTCGACGGCTTTCTTCGGTCCGTGCAGCGCAAGACCGACGAGGTCGAGATTCGCCGCGTCCTCGGCGCGAAACACTGCGCGGTTCGCCGCGTCATGCCCCGTCGAAAACATCGCGTGCACATACGGCACGATTCTGAGCTCGCGCGACAGCGCCTGCCGATGCGCACCTTGCAGACCGGAGCGGTCGGCGGCGAACACCATCATCGGCTGGCCGAGCATGCGGCCGTAGCGGTGCCCGGCGGCATCCTCGTAGGGCTCGCCCAGCGCATCGGGCGCCGCGGCCGCGACGCCGGTCGCGAGAAACGCGACCACATTGAGCTTCTGCCAGACCGCGAGATCGCTGCGCACGATCAGCGCCACTTTGGTATCGAACATGATGACTCCTCGTTGAGCCGCTCATGATCGACGATGCCGCGCGATCAGTCTGGAACGTTTGTGCACATCTGCCGGTACGCGGCTGGCGTCATCCGGTACGCGCGACGGAACCAGCGGCCGAGATGGCTCTGGTCGGCGAAGCCGACTTCGGCCGCGACCTGAGCGGGCGTGCGCCCGGCCGCGAGCAGGCGCCGCGCGGCGCGCAGGCGCAGGCGCACCAGATACGCGTGCGGCGACGTGCCGAACGCGCGCTGAAACAGACGCGTCAACCTGAACCGGTCGATGCCGGCAAGTTCGGCGAGTTCGTCGAGCCCGAGATTGCCGTCCATCTGTTCGTGCAACAGATCGCGCACCCGCGCGATCGCGGGCGACGCGGCGGGGTCGCCGGTGAGCGGCGCGTCGCGCAACTGTGCGCCGAGTCGCAGCAGCAGACGATCGAGCGCCTGGTCGCGCGCGAGCCGGCCCTCGTTGCCGTGAATCGCGACGAACGCCTGGCGGATCGCATCGACGAGCGCACGGTCATCGACGAGCGTATGGCCGAATGCCGCTTCGACGCCGGCCAGCCCCGGCAAGTCGAGCCGGCGCGCCGCGCGCTCGACCCAGGCTTGCGGCAGATACAGCATCGCGTACGTGAAGCCGCCCGCCTCGGGCGCGTGGCCGTCATGCAGTGCGCCGGGCTCGATCAGGATCGCGCGGCCCGGCACGCTCGTGTGCAACGACCGATGACATTGGAAGCGTTGCACGCCCTGCTCGGTGTAGCCGATCAACATGTCGTCGTGATCGTGCGGATCGTACGCATGGCCGCTGAAATGCGCGCGCAGACTTTCGATGCCGGTTTCGGCATCGCGGCAGGCGGTTAGCCAGTTGGCGGGATCGGGTGGAGTGAGCATGGGTTTGCGCTGGCCGGCCGCGGGCGATGCGGCCAGCGGATAGTGTACGGCAGCGTGGGAATCGGGATCGAGGCTCGCCAGCGCCAGGCGCTTGCGAAGCGAGCCGCGCCCGGGTTCACGGCTTCTTCGTGCGCGGCGGCCGGGCGTTGACGAACGGGTTGTAGCCGTGCGGGCTCGCGGGCCGATCCGGTTGTTGGTTCGCGCGGCGGCGCTTGCCGGATGGTTCGTTGCCGGACAATTGCGCAAGCAGTTCTTGCGATTCCGCTGCCGTTTCCGTCCGCGTTTCCGCCTGCGTTTCCGCTTCCGTTTCATCCGCCGGCGGTACGGCTTTTCTACCGCGTCTCGCGGGCTTCGGTTCGGCTTGCGAGGCGACGCCCGCGATGTGTTCGATCACGGACATGAAGGATGCCGATGCCGATCGAAGCGGCTGTCCGGGCAGCATCGTCAGCGCGACGATTTCGTGCAGTGAACGGCCATCTACGGAACGGCCCTGCACGGTGCCACGCCAGTCGACATTCGCTTGTGCGAAAGCGCCGACGACACGTTCGAGCACGGCCGGCGATAGCACCCCGCCGTCGTAGAGGCGGATGACGACGCCCTCGAAAATCTGAAACGAGCTGATGTCCGATGCTTTCGGCGCCACGGTTTGTCGCCTGGTGGTTGGTCTTGCGGTTTCGATCAGCAAATCACATGCCGAGGCGACGGGCCGAGTCGTCGGTATCGGTCTACGCGAGCAGCAGTAAAGCGTCCGCCAGTGACAGCACCGTGGTGCGTGAATCGAATGCGGTTGCAAACAGATGTTCATGGACCACCTGGTCCGGGTCGTAGCAGCAATCCTTGACCGTGTACAGGCGGAAGTCGGCGTCGCTCGCGTACGCGACCGAGGAAAGCACGACTCCGGTCGACGCGATGCCGACCATGATCAGCGAATCGATACCTTGCGCGGAAAGTCTCGCCTCCAGATCAGTGCCGAAGAACACGCTCGCACGATGCGCGATGACGAGCGGTTCGTTGGCCTGCTGGCCCAACTCCGGCGCGGTCCGGTCTTCGAGGAACAGGCCAAGTCTTTTGATTCCCTGCCCATTCCTGTTCAACGGGCTGACTTCCGGATAGCCCGGACTGAACCGGAGATTGGCGAAATAGACGCTGACGCCTTTGGCGCGGGCCGCGTCGCATAACCTGCGCGTATTGGCGAGCAACGCCGGCGCGACCGATGGAAACAGTCCGAGAATGTCGGTCTGGTAGTGCATCACGATGAGCGCGGTTCCCGATGGCGTGATGGCCTCGTTCGCGATGTGGTCAGAACCTGCGTTGGTTGTCATTGCGCCACCTTTATTCCGGTTCCACGTCCTGTTGTCAGAGCGGCCGTTTCGATGCCGTGGCAATCATACGCCCCCCGTCCGCTTGCTACACTACGTACCAAGGTCGCCGGCACTCCCGCAAGGGTAATGAAGCACCTGCGACGTAACTTCGCAAATACAGAGGATGAGCATCCAAATGACGCTTTCGACGAGAAAATTTGGTCGTACCGGCTGGAATGTGTCTGAAATCGGTTTTGGGGCATGGGCGATCGGCGGCTCGTGGGGCAGCGTTGCGGAAGATGACGCCAAGGCCGCGCTGAACGCCGCGCTCGATAACGGTGTCACGTTCATCGACACCGCCGATGTCTACGGCGACGGTCGCTCGGAACGGATCATCCGGGACGTGCTGCGGCAACGAGGCGGCGAACGTCCCATCGTCGCCACGAAGCTCGGGCGCCGACTCGACCCGCATGTGACCAGCGGCTATCTGAACAAGCGCGAACTCGAAGCGTTCATCGACCGGAGCCGCGCGAACCTCGGCGTCGACACGCTCGACCTGGTGCAACTGCATTGCCCGCCGACCGAGGTCTACTACCGTCCCGAAGTGTTCGACGCGATGGACGACTTCGTCGCCGCCGGCAAGATCCGCTATTACGGCGTGTCGGTCGAAAAGGTCGAAGAAGCGCTGAAGGCGATCGAATATCCGAATGTGGTTTCGGTGCAGATCATCTACAACATGTTCCGTCAGCGTCCCGCCGATCTGTTCTTCAGGCAGGCGCAAAAGAAAGACGTTGCGGTGATCGCGCGAGTGCCTCTGGCGAGCGGCATGCTCACGGGCAAGCTGTCTGCGGAATCGGTTTTCGCGTCGGACGATCATCGGGCATTCAATCGGCATGGCGAGGCGTTCGATGTCGGCGAAACGTTCTCCGGCGTGCCCTACGACGTCGCGTTGAAGGCGGTCGACGAACTGCGCGGCCTCGTACCCGTGGACGCCTCCATGGCGCAGCTGGCCCTGCGCTGGATCCTGATGGAGGATGCCGTCTCCGTCATCATCCCTGGCAGTAAAAACGCGGCACAGGCGGCGTCGAACGTCTCGGCCGCGAACCTCGCGCCGCTGTCCGACGAGCTCATGCAGCGGGTCCGGGAAATCTATCAGCACCATATCGCGCCCCACGTCCACCAGCGCTGGTAAAGGCAACGCGGTGGCGGCTTCGCCGCGGGCGCATTCGACATGCCGCGAGCACTCGGAGTAAATTGTGCTGGCACCTCGACTCTGGAGAACCTCATGACAGACATCGCACTTGCACGCAAAGATGCTTGCCTCGCAGTGGTTCATGCGGTATTGACGGACTTGAGCGACGACAGCAATCTGATCGGCGCGGCGCTACGGGTTGCGGATTACCTCGTCGATGATCTCGAAGGCAAGATCACCGAGACCGACGCGATCCTGCTCGCCGTCACCGCGCTAACCAAGGTCAATCGCGCGATTCGCGAGTGGAACGACGTGGATGGCAACGAGATGGACGCGATGAGAGTCGCGGACTTCGTCATCGATGAACAAATGAACGGGTACGACAGCGCAACCATTCCGCATCAGCCTACTTCGTCAGCGGAAAGAATCGAGGCGCGAGCGGCCGCGGTGATCCGGCCGACGGGGTCGCCGGCACGGCCCGTTCACCACTGAGTTTCGACTTTCACTGCGGGCGTGCTACCGCCGCCCGATTCATCGGCTGGAGGGTGGCCATCGCCAGCCCCGCTCCGGCGAACGCACACGCGGCGCAGACGAGCGCGACGGCGCGCAGCGCGTCGGTCATCGAATCGGCTTGCGCACGCGCCACGGCTGCGTCGCGCGGCGCAGGCGAGGCGCCCGCTGGCGCTCCCGCTTGGTCGACCGGCGCCAGCAGTTGACCGCTCTGGCGCGCATCTTGCGGTACGTGCAGTTCGTCGAGGCGCGCCGATAGCGCCGCGTGATGCGACCACACGAAGACGATGCCGAGCACCGCAATCGCCAGCAAGCCCGCCACGCGCGCAACCGCGTTGTTGATGCCGGACGCCACGCCTGTGCGGTCGCTCGGCACCGCGCCCATCACGGTCGTGGTGAGCGGCGCGACGGTGATCGTCATGCCGAGCCCGAGCACGACGAGCGCGGGGAAAAATCCAGTCAAGTAGCTGCCGCGCACGAACGGCAGCGCCAGCAGCGTGAAGCCCATTCCGGCTACGGCCGGGCCAACGGTCAGCAGCGCACGCGCACCGAAGCGGCTCGTCAGACCGCCGGTGAAGCGCGATAGCAATCCGATGATGAAAGGCACCGGCAACAGCGCCGCGCCCGCTTGGGTCGCGGTGAAGCCATGCGCGCGGATCAGCGTGAACGGCAGGAAGAAGAACGCACCGCCAAGGCCGAAGTAAAGCAGCAGGGTGACGAGGTTGGCACCGGTGAAGTCGCGCGAGCGAAACAGGTCGAGCGGAACCATCGGGTTGGGGCTGCGCGCTTCGATGATCACGAATGCGGCGAGTATCAGCACGCCGGCGCCAATCGCACCGAATACGAGCGGATGCGCGAAGCCACGCGCCGACGCCTCGGTCAGGCCGAAGGTCAGCGCGGCGAGTCCCGTGGCCGCGCTCAGTGCGCCGGGCCAGTCGAGCTGTCGAGGCGCATCGGCCCGGTGGCTGTTGGGCACCGCCAATATCGCGAGCGCGATGGTCAGCGCCGCAAGCGGGACGTTCAGGAAGAAGATCGCGCGCCACGACCACGCGTCGACGAGCCAGCCGCCCGCCACCGGCCCCACGGCCGACGTGCTCGCGCCGACGCCGGCCCAGGTGCCGATCGCCCGTCCGCGCGCGGCGTCGTCGAACACCGCGCCGATAATCGCGAGACTGCTGGGCACGAGCAGTGACGCGCCGATGCCCTGAACCGCGCGCGCGGCGACCAGCGCAGACGCATTCGGTGCAAACCCGCAAGCGGCCGACGCCAGCGTGAAAAGCCCGACGCCCGCAATGAACACCGTGCGCCGGCCGAGTTTGTCGCCCATCGATCCGCCGACCAGCACGAGGGAGCCGAGAAACAGCAGATACGCGTTGACGACCCACTGCATCGCCGCGACGCTCGCGCCGAGTTCGCTTTGAATGGACGGCAACGCGACGTTGACGACGGAGCCATCGATGAACGCCATGCTCGAACCAGCGATGGTCGCGGCGAGCGCGAGCCGCTTGCGCCGGCACGGCCGGTCAATCGTGAGGGGCTGTGTGCGGATGACGAGCTCGTCGCACGGACTCGCCTGTGCGGCAATGATGCGCGCCGTATTCGGCTTGCTGCCTGGATGATCCGGCATGGCCACGTTCCCTCCAGTGCTGATCCATGGAGACTTAAAGCCTGTGCGTGCCACCGGGGCTAGTCAACCCCGCAGCGCAACATCGCCGAGCGCGTTTTGCCCATTCGGAGCGCCCGGCGCCGCCCGGCGGGACGCTAAAGACTTCGCCGGCGCACGGTTACAGGCGATAATCGGTCGGAAGCAATCGATCTGAAAAAGGCGGAGAAGGAATGGACAAGCAAGGTTTCACCACTGGCATCGTTCACGGCGACAGAATCGCGGGCACTGAGCACGGCGCCTTGCGCCAGCCAGTTCATACGTCCGTGCAATATGGTTTCGAGCGCGTCGAGGACCTGATCGGCGTGTTCCAGGGCACGAAGAAAGGCGGCTTCAATTACGCACGGCAGGGCACCCCCACCACCGCCGCGCTCGAGCGCAAAATCACCAGCCTCGAAGAAGGCGTCGGCACGGTGTGCTTCAGCACCGGCATGGCCGGCATCACCGCGACGTTCCTCACGCTGCTGCGCGCGGGCGATCATCTGGTGTCGAGCCGCTACGTGTTCGGCAACACCAACAGTTTGTTCGGCACATTGCGGGCGCTCGGCGTCGAAGTCACGACCGTCGACGCGTGCAACCTCGACGACGTGAAGAACGCAATCCGGCCGAATACGCGCATGGTGTTCGTCGAGACCATCGCGAATCCGGGCACCCAGATTCCGGATCTGCAAGGCATCGGTGACGCGTGCCGCGAGCGCGGCATCGCATACGTGGTCGACAACACGATTACCTCGCCCGCATTGTTCAAGCCAAAGGCGGTCGGCGCGAGCCTCGTCATCAACTCGCTGACAAAGACCATCGCGGGTCATGGCGCCGCGCTCGGTGGCGCGGTGACGGATACGGGCCTGTTCGATTGGAGTGCGTATCCGAATATCGCCGACGACTATCGGCGCTCGGCGGCGAAGGATCAGGGGCTTCTGCAGATCCGCAAGAAGGGCCTGCGGGACATGGGGGCGTCATTGTCGTCCGAGCAGGCGCACTCGATCGCGATGGGCGCGGAAACGCTCGCCTTGCGCGTGAAACAGAGCAGCGACAATGCGCTCGCGCTCGCGCAGTTTCTCGAGGGGCACGAAGCGATCGGCAAAGTGTTCTATCCTGGCCTGAAGAGCCATCCGCAATACGAGATCGCTCAGACGCTGTTCAAAGGCGCGTCGTGGCTGTTGTCGTTCGAGTTGCTCAACGCGGATCGCATGATCGAAGTCGTCAACGCGCTCAAGCTGCCGGTCAAGGCGACCGGTCTCGGCGACACGCGCACGCTGATCATTCCCGTTGCGCCGACGATCTTTTTCGAAGCCGGGCCGGAAACGCGCAAGGCGATGGGCATTTCCGACGGCATGCTACGGCTCTCGGCAGGCATCGAGGATATCGACGACCTGATTGCCGATTTTGCGCAGGCGCTGAAGTTGGCGGCGTAGTTGGCGGGACTTTGAAATTGGAGCGAGGCTGGTGCGCCGGTCTCGCTCGCCTGACTGCCGGCAGGGCTACTTCCTGCGCCGCTGATTCATCAGCTTCACGATATCGGTTGTCGGCCCGCTAGTCACGAGGCGAGGAATATCATCCAGGTGAAACCAGCGACACCTGGATATTTCGTTACTCGGGCGAGCTTTGGCGCGATTTGGAATTTCGCAGAAAAACACGTGATGGTGCTTCTGCTTGCCGCGGAAGTCGAATAGGTGCTTCGCCGACTTCCCGGAGAGTTGTGTTTCTTCCTTGAGTTCCCGAAGTGCGGCGTCGGTGCGGTGCTCGCCGCGCTTAAGAATCCCGCCCGGCAAAGCCCACTTTGATGCACTACGTGCGACCAGAAGGATTCGCTTACCTCTGCGACAGATCACGGTGGCGCGCTTCTTCAAACCGAACTCCCACTTATGCCCTGGATGCTCTCAAGACGCTCACGACGCGGCGGCGTATCGGGCGTTATCAGACATAGTTGAGCATGCTAATACAGAACCGCAGAATGCGGTGATGTTTTCGAAGCGAGGACTGTGAACGCGCGGCACGTCAAAGCCTGTCATCAGCGCGTCACAATCGCGGCGGTCGAAGCTCCCTGTGGTAAGGTCTCGGCAGTATATTTTTTTCCGACTCGAGGCTGCAATGGATATGGATGGTGACTGGTCCTTGCCACGGCCGAATGCGCTCTTCAAGGTCAACCGCCGGACGGCCGGTTCATCACTGTCTAAAACCAGTTCCATCGCCAGTACCTTCTCCTCGCTCGCGACGCCGGTGGTGGCTGAAGCCGTGCAAAGGGCAAAAGAGCTATCCACGCAGAGCGACGCAGAAGGGTTTCATCAGCTTCGCGTTGCTTTCAGAAAGCTTCGGGCTTTGTACTGGGCGTACTCCCCGTACCTCGGAGACGAATCGACCGCTCGAGCCACAGAAGAATTCAAGCGTCTTGCGGCCGTCGCAGGCGGAACGCGTGACTGGGACATAGCAGGCGATCTGTTGAAAGCCGCCCAGCAGTCCGGCGCCTCGATCGAACCGCTGGTGGCCGCGGCGCGCGAGAGGCGAGCGCAGGCGGTAGTGCATAGTCAAACAATGATCAAAAGCGACGATGTCGAAGCGTTCCTGAACGATGCCCTGCTTCGCGCGCAAACCACACTGCTGTCGCGCTGCGACGGTCTACCCATTCGGGCGTTCGCCGAAAAGCGGGTCCGTTTAGCGCAGCGCGCACTTCAAAAGCGCAGCAAACGCGCTGCACTTAGCGTGGAAACCCACGAGGAGGATCTCCACGATGTCAGAAAAGCAGGCAAAAAACTGAGGTACCTGCTGGAGTTTTTTCAACCGGTTATCAAAGGCGGACACGGTCGCACCATCAAGGAACTGACGTCCGTGCAGAACCAGCTGGGGCAGTTCAACGACATTGCCGCAAGCGAAGCGCTGATTCGCAACGCGTCCTTTAATGAAGTTCCGCCCGAGGTCGTGCAGGAATCGCTGCAATGGTTGGAAAAACAGAAGTTACAACGGATGCAGGCGGCATCGCGACAGGTACGAGCTATCTCTAGCTGAGACGGGCCTAATCAGTTCGTTGACGATCGCTTTGCGTCATCTCCCGAATAGCTGCGATTTGCGCCACGCTGCAAACGCGTCTTTGATGTAGGCATTGCCGGGTTTGTCGGCGAGCGCATATGCCTGCTGTTCGGTCATCCAGTACCGCTCGCTAGCGGCATCGTACTGGAGATAGTCAGAAGCGGCGAAGTCGGCCAACCACCCGCGCACGCAACAGACTTCTGTTTTGGTTATGTCTGCAAGCTCTTCTGCCGACGACGGATTTTCAGCAAGCGCTGCAAAGAGTGCCAGTCTATTGCTGGCATCTATCGTGGATGCGTAGATGACCGGTTCACGGCGATGATGAATTGCGCTATAGAACCTGGCAAACTTCCCGGTATAGATAGCCATGACGGCCTCCTCACCTTGCATAGGTGCAAAGACGGGTCGACGGGATCGTCCACTGGATCAGATCAATTGCGGCGTCGGATCGGGGACATGAAAAGTCGGATGTCGCAAGTGTGCGGGCAACGGCGGAATGAGAAAAGCTAATTTAGCTAAACTCAACTAAGAAACGTTAATGTGCTGGTCTGCGTGTCGCTGTGTCGCCCAAAGCGCTTCCACGGACTTCCTTTCGATCCAGATAGACACTACCCGCGAAGAGCCAAACGCAATCCACCGACACGCGAGACTAAAAGGCAACAGCCCCAGCTGATGACAATACGAACATTGCGTTCGATGCCGCGGACGACAGCGTCCTGTCAAGACGACTCGACCGGGGGCAGTTCAGGCGCGTCGAGCCCGGCGAATGGATCCTTCCAGGCGGGAATCTCCATGAGCCGCGCGTGCCACGCTTCCACGCGTGAAAAATCGGCAAGCGGCAGGCCGGCGAGATCGGCGAACGGGAGTACGCATGCGAGGCGGAAATCGGCATAGGTGACTTCATCGCCGACGAGCCAATCCCGGGCCGCCAGATGCCGCTCCAGAATCGCAGCCGACGACGCGAATTCGCTCAGCCCCGCCTCCACCACGTCGCGCCGAACCGGACCGAGGCCGTAACGCTGCTTCGTCACCCGTTCGAAATGAACCTGATCGCAGGCACGCACGAAATTCCAGTAGCCCCAACTGATCCAGCGGATCACGTCCGGCATGGTGTCGCCGGTCGGCCAGAAGTCTGACCCGGCGAAGCGCGAAAGCCGGCAGGCAATCGCGTCCGCTTCCCACAGCGTCGCCTCCCCTTCGACAAGAATGGGAACGCTCAGGTTTGGATTGAGCTTGATGAACTTTTCGCGCTCGCCGGGCGAGAACGGAGAAGCGAATTCATACTCGACCGGCGAGTTCAAATAGCGCGCCACGGCAACGGCCAGACGTGGATTGTAGTTGCGGCTGAAATAGAGCTTCATACGCGTTTGTTCGCTTGAAGAATGCGGTAGGAGTGAATTTCTCTTGCTTTGTTGAAATGCGATTGGATTGTAGAGCCCTAAATCCGATTGACAAAGAAGCCCCGCGGGCAGGCTGAATCGGACGGCATCGGACTCAGCCCGGCCAGGCGCGAGCGTTCGACATCTATTGTCGCTGGAATGAACTATGATCTTTGCATATCCGCAAAACGAGCATTGGAGGCCCTAACACCATGGCTCAATATCGTTCAGTAGGCGGGCTTTTTACTTTGGAGCCAGAGCAAACGATCACCTGGACCACGGCAATCGGCGGCGGCCTCGACGGAGGTGTCGTTGTGCAAGCGCCAAATATCATCGACGATGTGATTGGCAGCGACGTGCTTGTGACCGTCAATCAGGGCGTGATCGCGACTAATAGCGGTCTGAATTATACGATTACGATCACAAATCCCGGTCCGCGTCCGGTTCCGCACAATCTGAATATCCAGGACTGGAGCTGAAATGTCGAAAATCTCGGTCATCAGCCAAAAAGGCAGATTAGTAGGAACCTGGATACCGCCGCACAACGCAAGGTCCGGGGTGCCGATTTCAGTCCCCGTAGCCGGGCCCGATCAGACTCTTCACGAAATCGACATCGAGGACCCGGAATCCTTCGTGCGCCGGAAAGCTCTTCCTGAGTTGCATAAGTTAGTAAGGCAGCGTTTGGGGCTCAAATAGCCTACTTCTTCATTACCATCATCTCGTCGAAGTTAACGGGACAACCCGAATCGGCCGGATGCCTTCCCGCCGCGATAACAACTAGACGGTCGTCACGCAAATCCGCTTCCCAATTCATCTCCGAAGATGCCAGCAATACTGGTTCTTCACCGCACATCGTGCGCACCGCAGCCACCTGGTTTTTGTAGTGCGACTCCTTCAGCAGGAGGTAGCCCGTAACGCTTGCCGCAGCGAGGAGCGAGTTCGCTATGCCGAAGGCGACTACTATATGAAATGGCTTTCGAGCGGATGAAAATCCCGCAATGACCAGAAATGGGACCAAATAAAACATCGGGACGTAGCGGGCCCACCACGCTTGCGGATGTAGCAGGACGCTCGCCAACGTTGCGAGAAGAAATATCTTCACAATTTCACCGCCGCCTCTCTTCCTCCAGAACAAAGAAGCGATGCATGCAATAAACATAACTCCGAAGAAGGGCCCAAATGCTCCGAAACGTGAAGCAGTCGTATGCAGTGCGATAAACGCGTCGCGTAAGTGGGTGTATGACGGGACAAAGGTAGGCTCCGCGTTCTCACACGGCCTGCAATCCAGCGGCAGCGAGAAATACGACAGGAAAATCCTCTGCAAAGGATCCATCGCAAGAAAGTCTGCTGACACTTTTCCACCGATGATATCGACCTTGTCGCTGCCCAGCACGGGGTAGAAAATGTGTTTTCCAGCGACTATGTTCTCCACGTACGGCGAATAGCCGATCACTGCAACAGCGACAAGAGACCAGATGGCCAGCTGTCCGATAACTCCGCGGTTCTGAGTCAGAAAGCGTCTCTTTTCGCCGCCAATAAACGCCGCAGTGAAGAGAACAGCAATCGAGATGGCGGCGAAGGCGGGCCCTGTCAGCTTGGAGCCGATTAGAAGCACGAGTGCGATACCTAGTTGAACTCTGGAATAAGGCCTTTGCTTGAGCGCGAAAAGCAAATGGACAGAAAAGATGACCCAGCAGAAGTAATGTGCAGCGTCGACATAGAAACTCGTCACCTGGCCGAGCACTACCGGGTTATAAACGCAGCAAGCCGAGGCAATCAGCGAAGCTCTCGCAGATATTCCCGCCGACTGGAGCAAACGCATTAGAGCAACGCAGGCAGGAACACTGAGCAATAGCGTAAATGACTTTCCACTATTGAATCGCGAAGCCAGAACCTTGGCCGTGTACGCAAAATACTCAAATGCTTTGGGGTAGTGTTCGGCCCAGAAGCTTCCGCCCAGTGCGTCGGTATCGGCAATGCCGTTGAGGGTGTGGTCTATCGATAGTGGTGTCGCGACGTGGTAGTTCAAGCCGTCGAAACTGAATTCTCGCAGGAATCCGAACGCAAACAACACCACCGCGATGAATAGTATCGTAACGATCGTGGTGCGCCATTCGAAACGGGAAACATAGCCGTATATGACTACGGCTACAACGATGGCAAAGGCCCAGATTCCTGCCAGCACGCCGCTATTGATGTCGAAGTTGTAGAGGATAGCTGCGTATAGTGACGAGCCGAATACGAAGATGAGAATCTGGTCGCACAGCTGCGTCCAGTTCACACGTTCGAGGGCGGCTTGCATCCTCATCGATCTCCGCGTGGAGTTCACACGCTGAATGGCGTCTTTCGTCATCGTGGAAATACGGGCCTTCTCTGGTTGATGGAGACCCTCGTTCGTCGACGCATGCTCGCCCTCTACCAAGGTCACCACTCTGAGCGTCGAAGCATGCCCACGACAACACAAAATGCCGGGGTTGGGATGAACGAAGTAGAAGAGAAACGATAGCGATGTCGAACAATGCCGATTATGGGCACTTGTATGGCGCTGCACAAGCTCGCATTGCGCGAACAGCCAAGGCACTTTCCTGCTGTCTGAGCGCCGCACAAGTAACGAAAATCGATGGTGGTCGCTCGAAGTCGAGGCGTGCACCCGCACGTGGAGTGTGTTCCACGTTATCGGCCAATATCACCACATTCCAGGCCCCTGTCACAACGCTTAGAGCCGGCGGGTCTATGCTCGCTGCAGGTTCTAACGTTTCGCTGCGGCGCAGCGAGCAGGCGATAGCCTGTGATTGGCTTCATTGTCCGCGCACGAATCTGTCGTGCTAACGCTATCGACAGGTCGATGCGATCAGACAACGGTCGAGTGCATGACGATCACGATCTTCATGCAGGGAGCATTCGCCCGCCCTTCACTGCAGCATGCCGGGTTCCAGGCGGAGTTGCGCTTCTCAAATCGAAAAATTCACTGGAATCAGTAGATCTTCGTGGCTGGCAGAGCCGACGATTTGGCCCGCGACTCCTCTACAACGCCATGAAAGTTGAGAACCCGACCGAGCGGACGACGACGCAGAAATGGGTCGCGCGGCTTTGCATTGCTCAAACTTAGGAAGGTTGATGCAGATTCAGGTCCATCGAGGTCACCATGGCTGCCATTCCACTTTGTGTTGACCTGGACGGGTCACTGACGTACAGCGATCTTCTGATCGAGTCGTTTCTCGCCCTCGTCAAACGAAATCCGCTCTATCTGCTTTATTGTTTGGAATGGATGCTGCATGGAAAGGGTTATCTGAAAGCGCAGATAGCCGAGCGGGCCGCAATCGACGTGTCACTCCTGCCATACAACCGACGCCTGATCGACTTCCTGAAGAAAGAGAGCGCGTCCGGCCGCGACCTCTATCTCTGCACTGCAGGGAATCGACGGTTTGCCGAACAGATCGCGTGTCACCTCGGATTCTTCAAAGGGGTGATGGCGTGTAACGAGTCGATCAATCTGACAGGCACGAACAAGGCGTCGGCTTTGACGGCCGAGTTTGGCGTACAAGGGTTCGACTATTGCGGAAACGCGCGAGCCGATCTGCCGGTGTGGAAGCAGGCGCGCACGGCGATCGTCGTTGGAGGAAAGAGCATTCAGTCGGCCGCGCGGAAGGTGAATCAAACCACGGTCATCTTCGATAACAAACGGTCTCTCTTCAGACTGACCGTACGGGAAATGCGCGTCTATCAGTGGGTGAAAAATCTGCTGATCTTCGTGCCGCTTCTTGCGTCGCATCGCTTCACGAACTTCGACGCACTGAAGGTTTCCGGCATCGCATTTCTTTCGTTCTGTTTATGCGCGTCTTCGGTATATATATTGAATGACATGCTCGATCTCGACGCGGACAGGCGCCATAGTCGCAAGTGCAAACGTCCGTTTGCCTCAGGCGAGTTGCCGCTGGTTTGCGGCATTGGCATGTTGTTCGTCCTGTTGCTGGCGTCGGCGAGCCTCGCGGCGGTTTTCCTGCCGCCGTCGTTTCAGCTCGTGCTGGCGTGTTACGTCGCGATGACGCTCGCTTATTCGTTCCACCTGAAGCGGGTGATGCTCGTGGATGTCTTCACGCTGGCTGCGCTCTATACCACCCGCATCGTGGCTGGGGGCGCGGCGGTCGATGTCGTGCCGTCAGACTGGCTAATCATGTTCTCGGTGATGATATTCCTCAGTCTCGCGTTGGTGAAGCGCTATACCGAACTCGACAAAATGCAGCGGGAGGGCACGGACTCCACGTCTGGCCGAGGCTATCTCACGGCGGACATGAGCATCGTGCGCTCGTTTGGACCCGCAGCGGGCTATGTGGCGGTGCTCGTTCTTGCGCTCTACATGAGTTCTGACGCCGTCACGGGGTTGTATCGTCATCCCCACAGGCTTTGGATCTTCTTTGTTCTCGTGCTGTACTGGATCAGCCGCGTCTGGATGGTAGCGTTCCGAGGACAGATGCATGACGACCCGATCGTGTATGCGTTCAGGAACCGTGCTAGCCTGGTCATCATGATACTTTGCGTAGCCGCAGTCCTTTTTGCGATTTGATCAAACGCTGGCTCTTTATTCTGCGCCCAGCCATATATGCACAGAACCACGGGTCCGCAGCGGCTGTCACCTAATGAAGGCGAACACGTTTGCGGTGGCTCGCTCGTGAGTAAGCATGCTCTACGGCGTGACGACGAGCGCCGTGTGCATTCCCGCCGCATAGTGTCCCGCCTTATTGCAGATTAACGCGTAGTGGCCAGGCGCAAGCTTGAAGGACACGCGCTTGCTCTTGCCCGGCGCGATGTCTTCGACTTCCCCGATCTTATTCAGCCTGCGCTCCAGCACCTGTCCTTTGCTGACGGGGAGTGCATCGTCCGAGAGATCTGTCTTGAGCACGACGAGTTCGTGTTCCATGTTGTTGCCCGCAGCATTCTTGACTTCAAGCGTGATGCGACCCGCCTTGACGGTGTGCGTCCCGAGCTGGATCGAGTCCGATAGCAATGTTGCGTCAACGGTTTGCTCCGCCCAGCTTGCATGCGATGTCATCCCGAGCACGAACACACCTGCGAGGATGGTGATTCTGTAAGTGGCATACATGGCGCCCTCCTTTTCAGCGATATATCGCGCGTGCCCGACGTCGAACGATTGCCGCGGCCAATTCATCGGACAAGCAGATACCCCTGCCTGTGCGATGGCATGAGCGCTTTGTGCATTGCGCGATACGTGCAGTAAACGTGTGCGGTGGGAGGCTTATTCCGTAAGCCCGCTGGCGTGTGTTTGAGTAAGGCGTCCGCGGAATACCCGGCAAAGCCCTTTCCGCGCCGGGAAAGAGCGTTTTCGCCTGCATGCCTTTTCGTTCAAGCACATGAACCGAAGTCCGCCTAAGACACGACAACGGTAAATTCGACCCCCGATTCAAAGTTCAACGTCGTGGTCGAAAAGCGCGAATCGTCGTCGAGGTAGCGCTTGTATGGCCGAACGGCGTCCTCGGCTGTGTACATATTGTCGGCGAGAACGATCGACCCCGGCCTCAGTAGGCGCTCGATCCGCTTGAACAGATTCAGATAGCTGTCGGCCCATACGTCGATGAACACCATGTCGAAAGTACCATCCAGTCCGGCAACGGTCTCGAATACATCGCCCTCCCGCACGTCGACATAAGCGTCTACGCCCGCCATTCCGACATGGGCCCGAAGTTGTGCGCACTTGCCAGCATCGAGTTCAGTCGCGACAACCATGCCACGGCCTAACATGCGAAGAGCCTCGGCGAAATACAGCGTGGACACCCCGCAGGAACTGCCCAGTTCGAGGATCCGAACTGGTTTGTGCGAAAGCACCATGTTGCGTAAAAACCTTCCCGTTTCCGCCGACACTGCTAACGATAAAGGCGTGCCTTGCGACGATTCGAAATCTTCGCTGGATAGTCCGAGCGTTTCGAGAAATCGTCCACGGAGTCGCGGCGCGAGGGTTTCATAATCCTCCGACAGAGTCAGAAACTCCTCACTCGATCCCCGGAATTGCGCGCGTGCGTGCGCCATCACCTCTGTCTGACTCTGTTCGTGAAGCCGTCGCAGAAGATCTGTGGTTGATGAAACCATATGCGCTCCTTGACGTGTACCGCTATGCCGTTCTGGCGAGCTTGATTGCACCTTCAGGGCACGCCGCCACACATAGACCGCACGACCGGCAGGCCTGTGCGTTCGGTGTATAGGCGACTTTCATTCCATGCACGCGTAGCTTGAGGCGATGCATCCAGTCGAGGCCGAGATAGTCGATGTCATCGATGCGCCGGACCTCGAATACATTCTCGGGGCAAACCTCCAGGCAATCGCCCTTGCCTTCGCAACGCTTCAGGTCGACGACCGGCGCAATCACGCCCGGCTGCTGTTTGCAGTCGACCGTCGATTCCTCGCGCATGTTCAGTCTCCGTCGCGCCGGTCGCGGCCCGATCGCCAGGCCGCCTGGAAATGCTCGCGCTCTTCTGGCGTCATCGCTTCCCATTTTCGCCAGTGACGCCGTCCGCGCCAGCCGCCATGTCCGCGGAATCCGCCAAACAGGATGCGGCTCAAAACCAGCAAGCCCAACGCATGCGCGAAATCGATCGCGCGGGCGCCCACGAATAGCGCCGGCATCACCCAGTTCCATAGCGTCATGACCACCAACCCGAGCACGGCTATGGCGACCACCACGAGCAGCGCTTTACCCACGCATCTGATTCGAAACTTCATCCGTCGACTCCTCTAAATATCCAGTTCGTCGTAAATGGCCTGTAGTCGGGCGCGCAGATGCAAGACCGCGTAGCGCTTGCGCGCGAGCAGCGTGTTGAGCGCGACGCCGCTTTCCGCCACCATGTCTTTGAAGGACCGCCCCTCCAGTTCGTGCGCGATAAATACCTCACGTTGATTCGGCGGCAATTCCTCGAGCGCATCCTGCAGAGCCTTTAGCAATACAGCGCGAGCGTAGAGGGCTTCGGGACCTGCATCGTGCGCCGGTAGCGCGAGGTCGAGGCGATATTCACCGCTGGCGTCGTCCTCCGCCTCCGACAACTCCGCCAGCGGTTGCTCTTTCTTCTTGCGAAAACGATCGATGATGCGATTGCGCGCCGCGCGGAAAAGCCACGCGCTCGCCTGTTCGATTGGAGCGGGAAGCCGGTAAGCCTGCACGAATTCGTGGAACACATCCTGCAGGATGTCCTCGGCATCGTCCGGGTCGCGGATCCTACGCCGGATAAAATTGACGAGCCTCGTGCGCTCACGCACCACGGTCGCGGTGATGTCGCTGTCTCGGTCGGTCATCGGGTGCGAGGTGGGTGGCGGTTCCATGCGCTTGAAGACGTTTCAGCAGCGCGAATATTGTGGCGAGCGCGAAAAGTTTTTCCCTGAGAAACTGCCGATTCACGCGATGCAATGCGTAACAGGTTTGCGACCACGCGTGAACGCGCCGATAGGGTCGCGTTCAGCGTCCCCGTATGGGGAATCGCAGACGGTTTTCTGGTTCGGACTGGAAACCCGAAAGCGCTCGACAGCTACGCGTCACTCGCCAAACGCGCTGACGCGCGCCTTGGCATCATAGCCGGACAGGTTCAGCACGACTCGGCGAGAGCATCTGGCGTCAGCGAGGATAAGATTACCGTCTTCGAGCATCAAGCCGGTGCTATCGAAGCGGTGCTCTCCGGCGCCATCGATGCATATGCGAGCACGGCCTTGGGGAATCGGATAGTGGCGAACCGGATCGGAGGCTCGATGCTGGAGGCCGTCGAGCACGAACCGGCAACCAAGGGCCAGCAGCAGAAGCCGCCGCTCGGGGCATTCTCGTTCAAAAGAAGTAACGTCGATCTGATCCGGGCGGTAAACCAGGCACTTCGTTCATATCTTGGCTCACCGGACCATCGGGACCGCATGGCCGCATTCGGCCTGACACACAACGAGATCGAGCCCGCTCTCGCGGGTCGAGGATAAAGAATCCCGCCGCTCCCGCATCAAGAGCGGCGCCTGTGTATTGCGCGCGTGGCACTACATTCCAACGCTCATCCCTCCGCCCGCGCTTGTGCCCGTCCCCGTGCCCCCGGTCGTGCCCGAGCCCGACGTTGTTGCATTCAGATCGATTCTTCCGTAGACGCCATCGGCTTCGTCATTCGGACCCGCCGCGAAGAAGAGGGTGCTGGAAGGCTGATTGCTGAGGTCGTTGCCGAACCCGATGCCCCACACGCCGTGTTCGACGATCGGGCTGTTGTTCGGTCCACTCATCGGTCCCATCGACTGGCCGGTCGATGCGTTGAACGCATTGATCATGCCGTCGCCAAAATTGCCGATTATGATCGCGCCGCTCATCGAGCCGAAACTCGCGGGCGCCTGCGCAATGCCCCACGGCGCATTCAACGGACCGCCTGTCGCGAAGCGTTGCTTCAGATTGCCCGCCGTGTCGTACACATCGACCATGCCGAGCCCCGCGCCCGCGACATCATCGTGTTTGGCTGCGTCTTGCATCGCGTAGGTGACGAACAGATTCGAACCGATCGCCTGAATGCCGAACGGCGCGAAGCCCGCTGGCATCGCCGGGTCCGTGAAGGCGCCGGGCATCGAGACCTTCGTGAACGAGCTATCGAAGACGTCGATCTTGTTGTTATGGAAGTCCGTCGCGTAGAGAAAGTTGCCGTTGTTCATTGCGGCGAGCGCGAGGCCCTTATAGACGGCACCACCGGCGCCATCGTCGTACATGACGAACGCATTGGTCGGCCCGACGGCGGGCGCCCAAGCGGTGATGGTGCCGCCTTCGCCCGTGAAGATGAACGCAGCGACTCCGGACTTACCGTTTTCCGTGACGAGGAAGCTTTGTGTTCCGTTGAAAACGATGCCCGTCGGCGATGCCGAGCCGTTCTTGCCGTCGGGTATCGTGACGACCAGCGATTGCGGCACGCCATTACCGTCATAGAGCGTCGCGACATTGGTGCCATTGTCCGCGACCCAGGCGAAACCTTTGGGATTGAACGCGACGCCCCAAGGGTTTTTCAGATTTGCGTCGGTGTGTGCGGCCGGCACCGCGCCATCGGATACGAGCGCCGTCGCTGTGAACGACGACTGGACGGGCGGGCTCGTGCTGCTCGAATTCGAGCTACCGCCGCCCCCGCCGCCGCATGACACCAGAGTCGCGACGGCCGCGCCGCATGCAACGACGCCGAATATAGCGAGTAGAGACTTCATGACCGCACTCCTTGTTGTGCCCCAAAGGACCTAACGCTCAATGAACGGGCACGGCATGGGGTTTATTCCGGCGGAGCGGCTGATTTCGCGGCAGATCTGGTGCGATCGCAATGGTCGAATTCGTCGAGACAAAAGCGATTAGTACGCAACGAATACGGGGCGTGACTATTCCATGCGTGCGGCCAAAAACTTGGATCGAGCCGTCATTGCGTGAAATTCAAGCGTCGATTCGGCGCGTACGAAAGCACGCGGCACGCTGATTGCGACATTCCTGTAGCGCAGGCGACAACCGTCTGCGTCTATCTTCCAGTCCAATCAAGGAGGGGCGGATCATGAGCAAGGCAACCATCACACTCGTCGCGGCCGTCGCCGCACTCTCGCTGTCGGGCGGCGCTCTCGCGCAGATGGCCGGAGGTCAGAGCGGCAGCGGTTCGACCGGAAACGCAGGCAGCACCGCGAGTCCGTCGAATCAGATGAACGGCACATCGTCGGGCGGCTACGGCATGCCAGGCAACACGAACTCGGACAGCGGCATGGGCGCCAAGGCGCCGAATTCGGGCCTGCCGAGCAACGACACCGGCTCGACGTCGGCCACCCCCGCGCCCAAGAGCAACAACACGCTGGCGACCCCGAGCGTGGTATCGCCGGCCGCTACCGGCCATTAACAGCTGGCAAAAATGACCGTGAGGCTAGCTGATACGACAGATCTACGCGGTCCAATGCTGTGCGGGTTTTAAGGCAACGCGTGTACGCCGGGATTTACGGCTCGCATCTGGAAGCCGCAGATCGGCGAAGTTGCGCGTTGCCTGAGACTCGTTGCGGTGGATGAGCGTATGTCCGTCGCACGCGGCCACCGCGTCACTATCGAAGCCTAAAAGACAGCCTCAAAGCCACGTGCCCCCTTGCCGCTCGCTCGGCTCCTGCGCGAGCGCATCGAAGTCGTGAATCCAGTCGAGGTGATGCAGCATGCTATCGCGCGCCCCAAGCCGCGCGTTGCGCTCCTGCGCGGCGGGGCCGTCCGGCAGATGCAGCACGTCCGCGGTACTGATCGACGCGTACTGCACCTTGCGCGTGCGGCCTCGGCGCAGACGCTCGTAGCCCTCCTGCGCTTCCCGCCAGTTGCCTGGGCCTGCCTTGGCCAGTTGCGCGGCCAGCACCACCGCATCTTCGATCGACTGATTGGCGCCCTGGCCGTGATGCGGCACGAGCGCATGCGCGGCGTCGCCGATCAGCGTCACTCGACCCTTGCTCCAGCGGCCGAGCGGCGGACGGTGAAACAGGCCCCAGCGCTGACTGATCGGCACCGCCGTGATCATCTGCACGACAGCCGGATGCCAGTCCTTGAAGAGGCGCAGTTGTTCGCCTTCGGTCGACGGCATGACCCAGTCGCGCGACGGCCACGGCGACGGATGACGCTCGACTAGCAGGAAATTCTGATCACCCTTGTCGCCGATCGGATAGTGCAGCAGATGGCCGCCGGGCCCAACCCAGAACTGGATCGTTTCCGGATCGGGCAACAGGTCCATGCGCCCGGCCGGCACGATGCCACGAAAGCCCGAGCAACCGGAATACAGCGCGTCGTCGTAGCCGAGCATCCAGCGTCGCGTGATCGAGCGGGCGCCGTCGGCGCCGATCACGAGATCGGCATCGATGCGCCGCCCGTTGTCGAACGCGAGGCTCACGCGATCGGGATGCTGCACGAGATCGACCAGCCGATGGCTGAGCTCGATGTGCTCGAGACCGACCGCCTTCGACAGCACCGCCTGCAGATCGGCGCGATGAACGCCCCAGTACGAGCCGCCGAACTGCTCGCGATAGCTGGGCATGCCGCGATGATGGCCAATCACGCTGCCGCTGCGGCCGTCACGATAGATGAGCCCGGGTACTTCGGAGCACACGTCGTCGAACGCGGCGCGTAGTCCCATGCGCTCGTAAAAGCGCGTCGCGTTGGCCGACAGCGCGACGGCCGCGCCCACTTCGCGCAACTCGTCGGTCTGCTCATAGAGTTGCGCATCGATGCGATGCTCGCGTAGTGCGAGCGCCAGCGTAAGGCCGCCGATGCCGGCGCCGACGATCGCGATGCTCAGGTCCATCCGGGTCATGATTGTGTCTCCGATATGCGGGTTATCGATTCGGCTCGCTCCGGCGCGCGCTCGGCGCGTCGCAATGCGGATACCGTGTCGGTATTTTCAGCACTAGACCTTCATTGCTCAATAAGATGAAATGAATCTCCTTCATCACCCC
Source organism: Paraburkholderia sp. JPY465 (assembly GCF_050436725.1). Lineage (NCBI taxonomy): Bacteria > Pseudomonadati > Pseudomonadota > Betaproteobacteria > Burkholderiales > Burkholderiaceae > Paraburkholderia > Paraburkholderia sp. JPY465. The sequence continues at coordinate 1,279,447 of NZ_JBNDMT010000002.1, forward strand.
AATGAATGACCTTAAGTCATGCCGAAGCCATGGAACTGAGCGATCTCGACCTCAACCTGCTGCTGCTATTCCAGCGGCTGATGCAGGAGCGCCGCGTGGCGAGCGTCGCGGAACAAATGAACATGAGCCAGCCGGGCGTGAGCAATGCGCTCGCGAAGTTGCGCCGCCTGCTGGGTGATCCGCTGTTCGTGCGCGCGCCGGGCGGTGTGGTGCCTACCCCGTTCGCGCTGCGTCTCGCGGAACCGGTCTCGCAGGCGCTTGCCACCTTGCACGCCGCGCTCAATCCGGTGACGGGCTTCGATCCGCTGCGCGCAATGCGAACGATGACGATCGGGATGACCGACATCGGCGAAGTCGTGTTTTTGCCCGCATTGCTGGAACGACTGTCGCGCGTCGCGCCGGGCGTCGCGATGAATACGGTCCGCAATACGAGCGTCAATCTGAGCAACGAAATGGCCGACGGCCGCGTCGATCTGGCGATCGGACTGTTGCCGCAGTTGAAGGGTGGTTTCTATCAGCGGCGTCTGTTCGATCAGCGCTATGTCTGTCTGTTCAGACGCGGCCACCCACTCGAGGACGCGCCGCTCACGCTTTCCGCGTGGCGCGAAGCCGAGCATCTGGTGGTGGTGTCGGCCGGCACCGGCCACGGTCAGGTGGACGAGTGGCTGAAACGGCGCGGCGTGCGGCGTCAGGTGCGCCTGACGGTGCCGCACTTCATGAGCGTGGGCTACATCCTGCAACGTACCGACCTGATCGCCACGGTGCCCGAGCGCCTCGCACTCGAGCTGGCCACGCCGTTCTCGCTCAGCCTGCGCGCGCTGCCGATGACGCTGCCCGCCGCGCCGATCCATTTGCTGTGGCACGAACGGGTCCATCAGGACGAAGGCAATCGCTGGCTGCGCGAAGTCGTGATCGACCTGTTCGCGGATACGGCGACGAGTGGCAGGCGAGCGCGGGACGTGAAGAAGAAGTAGGCTTCGTTCGGACGCGTTGATCGGAAGCTTCGCGCATACTCGAACGTCGATGAACCTGATCGGTTTATCTCTATGTCGAGCGACACGCACGCGTATCGATAGTCGGCGTGCGGACTGCGTGGAACCGCGCAAGCGGGCATCGCGCGATCAGCGCAGAATGAACAGACCCACGGGCGCCTGCGCCGCAGGTGTGAAGGTGCGCACCACTCGCCAGCGTATGGTCGGAAGATCGCCCGACACAGTGATGCGAACATAGCAGCCGGCGTAACGTCCGGTCGCCCGTGGCCTTTCGTGCAATGGACGATGAGTATTAGCACCGTATTTAGTGTCGACGTGCGACGCATGGCGAGACGCGACGCAGCCGCTCCTCCCTGACATTACAATTGCATTTGCGTATAATTTCACAAAGCCTTCATCCGGTATCACTGAAAAGCAAATAAGCGATACCGCAATAAAAAAGCACTGCTGTTGCCTGCCCACACAGTGCACAAAGACAACATCACTCGAAAAATGTCCGTGCCTTCAGCCACAACAGGATCGCGCGATTCCGCGCGGTTTTTCACTCAACCGAAAGTGCTCGTCATCGTGGCGACGCTATGCTGCCTGCTTTGGGGCAGTTCATACCCGGCAATTAAAATCGGCTACGCGTTACTGAGAATCACACAAAACGATATTCCTTCGAAGCTGATTTTCGCGGGCTACCGGTTCGTGCTCGCAGGGCTGTTGTTGTTGATTCTTGCTGCCTTTTCGAAGAAGCCTGTTTTCGAATTGAATCGGCGCAATAGCGGACAGCTGATGCTATTGGGCTTCACGCAAACGGCCATTCAATATGTTTTCTTCTATATCGGTCTCGCCTACACTACCGGCGTTCGCGGTTCGATCCTGAACTCGACGACGACCTTCTTCAGCGTGCTGCTTGCCCATTTCATCTATAAGAACGATAAGGTCTCGCCACGCAAAGCGCTTGGATGCCTGCTCGGATTCGTCGGCGTAATGGTCGTCAATTTCGGCGACGGGCTGTTTGAATTTGCGTTCACCTTGCTTGGCGAAGGCTTTATCGTGATTGCCGCATTCGTGCTATCCGCTGCATCGATTTACGGAAAGCGCATTTCGCAGAGCATGGACGTCATGGTCATGACGGGTTATCAGCTCGGGTTTGGCGGCGTCGTTCTGCTTGCGGCGGGGTACGCGACCGGTGGTTCGTTGCACGCGTTCACGCTAGGATCGATGGCCTTGCTGGCCTACCTCGCGTTGCTGTCCGCAGCGGCCTTCACGTTGTGGAGTCTTCTGCTCAAATATAACCAGGTCGGCAAAGTCACCGTTTTCAATTTCCTGGTGCCGGTGTTCGGTACCGTGCTGTCCGCGATTTGTCTGAACGAGAACATCATGGAATTGAAGAATCTCGTCGCGCTGGTGCTGGTATGCGGGGATCTGGCTGGTTACGCGCTCGGCGCAACGGGGCGCTGGCTATTCGAAGGGCGGTGTCGCAGTGGGCTCTCAGGGTCGAGGCTGAGTTTGCGGGGCTCGGTAGCGTCGGCTTCGCGTCAAACGCTGTCCGACGCAACCGGCAACCCCTCCGTCCGCCACCGCAGCATCCCACCGGCAAGATTCGCCACCTTGCCGAACCCGGCTTTCGTCAGCAACACGCTCGCCTGCGCCGAGCGCACGCCGGACCGGCACACCGCGACCACCGGCCGCTCGCGATCCAGTTCTTCGAGCCGCCCTGTCAATTGCGACAGCGGCACCAGCTTCGCGTCCGGCAGATGCCCCAAACGATCGATGAACTCGGGCGCCTCGCGTACATCGACGATCTGAAACTTCGCGCCATGCTCGAGCAGCGCCATCGGCTCGATTTCCCACACGCCGCTAAAGCGCAGCGTCAACGGCGCCCAATCCGGTGTTTCGGTCGCAACTTCGGCGCCGCCTTCCGGCTGCCCGCAACGCGTGTTCGCGGGCACCGCGACCGCCATCTGCTTCGGATGCGGCAAATTCAGGTTGTTCATGTACCCGGCAAAATCGCCAACGTCGACGTCGCCGCCCAGACGCGGATTGAAGCGCCGCTCCTCGGTCACGCTCGTCACTGTGATGCCGCGATAATCGTGCGCCGGATAAAGGAGGCAGCCGTCCGGCAGCGACAGGATCTGCTCGCGCACGGACGCGAACAACTGCTGCGGACTGCCCTGCTGGAAATCGGTGCGGCCACAGCCGCGAATCAGCAGGCTGTCGCCGGTAAAGGCCATGCTCTGATCGTCGAGCACGTAGGTCAGGCAGCCATTCGTATGGCCAGGCGTCGCGCGCACGGTCAGATGACGCGTGCCGAAGTCGATCCGATCGCCATGCGCGAGCGGCCGCGTCACGCCTTCCGCCTCGACGACCGCGGCAAGCCCGATCTCGCTGCCGCAACGCAAACGCATGCGCCATGCGCCGGTTACGTGATCGGCGTGCACGTGGGTATCGAGCGTAGTGAGCAGCCAGAGGCCCAACTCGCGCAGCAGCGCCTGGTCGCGCGGCACCTGCTCGTAGACGGGATCGATCAGCACTGCCTCGCCGCTGTCGCCGAGCAGGTACGTATAGGTCGACGAAACAGGATCGAACAGCTGACGGAAAATCATCTGTATCTCTTAAGAAGATCGGCGAGGCGGCCGCGAACGGCCGCCGCACCGGACCTATCAGCGCGGTTGCTTGGTGGTGCGCAGATACGGTTTGATGGTCTTGAAACCAGGGAACACCTGCTGCGCCTCTTCGTTGCTGACCGCGGACGTGATGATCACATCTTCGCCCTGCTTCCAGTTGGCCGGCGTCGCGACCCTATGTTTGGCGGTCAGTTGGATCGAATCCAGCACACGCAGGATTTCGTCGAAGTTGCGGCCGGTGCTCATCGGGTAGGTCAGCGTCAGCTTGATCTTCTTGTCGGGACCGATGATGAAAACCGAGCGCACGGTCGCGTTGGTCGCGGCGGTGCGGCCCTCGCTGGTATCGCCCGCGTCGGCCGGCAGCATGTTGTACAGCTTGGCGATCGAGAGGTCGGTGTCGCCGATCATTGGGTACTTGACGGCGGCGCCTTGCGTTTCCTCGATGTCCTTGGCCCATTTTTCGTGGTCTTCGACCGGATCGACCGACAGCCCGATCAGCTTCGCGTTGCGCTTGGTGAACTCCGGCTCGATTTTCGCCATGTAGCCCAGTTCAGTCGTGCAAACCGGCGTGAAGTCTTTCGGATGAGAGAACAGGACCGCCCATTGGTCGCCGATCCAGTCATGGAAATCGATAGTGCCCTGCGTGGTCCGCGCGGTGAAGTTGGGCGCGGTGTCATTGATACGAAGTGACATATTGCCGTCCTGTGAAGTCGTGGTTAAGCGGAAGACCCGAGCGAGGCCAGTCTGCAACGGTCCAACACGAGCCCGGTTAATCTCGGGGATTGGAAATCACCAAGGCTCACAACGATAGATGAAGCTTTCGCGGCGCATACTCGCGCGGCAAGTAGCGCACCGCCGCATCGCGCAGTGAGAATTCAAATATAGCGCGTTACGCGCAAGCCCATGCTGACACCCATCGAAATCAGTCCGGCTGGCAGCTCCGGAACGGCTGACAGGAATGACGTTCATCGGTAAATCATGGACATGCGATGCGCCGGCGTGGGTGCGATAGTGCACAGATTTACCGGGCGCTACTTTGATCAGACCGTTCGGTCGTCGAATGCGCGGCGCTAATGCTCAGTGCCCGGCGCGGCCGTCTCGCCGTCGAGCCGCTTGCGCAACCAGGCACCGAATGCATCGTGTACTTCGTTATGCCGCAGCGCGAAGTCGACGGTCGCCTGCAGGTAACCGAGTTTGGTCCCGCAGTCGTAGCGTTTGCCGACAAATTCATAGGCAAGCACCTGCTCTTCCTCGAGCATCGAATGAATGGCGGGCGTCAGTTGAATCTCGCCGTGAAGGCCGGGCCGCTGCGCGCGCAAATGGTCGAACACCGCTGGCATCAACACATAGCGCCCCGCGACGCCGAAGCACGAAGGCGCTTTTTCCGGCGCGGGCTTCTCGACGATGCTCGACACATTGATCACGCGCTCGTCCCAATGTCGTCCGCCGACCACGCCGTGGGAACAAGCGCCGTCCGCTTCGAATTCCTCGACCCCGATCACCGACGAATCGTAATGGCTGAAGATGTGCACCATCTGCTCGAGAACGGGCGGTTGACCCTCGAGCAGATCGTCGGCGAGAACGACCGCGAACGGGTCGTCGCCGATCAGCTTTTGCGCGCACAACACCGCATGCCCGAGTCCGAGCGGCTCGGCTTGCCGGACATAGATGCAGTTGACGTTCGGTGGTTTGATGCTTTGCACGAGTTCGGCGAGGCTTTGCAGCCCGCGCGCCCGCAGCACGTGTTCGACTTCGTAGGATTTGTCGAAATGATCTTCGATCACGCGCTTACCGCGACCGGTGACGAAGATCAGCTCGGTGATGCCCGCGGCAACCGCTTCTTCGACCGCGTATTGAATCAGCGGTTTGTCGATGACCGGCAGCATCTCCTTCGGACTCGCCTTCGTGGCCGGCAGAAAGCGCGTGTCGATTCCCGCGACCGGAAACACCGCCTTGTGAACTGCGAGCATGATGACCTCCTCGTCCGGCTGATAGACGGAGCAGCGCGGCTGTAGAGCATGGCAGGATGCCGCCGGCTGGGCATCCCGCTTTGGCTGGCCAGTGCTGCGCGTCGGAGCGTGCGGTACTGATGAAGCGCTTGCAACAAACGTGGCTTCCGTCCGCTCGCAAACATCTGCTGAATGCTCGCCATGATGGCACGGTTTGCCACGGGTGTGGATGTTCGCCGTTGTGGCGCGTCAGTGCACAGCGGCGGGCGACTCGGGAGAACCCGGGGTCGTCAAGGGGACAGGCTCGGGATAAGCGGCTTTTAAGCTTGCAGGGCGTAACTTCGTATCCACGCGGAATGCCCGAATCCCTGTTCACATGCGGACGTCGCACGTCCGATCCGACTTTGATATGAAAAAGCTAGCGCGCTCGATTGACTTCATTCTGTTGACCGCCGCATCGGTGGGCCTCGTCATGTTTGTCGTCTGGCGAGTGGCGACGGTAAAGGGTTGGCTTTAGGGGTTCGCCCAAGCTCGGCGACACCATCGATCTGATCGATGGCAACAGGGCGACCAAGCGGTGCACTACGATCACGATCGACGGCCGGAAGGCGACACCCGTCTATTCGGCTATCGGAGTGTCGGTGCACATCGATTCATAAGCCGGCCGGATGCCGGGTTGGATCGCGATGCGCGTCAACCGTGAGGTACAGACCGCGCAACGCGAGACATGATCGCCAATTTACAACTCGAAAAAACAAAGCAACTTCCAAAGCAGGAAATTTCGTGTGCGGAAAGCGCAATCGAGCTCATCGCCCTTGCCGCTGCTTGTGCCAACGCTGCATTCCCTTCGCAACGCTTCCAGTTGAAGGCAGCATAGATAGAAGACGGCTCGCTTTACCTCATTGTCGAAATTGGCGAGCCTCCCGTAGAGCAGTGCGCCGAAATGACTCTTGACTTGCCCGAGGACGCGGTTGTCAGTCGGCAGGCCCAATGAACGTCTGTCCGACAGAAGCTTCAACACGATCCAATAGGCATCCAGTGTCTTTGGATCCCTGGTCAAGACAGCCGTCAGGCCGCGCGGGTTCTCGCGATAAAAGTACACCGGATGACTGAGGCTCACATAGCCATTGGCCAGCGGAAGCAGGACCAGCGCGACGAGCGAATCTTCATACGCCATGCCCACCGGAAACTGCACGCTTTTGAAAAGCTCGCGCTTGATGACTTTTCCCCACGGATAACCCGACAGATCGAAGACATCCGGATCAGCGCGAGTCGCGACCGAATCGCCGAAGACCTGCGTCCTATGTATTCTGTCCGTCACGTCGACGACCCAGTAACTGCCTTGCACGATATCGACGTCGTGTCGAAGTGCGGGAACGAGTAGGGTCTCGACGCAGTCCGGCGGCAGGTAGTCGTCCGCGTCGACGAACATCACGTATTTGCCTTTTGCGTGCCTGAGACCTTCGTTGCGGGCAAGGGCCACGCCGCTGTTCGCGATGTGCACCACGGTCACGCGGGGGCGATTCGCGTAGCGATCGAGAATGGCCGAAGAATCGTCCGTTGATCCATCATCGACGGCAATCAGTTCGTAGGCGAGTGAGGTGTTCTGGGTCAGAATCGAGTCAATGCACTTCAGCAGATAGGCTTGCGCGTTGTACACGGGCACGATGATGGAAAGCCATAGGCCCTCGTCCTCGTTCGTGCAGGCCAACTGCTGAGGAACTGACGGTCGATACGGTCTCAGTTTCTGTATGCGTGCCTCCAAAGACACTTTGTCCATTGGCTTTTTTCTGCCGTCGGCTGTCAGCTTGAGGGCCATGGCGACACAGGAAAGAGGGAATCGGGAGACCACATCGAGGCTCCTGGCAACGGCGTCCGAACCGGTCGCCCTGGCGACGTACCTATAGACCTTGCTCATCCGTCCTCCGAGTCAAGCAGTGCCTGATACAGCCGTGGAGACCGATTTCGTTCATCGGCATCCTGGTGCTCCAGAAAACTCTTCAACCGAGGCGCAGCTGACCGAACAGGCGGTCCCAGATCGCCAGAACATGGGCAACGGAATAGCGATCCCGGATCGAGCGCGCGCCCCTGACGCCGAGCTCTTCGCGCAGCGCCTGGTCCGACAGCATGCGCCGCAGCCCGGCGGCAAGCGCGGTTGCATCGCCCGGTGGAATCAGCAGACCGTCCTGCCCGTCGCGCATCAACTCGCGCGGCCCGCTCGGGCAGTCGAACGAGACCGCCGGGACACCGAGCGCCATGCTCTCCATCAACGCCACCGGCATCCCTTCGAAGCGGGACGACAGGACGAAAGCATCCGCGGCGGCCATCTCATCCCATGCAGCCTGGGTGCTGCCGGGCAGAAATATCCGCCTGGACAGATTGAGCTCGGCTATCTTCCGGGTGAGCATCGGCCGCTCGGGGCCTTCGCCCCAGATCCACAGATCCCAATCCTCGAAGTCGTGCGCGACCTTCGCGAAGGTTTCGATCAGCAGCTCGTAGTGCTTCTGGGGTTGCAGGCGACCAACCGAAATAAGGCGCTTTCTGCCTTCGACGCGCTGCGGCCTGGTCATGCTGAAAAGCTCGTCCGGAATCGGATTCGGCATCACGGCAATGCGAGGCGTGTCTCCCGAGCGCATCTTCTCGAACGGCGTTGCCATCGACTGGGAAAGGAACGTGAGCGCGGTGGCCCGCGGGTAGGTGAGCCGGCAAAGCAGCTTCCACAGCAACGGGCGGCCATCGGCCACCGGATCATTGTGCTCGCAGGCGATCACCGGAATGCGCAGGCCCCGTGAAGCCAGGATCACGTTGATGTTCACGTTGGTCAAAAACGACACGATGACGTCGGGCTGCTCTTGCACGAATAGCTTGCGCAACTCCGCCAGTCTCGCGATGTAGTTGACCCGTCGCAGCGGGCTATGCTTGACGCGGTCAGCCAGATAGACCATCCGCACCTTCTCGTCGATCGGAAAAAAACATCCACCGTGTTTGCTGTAGGTCGGCACGAGCGTAACGGTGTGATTGCGCTGGGCCCACGCGGCCGACAGCACCGCGGCAACCCGTTCGGCGCCGCCCGGCTCACCCATTGAGTTGACAACAAGAACAATTTTCACGTTTCGTAGTCTCTTGAACGGTCGATGGCCTAGCGCATTTCGCTGTCGTGCCGCGAAGTTGAACTGCCCCGCAGCATGCAGATCGCCAACACGAATGCGGTCACGTACATCAAAGCAAGTGAAATCTGCACACCTACGACCCCGAATAGGTGAACTAGCATGAAGCTGGCCCCTGCCTTCACCGCGAACGCCAGCAACGAGATATTTGTCACCAGCCTGAAGCGTCCTTCGCTGGCAAAGAGTTGCCACACCACCATCAACGCAAAATAGAACGGCACTTGCAAAAGCCCCCAACGAAATGCGCTTGCCACCCTCACCGTGTCTTCTGGCGTGAAGGCACCTCGCTGAAACAGAACGGCGATCGCAGTCGGAGCGAGGAACCACGACACCACCGCACAAACGAGACCCGCAGCGAGCGTAGCGAGCGCCCAGAAAAGGGCCGTTCGGCGCGCACGCCGCACATCTCCCTGCCTGCGGATGTCGGAGAAGATGGGCAGGGTGGCGCGCGCGGCAGCCATCGCCCCGACACTGAGCAACAACGCGAGTACGCGGTTCGCATAGCCAAGCGTGCTATTCGACCCCGCTTCGAGATTCGCCACCAGGTATTGGTCGAGCGGTCCGGCGAAACAGACGGCGACCTGGCCGACCATGAGGGTGCGCATGGACAGCCACGCTTCGCCCAGATGCGGAGAGCGCATGGAGAGTCTGACCCGGCTCGACACGCCGTCGGTGCGTCCCGCAAGCCACCTGAGACAAAGCATCTGTAGCGCCAGGCCGACGACAGTTCCGAAGACGATCGACACGAGGCCCGCGCCGGGCGAAGCCACGAGCACGCTCACCAGAATCACGGCGGCAGGCAGCCCCTCGAGCAATGTATTCACATGCTTTTCGTTCGCCTGAAGCCGCGCGGCATAAATGCCTGCGCCGAGCGTCAGTAAACCTGTGGGCGCAAGCCAGTACATCATTTCCCGGGACAAGTCGCGCGTCGTCGACGGCGCATCCGACCCAAGGTGCTGCATCACGAACGGCCAGCAGAGGTATAGGACGATAGCAACCAGAAGACCGCTCACTAGCGCCGCCCCTTCCAGCTCGCCGACGAACTGCGCCACGTCTTCCTTCTTTTGCGCGCGCAGGTTGACGAACATCGGAACGAGCACCACACCTGCCACGGACAGCAATGTGGTTGGCAGCCAGTTCACCATCGAAAACGTGAACTGATACGCATCGACAATGCTGCTGACTCCATACTTGTACGCAATCGCCACTTCCTTCAGCGCGCCGGCACATTTCCCGATGAGCACGAACGCGGAGACGCGCGCCAGGCTTCGTGCGATGCGTGCATGGTCAGGATGCGTATTGAGTACGCGCTCGCGCCAGCGAGTCAGTTGGAACATCAGTGCGCTCACCATCGTCTGGGCCGTCCAATTGCGTGTGCGGAAAACTTCGCAGTGGCCAGTATTTCCGCTGGCGCTTGGTTGCGCGGCGCCGACGACGCCGTGGACACCTTCCTTTCGCTCATGGAGTTCCTCAGGGCGCGAAGACCGAAGCCCACATGCTTCGCACCTAGGGGTCTTCCGAATCGCAGGATTTAGACCGCCGCGGCACGCGTCCGGCCACGCAAAACGTCGGTGAAACATAGCAGTCACTGCGTCCCTATTAATGTTTGACAACGCACATTGACAGGTACCTATTTCCTCTACATTCACCCGGGTGCGCAGAAAGTACCGGAATAGCGAATAGCCATAGCATGAGTACGCAAATAACGATGCGGTCGAACGCAATTCATCGCAGCGCGTTGTTCGTCGCGCTGCTGCTGTGCTCACTGACGAGCCATGGACCATATGTCGTGATGACAGGCATTCTGCTGCTTATGGCAATGTGCATGAGCGACGCGAAGGCCCGCGAGGCATTGTTCAGTATTCGATGCGTGGCTCTTGTGTCGCTTTCCGCAACTGTCATTACCGCGTGCTATCTGTGGTTTCTCGCAGTACCACACGGGAACGCTTCGTACAATCTCGAGAAATCCGCGACGAACAACTACATTTTCTTCTTGCTTGACATCGGGTTTCTTGCGTCATTCGCTGCGTTGATTTCAACACGCATCGGCGAAGTCACGACAGCTGTCTCGAGGTTGCTAGTGCTCAATTGCTCCGTGCTGTTCCTGCAGACAGCAACGCTGCTCATCAGCGGCCAGTACATCGACTTTACCAAGCCGATTACGGGTGACGCGTCGCGGTACCAGAATTGGGAGTCCGTGCATCCCGTTTTCGCATTCCGGCCGACGGGTCTGTATATAGAACCTTCGACGTTCGCCGCGGCCGTGGGAACCATGGCTATCGGCTATATCCTGCTTTCCAGGGCGAGAGGAAAGACGCCGTCTACGCTGCCCATCGCGCTGACCGTGCTATCCATGCTCATCACGCAGTCAGCTGCGGCGGTTGTACAGGCGGTGGTGTTGATTGCAGCCTTGATGGTCACGCACTCGCGCCGCACGAGAGCGTGGGCGACGGCAATACTCGCATTGATCGCCGTGGCCTCGCCGGGATTGATTGCGGCTTACGTCAATAGCTTCATGCTCAAAATCGACGCGGATTCAGGACTGCGATTGCGGCTGCTGTCGTACGTCTACGAAGTGCGCCATGGATGGGATTTTCTGCTGGGCTACGGCCCCTTCTCCGTCGAATACGACCTGTTCGATGTCTCGGAACACACATCGACTTTTGTTGCATCGCTTAACGACGCAGGATTGCTCAATTTCTTCGTCGTGCAGCTTGGCATCGTAGGACTCGCAATTCCTATCGGCATATTCCTGGTCATGAAAAAGGACATTGCCAATCTGTGCTTTTTCGGTCTGCTGATGTCATCAAAGCTGTCGTACACCTCGCCGCTTCTCTACTTCGGGCTCCTGCCCCTTGTATTGCGACTGGGGGCATCGCAGGACAATACCCATTCGGCTGCCGGCCATCGGGATGTCGATGTTGAGGGTGGAGAACCGGATTTGCTACTTGCGCCGCGCTCGCCATAAGTTTCGATCTGCGGCCGGTACTCGATCTTCTCGCGTCCCGGCCTGCGAGGTTTGTGTTGCCCTCACGTGCGATCAAACCCGAACCCGAACGCCTGGCCGCGCGTCGAGTAGACGTGCCGGTAGCTTGCCCAGCAGCGCTCGATTGAAAAGCGTGAGGCCATTCGCGTACGCGCCTGCCTGCCGAGCTGTTCGCGTCCCTCGCGGTCGAGTGAAAGCAGGCTAACGATACCAGCGGCAAGCGCCTCCGGATCGCCGCTCGGCACCAGACGGCCGGTTTCTCCCATCAATGCCGCGGTATCGCCCACATCGGTCGCCACGCAGGGGACACCGCATGCCATCGCTTCGCCGACCACCGTCGGCAGTCCCTCGCTTCGTGACGATAGACAGAAGACGTCCAAAGCGGACATCAGCAGGTGCACGTCGTTGCTTGCGCCCGTAAGTCGACAAACGTCCCTGATGCCCGCGCGGTCGATCATCGCCGTGAGTTCCCGATTGCTCTCGTCAAGGCCCCGGCCAATCATGACGAAGCGGCAATCCGGCTCCATTGCAGACACCCTCGCTACGGCATTGATGAAAGTGCCATAGTCCTTGGCAGGATCGTAGCGGCCGACTATGCCGACAATCTTCGTCGCGGGATCCAGTCCGAGCGCCTTGCGCAACGGATCGCTGTCGCGCCGGCGCGGCTTGAACAGTTCGAGATCGAACCCGTTGAAAATCACCTGCATCCGCGTACTGCAATAGCCGCCTCGGACGTGCGAGATGCGCGCCGCTTCAGCGCAGCAGATGATCACGTCGGGCAGGTGCGTGGACAGCCACGCACAGAACTTCGCGACGATTGCCAGCTTCGTGCCCGAACGCAGCGATGGGAACTCGGTCTGATGCACCCCCCAGGCGAGCCTGAAGGTACCGCCTCGTGGTTCGCCCCGCCCCGCGACGATCCGGGCGACCCGCGCAGCGATTCCGCCAAACAGGTCCGCGTGATACATCCAGGTTTGCACAACGTCAGGACGCAGTTCGACCAGCCAGCGCACGAGGCGAAACAGCATGAGCGGATTGGGCAAACTTCGCGACATGCCGAGTATCCGCACTTCGACACCGAGCGATCGTATGCGCTCGCTCATCGTGTCGAGTGACGACATGGAGATCACCGTGTGCTGGACACCGTCTCGCTGCGACGCCTGGATCAGCCGATAGAGCATCATTTCGGCTCCGCCTACCCGCAGCCCGGAGATGACATGGACGATTCTCATGGCGATGTCCCCTCCGGCGGTGTTGCCACCAAGCCTGCAACCGGCACCGGCACCGGCGCCGGGACCGGCGAGGCGGCGCCCAACTCCTGATAGATCGACAGCAACTTGCCGAGCACGATGTTCTCGTCGAACTCGGTTTGCACCTTCGCTCTCGCGGCAAGGCCCAGCTTGACGCCGAGCGCGCGATCGTCGTCGAGCATGCGGATCGCGTCGGCAAGCGCTTTGGGGTCTCGCGCCGGAATGAGAATGCCATCGTCGCCGTTGCGGCTCACCACTTCGCGGCAGCCGGGCGCATCGGTCGTGATGAGCGGTAGTGCGCACGCTGCGCCTTCGATTAGCGTCGTCGGCAAACCTTCCCGATAGTAGCTCGGTAACACGACCACATCGACCTCCGAAAGCAAGGCGGGCATATCGCTGACGTGCCCCAGCCAGGTAAGCAGGTTGTCGCGGTGCCATTCCTCGATCTGGTTGCGCTGAATCGCGGCTGGATTGCCCTCGTCGGGAGAGCCCGCCAGCAGGAAAATCACCGAACGGCCTTCGCTCTTCAGTATCCGAGACGCTTCGACGAATTCGCCAATGCCTTTTTCCCAGATCAGCCTCGCCGCCAGCACGATGCGCAACGGCGCACCTTTTTTCGTCTCGGCCGGCTCGCGCGGCCGGTAGCGTGTCAGATTCACGCCCGCGCCCCTCACGAGCCGCACCGCCCGGTCCGCAGCGATGCGCGACTGCTTAAAGAGCGCGACGTCCGACGAATTCTGCAGAACGACGGCGGAGTGTTTCCCATTGAAGGCGAAGCGCATGAGATTGCTCACCACGGGACGCAGCATGCGAGCGCGCAGCTCATCGCTCGTGAACACGTAACCGAGGCCATCGATGCCGTTGACGCGAATCGTCACGCCAGCCAGCCGCGCCGCAAGCGAGCTATAGACTGCGCCCTTGATCGTAAAGCCGTGGACGAGCAGCGGACGCTCGCGTCTGAAAACCCGTGCGAGCCACAGAATGAGGCCGATCTCGCGCCATGGATTGAGGCTGCGCCGTTCCATCGGAATCGCCTCCCAGGTAAAGCCGAGAGCGCGAAGCTTCGGGCCATAGCTGCCGTCGGGCGATAGCAGAATCACCTCGAAGCCGCGCTCTCGCAGAGTTTGTGCGAGTGACAAGCGGAAGTTGAACAGATACCAGTCCGTGTTCGCGAGAAGAATGACTTTATTCGTCGGCACTATCGTCCTCCGGAAAAATGATTAACCCAGCCGCAACTGGGCGAACAGGCGGTCCCAGATCGTCAGAATATGGGCAACGGAATAGCGATCCCGGATCGAGCGCGCGCCCCTGACGCCGAGCTCTTCGCGCAGCGCCTGGTCCGACAGCATGCGCCGCAGCCCGGCGGCAAGCGCGGTTGCATCGCCCGGTGGAATCAGCAGACCGTCCTGCCCGTCGCGCATCAACTCGCGCGGCCCGCTCGGGCAGTCGAACGAGACCGCCGGGACACCGAGCGCCATGCTCTCCATCAACGCCACCGGCATCCCTTCGAAGCGGGACGACAGGACGAAAGCATCCGCGGCGGCCATCTCATCCCATGCAGCCTGGGTGCTGCCGGGCAGAAATATCCGCCTGGACAGATTGAGCTCGGCTATCTTCCGGGTGAGCATCGGCCGCTCGGGGCCTTCGCCCCAGATCCACAGATCCCAATCCTCGAAGTCGTGCGCGACCTTCGCGAAGGTTTCGATCAGCAGCTCGTAGTGCTTCTGGGGTTGCAGGCGACCAACCGAAATAAGGCGCTTTCTGCCTTCGACGCGCTGCGGCCTGGTCATGCTGAAAAGCTCGTCCGGAATCGGATTCGGCATCACGGCAATGCGAGGCGTGTCTCCCGAGCGCATCTTCTCGAACGGCGTTGCCATCGACTGGGAAAGGAACGTGAGCGCGGTGGCCCGCGGGTAGGTGAGCCGGCAAAGCAGCTTCCACAGCAACGGGCGGCCATCGGCCACCGGATCGTTGTGCTCGCAGGCGATCACCGGAATGCGCAGGCCCCGTGAAGCCAGGATCACGTTGATGTTCACGTTGGTCAAAAACGACACGATGACGTCGGGCTGCTCTTGCACGAATAGCTTGCGCAACTCCGCCAGTCTCGCGATGTAGTTGACCCGTCGCAGCGGGCTATGCTTGACGCGGTCAGCCAGATAGACCATCCGCACCTTCTCGTCGATCGGAAAAAAACATCCACCGTGTTTGCTGTAGGTCGGCACGAGCGTGACGGTGTGATTGCGCTGGGCCCACGCGGCCGACAGCACCGCGGCAACCCGTTCGGCGCCGCCCGGTCCTCCCATTGAATTGACGACAAGAACAATCTTCACGTTTCGTTGTCTCCCCGGAACGGTCAAACGCTTAGCGTGTTGCGCGGTTGAAAACTGCAAACCCACTGGCCCGAATTGGCGGCCCAGCACGAAGTCGCCCGCCACCTTTACGGCGAACGCGAGTAACGAGATGTTTGTCGCACGAGCACGAGACCGGCTAAAGAGAGCAACGTCGCGAGTAGCCGGTTCACCGTCGTGAAGTCGAACTGATAGGTGTCGACGATGTCAGTTCACGCGGTCCGTGTGCTGGCTCGTCGCATATATGTGGCTGCCGTAGCGCCCCGGATGCAGGTACTTCACGCTGCGTACGGCGAAGCCGTTAAGCATCACGCCATGTATCCGGGTGCCGACCTGGGCAAAGCGCCTTGCCGTTTCCTCGATTTCCGCAAGACGGGTTTCCGAGAACCGTGCCACCAGAAAGATCGATCCTGCGTGCGGCGCGATAATGCCGGCGTCCGAGACGGCAAGCGCCGGCGCCGAATCGAGCAGTACGATGTCGTAACGCGCCGACGCATCCCGCATCAGGCTGTCGAAAGCGACGCTATTGAGCAATTCGGCCGGATTGGCGGGATAGTCGCCACACGGCAAAATGTCGAGATTCGGTAAAACCTCTCGAGTGGCACGCTCGACAGTCAGTGACGGGTCGGCGAGAACTTCCGCGAGTCCGTGGCCGGACGGAAGTCCAAAACTGCGATGCAGCGCGCCCCTGCGCAAGTCACAGTCGACGAGCAGCACGCGTTTTCCGGTCATCGCCAGGATCACCGCAAGGTTCGCGGCGACGAACGACTTTCCGACCTGTGGCATCGGACCCGCCACCAGGACGATGTTGTTGCGCGCACTCGCCAACATATATTGCAGGGCGGAGCGGAACGAACGCAGGCTTTCCGCCGCCGGATCGGACCGGTGCCGGCAGGCGAGAATCAGGTCGCGCGCGTCGGTAGCATTCGCTTTGGCCTGAAGCTCGTCCTGCTTTGCGCTATGCGGCACCATTCCGTACACCATCAGACCGGTGCGAGCTTCGACTTGTTCAGGCTCGGTCACCCCAGCGAAAAGCAACTCGCGGACAAACGAGATCGCGACGCCCGCAAGCACGCCGAGCAACAACGACGCAGCGAGTACTAGTGAACGCACGGGCCGCACCGGATGTTCGGGGATGATCGCGGGATCGATGATCTGCGCGAAGCCCGCCTTGCTGGCCTGAATGAGCCGAAGTTGCTCGACATTGTTCCGCGCCGCCGTGTAAAGGTCGGTCGTCATTCTCACGTCGCGCATCAGGGCAAGCGCGTCCTGTTGCTCCGTCGGCATGGCATTGACGCGCGCTCTCCCCGCTTCAAGGTACTGCTTCGTCATCGCGATCTGCGCATCGAGCGACGCTACGGCTGGATAGGACGGCGCGTATCGCGCTGCCAGATCGGCACGGGTGCGCTGCAGCGTGAGCAACTGCGCCTCGGCATCGGAGACTCTCTGCAGATTTAGCCGGCCTTCTTCAGTCGCATCGACGAGACCGAGCGAATTGCGATACGCAGTGTAGCGGTGCTCGGCCGCAACCATTTGCGCTTGCATAGCGGGCAACTGGCTCTCCAGGAACCTCAGCGAATTTGCCGCGATGGTCGCATTCCGGTCGTTATTTTCACGCACGTATTGCGCGCCGAGCGCGTTCAACGTCTGGCTAAGCAGCTCCGGATCACTGCCGCGCATGGAGACGCTCACGACGTTCGACTTTTCGCCTTGCTCCGTGATCTGCAGATTCTTCTGCATATCGTCAATCACGTCCTGGCGCGACAAGCGCTTCAGATCGAACCGGATACCGGGCGCCGCCGTGATCGTGTCGATGCGCAACGTCACATCGCCTTTGGTCGTCGCGACGGTTTCGGTCTGACCCACGGTGCCGACGAAGGGCCTGTCGAGCTCACTACCGCTCAGCTCGTATCGGCCCGCGGACAGCGCGGTCAGCGTTAGCTTGCGGTCTTCCAGCTCGCGAGGAACTTTGAATGCGCCAATCTTGACCTGTTCTCTACCCCACGCGTAGCCGCCAATGGAGCCAAAGACCGATTTCGAGAGATCACTTGCAT
Source organism: Paraburkholderia sp. JPY465 (assembly GCF_050436725.1). NCBI lineage: Bacteria > Pseudomonadati > Pseudomonadota > Betaproteobacteria > Burkholderiales > Burkholderiaceae > Paraburkholderia > Paraburkholderia sp. JPY465. The sequence continues at coordinate 1,296,808 of NZ_JBNDMT010000002.1, forward strand.
GGCTCGCGAGCCACGCGCCGATCACAGGAAAGCGACGCGGTCCTGAAACAACGTCGAGCTCGAGCTCGTCGACCACATGTGCGACGGTCTGGCGCGACTGGATCACCTGCATCTCTCCCGTCGTCTTCGACCTTGCATCGAACGCAGGCGAAACCATCGACATCAGTTCCGGACGCGAGGAGGGCTGCGCTTCAGGCAACTGATCGATCTTGACGAGAATGTTCGACTGATAAACCGGCGACGTGAGCGCTACGACGCCACCGACAAAGAGGCAGACAACCGTTGTAACTGCAATCGTCAGCCGGCGTCGCGAAATCACATCGAGTATTTGCGAAAGATTGCCGTGGCTGGATAGCGCCGACGACGGCATCGATATCTGCTTTTCGTTCATGGAGATCCCCAGGACAGACAGACACCATAAGTCACTGCTTCGCGCAGAAACACTCCGTCCGTTGTGAAGCATCAGATCAGCCGCGCAGCAGGCCTACGGTAGCCAAAATCGTTTCGGTAGAACGTACCAGTGGGCCGGTCCCGTTTGTGTATGGAAACGAACATTGATGGGTACCTTTTTCCCGTACCTTTTGTACCCGTCGGTAGCAAATGCCGGACTAATAAAAAGACTGCTCGCCACAAAATGGCTTTAATCGTCGAGGAATTCGCGTTTTGTGTGTGAGAGACAGTCATCAGGTCAACACCATCGAGGCGAGAGAGATGCCGAACTTAATATTTGGCCTATTAGTGTGCTTTCTGATTACTTTTATCGTCGTCAAAAGCGCTCGGCTAGGTGGCGGCATTGGTCTCGACAACCAACTCGATGGCGTGCAAAAGATGCACGCTACGGCGGTGCCCCGCGTGGGTGGGATCGCGGTCGCGCTCGCGGTCGCGGTCGCGCTAACACTAGCGCTCGGCGCATTGCTCGGCAGTAATCCGCGCATGGAGGTTTTTAAATTGCTTCTATGCGCATTGCCAGTTTTTCTCGGCGGTATCATCGAGGACTTCACCAAGCAGGTAAGTCCAGCGGCGCGATTGCTATGTGCAATCGTTTCTGCGGCAATTGGCGATTTTGCGCTAGGGGCCGTCGTCGATCGTGTGGATCTTCCACTGATAGATTCCCTTCTTGTCTATTCGCCGATCGCGCTGGGCCTCACTTTGCTCATGGTGTCCGGCTTGACCAACGCGTTTAATCTAATCGACGGCTTCAACGGATTGGCCGGTGGAGTGGCAGTTCTGATGCTGGCCTCGATTGGTTTCGTCGCACATCAGGTCGACGACTGGCTGATTCTCAGCGTGTCCCTGACGATGATCGGCGCCATCCTGGGCTTCCTCGTGTGGAACTACCCATCCGCGGCGATCTTCCTCGGCGACGGGGGTGCCTACTTCATCGGCTTTACGATTGCCGAACTCGTCGTTCTCCTTATAGCGCGTCATCCGAATGTCTCCGCCTGGTACGCTGTCGTCGTGACGATTTATCCGATCTTCGAAACCGTCTTCACGATCTACCGGCGGCGCATTGTGCGCGGCTGCGCGGCAGGCGAGCCTGACGGCATCCATTTGCACACGTTGATCTTCAGGCGGATGGTGCGCCGCGCAGCTCATCCCGAAACGACACGCCAGCGCACGAGGCGCAACGCGAGAACGTCGCCATATCTTTGGACGATTAGCCTCATCAGCATCGTGCCGGCGACGTTCCTTTGGAATAACGAAGTAGCGCTCTTTGCGACCGCGATAACCTTCATGGCGGTCTACGTCTGGCTGTATGTATCGATCGTCAAATTCAGGGCACCGCGCTGGCTCGTGATTTACATGCCGCGCGATTCGTTGCCCGCTCCAAGCGAAACACCGGCTAATCACCCCGCTGAGCAGCCATCCCAGGCAGAATAAATTCGCATATCAACTGGACAGAGCGGACCAGTCTTCCATCAAAAAATTCTCATTGCAGTCGGCTGTGCACTCCTCATCGTGCAAAGCCGAATGTGCGAATGACCTAGTCATTTTTTTCTGTAGGCAATCGTACCCGGAGCGATTATGGCGCGTATGGATTCACGCAGTGCAAACGTCAGCGCAGTTGTCGTTGGCGGCGAATTGAACGGCCTTGGCGTCGTAAGGTCGCTCGCCCGGCACGGTATTCGGACCTTGACTGTCGACATGGAAAGTAGAGCTGCCTTCTGGTCTCGCCACACGCAGGGCCGGCTAATCAGAAATCTCGAAGGAAGAGAATTCATCGACGACATGATTGAAATAGGCAGAAGAATGAGCGAGCCGCCGGTTCTGATGTTGACGGCCGAACCAGCGGTTCATGCTGTTTCAGAAAACATCGACGAAATATCGAAGTGGTTTCGTGTTCGGATTCCGACCGACGAGAAGGTAAAGCTTCTGAGCAGTAAGGCGAGTTTCCACGTGTTCGCACAAGTCAACGATTTTGAGGTTCCGCGTACTGTCGTTCTTGAAAGTGTCTCCGATATGGCACTGCTGGCTGTGCTGCAATTCCCATGTGTGATGAAACCCGATGACAAGCGAAGCGCATTAAGCGGAAAAAAGGAACGCGCGCTTCGCATCGAAACGCTAAAAGAGGCCCGCGAGCAAGCAGCCGTCATGCTCGAGACTCCGGGAGGAATCGTGGTGCAGGAATGGATCGAAGGGGCGGATAGCAACATCTATTTCACGCTCTTTTATCGTGGTGCGGATGGACGGCCAATCGCAACCTTCACCGGCCGCAAGCTCTCCTGCTATCCCCGCAACGTAGGTAGCACAGCGGTATGTGTTGCCGCGCCCGACGCGCACAAAGTACTCGAGCCCATCACGTTGGCTTTCGCGGAATGCGCGAGCATGGCCGGCATGGGCAGCATGGAATACAAGTGGGACGATCATCGCCGGAAGTTCGTGATGATCGAACCCACCGTTGGAAGAACGGACTGGCAGGAAGAAATCGCTACCTTGTGCGGGACGAATATCCCAGTCGCGGCCTACCAGCACGAGCTAGGACTACCTGTGACAACGGCCACTGCAAACCGTGTGAGCGTCGCGTGGCGGGCGTCAATCGCCGACAAGCCGCCACCTCAACTGCTGACGGGCATCACGGAGATCGTGGACGGCTATTTTCGCACCGAGGACCCGTTTCCCGCTTTGAGACAGTACTGCATGGGAAATCCGTTGCGCCGACTGCGGCAGATGATGCAGAGAGATGTGATCACAAATCGACCCGAAAATCTGTTAAGTGGGAGGAACTAATGGCAACGACCGATACCGCAATCATTGGTGCAGGACCTTATGGCTTGTCTCTCGCGGCTCACCTGGATGCGGCGGGCGTGCCTCACCAGGTATTAGGCACGCCTATGGAAGGCTGGAGAAACTTCGCGCCACCGGGCATGCTGATGCGCTCCGACGGCTGGTCCACGAGTCTCTATGCACCGCAGCGCGGTTATGCGCTTCAGGACTATTGCGCGCTGAGGGGCATCCGCTACCAGCCGATCGGCATGCATCTGACACGCGAAACATTTATTGATTACGGACTGTGGTTTCAACAACAGCTCGTCGACGATTTAAAGCAGGTCGATGTCGTCGATATGCGCCGCGTGGACGGGATGTTCCGTCTGGCGCTGAGTGACGGCACTTCCATCGTCGCGCGCCGCGTGGTGCTTGCGCTGGGGCTCAAGGGTTTCGAAAAGACGCCCCCGGTTCTGCAAGGGCTGCCACGAGAATTCGTCTCCCATTCCTGCGAGTACGGAAACCTCGATTGGGTGCGAGGAAAGGATATCGTTATCGTGGGTGGCGGACAGTCGGCACTCGGCCTCGCCGCGCTCATGAACGAAAACGGTGGTCGTATCCGCGTGCTCGCGCGTGAACCTGTCGTGACGTGGAACAACAAACCACAGAACAACCGGAGCCTTATATCGAGGCTGATCAGGCCGGATGGGCGAATCGGCCCGGGTTGGCGCGCCCATATCATCGCGGAATGGCCGTTCGTGTTTCGCGCATTTGGCGCACAGCGCCGGAAGCAGGTCGTAAATTCCACGTGGGGCCCGTCTGGCGCATGGTGGCTGCGCGATCGCGTCGTCGACCAGGTGGACGTGACGGTCGGCAGCCAGATACGTCACGCGGTCATTGATGGAAATCGCATCGTCCTGCAGGTCTCCATGAAAGACCAGCAATCGCAATTAGAGGCCGACCACGTGATCGCGGCGACCGGGTTCAAGACCGACCTCAGTCGACATGCATTTCTTTCAACGGAAATCGTCCAGTCGATGTCCCTTCAAGACGGTGTGCCGGAGCTTACGCGCCATTTCGAGACCGGTGTTCGCGGTCTCTATGTGATTGGACCCGCATCCGCATACAGCTTTGGTCCTGTGATGCGATTCATCTACGGAGCGAAATACGCTGCGCCGCAGGTTGCACGGCATATCCTGAAGCGTTATCGGCACGATAGCCCTGCGCCGCGAACGACGCCCGCCGCAGCAGCCACGGAAGCAATTCCGAATCAGGCAGACCATTAAACGCCATCCATGCGGATCGTGTCGAGCTCAGGTTCATCGATACGCCAACTGTCTACTCAGTGAGTGTGCCCAATGATGATGCCCCAGCGAAACAGCGCCGTGAAAGAAATCATGGCTCGCTGCTTGTCCTTTTCCGGTATGACGTGGCTAACGCGAACTTTGCTATGGCGTGACAGAGTCGCGATCCTGCTGTATCACGATCCGGACCCTGCAACGCTCGATGTCCATTTGACCCATTTGCGGAAGATCTGCGATGTGATTCCGCTCGCGGCTCTCAATGAGCCCAGCAAAGGCCGACCTCGTGCAGTCGTTACTTTTGACGATGGCCACGCAGGTAATGCTGATCTTCTGCCGGTTTTCATAAAACATAAGGTTCGCCCGACCATTTTCCTATGCAGTCGAATCGTCGCGCGCCGGCGCAGGCATTGGTGGTTGCATCCGTCAGCGGAACAGGCCGGTATCGAGCGGCTGAAGCGACTAGGGAATTCGCGCCGGCTGGCCGAACTCGAGGTGAGAGGATTCGCGCAGGACGGTGAAGACATGCCGTCGGGACTGACCCATGAGCAGATCCAAACGATGAAACCTTACGTGGACTTTCAGGCGCACACGCGGTTTCATCCGATATTGACGCGCTGTGAGGCATCCGAATGTGAGGAAGAAATCGCGGGTTCGCGGCACGAGGTTGGAGCTTTACTGAATAGCGAGTGCACTCACTTCGCGTATCCGAACGGCAACTACGGCGCGCGGGAGATCGAATACGTGAAGGCGGCGGGATTCAAGACCGCGCGCACCTGCGACGTTGGCTGGAACGATAGCCAAACCGACCCTTACCGTTTGCGCACGATCATCATTACCGACGACGCGTCACCCACCTGGTTCGCCGCCCAATTGACAGGCATCCCGGTTTTTCTGCGCTACTTGCGAGGTGGCTCGTGGGATGGACGCTTTCCGCAGTTCTAGTTGGCGGAGGCCGAATGTCCGTCCGGCTGTAACCTGGTTGCGGCTATTAAACGAACGCTGGAGTCAACTTTCATGAGGTTCGCTTACTGGGTCTGCGGCCTGTTGGTCACCGGGCTCATTGCAGCGCAGTCATTGCGGCTACTCGCGGATCGCGGCGATGCGGCAGTCAGCGAGCCGCCAGCCAGCGATCTGCTGGGTGCGCCCCCGGCTGCGCGCACTATCGTCACACCAGCCCTCGTTGACCCAGTGAATCCGTTTGACTTTGGTGCGAAGTGCGATGGCGTGTCGGACGATTCGTCAGCGTTTCAGGCCGCGCTGGATGCCGGCGACGTACGGGTGCCGGCTGGGACCTGCGTGATCGACCACACGGTCAAAATTACGGTCAGCCATCGGCACATGGAATGTGCGAAAGGCACGACGCTCAGGCAGACCAGGCCGGTATTCAGCATGTTTTCCGTCGTCGCACCGGACGGGAAAACGCTGACTGGCGACAGCATCGCCAATTGCGTATTCGAAGGAACCAATTCCGCTGCTCCACGTTTTATTCTCGACGACGATGCGCTGCACTACAACATTCCCGTCGAGACGCGGGACAGGGTCAGCGACTTCACGCTTGTCGGCAACACCTTCAAGCGATTTTTTGGCCAGGCGATGTTTCAGACCTACGGGGAAGTGGACGGCGGCAGCGGCGACATCATTGCATATAACCGTTTCGAGAGCTGCGGATACTATGGCGCCGTATTCGTCGCGCATCGGCACGGATACATTGGACATAATGTTCTGATAGATTGCGCGGTAGGTGTCGAGAACGACAATGCGCAGCAACTGGGCGGCGATAACGTGATCGAATACAACGACGTGAGGGCAATTCACGGCTATGGAGCGCCCGATATGGGCGCCTCGGTGCTGCTGACGGGTGGCACGGCCGGCGACGCAGACTACTCGACCAACATCGTGCGTTACAACACCGTAATGGGAGTTAGCAAAAAGGCGTACTATTCGTTCGCAATACGGCCAAGTATCATATGGCAAAAGGCGAGCGGCGGCGCCGCACAGTATCGGCAAAACACCTGCGTGAGAGGATGCAAAGTCGTTCAGTAACAAGCGCAACTGTGCTGCATTGAACGGAGGTGCGCGGCCGGGAGTTGGGAATCCCGACTGATGGATCGGTTTTTCAATCGAGCCAACTGAGGTCGCGTTACTTAAGTGAGGTTCAAGATGACGACTCTTATACGAATAATCGGTACGATCGCGTTTCTATTCGTGGTCTACCTTGCTCTCAGAGCCGTCGCGGACGTCCTGTTTTCGGATACGTCGAAGAATGGCCGGCTCCGCCAGCGGCGCTTGCGCTCCTCGAGTAGCGCCGATCGAGAGGCAAATATTGAAAGCCAGCAGAAAGCGGCGGATCACAACGGCCGCGGCTAGCGAGCCGCATATGCGCTGCACCTACCTCCGCACGCCAACCTGAAGTCCCCCGCTAAGCTTGATCACGACGCACGCCAACCGTGATCTACGCGCCGCGCTGCCGAACCCACAGGGTCCGACAGCGCTCCATCGTCAAACGGCCTCGAAGCGGTCCAGATTCATCACCTTGACCCACGCAGCGACGAAGTCGCGCACGAACTTCTGCTGTCCATCCTCGCTCGCATAGACCTCACTGAGCGCGCGCAGAACGGAGTTCGCGCCGAACACGAGGTCCACGCGCGTGCCGATCCATTTCGGCTTGCCGGTCTTGCGCTCACTCCCCTGGAACACGTCGCTGGCAACCGTCAGCGGCTTCCACTGCGTGTCCATGTCGAGCAGGTTGCGGAAAAAATCGTTCGTCAGTGCGCCCGGGCGATCCGTGAAGACGCCGCGCGCTTCGCCGCCAGCCTGGACGCCCAGCACGCGCAGGCCGCCCACCAGTACCGTCATTTCGGGCGCCGTGAGCGTGAGCTGTTGCGCCTTGTCGACGAGCAGTACCTCAGCCGGCACACGGTAGCTGCCTTTCACGAAGTTGCGGAACCCATCGGCGAGCGGTTCGAGCATGCCGACAGATTCGACGTCGGTCTGCTCCTGCGACGCGTCCATGCGACCCACCGCGAATGGCACCGTGATTTCGTGACCCGCCTTTTTCGCGGCCGCCTCGATGCCGACACCGCCCGCGAGCACGATCAGATCAGCGAGCGAAATCTTCTTTCCGTTCGACTGTGAACGGTTGAACCCGGCCTGAATGCCTTCGAGCGTCCCGAGCACCTTCGCGAGTTTCGCGGGCTCGTTCACAGCCCAATCCTTTTGCGGAGCGAGGCGGATGCGCGCACCGTTGGCGCCGCCGCGCTTGTCCGATCCACGGAACGTCGACGCCGAAGCCCACGCGGTCTGTACGAGTTCAGCAATCGACAGCCCCGAGTCGAGAATCCTTCGCTTCAGCGAGACGACGTCCTGTTCTGCAACGAGCGGGTGATCGACGGCCGGAATCGGGTCTTGCCAGATCAATTCCTCGGCAGGCACTTCCGGACCGAGGTAGCGGGCGCGCGGCCCCATATCGCGGTGCGTCAGCTTGAACCAGGCACGCGCGAATGCATCGGCAAACTCATCGGGATGCGCCATGAAGCGCCGCGAGATCTTCTCGTAGGCCGGGTCGAAGCGAAGCGACAGATCGGTCGTCAGCATCGTCGGCTTGAGCTTCTTCGAGGCGTCGTGCGCGTGAGGAATCGTTTCCTCCGCGTCTTTTGCAACCCATTGGTGCGCGCCGGCCGGACTCTTCGTCAGTTCCCATTCGTAAGCGAAAAGGTTGTGGAAGAAGCCTGTGCCCCATTGGGTCGGCGTGCTGGTCCAGGTGACTTCGAGTCCGCTCGAGATCGCGCCGGCACCCGCGCCGGTTCCGAAGCTGCTGTTCCAGCCGAGCCCCATGTTCTCCAGACCGGCGGCTTCGGGCTCGGGCCCGACGTTGCCGGCAGGGCCCGCGCCGTGCGTCTTGCCGAACGTATGGCCACCCGCGATCAACGCGACGGTTTCCTCGTCGTTCATGGCCATCCGAGCGAAGGTTTCCCGAATGTCGCGCGCGGCTGCGACAGGATCGGGGTTGCCATCCGGACCTTCCGGGTTCACGTAGATGAGCCCCATCTGCACCGCCGCGAGCGGATTCTCGAGATCGCGGTCGCTGTCGGTATGGCTCGTTTCCTGGCCGCGCAACGCCGTGGCGGCCACGACCACGCGTCCATCGTCATTGGCAGGCGCGCCCTTGCCATAGCGCACGTCGCCGTTCAGCCATGTCTTTTCGTTGCCCCAGTACACGTCCTGATCGGGTTCCCATGTGTCCTCGCGGCCGCCGGCGAAACCGAAGGTCTTGAAACCCATGGTCTCCAGCGCGACGTTCCCGGTAAGGATCAGCAGATCGGCCCACGAAATCTTCTGGCCGTACTTCTGCTTGACGGGCCAAAGGAGGCGCCGGGCCTTGTCGAGGTTTACGTTGTCGGGCCAGCTGTTCAGCGGCGCGAAGCGTTGCTGTCCGCGGCCGCTACCGCCGCGACCGTCGCTCGTGCGATACGTGCCTGCGCTATGCCACGCCATGCGGACGAACAGCGGTCCGTAGTGGCCGAAGTCGGCCGGCCACCAGTCCTGCGAGTCGGTCATCAGCGCGGCGAGGTCCTTCTTTAGCGCCGCGAGGTCGAGCGTCTTGAAGGCCTCGGCGTAGTTGAAGCCGGGGTCGAGAGGATTGGATTTGTGCGAATGCTGGCTCAATAGATCGAGCCGAAGCTGCTTGGGCCACCAGTCGCGGTTGGTCGTACCACCGCCAGCGGCGTGATTGAACGGACACTTGCCTTTGTTCGGCATGAATCTTCCTGCTTTGGTTGATTGGTTTTGACGGCCGCGCAGCGCCTGCTAGTCCTGCCACCGTGAGCCGAGAATCTGCCCGCAGAAATTGCTCCTGCAATATTCCGGATCGAGGCGATCGAGAATGTCAGCGCTCCGCGTACCGAAGGTCGTCTGCGGACGGTGAGCAACGCCACGCCCGATCGCACCGATGATCTCCTGCCTGAAGTGCTTGCCGCGCGGATAAGCGGCCAGCACTCCCGCGCGCTCCCCATCCGTGTGGGTTTCGAAATGCGCTGCGACGAGATCCGTACATACCGCGGCTGCCAGCACCTTCGCGAGTGGCGACACGCGCTCCGGGATGCCCGGCGATGTGTGCAGCGCGATGGCGTTCCACGCATCGTCCTGTGCGTGAATACTCGCGCCGTGATGACGCAGAAGCCGACGCGCCGCATCGGCGCCGTCCAATTCATAGCGCGCGGTCGAATGGGCATACGCCGCGCTCAGTCCCATGTTCGCGTACATCGAACTCACGTAGAGCGCATCCATATCGCATACGATGCCGACTCGGCGGGCGTTCAGCGCCGCGAAGACGAACACCCGGTGCGCATGGCCGAGCAACACGGCCGGCAGCGCTGCATGAGCGCTCTCGGCAGCGGCGAGCGCCACCGATGTGCGCGGAATGCGGATACCCACGATATTTGCGTCCGCTCCGGATGAGCGTGGTCGCATGTCCATTTCCTTTGCGTCGATATGAGGTGTCGCGCGCGGTCCACTCAGAACGCGAAGCAGCTACAGCCGAGCGCGCCCCAGAATGAGTTGGCGTCGCCGGCCGGCACATTGCTGCGCCATGCCCAACCGTGCGCATGGCTGTGCACGCCGCAAAGGTTCACGCACGCGTCGGTGCACGACTGCGCGAGCACGGCGTTCGTCACGACGGGCTTGTAGCGCGCATAGCCACCGAACTCCGCGACCGGCGACCACACGGGACTCACCGGCAGCGCAGGTGGATTCAGCGAGTCGAACTCCGCGTCGGCATACACGACGCGGCCGTTCACGACCGTCAGCACCGACTCGAGATGTTTGATCGACTCTTCGTCGATCGTGAAGAAGTCGTCGCTCAGGACCGCGAAGTCGGCGTACTGGCCGGGTACCAGCGCGCCCTTCTTCGTTTCGTCGTTGGAGAACCACGCGCTGCCCACCGTGTAGCGGCGCAACGCTTCCATGCGTTCGAGACGGTCGCGCTGCGCGTACATCGGCGTGCCGCCCACGGTGCGCCCGGACACGAGCCAGTACAGCGACACGAACGGGTTGAAGCTCGCCACGCGGGTGGCGTCGGTGCCCGCGCCGACAGGCAACCCGGCTTCGAGCATCTTGCGCACGGGCGGTGTGTGCGCCGCGGCCCCGGCGCCGTAACGCGCGATGAAGTACTCGCCCTGATACGCCATCCGATGCTGGATGGCGATGCCGCCTCCGAGCGCCGCGATGCGCTCGATGTTGCGCTCCGAAATCGTCTCGCAGTGGTCGAAGAACCAGCGCAGGCCGTCGAACGGCGTGTCGGCGTTCACGCGCTCGAACACGTTCAGGAAGCGCTCGATCGACTCGTCGTAGGTCGCGTGCAGACGCCACGGCCAGCGGTTGCGCACCAGCAGGCGCACGACCTCTTCGAGTTCCTTCTCCATGCCTTCCGGCAGGTCGGGACGCGGCTCGAGAAAGTCTTCGAAGTCCGCCGCCGAGAACACCAGCATTTCGCCCGCGCCGTTGACCTTCAGGAAGTCGTCGCCGTCGCCGGGACGGGTGGCTTTCACCCACTTCGCGAAGTCCTCGATCTCGCGCTTCGCGTTCTGCGTGAACAGGTTGTAGGCGATACGCACGGTGAGCTGATCGCGCTTCGCGAGTTCCATGATGACCGCGTAGTCGTCGGGGTAGGCCTGATAGCCGCCGCCCGCGTCGATCGCGCTCGTCACGCCGAGGCGGTTGAGTTCGCGCATGAACTGGCGTGATGAATTCATCTGGTCGTCGAAGGGCAGCTTCGGCCCCTTCGCGAGCGTCGCGTAGAGCAGGCCCGCATTCGGACGCGCGATCAGCATGCCGGTGGGATTGCCGCGCCGGTCGCGCTGGATCTCGCCGCCGGGAGGATTCGGCGTGTCGCGCGTGTAGCCGACCGCACGCAGCGCCGCCGCGTTGAGCAGCGCGCTGTCATACAGATGCAGAATGAAAACCGGCGTGTCAGGTGCGATCGCGTTGATTTCATCGAGCGTGGGACCGCGCTTTTCCGCAAACTGAAATTCGTTCCAGCCGCCGACCACGCGCACCCATTGCGGCGCCGGCGTGCGCGCGACCTGCGCGCGCAACATCTCGAGCGCGTCGGCAAGCGACGGGACTCCGTCCCAGCGCAATTCCATGTTGAAGTTCAGGCCGCCGCGAATCACGTGCAGATGCGAGTCGTTCAGACCCGGAATCACGGTGCGGCCGTTCAGATCGATACGGCGCGCATCGTCACGCGCCCATTGCATGACATCGCGCTCACTGCCGGTCGCCACGATCTTGCCGTCAGCGACGGCCAGCGCCGTGACGAACGAACGACGCTCGTCCTGGGTCGCAATCTTGCCGTTGTAGATCACCAGGTCGGCGATGCGGACAGGTTGATTGGGTGCGCTCATCGACGCCCTCCTATGTGCTCTATTCGATTTGCCCTTTGCGCCTCATGACGGCGCAAAGGGTGTGAGATGCGGGCGAGCGTGCGGAACGACGCTCGCCTCGCATCGCTTCGCTCGACTGCGGCCCAGCTTCAAGGTCAGGCTGCTTCGCTCGCGTGTTCGCCGAGGATCTGCTTCGCGTAGCGCACGCCGATGCCGTACGCGCTGTGCGCCTTGAAGATGTCCATGCAGCCTTCGTAGGTCTCGCCACGGGCCCAGTCGCGTTGCAGTTCGCACATGAACTGCAGCGAGGTCATCGGCACCGCGCCGGCCTGGATCACGCGCTGGATCGCGCGCTCGTGCGCTTCTTCCGTGATGTCGCCGCATGCGTCGGTCGGCACGTAGATCTCGAAGCCTTCCGCGAGCATCTGGACGGTCGGGAACGCCACGCACACTTCCGTCCACAGACCGGCGATCACGATCTTCTTGCGGCCCGTGGCCTTGATCGCCGCGCGAAAGCCCGCGTCTTCCCACGAGTTCATCGAGGTGCGATCGACCGGCTTGATCTGCGGGAACACCTGCTGCACTTCGGGCAGCAGGTGGCCGCTGAACGAGTCCGCGGCGATCGTGGTGAGGACCGTCGGCACCTTGAACAGCCTGGCGGCCTTCGCGAGGATCTGCACGTTGTGCAGGACAGTGGTGCGCTCGTGCGAGTGCGTGCCGAAGAACATCTGCGGCTGGTGGTCGATCAGCGCGAGTGCGCAGTTCTCGGGGGTCAGCAGTTCAAAAGCCATGGTTGCTCCAGTGAAGGACAGGTACGGACAAGCGATGCCGCGCGCAGCGGTCATCGAACGCGTGCAGATTACGGATCGCGCGCCTTAAAGTCCTTGGGAAAACCTGAAGCGTTATGAAAGGTTCGGCTCGCCTGAAGCGAGCGCGCAAGAGTGGACGTCAGTCCGGGAGGAAGGGGAGTAGGGCGGCTACCCCTGAAGACGTTCGGCCAGACTCACGAGACGCTGAAAATCCGGCGCCTTCGATGCGACGTCGATCTGGCTGATCCGTTCACTGAGCAGATCTCTGGCAGCGGCAACTTCTCCGCGATCGAGCAGGTGTTCCGCAAGCTGATATTCGGCGCGCATTGCCCAAAGCGGGGCGCCGTCGGAATTCGCCTGCTCGATCGCCGCTCTGAGCAGGCGTTCCCCTTTCTGTCGACGTTGTGCGATTTCGGCTGCGGGTGCTTCACCGAGTGCGGCACACTGCAATTCGAGCCAGCCCCGAACACGCGACAATTCAGGCACGTTAAAGCGATTGCCATTCACCTTGGCAAACGCGAGCGCCTCATCCAGCCGTACCCGGGCCTCTTCTATGCGGCCACCCCGGCCCAGCGCTTCCGCATATAGCACATAGATTGGCATGACCACCCGCTGGAATCCGCGAGCAACGAGCCGCTGCAGTACGGGCTCCAACCGTTCCAGCACGTTGTCGTCTCGCCCGGCCATCACGTCTGCCTTGACGGCAAGATACTCCGCATAGTCCCGCCAGTTATCGAGTCGGTGACTTGCAGCTTGCGAGCGCAATAACGCCAGATAATTCGACGCCGCCTGGTGCTCTCCCGATTCGAGCGCGACGGGTACGGCAATGAGTGCGAGTACGTGATTGAGCGACGGTTCGAGCATATCGCCGCGAATCCGGTCCAACGAACGTTCAACGAGCCGCATTGCGCGCTCGGGCTTGCCCTGCAGCAGCGCGATCCGTGCCAAGGTACCGGTCGCCCAGATCAGCGGGTCGATGGTCAGCCATGTTCCCGCCGAGATCGGCAGGCTCTGTCCGGCGATAGATTCGATTGCCTGCTCCAATCGCTCACCGGCCTGCTCCTGTTCGCCCAGGTAGTGCAACGAAATCGCAATCATCTGCTCCGCGAGGGACTGTCGCCACGGTGAATCACCGCCTGAGACCGCATGCTGATACCGCATTGCGTAGCGCATCGAGGTATGGATGTCGCCTGTTGTGAGCATGGTATTCCACAGCCCCCAAAGCGCATCGATGGCAAATTCGTCGTTGCCGGTCGCGCGTGCGAGCCGTAGCACGCGCTCCCACAACAAAGGCGCCCGAGCGACGTCCTCGCCGGTGTGGATCAGGGACGCCGCGTACGCAGCGCATAATTTCATCTCGCACTCGGCATCGACGGCGCCGGCAGGCAGGCCATCCAGCACAGTCAATGCGCGTCGCGCCCGCTCGCAGCACTCTCTGACATGCGAAGCCCCGAGCAACCGGCCGACAAGTGCGCTGGCAAGAGCTACGCCGAGAGCCGGGTCGCCTTCCGCGGAAAAAGCCCAGTCGTATGCGCTGCGTGCGTCATCCAGTGAAAACCGTGGGCTCGCGCCAGGCTCTTCGTCGTCGCCGCCCGCAACGAAGGGCCCATTCCCTTCGATATAGCTGCGCATATAGCGCACGTGACGCGCTGCAATGATCTGGGACTCGCCTTCGTCGCGCAGCTTCTCGAGCGCATAGGCGCGGGTACTTTCGGTGAGCCGATAAAACGCGATGGCCCCGCGAAACTCGACGTTCAGCAAAGACTTGGTAGCCAGCTCCGACAGGCTCGAGATGATCACCGCAACCGACATATCAGGTTCAGCCGCGACTGCACACACCGCCTCGAAACTGAATGTGCTGAAAAAGCAGCCGGTTCTGCGAAACAGCGCCTGCGACGCGCTGTCGAGCATCATGTAGCTCCAATCGAAGGTTGCCCGCAAGGTCTGATGGCGCGGCAAACCGGATCGCAAACCGCCGGTGAGCAGGTTCAATCGGTCGTCGAGCCGTGAGGCAACACCTTTGAGGCCGAGCGTTGCCACCCGCGCTGCGGCGAGTTCGATTGCGAGCGGCAGCCCGCCGAGACGGCGGCAAATCTCGGCGACGAGCGTAATGCTCGCCTCGTCGTGCGCACACTCGGGTGCGAGGATAAAAGCGCGGCGCAGAAACAGTACGACGGCCGAGCAACCGAGTATCGCATCGGTCATTTCTCCGCTCGCTGGGACCGCAAGCGGCTCGAGGCGCAGCACGGTTTCACCCCAGATATGCAGAGGCTCGCGACTGGTCACCACGAAACGCGCCAGAGGGTTGCGCGCTACCAGCGCATCGACGAGGCTCGCGACCACATCGATCACGTGCTCCGCGTTGTCCAGGATCACAAGGCAATTGGACGCTGCGATCGCGGCCGCGATCGCAGCCTCGTATGTATCGTCCGGGCCCATGATCACGCCAAGCGCTTCGGCCAGCGTGGCGAGCACCGTATCGCGCGATGATGCCTTCCACAGCTCGACGAAACATACGTGCCGTCCGTATCGGCTTTCCATTTCACTCGCCACGTAGCGAGCGAGGCAGGTCTTGCCGATACCGCCCGCCCCCACCAAGGTGATGACGGCCGTCGAGCCGATCTGTTCGATTATTCGTGCAACCTCGTCTTCACGTCCGATGGGAAATTCACCGCGCATTTGCGCTGCCTTCCCAGCGACTGCAAGGCTGTCCGTGCCGCGGGCCGGAACGCCCTCGGTCGGCCGAACAAGCACATAGCCGCGGCCGGGTACCGTTTTGATCAGATCGCGATCGGCACCCAGCAGCTTGCGCAGCGCAGCCATATGAACCTGAAGGCGATTCTCCTCGACGATGACGCCTGGCCAGACGGCGTCCATGATTTCATCCTTGGAGAGTACCGCGCCGCGCGCCCGGTACAACTCTTCGAGAATCGCAAACGCGCGTGCGCCCAGCCGTACAGGCTGCCCGTTCTGTCTGATTTCGCGCTGGTCGAAATCGACACTCAAAGTGCCGATCTCAATCATGGTCATCTCCAGGCAGTGGGGTCGTGGCTGAGCACTGGATGACTTGCATCAGGTTGCATTTCCATTCCGGGGAACAACAAACACATAGGCTTCGAAACCAGTCCGTACCCGTGCTCTCTGCATTTTCGCCAACAAATTGTAATCAATCGTCGAAGCGTACGTATTGAACAAAAATCCACTCTAAACCCTGTCTTTGAGCGCTCACATCTCGACGACTCATCTGCGCGCCATTTCGGAACGGGTACACCGGCCGCCTCCAAAACACCCGTTGACACGCCGAATCCCCCACGGCCGTCGATCGCCGGCGCTTTTGTCATGGTATAAATGTCACCCTTTTGATGGATTCGACGGAGCCCGATTCGCGTTTTCCCGGACGATCTTGCCCAGGTTTTATTGCTATCTACTCGCCTCCCATGATTTCGCGCGAATCTCCCGCCAGCGTTCCGCAACTGCCAAAGGACAATCTGGGTTGCGTCGCGGGTAAGCTCAGCAAAGACTTCGAAGCGGTCGGCAACGATATCTCCTTCTACCGCAAGTGCATGGCCGAGCCTGACTTGAGTCGCATTGCCATGCCGGCAAACGAGCGAGGCTTTCTGGTAGGGGTGTCGCTCGGCAACGGTCATCAGAGAAGGATTCTTCGAGGCGCACGCTCATTCGTCAGCCGGTTCGACCTTGACTCCATCTACATCCGGGATTTCTCCGAAGACTATCAAGCGGATATGTACGGCAATTTCGATTTTGTCCTCGTCGAATTATCCCGCTCGTTTTTTACACGACTCGAGAATGAACACCACGCACCGGGCATCTCGGGCCTAATCTGCGCCAACGGGCAGAAAGATCCCGTATTAGGGCATCTTTCGCGCGCACTCACGGCAAGTCTCGAAGCGACAGGCCCGCTCAGCCGACTTTTCGTCGAGCAGGTGGGGCTTGGCCTCGGCACGCATATCGCGAGGCGGTACGGAAACTTTGCTTCGGCTGACGTGCGCGTCAGCCGCGGATTATCCAGCGCCATCGAGGCTCGTGCCAAGGAGCTTTTGCTCGACAGCAACCGCAGCGATATCTCCATTGCCGACATTGCGCGCGAATGCAACCTGTCGCGCGGCTATTTCATCCGGGCGTTTTCCAAGTCCACCGGCCGCACGCCACATCAGTGGTTGCTGGAACAACGCGCGAAACAGGCGCGCCAACTCCTGGAAGAGACCGATATGACGCTATCGGAAATCGCCGCGATTTGCGGGTTTGCAGATCAAAGCCATCTGAGCCGCGTGTTCGTCAGGCTAATCGGCACAACGCCCGGAGCGTGGCGTAATCGCGCGATCTAGGAAGCCATCGGCGCCGCTGACCGGAGAGCCGGACGCGCGATCAGGAAGAATTCAACGGGGCTTCAGAACAACGGCGAGCGGCCGAGGCGGCTTATTGCCGGCCGTCTTCTATACCTATAGATAATGGCGTCTTTCCCGGTGCCACCCTACGATTCGGTGCGACGTTCGAGAGCAGCGTGATTTCCACGATCACGCGCAAATCTGAAGTTCACCGCGGTTTGGCGAGATGCGCCATCCGGGCCTGCTGGAGGGAGGACGCATCATGTACGTTTTTGATCGAGTTGCGGTCTCCCTCGACGGACGTCAGGTGTTTCGCGACGGTCAGGCTCAGCCGATCGGCGCGCGAGCATTCGATATTCTCGAACTGCTGATCCGGTCCGCCGGAAAACTGGTCACGAAAGACGAGATCATGCGTCTCGTCTGGCCCACCACGTTCGTGGTCGAGAACAACATCCAGGTTCATATTTCGGCACTACGCAAGCTCTTTGGCGACGGTTGGATTCGCACTGTACCAGGCCGGGGCTACCAGCTTCGCACGCCGTCCCATATGGCTGCGCCTCATGCACCGAGTCAGGAGCTTGCCGCCGAAAAGGCGGTCGAGAGTGTCATCAGGCAGCGGTCGTGGCGGCTCGTTGGCCGCGATGACGACGCCAACATGCTGTACGAGATGCTACAGCGCGGATCGTTCGTGACGGTAAGCGGCCCGGGCGGCGTTGGAAAAACACGGCTCGCGTTGAGTGTCGCGAGAGCATGGGTCGACAGCAACCATTTCGAGCTATGCCACGTCGACTTCGCCGGGCACGACACCCAGCACTCGTGTCTACTCGCAGTACTCGAGAAGCTTGGCGGCGCTCCGGGCAGTCATGCGCCGACGATCGCCGATGTCGTGCAGACGGTGGGCAACCGGCAAATCGTCTTCGTATTCGATCACTGCGAAAGAGTCCTCCAGGCCATAGCCTCGCTATGCGAATGCATCGCGGCATCGAACGGCCATGCCGTCATTCTGACGACGAGCCGCGAACCGTTGCGCGCAATGGGCGAACGGGTCTACTCGATCTCGCCATTGACACTGCCCGACGAAAACGCCGGCGGAGCGGAGATGCTCGCGAGCGGCGCTATCAGGATGTTCTTCGAACATGCGCAGGCGTCCGGAATCCGCTTTCCCGCCGACCCGGGAACGCTCAATGTGATCGCCGATATTTGCCGGCGTCTCGGCGGCTTGCCGCTCGCGATCGAACTTGCCGTCGCGCGGGCCGCGCTACTCGGCGTGCAAGGACTACTTCGCGAACTCGAGAAATCGATACTGTGGCTTTCGGGCGGACTCAGAACCGCCCATCCGCGTCAAAAGACGCTACGCGCAACGGTCGAGTGGAGCTACGCGCTGCTCAGCGAGGCTGAGTGCGCGGTATTGCGCCGGCTCGCCGTATTCCCTCGCAGGTTCAATCTCGCGGGTGCCTGCGACGTCATTTCCTGCGCGGACATTGGACGGGACGCCGCACTTACCAGCGTCCTTAGCCTCGCGAAAAAATCATTGCTTACTTTGCATACCGAGGGTCCGGTCAAGAGTTATTCGCTGTTGCCGGTCGTGAAAGCCTACGCGATCGAGCGGCTAATGGAATCCGGCGAATGGCCGTCCTTCCGTTTCCGCTACGTGTCCTCGAAAGACAACGCACCCGCCAATTTCGCTTCCTGAGCCCGCCGGAGCGCAAGAACACCACTGTCCATAGGATAATGGCGCCGAAGTGAAACCCGCTGTTGTTTTTTCCGCCTATTGAATGGGCTCAAACCTCTATAATTCATGGCCATTGTGTACATCGTCGACGACGATGCGTTGATCCGTAGAAGTCTGGCGGGCTTGCTGAAATCCGCCGGTCATACGGCAACGTGTTTCGAGTCGGGAGAAGCCTTCCTCGCGTCGGAGACCGTGGCGCAAGCCTGCTGCATTCTTCTCGATCTCAAGCTCGGCGGCATGAACGGCCTCGACGTGCAACGGGCGCTGATCGAGCGTGGAACGTCGATCCCTGTCATTTTTATATCGTCGCACGGCGAAGAGGAAGTGGTCGACAAAGCGCTCCGGCAAGGGGCAATCGCCTTCTTCCATAAGCCGTTTTCGGTCGACAGGATATTGGCGTTGATTGATGAAACCGGAACGCGCCAACGTTCCGCTGCGAGTCCATCGTGAGCGGATCTCTGGCGCCCTGTGATAACGGGTCCATCCTCTCGGGCAACACGACTATGCGCGTTTCCGAATCTGCCGCGCGAACTGACCATGTGAAGCAAAGCGCCGAATCCATCGTTTATGTGATCGACGACGACGCAATCCTACGACGCTCGCTGAGTTCGCTATTGCGCTCGTACGACCTTCGCGTCGAGACTTTCGCGACGTCCAGCGAGTTCCTCGCATTTCCCCGCCCCGCTGTGCAGAGCTGCCTGATCCTGGACATGCGGCTCGAAGACGAGGACGGACTGACCGTGCAGCAGAAGATCGGCAACGCGGGGCTCGGCATTCCCGTGATCTTCATGACCGGCTACGGCGACGTCGCAAGCTCGGTGACCGCGATGAAAGGCGGAGCGTTGGACTTTCTGACCAAGCCGTTCGAGGACCACGAACTGCTCGATGCGATCCAGCGCGCGTTCGCGATCGACAAACAACGCCTCGAGCGCGAGCGTTCGCTCGCCGACGTATCGCGTGCTCATCAGTCGCTTACGCCAAGAGAGCGCGAAGTGATGACTCTCGTGATTTCCGGCCTGATGAACAAGCAGATCGCGGCAACCCTGAACCTTCAGGAGATCACGGTGAAGGTTCATCGCAGCCAGGTCATGAAGAAGATGAAGGCGAGAACATTGCCCGATCTCGTTCGTATGGCCGAAGCGCTTGGCATCGAGCCCGCGGAAAAGACCTTCTGACCTTCTGACGGCCGGGTGAGCGTTCAGCGCCCACCGGCCGGATCACGCCCCGGCCGTGACCGGATGGCATATCTCCGCAGGCAGAGAGAACCGGAACAATGCACCGCCTCGCTGATCGGTACTCGCCCACAACCGTCCGCGATGCGCGCCGATGATCAACCGGCAAATCGCGAGCCCCATGCCGAGACCCTCGGCCTTGCTGGTGTAAAAAGGCTCGAATACCCGCTCGCAAATCTCCGGCGACAGACCCGGTCCCGAATCCCGCACCTCGATCAGCACAGAACCGGCACTGTCGGTTCGGGATCGAATCCACAGTTGGCGCGGCGTATACATCATGTCCTTCATCGCCTCCATTCCGTTCATCAGCAGATTGATCAGCACCTGCTGCAGTTGCACGCGATCTCCGGTCACCAACGGCATCGACGGTTCGAGTTCGATACGAAGCTGAACGTGGTGGCGGACTATTTCGCCTTGAAGCAGTACCAGCGATTGCTCGATCAGATCATTCAGATCCACCAGCGTGGCGTCCGGCGAGCTCTTCTTCAGCAGCGCGCGCACGCCCGCGATCACCGCACTGGCGCGGTGACCGCCTTCGACGATCCGCTCCACCGTCTCCTTCAGTTCGCCGAGATCGGGCGGCGTGCGGGCCAGCCAGCGCAGCGCCGCCTTCGCGTCCGTGATGATCGACGCAAGCGGCTGATTGACGTCGTGCGCGATGGAGGCGGTCAGCGCATTCAGCGTGGTCACGCGCGTGACGTGCGCCAGATCCGCCTGCACCTGCTGCAAGTCTTCCTGAGCGCGCTTGCGCTCCGTCAGATCCAGCACGAAGGACACACCTTGCTCGCCGCTCTCGTCGAAATTGGCCGAGCCCAGAAGAACCGGTACATGGCTGCCATCGCGATGAAGGAACTCAGTCTCGAATGGCGGCACGGTACCGTTCAGCTTGAACGCCTCCGCGATGCGCGTGTCGCCGTTCAGCCAGCCCGGCGCGGTCAGGTCGGTCCAGCGCAGGCGCTGCGATAGCAGATCGTCGCGCTCGTAGCCCACCATGCGCAGAAACAGGTCGTTGGCTTCGAGAATCCGGCCGTCCAGATGCCAGATCCAGATGCCGATGATGTTCGCCTCGACAAGGCGATGAATCCGCGCTTCGCGTTGCCCCAGGTCCCGGTATAGCCGGGTATTTTCGACTGCGATCGCGGCCTGTGAAGCAAGCAGCTTCAGCACGGCCGTCCGCGCTGGTACGAAAAGCCGCGCCGCGAGATTGTTCTCGAGGTAGAGCACGCCGATCAGCTTGGCTTGCGTCAGAAGCGGCAGGCACAGCACGGATCGGGCGCCATGCCGGCGGACGTACGGATCGCCGACGAACAGGCCTTCGACCGACGCGTCGTCGAGAATGATGTTCTCATTGGTCCGCAGCACGTAGTTGAGAATCGCCACGGGTATCGTATCGGGTTCGATCGGGCCGTCGCGCAAGGATACGATCACGGCATCGCCGGCCGTGGTCGCCTCGGCCGCGACGCGCGGCTCGCCGTCGCGGATCAGGAGCAGCAGGCCGCGCTGTGCGCCGGCCTGCTCGATCGCGGTACGCATCAGCGTATTGAGCAGGTTTTCGAGGATCACCTCTTTCGACACCGCCTGCGAGACGGCAATGACCGTCGCCAGATCGAGATGTTCGACCGGCGCGCCGATCGCGCCGCCCGCGGTGCTGATCCGCCCGGTTTCCCGCAGATAGGGGTAGCGGGCTTCCAGCTGCTGGACTTTCCCCAGCGCTCCCCAGCACAGATAGCCCTGCCGGGCATCCTGCATATAGACGCGGGCGATCTTTTCGAAGCCGCGCTCCGCATAGAACAGTGCCGCCAGTTCGTTGGCAAGCGCCTGATGATGGATCAGGTCATGGTCGCGCGCGAGACCGATTGCCTCTTCGTAGAGCTGCATCGCGTCGGAAGACCGCTGTTCGAGGCGAGCGATCTCCGCGCCGACCAGCGCGGCCTGGCTGCCGAAGTTCGGCTTGCAATGTTCCGCCCACAAAGACAATTGCTGATGATGGGCCGCCAGAATCCGCAGGTTATCGGACCCGGGCTGCTGAAGTTCGGCGTGGCAAAAGGCTGCACGCGCGAGTGCCGCATAAAACTGATACTCGGCCTGCTCGTAAAACGACGGTGACGTCCAAAGCAGAGCCTCGGCGCGTTCGGCCGCGGCGCGAGCCGAAATCGCATCGCCCGCGAAGTAGCGCGCCTGCAGCTTGCGAATCCAGTACCAGCAGAACGCAAAAGACAGACTCGGATTGCTGCCGACCCGGCTCTCGAACTCCGCCTCGCTGAAACTCGCGTCGTCGAACACACCGAATGCCGGCGTGAGGCCCGCCAGCGTCCGCACCAGTTGCAGTTGCGGAATCATCCGATCGACGCCGAGACCGAAAGCCGTCTGACGCGCGAATTCGACGCTCGCCTCGGCTTCGCGTTGCACCTCTCCGAGCGGCTCGCCGCTTGCCAGCGAATGAGTCAGCAGGTTGTTGCGAATGAAGCACGCAAAGGTTCGGTCCGCGAGCTTCTCGGTCACATCGATCGCACGCTGCAGGATGTCCCGGGCGTTTCGGATCGGCTCCGTCCATTGCATCACGTGCCCGCCGAACACCTGATAGACGCGCGCCCGGATACGATCCTCGCCGTCCCGCTCAGCGAGCTGGAAACCGAGCCGGCCAAACCGGAAATCCGCCTGGCTATGCTCGCGTTGCGGGATCAGAATCATGCTCAGCCAGGCGTACCCGAGGCATGACGCCTCGCCATTGCCGTATTCCAGACTGAGGTTGACCATCCGCCCAATGACCAGCGCGCGCAGTGAAGCGTCCGTGTACCAGGCGGGCGGCATCAGCGCGGTCAGGACCGCCATGGTGCCGGCGGCAACGGGATCGGTCATCTTCGGCAAATCGAGCAGAGACTCGATCGGCCGCTCGCCGAGCCGGCTCCAGATACTGTCGTATTCTCGTTGCACTTCGCCCGCGGACGGCTGCGAATCCCATGCAACGCCGGCACACCGCAGATATTCCAGGCCCACCTCGACCGCGCGCTCGCGCCGCCCCAACGCCATCAACAGTTCGAGTCGCAACTGCGTGACCGCGGCGAGATCGGGTAGCCCGATTGCCCTCTGGGAAAGCGCGTGAAGCCGCCCTTCCGCCGCGTCGGAAGCACCCGTCAGGAACTCGCTCTCCGCGCGCCGCAACTCGAGCATGAAGACGAGTTCAGGGCGGGTTTCCCACGCGTTTTCCCCCAACAGCGCGCTGCCGGTGGTGAAATGCGTCAACGCCGCGAGGTAAGCCGCGGATGCCATTGCGCGGCTGCCAGCGAGAAGATTCAGTTCGGCGAGCCGCTCCCGCTCGCCGGCCTCGGTAATCAATGCCGCGCCCCGGTTCAACTGGCCGACGATATCGAACACCAGCTCCCGCGCATGGTCGGGCGACAACTCCGCCACGAGGCGCCGGCCAATCGCGAGATGCGCTTCGGCGCGCGCCCATGGCGCAATCAAGGCGTAGGCCGCCTCGTGCACGCGGTCGTGCAGGAATCGATAGGACGCGTCTTTGCGCAACACGAGCCCCGCGGTAACCGCTGGTCGCAGCGCCTCATCGAGATCCGCGAGCGTCCCGTGACGCGCGATAACGAGAACGTCGACCGGCACTTCGTTGCCAACGCACGCCATCAGCTTCAACACGTCCTGGGTTTGCTCGGGAAGACGTCCCAGCCGGGTCAGCATCAGGTCCACGACGTTGTCGGTGAATCCCTTCGCGCGAATCTGATCGAGATCCCAGGACCAGCGGGCCGTCCGGTGGTCGAACACGAGCATGTCCTCGTCCAGCAGCGTGTTCAGAAAATGAATCGCAAAGAACGGATTACCGGCCGTCTTCTGCTGCATCAATTCCGTCAGCGCCGCGCTGCTTTGCACGTCGCAACGGAGAACATCCGCGACGATCTGGCTCATCTGATCGCTGCGAAGGCCTTCGAGCGCGATCGCGCTGACTCGGGTTCCAGCCCGGCGAATCGAGGCCAGGCATCGTGGCAATGGATGATCCGCTGCAATTTCGTGGTCGCGGTACGCGCAGACGAACAGCACGTGTCTGAGTTGCGGATGCGTCGCAAGGTGCTCGATAAGATCGAGGGTCGCCGCGTCGAGCCACTGCACATCGTCGAGAAAGAGAACCAGCGGAGACTCGGCACGCGCGAACGCGCCGATCAGGCTGCGGAACGCAAGCTGAAAACGATGGCGGGCGTCCTGCAAAGGCAGATCGTTGACGATCGGCTGTTGCCCAAGGATCAGTCCGATTTCGGGAATCAGCGTGGCCAGCAGACTCGCGTTGGGACCCAGCGCGTCGTCGAGCACGGCGCGCCACGAAGCCAGTTCGGTTTCGCTGCATGCGAGCAGCGGGCGGATCAGCGTCTGCAGCGCTAGCGCGAGCGTCGAATAGGGTATTTCACTGCGGTACTGGTCCACTTTCCCGCTGGCAAACCGCACGCGCTGCGTGGCGATCTGCCGCTGAAATTCGGTGACCACGGCGGTCTTACCGACTCCCGCATAGCCCGAAATCGGAACGAGTTCCGGCCAGCCTTCCCGCTCGACGCGATCGAAAGCCGCGAGCAGCGTTGCGATTTCCGGCTCGCGTCCATAAAGGCGCGCAGGAGCCATCAGGCGATGCGCGAAATCCTGTTGTCCGAGCGCAAAGGTTTCGATGCCTCCATCGGCGGTCTGGCTCGCGCGGCAGCGGCGCAGATCCGCTTCAAGACCCGCCGCGCTTTGATAGCGTTCATCGGGCGTTTTGGCGAGAAGCTTCAACACGATGTCCGACAGAGCGACGGGAATCGTCGGCACACGTACGACTGGCGAGGCTGGCTGCCGGGCGAGATGGCTGTGCACCCAATCCGCCGTATCGCCGGCGCTGAAGGGCAATATTCCCGTCAGCATCTCGTAGAACATCACGCCGAGAGCGTATAGATCACTGCGAGCGTCCACCGGCCGGTTCATACGTCCGGTTTGCTCCGGCGCCATGTAAGCGAGGTTGCCCGTGACCGCACTGATTTGTGAATGCGCTTCGGCACCGCGGGAAAGCCGCGACGCGACGCCAAAGCCAGTGATGGCTGTCGTTCCGGCCGCCTCGTCCGTGAAGATATGTGCGGGTTTCAGATCCCGGTGGATCAGGCCGCGCTGATGAACCTGGCTCAGCGCCGAAGCGATGCCGATCGCACGGTCCAGAAACCGGTCCGTCTCCATGGCGGTGCCCAGCAGCGCCGTGAGCGGCTCACCGCCCGGATCCCTCAGCAGCAGCACGGTGTGGCCATGTTCTCGCAGCAGCTTCAGTGGCGTGGCGGCCCAGGCGCCGGCCAGATCGTCCCTCAGTTTGTACTCGTGCGTCAGGCGCGCGGCGCTGGAAGGATCGGCGCGCGATGCGGAAATCCACACGGCCAGCACCTCTTCGCGGCGACCGTCGGGCGCGAGATGCCAGCCGCGGCCAAGCGCGCGATCGCCCTCTTCGAGCACGAACTGCAAATACACCTTGTCGCCGGAATTGAAAAAGAAGGACGGGCTCATCAACGGACTCTCGCACCTTACCGAGGAAGCTCACGCACTCGATCGGGTGCGATCGGGAAGTGGCGTGCCGAAATGGTCTTCGGGAATGTCGGCGGCATTATGCCAGCCGGCTTCAATTCCCAAGCGCAGTCCAGTCCAGAACCTGAAGAGTTCTGAACGGCAGCTTAAACGTCCTGCCCGCGACGAAACTTTAAGAACGCTTCATTAGGCATCGAGCCAGTTCGAATTCGAGAATGAGTAAGGCGCACGTTGCGCAACCTTCAACCACCCCGAAGCAACCACTATGGATACCCAATCTTCAGTCTTCCCTGCCGCTCGACACCGCGAGCGCTGCCGCGCGGCGCCGACCGTCTTCGCATGGCTCGCCGCACTGCTGGTTGCCCTGCATGCCGCGCTCGCGCATGCGGCCGCGCCGCAGGTCGGCACGCAAGGCCCCGGCTTCTATCGCATGATGCTGGGCTCCTACGAAATCACGGCGCTGCTCGACGGCACACATCCGTTTCCCGTCGATACCGTGATGACGGACGTGCCGCGCCGCGTGATCGACCATGATCTCGCGGAAGACGATCTCGCGTTGCCGCTACAAGGTTCGATCAACGCGTTTCTGATCAACACCGGCAGCCAGCTGATCCTGGTCGATACCGGCGCGGGCGTGCTTTACGGCGATTGCTGCGGCCATCTGCTCGCGAACCTGCGCGCCGCCGGCTACCAGCCGGAACAGGTGGACCAGGTGCTGCTCACGCATATGCACAAGGACCACGTTGGCGGCGTGATTCGCGACGGCCAGATGGCATTTCCCAACGCGGTTCTGCGCGTGTCGCAACGGGAGGCCGATTACTGGCTCGACGCCGGCAACAAGAAAACCGCGCCGTCGTTTCTGAGTTCGTTCTTTGATTCGGCGGCGCAATCGGTGGCCCCCTATATCGCGGCGGGACGTTTCCGGCCGTTCGACGGCAACGCCGCGATCGCGCCCGGTATCAGCGCACTCGCCACGCCGGGTCACACGCCGGCACATACGGGCTATGTCGTGAAAAGCGGGCAGCAGACGCTGATCGTGTGGGGCGACATCATCCATGTCGCGGCCATCCAGTTGCGCGACCCAAAGACTTCCGTCGAGTACGACTCGGACGCCGCCGCGGCCAGGCAGTCCCGCCTCGCGTTGCTCGACCGTGCGGCGCGCGAACATGACGTGATCGCGGCCGCACATATTTCGTTTCCGGGTCTCGGGCACGTGCGCAAGGAGGGCGGCAGCTACGTGTGGATTCCGCTGAATTACGATGCGGACCCGGCGAGCCACGCCGCGACCGCCGTCAAGGCGGCGCCCTGAAGTCGACGCGCGAGCGCGCGTCAGAGAAAGCGCCCGGGACGCTGGCATCAGCGCCCGGCGCACGGCGCTCAGCTATTGCGCGCCGGGTAAGCCCGCATCGCGGACGTGCGGATCATCGCGTCCGCATTGACCGCGTCGGTGCGACCACATGGTTTGAAGATTTCGTCCCCACGGCTGATCGGCTCACCGCTCAGCGCGCAAACGCCCGACTTGCGGGCGCGCACCAGACGCCACAGCTGTGCGCCGTAATAGCAATTCGTCGAATCGCGCCACTCGATCGTGGCGCTCGTCATGGTGGGCCGTTCGACCACGATGATGGTCGCGTGACCGCCCCCGGCTCGCGTGGCCGAGCGATCGGCATCGCGAAGCTTCCTCGAGAGAGACATCTGCTGTTCATCGTCAGTCCGCTCGGCTCTCGCGAGCGATCCTACGATTCGAGCCCACGTGTCCTGTACTTTCATTTCTACGAACATCGTCGTCACTCCGTCTCCGAACGTCTACCGGGGGATCAAATGCGCGGCTGAAACCGGACCGCCAGCTCAGGCGGTCGCCGCAAACGCGAGCAGATCGCGGTTCAGGCGTTCCGCGTGGGTCAGCATCAACGCATGGGGAGCGCCGTCATAGATGTCGAGCGTGGCGCCTTTGACGAGCCGCGCCGCCGCGCGCGAAGTCAGATCGAGCGGCGCGGTCTGATCGTCGCCGCCGTGAACGAACCACGTGGGGATATCGATCCGCGCGAGATCGGCGTGGAAATCCGTGGCCGAAAATGCCGTCACGCAGTCGATCGTCGCCTTCAGTGAAGCCTGCATCGCCATGTTCGAGAACCAGTCGTGCACCGGCTTCGTCACCATCGAATCGGGCCGGTTGCCGCCCGTCACGAGCGGGTTGAAGGCATCGACGAAACTCGCGCGGTCGCGGCGCAGCGCGTCGCGCATGCCTTCGAACACCGCCGGGTCGACGCCCTCCGGGTTGTTCTCGCTACGCTGCAGGCCCGGCGTCACCGATCCGATGAACACCGCCCTCGAGACGCGGCGGGCCCCATGTCTTGCGATGTAACGCGCCACTTCGCCGCCGCCCATCGAAAATCCGACGAGCACCGCATCCTCGAGCGCGAGCGTCTCCAGCACCGCGTGAAGATCGTCGGCGAGCGTGTCGTAGTCGTACCCTGTCCACGGCTGATCCGAGCGGCCGAAGCCGCGGCGATCGTAAGCCACGGCACGAAACCCGTGCGCGGCGAGATGCAGCATCTGCGGGTCCCACATGTCGGCATTGAGCGGCCAGCCGTGAATGAACACCACGGGACGTCCCGCGCCCCAATCCTTGCAGTAGAGCGACGTGCCGTCGGCCGTGTCGATAAATTTCATCTGCGTTCCCTCATTCGTTTGAACGTGCTCGCGGCAAGCTGTGCGCGAGCCGCGTGCTTACCAGCTAAACTTTGCTTCCACGCCGACGTAGTCCGCGTTGCGCGCGCCGAGCGCGCGGATCGAATCGCCGACTTCGAAGTGCACCGCTTCGAGCGCGAGCGCGACGTTGTCGTTGACGCTCCAGTCCGCTCGAACCTGCCCGTACATGCCGGTCCAGAGATTGCCCTTGCCTGCCGTGCCCGGCACCGTCGCCATGCCCTGGCCGTAGATCGCATCGGCCGTGGTGTCGCGCCACTGGAAGCCGAGCGCGGTGAGCAGCGTCACCTTCGGCGCGAGCCTGAAAGTGACCGACGGCTTCACATGAATCAGGTTGCTGTAGCCGGTGTAGCCCGCGAGCGTGAAGTAGTAGCCGTTGGGAAAGAGCGGATTGAACGTCCCGACGCGGCCGTCGCCGGGATGCCGGTCGCCCGACGCGCCGTCCACCTGCACGCCGATGCGCGGCTTGCCCGGCAGCGCGGCGAACGTGTAGCCGCCCAGCGCGCCGAATGCCCACGCGCCGATCGTGTCGGTGCCCACGTGGCCGGTTTGCAGCATCGCTTCCACGTCCCAGTCGAGCGACGCGTTTTTGCCCGTGTAACGCGCATCGAACACATCGCGCCGCTCGGTGCCGGCCGCGTCGAGAAACCGTGCGTTGTCGCGCGTATAACGCGACCAGTAAGCGGACAGATCGCCCGGCCCCACGCTCGCGCGCTCCACCCGCACGCCACTGAACGTCAGGTGACCGTTCGACACGTCGTCGAAAACCCGCTCGTCGCGATATTGGACAGGCTGCGTCAGATAACCGATGAAGCGCCACTTGCCTAGCTCGTAGTCGGCCCACAGCGCATCGAACGCCTGGCGCACGTTCGGACCGTCGCGCACCGAAACGAAACGCTGCAAGTCGAACGCCATTTCCTGCCGGCCGACGCGCGCCTTGAAGGTACCGCCCCCCACGCCACCGACGAACGCGATGAACGCCTGCTCGGTGTCGAGCGGATTGCGGTCGACGGGCGTGACTGAATCCTTGCCGAACGGCCGCGCGTCGACGAACTGGAAGAAGGCCTGCACGTGCGAGCCGAAGCGCGCGTCCGCATGCACCTCGGCACGCTGGATCACCCAGCTGTCCGGCGTCTGGCTCCCGAGGCCGAACAACGGGGTGTTGTTCAGTTCGAAGCGCTCGCGCAGATTCGCGCCCAGCGACAGATACCAGCTTGGGTCGCCCGACAGCGGGATGTACTTCAACGCATCGAGCGGCTTGCGCGGCACGCACGGATTCGCGAGCGCACCCCAGTCCTCCTGCCAGCGATTGAACGATGGAACCGGCCGTTGCGCATCGCAGGCGACGGACGGTGCGGCCACCGCCTGCGCGGTTTGCGCATGCGCCGCGCCCGCCTGCAACCCTGCGCAAGCGGCGAGCGCGGCGAACATGACGTTCGTGCGCACCGCACGCGCGAGCGCCGTCCTGCGTTTGGCGCGTGATAACTCGCGAGTTCTCATGCCAGTCACTTCACGCGCTGATGCAGCTCCGCGACGTAGCCGCCCGGAAACTCGACCATCGCCGTGCGGCCTTCGACGTTTGGTGCCGGCGCCGCCAGCACCTTCACGTTGGCGGCCTGCGCCTTTGCGAGCGTGGCGTCGAGATCGCCCACCTCGTAACCGGTGGTTTCGCGGCCATACGGGTACGGCAATTTGCCGTCGGTCACGAACACCAGCATGTTGCCGAAGCCCGACCGGATTCGCGCCCGGCGGATCGTCTCGCCCGGCTTGCCGATCTCCGCGCCATCCGCATGGCGGTTATCGGAAACGATCTTGCCGTGCGAGAAGCGCACGAAGCGCTTGATGAAGTCCTGCGCCTGGTACTTCGACACATAGACGCGGTTGTCCGGCACGTATTCGAGCGCCGCATACGACGGCGCCCTGGTGTGCCAGTACAGCTGCATCGTCAGACCGCCCGGCCACTGAATGATCGCGTCCTTGCCGATCGGATCGTCGAACGGTTCGACGACTACGTCCGCGCCCGCTGCGTGCGCGGCACGCACGGCCTTGTCGATATCGGTCACCAGGTAGCCCGTGCGTTCGTTGCCGAACGGGTAAGGGACCGCCGTCTGGAACGCGAATACCGACAGCATGCCGACCGGCGTCTGCACGTATTGCGAAGCGGTTTTGCTCGCCGTGGGCGTGACCGTGAACACCGCGCGCGGCGAGGCCTTGCCGCCGAAGGTCGCGACGAAGCTGCTGACGAATGCGTCGATGTCTTCGTTCGACACATAGACGTGCGTGGTGTCGTATTGCGGACCCACCGAGACGACCGGCGCAACCGCCGACGTGGGCGAAGCGAGCGGATACTGGCCGTCATCGGCGAAAGCCGGAGCACCGGGCAGCGCCGCGCCGAGCATCGCGAGCGCAATGGTTAGCGCTCTCAAGGGACGATCGAGACGAATGAGTTTCACGTGAGGTTCCTGTTGAAGAAAATGTGCGGTCGGCCGGGCGCTCAGAGCGTGCCTTTCGAATCGGCCTTGCGGCATGCGAGCGTCGCCACCAGCGCGAGCATCGCGAGCGGCAGCAACAGCGCCCAGAACGACGCGGCGAGCCATCCCGCCGCCCCTGCTCCCGCGCCGGCCGCGAATGCGAGCACCGGCGGCAGCGTGGTCGCGAGGCGGCCCCGCGCGATCGCGCGTTCCGCCTGGCTGGTGCCCGGCGCGAACAGATCGAACACGTCGATCACGGCCTGTGTGACATTGCCGGTCATCACGGTATTGGCGACCACGCTGCGCGCGGTCAGCCGGCCGTGCGCGTTCTGCACGCCCATCGAGGCCGCGCCGAGCAGGCCGCAGGCAATCGTCAGCGGCGCGTCCGCGTTGACGATCGGTACCGCAAAGAGACCCGCGCCCATGAACGCCGCGAGCAAGACGATTTGCAGAAAATAAAGCGCGCCCACGCGCACGCCATGCGTGCGCTGACGCAGCCTGTCATCGAACAGGCGCGCGCCGACGATACCCGCCACGAAGGCGGGAAACGCGAGCCACTTGATCAGCAGTCCGCTGCCCGCGCCCGCGAGCCCCGAACCGATCAGAATGAAATTGCCGGTGACGTGCGCCGTGAACAGCCCGAACAGCGCGACGAATCCGAGCGTGTCGACATAACCGGCTACGAAAGCGAGCACGGCGTTTTCGCCGCGCAGCGGCTCGAGCGCCGCCTTCGCCTGCGGCGAGCCCAACTCTATGGCTGCTTGCTGCATGACGAGTCGACCTTGTTGGCGCAAGCGGCGGCGGCCTCGTGCGGCGCGCTCGAAGTTTGCGCCTGCGGTGCGCGCCATTGCGCCTGTACGAATGGAATCGCGTGTTCACCGATCACGATGCCGAGCAGGCCGGCCAGCGCGATCAGCGGCGGTGCGGGCGACTGCACGCGCGCGATGTAATAGAGCAGACCGACCACGAGGCCCCGCTCCCAGCGAGATCAGATATGTCATGTTGCGATCCTCGTGCTTCGCGTCCGCGCGAGGCGGACGCGCGCTATACAGCCGTTGGCTTAATGACCCGCGGTCGCGATGCTCAGACGGTTGGTCACGCCGGTGACGCCCGCGACCTGCTGCGCATGCTGCTGCGCGAGGTCGATCTGCGCCGCTTCGGGCACGGAACCTTCCAGCGTGATGGCGCCGGACTTCGCGACAACCGTCATGTGCGAAGCGTCCACGCCGCCTGCCTTGACGATCGCCTTGCGCACGTTGGTGGCGAGATGGCGGTCGACGGCACGCTCGGCCTTCCTTTCGGCCTTGCGCTGTGCGTTGGCCGGATCTTTCGGCGCGGCGGGATGCACCTGAACGGACGGTGCGTAAGCGACTGCCGCGTCGTCGGCGAACACGCTGCCCGCGTAGCCCGTGAACAGAACGATGGCGGCGAGTGCCGCGGCCGGCTTGAGTTTCGAATGCAGTTTCATCGAGTCGATCTCCTTGTTGTTGGGCGAACCATTGGTCGCCGTTAAAAGTTTGACGTGCGCGCGTCCGCGGGAACGTCCCGGCCCAACGTGATCCGGTAGCGCCCCGCTCCGCCGATCGCGACCGTGCCGAACAGGATCAGCAGCATCCACGCGAACTGAGCCTGCTCGAGACTCCAGTCAGGGTGCACGAGCGTGAGGGCAACCACGGTGACGACGAGAATCGGCAGCGCGGCGAGCCGCGTGAAAACGCCGACGATCATCAGCACCGGACACACGACCTCCGCGAAAATCGCGAAAGCCAGCGTGAAAGCGCTGCCCAGGTGCAGCGGATCCTCGATCGCGCCGAGCTGCGCCCCGATGTGCAGCACCTTTGGCAAACCATGCACGATCAGCAGAAGCACGCTCGCGCTGACGCGCAAAAACAGCAGCGCGACATCGGCGGCGTTGGAAGTATCAGGACGTTTCATCGTAGTTTTCATCGCAGGTCTGCGCGGCCCGGAACGCGAAGCGGCTCAAGCCGCTTCGCTTGCGTGTTCGCCGAGGATCTGCTTCGCGTAGCGCACGCCGATGCCGTACGCGCTGTGCGCCTTGAAGATGTCCATGCAGCCTTCGTAGGTCTCGCCACGGGCCCAGTCGCGTTGCAGTTCGCACATGAACTGCAGCGAGGTCATCGGCACCGCGCCGGCCTGGATCACGCGCTGGATCGCGCGCTCGTGCGCTTCTTCCGTGATGTCGCCGCATGCGTCGGTCGGCACGTAGATCTCGAAGCCTTCCGCGAGCATCTGAACGGTCGGGAACGCCACGCACACTTCCGTCCACAGACCGGCGATCACGATCTTCTTGCGGCCCGTGGCCTTGATCGCCGCGCGAAAGCCCCCGTCTTCCCACGAGTTCATCGAGGTGCGGTCGACCGGCTTGATCTGCGGGAACACCTGCTGCACTTCGGGCAGCAGGTGGCCGCTGAACGAGTCCGCGGCGATCGTCGTGAGGACCGTCGGCACCTTGAACAGCCTGGCGGCCTTCGCGAGGATCTGCACGTTGTGCAGGACGGTGGTGCGCTCGTGCGAGTGCGTGCCGAAGAACATCTGCGGCTGGTGGTCGATCAGCGCGAGTGCGCAGTTCTCGGGGGTCAGCAGTTCAAAAGCCATGGTTGCTCCAGTGAGGTACGAGTGCGGATAAGCGATGACGCGCGCAGCGGTCATCGAACGGGTGGAGATTACGGATCGCGCGCCTTAAAGTCCTTGGGAAAACCTGAAGCGTTATGAACGCTTCAGGTCAGCCGAGGCGAGCGCGCGAGAGCGGGCTTCAGCCCTTCAGGAAGGCGAGCAGGTCCGCGTTGACCTGGTCGACGTGCGTGCTGCACATGCCGTGCGGAGCGCCCGCATAGACCTTCAGCGTGGCGTTCTTGACGATCTTCGCGGAGAGCTTCGCGGAATCGTCGATCGGCACGATCTGGTCGTCATCGCCGTGCAGAATCAGCGTGGGCACGCTGATCTTCTTCAGGTCTTCCGTGTAGTCGACTTCCGAGAACTGCTTGATGCACTCGTACTGGCCTTTGATCGAACCGGCCATGCCCTGGCGCCAGAAGTCCTGCACCAGACCTTGCGAGACCTTTGCGTTGGGACGGTTGAAGCCGTAGAACGGCGTCGCGAGATCCAGATAGAACTGCGAGCGGTTCGCGGCCACACCCGCGCGGATGCCGTCGAATACCGACATCGGCAGACCGTTCGGGTTGTTCGCGGACTTCACCATCTGCGGCGGCACCGCACCGATCAGCACGGCTTTGGCAACACGCTTCTCGCCATGGCGACCGATGTAGTGCGCGACTTCGCCGCCGCCCGTGGAGTGACCGACCAGCATCGCGCCCTTCACATCGAGCGCGTCGAGCACGGCGGCCAGATCATCGGCGTAGGTATCCATGTCGTTGCCCTCGGAGGGCTGGCCCGAGCGGCCATGGCCGCGACGGTCGTGCGCGATCACGCGGTAGCCCTGATTCACGAGGAACAGCATCTGTGCGTCCCACGCGTCGGCGCTCAGCGGCCAGCCGTGCGAAAACACCACCGGCGTGCCGGTGCCCCAGTCCTTGAAGTAGATCGGCGTGCCGTCCTTGGCGTTCACATAGCCGCCGCCATGATGATGGCCCGTGCCATGCGCGTGCGATGCGCCTGCCGCTCCCGCGTTGCTTGCCGCGCCGGCCGCGTTGGCGGAAAAGCTGGCCATGGCCGCCGCGGCACCCGCCATGCCGGCGCCGGCGGAAAGCAGGCGACGGCGTGTGGTCGAAGGAATGGACTTATCGATGTTCTGCGTATTCATGGTGCTTCTCCGTCGTTGCATCGCTGTGCGTGTGGTTAGCGATGAGGTTCGCATTTGCGTGGAAAGCGACGCGGCGCGGACCTCGACTGGATCGAGGAGCGCCGCATGCAGGACGAAGCTTAAGAACGCGACTCTTCAAAGTCCTTGTGGCGATCTGAAGAGTTCTGAAAATGCGAAAACGCGCGGTGAATGCGGCATCGAAGGTGCGACGACTCTAACTTTTGTCATCGCATGGAAATATTTTTGCGGGTGAGAGCCGACTGGCGGCCGTGAACTCACCACCGCTGCGGCTAGATCGGGTGCTGCCCGATGCGCGCTTCAAGAAACTGCAACAAGGCCCGCACTTTCGTCGAATGCCTGCGATTGGGCAGGTATGCCGCATGGACCACGACATCGCCACTCTGCGGCGTCACCTTCCAGTCAGCGAAGCATCGCATCAGGCGGCCGGAATCGATGTGTTCGTTCACCAGCCAGTCGGGCAATAGTGCGAACCCCTGCTCCGCGAGGACTGCTTGAAGGAGCATATCGAGGCTGTTCGATATCAGTCGCCCGCGCACGTTGACCTTTTCAATTTCCTCCCCGCGCCCGAAGGTCCAGATCTGGCGTGCCCGATAGCTTCCGCCATAGGCGATGCGCAGACATTCGCGTTCGGCGAGCTCGGCTGGCTCCTCGGGCATTCCTGCCTTTTTCAGGTACTCGTGGGCCGCAACCACGAAGCGCGGATTGTCGGCCATCTTCCTGACGATGAGATTCGGATCGCCGCTGGGCAGCCCGATCCGCACAGCCACGTCGATGCGATCGAGCGCGAGATCCACGAAATGATCCGCAACGACGACGTCCAGCGCAACGCGAGGATATTCACGCAGGAAAGCGGCGAGGTGCGGCGCGAGGACGATGCGGTTGTACGTGGACGGCACCGTCACGCGCAATGCGCCAACGGGCGCCGCGCCGCTGTCCAGCACGCTTTCGTCGGCCCCGGCAAGCTCGTCGAGCAGCCTGGAAATCTGCTCGACATACGTCGCGCCAGCATCGGTCAGGCTGACACGCCGCGGTGTTCGCGTCAGCAGCGCGGTGCCGAGCGAGTCTTCGAGTGCGTCCATCAAACGCGTGACCGACGATGTTGCCACGCCCAGACGCTGGGCGGCTTTCGCGAAGCCGCCGGCATCAGCCACTTCGAGCAGGGTGTTGAGCGCGAGCAATTTGTCCATGCGGGGGATTATGCCAGCGGAAATCGGGCGGTTCGCACTCTGCGTGCCTTCATCAAGCGCAAGGATTAATGGCGGGCTCAGGACTTTTCAGGTGCGTGATGGCAGCCTACCGTCATCATGACCTTGGCTGTCGAGCGCCGCTCCTCGCGTTGCGTAGCGCGCAATGGGGGATTGCGCGCCGATCGTATTCCGGATGCACCGGCTCGCGCCTAACCTTGGTGCAGTCGCGAACACCAGTTTGGCTGTCGCACAACCCGACGCCAAGCCGCGGACTGCATAGCAAGTCGAAAGGCCCAGTCGTCAAATAATTTCTTCGCTCAAGGAGCCATCATGTCCACTCCCTCGCGCACGCTCGGCGGCAACGAGCGGCCCGTCAAGCTCACCCAGGGACTCATTGCACTATTCGCATTCAGTTGCGGCGCGATCGTTGCAAACCTGTACTACGCGCAGCCGATTACCGAGCTGATCGGTCCGGCGCTGCATATGTCGGGTGGCACGGCGAGCCTGATCGTTTCGCTCACGCAGATCGGCTACGCGCTCGGTCTGTTTTTCATCGTGCCCTTGGGCGACCTGCTCGAGAACCGCAAGCTGACGATTACGACCGCGGTCGTGTCGATCGCGAGTCTCGCCGCCGCATCGCTGATGCACACGCCCAGCTGGTTTCTGCTGATGTCGCTGCTGATCGGCTTCAGTTCCGTGGCCGTGCAGATCCTGATCCCGCTCGCGGCGCACCTTGCTCCTGATCATTCCCGAGGCCGTATCGTCGGTACGATCATGGGCGGTCTGCTTCTCGGCATCCTGCTGTCCCGACCGCTGTCGAGCATCGTCGCGGACCACTTCGGCTGGCGCGTCGTGTTTGCCGCGGCCGCAGTCGTGATGGCGCTCGTGACGACCGTGCTCGCGCTGACGATTCCGCGCCGGCAACCGGACCATAGCGCCACGTATTCCGAGCTCATCGGCTCGCTGCTGGTGCTCGTGCGAACCATGCCGGTACTGCGCCATCGTGCGCTCTATCAAGGTTTGATGTTCGCGTCGTTCAGCCTTTTCTGGACTGCGGTTCCGGTTGAACTCACGCGCCAGTACGGCCTGTCACAGTCGGCGATCGCGCTGTTCTCACTGGTCGGCGCAATCGGTGCGACGTCGGCTCCCGTCGCAGGCCGCCTCGCGGACGCGGGACATTCCATTCGCGCCACGTTTGTGGCGCTGATCGTGGCCGCGTTGTCTTATCTGCCGGCACTCGTCCATCCGGCGTCCGGAGTGTTCGGCCTCGTGGTTACCGGGATTGCGCTCGACTTCGCCGTGCAGATGAACATGGTGCTCGGCCAGCGGGAGATCTACGCGCTGCACGCGGCAAGCCGTAACCGCCTCAACGCGCTGTACATGACGAGCATCTTCGTTGGCGGCGCGATCGGGTCCGCGCTTGCGAGCCCGCTCTTCGAGCGCGGTGGGTGGCCGTTGGTCGCTGGCGTTGCCCTTGCATTCCCGCTGCTTGCGTTCGTCCACTTTCTGCTGGTTGGACGGCCGCACGCTCTCGGCGAGCGCTAGATCCGGGCGCGTTTCGCCGAGACCGCACCAGCGGCGCACCAATGACAAAACGCCACGAAAATCGCTTTTCGTGGCGTTCTTCTTTGTACCCTGTGCGCGTCGCCCTATGGCGCGACGACGCATCGAGCCCTGCAGCTTCCTGACCCAGTCCCCGCCGTCGTCCCACAAACTATTCTCGTTTTTATCCATCGTTCCTGCGATGAAATCGACTGCACCTGCGGACGCAAGCGCTTTGTAAGCATACAAGGGCGTCTCGTCCCGGCGCCCATACTAGTGTCCTTAGTTGCGAGTAAAACTCGACGCGGCAGTCACGTCAGCGGCCACTCGCCGATCTCGACAATCACCATTGACCGGATATCAGTCCGTCTCGATCCCCAACGCGGTAATCAACCGTTCGCGCCGCGACAGCGCCTGCAAAGATCGCTTCCCCAGATGCGTCGCCACCAGATTGAGCAGGCCTTCGCAAAAGATCAGATAAGCGCCCATGCTGTTGCTGAAGAAACTGCTGTCGTGTGGAATCAGGAACGCGTGCCGCGCGGGCGGCACCAGTGGAGACGCGAGCGTATCCGTGATCGCGATGACTGTCATACCCGCCTCGGCGGCGGCCTTTGCAGCTTCAGCGACGCTGCGCGTATAAGGCGAGACGCTCGTGACGACCACCACATCGCCCGGTTGCAACTGCGCGAGTCCTTCAGCCACGCCGAGCCCTTGTGCATCGAGCAGCGCGACGTCGGTGCGGATCATCCCGAGCCCATAGCAAAGAAAGCTGGCGAGCGCGCTGAACTGCCGCAAGCCGTGCACGCGCACGCGCGGCGCCCCCGCCAATAGCGCGGCCGCACCGCGCAGATCGTCAGCCGATAGCCGCGCGAGGAACGTCTCCACATTGACGATCGATTCGTGCGCGAGTTGCACGACGACCTCGACCTCGGGCGAGGTTCCGCTATTGACGGGCGTGTGCGCACGCTGCTTTTTCCCTGCAACGAGCCGCTCCGCCTGATTCGTATAGAAATGCCGGTGACGCTCCGCCAGCGAATCGCGAAACACGCTCTGAAAATCCGCGAACCCTGCATAGCCGAGCTTCGTGCTGAGCCGTGTCAGCGTCGACGCATTGACGTCGAGTGCCGTCGCCAGATCGGTGATGGTCCGCACGGCCACTTCCTCCGGCCGTTCGAGCAGCCACGCGAGCACTGCGTGCGCCTTGCCGCCGAGCGACAGACCGGCCTCGTCGCGACCGATGCGCACCACCAGTTCGCGCAGCGCATCGACGCTGCGCGGCGCGTCGGCGACGGCTTCAGGCGCGCTCGCCTCGTCCTTGTTCGCCGGCTTGCGGCGCTTCGTGCGTAGGTTTGTGTCCATTGATCAATCGATATCGCGGCGGCGCCCCGGGTTGCTCATAAACGTCCCATTCTATGTGAGACGCCCTGATCACGATATCAGCGGTTGCGAGCGTGTTTTCGTCGTCGGGATCGGCAGGGTCGGCGCGGTAGATCGGCAGCGATGCGTCGTGCGTGTCGGCGAGGATCGCGAGCGGCTCAGGCGCATGCCCCGCTTCGCGTGCGTCCCGCAACAGCCGATCGCCGCGCGTCTGCCGACTACGCGATGAATCGGTCACGCGCTGGGCGAAGCCGCGCATCGGCGGATGAATCGCGTGATTCGCATGCAACGACGGCTGCGTGATCTCCTGCACGGAACAACCGTGCGCGCTGTACTCGACGCTCAGCAACGGCGCGCTCGCCTGATGCGCAAGCGTCAGATGGAAGCCGCCCGCGCGGGGATTGTCGCGTACCACGGCAACCGCCGCATCGAGATCGCGCGCATCCAGTAACGCGCGCGTGAGCACCATGCGCGGCACGCCCGCCTCGGTCTGGCGCACCCGCAGATTATTCACGGTGACGGCAAGACCCGCGTCCGTCACGGCGAACGTATGGCCCGGCAGCGAGCCCGGATACACGAACGCCGCAAAGCCCGGACTGCCGTCGATCCGACACGCGGCAATCGCGCAATGCCCGGCGAAGCCGGGGTCACCGTCTTCATTGTGAGTGATGCGCTTGCCATCAGCCGATGGCAATTGCACCGTCGTGCATCCGTCGGTCGACGCAGCCCACAGGTCGCCGCGACAGTTCCACAGGAACACATCGTCGAAGGGCAGTTCGAGGCCATTGGCAAGCCCCTGCAATTCCGCCCAGATACGCGGAAAGCGCTGCTGCGTATGTGCGCAAAGCGCGGCGGCGAGCGGCGTGCCACGCCATTGCATGACGTCGCGCCAGGCGGCCGATTGCACCAGGTGGCGATGCACGGCCAACGCGCCGAAGCGCCCTAACGCCTCGCCCGCGTCGAACGGCGAGCCGGAGATTTCGATGAATCCAATTGCAGACATGAGTTCGAGATGATCATTCGACGTGTTGAAGGAAATCGCGCAGACGCTGATTCGGCGGATTGTCGAGCAACTGCGCGGGCGGCCCATCGACCGTGATGTGGCCGTGCTCCATGAAGATCAGACGCGTGCCGACCTTGCGCGCGAACGTCATTTCGTGCGTCACGACGACCATCGTCATGCCCTCTTCCGCCAGCGACTGCATCACCCGCAGCACTTCCTGCCGCAGTTCGGGATCGAGCGCCGAAGTCGGCTCGTCGAACAGCATCAGCTTCGGCTTGACGGCCAGCGCACGCGCAATCGCGACGCGTTGCTGCTGACCGCCCGACAACTCGCTTGCATAATGCCCGACGCGGCCCGCGAGGCCGACTTTCGTCAGCAACTCGTGCGCGAGCGTTTCCGCGTCGGACTTGCTCATGCCACGCACCTGACGCGGACCGAACGCGACGTTTTCGAGCGCCGTCAGTTGCGGGAACAGGTTGAACTGCTGAAACACCATGCCCGCTTCGCGGCGAATCTCGCGCACTTTCTTCGAGCCGCCGTGCACGCTGATGCCATCGACGATCAGATCGCCGCCGTCGATTTGCTCCAGCGCGTTGATACAACGCAGCAGCGTCGACTTGCCCGAACCCGACGGACCGATCAGCACCACGACTTCGCCCGCGCGAATGTTCAGGTCGACGCCGTCCAGCACGGTGGTCTGCCCGAAGCGCTTCGTGACCTGCTTGAACTGCACCATATCGAGCGCGCTCATAGTATCCGCATCCTCTTTTCCATCGTGCGCAGACAGAACGTCAGCACACCGATCATGCACAGATAGATTGCGGCCACCGCCGTCCAGATTTCAACGGCCCTAAAATTCGCCGCCATGATTTCCTGACCCTGACGCGTGAGTTCACCGACGCCGATCACGATGAACAGCGACGTATCTTTCAGGCTCACGATGAACTGGTTGCCAAGCGCAGGCGTCATGCGGCGAATCGCAACGGGCCCGACGACGAATCCGAGCACGCGCCACATCGGCATGCCCAGCGCGAGTCCGGCTTCCTTCAATCCGCGCGGCACCGACAAAAACGAGCCGCGCACGATCTCGGCGATATACGCGCCCGAATTGACGATGATCGACACGATCGCGGCCGTCAACGCATCGACGCGCACGTTAAGCAGCACGGGCAGAGCGAAGTAGATGAACATCACCTGCACGACGATCGGCGTGCCGCGCACGAACTCGACGTCCGCGAACGCGATTTTCTGCATCAATGCGTTGCCGTACGCGCGCATCAAGCCGAACAGAAAGCCGACCGCGAGGCCTCCCGCAAGGCCCGCGATGGTGATGAGCACCGTCAGCTTCGCGCCCTGCAATAGTGCCGGTAACGCATCGACGACGACTGACAGATCGAACTGCATGACTTGCCTCCCGCAGCCGTTGCGTTATCAGGACTTCGTCGGCTCGACGCCGAACCACTTCTTGTAGATCGCCGCATAGCGGCCGTCAGCCTTGATCTTCGCGAGCGCCGCATTGACCTTCGGCACGAGCGGGCTGCCCTTCGGGAAGCCGATGCCGTATTGCTGCGCCATCATCTGCGGACCGACCGCCTTCACGTTGCCCTTGCCCGCCGTATTGATGTAGTAGAGAACGTTCGGCGTGTCGTGCATCGCCGCATCGACGCGTCCTGTCTGCAACTCTAGATACGCGTTGTCGATGTTCGGGAACTGGCGCAGATCGGTGCCCGCGAAGTGTGCCTTCGCGTAATCCGCCGCCGACGTCCCCGTCTTGATCGCGAGCGACTTGCCCTTCAGGTCGTCCGGGCCCTTGATCGCGCTGGTGGCCGGCACCATCAGCGTGAAGCCGCTGTCGTAGTAGCCATCCGAGAAGTCGATCACTTTCTTGCGCTCGTCCTTGATCGTGATGCCCGCGAGCGCGACGTCGACGTTATGGGTTTGCAGCGCCGGCAGGATGCCGCTGAAATCCATCGGCTGCAGCTTGTAGTCGAGCTTCAGGTCCTTCGCGATGGCTTCCCAGAGATCGATATCGAAGCCGACGTATTTGTCGCCCTGCTTGAATTCGAACGGCACGAACGCCGTATCGCAGGCGACCAGCAAGGTCTCGGCCCGCGCGGCATGACCGAGGACGGAAACGGCGACGAGTGCAGCCGCGACGAGCTTTGCTACGAGTTTCATGACGACCTCTGCGAGGTGGGGTTGAGGAACGACAGCAAACCGATTTGCGCCGAGTATCTTACCGCAAATTTATTTGCGCAATAGCTAGGCACGCAAATCTGCTTGCAAAGCGGGTATACCCCGATGGGAGATGTCGGACGGAAGGCGCTGGGAGCGGACGCGTGTCTTTGCGCAGAAGTGCATTTGTCCGACGCAATAGGGCATGCGGGATGCTGCGATGCTCTGGGGCGGGACGGCTTTCGCGCGCGGTGCGTGGCGCTAATGAAAGTCGATTGCAAGGGAAAATCTTCACGCGCGACGGAATAATGGTCGATCAATCGCGTTAGCCCTTGTGTTACAGGTGGCAGCCTGACGAGCGGAGCGCGGTTCGCTGTCCGACCCGTCTTGCTCCCGCGCTACTGGCATGAATGCCACCGAATCTGGAGTGATTTTTGAGTCACAACATGGTTCAGCCCGGGTGGGTACGGATTACGCACTGGATCAATGCTGTCGCGGTCGTGCTGATGGTCATGAGCGGCTGGCAGATTTACGATGCGTCGCCAATCTTTCCAGCCATTCAGTTTCCACCTTCGATCACACTTGGCGGTTGGCTCGCCGGCGCGCTGCTATGGCATTTCGCCGTGATGTGGCTGCTGGTCGCCAATTTCCTGGTCTATCTCGCGCTGAATCTGGCGTCCGGACGCTTTCGACGCAAACTGCTGCCCGTCAGGCCGAAACAGCTGGCCGCCGATCTGCTCGCCGCGCTGCGCGGACGCCTGAAACACGACGACCTCGCGCACTACAACTCGGTGCAGAAGTTCGCTTATCTCGTCGTGATCGCCGACATCGTGCTGATCGTGTTGTCGGGGCTCGTCATATGGAAGTCGGTGCAGTTCCCGCTGCTGCGCACGCTGATGGGCGGATATGACAATGCGCGCGTCGTGCACTTCGTATGCATGAGCGTACTGGTGGCGTTTTTCATCGTTCACGTCGCGATGGCCGCGCTCGTGCCGCGCTCGTTACTGCTGATGATACGGGGACGGTAAATCGTGACGATCCGCAAACGCACCGCACAACCAGGCACTTTTCTCGCGACGCATGGCGAATCGATCGTCCGCGACGCACAGCGCGAACTCAAATCGCCAGCGCGCCGCCTGTTCGGCCGGCGGCTGCTGACCCTAGGCGGCATCGCGATGCTGTCCGGTTGCGATCTGACCAACGACAAATCGGTGAACACCGCGCTGCGCCGCATCTCGTTCTTCAACGACCGCGTGCAGGCGCTGCTGTTCGATCCGAACAAGCTGGCGCCCACGTATCCGGAATCGATGATCACGCGGCCGTTTCCGTTCAACGCGTTCTATGAGATCGACGATGTACCCGAGATCGATGCCGCGACCTACCGTCTCCAGGTCAACGGTCTCGCGCACGGCAAGCGCACCTGGTCGCTCGACGAATTGCACGCGCTGCCGCAGGAAAGCCAGATCACGCGTCTTGTCTGCGTCGAGGGATGGAGCGCGATCGGCCGCTGGGGCGGCGTGCGCTTTTCCGAATTCCTGCGTCGCGTGGGTGCGGACACGACCGCAAAGTACGTGTCGCTGCATTGCGCGGACTACAACTACTGGACCAGCATCGACATGCCGACGGCGCTCCACCCGCAGACGCTGCTCACGCTGACTTACGACGGTGACGTGCTGCCGCCGAAGTATGGCTTTCCGATGAAGCTGCGCGTGCCGACCAAGCTCGGCTTCAAGAATCCCAAGCATGTCGTCGCAATCGAAATCACGAACCAGTATCCGGGAGGCTATTGGGAGAACCAGGGCTACAACTGGTTCAGCGGCTCGTGAAGCAATGAGGTCTTTCCCCCGTCCTTCAACCATCCAGTTGGGAGGTTCTATGACACTCCGCATCAAACTTGGCGCAGCCTTTATGGCTGCCGCGTTCGCGAGCGCTGCTTTCGCGCAGGCGCCCGCCACGACGCCCACGCGCATCCGTGGCGAAATCGTGTCGCAAAACGGTGACACGCTCAAGGTCCATCGTCGCAGCGGCGATACCGTGTCGGTCGATGTGAAGCCGGATGTGCGTGTTTCGGCTGTGAAAACGATGCAGCTATCGGATATCAAGCCGGGTACGTTCATTGGCACGGCTGCAACCACCGGCGCCGACGGCAAGCTGACGGCAACGGAAGTCGTGGTGTTCCCCGAGTCCGCGCGCGGCACGGGCGAAGGGCATTACGCGTGGGACCTGGGCCCGAAGAGCTCGATGACCAACGCGAACGTCGACTCCGTCGTGCAGAGCACCAACGGCCGCGACCTGAAGCTGTCATACAAGGGCGGCAGCAATGTGGTGACGGTGCCGCCAAACGTGCCCGTCGTCACGTTCACGCCCGCGGAGCACAGCGATCTTACCGCCGGCAAGAAGGTGTTCATCGTCGCAACGCCTGCGTCGCAGGGAAGTTATGTTGCGCAACGCGTCGTGGTCGAAAAGGACGGCGTAGTTCCGCCGATGTGACCGCTGAGCTTCGGCTCGGCGAGCGCCACGCACGGCGTCATGTGTCGACGCCGCGCGTGCCGACTGCGTTCGCATACGCATTCAGAATGATCTCAATGGCGTAGCGCCAATAGGCGACGACCTTCGCCCCCCGGCGAAGACCCTAGCTCGCCTGACGCCGCCACGCGCCGGACAGCGACTGACTTCCGAATTCCTCTAGACGGCACTCCCCAAATTTACTTGACATCTAAACTATCAAAACCTAAATTAATCGCAACGCGGCGTTCATTTTGGGGAACCAGCATGCGCATAGTCTGTATCGGGGGCGGTCCGGCCGGTTTGTACT
This sequence comes from Paraburkholderia sp. JPY465, assembly GCF_050436725.1. Lineage (NCBI taxonomy): Bacteria > Pseudomonadati > Pseudomonadota > Betaproteobacteria > Burkholderiales > Burkholderiaceae > Paraburkholderia > Paraburkholderia sp. JPY465. Next base: position 1,341,430 of record NZ_JBNDMT010000002.1, read on the forward strand.
TCGGTCTGTTGATGAAAAAACGCAACCCCGGCTATGAAGTCACGGTGATCGAGCGCAACCGCCCCTACGACACCTTCGGCTGGGGCGTCGTGTTCTCCGATCAGACGCTCGGCAATCTGCGCGCCGCCGACGCCCCGAGCGCCGAGGCGATTCTCGACGCGTTCAATCACTGGGACGACATCGAGATCCACTTCCGCGGCCGCAGCGTACGTTCGTCGGGCCACGGCTTTTGCGGCATCGGTCGCAAACGCCTGCTGAATATCCTGCAGGCGCGTTGCGAAGAACTCGGCGTGAAGCTCGTGTTCGAAACCCAGGTCGTGGACGACAGCGCATACGACGCGGACCTGATCATCGCGAGCGACGGGCTGAACAGCGCCGTGCGCCAGAAATACGCGCACACCTACCAGCCGGACATCGACCTGCGCGACTGCCGCTTCGTGTGGCTCGGCACGAAGAAGCTGTTCGACGCGTTCACGTTCGCGTTCGAGCAAACCGAATTCGGCTGGTTTCAGGCGCATGCCTACCGCTTCGACGATCAAACCTCGACGTTCATCGTCGAAACACCGGAACGCGTGTGGCGCGCCGCCGGTCTCGACGAAATGAGCAAGGAAGACAGCATCGCGTTCTGCGAGAAGCTCTTCGCGAAATACCTCGACGGCAATGCGCTGATGTCGAACGCCGCGCATCTGCGCGGCTCGTCGCAATGGATCCGTTTTCCGCGCGTCGTCAACAAGGAGTGGGTGCATTGGCGCCGCAACGCGAACGGCACACGAACGCCGATCGTGCTGATGGGAGACGCCGCGCATACCGCGCACTTCTCGATCGGCTCGGGCACCAAGCTCGCGCTCGAAGACGCGATCGAACTCGCGAACAGCATCAGCGCGCATCCGGGTTCGCATCCCGACGATCTGGCCGCAGCGTTGAAGCACTACACCGAAGTACGCAGCGTCGACGTGCTGCGCATCCAGAACGCCGCGCGCAATTCGACCGAATGGTTCGAGCACGTCGATCGCTATACGTCGTTCGAGCCGGAACAGTTCGCCTATTCGCTGCTCACGCGCTCGCAGCGCATCTCGCACGAAAACCTGCGCGAGCGCGATTCGCAATATCTGTCCGGCTTCGAAGACTGGCTCGCGAAGCGCGCGGGCGTCGAGCGCGCGGCGGACAAACCTTCGATTCCGCCGATGTTCACGCCCTTCAAGGTGCGCGGCGTCACGCTGAAAAATCGCGTGATGGTGTCGCCGATGGCGCAGTACTCGGCGGTAGACGGCGTGGCCGGCGACTATCACCTGATGCATCTCGGTGCGCGCGCAATGGGCGGCGCCGCGCTCGTGATGACCGAGATGACCTGCGTGTCGCCCGAAGCCCGCATCACGCCGGGATGCCCCGGCATGTATGCGCCCGAGCATCAGTCCGCGTGGAAGCGCATCGTCGATCTGGTGCATCTGCAGTCGGATGCGAAGATCGGCATCCAGCTCGGCCATTCGGGCGCGAAAGGTTCGACGCGCGTCGCGTGGGAGGGCATCGACCAGCCACTCGACGAAGGCAACTGGCCCCTAGTCTCGGCGTCGCCGCAGCAGTATCTGCGCGGTATCAGCCAGCATTCGCGCGAAGCCACGCATGACGAATTGCACGAAATCGAGCAGCAGTTCGTGAAGGCGACCCGCATGTCGATCGAAGCGGGTTTCGACTGGCTCGAATTGCACTGCGCGCACGGCTATTTCCTGTCGAGCTTCCTGTCGCCGCTGACGAATCACCGTACCGACGAATACGGCGGCTCGCTCGAAAACCGTCTGCGCTATCCGCTGCAGGTGTTCAGCGCGATCCGCGCGGTGTGGCCACAGGACAAGCCGATCTCGGTACGGATTTCCGCGCACGACTGGGTCGAAGGCGGCAACACGCCCGACGACGCCGTGAAGATCGCGCAAGCTTTCAAGGCGGCCGGCGCGGACATGATCGACGTGTCGTCGGGCCAGGTCAGCAAGGAAGAAAAGCCCGTGTTCGGCCGCATGTTCCAGACGCCGTTCGCCGATCGCGTGCGCAACGAAGCCGGCATCGCAACGATCGCGGTCGGCGCGATTTCCGAAGCGGATCACGTCAACAGCATCATCGCCGCTGGCCGCGCGGACCTGTGCGCGATCGCACGTCCGCATCTCGCGAATCCGTCGTGGACGTTGAATGAAGCGGCGAAGATCGGCTATCTCGACATCGCGTGGCCGAAGCCCTACACCGCCGCGAAAATGCAGCTAGAGCGCAACCTCGAACGCGAGCGCGCGCAGGCCATCGCCAACGCCGGCCTGACGGCACAACAACGCGCGCAACGCGCCGAAGGAACCGTGTGAACACGTTTGACACCTCTCTCGCCGGACAACACGCGGTCGTCACCGGCGGCGGCAGCGGCATCGGCGCGGCCATCGCGCAGGCGCTGCTGCGCGCCGGCGCGCGCGTCACGCTGATGGGCCGCAATGCACAACGCCTCGAAGCGCAGCGCGAACAATGCGCGGCGCTCGGCGACGTCGCGTGCATCAGCGTGGACGTCACGCAGGAAGAGTCGGTGGCGCGCGCATTCGGCGAGGCGGGCGCCGTCGATATCCTCGTCAACAACGCAGGCCAGGCGCAGGCCGCGCCGTTCACGCACACCGATATCGCGCTGTGGCAGCGCATGCTCGACGTGAATCTGACCGGCGTGTTTCTCGGCACCCGCGCTGTACTGCCGGGCATGCTCGAGCGTGGCTATGGCCGTATCGTCAACGTCGCGAGCACCGCGGGGCAGATCGGCTATGCGTACGTCGCCGCGTATTGCGCCGCCAAGCACGGCGTGATCGGTCTCACGCGCTCGCTCGCGCTCGAAACCGCGACGCGCGGCATCACCGTCAACGCAGTGTGCCCCGGCTACACCGAAACCGAGCTGCTGCATGCATCGCTCGAACAGATCACGAGCAAGACCTCGCGCACTGAAGCACAGGCGCGCGAAACGCTGCTGCGTTCGAATCCGCAGCGCCGCTTCGTGAGCCCGGAGCAGGTCGCGAACGCAGTGTTGTGGCTGTGCCGCCCCGGCTCGGATGCGATCACGGGGCAATCCATTTCCATTTCGGGTGGGGAAGTAACGTGAGCAAATCAACGCAAGCAAAAAAGTCTGTATCGGATGCGAAACCGTCGCGCAAAGGCGTCGCCCAACCCGCGGAGAACGTCGTGGACCTCGAAATGAGCACCGGTGCGGACAGCCACATGGGTCTGCGTCTGTGGTTGCGCATGCTGACCACCACCAATCTCGTGCAAGCCGAATTGCGCAAACGTCTGCGCACCGAATTCGACACCACGTTGCCGCGTTTCGATCTGATGGCGCAACTCGAACGACATCCCGAAGGCCTGAAGATGACCGAGTTGTCGCGCCGTTTGATGGTGACGGGGGGCAACGTCACCGGCATCACCGATCAGCTCGAAAAAGAGGGGCTCGTCACGCGCGACACCGATCCGAACGACCGCCGCTCGATCAGCGTGTGCCTGACGCCCGCTGGCCGCAAGGCGTTCGACAAAATGGCCGTCGCGCACGAGCAATGGGTCGTCGAAATGTTCGGCGGCCTGAGCCTCGACGAAAAGATGAAGACCCATCAGGACCTCGGCAAACTCAAGCGGCATCTGCTCGACAGCCTGAAAGGCTGACTTCGCACTGGAGGCATACATGACACGATCCACCGCCGACGCACTGTTGGCCGGCAACCGCCTGAGCCTGGCAGGCTACGAGGCGAAGCACTTCGGCTGGTCGGTGACCAGCAAGGTCGCGACGATCACGCTGAACCGCCCCGAGCGCAAGAACCCGCTGACCTTCGAATCGTATGCGGAGTTGCGCGACCTGTTCCGCGACCTCGCGTATGCGACAGACGTGAAGGCCGTCGTGTTGCACGGCGCGGGCGAAAACTTCTGCTCGGGCGGCGACGTGCACGACATCATCGCGCCGCTGATCGATCTGCCGATGCCCGAGCTGTTGCTGTTCACGCGCATGACCGGCGACCTCGTCAAGGCCATGCGCCATTGCCCGCAGCCGATCATCGCGGCCGTCGACGGTGTCTGCGCGGGCGCCGGCGCAATCCTCGCGATGGCTTCCGATCTGCGCCTCGGCACCGCGCGCAGCAAGCTCGCGTTCCTGTTCACGCGCGTCGGCCTCGCCGGTTGCGACATGGGCGCATGCGCGATGCTGCCGCGCATCATCGGCCAGGGACGCGCGGCCGAGCTGCTGTTCACCGGCCGCTCGGCAAGCGGCGACGAAGCTCACGCATGGGGCTTTTACAACCGCTTGTGCGACCCGGCCGCGCTCATCGAAGAAGCACAGAAGCTCGCCGCCGATCTCGCGTCCGGCCCGACCTTCGCGCACGGAATGACGAAGAAGATGCTGCACCAGGAATGGAGCATGAGCATCGACGAAGCGATCGAATCCGAAGCGCAGGCGCAGGCGATCTGCATGAGCACGCGCGATTTCGAGCGCGCGTACGATGCATTCGCAGCGAAGTCGCGTCCGGTGTTCGAAGGAGACTGAGTTGAGCGCCGATCATCAGAACACGCCGGTCGATTTGCATAGCCCGCTCGCGTGGCCGTTTTTCGAGCCGCGTCATCGCGAACTCGCGGCCGGCATCGACGCGTGGTGCCGCGCGAATCTCAAGCATCAAGACCATCGCGACACCGACGCGACCTGCCGCCTGCTGGTGCGTGAACTCGGTGAGGCCGGCTGGCTGAAATACGGCGTCGGTGGCGTCGCTTATGGCGGCCACGGCGACACGATCGATACGCGCGCCGTGTGTCTGCTACGCGAAACGCTCGCGCGCTACTCGGGCCTCGCCGACTTCGCACTGGCAATGCAAGGCCTCGGCTCGGGCGCGATCTCGCTCGCCGGCACGCATGAACAGAAATCGCGCTATCTGCCGCGTGTCGCGAGCGGCACGGCGATCGCCGCGTTCGCGCTGTCGGAGCCGCAAGCGGGCTCGGACGTCGCGGCGATGGCGCTGGCCGCGCGCGAACAGGGCGACCACTACGTGCTCGACGGCGAGAAGACGTGGATTTCGAACGGCGGCATCGCGGACTTCTACGTGGTGTTCGCGCGCACCGGCGAGGCACCAGGGGCGCGCGGCATCAGCGCGTTCATCGTGGATGCAGAAACGCCGGGCCTCGACATCGCCGAGCGCATCGACGTGATCGCGCCGCATCCGCTCGCGCGTCTGCGCTTTGCGAACGCGCGCGTGCCGAAGAGCCAGATGCTCGGCGCACCCGGCGAAGGCTTCAAGATCGCGATGCGCACGCTCGATATTTTCCGCACCTCGGTGGCGGCCGCATCGCTCGGCTTTGCGCGTCATGCGATGGCCAAAGGTCTCGCGCGCGCGGCGTCGCGCAAGATGTTCGGCCAGACGCTCGGCGACTTCCAGTTGACGCAGGCGAAGCTCGCGCAGATGGCGCTGACGATCGACAGCAGCGCGCTGCTCGTCTATCGCGCCGCGTGGCTGCGCGACCAGGGCGAAAGCGTCACGCGCGAAGCCGCGATGGCGAAGTGGCACGCGAGCGAAGGCGCGCAGCGGGTGATCGACGCAGCCGTACAGCTATACGGCGGCATGGGCGTGCAAAGCGGCAGCGCAGTCGAGATGCTGTACCGCGAGATCCGCGCGCTGCGCATCTACGAAGGCGCGACCGAGGTGCAGCAGTTGATCGTCGGCCGCGATCTGTTGAAGGCGTATGCCGCGGCGAACGGGAGCGCGCAATGAGCACATCGTTCGAGCGGCCCGTGCGCATCCGCTTCTCGCACTGCGATCCCGCGGGCATCGTGTATTTTCCGCAGTACCTCGTGATGACCAACGCGCTCGTCGAAGACTGGTTCAACGAGGGCCTGCGCATCGACTATGCGCACATGATCGCGCGGCGCCGCATCGGCCTGCCGATCGTCAAGCTCGACTGCGAGTTCTCGCGGCCGAGCCAGATGGGCGAAACCATCCTGCTCGCGCTCGAAGTCCACACCATCGGCCGCAGTTCTCTCCGCATCGAGATTCACGGGCATTGCAACGGCGAAACGCGCTTTCGTTCGAAACAGGTGCTCGTGTTCATGTCGTTCGAAAGCGGCAAATCGATCAACATTCCCGGAGACATCGCGAGCGCGCTCGCGGCGTACGCTCCATCGCCCTCCTCCATCGAGGCTCAGCGCTGATGAAAAAAGCTCTCCTTCCGGCCGGCTGGGTCAAACCGCGCGGCTATGCGAACGGCGTCGCGGCGAGCGGCACACAGGTGTTCATCGCCGGCCAGATCGGCTGGGACGAACAGGCGCAGTTCCATTCGGATGACTTCGCGCAGCAGTCCGAGCAGGCGCTGAAGAATCTGCTCGCCGTGCTGCGCGAAGCGGGCGGCAAGCCCGAACATCTGGTGCGCCTCACGTGGTACGTGACCGACAAGCGCGAGTACCTCGCATCGCTGAAGGACATCGGCCGCGTGTTTCGCGAGCTGATCGGCGACTACGACATCGCGATGAGCGCGGTACAGGTCGTCGCGCTGATGGAAGACCGCGCGAAGGTCGAGATCGAGGCCACCGCGGTGATTCCGCACTGAACGTCCCACAGGTACCGAACGCACAGGCAAGCCCCTCACACCGAACGAAGCGCATTTTCCGGCTCAACGCCCCGGGAGACCATGATGGAACCGTCAGCACACGTCGATACTTTCGCGCGCGACAATCTTCCGCCGCAGGATCAATGGCCCGTCTTTCTGCTCGACAATCCGGACGTCGCCTATCCGTCGCGGTTGAACTGCGCGACCGAACTGCTGGAGCGGACCATCGAGGCGGGGCATCGCGACCGGCCGGCGATCTGGTCCGACGTGGCCGGCAAGCCACAAGCGACCACGTACGGCGAACTGCTCGCGCTGGTCAACCGCAGCGCGCATGTGCTCGTCGATGAAATGGGCTTGCGGCCCGGCAACCGCGTGCTGCTGCGTGGACCGAACACCTTGCAGATGGCCGTCGCCACGCTCGCGGCGCTGAAGGCCGGGCTCGTCGTCGTGCCGACCATGCCGCTGCTGCGCGCGAAGGAGCTCAAGCAGATCATCGACAAAGCGCAAGTCAGCGCCGCGCTTTGCGATGCGCGCCTGACCGCCGAACTCGAGCGCTGCACGAATCCGCGCGACGAGTTCTACTGCGCGGTGCTGAAGCAGACGCGCCGCTTTCACGACGATTCCGCCGATTCGCTCGAGACTCTCGCCGCCAACAAGCCCGAGCACTTCACCGCCTGCGACACCGCCGCCGACGACGTCTGCCTGATCGCGTTCACGAGCGGCACGACCGGCGCGCCGAAAGGCTGCATGCATTTCCATCGCGACATGATCGCGATGTGCGATCTGTTCCCGCGTCATGTGTTGAAGCCTTCCGCGAGCGACATCTTCTGCGGCACGCCGCCGCTCGCGTTCACGTTCGGCCTCGGCGGGCTGCTGTGCTTTCCGCTGCGCGTCGGGGCGTCGACGGTGCTCGTCGAAAAGCTCACACCGCAGACCTTGCTCGACGTGGTCGAACGTTTTCATGCAACCGTGATGTTCACCGCACCGACGTTCTATCGGCAGATGGCGCCGCTCGTCGCGCAACATGACGTGTCATCGCTGAAGAAGACCGTGTCGGCGGGCGAGGCGTTGCCCGATTCGACGCGGAGTTTGTGGCGCGACGCGACTGGCATCGACATGATCGACGGCATCGGCGGCACCGAGCTGATCCACATCTTCGTTTCGTCGCAAGGCGCGGAGATCCGGCCGCACGCGATCGGCCGCGCGGTGCCGGGCTACGTCGTGCAAGCCGTCGACGACGACATGCAACCCGTGCCGCCCGGCACGATCGGCAAACTGGCGGTGCGCGGCCCGACCGGCTGCCGTTATCTGGCGGACGAACGGCAGCTGCGCTTCGTGCGCGACGGCTGGAACCTGCCGGGCGATTCGGTCTATCTCGACGCGGACGGCTACGTGTTCTACCAGGCGCGCGCCGACGACATGATCGTGTCGGCCGGCTACAACATCTCCGGTCCTGAGGTGGAAAGCGTGCTGATGCAGCACGAGGCGGTGGCCGAATGCGGCGTGATCGGCGTGCCCGACGAAACGCGCGGGCAGATCGTGCGGGCCTTCGTCGTGGTGAACCCCGGCTATACGGCCGACGACAAACTGGTCGCGCAACTGCAGAATTTCGTTAAGAATAACGTGGCGCCGTATAAATATCCGCGCGTCATCACGTTCATCGGCGCGCTGCCGCGCACCGAAACCGGCAAGCTCAAACGTTTCGAGTTGCGCATGATGACGTAACCCGTATCTATCATAAGACTGGAGACAGACCGCATGGCCGGCTCTTTCATCGAAGTCGTCGCCCACGATGGCGGCCGTTTCAACGCTTACGTCGCGCGCCCCGCGCAGGGCTCGGGCCCGGGGCTCGTGCTCCTGCCGGAAATCTTCGGCGTCAATGACACGATGAAGGCGACCGCCGATCGCTACGCCGAAGAAGGCTACGTCGTGCTCGTGCCCGATCTGTTCTGGCGCATCAAGCCGGGCATTTCGCTTGGCTACGGCGACGCCGATATGAAACAGGCGCTCGGCTATCTGGGCCAGTTCGATGCGGATGTCGCCGTGAAGGACATCGCCGCCACGATCGCCACGTTGCGCGAACTGCCCGAGCAGGCCGGCAAGGTGGGCGTGGTCGGCTACTGCCTCGGCGGCAAGCTCGCGTTTCTGAGCGCGGCGCGCACCGACGTCGATTGCGCGGTCAGCTATTACGGCGTGGGGCTTGACGCGCATCTCGACGAAGTATCGGCAATCAACTGCCCGATGGTGTTCCACTTCCGTGAAAACGACGCGCACTGCCCGCCCGAAACGCGCGAGCGCATCAGCGCCGCACTGCGTACGCGGCCGCAGATCGAGCAATACGTGTATCCCGGCTGCGATCACGCGTTCGCCGCGCCGCAGCGCAAGCAGTACGACAAGCCGGCCGCGATGATGGCGTACTCGCGCACGCTGGCGCTGCTGCGCAAGGTGCTCGGTCCGGTCTACGATCTGAACGCGCTGTGGGAAGCGCATTGCTATCACGAGTTCGCGACACGCGACGTCGATGCGGTGATGCCGACGATGGTCGCCGAGCCCTACGTCAATCACGTGCCGACGATGACAGGCGGTGTCGGGCATGACAATCTGAAGCGCTTTTACACGCATCATTTCGTCAACTCGAATCCACCCGATACGAAGCTGATTCCGATTTCGCGCACGATCGGCTCGGATCGCGTCGTCGATGAATTCATTTTCAGCTGCACGCATAGTTGCGAGATCGACTGGCTGCTGCCGGGCGTGGCGCCGACCGGCAAGTACTTCGAGGTGCCGATGCTCGCCGTGGTGTGCTTCCGCGGTGACAAGCTTTATAACGAGCACATCTATTGGGATCAGGCTTCGGTGCTCGTGCAGGTGGGACTGCTCGATCCGAATGGCTTGCCGGTGACGGGGATTGAGAGTGCGAGGAAGTTGCTGGATGAGACGTTGCCGTCGAATGGGTTGATGGGGGGAAAGTCGAAGGTTTGAGAATGTGGTGCTGCCATCGCTGTGTATCATCCGATGCAGGCGAACTTCGTCGATCCGCAATTGAAGCTGCATTTCGGCTATATCGACAACGAACTCGGCGCGACTGGCTGGTTCGCCGGCAACGACTTCACCGCCGCCAACGTGCAAATGCGCTTCCCGCTCGAAGCCGCCACCGCGCGCGGCATCACTGCGCGATTGCCCGCGATAGGCGCGTTTTTGCAGCGCATTCGCGCCCGGCCCGCATATCAGCGCGCGCTCGAACGCGGCGGCAAATACGAAATCCTCACCGGCGATTGATGCGCAACCGCGCGACGCTTAGCGCGCCGGCGCCGCCCTGGATTTCGTAGTTGGACCCGAAATGCACGGGTGTTAGACTCGAAAACCCATCGTCGGCGATCGACCGAATCCGCGTAAAGGGGCACCCGCATGACCCATTCCCTCCACGGCAAGCAACGTTGGCTCGCACTGATCGTGCTCTGCCTCGGCGTGCTGATGATCGTGCTCGACACCACCATCGTGAACGTCGCGCTGCCGTCCATCGCCGCCGATCTCGGCTTTAGCGAAACCTCGCTCGTGTGGGTCGTCAACGCCTACATGCTGACGTTCGGCGGCTGTCTGCTGCTCGGGGGACGGCTTGGCGATCTGTACGGACACCGCAAGCTGTTCCTGTGCGGCATTACGCTCTTCACGCTCGCTTCGCTCGCCTGCGGCCTCGCGAATTCGCAAGTGCTGCTGGTCGCCGCGCGCGCCGTGCAGGGGCTGGGTGGTGCAATCGTCTCGGCGGTCTCGTTGTCGCTGATCATGAATCTGTTCACCGAACCCGGCGAGCGCGCGAAAGCGATGGGCGTGTATGGCTTCGTCTGTGCGGGCGGCGGCAGCATCGGCGTGCTGCTCGGCGGACTGCTCACCAATCTGCTGAGCTGGCATTGGATCTTTCTGGTCAACCTGCCGATCGGCATTGCGGTGTACGCGCTGTGCCTCGCGCTACTGCCGGCCGCGCGCGGACACGCGCACGGCGAGCGGCTCGACGTGGCCGGTGCGCTCAGCGTGACCGCATCGCTGATGCTGGCGGTCTATGCAATCGTCAACGGCAACGAAGCAGGCTGGACTTCGGCGCAGACGCTCGGCCTGCTGTGCGTCGCGCTCGCGCTGCTTGCCGTGTTCCTCGCAATCGAGGCGAGAGTCGAACATCCGTTGATGCCGCTCGGTCTACTGCGTTTGCGCAATGTCGCGACCGCGAACGTGGTCGGCGTGTTGTGGGCAGCCGCGATGTTCGCGTGGTTCTTTATTTCGGCGCTTTATTTGCAGCGCGTGCTCGGGTATCGGCCGTTGCAGGTGGGGCTCGCGTTTCTGCCCGCGAACCTGATCATGGGACTCTTTTCGCTGGGATTGTCGGCGCGTGTGGTGATGCGCTTCGGGCTGCGCCGGCCGCTCGCGGCGGGCCTGCTGATCGCCGCATGCGGGCTCGCGTTGTTCGCGCGTGCGCCCGTCGACGGCAGCTTCGTGCCCGACGTGTTGCCCGGCATGTTGCTGCTCGGCTTCGGCGCCGGCATCGCATTCAACCCGTTGCTGCTCGCCGCGATGAGCGACGTCGATCCCGCCGATTCGGGCCTCGCGTCGGGCATCGTCAATACGTCGTTCATGATGGGCGGGGCGCTCGGGCTCGCGGTGCTCGCGAGTCTTGCCGCGGCGCGTAGCGAGGCAATGCAGGCGTCGTCGAGCGCGGCGGCCGCGCTGAACAGCGGGTATCACGTCGCGTTTCTGTTTGGGGCGGTTTTTGCGGCGGCGGCCGGCGTGCTCGGTGGGCTGTTGCTGAGGCCGGGGCAAGCGGGTGGCGCTGCGGGCGCGCATAGTGACGTGGCGGAGTCGGCCCCGCCTTCCGTCGCGACTGCAAAACCGCAAGCGCGATCAAACGCCTGAGTTCGCCGCTGACTATGCTGGCTTCATGCTGACATGAGAGCTGAGATGAACCCGGTTGGAAAAGCGCTCTGGTATATCGAAAGCCACTTCGCGGGCGAATTGACGCTCGACGACATCGCCCGCGGTGGCTGCGTATCGCGCTTTCATCTCGCCCGCGCGTTCGAAGCGGCCACCGGGATGCCGGTGATGCGCTACGTTCGCGCACGGCGTTTAAGCGAGGCCGCACGACGTCTCGCCGATGGTGCCCCTGACATTCTCGCGGTCGCCCTCGACGCCGGTTACGGCTCTCACGAAGCATTCACGCGCGCGTTTCGCGACCAGTTCGGGCTTACGCCCGATGCGTTGCGCGCACGAGGTCATCTCGACAACCTGAGCATCGTGGAGCCGATCAAAATGGACGAAACCCTTCTGACTCATCTGGAACCGCCGCGCTTCGAAGACGGCAAACCGCTTCTCATCGCTGGACTGAGCGAGCGCTATACGTGCGAGACCAGCAAGGCGATTCCCTCTCAATGGCAGCGCTTTGGCGCCTGGTACGGCAGGGTGCCAGGACAGATCGGCAAGGTGGCTTATGGCGTTGGCTATAACGCCGATGAACTGGGCAACTTCGACTATATGTGCGGCGTCGAAGTCAGCGATTTTTCCGCACTGCCGCCGGAGTTGAGTCGCGTACGCATCGCCGCGCAACGCTATGCGGTGTTCAGTCATCGCGAGCACATCTCGGGCATTCGTCGCACGATGAATACGATCTGGAATCAGTGGTTGCCCGCATCAGGGCACGTGCCTGCCGATGCACCGCATTTCGAACGGTATGGCGAGCAGTTCGATCCGGCGACGGGAATGGGTGGAGTCGAAGTCTGGTTGCCGCTGAAAAGCTGAGGCCTGATTCGGCGGCCGGCCGCGGATGGCCGCTGCGACCGGCCATCCGCCTGATCGATCACGGAGTGGCGTGTCCCTGGTCATGCAATGCATGCACGTCGTCGTATTCCCGCGAAATGTCCTTATTCGTGTAATCGCCGAGTCGCATAGCGGCGGCCACGCTAATCACCGCGCACGCGAACACATACCACGCCACCGCGAATCCCGAATGGAAATAGGCATAAAGCGCGGTCGCAATCAACGGTGCAGGACCGCCAGCGATGACGGAAGCCAACTGGTAGCCCATCGACGCGCCGCTGTAGCGCAAGCGCCCCGTGAACGATTCGGCGATCAATGCGGCTTGGGGACCATACATCATCGCGTGCGGCACCAGCGAAAGCACGATTGCCGCGAAGATCCATCCGGGGTTATGAGTTCCGACCATGAAGAAGTACAGGAAGCCGAATAGCCCGACTGCAGCGGCGCCGATCACGTACATGCGTCGACGTCCGATCAGATCGGACACGTGACCGAAGAAAGGAATCGTGAAGAATTCCAGCACCGAAGCGGCCAGCACCGCGGTGAGCAACAGATCGCGCGTAACGCCCAGACTCATCACGCCATAGGTGAAGATAAAAGCCGTGAAAATATAGAAAGGCGCCTGTTCGGCCATACGCGCAAGAGCCGATAGAACAATGTCTTTCGGCTGCCGGCGCAATACTTCACGCATTGGCGCCTTTTCGATCCTGCGCTCAGCGAGAAGCTTCGCGAAGATCGGCGTCTCGAGGATACTCAAGCGGATATAAAGGCCGATCGCGACCAGCGCAATACTGAGGAAAAACGGCACCCGCCAGCCCCACGTGAGAAATGCGCTGCCGGAGATCTGACTGGTGGCAAGCACCACCAGATTCGCGACGAACAATCCCGCCGGTACGCCGAACTGCGGCCACGACGCGATGAAACCACGATGCTTGTTGGTGCGTGCCCATTCCATCGACATCAGCACCGAACCGCCCCACTCGCCTCCCACGCCCACCCCCTGAATAAAGCGCAGCGCCGTGAGCGCAATGGCCCCCCAGATGCCGATCGACGCGTAGGTCGGAACGAAGCCGACGGCGAATGTCGCGAGTCCCATCAGCAATAGCGTCACGATCAACGTCGCTTTACGTCCGATGCGATCGCCATAGTGGCCGAAAATCGCCGCGCCCACCGGCCGCGCGATAAAGCCGACGGCGTAAATCAGAAAAGCCTGGAGTGTGCCAACGAGCGGGTCCGATTCAGGAAAAAACAGCTTCGCGAATACCAGACCAGTGACCGTGCTGTACAGGAAGAAGTCATACCATTCGATCGTGGTACCGATCGTGCTGGCGATGACAGCGCGGCGCAACTGGCGCCGTGCCTCCTCATCGGAGAGGGGCATAGCCCCAGATTGCGTGGCAGCCATTTGATATCTCCCCAAAATGGACGGGTGACATCCTTAGTTGACACTTAGGGTATTGGGCGGTTCCGGTGATTACGCGAGTAGCCGAAAGTGAAACGGCCTTTTCGGCTTCTGTCATGGGCGAGAGCCTGGAATCGATAAAAACCCCTATCTGAACCACTATTCGCAGAGATAGGGGCTTTGTTTAAGGACACATTCCGCAATTGCATTTTTTGCCGCATCTACAATCGGCAATCATCGATTCAGTGCAATTGATACCGACGCGAAAATTGGATCGGAGCCCGAATGAAGCGCATCCTCCGATATTCGCGCAGAATGGATCAGGCATTTTATATGCTCATCTCCCCCGTTCCCTAATCACACCAACGGAATGTAGATATCCGTCTGCCACTGATCCAGCGGCGTCTCAGGATAGACGCTCAGGTACTGGAAAAACAGCGGAAGATCTCGCAACTCTTCTCCACTCGAAGGCAGCCAGTCGCGATAGATCGGATAGATCGTCTCGCCGATGTGATCGGTCGATCCCGTGTGCCGCACCACCGCGCACCGTGCACCCGGCATGACGAGTTCGCGCACGCCATAGTGATTCGGTGCGACCGGCTCGTCGATCTCTCCGCAGATATCGAAGCGGAATTCCTCCGCTGGCACCGTGTCCGGATTGCCGTGCGGAATGCCGAAGGTCCTGCTCGACGCCACCGGCGATTGTCCGCTTTGAATACGCCAATCGATGAACTTGCGCGCACTCTCGTTGACGAGTCCAGGCGAACCACAATGCTCGAGCGCGGCAACCCGGGTTTCCGCAAAGTCGACGATTTTCACTTGCATGGTCAATTTCCTCGAAAGATAGGGAACAATAAAACTCGCACTCCAGAATTGCCATGCTGGATGCCGTCGAAACGCGCTCGGCGCCATGCCGAATGCACGCTTGAACGCGCGGCTGAAGGCTTCGGGACTGTCGAAGCCGGCGTCGAGCGCCGCATCGAGAACCGAGCACGACGCCTGCGACGCGAGGCGGTGAGCCGCGCGACGCAAGCGCATCAACTGCACGTAGCGTGCGACCGGCACGCCGACATACGCGACAAACTGTCGATGGAAATGGAACATCGAGAAGTTTGCGATACGGCTTAGCGCGTCGACCGACAGATCGCCCTCGAGGTTTGCGTCGATATAGGCGAGAACGGCTTCGAAGCGTTTAGCGTAAGCGGCGGTGGCGTCTGTGTGAGTTAGCATGGTCTGGATCGTGCGAGTTCCGATATGGTCGCCGAGGTTGGACACATCTTACCTAGCCGGACTTGCTCGATCTTCGATCGGCTCGCTGCCGAGCCTTGAGAATTTGCGTAAACTTATTCACTTGCCCTCGCCTCCTGAGATTTTCCGCCGATGCCCTCTTCGATCAGCAATTCGCTCCTCTGGATCTTCGACGCGTTCGAACGCGATCCGACTTATGTGCGCCGGCGGATGTTTGGCAGCGATGCCGCGTATATCGACGGCCTGTTGTGTCTGGTTGCCGCCGATCGCGATAAGCCGTGGAATGGGCTGCTCGTCTGTACATCGCAGGAACGCCATGCTGCTCTGATTACCGATCTGCCTGCATTGCGGCCTCACCCGGTACTCGGAAAGTGGCTTTATGTGCCGCAGGAGGACCCTGCGTTCGAAGACACTGTCGAGCAGTTGACGGCGCTCGTTCTGGAGCGGGACCCGCGAGTGGGGGTGGAACCGAAGCCGAAAAAGCGCCGCGGTAAGTCGGTATTGCCGGACGCTTGAAGCGGTCAGACTCTTGCCGGCGAGCCCGGCAAGCCTCCTTTGCCCTTCAGATATCCCACTCCCTCCGCGAGACCAAACTCCCGCTGTGCCCCATCCCTCGACCAACGCACACTAATCCTCCTGTCTGCCGCCTCCCTCTTCCCTACGACAACGAGAAACGGCACCCGCTTCTCCCTCGCATCGACAATCTTCTTCTCCAGTCTCTCGGGCCGTCCATCGACCACCGCCCGAACCCCGGCATCTTCGAGCGCCTGCAAGACTTCTTGCGCGTAACCCAGACTCGCATCGCTGATCGAAGCAACGACGGCCTGCTCGGGCGCGAGCCAGGCCGGCATCCATCCTTCGTCATGTTCAAGCAGCATCGCGATGAACCGCTCCATGCTGCCGAGCACCGCGTGATGAATCATTACCGGACGCTCGCGTTCATCACGCTGATTGACGAACTCGGCATCGAGCCGCTCTGGCAACACAAAGTCGAGCTGGATCGTGCCGCACTGCCAACTCCGTGCGCGACTATCCGTCAATTGAAATTCGAGTTTGGGCCCGTAAAAAGCGCCCTCTCCAGCGAGTACAGCGAATTCGAGCCCCGCTGCGTCGGCGGCATGGGCCAACGCCTCCTCGGCCCGATCCCACGTCCCCTCGCTGCCAGCACGCAATGCGGGCCGCGACGCCAAAGCAACGCTGAACTCCGGAAATCCTAGGTCCGCGTACACGTCGCGCAGCAGCGCACAGAAGCGCCCCACCTCCGACTCTATATCCGCCGCCGCGCAGAACACATGCGCGTCGTCCTGAACGAACGCGCGCGTACGCTTCAATCCTTCGAGAGATCCCGACGGCTCATCTCGATGACATGCCCCAAACTCGCTATAGCGCAACGGCAGCTCGCGATACGAACGCACACGCTGATTGAACACCTGCACGTGGCAAGGACAGCTCATCGGCTTCAGACAAAGCGCGCGTCTTTCTTCCGCATCGGCGAGCGAATACATCGCGGCGCCGAACTTTTCCCAGAGCCCGCTCTTTTCCCACAGCGAGCGCGCCAGCAATTGCGGCGTGCGAATCTCGCGAAAGCCCGCGCGACGCATGCGCGACCGCACGTAATCTTCGAGCACGCGATAAAGCGTCCAGCCGCGCGGGTGCCAGAAAACCATGCCGGCACCTTCTTCCTGCTGGTGGAAAAGATCGAGCTTATTGCCTAGTACACGATGGTCGATGTCGTTCACGGTCATGCTCCGTCGGTTCGAAATTCGCGATACCACGATGGATGCCGCAAACGGAGAGACCAGAAACGCCAAAGGCCCCATCCGTTTCCGGCGGGGCCTTTGGGGATTTGCCACTGCTGCTCGTACTTTCCGTACTTCCGGCTAGCGCGCGCAATCTCCAGACGACCCGCCTATGAAGGTGGTCGTCGCGGTGGTGGCGGCAAAGAGTGAAAGAGAGTCGAAGTGCATGCAGCGACAGTAAACCATTTCGATCGGAAGCGTCAATCGCTGGGAGTGCGTCGCGATTGGCGTACCTGCCTTTCATAAATCATCGAATGCCGCAATGAGCGAACTCATTTGATTCAAATAGCATAGATACTCGAAATAACTTCGCAATGTATAAATCAGAATTTGATTCGGTGTGCCTGACATGAAGCACTTGGTGCGATTCCGCACATTGCGCCAATGCGCGCTGATTAGACGTTCACTATATTTCGATTGCCCCACCTCACCGCAATAAAACTGTTTGCCCAGTCCTCTTAATAATCTTTATCCCCGCTTCGCAAAAGCGCAAACGCAGCTTTCCAAATAATCACTGAGGAGACGACATGAGAACTAACACGTTGTATTTAACGTGTGCGTTGCTATTCGGTTTGACAACGAGCAGCATTGCCTATTCGACCGATTGGAAGACCTCGGGAAACGACTCGATGAACTCCCGAAACCAGGCTAGTGAATCGGCGATCAGTCCGAAGACAGCGGGTGCCCTTCACAAGCTCTGGTCAACTGACA
Source organism: Paraburkholderia sp. JPY465 (assembly GCF_050436725.1). Lineage (NCBI taxonomy): Bacteria > Pseudomonadati > Pseudomonadota > Betaproteobacteria > Burkholderiales > Burkholderiaceae > Paraburkholderia > Paraburkholderia sp. JPY465. The sequence continues at coordinate 1,358,968 of NZ_JBNDMT010000002.1, forward strand.
CGAGCGGAAACGTCACGGCGACCCCTGCCCTCGATGACAGCTATGCCTATTTCCCGGATTCCGCGGGCTATCTTTACAAAGTCGACAGGAAGACCGGTCACGTTATCTGGAAGAACCTCGTGTCGTCCTACACGGACATCCCTAACGACTACGCGCGTGCAACGCCCGCTATCTCCGGAAACGTACTGATACTCGGCAATCAAAGCGGCAAACTGTCGAGTCCGCAACCGGCCCAGGTCTTTGCCGTCGACAAGAACACCGGCCAGCGGCTTTGGCACACGCAAGTCGATCCAACCACGTATTCAATGGTCACGCAGTCTGCGGTCATCGCGAACGGTACGGCTTTCGTAGGAACGACATCGAACGAAGAATTGATGGCCGCCTATATTTCCCCGCCTGCATGGCAGTGGAGTTTCCGCGGCAGCGTCGTCGCGCTCGATGTCGCGACCGGCGCAATCAAATGGCAGACGTACACAATACCGACGGGCTATTACGGCGGCTCCGTCTGGGGAAGCACCGGCGCCGTCGACGTCGATCGCAATACGGTATTCATGGGTTCCGGCAACAACTGGGCAGTACCTCAGGCCGTACTCGACTGCATGAACAGCGGCGGCACGCCGACATCGTGCATCGACCCGAACGACCACTTCGACTCGATCCTTGCGCTGGACATGACCACGGGCGCAGTCAAATGGTCCGCGCGCGGACTGCCGTACGATACGTGGAATGTCGGCTGCGGCCTCAACGTGCCGGGCGTCTTCACTCTTCCGTCGAACGCCAACTGTCCCAATCCGCAGGGTCCGGACTGGGACTTCGCGCAAGGACCGATGCTCTTCGGCGGCAATGGCAATGCCGGCCGACTGGTCGGCGCGGGACAGAAGAGCGGGATGTTCTGGGCCTTCGATGAAGAAACAGGCGAACTGCGTTGGTCCACCCAGGTCGCCCCCGGCGGACTCACAGGCGGTCTGCAGTGGGGATCGGCCAACGACGGCCAGTTTATTTACGTTGCGGTAGCCAACAGCGGGGTGACCGGCTCGGGCACGACGCCAGGCGTATGGCAGTTGGCGAACGGCGGCGGCACTACCACGTCGGGCGGCTGGGCATCGCTCAACGCGAATTCCGGCGCGGTGAAGTGGACCACTCCGGACCCACTGGGAAGCCGCGCGGAGGCAGCGGTCAGTGTCGCGAATGGCGTGGTGTTCGGATGCAATCTCGACTACACGAAAGGCACGATGTACGCGCTCGATTCTTCCAACGGAAAAGTACTGTGGTCATTCGACAGCGGCGGCGCATGCAATGCCGGACCGGCCGTTGCGGACGGCGTGGTGTTCTGGGGCTCCGGTTCAACGAACGGACCGGGGCCGCAAAAATTATTCGCCTTCGGCCTGTAGGAAACGCCAAAGGCCTCGTCCTCTCAGGGCGGGGCCTTTGGCTCTTTGCTACGATGTGAGTCTGTTCCGAAGCCGGCGCTTTGGCGCGTATCGCCAGCCGGACCGGAATTGCCACCGAACTCACCGAGCACCAGACCTTGACGATCCACATCCGCCCCGCCACCGCCTCCGACGCCCCCCTGATCCTGCGCTTCATCACCGAACTTGCGATCTACGAGAAAGCCGAGCACGAAGTCGTCGCCGGTGTCAAAGACATCGAGAAAAGCCTGTTTTCCGAGGGCGTGCCCGCGAAAGCGCTGATCTGCGAAATGAACGGCGAGCCCGTCGGTTTTTGCGTGTACTTCTTTTCGTATTCGACGTGGCTCGGCAAGCAGGGGCTTTATCTGGAAGACCTGTACGTGTCGCCCGCATCGCGTGGCAGCGGCGCGGGCAAACAGATGCTGCGCCATCTCGCGCAAATCGCCTGCGAAACGGGCTGCGGCCGCTTCGAATGGAGCGTGCTCGACTGGAACGAGCCGGCCATCGGCTTCTACAAATCGATCGGCGCGAATCCGCAAAGCGAATGGGTGCGCTACCGTCTCGCGGGCGACGCGCTCAAGGCATTCGCCGAAGGCGAAACCGAACCGAACACCTAAGCGCGGTCACTGCGCGGAGGCCGCGACGGGCGCCACCTCGAACGCATCGCCCGTTGCGAAGAAAGTGCCGCCTGCGACGTAATGGCACGTGCGCAGGTCGGGATCGTCGCCGAAATGCCAGCGGTTGTGCGAATACACGCGGCTATCCGCATACGCGGCGACCACCTCGCCGATGATCAGATCGTGCCGCTGGCTGTCATCCGGAATCACCTTGCATTCCATCCACGTGATGCAGCCGGCCAGCATCGGCACGTCGATTTTTTGCGCGCGGAAAGTCTCGAGATCGAACGCGGAGAACTTGTCGAGTTCGACGCCCGCGTGCGTGCCGACCGCAAGTGTTTGTGCGGCGAAACCGCGGCTCGGCAATTGCAGCCCGAACACGCCGCTCGCTTCGATCAGGCTACGCGTCAGCGTGCGGCTATCGACGACCACCACCACCTTCGGCGGATCGAAGTCGAGCGGCATCGCCCACGAGGCGGCCATCACGTTCGAACGACCAGCGTGCGCGCTCGTGATCAGCGTAACGGGTCCGTGATTGAGCAGTTGAGTCGCGCGCGACAATTCCACGGGTTCTCGGGTGGCGGTCATAGCATCGTGATGGCGTCGAAAGGGTGACGCTGATTGTAGCGGGGCGGGAGAAATGAGGCGCGCGATGTGCGGAAGCCGCCGTGCGGAGCGATAGAGCGGGCGAATCGAACTGCCAGACGGCAGCCCACAAGCCGCCGCCTGACAGACTTCAAACGAAAAACTTCAATGGCCGCTCAATGATGCGGCGCCTTGCCATTCGGCACCACATTGTGCGGCTTGTGCTGCTCTTCGCCGAGTCCCGGGAAGAACGCGTTCCAGGCGGCGCGCACACCCTGCGCCGCGGTCGCTTCGGCGCTGACCGATTCGGCCGCGCCATCCGCGGCTTTCGACGGATCGGCGGACAGGCCGCGCCAATGCGTGAATACGAGCAACGGCTTTTCGGTCCACACGCCGTCGCCAAATTTCGCAAACGCCGTGTCCCCGCTCGCCAACTGCACCTCGTACCAGCCTTCGCGTACGGGCGTATGGATGGCCAGCTCAAACCACGGGGTCGGTTCGATTTCCTTCATAGCGTCTCCGGTCGGATAAATCGTCATCGAAAACCACACTTAACGCATTGTTCGTGCCCATCGGCGGCGCCAAACCCGCGGCGCGGCGGGCCGGGCAACCGTGGCACATGCGGGCAGACCCGGCACTTCGGAGCGAAGTCGCCGCGCATACGACACGATAGCGCGACATGGGCCGGGCGGACAAACGTAAAACTTACATGTCCTGGGTGGCAGGCGTACGGCGTTGCGGGATGGGCTTTTTGCGGGACCGGGCGGCGGGTTTTCCGGCAGGCGTTCCGGCCGGTTTTGCCGCGCCCTTCGCAGCCGGTCGCGCCTCGCTCTCCATCTCCCGCACCAGCTCCGCCAGCGCTTTCACCGCCGGCCCCAAGCGCTCCGCCTCCGTATTCCCATAGCCGATCACGAGCCCGTTGGTCTGCTCCGACGCCCCGATCGCGAACCCCGACAGCGCGCGCGGACCGAGCCCCAACGCCTGCGCCCGCGCCGTCAGTGCGCGATCGTCGAGCGACGCGGGCAGCCGCAGCGTCAGATGCATGCCGCAATCGCCGCCAAGAATCGTCGCCGCCGGAAAATATTCGGCCAGCGCGTCGCGCAGCGCCTGCTGGCGCTCGCGGTACAGCCGCCGCATCCGCCCGAGATGTCGCCCGAACTCGCCGCTTTCGAGGAAATGCGCGAGCGCCAGTTGCTCCAGCCGATGCCCGCCGCGCAGCAACTCTTGCAGCGCAACAGCGGCATGCGCGGCGATCGTCCGAGGCAGCACGACGAAGCCGATGCGCAGCGCCGGAAACATCGTCTTGCTGAACGAACCGACGTACAGCACGGGCGCCTCGTCGACGAGGCCCTGCATGCTCGCGATCGGCTCGCCGGTGTGGCGCACTTCGCCGTCGTAATCGTCCTCGATCAGCCAAGCGCCGCAGCGCCGCGCCTCTGCAATCAGCTCGAGCCGCCGCGCCACCGACAACACCGCGCCGGTCGGATACTGATGCGCGGGCGACGTGTAGATCAGCTTCGGCGGATGCGTGCGCCACGCGTCGGCCGGCACGGCCATGCCTTCGGCGTCGACGGGAATCGGCAGCAAGCGCAAATCGCCCGCGTTGAAAGCGGCCTTCGCGCCGCGGTAGCCGGGGTCCTCGGTCCATGCGATATCGCCGGGATTGGTCAGCAGCCGCACGCACAGGTTCAGCGCCTCCTGCGCGCCCTCGGTGATCACGACCTGCGAGCCGTCGCAGCGCACGCCGCGCGCCATCCGCAGATGCGCGGCGATCGCGTCGCGCAACGCCGGTTCGCCGGCCGGCGTGCCGTAGCCGAGCGCGCGCGGTAAGGCGCGCTCCATCGCACGTTCGAGCGCGCGCCGCCAGGCGGCTAGCGGGAAGCGGTCTAGCGCGGGTGTGCCCGGGGTCAGCGCATAGGTGTTGTCGACGTGCTTGTGCGGCGCCGCGAACTGCTGGACGCGCCTCGCGTACACGACTTCTGGCGCCGCCGTAGCCGTCGCCCGCTCGCCGCGCGCGGCGGGACTCGACAGCGGACTCACGCGCGTGCCCTGGCGATCGGCGATGACATAACCGACCGCGGCGAGATGTTCGTAAGCGATCACGACGGTGTTGCGCGACACGCCCATTTCGGCGGCGAGCAGCCGCGACGACGGCAGCAACGACCCAGCCGGCAGACGGCCCGCGAGAATGGCCTGTTGTAGAAGTTCGATCAGCTGCTTTTGCAGCGGCGCGGGCCGCTTGGCCCCGCTAGCGCCGCTCGCGGCGAAAACGTCGTCGGCATGGACGAGCGGTCCGATGATTTCGATCATGGTGGTTGGACCTATCGAATAAGCGTGTCGTGGATCTTTTGAACATACCACGTTTGCCGTATCGTTCCTGCATCGAAGACAGGAGAAAGGACATGGAACCCATACGCAACGTCTACGGCCAGCCGATCGGCAAACCCGTGCCCGGCTGGCGCGGCGCGCAGCCGCCGGGCCGCGAGCCGCTGAGCGGCTGCTATTGCCGGCTCGAAGCGGTCGACGTCGAGCGCCACGCGGCCGACCTGTTCGACGCGTATCGCTCGGCCACCGACGGCCGCGACTGGACTTATCTGGCGATCGGCCCGTTCGACAGCCTCGCAGCCTATCGCGAGCACCTGACGCGGATGGCGGCATCGAAAGATCCGCTGCACTACGCGGTGATCGACCTCGCGACGGGCAAGGCGGTCGGCACGCTGTCGCTGATGCGGATCGATCCGGCCAACGGCGTGATCGAAGTCGGCCATGTCACGTATTCGCCGCGGCTCAAGCGCACGCGCATCGCGACGGATGCGATGTACCTGCTGCTTAGCGAAGTGTTCGACAAGCTCGGTTACCGCCGTTTCGAATGGAAATGCGATTCGCTGAACGAGCCGTCGCGCAAGGCCGCGCTGCGCTACGGGTTCACGTTCGAGGGGATCTTCCGGCAGGCGATCGTCTACCGTGAGCGCAATCGCGACACGGCGTGGTTTTCGATCATCGACAGCGAATGGCCGGCGTTGCGCTCGTGTTATCAGCGGTGGCTCGACGCGGGCAATTTCGATGCGCAAGGGCAGCAGATCGAGCGGCTCGCCGATCTGATCGCGCAGCAGCGAGCGGCGGACGACGCCCGGTAAAGCCAGACGCTCGCATCAGCGCGCCGCCGATGCCATCGCACGCGGCGCGCTTGCGCCAGCCCTTCGCTGCGCGCCGCCAACCCCGGCAGCCGGCGCAACTTCGCCCTAAACTGCCTCCATACGTTCGCGCGCCGCTGCCGAAGCGCGATTGTCACAGCGCGCCAGCATGTGCCACGCGTGCCTCGTTCCATGCCGTTACAGCCCAGCCGATGAAATCCCGTCTGCGCTACCTGAGCGCATTGCTCGTCAATCTCGCACTGCCCTTGCTTGTCTACCGGCTCGCGTTTCCGCACTGGGGGCAAACGGGCGCGCTCGCCGCGTCGGCGTTGCCGCTGATCGCATGGATGACGGTGGATCTGCTGCGTTACCGGCATTTCGACGCGCTGAGCGCACTCGTGCTCGCGGGCGTGCTGCCAGCGCTTGCCACGAGCCTCGTATTCAGCGACGCGCGTCTGCTGTTGATCGAAGACCCGATGGTGTCGGGCTTTATCGGCATCGCGTTTCTCGCGTCGCTCACGCTGCGCAAGCCGATGGTGTTCTACCTGGCGCGCTCGACGATGTCGCGCGAAGATCATCGCAGCGTGGAATTGTTCGAGCGACATTGGCGTGATCGTCCGATGCTCGCCAGCTATATTCGCCTGATGACACTCGTGTGGGGGATCGGCATGATCGGCGAGAACATCGTGCGCAGTGCGATCGTGCTGCATTGGCCGAACGACCCGCGCTCGGCGCTCGCATCCACTGCGCTGCGTTATGGCGTGTACATGGCGCTGACGGTGTGGACGATCCTGATTCGCCGGCGTATCAAGCGGGACGCGCAGCGCTATCCGGCGGATGAGCAGGCGGCGGAGAGTTCGGCGGCAAATGTGTGAATGACCGCGCCGGCGGTCCGTTCATGCCAACTCCAAAAATCTCCCCAAACAAGGATTCCGGTTCGCCGGCGACCGGGCGAGCACCTGCTCGATCAGCGGCGCGTCGGCAAGCGGGCGGAACACCACGCCCGCCAGCTGCGCAATCTTCAACCGCCGCGCCGCGCGCGCGGATGGCTGCGCGATAGCGCGACGCACAGCGGCTCGCTGAGCACCGTGCGCGTCGTGAGTGACTTGTCGGGCACGGTCGGGAACATGATCGCCGCGTCGATGTGCCCGGTGAGCAACTGCGCGGCCAGATCGTTCGACACGACCTCGCGCAATTTCAGCTCGACCTGCGGATACGCGGCGCCGAACGCTCGCGCATAGCCGGGGACGACGCTGTAAGCGGAGCACATCGTGAAGCCGATTTCGAGCTTGTGACGCTGTCGGTGCTGCTGATGGTGATGGGGCATTAAAGCTGAGGGGTCGACAGTACGCCGGTGTCCCAATCTATGAAACTTGCATGAATGCCGCGACGGCCGCGGCAGACTGCGGGGAGCGCCGCGCGTTTTCACCGCCCTCCTACGTGATCTCGTATCCGCCTTCGGCGGTTAGCGAACGCGAGGCCAAGCGCGGCTCGCGTCGTGCGTGGTAAATTCCAGCGTCGGCAAGACAACTCCAAGAACGTTCGGGTGCCCTGAACATCTTCGTCCGGTCCACCCGCCCCTGGCGTACAAGGTAGATCGATGATCGACGTGAGTCAGCGTATTGTCTGGCGGCGCCTCTACGTTGCGCTGTGCAGTTGCGTCGCGTTGGCCGGCTGCATGGTCGGCCCCGACTACCACGAGCCGCCCGCGCCGGCTACCGACACCTTCACCGCCCGGCCGCTGCCCGACCAGACCGCCTCCGCGCCCGGCCCCGCCGGCCTGCCGCAGCGTTTCGCGCCGGCCCAGGACATCCCCGCCGCGTGGTGGACGCTGTTTCACTGCGAGCCGCTCGACGCGCTGATCCGCGAGGCCATCGCCAATAGCCCGAACATGACCGCGGCCCAGGCCGCGTTGCGCCAGGCGCGCGAAAATTACACCGCGCAGGCAGGCGGCACCTTGCTGCCGAGCGTCGACGCGCAACTTAACGCCACGCGCGAAAAGATCAACGGCATCGCGTTCGGCGAGCCGGGCCTCGTCGAAGAATTCAATCTTTACAACGCGTCGGTCAACGTCTCGTACAAGCTCGACGTGTTCGGCGGCGCGCGGCGCGAACTCGAAGCGCTGCATGCGCAGATCGACTATCAGCGCTTCCAGCTACAGGCCGCCTATCTTACGATATCGGCCAACATCGTGACCGCGGCGGTCAAGGAAGCGTCCGTGCGCGCGCAGATCGACGCGACCGAGCGGATCGCCACCGAGGAAGAGCAGCAGCTGAACGTGCTCGACCAGCAACTCTCGCTCGGCGGCGTGAGCCGCGCGGCCGTGCTCGCGCAGGAAACGCTGCTCGCGCAGACCCGCGCGACGCTGCCGCCGCTCTACCAGCAACTCGATCAGGCGCGCCATCAGCTTGCGGTGCTCGCCGGCAAGCTGCCGAGCGACACGGGCGTGCCCGAATTCACCCTCGACATGTTCTCGCTGCCCGACACGCTGCCCGTCAGTCTGCCGTCGTCGCTGGTGCGCCAGCGCCCCGACATCCTCGCCGCCGACGCCACGCTGCATCAGGCGAGTGCACAGGTCGGCGTCGCGACCGCGGCGATGTATCCGCAGATCACGCTGTCCGCGAGCTACGGCGCCGAGGCGCTGACGCCCGCGCAAGTGCTCAGGGCCGGCAGCACCATCTGGAGCATCGGCGCGGGCTTGCTGCAACCGGTCTTTCACGGTGGCCAGTTGAGCGCACAGAAGCGCGCGGCCGAGGCCGCCTACGAGCAGGCCGGCGCGCAATACCGCGAGACGGTGCTGCTTGCGTTCCAGAACGTCGCGGACACGCTGCGCGCGCTCGAACACGATGCGACCGGCCTGAAGGCGCAGACCGACGCGTCGCGCGCCGCGAGCGATTCGCTCGAACTGACGCGCGGGCAGTATCGCGTCGGCGGCGTGAGCTACCTCGCGCTGCTCGACGCGCAACGCCAGTATCAGCAGACCGTGGTCAGCCTCGCGCAGGCGCAGGCCGCGCGTTACGCAGACACGGCCGCGCTGTTCCAGGCGCTCGGCGGCGGCTGGTGGAATGGCGCCGCGCCCGAGTCGGCCGCCGCGGCCGCCGCCGCAACGCCACATTGACCGTGCCCTGACACAACCCTCAGCCCTCGCCCCAAGCCGAGCAAGGACATCACGATGGCCGAAAGAAAACCGATGACGAAGCGGATGGTGATCATGTTGATCTGCGTCGGCCTGCTGCTCGCCGCGCTGGTCGGCTTCAACCTGTTCCGCGCGCACATGTTCGCGAAGTTCATGGCGGCCAACACCACGCCGCCCGCGACGGTGTCGGCGGTGGTGGTCCACTATCAGTCGTGGCAGCCGCAGCTCGCGGCGGTCGGCAGCCTGCGCGCGGTGCGCGGCGTCGACGTGACGACCGAAGTCGCCGGCCTCGTGCGCCAGGTCGCGTTCGTGTCGGGGCAGGAAGCGAAAGCCGGACAGATCCTCGTGCGACTCAATGACGACAGCGACGTCGCGCTGCTGCAATCGCTGCAGGCCGCGGCCGACCTCGCGCAGACGGTCTACGAGCGCGACCGCGCGCAGTACGACATCAAGGCGATCGCGAAAGCGCAGCTCGACGCCGATGCGGCGGACCTCAAGCGCAAGAAGGCGCAGGTCGCGCAACAGCAGGCGCTCGTCGACAAGAAGACGATTCGCGCGCCGTTCGCGGGGCGCCTCGGCATCACGACGATCAATCCGGGCCAATACCTGAATCCGGGCGATACGATCGTCACGCTGCAAGCCATCGATCCGATCTACGCCGACTTCTCGGTGCCGCAACAGCAGCTCGGCCAGCTCGCGATCGGCGCGACCGTCAGCGTCGATACCAACGCGTACAGCGGACAAAGCTTCACCGGCAAGATCCAGTCGATGAGCCCGAAAGTCGACAGCGCGACACGCAACGTGCAGATCGAGGCAAGCGTCGACAATCGCGAGCGCAAGCTGCTGCCCGGCATGTACGCGAACGTGAAGATCGACTCGGGCGCCGAGGAGCGCCACCTGACGCTGCCGCAAACGGCGATTACCTACAACCCGTATGGCGCGACCGTGTTCATCGTGAAGCCCGGCACGCAGCCCAACGCGCAGGGCAAGACGCTGCCCGTCGCGCAGCAGGTGTTCGTGACGCCGGGGCCGACGCGCGGCGACCAGGTGGCGATTCTGAAGGGCGTCGACGATGGCACGCAGGTCGTGACTAGCGGCCAGCTCAAGCTGAAGAACGGCACGCCGCTGATCATCGATAACCGCGTCCAGCCGTCGGACAGTCCGAATCCGACGCCGCAGGAACAATAAGCGAGGCCGCCCGATCATGTTCACGGACATCTTCATCCGCCGGCCGGTACTCGCTTCGGTCGTGAGCCTGCTGATCCTCGTGCTCGGGCTGCGCGCGCTCGCGGTGCTGAAGGTCAGCCAGTATCCGCAGACCGAGAACGCGGTCGTCACGATCACGACGGCCTACTATGGCGCGAACCCGGACACCATCGCCGGCTTCATCACGCAGCCGCTCGAAGCGGCGATCGCGCAGGCGCAGGGTATCGACTACATGTCGTCGACGAGCATCACGGGCGTGTCGACGATCGTCGCGACGCTGCGTTTGAACTACGACGCGAACCGCGCGCTGACCGAGATCAACACGCAGATCGGCTCGGTGCGCAACCAGTTGCCGCCGCAGGCGCAGCAGCCCGTACTGACGGTGCAGACCGGGCAGACCACCGACGCGATGTACATGGGCTTCTACAGCAGCGTGCTGCCGAGCAACAACGTCACCGACTACCTGTTGCGCGTGGTCAAGCCGAAGCTCGATTCGATCCAGGGCGTGCAGACCGCCGAAGTGCTCGGCGGGCGGCAGTTCGCGATGCGCGCGTGGCTCGATTCGGCGCGGCTCGCAGCGCACGGCGTGAGCGCGAGCGACGTGTTCACCGCGCTCGGCAACAACAACTATCTCGCGACGCTCGGCACGACGAAGGGGCAGATGGTCAGCGTCGACCTCGAAGCGGGCACGGACCTGCATACCGTCGACGATTTCAAGCAACTCGTCGTCAAGCAGAAGAACGGCTCGATCGTGCGTCTCGAGGATGTCGCGAACGTCGTGCTCGGCGCCGACAGCTACGACTTCAACGTCGCGTTCAGCGGCAAGCGCTCGGTGTTCATCGGTATCAAGGTCGCGCCGGACGCGAACATTCTCGATGTGGCCAAGCGCGTGAAGACCGTGTTCCCCGATCTGCAGAGGCAGTTCCCGACCGGCATGACGGGCGACATCGTGTATGACGCGACCGACTTCGTGAACACCGCGATCAGGGAAGTGATCAAGACGCTCGTCGAAGCGCTCGTGATCGTCACGATCGTGATCTTCCTGTTTCTCGGCAGCTTCCGCGCGGTGATCGTGCCGTTGATCGCGATGCCGCTGTCGCTGATCGGCACGTTCTTCGTGATGCAGGCGCTCGGCTATTCGATCAATCTGCTGACGCTGCTCGCGCTGGTGCTCGCGATCGGGCTCGTCGTCGACGACGCGATCATCGTCGTCGAGAACGTCGACCGGCATATGAAGCACGAAGGCAAGACGCCGTTCGACGCCGCGCTGATCGCCGCGCGCGAACTCGGCGGCCCGATCGTCGCGATGACCGTCGTGCTGATCGCCGTATATGCGCCGATAGGCTTCCAGGGCGGGCTGACGGGGGCGCTCTTCACTGAGTTCGCGTTCACGCTCGCGGGTGCGGTGACGGTATCGGGCGTGATCGCCCTCACGTTGTCACCGATGATGTGTTCGCGCTTCTTTCGCGCGGAGCAGGAGTCCGGGCGTTTCGCGCGTTTCGTCGACCGTCAGTTCGAGCGCGTGCATCGCGGCTACGGCCGCCTGTTGCACGCGACGCTCGATACCTGGCCCGTATTCGTGATCATGGGCGCGCTGCTGCTGTGCGGCACCGTGTATCTGTTCATGACCTCGAAGTCGGAACTCGCGCCGCAGGAAGATCAGGGCGTGGTTCTGTCGCAGATCATCGGGCCGCCGAACGCGACGATCCAGCAGATGCAGACCTACGCGGACCAGGTGTTCGACGCCTCGAAGTCGCTGCCCGAGTACTCGCAGATGTTCCAGCTGACGGGTTCACCGACCATCAACCAGGGCATCGGCGGGGTGCTGTTCAAGACCTGGGATCAGCGCGGCAAGAATGCGACCGAGCTGCAACAGGAGTTGCAGCAGAAGTGGAATCAGATCGCGGGCGCACGCGTCGCGGCGTTCCAGTTTCCGCCGTTGCCGGGCTCGCAGGGCTTGCCGGTGCAGTTCGTGATCAGCACGACCGAGCCGTTCCAAAACCTCAACGAGGTGTCGCAAGCGGTGCTCGAAAAAGCGCGCGAGAGCGGGATGTTCTTCTTCGTCGATACCGATCTGAAAATCGACAAGCCGGAAGCGGTGCTCGTCGTCGATCGCGATAAGGTGGCCTCGCTCGGGCTGTCGCAAAGCGACGTCGGACAGGCGCTCGGTTCGGCGCTGGGTGGCGGCTACGTGAACTACTTCTCGATCGCGGGGCGTTCGTACAAGGTGATTCCGCAGGTGCTGCAGATCGATCGGCTCAATCCGTCGCAGGTGCTCGACTACTATCTGCGCACGCCGGACGGCAGCGTGATTCCGGCGTCGACGGTCGCGCATATCAAGCACAGCGTCGTGCCCGAATCGATCAATCACTTCCAGCAGCTGAACTCGGCGACGATCTCCGGCGTGACCGTGCCGGGCGTGTCGCAAGGCCAGGTGCTCGATTTTCTGCGCCAGGCGACCGCGCAGGTCGCGCCGGCCGGCTATTCGGCCGATTACTCGGGAGCGTCGCGCCAGTTCGTGCAGGAGTCGGGCGGCTTCGTCATTACGCTGCTGCTTGCAACGATCATCGTGTTCCTCGCGCTCGCTGCGCAATTCGAGAGCTTCCGCGATCCGATCGTGATCCTGATCTCGGTACCGATGGCGCTGTTCGGCGCGCTGATCTTCATCAACATCGGCCTGACGACGCTGAACATCTACACGCAGGTCGGCCTCGTCACGCTGATGGGGCTCGTCAGCAAGCACGGCATTCTGATCGTGCAGTTCGCCAACGAATTGCAGCGCGCGGGCCGCGGCAAGCGCGAAGCGGTCGAGGAAGCCGCCGGCGTGCGGCTGCGTCCGATCCTGATGACGACCGCCGCGATGGTGCTCGGCGTGGTGCCGCTCGTGATCGCGTCGGGCGCGGGCGCGGCGGGCCGCAACGCGATGGGGCTCGTGATTTTCACGGGCATGTCGATCGGCACGCTGTTCACGCTGTTCGTGGTGCCGGCGATGTATATGTTTCTGGCCGCCGATCATCAGCGGCATGCTCAGGCGAAGGCCGGCGAGGCGGGTCAGGCGGGTCAAGGGGGTTAGCGACTGGTGGTTCGCGTACCCGGTGCGCGTTCATCACCTAGACTACGGTGCATTCGCTGCGCAACGCGGCGCAAGACCAACCAATCGGAGCCACGCACGATGAAAGCGATTCAGTTCAAATCTTTTGGCAGCCCCGAAGTGCTCGAATACGTCGATCTGCCGACGCCGCAAGCCGACGCGGAGCATGCGGTCGTGCGGGTGATGGCGGCCTCGGTCAATCCGAGCGACGTGAAGAACGTGGCCGGCCGTTTCGACCATACGGTGCTGCCGCGCATACCGGGGCGCGACTTCAGCGGCGTGGTCGTGGATGGCCCGGCCGCGTGGCGCGATGCCGAGGTGTGGGGCACCGGCGGCGACATCGGCTTCACGCGCGACGGCACGCACGCCGAGTACCTCAGCATTCCGGTCGCCGCGCTGTCGCGCAAGCCCGTCGCGTTGAGCCACGTCGAGGCGGCGGCGATCGGCGTGAACTTCGTGGTCGCATGGCTCGGCACCGTCGAATACGCAAGCTTGCAGGCCGGCGAGACCGTCGCGGTGCTTGGCGCGGGCGGCGGTGTCGGCGGCGCGGTCGCGCAGATCGCGAAGGCACGCGGCGCGCGCGTGATCGCCGTCGATCGCCGGCCGCTCGATCCGGCCACGCCTGCGGGTCGCCTGATCGACGCCTACGTGCCGTTCGACGAACACGCAGCCGAACGTGTGCGCGAGTTGACCGGCGGCGCGGGCGCGGAGGTCGTCTACGACACGGTCGGCGGTGTCGCGTTCGAGACCGCGCTGAGTCTCGCGAAACGGCGCGGCCGCGTGCTCGAAATCAGCGCGACTGGCAAGCGTCGGGTCGAGTTCGATCTGATCGATTTCTATCACAACGAGACGCAATTGCTCGGCGTCGACAGCGCCAAGCTCGGCGTCGCGCAATCGGCGCCGCTGATGACGGCGCTGGTCGAGGGCTTCGACAGCGGCAAGCTGAGCGGCCCGGCGATAGCACAGGAATTTCCGCTCGCCCGTGCGCGCGAAGCCTACGACGCGGTCGCCGCCGGTACGCGCGGTCGCGTCGTGATCCGCATGCAATAACTGGCCTCCGACACGGGTCTCCGCAACCGGCTGGCGGCGACGCTGCATTGAAGCCGCGGCCTCAGGCCGCCCGCAACACGCTAAGATTGAGGCCGCCGGGCGCCCGCGCCGCCCGGCGAGAACGATAAAAGCATTGCCTCGGAGAATCTGATGTCTGATGAATATGAAGTGCACGGTCCGCACGACCACGCCGTCGAACACGCCGGCCACGCCGGGCATCACGACGCCGATCCGTTCGCGAGCCGGATGGCCGTGATGACCGCGATCCTCGCGACGATCGGCGCGCTGTGCGCGTACCAGAGCGGCAACGCCGAAAACCTCGCGCTGTTCTTCAAGAACGAAGCCGCGATCAAGAAGACCGAAGCGTCGAACCAGTGGAGCTATTACCAGGCGAAGGGCGAGAAGGAAAACCTCGCCGAACTCGGCGCGGCGCTGTCGGCGCCCAATAGCGACGCGCACGCGAAATTCGTCGCCGACGTCGAGAAATACAAGAAGCAGAAGGAGCCGATCCGCGCGAACGCCGAAGCGATCGAAAAACAGGTCGTCGCCGCCGACACGCGCAGCGAAACGCTGCTGCATGGCCATCATCGCTGGGCTCAGGCGACGCTGCTGATTCAGGTCGCGATTGCGCTGTGCGCGATCACGCTGCTCACGCGCAAGAACTGGCTTCGTAATGTGTCGTACCTCGTCGCGGGAGCGGGCGTCCTGACCGCGGGCGCGGCGTTTTTCGGGCTGTGAGCGAGATGCATCGGTTGCCTTCTTCGAGCCAGTGCTTTTCAACAGGGAGTGTGTCGTGATCGATGGGGCCGCCGTGGTCGGCGTGTTTTCCGTGTATATCGCGGGCGTGGTGAGTCCGGGCCCGAACTTCGTCGCGGTCGCGCACAAGGCCGCTTCGGCGACGCGCATCGAAGCGCTCGCGATGGTCGCCGGCATCGTGCTCGTCAATCTGTTCTGGGCAAGCTGCGCGATTCTCGGCGTCGGCATCGTGTTCGCCGCGTTCCCGTGGCTCGCCCTCGTGGTCAGGATCTTGGGCGCCTGTTATCTGCTGTGGTTCGGCGGGCGGCTGATCTTCAACGCGTCAGCGGCAAGGCAGGCGGTGCTCGTCAAGGCACCGGCGGGCGGCTTCAGGCAGGCGTTCGCGCAGGGTTTCGCGACCAACATCGCGAATCCGAAGTCGATGGCGTTCTTTGCCGCGGTGTTTTCGTCGGCCGCGCCCGCGCATGTGAGCACCGGCACGTTTGCCGCGATGCTCGGCATGGTGTTCGTCGTCGCGAGCAGTTGGTATGGGTTCGTCGCGCTGGCGTTGTCGCACGCGCGGATCGCGTCGGCGTATCGGCGCGGCAAGAGATGGGTCGATCGCGTGTGCGGCGGGTTGATCGTTGCGTTGGGGGTACGGCAGCTGATTCGTTGAGGCGGCACTCAGAGGTGCCGAAACTCAATGCGCAAGCCCGCGCGCACGCTCCAGCAACAGCTCGCGCTCGCGCGTGTTGCGCGTCATCGCCGCGGCGCGCTCGAACTCCGCGCGCGCTTCGTCGATGCGTCCGAGCTTGACCAGCAGATCGCCGCGCACACTCGGCAACCAGTGATAATTCGCGAGCGCTGGACCAGCGGCGAGCGCATCGACGATTTCGAGTCCGGCCGCCGGCCCGAACGCCATCCCCACCGCGACCGCGCGATTCAACTCCACGACCGGCGACGGCGCGACCTGCGCCAACGCATCGTAGAGCGCGACGATCTGCGCCCAGTCGGTGTCCTCGGCGCGGCGCGCCCGCGCATGACAGGCGGCGAGCGCCGCCTGCAACGCATAGGGCCCGCTTGCGCCGCCAAGCGCGTGTGCGCTGTCCAACGCCGCGAGGCCGCGGCGAATCAGCAGCGGGTCCCAGCGGCTGCGATCCTGATCGAGCAGCAGCACCGGCCGCCCGTGCGCATCGGTGCGCGCATGGGTGCGCGACGCCTGGATCTCCATCAGCGCAACCAGACCGTAGACCTCGCTTTCGTCGGGCACGAGTCCGCTCAACACGCGCCCGAGCCGCAGCGCCTCCTCGCATAGCGCCGGGCGCATCCAGTCGTCGCCGGCGGTGGCCGAATACCCTTCGTTGAAAATGAGGTAGATCACCTGCAGCACCGACGCGAGCCGCGCCGCGCGCGCGTCCGCCTGAGGCACCTCGAACGGCACGCGCGCCGCCGACAGCGTGCGCTTCGCGCGCACGATCCGCTGCGCAATGGTCGGCTCCGGCACGAGATACGCGCGCGCGATTTCGTCGGTGGTGAGGCCGCCGAGCAGGCGCAGCGTCAGCGCGACGCGCGCATCGGTCGACAGCACCGGATGGCACGCGGTGAAGATGAGCCGCAGCAGATCGTCGCCGATGTCGTCGGCGCGCGCGGCATCGAGCGCATCGACGAAATCGGGCACCACGTGCGCTTCGATCGCGTCGAGATCGTGGCCGAGCTCCTCGCGCTTGCGCGCATGCAGCGCTTCCTGGCGCAGGCGATCGAGCGCGCGGTTTTTCGCGGCCGTCATCAGCCAGGCTCCGGGGTTGTCGGGCACGCCCGCGTCCGGCCAATGCTCGAGCGCGGCCACCAGCGCGTCCTGCGCGAGTTCCTCGGCGAGCCCCACGTCGCGCACGATCCGCGCGACGTGAGCGATGACCTTCGCGGATTCGATCCGCCAGACAGCGTCGATCGCACGATGGGTGGCCTGTATCGTCACGGCTTCAGCCTTCACCTCAGCGGTGATCTTCTTCGAGCTTGCGAAAGCGCTCGACTTCCGGCCCCGGCTCGAAGTCGTCGAGTTCGAAAAGCTGCCGCACTTCGATTTCGCCATCGGCGTGTTCACCGAACGGCGCGGGGAAACGCCGCGCCCATTCCATCGCCTCGTCGCGCGAGCGCACCTGGATCAACGTGTAGCCAGCAATCAGCTCCTTGGTCTCCGCGAACGGCCCATCTACGACGCTCCGTTTGCCGCCGCTATAGCGCACGCGCCAGCCTTTCGAGCTCGGCTGCAGGCCGGTTGCGTCGAGCAGCACGCCGGCCTTCGCGAGTTCTTCGTGGTAGGCGCCCATCGCGGCGATCAGCGACGGTTCGGGCATCTCGCCGGCTTCACTCGCGGCCGTGGCTTTTACGATGATCATGAATCGCATGTCGTTGCTCCTTGTTTTTTGTGGTTCGTCGTGAGTGGATTCGCGTGAATCGCTTGAAGGGGCCACGCTGGCTAGCCCCTTACTCACACGACGCGCAACGTACGGTCCGATCGACACCTGCGGCGGTCCCGGCATGCCAGGGAAAACACCAAAAGCGGACGACGTGAGAGCCACGCGTGGCTAGATGAAGCACGGCCCGAGCTTGCGCACTTCGACCGTGCACCACGCCGCCGCCGGACAGGTTTGCGCGATCGCCACGGCCTCTTCACGGCTGCCGCAGTTCAGCAGAAAGAAGCCGCCGATCATCTCCTTCGCCTCGGCGAACGGCCCGTCGACGAGCTTCGACTGGCCATTGCGGACCTGCACGCGCACGGCGTCCTTTTGCGAAGTCAGCGATTCGACCGCGAGCAGCTTGCCGCGCGCTTTCAGGTTCTGGGAGAACCGCACCATCTGGTCATAGAGGTCGCGACCGGCGGCTTCGCCGCGCTCCTCGCGTTGGTCCGTGGGTTCGACGATCAGCAGCATGTAGGACATGGTGTCTCCGACAGGGCTCGGTTGCATGCGCGGTTCGGCATCGCGACGACGTCAGCGACGCCTGGCCTCGGCGGCATAGCGGGTAGGCCGGCAGGTAGATAGGTGGCAATCAGGCGCAGCCAGTCTAGCAAGCGGGAATCTCAGCGGCAAACGCGCCCGACGGGATTTCTACGGACACTCGTAACGAGCCACGCGGCGCGCGGCAGCCGGCCGTGCGCGAAACGTCGATGCCGCTTTCAAGGATTCTGCGGAATCGATTTACGTCCGCGCTGAATGTGAAAAACGCCCCGATGTGGGGGCGTTGTGCTTGTTGCGGGCCGTTCAAACTGGCGCTTCCGCCAGCGCTCTCAGCCGCGCGGAGCGCATCAGACCTTCGATCATTTTCGCTTCCGCGCTCGCCAGCTCGGTCAGTGACGCGGCCGACAACTGTCCGTCGAAAATCGCGAGCGCCGCGCACAGACTTGCATAGTCGTCGTCTTCGAGCGACCAGCGGCCGGTCTCGCGCTCGCGCACATCGAGCCGCACCATCGCCGCATGCGCGCTTTCGATGTCCGCGCGCGCGTCGGCGCCCAGTCCGGCGCGCGTCAGTTCCTGCGACACCAGCAGATGCCGGCTCAGCGTTGTGTGCAGCGTGCGTGCGCCGTGGCCGCGGCGGAATGCATCGAGCGCGGCGTAGGACTGCAACAGCATGGTCTGCGTGACCGGCGCGTGTGCGGTGCGGCTCTGCGTCAGGGAACGCAACAACGGGGACATGGCCGTGCGGCCGGGCTTGCGAACTCGCGATTTGCTGGACATCGATTCAACCTCCTTCTTTCGGCAGCGCGCCCGGACTTCGGCACGCGACGGCGGCAAACGCCGCGCTCAAACGTCCGACGCATTTCGCGCCCGACAGTTCACGCTCTGCGACGCGCCGGTTCTTCGAACGTTTCGAAGAACGCACTGTCCCCATATCGGTTCGAAGCGGCCGGAAACAAGAAGCGATGTTGCGACGAAAAAAAGCCCTGTTCCGCGAAGAAACAGGGCCGACAGGATGGAACAGTCCAGCAGGCGCGTGGAGTGCCTGCAAACCTATAACCACCTAACCTGCAAAGCTATTGCCTACGTGTACTGCAACGGCAATTTCTACCGCTCGACAGCAAGTTTCAAACTGTCGATTCAATCCACTTCCAAATACCACTGCATGCGGGCCGGTCCTCGTTATTTCCTACCACTGGCCGCTACCCCTTCGCGCGCGTTCTCGATGCATTGCGCGCTTTGTATTGCGTCAACTGCGAACTGCGAACTGCGAACTGCAGACTACTTCATCAACGGTACGGTTCAAATCCGACACGAGGGGAAATCGCATCGATGGAGTTCGGTGATTTGTCGCTCCATGGAAAAGAGTGTAGGCGCGCACCCGCGAATGCAATTGCGCGAAGCGAGGGGCTTTGGCGGCTTAATTTGGCGAATCGATGTAACAGCGGAGTTTCCGGCCCGCCGCGCCATGCACGTCAACCGCGTGTAGAGAAATCGTCGATCGTCAGCAAGACCTTCTCACCGGGACGCGCGAGCATTTTTCGTTCAGCGATCGCGGTAATGCGTTGGCGCCCGTCCGCGAACGTCTTCAGAATGCGCGCCTCACCGGCGCCGCGTTGCAGCCAGAAGTGCTGTTCGAGCGCCTCGCATGTGACCGCGCATTCAAGGTCTCGTCCCCGTGACGAAAGCTGGAAAATCACCGCTCGTCCATCTGCCGAGACGCTGGGTACCGCCTCGATCATCGTCATAGCCCACCTCGCAACGTTGATTACGACGTTCGCCGTATGACGCGAACGTCCCCGGGAAAATCATCTGACGCTCACCGCATCGGGAGGCCCCGTTTTGTCTGTTCGTACGTTGGTGCAGATAGCGCGTCCGCGATGAAGGCAGACAGCAAAGCAAAGCTCATGCCATCCAACGCCGATAGCGACACAGGCCCTCGCGTCACCGGCAACGATGACCCGCATCGCAAAGTGGGAAGACCGCAACCTGGCCGTGGTAAAAAAGCGCAGCGGACGCGACAATCGACGACAATTCTTACTCGCGCCTCGCACGATCATCGCGTGCGCGATTGCGAGCCACTACCTTGCCGACATGTCCGCCCCACTGCCCGACCAACGATCCGGGTTGACCTTGCGCCCCGCGCAACCCGACGACGAACCCTTCCTGCTCGAACTGCGCAAGGCGACGATGACCGAACACCTGGCGCGCGCCGGCGAGCCGACCGACGAAGACGCCCATCGCGCGCGCCTGCGGCATCGCTACGACGCCGCGCAGGTGATCTGCATCGACGGCGCGCCCGCGGGCCTGTTGAAGGCGCATCGCAACGACGACGAATGGTTCGTCGCGCAGTTGCAGATCGCGCCGGCGCTACAAGGCCGCGGTATCGGCGAGCAGGTGCTGCGCACGATCCTGCGCGCCGCCGCGGCCGAAGCGCTGCCGGTCAGCTTGCAGGTGCTCAAGGGCAATCCCGCCAAACGGCTGTACGATCGTCTTGGCTTCGAGATCGTCGGCGAGGATCAGATACAGTTTCACATGCGCGTTGCAGCGCGCGCGCCGGCGGAAAACGAAGCAGAATGAATGTCGGATAAAGACTGATACGGAACGAGCCTGGCAATGAACTCTGATATGACCTTTCGCGATGCTTCAGCCATACAAAGCTGGCACGCGCACATCTATTTCGACGCGGCGAGCCGCGACGCCGCCTGGGCGTTTCGCGAGCAGATCGATGCGCATTGGGGCGACAAACTGCAGATCGGGCGCTTCCACGAACGGCCGGTCGGCCCGCATCCGATGTGGTCGTATCAGCTCGCGTTCGCGCACCAGCAGTTCGCCGACGTGGTCAGCTGGCTCACGCTCAATCACGGCTCGCTCGATGTCTTTCTGCATCCGAATACCGGCGACGCGTTGCGCGATCATCGCGACGCCGCCGTGTGGATCGGGCACTCGCACGAACTCGTGCTAAAGGCGCTGCTGTAGCAGCCGCGGACGATGCGCCGGCGTGCGTGCTCACATATTCGTGTACGCGCTGCACCAGCCGCGCGACGCGACCTGTTTGGCGCCGAACAGCGTGCAGCCGCCGTACTCATCCGACGCCTTGCCCTGGAACAGCGAGCAGTTCGCGCACGATTGCCCGGCCGCGAAGTTCGGGAACCTGGCCTTGTCGACCTTCGACGCATCTTCGGTATAGCCGACCTTCTGCGCCTGCGGATCGCTCTCGCTCAGCGCATTGGGAACGGTCGCGGCGAACGCGACGCGAGACAGCGCGAGCGACGAGCCGACGCCCGCGCTGACCAACAGGAAATGGCGGCGCGATGTTTTCATTTTCGTTTGCCTCTGGGTGGGGACTGAGGTCTGCGATCAATCGAGAAAACGCGTGAAGCGCTCGACCGGCTCGCGCTCGGGGCGCAGCGTATTGACTAGCGCATTGGGGTCGGCGAGTCCGAGCGACATGCCGCACACGAACTGCTCGTTCTCGGGCAGGCCGAGATGTTCGGCAATCAGCCGATGAAACCGCATGAACGCGGCCTGCGGACAGGTGTCGAGGCCGCGTCCGCGCGCGGCGGTCATGATCGCCTGCAGGAACATGCCGTAGTCGAGCCAGCTGCCGCGCTCGAGGCTGCGATCGATCGTGAACAGCAGGCCGACGGGTGCGTCGAAGAAACGGAAGTTGCGCGAGTGCTGTTCGTGCATGCGCGCCTTGTCGCCCTTCTCGATGCCGAGCAGGCCGTACATATCCCAGCCGATCTTGCGGCGCCGGTCGACGTACGGCGACTGCCATTGGCGCGGGTAGTACGCGTACTCCTCCTGGTACAGCTCGTCGCGCTGCGGATGGTCGTAGGCCGCGAGCAGATCGCGCGACAGACGCGCGAGCGATTCGCCCGTCAGCACGTACACCTTCCAGGGCTGCGTGTTGGTGCCCGACGGCGCGTAGCTGGCGGCTTCGAGAATGGCTTCGATGTCGGCGCGCTGCACCGGTGTCGGCAGAAAGGCGCGCACCGCGCGTCGCGTGGTCAGCGCGGTGTCGACGGGGTTCGCGGGAGAGGTCATCGGCGGACGGCGGCAAAGCCAGCGAAGTAGGTCTGCGACGATTCTAGCGCGTACCGCTCCGAGCCTGCCCGCCAGCGCGCGGGCTTCGTCCGGACGTTGCGCTGCGCCTTACATCGTCCCCAACGCCACCGCCGCCGCAATCGAACCCGCCACGAGCACGAGCCCCACCGTCTTGCGCCTGTTCAACTCGGTCCACAACAGCACGCCCGTCAGCGACAGCAGGATCAGACTGCCCGCGAGCGTATCGATCAGCAGCACCCAGCCGACGCTCAAGCCCACGCCTTTGTGCATGTTCGTCAGCATCGCGAGAAAGGTATTCGCGCTGCGCTTGACCGTCACGGTGTTATTGCCGACCCAGTATTCGGCCGAGGTATTTTCTTTCGGCGACGCGAAATTCAGCTGCCAGTGCTCGGGCTGCACGACGCTGCGATCGCCCCACGCCACCGGATGCTCGGGTTCTTTCTGCACACGCCCCGGATTGCCGGCGATCTTCAGCTCCTGCTTGAGCCACTTCGCGAGTTCGCGCGGCGTTTCCGGTGCCGGTTGCGGCAGCGGCACCTGCATCACCGACACCTGCGGCTCGCCGGTCGACACGCGCAGCGGACCGCCGCGATGGTTCAGGAAAAAGCCCGTCGTGCCGAACAGCAGACCGAGCGCCGCGCCCCACAGTCCGACCCAGCCATGCACCTGGCGCAGCCACTTGATGAAAGTCGCGCGGCGCGAGCGCCGCTGGCGCGCTCTCAGTTCATCGCCGTCGAGCCGGCGCAGTTCGTGCGCGCCATGTTGGCCGGCCGCCGGCGGTTCAACGTCGAGGGTGTCGGATTCGCTCACGTTTCGCTCCAGGTACGCAGCAGATTGTGATAACAACCGACGAGGCTGCGTCGCGCAGCGTCGTCGGCATGGGTGGCGTTGAGCCGTTGAATCGCGGTGTCCATGTCGAACAGCAGCGCGCGATGCGTGTCGCTGCGCACGAGGCTTTGCACCCAGAAGAAGCTCGCCACGCGTGCGCCGCGCGTGACGGGCGTCACCTGATGCAGACTCGTCGCCGGATAAACGATCATGTCGCCGGCCGGCAGCTTTACCTGCTGCACGCCGTAGGTGTCTTCGATCACGAGTTCGCCGCCGTCGTATTCGTCGGGTGCGCTAAGAAACAGCGTCACCGACACGTCGGTGCGCAGCTTCACGCCGTTCGGCAGCACGCGCACCGCGCCGTCGACGTGGCTGCCGAACTGCATGCCGCCCTCGTAGCGGTTGAACAGAGGCGGATACACCTGGTTCGGCAGCACCGCGCTGATGAACAGCGGATTGCGCTCGATCGCCGCGACAATCACGTCGCCGAGTTCGCGCGCGATCGCTGAGTGCTCGGCGATCTGCTGATTGCGCTTGACCGGCGCGCCCTGATAGCCCGCGGTCGCGCGGCCATCCACCCACGCGTCGCCGGCTCGATCGAGCCGCTCGCGCACGAAGCGCAATTGTTCGGCGTCCAGTACCTTCGGAATGTGCAGCAGCATAGTGTGTCCTTCGAGTCGGCTTGCCGTTTGCAAAGCGGCAAGCCCAACGGATGAGCTCAGCGTGTCGCCAACGCTCCCTTCAGAAGCGGTAATCGAACGTCGCGAGCAGCGTGCGGCCGATGCCCGGCACGGAACGTCCGCCGTCCGACGGAATCAACGCGTCGTAGTAGTACTTGTTGGTCAGGTTCAGCAGGTTCAGGCGCACGTCGTACTTCTTCGCGTGATAGGCCGCGGTCGCGTCCCAACGCGTGTAGCCCGGCACCTTCACGAAGTTCGTATTCGATGCATAACGCGACGACATATAGATCGGGCCGCCGCCGATTTCCCAGTGCGGCGTGATCGCGTACGTGGTCCAGAACGTCAGCGTGTTGCGCGGCGTGTTGGCCGGCGTGTGACCCTGCGTGCCGTCGGCCGCTTTCAGGATCTTCGCGTCCATGTACGTGTAGCCGCCGAAAATCTGCCATTTGTCGGTGATGTGTCCGGTCACGCTGGCCTGGAAGCCATCGACGCGAATGTCGCCGGCCAACTCGTATTCGGTCGGCGAGACCTGGGTGCGCGCGTTGTCCTTCTCTTCGCGGAACAATGCCGAGGTCAGCGAGATGTTGCCGCCGAACAGATCCCACTTGCCGCCGACTTCATACGACTTCGTCGATTCAGGCGAGAGGTTCTGCGTGAGATTCGTGACCGTCAGGTTTTCGAGCGACGGGTTGAACGACGTCCCGTACGACACGTAGTACGACTGCCAGTCGGTCGGCTGATAGATGACGCCCGTGCGCACGCTCGTGAAGTAGTTGGTCTGGCTCGCGAAAGCTGGCGCGTTGACGGTGTTGTGAATCTCGGCCGAGAAGCGATCCCAGCGCACACCGCCGATCAGCTTCCAGTGCGGCGTCAGCGTGATCGTGTCGTTCAGGTAGGCGGCGATTTCGTTCGCGCTCGAATCGGCGTAGTTGCCGACCGTCGTCGTCACGTTCGACGGCGTGCCGATGATCGGCGGATTGAGCATCGGCACGATCGGCAGGTTGTTGCGCGTGTACGCCTGGTTCGTATAGCTGTCGTGGCCCACTTCGACACCGGCGATCACGTCGTGCTTGATCGGCCCGGTGTCGAATTTGTATTCGACCATCGTGTCGTTGTAGATCGCGTGATTCTGGATCACGCGGTCATGACTCTGCAGCTTGATGAACAGGGCCGACGGCGGCAGCGTCGTGAAGTTGCCGTTGTTCAGCGCAGTGCTCGACGACAGCGGCCCGGTCAGCACCGCTTGCGGCGCGGTTTCGCGCGCGTCGGTCATCGAATGCGATATCTGTGTCTGGTTCGTCAGCGTCAGGTCGTCGGAGAACTTGTGCTTGATGGCCCCGGTGAAGATCTGCACGTTCTGGATCGTGCGGTCGCTGGTCAAACCGTAGAACGTGTTTTTCGGCACCGGCGACGGGCGGCCGTTCAGCGCCTGGATGCCGTAGTCGGGCATGTCGTTGTTGCGCTGGATCAGCGCCGACAGCGTGATCTCGGTCGGTGTGCCGATACCGAAGCGCAGCTCCGGCGCGACGCCGAAGTCCTTGTTCTTCATCACGTCGCGCGTCGAGCCGAAGCTCTGGCCGAACGCGTTCAGGCGGATCGCCGAGGTGTCGGTGAGCTTGTGGTTCACGTCGACGGTGGAGCGGTAGCGGTCGTTGGTGCCGATCATGCCGGAGACTTCCGCCGAGTCCGTCAGGTTCGCCTTCTTGCTGACCTGGTTGATCACGCCGCCTGTCGAGCCGCGGCCGAACAGCATCGACGACGGACCATATAGCACTTCGAGCGCTTCGAGGTCGAACGTGTCGCGGTAGTACTGGTTGCGGTCGCGGAAGCCGTCCAGATAGATGTCGTTCTGCGCGGTGAAGCCGCGCAGGTTGATGTTGTTGCCGATCTGGCCGCCCTCGGCCGCGCCGATCGTCACGCCGGGTGCGTTGCGCAGCGCGTCCGTAAACGACGTCGCGCCCTGCGAAGCGAGCAGGCTGCGATTGATCACGGTGACGGTCTGCGGAATGTCGCGCAGCGCGGTCGGGGTCTTCGCGCCGACGGTCGCGCGCTCGGCCTGAAAGTCCTGCTGGACGGCCTGAGCCTGCACGCCGATGGTCGGCAACGTCGGCGCGTCCGTAGCGGGTGCGTTGTTCTGTGCGTTGCTTTGTACGTTCTGCGGCGCGCTGGAGGCGGCCGGTTGCGACGCGCTTTGCGGTGCGCTTTGCGCGAGCGCAGGCGTCGCATAAGGAACGGCAAAAGCGAGCGCTAGCGCTGTCGCCAGCGGCGTGTGATTGAGCATGGAAATCCCGTCAGAAATGCGCTTTGTCGAATTCGCATCCATGACGTCGAATTCATGACAAAAACGCAAATGGCTGGCTGCCGCTCTCCGTTGTGTGAGGGGAGATGACGGGGATCGCTGGCTAGGTTTAAATGAGAATCGCTATCATTTCATACACAGAGGAAGGCATCAAACGCGGCGTGCATTACTTCGCGGAAAGGATTTGTTTCTATTTTTTTCTATCGAAAGCTATCTGTAAAAACATGAAGGGTGGTCGACCGGCTTTATTACTACTTGTAATTTTTTGCTTGCAAAAGGCTTATCAGTGGCGCACTCAAGAGTCCATTTATCATTACGCGATTTCTTTCATTTAAATAATGTCGCATCGCGGCGGTCGCGCGCATCGAATCGCGAGTCCGTTTATCCTTTTTACAACACCGCATATAACATTAAGGCCCCACCCTTCCGGCAAACGCTTTCGTCCCCTCTGGAGTCGACTTCATGCAATATCGCCAATTCGGCCGCACCGGCCTGACCGTTTCGCGCCTGTGTCTCGGCACCATGACTTTCGGTCTGCAAACCGAAGAAGCCGCATCGCACCGCATCCTCGATACGGCCGCGGATGCGGGCGTCAATTTCATCGATACCGCGAACGTCTACCCGCTCGGCGCGGGCGAAGACCTGGCCGGACGCACCGAAGAAATCGTCGGACGCTGGCTGAAGGGCAAGCGCGAGCGCTTCATCGTCGCGACCAAGGCGGTCGGCAAGATGGGGCCCGCCGCGTGGGATCAGGGCGCGTCGCGCAAACACCTGCTCGATGCGATCGATGCGTCCTTGCAGCGCCTCGGCACTGACTACGTCGACCTGTACCAGCTCCATTCCGACGACGCGAAAACCCCGCTCGACGAGACGCTCGAAGCACTCGATACGATCGTGCGCTCGGGCAAGGCGCGCTATATCGGCGTGTCGAATTTTCTTGCGTATCGGCTCGCGCGAGCTTTGGGACGCGCGGACGTGCTGCGCGTCGCGCGCTTCGTGTCGGTCCAGCCGCGCTACAACCTGCTGTTTCGTCAGATCGAGCGTGAGCTGCTGCCGCTGGCCGCCGAGGAGCAGCTAGCCGTGATGCCCTATAACCCGCTTGCGGGCGGACTGCTGACGGGCAAGCATCGGCTCGATGCGACGCCCGCCGAAGGGCGCTTCACCGAAAGCGTCGGCAAGGCTGGCGCGATGTATCAAGAGCGCTATTGGCACGAGCGCGAGTTCGACACGATCGAAAGACTGAAGGCGATCGCTGCGCCGACCGGCGAGTCGTTGGCGAAGATATCGCTTGCGTGGGTACTCGCGAATCCGCTGATTACGTCGGCGATCATTGGTGCGAGTCGCGCGGAGCAGTTGAGCGATACGCTCGCGGCGGCCGAGTTGACGCTCGACGACGCCATCAAGACTCAGCTCGATGAAGCGAGCGTGCAGTATCGCTGGGGAGATGCGGCGCGCTAAGCGCCCTTCGGCAGATCACGCGCGGTAGGTGTTTGCCCGCGCGACTTCATCGTCCATAGCGCAGCACGGTGCTCGTCGCGGCGAGCACGTGATCCTTGATCGCGGCGAGGAACGCGTCGCGCGTCAAGCCGGCCGGCAATGCGTCGGGCGGCAGATCGAGCGCATAGACCTGCGCGACGTAGTGGTGCGGCACATCGCCGACTGGCGGACACGGCCCGTAATAGCCGGGGCCGCCGGTGCGATTCGTGCCGGCGACGCTGCCCGCCGGCGCGGCTTCGCCCTCGGCGAGTCCGGTCGTACCCGGTGCGATGCCATACACGATCCAGTGCACGATGCCGAGGCCTTTCGCGCCGTCGGGATCGAAGATCGTCACCGCGAAGCTCTTTGCGCCGGCCGGCGCGTTATGCCATTGCAATGCGGGCGACACGTTGCCGCCGCCGCAGTTGTTCGCGCTCGCCGCGTGACTCACGTTGAGCGTGCCGCCGTCCGCCAGTCCTGGTGACGACACTGCGAAGGCCGGTGCCGCGTAGGCATGCGCGCTCGTGCAAGCGAGCAGCGCGCACGCGACAGCGGAGAGGAGGCGCCGCGCGATGTCCCGTTGAATGCGAGTCATGGAGAGTCTCTGGGTTTGGGAAGGTTACTGAGGGCCTTGGAAGGAGCGTGGCAGCGCTGAGAAGCCCATCAAGCAGCAACCGCCCACCCCCTCACTTCGGCTTGAACCGCCCCGTCTTCTCCGTGGCCTCCGGAAACTGCCGCGTCTCGCGCACCGACAGCGGATGCCACAACTTCGCACCGCCCTCTATCCCCGCGTCGTTCGATACGGTCGCCACGTTCGCCGGCAGCTTGAACTTGATGCGCGCTGCGTTACCGCCGCCGATCCACAGCTTGTCGTAATTGACCAGTGACTCGAGAATGCCGACCACCTTCTCGACACGCCGGTTCCAACGCTTGTTGCCGACCTGCTCGCGCGCGGCCTCGCCGATGTATTCGTCGTACGCGACACCCTTCTTGCTGACCGGATGATGCGCGAGCTCCAGATGCGGCATCAGCTCGCCATCGCGAAACATCGCGGTGCCGGCGCCGGTGCCGAGCGTCAGCACGAATTCGAGGCCGTGGCCTTCGATCGCCGCGAAGCCCTGCATCTCGGCGTCGTTGATCATCCGCACCGGCAGACCGCCCAGGCGCCGCGCGAGCGAATCCGCGAGCGCGATGTCGTGCCATCCTTCGATGCCGAAGTGCGGCGCGGTCAGAATGCGGTTATCGCGCACGACACCCGGAAAGCCGATCGAGATACAAACAGGCTGCACCTGCTCGATGAGCGGAGCCACGAGCTGCACGAGCGCGTCAACCAGTTGATCCGGCGTGCACGGATGCGGCGTCGCAACGCGCACACGCTCGGTTTTCATCTGCCCGTTGGCGTCGATGATCGCGGCCTTAAGGCCGGTGCCGCCGACGTCGATCGCGAGGATGTGCTCGCTGCCGCTCTTCGGCGCGTTTCGTTTCACTGCGTTCCTGTTGCGTGTCGCCACGATGTCTCCAGGTTGTGGTGAGGCGGTTGTGATGCGTTTCTGCGGGTTCGTTCAAAGCTGCCGCTACGACTTGCCACTAGGCGCTTTCTGCTGCAACGGCCGCCACGCGTGGCCATCGCGCGCGAGTAGCGCGTCGGCTTCGGCCGGCCCGTCGCTGCCTGCGGCGTAACCGTGCACCGGCAGAGCACCGCCGCTCTTCGGATGCAGCACGTCGTCGACCGCACACCAGGCCGTCTCGATGCCATCGGCGCGCTGGAACAACGTTGCGTCGCCGAGCATGCAGTCGTATAGCAGCGTCTCGTATCCGACGTTCGCGCGCTCATCGAAGAAGTCGCCATAGTTGAACGACGATTGCACCGCACCGATCTGCATCACCGGGCCCGGCGCCTTCACATTGAAATCGAAACTCGAGCCGTGCTCGGGATCGATGCGCAACGTCAGCACGTTCGGCGTCAATGCGTTGACCGGCGTGTCGCGGAACAGGCGGAACGGCACCGGCTTCAACTGCACCGAAATTTCGGTGCGGCGCACTGAGAGCCGCTTGCCGGTACGCAGATAGAACGGCACGCCGGCCCAACGCCAGTTCTCGACGAACACGCGCGCCGCCGCGTAGGTTTCGGTCGTGCTGCCGGGCGCGACGTCGGGCTCCTCGCGATAGCCCACACCGGCGGGCCCTGTTTCGTACTGGCCGAATACGACGCCGTCGGGCTTCAGCGGCTGGATCGCGTCGAACAGCTCGACCTTCTTGTCGCGCACGGCTTCGGCGTCGAACGAATTCGGCGGCTCCATCGCAACGATGCCGAGCAGTTGGAACAGATGGTTCGGCACCATGTCGCGAAACGCGCCGGTCTGCTCGTAGAACCGACCGCGCCCCTCGACGCCGATCGTTTCCGCCGCCGTGATCTGCACGCAGTCGATGTACTCGCGCCGCCAGACCGGCTCGAACATCGCATTCGCGAAGCGCACCGCGAGAATGCTCTGCACGGTGTCCTTGCCGAGAAAATGGTCGATGCGGTACACCTGCGATTCCTTCGCATACGACAGGATGTGCGCGTTCAGATCGCGCGCCGATGCGAGATCAGTGCCGAACGGCTTCTCGATCACGAGACGCCGAAAGCCGCCGTTCGCACCGTCGCCTTCCTTCAGCAGACCGGCCTTGCCGAGCCGCTCGGCGATCGGTTTGAAAAAACGCGCGCCGACCGCGAGGTAAAAAATCACGTTGCCGACTTTCGACTGATCGAGCTTCTGTTTCATCTTGGCGAACGTATCGTCGGATTCGAACTCGCCCGCCATGTATTCGAGGCGCTGCGCGACCCAGTTCCACGCGTTGTCGTCGAGCTTGCCGGCGTGGAAGGTGCTGGCCTTGTCGGCGGCGAATTTCTGCAGCGACGTATGCAGTTCGTCGCACCATTCGCGCGTTTCGCGCTCACCGTGATTGACGCCGATGATCTTCATGCTGTCGTCGAGCAGTCCATCGACCGAGAGGTTGTAGAGCGCCGGCATCAACAGACGTTTGGTCAGATCGCCGCCCGCGCCGAAGATCACGAGCGTGCACGGCGGTGCGGGCTTCTTGCCGGCGGGCGACGACAGCGTGTCGTATCGGTTCGAGCTGAGCTTGCAGCTCAAGGCGGGCGTTGCGTTGGTCTGATCGGAAGAGGCGGAAGAGTTCGGTGTAGTCGACATGGGATTCACCTGGAACCTGGTAGGCCGATGGAACGAGCGTGGCGATACATGAAAGACCACGGGCGCTGCCGCACAGTTCAATCGCCTTCGCGCGCGAGCGCGCGGCGTGCTTACTTCGACGTCGCGGCCGCGAGCGACGGCACCGGTTCTTTCACCGGAATCGGCGCGGGCGCCGGCGCCGGTTCCCCGGCAAGCGGCACGTTGCCCGACGCCGCCATCGCGCGCGGCTGCAACAGCAACGCGACGAGCCCGGTCCAGCCGGTCTGATGCGAAGCGCCGACGCCACGACCGTTGTCGCCATGAAAATACTCGTGGAACAGGATCAGATCCTGTGAACGCGGGTCCGCCTGCAACAGCGGATACGCGCCCATCACCGGCCGCTCGCCGTTCTTGTCCTTCAGGAACAGCGTGGTCGCGCGGCGCGCGAGTTCGTCGCCGATTTCGCTCAACGAGAACTTCTGGCCCGACCCGGTCGGATACTCGACGCGGAAATCATCGCCGTAATAGCGATGAAACTCGTACAGCGATTCGATCAGCAGATAGTTGACCGGCATCCACACCGGCCCGCGCCAGTTCGAATTGCCGCCGAACACACGGGTATCGGATTCGGCCGGCAGATACTTCACGCAGAAGCTGTTGCCGTTGTGCTGGAACACGAACGGATGCTCGCGATGGCAACGCGACAACGCCCGCACGCCGTGATCGGAAAGAAATTCGCTTTCGTCGAGCGCTCGCCGTAACAACGCCTTCATCCGATGCCCGCGCAACAACGACAACAGCAGCGCGTTGCCCTTGCCGGGTTCGTTCCAGCGCGACACCAGCTTCGCGAGATCGGGCCGATGCTCGAGAAACCATACGAGGCGCTCGCGCAAGCCCGGCAAGCCGCCATGCAAACGCTCTTCGAGCACATGCACGGCGAACAGAGGTATCAGTCCGACGATCGAGCGAACGCGCATCGGCATGTTGCTGCCGTCGGGCAAGCGCAGCTTGTCGTAGAAGAATTCGTCCGCGCTGTCCCACAGACCCGTGTCGCAGCCGTCGTCGCAACTGACCGCTTCCGCGATGTACAGGAAGTGCTCGAAGAACTTCACGCCGATGTCGACGAACACGTGATTCGCGTAAGCGAGTTCGAGCGCGATCCGCATCAGGTCGAGCGCATACGCGGCCATCCACGCGGTGCCGTCGGCCTGGTCGATGTGGCCGCCGGTCGGCAGCGGCGACGAGCGGTCGAAGATGCCGACGTTGTCGAGCCCGAGAAAGCCGCCCTGGAAAATATTGTGGCCGTCGGCGTCCTTGCGATTCACCCACCACGAGAAATTCAACAGCAGCTTGTGAAACACGAGCTCCAGAAAATCGCGGTCCGCCTTGCCGGTCAGCGCGCGATCGATCTCGTACACGCGCCATGCGGCCCAAGCATGCACGGGCGGGTTCGCGTCGCTGAGCGCCCATTCGTAAGCGGGCAACTGGCCGTTCGGGTGTTGATAGCGGTCCTTCACGAGCAGCAGCAATTGCTTCTTCGCGAACGCCGGATCGATCAGCGCGAACGCGGCGGCATGAAACGCGAGGTCCCACGACGCGTACCACGGGTATTCCCACTTGTCCGGCATCGACACGATGTCCGCGTTGCACAGATGTCGCCAGTCCCTGTTGCGGCCCTGCTTGCGCGCGGCGGGCGGGCTCGGCTGCAGTGGGTCGCCGTCGAGCCAGCGCTGCACGTCGTACTGGTAGTACTGCTTCGACCACAGCATGCCGGCGAGCGCCTGGCGTTGCACGAGGCGCGCATCGCGGTCGGTGATCTCGTGCTGCAACGCGCCATAGAATTCGTCCGCCTCGGCGAGGCGGCGCGCGATCAACGCGTCGGCATCGAATGGCGCTTCATCGGTCGCCGATTGCGGGTGCCAGCGCAGATACACCACCGCGCGTGCATGCGGCCCGAGTTCCAGCTGCGCATGCGCGGCGGCCTTGGTGCCTGCGTCACGACGGATCGCGTTCGCGTCGCCGTGCACGAGGTAGTCGTTGAAGCCGTCCTTGAACGGGCCCGCACCGTCCATGCCGAACAGCCGCTTGACGTTGGTGTCGTTCTCGCAGAACAGCCACGCGAGTTGCGGCGCGTCCTTCGACCACGCGGTCACCACGATCGGCTCATGCACATGGTGATGGCCAAGCAGACGCACCGCGCCGTCGTGGTCGGTGCCGGCGACGAGCTTCGGCTTGTCCTTGTTCTCCTTCCACGACCACGAGTTGCGCGCCCAGATCTGCGGCAGCACGTCGAGCGAGGCCGCCTCGTCCGCGCGATTTTCGATCGTCACGCGCATCACGATGTCATCGGGCGTGTGCTTCGCGTATTCGACCTGCACGTCGAAATAGCGCAGATCGTCGAACACGCCGGTATCGAGCACTTCGTACTCCGGCATGTCCCCGCCGCGGCGCGCGTTTTCGTCGATCAGATCCTGATACGGATAGGCCGCATGTGGGTACTTGTACAGCATGCGCATGTAAGAGTGCGTGGGCGTGCCGTCCAGATAGAAGTACAGCTCCTTCACGTCCTCGCCGTGATTGCCCTGCGCGTTGGTCAGGCCGAACAGGCGCTCCTTGATGATCGGGTCCTTGCGGTTCCACAGCGCGAGCGATACACACCAGCTGAGCCGGTCGTCGCCGAATCCGGCGATGCCGTCTTCGCCCCAGCGGTAGGCGCGGCTGCGCGCATGGTCGTGCGGAAACGAGTCCCAGGCGGTGCCGTCCGCGCTGTAGTCCTCGCGCACCGTGCCCCACTGGCGCTCGCTCAGATACGGCCCCCAGCGCTGCCAGTGGCCGCATTCGGGCGAATGCAGCCGGGAACCTTCGAGCGTGGCAAGCAGATTGGCAGCGCGCAGCGGTGGCATGAGAACGTCCTTGCAACAAGCCTGGCGGTAGGACCCAACATCGTAGCGCGGTTTACGCCCCGTCGCGCTCGAATCGGGCAAGCAGACTTTCGACGCGCAGCATTTCTCCGAGCGACCAGGCCTGGAACGGCGTGCCGGCGGGCGCGTGCGGCGCATCGCCGTCGGCGATCTCGGACAGGTGGTCGAGCCCTGCGTGATCGAGATGCTGGTACAGCGGCGCGAGAAAACGCGTCCTCGCCTGCGCGAGATTCGTGGCGCTTGTGCCATTCACTCGCAGCCACGCTTCGACGAACGGGCCGATCAGCCATACCCACACGGTGCCCTGATGATAGGCGCCGTCGCGTTCGAGCTGCGCGCCGCGGTAGTGGCCGCGATAGGCCGGATCGGACGGCGCAAGCGAGCGCAGGCCGAGCGGCGTCAGCAATTGCGCTTCGACCTGCGCCACGACCGCGCGCGCCGCCGCGCCTTCGAGCAGCGGAAACGGCAGGCCACCGATCGCGAAGATCTGGTTCGGCCGGACCGAGCGATCGACCGTACCCGGCACATGATCGACGTCGACGCTATCGAACAGCGTCTGCGTGGCCGGATCGACGAAGCGCCGGTGAAATGCGAGCGTCGCTTGCTCCGCAGCCTGCCGCCACTGCGGGTTCCATGCCGACGCGATTCGCAGCGCATTGATCCATAGCGCCTGCACTTCGACCGGCTTGCCGATGCGCGGCGTGACGACCCAATCGCCGACTTTCGCATCCATCCACGTCAGTTGCACGCCGGGGATGCCGGCGCGCAGCAGACCGTCGTCGGGACAGCAGGCGATGTGAAAGCGCGTGCCGTTCGTGTAGCCGGTCAGGATCGCTTCGGCGGCTTGCTGCAGATGCGCGCGCGTCTGCGCGCTTGCATGGGGCATAGCCAGATAGTCGTGAACCGCGACGATGAACCATAGCGACGCATCGACCGAGTTGTATTCGGGCGCGTCGCCATAGTCGGGGAAGCGGTTCGGCAGCATGCCGTCGGACAGCGTGCCCGACCATTCGAGCAGGATCGCTTCGGCCTCGTCGAGACGGTTCGATGCGATCAGCAGGCCGCGCATCGCGATGAAGGTGTCGCGGCCCCAGTCGGTGAACCACGGAAAGCCTGCGAGGATCGTGCGGCCTTCGTTGCGCGTGACGACGTAGGCGTCGGCCGACCGCTGCAGGCGCGAGCCGAGTGCGGTGCGGCGTTGTTGTTCGGTGTCGGCGAGCTCGGCGGCGTGGGCGGCGGCTTGCGGTTTGTCGTTGGAGCTTTGGGTGGCGGCCGTGCTCGCTGCACTCAGAATCATCACCGCTTCACCCTGTGCGAGATCGAAGCTGAACACGCCGGGCGCCGCGAGGTCTTCGCTGCAGTCGAGACCGCGCTCCTGCTCGCGCACGTAGCAGAAGTTGCGATACCACTCGGGCGCATGCGTATAGGTGCCGTTCGTCGCCGCCCGCACGACCGGCAGTCCGCCATACGGCTGCCAGCTCGCGCACGATTGATCGGCGCTGAGTAGCGCACCGAAGTCGAAGGCCGGATTCTCGTGATGCAACGCGTGATAATCGCGGCCCGACAACAGCGGTCTGACCTTCATCATCGGCGCATCGAGTCCGCCGCCTTCGAGCCGCCAGCGCAATACCGTTTCGCACGTCGCTTTGCTGACGAACACCTCGGCGATGATCGCAGTATGCGTATCGAGTCGAATGCGCCAGCTCGGCCACGGCGCGGTATCGAAACCGAGCAGCTTGCCGCGCAGATCCGGATAGATCACGTCAGGCCCATAGCGTTGCATGGTCACCGGGAAGCGCTCGCCGCCCGCCTCTACCCACGCCTCGATGCCGTTGACGAGCACCATGCGCCCGCCCGGCGCGCGCGTCGCGGCTAGCAGCAGCGCATGGTAGCGGCGCGTGCGCAACATACCGACCGTGCCCGACGCAAAGCCGCCGAAGCCGTCGGCTTCGAGCCATTCGTCTTCGAGTTGCGAGATGTCGATGGATGAATCGATGCGAGTCATTGAATCGTGCTCATACGCGAACCGGAATGCAGCAAACATAGCGCAGATGGCAGCGCCATGAACATCGATCTTCCCAATACTTTCCATTGTCTTTCGATCAACCGACGACTAGCTCGCAACTGATCGGCAAGAGCAACGTGTCACCGACAACGAAACACCCCAACTTCGCGTCCACCCGCGCTATTCTTCCTTTACGCAGAAGGTGATATTCGATGACATCAACTAGTCGTCGCCGTTTCCTGCAAACCGTGGCTTCATCCGCGGGCGCCGCCGCCGCGATGAGCGCATTGCCCGAGTCGATCCGCAACGCGCTGGCAGTGCCCGCGTTTTCGCGCACGGGCACGATTCGCGACGTCGAGCACATCGTGGTGTTCATGCAGGAGAACCGCTCGTTCGACCACTACTTCGGTCATTTGCGCGGCGTGCGCGGCTACAACGACCGCTTCCCGATTCCGCTGCCGAGCGGTCTGCCGGTGTGGAATCAGCCGTCGAAGGAAGACCCGGCCAGGCCCATGCTGCCGTTCCATCTGAACACCGCGACGACGAGCGCGCAATGCGTCGGCGAACTCGATCACACGTGGCACAAGACCCAATCCGCGATCGACCGCGGCCGCTGCGACCAATGGCCCGCCAACAAGACCGGCATGACGATGGGCTACCACCTGCGTAGCGACATCCCATTCCACTACGCGCTCGCCGACGCATTCACGATTTGCGATGCGTACTACTGCTCGCTGCCGGGACCGACGCACCCGAACCGCGCGTATCTGATGACCGGCACGATCGACCCGACCGGCACGCTGGGCGGCCCGCTGCTCGACAACAACGATTGGGCGGACGGCGATCGTCCGCCGAATTATCAGTTGCTGTCGTGGACCACGTATCCGGAGCGTCTGCAGGCCGCGGGCATTTCATGGCAGATCTATCAGCAGGGCACGACGGCCTTCGATCCGCTTAACGGCAACTACGGCACCAACATCCTTCAGAACTTCACGAATTTCATCAACGCTCAGCCGGGTTCGCCGCTCCACGAGCGCGCGCAAACCGTGCGCACGGTCGACGACCTGAAAGCCGACGTGCTCGCGAACCGGCTGCCGCAGGTGTCGTGGCTGTGCGCGCCGGCTGCGTATTCGGAGCATCCGAACTTCACGCCCGCGTACGGCGCCGAATACACGACGCAGATTCTCGACGCGCTGACGTCGAACCCCGAGGTGTGGAGCAAGACCGTGCTCTTCGTCATGTACGACGAGAACGACGGCTTCTTCGATCACCTCGTGCCGCCGCAACCGCCGACGACGTCCGCACAAGGCAAGTCGACAGTGACGACCGACGGCGAGATCCACGACGTCGTCAATCCGCTGCGCGGCGGCAAATACACGGCCGACGGCTATCCGTACGGCCTCGGCCCGCGCGTGCCGATGACGATCGTGTCGCCGTGGACCAAGGGCGGCTTCGTGTGCTCGCAGGTGTTCGATCACACGTCGGTGATCCGCTTCATCGAAACGCGCTTCGGCGTGCATGAGCCGAACATCACGGCATGGCGTCGCGCGGTGTGCGGCGATCTGAGCACCGCGTTCGACTTCCGCACGCCGGATTCAAGGATGCCGACGCTGCCGGATACCAAAAGCTACCTGGACATGGCCGACAACCAGTGCAAGACGCAACCGAAGCCGACCGTGCCGACGACGCCGGCTCCGGTCGAAGCGCAAGAAGCGGGCATCCGCTTTGCGCGCGCGTTGCCGTACGAACTGCACGTGAACGGCGCGGCGAATGCGGACAGGAACACGTTTGAAATCACGATCGGCAACACCGGCGAGCAGGGCGCGCACTTCTATGTGTACGCGACGAATCGCACCGATGGTCCGTGGCGCTACACGGTCGAAGCGGGCAAGTCGCTCAGCGATACGTTCAACCTGAGCACGACGAACGGCGTGTATGCGTTCGACGTGTTCGGTCCGAACGGCTTCGTGCGCAAGTTCGCGGGGAACACGCAGGCGAGCACGCAGAATGTGCATAACAACTACAAGACGGCTCAGCCTGAAGTGACCGCGCGATACGACGTCGCGAATGGCAACGTGTTCCTGAGGTTCAGCAACGGCAGTCGTGGCATCGCGCATCTGACTGTGATCGACAACGCGTACGGCGCGCGGCCGCGCACCATGGTCGTGCCGGCCAATGCCCATATCGAAGAAGGCTGGGTGCTTGCGTCGAGCCATCACTGGTACGACCTGACGGTGACGAGCAGCGACGACGCAAGCTTCTCGCGCCGCTTTGCCGGTCACGTCGAGAACGGCCGGCCGAGTATCAGCGATCCGGCTGCGGTCGCTCCGGTGCTGACGGCGAGTTGAGATCAGCGCTCGCGGTTGGGGTTCGGCATCCTGTTTCCCCTACCAGGCGGACAGGATGCCGATGTCTTTCAGGCGTTCCTAAAGACCAACGTCCGGCAGCGTCGGACGCGTAGCGAGCGCCTTCGCGACGATGTCTTTGACTTCGGCGAGCGTGTCGCCTTGCAGCGCGAGGCGCGGCGGACGCGTAACGGCGCTGCCTCGGCCGAGCAGTTCCTCGCACAGCTTGATGCATTGCACGAGGTCAGGGCGCGCGTCGAGGTGCAACAGCGGCATGAACCAGCTGTACAGCGCCAACGCTTCATCGAAACGCTTCTGCGTGGCGAGACGAAACAGCGTCTCGCCTTCCTTCGGGAACGCGTTCGACATCCCCGACACCCACCCTTCCGCACCCACCGCGATGCTTTCGACCACCACGTCGTCGAGGCCGGCGAACAGCACGAAGCGGTCGCCCACCGCGTTGCGCAGATCGATGAAGCGCCGCGTATCGCCCGAGGAATCCTTGAAGCAGACGATGTTCTCGCAGTCCTGCAGCGCGATCAGCACGTCCGGCGTCACGTCGTTCTTGTAGATCGGCGGGTTGTTGTAGATCATCACCGGCAGGTCGGTGCTGGTCGCGACCGAGCGGAAATGCGCGGCGGTTTCGTGCGGCTTCGCGGAATAGACGAGCGCCGGCATCACCATCACGCCGTCGACGCCGACACGCGCCGCTTCACGCACCGTCTGCCGCGCGAACTCGGTCGTGAACTCGGCGACGCCCGCGACGACCGGCACCTTGCCGCCGCACGCGTCGCGCGCGGCCTCGATCACCTGCAACTTTTCCGACGTGCTCAGCGAAGTGTTTTCACCGACCGTGCCGCAGACCACCAGACCCGACACGCCATCCTTGACGAGATTGCTGACCACGCGGTGCGTCGCGTCGATGTCGAGCGAGAAATCCGGCTTGAACTGGGTGCTGACGGCGGGAAACACCCCGCTCCACTGGATAGCCTTGCTCACTTTGTCCGTCTCCTTCAAAAAGCCGGCCGCGCCGACACACGTTGAATATGACGACGAGTATCGGCCTTTGTCCGCAAGCGGGCTTGGGCTTTTTCGCGGCTGAAAGAGATTAAATCCGCACAATCGGCGAGACGCGGAATAGCCGCGTCGGGTCGCGCCATTCAACTTCACGGCAACGCTGCAGCGGCGCATGTGAGCGCCGTCGCGCGATGCGTCGACGCGGTCCCGGATGCCGAGGCCGGCATAGCGGCACGCGATGCGTCGTAGCTCTTGCCGCCCGCGCGTAGGCGGTGCGACGAGGCGCGCGCCTCCGTCAAACGATCAGGCGCCCAGCAACACACCCGTTCTGATCGGCCGCGTGCCGGTCACGCGACCGAGCGGCGCACCGGCCGTCACGAAACGGATCGCGCGCCGCATATACAGCACCCCTTCGGTATGGCTCGCGATCGTGGTCGTCTCGTCGGTCAGCGGATCGACGATATCGAACAGCGGCTGGCCGACGCGGATCGTGTCGCCGATCTTCGCGCGGTGCACGAGAATCCCGCTTACCGGCGCATAGAACTGCTCGCTGCCCGCGAGCGGCGTCGCCGGCGACAACAGCGGCGGCAACGGCTTGGCCTCACCGCGAATCGCACCGCGCCACACCAGATAGTCGACGAGCGCGTCGGCATCCTGCTGCGCGATTTCGTACGACACGTCGCGCTGGCCGCGGCATTCGACCGTCACCGCGATCGACCCGGTCGGCACCGGCTTACTCGCCGGCATCTGCTGCTGCAACGTCCACCACAGTAGGCTATGCGTTTCGTCGAACGCGCCGCCGCCCGAATCCGTCGCGAGCAACGAAGCCTCGGCGCCGAGGTAGCGCGACAGCGGCTCGAACTCGGCCCACGCTGCCTCGCTCGTGTACACATGCATCGCCGCTTCGAGCGAGCAATGCAGATCGATCACGACGTCCGCGTCGCACGACAGCTTCAGCAGCGCCAGTTGCAGCGAGTCGAATTCGGTCAGCGGCTTCTGTCGCGCAAGTTCGGCCGCGAGCAGTGCGCGCACGATGCGGCGGTTCTCGTTCGCGTCGGTACCCAGCACCTCCTTTGCATTCTCGACGAGCTTCGTGAACTGCACGAAATGCCGGTTGAAGTTCTTGCCGCTGCCGAGATCGAAGCGGCCGACGAACTGACCGAGCACGTATTGACTGAGCCCGACCGGATTCGACACCGGCACGAGCACGATTTCCGCATTCAGCGCGCCGGCCTGTTCGAGCTCCAGCAAACGCCGTTTCAGCAGCACCGTGGTCAGCATCGACGGTGTTTCGTCGGCATGCAGCGACGCCTGGATGTAGATCTTCTGCGCGCTATTGGCCGGGCCGAAATGAAACGACACCAGCTCGCGGTGCGTGCCGATAGCCGGCGACAGAAGCGGAATCGATTGCCTGTTCATGAATGGAAAGCTGTGAAGATGAGTTGGAAATCCGGATCAGTTGCCGTACGGATCGAAGTCGAAGTACTTCTTCGCAATCCGCGCATAGGTGCCGTCCTCGCGCATCGACGCGATCGCCGCGTTGATCGATGCCTGCACCCCGGTTTCGTCTTTGCGCAAGCCGATGCCGACGCCGCGATCGCCCATCGAAAGCGGCTCGCCGACAAACGCGAAGCCCTTGCCCGCGGGCGTGCGCAGGAAGCCGTAATCGGCCTCGACGGTGCCGAGCAACGCACCGTCGAGCCGCCCGTTGCGCAGATCGGCGAACACCTCGTCCTGGCTCTTGTAGGCGACCACGTTCGCGCCGAGCGGCGTCCAGTTCTTCAGCGCGTAGCCCTCGAACTGCGTGCCCGACTGCACGCCGATCTGCTTGCCGGCAAGTCCGCTCGCCGTAGGCGCGAGCGCTGAGCCTTGCCGCGCGATCAGCCGCGACTTGAACTGGAACAGCTTCGACGAAAACAAAATCTGCTGCTCGCGCTTCTCGGTGATCGCCATCGACGACAGCACCGCGTCGATCTTGCGTGCCTGCAGCGCCGGGATCATGCCCGAAAACTCGAGTTCGACCCACTGGCAATGCGCGTGGATGCGCCGGCAAATCTCGTTGCCGAGATCGACGTCGAAGCCCTTCAGGCTGCCGTCGGGTGCCTTCGAGTCCATCGGCGGATAGGTCGGGTCGATGCCGAGGCGCAATGTGTTGGCGTCAGCGGCGAACGCGCCGCTGCTGAAAGCCAGCGCGGCGCAAAGAGTCATCAGCAGAGTTTTCATGGAAGGCGACGGGGAGCGGATCAGGACAGCGCGATCGTAAGCTGCCGCCGCGCCTCAAAGAAGTCTCGTTCGGACTATCATGATCACTTTTACCGATCACCCGACCCTGACGCCATGGCATTGACGATTTCGCAGTTGCGCGCGTTCACGGCGGTCGCCGAGCATGGCAGCATCCGCGCGGCGTCGCGCGCGCTCGGCATCGCCCAAAGCGGCATCACGCAGCAGTTGCAGAATCTCGAATCGATGCTCGGCGCAACGCTGTTCACGCGCACCAATCGCGGCATTGCGCTGACCACGCTAGGCCAGCGGCTGCTGCAGCGGGCCGGCGCGATCCTCGGTGAATGCGAGCGGGCCGAGGAGGACGTGCGTCAGTTGCGCGGCGACTACGTGGGCGAGGTGACGTTCGGCATGACGACCGAGCCGCTCGTCGACGCGTTCGCGCCGGTGCTGATGGAATTTCGTGCGCGCTTCGAGCGCGTCGCCGTGCATCTGCGCACGGGCACGTCGCGCATGATGATTTCGTGGATCCGCGAAGGCACGTTGGATTTCGCGGTCGCGCTCGTTTCGAAGCAGACCGATACCGCCGATCTGTCGGTCACGCCGCTCTATCCGTCCGACCCGGTGATCGTGTGCCAGCGTGGTCATCCGAAGGCGGGCGCGAAGTCGCTCGCCGAGCTCGTCGATTGCACGTGGGTGACGACGCGCTCGCCGAATCTGACCGAGGAGCCGCACGTCAACCGCTTGAGCCATCTGTTCGACAGCCACGGTTTGCCACCGCCGAAGATCGTCGCGACCGTCGAGGGCTTATACGAGACGTTGCATCTGGTAGGCGCGACGGATTGCCTGTCGCTCGAATCGTCGGTCATCACGAAGCGCGGGCCGTTCGCGGACATGCTGACGACGATCCCGGTGCGCGAGCGCGCGTTGCAGCAGAACGTGTGTCTGCTGCAACGCGCGGCGATTCCGCTGACGCCAGCCGCGCAGGAGTTCGCGACGATGATCGCGTCGTACACGCGCACGGTGCGGGCGCGTTGAGCTTTGAAGTTCAACCCGCCGTTTCTTCGAGCGCGATCAATTCTTCGATGCGCTGCCTGCGCCGGATCAGCCGCGCATTGCCGCGCTCGATCAGCACCTCGGGAGCAAGCGGCCGGCTGTTGTAGTTCGATGACATCGACGCGCCGTACGCGCCCGCATCGTGAAACACGAGCAGGTCGCCTACTTGAGGCGCGGGCATCGAGCGGCTCGTCACGACTCCGCCTTCCGCCTGCGTAAACACGTCGCCGGCCTCGCACAACGGCCCCGCCACGCTCAACCAGTCGACCGGCGCATCGCTCGGCGTGCCGTCGCGCCTAAGCACGCTGATCTCGTGATGGCTGCCGTAGAACGATGGCCGTACGAGGTCGTTGAAGCCCGCGTCGAGCAGCGCGAATTGCCGCGACGGCCGCCGGTTCAGCGCGTGCACTTCGGCGACCAGCACCCCTGCCCGCGCGACCAGAAAGCGCCCAGGTTCGATTTCGAGCCGCACACGATGCCCGACGCGCGCTTCGATGCGCCGCCGCGCATCGTCCCACAGCCGGAAGTAATGCGCGGTATCGACGCTCGGCTCGCCGTCGCGATACGGCACCGACAAACCACCGCCCGCGGAAATCGCCTCGATATCCTCATCGAGTTCAGACACTGCATCGACCATCGCGTCGCAGACTTTCGCGAGATGCGCGTAGTCGACACCGGAGCCGATATGCATGTGCAGCCCGACGAGCTTCAGCCGATAGCGCCGCACCAGTTCGAGCGCGCGTGGCAGGTCGTCGCGCCAGATGCCGTGCTTGCTGTGCTCGCCGCCAGTGTTGGTCTTGCTGCTATGGCCGTGACCGAAGCCTGGGTTGATCCGCAGCCACACGCGATGGCCTTCGCTCGCATGCCGTCCGAGCCGGTCGAGCATGTCGAGCGAGCCGGCGTTGACCGTGATCCGCTCGTCGAGCACGGTGGCCAGCGTCGCATGGTCGAGCACGTCGGCGGTGAATACCACGCCTTCGGGTGCGTCGTGCGACGCAGGTTGAGCCGCAAACCCCGCCGCAAAACTGCGCGCCAGTTCGCCTACAGAGACTGCATCGACCATCACGCCTTCGTCGCGCATCAGCTTCAGGATGTGCACGTTCGAACAGGCCTTCTGCGCGTAGCGGATCGTGTCGAAGCTGCGCAACTGCGCGATGCGCTGGCGGATCGTGTCGGCGTCGTACACCCATAGCGGCGTGCCGTGCTGGCGCGCGAGCCCGGCGAGTTGATGGGGGTTGAATGGCGTCATGGTCGGTTGCATGTCGAAGCTTTGTGAAAGCGGTAGCCGAGATGATGAGCCGCGGCGATCATTCAGTAAAATACCAATCTATCGCTGATCTATTCACTTCTGATATATCCCAAACCCACATGGCGCTCACGCACCGGCACATCGAAATCTTCCGCGCGCTGATGACGGCCGGCAGCGTCACCAAGGCAGCCGAGATGCTGTTCACGTCGCAGCCCACCGTGAGCCGCGAACTCGCCCGCATGGAACAGAGCATCGGCTTCGCGTTGTTCGAACGCGTGCAGGGCCGGTTGCGCCCAACGCAATCCGCGCTGACGCTGTTCGACGAGATTCAGCGCGCGTATGTCGGGCTGGAGCGCGTCGCGTCGACGGCGGCCGCGCTGCGCGAATTCAAGGGCGGCCAGCTGTCCGTGATCGCGCTGCCGGTGTTTTCGCATTCGATTCTGCCGGGCGCCGTCAAACGCTTTCACGATGCCCAGCCGGGTGTCAGCGTTTCGATCGCGACGCAGGAGTCGCCGTTTCTCGAAGAATGGCTGACCGCGCAGCGCTACGACCTCGGCCTCACCGAGCACGACGCGCCGCCGCCCGGCACGCGGCTCACGCCGCTGATCGCCGTCGATGAAGTATGCGTGCTGCCCGACGCTCACCCGCTGCTCGCTAAACGCGTGATCGCGTTGAAAGACTGCGCGGATCAGGCGTTCATCAGCCTGTCCGCCAACGATCCCTACCGGCTGCAGATCGACGAAGCGTTCGCGCGGGCTGGCATCGCGCGCCGCCTGTTGTTCGAAACACCGACCGCGGTGTCCGTGTGCAGCTTCGTGCGGCAGGGGCTCGGCATCGCGATCGTCAATCCGCTGACCGCTCTCGATTTCGCGGGCCGCAATCTGCATATCCGGCCGCTCGCGTTATCGCTGCCGTTTCGCGTCAGCGTCATCCGTCCCGAGCACCGGCCCGCGCATCCGCTCGCGGACGCGTTCGTCGGCGCGCTGCAAAGCGAAGCCGCTGCGCTGCGACTACAATTGAAACGTCACACTAGCCCCACGCGGTCCTCGCAGTCATAGCAGTCACGGCGGCGCCCCGCCTCATCGCCCGGCGAATCCGCGCAGCAGCACGCGCGCTCGCGCGGGGCTACCGCCCGAATCATCCGCCGCGCGAACCGGGCACGCTGCAAGCTGACATCACCCGCATACCGATTACCGACGCGCCGCGCGTTCGCGCCGCATCGGCGCGCCGTTTTCGAGTCTTCACGTCATAGACCCTCAACAGGAGTGTTCCACATGATGAATCGAGACAATCCCGTCTGGCTGATCACAGGCTGTTCCACCGGTTTCGGCCGCGAGCTCGCGAAGCTCGTGCTCGAACGTGGCTGGCGCGCGGTCGTCACCGCGCGCGATGCAGCGAAAGTGAAGGACATCGCAGAGGGGCACGGCGAGCGCGCGCTGGTGCTGCCGCTCGATGTGACCAATCGCGCGCAGATCGAAACCGTGGTCGCGCAGGCGAAACGCCATTTCGGCCGCATCGACGCGCTCGTCAACAACGCGGGCTACGGTTATCTGGCCGCAATCGAGGAAGGCGACGACAGCGAAGTGCGCGCGATGTTCGAGACCAACGTGTTCGGTCTCATCGACATCACGAAGGC
The DNA here is from genome assembly GCF_050436725.1 of Paraburkholderia sp. JPY465. NCBI lineage: Bacteria > Pseudomonadati > Pseudomonadota > Betaproteobacteria > Burkholderiales > Burkholderiaceae > Paraburkholderia > Paraburkholderia sp. JPY465. The sequence continues at coordinate 1,403,861 of NZ_JBNDMT010000002.1, forward strand.
CGTGCTGCCGATCATGCGCGAGCAGCGCAGCGGTTTGATCGTCAACGTGTCGTCGATCGGCGGCATTACGAGTTTCGCGGCGACCGGCTTTTATCATGCGACCAAGTACGCGGTCGAAGGGCTGTCGGAGTCGCTGGCGCTGGAAGTGAAGCCGCTCGGCATCGGCGTGCTGATCGTCGAGCCGGGGCCGTTCCGCACCAACTGGGCGGGGCCGTCGATCAAGCAGTCGGCGACGCTGATCGACGACTACGCGTCGACCGCCGGCGAGCGCCGCAAGCAGACCGAAGCGCGCAGCGGCAAGCAGGCCGGCGACCCGGTACGCGCCGCGCAGGCGATCATCGATGCGGCGTTGTCGGACGCGCCGCCGCTGCGTTTGCTGCTCGGCAAGGCCGCGCTCGATCTCGCGTACAAGAAGCTCGATTTCATGCGCGGCGATTTCGACACCTGGCGAGCGACGACCGAGGGCGCGGATTATCCGGAAGGGAACCCTTAAAACTCCACCAGCGCAAAATCGTCCTTGCCCACATCGCACAGCGGGCAGCGCCAGTCGGCCGGCACATCGGCCCAGCGCGTGCCCGGCGCGATGCCCTCTTCCGGCACGCCGGCGGCTTCGTCGTAGACCCAGCCGCAGATCACGCAGACCCATTGCTTGAACTCGACGGCCGCGGCGGCGTTCGCGGCCGACGGCGCATCGGGCGTGTCGAGCGCGGCGGCATCCGCCGCGGTCGTGCGCGCCGTCGCATCGAGGCTCACGACGAGCGGCGCGACCGTGCCGCTACCGGTTCCCGCGAGCCGCGCCTGCAGACTGTCGAGCAGGCGCTGCGCTTCGTCGTGCGTCAGATCGATCCAGTACGGATCGCCGGCGCCGTCGTTGAGCCGCTCGGGGGAAAACTGGATTTCTACGGCTACGCCCTTCTTGTACATGGCAATCGGAATCTCGAGAAAGCCGGCGACGCGCGCCGGCGAAAGGCTGCCCGCGCGACGCGGGCGCTGCTTCAGTGCGCCTGTAACAGCAGGTTCAGCGCGTACGACGCGATCAGGCCCGCGGCGCCGATCAGGCCAAGCAGTTGCAGCAGAGTGAGGGATTTACGCGAGGCGGTGGGGGATTGTTGCGTGGTCACGAGCGAGTCTTGAAGTTCGAAAAAAGCGCAATGGTACACGGGTGCAGACGCGACGAATGTCGATTGGCGCAAACTCGCGAGCAATAACGGTACCGTGCGACATTATCGCCGCTTGCGCGCCGCGCATTGTCTACCGTGCGGAGATGGATTAATTCCCAGCGAGGGAGAAAGCCGTGGCGGGACCGCTTGCGCGGCGCCGGTGAACACACCCGCAGCGCGCCGCGCTGCGCTCAGGTCTTCGCGAGCGGATTGCCGTGACGCGAATCCCAGAAGCGGATCACCGAGGTATCGCCAGTGCCCGCGCCGACCACCTTGTCCGGCGCGCCGCACTCGCGCAACAGCGCGCGCAGGTCGTTGATGACCGGGAATACCTCGTGATTCCAGTCGGCTCCCTGCGAATCGTGGGCGCGCTGCTCCGCCTCGACGATCTCGCGATCCTCCTTGAAAATGCGCTCGGTGAACCACACCAGCAGCGGCCATGCAAGATTCATCACGCCCGGAATGCCGGGTTTGCGGATCGACAGCAGCCCGAAGGTCCGGTTGGTGCGCTGCTCGCGATCGAGCGGCACATAGACGATCCACAGGTCCATCACCAGCGTCTTGTCGTTGTTGCGGATCTGCAGGGTCTGGTACGGGTATTCGGTGCGGATCGTCATCACGTCTTTGTGGTTGAAGCCACCGGTCTTGCGCCGCTCGCCGAACACCATCGCCTCGCCAATCGGCTGCTGGCCCGCCATCCGCGCGAACGTATAGTCGATCTCGACCCAGCCCTCACCGCGCCGCCGCCCGAGCGAACGCGCGCGCATCTGCCCCATCTGGCGTCGATGCAGGAACTGGTGATTCATGTCCATCAAGTTCTCGTGCATGAACGAATAATGACACTTGACCGGACGGCCGAAGCGGCGCGTCTTGTACTTCGGGTCCGACACCGAACGAAAGTCCGGCAGCGGCCGTTCGTCGGCGAGCGCGGCATCGCCGGGAAACACGAAGATCAGTCCCTCCACTTCCTGACACGGATAAGAGCGCACGCCGTTCGGCAAACGCTCGCGGCCGAGGTACGGCACGTCGATGCAGGTGCCCGAGCAGTCGTAGGTCCAGCCGTGATAGCCGCAGCGAATCGATTCACCGTCGACCACGCCCTGATGCAGCGGCACTTGCCGATGCGCACAACGGTCTTCGAGCGCGAACACCTTGCCGCTCTCGGTGCGCGCGAGCACGATCGGATCGCCGGCGAAGGTCACGCCGAGCGTCTTGCCGCGCTTCACTTCATGCGACCACGCGAGCGGGTACCAGTAATCGGGATGAATGGCGACGCGGCGCAGATCACGCACCGGCGCGTCGTGAGTGGCTTGAGCAGGCGCGGCGGCAAGCGCGGCGCCGGCGATTTCCTGTTCCTGTTCTAGCGGGGGAACTGCATGCATAGGTCAAGCCTCCGTGCACGAGCGGATAGAAGGTTGCCGCGCTGCATGGCAGTGCGGCATCTTCACCAGTCTACTTGATGCGGCCGCCGCATGGCACTGTCGCGGGCATGCGCGATGCGTCGCAGCACACGTTGCGCATCAGCGGCATCGGCGTGAAGAATCTACCTTTACCACACCCTCCCTACAGAAACATTGACCTGGGTTATGAGCTGTCCATCGACTTGCTCAATCCTCGTCGCCTGCGACCAGTCCGGTGCGCCGTTGCACGCCCCATGCGCGGCCGCCGCGCAAAAACTGCAGCCAGCCGAGCGCGGCGCCCAGATGACGCGCGAGCTGAAACGTGAACGGCTCGGCGACGGCCGCGAGCATCGCCATGCCGAGGCTGTTGCCGCTGCGCTCGCCGGTCCAGCGCCGGTACAGATGGATGCTCCACAGATAAAACGCCAGGTCGATCGCCGTTTTCAGACCGATCACGCTAAAGATCGACACGACGATCGCGCCGTGTCCGCCGAATAGAAAACCGAGTAGCAATGCGAATGCCGTGAGGCCGTAGATCGGCTGCATCGTATCGATCGCCTTGATCGGCAGCATCAGCATGCCCAGCGTGCCGTAGCGCGGATTGCCGGTCATGTCGCGGTTCCAGTACTGAGTCTGCAGGAAGCCCGCGAACCAGCGGCGGCGCTGACGCAGAAAGCTTGCGAGGGTGTCGGGCGCATCGGTGCGCGCGTGCGCTTCGCCGACCACGCGCACGTCCCAGCCGAGCTCGTGATCGATCGAATAGCGGCGCAGCCGGTGAATCAGCTCGTAGTCCTCGACCAGGCACTGCGGATCGAAGCCGCCGACCGCGACAAGCGCATCGCGGCGGAACGACGCGAATGCGCCCGAGATCAGCAGCAGGCTGTCCGCACGCATCCACGCGAATCGCGCGATGAAGTTGCGCATGTACTCGTAGGTCTGGAACCACTGGAACACGCGGCCCGACAGCGACTTGCCGCAGACCGGCACGAGAATGCCCGCCGCCGCGACGAGCGATGGTTCGCTCGCGAACGCGGCGCGCATCGCATAGGTTGCGTCGTCGTCGAGCAGCGTGTCGGCGTCGACGGTCATCACGGTATCGGTCGTCATCACGGTGATCGCGGCGTTCAGCGCGCGCGCCTTGCCGCCGTGCGGCACGCGCAGCCAGAACAGATTCGGATGCAGCGAACTTGGCGCGCTCAGCACGCCTTCGGCGGCGGGCGTGAGGCCGAAGCGTTGCGTGAGCAGGTCGGCGGTGGCGTCGGTGGAGCCGTCGTCGGCGATCACGATCTGCGCTGGGCCGTGCGTTTGCCGCAGCAGAGCGGCGAGCGTGACCGGCAACACGGCCGCCTCGTTATGCGACGCGACGATCACACCCATGCCCGGCAGTTCGCGCCGTTCGTAGTCGGCTTCGAGCGGCGCCGTGCGGCGCGTGAGCGGCAACGATTTCCACGTGACGAACGCGAGCAGCAACGTGTCATAGATGACATATGCAATACCGGTCGACCACGCAAGCGCACCGCGCAGAAAGAACGCCCGCGCGAACAGCAGCGCCCACAGCACGACGACGCTGGAATGGATCAGCGTGCTCCATAGCGTCGCGCGACGCGGCAGGATGCGTGGCGACGCGGCTGCGAGTGCCTGTTCGAGGGTCTTCTTCAAAGCGAATATGTCAGGTTGGGGCTGTTGGCCGTTGGTTGTTGAAACCGTGTTCGTGCCGCGGCTTCACGGCTTCATGCGCTTCAACACCGATTTACGATCGAGCCATTCATGCTTGAGCGCGCCGCCGATATGCATCGCCAGCAACGCATAAAGCGTATAGCCGAGCCACGTATGCAGCGCGCCGAAGCGATCGTGCAATGTCTCTTTCAATGCCGGGTCGAGGTGCATCACGTAGCCGATGCGCGGCCATTGGAACAGGCCGAACCACTGCATCGGATGCGTGGCCGCGTCCTTCCACGCCGAATCGTGCAGCCAGCCGGACAGCGGCAACGCAATCATCAGCAAATACAGCGCGAAGTGCGCGAGATGGGCGGCCATCTTTTCCCACGACGGAAACTCGCGCGGCAACGGCGGCGGCTTGTGCGACACGCGCCACAGGATGCGCAGCACCGCGAGCCCGAGCACCGTGATGCCGATCGATTTGTGCGTGTCGATCACCGGACGCACCCAGTCGTCGGGCAGCGAATCAGCGGACAGAGCCAGCACGACGTTGACGATCATCAGCAACGCGATCAGCCAGTGCAATGTCATCGCGGTACGCGTGTAACGCGGCGGGCAAGTCGCATCGGTCGAACCGGCCAGGGAGTTCGCTCGGGTGTTCATAGGGAGTTCCGTTCACGAAGGCGATGAATGCCGCGAAAGAGGTTTGAAATCGACGCTACCGGTATCAGGCAAACGCCCAAGTTTGCCGTCTTATTCCCTAAAGCGCTTAACGTGCATGTTTCAGTTTGTTTCGGGCTTCTGATTTCGGGCATCGGCTCGCTTCACGGGAGGTCGCGGGTCCTTGTCCCGCTCATCGCTCAACTGCCGCTCGCCCCAAGCGCGCACGGCGTCGGCGAACAAACGCAGCGCGGCCGGCGGATGACGGTTGGCCGGGTAGTACAGGCACAAGCCCGCGAAGGTCGGGCTCCACTCCGCCAGCAACTGCACGAGCCGCCCGCTCGCGACATGTTCCGCCACATGGTCGAGCGGCACCCAGGCGATGCCGATGCCGGCCAGCGCCGCTTCGACCATCAGGTTCACATTGCCGAGCGTCATCGGCCCGTCCACGTCGATGCTCGCGCTCTTGCCGCGATGCGTGAGGTCCCAGCGATACAGCGTGCCGCTTTCAAAGCGAAAGCGAATGCAACGGTGGCGCATCAGATCGTGCGGCGCCTTGGGCGCGGGATGACGCGCGAGATACTCGGGCGACGCGACCGCCACCAGACGCATGTCGCGCCCGAAGCGAACCGCGATCATGTCGCGCGGCACGTCCTCGAGCACGCGGATGCCCGCATCGAATCCTTCGGCGACGATATCGACGAGCCTCGAATCGACCACGAACTCGACGTGAATCTCCGGATAGCGCGCAAAGAAATCCGGCAGCACGTGTTGCACGAGCTGTTTCGCGGACGCCTCCGAAGCGCTGATGCGGATCGTGCCCGACGGCCGGTTGCGCGCGGCCGTGACTTCCCCGACCGCGTCGTCGAGATCCGCTAGCGCCGGACGCACGCGCCGTAGCAATTGCTCGCCAGCTTCCGTCAACGCGACCGAACGCGTGGTGCGATTGAAGAGCCGCACGTCGAGGCGCGACTCCATGTTGCGCATCGCGTGACTCAACGCCGACGGCGAAAGTCCGAGCACGCGCGCGGCCGCGCTGAAGCTGCGCTGCTCGGCGATCGTGATGAAGGCGGTCAGTTCGGCAAGGCCCGCGCGCGGTAGTCGGGAATTCGTCATTTGTGAATTCGATTTAATACCTCATGCAAGTATAGAGAGATTGTTGAGCCGCACACAGCAACCTAAACTCGCTTCCAATGCCACGGCTCGCGTGGCTCGTGTCGTATTCAAAGCGTCGTGACCCCGGCAGCAGCCGGGGCCGGGCGCATCAACTGGAGCGTCGTATGCAAACACGTCAACTCGGTAAAAGCGGCCTCGAAGTATCCGCGCTCGGCCTCGGCTGCATGGGCCTGAGCTTCGGCTACGGCCCGGCCACCGAAAAAGCGGCGGGCATCGAACTGATCCGCGCGGCCTTCGAGCAAGGCGTCACGTTCTTCGATACCGCCGAGGTCTATGGTCCGTTTGTGAACGAAGAGCTGGTCGGCGAAGCGGTCGCGCCGTTTCGCGATCAGGTGGTGATCGCGACCAAATTCGGCTTTCAGGACGGCGACACGAAAAAGCCGCTCAACAGCCGGCCCGAAACCATTCGCGCTGTCGCCGAGGCTGCGTTGAAGCGTCTGAAAACCGACCGCATCGATCTGTTCTATCAGCATCGCGTCGATCCGAACGTGCCGATCGAGGACGTCGCCGGTGCGGTGAAAGATCTGATCGCCGCGGGCAAGGTCGGGCACTTCGGCCTGTCCGAAGCGGGCGTGGAGTCGATCCGCCGCGCGCACGCGGTGCAGCCGGTCGCGGCGTTGCAAAGCGAGTATTCGCTGTGGTGGCGCGAGCCCGAAGCCAGCGTGCTGCCGACGCTAGAAGAACTCGGTATCGGCTTCGTGCCGTTCAGCCCGCTCGGCAAGGGCTTTCTGACCGGTGCGATCGACGAACGCACGACCTTCGACAAGAGCGATTTCCGCAATATCGCGCCGCGCTTCTCGGAAGAGAACCGCAAGGCGAATGCAGCGCTCGTCGACGTGCTCGGCCGGATCGCGGACGGCAAAGGCATGACGCGCGCGCAAATCGCGCTAGCGTGGCTGCTCGCGCAAAAGCCATGGATCGTGCCGATTCCGGGCACGACGAAGCTGCCGCGCCTCGCGGAGAACCTCGGCGCCGCCAGTGTCGTGCTGACGCCGGCGGATCTCGCCGACATCGAAGCGGCGCTCGAGCAGATCAAGGTGGCGGGCGAGCGCTATCCGGCGCAGTTTCAGCGGTTCATCAACCGCTAGGCGGTGCGCGGTCGCGGCGCTTCAGTTTTTAGGCCTGTGCCGCGGTTTGCCCGGCGGTTTGCCTGGCTTTATGCCCGGCATTTTGCTCGATGGTTTGCCTGGCTTCTTGCCCGGCGCCCCGCAGATCAGCGCGACGCCAGCCTGCGCCGTCGCGCGCAGCGATTCGCGCGAGTCGCCCGCGCGCGAGCGCAGCGCGAGAGTATGCAGAATCGCCGATGCGACTTTGGCGAGCAGCGCGGGACTCGCGGCCGCATCGAGTTCGCCTTGCGCATGCGCGCGTTCGAACCGTCGCTCGAACTCGGCATCGAACGTGGCGAGACCGTGCGCGAGCTTGTCACGTACTTGCGCATCCGCTCTCGACTCCACCGCCGCCGTGCCGATCAGAAAGCATCCGCGCGCCACCTCGCCTTGCGGAAAGTAGAGCGCGAGCGCGCCTTCGTACACGGCCAGCAACGCCTCGGAGAGCGGCAGGTCACCATGCAGCGCGGCTTGCATCGCATCGCGGCCAAACGCGATGTAGCGATCGAGCGTGTCGAGATACAGCGCGTGCTTGTCGCCGAAAGCGCCGTACAGGCTCGGCCGGTTCATGCCGGTCGCCTCGCTCAACGCGTCGAGCGACGTGCCCGAGTAGCCGCCATACCAGAACGCGTCGCGCGCATCGTTCAGGGCCTGTTGCGAATCGTAGCTACGCGGTCGTCCGCGCGAGCGTTTCTCAGTTTTTGTACCGGTATGCATAAAATTCTCTGGCGTGATCTATTTTTGTTCACTATAGTACAAAAAACATCTTCACCGACAACCGGAGACATCAGCATGGAGCTTTATTTTTCGCCGCTCGCGTGTTCGCTCGCCACGCGCATTTCGCTTTACGAGGCGGGCGCCGCTGCGCGCTTTATCGAAGTCGACACGAAATCCAAGCGGCTGCGCGACGGCTCCGATTTCTATCCGATCAATCCGTTAGGCCAGGTCCCCGTGCTTCGCACCAGCGACGGTTGGCTGCTGCGCGAAAACAGCGCGATCCTGCCTTATGTGGCCGACGCCTTTCCGGCAGCCGCGCTCGCGCCGCTGCCCGGCACGGCGGAACGCGCGAAATTGCAGGAGTGGCTTGGCTTCATCAGCACGGAACTGCATAAGGGAGTATTCGTGCCGCTGCTCGATCCGGACGCGGCCGCCGACGTTCTTAGCTATACCCACAAGAAAGTGGCGTTGCGATTGAACGTGCTGGAGCAGCATCTGCATGGACGCGAGTTTTTGCTGGAGCGGTTTTCCGTCGCGGATGCTTATCTGGTCACCGTGTTGAACTGGGCGCGCTATGGTGGCGTCGAGCTCGCGCAATGGCCATCCGTGCAGCAGTACTATGAACGCACCGCGCGTAGGCCAACCGTTGCCAAAGCGATGGCGGAAGAGTACGCGCTTTATCGCGAGGAACAGGACAGACGCAAGGCCGCGGCCGCGTAGTCTTGTTCGCTAGCTCAAGCGCAAACTCCGCAATACGTCGAGCACATACTGAGTCGGACGCTCCACCGTACCTGCGCGGAAGGCCAGGCCCAACTGCCGCCATAACGCCGGGCGTAGCGGACGGGTGACGATGCGTGCGTCGGCCGTTGAGCGACCAGCTTCCTGCGGCAGCAGCGCGGCGCCGTATCCCGCTGCCACGAGGCTCTTGATCGCATCCGAGTAGTTGAGCTGAATGCGCGGCGTGGGATGCTGCCCCGCCGCGCTGAACCATTCCGTCGTCAAACGGGAAAGCCGCGTGGTGGCGTCGTTCAGGATCAGCGGCTTCGCGGCGATCCATTGCGGCGTGATGCGAGCCGGGCACGTCCACCCGGCCGGCATGAATGCGACCACCGGATCGCGGCGCCATTTTTCGATCGATAGCCCGCGTATCGGCGCTTGCGGCAGCGCCACGATGCCGACGTCGAGCGACTCGTCCGCGAGTCGCGTCAGCGTTTCCTGCGAAGTCAATACGGCAATTTGCACGTCGATGCCGGGATGTTCGTCGGCCAGCCGTTCCAACGCCTGCGGCAGCAGATTCGCGATGGCCGCGGTGGAAGCGCCGAGCCGAACCCGTCCGCCGAGCCCTTCCACCTGTCGCCGCACGTCTTCCAACGCCTGCTCGGCATCAGCCAGCAATTGACGCGCATACGCCACCAGCGTCTCCCCGATCGCCGATGCCCGCACCTGGCCGCGTTTGCGCGACAGCAGCGGCGCGCCGACGCGGCTTTCGAGATCCGCGATATGCAGACTGACCGTGGGTGGCGCGAGATGCAGAACGCGGGCGGCCTCGGCAAAAGAGCCGAGGTCGGCGACGACAACGAGGGTGCGCAGGCGGTCGAGACTGATTTCTCTCATCGGAGTCGGAATGGCATGGTCAGAAAAGCTGAATCGCGCGATCAGTAAACTCAACTTTTCCAATCTTACGTGCAGATGGAAGATGGTGGCGCTGGTTTTTCAACGCTGACTATCGGGCCATCGGCATGAACTCATCTTCAACTAGAAGTTGCGAGCCCCAAGACGCTTCCCTTCGACTGGGCGCAATGTCGGACGACGCCAGGTCGGTGCTGCTCGGGTTCGTCTTTGCAGGCGTCGTGCTGGCCTTCGCCGTGATGGCGATGATCTGGACGGCGCCTCGCCCTCCGCTCAAAGGCAAGGACTGCTCCGGCCGCATCGCAAACGACGAACACGCGAGCTTCGTCGCATTCTTCCAGGACCCGACGGACCAGGGAGCGTTGCTGCGGTCGATCGAAGATTGCGCGAGATGAGCGTCGTTGCGGCGGGATAGCGCGCCGGTCGGCCGCGCCATCCCACACCCCCGCCAGGGAATATCCCACTTCCTGCGATACCACGGGCACAATACCCGGCGATAATGCCGGACACCGCGTCTTTTCCGTTCGATATCCGAACGCGCCGATGCCCGCGCCGCCAGTGTTCCCTTTCGATGCACCCATGAGCCACGCTACTGCCGACCAACCCGCCTCCGCCGACTCCGCCCCGAACTCGCCGCGCTTCCTGTTGTTCCTGATCTGCCTGTTCGCATCCGCCGGACAGCTCGCCATCGACATCTACGTGCCCGCGCTGCCCGCGATGGCGCACTACTTCGGCACCTCCCCGCAAGCGATCCAGACCAGCGTCACCGGCTACATGGCCGCCTACGCGTTCGGCCAGCTGATCTTCGGTCCGATCGCCGACGCGTATGGCCGCAAGCGCGTGCTCGCGTTCGGCCTGACGGTCTACACGGTCGGCTGCCTGCTGTCGCTCGCGGCGCCGAATCTCGAGACGTTCATCCTCGCCCGTGCGTTGCAGGGCTTCGGCATCGCGAGCACGAACCTGCTCGCGAAGGCGATCATCACCGATTCGTTCGCGGGTCAGGCGTTGCTGCATGCGTTCACCTACATGTCGATCGCGTGGGGGCTCGCGCCGATCGTCGCGCCGGTGATTGGCGCGCATCTGCAGACGGCGTTCGGCTGGCGCGCGTGCCTCGTGTTCCTGCTGATCTATTCGCTGGTGATGTGGGCGCTGTTGTGGCGCTATCGCGAGACTTTGCCCAAGCCCGTGCATCTCGAACCGCGCACGCTGACCGCAAACGCGCGCAAGGTGCTCGCGAGCCCCGTGTTCCAAAGCTGTTTCCTCGCGCAGGGCCTGTGCTACAGCATCCTGCTCGTGTTCAACATCGTCGGGCCGTTCATGGTGCAGACCACGCTGCACAAACCGCCGACCTTCTTCGGCTATCTCGCGCTCGGCATCGGCATGATGTACTTCCTTGGCGGTCTGTCGAATCGGCTGCACGGTCCGCGTCTGCCGAGCGCCGAGCAGCGATTGCGCATCGGCGCGCGGCTGATGGCGGCCGCTTCGGTTGTGATGCTGCTGCTCGCGCTGACGGTCGGTCTGCGCGTGTGGACGCTCGCGACACCCGTGCTCGTGATGGGCTTCTGCGCCGGCGCGATGTATCCGACGCTGATGGCGAAGGGCAACTCGCTGTTTCCGCACATCGCTGGGCTGACGAGCGCGATTCTCGGCTGCGCGCTGTTGCTGGTGTCCTCGGCGATGATGGGGCTGGCCGGCTTCGTGTCGGTGCAGGTGCTCACGCCGCTCGCGCTGTTCTTCGTGGTCCTCGCGTTCGTCGTCGTGGTAATGGTGACGAAGCTGCTGCGCCATCTCGAGCAGGTACAGCCCGCGGCCGCGGCGACCGCGAGCGGTAACGCAGCGTGAGCCGGCACATGAGCCTGAGCGAACGCCAGACCTTTATCTGTACACGCGAGCACCGATGAGCGGCATGCGCGAGCGCGTCTGCGCGTCCGCTTCCGAGCGGATCGATCCGACCGTGTGGAAGGTCGCGGCGGTCGTGTCGATCGGTTCGTTCATGTCGCAGATGGACTCGACGCTCGTCAACGTGTCGCTGTCGACGATCGGCCATACGCTCGATGCGTCGATCGCCACCGCGCAGTGGATCGTCAGCGGCTACCTGCTCGCGATGGCGTTGATGTTGCCGCTCAACGGCTGGCTGGTCGACCGCATCGGCGCGAGGCGGCTGTACCTGTTCTGCTTTTCGACGTTCACGATAGCGTCGATGCTGTGCGGCGCGGCGCAGACGATCGGCGAGCTGATCGGCGCGCGCATCTTCCAGGGCCTCGTCGCCGGTGTGCTCGTACCGATGGCGCAGATGATGATCGGACGAGTGGCCGGCAGGAACCTCGAGCGCGTGATGGGCTTCACCGCGCTGCCCATTCTGCTCGGTCCGATTCTCGGCCCGGTGCTGGCCGGGCTCGTCCTCGCGCACGCGAGTTGGCCGTGGCTGTTCTTCATCAATGCGCCGGTGGGCGCTGTCGGCATTGCGATTGCGGTGTTGCTGCTGCCGCACGATGCCCCTGCGTCGCAGAAGCGGCCGTTCGATTTCACCGGCTTCGCGCTGATCTCCCCCGGGCTGGTCGCACTCGTCTATGGACTTCAGAACGCGTTGCGCGCGGTGGGCCTCGCGTGGCTGCTTGCGGGCGCCGTGTTTCTCGCCGGCTTCGTGCTGTACGCGTTGCGCAAAGGCGATGCCGCGCTGATCGACGCGCGCATGTTTGCAAGGCGTACGTTCTCGGTCGCGGCACTCGCGCAGTTCTCCGCGAACGGGATCATGTATGGACGACAGCTTGCAGTGCCGCTTTTTCTGATCGCGGGCTGCGGTCTGTCGGCCGCGCACGCGGGCGGCCTGCTCGCGGCGACCGGCGTCGGCATGATGTGCTCGTTCCCGCCGATCGGCTGGTTGACCGAGCGGCTCGGTTGCCGCGCGCTCGCGGCGGGCGGCGCATTGCTGGCGTTTCTGAGCACGCTCGTGTTTCTGTGGATGAGCATCGCTTCGTTCTCCACCGGATGGGCCGCTGTCAGTCTGTTCCTTGCGGGCGTCGGTCAGGGAACGATCAGCGTGCCGTCGATCTCGGCCGCGTATTCGTCGATCGCGAGAGAACGGCTCGCGGTCGCGAATACGGCGTTGAACATCGCGCAGAGAGTGGGCGGCCCGTTCGCCACGACGCTGCTTTCGATGGCGATCGCGTTGACGCTGCATGGTGCTTCGGATGTACAGCCCAGCCGATTTCTGCCGATGTTCGTGCTGCTAGCCGCGCTGCATTTGCTGTGCTTTGCGGCGACGATGTGTCTGCCGGTTCGGGTTCGCAGGGCGTAGGACGCCCGAGCGCACATTCCCGCGCCCGTGCGTCAGAGTAGTCGCAAGCCCCCGTCACACTCGATCACCGCCCCCGTCATAAACGTGTTCTCCAGCAGAAACTGCAGCGCGTGAGCGACATCGTCGGCCTGGCCGACGCGCCGCACCGGTAGCGTTTCGCTTTGCTGCCGGAATACCTCGCTTTTCACGTTCGCGGGGAATCTGTCCCACCACGGCGTATCGATCACCCCCGGCGACACCGCGTTCACGCGCAGCGGCGCCAGCTCGCGCGCGAGCGTGCCGATCATGCTTTCGAGCGCGCCGTTGATCGCGCCCAGACCGGCCGTGCCCGGATTCGCGATGCGCGCCGAAATCGCGGTCAGAAACGTGATGCTGCCGTCGCGACGCAGGGTGGGCAGCGCGCGCTGCGCCGCTTCGAGCTGCGGCCAGAACTTGGCCTCGAAGCCGCGCCGCAGCGCGGCCAGATCCAGCTCGGCAAAAGGCCCCGCGCCTTCGCCGCCCGACAGCGTCATCACCAGATGATCGATCCGGCCGAGCCCGCCGAAGAAGCGTTCGAGCGCCGCGCGATCGGTGCAATCGAGCGCGTCGCCCGTCACCTGTCCATCGATGCCGCTCAGCGCATCGTCCAGCTTGGCGCGGTCGCGCCCCACCGCGACGACGCTCGCGCCAGCCGCCGCGAGCCGCTTCACCGTCGCGAGCCCAACACCCGACGAACCGCCCAGCACCACGACCTTCTGATTTTGCCAGTTCATTTCATTGCTCCTGAGAGTGAACGGAAGACCCCGTGGCAGTAGAATGCGCGGTGCGGGCCCATCATTCAAATCGTTTAACGTCATGGCCAACATCATTGAAAATGATTTTCGGCGCTTCGACCTGAACCTGCTGCTGACCTTCCGCGCGTTGCTGGAAGAGCGCAGCGTCACGCGTGCCGCGCAGCGGCTGTTTCTTGGGCAACCGGCGGTCAGCGGCGCGCTGAAACGCTTGCGCGAGACCTTCGGCGACGAGCTGTTCGTGCGCACACCCCAAGGCATGACGCCGACGCCGCGCGCGCTCGAACTCGCGCGGCAGATCGAGCCATTCCTGCAATCGCTGCATCAGGCGCTCACGCAGCCGTCCGTGTTCGATCCGGCCCGCGCGCAGCGGGTGTTCCGCATCGGCCTCAGCGATTCACTCGAACTGCTGCTGATGCCGGAGATCATGGCGCGCCTCGCCGTGGCGGCGCCCGGCGTGAAGCTCATCGCGCGCTCCACCGATTCGACGCGCGCCGCCGCGATGCTCGACGACGGCGCGATCGAACTCGCAGTCGGCGTGTTTCGCGAGTGCGTGCCGTGGCAGCGACTCATGCCGCTGTTTTCATGGCGCTTCGTGAGCGTGTACAACCCGAAGCTCGTCAGGACGCGTCGCAAGCATTTGTCGATGGACGAATTTCTGCGCCACCGCCATGTGCTGACTTCGTTCAGCGCCGAGCTTCGCGGCTTCATCGACGAACGACTGGAGTTGCAGGGACTGAAGCGCGAGGTCGTATTTTCGAGTTCGAACTTCGCGACCAGTCCGTTCATCGTGCAACGCACGGCGGCGATCGCGACCGTTCCGGAGTTCATCGGCCGCGTGTGGCGCGATACGCTCGGTCTCGCGCTCAGTCCGTTGCCATTCGAGGTGCCGGGCTACGAAGTTTCGTTGATGTGGGCCGCGGCGCACGATCACGACCCGGCGCTCGCATGGTTGAAGCGGGAGTTCGCTGACGCGTTCGGCACGGCTGACAGCGCTGCGCGTGCGGCTAACTGACAGCGACGTGTGCTACGTTTCATAAGCGTCACATTGCGTTGCGTTTCGTTCCGCCGCTTCGCCATCGCCCGTTCAAGTCAGGAGGAAATCCCGATGACTCAGCACATCGCAAAAGGCACTTTCATCGTCTCCCTTCAACCGATGCCGTTCGAAAACGCGGAGACCGAATCGAAACTAGGCCGCATGTCGATCGACAAGCAGATCTCCGGCGATCTCGCCGCGACCACCCAAGGGCAAATGCTGAGCGCGATGACGAACGTCAAAGGCTCGGCCGGCTATGTCGCGCTCGAACAGGTCACGGGCACGCTGGCGGGCAAGCAGGGCACGTTCGTGCTGCAGCATATCGGCGTGATGAATCGCGGTGTTGCGTCGCTCGCGGTGACGGTCGTGCCCGATTCGGGCACGGGCGAGCTGAGCGGCATTGAAGGCGAGTTCAAGATCGACATCGTCGATGGCGCGCATTCGTACGAGTTCGCTTATCGGCTGCCCGGCGACTGAGATGCCGAACATGATTCGCGAGCAGACATGACCCGACTGTTCGGCGTCGTGGGCGCGATCGTTTCGCTGGTCGCGTTTCTGCCTTATGGACTTGCGATCTGGCGCGGCAGCGTACGTCCTCATCTGTTCACGTGGCTGGTCTGGTCGGTCGTCACGGCAATTGCGGCTGTCGGGCAATTCGTCGCCGGTGCAGGCCCTTCGGCGTGGTCCACGGCGGCGATCGCGGCCACCTGCTTCTTCGTTCTCGTGGCGAGCGTCTTTCGGGGCGAGCGGCAGCGGACCGCTTTTGATTGGCTTTGCCTCGTCGCGGCGTTGTCGGCTATTCCGCTCTGGATACTCACCAATGATCCGACGTTGTCGATCTGTCTTGTCACGCTGATCGAACTCGTCGGCCTCGGGCCGACGGTGCGCAAGACCATTCTTGATCCGTGGAGTGAGAGTCTTTTGTACTTTGCGCTATGTGTTCTTAAATACGGGCTCGCGATTCTTGCGGTGCCGAAATGGAGTGTGGCCGTGGCGTTTTATCCGGCCGTGAATATCGTGGCGTCCATCGGGATCTGTTCGTTGATGGTGGTGCGCAGGCGGCAGGTAGGGGCCTATTCCGCGCGGTCGCAGTGAATCACCCCGATTCGCCTGTGCGCGTCGCCGCGAACATCGTCATGCGCTGCAAGATCCACGCGAGCAGTTCGTGCGCGGCCGCGACGAGCGGCCGCCCGGATTTCACCAGCACGCGCGCCTTCGTGCCTAGAAATAGCGCGTGGTCGATCGGCACGGTCACCAGTTCGCCAGCCTGAATCTCGCGCGAGGCCGCGAATTCTCCGATCAGCGTCGCGAAGTTTTCATCGGCGACAAACCGCTTGAGTGCCGTCAGGGAATTGGTGGTGAGCGTCGCGCGGATCTCAACGTGTTCGACGAACGCGAGCATCGTTGCGAGGTGCCCGATGCCGAACGTGCTCGGCATCAACGCCAGCGGCCACGCGAGCAGATCGTCGATCGTGGCGGGCTTGCCGCGCCGCGCGAGCGGATGGTCGCGGCGCACCAGCAACACCACGGGCTGCGCGGAACTCGCGCGATATTCGACGCGCGGATGCGGCGGCGGATTGAACGCGAGTCCGATATGCGCGCGGCTTTCCGCAACTGCATCGAGCACGTCGTCGACCGGCAGCACGGTCAGGCCGATATCGACCTTCGGGTATTGCACACAGAACGGCGTGATGACCTCGGCAATCAGCGCATCCACGTAACCCTCGCTGACGGCCAGATCGACGCGGCCTTGCTGCAAGCCGCGCAACGCGTGCAGCTGATCCTCGAACTTCTCCTGCTGCGCGCGATAGCCGCGCCAAAACTCCAGCAGATGCGCCGCCGCCTCGGTGGGCCGGACGCCGCGCGCCTGCCGCTCGAACAGCTGCACGCCCAGTTCGTCTTCGAGCAGCTTGATCTGCCGCGTGATCACCGAGGGCGACGTGTTGAGGCTGTCTGCGGCGCCGCGAATCGTGCCGTGCCCGAGCACCTCGTGGAAATAGCGCAGCCGCTGCTGATTGATTTCGCGCATCGCACCCCCGTTTGCCTATAGCTTCGTTGCCCTCGGAGGAACGATATGTGAACTTTGTTGCTATTGCTAGCAAGGATTGCCCTGGTCAGGATGGTGTTGCGCACGATGCGCATCACATCTATTGCATGCGACCAGAGCAGGCGCCAAAACGCTGCCCCCGGTCGACACACATTCGGAGACAGACATGGCGGCCATTCTTCCCACCGCGCGAAGCGGCGACGCTTCGGCGCTCTACAGCAAGATCAACGCGCGTTTGCTGCCGTTTCTTCTGATCTGCTATCTGTTTGCTTACCTCGATCGCGTGAACGTCGGCTTCGCGAAGCTGCAGATGCAGACCGATCTCGGCTTCTCCGATGCCGCTTACGGTGTGGGCGCTGGCATCTTCTTCGTCGGCTATGTGCTGTTCGAGCTGCCGAGCAATCTGCTGCTGCCGCGCATTGGCGCGCGCAAGACCTTCGGCCGCATTCTCGTTCTTTGGGGCATCACATCGGCCTGCATGCTGTTCGTGCGCAGCGTGCCGGCGTTCTACGCGATGCGCTTCCTGCTCGGCGTGTTCGAGGCCGGCTTCGCGCCGGGCATGATCTTCTATCTGTCACGCTGGTACGGGCCGTCGCGCATGGCGCGCGCGATTGCGATGGTGTTTCTGGCCGGGCCGATCGGCGGGATTGTCGGCGGCCCGGTTTCGGCGGCGATCATGAGCACGCTCGCAGGTAAGGCCGGGCTCGCCGGCTGGCAATGGATGCTTCTCGTCGAAGGCTTGCCGTGCATCGTGCTCGGCATCGCGACCTTCCTCTATCTGCCTGACCGCCCGGCCGACGCCTCGTGGCTCAGCGACGCCGACAAGCGTCAGCTGGAAGCCGAAGTCGGCGTGGCGCAGGCTCATGGCACTTCATTTCGACACGTGCTGCGCGATCGCAAGGTCTATGTGCTGGCGTTCGCCTACTTCTGCATCATTGCCTCGATCTATGCGATCAGCTTCTGGCTGCCCGCCATCCTGAAGGCTCAGGGCGTGAGCGACCTGATCACGCTCGGCTGGTACACGTCGATTCCGTACGTTGCCGCGGCGGTGGGCATGCTCTATATGGGCTCGCGTTCGGACCGGCTCGGCGAGCGGCGCCTGCATTGCGCGGCGCCTGCGGCCGCCGCCGCGTTGCTGCTGGCCGCCTGCGCGGCCGCGGGCAATCATCTCGCGCTCACGCTGACGCTGCTCACGCTCGTGACGATGGCGCTGTGGATGGCCTACACGGTCTTCTGGGCGATTCCGCCCGAGTACGTCAAGGGGCCTGCCGCCGCGGGCGGCATCGCACTCATCAACACCATCGGACTTTCTGGCGGCTTCTGGGGGCCCGCGGCCATCGGCTGGATCAAGACGGCGGCCGGCAGCCTGCAACCTGCGCTGCTGGCAATGGCTGGCGTGTCGCTGCTTGCCGCGCTGCTGATCCTCCCGCTCCGGCTCGCTGCCACGAAGCCCTGACCTTGTGCCGCGCTTTCAAGGCGCGCCACGGAACCATTCGATTAGCCATCCTTTATCAACGAGGTAACGGGAAATGAAGATTCTCATCGCAGGCTTCCAGCACGAAACCAACACGTTCGCCCCGACCAAGGCAAGCTGGCAGAGCTTCGTTCAGGGCGAGGGCTTTCCGCCGCTCGCGCGCGGCTCCGGCGTGCTCGCGCTGCGTGACGTGAACGTCCCCGCTGGCGGCTTCATTCAGGCGGTGGAAGCGGCGGGCCATACGCTCGTGCCGGTGATCTGGGCAGGCGCGAGCGCCTCCGCGCACGTGACAGAAGACGCCTATGAGCGCATCGCACGTGAAATCCTCGAGGCCGTGCAGCGCGGCGGCTTCGACGCCATCTATCTCGACCTGCACGGCGCGATGGTCACCGAGCATCTCGACGACGGCGAAGGCGAACTGCTTGCGCGCGTGCGGGCGATCGTCGGCCGCGAAATCCCGCTGGTGGTCTCGCTCGATCTGCACGCCAACGTGACCGAGCAGATGTTCACGCACGCGGATGCGATGGTCGCGTATCGCACCTATCCCCATGTCGACATGGCCGAGACCGGCGCTCGCGCCGCGCAAATCCTGATGCGCCTCGCAACGGAGCCGGAGCGTGGCCTCAAGCGCGCGGTGCGCCGCATTCCGTTCCTGATCCCAGTCAACGGTATGTGCACGCTCGCCGAACCGGCACGCGGCACGTACGATCGTCTCGCGGCACTGGAACGCGACGGCGTCGTCTCGCTGTCGTTCGCGCCAGGATTTCCGGCGTCCGATTTCCCCGAATGTGGCGCGGCGGTCTGGGGCTACGGCTTCGACGAGGCCGCCGTGACCGCCGCCGTCGATGCGCTGGCCTCGACCATCGTCGCGCAGGAGCGCGACTGGGAAGTGCGCTTCCTCGACCCGGACGCCGCCGTGCGCGAAGCGATGCGGCTTGCCGAACATGCGACTGGACCGGTCGTGATCGCCGATACGCAGGACAACCCGGGCGTGGGCGGCGATTCGAACACGATGGGTCTCGTGCGCGCGCTGCTGCGTCACGGTGCGAGCGATGCCGCCGTCGGCCTGATCTGGGATCCGCGAGCGGCGGCGAAGGCGCACGAAGCGGGGCTCGGCGCGACGATCAAGCTAGAACTCGGGGGCGGCTCCGGCGTGCCTGGGGACGCGCCGCTCGCCGGGCGCTTCGTGGTCGAGCACCTCTCCCACGGGCGGGTGCGCTTCGATGGGCCGATGATGAACGGCATGTGGACCGATATCGGGCCGGTGGCGTGCCTGCGCATCGACGGCGTCAGGATTGCGGTCAGCTCGGTCAAGATGCAGATCTTCGACCGCAATCTCTATCGCGCGGCCGGCATCGAACCCGAACGGATGAAGATTCTCGTCAACAAGAGTTCGGTTCACTATCGCGCCGACTTCGACGCGATTGCCGCCGCCCATCTGGTGGCGAAAGCGCCCGGCCCGATGGCCGCCGACCCCGCCGATCTGCCGTGGCAGCGGCTTGATCCGCGCCTGCGGCTGCGGCCGAACGGCGCGTCGTTGGGGGAGCTGCGCGGTAGTGCCGAGCGCGCGGCCAGTAATGGTGCACGGTGATTTCGACGAGTTTCGTATCGTTGTGTATCCACCGGGCAACCCGACATACACGGTTGCAAAAGTCGGGGTTCGCGGAAACAGGCGGGATACATGAGGGGGTTCAAATACGTCCATGCCAGTCGGCGGTGCCGCAAAGCAAAGCGGACGTCGACGTGACTGGACGCTCGTGCCACGCAACCGTGGTCTGAACCAACTCAATTGCTCTCAGGTGGATACCATGAAACTCATCAAGTCGCTGGTCGTTGCCGCTGTTGTCGCTGTCCCCGTCGTTTCGTTCGCGCAGTCCAACGCGCCGCTTACGCGTGCCCAGGTTCGCGCGGAACTGGTCCAACTCGAAAAGGCAGGTTACAACCCGGCCGCGGATTACAACACCTATCCGCAGGATATCCAGGCCGCCGAGGCGCGCGTGAGCGCGCTGAACGGCGCGGCGGCGTCGGCATATGGCGGGGCGGCGAACGGGTCGTCGGCGGCCGGAGCCGGCGCGGTCAAGGTCCCGGCTCTGTCACAGCAACAGGACGTTGCCGGCCTCGCCACGGTCTACGCGCATCATTGAGGTGGGGCGAGCGCTGCCCATGTGGGCGGCGGCAATGGAAGACGGCCCGCTTCGAGCGGGCCGTCGCGCATGCACCATCGAATCGCTTCGAGGATATTCACCCCGCCGCAAACCTTTCTACCCTTTTCACCTGCCTCGGCAAAACGATATACATCCCCCACGCCACGACAAGAATCGCGCGCAGCGCATCCGCGGCATGACTGGGCAATGAAATTCCGACATCGGCAATCGCGACGCTTCCAGGCACCGACCAGAGATACGTGGTGAGCCCGAGCGACACCGCGCGCCAGAAGCCGAAACGCTCCGAGCCGGCGAAAGCATGCGCGGCCAGGCCGCTGCGCACCATGTATCCGGCGATCGGCAGACTCACCAGCAGGTAGATCGCAAGCGCGACGATCGCCGGCATCGCCGCAATCACCGTCGACCATGCCGGTGAACTCTTCGCGACTTCAGACGGAATCACGTGCTCGGAAAATTGCATCAGCGGCACCGCCGTGCGCGGCACCAGAAAGTGAAACGCCACCACCGCGACGATGAAAAGCAGCGTACTCGCGAGCCCCTGACGCCAGGCGCACGACCACCACACATACAGACGACGCCCGAAACCGATCGCGCGCCCGACGCTGAACATTGCGCCTCTATCCCTCAGCGCCGCAACGCACACCAGCACGACGAACAGCACCGCAGCGAAAACCAGCGCATGAGGGCTCAAAATGAAAGCACCCACACCGTGTTCCATCGAGGCCGCACCCGAAGCCGACGACGTCGTCGAAAAGTTCTGCAGATGGTGAGCGATATAGTCCGCGGGATCGAGCGCCTGCGACGAATCGTGCGTTGCCATCTCACCTCCGCATATCGTGAATCACGGTGCAAGTCATCACGTTCTTCAGCATAGACGGCACGTGGCGTCACCGCGTTTCGCAGCGAGCGATCTGATTGTGCCTTCCTTTTGTCCGATATTCATCAGGTCGCCGCAAATAGCGTGGATTACACTGGTTTTCGCTATGCGACTTTAGAGCGTGGCCGACCCACGAAGTCACCATTGCGCGGACTTTCGTGCATCCCTTCCGCACGTATCCGCCGACGCCGAGCGAATCACGACTGCTTGGTGAAAGCCGTTCGCAGCTCACTACTTTGGCCCACACCTGGTCCTTCAAACGACAGCGACCACGCATTGCTGCGGCCATTTGTTAATCGACTATTTTCGTTTTGTTCAATCAGGCGCCTGTGATCCAGGCCGCTCGTAGGCCCTTGCACGCCAGGATTTCGCGCGTCCGATTCGTCGTTGACAAGGAGATGACGATGAACACCCGGCATTTGAGCATTTGGTCAGCTATGGCCGTTGTACTTCTCTCGCTGAGCGGCACCGCGCAGGCCGGTGGTGACAATCGTGGCGGTGGTGGGCTTTGCTCGAACGCAACGCTAAGAGGACCCTATGGGTTCATCGGTCACGGAGTCATCCTCGGCTTGCTGGATTCGAACAACGTACTGCATCCGTTCGCGACCCAGTCGATCCTCGATGACGTCGCGCTCGTGACATTCGACGGCAACGGCAAATTCACCCGCACCGATTTCGGCAGCATCAACGGCGTGCCGAAAGGCGGGCAGACCACCTTCAATCCGTTTCAGAAAGGCACTTATAAGGTGAATGCCGATTGCACCGGCACGATGTCGATCGTCTATATCGCGGGAGGAGCCGTGCCTGCCGGCGTCGAGACCGATCTGAATATCGTGGTCACTTCGGACGGGACCCAGGTCGAATCCGTCGTCTATCGGGCGAGCATCCCGTCAGCCGCGTCGGCCCCAGACGGCTTCAGCTGTTCGATGGATTGCGTGCAAGGGGTGCAGGAGGCGTTTGAAGGGAAGAAGGTTCTGGTCTACGGCTTCCGGTAACCGGGTACCGATGGACCGGATGGATTCAAGCGTGCCGCCGGCTTTTCAACCGGCGGCACGCGCGCTTCGTCGATGCTTCGCTCAGTGCCCTTGCCGCTCGCCCACCGCGACCGGCGCATGCCTGGTCTGGCGGCTCAGCATCAGCGTCACGACCGCCGACACCGCCAACGTCGCGCCGACCACATAGAGCCCCGCCGTATAGCCACCCGTCACGTTCTTGAGCCAACCGATCGCAAACGGCCCGACGAAGCCGCCGAGGTTGCCGATCGAGTTGATCATCGCAATCCCCGCCGCCGCCCCGGCGCCCGACAGGAACATACTCGGCATCGCCCACAGTGGCGCCTTCGCGGCGCTGATGCCGACGTTCACGACGACGAGCGCAAGCACGATCATCAACGCCGTGCTCGCATTGCCGGCGAACACGAAGCCTACGCACGCAAGCGCGCACGGAATCACGACGTGCCATGTACGTTCGTCGGTACGATCCGAGTGCTTCGCCCATAGCACCATCGCGATCACCGCGAGCACGCTCGGCACACCGGCAAGCAGCCCGGTTTCGAACGTGCCGAAACCATATTGGCGGATGATCAGCGGCGCCCACAAGCCGAGCGTATACAGTCCCGCCGAGGTGCCGAAGTAGATCAGCGCGAGCGCGAGCACGCGCGGATCGCGCAACGCGCTGAGCGCGCCGGCCGTGTGGCCTGCCTGCGCGTGTCGCGCGTCGGCTTCGAGCTTCAGTTTCGCGATCAGCCAGTCGCGCTCTTCGGGCTGCAGCCATTCGGCTTGCGCGGGCTTGTCGGTCAGATACTTGAGCACGCAGAAGCCGAGGATGATCGCCGGCAAGGCTTCGAGTATGTAGAGCATCTGCCAGTCGGCGAGTCCGGCGATCGGCGGCAGTTTCATGATCGCGCCGGAAATCGGCGAGCCGATCGCGGTCGAAATCGGCGCGGCGGCCATGAACCACGCCGCCGCGACCGCACGCTGCCGGGTCGGAAACCACAGGCTCAGATACAGGATGATGCCGGGAAAGAAGCCCGCTTCGGCGACGCCGAGAATGAAGCGCAGCGCGTAGAAGCTGTTCGGCCCGACGACGAACGCCGACGCGAGCGACACGAGCCCCCACGACACCATCACACGAGCAATCCAGCGGCGCGCGCCGACCTTGTGCAGGATCAGGTTCGACGGCACTTCGAACAGAAAATAGCCGATAAAGAAGAGGCCGCCGCCGAGTCCGAACGCGGTCGGCGAAAGACCGATCGCCTTGTTCATCGACAACGCGGCGAAGCCCACATTCACGCGATCGAGAAAGCTCACGAAGTACAACAGCATGACGAACGGGATGATCCGCAGCATCAGCTTGCGGGACACCCGGCTTTCGAGTTCCGAAGTCATTGTCTCCTCCTTCTGCGCGCGGCAGTGGACCGCGCGCGAGCCTCGCGCCGGCCGACGTTGGGCCGAGCTAGTCGAGTCAAGGTTGGGTGCCGGCCACGTGGTGGCCGGGGCGTAGACCGCGCGCCTGGGTTGCGCGCGGTTCCCGCTCGGTACTGGTCAATTCAAGCGAATTCACCGCTCAAGCCGCGTTCGCCGCGGGCGTCGCCGCCTGCTCGATGAACGCGCATACGGCCGCCGTGACCTGCGCGGTCGTAGCCGTGCCGCCGAGGTCGCGGGTATGAAGCGACTTGTTCGCGGTGACCGCTTCGACGGCCTGCATTACGCGCGTGGCCGCGTCGAATTCGCCGAGGTGTTCGAGCAGCATCACGACCGACCAGAACGTGCCGACCGGATTCGCGAGCCCCTTGCCCATGATGTCGAACGCGGAGCCGTGGATCGGCTCGAACATCGACGGATAGCGGCGCTCCGGATCGATGTTGCCGGTCGGCGCGATGCCGAGGCTGCCCGCGAGCGCGGCTGCGAGGTCGCTGAGAATATCGGCGTGCAGATTGGTGGCGACGATCGTGTCGAGCGTGGCGGGGCGATTGACCATGCGCGCGGTCGCCGCATCGACGAGTTCCTTATCCCACGTGACGTCCGGAAACTCCTTCGAGATTTCGAGCGCGATCTCGTCCCACATCACCATCGCATGACGCTGCGCGTTGCTCTTCGTGATCACGGTCAACAGCTTGCGCGGACGCGACTGCGCGAGCCGAAACGCGAAGCGCATGATGCGCTCGACGCCGGCGCGCGTCATGATCGACACGTCGGTCGCGGCTTCGATCGGATGGCCCTGATGCACGCGGCCGCCGACGCCCGAATATTCCCCCTCCGAGTTTTCGCGAACGATGACCCAGTTCAGGTCCTCGGGCTTGCAGTACTTCAGCGGCGCGTCGATGCCGGGCAGGATGCGCGTCGGGCGCACGTTCGCGTATTGATCGAAGCCCTGGCAGATCTTCAGACGCAGACCCCATAGCGTGATGTGGTCGGGAATGTCCTTGTCGCCCGCCGAGCCGAACAGGATCGCATCCTTGTTACGGATCGCGTCGAGCCCGTTGCCCGGCATCATCACACCGTGCTGGCGATAGTAGTCGCCGCCCCAGTCGAAGTTCTCGAACTCGAACGTGAAGGCGCGGGTGGTTTTCGCGAGCGCTTCGAGCACCTGTGCGCCGGCCGGCACGACCTCCTTGCCGATGCCGTCGCCGGGAATGGTTGCGATGCGATAGGTCTTCATGTCTGCGTCCTGTGCTTGGCGAATGGCGTGAGTGGACTCTAGCGCGCTCGCACGGGTAAAAACCGGTGCTAAACTCAAAGCATCTTTAACTTGCATTCACAAATGCGAAGGCGTGGAAAAGACGATGCGCGACACCGTGCAGCCAGCGGATCTGAGCTTTTTCTCGACGCTCGCCGCGAGCGGCAGTCTCAGCGCGGCCGCGCGCGAGCTGGGGCTGACCGCGGCCGCGGTCAGCAAGCGCCTCACGCAGATGGAGCAGCGCGCGGGCGTTGCGCTCGTGAACCGCACGACGCGCCGCATGATGCTGACGCCCGAAGGCGAGCTATACCTTGAACGCGCGCGGCGGATTCTCGACGAGATCGACGAGCTGGCCGAATTGCTCGGCTCGGCGAAGAAGACACCTAAGGGTTTGCTGCGCGTGAACGCGACGCTCGGCTTCGGGCGCAGCCATATCGGGCCGGCGATTTCGCGCTTCGTCGCGCGGTATCCGCAGGTGTCGGTTCAACTGCAGTTGTCGGTCACGCCCCCGCCGCTCACCGACGACAGCTTCGACGTCTGCATCCGCTTCGGCGAGCCGCCCGATACGCGCGTGGTCGCACGCCGGCTTGCGCCGAACCGGCGTCTGCTGTGCGCGGCGCCGTCGTATCTCGCGGCGCACGGTACGCCGCTCACGGCGCACGATCTGACGCGCCACAACTGCATCGGCATTCGGCAAGGCGACGAAGCGTATGGCGTGTGGCGGCTGACTTCTGGGCGCGGCGCCGCGCGCAAGACCGAGGCGGTGCGCATCAAGGGAACGCTGACCACCAACGACGGCGAGATCGCCGTCAAATGGGCGCTCGAAGGACACGGCATTCTGCTGCGCGCGGAATGGGACATCCGGCAGTATCTGGCGGAGGGGTCGCTGGTTCAGTTGCTGCCTGATCACGACACGCCGAATGCGGATATCTTCGCGGTGTATTCACCACGGCATCAGATGTCGAATCGGATTCGCGCGTTTGTCGAGTTTATTGCGCGGGAGTTGGGGGGTGAGGTGGGGATGGTTGTGTAGTGCTGCGGAGCGGGTGACTCGAGGTCGAGCTACTCGACACATCGCGACACATTGATCGGGAGGCTGTTTCTTGCTCGCTAGCAACCAAGCGCATCTGATCGGGAATGGCGAGTGCGTTACACGCGTTCATGCTGTTGTGAGTATTTCGCGGTCTTCCTTATGGAAAAGGGGAGACCGGGTCCAAGGCAATGTCCTCATCGCCAAAGGAACCGTAATAGCTAAATTCGACAGCAATGGACGCTATGGAAATTACACGAACGGAACCAGCCACGCGGCAATTTATCTCGGGCAAACACTGGATGGAATCACTGTAATTGACCAGTGGAATGGACATACCAAACAACCTCCGCATCGGCGTACTATCCATTTCCGTCGCGGCCATGGAACGCCTGTTAATCCGATATTATGTTGTCGAATAAGGCGCTCTTCCTGGCAGTTTGCCTCGTGGCAACGAGCGCCGCGGGTGCGTCGCCAACACGGGTCCGGTTCGAATGCCCAAGCGTTCTTTCTGCGGGAGGGCAACATCATGTTCTGGATAACGCATCCCTGTTCGATGGTCCTCCAGAATAGGCGGCGGACCTTATTCCTGAGCCGGGAAAAGCATCTGACCAGTGGGATTTAACGGGCGTCGACCCCTATCTGGTATGCCGCTACCACGGCACTAACAGCACTCTTGTGATTCATGCTGTTGGTGCTCGGACCTGTGAAGCCACCAGCAAACCCTTTGCGGTTCACTGCACCTCTCGTTAAATGGACTGGGCAACCGCAAAATGGCGACCCGGCTCACAGTCGCTGCGGTTGCTGCCTAGATGCCGTTGGCACACGGCAAAGTTTGCATCACATTAACTCAACACTTGATACTGACGACCTTGAGCCTCCGACACCGCAACTCCCTCTGACTGAACAAACGACGCGCGTGTTCGTACGCCGGAATGGCCTGTACGACTGGAATCTGTAGCGCGAATATCGCGGTCGCCACAGTCTGTAAACAGACCCCGCCTGTTTTCACTGCACATCACTGGCTATCGAATAAAACTCCCCGATATCGTAAAGTTCAGGAACCAAACCCCGATCCCACTCCTTGACTCACCAAGGCCGGACCTGACCAAGCCGGGTAACGATGCCGAGACCAGACCCTGCGCCGTACCGCAGCCCGAGAACCCCGACGACACGGCGGCGCCGGCGTCTTCTGATCATCGGCTCGATCGTGCTCGTCGCCGCGCTCGGCTGGATGCTCGCGTTGATTCTCGAGCCCGCGTTCCAGCGCACGATCGTCATCACCTCCGGCGCGGACGGCGGCATTTACCGCGGCTTTGCCGATCGCTACGCGCCGCTGCTCAAGCGTGAAGGCATCAAGCTCGACATCCGCAGTTCGTCGGGTTCGGTCGAAAACTACCAGCGCCTCGCGGACCCGGACAGCGCCTATCAGGTCGGCTTCATCCAGTCGGGCACGACCAGTCCGAAAGACACGGACAATCTGCAAACCATCGCCGCCGTGTCGTACGAGCCGATCTGGGTGTTCTATCGCGGCGACGCGACGATCGACCGGCTGTCGCAACTGCGCGGCAAGCGCATTTCGATCGGCGTGCCGGGCAGCGGGCTGCTCAACGTCTCGCAGGTGCTGCTCGGCTACAGCGGCGTCACGAGTCAGAACTCGACGCTGCTGCAGATGGACGCGAACGCCGCATACGAAGGGCTGGAAAGCGGTCAGATCGACGCGGCGTTCTTCATCGGCCGGCCCGACGCCGACATGCAGCACACGCTGCTGACCAGCAACCTGAAGCTGATGAGCTTCGCGCAGGCCGATGCACTGGCGCAAAAATTCCCGTCGCTTTCGAAGATCGTATTACCGCGCGCCTCGACGAGCGTCGCCGACGATCTGCCGCGCAGCGACGTCACGCTGCTCGCGGCGACGGCGCTGCTGGTGTCGAAGGACGCGCTGCATCCGGCGCTCGTCTATCTGCTGCTCGACGCGGCGCGCACGGTGCACGGCGGCGAGGACTACTTCACGCCCCTCGGCACGTTCCCGAATCTGAACACCGAAGAATTCCCGATCTCCGACGAAAGCGTGCGCTACTTCAAATCGGGCCGGCCGTTTCTGTATCGCTACCTGCCGTTCTGGCTCGCGAGTCTGATCGAACGGCGGCTGCTGATTCTGGTGCCGTTCCTCGCGCTGCTGATCGGCCTCGCGCAGGCGCTGCCGCGCATGCTCGAAGCGCGTATGAAGAAACGCCTGTTCGTGTGGTACCGCGCGATCAAGGCGCTGGAGGACGAAGTGTGGAAGAACGCCGAGCCGACTCGCGCCCAGATCGCGCAATGGAGGGACGAGATTGAAAACATCGACGCGAACGCTAGCCAGATCCGGATTCCGTACCGCTACTTTCAGGACGTTTACGCGCTGAAGCAGGCGATCGGCGTCGTGCGCGACCGGATCGCGCATGTGGCGCAGAAGATGGAGAAGTAAAAACGCTGTTCGCTTATCCCTGCGCGTTTCCCGGGTATTCACCACCGCCGAACCGGTTGATTTTTCGCGCGCCCTCACCGCAGGGTCGCTTGCCGCAGCGCAAGAAGAAAATCTCTGTGAAACCGGTCGAACGATAGGCCGATTTAATTGGCGTGCTCGCGAATCGCATCCTGTAATGGACTCCTGCCGTGCGCGTACCGTCCATCCAGTCTGCCGCGCACTACCCGGAGAGCGCCCATGTCGCAGCCTGAGCCGAATGTCGACGAAGTAGTCCGCAGCATCGCCGAAGAAACCGACACGCCGACCGAAACGGTGTCCCGCATGTACGCCGATACGCTCGCCGAATTCCGGAGCGAGGCGCGCGTGTTCGACTACGTTCCGCTGTTCGCCGCGAAGAAGGTCCGCAACGAGCTTCGCCAGAAGCATTCTCGCAAGCACTGACACGCTGTAGGCGGTGATGCATCGGTTCACCGCACTGCCGCACGCGTCGTGGCTCCAGATTTGGCGATCATGGTGGAGCTAACAATCACGTCGCAAATTTTCTATGCTGGCGGTTCCATAGCTTTCCAAAGGAGCCGCCCACATGTCCGCCCCGCTGCAGATTCGCGCCGTCACCCGTGACGATTTCGATGCATGGCTGCCGCTGTGGAACGCCTACAACGCGTTTTATGGCCGCTCGGGCGAGACCGCGTTGCCGCGCGAGATCACGCAGATCACGTGGAATCGCTTTTTCGATGGCTACGAGCCGATGCATGCGTTCGTCGCCGAACGCGCCGGCCAATTGCAGGGCATCGTGCATTTTCTGTATCACCGTCATACGACGATGGCGGGACCGATCTGCTATCTGCAGGACCTATACACGCTCGATAGCGAGCGCGGCAAGGGTGTCGGCCGTGCGCTGATCGAGGCCGTCTATGAGCGGGCAAAAGCCGACGGCGCGCAACGCGTCTACTGGCAGACGCACGAGACGAATCACACCGCGATGCAGCTCTATGACAAGGTCGCGGACAAATCCGGCTTCGTGGTTTATCGCAAGACGCTCTAACGCACAGCGCTTCATCCAGGCCCATCGGCTTGCGTCCCGCCTATAGCGCGAAGCATGCGGCAATTCGGCCACGCGGTGCTATGCTTTGATCCGGTCCTAGCGGCGCGGTGTGTCCCAGCCGCGCGCTCGCGCCGCCCAAGCGTAGGAGGCCACGCCATGCCCAACGCGATCCAGATTCAGGTTGCCGACTCGCATCTTTATCCGGGCTGCGCGGTGCGCATCGCCGATCTTCCCGAACCGGCCGGCGCGCCGAACCTCGCCGAGGCGCGCGTCGAGTTCGCGGATGGCTCCGGGGCGCACGCCATTTGTCATCGGCGCGCGCATGACGAACTCGAATTGACCGTCGACCGTTACGCGACGCAAAAGCGTCATCCGATCGACGCACGGCACTGGCTACTATTGGCTGTCGATGCCACGCATCACAGCTGGCGCGTGAAGCGTCGGCTGCCGTAAAGCCGCGAGGCCTGCCGGCCTCGGCGGTTCCATAACCGGTGTCGCGCGCGCCGCCTGCAGCGGCGCCGAAGCGACCGTCACGTCTCCTTCGGAACTCACCGATGACCGACCACGATCCTCACCTGCCGCCGAAACTGGACAACCCCGATTCAATCGACAACACCAACGACGCCCCCGACGATCCCGAACGCCGGCGCGTCCTGACCGGTCTCGCGGCAGTCGGGCTCGGCCTCGCGCTGCCCGGCTGCAAAACGGGCGAGGAACTCGCGGGCAACGGCCCGCCGCGCAGCGCCGCCGACTTGCGGCTCGACGCTGCGCTGCACGATCAGGTGAAGAACATCGTGGTGATTTACGCGGAGAACCGCAGCTTCGCGAACCTGTACGGCAACTACCCGGGTGTCCAGCATCCGCTCGACGCGGTCACCGCCGAGCAGTACGTCCAGCTCGACCGCGATGGCAAGACGCCGCTGCCGCGGCTGCCTGCGATTTGGGGCGGGCTCGTGCCGCAGGCGCAGGAAGTGGACGGCAAGCGCTACATGATCGGCGAAAAAGATCTCGATCATCTGCGCAACCGGCCGTTCCAGATCGTCGATGCTCACGGCGCACCGTTGCCGACCGGCGTGATCACCCGCGATCTGATCCATCGCTTCTATCAGAATCAGATGCAGATCAACGCGGGGCGCAACAACCAGTTCGCCGCGTGGGGCGATTCGGGCGGCCTCGTGATGGGGCACTACCGCAATTCCGCCGACTCACTGCGTCTCTGGAATCTGGCGCAGCAGTACACGCTGTGCGACAACTTCTTCATGGCCGCTTTCGGCGGCTCGTGGCTGAACCACATCTTCCTGATCTCGGCGCAAGCGCCGTACTACCCGGACATCCACAACAGCCCGGCCAGGAAGATGGTGTCGGTCGTGGAAGGCGACGATCCGACCGGCACCCGTTTGAAGCTCGCGCCCAATTCACCCGCGTCGGCGCTCGACGGTCCGCCGAAGTTCGTCAACGACGGCGCTTTCACCGCCGACGGCTATGCAGTCAACACGATGGCGCCGCCGTATCAGCCGAGCAGCGTGCGTCCGGCCGAAGGCGGCGACCCGGCCTTGGCTGATCCGTCCGACCCGCGCGTTATGCCGCCGCAGAACTACGCAACGATCGGCGACCGGCTGACCGCCAAGGGCATCGACTGGGCATGGTACAGCGGCGCATGGCAATTCGCGCTCGATCATCGCGATACGGGATCGATGCCCGACTTTCAGTATCACCATCAGCCGTTTAACTACTTCGCCAATTACGCGCCGGGCACGGCCGCGCGCCGCCGCTATCTGCGCGACGGCGGGATGGGCAACGACGCGTCGACCAATCGCCTGATCGCCGAAATCGACGCGGGACGTTTGCCGACCGTCACGTTCTACAAACCGCAGGGCGACCTGAACATGCACGCGGGCTATGCCGACGTCGCCTCGGGCGACCGTCACATCGCGACGCTGATCGAGCATATTCAGCGCGGCCCGCAATGGCAGAACACGGTCGTGATCGTCACCGTCGACGAGAACGGCGGTTGGTGGGACCACGTCGCGCCACCGGTCGGCGATCGCTGGGGGCCGGGTTCGCGCGTCCCCGCGCTGGTGATCTCGCCGCTCGCGAAGAAGGGTTACGTCGATCACACGGTGTACGACACGAACTCAATCCTGCGTTTCATTAGTCGTGTGCATGGACTCGCTCCGCTCGATGGCGTGGTCGCGCGCGACAAGGCATTCGCCAGCAACGGACTCGCGCCGCTCGGCGATCTGACCGCTTCGCTCGATCTCGCTTGAACGCCTGTCGGCTGCGTTGATTTGCCGCGGCTCGCGATGTGCATGTGGTCGTTACAGCATGCATATCGCGTCCGCCGCGCCGCGGTGAGCATGCATCGTTCCTCCCCCACGGTTTGAAGAATTATTTTTCCATTCGCAAATCATGCCTTTGTCTTGCATAAAGCGCCGCGCCGCCTAGACTGGTAAAGCCCTTCGCAATTTATGAACGGAACTGCTATGCGACTGACCATCCTGATCAACGGTTCCGATCCCACCGTAAGCCATGATTACGCTGTGCTCTGGCTCGATACCGATGAACATCGGTGGTCGAGAGAAGCGCATCAAGGGATCGACTTGCCCCCTTGGGGTGAGCTGCGCGACGAGAACGGCGTGACCACGCTGTGCGCACCGAGCGCCGACGCGCCGCTCTGTACGTTGCGCGGTCTGCACGTCGATCGCAAGGAACGAGTGAGCGCCGCACAGGGCGCTGCAGCATGGACCGCGCTGCGAACCCGCAAGGCGACTAGCGGCTTCTGGCGTTTGCAGGCGGTGGATCGTCAAAAAACTCGCGCTGAAAACAGCGTGTTCGGTAATTAATCTCTGGCGCGCTTCGCCGCGCTTCTCTTTTCCGGTCGAAACTTCCGGCTCGTTGCGCGAGCACTGCTCGAACTCGTAAATCTGTTCGTGCGCAAACGAACATAACGTACCGCCATATCGCGAGCCTTAAGACCTTCTTAAGCTTGCGTGAGTAGAGTCGGAAGTCCACGCATTCGGGTCGCTGCAAAGCGGCCCACTTTTTTGTGCGGCGCACGCCGCCTCTTCTGTTTCCCATCCCCTTTCTTTGATTCGCATGGTGCGGTCGCTCGATGCGGGCCGCGACGCTATACTTGCGTCCCCTTTCATCGAACCACCGACACATGAAGAAGTGGCTTGCCTGTCTGTTCCTCGCCGTCGCCGCTCATGCGGGCGCGGCGCCCCCCTGCACCAGTTTCACGCCGAATGCGCAATGGCCCGTCCTCACCAACCAGAAGATGGCGCCCAAAACGCGCATGCTTTGTTATAGCGATTTCGCGGTACTGCATTCGGGTATCACGCACGGTCCGCTGTGGTCGGCCGAACATCTGACACGCGAGCACATCGAAGAAGCGAAGGACATGGTGCGTACCAACAAATTCTTCGAAGACGCGCGTCTGCCCGAAGGCGAAGGCGCGACTCTCGCCGACTACAAACGCAGCGGCTTCGATCGCGGTCATATGAGTCCGGCGGGCAATCGCTGGAACAATGAGGCGATGGCGCAATCGTTCTCGCTCGCGAACATCGTGCCGCAAGACCGTCAGAACAACCAACGATTGTGGGCGCGCATCGAAACCGCGGTGCGTAAGATCGCACTCGCCTACGACGACACGTACGTCGTCACCGGACCGCTATTCACCGGTCAGCAATTGCAGACGATCGGACCGACCCGCGTGTTCGTGCCGACCCAGTTGTACAAGGTCGTCTATGTGCCGTCGCGTCAACTGGCATTCGCAGTCGTGGTTGATAATGTAGCGACCAACCGCTACGACATGCGCACGATTCACGAACTCGAAGCGATGTCGGGCATCCGCTTTCCGGGCATTCCGGATAACCTGAAGGACCAGCGGCCAGGAGGACTAAAAGGTGTTTAAGCCCTACTCGAACGATGACGATGTGCTCAACATTCAGGGCGATGCGCTCACGCTCAGCAACGGCACGACGCGTGTCGTGCTGAACGGCACGCTCGAATTGACGCGCGATCAACGCGGATTGAAGGCGGCGCTCGCGCTGAAGGAAGCGCTCGATGCGATCGTCGCGAGTCTGCAGGCGCAGAAAGATCTGCCGGCGAAGGTGCAGGACGAGCCGGATGCCAAGCCGGGTGTCGTGCAGAATCCGTTTGAATAACTGGACCGTCGACGTTGCATTTGCGCAACCTCGCAACTCGCAAGTTTTACTGATGTCGGTCACGCAAACCTTTGCGTGACCACGCGTTTTCCAATCTCGCGCCAATCGGGCGGAGCACCTCCGCTCTGTCACATAAAGTACATAGAGAAACCTTAGCGTGCGAGGTTTCTTCATACATCGACTGGCGTCGCCATGCATCCAGCGTTCTCGAGGTTTCGCCGTTCTTCCGCACAGGGGAATCCGCGCACAGCCGGAGACTTGTGCCAGGAAGTTCCATCCGTAGACGTTGAAGATCCCAACTCCGTGGTCATGGAGATCTTCTCGGCGCGCCGCGACATGCAGAGTCTCGCTGTCATCAATCACCAGCGTCCCATCGGCCTGATCAATCGCGATATCTTCATGTCGCAGATGAGCAAGCCGTTCCATCGCGAGCTTTACGACAAGAAGAGTTGCATCGCGTTCATGGACAAGGACCCGCTCATCGTCGATGCCGGCGTGAGCATCGAGGCACTGACGTTCAGGACCGTCGAGGCCGGAGAAAAAGCACTGGTCGATGGTTTCATCGTGACGCGCGACGGACTCTTCTCAGGTCTCGGCAGCGGTTTGCAGCTGATCAGCGCGGTCGCTGAAATGCAGGCGGAGAAGAACCGCCAGATCATGCAGAGTATCGAGTACGCCAGCGTGATCCAGCGCGCCATGTTGCGCGCTTCCAGCGAGACGCTGTCGATGAAGCTGCGCGACGCGGCGATGGTCTGGGAACCTCGCGACGTGGTCGGCGGCGACTTCTATCATTTCGCGGCCTTTCCGAACGGCTGGTTCGGCGCCGTTGCCGATTGCACCGGACATGGCGTGCCCGGCGCCTTCATGACCTTGCTTGCTTCGGCGTCATTGTCGAAGGCGCTCGAACAGATCGGTCCGCGCGACCCCGCCGCGCTGCTGGCTGCCGTCAATCGCAACGTCAAGGCCTTGCTGGGGCAAGTGAACGGTGCCGACGAAGGAACCCAATCCAACGACGGCCTGGACACGGCACTCTTCTGGTTCGATGCCACCGAGAGCGTGCTGCATTTTGCTGGCGCGAGGATCGCGCTGCACATCCTGTCACCCGATGCCGGGGCGTTCGAAACGATCAGCGCCGACCGCATGGGTGTCGGCTACGTGGACAGTCGCGCCGACTATGCGTGGAGCTTGCGCTCGGTTCCGGTGACGGCGGGTAGCCTGCTGTTCGTCTATACCGACGGCCTCGCCGATCAGATCGGCGGCCCGCGCAACATTTCTTTCGGCCGGCGCCGTGCGCTCGACCTGATCCTCGAGAACCGCGCCGAAACCCCAGCGACGATTTGCGAGCGCGTCCGGCTCGCGCTCGCGGAGTGGCAAGGCAATCAACCGCGCCGTGACGACGTCACGCTTTTCTGTGCCCGCATTTAGTGAATTCCCAGAATGTCTCAACTACTAGAACAAGACAGCGCTTTTTTCGAACTCGCGCAGCGGCGCAACGTGCTCTTCTATCACAAGGGCTACTTCTCCCATAACATCGTCGCGTCGATGGGCGAAGTCGTGAAACTGCAACTCGAAGTCGCCGGCGTCAGCGGTCCTACCCGCCGCAAACTTTTCTCGTCTTTTATCGAGCTGGCACAGAACATCGTTCATTACTCGTCGAACGCGCTGGAGCCCGGCGGCGAACGGGCAGGCGCGATACGCGAGGGCGCGGTGTGCATCTCCAGGCACGGCGAGCATCATGTGATGCTGTGCGTCAATCCCATCGCGACCGCCGAGGTCGAGGGCCTGCGCAACCGGTTGGAGCCTCTGCGCAACATGTCGCTCGAAGAAATCAAGCAGGCGTACAGGGTGACATTGCGTGCCGACGCTCCGAAGGACAGCAAGGGCGCCGGCCTCGGCTTCCTGACGATGGCGCGCGACGCGAGCGCGCCCCTCGAATTCGCTTTTCATCCGCGTGCCGACGAACCCGGCACCACGCTGTTTTGCCTCATGGCCATCATCTGAGCAGGAAGGCACAAGAACAATGGAAAACCTACACATCCCCGCGACGACGACGTCGCCCGAAGTCGACTTTCGCTTCGACCAACACGCGTTGTCGATCAAGGGTGAGTCCTACCCGGAAAACGCAGCCGCTTTTTACGCGCCGATCATCGAGCAGATGCGTAAGTACCTCGCCGCGAACACCGGGGCCGAAATCACCATCGACGTCGCGCTAACGTACTTCAACAGCTCGAGCACCAAGATGCTGTTCAGCATCTTCGACGCGCTCGATCAGGCGGCGGAATCGGGAAGCCGCGTGTCGATGAACTGGTATCGCGACGAGGAAGACGAGACCATCGCCGAATTCGGCGAAGAACTGAAGGCCGATTTCCGCTCGATCGAGTTCACCGATCGTCCCATCGCGCAGCAGGGAAAATAAGGTGCGTTCGACCTCTTCCCGTGACGTGTCCTCGGGCGGCGCACCCGATCTGTTCCAGAACGAGAGCACGGCGCTGGCAAAGGCCCGCGCAATGCATTCGATCATCGATGCGGATGCCGCGGAATATCGCCAGTCGCTGGGCGAACTGATCGAGCACTTCCAGCGCCTGATGCGCGAAACACGGCGCCTGATCGGCCGCAGCGACCGGGCCGAACGCGAGATGCAGGTGCTGGCCCAGCAGTTGGCGTATCGCGCCTCGCACGACGCGTTGACGGGCGTACTGAACCGCAGCGCCGTAATCGAGCGGACCACCAAGGTTTTGCGCACCAGCAGCGCGGTGATGATCATCCTCGACATCGACGAATTCAAGCGGATCAACGACGACTACGGCCACCCCACTGGAGACGCGGTCATTTCGGGGGTCGTAGACTGTCTGCGCGGAATCGTCGGGGAACAAGGCTTCATCGGGCGAGTGGGCGGTGAGGAGTTCACCGTGCTGCTGCCCGGTCATGAACCGGCCAGTGGCGCCATTCTTGCCGAGCGCATGCGGGAAGCCATCGGTGACTCGCTGGTCGTTCCACCGGTCGAGCGCCGCATCACGGCCAGCTTTGGCGTCAGCATCAACGCAGTCGGAACCTGTTTCGACACCGCATACGGTCTCGCGGATGCGGCTCTGTACCGCGCCAAGCGAAGCGGACGCAACCGCGTGGAATTTGCTGATCAATAGGCGGATAAGCAGAGCCATAGCGCGCCATTACCGGGGTAGATCCCCAGCGCCCTAAGGCAAGTCATGCAGCCACCTGAACATTCACTATCCGGGCGGGCCGGTTTTCGCCCGCGCTGGGTTGACGCAAAGGAAGCGCCTTGGGACAGGAAGCAACGCGCAAAGCCGGTACTGTCATCGCCGTGCTTGCCATCCTCGCTGTCATTGCGACGAGTACCTTCCTCGCAATCCGCCAGAGCAGCGAGCAGGACAGTTCGCTTCGGACGATCCAGGCTTCCGGGCGGCTGCGCCACGACCTCGACCAGGTTCAGCATGCCATGCTCGATGAGCATGCGACGCTCTACACCTCGATAGCCACGGTGCCGCTCTACAACCGCGCGGCCTATACCTTTCCGATGCTGGAACTGCTCGCGTTGACGCGCGACGCGCGCGAGAGCTGCAGCGAGAATCAGGAATGCGTATCGCGGCTATCGGACCTGGACGACATGATCGGCAGACTCAGCGAGCTGAGCTTCGGTCTCGCGCGCACGATCGCGGAGCATCCCGGCAGCGTGGCAGTGGGCGACCCCAGACTCGAGGAAATCGACGCGTATTTCTATAGCGTCCTCGAACGGGTAGTCGACGTACGACTCGCGGCCGATGCCAAGGTCGCTTCAGTCGTCAGCAAATCCTCGCTCGACGGGAAGTGGTTTACGCGCGTGCTGTTGGGCTGCGGCGTCGCTTCGGCCTTGCTGCTGCTTTCGCTGATTCACTGGAACGGCCGCATCGGAGCGCATCTGCGCCGCTCGCTCAAAAGCCTCGAACATCAAGCCAGATACGATGCCCTGACCGAGCTGCCGAACCGGGTGCTGCTCGGCGAACACCTTTCGGAGTCGCTGGTGCGCGCGCAAGCGACTGGCCAGAACGTTTCCGTCCTTTTTCTCGATCTCGACCGTTTCAAGGACGTCAACGATTCGCTCGGACACCGCGTTGGCGATTTGCTGCTGCAAGCCGTGGCGCGAAGGCTTCAGCGCCTGCTGCGCGCGACGGATTTCGTCGCGCGCTACGGGGGCGATGAATTCGTCATCGTCGCGGAACGGGCCGACGCGACGCAACTCACCGAAATGCTGGAGACGCTGATTCACGAGATGAGCGAGCCGTATAGCATCGGCGAGCAGGAGCTTTATCTCGAAGCAAGCATCGGCGTCAGTACGTTTCCACAAGACGGCGCGCAGCCTGAACTGCTCACGCGCAATGCCGATGCCGCGTTGTACGTGGCGAAATCGCGCGGGCGAAACGGCTATCAATTCTACGAACCGGAGCTGAGCCGGGCGGCCGCCGAGAAGTTGCGGCTCACGACGCGACTGCGGCGCGCGGCGAAAGCCAATGAGTTGTATCTCGCGTATCAGCCGCAGATCGATATGAAAACCGGATGCATCGTCGGTGCCGAGGCGCTGTTGCGCTGGCACGATGACGAACTCGGTGAGGTGTCGCCGGCCGTCTTCATTCCGCTTGCCGAAGAAACCGGTCTGATTCAGAGCATCGGCAGATGGGTATTGCGGCAGGCGTGCCTGCAGGCGAGCGCGTGGGTACGCTCGGGGCTTCCGCCCGTGCGCATCTCGGTCAATGTTTCGCCACTTCAACTCGAACGGGCGGACCTTCCCGGCGTAGTGCGCTCGGCACTCGAGGAGGCCAACTGGCCCGCCGAACTGCTGGAACTCGAAGTCACCGAGGGCACGCTGATGCGCAACGCCGAAGAAGCGCAGCGGGCTTTTCGCGAGCTGCGCGAACTCGGTGTGTCCATCGCCATCGACGACTTCGGCACCGGCTATTCGAGCCTCAGCTATCTGAAACGCTTTAGCGTCGATCGCATCAAGATCGATCGCGCCTTCGTTTGCGAGATCGGCAGAGACAAGGAGCTCGAAGCGCTATCGCTTGCGA
Organism: Paraburkholderia sp. JPY465; assembly: GCF_050436725.1. NCBI lineage: Bacteria > Pseudomonadati > Pseudomonadota > Betaproteobacteria > Burkholderiales > Burkholderiaceae > Paraburkholderia > Paraburkholderia sp. JPY465. Next base: position 1,442,481 of record NZ_JBNDMT010000002.1, read on the forward strand.
TCATCGCGATTGCTGAAACGCTGAGCTTCGATGTGATCGCTGAAGGGGTCGAGCTCGAGGTCCAGCGCGAGTTTCTGGTCCGCCACGGATGCACGGTGGCCCAGGGTTTCCTGTTTAGCCGAGCGGTCTCGCCGGAAGCTTTAGCGCAATTGCTCGGCAAATCCCCGGTCGCGTCTTCATTGAGCGTGGCGACTTTCCGTGGATTCACTTTCTGAGCCGCAACATGTATCCGCGCTGACGCACTACTTACGTTTTGTCACCAGCGCAGCGTCAACTCCTGTATTCCGCCCTACGTTAAACCGGCAGCGCTGAAATGATTCAGCCGCGACAAACGAATCCACCGATTCAACCAGGAGTCACATCATGAAGACGCTTTTCGCCGCTGTTGCTTCCGCACTGCTCGTGTCGACCGCATTTGCTCAAACGGCCGCACCGTCCGCCGCACAACCCGCACAACCCGCGCAAGCCACGCAGCTGCCGACTGCCGGCCACGCGAATCTGAAAGCAAGCACCGCGGTACAAGCCGGCGCGACGGACGACAGCGCGACCGCAGCGAAAGCGCCCGCCGAAGCCGCCGCGCAAAAGCACGTGAAAAAGACTTCCGCCCATACGAAGAAGGTCCACAAGTCCACGAGCAAGCATGCCGTCGAAACGAGCGCCGCGAAGACTAAAACGGAGAGTGCGAAAGAGGCCAGCACTGCCCCGGCGAAAGCCGACGGCGCACAAGCCGACACGACCAAAACGCAATAACACGTGATCGGTTTCGGCGCTGACCGGCCATGCAGGTGCTGTTCAAATAGAAGCTGATCGAAGCCGGACCGTGCCGTTCAGGGAGGGCGAGTCTTGTGACTCGCCTTTTTTTATTCCGCGCGCGATGCCGTGTCGTATCTTTTTGTCGACAGACGCGCGAATTTTTGCACCGTCTTTACTCGCGGGCGATTACTCTCGAATTGTTCCAATTCACCCTCGCGTTACACGAACGCCGCATCACATGGCTCTCACGCAATCGCTCGACACGCTCTCTGCGCAACCTGCCAGCAAGCAGGTTCAACCCAGCAACGTCATTCCTTTTCCGTCGGCGCGTTCGCTTCTGCTCGTGACGCTGCCGCAGCCTCACTTGCGCGCACTGCTTCATTCGCCGCTCGGCGTCTATGTCATCAACACGGAGCCGGTGCGCGGAGAAGTCCGCGTGCAACTCGGCATCGCGCGCGAAGATCTCGACTTCACGCTGCACATGCTGCTCACCTCGTTGCCCGCCGCGACGATCGGCCCATTGAAACGTCGCGCCGGTCACCCGAGCGCGCGTTAAACGCGCTCGACGAGCACAGTACGAACCATGCACAGCATCAGAGGGCGATCGTCGCTGATCGTCGGCTACCCTATGGTTTGAAAATCCGCTCCGCGCGATTATGCTGACGTTGACACAGGAGCGGCACTCATGAGAACGCTGACGCAGCAACTGACGCAATACGCGGCCTACCATCGCGACCGGCGCAATATCGCCACGCACTTCGTCGGCATTCGATTTCCGATGATCGTGCTCGCGCTCGCGGTGTTGCTGAGCCGCCCGTCGTTCGGTGCCGGGATGTTCCCGGTCACGATGTCGCCAGCGCGGCTGTTGTTCGTCGCGGCGACCGTCTATTACCTCGCGCTCGACGTGCCGCTCGGCGTGCTGATGGCGTGCATCTCGGCGCTCTGCCTGAGGTTCGGCGAGTGGTTGGCCGCCCAAACGACGCTCGTGTGGCTCGCGACCGGCATTGGACTCTTCGTGATCGGCTGGGTGTTCCAATTCGTCGGTCACGTCGCGTACGAACATCGCAAGCCGGCCTTCGTCGACGACGTGATCGGCCTGTTGATCGGCCCGCTATTCGTGCTCGCCGAAGCGCTGTTCGGGGTCGGCTGGCGCCCCGAAATGCGCGACGCGATCGAGGCGCAGGTAGGCCCGACTCGCATCAATCCACAGCGGACCGAAGCGCATCGCTGAGCGCGCGTCGCCGTTCAGCTCGACGCAAACCGAACGAAGCGCACGCTGTGCAGTGCGGTCAGCGCAACGGCGATCCAGATCGGCACATAGGTCGCGAGTTGCGCGACGCTCAGCGTTTCGCGCAGCAGCGTGATCGATACGAACACGAGCAGCACCGGCTCGACGTAGCCGAGGATGCCGAACAACGCGACCGGCAACAGGCGGCTCGCCTTCAGATACGAAGCGAGCGCGAGCGTGCTCAACGCGCCGAGGCCCGGTAACAGCAGAAACCACATTTCCGCGCGTCCGGCGATCGCTTGCAGCGAACCGCCGACAAGAATGGACACGATCGCCACCGGCAGCAGCAAGGTCATTTCGACGGTGAACATCGCGAGCGAATCCTGATTGATCTGGCGGCGCAGCATGAAATAAGGCGGATAGCCGAGCGCGACGACGAGCGTCGGCCACGAAAACGCGCCGGTCACCCACAGCTCGTGCGCGACGCCAACCGCAGCGCAGGCGACCGCGAGCCACTGCAACGCGTCGAGCCGCTCGTGATAGTGGAAGCGCCCGACCAGCACCATCACGAGCGGCAGCAGGAAATAACCGAGCGACACTTCGAGCATGCGCCCATGCAGCGGCGCCCACAGAAACAGCCATAGCTGCACGCCGAGCAAGCCCGCGGCCACGCTCATCGCGATCCCGAGCTTCGGCTGCTTCATCATTCGGACAACGAGCGCGCGCAGAATCGGCAGACGCTTGCGCACCGCGACGAGCAGGACCGCGCCGGGCACGGTCCATACGATGCGCCATGCGAAGATGTCGAGGCCCGAAAGCGGTTTCAGCAGCGTCGCGTAAGCGGACAGCAGCGCGAACATCGCCGACGCCCCGACCGACAATGCGATCCCGCGCCTGAAGTCGTTGTGGTTCATTGCGCGGTCCGGAATCGGTGTGACGCTTGGCGTTGTGGCGCGCGACGCAGGCTCGCGGCGTTCGTTGTCGTCATGAATATGATGTCTCGTGAGCAGGCGGGCATGGGTGCAAAGCGGCCGGCCCTGCATTGTTGTTCTGAAGCGGCGCTGCAAAAAACTCAGAAAACGGGCATTCTAGACGGGTTGGTCGCCGACGGGCCTGCGCTTTTTCGTCAATCGGCTGCAATTAGTCGTGCGCATTGCCCGTCAATGCACTAGAACATAACTTCATGTGCGCGGCCGGCGAACTCATTTCCGGTTCGTCATCGTCGTGCGCGAATCTTGCTACCAGGTTTTGCACGCTGTGGCCCCGTCGCCCGCGACAACGACAGCCACAGTGGCACGAAACGAGCAGCACCCACGAGCCGGGTCGGCGAATGCAACTCCGAGCGTAGTCTCGGAGCCCGTCATCAACCGACGTCCGCGCATCTCGCCCACGGCACGCGTCAACCGCTTTTCATCGCGCATGCCACCACCCGGCAGCAATCCCGCTCATCGAATGTGACTACTGGAGCCAGCATGACCCAGCCAGCCCTATCGCTTAGCAACTCGCCTTCCGAACTGCGCCGCGCCTTCGCCGCCGACGTATACGCCGGCCTCACCCACACGCCGCAAAAAGAGCTGCCGTCGAAGTATCTGTACGACGAAGTCGGCTCCGCACTTTTTGAAGTGATTACCGTATTGCCCGAATACGGCGTCACGCGCGCCGAAGAGCGGCTGCTGACGAAGCACGCGGCCGATATCGTCGAGCATTTGCCGCATGACGTGACGGTCGCCGAACTCGGCAGCGGCAGCGGCCGCAAAACGCGGCGCATTCTCGAGGCGCTGTGTAAAAAGCGCCCCACTTCTTACTGCCCGATTGAAATATCGCGCAGTGCTTTGCAGTTGTGCCGGCGCGAACTCGGCGACATCGAGCGGATTTCGATCGTCGGTTATGAGCGTGACTATCTGGCCGGTCTCGCCGAGGTGAGCCGGCAGCGCGCACCCGGCGACCGCTTGCTCGTGCTGTTTCTCGGCAGCACGATCGGCAACTTCGGCCGGCTCGCGGCAACGCGTTTTCTGCGAGACATCCGCAACATGCTCGCGCCCGGCGACGCGCTGCTGCTCGGCACCGATCTGATCAAACCGACCCCCGTGCTGATCGCCGCGTACGACGACGCGGTCGGCGTGACCGCGTCGTTCAATCTGAACCTGCTCGCGCGCATCAACCGCGAACTCGACGGCGACTTTCCGCTCGATGAGTTCGAGCACGTGGCGCGCTTCAATCCGGACGCGCGCAGCATCGAGATGCATCTGCGCGCAAAGCGCGATATCACCGCTCACGTGCGCGCCGCAAAGCTGACGGTGTCGCTGAAGGAAGGTGAGACGATCTGGACCGAAAGCAGCCACAAGTATCGCGCGGAAGAATTGCCCGCGATTGCCGATGACGCCGGATTCGTGTGCAGCCATCAATGGATCGAGGATGAGTGGGGATTCGCGGAGAGTTTGCTGGTGGCGCGCTAAGCGCTGACCTCGCGGCGAATCACCGCCGATAAAGGCCATCAACGAAAAAGCGGCGCGCCCTCCTCTGGACGGCGCGCCGCTTTTTTTTAACCCGCGTAGCTCGAACTCAATGCTGCTCGAAGCGCTCGTACCGCTTGTCGGTCGCGCGCTCCTCGCCGCTCACCTCGGTCACACGCGCCGCCGGCGGTCCGTGACGCAGCCACGACAGCATCCGGTCGATCTGATTGGCCGGTCCCTGCAACATCGCTTCGACCGAACCGTCGTCGAGATTCGCGACCCATCCCTTGATGCCAAGGGCGTGCGCCTGGCGCACCGTCGCCAGGCGAAAGCCAACGCCCTGCACGGTGCCGCGCACCCGCGCGTAATACGTTTCGATCCGCTCATCCAGATCCGGGGCCATGCCGCTACCTCCTTTTAATGCCTGACAGTCTTTCAAGCCGGCATTCTAGTCGCGTCCCGGCGAGCGTGCTCGACAACACCCATCCATCGCGCGCGCCACGTACAATCCGTCGACCGTCACGCAGGAAATGGAAACAGAATGACCGAACAGAATCGCGATCTCGTGCTCGTGACCGGCGCATCCGGCTTCGTCGGCTCGTCGGTGGCGCGCATCGCGCAAAGCAAGGGCTTTCGTGTACGCGTGTTGGTGCGCGCGACGAGTCCGCGCAAGAACGTCGAATCGCTCGATGCGGAAATCGTCGTCGGCGACATGCGCGACGAAGCATCGATGCGCAACGCGCTGCGCGGCGTGCGCTATCTGCTGCACGTGGCCGCCGATTATCGGCTGTGGGCACCGGACCCCGGCGAGATCGAACGCGCGAACCTCGAAGGCACCGAGGCGACGATGCGCGCGGCGTTGAAGGAAGGCGTCGAGCGCATCGTATACACGAGCAGCGTTGCGACGCTGAAGGTGACGAGCTCCGGCCAGTCCGCCGACGAAACCTCGCCGCTGCGCGCCGATCAGGCGATCGGCGTCTACAAGCGCAGCAAGGTGCTCGCCGAGCGCGCTGTCGAGCGCATGATCGCCGAGGACGGTCTGCCCGCGGTGATCGTCAATCCGTCCACGCCGATCGGCCCGCGCGACGTAAAGCCGACGCCGACCGGCCGCATCATTCTGGAGGCGGCGCTCGGCAAGATTCCCGCATTCGTCGATACGGGCCTGAACCTCGTGCACGTCGACGATGTCGCCGCCGGCCACTTCCTTGCGCTCGAACGCGGGAAGATCGGCGAGCGCTATATTCTCGGCGGCGAAAATCTGCCGCTGCAGCAGATGCTGGCCGACATCGCGGCGTTGACCGGTCGCAAGGCACCGACACTGAGCCTGCCGCGCTGGCCTTTGTATCCGCTCGCGATGGGCGCGGAAGCGGTCGCCAAGTTCACGAAGCGCGAACCGTTCGTCACCGTCGACGGACTGAAGATGTCGAAGAACAAGATGTATTTCACGTCGGCGAAGGCGGAACGTGAACTGGGGTATCGCGCGCGGCCATATCGCGAGGGTCTCGCCGATGCGCTCGAATGGTTCCGGCAGGCGGGGTATCTGAAGCGGTAAGCGACAGCCGTAAGCAATTTGTTACAAGTCCCGCGCCGGCGACGGGTCCAAGCCCGCGCGCAGCAGGTAAAATCGCGGGTCCTACCTGAGAAACCTCGCATGAATCTTCACGAACAGCTCGGCGCGCTGGAAACGGGCGTCGATCAGCTCATTCAGGCTGTCGTGGCCACGCAGGCCGAGAACACTCCCCAGACAAACGCTGACGCGGCGGCATCGCCCGCGGCGGCGGAGCACGCCGCGCACGACATAGCGGCGGAAGCGGCAGCGGAACAGCCCGCGAGCCCCGCAGCAACCGCCGCAGCGATCGATAAGCCGGCCGCCCCGCAATTGCAGCCGACGCTCGAGATCAACCGCCCCGCCCGTGACGAAATCACGATGACGATCGGCAACCAGACCGTCGCGCTGCGCCCGGAGCAGATCAGCCGGCTGATCGAGGAACTGTCGAACGCGCGCGCGTCGATGACGCCGGAGCAGCCGCAGGGCATCCCGCCGGGCTGGCAATTCGTGTCGACGAAGAATCCGATGATGGCCGTGCAGAAGCAGTCGAGCGGCGACCGTTTGCTCGTGATGCGCCACACCGGCCACGGCTGGGTGCCGTTCACGTTCTCGCCGGACGTCGTGATCCAGATGTACATGATGCTGACGAACGCGTGATGAGCAGCGCGTGACGAAAAAAAAGCGGCCAGGAGCCGCTTTTTTTCGTCTGCATTCTGCCGGCAGCATCATTGGCCATCGCCAAACGAATTCACCTCTCCTGCACCGGCGCCTGCACGCGCGCCTTCCACTGTCCACCCTTGCCACGCCAGTAACGCACCGCAGATGCGAACGTTGCGCCGACATAGAACAGTGCCACGAGCGGCAGAAACGGCGCCCACAGTGGCGCGCGCCGGTAATAGACGAGCATCGGCGCATACGCGCAGCACATCGCGGCCCACGCGATCCAGGCCGGCCAGCCGAGCGGCCCGAGAATCAACGCCGCGACCGGCGGCAACAGATAGATGATCGCCATACCGACGAGCGTGCCCGCGAGCAGCAGCGGCGAGTAGCGCAACTGCGTGAACGCGGTACGGGCGATCATGTTCCAGATGTCGCGCCAGCTATCGTACGGACGCAGCGACACGCTCTTCGCCGCCACGTCGAGGCGGATCGGATGACGCCCGCTGCCGCGATGCTTGATGCGCGCCGCGAGACTGCAATCGTCGATCAGCTCGGCGCGGATCGACTCGATGCCGCCCGCCTCCTCGAGCGCCGCGCGGCGCACCAGCATGCAGCCGCCCGCCGCGGCCGCGGTACGGTTGCGCGGATTGTTGACCCACGCGAACGGATACAGCTTCGCGAAGAAGAATACGAAGGCCGGAATCAGCGCCTTTTCCCAGAACGAATCGCAGCGTAGCCTGACCATCAGCGAGACGAGGTCGCGCTTTTCGGCATCCGCGCGCGCGACGAGCTGCGTCAACGCGTCGGCGGGATGGCCGATGTCGGCATCGGTCAGCAGCAGGAACTCGGCTGGCAAATCGAGCGTGCGCACCGCCTCGATGCCCTGCGACTGCGCCCACACCTTGCCGGACCAGCCCGGCGGCAACGGCTTCGCGCCCAGCACGGTGAGGCGCTCCGGACATTGCAGCTGCAGCGCGGCGGCCCGCGCGGCGTCGGCGGTGCCGTCGGTGCTGTGATCGTCGACGACGATCACGTGGAACGCGCCCGGATAGTCCTGCTTGAGCAGCGACGTCACCGCCTCGGCGATCACGTCGACTTCATTGCGCGCCGGTACGACGGCCGCGACGGCCGGCCATGCTTCGCGCGCCGCGATGGTCAGCGGCGCGGCGGGACGCGCGCGCCAGAAGCCGCCGCGCGCGAACAGCAGCACGCACCAGATCAGCAGGGAAACACACGAAAGAATGAACAGGACCGCCGCCATTAAGCATTTCCCTCGATTGAGCGCGCCGCCATGCCGACGCGTCTGGATAGTTGCATTGTCAGGGTGCGTGCCGCCACCACGCACCAGTCGAACAGATTGAGCACCAGGCGCTTGCGGAACACATCGTAGTCCGCGCGTTCGATGCGCTCGAGATACCGCAGTCCGGCATGCACCGCGCCGCTCAGCTCGATGCCGAGCCGCCCCGGCGTGCGCAGCGCGAGCGGCGCGCCGCTGATCAGCGTGGCACGCACGAACGCGATTTCGTGCGCCATCAGCGCGCGCCACGCGTCATCGACGACCCCCTCGGCAATCTGCGCCTCGGTCACGCCGAAGCGCAGCAGATCGGCTTGCGGCAGGTATACGTGCTGTCGTTGCCAATCCGCAGCGACGTCGAGCCAGAAGCTGATCAGCTGCGAGGCCGTGCAGATCGCGTCGGCGTCGGCGAGGTTGTCCGGCGTCGCCGCGCCGACCAGATGCAGCAGCAGATGCCCGACCGGATGCGCCGAACGGCGGCAATAGTCGACGAGCGCGGCGCGATCCGCATAGCGATTCGTATCGATGTCCTGTGCGCAGCCGTCGAGCAGATCGTAGAACGGTTCGAGCGGCAGCTCGTATTGCGCGATCACGCCAGCCAGCTTGCCGAACAGCAGCGCATGCACGGGCGCTGCGCGCCGTTGCGCGATCGCGTCGAGCCCGGCGCGGAAATCGGCCAGACGGGCGTGCCGCTCGGCGGCGTTCCACTGACCTTCGGCGGAGATATCGGCCGCGGTGCGCACGACCTGATAGATAATACCGACAGGCGCGCGTAGCGCCTTCGGCAGCAACACGCTCGCGATCGGAAAGTTTTCGTGTTGATCGACGTCCATCCAGCGAGCCTCGAAACCATTCTGTAATACAGCGCGATGTCCGCGCAGCAAGGATCGGTAGTTTAAGGGTTCCGCCGTGACGGTGCAGTGTGCGGTCATGGCCGGGCGCGTTACGAGGCGATCTGGCGCTGGCTCCTTACATCGTGGTAACGCTCGTAGCCCCGGTCCTCCGCAAGGCCCGGCAGATGCGGCAAGCGCCCAACACACGGGCCGCACCAGAAAGCAAAGCGGCCCCGATAGCGTTAGAATGCGCGTTTGGTTTTGCTGTACCGGCCGGTCGCCGGGGCTCAAGACGTCAACTAATCAAGATGAGCGCGGCGATAAAGTCAGTTTCACGACTTCTTCGAAACCCGCGTTAGTCGGAGTTCGCCAACTTATGCGAGTCATCCTTGCCCAGCCGCGCGGCTTTTGTGCGGGCGTTGTCCGCGCGATCGAAATCGTCGATCGTGCGTTACAGCAACACGGCGCTCCCGTGTATGTCCGTCACGAGATTGTCCATAACCGTCATGTGGTCGACAATCTGCGCCAGAAGGGCGCGCGTTTCGTCGAGGAGCTCGATGAAGTGCCGCAAGGTGCCGTCGCGATATTCAGCGCGCATGGGGTTGCGCAAACTGTCGAACGCGATGCCGAAGCGCGCGGCCTCGACGTGCTCGATGCCACCTGCCCGCTCGTGACCAAGGTGCATGTGCAGGGTCGCCAGTACGTGGCCGCCGGCCGCACGCTGATCCTGATCGGCCACGCCGGCCATCCCGAAGTGGAAGGCACGATCGGCCAGATTCCCGGCACGGTGCTGCTGGTGCAGAGCGAGGCAGAAGTCGCGAAGCTCCAGTTGCCGGTCGATGCGCCGCTCGCCTACGTGACGCAAACCACGCTGTCGGTCGACGACACGCGCGGCATCATCGACGCGCTGCTGCGCCGCTTTAGCGACATCGTCGGTCCCGACACGCGCGACATCTGCTATGCAACGCAGAACCGCCAGGCTGCAGTGCGCGAGCTGAGCAAACAGGTCGACGTGCTGCTGGTGGTCGGCGCAACCAACAGCTCGAACTCGAACCGGTTGCGCGAAATCGGCAGTGAGAGTGGCGTGGCGAGCTACCTCGTCGCCGACGGCTCCGAAGTGAAGCCGGAATGGTTCGCTAACGTGCACACGGTCGGCATCACGGCCGGCGCGTCGGCACCCGAAGAAATGGTCGAAAACGTAATCGATGCGCTGCGCGCATTGGGGCCCGTCGATGTCACGACGATGGCGGGCCGTGAAGAAAAAGTCGAATTCAAGTTGCCATCGAAACTGATGCAACCACTCGCTGCACGCGAAGTTTAAGGAGGACGCCTTGTCTATTCCGCTGCTACAGAAAGTCCGCGTCGGCGCATACATCATGCGCCAGCATCTCTCCGGCAACAAACGCTATCCGCTCGCCCTGATGCTGGAGCCGCTGTTCCGCTGCAATCTCGCCTGCAATGGCTGCGGCAAGATCGACTATCCGGATCCGATCCTGAACCAGCGTCTGTCGCTCGAAGAATGCCTTCAGGCAGTCGACGAATGCGGCGCGCCGGTCGTGTCGATCGCCGGTGGCGAGCCGCTGCTGCACAAGGAAATGCCGCAGATCGTCAAGGGCATCATGGCGCGCAAGAAGTTCGTATACCTGTGCACGAACGCGCTGCTGATGGAAAAGAAGATGGACGACTACGAGCCGAATCCGTACTTCGTGTGGTCGGTTCACCTCGACGGCGACAAGGAAGCGCACGACCACTCGGTGTCGCAGGAAGGCGTGTACGAGAAGGCCGTCGCCGCAATTCGCGAAGCGAAGCGCCGCGGCTTCCGCGTGAACATCAACTGCACGCTGTTCAACGACGCGCAGCCGGAACGTGTGGCGAAGTTCTTCGACACGCTTGGCCCGATGGGCGTCGACGGCATCACGGTGTCGCCGGGTTATGCGTATGAGCGCGCGCCGGATCAGCAGCACTTCCTGAACCGCGACAAGACCAAGCAGCTGTTCCGCGAAATCTTCAAGCGCGGCAACAACGGCAAGAACTGGTCGTTCAGCCAGTCGGCGATGTTCCTCGACTTCCTCGCGGGCAACCAGACCTACGAATGCACGCCGTGGGGCAACCCGGCGCGTACCGTGTTCGGCTGGCAAAAGCCTTGCTACCTGGTCGGCGAAGGCTACGTGAAGACCTTCAAGGAACTGATGGAAACCACGGACTGGGACAAGTACGGCACCGGCAACTACGAGAAGTGCGCCGACTGTATGGTCCACTGTGGTTTCGAAGCGACGGCCGTGATGGACACGGTTGCGCATCCGCTGAAGGCGCTGAAGGTCAGCATGCGCGGTCCTAAGACCACGGGCGCGTTCGCGCAGGACATCCCGCTCGACAAGCAGCGTCCCGCCGAGTACGTGTTCTCGCGTCACGTCGAGATCAAGCTCGAAGAAATCACGCGCGCCGGCAAGGGCAAGAAGGTGGAGACCGCGACGGCGACGCACTAACGCGTTCCACAGGAGGCGGCCGGGCGCCGCCTATGAAGGATGAAAAAAGCGCAGTGGCCAATCAAGGCCACCGCGCTTTTCTTTTACCGACTAACGCTTCTGTCGACCGACCCGCTTACGCGCCGCGCGCATTATGCTCGGTCAGGAATTTGATCAGCCCGTCGATGCCGCCTTTGGCGATCTGATCGGCGAACTGCGTCTGATACACCTGGATGAGCCACGCGCCCATCATGTTGATGTCGTAGATCTTCCAGCCCGACGGCCCCTTGGTGAGCCGGTAGTCGATCGCATCGTCGCCGCCGGTGCTGATTACGTGCGATTGCACGACGATGTCGGTCGCGCCGGCGGGCGCGCTGACCGGTGCAAACTGGAACTTCACTTCCTGGTCGCGCAATTGCGATAGCGATGCGGCGTAGGTACGCGTGAGCAGCAGCGTAAACTGCTCGTACAGTTGCTTCTGCTGTTCCGGCGTCGCGGTCGCCCACGGCTTGCCGACCGCGATACGCGTGGTGCGCTGGAAGTCGGTGGCGGGCAGGAAGTGCGTCTGGACGACCTGGGTGATCTTCGCCATGTCGCCGCCGCGCGCCTGCGGGTCAGCCTTCATTGCAGTCACCGTGCCCTGGACTGCACTTTTTACCACCGCGTCGGGTGCGCTCTGCGCAAACGCCGCCGTGGATACCACGGCCGCAGCCACAAAAGCAGTCAGATATCGTTTCATACGCTTGTCATGACTCGAAAGAAGTAGCGCCGGCGGGCAGCAGCCCCGCGGCTAAAGAGGGTAGACCAGTATAGCGGGGATTACGTTCCCATCCTGGCGAAGCTGTCAGGAGTCGTACTTGCTACCGAAGTCGGGCTTGCTTGCCCGGGCTCTGTATACTTATGCACCTTCGTCAAAAACAACACCCGTGATAAGGCCACGTCCGCCTAGATGCTGAAGCCATACATCGTCCGTCTCGTCGCGTACTCGGTGCGTCATCCGCTCAGGATCATCGCGCTGTCGATCGTGCTCGCTGTCCTGAGCGGCATATACGTCGCGCATAACTTCAGGATCAACACGGACATCAGCCGTCTCGTCGAGACCGACAAGCAATGGGCGGCAGCCCAGAATGCGATCGACGCAGCCTTCCCCGACCGCGGCGGCACCATGCTGGTGGTGGTCGAGGCGCGCGCGCCCGAATTCGCCGACGCCGCGGCCAACGCTCTGACCGCCGCGCTCAGAGCCGATCCCAAAGAGTTCACGTCGGTCTCGCAACCCTCCGGGGGCCCGTTCTTCGAACACAACGGCCTGCTGTTTCCGTCCACCGACGAGGTGATGTCCACCACCTCGCAACTCGTACAGTCGCGCCCGCTCGTCAATCAGCTTGCGCATGATCCGAGCCTGACCGGTCTCGCCGGCACGCTGACCACGAGCTTGCTGCTGCCGCTGCAACTGGGCCAGGTCAAACTCTCCGACATGAGCCGGCTGCTTGCGCAAAGCGCGAACACGCTCGATCGCGTGCTGGCCGGCCAGCCCGCCGCGTTTTCATGGCGCGCGCTCGTCGATAAGAGCGCCGCCGCCGATCCGGCGCGTTCGTTCGTGGTCGTGCAGCCGGTCGTCAACTACGACGCGCTGGAGCCGGGCGCAAGCGCATCGAGGGCAATTCGCGCGACCGCGGTGTCGCTGCATCTTCAGGAGCGCTACGGCGCGACGATCCGCCTGACCGGCGAACAGCCGCTCGCAGACGAGGAGTTCGCGTCGGTGCAGGACGGCGCCGTGCTGAACGGCATCGGCACTTTCATCGTCGTGCTGATCATTCTGTGGCTCGCGCTGCGCTCGGGCCGCATGATCGCGGCCGTGTTCATCACGCTGTTCGTCGGCCTCGCGATCACGGCCGCGCTCGGCCTGTTGATGGTCGGCGCGCTGAACATGATTTCGGTCGCGTTCATGGTGCTGTTCGTCGGGCTCGGCGTCGATTTCGGCGTGCAGTTCGGCGTCAAGTATCGCGAGGAGCGCAACCGCGACGACCGGCTATCGGCCGCGCTGATGCACACCGCGCACAGCATCGGCGTGCCGCTCACGCTCGCGGCCGTGGCAGTGGCGCTGAGCTTCTTCTCGTTCCTGCCGACCGCGTATCGCGGCGTGTCGGAGCTTGGTCAGATCGCGGGCGTCGGCATGTTCGTCGCGTACTTCACCAACATGACGCTGCTGCCGGCGCTGCTGAAGATCTTCAATCCGCCGGGGGAAGTCGCATCGCCGGGTTTCAAGCAGCTCGAACCCGTCGACGACTTCCTCGATCGCAATCGCAAGCCGGTGCTGATCGGCACGCTGATCGTCGTGATCGGCGCGACGCCGCTGCTCGCGCACCTGCGTTTCGACTTCAATCCGCTGCATCTGAAGGACCCGCATACGGAGTCGATGGCGACATTGCTGTCTTTGAAGGATTCACCTGAAGCCGCGGTCAACAACGTGCAGGCGCTGGCGCCGTCGCTTGCCGACGCCGACGCGATGGCCGAGCGGCTGCGCAAGCTGCCGGAAGTGGGCCGCGTCAACACGCTGAGCACCTTCGTGCCGGCCGAGCAGCAGCAGAAGATGATGTTGATCGCAAGCGCCGCGCAGCAACTGCTGCCGGCGCTGCAACAGCAGCCTGCGCCGCAAGCCACCGACGCGGTGCGCGTCGCCGCCTTGAAGCGCGCGGCCAATCAGTTGTCGCTCGCCGCCGAGGACCACCCGGGCCCGGGCGCGGCGGAGGCACAGCATCTGTCGACGACCTTGCAAAAGCTCGCGGCCGCCGACGCCGCCACGCGCGACCGCGCCGAAGTCGCGATGTCCGACACGCTGCGCATCGCGTTGAAGCAGCTGGAGAACCTTCTGCAGCCGACCGAAATTACTCAGGAGACGCTGCCGCCAGGCATCACCGCGATGTGGATCGGCAAGGGCGGCCACTCGCTCGTCGATATCGCGCCGAAGGTGCCGCCCGGCGTCGACCCGAACGACGACCAGATGCTCGCCCGCTTCGCGCGCGCGGTGAAGCAGGCCGAGCCGGGCGCGATCGGCGGACCGATCTCGATCATCCATTCGGCCAACACGATCATCAAGGCGTTCCTGCAGGCGGCCGTCTATGCGCTGCTGTCCATCGCCGTGCTGCTGTGGATCGCGCTGCGCCGGATCGGCGACGTGCTGCGCACGCTGGTGCCGCTGCTGGTCTCCGCGTTGGTCACGCTCGAGCTGTGTGTGGTGTTCGGGATGCCGCTGAACTTCGCGAACATCATCGCGCTGCCGCTGATGCTCGGCGTCGGTGTCGCGTTCAAGATCTACTTCGTGATGGCGTGGCGCCACGGCCAGACCGGCCTGTTGCAGTCGAGCCTCACGCATGCGGTGCTGTTCAGCGCCGCCACAACGGCCACCGCGTTTGGTAGCCTGTGGCTGTCGCACCATCCGGGCACGTCCAGCATGGGGAGGCTGCTCGCGCTTTCGTTGTTCTGCACGCTGATCGGCGCGGTGGTTTTCCAGCCGGTGCTGATGGGCAAGCCGCGTCAACGTCGCGGGAAGCAAAAAGGAATATAAGCATGAAGCTGCGTAACACCGCGCTGGCGCTCACCGCCGCGGGTCTCATTTCGGGCTGCGCGACCGCCCCGGATCGCAAGCCGGGCGATCCGTTCGAGCCAGTGAACCGGGCGATCTTCACTTTCAACGACGGAGTCGATCGCTATATCGCGGTGCCGGTCGCGAAGGGCTATCAGAAGGTGACGCCGCAGCCGCTGCGCACCGCCGTCAGCAATTTCTTCTCGAACCTCGGCGATCTCACCAACGCCGCGAACGCGCTGCTGCAACTGAAGATCACCGACGCGACCGAAGACATCATGCGGTTCGCGTTCAACTCGGTGTTTGGTATCGGCGGCCTGCTCGACTGGGCGACGCCGGCCGGCCTGCCCAAGCATCATCAGGACTTCGGTCTGACGCTCGGGCATTGGGGCATTCCGTCGGGTCCGTATCTGGTGCTGCCGCTGTTCGGGCCGAGCACGGTGCGCGACAGCATGGGGCTCGTCGTCGATGTGAAGTTCAATCCGCTGAACTATGTCGAACCGGCGACCCGCAATCCGCTGTACGTGCTGCAGTTCGTCAGCACGCGGTCGGATCTGCTCGGCGCGACCAGCCTTCTGGAGCAGGCTGCGCTCGACAAATACTCGTTCGTGCGTGATGCCTATGTGCAGCAGCGCCTCGCGCGTCTGCGCGGCACGGGCAATAACCCGGCGCCGCTGCCGGAGTACGACGATCACGGCGATACCGGTCCGGCTGCTGCCCCCGCAGCAGGCGCGCCGGCGGGCGGCGTGCCGAATTACTCCGATCCGGGCGATGTGGGCGAGACGCCGAATGGGGCCTCAGGAGAGGGTGGCGCGGCCAAGGGCGCGCCGGGCGCGCTGCCGAACTACAACGATCCGGGTGAGTCCGCGCCGGCGCCCAATGGGGCTTCCGGCGGCGCGACCAAAGCGCCTGGCGCGGATCTGCCGAACTACGCCGATCCGGGGGACAGTGGCGCGGGTGCAATGCCGGCTGCGCCTGCGGCGCCGGCGTCGTCTCCGCAGTAATACGCGCTCCAAAGCACAGCGGGGCGCCCTCGATGGGCGCCCCGCGTGGAAGTCAACCGCCGCCCGACCAACCCGCGGGCCTTACTACAGCCCGCTCAGTGCAGGCTCTCGACCTCGCTGCGCGCCGCGACCCGATCTTCCTCCACCGTCGCGACTGATGCCGGTTGCGGCACCGGCTTGGAGTTCGCGCGATAGTGAGCGAACTGCTCGTCCGCGTAACGGATACGCGTGCGGCCGTGCGGCGCCGGGTCGCCGTTTTCGTCGAGATTGACGAACACCATTTTCTCGACCGTCAGAATGCTCTTGCGAGTGATCTTGTTGCGCACTTCGCAGCGCAGCGTGATCGACGTGCGGCCGAAATGCGTCGCGGTCATGCCCAGTTCGATGATGTCGCCCTGGCGCGCCGAGCTGACGAAGTTGATCTCTGACATGAACTTCGTCACCACACGCTGGTTGTCCAGCTGAGAGATCGCGTAGATCGCGGCTTCTTCGTCGATCCAGCGCAGCAGGCTGCCGCCGAACAACGTCCCGTTGGGATTCAGGTCTTCGGGCTTGACCCATTTTCTTGTGTGGAAATTCATTTGGCACTCCGTGTCTGAGGCTCCCGGGTAGGCGCGTCGTGCGCCAGAACCTAGGGTTAACGCTAGCATTGTACCAAAGACGAGGGTTTTCCCTGGTATATCAACGATTGCATAATTAATCGTGCCGATAGTCGGCGGTTCTCTTAAAGGACTGGCGATGGTTGCGACCGACGGAAAAAGCCCGCTCGAGAGCGAGCGGGCAGGTCAGGGATGTACTGCCTAGTCCATCGGGTCATACCGGTGGAATCCTTGGTAGCCGGTTGTGTCCTCTACCTTGGTTATCCGCCAGTGTCCGTTTTCCATTGCGACGAACACGAGGAGATTCTGCTTTTCGGCTAAGCCGAACGTCACTGGAATTACCCCGGTCCCGCCGAGCGCGATTGCCGGGTGCAAGGTCATCGTTTTGAGCCATATCTGTGGATCAAGGTCTTGCGCCCGCGTGAAGTAGTCCGCGCCGCCTCGCAAGCGTTTGTGACGATAGTCAATCCCGCAGATTATCGACCGTTGGTTTTGCCACATAGTTGTAAATGTGGTTATCCGTCAATTGATAAACGCCGCCCTCCTGTTGAAAATACCGTGTGTAAAACGCCTTTACAACAGTTTCTGGTGTATCCGGAGTCGCTGGGCTAGCTACGCCCGGCTTGAGTGTCAACGAAAGCGCCAGTGAGGCAAAAACGCACAAAATAAATTGATCATAGTCATTCGCGCCGGAATATTTTGTATGCGGGTTTGATGGTTCGATAGGGCCGGCCCCCTGATAAGCAGTGTATTTTCGTCCAACATCGCCTGAAATTTAGCGGGACGCGCTGATCATGTCGATTAGTGAAAATTAATTTCACCATAATTTGCGATTAAATCCACCATTTCTATAGTCAAAACGTTATCTCAAATAAAAAGAGCATTCGTCAGCTAGAATTTCCTCGTTTTACAGACGGGAGAAAGCAGTGAGCGATAACCGGTATTCGTTTGGCATACACAAAAATATTCGGGCCGTGGATTTGTTGACGTCCGTAGCGCTTGATGAAACGGCTAAACAATTCGGGATAAGCGACCTGACAGCTGCCGCAGTGGTCCTTTTAGGACAGGCGGATATACCGGTGTCGGGCAAGTAGCAGTTCGGATTGCTTTCACGCGGAATCTTGGTGCATTCGCCGGCCGGGTCCTAGTCATTGGGGAGATTTTTCTCGCTGCGGATGCGATACAGATCATGCGTCGCACCGTGACGACCTATAACCGTCTGGCGCTGCCCGAGGACAGGCTGCTGTGAATGACACGGATATCTGGGAACGCCTTGAGGCTTTCACTCGCGAAGAACTAGGACGGCCAATCTTTGGTGGCCCACTGAAGTTGACGCCCTCTACCAGGCTTGAACAGGACCTGGGGGTAACCGGACTTGATGGTGTCGAGTTTATCGACAGGTGAGCTCTCACGTTCAACGTGCAGGCGGACGGTTTTCCATACAGGCGCAAGAGGCCGGCGCGCCGACACTACGCCTGTCTGGCGCTCCACCGAACCGAACTGGTATGAACTGGATCGTCGATAAAGCGGCGCTTCTGCTCGCCGCTATCGCCGGTGCGGCGATCGCATGGACGCTGATTCGCTACAGCGGCCAGTGGTTTGCGCTGCTGCTGTTCACAGTGGCATTTGCCGGGCTTTTCGCGGACAACCAGCGGCTACGCAACCGCCTAAGGGACTTAGGCGAAGACCCGAGTCGCCGCTCCAAGTGCGGCTCCCGCACACGCTAGCGACTTGCTGCCATCGCCGTCGTTCAACCGGCGACACCCGTGAACCGCAGCGCGCCGCCCTCGCCCAACGCCTCCCGCGTCTCGACCAGCGTAGTCCGCGCGGCGCGCGCATCGCCGGCGAGCCGCAGCAGCGCACCCAGTTGCGATGGCTGCCGCAGCAATTCGAGCAGAATCGGCCCGAGCGCGGTGGTGCCGTCGTCGCGCAAACCCGCCGTCGCGGCCGGCGGCAGCGTGCGCCAGGCCGGATCGACGACCGCTCGACACACGGCGAACGGCAGACCGTGCGCGGCAGCGGTCGCCCCCGCGATGTGCGATTCCATGTCCACCGCTAGCGCGCCGGTCGATTCGTGCAGCGCGCGTTTGTCTTCCGCGGCGATCAGCGGCGCGGCGACCGCCGCCGTCGCGCCACGACGCACACGTCCCGCGAGCCGTTCGGCCGTCCTGACGTCGGTTACCGCGGCGGCAATCCGCTCCGACCACCGCCGATCCGTGTCGATGCGTCCAAACGGTCCATGCACCGCATCCGCGACGATCAGCGCCCCTGGCTCCAGATCCGGCGCGAGTCCACCCGCCGTGCCGAAACTGATGATCCCCGCCGCGCCGCGAGCGACCGCCGCGCTTAGCGCGCGCTCGAGCAGATCGGCCCGCGCCGCGTACACGACCTCGACGCGCTCGCTGCCGTCGCCGCGTGCGATGCGCGCCTCGAACGCCATGCCGGTCACGACGATCACTGGCAAACTGCTATCGCCCGTCCCGACGGACGGCGTCATCGATACGGACATCCGTCACATCCCGACCGTGACGCGCGTGAGCCCATTGCGCTTCAGATGACGGAAGCGCGCGAGCGCCCACAGCGGGAAGAACTTGCGATAGCCGTGGTAGCGCAGATAAAACACGCGCGGAAAGCCCGTCGCGGTAAAGCGCGTTTCGTCCCACAGCCCATGCTCGCGCTGCTCACGCTGCAGATAGTCGATCCCGCGCGCCACCGCATCGTGATCGACCTCGCCCGCGGCCATCAGCCCGAGCAGCGCCCAGGCGGTCTGCGACGCGGTGCTCGGCGCGCGCTCGTAGCCGCGATAGTCGAGCTTGTAGCTCTCGCCGCCCTCGCCCCAACCGCCGTCCTCGTTCTGGATCGACACGAGCCATTGCACCGCGCGCCGCATACGCGGGTCGTCGTGCGCCATGCCGGCCGCGTTCAGCGAGCACAGCGCGGTCCATGTGCCGTAGATGTAGTTCAGGCCCCAGCGGCCGTACCAGCTGCCGTCCGACTCCTGCTCCTGCAGCATGTAGTCGAACGCGCGCTGCGCCGGCTGGCTGTTTTGCGGCAACTCACCGATCTGCGCGAACATCGACAGACAGCGGCCCGACACGTCCGCGGTCGGCGGATCGAGCAGCGCGCCGTGGTCCGAGAACGGGATGTTGTTCAGGTAGTACTGCGTGTTTTCCGGCTCGAATGCGCCCCAACCGCCTTCGCTGCTTTGCATGCCGACTATCCATTCGCGCGCGCGCGCAATCGCTTCGCGATCGACATCGGACTTCGTGAGCGCAGCCGAACGATGCATCGCCATCGCGACCACCGCGGTATCGTCGACGTCCGGGTAATGCGCGTTGTTGTACTGGAACGCCCAGCCGCCCGGCCGCACGTTCGGGCGGCGCGAAATCCAGTCGCCGCGCACGTCGAGAATCTGCAGCGGACGCAGCCACGCAAGCCCGCGTTCGGCCGCCTGTTCGGCACGTGCCTCGCCGGTTTCGAGCAAAGCGTGTGCAGCGAGCGACGTATCCCACACCGGCGACAGACACGGCTGGCAATACGCTTCGTCGTCCTTGATGACGAGCAGCTTGTCCAGCGACTTGCGAGCGATCGCGCGGTTCGGATGATCGGCTGGATAGCCGAGCACGTCGTACATCATCACCGAGTTGGCCATCGCCGGGAAAATGGCGCCGAGGCCGTCCTCGCCGTTCAGCCGTTCGTCGACGAACGCGACCGCCGCGCGGATCGCGCGTTCGCGGCTCGCCTTCGGCAGCAGGCCGTCGACCGCGCGCAGCACCGTATCGACACAGCGGAAAAAGCCGAACCAGCCCGCATGCTGATGCGGCGCGCGCTCGTTCATACCGGTGTTCACCGGCGCGCCGCGGAACAGCTCGTCGATGCGCACCTTGCGCGGGTTGCGAGCGAGCGGCCGCTTCGCATTGAGCACGAGCAGCGGCACGATCACCGTGCGCGCCCAGTACGACACCTTCGACAGATGGAACGGGAACCACATCGGCAGCAGCATGATCTCGACCGGCATCATCGGCACCGCGCGCCACGACACCACGCCAAAGAGGGCAAGCAGAATTCGCGTGAACACGTTCGCGTGTTCCGCGCCGCCGTGCGCAAGGATCGCGTCGCGCGCGCGCACCATGTGCTCGGCGTCGACCGGGTCGCCGATCATCTTCAGCGCAAAGTACGCCTTCACGCTCGCGCTGATGTCGAGCGCGCCATCGGTGAAGAGCGGCCAGCCGCCATTCGGCAACTGGATGCGGCGCAGATAGCGCGCGATCTTCTGTTCGAGTTCGAGGTTCGGCGTCTCGCCGAGGTAGTGAACCAGCAGCACGTATTCGGCCGGAATCGTCGCGTCGGCTTCGAGTTCGTAGACCCAATGGCCGTCCGGCTGCTGCGCGGCCAGGATCGCATCGGTCGCGCGCGTGATCGACACGTCGAGCGGGCTCGCGCCGCCAGTTTGCATCGGCGACGGCGTTGCGGTTGCCAATGCGTCCGCCACGGCGGGCGCGTTGGCAACCACGGCAGCTTCGGCCAGGTTCGGCGCCGCGTCGGCGGCTTCGGGCAGCACCGCGTCGAGCGGCTGCGTTTGAGATAAGTCGTTCATCTGCGTTCCATCGGTTGATTCAGCAGCGTATCCGCGGCCTTCTGGCCGGAGCGGATCGCACCTTCCAGCATCGCGGGCAGGCCGGTGGACGTCCAGTCGCCTGCGAGCAGCAAATTGTTCCAGCGAGTGCGCGTGCCCGGTCGCAGCGTCTCCTGCGCGGGCAGCGCGGCGAACATCGCGCGCGGTTCGATCACGACCTGCCAGCGCGGTAGCGGCGCGAGCGGCAGGTTCACCGCCGCTGCAACCTCCGCCCAAACGGTCGCCGCGAGCGCGTCGTGCGGCATGTCGATGAGCCGCTCGTCACCGTTGAGCGTCACCGACAGGCGGTCGTCGAACGCAAACAGCCATTCGGCCGTTCCGTTCAGCAACGCCGTGATCTGCGGCAGATTGAACGGCGGCTCAAGCGCGAAATGCACGTTCAGTGCGGCCGCGAAACGCGTCGGCGCACGTAGCCCCGGCACCAGCGCAGCCGCGGCTTCGGGCGGCAGCGCCAGAATCACCGCCTCGTTCGCGCCGAGCGTGATGCTCTCATCGGCGAAATGCAGCGCCTGTACACGCGCCGGGTCGGCCGCGAACACGATGTCGCGCAGACGCGAACCGAGCCGGATCGTCGCGCCGCCATGTTGCAGGAGCCGCAGCGCCGGATCGACGAACGCACTGCCAAGACCGTTACGCGCGACGAGCGGCCGGCACGCGAGCCCGCCCGCGAGCAGCGTGTCGCGCACGAGCGCGCCGGTCAGTTCGGCCGAGGCGTCGCGCGGCTCCAGATTCAGCAGCACATGCAGCAGCGGCCGCAGCAGCCGGTCCCACAGCGGACCGTCACAGCGCATCGTCTGCGCGACGCTGCGGCCCGGCTTCGCGAACAGCAGCGGCACGAGCGACAGGTAGTCGGTCGGCACCGTGTTCGGCACGCGCGCATGCGCGTCGAAAATCCACCACGGCAGACGCCCCGGCGACAGACGCACGCTCCAGCGCGACCGCGTGGCCAGATCGACGAACGGATACTCGGGCTGCGCGGGGCCGACCAGTTCGTCGGCGGCGCCGATCGCGCGCACGTAGTTCAGCGTCGCGGCATTGGCCGACAGCACGATGTGATTGCCGCTGTCGAGCGTCGCACCGAGCTGCGTGTCGTAGTACGAACGGCAGCGGCCGCCCGCGTGATCCTGCGCTTCATGCAGCACGACCCGCGCGCCGCGCCGCTGCAACTGCACCGCGGCGGCGAGCCCGGCCACGCCCGCGCCGACCACGTGGACGAGCTTCGGCATCAGCTCAGAAAAGCGCGTAACGCGCGACGATCCACAGCAGGCGCAGCTTCGGCTTGCTGACCTTCGTGCGCGGAACGTCGAAGCCGCGCTCCAGCGTACGCTCGAGCAGCACGCGATAGACGCCCGACATGATGCGCGGCGCACGCACCTGAGCGCGCGGCTCGCGATCCATGATCGCATCGGATTCGGCGAAGTGCTGCTTCGCGCGCTCGGCGAGCGTCGCGCAGACGCGCGGCAGCGACGGATCGTCGGCGATCTGCCGCGGGTTCGTGGCAGCGATGCCTTCGCGCGCGAGCAGTTCGCGCGGCAGATAGCAGCGGTTGATGTCGGCGTCTTCGTCGATATCGCGCAGGATATTGGTGAGCTGCAGCGCGCGGCCGAGATGGTGCGCGAGCTGCCGGCCCGACTCCTCCCGCATCCCGAATATCCTCACCGACAGACGGCCGGCCGCGCTCGCGACGCGGTCGCAATACAGGTCGAGCGTGGCGTCGTCGGGCGCGCAGATGTCGGCGGCGGCGTCCATCGCCATGCCGTCGATCATCGCGTGAAAATCCTCGCGTTGCAGATGAAACATGTGAATGTGCCGCGTCAGCGCGCGCAGCGACGCGCGCGGCTGGCCGGCGTAGCAGGCGTCGATGTCGGCGCGCCATTGCTCGAGCCCGGCCGCGCGCTCGGCGGGCGGCAGGTTGCTGTCGGCGATGTCGTCGACGGCGCGGCAGAACGCGTAGACCTGATACATCGCATCGCGCTGCGCCGCCGGCAAGATGCGCATCGCGAGATAAAACGAGCTGCCGGACGTGGCGGCAGCCGCGTCGATTTCAGTATCGTCCACGACGAGATTGGAAACAGCCAAGACGATCTCCGCTGGAGGCGCCCGCTGAAAGGCGTTCAAAGAGGTTTTTATGCCGACCCGCAAGGCAGTGTGCCCGCGCGCGCGGACACGCGCGAAACATCCGGCTGGGCGGCCGGAAACGGCGAAAAGTATAGCAATCTTTGCCGGTGACCGCAGATTTGGCGGCCCATGAGGGACGAAAGAAAGGCCGCCGGGCGCGGCCGGCTGGAACCACGCCGCCCCCGCTAGCGAATCACGCCCCCGCGAGCCGGAACGCGACCGCGCAGTTGCGGCCCTGGCGCTTTGCTCTGTAGAGCGCCGCGTCGGCCTCGTTGATCAGCACGTCGTACGCGGGTACGCCCTCGCGCGCCGACGCGCCGCCGAGGCTCGCGGTGACCGGCACGCTGGTGCCGATCAGCTCGACCGGCGTTTCCTCGATCACGCGACGGATCTTCTCCGCCACCAGCATCGCGTCGTCGAGCGGCGTGCACGGCAGCAGCAGCGCGAACTCCTCGCCGCCGAAGCGCCCAAATGTGTCCTGCGCGCGCACCACACCCGCGACACGCTGCGCCATCACGCGCAGCACCGTATCGCCGACGCCGTGACCGAACTGGTCGTTGATCTGCTTGAAATGATCGAGATCGAACAGCAGCATCGACATGTCGCCGCCATAGCGCTGCCAGCGCGTGAACTCGTCGCGCAGCCTCGCTTCGAAAAAGCGCCGGTTCGCGATGCCGGTCAGCCCGTCGCGATTCGCATACTCCTGTAGCTTCGCAACCGCCTCCTCGCGTTCGCGCTGCACGATGCTCACATGCGTCACGTCGGAGATCGTCACGCACACGGCCACCACTTCGCGATCGCGCATCAGCGGCATGAACGTGCAGTCCTGCTGCATGAAGTCGACCCCGCCGGTGATCGGCCGGTCGTGATCGAACTTGAACAGGTACGGGCGCTGCTCCCACGAGCTGAACGCGAAGCTGCCGAGCTGAAACACGCTTTCGATCTTGCGCGACAGCCACACGCGCGGCAGCTCCGGAAAGTTCTGGTAGATCGAGCGGCCGACCACCTGCTCCGCCGACAGGCCGCTATGGTCCTGCATGAAGCGATTCCACATCAGCACGTTCAGTTCGCGATCGAGCACGAAGATGCCAAAACCGACCCGCTCGACTACGAGGTCGCTCAACGATTCCACTGGGACATTCATAGACTGGACAGCAGCGCATCGAGCGCTTCGTTCATGTGACGGATTGAGTCTTCGGCCATCAGCATCACCAGATGCGCGCGAAAACTATGATGTTCGAGCGCGAAGTTCACTTCGACGAGCAGCGCCACCTGCCATTGCAGCACGCCGGGCTGGAACACTTCGTCGAGCGTCAGCGTGTCGCCGAGCACGCCCGGCGCGGAAAACACCGGCGTGCGGCCAAGCTGGTCGAGTATCGACGACACGCAAGCACCCGACAGCAGGTTCGCGACGTCGAGCATCAGTTCGCGCTCGCCGATCGTCTCGTAGCTGGAACGCGCGTACGGGTCGCTGACCAGCGAACACAGCTGCGCGATGCTGTCGCTGCGACAGATCACCAGCACCTCGCCCTTGATGTCCGAGCGAAAGCCCTGACGCACCGCGCTGACCGTGTCGTCGATGTGGGTCATCTCGCGCAGCGTGCGCGCAGCATCGCTCACCGCGACCATCTTGACGCGCGGCACCGACAGCTCGATAAACGAATCGAGCAGTCCCGCGAGCCGCGTCGCGGCCCGGCCCATCGCAAGGTTGGCGATTTCCTGGAGCGCGTCGCGCTGGTCTTCGGTGAAGGCGGGCTCAGACATACAAGCCGTACTCCTTGAGGATGGGCAGGACCGCCTCCGGCGTCACCGGCTTGGCGATGAACGCGATCGCGCCGAGCTCGCGCACGCGCTCCTGGGCGAGCGGCTGCACGTCGGCGGATACGACGATCACGAAGGTGTTGAGGTCCTCGTGCTGCAACGCTTCGAGAACCTGGTAGCCAGTCATGTCCGGCATCGTCAAATCGAGGAACATCACCGAGGCCTTGCCGTCGCGATACAGCGCGAGCGCCTCGTGCCCGTTCGTCGCGTAGGACACGTCGACGGCCCAGTCGGGCGGCAGAGCCTTCGTGAGCAACTTGCGGGCGAGCAGCGAATCGTCGGCGATCACAATGGGCAGCATGGCAACGGCGGGTCGGGCGGTTTTTTAGGCGGGTCGAATAAAGGAATCGGCTCGTTCGTATGCGCGCTTTCCGCGCCTGGTCGTTTGCGTTTTGTTCGTCCCGACAGCGGAGGACGGCACGCCTTCGCGTGATGCCGACCGATGCGCGACCAGGTACAGTGGCGCCTGTCGAATTGCAATTGCCTATGGCGAGAGGGGTGCGAATGCGGCAGGACGCGTTTTGGCGGACCTCGACGATCCGGCGCACAGAGGTGGCAACGGCCTTTTATCGTGGCGAGGATTGTCGAAGCAAAGCCGCGCAAAAGCAACTCGCCGAAATCGCTGACCGTAACGTTCTGTTTCCACGCTAGGCTAATTTGAGAAATAGTTTTATCGTCTGAGCCAGCATTCTTTTAGCTTTATCCTTTTGTGTACGTTTGCGCTTCCCGATTCGTCGCTGTTTTAAAGCCGCTCTTAAAGAACGGCCGGTCCGGTGGACGCTCGTCCCCGACGCTTTGCGGCGAGTTTTTCCGCGCTGCGTCTATGCTTGTTCTGAAGGCGGCATGGTGCCGGCAATGGCCCGATACGGGGCTGCCACATTCGAACGACTTTTCGCGTCAACGACAATGACATCAGACCAGGTCGACTCCGTGCGAGCGGGCCGCCTTTCGGGTCGTCCTGCCCGCGAGCAGGACGACGCGTCGTTTCCCGCCGTGCCGGAACAGAACTTCCAGGTACGTCGCATCACCCTGATCGCGCTGCTGGTCGTGGCGATCGTGCTGCCGTTCGTCTACGTCGCCGCGATGGCTTTCAGCGATCTGCGCTCGCGCGAGGCCGACGCGACCGAGCTGGCGCTGCGCACGGTGCGGGTCGCCGAAGAACACGCGTTGAAGGTGTTCGACATGAACGAGACGCTGAACTCGCGCATCGTCGATCTGACCGAGGGCCTCGACGACGACGGCATCCGCGCGCGCGAACACACGATTCACGACAAGTTGCGCACGATGGGCGGCGGCTATCCGCAGGTGGCCTCAGTGTCGATCTACGGCGAACAGGGCGCGCTGCTGGCGAGCAGCCGCGTCTATCCGTCGCCTACGAGCTCGATCGAACAGCGCGCCGATTTCGTCGGCATCCGCGGCGGCAATGCGCTCGAACATGTGTCGAAAGTGACGACGGGACACGTGAGCGGCGAGCAGGTGTTCAACATGGGCGTCGAGCGTCAGGCACCCAACGGCTCGTTCGCGGGCGTCGTGTCGATCGCGCTGCGGCCCAGCTATTTCGATGCGTTCTATCGCGAGCTGCTCGGCAACAGCGACGACACGCCGATCATCATGAGTCTCGTGCGCACCGACGGCGCGGTCCTCGCGCATTACCCACGCGGCCCGCGCGAGCCGACCGCGCTCGCATCGGATTCGCCGTTCGCCGAAGCGGTCTCGCGCGGGCAGCGCTCCGGCGTCGTGCGGATGCACTCGAGCTTCGCCGACGGCAACCTGATCGTCGCGTTCCGGCACGTCGGCTCGTATCCGGTCTACGTGCTGTGCGGCTATCGCACGTCGGCGATCTGGGCCGCCTGGTACAGGCACCTGAGCGTGCTGATCCTGTCGATGTTCACACCGTCGATAGTGCTGTGGTGCGTGATCTGGCTGTCGCTGCGCCGCCTCGGCGCCGAAGAGGAAGCGTGGCAGCGCTGGCAGGCCGAGGCATCGATGCGCCGCTCGATCGAATCCGCGTACCGCCAGTCGCGCAAGATGGAAGCGCTTGGCACGCTGGTCGGCAGCGTCGCGCACGACTTCAACAACCTGCTGATGATCCTGTCGGCCAACGTGCAGATCGTGCGACGGCGCGGCGTCGGCGGACTGGAGCGCGAACTGTCGGCGATGGAGCGCGCGTTGAAGAGCGGCCAGTCGCTGACGCGGCAGCTGCTCGGCGTCGCGCGCAAGCAGCCGCTGCGCACCGAGACGCTGTCGCTCGAACGCTGGCTGCCGTCTTGCCGCGAGCTGCTGCGCGCGTCGCTCGGCGCGAAGGTGTCGCTCGTGATCGATAGCGGCGTCGATACCTGGCCGGTGCGTGTGGACGTCGCCGAGCTCGAACTCGCGCTGATCAACGTCGCCGTCAATGCGCGCGATGCGATGCCCAACGGCGGGCGCTTCACCGCGCGCGCGAGCAACGTCGTGTTCCGCCGCGAGGACGGCTTTCCGCTGACCGGCGAGTTCGTGCAGCTGTCGCTCGAGGACACCGGCGCCGGCATGGCGCCCGAGGTGCTCGCGCACGCGTTCGAGCCGCTTTACACGACCAAGTCCAAAGGCATGGGCACGGGGCTCGGGTTGCCGCAGGTGTTTGCGTTCTGCGAGGGCTCAGGCGGGCTCGCGGCAATCGACAGCGCGATCGGCGCGGGGACCGCGGTGCGGCTCTATCTGCCGCGCGCGTCGAGCGAGCCGCAGACGGCTGGACCCGCCGAAGCGCTCGCGCCCGCGAGCGACGCGCCGCACGGTCTGCGCGTGCTGCTGGTCGAGGACAACGAAGAAGTCGCCGCCGGCACCGAGGCGCTGCTGCAGATGATGGGCCACCAGGTGAGCTGCGTGTTCAACGCCGACACGGCGCTGCGCGTGCTCGACGATGCCCGCGCGAAGCGTGCGGACACCGGCGAGCCGCTGCCGTTCGATCTGCTGCTGTCGGACATTCACATGCCGGGCAAGATGAACGGCATCGACCTGGCCGAAGCGGTGCTCGGATTCGACCCGCCGCTGCCGGTGATTCTCGTCACCGGCTACGCGGAAGAGCTCGACCGCGCGCGGCACGTGAACGTGCATGTGCTGTCCAAACCGTTCGATATCGGACTGCTCGAACAGCTGCTCGAAACGATCCAGCGCAACGCCGTGCAGACGAGCGCCGATACCGCCACGGATCCGGCCGATACCTGACGTCCGCGACGTCCCGGCGTCATTTACCAGAACTTGTAAAAAGCGCGGCGCTCACACGCAGCGCCTCGTTCGTCGCGAGTCCGCGCGATGCGTAGCGCGGCGGGCATCGCGGCCGTGCACGGGACGCAGCGCCGTCGCGCGTCGGTGCGGGGGCATGATCGTTGCGTGCCCGAAGACGGCAAGGGGACGGCGCCTCGGGTGCCGCCCGTTCCAGCACAACATGTCGGGAGACAACCATGCAACATCTCGTGATTGGTTTATTCGACACTTACGTGCAGGCTGAAACCGCCCGCGACACGCTCGTGCAAACCGGTTTTGCGCGCGAGAAGATCGAGTTGCAGGCGAACGCCGAACCATCGGTTGGCTCGGCCACCAGCGAAGTCGCCAACGCGGGCGTACTCGCGAATATCGAGCGCTTTCTCGCCAGCCTGTTCTCGACTGGGCCGCGTCCGTCGGACACCGCCCGTTATGCCGAGGCGATGCGGCGTGGAGCGGTGCTCGTGTGCGTTCATGCCGCGAGCCAGTCGCATGCGGAATTGGCGCGCAACACGCTCGTGCGGCTCGGCGCGACCGATATCGGCGACCGCCTGCCCGAGGCGGACACCCCAGTCGCCTCCAGCCGCGACCACTCGGTGCTCGATGAGCTGGGCATCGGCGCGGTGATGCCGGGTACGCCGCGTACCTCGAGCGTGACCACCGAGGCGAGTGCGACGCCGGGCATGCGGGACACCAGGGCAACACCGGGGGCAAGTGTGAGTTCGAGTAGCGGCGCAACGGGTGCGGCGGGCATCAGCGAATCGACCGGAATCGCCGGCGCCACGAGCGCCACTTCGGCAACCGGTACGAGCGCGCCCGACACCGTGCCTCCTCCTGCTCCTCCGCGCCCCGATCCGCTGACCGCCATGCCGCCGGCGGACATCGGCGCGGCCGCCGAGCCGTTCGCGCCGCCGCCGATCAGCGATCGGCCGACGAGCGATCCGGTCAACGAACCCGTCGCCGATCCTCTCACCGGCGATGTGGGACGCAGCGCGATCGCCGCCGGCTCCGTGCCGGGTTCGGGCGCGGTGATGCAGCCCCAGCCGTCCGACATCGTCCCGGAAGGCGGACAGCCGGGCACCGGTCCCGGCGCGCAGATGCCGAACGAATATCTGGAGTATGAAGAAGACTTCCGCACGCACTACGACGAGCAGTACGCAGCCGCGAACGCGCGCTACGAAGACTATGTGCCGGCCTATCGCTACGGCGCGGAGATCGGTCGCGACGCGCGCTTCCGCGATCGTCCGTGGGAAGAGATCGAGCCCGAAGCTCGCCGCCATTGGGAAACCACGTCTCCGGAGAGCACGTGGGAGCGCTTCAAGCTCGCGGTGCGGCATGGGTGGGAGCGGGTGACCGGGCATCACCACGTATAGGTGATGCAGCGGGCGAAACGGGCGCGGCCGCCTCGCGCGGCGCGCGCCGTGTCCTCGTTGCTTCGGCGGATGGTCAGGGCGCGGTCAGCGCCGCTAAGTCTCGATTACGCCACCGCGCCATGCCGCTTGATCCACGTGACGTAGCGGTCCATGAACGATTGCAGGAACTTGCGCGTGCCTTCGTTGACGATCTCGCCTTTTTCGTTGATCACCGACGGATCGTGCTTGATGAACACCTCTGGCTGCCCCATCGTCGCGACGTCGAGATAGGCAAGCACGTTGCGCAGATGCTGTTGCGCGAGCGCCGTACCGGTGGCGCCGACCGAGGTGCCGATCACCGCGCCCGGCTTGTTGCCCCACGAGTTCGTGCCCCACGGCCGCGAGCCCCAGTCGAGCGCGTTTTTCAGCACGCCCGGCATCGAGCGGTTGTATTCGGGCGTCACGAACAGCAGACCGTCCGCGGCTTGCACGCGCTCCTTGAGCTTCTTGCCGGCTTCCGGATAGTCGGAGTCGTAGTCCTGTGAGTACAGCGGCAGGGAGCCGATATCGATGTATTCGAAGGTGAAATCGGCTGGAGCGAGAGAAATCACCGCCTGAGCCAGTTGGCGATTGAACGAATCCCGCCGCAGGCTGCCGACGACCACTGCAATGTGATAGGCCATGTTCGCTTCCTCGGTTAGTGCGCTCGACGCGCAGAGAGTAGGACTGTTCATGATAGGCAAAAGCCGCGTGAAACGCCTGGCCACTGGCGGATTTGGCGAGGCGATAGCGGATCGGGAAGGGTTCTTGCGGCACCTTTCGGTGGATAACCTCGCAGCTCGAAAAGTTATCCACAGAATCGCTGAATAACCTTGTGGATAAGTAGAACTTTTGCCTTGTCAATCAAGCATGCCTTCGGGCCAGGGCGATCTGAGGCAAATGGACACCACCGACCTTCTGGAGGACCGGATCATGAGTCTCGACTACGCAGGAAAATCCCACGACGAAGCGGTCGCCGCGCGCAAGAAAGCGCGGCAGCGCGCGCAGGAGCCGGCGGGCGGCAAGATGGCCGTCGACGGCGTCGAAGCCGATGCCACGCATAGCTGCGGCGAGCTGTCGGAACAAGGCAAACAGGTGTGGCGTACGGGCGCCGGGCTCGATGGCGGAGGCAAGGCGCCGAGCCGCTAGGGGTTGATCGCTGAATGCAAAAAGGGCGCCGTTGCCGGCGCCCTTTTCTTTTGCTTGCTTGTTGCGTGTGCGGCGTGCGATCAGTTGCCGAAAAATACGTTGCAGTACGACTTCGGGCCGTTGCAGGTCGAAGCCGGAGCGTCGGCATGAGCGACGCTCGAAGCGGCTGCGAAGAGTGCGGCCGAAGCGATCAGGGCGGAGAAAATGCGTTTCATGGTCGGGACCTCGTTTGCGTATCGTTGCGCGATCTGATGCGATCGATGGCGTGAAGAATAGCGAGCGGGTCCGCGTCCACAAACAGCGAAGATGAGAAGATATTTTTTTATAAACTGAAATAATCGCTACTGCCTGAGCGCGCGGAACTGGTGATCGACCGCGACGCGTTGATTGAGCGATAGTCCGAGTCCAAGCTTGCTGGCGCGGAGGCTCGACTTATCATTTCTTGCAACAATTAATTGCCGCTGTCATAAGCCGCCGCGCCGCGCGACCAAGTTCCTTCGGGACATCGATTGCCAAGGGGTATATGTTCAATACCGCTTCGTTAGGGCACGAACGTGAGAGAGAATGGCGCACGCATCCGCAAATCGCGCGAGGACGACCATCCGCTCATGAATCACGACGTTTCAAGGCAACACCCACAGCCGGCACCGCAGCGACGGGGCACGCCGTGACGCAGCCAGGCGGCCCATCGCTCGACGATCCCATCTATCTCGCGCAATTGCGGCGCGACCTCGTGCGCTTCGCCCGTCTGCAATTGCGCGATGCCGCAGCCGCCGAGGACGCCGTGCAGGAAGCGCTGACCGCCGCGTGGATGCAGGCCGCGCGTTTCGCCGCGCAGTCGGAGCACAAGACCTGGGTGTTCGGCATCCTGCGCCACAAGCTCGTCGACACGCTGCGGGCGCGCCAGAGGACGGTCAATCTGTCGTCGCTCGAAGCGGAGATCGATGGCGAAGCGTTACTCGATCGCGAGCTTTTCAAGGACAACGGCCACTGGTCGCGCGAGACGAAACCGCGTCCATGGCCGACACCCGAAACCGCACTGCGCCAGCAGCAGTTCTGGACGCTGTTCGAAATGTGCCTCGAGCATTTGCCCGAGCACATCGGACGCGTGTTCATGATGCGGGAGTTTCTCGACCTCGACATCGCGGCGATCTGTGCCGAGCTGCAAATCAACGCGAATCATTGCAGCGTGCTGATCTATCGCGCGCGGCTGCGGCTGCGCACGTGCCTGAGCGAAAAGGGCCTATCCAGCGAGGACGCGAATGGGGAAGTGTAAAGACATCACGCGGCTGCTATCCGACGCGCTCGACCGCTCGCTGTCGACTGGCGAATGGCTCGCGATCCGCCTGCATCTGCCGACCTGCAGCGGGTGCCGGAACTATCGCAAACAGATCCGCCTGCTGCGGGTCGCCGCGCATGTGGCGAGCGGAATCGCGAGCGCCGATGGAGCGGTGAGCGGCGACGAGTGATTTGCCGCTTTGCCTTCGCGGTTCAGCGCTCGCCGGGCGGTACGTCGCGATAACGTTCGAAAAAGCGGGCGTGCGACGCTTCGTCGACGCCGACGGGATGCGCATCGGCACGCGCGGGATGTTTCGCGAGTTGCGCACGGGTGCGGATTGGCCGAGGCGCGAAATTGCCGCCGCAATTCGGACACACGTTGCGCAGCTCGGTCAGCGCGCAGACCTCGCAGAACGTGCACTCGTAGGTGCAAATCATCGCGTCGGGCGCGTTCGGCGGAAGTGACTTGCCGCAGCCTTCGCAGGTCGGTCGCAATTCAAGCATGACGGGGTGCTCCTGTCGTTGGCAACGCGGGGCGCGGTTTTCCTGCCTGGCGTCGCGAGAGGATCGATGCAGCCACGCGTTGCTGGCCGCTGCCGCTGTAATGCCGGTCGATTGTAGCGGGAGGGGATGGGGCGCGCACTCGGCGTTAGACAATGCTTCGCTACTCCCGAATGATTTGCTTATGCGAATTTATCGGTTCGTCCAGGCGGGCGGACGAATTATCGTCGGAGCCAATCGGACCAGCCTTGGTGTCCGTCAAATTCTCTTTCGACGAGTATTCTCATGTCCCGTGATCCGCTGCTGACGCGCCGTACGTTTCTCGCCGGCGTAGGTGCAACGCTGGCCGCCGCCGCGTTGCCGGTCTTCTCCACCACCGCATTTGCCGCCGATGAACATGCGAAAGAACTTCGCATCGGATATCAGAAAGCCGCGAGCACCCTGGTATTGCTGAAGGCGCACGGCACACTCGAAAAGCGGCTCGCGCCACTCGGCATCACGGTCAAATGGACGGAGTTTCCGGCGGGGCCGCAACTGCTGGAGGGGCTAAACGTCGGCGCGATCGACTTCGGCTATGTGGGCGAAGCGCCGCCCGTGTTCGCGCAAGCGGCCGGCGCCAATTTCGTCTATACCGCGTATGAACTTCCGACGCCGCACGCCGAAGGCATTCTCGTGCATCCGGACGCGCCGATCAGAACCTTGGCCGATCTGAAGGGAAAGAAGGTTGCACTGAACAAGGGCTCCGATGTGCACTGGTTTCTCGTCGCCGCGTTGCAGAAAAACGGCGTGAAGTTCAGCGAGATCCAACCGGTGTATTTGCCGCCCGCCGATGCACGCGCGGCCTTCGAGCGCGGTGCGGTCGATGCGTGGGCTATCTGGGATCCGTTTCTCGAAGCCGCCAAAAGGCAGACGAACGCGCGGCTGCTTGCCGATGCCGAAGGTATCGTTAGTCACCACCAGTTCTTTCTGAGCGCGCGACCCTTCGCGCAACAGAACGGCGACGTTCTTGCGATCGTGATCGATGAAGTCGGCAAGGAAGGGGCGTGGGTGCGCGGCCATTACAGCGAGGCCGCCGCACAACTCGCGCCGATTCAAGGGCTCGACGCGAGCGTGATTGAATCAGGCTTGCGCCATTACGCGCACATCTATAAGCCCGTCGACGCGAACGTGCTTGCGGAACAACAACGCATTGCGGACACGTTCACCGAACTGCGCCTGATCCCGACGAAAATCGTGACCAAGGATGCCGCGCTGTCGGGCAAAGCCTAGCTCAGCAGTTCGAGGTCGCATTGCGCACGTCGGTTGACTTTGAAGCTCGCGCGATCAGGGGAAAAGCGCGGCGACATTTTCGGGCGGGCGGCCGATCACGGCACGCCCGTTTCTCACGACGATCGGTCGTTGCAACAGAATCGGATGCTTCGCCAATGCTTCATAGAGCTGGGCGTCAGTCAGCGACGGGTCGGCGAGATTGAGTTCTTTATATTCGGCCTCGGTGTCGCGGATCATTTCGCGGACCGGACAGCCAAGTTGAGCATTGAGATTCTTGAGCTCTGCGACGGTCAGCGGCCTCTTCAGATATTCGACGATTTCCGTCGCTTCATTTGCGGGGTTGTAGGTGTTCGCGACGAGTTCGCAGGTGGCGCGCGATTTGGAGCAGCGTGGGTTGTGGTAGATGGTGATCATGGCTTGGTTCAGGGCTTGCGCCGTTGAAGGTTGCTGTGACGGTTAGACGGGTTCGGGAATTTTAGCGGGTGACTTGGTGGCGTGGCGGGGGATGATTGCGCGGCATGCGCGTTGTTCGAACGAACGATGGGGTGGGTCGGTTTATGCGCATAAACCGATGCGCTCTTCCGGGGTGAGTCGGTATCGTTTAATGCTTGCAGCGTGAGCTCTCGTCACTCCTCTGACCCGCTTACGCGGGCGCGATACAAACGACGACCTATATGCCATTGCTGATGAACCGCCTGCGGCACGTTGGCCGCTCCTGCCAAGTTCGGGGAGGAGCGGCGTCGGACGAATCCATGGCGAATGCTCTCCTGCAGGCCAATTTCCACGCGAACTTTTATGCGCATAAAGTCTGCGGCCCCTTGGTCGCTCCGATGTGCGCGTTCCTTCTCAGCGAGATCAACTCGAGAATCACGCGACCAGTCGCCCGCGACTGAGCACGCAGTACTTGAGCGCTCATTCCTTTCCTCCCGTCCCCTCCGAGGGATAGCGATCAGCAACGCTTAGCCTCAGTCCGCGCTCTTATAGGCCGCAAGCCCTCGAGCACACCCTTGATGCCTCTTTATGCGCATAAACCCTCTGCCGAATGGCGTATTTCCGAATTTTGCTTACTCAAATCATTTGAAATAGCAATTCAACCAGGTAAAATCCATTTGCGTCTAAAAAGAGGAGGTGAAATTTGGCGGCAGAAATCATCGCGGTAACACAGCAGAAGGGCGGGGTCGGGAAGAGCACCATCGCGATGCATCTCGGCGCTGCATTTCACGAGAAAGGCAAACGCGTTCTCGTCGTCGACGCGGATGGCCAAAACACTCTGATCCACTGGGCGAGCGCTGCGTCCGACGGCGACATCGGTATTCCATTCGCCGTCGTCAACCTGTCCGAAGCCGGCAGCCAGATCCATCGCGAGATCAAGAAGTTCGTGGCTGACTACGACATCATCGTCGTCGACTGCCCGCCCTCCATTACCGAAAAAGTCTCCGGCGTCGTCCTGCTTGCAGCGAGCGTCGCGGTGATCCCAACTTCGTCGTCCCCCGCCGATTACTGGTCGAGCATCGGCCTCGTCAAACTGGTTCAGCAGGCGCAGGTCATGAACGAAGACCTGCGTGCCGTGTTCCTGCTCAACAAGACAGAAGAGAAACGGATGCTGACGCGCGAACTGAAGCGCGCGCTCGAAGAACTCGGCTTCCCTCTCCTCAAGACCCAGATTCCCACGCGCGAAGCCTACAAGCAGGCAATGGCGTTGGGGCAAACGGTGCTTCAGATGAACGATCGCGGCGCCAAGCTCGCCGCGCTCGAAGTACGGGCGTGCGCCAACGAGATCGCCGCCTTGCTCCCGTGAATTTATGCGCATAAAGGACCCTGAATGAAACCGTCCCAATTCGCCAAAGGCTTTCAAGCACGTCCTGACACGACCAGCAGCGAAAAGCGCACAGCGCTCGACCGTCTGAATGCGATCGACGGCTTGGTTAAAAATGACGCGAAAAACTCCACGATCGCCGGGCGTCCGATTCCGGCCGTCGTACCGTCGCGTCTGCAGGATGCCGAGATCCCTGATCCGGATAACGAATCGGCGGCCTACCGCGCATGGCGGCTCGAGCACGGTTATCGTCCCGGCCAGGTCATCGAACTGGCGCTCAAGACCATCAAGCCGAGCCCGTTCAATCCACGGTATTTCTATGTGAAGTCGTCGATTGCGGAGCTTGCCGTCAATCTGGCGAAGCAGGGACAGCAGCAGGCGATTCACGTCATTCCCGACTACGACAACCCTGGCACCTACTTCGTCAGTGACGGCGGCCGACGCGTGCGCGCGCTGAAAGAAGCGAACAAGGAGTCGGTGAAGGCGATCGTCATCGATCTGCCGATCGGCATCCAGAGCTACAAACTCGGCTACGACCTCAACGTGCAGCGCGACTCGCAGACCGTGTTCGACAACGCGATCGTGTGGCGACGCTTTCTCGACGAGCGCCATTTCCAGAGCCAGAAGGAACTGGCCGAACATCTCGGGCTCGACGAATCGACGGTCGCAGTCGCGCTGTCCATCGCCAAGCTGCCGGAAACCGTGATGCAGGAGATGGTCGCGCGCCCTGACCGCTTCGGCTCGAACATGGCGTATCAGGTCGGCCGCTATCACACCGCTCGCGGCGCGGACGCGACGCTGCGACTGATCAATCGGATCCTTTCCGACGATCTGAGCACACGACAGGTCGCCGACATCGTCAAAGGGCGCGCGACCGCGCAGGAAAGCGCAAAACCGGCTGGCCGGCAGCGCTATGCGCAACGTCTGGAAATCAAGCTTGGTGGTGTGTCGGTCGGCGATCTGAAGTCATATGGGGACGACCGACTCGAGTTGCGCCTGAAAGGCCTCACGCGTGAAAAGCGTGACGACATCCTGCGGCAGATTGAGAAGATGCTGAAGTAAGACGTGAGAGGCGGTGCGCCCGCACCGCCCCTTTCCTTTCAAAGGCCGTTTCGACCCATCAGGCCGCGCGCGACTGGTTAAGGGTGAAGGCGAGCAGATCGCCATCGGTAGGTTCGCCCCAGGTCCTGCGCGCGAGCCAGTCAAAGAACGCCGTTTCCACGATCTTCGAATCGAGCCCGCGACGCCGCCAGTCGTCGCGCATGTGCGTGCCGAGCCCCGGCAATTCTTCTTCCTCGAACGACTGCCGCGCGATATCGCGCTCCGACTCGCCCTGTTCGTTGTACAACTCGTAGGCCTGCTTGCGACGGTAAGCCGAGTATTCGCCGAGCAGACGCGCCTTCAGATCGTCGGCCGGCGACGCCACCGACTTGCTGGTGCCGCCACTTGCCGGCAGCGCCTCGACCGGCGGCGCATAGCCCTTCTTCAACGCATCCTTGAACAGCGCCGGCGCGCTACGCACCGGCGGCAGCGACGTACTGCGCATCCGCTGCTCGGTCATCTGCAACGCGGCGCGGATCCGGTTCTCTTCGCTGTCCGCGTAAAGCGTCTGCGCTTCCTTCAGCGGAATGCCGATCTTCACCATCCGGTCGACCAACGTGCTGTCGAACACGTTCGGATGTTCGTCGAGCGCGAGCATCGGCTGCTTGCGCTCGGTCACGCGGAACTGGATTTCGGCGACGCGCCGACCCTCGCGATGCTCGATCAGCTCGACAAAAATGTTCGTGACCGCGTTGACCTCGGCGATGGCCGGGCGCAGATAGTCGCGCTTGAAATACTTGTACTCGCGCTTCGCCTCGTCGCCGGCTTCGGTATCCGGCGTGCCCGACAGAATCGGCCGCCACCATTCCCAGGTCTCGCGCATCGTCAGATGGCTCGGGTTGGTCAGGTAGCGCACGCAGATCTCGTAGAGCGCGAGGCCCGCGCTGCTGCGCAACTGGCTCTGGAACTGCAGACTCAGCCGCGCATACTGAACGGGATCGAGCAGTTTCTTCTTGATCTTCGGCGCGAACGAAAACTCGACCCAGACGCGACGCGTGGTCGGATCTTCGAGAATTTCCGCGTCCGCGATCAGCGTCGAAATACCCCATTTGCGGCCGGGCTTCTGACTCGAGGTGCCGGTGCTCCACTCGACCTGCACCGACACCATCCGGCGCAGGTGTTCCTTGACGAGCGCGGTGTCATTGGAATCGAACGCGGAATTGGCGACGATGTCGGACAGCAGCGCCCGATAGGTGTCGCCCGATTCATCCGCTTGCTGGGCCACCGCGAGCAACACGTTAAAGAGCTTGCGCGTGAGCAACGTGATCTTGCCGCTCTTGGGCTGGATCGCGATTGCCTCGACGGCTTTGCGCAGCTCAGCCGAGCTCGGGCTGACAACATCGGTCTTTTTCGCGCGCTTCGTGGCCATGCGTCGGGGTGAGGGAGGGGATTTCGCGAGAGCATACCGGCTGTGGTGATACGCGTCTATAGCGTGCATCTCACCATTGCCGGTGAAGCGAGTTTACGAAGCGCACCTCACCTCGAGCAAGTCCCGAAAACCCTCACCTCGGCTGCGTGTCACCAGGATCGGGCTATCCTTGCCGGTCGCGGCGTTTGCGTATCGGGCCCGTTTCGCTGCATACCGGAACGGGGAGCACTTGATCCCGAATCTTCTCACCTCAAAAATTTTCGCTGGTTTTTTCGGGACGTCATGTAAACGGACGATGTCTGGGCAGCCGAGGACTTCGTCGTGCGGCCTTGCGACGGTTTCGTCGATTCTCGCGGGCTGCCGGGCGACGCAAAATCCGGATCAATTGATGTAATCCGTGCCTTGTATCGGACTCGAAGCGCGGTGCAGGCCAGCGCCAAGCGCTTCGTGAGCCTTACTGACAGTGCATCAGGCTTGCTATCGCCGGGCGCGACGTACGACTGCGTGGCGCCTCTACTGACGACTCACCCATCACCGCCGAGAACGCTGCCGCCGCTAACCGCCGTTTGCGACTTTGAGCTTCGTCCGACTTGCCGTAAAAGGGGAGGTCGAGCCGCACGCAAATCCTCACCACTGTGGTGCTCCCGAAAACTCTCACCGTAGCACCGCGGCACGGGACAACACGATACGCGTTTGGGCCGCGCCAGTACCGCATTTCCCCAATGTGATCCTCCTGAAAAGCCTCACCTTTGAGGTTTCTGGAGGCCCAAACGCCCGTGTACTGAGACCTCCTGAAAACCCTCACCTTTGCTGCCGAAAAGGAAAAATTCCCATAATTTCAATGACTTGCGCCAACGCCTCCGAACGTTCGAGGGATGGGTACCCCGTAAAATCTCACCTTAAGCCGGCTTTTTCGCACCGCAGCACTTTTCACCGCCTTCCACGAGCTTCCCGAAAAACCTCACCTTTGTGGTCGGAGACCTGGTTCACCCACTCCCGCGAATCGCCATGCGGCGGGCATCTCCGGCCCACAGCCTTCATTTTGGTCCCGAATTTCCTCACCTTAACGCCCAGAACCCTGGCCAGAGCGTCCCGAAAAGTCTCACCTTTGGGGAAATCGCCGCCGAAACCAGATCGCAGAGCTGGCTTATCAGCCGGCGCCCTGAATCCCCTCACCTTTCGAATCGCGAGCGATTCCAGCCAGGCAGTCTCTCGGGTAGTCGACGCATGACAATCCATCTTCGCTCCCGTAAATCCTCACCTCAGCCGTCTGGATGCTCAAAAACAAAGCAAAATTGGCCAGCGAGCCCCGAAAAATCTCACCTCCGTTTCGCGTTTTCTCCCGCCACGGCTCACCAAAGCGGTTAACCACGTTAGAAAAGTCCCGAAAAACCCCGCTCGCGAGTTTCCCGAAAAACCTCACCTCGGTGCCGCTCCAACCGAACGAGTACTTATGAGGGCTGTCGGGTGCTTCGCGGCCATGAAGTCCCGCAAAACCTCACCTTTGCCCCGAACCCCACGTATACGGTGTTTCCTGAACCCGCTCACGTTCCGTCCCGGACCCGCTCACCGAGCTCCCCGAACCTCATCACTCGAGTTTCCCGCAGAGTCTCACCAAGTCTCCCGCAAAGCTTCACCTTGCCGGGCTGAAAGCCCCGCCAGACAAGGGTTTGCCGCGGCGTTAACGTTTTTAACAAGGGTTCAAAGGTGTTTACTTTTATTACTCTCAAGCCATGCACCCCGCGAGTCCCGTGAAACACGGGGCCTACAACCCACAGCGATTGGAGATCTATCGTGAAACACCGCGTGATCCCCGTAGAATCAAACAAAGCGCTTCTAATACAATGGCTTATTGGCTATTCTTCGTTTTGTTTCACGGAAAAAGTGGCATCGACGTGTTTACTATCGCGATTTGCCTAAAAAACTCCGTCTGTAAACGCCAATCCGTTCGCCACTGATGAATCGGTAGCAAACACTACGTAAATTGTTATGATCCATCCAATTCGAGCCACATCGAGGTAAACATGAATCTGGATCAGGAGCGGCAAGCCATTCGCAATGAGCTTGAATCAATGCGTGCGCAGGGCGTGCGCCGCCAGGATCTGTCACTGCACGCCTGCAAACGGCTCTTTTTCGATCTCGGCATCCGGCCATCGATGGCGGCCGTGCGCGATCTCACGCAAACGGGTAGCGCGAGCGACATCCCGAAAGACATCGATCATTTCTGGGAGCGCATCCGCCACGTTTCGCGGGTCAAAGTTGGCGCAGGCGCGATACCGAAGGCACTCGAAGATCGCGCCGGCGAACTGCTGGGCGCGCTATTCGAAGAAGCGGTCGTGCAGGCCAAAGCGTCGCTCGATGCCGCACGCGAAGAGATCCGCGCGCAGATCAGCGCGGCCGAACTTCGCGTACGCGACGCCGAGATTCGTCGGGATGCGGCCGACGAATCCATCAGGCGCAGCGAAGCGCGCGCCGAAGCCGCATGGGAGCGGGTTCGCGCGCTCGAAGGCCAGTTATTGAGCGCGACGACGCACGGCAGCGTTCATCTCGAAGGTATGCAGGCAACCACGCGCCGGCTCGACCAGGAAAACGAGGCGCTGCGGCAACGGCTCGAAAACGAGCAGGCCACCAATGCGGCGTTGCGCGACCGGATCGACGCGTTGCACGTCGAATTGCGGCAAAGCACCGAGCACTATGCGCAGCAGATCAAGGATGCGGTCGCCGAAGCGGAGCGGCGCGTCAAGCCGATGCTGGTCGAACTCGATTCGCTTCGCAGCATGGCCGCGACGTATCAGTCCGGCGTGCGCGACGCGAGCCGCAAGGAATTCGAGTTCATTCAGCAGATTGCCGCCGCCAAGGCGCGCGGCGACCGGCTCGACGCGCAGCTGCGCGAGCAATCGGACGAAGTCGATGCGCTGACCAAAGAAGTCGCCGCCTTGCGTGGCCAGCAGGGCATCGATCCGGCCATCGCCGTGCTGCTTTGCTCACTGGTCACCGAGGGGCGGCTCACGAGCAAAGAGCTGAGCATGATCGGCACCGCGGCCGACGGCCACGTGACGCTGCCCGCGCGATGCCCGAAATGCGAGGAAGGTGAGCCGGAGCTGTCGCAGGTCGATCACCGTTTCGAATTGTTGTGCCCGGAATGCGAGCACTCTTCCGGCCTCGGCGAATCGCGGCTCGCGGCGGTAAACCAGTTTCTGTCGAACGATGCGTCCACCGCGCCGTCGTCCCGCTCCTTGCAGACGATCCGCTAACCAGAAACGGCCAATCCAACGGAAGAAACGTCAAAGGTGAGGAAATTCGGGAGCGTCACGGTGAGGTCTTTCAGGGCTCGCCGGCTCCCGTTTTCCCCGTAAAACGCCCGTCACGCCGGGGCTCGGCCAACGGCGCCGCCGCCGGATCGGGCTCCTGTGCCGCGGGCGAATCCTGCTGATCAATCCAAGTTTGCCACGCGCGATACAGCCGGTTCGCGGACACCGCCTGCACGAAGCCGAGCCATTGACCGACCTGTTCGGCCTCCACTCCGCTTTCGAAAAGGTCTGCCGCAAACGTGTTGCGCAAGGTTTGCGGACTCGCGCGCGATTGGCGCGAGGCGGCAATTCCCGCTGCGTCCACGAGCGCATCCACCGCGCGCAGCATCGTGGCCTTGTGCATCGGCCTGCCGGAAGGCGACGCGGGAAACACGAGGTTGCCGGCCAACTCCGTTACCCGACGTTCGGCGAGCCAGGCGTCGAGAATCGCCGTTGCGAACGGCGCGAGACGTGTGCGCCGCGTCAGCATCGGATTCGGCGACTCGATCGTGACCCACGGCGAGCCCTCTCTCACGCAACTAACCGTAAGTGCTCCCGCTTCGCCCGTCTTCAGTCCTCCGCCCAGAAACACGGCGATCAGTGCGCGGTCGCGTCGCTCTCTCCAGCGCTGCGCGGTCGACAAGGCCGGCAACGGCGCGAACAATCGCGCGATCAACGCAGTGCGTTCCGCATGCGTGAGAAACCCGGTCGGCTCGTTGTCGCGAGCATTGCGCCACGCGGCTTGCCCATCCTGAGCAATGAAACGCGCCGGGTTGATCGACGCCGATTCGATCTCGCGCACGTGGTCGAGCACCCGCTCAATAAGCCGTAAATAGCGGACCCGTTGCGTTTTGCGAATCTCGAGGCTGGCGACGAATTCGGCGATCGCGGGCGTGTCGACCGTCGCGAGGTTTTGTTGCCGCGCGTCGAGCCAATCGAGAAACTGCCCCCACTGCGCCTGATAGACCAACGCCGAAGAGCGACGGAAATGCTGCTTCGCGAGCCACGCATCGAACGCGACCTGCGGGTCGCGACGCCAGTCTTCGCGTTGCTGATCGAACAGATCGGTAGACGGCGCGGGACGGGGAACGGGGTCGGACAGATGGGGAGGTGACATGGGCATTCCTTCGGTTAGTTGCACCGTTCGGTCCGCGTATTGTAGGCGCCAACCGCAGCACGGCCCACTTCGAGGAACGGATCACAATCCGAGCCATCCCGACCTGGCGCCACCATCAGCCGCCCCACGCCCTGGCGCGCTTCAAAGGCGCATCGACCGGCCATGGCAGCGCCGCCCGGCGCGCGGCTTCCTCGTACGCATTGACGGCAAACGCAAAAACGGCGGGCAATGCATTGGACGTACCGAAATCCACGCCGTCATCCGTTTCGGGATAAGGCAGATCGGACGGGCGCTGGAACAGCCCGAGCATCAGCGCGTCGTGCCGGCTGGCAAAACCGAGATCGGCCAGCGCCTCGGCTTCGATGGCATGGAGCAGACGCCACGTGAGCGGCACCTGTTTGACGATGTAGCGCCCGGCGATGCTGCGCACGATATGTTCGAGATCGCGCGCGGCGGTCTGGTAGCGCAGCGCGGCGAGCGTTTGATCGGTAGGGTCGGTTTTCAGGTTGTTCATTCTCGGCTCCAATCGACACGTGATACTGTACAAACATACAGTATCAGGCGCAACCTGGCCGAACGGCCTAGCCGTGAATCACCACCAGCAGCGCTTTCGCCTCGCTCTTGCCGACGTTGCGGATCGCGTGCGGTTCATCCGCGACATAGCGCGCGGTGTCCGCGACCTTGAGCCGCTTCGTCGCGCCGGCCGCGTCGATTTCGATCGAGCCGTGCAGCACGGTCAAATGCTCGCGCGTGCCAGGCTCGTGCGCGTTCGACACCAGCGCCCCGCCAGGCTGCAGCGTCAGCTCGTACCACTCGAATTTGCCGGCCAGCTCGATGGGGCCCCACACACGCAACTGGTATTTCGCTTCATGA
The DNA here is from genome assembly GCF_050436725.1 of Paraburkholderia sp. JPY465. NCBI lineage: Bacteria > Pseudomonadati > Pseudomonadota > Betaproteobacteria > Burkholderiales > Burkholderiaceae > Paraburkholderia > Paraburkholderia sp. JPY465. The sequence continues at coordinate 1,485,868 of NZ_JBNDMT010000002.1, forward strand.
CCGCTTAGCGTGGGAATATCGTGCGGTCCCGAAACGGCGATCGCCTCTGGCGACTTCGGCGGCGCAAACAGCGAATCCAGGCTCACGCCGAGCGCGTTGGTCAGCCGCCAGGCAACCGCGATCGTCGGATTGGCCTTGTCGCGCTCGATTTCCGACAGCATCGATTTCGACACGCCGGCCGCGCGCGACAGATCGTCGAGCGTCATGCGCCGCTCGGCGCGCAGCCGCTGAATCTGCTCGCCGACGCGCGGCGGCGCCGCAATCGCCGCGTTCGGCGTTATTGCCGCGCTAGCGGAGGTGGGCGCCGCAGTGGCCGCGGCGCGGCGTGTACCCGAACTTGCCATTTCCTGACCCATCGTTTAGAGTTGTTCGATATACCGGATTTTAGTTCGGAAAAACGAAAAAATCCGATAAAGCTGACAACCGACTATAACAGGCCACCCTTCGCGCTCCCATGCGAACGCGGGCGCCGTCACCCTCAGGAGTCCCGTTCATGCGTGACCAATACCTTGCCCATCTGCGCGGCACCCTCGACCAGATCCGCGCCGACGGCTTCTACAAGAGCGAGCGCGTGATCGCGAGCCCGCAGTCGGCCGACGTGCGTCTCGCCGATGGCAGCGATGTGCTGAACTTCTGCGCGAACAACTATCTAGGGCTCGCCGACGACGCGCGGCTGATCGAAGCCGCCAAGCAGGGCCTCGATAACGACGGCTTCGGCATGGCGTCGGTGCGCTTCATCTGCGGCACGCAAACCGTGCACAAGCAACTCGAAGCGGCGCTCGCCGCGTTCCTGCAAACCGACGACTGCATTCTCTATTCGAGCTGCTTCGACGCAAACGGCGGCCTCTTCGAAACGCTGCTCGACGAAAACGACGCGATCATCAGCGACGAGCTGAATCACGCGAGCATCATCGACGGCGTGCGGCTGTCGAAGGCGAAGCGCTTTCGCTACCGGAACAACGACCTCGCCGATCTCGAAGCGCGTCTGCAGGAAGCCGATGCGGCGGGCGCGCGCTTCAAGCTGATCGCGACCGACGGCGTGTTCTCGATGGACGGCATCATCGCGAACCTCGCCGGCATCTGCGACCTGGCCGACCGCTTCGGCGCGCTGGTGATGGTCGACGATTCGCACGCGGTCGGCTTCATTGGCGAACACGGCCGCGGCACGCCCGAGCATTGCGGGGTGCTGGCGCGCGTCGACATCATTACCGGCACGCTCGGCAAGGCGCTCGGCGGCGCATCGGGCGGCTATGTCGCGGCGCGCAAGGAGATCGTCGAACTGCTGCGGCAGCGCTCGCGCCCATACCTGTTTTCGAACACGCTAACGCCGAGCATCGCCGCGGCGTCGCTCAAGGTACTCGAATTGCTCGCAAGTGATGAAGGCGCGCAACTGCGCGCACGCGTGCGCGAAAACGGCGCGCATTTCCGCCGCGCGATGAGCGCGCTCGGCTTCACGCTCGTACCGGGCGAACATCCGATCATTCCGGTGATGCTCGGCGACGCGCAACTCGCCGGAAAAATGGCCGATGCGCTGCTCAAGCAAGGCGTCTACGTGATCGGTTTTTCGTTTCCGGTGGTGCCGCGAGGCCGCGCGCGCATCCGCACGCAGATGAGCGCCGCGCATACGCCGGAGCAGATCGATCGCGCCGTCGACGCATTCGCGCGAGTCGGCCGCGAACTCGGCGTGATCCAGGCATAGTCGCCGCGTGATTGGAACGGAGAAGCAGATGAAAGCATTGGCAAAACTCGAACGGGGGCCGGGCCTCACGCTGACCGACGTGAAGAAGCCCGAAGTCGGCCATAACGACGTGATGATCCGGATCACGCGCACCGCGATTTGCGGCACCGACATTCATATCTGGAAGTGGGACGACTGGGCGCAAAAGACGATTCCGGTGCCGATGCACGTCGGCCATGAATACGTCGGCGAAATCGTCGAGATGGGGCAGGAAGTGCGCGGCTTTGCGATCGGCGATCGCGTGTCGGGCGAAGGACACATCACCTGCGGATTCTGCCGCAACTGTCGCGCGGGGCGCCGGCATTTGTGCCGCAACACCATCGGCGTCGGTGTGAATCGCGAGGGCGCGTTCGCCGAATACCTGGTGATTCCGGCATTCAACGCGTTCAAGATTCCGCCCGAAATCTCCGACGATCTGGCGGCGATCTTCGATCCGTTCGGCAACGCGACGCATACGGCGCTGTCGTTCAACCTCGTCGGCGAGGACGTGCTGATTACCGGCGCGGGGCCGATCGGCATCATGGCGGTCGCGATCGCGAAGCACGTCGGCGCGCGCAACGTCGTGATCACCGACGTCAACGACTATCGCCTCGACCTCGCGCGCAAGATGGGCGCGACGCGCGCGGTGAACGTGTCGCGCGAATCGTTGCGCGACGTGATGCACGGTCTGCACATGGCCGAGGGCTTCGACGTCGGCCTCGAAATGTCGGGCGTGCCGAGCGCGTTTACCGACATGCTCGAAGCGATGAACCACGGCGGCAAGATCGCGCTGCTCGGCATTCCGCCCGCGCAAACCGCGATCGACTGGACCCAGGTGATCTTCAAGGGCCTCGAAATCAAGGGCATCTATGGGCGAGAGATGTTCGAGACCTGGTACAAGATGGTCGCAATGCTGCAAAGCGGCCTCGATCTTTCGCCGATCCTCACGCACCATTTCAAGGTCGACGACTATCAGGAAGCCTTCGCGACGATGCTCTCCGGCGAGAGCGGCAAGGTGATTCTTGACTGGACCGCTGCCTGAGCCGGCGCCTCACCGTCTGAACGACAACGCCCGCAGCGCGCTTACGCGCCTGCGGGCGTTTTCACGAACTCGGCCTGGATGCGCACGTGAACATCGTCGCCGACGGCCGGATACCAGGTCGTCAGACCGAACTTCGCGCGGCTGAAATGACCGTCGGCGGAAAAACCGAGCGTGTCTTTCTTGGTCAGCGGATCGGGCGCGAAGCCGTTGAACGTGACGTCGAGCGTGACCGGCTGCGTGACGCCGCGGATCGTCAGGTCGCCGCTCAGCGTGCCGCGAGCTTCGCCGGTGCGCTCGAAACGGGTGCTCGCAAAGCGGATCTGCGGATAGCGCGCGACGTCGAGCATGCTGTCGCTTTTCACCATCTTGTCGAGCAGCGGCACGTTCGTGTCGATGCTCGCGGCGTCGATCGCGACCGACGCCGAACTGCGGTCCAGTCCGCCGTCGTTCCAGTCGAGTTCCCCCTGCTTGCGATTAAAACGCATCGTAAAGCGCGTGTATTTGAAGTGGTCGATATCGAACGTGATGCTCGTATGGTCCTGATCGACGTCGTAGCGCCCTGGCGGCACGCGCGCCTCGTTCTGACTGACCGAATGCGTGAGGACCTGGATCGGCGTGCAGGCCATCGCGCCCAGCAGCGTTGCGCCGAGAAGCGCGCGTAGCCATGCGGTGCGAACGGAGGATGGTTTCATCGAAGCGCTTCCGGTTGAGCAGTGGTCAAGCGATCTCCATCAAGATAGCAGCAAGCGTACCCTTCGCGCGGAAGCGCGAAGAAAAACTTGACGACGGAGAATGATCGTTCTACCTTTTGCCGATGACACACGATACGAATCCGACTGCCCAAAACGACGCGGCCCAGCCCGGCACGGCGCGCGAACGCCTGCTCGATGCGGCCGAGGCGCTCATTTACGCCGGCGGCATCCATGCGACAGGCGTCGATGCTATCGTGCGGCAGTCCGGCACCGCGCGCAAAAGCTTCTACACGCATTTCGAATCGAAAGACGCGCTGATCACGGCCGCGCTCGAACGGCGCGACGAACGCTGGATGAACTGGTTCATCGCCGGCACGCAACAGCGCGGCAAGGGTGCGCGCAAACGCCTGCTCGGCATGTTCGACGTGCTGCGCGAGTGGTTCGCATCGGCTGATTTTCATGGCTGCGCGTTTCTGAACGCGGCCGGCGAAATCGAATCGGCTGACGATCCGATCCGCGTCGTCGCGCGCAAACACAAAGCACGTCTGCTCGATTTCGTGCGCGCCGAATGCGACGCGTTCGCGGCGCAAGCGCAAATCGACGCGCGTCGCGCAGCACCCCTCGCGCGGCAATGGCTCGTGCTGCTCGACGGCGCGATCGCGGTGGCGCTCGTCAGCGGCGAAGCCGCTGCGGCGCTCGACGCGCAGTCGATCGGCAAGATCTTGCTCGACGCGGCAGCGAAACCCGCCGCATTCAAACGGCCGCCATCCCGGCGCACCGCACAACCTGACTGAGGAACCATCATGGCCGATACGATCGAGACCCGCCCGCCGCTGCCGCCGTTCACGCGCGACACCGCGATCCAGAAAGTGCGCGCCGCGGAAGACGCGTGGAACACGCGCGAACCCGAGCGCGTCTCGCTCGCATACACGACGGATAGCGTGTGGCGTAACCGCGCCGAATTCGTGCATGGCCGCGTGGAGATCGTCGGCTTTCTGCGCCGCAAGTGGGCGAAGGAGCTCGACTATCGGCTGATCAAGGAACTGTGGTCGTTCACCGACAACCGCATCGCGGTGCGCTTCGCGTACGAATGGCATGACGATTCGAACAACTGGTTCCGCTCGTACGGCAACGAGAACTGGGAGTTCAACGAGCATGGTCTGATGGCGCGTCGTCACGCAAGCATCAATGACCTGCCGATCCGCGAAGCCGACCGGTTGTATCGCTGGCCGCTCGGCCGCCGGCCCGACGATCACCCCAGCCTGTCCGATCTCGGTCTGTAGAGGTTCCCGGCACGTTCATCGCCGACGGCGCGCGCGCTGCGCGCCGTGAACTTCTTCACCGCTTGTTCATCAGGACGCCATCGGTTCTCCGTTATCGTGGCGGTTCCGGCTGCGGGGCACGTCGCGTGCCCGGCCGGGCCGAGCGAGTCCTAAACATTGGGCGCGCCTTCAGGTACAGTGCGCGTCGGGCGGCACGCGGATCGCCAGAACACGATGACACCGGCGCTCGACCGGTGACGGAGAAGAAATGCACTTCAGGCAGATGAACAAGAATATCCGGCGCGCCGCGGTGGCGCTTTTCGCAAGCTTCGCGGCGGTCTCCACGGCACACGCGAGCTGGTGTGACGGCGGTGTATGGGTCGACGCGATGCTCGGCTCGTATCACATCAATCCCGATCCCGATACGCACTTCGAGCAGTTCAACCCCGGGCTTGGCGTCGAATGCTGGCTGAACAACCAGTGGGCGCTCACGGCCGGGGGCTTTCGCAACTCGCTGCGTCGGCCGTCCTACTATGGCGGCGCCGTGTGGGCGCCGGAGTTCGCGCATTGGGGCATTGTGCGGATCGCGGCGATCGGCGGGATCATCTCCGGCTATAACTACGGCAACTGGGGTCTCGGCAGCAATCACACGATCGGCCCGGTGGTCGCGCCGATCGTGATGCTCGAATACAAGCGCGTCGGTGCAAACTTCATCGTCGTTCCGCCAATCCCCTCTGATAATCTGCCCTTTACGATTGGTTTTCAGGTGAAGGTGAAGTTCTGACGGAGGGCTAAGCAATGAGGGCGATGGCCCTAAGGTGAGGTTTTTCGGGAGCCAAACGCTCCCGCTTCATCCGGATTGAGCCATTGCGGCGGGCGCGAGGCCTGGAATGCAGCGACGATCTCCTGGAATTCCTCACCTTTGCGAACCCGCGTCGTTCTCCTGACTCCTGGAAATCCTCACCATCCTGGAAGATCTCACCTTGGCAGGCTCGCTTCGACTTTTTGCCCCGCATTCCAGACTACTTTTCTCGCACTGGACACTGACGCGCTCCGCGCTGGCTGCTCCGAAACGCCGTTATTCGCCACAACGCTGAAGCCAGCGAAGCACGTTGTGCGCGCTTCGACGCGCCTCTTCCCCATCGCCGTTCCGACGCACACCGCGTGAGCTGTCGCACATCCCGCCCATCGTTCCCGTAAATCCTCACCGTAGTGCGACCTCCTGGAACTCCTCACCGGTCGCGCGACCGCGTTTATCGCCGCTCAAATCGTGCAGCCATGTCGTCCCGACGTGATGCCGGGACACGCCGGGCAAATTAGCTGCACTGATACCTGCCCTGCTTTTCGGCTAATTTGACGCGACCATCTGGCGCCTTGACACTGCATAGCGTGCGAAGCCTTTTCTGAAAGGCCGCAATCCCCCAATTCAGATGCGAGCAGACATGTCTTCCTCCCCGATCGCGGCCGGGCCCGCCACGGCAGAGTCGGATCGCGCACTCAGGAAAATCATCATTGCGTCGGTGGCCGGCAACGCGATGGAGTGGTACGACTTTTTGTGTACGGCACCGCGGCCGCGCTCGTACTCGGGCAACTGTTCTTTCCCGCCCACGCGGACCCGCTGATCGGCACAATCGGGGCGTTTGCCGCATTTGCGATCGGTTTCGTCGCGCGTCCGCTGGGCGGCATCGTGTTCGGGCACATCGGCGATCGCTATGGACGCCGTGCGTCGCTCGTCTGGACGCTGCTGATCATGGGCTTTGCGACCTTCGGCATCGGGCTGTTGCCGACCTATGAGCACATCGGTCTGGCCGCTCCCGCGGCGCTCGCGGGATTGCGCTTGCTGCAAGGCATTGCATCGGGTGGCGAATGGGGCGGTGGCGTGCTGATGATCAGCGAGAACGCTCCGCCCGAAAAACGCGGCTATTTCGCGGCGTGGAGCCAACTCGGCGTGGGCGGCGGCAGTTTTTCCTGCACATCGAAGCCGCTCACCTCCGGCATGCGGACGTCGAGCACGAGACAGCCGGGCACGTTGATGTCGAAGGCGCGCAGGAAATCCGCCGCGCTGACGAAGCCCTGCGACTGGATGCCGACCGATTCGAGCAGCCACGCGAGCGAGGTGCGCATGCCGTTGTCGTCGTCGACGATATAGACGATGGGGGCGGCATCGGTGACGGGAGGGCGGTCGCTTCGCGGCATTGGAATGGGCAGGCGTGTGCGTGGAAATCGCACGCGGGAATGATCGTCAGAGGGCTTTCATGATAGCGGGCCGACAAGCGGCCGCAAAACCTCGCCAACACTACCGATTCATCCTGCGATGACTGGCAAACGAACACAGGTGACTTCAACATGTCGAGCCAAGCAATACAGGCTGATGCCGGGATCGATCAAAACCGCCAGCAGTTCAGACAGGCGATGGCGCACCTCGGCGCGGCGGTCAACGTGATTACCACGGCGGGTGCTCACGGCTGCTGCGGCATCCCGGCGAGCGCGGTGTGCTCGGTCACCGATACGCCGCCGACGCTGCTGATCTGCCTGAACCGCTCGAGCGCGATGCACGCGGTGTTCGTCGGAAACCGTGATGTGTGTATCAACGTGCTGCCCGCGAGCCTCGAAAGTATCGCGCGTCACTTTGCGGGCATGACCAGTCTTTCGATGGAGGATCGCTTCAAGCTTCCCGTGTGGGATCAGGGCGAAAACGACGTGCCGGTGCTGCGCGGCGCGCTCGCGAGCTTGCAGGGGAGGATCGTCGAAGCGAAGGAAGTCGGCTCGCACTCCGTGATGTTCGTGGAGACCACGCAGATCCGCGTGCGTGCCGATGGCGACAGTCTGATTTACTTCGACCGGAATTTTCACCGGGTGCCGAGGGCCTGGAAGGGGCAATGATTTTTCCGAAGAGCTGCCGGACCGCTCAGGCTCCGGCAGCTCTTGCGTTGTCGCTCCGGACGTGGCTCCCGTAAAACCTCACCATTGCCCGGACCTCCTGGAACTACTCACCATTCGCACTACTTCAGCAACGCCATCTGCACGACCTTGACGATCACGAGCGCGATCGCGAGCAGCAGATAGCCGCGCAGCACGCCCATCCATACGCGTTTGGCGAGCGTCAGACGCGGCGGCGGCAGTTCGTCGAGCGGCGGCATACGCCATGTGTTGCGTGCTTCTTTTGTATAGCCAGGAGTCGGCTCGGCTGCGGCGGATTCGCCGCGCAGTTTGCGAAGCCCGATGCTCGCCGCATACCCGACGACAGCGAGCAACGTGCCGCCCGCCAGTACTTCGATGATCGTTTCCGCCGCGATGTCCGGATATATTACCGACGCGGTCAGGATGATCGACAGCATCACGAGCACCCAGATCACCGAGCCGGTAAACAGGTTGAGCTTCTTCGAGTTGGCCCACGGACCGAGCACCGCGCGGTCGTTGCACAGCAGCAGCAGGAACACGGTCGCGCTCGGCAGCAGCACGCCGGCGAGCGTTTGCACCGCTTCGGTCAGGAGACCGAGCGGACTGCCCGGAATCAGCACCAATGCCGCGGCGGCTGCGACGATCGAGAAATACACGACGTAGAAGCCCTTCGCGTCCGACACGCTACGGTGCAGCGAATGGCGGATCTTGAACACGTCGCCGATCGCATAGGCGGTCGATAGCGACACGGCCGCCGCGCCGATCACGCACGCGTCGAACAGCGCGATCGCGAACAGCACCGCCGAGGTCCGTCCCGCGTATCTCTCGAGACCGGCGATCACACCGCCCGCGTCCGTGAAGTTGCCGAACCCGGGGCGGCCTTCGAACAGCGCCGCGCAGAACGAGATCATCGCGACCGCGCCGATCAGCACGAACACGATGCCGATCCACAGGTCGGCTTTCTCATAGTTCATGAAGCGCGGGGTGATGCGCTTGTCGACCACGTAGCTCTGCTGAAAGAACAGCTGCCACGGAGCGACCGTCGTTCCGACGATGCCGATCACGAGCAGCATCACGTCGGACAGCTTCGAATGCGCGGGCCAGTTCGGAATGAAGAAGTCGCGCGCGATCTGGCCGACCGGCGGATGAATCGACACGAGCACCGGCACCAGCAGCAGGCTCAACACGCACAGCGCGACCGCGAAACGTTCGAAGCGGCGGAAGTCGCCGGTGCTGACGGCGGCCATCGTCAGCGCCGCGGCGATGCACACGCCCGCGATCTTCGAGACGCCGAAGAAGTCGAGCACGAACGTGATGCCGATGAATTCCGTCACGATGGTGAGCGCGTTCAGCAGGAACAGATCGACGACGCTGAACGCGCCCCAGAACTTGCCGAAGCGCTCGAAAATAAGCCGCGCGTGGCCCACGCCCGTGACCGCGCCGAGCCGTAGCACCATCTCCTGATTGACGAACAGCACTGGAACCAGCAACAGCATGGTCCACAGCAATGTGGTGCCGTAGTTCTGGCCTGCCTGCGTGTAGATGCCGAATGCGCCCGCGTCGTTGTCGCCGACCATCACGATCAGACCGGGGCCGAGGATCGCGAGCAGGGTGCGCAGGCGCGCCCACCAACTGGTGCGCGGCGCGATGTCATGGTGAGCGATCGTGCCGAGCGCGCCCTTGATATCGCCTACGTGTGCCGAATCGAGCACGGCGCTGCGCGCGGAGGAAAAGTTCGTCGGAGTAGACATGTCGTTCTCTCCTGGTTGTATTTGTCGGAGGCCGGATCGCGAAACGCTATGCCACGCGCGACATCAAGCGACGGCAGAAGGCGATAAACGGACGCGATTCGCGCGGGTTCAACACGAGCAGAGCGTCGTAAAACGCGCGCGATTCCTGTACGCGCGGGAACTTCGAAAGAAGCAGGCCGAATTGCATTGGGTATCTCCGTGCGCCGGTTTCGACGCGCTGGTGGAAAGCCAGCAGACACGGAGGCCGCGTATGTCCGGGCGCGGCGGTGGAGGTCTACTTGCTTTCCTCAGTTAATAGAACAGGGAAGCGGCATAAGGGATAACTGTCACTGCCGGGCATGGCGACTCCTTGTTGGTGTGAGGCGTGTATGAGCGATTGATACGTTCGCTACGCACGTTGCTACACACGTGTTTATCCACGCGTTCACGCGCACTGCGTTGACGCGCGCGCAAACGCGACCGCAAGCACGAGGCTCGCGATGCGGCGCCGTACCAACGCAGGGACGCGTTTGAACGCGGCGTTCCTGTCATGCGGATACGACGTTACGTTAGGTGCACGGGAAGAGACTGCGGCGCGCACCGTCTGCCTGCTGGCAAGACGGCGGCTGATGAAGAGAGCGCGGACGTCCTGCCGGTCAGGCAGCGAAACTGTTCGAAAGTCGGCTACTGCAGGTGTCCAAGGCGTGAGCCCCATTGATGATGATTCTTGAATTCTAGGGTTCGCTTTCCGCCGAGGTCAACCTGTTTCTTAAGCAGAGCGGAGAAAATGTGCGGCGCGCAACGCCGCGCGCCGTGAACGACGTGCGAGTCGAGGCCGATAGAGGGAAGGTCGAACAGGCGGCATCGATCCATCCGGCCGATGCCGCTACACATGCTTACTGATTGGCGCGCCGTCGCACGGTCAGCCGGTTATGCACGCTTCTGACGCCGCGAACCGATCGCGCCGCGTTGCCGGCTTGCCCGATTTGCGATTGCCGCGGCACGGTGCCGCTCAGCGTGACGATGCCGTGGCGCGATTCGACACGGATGTTCGCCGAATTGAGATTCGTGGTGCGCGTGAACGCGCGGCGGACGTCGCGGACGATCGCGCTGTCGGACCGGTTAGCGTTCCGGTTCGAAGCCGCTGGGGCCGGCTGGCTTTGCATCGACGCATTGTTCGGCATCTCGCGCGTCTGAGCGTTCGCATAGGTCGCGCAAGTCGCGATGGCCACCGCGAACATTGCGCCGAGGATTTTTCTCGCGCCGTTTGTTTTCATTCTTCCTCCTTTGCCGGTTTGTCAGGAACTGCCGTTCGAGCCGCGTGTTGCCAGCGTGGAAGAGGCGACGCAACGCACTGGCGCCTCGCGACGAGTAATCGACCGTCGGCTCCGATTATATTCTGCGGCGCCGCGTCGATATCGATAGGTGAGAAGATTCGGGAGCGGCCGAGGTGAGAGTATGCGCACCTGTACGCGCACTTCAAAACTAAAGGTGAGGGTATTCGGGAGTCGCCTCGACGGTGCGGCAAGTTGCGAGTGGTTTCTTTGGAAACATGGTTCCCGTCAGACGCGCAATGCGGTGAGGCCGTATCGCAGGAAGCCGGCGAGGGCGCCCGTCGGTTACTGGTTGCGCCTGATCGAATGATGGCGGCGCGTGCGGCACGCGAAAGGTGAGAACTTTCGGGAGTGGCCCGCGGGCGGGTCTTTTGCAACTAACCGGCCGCGCCAGAAGCGAAATAAACCGCGCGGCAAGCGGCGTGCGGCAATGCGCGCGTTTTGCCTGTCAGCGATAGGTGAGCATATTCGGGACCCGTCGATGCCGTATCTGTCGGCCCCATGCCTTATCGGCGTACAAAACCCGCTTCATGCAGTCGCCAATCATTGCATCCATCGCGTCGACCGCTCGCCGGCTGTGTAACGTAAGTCGTTGAATGTCCAGGCGATCTGCCGCTTACGCGGCCCGCATCGGCGACGCGAACCGGCTGCGTTCGATTAAAGGTGAGGATTTTCGGGAGCGGCGTGCAAGAGCCGCTCCGCGCGCGCTGAAATGCCCCCTCGAGCCCTCTTTTCACCGCGAAGGTGAGGCTTTTCGGGAGCACTGGCGACGCTACCTGACGCCGATTCACCGCCACTTCGTGCCAAAGGTGAGGCTTTTCGGGAGCGGCAGCACTCGCCAGCGATCACCCGTTCAGGCCGATTTCGCGATATCGCGGATGTCCGCGACCGGCGTCTGCCCGAAAGCATCGCTAAGCGCGTAGTCGATCAACCGCGCCGCGGATTGCTCGGGCGTCGACAGTTGGCCGTTGCGCTTCAGGTCTTCGAAGCGCTGGCGCATCGGGAATTGCTCTTCGCCGCTCCCGCGAATTTGCGCCTGCATGTCCGTATCGATCACGCCCGGCGCGAGGCTGCAGATGCGCAGCGCGCGAGTCGCGTCGAGCGCGACGGCGCGCGCGTGATGATCGAGCGCGGCCTTGGTCGCGCAGTAGATGCTCCAGCCCGGATACGCGTTGCGCGCCGCGCCGCTCGAAATGTGCACGATGCGCCGATCTGTTGCGTCGGCGGCCGCGGCGGCGAGCGCGCTCGCGAGCATCAGCGGCGTCGCGACGTTCAGGCTCACCGCGTCCGCGACGTCCGCCGCGTTCTGCCCTTCGATGGGCCCAATCGGTTCCACCGTGCCCGCATTGTTGATCAGCAGCACCGTCTGCGCGCCGCGCACGAAGTTGCTCAGCGCGTCGGTGGCGATCCATTGCGCGACTCGCGCAGGTTCGGCGAGCGGCAGCTCGATCTCTTCGAGCTGCGCGGCAAAGCGCGCCTTTAGCGCCGCATTGCGCGAGCGCGACAGACCCAGCACCGTGACGTTGCGGGCGAGCAGTTGTTCAGCGAGCGCCGCGCCCAGGCCGCGCGTATGGCCAGTGACGATCGCGCGAATTGGAGAAGAGGAGGTCATGTCGTTCCTTGTGAGCGTTGTCTTGCAGAATCGACGATTTTCTCACGCCGTATTCAGGCCGACCGAAAGCGCTCGCGATACTGCATCGGCGTCACGCCAAGCCGCTTCGTAAACACGATGCGCATGCGGTCGGCGGTGCCGAAGCCGCAATCGTAGGCGATCGTCTTCAGCGCCGCGGCGCTGCTTTCGAGCAGCTTGCGCGCCGCATCGACGCGCGCGCGTTCGACGAATTCATGCGGCGTTACGCCGGTTTCCTGCACGAACACGCGCGCGAAGTTACGCGCGCTCATGCCCGCGACGCTGGCGAGTTGCTTGACGGTGAAGCTGTCATGGATTCGCGCCATCACGTGCGCCTGGACTTTCGCGGCGGGCGAGGTGTCGTCGGCGGGCGCGGTCAGATAGGGGCTGAATTGCGACTGGCCGCCTTGCCGCTGCGCGAACACGACGAGCCGTTTGGCGACCGCGAGCGCGGTATGCGGACCGTGATGCTCGGCCACTAGCGCGAGCGACAGATCGATGCCGGCTGTCACGCCCGCCGACGTGACCAGCGGCCCGTCGCGCAGATAAATGCGATCGAACTCGACCCGCGCGCGCGGAAACTGCGCGGCGAGTTGCGCCGCGTGCTGCCAGTGCGTGGTCACATGCCGTCCATCGAGCAGGCCCGCGTGACCGAGCGCGAATGCGCCGGTGCAGATCGAGCCGTAGCGGTCGCAACGCGTCGCGACGTCAGCGAGCCAGTCGAGCAGGCGCGCGTCGGGCACTTCGTTGTGCGGCAGAGCGGGGCCGCCAGCGACGAGCGCGAGATCGAACGGTTCGCGCGCCTGCTCGAAGGTCGCGTCCGCCACCAGCGTCATGCCGTTCGACGCGCGCAACGGCGCCGCGGCCGCGGCCAGCAGCTTGACCTCGTAGTGCTGCGCGGGCGCGACGAAGCCGTTCGCTTCGGAGAACACGTCGACGGGACCGGCGACGTCGAGTGCCTGCACACCTGGAAAGATCGCGATCGCGACGGTGGGCATCGAATGACTTCCTTTGACGGGGAATGTGAAGGACATGCCGCGGCAGTCAACGCTGTGCGTTTGGCAGTGTTCAACGGCTCGCGGCGATTGTTCGCGGCGTCGCGCTAGCCAATACTGGGTTGGTCGGACGCGCGGTCTCACACCCAGGCGACAGGCATCCACATCACGGCGCGGACCAGCATACCAAAACGCGCTTTGAAGCCGCGCCGCGCGTCCCGTTGATCACTTTCACTTTCGCATTCGAAGGAGTACGTCGCATGGCTACGACGATCGCAGGTATCCGGATTCCCGACAGCATGATGGCGCGCGAAGCCACCGAACTCGTGCGCGACACGGAAACGGAGCTTCTCTATCACCATTCGCGGCGCGTGTTTCTGTTCGGCGCGCTGGCCGGGCAGCGCAAGCAGTTGAAGTACGACCCCGAGCTGCTGTACATCGGCGCGATGTTTCACGACATGGGGCTCGTCGCGCCGCATAGCAGCGAGCACGAGCGCTTCGAAGTCGACGGCGCGAACGCCGCGCGCGATTTCCTGCGGCGGCATCGGATCGGCGAAGACGATATCGAGCAGGTATGGACCGCGATTGCGCTACACACGACGCCAGGCATCCCGCAGCATATGAAGCCGGTGATCGCGCTCGTCACCGCGGGCGTCGAAATGGATGTGCTTGGCCTCGCCTACGACGAATTCAGCGAGCAGCAGCGCGAGGAAGTCACGCACGCGCATCCTCGCGGCCCGCACTTCAAGGAAGGCATCATCGATGCGTTCACGCACGGCACGATCCACAAGCCGCACACGACGTTCGGCAACGTGAAGGCCGACGTGCTCTCGCTGAAAGACCCGCATTATCGTCGCGAGAATTTCTGCACGATGATTCTGGGTTCGGCGTGGAAGTCGTGAACGCCTGCTTGCGGCAGAAATGAGGTAGCGCAATGATGCATCGCAGATGCGATGCATGGAGTGAACGATGAAAAGCGCTACTTTCCCGTCGGTGCGGGTCGAGCCCGAACTGCGGGCCGCGGCCGAGGACGTGCTGCAGGAAGGCGAAAGCCTGGCCAGTTCGCCTGCTGAAGCGAAGCAAACCGGAGACTACGTGTCGGCCGACGACGTGCTCGCCGGCCTCGAAAGGCGGCTCGGCGAAGCAAAAGCCCAGGTCCCGCGCGAAGGCGACGACAGCCAAACCGTGACCGTGCTGGCGGTGCGCCATCAGCTAGAGGATCATTATCACTGACCGAACTTCCGTCGCCGCCCCATGGTCATCAAAAACCTTCTCCGTAAACTCGACCTCACCACGCTGCAGCTCTTTCTCGCCGTGTTCGAGGAGGGCACGCTAACGCGTGCCGCTGAGCGCGAGGCGATCGCAGTGTCCGCCGCCAGCAAGCGGCTGGTCGAACTCGAACAGGCGGTCGGCGCGTCGCTGTTCCAGCGCAACGCGCGCGGCATGACGCTGACGCCGGCCGGCGAAACGCTGCTGCATCACGCGCGCCGGGTGCTGCGCGACATCGAGAGCATCGGCATCGAACTGGCCGGCCATGCTAGCGGCGTGCTCGGCTATGTGCGGATGATGGCGAACCTGTCGGCGATCGTCGAATTTCTGCCCGAAGATCTGCGCGCGTTCCAGTCGCTGCACGAGCGCGTGAAGGTCGATCTCGAGGAGCGGCCGAGCGGCGGCGTCGTCAAGGCCGTCGACGAAAGCCTCGCCGATCTCGGCATCTGTTCCGGCGACGCCGATACGCGCGAGCTGCACGTCGAACACTACCGGCGCGATTCGCTCGTGATCGTGATGCGCGACGATCATCCGCTCGCGGCACGCGCGAGCATCGCGTTCGCCGAAACGCTCGATGGTGATCACGTCGGCCTGCATTCGGCGAGCTCGATCAACGCGCGTACGCACCTCGCCGCGCGTCAGGCCGGCAAGCCGCTACGGCTGCGCATCCACGTGCCGGGTTTCGATGCGGTCTGTCGGATGGTGCAAGCCGGCATGGGCGTCGGTGTGCTGCCGCAGAAGGTGTATCAGCTGATGGGCCGCCCGCTCGGCCTCGTCGGCACGGCGCTCGACGACGATTGGGCCGAGCGCAGCCTCGTGCTCGTCGTGCGTGACGTCGATGCGTTGTCGCCTGTGAGCCGGCTGCTGTTCGATCATCTGCGCACGGTCGAAGCGCGCGAAACGGCAGCGGACGCTCAACCCGAACCCGCTCCGATCACCACCGAACCACCGCGCCGCTCCCGCAGCCGCCGCTGAGCGTTCGCCGTTCGCGAACGGTCGTTGGCGAATTGCGGTTGGACGTCGCCACCACGCCGCTTCTAAGCTGTCTCCCAATACGAAACGAGTTCGGAGACGGCAACATGGGTGGACCACTGCAGGGTATTCGCGTCGTCGAGATCGGCACGCTCATTGCGGCGCCGTTCGCCGCGCGACTGATGGCCGAGTTCGGCGCCGATGTGATCAAGATCGAAGCGCCCGAAACCGGCGACCCCCTTCGGAAATGGCGCAAGCTGCATGAAGGCACGTCGCTGTGGTGGTATCTGCAGTCGCGCAACAAGAAGTCCGTCTGCGTGAATCTGAAATCGGCCGATGGCGTCGAAATCGTCAAGCGCCTTGCCGCCGATGCCGACGTCGTCATCGAAAATCTGCGTCCCGGTGCGCTCGAAAAGCTCGGCCTCGGCTGGGACGTGCTGCACGCGCTGAACCCGAAACTGACGATGGTGCGCATTTCCGGCTACGGCCAGTCCGGCCCGTATCGTGACCGGCCAGGCTTCGGTGCGATCGGCGAAGCGATGGGCGGCATCCGTTACACGACCGGTGAAGTGGACGGCGCACCGGCGCGCGTCGGCGTGAGTCTCGGCGATTCACTCGCGTCGCTGCACGGCGTGATCGGCGCGCTGATGTCGCTGCTGCGCGTGAAGACGGGGCAGGGCGAAGGCCAGGTGGTCGACGTGTCGCTGGTCGAGAGCGTGTTCAATCTGATGGAAAGCCTCGTGCCCGAATACGACCTGCTCGGCCATGTGCGCGAGCGCAGCGGCGGCGCGCTGCCGGGCATCGCCCCTTCGAACACCTATCGCACCGAGGACGACGGCTATGTCGTGATCGCGGGCAACAGCGATCCGATCTTCAAGCGGCTGATGCATCTGATCGGCCGCGCCGATCTCGCGGACGATCCCGCGCTCGCGCACAACGACGGCCGCGTGAAGCAGGTCGCGATGCTCGATCAGGCGATCACCGAGTGGACCTCGCATCACGCGACCGAAGACGTGCTGGCCGCGCTCGAACGCGCCGCAGTGCCGGCGGGCCGCATCTATTCGGTGGCCGACATCGTCGCCGATCCGCATTACCAGGCGCGCGACATGTTGCTGCAGGCGCAATTGCCGGGCGGCGCGTCGGTGAAGATGCCGGGCATCGTGCCGAAGCTGTCGGACACGCCGGGCGAAGTGCGCTGGCAAGGACCGACGCTCGGTGAACACACCAGCAGCGTGCTCAGCGAGCTTGGATTCGCGAGCGAAGACATCGAGCGGCTTCGTCGCGAGGGAGCGGTGCAATGAATTCCATGATCTTTTCCACGCGCGAGGGCGCGTCATTCGACCGACTGATCGTGCAGGAAGTCGCCCCGCGCGATGGCCTGCAGATCGAACCCACCTGGGTCGAAACCGCCGACAAGATCGCGCTGATCAACGGGCTATCCACATGCGGATTCACGCGTATCGAAGCGGGCTCGTTCGTGTCGCCGAAGGCGATTCCGGCGTTGCGCGACGGCGAGGCGGTGTTCCAGCAGATCGAGCGGCAACCCGGCGTGATCTACGTCGCGCTGGTGCCGAACCTGAAGGGCGCCGAGCGCGCGTTGTCCGCGCGCGCCGACGAACTGAACCTCGTGATGTCCGCGAGCCAGACGCATAACCGCGCGAACATGCGCATGAGCTGCGAGTCGTCGCTCGCGGCGTTCGACGATATTGTGCGTCGCGCGTTGGCCGCGGGCGTGCGGCTCAATGCGACGGTGGCGACCGCGTTCGGCTGTCCGTTCGAAGGCCGAATCGACGAAGACCGCGTGATCGGCATCGTCGACGCATATCGCGAGATGGGCATCGAAGGCATCACGCTCGCCGATACGACCGGCATGGCGAATCCGCGTCAGGTCGCGCGGCTCGTCGCGCGCGTGCTCGAAACCCTGCCGGCCACGGCGCTCACGCTGCACTTCCATAACACGCGCGGTCTCGGTCTCGCCAACGTGCTCGCCGCGTATCAAACCGGCGCGCGCCGCTTCGATGCGGCGCTCGGCGGCCTCGGCGGCTGCCCGTTCGCGCCGGGCGCCTCAGGCAACATCTGCACCGAAGACCTCGTGAACCTGTGCGACGAAATGGGCATTCCGACCGGGATCGATCTGCCGAAGCTGCTCGCGCTGTCGCGCGGCTTGCCTGCGTTGCTCGGCCACGACGTGCCGGGGCAAGTCGCCAAGGCAGGCCGCAATTGCGATTTGCATCCGGCGCCCGACTACGTTCGGCAGATCTGAACCGAACCCCGACAAACAACCCCTCAACCGATCAAACGACCGGACGGCACCGCCGAATCCGGCATTGGAGACAAGCATGAGTGACCTGGGCGCAGTGGCGGGCAGTACCCGCGAACATGGCGCGGACGATCTCGCGGCGATCGTCCGCAAAGTCGCGTGGCGGCTGATGCCGCTCATCATGATCTGCTATCTGTTCGCGTTCTTCGACCGCATCAATATCAGCTTCGCGAAGTTCCAGTTGCAAAGCGATCTGGGCTTGTCCGATACCGCGTACGGTCTCGGCGCGAGTCTGTTCGTGATCGGCTACGTGCTGTTCGAGGTGCCCAGCAATCTGTTCCTGTACAAGGTCGGCGCGCGACGCTGGATCGCGCGGATCATGATCTCGTGGGGACTCGCGACCGCGGCGATGGTGTTCGTCAACAACGAATGGCAGTTCTACGGGCTGCGCTTCGTGATCGGCGCGATGGAGGCGGGCTTCGCGCCCGGCGTGCTGTACTACCTGACGCTGTGGTTTCCGACCGAATATCGCGGCCGCATCACGTCGATGCTGTTTCTCGCGTCGGCGTTCTCGGGGCTGGTCGGTGCGCCGCTCGCGGGGCTCGTGATCGGCCATATGGACGGCGTGCTCGGCATGCCAGGCTGGCACTGGCTGTTCCTGCTCGGCGGCTTGCCGTGTGTGGCGCTCGGCCTGCTGGTGCTGAAGCTGCTGAAGGATCGCATCGACGATGCGGGCTGGCTGTCGTCGGCGGAGAAGAGCTTGCTCGCCGGGCAGATCGCGCAGCAAAGCCGCCCGGCGCCGACCGGCCATTCGCTGCTGGGCGCGCTGAAAACGCCGGGCTTCCTGACCCTCGGGCTCGTGTACTTCCTGATTCAGATCGCGTCGTACGGTCTGAATTTCTGGGCTCCGCATCTGATTCACGTGGCGGGTACGAAGAATCCCACCGTGGTCGGCCTGCTGACGGCGGTGCCTTATGTGTGCGGCGCGATCTGCATGGTGGTGGTCGGGCGCCTGTCGGACGCGACCGGCGAGCGGCGCAAGTTCGTGTTCGGGCTGCTGTTGATGTCGGCGCTCGGCTTCTTCGCCGCGGGCTACTTCGACAAACAGACCGCCTTGCTGGTGGTCGCGCTTGCGGTGATGGGCGCGGGCGTGGTCGCATCGATTCCGGCATTCTGGGCGCTGCCGCCCAAGCTGCTGACGGGCGCGGGCGCCGCGGGCGGTATCGCGTTGATCAACACGCTCGGACAACTCGGCGGGATCGTGAGCCCGGTGATGGTGGGCCGTGTGAAGGATCTGACCGGCAGCACGACGCCGGCGCTGTATGTGATCGGTGCGATGAGCGTGGTGTGCGCGCTGATCGTGCTGTATGGGCTGCCCGAGTCGCTGCGCAGCCGTGAAACGACGCAGTGAAATCGATGTGCAGGGCGCGGTCGTTCGCTTGCATCAGGCGACCTGCCGCGCCGCTGCCCGCTCCCGCATCCGCGAACGATAGGCCTGCCGCATCAATCACTTGGCAGGCCTGTGCGCAGGTTGTCCACAAGCTTGTTCCCAAATTATGTGGACAACTGGTCTTCGAGGTTGGTCCGACTGATACGGCATCCTTGCCAAGCGCGCTCGCCGCTATCACGGACTCCGTAGCGACGCTCGCTGCCTACGCGTGCACCGCATGCGGATAGTTCTCACGCTTCAAGTACTTAGGCTCGCTGTGCGAAGGTTGTCCACAGGCTTGCCAACAATTTAGGTGGACAAGTTTTGTTTGCCGACAGGGTGCCGTGAAGCGTGACTCTGCATCAGTCGTCCGCATCACGCCTTCAACACGGAGGCCGAAGCGACCACTTCGTCCTGCACCGGCACCTGCAAAACCGCATCCCGTTTATCGAGCAGATGCTGCCGCAAAATCGCGCTGAGCTTCTTGCCGTCGCGAGCCTCGAGCGCCTTCAGCATTTCATCGTGGTCGTGAATCGCGCGGTCCCACTTCGGCGTCTGATAGTTCGAGCGAAAGCGCAGCGCCTGCAGCCGCCGGTTGATCGACACATACGTCTGCCGCAGCGCTGAATTTCTCGCCGCTTCGTTGATCTTGTCGTGAATCGCCTGGTTGCGGCTGTAGTAGCCCGGCAGATCGTTCTGCGCGCGGCACGCGAGCATCGCGTAATGCAGTGCCTTGATCTCGGCGAGTTCGGCCGCCGTGATGCGCTCCGCTGCGAGTTCGCCCGAGAACGCTTCGAGGCCGCTCATCAATTCGAAGGTTTCGCGCACTTCCGCCTCCGACATTTTCGACACCGACGCGCCCCGGTTCGGCGAAATTTCGATCAAGCCCTCGGCGGCCAGCACCTTCAGCGCTTCGCGCAGCGGCGTGCGGGAAATGCCGAGCGTTTCGCACAACTCGCGCTCGTTCAGTTTCTTGCCGGGCGCCAGCACGCCCTCGACGATAAAGCGGCGGATGTGCTCTACCACCGTGTCATGCAGGCGCTGACGCTCGACCTTCGGCATCAGCGGGGCTGCGGTCACTCCCGCGTCGACATCCGAATTTTGCATACAAAAACCCTCAGCTCACATGATGTGGGATTTTATCGGAACCATATCGATTAGTTAATCGAGCGCAAACGCGGGTAAACACGGGCCTCAACGAGCATATTTCGCCTTGGGAGCGTCACGATTCTTCTGATACAGTTTTTTGAATGCAAAATTCAAATTGGAGGAACCCGATGCTGAAGCTAGATTTTCATCCCGCTGGCCGTCACTTCCTGCAGATTCCGGGGCCGAGTCCGGTGCCCGATCGCATCCTCCGCGCGATGAGCTATCCGACCATCGACCACCGCGGCCACGAGTTCGGCGAACTGGGTCTGAAGGTGCTCGACGGCATCAAGAAGATCTTCAAGACGCAGCAGCCGGTCGTCATCTATCCGGCGTCCGGCACGGGCGCATGGGAAGCGGCGCTGTCGAATACGCTGAGCCCCGGCGATCACGTGCTGATGTTCGAGACCGGCCACTTCGCGACGCTATGGAAAAAGATGGCCGAGAAGCTCGGCCTGAAGCCCGAGTTCCTGGGTCTGCCAGGCATCGAAGGCTGGCGGCGCGGCGTGCAGCCGCAAATGATCGAAGAGCGTCTGCGCGCCGACCCGCAGCATGCGATCAAGGCGGTCTGCGTCGTGCACAACGAAACTTCGACCGGCGTCACGTCCGACATCGCCGCCGTGCGCCGAGCGATCGACGCCGCGGGCCATCCGGCGCTGCTGCTCGTCGATACGATCTCCGGTCTCGCGTGCGCTGACTACCGCCACGACGAATGGGGTGTCGACGTGACCGTGTCGGGCTCGCAAAAGGGCTTGATGCTGCCGCCGGGCATCAGCTTCAACGCGATCTCGCCGAAGGCGATGGCCGCCAACCAGCACGCGAAGCTGCCGCGCAGCTTCTGGGACTGGTCGGAAATCGTCGAAATGAACAAGACCGGCTACTGGCCCTACACACCGAACACGAACCTGCTGTATGGCCTGCACGAAGCGATCGAGATGATTCTCGGCGAAGGGCTCGACAACGTGTTCGCGCGTCACGAGCGGCTCGCCGAAGCGACGCGCCGCGCGGTGCGTGCGTGGGGGCTCGAAATCCAGTGCGCCGATCCCGCCGTGTATAGCCCGGTGCTCACGGGCGTGATGATGCCCGACGGCGTCGATGCCGACGCTGTGCGCAAGCTGATCTACGAGCGCTTCGATATGTCGCTCGGCACGGGCCTCGGCAAGATGAAGGGTCGCATGTTCCGTATCGGCCATCTTGGCGATTGCAACGATCTGACGCTGCTCGCGACCCTGGCCGGCTGCGAAATGGGTCTGCGGCTTGCTGGCATACCCCTTAAGGAAAGCGGCATGCCTGCCGCTATGGAGTGGTTGAGCCACGCACCGAAGACGCCGGGGTTGAAGGCCGCGGCATAAGCGCCACCAGCAGGAAACAACCCGCAACACCAGGGAGCGCATTTCTCATCGGGCCGCGCGCAGAACGCTGCCATCACAACATGCAATGCGTCCATAACGGCTGTCGCGGCCGACGGGCGACGACGCAGCGCGCCACTTCAAGCGCGCCGTCGACACATGCCACGGAGAGAGAGGATGAAACGGTTTCGTTTGACCAGTGCGACCAGTATCGTTCTAGTGATGCTGTGCATCATGTACTTCATCACGTACCTCGATCGCGTGAACGTCAGCACCGCGGCCGCGGGTTTCGGCAAGGAATTCAATCTCACGCATACGCAGGTCGGCCTCGTGTTCTCGGCTTTCGCGTATCCGTATCTGCTGTTTCAGGTGATCGGCGGCTGGGTCAGCGATCGCTTCGGCGCGCGGCGCACGCTGCTGTTTTGCGGTGCAATCTGGGGTCTCGCGACGGTGTTCACGGGCCTCGCGGGCGGGCTCGCTTCGTTGCTCGCCGCGCGGCTCGTGCTCGGTTTCGGTGAAGGCGCGACGTTCCCGGCGGCAACATCGGCGATGTCGCGCTGGGTCGCGAAAGAAAAACGCGGCTTCGCGCAGGGCATCACGCACGCGGCGTCGCGAGTCGGCAATGCGGTCGCGCCGGCCCTCATCGTGCTGGTAATGACCACCTGGGGCTGGCGCGAATCGTTCTATATCTGCGGCGCGCTGAGCCTGGTGTGGGTCGCCCTGTGGGCGATCACGTTCACCGAGCATCCGAAAGATCATCCGCGCATCACGCCGGAGGAACTCGCGGTGCTGCCCGCGGTGAAGCCGAAAGTCGCAGGCCTGCCGTGGGGCAAGCTGTTTCGCCGCATGGCGCCGGTCACGATCGTCTACTTCTGCTACGGCTGGACGCTGTGGCTGTTCCTGAGCTGGATTCCGCTGTACTTCCTGCACAACCATCATCTGCAATTGCAGAAGTCGGCGATCTTCGCGTCGGTCGTGTTCTTTGCCGGCGTGATCGGCGATACGCTCGGCGGCCTCGTCACCGATGCGATCTTCAAGCGCACCGGCAGCCTCAAGCGCGCGCGCAGCTGGATGGTGTCGGGGTGCATGCTGTTCTGTCTGCTGTCGCTGATTCCGTTGATGTTCACGCATGACCTGACGCTGTCGATCGCCTGTCTCGCGTCGGGCTTCTTCTTCGCCGAGATGACGATCGGCCCGATGTGGGCGATTCCGATGGATATCGCGCCGGAATTCTCCGGCACCGCCAGCGGCATGATGAACACGGGCTCGGCGCTGGCCGCGATCATCTCGCCGGTGATGGGCGGCTTTCTGATCGACCACTTCGGCAACTGGGATCTGCCGTTCGTCGGCAGCATGTTGCTGATGGGCATCGGCGTCGTGCTCGCGTTCCGCATGCAGCCGGAGAGCCGCTTCGAACTCAGCGCGTCGGAGAAGGCGCAGGTTTCCAGCCGGATGGGCGCGTAAAACATGACTTCATCACTCAGCCAGCTTCTTGCCGATGCGCGTCGCAGTCGTACGGTGCTCGACACGTTGCCGCCGGAACAGTTGCCGTCCGATGCCGACGCGGCCTACGCAATCCAGCACGAAATCCTGAGCGCGTGCGGCGCGCGAATCGGCGGCTGGAAGATCGGCGCGAAGTCGGCGAGCGGGCCGATTCAAGGAGCGCCATTGCCCGACATCGATCTGCATGCCGACGGTGTGCGTCTGTCGCGCGAAGGTTTCGCCCCGCTCGGGCTCGAACTCGAAGTCGCGTTCCGTTTCGGCCGGCGTTTCGAGCCTTCCGCGACGCCGTACGGCGAAGACGAAGTGCTCGCGGGTATCGGCTCGATCGGCGCGACCATCGAGATCGTCGCGAGCCGCTATGCCGCGTGGCCCGCCATCGACAAACTAGCGCAGCTCGCGGACCTGCAGAATCACGGTGCGCTGATCGTCGGCGAATTCACGCGGTATCGCGAGGATTTCCCGTACTTGGCGCCGTCGCTGCAATTTGAGTTCAACGGACGCAATGTCGTCGCAACGACGCCCGCGAATCCAGCCGGCGATCCGCGGCGGCTGTTGACGTGGCTCGTCAATCACGCGAGTGCGCGCGGTATCGCGGTGACTCCGGAGATGGTGATCACCGCCGGTTCGTACACCGGCATGTTCTTTCCGCGCGAGGCGGGCAACGTGAGCGGGCATATCGAAGGGCTCGCGCCGGTGCATCTGACGCTGTACTAGGTAATTCGAGCCGCGCGGCTCACGCGCGCTCCTCACAGGCCGACGAAATGACGAATCCCACTGCGGGCTTGCTCGTCAAGCCGATCCATCTGGTCCCCTCCGCCGCGCGTGCCACGAGTCCGCTCGCGCAGCATCTGCGCAAAGCGCTGCGCGGCGATGTGCTGTTCGACCTCGCGAGCCGCGGCCGCTACGCGACCGATGCGTCGATCTATCAGATCACCCCGGTCGGCGTCGTGGTGCCGCGCGATCAGGACGATCTGCGCATCGCGCTCGAGATTGCGCGCAGCGAGAAAGTACCGCTGCTCGCGCGCGGCGCGGGCACGAGCCAGTGCGGGCAGACGGTCGGCGAAGCGCTGGTGGTCGATACGAGCAAGTGGCTCAACAACATCGTCGCGTTCGATGCCGACGCGCGCACCGTGACGGTCGAGCCCGGCGTCGTGCTCGATCATCTGAACGCGTGGCTAAAGCCGCATGGACTGTGGTTCCCGGTCGATGTATCGACTTCTGCGCAATGCACGATCGGCGGCATGGCCGGCAACAACTCGTGCGGCTCGCGCTCGATCGAGTACGGCAATATGGTGCACAACGTCGACGCGATCGACGCGATTCTCGCCGACGGCAGCGAAGCGCGCTTCGCGTCGCTGCGCGAGGCGCCGCAAGGCGAGCGCTTGCAGCAGATCGTCGCGGGCGTCGCGCGGATCGCGCAGCGCGAGCGTGATGAAATCGTCGCGCGCGTGCCGAAGGTGCTGCGCCGAGTGGCGGGCTACAACATCGATCTGTTCGACTGCCAGAGTCCGCGCGCCTATACCGATGACGGCAGCGCGAACCTCGCACATCTGCTGGTCGGCTCCGAGGGCACGCTCGCATTCAGCCGGCAGATCACGCTGAAGCTCGCGCCGCTGCCCGCGCACAAGGCGCTCGGCGTGGTCAACTTTCCGACCTTCCGGCAGTCGATGGCGCTCACGCAGCACATCGTCAAACTTAAGCCGGTCGCGGTCGAACTGGTCGATCGCACGATGATCGATCTCGCGTTGAGCAATCCCGCGTTTCGTCCGGTGATCGAGAAGGCGCTGGTCGGTGAGCCGCAGGCGATTTTGCTCGTCGAGTTCGCGGGCGAGGATCGGGACGCGCAGCTCGCGTCGCTGAAGCAGTTGACCGAGTTGATGGGCGAGCTGGGCTTGCCCGATGCGGTCGTCGAGATGCCGGACGCGAATGCGCAAAAAGCGCTGTGGGAAGTGCGCAAGGCCGGTCTCAACATCATGATGAGTATGAAGGGCGATGGCAAGCCGGTGTCCTTCATCGAAGACTGCGCGGTGCCGCTCGAACATCTGGCCGACTATACGAGCCGCCTCACCGATGTGTTTCATCGCCACGGCACCGAGGGCACCTGGTACGCGCATGCGAGCGTCGGCACGCTGCACGTGCGGCCGATTCTCGACATGCGCCGCGACGGCGCAACGAAGATGCGGGCGATCGCCGAGGAAGCGGCCGCGCTGGTGCGCGAGTACAAGGGCGCGTATTCCGGCGAGCATGGCGACGGTCTGTGCCGCGGCGAATGGGTCGCGTGGCAATACGGGCCGCGGCTTAACGAGGCGTTCAGCGAGATCAAGGCGCTGTTCGATCCGGACAATCGCTTCAATCCAGACAAGATCGTGCGTCCGCCGAAGATGGACGACGCGCGCAATTTCCGCTTTGCGCCGGGCTATCGCGAACAGCGTATCGAAACAGTGCTCGACTGGTCGATGTGGAACGTGAAGCGCGATCCGCTGACGGGAGAAGAAAGCGCGCCGGGCAGCGGTGACGACCTGAGCGGCGGTCTCGCGAAAGCGGTCGAGATGTGCAACAACAATGGCCACTGTCGCAAGTTCGACGCGGGCACGATGTGCCCGAGTTATCGCGTGACGAAGGACGAGCAGCATCTGACGCGCGGGCGAGCCAACACGTTGCGGCTCGCGATTTCGGGCCAGCTCGGCGAAAGCGGACTCGCGGGCGATGACGTCAAGGAAACGCTCGACCTGTGCGTATCGTGCAAGGGCTGCAAGCGCGATTGCCCGACCGGCGTCGATATGGCGAAGTTCAAGCTCGAGGCGCGGGCGGCGCGGGCGAGGACGCATGGCGTGCGGCTGCGCGATAGGCTCGTCGCGTTCATGCCTCGCTATGCGGGCGCTGCGAGCCGCATGCCGGGACTGGTGGCGCTCGCGGACAACGTGCCGGTGCTGTCGGCGTGGTTCAAGCGCGCGGCCGGGTTCGCTGCCGAGCGGAGTTTGCCGCGGTTCAAGAAGGCGTTTCTGGCCGATGCGGTGTCCGCGAGGCCTGCACGCGAGGCCGCGCAGCCGTCCACGCTGAAAGAAGTGCTGCTGTTCGTCGATACCTTCAACAACCACATCGAGCCCGACAACGCACGTGCCGCGCAACAGGTGCTCCAAGCGGCGGGCTACACGGTTCACTTCAATGCACGCCCGGGCGAGCGTCCTGTGTGTTGCGGCCGCACGTTTCTCGCGGCGGGTCTTGTCGATGAAGCGAAACAGGAAGCGCGGCGCATGCTCGATCTGTTCCGGCCGTTCGTCGAACGCGGCGTGCCGGTGGTGGGTCTTGAGCCATCGTGTCTGCTGTCGTTGCGCGATGAATTTCTGCAGTACGGTTTCGGCGACGAAGCGCGGCGCCTCGCGCAGCACGCGTTTCTATTCGAGGAATTCCTCGTGCGCGAAGAAAACGCTGGGCGTTTGCAGCTCAAATTGAAACCGCTGCCGATGCAGCAGGCGCTCGTGCACGGCCACTGCCATCAGAAGGCGTTCGACGCATTCACGCCGGTGCAGACCGTGCTGAAGTGGATTCCCGAATTGAAGGTATCGACGGTCGAATCGTCGTGCTGCGGTATGGCCGGCAGCTTCGGCTACGAAGCCGAGCACTACGCGACTTCGCAGGCGATGGCGGAGCTGTCGCTGCTGCCCGCGGTCCGCAAGCTCGACGCCGCCACGGTGATGGTCGCCGATGGCACCAGCTGCCGGCATCAGATTCACGATGGAGCGGGCGTGGACGCGATTCACGTCGCGCGCATGCTGGCGATGGCGCTGCAATGACGCGGAGCTAACTGGAAAGCGAAACCCGAACGCGACTCAAACGCCGATAGCCTGCCGAAACCCGCTCGGCGTCACACCGACAGCCTCGCGAAACCGGTGGCTAAAGTGACTCGCGTTCGCATAGCCGCATTGCTCGGCGATTTGCGCGAGCGGCAACGTCGTCGTGCGCAGCAGCGTGCGCGCGCGATCGAGCCGTTGCCGCGCGATCCACGCGGCCGGCGGCAACCCAAACGACTCCCGAAACATCCGCGCAAGATGAAACTCCGATAGCGCCGCGACACCCGACAGCTCACCGAGCGTCAACGGCTGCGCGAGACGACTGTCGATATAGTCGCGCAGGCGGCGCCGCGTCGCGGCCGACAGCCCGCCCTTCAGCGCCACGTTCGCGCGCCGCACGCCTTGTCCGCGCAACAGCAGGCTCAGCACTTCGTGCGCGGTTTCGTTGGTGCGCAGCAGACCGTCGGGACTTTCCCACTCCTCGTTGACGAGCGACTGGCACAGACTCGCAATGCGCGGGTCCTCGAAATAGGTCCGATCGGCGAGCGTCAATTCGCGCGGCTCGCGGTCGAGCTCCTGTACCGCGCGTCGCGTGAAGTGCTCGGGCAGGAAGTACAGGTGCATGAAGTGCATATGGCCGCGCACCCACCAGCGCGATTCGTGATCGCCGGGCAGTGCGCACAGCCGCGACGGCGCGCCGTAGTGGCCCGGCATTTTCTGGCGCTCGGTGCGATAGCCGCCGTCCAGATAGCACGACAGCGTGTGATGGCCGGGCCGCTCATAGATGGTCTCGGCTTCCTTCGTGTCGCGGGTCCAGAGTGCGATCGCGAGTCCGTCGCCGAGCCACGCGAAGCGGTCCAGATGCGCGTTCGCACTGGCGAGAGTGTGACAGACCGACTGCAGGCCAAAAGGCATGCCGGCGGTGGATATCACGGGAGCGGACGGGCTGGCGGTCACGGCGGCGAGCGGAGGATTTCCGGTGATGCGTCGGGTTGAGCGGCCAGTATACGGCGCGGCCAGTCTGGCCGCTCATTGCCACGAAAAAGTGCGCAATTTTGGACAATTGCAGGCGGCGGCGCGGCTGCATAGTCGGGGCTATCGTCAATGCTGCGCGTTATGGCAGCTTGTCATTGCAGTCCGAGGCCCGACCATGAATCTTTTGCTTTATGCCGTCACCGTGCTGATCTGGGGCACCACCTGGATCGCGATCAAATGGCAACTCGGCGCGGTGCCGCCGCCGGTATCGATTGCCTGGCGTTTCTGGATCGCCGCGCTGCTGCTGTTCGCGCTGCTGCGCATCATGCGCCGGCCGATCTGGCCGCCGCGCGACGCCTGGCGCTACCTCGCCGCGCAGGGCCTCGCGTTGTTCTGCCTCAATTTCCTGTGCTTCTACTACGCCGAACAGATCGTGCCGAGCGGGCTCGTCGCGGTGGTGTTCTCGACCGCGCCGCTGCTGAACTCGATCAACGGGCGGCTGTTCATGGGCCGGCCGCTGCAGCCGAGCGCGATTGCGGGCGCATTGCTCGGACTCGTCGGCATCGTCTGTTTGTTCGTGCAGCAGATGGCGGGGCATCTCGGCGATCACACCGCGTGGCTCGGGCTCGGCGTCGCGTTTCTCGGCACGCTGTGCTTCTCGGCCGGCAACCTGCTGTCGAGCCGCATGCAGTCGATGGGCCTGCATCCGTTCGCGACCAATAGCTGGGCGATGCTGATCGGCGCGGCCGTCCTGACGCTCGGTAGTCTGTTCGCCGGCTATTCGTTCACGGTGGAACCGTCGGCGCGCTATCTCGGCGCGCTCGCATATCTCGCGGTGTTCGGCTCGGTGATCGGCTTTACGGCGTACCTGATGCTGGTGGGCCGCATGGGCCCGGAGCGCGCCGCCTACTGCACGGTGCTGTTTCCGATCGTCGCGCTTGCGGCGTCGACGCTGTTCGAGGGTTACCGCTGGTCAGTGCTCGCGGTGGTCGGTCTGCTGCTCGTCGTAGCCGGCAATCTGGTCGCGTTCGATCTGACGCGGCGGATCTTCGTGCGTCGCCGGGCGGCGCGAACATGATGATGTGCATCGCGCTCAAGGTGAGGATTTACAGGAGCAGAACAAGCGCTTGAATCTCTGACCGGTGAGGATTTACGGGAACCGGTTTTTACCGGCTTCGTGAACGAAAGATTTGGTTTGAATCGTAAATCGATGCAAATGGAATGAATTGGATTGGGTGACATTCAATTATCTTTTTTTATTAATAAGTTTGCTATTTTTATATGAGAGGATAAAACGCCAACTCTGATGTGCGCACATCGTAACGCTACCAGCAATGATGCGCGTACAGGCGAAGCACGCCGGTCAGCCTGCCTGCCGTGCGTGCTTCGCGCCTAGCAAGGATCGACCGCCGTGAAGATTTTCCCCCGCCTTGGCCTGGCCGTGGTTCTAATCCATAGCCTGATCTCGCCGAATGTCTCCGCGCAATCCAAATTGAATTACACGACATCATGGGTCGGTAATAGTTTCGGATTTGGCGACGGCAAATGGATACAGCAGGATATTCAGGCCATTAGCGTCGATGCCAATGGCACCGTTTATACGAATGCGCCGTGGGACGAAAGCGGCAGCGAAATTGCCGCCTATCGCGCGGGGGACAAGCTCGCGGTCGCCGGTTCGACGCACGGCTGGGGCGCGGCCGGCGGCGACGCGGTGGCGGTGAATCACACGTACCTGTACGCGGCGATGTCGATCGGCAACGAGAACAATGCGCTGGTCGGCGCCGACTATCCGCCGGCCAATCAGACCTGGTACGGCATCACGCGGCGCACGCTCGCGAATCTCGCGGCCGGCGCGCCGTTTTCCGGCGGCATCGGCAATAGCGCGAACGCGACGAAGAACAGTTTCGTCGCGGTACAAACGGTGCAGACCGGCATCGACGCGGGCATTCGCGGCCTCGCCGCGAACGACAGCGAACTCTATGCGGCCGACACGTACGGCAACCGGATCGTCGTGTACGACGCGCAATCGATGCAGCCGCTGCGTTCGTGGAGCGTCGCATCGCCCGCGCGCATCGCGATCGACACCGACTCGACGCTGTGGATCATCAGCGCCTTCGGCACCGGCAGCCTGAGCGTCCTGCACTACCGCGCCGACGGCACCGCGCTCGCCGGTCCATTGGCGCTGCCCGCTGGCAGCGTGCCAACCGACCTCACGGTCACGCCATCCGGCCAGCTGCTGGTCGCCGACAACGGCGTTTCGCAGCAGATTCTCGTATTCAACAAAGGCGCGGGCGGCCAGATGCAGGCCGGCGCGTCGATTGGCACGCGCAACGGCATCTTCCATCCGGCGCGCGGCGTGCCGGGTGATACGCGCTTCAACGGCATCACCGGCATCGGCGTCGACGCGGCGGGCAATCTGTACGTCGCGCAAAACGGCGAAGGACCGCGCGCGCTGGGCTCGGCATCGGTAGGGCAAGGCGCGGTGCTGGAGAGCTACGTGTACGGCACGCGCGTGCTCAACTGGCGGCTCTACGGCCTGACTTTCGTCGATAGCGGCGCGTTCGATCCGGCCACGCCCGCTTCGATCTACACGGGCTCGAAGCGCTTCACGCTCGATTACCGGCAGCCGGCCGGCCACGAATGGTCATACGCGGCGTTCACGCTCGATCGCTTCGATTACCCCGACGACCCCGCGTTTCACCAGCCGCGCGGCGTGCGCGGCGAACCGATGGTGCGCAGATTCAATGGCCAGCGTTTTCTCTATACGCTCGATCCCGGCGCGCACTATCTGAACGTCTATCGCTTCGATGCCGCGCATGGCGAGATTGCGATTCCGTCAGGGATGCTCGCGCAGAATCCGCTGCCGGGCAGCTGGCCCGCCGCGCAACCAACTTACGGCGAATGGTTGTGGCGCGATAGCAATGGCAATGGCACCGTCGACGCGAGCGAGATCAGCGGCAATCCGTCGACCGGCAGCACGGTCGGCAACGGCTTCTGGTGGGTCGACGATTCCGGCAACGTGTGGCTCGCCACGCCATTGAGCGGCGTGCGCGAGATGCCGCTGCAAGGTCTCGACTCCACAGGCAATCCGATCTACACGTACGCAAGTGCGAAGATGTTCGCGATGCCCGCGCCGTTCACGCGGCTCGCACGGCTCGTCTATGTCGCAGCGACCGACACGATGTATCTGTCCGGCTTCACGAGCGCGATTCCGTGGGACCCGACGCACTGGAAGGAAGCGGGCCCGGTGCTTGCGCGCTACGACAACTGGAGCAGCGGCACGCCGGCCCTGACTTACACGGTCTCGCTGCCGTGGAACACGCAAAGCGATCCGCAGACCACCACGGTCGGCGTTGCGGTGGCGGGCAACTATGTCTTCGTCGCGGAGTTGTACACCGATCGCATCGACGTCTACGACGCGCGCAACGGCACGGCCGTCGGTTATATGACGCCGGGCGCGAACGTCGGCGGTAAGAGCGGCTGGGTCGACGTGTATCTCGGCATCAGCGCGGTGCAGCGCGATAACGGCGAGTACGTGGTGCTGGTCGAAGACGACGCGCGCGCGAAGCTGCTGATGTATCGCTGGACGCCTTGACGTGGGTCGCCGTCGCGCCGAACACGAATAGACGGCGGCGCATGATCGGTATATAACAACTTTACCGATGCACTCAAAGGAGTGGTGTTCGATCATGACGCAAGACGTTCCTCCCAAGCCGCCCTCCGACGATCGTCCGGAGATCGAGCAGCTCGACGCGGCGCTCAGTCACGTCGATCAGCAGATGTCGTCAGGTGGCATTGCGTCGGGCGCGGCGAAAGGCATTGTCTACAGTCTGATCGAAACGCTCGGCGCGCTGGTCGGCGATCCCGATTTGCCGGAGCACGCGCGTTCGGGGTATGAAGGGCTGCTGGAGGCCGCGCGCGAGTTGCGCGCGAAGCTGGAGCGCTGAGCGATGAGCCGAGTGGACCGCTGAACCGGCGGGTTCGCTTCGGCGCAGCCATCGTGCTGTCTGTGCTACAAAAGCGCAATGTGTAACTCGCCGTGCGCTTTTTTATGCTCTCTGCAACCGAGATCGCGTTGCTGGCCACCGGCATCATCGTGGTACTGGTGACGCCCGGCCCCACCAACACGCTACTGGCGGCGGCCGGTTTGCGCGCCGGTTTGCGCCGCGCGCTGCCGCTGATCGCCGCCGAACTGGCGGGCTATCTGGTGTCGATCTCCGCGTGGGGGCGCTTCTTCGCGCACGCGGCGCAAGCGTGGCCGTGGCTGCCGTCGCTGCTGCGCGTGGCCGCGAGCGTGTATATCGCGTGGCTTGCGCTCCATATGTGGCGCGCGGCGGTGGCACTGCCGGGCTCGACGCAACGCGCTGGCAACGTGCGCGCGCTGTTCGTCGCGACCTTGCTCAATCCGAAAGGGCTGCTGTTCGGCGGCACGATCTTTCCGGCCGCCGCGTTCATGCATCTGCCCGCTTATCTGCTCGCGATGGGGATGTTCGCGTGCGTTGCCGCGCCGATCGCGCTCGCGTGGATCGCGTTCGGCGCCGCACTCGGTAGCGGCCGGCTCCGCTGGCTCGAACCGGCGAAGGTGCAGCGCGGCGCGTCGATCGTGCTCGGCGTGTTTTCAGTGTCGCTCGCGTGGGCCGCGTTGCACTGAAGACGGATGCGGCAAAGACGATGCGCTAAAGACCGCATCGAGACTCACGCACCGAGCGCCATCTCTTCCCCGCTCATCTGCGCCAGCAGCTGGTGAATCTGCGCGACAACGGCCGCGCCTTCGCCGACCGCCGCGGCCACGCGTTTCGTCGACCCGGCGCGCGCATCGCCGATCGCATAGACCCCTTCGACCGTAGTCCCGAGATCGCACGCGGTGGCCGAGCCGTCCGCGCTGATGCCCGTCAGCACGAAGCCTTTCGCGTCGAGCTGCACGCCGCAGGTGCGCAGCCATTCGGTGTTCGGGTCCGCGCCGGTGAAGAGGAACAGATGCCGCGTGTCGAAGTGATCGACGCCGTCGGGCAGCGGCCGCTTCAGCGTGACCGACACGAGCCCGTCCTCATCGCCTTCGAGCCGGCCGACTTCCGAACCCGGATGCACGAACACGTTCGGCAGCGAGCGGATGCGGTCGATCAGATAGCGCGACATCGTCGCCTCGAAACCGCTGCGGCGGATCAGCACGTGAACCTTGGCCGCGTGCGTCGCCAGATAGACGATCGCCTGGCCGGCCGAATTGCCGCCGCCCACCAGTACGACCTCCTGGCGCTTGCACAGCTTCGCCTCGACCGGCGACGCCCAGTAGTAGACGCCGCGTCCGTCGAAGCGCTCGAGCCCGTCGAGCGCCGGGCGCCGGTACACGGCGCCGCTCGCGATCACGATCGTCCGCGCGCTGATGTGGCCGCCGCATTTCGTTTCGAGCCGATAAGGCGACTGCCCGCAATGCAGCGCCTGCACGCTGACCGGAATTGCAACGTGCGCGCCGAACTTCTGCGCCTGCACGAACGCGCGGCCGGCAAGCGCCTGGCCCGAGATGCCGGTCGGAAAGCCGAGGTAGTTTTCGATGCGCGAGCTCGCGCCCGCCTGGCCGCCCGGCGCGCGGCTGTCGAGCACGATCACCGACAGCCCTTCGGAGGCTGCGTACACCGCTGCGGCAAGTCCGGCCGGTCCCGCGCCGACGATCGCGACGTCGTACACGTAGGTGTCGTCGAGATCGGGCAGCAGACCTAAGCGCGTGGCAAGCTCCGGCATGCTCGGATGACGCAGCACCGTGCCGTCCGGGCAGATCACGAGCGGCAGGTCCTCGCGCTGCGCGGCGAACTGCTCGATCAGCCGCAGCGCGTCTTCGTCGCGTTCGTCGATCACCGAATGCGGATGGCCGTTGCGCGACAGAAAGCCTTGCAACATCACGAGCCGCGGGTCATTGCTGTTGCCGACGAGGATCGGCCCGCCCGCGCCCTTTTCGATCAGCGACACGCGCCGCAGAATCAGCGCGCGCATGATGCGCTCGCCGAGTTCCGCTTCGGCGACGATCAGCGCGCGCAGCCGGTCGGGCGGGATCAGCAGCGCTTCGACGGCGCTGGTCGCGAGGCCGTTCACCAGCGAGGGCTTGCCCGACAGCTGCCCGACCTCGGCCAGGAAATGCCCGGCGCCGCGCTCGCTGATCACGTGCTCGCGGCCGATGCCGTCACGCTGATAGACCTTCACGCGTCCTTCGAGCACCACGAACATGCCGGGGCCGGTGCGGCCGGTCTCGAACAGCAACTCGCCGGACTTCCAGCGACCGATCTCGCCGAAGCGGCGCAGCCTGTCGATCTCGGCGCAAGTGAGCTCCGGAAACATCTGATGCAAACGCGTCGACAGCGACGAAAACGGCGCGTCGGCGACGACTCCCTGCTGTCCTTCCACCTCTTGAGTCGAAACGTCCTGAGTCGAAAGCATTGAACCGCTCCTTCGATGTTCATCGCACGATTGAACGCAAGGCAACGCAATGCGCGCTCGCATGGCCGGACGAGCCGTGCCGCGCGCGCAGACGGACGATGCCGTCGCGAATTCCAGCTAGACGGCTTTGGGCGCGATATCGTCGACCGTGACTTCGGGCGGCGGCATTTCGGGCAGCGAGTCCACCGGCTTGCCCGAGTCGCGCCAGGCTTCCATGCCGCCGCGCAGCGGCAGCACGTCGGAGAAACCGGCTTCGGTGAGCTGCTTGGCCATCCATGCCGCGGAAATCTCGTTCGGGCAGGAGCAGTAGATCACGAGCTTCTGATCGCGTGGATAGCTGGCGACGATGCCGTCGAGTTGCCGTTCGTCGGCGAATTGCGCGCCTGGAATCACGAACGGATCGAGCTTGCGCTTCTCCTGCGAACGGATGTCGAACACGACCGGCGCCTGATTAGCCTTGTACAGCTTCGCGAGTTCGTCGACCTCGATGCGCGCGGACGCGAGCTTCGCGATCAACTGACGGCGGCGGATCCACCGGTACGCCGCGTACAGCGCCAGCAACGCGACGACGACTACCGCCGCCGTGCGCCCAAGCCGCCCGGCGATCGCGAACAGCATATCGATCTGCCGCGCGAACAACGCACCGAGGATCAGCCCGGTGCCGGACCACAGCGCGGCGCCGACGCCGTCGTAGGTGAGGAAGGTGCGGTAGCGCGTGCCCATCGCGCCGGCCATCGGGATCGATACGATCGACAGCCCCGGCACAAATTTCGCGACCGCGAGCACGCGCACGCCCCAGCGGCCGAAGAAGCGCTCGGTCTTTTTCACGCAGGTGTCGCGCGACAGCGACAGCCGGCAGATCGTCTTCAGCGTATTACCGCCGTAGATGCGGCCCGCGACGTACCACACGCTGTCGCCGATCAGCGTCGCGAAGATCGACAGCACGAGGACCGGCAGCAACTGCGAGCCGACGGAGCCGGGGTGCATCGCGGCCATCGCGCCGAACAGCACAAGCGACGGCATGGCGGGCACCGGCAGCCCGAGCGCGGCGGCCAGCACATTTGCGAAAACGAGCGCAGGTCCATATTGCGCGACGAGGTCATGTAGCATCGGTTTAACATCCGCGGCCCTTGCGGGCGCAGCGCGGTAAGGAACGCAAAGGGGAATGCAAGGATTATGGACGTATTTTCAAGACGTGCAACCGACCTGGAAATCGGCCCGTGTTCTGGCTGCGATCAGGCCTGCATATATGGTCGCATGTCCCGCTACACAAGCATGGCGACCGCTTGTGACAAGTGATTGAAGGCCGGGTAAGCATGCTCAACGAGACGCGCGAAAGCGCTTGCAAAAACCCGTAGGAAAGCGGGGATTGGCGGTTCGAGCGGAACAAACGGAAGCAAGGCGGCGCGCGCGGGCGCGCCCAATGCGAACAATTCTGCGCTGACGCGTCGAAGCGCGACGCCATCGGCGCAGGGAGACTGACGAGTCACGCGACGGTAATTCGCCGCGCGCCTGCTTCACTGACGATGGTTGTGCTGTTCGCCCGGCAACTCGGCGCCATGCGCGCGGATCGCGGCGATCAGCTCCGCGGGCGTGATTTCGTAGCGCACTTCACGATGTATGCCCGGCTTGCGCTCATCGACCTCGATCAGCAGGATGCCTTTGCCGTCTTCGGTCGATTCGAGGCGCAGCGAGCGGAGTTCGCGCGCCGTTGCGTCGTCGTATTCGGTGAGCAGGGCCATTGACCCGGAGGACCCGGTAATGCGCATCGAAGTTGTCCTTGTTGCGTTGGTGATGGAACCATTGTACGGGGCGGATGGCGTGCCGTCTGCCGCCTCGTCGTGCCGTGTTGCGTCTGCCTTTGTCTCTATCTCGCCCCGGTTTTAGCGCATTCGCGATTGCGGAGCGAGCAACCAGTTTAACGCGACTCCTCGTTGCGACGGCTGCATTTTTCATGCCCCTCGGCGGCGCGGCTTGGGTTCGGCTCTTGTCATGCGGGTGACGCGGGCGCGGGCTAGGCGGCGTCCGGCGACACTCTCGCTGTGGTTGGCGTCGCTCCCGGATTTCCTCACCTTTCGCGCACGAATCGCGCGCTGAAAAAAATAGCCCGTCCGGATAGGGACGGGCCGTTAAACGCCGTTGTTACTCGGGTCAGCCTGCCCTTGCAACATTGGGCGCTGACGACTCCATCCTCGTGCTTCGTCGGCGGGCTGTCGAGGTGGGACTAATGCGGATCTATCAGATCAAAGTGCTGGTTTCCGATTCGACGTTCACACGAGGCCGGTCGTGTAATACACCAGGATTACGAAGAACACCGCGAGAGTCTTGATCACCGTGACCGCGAAGATGTCGCGATACGACTGCCGGTGCGTGAGACCCGTCACCGCGAGCAGCGTAATCACCGCGCCGTTGTGCGGCAGCGTATCCATGCCGCCGCTCGCCATCGCGACCACCCGATGCAGCACTTCGAGCGGAATATTCGCGGCCTGCGCGCCCTTGATGAACGTATCGGACATCGCGGCGAGCGCAATGCTCATACCGCCCGATGCCGAACCCGTGATACCCGCCAGCGTGCTGACCGACACCGCCGCGTTGACGAGCGGATTCGGAATGCTTTTCAGCGCATTGCTGACGACGAGAAAGCCCGGCAGCGCCGCGATCACACCGCCGAAGCCGTATTCCGACGCGGTATTGAGCGACGCCAGCAGCGCGCCCGCCACCGCTGCCTTGGTGCCGACCGCAAAGCGGTGGCTCACCCGGCCGAACGCCGTCACGATGACCATGATGATGCCGAGCAGCAGCGCGCCCAGCACGGCCCAAATCCCCACCAGAGCCTTTACGCTCGTTTCGACCGGTGCATGCAGGCCCGGCAGGATCTCCGGCGTGACCGTGAAGGACGGGCCGTACCAGGTCGGAATCCAGCGCGTCAGGAAGAAGTTCGCGACGCCGACCACGATGAGCGGCGCGATCGCCAGCAGCGGATGCGGCAGCTCTTTCGATTCGACGCGCTCCGGCTCGTTGACGAGTTCGGTGCCGTAACCCTCGCCGGTCGCCATCGCGCTGCGGCGGCGCCATTCCAGATACGTCAGACCGACCACGATGATGAACAGCGAGCCGATCACGCCGAGCGTCGGCGCGGCCCACGAGGTGGTCTTGAAGAACGTCGTCGGGATGATGTTCTGGATCTGCGGCGTACCCGGAAGCGAGTCCATCGTGAATGAGAACGCGCCGAGCGCGATCGCACCGGGCATCAGCCGCTTCGGAATATTGCTCTGGCGATACAGCTCGGCCGCGAACGGATAGACCGCGAACACGACGACGAACAGCGATACGCCGCCGTAGGTGAGCAGCGCGCACACCGCGACGATCACCGCGTTCGCGCGCGAGCGGCCGATATAGCGGATTGCGGCCGCGACGATCGACTCGGAGAAGCCCGACAGCTCGATCACCTTGCCGAACACGGCGCCGAGCAGAAACACCGGAAAATACAGCTTCACGAAGCCGACCATCTTGTCCATGAAGATGCTCGTGAAGACCGGCGCGACGGCGGCGGGCTCGGTGAGCAGGACGGCGGCGAGCGCCGCGATCGGCGCGAACAGGATTACGCTGTAGCCGCGATACGCGGCCAACATCAGAAACGCCAGCGCGGCGATAACGATGAGAAAGGTCATTGAGTCTCCATAGCCTGGTTGTTCTACCTTTTTTGCCGTCCTGATCGAGCGACGGCGCGGCGCGGTCGAAATGCAGATTCCATGCCATGCCCGGCGTTTGTCCGCTGAAGCGCTGTGGCGCCTGGCGCGGGCGTGCAGCGGTGGCCCAAGGCATCGTGGGCGGATTGTACCCGGGTGTCTCCGAAACGGGACTCCAATCCGATCAAGATCACCGGAAACCAGGGTAAGTCACGATGCATAAGGCCTGTCGCCTGTCTCTATTTGGAGATAAATTTGTCTAGCAATTGAGATCGATTGCAAGCAAAACGATAAGCGGAGACAACGACAGCATGATGACCGACTGGACGGGCCTGCCCGCCACCTACGACGACGTGCTTCGTCGGGCGATGGAATCGCTGTTTCGCACGTTCGAAAACTTCAGTGAAGGCACGTTCATCGTAGACGGGCAAGCGCGCGTTGTCTGGATCAATAAACGGTATGCGGCGCGCTTCGGCTTTTCGGACCCGCAACAGGCGATCGGCCGCGATTGCGAAGCGGTGATCCCGAACAGTCTGATGCGCGAGGTCGTCAACACCGGCAAGCCGATCCTGCTCGACATCATGGAGACGGATCGCGAGCCGCTCGTCGTCACGCGTCTGCCGCTGAAGGACGATGCCGGCGCGACGATCGGCGCGGTCGGCTTCGCGCTGTTCGACGAGCTGAAAGCGCTGTCGCCGCTGTTTTCACAGTACTCGCGGCTGCAGCAGGAGCTGATCGCGACCCGCCAGTCGCTCGCGCAGGCGCGCCGCGCGCGCTATACGTTCGGCAGCTTCGTCGGCACGAGCCCGGCGTCGCTCGAAGTGAAGCGCCAGGCGCGGCGCGCGGCGCAACTCGAAGCGCCGGTGCTGCTGCTCGGCGAAACCGGCACCGGCAAGGAACTGCTCGCGCATGCGATTCACGGCGGCTCGGCGCGCGCGCATAAGCCGCTCGTCAGCGTCAACGTCGCCGCGATTCCCGACACGCTGCTCGAAGTCGAATTCTTCGGCGCCGCGCCCGGCGCATATACCGGTGCGGATCGCAAGGGGCGGGTCGGCAAGTTCGAGCTCGCCAACGGCGGCACGCTGTTTCTCGACGAGATCGGCGACATGCCGCTGCCATTGCAGGGCAAGCTGCTGCGCGTGCTGCAGGACAAGGAGTTCGAGCCGCTCGGCTCGAACCGCGTCGTGAGCGCGGATGTGCGGATCATCGCGGCGACCTCGGCCGATCTGCCCGCGCTCGTCGCGGCCGGACGTTTTCGCGCGGACCTTTACTACCGGCTCAACGTGCTGACGATTCTTGCGCCCGCGCTGCGCGAGCGTCCGTCCGACATTGAGGCGCTCGCCTACGCGATGCTCGAGGATCTGGCCGCGCAGGCAGGCGGCGGCAGCCACTTCGAATTGCACGACGACGCGTTGCGTCTGCTGTGCGCGTACGACTGGCCCGGCAACGTGCGCGAGCTGCGCAACACGTTGGAGCGCGCGGTGATGCTGTCCGACAGCGAACGCATCGATGCGCGCGTGCTTGCGCCGTTCATCGGCTCGGGGCAGGGCGGCGCAGCGGCGCCGGCGCGGACCCCGTCTGTCGCGGCCGCCGGCGTGGAAGCTGCGGCCACCGCCGAACCCACTTCGTGGAGCGACGCGATGGCCGCGTTCGAAAAGCGCTTTCTGTGCGACGCGTTGCGCGCGAACGGCGGCCGCGTCATCGACACTGCGAAACAGATCGGCATGGGCCGCGCGACGCTGTACAAGAAGATCGCCGCGCAC
This sequence comes from Paraburkholderia sp. JPY465, assembly GCF_050436725.1. Classification (NCBI taxonomy): domain Bacteria; kingdom Pseudomonadati; phylum Pseudomonadota; class Betaproteobacteria; order Burkholderiales; family Burkholderiaceae; genus Paraburkholderia; species Paraburkholderia sp. JPY465. Next base: position 1,525,743 of record NZ_JBNDMT010000002.1, read on the forward strand.
GGCATCGACGTTTGACGCGCCGCACCTGCCCGGCCGCGCGGCACGAACTGACGCAGCACGAAGGCAGCGTGGCACAATCGCGAGATCGAAAAACAAGACGTGACCGGGGTCTCCATGAAACGCCTTTTCTTCTTCGCGCGCCGCTCGAGCGTCATGCTGGCCGTGGGCGCGATCGTCGCGCTTGGCGGGTGTAGCAGCAGCGCGCCGCTGTTCCTCCCGGACGGCCGCTCAACCACGCTGGTGCAATGCCCGGTGGGTTCCGACTCGTGCTCGCAACAGGCGGCCGCCAGTTGCAATGGCGCGTTCGACGTCGTGCGGCAGTCGAGCCAGAGCGGCACGTTGAGCCTGATCTACGCGTGCCGCGCGGCCGCGAAGTAAGCACCGGAAGCCGTGCCGGTACAACACCGGCGAGCGCGGCAGTTCGATTCGGAGGCGGCATCGGTTTTTTCACCCGTTCCCGGTAATTTCCTGCCAAGTCCCGATACGCTCGCGGTTACCACATGGTTGTCATAAATTGATGCGCCTAATGTGCGTCCGATCCACGATTGGCATGCGAATTGGGTTAAGTAAGCCGCGCGCGGCATTTTTACAACGTCGAGTCGCCGCACACCGATTATCCTTTGCGGCCCGATCACCATTTATCTTTAGCGTCGGGGTGTCCAACGAAGTTCAGTGCGGCAGGCAACGGAACGTGAAATTTGACAGCAGTATTCTTTTTAAACCGTTGGGAATTTAACCCCGGCGAGAAGAAACTGCCGGTTTTTTCCGGCGCAGAAAACGAAAAGGAAGATTTTCCCGCTACTGGCGGGCATTAGTTCGGGTCGCGCGGGCCAACGCGACTTATGCTTTCGATTTTTTTGCTTCAACACTAATTCAATAGAATCCGGGGAAAGCAATGAATCATCAGCAACTCGAAAAAGATATCGAGCATCTCGAACAGATCATTTCCCATATTTCCGCAGAAGACCGCATTCCGTTGTCTTATTGGCGAAACCGCCTCCAGCACGTTTCCGGCGCGGTTATCGTGCCGGCGCAGGCAACCCGCGTCAAACGCCTCGATGCCGCGCTTTGCGCATTGGAAAAACGGCAGAAAGCCTGAGTGTCGTCACTGAGTCCGCCAATCGGAATCGGCAATCAGGAAAGCCGTCGTGTGCGCTTTCACCGGACCAGCTATATCTTTCGGTTGATCGCCAAAGTGATATGGGCGCATGCACGCTTTCTTATTACCGACACAGGACGAACATGCAGATAGCAGGGCTTGCCGCGACCCGGCTCGCGAAGTTGACCACCACGCTGCAGGGCTACGTGGAGCGCGGCGAAGTGGCGGGGGTGGTGTCGCTCGTATGGCGGCGCGGCGAAATTGGCTACTTCGAACCGATAGGCCTACGCGACGAAGCCGCGCAATTGCCGATGGAGCGGGACACGCTGTTTCGCATCGCGTCGATGACCAAGCCGGTGACGAGTGCCGCGATCATGATGCTGATCGAGGAAGACCGCCTCGCGCTCGATGCGCCCGTTTCGCAGTGGCTGCCCGAGCTTGCGGCGCCGCGCGTGCTGCGTGATCCGACCGGACCGCTCGACCAGACCGATCCGATTCGCGCGCCGATTACGGTGCTCGACCTGCTCACGCATCGCGCGGGCTTCGCGTATCACTTCACGGCGACGGGGCACCTCGCCGAAGCCTATGCTGCCGCGTTCAACGGCTTCGAGGCGAGCGGCGGCAACAGCGCGTGGCTCGCGCGCATCGCCGCACTGCCGCTGATGTTCCAGCCCGGCTCGCGCTGGCACTACGGCGTGGCGACCGACGTGCTCGGCGTGCTGATCGAACGCGTGAGCGGCATGCCGCTCGGCGAGTTTTTCCGCACGCGCATTTTCGAGCCGCTCGGCATGCGCGACACCGCGTTCTGGGTGCCCGACACGCAGCTTGCGCGCCTCGCCACCGCGTACAACATCGATCCCGGCACGCGGCGTTGCGTGGTCGAGGATCATGCGGCCGCGAGCCGCTGGGCCAATCCGCGGCGCTTTCAGAGCGGCGGCGGCGGGTTGGTCTCGACCGCCCTGGACTACCTGCAATTCGCGCAACTGCTGCTCGGGCGCGGCCGCGTCGGCGATACGCGGCTGCTGTCGCATCGCTCGGTCGATCTGATGCGCAGCAATTTCCTGAGCCGCGATCAGCGCCGCCTGCCTGCCTTCGGTCACGTGATCTGGGCGGGGCAGGGTTTCGGCCTCGGCCTGTCGATCGTCGATGATCCGGCGCAGCAATTGCCGCTCGGCTATCGCTCGCTCGGCTCGTTCGGTTGGCCCGGCGCGTACGGCACGAGCTGGTTCGCCGATCCGGTCGAAAACATGATCGGCCTGATGCTGATCCAGCGCCGCTCGATCGACCCGTTCCCGATGGCCATCGACTTCGAACGCCGCGTCTACGATGCGATCGACGATTGAGCGCGGCCGCCGCGCCTGCGCTCGGCCGCGTGATTCACTATCCTGTGATTTATTCGTCTGATAGTGTCCGCCAACCATTCATCGCAATTCATCGCAGTGCGTCTAACCGAGGGGGGAACACCGGCATGGCCTCTTACAAACAGTTGACTGCGCAACTCGAAAAACTCCACAAGGAAGTCGCAGCCGCGCGCGACAAAGAAGTCGCGCAAGCTATCGCCGATATCAAGCAGAAGATTGCCGAATACGACCTGACTGCCGAAGAACTCGGCTTCACGAGCGCCGCAGCGAAGCCGCGCCGCAAGTCGTCGGCGACGGCGATCGCCAAGTACCGCAATCCGAAGACCGGCGAAACCTGGAGCGGCCGTGGACGCTCGCCGGGCTGGCTCGTCGGCAAGAATCGCGAGCGGTTTCTGATCGAAGGTTGAACTCCGCCTTGGATGCCGATGCGTCCGTGTTCTCTGAAGTGATGCGTCGCTTGATTGTTTCCGCACCGCTGCGGAGGTCCCGAAAACGCTCACCTTTGCGTGACGCCTGAACGTGTACAGCGAAATTCACCGATGCGTCCGGAGCTAGCGGGATGCTTCGGTGAGCCAGGCTTTGACGCGCAACGCACCGCCGCGGGTGCGAATCGCCGTGGTGTCGCGCCGCCGCGCATCGCTTGTCGCAAACCCGCGCCAGCCTTTGCTGGCGGGCGTTTCCAGGCGTCGAGCCGGAGCCTGTTCGTAGCGTTGCGACGCTTTACCGCGGTTTTCCCGCACATCGCGGTCGTGGTGCGTGCGCCGTGGCAGGTGCGCGCATGCGCTTCGCGATCCTCACCTTTGACCGCGAATCGATATTCGCCGCCGCAAGTCCCGAAAACGCTCACCTTTGGCCGCGAGCATGCGCGGCGCGCGGACGCTCGCGCCGTCGCCCGTCCGGCGCCGCAGCCCTTCCCCCCGGCCGTCGCGCCAGACGTGTATCATTCGCACCTTGCGCCGTTTTTGCGCCAGCGATTCCCGCATTGTCGAACCAGCGCCGGCCGATTCCGGCCCGCGCCCGACTCCCGCAGCTCGACGCCGCCGCGCCACGCGCGGCATACCGGCCGCCCAAAGCCGCCGGGAACCGCCCGAACCCCTTTCCGTGACCGCCAGACCCGATGTCAGTCTCCGAACTCAAACGCCGCCGCACGTTCGCGGTCATTTCCCACCCGGACGCGGGTAAAACCACGCTCACCGAAAAGCTGCTGCTGTTCTCGGGCGCGATCCAGATCGCCGGTACGGTGAAGGGCCGCAAGAGCAACCGCTATGCGACGTCCGACTGGATGGAAATCGAAAAGCAACGCGGCATTTCGGTCGCGAGCTCGGTGATGCAGTTCGAGTACGGCGATTGCGTGATCAACCTGCTCGACACCCCGGGCCACGAGGACTTTTCCGAGGACACCTACCGCGTGCTGACCGCGGTCGACGCCGCCGTGATGGTGATCGATGGCGCGAACGGCGTCGAAGCGCAGACGCTGAAGCTGCTCGAAGTCTGCCGCAGCCGCAAGACGCCGATCGTCACGTTCATCAACAAGCTCGACCGCGAAGTGCGCGAGCCGCTCGAACTACTCGACGAAATCGAGCAGCACCTCGGCGTGGCGGCGGTGCCGTTCACATGGCCGATCGGCATGGGCAAGGATTTTCAAGGCGTCTACGACGTCCAGCGCGATCAGGTGCGGGTGTTCCGCGCCGGCCAGGATACGGCCGGCGGCGCGGTCGAAACGCTGCAGGCACTGAGCGACGAGGAAGGCGAGCGCCGTTTCGGCCACGCGTGGGTGCGTGCGAAGGAAGAGATCGATCTGATCAGCGGCGCGACGCCCGAATTCGACCGTGAGCAGTTCCTCGCCGGCCAGCAGTCGCCGGTGCTGTTCGGCTCGGCGATCAACAACTTCGGCGTGAAGGAGATTCTCGACGCGCTGGTCGACCTCGCGCCGCCGCCGTCGATGCGCATGACCGTGCAGCGCCCGGTGCAGCCGGAAGAGTCGAAGTTCACCGGCGTCGTGTTCAAGGTGCAGGCGAACATGGACCTCGCGCACCGCGACCGCGTCGCGTTCATCCGCGTGTGCTCGGGGCGTTTCGAGCGCGGCATGGCGGTGAAGGTCACGCGCTCGAACAAGACGTTCCGCGCGAACAACGTGGTCACGTTCCTGTCGCAGCGTCGCGAGACGGTGAGCGAGGCGTATCCGGGCGACATCATCGGTATTCCGAATCACGGTACGCTGAGTCTCGGCGATACGCTGACCGAAGGCGAGCAACTGCAGTTCGTCGGCCTGCCGTTCTTCGCACCGGAAATTTTCCAGACCGTCGAAGTGGTCGATCCGATGCGCGCGAAGCAGCTCGGCGAGGCGCTGAAGCAGCTCGGCGAGGAAGGCGCGATCCAGGTGTTCCGTCCCGAAGCGGGCGGTCTGATGATTCTCGGCGCGGTCGGGCAGCTGCAGTTCGAAGTGGTGTCGCACCGTCTGTCGACTGAATACAAGGTCGACGTGCGGATGGCGCCGGCGCGCTACCGGCTGTCGCGCTGGGTGACCTGCGACGATCCGGCCGAGCTGCGCCGCTTCACCGATGCGTACTCGGCGCGCATCGCGCTCGATGCGTCCGATGCGCCGACCTATCTGGCCTCGCACGTATCGGAGATCGAAGTCGCGCAGAAGGCGTGGCCCAAGATCGTGTTCAACGAGTTGCGCGAGCACTCGGGCGCGCCGTTCCGGAAGGCGATGTAAAGCCGCGAGTCCGCTGGTTTCGAAACTGAAAAGCCGCGTCGTTCGACGCGGCTTTTTCTTTTCGTGCGCCCAGCATGGGCGCATTCCTGCGGGTGTAAGTCCCGCCATAAGCTGGTCACAGCGAATGAAGTGAAGCGCAACTGCACGAGGGCGACCGGATGTGGGGAGGAAGCGTGGAGCGTAAATCGCGAGCCGATGAACAAGAACCGTATAGAAGGCGCTGCCGAGCAGGGCGAGCGGGCGAAAAACCGCGAAGCTCTCGTGACCAAGGTGAAGTGGCGTAGATGCGGCGGTTGTGCGATGAAGGAGTGCGTTCTTACCTGGGGAGGCCTCGCCTCATGCCTGAAAGGGTGACGGCGTCGAGCCGGAGCGAGGAGTCAGCAGAGGCCGTAGTAGTCACAGGACAGGTCGATGAGTCCGAAGCTGGTGACGAAGGGCCAAACGGGAAGGAGTGTCCAGCGTCATGTCGATGCGACAGGTACTGTGTCAGAAGCCCGTGCAAGCGGGGCGAGCGGGAGGCACACGCGGTGAAGCTGCGTCTATGCCCGTGAGCGACGAAGCCTGTTGCCCGCGCCATGAATCCGGGGACACAGGGTCAGCGCTGCTGATGGCGGCGCTGACGAGAGAGAACCTGAAGCAGGCATTCAAACGGGTACGGGCCAACAAGGGAGCCGCTGGCGTGGACGGTCTGGACATTGACCAGACGTCGCGCCATCTGGTGACGGCGTGGCCGGCGATCCGTGAACAGTTGCTGAAGGGGACGTACCGGCCCAGCCCGGTACGGCGGGTGACGATCCCGAAACCGGACGGAAGCGAGCGCGAGCTTGGCATCCCGACGGTGACGGACCGGCTGATCCAGCAGGCGCTGCTGCAGGTGCTGCAACCGGTTCTGGACCCCACCTTCAGCGCGCACAGCTATGGTTTCCGGCCCGGACGGCGTGCGCACGATGCGGTGCTTGCCGCGCAGTCGTACGTGCAGTCGGGCCGGCGAATCGTGGTGGACGTTGATCTGGAGAAGTTCTTCGACCGGGTCAACCACGACATCCTGATCGACCGTCTACAGAAACGTATTGGGGACGCCGGGGTGATCCGGCTGATCCGGGCGTATCTGACGAGCGGCATCATGGATGGCGGTGTGGTTCAGCAGCGCGAACAGGGCACGCCGCAGGGCGGGCCGCTATCGCCGTTGCTGGCCAACGTGTTGCTCGACGAGGTGGACAAGGAACTGGAGCGGCGCGGTCACTGCTTCGCGCGCTATGCCGACGACGCGAACGTGTACGTTCGCAGTCGGCGCGCGGGCGAACGGGTGATGGCGTTGCTGCGGCGGCTGTACGGGCGACTGCGTTTGAAGGTCAACGAGACCAAAAGCGCAGTGGCCAGCGTGTTTGGACGCAAGTTCCTGGGCTACAGCTTCTGGGTGGCACCCGGACGCGAGGTCAAGCGCCGCGTGGCGGACAAACCGCTGGCGACGTTTCGGCAACGCATCCGGGAACTGACCGCTCGTTCATGCGGGCGCAGCCTGCGGGAAGTGGTGCGACAGGTACGCGCGTACCTGCTGGGCTGGAAGGCGTACTTCCGTCTGGCGCAGACACCGAAGGTCTGGCGTGAGCTGGACAAGTGGTTGCGTCACCGACTGCGCGCAATCCAGCTCAAGCAGTGGAAGCGCGGTACGACGATGTACCGCGAACTGCGCGCGATGGGCGCCGCCGTTGATGTGGCGCGACGGGTGGCGGCCAACGGCCGTCGCTGGTGGCGCAACAGCGGCAGGCTGCTAAGCAGACTGTTCACGGTGGCGTGGTTCGACCGGCTGGGTTTGCCCCGTCTCTCATGACCTCAACTTCCCGAACCGCCCGGTGCGGACCCGCATGCCGGGTGGTGTGGCAGGGGCGCAGCCCGATGGCTGCCCCCTATGCCGATCGCCGCAACAACGCCCCGCGCCGGCGCGCGACTTCGCCTATGCTGACGGAACCACCCGCCCGCCGCGAAGCCGGCTCCAATTCCTGTCCAACCGTATGGAGCGCCCGTGACCGTTCGCAACCTCGACGCATTGTTTCGCCCGAAATCCGTCGCCGTGATCGGCGCGTCCGAGCGACCGGGCAGCATCGGCGCGATGGTCTGGGCGCGCGTGCTCGAAGGCGGCTTCGACGGTCCGCTATGGCCCGTCAATCCGAAGCACGCGACGCTCGGCGTCCACCCGGTGATCCACGACGTCAGCGATCTGCCGCAGGCGCCCACCGTCGCGGTGATCTGCACGCCGCCCGCGACGTGGCCCTCGTTGATTCACAAGCTCGGCGGCATGGGCACGCGCGCCGTGATCATCGTCGGCGAGGTGCGCAGCGATGAAGACCGGCTCGCGCTGCGGCACGCGCTGTCGGCGGCGCGGCCGCATCTGTTGCGCATCGTCGGGCCGGGTAGTCTCGGTGTGGTGTCGCCGGCGCTGGGCGCGCATCTGGGCGCGCCGTCCTGCACGGTCAAGGCGGGCGGCGTCGCATGGGTGTCGCAGTCGAATGCGCTGACCAACGCGGTGCTCGGCTGGGCGCGCGCGCGCGGGCTCGGTTTTTCGCATGCGGTGGCGCTCGGGGCGGAGGCCGACGTCGATGCCGGCGACGTGCTGGATTACCTTGCGAGCGACCCCGGCACCCGCGCGATCCTGATCGAACTAGACAGCGTGCGGGCGGCGCGTAAGTTCATGTCGGCCGCGCGCGCGGCGGCGCGCAACAAGCCGGTGCTCGCGCTGCGCTCGGGGCGCGACGATCCCGCCGACGGTCTCTATACAGCGGCGTTCCGGCGCGCGGGCCTCGTGCGCGTCGACGCGCTCGACGATCTACTCGACGAAATCGAAACGCTCGGCGTTGGCCGCGTGGCGGCGGGCGCCACCGCAACGCTGATCACCAGTGACCGCGGTCTCGCGACGCTCGCGCGCGACGCGTTCAGCGCCGCCGGCGGCCTGCTCGCGCCGTGGCCGGCCGCGGCGTCGGACGCGCTGCGCGAGGCGCTGCCGCTCGCGGTCGGCGGCAATCCGCTGCTGCTCGGCGACGGCGCGCGTCCTGAGCACTTCGGCACCGCGCTGAAGCTGCTGGGCGAGCATCGCGAGACCGGCACCGCCGTCGTGGTGCACGCATCGACGCATGGCGCACCCGTCGACGATGTCGCGCAGGCGCTGATCGAGCATCAGCGCTTTGCGTATCGCGGGCTGCTCGCGTGCTTCTTCGGCGGTGTCGATGCGGCGAGGCGCGACGCGCTGCATGCGCAGGGCATCCCGGTGCACACGACGCCGCAGCGGCTCGCGCGCGCGTTCGCCCGGCTGGTCGATTACCGGCTGGGTCGCGAATTGCTGATGCAAACGCCGGAAGGCCTGCCCGCGCAGATTCCCGAGTCGATCGACGCCGCTCAGGCGCAGGCTCGAGAAGCGTTGGCGGCGGGCAAAAGCGAACTCGCCGGGGACGCGGCGGCGCCGTTTCTGACGCGATTCGGGTTGCAGGTCGAGGGCGTGGAAGAAGGGAACGCCGCTGCGCCGTGCGCCGATGCCGACAGCGCGACAAAACCCATCGTCGACGTCGCCGTCGAACTGCACGACGACGACAACTTCGGCCCCGTATTCCGCTTCGCCGCGCCGCCGATCGACGGCGTCTCCAGTGGACTGCACGTGTACGGCCTGCCGCCGCTCAATCCGATGCTCGCGCGCGATATCGTCACGCGTTCGCACTACGCGAGGCTGGTCGCGCCGGAGCCGACGCTCGCCGCGTTGACGGCATTGTCGCAAGCGGTTTGCGACGTGCGCGAGATCGTCGGCCTGTCGTTGAAGCTGAGGGTCTACCGGGACCGCGTGACGGTGGTCGATCCCGTGTTGCGGGTCGGCGGAAAGCGCAGCCGCCTCGCGATCGTGCCGTATCCGCGCCGCTTCGAGGAAACGATCGACTGGCAGGGGATGCGTATAACGGTGCGGCCGATTCGCCCGGAAGACGAAAACGCGCATCGCGAGTTCGTGAACGCGATGACGCCGGAAGACCTGCGGCTGCGTTTTTTTGGCGCGGTCGGCAGTTTCGAGCACTCGCAACTCGCGCGCATGACGCAGATCGATTACGACCGGGAAATGGCGCTGATCGCGACGGTCGACAACGAAGACGGCGTCGCGCAGACGCTCGGCGTGGTGCGCGCGGTGGCCGATCCCGACAACGAGACGGCCGAATTCGCGGTGACCGTGCGCTCGGACCAGAAGGGGCGGCGCCTCGGCCAGTTGCTGATGCAGCGGATCATCGCGTACGCGCGGGCGCGCGATACGCACTGGCTGATCGGTGAAGCGCTGCGCGAGAACACCGCGATGATCGCGCTGGCGAAGGCCAGCGGCTTCACGATCACGCGAACCGAGGACCCCGGCGTGGTCGGCTTCCGGATGGCGCTCGACGAAACCGCGGGGGCGGACCCGAAGTCCGCCGCGCAGAACCAGCCGGGGCGTTGAGCGGCTTACGTTGCGACCCGCTCAACGCACGGTTTCATCGCCTTAAGCCGCCAGCTTCTGCGCCGCCTCATCGACCTGCGCGCGCGTCACCGACAGCTCGTCGAGCCACGCCTGCGCATACACCGCGCCGGTTTCGCGCTCGAGCCGCGCGATCGTCGCCGCGCAGCGGTTCGCGTCCTTCAGCGTCGAAATGAACGATTTCACCGACTCGCCGCCCTTGAACGCGTCGAACAGCGGCACGCGAATTTCATCGGGCAGCGGGCGGGTGGTCCATTGGTACGGCTTGCCGTTGAACGTCAGCGACGGCGGCAGCACGCGCTCCTTGCGCGCGGCCGGAATCAGGCCGTAGGTGCGCGCCGCTTCGCCGATCTGTTCGGGCGAAAACAACTCGTCGGGCGTGATGTCGAATTGCTGGATGAAGGTCTCGATGCTTTGCATCGCGGCGGCGCGGTCGTCGCGGCGCTTCTGCGCGTGAGCGACGATGTCGCGCAGTTCGTCGGCTTCTGCCGCGGTGATCGTGAAGCTCGACTGCTTCTGCTGGAGTTCGGAAAAACGCTGGAATTCGGAATCGGTCAGAAGTTTGGCCATTGCTCAATCGATGCGCGCGCATGAGCCGGTCATGCGGCGTTATTTTGGAAGGGCCGCCATTCTAAACCAAGTGCGCGTGCGTGCCGCCGTGCGAACCGTCGCGGCGCAACTTACCGCGCACCTTGCCAGTCACGCGGCCTGCTCGCGGAACATCGACAGCGCCTGCACCGTGTCGCGCAGCAGGGTGGTGGCCGCTTCGAGCGTCGGCGCGACGTATTCGTCGATCCGCCGCAGATACGGACAGGTGAGCACCGCGATCGCCTGTCCCGACGGCGCGAGGATCGGGAACGTCACGTCGGTGACGCCGAAAGTCTGCTGGCTGTCCTTCTGCCAGAAGCCCGCCGCGCGGATGCGCTCGCAGGCCTCCTCCAGCGCGTCGCGATCGAGCGTCACTTCACCCTTCACCTTGGTGTGCTCGGCAAGCATCTGCTGACGCTGCTCGACGCTCTGGAATGCAAGCATCACGCGCCCCGAGCCGGTGTCGATCAATCCGACCCGCGAGCCGAGCCGCACCGACATGCCCCACGTGCCCGGCCCGTCGACCTGGGCGATCACCAGCAGGTTGCCGCGGTCGTAGACCACCAGGTGGCACGACTGCTCGGCCGCGTCGGCGAAGCGCTGCATTAGCGGCAGCGCTTCGGCGATCAGCCGGTTCATCGGCGGATGACGGTGCGCGAGCGCGAACAGCTTCAGGCTCAGCGAGTAGCGGTCGCCGGCCGCCGAGCGCACCACGTATTGGCGCGCGACGAGGCGTTCGAGCATCCGGTACATCTCGCTCGCATTGCGGCCCAGCTGCCGCGTGATTTCGGCGCGCGTGAGTCCTTCCTTCTGCTCGGACAGCAACTCGAGGATGTCGAGGCCTTTGTCCAGCGCGGGGGCGCGGTAGCGGTCGTCGTCTTTGTCTTCGGCGTCCATCGTGAGGGTCGGGGATCTCGTCCGGAGTTCTTATTATCTGGCGCGCACGCAGCGTTTCGCGAACTGAATGTCTGCTGTCCAGGGAAAACCCCGGGCATAGCGTCGCGCAGTTTTCTTGACTTGGAAAAATTCGGATATGAATAATACGTTCATTGGTGAACAAATGCACCCGTGAGCGGGGCGCGCCTTTTCTGGCTGCGCATTGGGCCCGTCGCATGGTAAAAACACCACAAATAGGGAGACACGCTCATGTCGGCATCGATCGTATCGAAGATCGGGCAACGGCGCCGGATCGGCCGCGGCTCGTTGCAGGTGAGCGGACTAGGGCTCGGCACGGCGCCGCTCGGCGGCCTGTATCGCGACCTGTCCGACGAGGAGGCCCATGCGACCATCGCCGCCGCCTGGGACGCGGGCGTGCGCTACTTCGACACCGCGCCGCACTACGGCAACACCAAGGCCGAGCATCGGCTCGGCGCGGCGTTGCGCCACTATCCGCGCGGCGAATATGTGCTGTCGACCAAGGTCGGCCGCCGCTTCGTACCGCGCACGTCGCCATTCGACGACCGCGAAGGCTGGCAGAATCCGCTGCCGTTCGAAGCGATCTACGACTACACGCACGACGGCATTCTGCGTTCGTTCGAGGACAGCCAGCAGCGGCTCGGCATCGTCGATATCGACATCCTGCTCGTGCATGACATCGGCCGCGTCACGCATGGCGACCAGCATCCGCACCACTGGCGGCAACTGACCGAAGGCGGCGGCTTCCGCGCGCTGGAGCGCCTGCGCTCGACCGGCGCGATCAAGGCGATCGGCCTCGGCGTCAACGAAGGCGCGGTGATTCTCGACGCGATGGCCGAATGCGATATCGATTGCGCGTTGCTCGCGGGGCGTTATACGCTGCTCGAGCAGACCACCCTCGACGACCTGCTGCCCGCCTGCGAGGCGCGCGGCGTCAGCATCCTGCTCGGCGGCGCGTTCAATTCGGGCATTCTGGCGCGCGGCGTCGAAGGCGATCTGAAGTTCAATTACGGCGCGGCGCCGCCCGAGGTGATCGAGCGCGTCGCGCGTCTGGAGGCGGTGTGCCGCGCGCACAATGTGCCGCTCGCCGCCGCCGCGTTGCAGTTTCCGTATGCGCATCCGGCGGTCGCCACGGTGCTGACCGGCGCGCGCAGTGCCGACGAACTGCGCGAGAACGTCGCGTCGTTCGAGCAGCCGATCCCCGCGGCCTTGTGGTCCGCATTGCGCGACGCGGGCCTGCTCGACCCGCGCGCGCCCGCGCCCGAGGACTGAATCGACCATGCCGATCGACGCTCACCAGCACTACTGGGACCCCGCGCGGGGCGACTACGAGTGGCTGACGCCGGAGCTGAAAATCCTCTACCGGCCTTTCGGGCCTGATGATCTGAAGCCGTTGCGCGAACAGGCCGGCATCGAGCGGACCGTGGTCGTGCAGGCCGCACCGACGCTCGACGAAACCCGCTACCTGCTCGACATCGCGCGGCACGAGCCGTCGATCGCGGGCGTGGTCGGCTGGGTGCCGCTGCTGTTGCCGAACGCGCCCGATCTGATCGAGGCGCTCGCGCGCGAGCCGAAGTTCAAGGGTGTGCGGCCGATGCTGCAGGACCTGCCCGACGACGGCTGGATCGCGAACCCCGACCTCATGCCGGCGATCGACGCGCTGATTGCGCACGACCTCGCGTTCGATGCGCTGATCTACGCGCGCCACGTGCAGTACTTCGAGATATTCGCGCAGCGTTTTCCGGCGTTGCGCATGGTGGTCGATCATGGCGCGAAGCCGCCGATCCGCTTCGGCCAGGCGGGCTACGAGGTGTGGCGCGATGCGATTGCGCGGCTCGCCGCATTCCCGCAAGTGCACTGCAAGCTGTCGGGTCTCGCGACCGAGGCGTCGCCCGGCTGGACCGAGGACACGCTGCGGCCCTACGTCGAGCATCTGCTGAACACGTTCGGCCCCGCGCGGCTGATGTGGGGCAGCGACTGGCCCGTGCTCGAACTGAACGGCGACTATCTGCTGTGGCATTCGGTGGCGACCACACTGCTCGCGTCGTTGAGCGACGCCGAGCGCGACGCCGTGTTCGGCGAGAATGCCGCCGCGTTTTACCGGCTTTGATTTCGTTAGCAGCCCATTCAACTGGAGTCGTAGATGACACAAAGACTGGCCGGCAAAACGGCCCTGATCACCGCGGCAGGACAAGGTATCGGTCTCGCCACCGCCGAACTTTTCGCGCGCGAAGGCGCCCGCGTGATCGCCACCGATATCCACATCGACGGACTCGCCGGCAAGCCGGTCGAGGCGCGCAAGCTCGACGTGCTCGACGGCGCGGCCATCAAGGCGCTTGCCGCGGAAGTCGGCACGATCGACGTGCTGTTCAACTGCGCGGGCTACGTGCATGCAGGCAATATCCTCGAGTGCAGCGAGGAGGACTGGGATTTCGCGTTCGACCTCAACGCGAAGGCGATGTACCGTATGATTCGCGCGTTTTTGCCGGCCATGCTGGAGAAGGGCGGCGGCTCGATCATCAACATGTCATCGGCGGCGTCGAGCGTGAAGGGCGTGCCGAACCGCTTCGCGTACGGTGCGTCGAAAGCCGCGGTGGTCGGGCTGACGAAGTCCGTCGCCGCGGATTTCGTCACGCGTGGTGTACGCTGTAACGCGATTTGCCCCGGCACGGTGTCTTCGCCGTCGCTCGAACAGCGGATCGCCGCGCAGGCGCAGGCGCAGGGCGCGTCCGTCGACGCGGTGCAGGCCGCGTTCATCGCGCGTCAGCCGATGGGCCGCATCGGCAAGCCGGAGGAGATCGCCGCGCTCGCGCTGTATCTCGCCTCCGACGAGTCGTCGTTCACGACGGGCCAGCTCCATGTGATCGACGGCGGATGGTCGAACTGATTCTGATTGATTGACGAACCGAACACTACTGAACGTAAAGGAAAGTGCAACGATGAAACTGCTTCGTTATGGGCCGAAGGGCCAGGAAAAGCCGGGCCTGCTGGACGCGCAAGGCAAGATTCGCGATCTGTCGAAGGTGGTGGGCGATATCGACGGCGCTGTGCTCGGCGACGAAAGCCTCGCGAAACTGCGCGCACTCGACCCGGCAACGCTACCGGTCGTCGAAGGCAATCCGCGCGTGGGCCCGTGCGTCGGCAAGATCGGCAAGTTCATCTGCATCGGCCTGAACTACGCGGATCACGCGGCGGAATCGAATCTGCCGGTGCCGGCCGAACCGGTCATCTTCAACAAGTGGACGAGCGCGATCAGCGGCCCGAACGACGACATCGAAATCCCGCGCGGCTCGAAGAAGACCGACTGGGAAGTCGAACTCGGCGTCGTGATCGGCAAGGCGGCGAAGTACGTCGACGAAGCGAACGCGCTCGAGCACGTGGCCGGCTACTGCGTGATCAACGACGTGTCGGAGCGCGAATGGCAGATCGAGCGCGGCGGCACTTGGGACAAGGGCAAGGGCTTCGACACGTTCGGCCCGATCGGCCCGTGGGTCGTCACGCGCGATGAAGTCGCCGATCCGCAGAACCTGAGCATGTGGCTCGAAGTGGACGGCCATCGCTACCAGAACGGCAGCACGAAGACGATGATCTTCAGTGTCGCGAAGCTGGTGTCGTATGTGTCGCAGTGCATGAGCCTGCAGCCGGGCGACGTGATCTCGACCGGCACGCCGCCGGGCGTCGGCATGGGCGTGAAGCCGAATCCGGTATTCCTGAAGCCGGGGCAGACGGTGCGTCTGGGTATCGAAGGGCTGGGCGAGCAGACGCAGAAGACTTACGCGGCGGAGTAACGCGCTCTCTCTTCCCGTCTTGTCGCTGTGAAATGCAAGGCCGTTCCTGTTACGCGCAGGAGCGGCCTTTTTCATGCCGCGCGGCTTTAACTCCCCGCCTCCTGCTCGCCATTCTCCCCAATCCGATTCACGGTCCCCTGCGCAACCGCCACCAGCTTCTCGCGGTTCCCTTCCATCACGAACACGCTGCACTGGCAGGTCGCCTGATGCCTGCCCGCATAGACGACGCTAGCGCGCGCGATCAGCGTGCCCTTCACGGCCGGGCGCAGGTAGTTGATCTTGTATTCACCGGTCACGACTCTCGGACCCAGCGACAGCGCGCCCGCGAACGTCAACGCATTATCGGCGAGATAGCTGATGACGCCGCCATGCACGAAACCATGCTGCTGCCGCAGTTCATCGCGAATCGGCAGACACAGGGTGAGCTCTTCGCTGCTGGCGTGCATCAACTCCGCGCCTAGCAGCATGCTGAACGGCTGGGCGTGCAACGCGCCGCGCGCCCGGTCGAGTAGGTCGGTCATCGTGGTTCCTTCGTGCAGGGTCGGGGTGGTGCATCGGTGCAACGGAGCATCCGCGCGGCGAGCACCACGCGGTCCCTACCCACTCTAGGAAGTGCCGCTGCGCTGCGCAAGGTGAATCCTCGCGATGAGCAGCGCATTGTTGCGCAAAACAACCTCAATCGCGACGATCGACGATGAAACCGGCACGTAGAGCGCTTTTTGCGGGAATTGGCCTCAAGCCGCCAATCGGCCTGCCGTTAACCCTGGTGTAGCCTCCGTCATCCTCTGTTCCCAGGTGTCCCCGATGTTCAGCAAGATCAAGGTCGCATCCGGCCTGCTATGTGTTCTGGCCGCGTTCTGCGTCTTCCAACTCGTCACGGTAGGGTTGGGCTTCTGGTCGCTGACGCGCACGCACGACGACGTCGGCGATCTGGCGAGCATCGCGCTGAAGCAGGTCGACGCGGTCAACCAGACGACGCAGCGCCTGATGGACGCGCGCATCAACCTGTCGCGCGCCGGCACGCGCATGGTGCGCGGCGGCGCCGAGCCGACGGACATCGTGCAGCACGCTCGCGAACAGCTCGCCGCCGCCGATCAGTCTTTCGCGGGCTTCATGAGCGCCCAGAAGACCAGCGACGAAGACAGCGCGCGCGCCACCGCGCTCGCCGAACGCTACAAGGCGTTGCACGGCGCGCTCGCGGAGCTCGTGCAGTATCTCGACTCGAACAACATCCAGGCCTTCCTCGATCAACCCACGCAATCGTTTCAGGACGCCTATCTGGCGGAAGTGCACAACTTCGAGCAATTCGGCGACGCCGCGAGCCGCGCGTCGCTCGCTTCGATCGATGCGCGCGTGGCGGCGTTTCGCATCGTCAGCGTGGTGATTCTGCTCGTGCTGGTCGCCGGCACGCTCGCCGTCTATATGGCGCTGCGCCGCGGCGTCGTGGCACCGCTCGAGGAGGCGGGCCGCCACTTCGAGCGCATCGCGCAAGGCCGTCTCGATCAACCGATTGCCGCGCGCGGCAGCAACGAAATCGGCCGGCTGTTCTCGGGCCTTGCCACCATGCAGGCGAGCGTCGCACGCACCGTCAGGAGCGTGCGCGAATCGGCCGACTCGATCCATCTCGGCGCCAACGAAATCGCGACCGGCAACGCCGATCTGTCCGCGCGCACCGAAGACCAGGCGGCATCGCTCGAGGAAACGGCGTCGAGCATGGAGGAACTGACGGCGACCGTGCGCCAGAACGCCGATCACGCGCGCGAAGCCAACGCGCTCGCCGAGACCGCGCTCGATGCAACGTCGCGCGGCAGCGAAGTCGTCAGCCAGGTGGTCGACAAGATGCGCGGCATCGCGCAGAGCTCGGATAAGATCGCCGAGATCATTTCGGTGATCGACGGCATCGCGTTCCAGACCAACATCCTCGCGCTCAATGCCGCCGTCGAGGCGGCGCGTGCCGGCGAGCAGGGCCGCGGCTTCGCGGTCGTGGCCGGCGAAGTGCGCGGTCTCGCGCAACGCAGCGCGCAATCGGCGAAGGAAATCAAGACGCTGATCAGCGAATCGGTCGCGGAGATTCAGGGCGGCTCGGCGCTGGTCGAGCGCGCCGGCGAAGCGATGAGCCATGTGTCGGCGTCGATCTCGCGCGTCACGCAGATGATGGCCGAAATCAGCGCGTCGTCGCTCGAGCAGAGCACAGGTATCGAGCAGGTGAACCAGGCGGTCGTGCAGATGGACGAGATGACGCAGCAGAACGCGGCGCTCGTCGAGCAGGCCGCGGCGGCGGCGGCTTCGCTGCATCAGCAAACCGAGCAGTTGAAACAGGCCGTTTCGGTATTCGAAATTTCTGAAAGTGTGTTGCGCACGCAACAGCGCGGAGCAATCTCCGCCGCCAATGCTGAATACGCATTAACCGCGACGCATGCCCTTTAAAGCGGCGACGCTTGAAAACGACGCAGAAA
Organism: Paraburkholderia sp. JPY465; assembly: GCF_050436725.1. NCBI lineage: Bacteria > Pseudomonadati > Pseudomonadota > Betaproteobacteria > Burkholderiales > Burkholderiaceae > Paraburkholderia > Paraburkholderia sp. JPY465. The sequence continues at coordinate 1,543,146 of NZ_JBNDMT010000002.1, forward strand.
TAGAAAATGGCTCGCATATTGCGAGCCATTTGCATTAGACGCAAGGGCCTATGGAGGCGCCTATCGTGACGTCCAAGTCTGCCTCAAAGTACCTGAAGGTACTTAGATCGACTGGATGTTTGCAGCCTGCTTGCCCTTCGGGCCTTGCTTGACTTCGAACGACACCTTCTGGTTTTCCTGCAGGGACTTGAAGCCCGATGCCTGGATTTCCGAGAAGTGTGCAAACAGGTCTTCGCCGCCGTCGTCCGGGGTGATGAAGCCAAAGCCCTTTGCATCGTTAAACCACTTAACAGTACCTGTTGCCATTTTTAATCCAAATAAATGTTGTGTATTGCATCGCGACCGCATTGCTCGAATGCAAAGCGAGCGCGAGGGGAGAGTTGTATCACGTCTTTATGACAGACGCCAATCAACATGCATCCGGGTATTCCCGGTTTTGATGTTTTTTCGCGCCTTGAGAACGTCTGGCGAGAACTTTTTTGCGCCAGGGTTTACCAGCGGCATCAAATTTTCCTTGCGAAGCGGCAGCGGATCTCCGTCCGGGCATGCGCTCTTTATTGAGACGATCAAGCGTCCAATTTCATCTATCGATGTCCAAATTCGCCTAAGTTCCCGCTCCCGATTCGTCACCCGCGGGCAGTGCTGCATAGGCGGTGGCCAGGTGATAGGGCGTGGTTGACGGCATGTCGTCGCGCGCAACTTCCCCGCTCGACGTCTTGCATTCGAACCAGCCATGGTCATGCAAAAAGCATCGCTGAAAACGTGCGATCTGTTGCGGCAGCGCCGCACGCACGGCCGGATCGTCGTGACAGGCGAGCGCGCGCAGGTATTCAGTCTGCGCCCAGATCCGCTGCGTCGCGTCGCTGACGTTGCCAGCCTCGTCGAGCGATGCGCACACCCCGCCGTTGTTCGCGTCCACGCCATGCTGCTGCGCGAAGGCGAAGGCGCGCGCCAGCGCTTCGATTAGCCCGGTACCGTCGAACAGCGCGCCCCCCTGCCTGACCAGCCAATACCACTCGAACTGATGTCCCGGCTCAAGACGGTTGTCGCTCGCACCGATCGGCAATTCCGCGATGCAGCCGCTCGGCGCATGCACGAAGTGTCGCGCGACCGCGCCGGCGAGCCGGCGCACCGCGGCGCCGAAGACGTTGTCGCGCGTCGCCTGGCAGGCGGCGAGCCACGCTTCGGTCAGGTGCATCAGCGGATTCTGCAGCGGCGTGGCGGTGACCTTCGAAAAGTCGGCGTTCAGCGCGGCGTTGAATAGATCGCCGTCGGCCGCGAAGTTCGACTGGATCAGCGCGGTCGTGCTGTGCACGAGCTTCAGCGCGTCGAGGTTGGCGGAGCGCCGCGCGTATTCCGCGCAAGCGAACACGACGAACGCGTGCGTGTAGAGGTCCTTGGTCGTCTCGAGCGGTACGCCGAGCGCGTCGACGCTGTAAAACCATCCGCCGTGGTCGGCGTCCCGAAAGGTGCGCGTCAGCGAATCGAACAGCACGCGCGCGTGTTCCATGTCGCCCGCTTGCGCAAACGTGAACAACTGCCGCGCGCACGCCATCGCCCGATAGCGTTGCGCGGGCAGCGGCTCGCCTCCGGTGGCGTCGAGCGCTTCGTAGGGCAACTGCAGCGCGTGGTTGAAGCCGGGCCCGCGCCACATCGGCAGCACCACGTTCGCGAAGTGCTCGCGCAGCGCGTTCGCGGTGGTGGTCGTCGAAGCAGGGGGAGGGGTCGTGCTTGGCATGGTCGGTTGGTTCGGGCGCGTAACGTGCGCAGTGTATCGAGGCGGCGCTCAGGGTGGCGGCTCAGGGTTCCGCTCGGCCAGGTCGCTGTGGTCTGCGGCCTAGCATAAAGCAAACGCCTCGCGCTGACACCTCGAGTCAAACATCCGGAATGCTCGACGCCTACGAGGCGTGACGTGCGCTGTGCCCTCGCTGCAGCTCATTTCATATAAGGAGGAACAACGATGCTCAGTGATCTCGAACTGATCTCCGTCTGGTGCTGGCCGCGGTGCTCGATAGCGTGATCGGCTACGAGCGGGAGCGGCTGTCGTGGGCGGCGGGCTTGCGCACGCAAATGCTGGTCTGCGTGGGCTCGGCGCTCGTCATGATCGTGTCCGCGTATGGCTTCGCCGCGGTGCTTGGCGAGCATGTGATCCTCGATCCGTCGCGGATGGCCGCCCAGGTCGTGTCGGGCATCGGCTTTCTGGGGGCGGGCTCGATCCTGCTGCGCGGCGAAATCGTGCGCGGGCTCACGACCGCCGCGAGCGTGTGGTCGGTCGCGGCGCGCTGACGTTCCATTCGCTGCACGACGAACTCGGCGCCGCGTAGTCCGCGCGTCAAGCAATTCGTGATGCAGCAAAGTGACGAGGCGAACGAGTGCGACGAAGTGATCATCACGCTGCACCGTGTGTCGAACGCGGAATACGAGTCGATCTGCGCGCGCCTTCGGCAATTGCCGGGAGTGCGGGAATTCCGCGGCGACGACGCGAGGTCGTGACACGCGCGAGGGGCTCGAAAGCGCGCAAATCGTCGGGGAATGGCTTCGGCGCGGGCGGAGCGCCATGCGACAATGCTGGCTCTAAATATTCCAACGGCAATGACGAGCGGCATCCGGCGCCCGTTCCTGGCGACGACCGCTTTTTCCTCTATGGCAGATTCCGCAGCATCCCCGCAGTCCAGGCCCCAGCGCGTCGCTTCGAAGAAGCAGCGGCAGGGCGCCGTCTCCACTGAGACCGAAAACAAACTGGCGCGCGCGGCGCGCTCGGCGCAACGCCTCGCGCAACTTAGCGGCGTCGCCCGCGACGACAGCACGCTCGACCTGTTCCCTGACGATCCAACCCGCGCGACGCTCGAGGCGATGAACATCGACGTCCGTCAGGGCACGCTGCACGGCTTCGAATTGCCGGACGTGGTGCTGCAGGCGGTCGGCGCATTCGATGAACACATTGCGCTCGACAAGACAACGCGCCGCGCACCGCGTGCGGCGAAGCCGGATGTACCGATGCCGGTGAACGAGCAGTTGAGCGGGTTTGACGTCGAACCGTCGATGGCGGCTGCGGATGCGCCCGCCAGCAAGCTCGCGAACGGCGCCCCGGATGTAGCAACGCCGAACGCCGAAGCAAACACCGACGACAAACCCACCCCGCTTTCGCGTGAGTCATCCGCGCCGCTGAGTTCGGCGATGGCCGCCGCGACCGTCGCGCGCAGCGTGACCGCATTGCGTCAAGCGGCTGAAGCGGAGTCGGCCGCGACGGCGGGCGCGGGCAGGCCGCAGCAGCGTTTCGCCGCGACCTTTGCGAGAGCCGCGACGGCATCGCGCGATGCGACTGCGGCTGCGATTCCAGCGTCGTCCGCAACGTCCGCCACGACCGACGACAGTAGCGCCAGCCAGTTCACCATCGAGTCCGCGACGCGCACGCAGTCCGCCTCGCCAGAGCCTGTAACGGCGAAACAGGACGACAAGCCCTCGACCACCGCGCCGTTGACGACACCCCGGCCCGCATCCGCAGATAACCACAGCGGATTCGCCACGTCATGGCGTGACGCGCGCCGCACCGACGCGGCCGCCGCCGCGCTACGCTCGGAACCGGAACTCGACCACGCGCGCGCCACCGCGTTCGCCGATACGGTCGATGCGCTCTATGGCGTAATCGCTGATCAGCGCCGCGCCGCGACCGATCATTCGCGGCGCGTGAAATGGATGCTGTCGATCGTGGTCGGTGCGCTGCTGGTGACGGTGGCAATCGGCGTCGCGCAGACGCTGCTGCTGATGCGCCTCACGCACGAAACGACGGCCCAGCAACAGCGCATCGAACAGATGATACAGAACCAGCAAGCGGCGATGGTTAGCCTGCTCGACGCGCATACGGCGATGGCCGCGACGGCGAACGCGGCGTCCGCGCCCGCCGCCGTCACGACGCCCACCGCGGCGCCCCCCAACGCGCCCCTACAGTCCAGCGCTACGCCGACGCACGCGAGACACGCTCGCGCTCAGCACGGCCACCCGCCCGGGCGATGAATCGGGAATGTTGTCGCGATGCAACACCTCCCGGCCCAATGGCATCGCGACAACCCACCCCACCGAAATTTTGCTGCATTGCACTAGCTTTTTCCTAGGGGAAACCCCTATAATCGTGACTAAGGGAAAACCCTAGCAATGCAGTCACTAACCGGGAGTCGCCATGAGCTTCATCTTTGCACTGTTCCAAAAGATCAGCGACCTCTTTGCGTCGCCTCATCTGCCGCTGGATTCGGACTATTCGTATGCGGCGCGTGCCCGCGAAGCGGAGCGTCTGCGCCGCGCGCAGTCCACGCTGTTCGGCATCAAGCTGACGGACTAAGTCCGGCCGTAACCGTCCTGAGCGCGACACGACGCGCTGGGGCGCGCACTTCGGGTGCATTATTCATCGAGCCACTATTCGCGAAATGCGGATCGTGGCTCTTTGTTTTTGGGGATTCTGTTACCGCGATGCACCATTGCGCGACGAGGCTGGCCTTGCCCGCGCCAGGCCTGCTGCACTCGTCCGATTCCTTGCGAAATATTTCGGGGCCGAAATGAATGTAACCGGCTTTCATGCCGGTTCAGCGAGTCGAACAACGGTGCCGCCGCGTAAGCCTTGTTCAATGCAGTGAGAAGGCGAAATCGAGCTTCGATCATCCGCCGCCAACTATGAAATGCACGCTTACAAGTGCTAACGTCTCGACGCGATCCAGGCCGCTAAAGTGGGTCTCAAGCGTACGGCGTCTGGTTCGGAAGCGAATCGAACGATCCGGACAAACACGGACGCTGGCCTGGAATAAAACTTTGAAGGGAGGTCATTATGAAAACCTTTGGCAAGGCATCGCGCTCACTGATCGCAACGCTGCTCGCGGGCGGCGCACTCGTCGCGGCTGGTAGCGCATTCGCGCAAGACCGCGTGATCGTCGAGCACGGCCCGGCGCCGGTCGTGTACGGTCAACCGCACACGATGCCGGTGGGCTTGTCGATCAACATCGGCTGGCACGGCGATCGTTACTGGGACGGCCACCGCTACTGGGCGCACGACGACTGGATGCGCCGTCATCCGCACGACTACGATCCGCACCATCGCGGCGACTATCGCGACGATCACCGCCCGCCGCCCCCGCGCTACTAATGCGGACCTGACCGCGCCGCAACAGGCGGCGCGCGTCCACGAAGCCGGCCTTCTCTCCGCGGGAAGGCCGGCTTCGTCGCATTTGGGCTTGCAGGTCCGACCGGGGTATTGCTGCGTGCTGCGCTATGCTTCGGGACTTTGATCGACGGTGGTGGGAGTGCGTGTGGACAAGACGACGCAGGATGTAGCGATAGGGGTGGTGGGCACGGGACTGATGGGTGTCGGCATTGCGACGCAGGCCGCGCTGCATGGATACCGGACGATCGTTCACGACGTCGATCCGGCCAGGCTCGCGAGCGTCGCGCCGAAAGCGCAAGCGGTGCTCGACGAGCTGATCGACGCGGGCCGGATCGATGATGCCGCCAAACAGGCAGCGCTCGCGCGCATCGAAACGCATGCGCAGCTCGATGCGGTCGCGCAAGCGCGCTTCGTGATCGAGGCGATTCCCGAGGTGCTCGAACTCAAGCATCGCCTTTACACGACACTGACCGGCCTGCTCGCCGACGATGCGATCCTCGCGAGCAACACCAGCGGCTTCCCGCCCGACCAGCTCGCCACCCCGCTGCGCGCGAAAGAACGTTTCGTGATCGCGCATTTCTGGAACCCGCCGCACATGATCCCGCTCGTCGAGGTCGTGCCGGGCACCGAGACCGCCCCCGAAGTCGTGCAACAAACCGCTGCGCTGATGAGCGCGATCGGCATGGAACCGGTCGTGCTCGCGAAGGCGATTCCTGGTTTCGTCGGCAATCGGCTGCAGTTCGCGGTGCTGCGCGAGGCCTTGCATATCGTGCGTTCGGGGGCAGCAACGCCCGAAGTTGTCGATCGCGTGATGAAGGCTTCACTCGGACGCCGCTGGGGCATCGTCGGACCGTTCGAAAGCGCGGATATGGGCGGGCTCGACACCTTCGTCGACATCGCGTCGCATCTGATGCCGCAACTCGCAAAGGATGAGGACGTGATCGATCTGCTGCGCGCGCAGGTCGACGCCGGGCGGCTCGGCGTGCGCAGCGGCGCGGGTTTTCATGATTGGGACGAGGAGCGCATCGCGCGGGTCAACGAGGGGCGCAAGCGCGTGATCGGGCGCGGCTAGTGCTGTTATAAATAGCCGTTCCGGACCTGCTTCTGCTCCCCTTTTTTGCGCTGACTATCACTCGAGTCTCAATTCATGCCTCACTACTTTTACGACCCCGCCGCCGGTCACGGCCTGCCGCACGATCCTTTCAAGGCGATCGTCGCGCCGCGGCTGATCGGCTGGATTTCGTCACGCGATGCGCAAGGCTCGCTCAACCTCGCGCCGTACAGCTTTTTCGGCGCGTTCGCGACCTTTCCGCCGATCATCGGTTTTAGCAGCGAGGGCCGCAAGGACAGTCTCGCCAACATCGAGGCGACCGGCGAATTCGTGTGGAATCTCGCCACCCGGCCGCTCGCCGAGCAGATGAACCGCTCGTCGGCGCCGGTCGCGCCCCACGTCGACGAGTTCGCACTGGCCGGGCTCACGCCGGCGCCGGGCCGCAACGTGGCGGTGCCGCACGTGGCCGAATCGCCCGCTGCGCTCGAATGCAAGCTGCTGGAGATCGTGCGTCTGCATGATGTCGACGGCAAGCCGATGGACAACTATCTGTCGCTCGGCCAGGTGGTCGGCGTGCACATCGACGAGGCGTATCTGAAGGACGGCCTGTTCGACACGCATGCCGCACAGCCGATCATGCGCGCGGGTTATCGCGCCGACTATGCGCAGATCGGCGAGATGTTCCAGATGATCCGGCCAACGGCCTGAACGCTCAGGACGTCGCGGACGGCGGTTTGCGCGACGACTGCCCGGACGGTTGGGCCGACGAATCGCAGTTGCCGCTCCCGCTTCCGCCTACGGGCGCATCCACCTCCACCCCGACAACGGAGGCCGCGACCGGCGCGGCCGCCGCGACTTCCGCCGCGGTCGCCGCGGGCACCGGCTGGATCGGACGCGCGCGCGAACTGACGAGCACCGCGCGCGGTTCGTTGTCGTAAATCACGGCCCGCACGCGCGGATAAATGTGCCGCTCCCAGCGACGTCCGCTGAACACACCGTAGTGGCCGACGCCCGTTTGCACGTAATGCGTCTTCAGATACGGCCGCAGACGATCGCACATGTCCTGCGCGGCGAGCGTCTGACCGACTGCGCAGATATCGTCCTTTTCCCCTTCCACGGTCAGCAATGCGGTGCGGCGAATCTTCGATGGCTCGACCAGACGCCCCTCGACTTCGAGCGCGCGCAACGGCAGCGCATGCTGCTGAAAAACCGTGTCGACGGTTTCCAGATAGAAGTCGGCGGTCAGATCCATCGTCGCGAAGTACTCTTCGTAGAACGTGCGAATCGTGTCGGCCTTTTGTGGATCGCCCTTGCCGCGCTCGTAGTACATCGTTTCGAACGACTCGGCGTGGCGGCCCGGATTCATCGCCATGAACGCGGCCAATTGCACGAAACCCGGATACACGCGACGCTGCGCGCCGGCAAAACCGAACGGCACCGCGCTGATCAGGTTGCGCTCGAACCACTCGATCGGCCGGCTCCTCGCCAGTTCGTTGACGCGCGTCGGGTTGATGCGCGTGTCGATCGGGCCGGCCATCAGCGTCATGCTGGCCGGCTGCGCGGGATGGTCGTCGGCGGCCATCAGCGCGACGGCGGCTAGCGCCGCGACGGTCGGCTGGCAGACAGCGAGCAGATGCGTGCCGGACCCGATCGTCGCGGTGAAGTCGATCACGTGGCGCACGAATTCGTCGAAGCCGAAGCGGCCCTCGCCGAGCGGCACGTCGCGCGGATTGTGCCAGTCGGTGATATAGACGTCGTGCTCGGGCAGCATCGTGCGCACGGTTGCGCGCAGCAGCGTCGCGAAGTGTCCCGACATCGGCGCAATCATCAGCACGCGCGGCTGCGGCGTTGAAAGCACGGCGTCCTTGCGAAAGTGCAGCAGCGAGCAGAACGGCGTGCGCGCGACGACTTCCTCGATCACCGCGACCGGCTCGCCTTCGGTGACGACGCTGTCGATGCCGAACGGCGGCCGCGTCGGCGTGAGTCCGCCGAGTATCAGCAGTTCGCAGGTCGCGCGCAGCGAGCGTCCGTGGGGCGTAGCCGCGAATGCGGGCCACGCACCGAGCGAGTGGTTCGCCAGCGCCGCGCCGTGTCGCAGCGGCAGCAGCATGTCGGCGCAGGCCTGATAGGCGGGATAGGCGAACAGATTCATACTTTCACTCGAATGCGCCAGAAAAACAGGAACCCGAATAAAAGCAAGCGGTGCGCCAGGCGCTGGCGCGCGTCGCCCGGTGTGCCGAGCTATGTCGCGGCATGTCTGCGTGCGTCGGCATATCACTTGCATGCGTAGGCGAAACGGGCCGGCCTTGCCGCGCTTTGGTGCGCGCGCGCACCGTGGCGTGCATGAGTGCAGGCACGCGCGGCGCGATACCGGATCTGGAGGACACACGCATGGGAAATACTACGCTCACGATTAGCAGCAGGAACTATTCGTCCTGGTCGCTGCGCGGCTGGCTGCTGACGAAGTTCAGCGGCTTGCCGTTCGAAGAGCTCGTCGTGCCGATCGACGACCCCGCGACGCGCGCCGAACTACTGCTGCTATCGCCGTCGATTCTGGTGCCATGCCTCGTGCACGACGGCGTCAAGGTCTGGGACACGCTGGCGATCGCCGAATATCTGAACGAGCTGAAGCCGCAAGCCGCGCTGTTGCCGCACGAGGTCCGCGCCCGCGCGCATTGCCGCTCGATCTGCGGCGAGATGCATTCCGGGTTTGCGTCGTTGCGCTCGGCGCTGCCGATGAACCTGAAGGCGCATTTCCCGGGCTTCAAGGTCTGGGCGCGCGCGCAGTCGGATATCGAGCGGATCGTGACGATCTGGCGTGAATGCCTGAAGGAGTACGGCGGCCCGTTCCTGTTCGGCGAGCGGACCGCGGCGGACGCGATGTACGCGCCGGTGGTCACACGTTTCGTGACCTATGACGTGCAACTCGATCCGGATATCGTCGAATACGGGCAGCACATCATGGCGCTGCCCGAAATGCGCGAGTGGATCGCGCTCGCGCGGCAGGAGGTCGAGGAGATCGACGAACTGGACGTGGAGTTCTGAGCGCTGCGGGCGTCGTGCGCCGGCGCCCGCAGCAAGCAGATCCGTTAGCCGCGCTCGCCTTCTAGCTTGAACACGCTGACCAGTTGAGCGAGCCGCGCAGCCTGCTCGCGCAACTCGGCCGCCGCCGTTTCCGCATCGACGACGATCGTCGCATTCTGCTGCGTCGCCTCGCCGATCTGCGTGACCGCCCGGTTGACCTGCTCGATGCCGCCCGACTGCTCGCGCGACGCGACGTTGATCTCGCTCATGATCGCGCGGACCTGACCGACCTGAGTGACGATTCCCTGCATCGTCGCGCTCGCTTCTTCGGCGATGCGAAAACCGCTGTCGACGTTCGCGCCCGACGCCGCGATCACCCCCTCGATCTCCTTCACCGCGGCCGCGCTGCGCTGCGCGAGCGCGCGCACTTCCGACGCCACGACCGCGAAACCCTTGCCGTGCTCGCCCGCGCGTGCCGCCTCGACGGCCGCGTTCAGCGCGAGGATGTTGGTCTGGAAGGCGATGCCCTCGATCACCGTCGTGATCTCGGCGATTTTTTGCGACGAGCGGCCGATCTCGCCCATCGTCGACACCACGCGTTCGACCGCGCGGCCGCCTTCGAGCGCGGCGTCGGCGGCTTGCGTGACGAGCGTGTTCGCTTCGGTCGCGTTATCAGCGTTCTGCTGCACGGTCGATGTGATCTGCTCCATGCTCGCGGCAGTTTCCTCGAGGCTGCTTGCCTGGGTCGCGATGCGCATCGCGATGTTGCCGCTGCCGGCGGCGATTTTCTCGGTGCCCGCCGACATGTCGGCCGACGCGTTGCGCACCTGCGCGACGATGCGCGCGAGGCCTTCGCCGATGCCGTCGATCGCCTGCATCAGACGGCCGATCTCGTCGGCGCGCGCGCGGCCGTGTGCGAGGCGCACGCTCAGATCGCCCGCGGCAAGACGCTCGGACGCCCGCGCAGCTTCGTCGAGCGGACGGCTGACGAGCCGCCGCACCGCGATGAGGAACACGATCGCGAACAGGCCTACCAGCGCGAGGCCGACCAGCAGGAACGCGTTGCGGGTGCGCACGACGTCGGCCATCACTTCGTCGCGCGGCGCGACGCCGCCGACGAGCCACTGCCACTCCGGCACCGTGACGAACGACACGAACTTGTCGCGCGCGTCGCTCTCGCCGAGCGTCGCGTCGGCCGAGCGGTAGTCGAGCTCGCCCTGCTTCATGTCGAGCATGCGCTGATACGGTGCGTTCGCGTCGTCGGCTTTCTGGCCTGCGGCGGCCGGATGCACGAGCAGCTTGCCGCGCTCCGCGCCGCTCGACGCATCGAGCACGAAGTAATAGCCGCTCGTGCCGATCTTCAGCGCGCGGATGCCGTCCTGGACCGACTGGATCTCCTTGTCCACGTCGACGCCGACGAACAGCGCGCCGATCACCCGGCCGCTCGCGTCGGTGATCGGCTTGTACTGCGTGATCATGCGCTTGCCGAACAGCGGGGCGAGGCCGGTGTACGTGCGGTTCGCGAGCAGAGGCGCATACGCGGGCCCCTTGCGGTCGAGCAGCGTGCCGATCGCGCGGGTGCCGTCCTGCTTCTTCAGCGACGTGGTCACGCGCACGAAATCGTCGCCGCTGCGCGCAAAAATGGTCGCGATCGCGCCGCTGCGTTGGAGGAACTGGTCGGGAATCGTGAAGTCGAGGTTCAGCACCTTGTCGCCGGCTTTGAAAGTCGGCGTCGCGGTGCCGCCGATGTCGACTTTCTGCGTGTCGTCGAGCGAGAAGTCGGCGGGCAGGAAGCTCGCGAATAGCGCCATCGACCGATCGACCTCGGCCGACAGCGCCTGGTCGAACAGCGCGATCATCGCGGCGATCGAGCGGTCTTTTTCGGCGATGCGCGCGAGCACCTGGTCGCGCACCTGGTCGCCGGCGGCGCGTGCGAGCGCCCACGCGAAGGTGCTGAAAATTACCGCGACCAGCACGCACGAGAGCACGGCAAGCCGGGCGCCGACGCTGGCGCGGCGCGAGAAGAGTGAGTTCATGGGCAGGCGTGAAATGGGGATTAGGCGATGCTCGTCGGGCGTGGCCGCGATCGGGCATCGATTGACTTGTTTACGGCTCGGAGAGGGCGGGCTTGAGGGTGAATGTAAGCCGGCCGTAACAGGTCGAAAGGGGCCGCAGCGGGCCCCAAAAAGGACGAGACGGAAGGCGGGAAGGGTGTTCTTCGCTACTCAACGCGCCTGATCGACGGTGCGACCGCGCGCTGTGCGCCACGTCCGCAGCAGCAGCGCATTGGTGACGACGCTGACGCTCGAAAACGCCATCGCCGCGCCCGCCAGCATCGGATTGAGTAAGCCGAACGCGGCCAGCGGAATGCCGATCAGGTTGTACACGAATGCCCAGAACAGGTTCTGCTGGATCTTGCGCCAGGTTCGGCGCGAGATGTCGATCGCATCGGCGACCAGCGCCGGGTCACCGCGCATCAGCGTGATGCCGGCCGCGTGCATGGCGACGTCGGTGCCGGTCGCCATCGCAATGCCGATGTCAGCGGCGGCCAGTGCGGGCGCGTCGTTGATGCCGTCGCCCGCCATCGCTACGATGCCGGCGTGGCGCATCTTCAGGTCGCGGATCACCCGGGCCTTGTCGTCGGGCAGCACCTCGGCGTGAAATTCGTCGATGCCGAGCGCCCGCGCGACGCTCGCCGCACTGCCGTGGTTATCGCCGGTCACGAGTACGCTGCGGATGCCCATTTGCGCGAGCCGCGCGACGGCCGCGCGCGCGGTCGGCTTCACCGTGTCGCCGAACGCGATCAGCGCGAGCGCTTCGGGGGAGTCCGGCGCACGCGTCATCAGCCACGACACCGTGTTGCCCGCCGCTTCGAGTTCCTGCGCGCGCGCGGTGAGCGCGGCCGGCAATGCGATGTCGAGCTCGCGCAGCCAGCGCGTGCTGCCGAGCGCGAGGGTGCGGCCGTCGACGTCGGCTTCGACGCCCCGGCCGGCGACGGCGCGAGCGGCGCTGGCGGTTGGCCCGCCGGGTTCGCCAGCGATTCGCCCGAGTTGAGCCTCGTACGCGCGCACCACCGCCCGCGCCAGCGGATGATCGCTATGCCGCTGCACCGCCGCCGCGAGCGCGAGCGCTTCGTCGCGGCTCGTGCTGCCGACCGGCTCGAACGCCGTCACTGATGGCTGGCCGAGCGTCAGCGTGCCGGTTTTATCGAACGCGACGATCGACACGCGATGCGCGACTTCCAGCGCTTCCGCGTCCTTGATCAGCACGCCGTGGCGCGCGGCGACGCCGGTGCCGGCCATGATCGCGGCGGGTGTCGCGAGTCCAAGCGCGCACGGGCAGGCGATCACCAGCACCGCGACCGCGTTCAGGATCGCGGTTTCCGCGCCCGCGCCGGCGATCAGCCAGCCGATGAGGGTCAGCGCGGCGAGCGCGAGAATGGCCGGCACGAAGATTTCGCTGACGCGGTCGACTAGGCGCTGGATTGGCGCCTTCTCGGCCTGCGCGCTTTCGACGAGCCGGATGATGCGCGCGAGCGTCGTCTCCGCCCCGATCGCGGTGGTCGTCACTACGAGCGCGCCTTCGCCGTTGATCGAGCCGGCCGTGACGGCGTCGCCGGTCTGCTTCGGCACCGGCAGGCTTTCGCCGGTGATCAGCGCTTCGTCGATATGCGTGCGGCCTTCGAGCACTGCGCCGTCGACCGGCACGCGCTCGCCCGGCCGGACGATCACGATGGTGCCGACCCGCACCTGCGCGAGCGGTACCTCGCGTTCGCCGGCGCCGTCGCGGATGCGCGCGCGCTCGGGGCGCAGCGCGTTGAGCGCCCGGATCGCGTCGGTGGTCTGGCGCTTCGCGCGCGCCTCGAGCCATTTGCCGAAGCGCACCAGCGTGATCACGACCGCCGATGCCTCGAAGTACAGATGCATCGTGTCGCCCCGATGCAGAGCGAGTTCGTAGACGCTGATGCCGTACGCCGCCGACGTGCCGAGCGCGACCAGCAGGTCCATGTTGCCCGCGCCGGCGCGCACCGCGCGCCAGGCGGCGCGATAGAAGCGCGCGCCGAACACGAACTGCACGATCGACGCGAGCACGAACTGCGGCCACGCCGGCAGCATTGCGTGCAGGCCGAACCATTCGCCGAACATCGGCGCGACGAGCGGCAGCGTCAGCAACGCGGACGCGACCACGCTCGCGAGGTCGCGGCGGATTTGAATCTGCTTGCGGTCGACGGCCGGGGCGTGCGTCGTGTCGAGGATCTCGCTGACGTCGCCAGTCGAGGCGGCCGTCGCTGCCGTCGGCTCGGCGGGAGCGACAGCAGCGGGCGGTGCGCTGAGCGTCGCTTCGTAGCCGGCTTTCCTGACGGCGGCGATCAGCGCGGCGGCATCGGCGGATGCGGTGCCTTGCGGATGAACGGTGGCGGTTTCGGTCGCCAGATTGACCGACGCGCGCACGACGCCAGGCACCTTCGCGAGCGCCTTTTCGACGCGCAACGCGCAGGCGGCGCAGGTCATGCCGCCGATCTCCAGTTCAGTGGTCAGCGGCGTGTCGGCGGGTGCCGCGGCAAGCGGCGCGATTGTCTGTTCGGCGACATCGGAGTTAGCGACCGGCGTTGCTTCATATCCGGCCTTGCGCACGGCATCGGCCAGTTGCTGAGGCGCGAGCGTCGCGTCGCTTTCCACGCGGGCGCGCTCGGTCGCGAGATTCACCGATGCGCGCGCCACCCCCGGCAGCTTGGTCAGCGCTTTTTCGACGCGGCTCGCGCACGACGCGCAAGTCATCCCGCCGATGTCGAGTTCGACGACGCGCGTAAGTGAAGGGGAAGCGGCAGCGTCGGCGGGGCGCTGCGGGTTGGCAAGTCCGGTCATGGCAGGCAAGGCTCGTGGCGGCATCGGGCCGCATGGTGAAGCCAGTATCGACCTTCCCATGATGGGAAGGTCAAGGCCGGATTATGCGCTCGCCGTCAAAACGCCGGCGGCGCGTCGAGCATCGCCTGTCCGACCGCTTTCTGTTGATCGCCGTCGCGCGCGAGCAGCGTTTGCGCCGCGCCGCGCCGGTCTTCGGCTGCCTTGTTCTGGCCGAGCTTCCATTTGCCGACGAGCCGCGTCACCTCGATTTCGATACCGACGATCGCGCCGAGCATCTGCGCGATGTAGTCGGCCGGCGCGTCGCCCATCTTCCACGGCACCGGCTCGCCGGCTTCCATCTTGCGCGTGAGTCGCGCGACGAGGCCCCGCAGGAACGATTCATCGTCATGCACCACGATCCTGCCATGTGCATGTACGACCATATAGTTGTAGGTCGGCACCTGCTTGTGCGTTTCGTGTTTGCTCGGGTACCAGCTAGGCGAAATATAGGCGGTGGGCCCCTGGAAGATTACGAGCGCTTCGGGATGAGTCGCGGCTTCCTGCCAGACCGGGTTCGCCCGCGCGACGTGCGCGCGCAGTACCAGCCGTGACGAATCCGCCGCGTCCGCCTGCGCCTCGAACGGCAAATGATTCGCGTCGAGCCCATTGGGGCCGTGCGTAATCAGCGCGCCGAAAGAGTGCTCGGCGATCAGGCGGTGAAGAACCTCTGGACGGTTCTCTTCGAAATGGGCGGGCATGTACATTGAAACGCTCCGAATGCAGGACGACGAAAGAGTAGGGGCAATCGGCAAAAAGGCGGATCGACGGATTCGCGAATCAAAAAAGCGTCGCGCGTTCGCGCGAGCCGTTGGCGCGGGAACATAATGTGGCAGCGACGCTGGATGCTCCCTCGGGTAGCCGCCTGTGCGCCGCTAGCTGCAATTCCCTGCTTTGTGCTTGCCTGGCTAGCAAGGATACGATACAACGCGAGGTTGTCGGAATCGCAATCCGCGGACTCGCTGCGCAGTGTTTCGGGAGAACCGCGCATGCACGTGGCGCTGCACACCGGCATCTCCTATAGGACTGCACGCTCCGCACTCTGAACGAATGATAAAAAATCTCCGAGAACTGTTTTTGCTGCAACGAACCTGTGTTTCGCTCGCGGGTCTCGCACTGCTGGCCAGCTGCGCGTCGACCCCCATCGCGACGCAACAAAGCAACGGCTGGGTCAAGGACGAAGTCGCCGACTCGTACGTATTCGGCTATCCGCTCGTGCTGATGAGCGCCGCGCGCGATGCGGCGGTCGGCACAGAGCCGGGCCAGGCGCCGTTCAACACGCTGCGTCACGCGCAGGCGCTGCCGCCGATCGGCGCGACCAACCCGCCGCAGCCGAGCCTCGACACGCTCGACTCGACCGGCTGGCTCGACCTTGCAGCCGAGCCGGTGATCCTGGCGCTACCTGATTCGCATGGCCGTTACGTCGATGCGCGCGTGCTCGACATGTGGACCAACGTCGCGTGGTCGACCGGGCCGCAGTTCGCCACGGGCACGGGCACTGCGAAGGGCCTGCGCGCGCAGACGATCGCGTTCGTCGCGCCGGGCTGGAAGGGCGAGCTGCCGAAGGGCGCGACGCGCGTCGAGGTGCCGACCCGCAACGCCTGGATCAGCGTGCGCATCCAGTCGAGCGGTGCGCGCGATCTGAACGCGGTGCGCAAGCTGCAGCGCGCGATCCGTCTGGAGCCGTTGAGCGTGTTTGTCGGCGACGCGGAGCCGGCGGTGCCGCCGCGCAGTTACGCAAGCAGCGTGGCGGGCCCGAGCGGCACGCCGGCGCAGCAGGTCGCCGCGCTCGACGCAGGCGGCTTCTTCGGCCGTCTTGCCGATGCGTTGCCTGACAATCCGCCGACACCGGCCGATCCGCACGCGCTCAAGTTCCTCTCCGACCTCGGCGTGACGCCGGGCGATCCCGTGAAGCTGCCGAAGTCATCGGCTGTGCTCGCGGCCGGTCTCGCCGAGGGTCGCGAGCGCGTCGCGACACCGCCGTCGAATCTGCTGAGCGCGAATGGCTGGAGCTGGCTCGGCGACGGCGTCGGCAACTATGGTCCCGACTACGCATTGCGCGCGTATGCGGCGAGCGCGCAGTTGGGGATCGGCACGAAGGATGACGAAGTACGCGCGGTCGTCACGCAGGACAGCGACGGCAACACGCTGAACGGCGCGAATCGCTACGTGATCCACTTCGCGGCGAACCAGTTGCCGCCGGTGCGCGGATTCTGGACGATCACCGCGTACACGAAGGATGGCGCGCTGAGCGAGAACGCGCCGGCGCGGCTCGCGGTTGGCGATCGCAATGGCGCGCGCCGCAATCGCGATGGTTCGCTCGATGTGGTCGTGTCGTCGACGCGCAGCCGCACCGGCAACTGGCTGCCCGCACCGCGCGCGGAGATGCAACTGGTGCTGCGCCTCTATGCGCCGAAGCCGCAAGCCACCGACGGCAGCTGGCAGCCGCCGCCGGTCGTGCGGCAATGATGTGAACGGCGCGCGGGCAAACCGCGCGCCGCCGTCCGGTGTCGTTATCTAACGCTCGCGATAATTTCTGCGCGGGAAAACCGGTCGGTCAGCAGCACGATTCGTCAAGGTGGGCCTGACATTCCTGTCTAACCATTGATTCAAGACTTATACTGCCGCTTGCGGGATCTCTGTTTTTCGCGGCGGGCTTGCCGCCGCCTTCCTCCACATCGAGCATGGCAAGCCTCAATAAAGCATCGTTAGCCTCCTCCATTCAGACTGTGCGCGCAGTCGCGCAGTCGCACCGTACGCGGCGAATTCTCGTCGGTTTGTTGATCTTCGTCGTCGTGTTCGGCCTGCTCGGCTTTTTCGCGGCGCCGCCGCTGATTCGCCATATCGCGAGCCAGCAACTGAGCAAGCAGCTCGACCGGCCGGCGTCGATCGGCCGCATCGCGCTCAATCCGTACACCCTGCGTTTCGAGGCCGACAACGTGCATATCGGCGAGCGCGGCGGCGCGGGTGACTTCGTCGATATTTCGCGGCTCATCGTGAAGCCGTCGTGGAGTTCGCTGTTTCGCGGCGCGCCGATCGTCGACGAAGTGCAGGTCGATTCACCGCGCTTTCATCTCGTTCGCCTCGATGCACAGCATTTCAATTTCAGCGACCTGATCGAGAAGTTCGCGAATCAGCCGGCAAAACCGAACAGCAAGCCGACGCAGTTCTCGGTGTCCAACATTCGCGTCGAAAACGGCCAGGTCAAGTTCGACGACCGCGTGCTCGGCACGAGTCACGTGATCGATGAATGGAAGCTCGGCATTCCGTTCATCGCGACGCTGCCGTCGAAGACCGATATCTTCGTCGAACCGCTACTGCGCGCGCGCATCGACGGGGACAGTCAGCTCGCGATCGACGGCAGGACCAAGCCGTTCGCTGCGTCGCGCGAGTCGGAAGTGTCGCTGCGCTTCGACGATCTCGACGTGCCGAAGCTGGTGTCCTACGCGCCGTCGAAGCTGCCGGTGATCGTGCAGTCGGGCAAGCTGTCCACCGACCTGAAGCTGAACTTCGTGATGGCGAACGACACGCCGTCGCTGCGGGTGGCCGGCACCGTCGACCTGAACGGCGTCGACGTGCAGGATCAGGGCAAGGCCCCGTTCTTCGCGGCGCGCGCCGTGCATGTGGCGGCGGCATCGCTCGAGCCGTTGAAGAGCGTCTATCACTTCGACGATATCCGCATCGACGCGCCGAGCGCGAGTCTCGCGCGCGACAAGAACGGTGTGTTGAGCGTCGAGCATATGTTTGCGCCCGCGCCGGGCAAACCGGCGGCAAAGGAAACCGCGGACACCAATGCCAAGCCCAAAGCCGCCGCCGCCGAAAAAGCGGCCCCGCCGTTCGACGTCGCGATCAAACGTTTCACACTCAACGACGGCACTGTGAACGTACACGACGAGGCCGCGTCCCGTCCGGTCGAAGCCGGTCTGCAAAATCTCGCGGTCACGCTGACCGATTTCTCGACGCTCGCGTCGGCGCCCGCGCATTACACGCTGAACACGAACCTGAAGGACGGCGGCGGTTCGCTCGCCGCCGACGGCACGGTCGGCCTCGCGGCGAAGACGGCGAGCGCGAAGCTCGATCTGAAGTCGCTGAAGCTGCCGCCGCTGCAGCCATATCTCGACACCGCGACGTCCGCGCAGGTGCTCGACGGTGCGTTGTCCGCGACGACGAATATCGACGCGAACTGGTCGAAGTCGCCCATGGCGCTGACGGTCGCGGACACGAAGCTGGACATGCAGAAGGTGAAGCTCGCGGCGCGCGGCGACAAAACGCCGGTGATCTCGCTCGCGCAGGGCAACGTGGTGGTCAAGCAGGTCGACGTCGCGGCGCGCACGGCCGACGTGACGAGCGTCGACGCAACCGGCCTCGCGGTCGACGCGCAACGCCTGAAGGACGGCACCATTAATCTGAACTCGCTCGCCGGGGCGCATGAACAGGCGACGGAGCGCACGGCGATTCACGCGGCGAAAAAAGCGCAGGCCGAGGGCCCGGCATGGCGCTACAAGATCGGCGAATTGACGCTCAAAGACGCGACCGCCGAGTTCACCGACAACACGACGCCGCAGCCAGTCAAACTGAGCTTTACGCCGGTGCAGCTGAAGGTGCAGCAGATCAGCGACGACCTGAGCCGACCGCTGCCCGTCGACCTGCAGGCGACGTTGAACAAAAAGGGCACGCTCGGCGTAAAGGGCGACGTCACCGCGACGCCGCTGAAGCTGGCCGTCAAGCTCAACGCGAACCAGCTCGACGCGGCCGCGTTCGAGCCGTACTTCGGCAGCAAGCTGAACGCGTCGCTCGCGAGCGCGCTGCTGAATGCGAATGGCGATCTCTCGGTCAGCCAGGCGAAGTCGCTGAAGGCGAACTATCGCGGCGACATGGCGCTCGTCGCCGTGCGGCTGATCGACAAGGCGACATCCGACCTGTTCGCGGGCTGGGGCTCGCTTGCGCTGACGAACCTGAAGGCCGATTACGACGAGCACGGAGGGACCGTGGTCGACGCGGGGCGGGTGACGTTCTCGAAGTTCTATGGCCGCGTGCTGCTCGACGCCCAAGGCAAGCTGAACCTGAAGGATGTGGTCGCGCACGAGGGCGGTACGACGCAGTCGCTGACGCGCAGCAAGAGCGGCTCCCACCCGATTCCGCTGACGCCCGAGGCGGTGTCCGAAGCCGTCGCGGCGTCGGCGCCGACGCCGGTCGGGGCAGCATCGGCTGCAGCGGCGGGCAAGGCAACCACCACGCCTGTGGTCACCGCCACGGCCGCGACGCCGCCACAAAATCCGCTCAAGATGCACTTCGGGCAACTGGTGTTGCAACAGGGCCGCGTGACTTACACCGACAACTTCATCAAGCCGAACTACACGGCGAACCTCGTCGACATTCAGGGCACCATCGGCGCGTTCGGTACGGAATCGACCACGCCCGCACCGGTCGACGTCGCCGCGAAACTCGCGGCCAACGGTCCGCTCACGATTCGCGGCACCGTCAATCCGCTGATCGCGAAACCGGCGCTCGATCTGACCGCGACCGCACACGACATCGAGCTGACCAACCTGACGCCGTATTCGGCGAAATACGCAGGCTATCCGATCACGAAGGGCAAGCTCAACGTCGATCTGCACTATCAGCTTGCGAACGACCAGTTGAACGCGAACAACCACCTGTTCATCGATCAGCTGACCTTCGGCGATCACATCGACAACGACACCGCGACCAAACTGCCGGTGCGTTTCGCGATCTCGCTGCTGAAGAACTCGCGTGGCGAGATCGACGTGAACCTGCCGGTGTCGGGCTCGCTGTCGAACCCCGAGTTCAGCATCGGCGGGCTGATCTGGCATGCGGTGCTGAATCTGCTCGAGAAGGCGGTGACCGCGCCATTCTCGTTGATTGCGCATGCGTTCGGCGGCAGTGGCGAGGACCTCGGCTATGTCGAATTCGAGGCCGGCTCGGCCACGCTCACCGACGCCGACAAGCAGAAACTCGACACGATCGTGAAGGCACTCACCGACAAGCCGTCGATCCGCATGGACCTGATTGGCCGCGTCGATCCGAAGGTCGACGAGCCGGCGCTGCGCACGCGATACGTCGATCAGATGGTCAAGCGGCAGAAGATCAAGGATACGGTGGGTAACGGCGAGAGCGTCGATCCGTCGACGGTCACGGTCGATCAGAAAGACTATGACAAGTATCTGACCAAGGCCTACAAGTCCTCCGACTTCAAGAAACCGCGCAACTTCATCGGCATGACGAAGACGCTGCCCGACGACGACATGAAGAGCGCGCTCGCGGCCAACGCGCCGATCGACGACGCGAGCCTGCGGCAGCTTGCGCAGCAGCGCGCGCAGAGCGTGCAACAGTACCTGGAGGGCAAGATCGACAGCAGCCGCGTGTTTATCGTCGCTCCGAAGATGAATGCCGACGATATCAAGGACAAGGGTGCGACGACGCGGGTCGATTTCGGCTTGAAGTGATGGTGGCGGGCACCGAACCCTGCACGCCCTTCGCGGACTAGGTGCGGTCCCGTCGAGTTGGGCACCAGAAAAACAAACGCGCCGGACATTGCGTACCGGCGCGTTTCATACAGGACACGTCTTCAGACGTATCTATCAGGACCGTTCAGTCCTGCGGGATGCTCGCTGGCTCTTACCGAAGCCACGCGAGCGGCTTACATAGCAGTGGTCAGAGTCAGTATTCAAAGGCATTCCCTCCAAGGTGAAGTTGAGCATAGCATTCAGCTTGCGTTGTATCAGGAGGACACGTCTCACGGGGCGCCGCAGCCAGGGGACGGCGTGCGGCCGTCATATGTGCGCTGTGCACGAGCGCGGCGCTGACGCCCGGGGTGAGACGCATCCCACACACGTCTTCTCATGATCGAAGACGCCCTCGGCGGCTACTCCAACTACCTCAACTGTTTGCCGCCTCAAGGAAAATGTAAGGTATTTCCCGCGAAGAAGAAATTGGGCAGGTTGTCGCGCGGCATGTTGTCGTGATGCCGAACTTCGCGTCAGGTTCGAGTCCCTTCCGCATCCTGCTTGGCACGCTGCGAAGAACCAAAAAAAAGCCCGACCTGAGGTCGGGCTCCAAAGTCGGCTGCGCCCTCCACAGGACGCAGCCCCTGCAAAACAGCGAGGCTATATTCGTTGCCGCGGGGTTTAAGCAGCCAGCAGCGAGCGCAGCACGAACGGCAGAATCCCGCCGTGCTTGTAGTAGTCCACTTCGATCGGCGTGTCGATACGCAGCAGCACCGGAACGCGCTTGTCGCCGTCCTTGCCGTGGATCACGAGCGTGACTTCCTGTTGCGGCTTGAAGTCGTCACCGAGGCCTTCGATGTCGTACGTTTCTTCGCCGGTGATGCCGAGCGACTGTACGCTATCCGAGCCCTTGAACTGCAGCGGCAGAACGCCCATGCCGACGAGGTTCGAACGGTGGATCCGCTCGAAGCTGCGTGCGACCACGGCCTTCACGCCCAGCAGCTGCGTGCCCTTGGCCGCCCAGTCGCGCGACGAACCCGTGCCGTATTCTTCGCCCGCGAAGACGATGGTCGGCGTGCCGGCGTCGATGTACTTCATCGCCGCGTCGTAGATCGACAGCTGTTCGCCGCTCGGCTGATGAATCGTCAGGCCGCCTTCGACGCGCGTGCCGTCCGCCTTCGCCGGGATCATCAGGTTCTTGATACGGACGTTCGCGAACGTGCCGCGCATCATCACGTCGTGGTTGCCGCGACGCGAGCCGTAGCTGTTGAAGTCGGCCTTCTGCACGCCGTTTTCCTTCAGCCAGCGGCCTGCCGGCGAGTCTTCCTTGATCGAGCCTGCCGGGCTGATGTGGTCGGTCGTGACCGAGTCACCGAAGATGCCCAGCGCGCGTGCGCCCTTGACCGGCGCGATGCTGGAAGCCGGCGTCATCGAGAAGTCCTTGCCGAAGAACGGCGGCTCGGCGATGTAGGTCGACTTCGGCCAGTCGTAGACCTGACCTTCTTCGCCCTCGATCTTGCTCCACAGGTCGCCCTTCTTCGTGAGCTGCGAGTAGTTCTTGCGGAACGCGTCGGCATCCATCGCGTACTTCAGCAGCGCGTTGACTTCGTCGCTGGTCGGCCAGATGTCGCCGAGGTAGATGTCCTTGCCGCCCTTGCCCTTGCCGACCGGCTCGGTCATCAGGTCGCGCGTGATGTTGCCGGCGATCGCGTATGCGACGACGAGCGGCGGCGACGCGAGGAAGTTCGCGCGGATATTCGGGTGGATACGCGCTTCGAAGTTACGGTTGCCAGACAGCACCGCTGCCGCGACGATGTCGTTCTTCGTGATTGCCTCGTTCAGTTCCGGCGTCAGGTCGCCCGCGTTGCCGATGCACGTCGTGCAGCCGTATGCGGCCAGCGTGAAGCCGAGCTTGTCGAGGTACTTCAGCAGGTCGGTCTTCGTCAGATACTCGGTGACGATGCGCGATCCCGGCGCCAGCGACGTCTTGATGTGCGGCGCAACCGTCAGGCCAGCCTCGACAGCCTTCTTCGCGAGCAGACCGGCGGCGAGCAGCACGCTCGGGTTCGACGTGTTCGTGCACGACGTGATCGCGGCGATCAGCACGTCGCCGTTCTTCACGTCGACGCCGTTGCTCGTCGTGTATTGCGCGTCGAGATCGGCGGCCTTTTTAGCGAAGCCGTTTTCAGAGACCGGCTTCGAGAACAGGTCGGTGAAGGTCGACTTCACGTGGCCGATCTCGATGCGGTCCTGCGGACGCTTCGGGCCTGCCAGCGACGGCGCGACCGTGGCGAGATCCAGCGTGACGACCTTCGTGTAGTCGATGTCGCCATCGGCCGGAATGCCGAACAGCTCCTGCGCCTTGAAGTAGTTTTCGAACGCCGAGATTTCCGCGTCCGTGCGGCCCGTGCCGTGGAAGAACTCGATGGTCTTTTCGTCGACCGGGAAGAAGCCCATCGTCGCGCCGTATTCCGGCGCCATGTTGCCGATCGTCGCGCGGTCCGGCACCGACAGCGAGCGCGTGCCTTCGCCGAAGAACTCGACGAACTTGCCGACGACCTTCTCCTTACGCAGCAGTTCGGTGATCGTCAGCACGAGGTCGGTTGCGGTCACGCCTTCGATCAGCTTGCCCTTCAGGTGCACACCGACGACGTCCGGCGTCAGGAAGTACACCGGCTGGCCGAGCATGCCTGCTTCGGCTTCGATACCGCCCACGCCCCAGCCGACCACGCCGATGCCGTTGATCATCGTGGTGTGGCTATCCGTGCCGACCAGCGAATCCGGGTAGTACACGGTGTCCGCGCCGTCGGCCTTCTTGTGCACGCCGCGTGCGAGGTATTCGAGGTTCACCTGGTGAACGATGCCGACGCCCGGGGGCACGACCTTGAACGTGTCGAACGCCTGCATGCCCCACTTCATGAACTGGTAGCGCTCGTTGTTGCGCTGGAATTCCAGCTTCATGTTCAGGTCGAGCGCGTTCTTCTCGCGGAAGTGGTCGATCTGCACCGAGTGGTCGACGACGAGGTCCACCGGCACCAGCGGCTCGATCGACTTCGGATTCTTGCCGACAGCCTTCGCGACGCCGCGCATCGCGGCGATGTCGGCGAGCAGCGGCACGCCGGTGAAGTCCTGCAGCACGACGCGCGACACGACGAACGGAATTTCATCGACGCGCGCCGCGTTCGGCTTCCAGTTCGCGAGTTGCGTGACATGTTCTTCGGCGATTTTCTTGCCGTCGTAGTTGCGCAGCACCGATTCCAGCACGATACGGATCGAGACCGGCAGACGGTCGATTTTGAGGTTCAGAGCCTTGCCGAGTTGCGGCAGGGAGTAGAACTTGCCTTTGCCGGAACCGCTGTCGAATTCCTTGAGCGTTTTGTGGAGGTTGTGGGCCATGGTGTTTTCCTTGGTTTGGATCGCGGAACTACAGTACTCAGCCTAGATGACGTAAAGATCGACGTATTCATTGACCGGCGTCGCTTCGAGCCTGGCCTGGTCGAGCGATGCGTCGAGAATCGCGAGTTGTTGCTTGACCGGAAAGCGCCGCGCGAGGTTGGTCTTGAACTTCTCGACCAGCAACGGAATACCGTCCTCGCGGCGGCGCTTATGACCGATCGGGTATTCGACTACGACTTCCCCGAACTTCGACCCGTCGTTGAATTCGATCGTCAGTGCATTGGCGATCGAACGCTTCTCCGGGTCGTGATAATCCTTCGTGAACTGTGGATCTTCCACGCATTCCATTTTCGCGCGCAACGCATCGATACGCGAGTCCTGCGCCACTGAATCTTCGTAATCGGCGGCAGTCAGACGGCCGAAAATCAGCGGCACCGCGATCATGTACTGGATGCAATGATCACGGTCGGCCGGATTGTTCAGCGGGCCTTTTTTATCGATGATGCGAATCGCGGCTTCGTGCGTGCGGATCGTCACGCGGCGAATGTCTTCGATGCGCCGGCCCTGTGCGGCGAGCTGCGCATGCAGCGCGAGCGCGGCTTCCGCGGCGGTTTGCGCGTGGAACTCGGCCGGAAACGAGATCTTGAACAGCACGTTTTCCATCACGTACGAGCCGTACGGACGCTGGAACCGGAACGCGTTGCCGTTGAACAGCACGTCGTAGAAGCCCCACGTTTTTGCGCTGAGCACCGACGGATAGCCCATCTCGCCGGTCTTCGAGATCAGCGCGAGGCGCACGGCGCGCGAGGTGGCGTCGCCAGCGGCCCACGATTTGCGCGAACCGGTGTTCGGCGCATGGCGGTAGGTGCGCAGCGCGTGCCCATCGACGAGCGCCTGCGATACCGCGTTGATCAGCTCGTCGCGCGTGAGGCCGATCAGCTGGCCGACCACCGCGGTCGACGCGAGCTTGACGAGCAGCACATGATCGAGCCCGACCTTGTTGAACGAGTTCTCGAGCGCGATGCAGCCTTGAATTTCGTGCGCCTTGATCATTGCGATCAGGACGTCTTTCATCGTCAGCGGCGCTTTGCCGGCTGCGATGGCGGTACGCGAGAGCCAGTCGGCCGTCGCGAGAATACCGCCGAGGTTATCGGACGGATGGCCCCATTCGGCCGCGAGCCAGGTGTCGTTGAAATCGAGCCAGCGGATCATCGCGCCGATGTTGAAGGCGGCCTGAACCGGGTCCAGCTGGAACGACGTGCCCGGCACCTTCGCGCCGTTGGGGACGATCGTGCCTGCCACGATCGGTCCCATCAGCTTGGTGCAGGCCGGGTAGGTAAGCGCCTCGAGTCCGCAACCGAGCGTGTCGATCAGGCAATGACGCGCAGTTTCCAGCGCGAGCGCGCTGTCGATCCGGTAATCCAGCACGTAGTCGACGATATCGACCAGGACAGCGTCCGGGGCGGGTCGTACGTTGGAGATCGGGGCGGACATCGGGGGCTTCCCTGGCGGCGAAAATCAGTTGCCGGTCTTGTTGATCGCGTTCGATTGCGTTGCAGCCGGCGCGCCCTGTTCCATCGCGACTGTCTTGCACTCGTCGGCGAGACGCGAGCTGTCCTTGTCCTGGAACAGCATGGCCTTCGTCGGGATCACGACGAGGTCCATACCGGTTGCTGCGTCGTGGAAGCGATCGGCGCCCGTCGTGGTCGCTTCGCGCGGCAGGTTGTAGTTTTTGTTCGCCCAGTGAACCGTGACGATCTGGTCACGCTTCATGTCGCCTTTCATTTCGAAAGCCAGACCGTCCTTGCACGACCACTTTTCCGACCCTTCCGGGATCGGATCGACCTTCGCTTCCTTCACCGGATTTGCCTTGCGTTTGACCAGGCGGCGCGGCTCCGGGCGCTTGGCGACGGCCTTCTTCGTGGTGGTGGTGGCCGTGTCCGCAGCAGCGGCGTCAGTCGCGACGGTCAGCATCGTCGTAGACAGGGCGCCAATCATGGCGGCGATCATCAGCTTTTTCATGGAGAAAACCTTTCTATCAAAATCAGTTAAACAGTGCGCGGACGACCGGTCCGGCGGCCGCGCGGGCTGAACTGCACGCGCTGTGGAGCGCACAGCGACCGCTATTTTCTCCTATTTAGCGGCACGTACTTTAAATTCTCGGGTCCGGTGTAATTTGCGCTCGGCCGGATGATCTTGTTGTCGACGCGCTGTTCGATGATGTGCGCGCTCCAGCCGGCCGTACGCGAGATCACGAACAGCGGCGTGAACATCGCGGTCGGCACACCCATCATGTGATACGACACCGCGCTGAACCAGTCGAGGTTCGGGAACATCTTCTTCGCTTCCCACATCACCGATTCGAGGCGCTCGGCGATCGAGAACAGCTTCATGTTGCCCGCTTCCTTCGAGAGCTTCTTCGCGACTTCCTTGATGACCTTGTTGCGCGGGTCCGAGATCGTGTAGACCGGATGGCCGAAGCCGATCACCACTTCCTTGTTCTCGACGCGGCGGCGGATGTCGGCTTCGGCTTCGTCGGGCGTCTGGTAGCGCGACTGGATGTCGAACGCGGCTTCGTTGGCGCCGCCGTGCTTCGGGCCGCGCAGCGCGCCGATCGCGCCGGTGATCGCCGAATAGATGTCCGAGCCCGTGCCCGCGATCACGCGGCCCGTGAAGGTCGATGCGTTGAACTCGTGCTCCGCGTACAGGTTCAGCGATACGTGCATCGCATCGACCCACGCCTTCGACGGCTCGACGCCATGCAGCAGATGCAGGAAGTGGCCGCCGATCGAATCGTCGTCGGTTTCGACCTCGATGCGCTTGCCGTTGTGCGAGTAGTGATACCAGTACAGCAGCATCGAGCCGAGCGAGGCCATCAGCTTGTCGGCGATGTCGCGCGCGCCGGACAGGTTGTGATCGTCCTTCTCGGGCAGCACCGTGCCGAGCACCGACACGCCGGTGCGCATCACGTCCATCGGATGCGCGGCGGCCGGAATCCATTCGAGCGCGGCCTTCACGTTGGCGGGCAGGCCGCGCATCGACTTCAGCCTGGTCTTGTAGGCGGTCAGTTCGGACTGGGTCGGCAGCTTGCCGTGAACCAGCAGGTAAGCGATCTCTTCGAATTCGCACGCCTCGGCGATGTCGAGAATGTCGTAGCCGCGATAGTGCAGATCGTTGCCGGTCTTGCCGACCGTGCACAGCGCGGTGTTGCCCGCGGTCACGCCCGACAGCGCGACGGATTTTTTCGGTTTGAAGCCGCTTTGCGTTTCGTTGCCGCCTGTTGCGTCAGCGGCTTGCGTCGTCTCGCTCATGTTCCGCCTTCTCCTGTGTGCCGGCTCATCGCTGCTGCCGTTTGAAAAACGCGTCGCTTATACCACTGACTGTCCGTTAGCGCCCACTCGCGCAAAGAGCGGCGCCGCTTCTTGCGGAACAGCGCGGCCGGTGCTCTGCGCGCGGCGCAGCACCGACCAGTAATAGCGGTAGCTCGCGCGGTCGTGCAGCGTATCACCGTGACGTGTCGGGCCCCAATGCGCGGACTGCGCAGCCAGCAGGATTTCGGTGGCGGTCGTGATCTCTTCGTCGCGCGGCGCGAACGCGGCGACGATCGACTCGATCTGCGCCGGATGAATGCTCCACATGCGCGTGTAGCCGAATTCATTGCGGGCGCGCTGCGCGTCGTTCGCGACCACGCTCATGTCGCGCACTTCGGTGCTGACGTTGTGCGACGGCACCTTGCCATACGCATGGCAGGCCGCCGAAATCTCGAGCTTCGCGCGCCGCACGAGCGGATGATCGAATTGGCCCGGCGAGCGCATCGCGGTATCGGGGATCGCGCCGTCGTGCGCGGAGACGAAGTCCATCAGGCCGAAGCTCAGCGCCTCGACGCCCGGCAGCGCGGCCAGTTCGAACACGCGCGTGAGCGCGCCGTGGGTTTCGACCAGCAACTGCACCGGCACCGGCTGCGCGATGCCGAGCTCGCGCCGCGTCGCCTCGATGAACGCGAGCATTTCGGCGGCATCGTGGACGTTGCGGATTTTCGGTAGCGTGATGTAAGCGGGTGCACGCTTTGCGGCGCGCAGAATCAGGCGCACGTCGTCGCGCCAGTGCGCGTGAGCGAAGTCGTGGATGCGCACGCCGACGCGGCCGAAGCGGTCGTGCTCGCTGCCCAGCAGCGATGCGACCAGTTCCGCGTGCTCGGCCTCGCGGCCGACCTGTGCGCCGTCTTCGCAATCGAGCGTGATATCGAACACCGGGCCGAGTTGCTGCTGTAACGCGAGCGACTTCAGCATCAGCTTTTCGCTTCCCGCGTAGTGGTCGCAGGCAGGCAGCACAGCGGGCGGCGCTTCGCCCTCAAACAGCACTTCGGCGGGTGTGAGAACGCGCATCTTCGGCGTGTGGGGCGTGGTGAGGATTGGGAATGTCGGATTCGGGCGCGCTCTGCGCGAGCATAGTCGGGCGACGGCAAAGCACGTTCGAATCAGAGACGAATGGCGACGATCGCAGCGCCATTCGCACGAAAAAAACCGGAACCCGCCGCGCTGACGCTTCGGAGTTCCGGTTCATCGGCATCAGATCAGATGCTTAGCCGAGCAGGTGCTGAACGCCGTCGCGCTCTTCCAGCAGTTCCTGCAGCGTGGCGTCCATCTTTTCGCGCGAGAACGCGTCGATTGCCAGACCTTCGACGCGCTTGTACTCGCCGTTTTCGCAGGTCACGGGCACGCCGTAGATGATGTCTTCGGGGATGCCGTACGAGCCGTCCGACGGGATGCCCATCGTGACCCACTTGCCGTTGGTGCCGAGCACCCAGTCACGCACGTGGTCGATCGCAGCGTTGGCCGCCGATGCCGCCGACGACAGGCCGCGCGCTTCGATGATCGCCGCGCCGCGCTTGCCGACAGTCGGGATGAACGTGTTGCGGTTCCATTCTTCGTCGTTGATCAGCTTGGTCAGGTCTTGACCTTCAGCCGTTGCGACGCGGAAGTCCGGGTACATGGTCGGCGAGTGGTTGCCCCACACTGCGAGCTTTTCGATCGACGCGACCGGCTTGCCCGACTTGGCCGCCAGTTGCGACAGCGCGCGGTTGTGGTCCAGACGCAGCATCGCGGTGAAGTTCTTCTTCGGCAGATCCGGCGCCGACTTCATTGCGATGTACGCGTTCGTGTTGGCCGGGTTGCCGACCACCAGAACCTTCACGTCGCGGCTGGCAACTTCGTTCAGCGCCTTGCCCTGAACCGTGAAGATTTCGGCGTTGGCCGACAGCAGATCCTTACGCTCCATGCCCTTCGAACGCGGACGCGCGCCGACGAGCAGTGCAATGTCGGCGTCCTTGAACGCGACCTTCGGGTCGTCCGTGATCACGACGCCCGACAGCAGCGGGAATGCGCAATCATCCAGTTCCATCACGACGCCTTTGACGGCGGCTTGCGCTTGCGGCAGATCGAGCAGTTGCAGGATCACCGGCTGGTCCTTGCCGAGCAGGTCGCCATTGGCGATGCGGAACAGCAGGGAGTAAGCGATTTGACCTGCGGCGCCGGTGACGGCAACGCGCTTTGCGGGCTTAGCCATTGAGAAATCTCCAGGACGATGCGTTAGACGCTAGGGAAAACGCCATTCTATATGCGCGTTCAGCGAAGCGTTATGAAACACGGCGGAATTCACTGTTCGCGTGCGGGCTCGGAATGTGCCGAGACCGGGCGGCGCGTTGCGGCAAGACCGCCGTGCCGGAAATCCGTACTACCGAGCGGGACGGGATGGTCCAGGGCTGACGCCGGGCCGGGCCGCGATTGCACGGTGCGGGCTCCTGCAAACAGCGCGTTTCGGCGAGTGTCGGGCCAGCGGCTGCAACACGGATACAGCACGCGAATGCAACGGATGGCGGCGAATCGAAACCTGGACTGCGTAGGGGACGGCATGGTGCAGAGTGGCGGCCGGAGCGTCGCGGCACTGCATCAAACAGCTGCCGCAAAATCCCGCAAACCCTTGCTCGACAAGGAGTGTAGGAGTCGAAACCGACAAAGTCAACAGTATCTTATGTCTTATATAAGACACATCTATCGAAGGGAAAACCCTAGACGTGCCCCGGCGCTTTATGATGAAATGCGCGCATGAATTCGAACCCGGCGAATCCTGTGAACCCGAATGGCCAGGGGGCCGCGGGCGAAGGTGTATCCGCTGTTTCCGCTGCTGCGTCGCCTACATTCAGCCCTTTGTATCAGCAGATCAAGGGTTTGATTACGCAGAGCCTCGAAAGCGGCGAATGGAAGCCGGGCGAGATCATTCCTAGTGAAGTCGAACTGGCCGCGCGTTTCAAGGTGAGTCAGGGTACGGTGCGCAAGGCGATCGACGAACTCGCCGCCGACAACCTGCTGGTGCGCCGTCAGGGCAAGGGCACCTTCGTTGCGACGCACAACGAAGAACGCGCGCAGTTCCGTTTCCTGAGATTGCTCGCCGACGACGGCGCCGAGCATCCGCACGTCAGTCGTCTGCTCGAATGCCGGCGGCTGCGCGCATCGGCGGAAATCGCCCGACAACTCGATCTGAAGCCGGCCGATCCGGTCGTGTTGATCAAGCGTTTGCTGCAGTTCGACGGCGAAGTCACCGTGCTCGACGAGATCTGGCTACCAGGCGCCGTGTTCCGCGGGCTCACGCTCGAGCGGCTTTCGGAATACAAAGGTCCCCTCTACGCGATGTTCGAGACCGAATTCGGCACACGCATGATTCGCGCCACGGAAAAAATCCGCGCGGTCGCGGCGGAGCCTTCCGTGGCGGACCTGCTGCATGTGCCGGCGGGTTTTCCGTTGCTCTCGGTCGAGCGCGTGTCCTATACCTATGGGGATCGGCCGGTTGAAGTCCGGCGAGGTTGGTATGTCACAACCGGGTATTACTATCAGAACGATCTGAGCTGAATCGGGCTGAAACGAGGCGCGGCGTCCCACACGCGTGCCGATCGGAAGGCGCTTTCATTGCGCGCGCAGCAAAGGACCTAGGGTGGTTTTCGCTGCAGCGCGTTATAAAAAGGCGCTAAAATTGCGGATTAGTGTGACTACATAGTAGGGGTCTAGCATGGCAGAAGCGGTAAAGAAACCGAGGCCGGAATTCCGGAACATCGGTATTGGGCAAATATTGACGGCATACCGTCTCCCGCTGGCGGGGCGCGTGTCGATTCTGCATCGCGTGAGCGGTGCCTTGTTGTTTCTTTTCCTTCCGTTCCTGCTGTTCCTCTTCGATCAGAGCCTGACTTCCGAACTGAGCTTCGAAGTCTTCAAGGGCTTCCTCTCCAACATCCTCGTCAAGCTGATCACGCTGGTTCTCGCGTGGGCTTTCCTGTTCCATTTCTGCGCCGGCATCCGTCACCTCCTGATGGATACGAATCACGATGCCGTGTCGAAGGAAAAGGGCAAGTCGACTTCTATCGTCGTGTTTGTCGTGTCGTCGCTGCTCACCATCGCATTCGCGGCAAAACTGTTCGGAGCATTCTAAAAAATGGCAGCCAATAACCGAATCGGTTCGAAGCGTCTCGTCGTCGGCGCGCATTACGGCCTGCGCGACTGGCTCGCGCAACGTGTCACCGCCGTCGTGATGGCGGTGTACACGGTGATTCTGCTCGCGTGGTTCTTCCTCGCGCGCGACTTTTCGTACGACGGCTGGGCGTCGATCTTCGCGACGCAGTGGATGAAGCTCGCCACGTTCGTCACGCTTCTCTCGCTGTTCTACCACGCGTGGGTGGGTGTGCGCGACATCTGGATGGATTACGTGAAGCCCGTTGGCACGCGTCTCGTCCTGCAGGCGCTGACGATCCTCTGGCTGCTCGCATGTGCGGGCTACGCTGCGCAGATTCTCTGGAGAGTATAAAAGCATGGTTGCAATCAAGAATTCTCTGCCGCGTCGCAAGTTTGACGTGGTTATCGTCGGCGCGGGCGGCTCGGGGATGCGCGCGTCGCTGCAACTGGCACGCGCCGGTCTATCGGTCTGCGTGCTGTCCAAAGTGTTTCCGACGCGTTCGCACACGGTCGCTGCCCAGGGCGGCATCGGCGCTTCGCTCGGCAACATGAGCGAAGACAACTGGCACTACCACTTCTACGACACGATCAAGGGCTCCGACTGGCTCGGCGACCAGGACGCGATCGAGTTCATGTGCCGTGAAGCACCGAACGCCGTCTACGAACTCGAACACTTCGGCATGCCGTTCGACCGTAACGCCGACGGCACGATCTATCAGCGCCCGTTCGGCGGCCACACCGCGAACTACGGCGAAAAGCCGGTGCAACGCGCCTGCGCGGCGGCTGACCGTACCGGTCACGCGCTGCTGCACACGCTGTATCAGCAGAACGTTGCTGCCAAGACGCAATTCTTCGTCGAGTGGATGGCGCTGGACCTGATCCGCGACGCCGACGGCGACGTGCTCGGCGTGACCGCGCTGGAAATGGAAACCGGCGACGTCTACATCCTCGAAGGCAAGACCACGCTGTTCGCCACGGGCGGCGCAGGCCGGATCTTCGCGGCATCGACCAACGCGTTCATCAACACCGGTGACGGCCTCGGCATGGCGGCCCGTTCGGGCATCGCGCTGCAGGACATGGAATTCTGGCAATTCCACCCGACCGGCGTGGCCGGCGCGGGCGTGCTGATTACCGAAGGTGTGCGCGGCGAAGGCGGTATTCTGCGTAACTCGAACGGCGAGCGTTTCATGGAACGCTACGCACCGACGCTGAAGGATCTGGCGCCGCGCGACTTCGTTTCGCGTTCGATGGACCAGGAAATCAAGGAAGGCCGCGGCGTGGGTCCGAACAAGGATCACGTGCTGCTCGACCTGTCGCACATCGGCGCCGAGACCATCATGAAGCGTCTGCCGTCGATCCGCGAAATCGCGCTGAAGTTCGCGAACGTCGACTGCATCAAGGAGCCGATCCCGGTCGTGCCGACCATCCACTACCAGATGGGCGGTATCCCGACGAACATCAACGGTCAGGTCGTCGGTACGCCGAACGGCCACGAAGAAGTCGTCAACGGTTTCTACGCAGTGGGCGAATGCTCGTGCGTGTCGGTGCACGGTGCGAACCGTCTCGGCACGAACTCGCTGCTCGACCTCGTGGTGTTCGGCCGTGCTGCCGGCAACCACATCGTCAAGCACGTGAAGGAACTGAAGGAACACAAGCCGCTGCCGGCAGACGCAGCCGACTTCGCGCTGTCGCGTCTGGCGAAGCTCGATAGCTCGTCGTCGGGCGAGTACGCACAGTCGGTCGCGAACGACATCCGCGGCACGATGCAGAAGCACGCTGGCGTGTTTCGTACCTCGGCGCTGCTGGCCGAAGGGGTCGAAGCCATCCGCGAAGTGGCGGCGCGCGTCGACAACATCCATCTGAAGGACAAGTCGAAGGTCTTCAACACGGCCCGCGTCGAAGCGCTGGAAGTGGCGAACCTGATCGAAGTGGCACGCGCCACGATGGTCTCCGCCGAAGCGCGCAAGGAAAGCCGTGGCGCGCACGCGCAAAACGACTTCGAACATCGCGACGACGAAAACTGGCTGCGCCATACGTTGTGGTTCAGCGAAGGCGATCGCCTCGACTACAAGCCGGTTCACATGCAACCGCTGACCGTCGAATCGGTTCCGCCGAAAGCGCGTACCTTCTAAGGCACAAGTCAAAGGAATTCAGAGAAATGGCCAAGCGTACATTTGAAATTTACCGCTACGATCCGGACAAGGACGCCGCTCCGCGCATGCAAACGTACGAGATCGAAATCGACTCGCACGAACGCATGCTGCTCGACGCGCTCGTCAAGCTGAAGGCGCTCGACGAAACCCTGTCGTTCCGTCGCTCGTGCCGCGAAGGCGTGTGCGGTTCGGACGCAATGAACATCAACGGCAAGAACGGCCTCGCGTGCCTGACGAACCTGAACGACCTGCCGCAGAAGATCGTGCTGCGTCCGCTGCCGGGCCTGCCCGTCGTGCGTGACCTGATCTGCGACTTCACGCAGTTCTTCAACCAGTATCACTCGATCAAGCCGTACCTGATCAACGATACGCCGCCGCCGGAAAAGGAACGTCTGCAGTCGCCGGAAGAACGCGACGAGCTCGACGGCCTGTACGAATGTATCCTGTGCGCGAGCTGTTCGACGTCGTGCCCGAGCTTCTGGTGGAATCCGGACAAGTTCGTCGGCCCGGCCGGTCTGCTGCAAGCCTACCGCTTCATCGCGGATAGCCGCGACCAGGCAACCGGCGAGCGCCTCGACAACCTGGAAGACCCGTATCGTCTGTTCCGTTGCCACACGATCATGAACTGCGTCGACGTTTGCCCGAAGGGCCTGAACCCGACGAAGGCAATCGGCAAGATCAAGGAATTGATGGTTCGCCGCGCTGTCTAGTATCAATGAGCCCCGCGCTCCCTGGCGCGTGCTGCCCCGAGAGGGCAGTCAGTGCGCTTGGGCGCGGCGCGGGGTGTACCGACATGACCGATACATCGCATCAGTCCGACCCTCTCCGCCGCGCGCGTCTTCGCTGGCGCGCACGGCGGGGCCTGCTGGAAAACGACCTGATTTTCGAGCGTTTTTTCAGCCGATATGAGCATGACCTCAGCGATGCCGACGTTGGCGCACTCACGCGCCTGCTCGAGCTGAGCGATAACGACCTGATGGACTTGCTGCTCGCACGCAAGGAACCAGAAGGCGATCTAGCCGACCCGGACGTGGTCCGGGTTCTGGAGTTGCTGCGCAATGCTTGAGCGCCGCCAGTCCGTTGTTCCAGGCGTGCAATTATCGAAACCCTGTATCCATACTTCGATTGAGGATGTGCTATGACCCCGTCAGATGTTAAAGCCACGCTATCGTTCAGCGACAATTCGCCGAGCGTTGAAATGCCGATTTACAAGGGCACGATTGGCCCCGATGTAATCGACATTCGCAAACTGTACGGCCAGACCGGCAAATTCACGTACGACCCGGGCTTCATGTCGACGGCGGCGTGCAATTCGGCGATCACCTACATCGACGGCGACAAGGGCGAACTGCTCTACCGCGGCTACGCGATCGACAACCTCGCGCAGAACGCCGACTTCCTGGAAACCTGCTACCTGCTGCTGAACGGCGAGCTGCCGAACGAAAAGCAGAAGGCCGAATTCGTCGGCACCGTCACCAAGCACACGATGGTGCACGAGCAGATGCAGTTCTTCTTCCGCGGCTTCCGTCGCGACGCGCACCCGATGGCGATTCTGGTTGCCGCGGTCGGCGCGCTGTCGGCGTTCTATCACGACTCGCTCGACATCAATAACCCGCGTCACCGCGAAGTGTCGGCAATCCGCATGATCGCGAAGCTCCCCACGCTGGTCGCGATGGCGTACAAGTACAGCATCGGCCAGCCGTTCGTGTATCCGAAGAACGACCTGTCGTACAGCGCAAACTTCATGCGCATGATGTTCTCGAACCCGTGCGAAGAGTACGTGGTCAACGACGTGCTGGTGCGCGCGCTCGACCGTATCCTGATCCTGCACGCGGACCATGAGCAGAACGCGTCGACGTCGACCGTGCGTCTCGCCGGTTCGTCGGGTGCGAATCCGTTCGCATGTATCGCGGCCGGTATCGCGTGTCTGTGGGGCCCGGCGCACGGCGGCGCGAACGAAGCCGCGCTGAACATGCTGGAAGAAATCGGCTCGGTCGACAACATTCCCGAGTTCATCAAGCAGGTGAAGGACAAGAACTCGGGCGTGAAGCTGATGGGCTTCGGCCACCGTGTGTACAAGAACTATGATCCGCGCGCGAAGCTGATGCGCGAAACCTGCCACGAAGTGCTCGAAGAGCTGGGCCTGCACGACGACCCGCTGTTCAAGCTCGCGATGGAACTCGAAAAGATCGCGCTCGAAGACGAATACTTCGTGTCGCGCAAGCTGTACCCGAACGTCGACTTCTACTCGGGTATCGTGCAGCGCGCGCTGGGCATTCCGACGTCGATGTTCACGTGTATCTTCGCGATGGCACGCACGGTCGGCTGGATCGCGCAGTGGAACGAAATGATCGCTGATCCTGAGCAGAAGATTGGTCGTCCGCGTCAGCTGTTCGTCGGCGAGACGCTGCGTCAAGCGAAGCCGATCGCACAGCGCTAAGCGCTGATCAACCGCGATACGCGCGCCTGGCCACGGCATTCGTGTCGCGCACAGGCGCGAAATGGGAGTAAATAAAACGCCTCAACGGGTCTGCCGTTGGGGCGTTTCTGTTTCGTGCGCCCAGCATGGGCGCATTCCTGCGGGTGTAAGTCCCGCCATAAGCTGGTCACAGCGAATGAAGTGAAGCGCAACTGCACGAGGGCGACCGGATGTGGGGAGGAAGCGTGGAGCGTAAATCGCGAGCCGATGAACAAGAACCGTATAGAAGGCGCTGCCGAGCAGGGCGAGCGGGCGAAAAACCGCGAAGCTCTCGTGACCAAGGTGAAGTGGCGTAGATGCGGCGGTTGTGCGATGAAGGAGTGCGTTCTTACCTGGGGAGGCCTCGCCTCATGCCTGAAAGGGTGACGGCGTCGAGCCGGAGCGAGGAGTCAGCAGAGGCCGTAGTAGTCACAGGACAGGTCGATGAGTCCGAAGCTGGTGACGAAGGGCCAAACGGGAAGGAGTGTCCAGCGTCATGTCGATGCGACAGGTACTGCGTCAGAAGCCCGTGCAAGCGGGGCGAGCGGGAGGCACACGCGGTGAAGCTGCGTCTATGCCCGTGAGCGACGAAGCCTGTTGCCCGCGCCATGAATCCGGGGACACAGGGTCAGCGCTGCTGATGGCGGCGCTGACGAGAGAGAACCTGAAGCAGGCATTCAAACGGGTACGGGCCAACAAGGGAGCCGCTGGCGTGGACGGTCTGGACATTGACCAGACGTCGCGCCATCTGGTGACGGCGTGGCCGGCGATCCGTGAACAGTTGCTGAAGGGGACGTACCGGCCCAGCCCGGTACGGCGGGTGACGATCCCGAAACCGGACGGAAGCGAGCGCGAGCTTGGCATCCCGACGGTGACGGACCGGCTGATCCAGCAGGCGCTGCTGCAGGTGCTGCAACCGGTTCTGGACCCCACCTTCAGCGCGCACAGCTATGGTTTCCGGCCCGGACGGCGTGCGCACGATGCGGTGCTTGCCGCGCAGTCGTACGTGCAGTCGGGCCGGCGAATCGTGGTGGACGTTGATCTGGAGAAGTTCTTCGACCGGGTCAACCACGACATCCTGATCGACCGTCTACAGAAACGTATTGGGGACGCCGGGGTGATCCGGCTGATCCGGGCGTATCTGACGAGCGGCATCATGGATGGCGGTGTGGTTCAGCAGCGCGAACAGGGCACGCCGCAGGGCGGGCCGCTATCGCCGTTGCTGGCCAACGTGTTGCTCGACGAGGTGGACAAGGAACTGGAGCGGCGCGGTCACTGCTTCGCGCGCTATGCCGACGACGCGAACGTGTACGTTCGCAGTCGGCGCGCGGGCGAACGGGTGATGGCGTTGCTGCGGCGGCTGTACGGGCGACTGCGTTTGAAGGTCAACGAGACCAAAAGCGCAGTGGCCAGCGTGTTTGGACGCAAGTTCCTGGGCTACAGCTTCTGGGTGGCACCCGGACGCGAGGTCAAGCGCCGCGTGGCGGACAAACCGCTGGCGACGTTTCGGCAACGCATCCGGGAACTGACCGCTCGTTCATGCGGGCGCAGCCTGCGGGAAGTGGTGCGACAGGTACGCGCGTACCTGCTGGGCTGGAAGGCGTACTTCCGTCTGGCGCAGACACCGAAGGTCTGGCGTGAGCTGGACAAGTGGTTGCGTCACCGACTGCGCGCAATCCAGCTCAAGCAGTGGAAGCGCGGTACGACGATGTACCGCGAACTGCGCGCGATGGGCGCCGCCGTTGATGTGGCGCGACGGGTGGCGGCCAACGGCCGTCGCTGGTGGCGCAACAGCGGCAGGCTGCTAAGCAGACTGTTCACGGTGGCGTGGTTCGACCGGCTGGGTTTGCCCCGTCTCTCATGACCTCAACTTCCCGAACCGCCCGGTGCGGACCCGCATGCCGGGTGGTGTGGCAGGGGCGCAGCCCGATGGCTGCCCCCTATGCCGATTGCGGCGCCGCGGGCCGTGCATGCGGCGCATTGGCGCCGCCGCTCGCCGATGCTTGCCGGGTAACACCGATACAGGTATTGGCACTACCAGCCAACTCCATGTTTTTTATCGGTTTTTTCGCTGTTTAAGCAGCCCATCGCGGGGCGTCGCGTGGCATAATCGACCGACACAGTCAGCCCGCAGTCATTACTACCCCGCATACCATGGCACAGACTCTCTACGACAAGTTGTGGAACACGCACGTGGTCCACACGGAAGACGACGGCACCGCGATTCTCTACATCGACCGTCACCTGCTGCATGAAGTGACCAGCCCGCAGGCGTTCGAAGGCCTGAAAATGGCTCATCGTCCGGTGTGGCGCATCAGCGCGAACCTGGCCGTGTCCGACCACAACGTGCCGACTACGGACCGCAGCCACGGCATCGCCGATCCGGTCTCGAAGCTGCAGGTCGACACGCTCGACACGAACTGCGACGCCTTCGGCATCACGCAGTTCAAGATGAACGATCAGCGTCAGGGCATCGTCCACATCATCGGGCCGGAACAGGGCGCTACGCTGCCGGGTATGACGATCGTCTGCGGCGACTCGCACACGTCCACGCACGGCGCGTTCGGCGCGCTCGCGCACGGCATCGGCACCTCGGAAGTCGAGCACGTGCTGGCCACCCAAACGCTGCTGCAGAAGAAGAGCA
This sequence comes from Paraburkholderia sp. JPY465, assembly GCF_050436725.1. Lineage (NCBI taxonomy): Bacteria > Pseudomonadati > Pseudomonadota > Betaproteobacteria > Burkholderiales > Burkholderiaceae > Paraburkholderia > Paraburkholderia sp. JPY465. Next base: position 1,581,888 of record NZ_JBNDMT010000002.1, read on the forward strand.
AGAACATGCTCGTGAAGGTCGAGGGCCAACTGCCGCGCGGCTGTACCGCGAAGGACATCGTGCTCGCGATCATCGGCAAGATCGGCACCGCGGGCGGCACCGGTTACGCGATGGAATTCGGCGGCTCGACGATCCGTTCGCTGACCATGGAAGGCCGCATGACGGTCTGCAACATGGCGATCGAAGCGGGCGCGCGCGCCGGCATGGTCGCCGTCGACGACACCACGGTCGAATACCTGAAAGGCCGTCCGTTCTCGCCGCAGGGCGCCGAGTGGGATCACGCGGTCGAGTACTGGAAGCAGTTCAAGTCGGACGAGGGCGCGCATTTCGATCACGTGGTCGAGTTGAACGCCGCGGAGATCGTGCCGCAGGTCACCTGGGGCACGTCGCCGGAAATGGTCACGCCGGTCGACGGCCGCGTGCCGGATCCTGAGCGCGAGAAAGACCCGGTCAAGCGCGACGCGATGGAGCGCGCGCTCAAGTACATGGCGCTCGAGCCGAACGCGCCGATCGAGTCCATCAAGCCGGATAAAATCTTCATCGGGTCGTGCACCAACGCGCGCATCGAAGACATTCGCGCCGCGGCTTACGTCGTGAAGAAGCTCGGCCGCCGCGTCGCGCCGAACATCCGTCTGGCGATGGTCGTGCCGGGTTCGGGTCTGGTGAAGGCGCAGGCGGAGCGTGAAGGCCTCGACAAGGTCTTTACCGACGCCGGGTTCGAATGGCGTGAGCCGGGCTGCTCGATGTGTCTGGCAATGAACGCCGACCGGCTCGAGCCGGGCGAGCGTTGCGCGTCCACGTCGAACCGGAACTTCGAAGGTCGTCAGGGCGCTGGTGGCCGCACGCACCTGGTGAGCCCCGCAATGGCCGCGGCTGCAGCCATCGAAGGGCATTTCGTCGACATTCGCAAGCTTGGATGAATCGCATGATGAAGAACATGAATCGCATCACTCTATTGCGCCGCTTCGCACTCGGCACGCTCGCCGGGCTTCTGCTCGGCCTGGCCGGATGCAACACGGTGCACGGATTCGGCCAGGACATGTCGCACCTCGGCAATTCGATCAGCAATCACGCTGAGAAATAAGCGGTTTTTGATTTTTGCCGGCGATGCGGCGCGGCGGGTTCCAACCGTTGGTCGCATCGCCCGTTCCTGAACAGGCGCAAGCGTCATGGATAAATTCATCGTACACACCGGCGTCGTGGCGCCGCTCGATCGCGAGAACGTCGACACGGACGCGATCATTCCGAAGCAGTTCCTGAAGTCGATCAAGCGCACGGGCTTCGGTCCGAACGCGTTCGACGAATGGCGCTACCTCGACCACGGCGAACCGGGTCAGGACAACTCGAAGCGTCCGCTGAACCCGGACTTCGTGCTGAACCAGCCGCGTTACCAGGGCGCCTCGGTGCTGCTCACGCGCAAGAATTTCGGCTGCGGAAGCTCGCGCGAACACGCGCCCTGGGCGTTGCAGCAGTACGGCTTTCGCGCGCTGATCGCGCCGAGCTTCGCTGACATCTTCTACAACAATTGTTTCAAGAACGGCGTGCTGCCGATCGTGCTGACCGAACAGCAGGTTGATCATCTGTTCAACGAGACGTATGCGTTCAACGGCTTCGAGCTGACGATCGACCTCGAAGCGCAAGTCGTGCGTACGGCCGACGGCGGCACCGAATATCCGTTCGAAGTCGCGGCGTTCCGCAAGTACTGCCTGCTGAACGGTTTTGACGACATCGGCCTCACGCTGCGTCACGCGGACAAGATCCGCCAGTTCGAAGCGGAGCGTCTCGCGAAGCAACCGTGGCTGAACAATCGCCTCGTCCGTTAAGCGAACCCGTGAGAGCGTAGGCGCGGCTAGTCCGCGCCCGCGTCGGTTTGCGCGAGAAACACCCGAAAAAATCATCAAGGAATTCGCATGAAGATCGCAGTATTGCCGGGCGACGGCATCGGTCCCGAAATCGTCAAGGAGGCCGTCAAGGTCCTGAACGTGCTCGGCGAGACGTTCGAACTCGAAGAAGCGCCGGTCGGCGGCGCGGGCTACGAAGCGAAGGGCCATCCGCTGCCCGATTCGACGCTCGCACTGGCGAAGGAAGCCGACGCGATCCTGTTCGGCGCGGTCGGCGACTGGAAATACGACAAGCTCGAACGCGCGCTGCGCCCCGAGCAGGCGATCCTCGGTCTGCGCAAGCACCTGGAACTGTTCGCGAACTTCCGTCCGGCGATCTGCTACCCGCAACTGACGGGTGCTTCGTCGCTGAAGGAAGAGATCGTTTCTGGTCTCGACATCCTGATCGTGCGCGAACTGAACGGCGACATCTACTTCGGCGCGCCGCGCGGCGTGCGTACGTCGCCGGACGGCCTGTTCGCCGGCGCGAAGGAAGGCTTCGACACGATGCGCTATTCGGAACCGGAAGTGCGCCGCATCGCGCACGTCGCGTTCCAGGCGGCGCAAAAGCGCGGCAAGAAGCTGACCTCGGTCGACAAAGCCAACGTGCTCGAAACGTCGCAGTTCTGGAAGGACGTGATGATCGACGTGTCGAAGGAATACGCGGACGTCGAGCTGTCGCACATGTACGTCGACAATGCCGCGATGCAGCTCGTGAAGGCGCCGAAGTCGTTCGACGTGATCGTGACCGGCAACATGTTCGGCGACATCCTGTCCGATGAGGCGGCGATGCTCACCGGCTCGATCGGCATGCTGCCGTCGGCGTCCCTCGACAAGAACAACAAGGGCTTGTACGAGCCGTCGCACGGTTCCGCACCGGACATCGCCGGCAAGGGCATTGCGAATCCGCTCGCTACGATCCTGTCCGCCGCGATGATGTTGCGCTATTCGCTGAACAAGGCCGAGCAGGCCGATCGCATCGAAACCGCGGTGAAGAAAGTGCTCGAACAAGGCTATCGCACTGGCGACATTCTCACGCCGGGTTGCAAGCAGGTCGGCACCGCCGCGATGGGCGATGCCGTCGTGGCCGCGCTGTAAAACGCGCGCAATAGTCAGGTCACCAATACTGACCATTAAAGCGCGAATCGGCCATGAAACAGGCCGATTCGCGCGTCATACGGCGAAGAACGCCGCCAGTTTTCTGTTTTCGTGTATATTGTTGCGATGGCTCAGATCTCCCAAATCTCCTCGATTTCAAAATTGCACGGCGCAACGGCCCGTGCAATCGAGTTCGCCATTACCATCAAAACCATTACCCCGAAAACGATCACGAAGCGCTGATCGTCCGTCGTGCCCGCCCATCTTCCCCGCGCGGTCACTGCGGGCAAAGATGCGGGGAAGTTTCCATTCGAAGGGTATGAAGTCATGAACGTAGGTCTCGTAGGTTGGCGCGGCATGGTCGGCAGCGTCCTGATGCAACGCATGCAGCAGGAAGGCGATTTCGACTTGATCGAACCGGTGTTTTTCAGCACCAGCAACGCGGGCGGCAACGCGCCGTCGTTCGCCAAAAACGAGACCAAGCTCAAAGATGCGACAAGCATCGAAGACCTGAAGAAGTGCGACGCGATCATCTCCTGCCAGGGTGGTGATTACACGAACGAAGTGTTCCCGAAGCTGCGCGCGGCGGGCTGGAACGGCTACTGGATCGACGCGGCTTCGTCGCTGCGCATGAAGGACGATGCGGTCATCATTCTCGATCCGGTCAATCTCGACGTGATCAAGAACGCGCTCGTCAAAGGTCAGAAGAACTTCATCGGCGGCAACTGCACGGTCAGCCTGATGCTGATGGCGCTGGGCGGCTTGTTCCGCGAAAACCTCGTCGACTGGATGACGGCCATGACTTACCAGGCCGCCTCGGGCGCGGGCGCGCAGAACATGCGCGAACTGCTGTCGCAAATGGGCACGCTGAACGGCGCGGTGAAGAACGAACTGGCTGACCCGGCTTCGGCGATTCTCGACATCGACCGCCGCGTGCTCGAAGCGATGAACAGCGACAGCATGCCGACCGACCATTTCGGCGTGCCGCTCGCGGGCTCGCTGATTCCGTGGATCGACAAGGATCTCGGTAACGGCATGTCGAAGGAAGAGTGGAAGGGCGGCGCGGAAACCAACAAGATTCTCGGCAAGCCGGCCATGGGCACGCCGGGCTCGATTCCGGTCGACGGTCTGTGCGTGCGGATCGGCGCAATGCGTTGCCACTCGCAAGCGCTGACGATCAAGCTGAACAAGGACGTGCCGCTCGACGAAGTGAACGGCATCCTCGCGTCGGCCAACGACTGGGTCAAGGTCGTGCCGAACGAGCGCGAAGCGTCGATGCGCGATCTGTCCCCGGCGGTCGTCACCGGTACGCTAACGGTGCCGGTCGGCCGCGTGCGCAAGCTCGCGATGGGTGGCGAATATCTGTCGGCCTTCACCGTCGGCGATCAGCTGCTGTGGGGCGCGGCTGAACCGTTGCGTCGTATGCTTCGCATTGTGCTCGACAAGTAAAGTAAACTACGCGCTCACGACGCGTAGACAACTCAAGAAGCGTCGCGCTTGCGCGGCGCTTTTTTCATTCTGTGCTCCGATCATCTTGTCTTTCCACTCGCAAAAAAGGCTGCGCGCTGACGCGCCAGGAGTCCCGATGAACTTTCGACGCTCCGCTCTTCGGGCCATGTTTATTCGTCACAAGAAGGTGCGATTCAGCGGCCGTCCGGCGGCGATGGCCGCTGCTGCCGCTTTCGCCATTGCGTTGCTCGGCGGTGCCGGGGGCAATGCGCTTGCCGCGCCGGCTCGTGCCACGAGCGCGCCGGACACCGCTTCCGCAGGCAGTTCCACTACCGCTGTCGTTGCCGTCGCCGCGGGCGCGCAGTACACGGTACATGCGGGGCAGTCGCTCAACGATGTCGCGATCGCTATTACGCAGTCGCATGACCGCGCGGTTCTCGCGCGCGCGACGCGCGCACTTTTCGACACGAATCCGGCTGCGTTCATGAATCACGATCCGAGCCGCATGCGTGTGGGCGCGGTGTTGATCGTGCCGGCGCTCGATGCGTCGGGGGCCTTGGCGGCTTCGTCGACTGGGGCTGCAGCGGGGGCGTCGGAGTCGACAGCGGCTGCGCCCGCTTCCGCGTCGACGGCGGCGCCGGCCGAGGCTGCGGCCAGCATGGCGAGTGCAACCCGCGCCGCAGTTCAAGCGACGACGCCAGCCGCATCCGAGGTCTCTGGCGCGGCCAGCGCGGCGGTATCGACTGGCGCGGCGGCGGGCGGCTTGGCTTCGTCCGCGCCAGTGGCCGGTTCGGCGCCTGCGGCGGCGAGTGGCACGCAGGAATGGACCGGATCGATTCAACCGGCGGCGAGCGCGCCTGCTGGACAAGCGCCGTCGGCGGCAACCGCGGCGGCACCCGCGGCGGCACCTGCGGCCGCAGCCGCGCAGGCGGCTTCGCAGCCCCGTCAGAAAGTGTCGAGTCTGCAGCAACTGCTGGCGCTGAAAAACCGTGTGCTAATGGAATTGCAGAAGCACGGTATCGGCGGGGCGCCCGTCGCTTCGAGCCCGAAGCCGACGAGCGCTGCGCAGCCGGCAGGGGCAGGTTCGGCGGCGACAGTACCCGTGGCGCCGCAGCACGCGAATGCGGCGACGTCGCCGTCGAATGAGGGCGGCCTGTCTCAGCGCAATTTGAGCATCGCGGCGGCGGTGGGCGCGGCATTGGTCGTTCTGCTCGCTGCTCTGCGCATGGGGCGCCGCAAGCGCGAAAAGGAGGCTGCGGCGCGGGCTCCCGAGGCGACTGATGCCACGGTGGCGGGATCGGCGCGTGACGGCGATTCGCGCGATGGCAGCGCGGTGGCAGGGCAGACAGCGGTCGCGGAAGCATCGGACGCGCAAGATCAGGAGCTTGCACGGCAAGCTGCTGCGGCGGCAGCGGCGGAGCATGCAGCTGCGGAGCGTGAGGCAGCCGAACGGGAAGCGGAAGAAAGTGCGGCGGCAGAACGTGCAGCAGCCGAGCAAGCCGCCGCCGAAAGAGCCGCAGCCGAACAGGTCGAACAGGAGCGAGCAGCAGCAGAGCGAGCAGCAGCCGAGGAACATGCCGAGGCGGAACGGGTGGCAGCGGAACGCGCAGCAGCCGAACAGGCAGCAGCGGAACAAGCAGCAGCGGAACAAGCAGCAGCGGAACAAGCAGCAGCCGAACAAGCAGCAGCCGAACAAGCAGCAGCACGCGTCGCCGCCGAACATGCAGAAGCGGAACGCACAGCGGCAGAACGCATCGCATCCGAGCGCGCCGCAGAGGAACAGGCGGCACAGCAAGCAGGCACGCTATCCAGCGGAAGCGAGCCGTCAACCGAACCACCATCGGACGCACCCGCCCCCGACGAGACGCTGCGCTCCGCGGGCACAGCCGCCAATCTGGCCGCCGCGGCAGAACTCGGCGCCGACGCGTTGCCGCTAGGACCGCTCGAACCGACCATCGGCGCGACGCAGGACGAGAACGCGCATCACGTGCAATGGGACGAGGAATCCACAGAAAGCCCGACCGCACCGCACACCGTGACGGCCGAACCGCAGTCCCCTTTGAACGTTCCGCCCCCAGTGATCGATTTCACGCAACACCAGACTGAACCGCGCGCCACCACGTCGCTCGGTCAGCCGTTCAGCGACATCCCCGTGCCGGTGCAACCCGCGGCGTCCGCGCCGACCGACTTCCCGCGCGACGCCGTCGACGCATTCGGCAGCCTGAACATGCCGCTGCCGCCCCGCATCGAAGTGCCCACCGTCGGCGAAGCAGCGCCGTCCACGTCGCTGTCGACGCAACCGGTCGCATCGCCCGACACGACCGCGCAGCAGGCCTTCGGCGTCCACGGCGCTGACGACGACACGCCGCACGTCGCCGACCAGATCGCCGCCGGCACGGCGGGTCACGGCGCCGTTGCGGGTCTCGGCGCAGCCGGCTTCGGCGCGCTGAAGCTCGACTTCGACCTCGAGTTGCCGCCGAGCCCGGCCCAGCCGCTGCCGGCCTTCACGCCGGCCGATCTCGCCCGCATCGCGCGCAACAAGCTGGAGTTGGCCTCCGAGTACATCGAGCTCGGCGATCTGGGGGGCGCCCGCGCGCTGATCAACGAAGTGATCGAAGCGAACGATCCGGCCACGCGCACCGAAGCTCGCGCGTTGCTTTCGACACTCGCACCGCTGTCGTGAAGCGCATCGCATTAGGCGTGCAGTACGACGGCGCGGCGTTCGCTGGATGGCAATCGCAGCCGCATGGCAACACGGTTCAGGACGAGCTCGAACGGGCGCTGCGCGAATTCACGCGCACGCCCGTGCACACGGTGGTCGCCGGCCGCACCGACCGCGGCGTGCATGGCTTGGGCCAGGTCGTACATTTCGACACCGAACTCGATCGCGTCGACATCTCCTGGGTGCGCGGCCCGAACGCATTTCTGCCGAAGACGATCGGCGTGCAATGGGCCAAGCCGATGCCCGACGATTTTCATGCGCGATTTTCGGCATTCGAGCGGACCTATTACTACGTGCTGTACGTCAGTCCGGTTCGCTCGCCAATGCTCACGACGCGCGCCGGCTGGGTGCACACGCCACTCGACGTCGACGCGATGCGCTCGGCCGCCGAGCACCTGATCGGCGAGCACGACTTTTCGGCGTTTCGTTCGTCGCAATGTCAGTCGAAGACGCCGTTCAAGCATCTGTACCAGATCGACGTCAAACGACAGGGTAACTTCGTGCATTTCCGCTTTCGCGCGAACGCGTTCCTGCATCACATGGTGCGCAACGTCATGGGCTGTCTGATCGAAATCGGCAGCGGCCGCCGCCCGGCCGCGTGGATGGCCGACGTGCTTGCGAGCCGTAGCCGCGACTGCGCGGCGCCGACCTTCATGCCCGACGGCCTGTATCTCGCGCAAGTGGGCTATCCTGAGCAATTCGGCGTGCCCGACCCGGCGACGGGCAGCGTGCCGTGGAGCAGCGTATGGACCGAGCAACCCGAAACATGAAAGCAGCCGAGACCCACGCCAACAAGGCCGACGCCACCGCCTTGCAAAGCGTGCCGCATCGCACGCGCATCAAGCTGTGCGGACTGTCCAAGCCCGCCGACATCGCACACGCGATCGACCTCGGTGCCGACGCGATCGGCCTCGTGTTCTATCCGCCGAGCGCGCGCTCGGTGAGCGTCGCCCAAGCGGTCGAACTCGTGCACGATGTGCCGCCGTTCGTGTCGGTCGTCGGCCTGTTCGTCAACGCAACGCCGGACTGGGTCCAAGAGGTCGCGAGCAATGTGAACCTGACAATGTTGCAGTTCCACGGTGACGAGACGCCGGACCAGTGCGAGACGCTCGCCGGCGTTGCGGGTTTGCCTTGGTTGCGTGCGCTGCGGGTCGCGGCGGATACTCGATCGGCCGATTTGGTAAAATCGGCGTTCAACTATTCAGCAGCCAGTGGTCTTCTGTTCGACACTCATGTCGAAGGCTACGGCGGCGGCGGGAAGGTTTTCGATTGGTCACTTATTCCAGCAGAGCTCGCGCATCGGGCCGTTTTGAGTGGTGGGTTGAACACGCAAAACGTCAGTGATGCGATCCATCGCGTGCGCCCGTACGCGGTCGATGTCTCGAGCGGCATCGAAGTGCCGGGCGCCCGGGGCGTGAAAGATCACGCCCGGATGGCGGCGTTCGTGCGCGCGGTGCGCGCCGCGGACGCTGAATGATTCAGGCTCGCGGGCGCTTTCCGATGAAAGCCGCGAGCCGTTCTGAGAAGAGTGATCACCATGTACAACTTGCCTGACGAAAGAGGCCACTTCGGCCAGTTTGGCGGCGTGTTCGTAGCCGAAACGCTGTTTTCCGCACTCGACGAGCTGCGCGAAGCGTACGAGAAATATCAGAAAGACCCGGAATTCGTCGCCGAATACGAGCGCGAACTGAAGTACTTCGTGGGTCGCCCGTCGCCGATTTATCACGCACAGCGCTGGAGCGAATTGCTCGGCGGCGCGCAGGTTTATCTGAAGCGTGAAGACCTGAATCACACCGGCGCACACAAAATCAACAACGTAATCGGCCAGGCGCTGCTCGCCAAACGCATGGGCAAACCGCGCGTCATCGCGGAAACCGGTGCCGGTCAGCACGGCGTGGCCACCGCGACGATCTGCGCGCGCTTCGGTATGGAGTGCGTGGTCTACATGGGCGCCGAGGACGTACGCCGCCAGGCCGCCAACGTGTACCGCATGAAGCTGCTCGGCGCGACCGTCGTGCCGGTCGAATCGGGTTCGCGCACGCTGAAGGACGCGCTGAACGAAGCGATGCGCGACTGGGTCACCAACGTCGAAAACACGTTCTACATCATCGGCACGGTCGCGGGTCCGCATCCGTATCCGATGATGGTGCGCGATTTCCAGCGTGTGATCGGCGACGAATGCCGCGTGCAAATGCCCGAACTCGCCGGTCGCCAGCCGGATGCGGTCATTGCGTGTGTCGGCGGCGGTTCGAATGCAATGGGTATCTTTTACCCATATATCGACGACAAATCAGTGCAGTTGATCGGTGTCGAAGCGGCCGGCGACGGCATCGAAACGGGTCGCCACGCGGCTTCGCTGATCGGCGGCAGCCCCGGAGTGTTGCACGGCAACCGTACCTATCTGCTGCAAGATGAAGACGGCCAGATCATCGAGACCCATTCGGTATCGGCAGGCCTCGACTATCCGGGCGTCGGCCCCGAGCACGCGTGGCTAAAAGAGAGCAACCGCGCGCAATATGTTGGCATCACCGACGAAGAAGCACTGAAGGCGTTCCACGACTGCTGCCGCATCGAGGGTATTATTCCCGCGCTGGAGTCGAGCCACGCGCTCGCGTATGCCACGAAGCTCGCGCCGACCTTGTCGAAAGACAAGATTCTGCTGGTCAACCTGTCGGGCCGCGGCGACAAGGACATGCACACGGTCGCCGAGCGATCGGGTATCCAGTTCTGAGCCGCGACGATGCGTGACGAGTTCGACGAGCCGCAGCCGGCGATTGAAACCACGAATCCGGCCGCCGAAGTACCGGCGGCCGCGGCATCTGCACCGCTGCTTGCGCAAGTGCCGGCTGGCATTCAGCTGTTGAACCGCGATTTTCTGACCGATGTAGCGAACATTCCCGACGGGTCGATCGACCTGATCGTCTGCGATCCGCCTTATGGGCTTGGGAAGGATTATGGCAACGACTCGGACATGCGCACGGGCGAGGAATTTCTCGTCTGGACGCGTGGCTGGCTCGAGCTGGCTGTCCCGAAGCTCAAGTCGTCGGGTTCGCTCTACATTTTCTGCACTTGGCAATACGCACCGGAAATCTTCAGTTTCCTGAAGACGAAACTCGTGATGGTCAACGAAATCATCTGGGACCGGCGTGTGCCGAGTATGGGCGGCACCACGCGCCGCTTTACGTCGGTGCACGACAACATCGGTTTTTTCGCGGTGTCGAAGGACTATTTCTTCGATCTCGACCCCGTCCGCATCCCGTACGATGCAGTCACGAAGAAGGCGCGTTCGCGAAAGTTGTTCGAAGGAAGCAAGTGGTTGGAGCTTGGCTATAATCCGAAGGATGTCTGGTCGGTCTCGCGTCTGCATCGGCAGCATGCGGAGCGCGTCGCGCATCCGACCCAGAAACCTCTGGAAATCGTCGAGCGAATGGTGTTGTCCAGTTGTCCGAAGGGCGGCCGCGTGCTCGACCCGTTCATGGGCAGCGGCACCACCGCAGTCGCTTGCGTCCGTCAGCAGCGCGAATTCGTCGGCTATGAGATCAACGAGAGCTATTGCGCGATAGCGCGCGAGCGCGTCAGCGCCGCTGCTACGCCTGCAGCGCCGCGTCGGACTCGAGCGAAGCCGAAAGTGCAGTCGTCGACCGAACTGCAGTGAAAAGCGCGCGATACGCCGCTAGTTTCGCCTAAAGGCGCGCGGCGATGAGCGCGCGGTAGCCCTAATTCGAGAATACTTCCATGTCCCGTATCAAGAACACGTTTGCCGCGCTGTCCGCCCAAGGGAAGAAAGGCTTGATCCCGTTCATGACCGCTGGCGATCCGGACCCGGCTCGCACGGTCGAATTCATGCACGCGCTCGCCGCCGGCGGTGCCGATGTGATCGAACTCGGCGTGCCGTTTTCCGACCCGATGGCCGACGGCCCGGTGATCCAGCAGTCGTCCGAACGCGCGCTCGCGAAGGGTGTATCCCTGCGCCACGTGCTGGCCGACGTCAAACGCTTCCGCGAAAGTGACGACAAAACCCCTGTTGTGCTGATGGGCTACGCGAACCCGATCGAGCGGATGGGCGCCGAGGCCTTCGCGAAAGCCGCGAAAGAAGCCGGTGTCGATGGCGTGCTGGTGGTCGATTATCCGCCTGAAGAATGCGCTAACTTCGCCGAACAGATGCAATCCGCCGGTATCGATCCGATCTTTTTGCTCGCGCCGACCTCAACCGACGAACGTATCGCCGAAGTCGGCCGCATCGCCAGCGGCTACGTCTACTATGTGTCGCTGAAAGGGGTCACCGGCGCCGCAAATCTGGACGTTTCCAGCATCGCGAGTAAAATCCCGGCCATCAAGTCGCGCGTCCCCCTGCCAGTGGGCGTCGGTTTCGGCATTCGCGACGCGCAAACGGCGCGTGCGGTGGGCGAGGTGGCCGATGCCGTCGTAATCGGCAGCCGTATCGTTCAATTGCTCGAACAGGCAGCCCCTGACGCAGCTGCCGAGACGCTCAAGCGTTTCGTTGCAGAAGTGCGCGAGGCGCTCGATAGCGTCGCGACTGCCCGATAACAGTTATTTTTGTCGCGGTAACGTGAGCGGCGGGCTCGTCCCGCCGTTTGCGCGACTGCTGACCCAGAAGGATTCCCTATGAGCTGGCTCGATAAGCTGCTGCCGCCAAAAATCAAACAAACCGACCCGAAGAACCGCAAGGGAATTCCGGAAGGCCTGTGGATCAAGTGCCCGTCGTGCGAAGCCGTGCTGTATCGCAACGACGTCGAGGCCAATCTGCATGTTTGCCCGAAGTGCGACCATCACATGCGCATCGGCGCGCGTGAGCGGCTCGACAGCCTGCTCGATCCGGAAGGCCGCTACGAAATCGGCCAGGAAATCGTTCCGGTCGACGCGCTGAAGTTCAAGGACAGCCGCAAGTACCCCGAGCGCATCAAAGAGGCGATGGACGAAACGGACGAGACCGATGCAATGGTCGTGATGGGCGGCGCGATTCACACGCTGCCGGTCGTCGTGGCGAACTTCGAGTTCTCGTTCATGGGCGGCTCGATGGGCTCGGTGGTCGGCGAGCGTTTCGCGCGCGGCGCGCAGAACGCGCTCGAACAGAAAGTGCCGTTCATCTGCGTCACCGCTTCGGGCGGTGCGCGGATGCAGGAAAGCCTGCTGTCGCTGATGCAAATGGCGAAGACCACCGCGATGCTCACGAAGCTGGCCGAAGCCAAGCTGCCGTTCATCTCGGTGCTGACCGACCCGACGATGGGCGGCGTGTCCGCGAGTTTTGCGTTCCTCGGGGACGTCGTGATCGCCGAGCCCAAGGCGCTGATCGGCTTTGCCGGCCCGCGCGTGATTGAGCAGACGGTGCGCGAGAAACTGCCGGAAGGGTTCCAACGCGCCGAGTTCCTGCTGCAAAAGGGCGCGATCGACATGATCGTCGATCGTCGCAAGCTGCGCGAAGAGATCGCGCAACTGCTGGCGCTGTTGAGCCATCAGCCGGCGGACGCGGTCGCGTAAGAACCGGGTACCGAAGCAAAAATAGCGCGCCGTGCGAGCAATCAAGCGGCGCGCTGTCATTTCCGGGATAATTACGGTCGCCTGCGATCCCGTGGCGCGGTTTATGCGCACAAACCCGATCTCCACCGATGACCGGCGACCCGCGATCCGGACGGCAACCGCCTGACCGCACCTTCGCAGCACTGCAGAACCGAACTACCGCGACTCACTCAAGATTCACCCGATGACGACATTCCCTACCCTCGACGCGTGGCTCACGCACCTTGAATCCGCGCATCCGGTCGGCATCGACATGGGTTTGAGCCGCATCTCCCAGGTACGCGATGCGATGCAGCTGTCGTTCGCGTGCCCGATCATTACAGTCGGCGGCACGAACGGCAAAGGGTCGACCTGCGCGATTCTCGAAGCGATTCTGCTGCGCGCGGGCTATACGGTCGGTTGCCACACGTCGCCGCATCTGCTTTCGTTCAACGAGCGCGCGCGCATCAACGGAGCAATGGCGAGCGACGCAGATCTGCTGCCGCACTTCGAAGCGGTCGAAGCCGCGCGCCAGAGCTTGGCTAAACCGGTCTCGCTGACCTACTTCGAATTCACGACGCTGGCGATCATGAGCCTGTTCGCGTCGCGCGGCCTCGACGCGGTGATTTTCGAGGTCGGCCTCGGCGGCCGTCTCGACGCGGTCAATATCCTCGATACCGACTGCGCGATCATCACGAGCATCGACATCGATCACACCGACTATCTCGGTGATACACGCGAGAAAATCGCCTTCGAAAAGGCCGGTATCTTCCGTCCCGGCAAGCCGGCGATCTGCGCGGACCCGGTGCCGCCGCAATCGCTGATCGATCACGCGGAAAAGATCGGCGCGCAATTGTGGCTGTTCGGCCGCGACTTCCGTTACGAAGGCCAGGCCGGCAGTGAGCGCCAGCAGTGGAGCTACGTCGGTCCGACGCTGCGCCGCTCGGCGCTCGCCTATCCGTCGCTGCGCGGTGCGAATCAGCTTATCAACACGTCGGCGGCGCTGGCCGGGCTCGAAGCGTTGCGCGACCGTCTGCCGGTGTCGGCGCAGGACATTCGGCTCGGCATCGCCAACGTCGATCTGCCGGGCCGCTTCCAGGTGCTGCCGGGCAAGCCGTCCATTGTGCTCGACGTCGGCCACAACCCGCATGCCGCCGCGGTGCTCGGGCAGAATCTCGGCAACATGGGCTTTTTCCCGTACACGTACGCGGTGTTCGGTGCGATGCGCGACAAGGACATCGCCGGCGTGCTCAGTCATCTGAAAGGGGAGATCGATCACTGGTGCGTGACCGATCTGCCGACCCCGCGCGCCGCCTCCGCGCTAGAACTGGAAACCGCATTGCGCGAGCTGGGCGTGGAAGACAGCGCCGACAGCAGCGTCACGCGTTACGCGACGCCGGCAGAGGCTTTCCAGGACGCGCTAAAACGTGCGTCAGAGAATGATAGAATCGTGGTTTTCGGCAGTTTCTATACGGTAGCGGGTGTGATGGCCTACCGGAAATCGCAGCAACACTGAGCGGGCGCCAGGCTCGAACCAAGCGATTCATGGGAATTTTCTCGTTCGGCAAGAAAGACGACGCGCCCAGCAGGCGCGGCGCAAACACCAGTTCCAATCGGGCCGCCCGGGGTGAGCGCGTCGAGCGGCGTACCCGCCGCACCGAGCGCACCGTCGATGCAGACGCAATGCTGCTCGACCCCACGCTGCCGGAAAAGCAGCGCGCGCGCCGCCGGCTCGTCGGCGCAATCGCACTGGTCGTCGCGGCGGTAATCATTCTGCCGATGGTGCTGGATTCGCACCCGAAGCCCGTCACCGACGACATCTCAATCGACATTCCTAGCCGGCCCTCGCCGAGGCTCTCCAGGTCCACCGCCAACGAAGACGTGCAAGCCGGCGTCGCGCCGGACAATCCGCCGGCCGCCGACAGCGGCATCGCCGCGTCCAGCCTTGCGCCGGCAGCGACCGCGGCATCCGCCGCGACTACGGCGGCGGCCCCGGCCTCCGCCGCGAAACCAGCGCAACCGACTCAATCGACTCAATCGACTCAATCGACTCAATCGACCGCAGCGAAACAGGGCACGACCTCGTCCGTCGCAACCGGCAGCGTTACCGCCGCGACACCGAAGCCCGCCAAACAGACGAAAGCACCCGCCGCCGCACCGTCGGCATCGACCGACGACGACGCGAACCCAGCCACCGCCAGCGCCGACGCGAATTCCGGCACGCCGGCCTCGCCGCCGGGCAACCGTTTCGCGGTGCAGCTCGGCGCGTTCTCGAACGAAGCGAATGCGCGCAATTGGGCCGCGAAGTTGAAAGCGGCGGGCGTGCCCACATATACCGAGCATAGGAAGCAAGCCGACGGTTCGACGCTGACCTTGCTGCGTGCGGGCCCGTTCGCCGACCGTGCCGCGGCCACCGCCGCTGTCGCGAAGGTCCGCGAGGCGGGCCTCGTGTCGGGCTCGAACGGCGGCGGCGCACAGTAAGCGAGCGATGTTCACTGCCTTCGACTACGCTGTAATGGCGGTGATCGGTTTGTCGGCGCTGCGAGGCGCCTGGCGCGGTTTGCTGTCGGAAGTGTTTGGTTTGATCGGCTGGGTCGCGGCGTTTTTCGTCGCCTGCGAGTTCGTCGGCTATGTGGTCCCGTATATCCCGTCCACCTGGCCGGGCGGCGCGTTGACGCAGTGGCTGCTGGCTTTTTCGCTCGTGGTGATCGGCGTAGTGCTGGTCACGAGCGTGGTGAGCGCGCTGCTCAGCCGCCTCGTGCAGGTCACGGGACTGGGCGGTGCGGACCGCTCGCTCGGTTTGATGTTCGGCCTCGTCCGCGGGGTCGTTCTGGTGCTGATTCTGGTCGCCCTCGCAGGCTTGACCGAACTGCCCAAAGAGGAATTCTGGCGCAATGCGCTGCTTCGTCCGTATGCTGTTGCGGGCGTCCGCGCAATGAAACCGCTGCTCCCCGAGGCGCTCGCCGCTTACGTCCATGTGGACGATCTGGGCGCCCCGAGCAACGCGCAACAGGACTCCGGCGCATACCGGCTGCCTTGACGGCGTAGCGCGTCCCGTCGCATCGAAGCGCGGGCGCGAGCATAGGCACCGGTCGCCATCACGAATTTTGTACCTTTGAAGGACATGCCATGTGCGGCATCGTAGGCGTAGTTTCCCACTCCCCGGTCAACCAACTGATCTATGACAGCCTGCTGCTGCTGCAGCATCGCGGTCAGGACGCCGCCGGCATCGCGACGGCGAACGGCAGCAATTTCCACATGCACAAGGCCAACGGCATGGTGCGCGACGTGTTCCGCACGCGCAACATGCGTAGCCTGCCGGGCACGACCGGCATCGGCCAGGTCCGTTACCCGACCGCCGGTTCGGCGTCGAGCGAAGAAGAGGCGCAGCCGTTCTACGTGAACGCGCCGTTCGGCATCATCCTCGCGCACAACGGCAACCTGACCAACTGGCAGCAGCTGAAAGATGAGATGTTCCGCATCGATCGCCGCCACGTGAACACCAATTCCGATACCGAAGTGCTGCTCAACGTGTTCGCGCACGAGCTGCAACTGTCGAGTTCGGGTCTGCAACTCGATCCGGCCGCGCTGTTCAAGGCGGTAGCGGGCGTGCATCGGCGGGTGCGCGGTTCGTATGCGATCGTCGCGCTGATCGCCGGTTACGGTCTGCTCGGCGTCCGCGATCCGTTCGGTATCCGTCCGCTGTGCCTCGGCAAGCTGGAGACGCCTGAAGGCGTCGAGTGGATGCTGGCGTCGGAATCGGTGGCGATCGAAGGCATTGGTTTCGAATTCGTGCGCGACGTGCAGCCGGGCGAAGCGGTTTTCATCGACGCAGAAGGCCAGCTGCATTCGCAACAGTGCGCGACGGCTCCGAGCCTGAACCCCTGCATCTTCGAACTCGTGTATCTGGCGCGTCCGGATTCGGTGCTCGACGGCGTGCCGGTGTACAACGTGCGCCTGCGCATGGGTGACTACCTCGCCGAGAAGATCAAGCGCGAACTGCCCGACGTCGCAATCGACGTCGTGATGCCGATTCCCGACTCGTCGCGCCCGGCCGCGATGCAAGTCGCGAAGAAGCTCGGCGTCGAGTATCGCGAGGGCTTCTTCAAGAACCGCTATGTAGGCCGTACCTTCATCATGCCGGGCCAGGCGGTGCGCAAGAAGTCGGTGCGCCAGAAGCTGAACGCGATGAACATCGAGTTCAAGGGCAAGAACGTGCTGATCGTCGACGACTCGATCGTGCGCGGCACGACGTCGCATGAAATCGTGCAGATGGCGCGCGATGCGGGCGCGAACAAGGTGATTTTCGCGTCGGCGGCGCCGCCGGTGAAATTCCCGAACGTCTACGGCATCGATATGCCGACGCGCGGCGAACTGGTCGCGCACGGCCGCTCGGACGAGGAAGTCGCGCGCATGATCGGCGCGGATCACCTCGTGTATCAGGACGTCGACGCGCTGAAGCAGGCGGTGCGCGATATCAATCCGGCGCTGAGGGCGTTCGAGGCTTCGTGCTTCGACGGCAACTACGTGACCGGCGACATCACGACCGAGTACCTCGACCGCATCGAAAGCGCGCGTCTCGCGCCGTCGTCGCAATCGGATCGCGATGCCGCGAGCGAAGCGATCGACGGTGGTGGCCCGGCGCGTTCGCAGCTGCATCTGCAACTGTCGGTGGGTTGAGCGTACACACCGCGCCCCTCCCCACACGAAGCCCGCTTATGCCGACGCAAAAGCGGGCTTTTTTGTTGCTGCCTCATTTAGCCACCAAAGCCGCGACGGACTCCTGGAGACCAGACCCAACATGGACGACTCCCTGAACCTCGACTTCGACACGCTGGCCGTCCGCTCGGGCACCGCGCGAAGCAACTTCAACGAGCACTCGGAAGCGATCTTCCTGACCTCGAGCTTCGTATTCGCGAGCGCCGCGGAAGCCGCCGAGCGCTTCAAGAACTCCGAAGACTATTTCACGTACTCGCGCTTCTCGAATCCGACCGTCTCGATGTTCCAGGACCGGCTGGCCGCGCTCGAGGGCGGCGAGGCCTGTATTGCGACCGCGTCGGGCATGGCCGCGATCATGTCGGTCGTGATGTCGATGTTGCAAGCGGGTGATCACCTCGTCAGCTCGCGGGCGCTGTTCGGCTCGACACTCGGCATGTTCTCGCAGATCTTCAGCAAGTTCGGCATCACGACTACGTTCGTCGATCCGACCGATTTGAACGCGTGGAACGAAGCGGTGCGTCCCGAAACGAAGATGTTTTTCCTCGAGACGCCTTCCAACCCGCTGACCGAGGTTTCGGATATCGAAGCGATCGGCAGGATCGCGAAAGCCGCGAATGCGTTGTTCGTCGTCGATAACTGCTTCTGCAGCCCGGCGTTGCAGCAGCCGCTGAAACTGGGCGCGGATGTCGTCATGCATTCGGCGACCAAGTTCCTCGACGGCCAGGGCCGCGTGATCGGCGGCGCGCTGGTCGGTTCGAAGCAATTCATCATGGAAAAGGTGTTTCCGTTCGTGCGCAGCGCCGGGCCGACGCTGTCCGCGTTCAACGCGTGGCTGCTGTTGAAAGGCATGGAAACGCTGTCGTTGCGCGTCGAAAAGCAGTCAGCGAACGCGCTCGAAATCGCGCGCTGGCTCGAGTCGCATCCGGCCATCAATCGCGTGTTCTATCCGGGGCTCGAATCGCATCCACAGCATGCGCTCGCGATGCGTCAGCAGAAGTCGGGCGGCGCGATCGTGTCGTTCGAATTGAAGGGCGACACGCCCGAGCAGATGCGCGCGAACGCATGGCGCGTGATCGACGGCACGAAGGTCTGTTCGATCACCGGCAACCTGGGCGACACGCGTACGACGATCACGCATCCGGCGACGACCACGCACGGCCGCATCACGCCCGAAGCGCGCGCGGCGGCGGGCATCAGCGAAGGTCTGATCCGGCTTGCGGTGGGGCTTGAAAACGCGGGCGATATCCGTGCGGATCTGCGGCGTGGCTTAGAAGGCTGACAGGACCTTCGCCGCCGCCCTCAGTGCCGCAACGCGCGCCACTGTCCGGGCGCGAGCCCAAAACGCCGCGTAAATGCGTGCGTGTAAGCGCTCTGATCGGCAAAGCCGATGTCGAGCGCAATATCGGTCAACGAAAGACGCGGGTCCGCGAGCAGCGTGATCGACGTGTCGAGCCGCAGCCGCTGCAAATAGCGATGCGGCGTCTCGCCGAACGCATCGATAAACAGTTGATGAAAACGCCGCATGCCGAAGCCGCAGTGCGCGGCGAGGTCCGCGATCTTCAGCGGCTCGGACAGATGCGCGCGCAGCCAGCGGTCGATGCGCGCGAAATCGAGCCGAACGCCTTCGCTCTGCGCACCGGCGAGTGCCCCGGAATCGACGACGAGCGCGGCGCCCAGACGTGCCGCGGCATCCCAATGGAAGCGACAGTGACCGACGGCATTATCTTGCGCTTCACCCGCGCCGCCCGCCGCATGCGCGGCAATCGTGTGCACGAGCTGTGCGAGCGATGGATCGACGGCCACGGCTCGCGCGCGCTCGAACAGCCGCTCGGGCACCGCCAGCGACGTCGCGGGCAAATCGAGTACGAGCTGACGGTTCGTGCCGACGCCCGAGTAATCGTGCCGCGCGCCGGCCGGGATCAGCCATGCGGAGCCGGCGTCGATCTGCTCCGCGACGCCGTCCACCGCCATCACCATCGCACCGTCGAGTCCCAGCACGACTTGATGGAAGTCGTGCACGTCCGACGCTTCGATCGCGCCGTAGCAGCGCAGCGAAACGTTAGGGGCGGTGACGGCGGCGTGGCTCATGGCAATACTTGGGTCTAGCTCAGACCGCGAGCAGTTCGACTTCGAACACGAGCGTCGCGTTCGGCGGAATCACGCCCCCCGCGCCGCGCACGCCGTAGCCGAGTTGCGGCGGAATGGTCAGCTTGCGCTTGCCGCCGACCTTCATGCCTTGCACGCCTTCGTCCCAGCCCTTGATGACCATGCCGCCGCCCAGCACGAACGCGAACGGGTCATTGCGGTCCTTGCTCGAATCGAACTTCTGGCCGTCGGTCAGCCAGCCCGTGTAGTGCACGGTCACGCTCTTGCCGGCGACGGCTTCGGCGCCGGTGCCTTCCACGAGGTCTTCGTACTTCAGGCCGGATTCGGTCGTCATAGTCGACATGCGTTGCTCCTCAGATCAAAAACGTAAAACCGACATTGTAGGCGCGTTGACGCCGATCGCCGAATCTTGTCCGGTTTCGCGCATGGCATGCGGATTGCGTCGCGTCTCGCGGTTCGGCCTCCACTGGTCGGTCCGAACGGGATGCCTATAATGAGGCTTCCCCCCATCATCCAGCACTGCCTGAGAGGACTCGATCGTGACTACGTCACCCACCGGGACTGCTGGCGCCCAGCCGGCGTCGGCCGGCTTCGTCATCTCCGAACGCAGCGCGCTGCTGCGCGCGGAAACCGCATTGTTCATGCGCGATCATGTGCTGTCGCTGGTGTCGCACGACCTGCGCGGTCCGTTGAATGCGATTCATAGCTGGGCTTACGTGCTCGAGCGCAAGCTCGACGCGAACGATCCCAACTCGCAGCGCGCGATCACCGGCATTCGCAGCGGCGTCGATCAGCAGGTGAAGCTGCTCGAGACGATCGTCGATACGACGCGCGCCGAAACCAAATCGCTCGCGCTCACGTATGAGCCTTTTCCGCTGCATCCGCTGCTTGCCGAAACCGTCGAGGAAGTCCGCGCCGGCCTCGCCCGCGCGCGCGGCGTCGACGTGCGGCTCGACTCGCAGATCGCCACCGAGCAACTGAACGGCGACCGCGTTCGTCTTGCCGCCGCGCTGTGGCTGATGCTGACGTTCGCCGTCGAAGCGAGCGCGCGGGGCGCCGAGGTCGCACTGGCCGCGCGCGCGGACAACGGCACATGGCATGCGAGCGTCACGTACGAGCCGAACGAGGCCGCGTTGAACGACGCCGCGCTGCCGCACGTGCTCGAAGCGTTCGCGCGCAAGCAGGCGGGCGAGCCGCGCGAGGCGAAGCGCATCGCGTGGGTGTTCGCGTTGTGCAAGCGCGTCGCGGAGGCGCACGGCGGCAGCTTCGAGCAAAGCGATTCGACGGAAGCGGGCAGCGTTACCGCGACGCCCGCTACGCTCGTGCTGCGCGTGCCGTTCAGCGCGGCGGTGCCGAAATGAGCGTCGCACGCGAATGCGTTTGCGCACAATAAAGATTTCATTGAGCTTTCAGCCCCTATACTGACAACTTTTGTTGCCGGAGCCCGTCGCTTTGATACAGGTTGTCGCCCTCATCGGTGCAATGTTTCTGGTTGCACTCAACGGCTTTTTCGTCGCAGCCGAATTCGGTCTGGTCAAACTGCGGCAGACCCGCGTGCAAAGCCTCGCCGCCCAGCATGGCATGCGCGGCCGTCTGCTCGCGAAGGTGCACGGACAGCTCGACGCCTATCTGTCGGCCTGTCAGCTCGGCATCACGCTCGCGTCGCTCGGGCTCGGCTGGATCGGCGAACCGGCTTTCGCGCAACTGCTGATGCCGCTTTTCTCGTTGATCGGCGTCGAGTCCGAGAAGCTGATCCACGGCATTTCGCTGTTCTTCGCGTTTTCGTGCATTTCGTTCCTGCATATCGTGGTCGGCGAGCTCGCGCCGAAATCTCTGGCGATCCGCGAGGCGGAGAAAATTTCCCTATGGGCCGCCACACCGCTGTACGCGTTCTACTGGGCGATGTACCCGGCCATCTGGCTGCTCAACACGAGCGCGAACGCGGTGCTGAAGGCCGCGGGCCTCGATACCGACCACGGCCACGACTCGCGTTACTCGACCGAAGAACTCAAGCTGATCCTGCGCGGCCGCCGCGCGAACGTCGCGAGCGAACTCGGTTCGTCGAGCGGCGCGTACAGCCAGGACGAATGGAACACGATCGCGCACTCGCTCGACTTCTCGCGTATGACCGTATCGGACCTGATGCGGCCGTCGCATGAAATGGTTTGTCTGCGGCGCGATCTACCGCTGCGCGACAACATGCAGGTGGTCGCGCGGCACCGCTTCAGCCGCTATCCGCTGTTCGAGGATGCCGCGGGCGAGCGCGTGGCCGGCATGATCCATCTGAAGGATCTGCTGCTCGCGCGCCAGGCGGGCAGCACGCTCGAAGACCTGTCGCGCTACGTGCGCCCCGTGCAGTACGTGAAGCCGGACATGCCGGCGCTGGAACTGTTCCGGCGCTTTCGCAAAGGTGCGCCGCACTTCGCGCTGGTCGGCCACAAGAACGAGAAGCCGATCGGCTTCCTGACGCTCGACAACCTGCTCGGCGCGCTGGTCGGACAGATCCACGACGAGTTCCGTCAGGGCGACGCCGACTGGACCCGCATGGACGACGGCACGCTGATGGGCAAGGGCAGCTTGCCGGTGGTGTCGCTCGAACGGGCGCTGGGTATCGACATCGATGAGGGCAAGGCCGAGTCCGTGGGCGGCCTCGTGATCCAGGCGCTCAACGATTTGCCCGGCGAAGGGCAGCGCGTCGAGTTCGAAGACTTCGACGTGGTGGTCAAGAAGATGAAGGGACCGCGCATCGTGCTGGTGCGCGTGTATCCGAAGGTGTTCGACGACGAGGGCGGTTGAGGCCCGAGCCGACCCCCAGCCTCAACCCGGTTCATCCGCCTCAGCTTCGAGGCACCCCATCCTCCACCAGCACCGCGACCGGCATCGCGGCGAGCGCGTCGCGCAGATACAGCAGCCCGTGATCGTCGACTTTCGGCGCCGCGGGGCTCAGCCAGTCGAACAGCGCGCGCGCCGACAGATCGGGCGGCATCTCGATGGCCGTATCCGCCCATTGCGCCGGTTCGACGAGCGGCAGATCGCCTTCGTCGCCAAGCAGGCCCGCGGCCAACCGGCTGGCGATCACTACGGCCCACGCATTGCCATGGCGCCGCGCGAACGCGATCACATTCGACGCATGCACGCCGCGCACCGTGAGCTGCAAATACGTGCCCTGACTCAGCAGCTCCGGCAGATGCGCGCGCAGCGCCAGCACGCGCTGGATCATCGCGAGCTTCACGCGCCCGTCGCGCCAGTCCGCGAGGAATTCCGACGGCGGCGTTTGCGGCTGAGGCAGCCATGCCTCGCGTTTCGCGAAATCGACGGGCCGCCGATTGTCCGGATCGACAAGGCTGAAGTCCCACAGCTCGGTGCCTTGGTAAAGATCGGGGATTCCTGGTGACGCGAGACGCAGCACCGTCTGCTGCAGACTGTTGAGCGCGCCCGCGCGACCGATTCGCTCGACGAACGCAGACAGTTCCTTCAGGAACGCGTCGCGCCGCTGCGGCGCGAGGATGCCGAACAGAAACTCGCGGCAGCCGGCTTCGTAGGCTTCATCGGGGGCGAGCCAGCTGGTTTGCAGCTTCGCCTCGCGCAGCTCCTTCAACTGCCATTGCGCGACGCGCTCGGCCAGCTCCTTGACGCCGGCTTCGTCGTCGGCCCGCAGATCGGGCGGCCAACAGCCCACCAGCGTCTGGTACAGCATATCCTCGGCGGCGGGGCCGGGAGCCCATGCGTCGCTCTTGTCCTGGCTCACGCTGCTGATCGGCGTGCCGTCGAGCGCGCGTCGCTGCGGCGCGTTCAACGTCGACCATGCACGCAGCGTCGCGCCCCATTCGTCGGCGATCTCGCTCAACACCGCGAGCCGCGCGCGCACGTCTTCACCGCGCTTGTGATCGTGCGTGGCGGTCGCCAGCATCGCATGCGGAAAACGTTGCGCGCGCTCGAGATTGCCCGCATGAAACTGCTCGACCGACAGCGCGAACTCGCCGGGATCCGAGCCCACTTCGTTGCGCGACAGCAGACGCCCGTAGCGATAGCAGGCGGTGTCCTCGATCGCTTTGGCGGCGAGCGGCGCGGTCAGCTGCGAAAACAGCGTTTGCGCGCTGCGCCGGGACGATCCCGCGTGCGGCGGCGGCCCGCCGCCTTGCGCCTGCTGCTGCGACTGCGCGCCGGGCCGCGCGGGCGGCCCCTCTTCGGCGCTGCCGCCGAGCCACGCATTCACGCGCTCGAGCGTCGCGTCGTCCGAGCGCGGCAGCGAAGCGCGCGCGCCGGCGAGCGCCTGCTCGAAATAGACGTTGTCGGCGGCGCTGCGCAGTCCGCCCAGCGGATACATGCGGTACACGGGGAAATGCACGACCAGTTCGGTCAGCACGCGGCGCAGCGCCGGGTACGTGAAGTCGCGCGTGCTCAGCGAATCGCGTGCGATCCGATGCAGTGCGCGCGCCGCGCGGTCCAGTTCCGCCGAGAAGTTTTCCGCGAGAATCTTGCGCCGTGCCGCGTGCGCTTCATCGGCGAAGCGCGCGCTGCGGCCGGTCAGCTCGGCCCAGGTGTTGGCGAGCGGTTCGGCGCCGGCCGGATCGTGCAGCAGCGCGCCGACGTCGCTCATGAAGTCGTAGCCGGTCGTGCCGTCGACGGGCCAGTCGTCGCGCAACGGCTCGCCGCGGCCGAGAATTTTCTCGACCACCACGTACGGCGCGGTGTCGCGCAACTCGCTGAGCCGCTGGCGCAAACGCTGGCAGTATTCGCGCGGCTCGGCGAGCCCGTCGATATGATCGATCCGCAAGCCGTCGATGAGCCCTTCGCGGTAGAGGCGAAAGATCAGCGCATGCACCGCCTCGAACACCTCGGGCCGCTCGACGCGCACGGCGGCGAGCGTGGAGATGTCGAAGAAGCGCCGCCAGTTCACTTCGTCGGAGGCGGTGCGCCACCACGCGAGCCGGAAATGCTGCCGCTCGATCAGCCGATGCAGCCGGTCGCGCGTGACCGGATCTTGCGGCGCGTAAGTCTCCAGCACGAACTCGATCGCCGACGCGCCTTCGCGCGCGACGAACTCGCGCAGCGCGTCGCGCGCCTCGGCGGCGCGCGGCTGATCGGCGGGCTGCGTCGTGAGTCCGTGAAAGCGATTGGCGAGCGCGCTCAGATCGGCGCGGTCGGCGCCTTGCAGGATCGCCGCGTAATCGACCGGGCAGACCGGGAACACGTGCGGACCGTAGCCGATATAAAAGCGTCCGCTGTCAGCGGCGAAATGCAGCGCGATGCGGCCCGCCACCAGTTCATCGCCGTACGACGCGCCGAGCGTCGGCAGCAGCACCTTGCCGCGCAGCGCGGGATCGGGCGAATGCCAGTCGACGTCGAAATGACGCGCAAACGCGCTGTGGCGTCCCCATTCGAGGATGTCGAGCCACCACGCGTTGCTCGAACCGCCGACGCCCATATGATTCGGCACGATGTCGGCGATGAGCCCCATGTCGTGCGCGCGCAGCTTGTCGACGAGGCGCCTCAAGCCCGCCTCGCCGCCGTATTCGGCGCTGACCTGGGTGTAGTCGACGGTGTCGTAGCCGTGCATCGAGCCGGGCTCGGCCGTCGTGATCGGCGACGCGTACAGATGGCTGATGCCGAGCGCGGCGAAATATTCGACGTGGCGCGCGGCGTCGTCGAACGTGAAGCCCCGATGGAACTGGAGGCGCAGTGTGGAGCGTGGGACGGTCATGGCGTGTCGGGCTCCGCGGAAGTGTTCGGTGAAGGCGCGGCGGCGCGGCGGGCGCCGTCGACGGCCAGCAGTCGGTCGGTGAATACAGGGTCGTCGAACATCGCGTCGACGGGCAGCGTCATGCGGCGGCGCCAGTTCGGATGTTCGTCGATCGAGCCCGGCAGGTTCGGCTGCTCGGCAAGCGCGAGCAGGTCTTCGAGCGGGAACGTGACGAGCGGCCCGGGCGTCGCGGCGACGAATGCGAGCGCTTCGTCGACTGGCGGGTTGTCGGCGTCCGGCGGCGCGACGTCGGGCGCGGCCACGCCCGCTCGCTGAAACGCGCGCCACAAGTCGGCGCGCTGCTGCGCGCGCTCTTCGAGCGCCGCTTCTTCGGGGTCGCGGCCGTCGGCGCGCGCCATCGTTTGGCCGATGCGATTGCGCCACATGATGTCGCTGCCGCGCCACCAGCCGGCAACGGTCGGCAAATCGTGCGTGGTCGTCGTGCCGACCGCGTAGCGGTCCCAATCGGCGGGCGCCTTGAAACCGTGGCCGTCGGGCGCGCCTTCGAACCACAGCACGCGAATCCCTTCGATGCCGTGCTCGTCGAGCCGCTCGCGAAAACCGGACGGCACGGTGCCGAGATCCTCGCCGATCACGATCGCGCGATGCCGCCACGATTCGAGCGCGATCAGCCGCAGCAGGTCTTCGAGCGGATAGCGCAGATACGCGCCGTTGCGCGCGCTTTCGCCTTCGGGCACGAGCCACAGGCGCCGCAAGCCGAGAATGTGATCGATGCGGATGCCGCCGGCATGCGCGAACGCCGCGCGCAGCATGTCGATGAACGCGGCGAAGCCTTGCGTGCGCATCGCGCGCGGCGAAAAGGTGGTGAGTCCCCACGACTGGCCGGCCTGGTTGAACAGATCGGGCGGCGCGCCGACCGACACGCCCTGAAGCATGTCGTCGGGGTAGGACCATGCATGGCTGCCGGCGCTGTCGCAACCCACCGCGAGATCGGCGATCAGGCCGACCGCCATGCCGGCTTCGCGCGCGGTGTGCTGCGCGTGCAACAGGCCGCGCGAGGCCAGCCATTGCAGGAACAGATGAAAGTCGACCTCGTTGCGCTGCGCGGCGGCGAACGCGTCGACTTCGGGGCTGCGCGGGTCGCGCAACGCGTCGGGCCAGTTGCGCCAATGGCCGTCGCCGCCTTGCGCGAGTTGCGCGGCTTGCAGCGCTTCGAAGCGCGCGTGATCTTCGAGCGCGCGCCCCGCGCGTTCGCAGAAGCCGTGAAATTCGAGTGCGCGGGGCGATTGCTGCGGGCGCTCGTGCGCGTTGAACTGCTCGTACAGCGCGCGCAATACCGAGAGTTTCAACGCTGTCGCGTGCGGCCAGTCGATCAGCGGCAGCTCTTCGTATTTCGACGATGCGTTGCCGGCCCGCGCCGATGCCGATGCGCACGCGTGGGCGCCGAACACCGCGGCCGGATCGATATGCGTGACGTTGAGCCACAAACGCGACGACGGTGCGTATGGGCTGAAGCGCTCGGGCTGCGCGCTGAACATCGCGTGGGTCGGACTGACGGCGAGTGCGTGTGCGCCGCGCTGCGCGCCGTGCCGCGCAAGCTGCGCGAGCGCCGTGTAATCGCCGATGCCGCCATCGCCGACGCGACGCAAGCCATACAGCTGCGCGGCGATGCCCCACAGGGGCGGCATCGGCGGCACGCCTTCGCGTTCGCCATCGCCTTCGCCGCCGTGCAGCGTGCGCCATGCGTCGGCGACGGTGTAGCAGCGCGGCGGCGCGACCGCGAGCGTCATGCGCTGGTCGTTGATCACGAGCGTGTGATAGCCGGCTTCGTCGATCGGCGCGAGCAGCGCTCCCTCGCCTTTCGGCGCGGTGAAGCGGCCGTCGATGATCGCGCCGCTCTCCAACTCGATCCGGTAATGGCTGCCCGACTTGACCGCGGCCGCCGGCAGCGCGATGCCACGCCCGATCACCGCGGTCATCAGCGGCGGTAGCCGGCGGCCCGATAGTTCGGCCTCCAGAGCAGCGGCGCTGTGGCGGATATCGGTGGCATTGCCGCACGGCAGACCCATGCGTTCGAGCAGCGTGCCAAGCGTCTTCTCGGGCACGTGCTGCGCGTTGTGGTGCGCGTCCTGCCACTCCACCTCGAAGCCTGCACGGGTGGCGAGCGCGACGAGCCGGTCGTTGGGGCGTCGGGTCGTCACGCGCGCTGCTCCTCGTGCGATGCGATGCGCGCATCGTGGCGGCTAGCGAATTCGTTGATGTCGCCGGTCAGCCATGCGATGCACGCATCAGCGGGCAATAGCCGCGCGTCGGCCTGCTCGCGCGCGCGTGGCGGCGTTTCGAAAATGATCTTGCCGGCGGGGATGTCGTCGAACGCTACGCTCTGTTTCGACAGATTCAGCGCGATCGACAGCGTCTCGCCATCGCCGAGTTTCCAGCGCGCGACTAGTGCGTTCGCGTCGCCGCCACCTGCGTCGCGCAGCACGGTCGCGCCGCACGCCTTCGTATGTTTCAGGCGTGGCGTGATCAGCTTCGCGCGCACCGCGAGCGCGGACTTGTAGTAATGCATCCAGTCGAGCCGATCCGGTGTCGGCTTCGCATCGGGCGCGGGTGGCGACGACGCGGCGAAGGTCTGGGCATCGTTCGGATCGGGAATCTGCGCGCGGCTTTTCTCGTCGCTGAACGCGGCGAAGCGCGCGAATTCACGGCGTCGCCCTTCGCGCACCGCGTCGGCGAGATCGCCGGTGTAATCGGTGAAAAACAGGAACGGTTGCGTCGAGCCGTATTCTTCGTCCATGAACAGCAGCGGAATTTGCGGCGACAGCAACAGCAACGCGGTCGCGGCGCGCAGCGCGTCGTCCGAAGTCAGCTTGCGTAGACGTTCGCCGAACGCACGGTTGCCGATCTGATCGTGGTTCTGCAAAAACATCACGAACGACGTCGGCGGCAGATGCGCACTCGCTTCGCCACGCGGTGCACCATCGTGCAGCGGCGACGGCTCGCCCTGATACGCGAAGCCTTCGGACAACACGCGCGCGAGCCGGCGAATCGGTTCGTTCGCATACGCGTGGTAATAGCCTTCGGTTTCGCCGGTCAGCAGCACGTGCAGCGTGTTGTGCGCGTCGTCGTTCCATTGCGCGTCGAAATGCGCGTCGAGCAGGCTCGCGCTGTTGTGCTCGTTTTCGAGCACCAGATGCACATGGCGGCCATGCTGCACGCGCGCGCGGATATGGTCCGACAGCTCGCGCAGCCACGCGGGGTTGTCGATCGCATGCACCGCGTCGAAGCGCAGGCCGTCGAAGCGGTACTCGTTGATCCAGTAGACCGCGTTGTCGGTGAAGAAGTCGCTGACTTCGCTGCGCTCGAAGTCGATCGCGGGGCCCCATGGCGTCTTTACGCCCGCGCGGAAAAACGGCTCCGCGTAAGTATGCAGATAGTTGCCGTCGGGTCCGAAGTGGTTGTAGACGACGTCGAGAAACACCATCAGGCCGATACCATGTGCGGCGTCGATCAGCGCCTTCAGTTCTTCAGGGCGGCCGTACGCGGAGTCGGGCGCGTACGGCAGCACGCCGTCGTAACCCCAGTTGTGACGGCCGGGAAAGTCGTTCAACGGCATCAGTTCGATAGCGGTGACGCCGAGCGCGGCGAACTCGGGCAGACGTTTTTGCACGCCCGCATAGCCGCCCATTGCACCGACGTGCAATTCGTACAGTACCGTTTCTTCCCAGGGCCGGCCGTGCCATTCGGTGTGTTCCCAATGGTAGGCGCGCGGATCGATGACCTCGCTCGGGCCATGCACGTCCCGCGGCTGGAATCGCGAGGCGGGATCGGGCACTGTCTGCTTGCCGTCGAGCTGGAACCGATACAGCGTGCCCGCACCGCTCTCCACGGTGGTCTCGAACCAGCCGTTGCCGGTCGGCGCCATGTCGTGCGTGCCTTGCGCGTGGCCGCTTTCGATGACCACCTGCACGCTGTTGCACGACGGTGCCCAGAAACGGAACCGCGTGCGCGGTCGCGCGCCGCTCGCGCCGATCAACTGCGCGCTGAACGGCAGACAGTGCGCGTGATGATGCGTGTGTGGATCAATCGGACTATCGGACATGTCTTCACCATTCGAATCTGCAAACGCGCCTGGCTAGCAGGGTGACGCAACGCAAGCATTGCGTCGCAACATTCTTGCCACCCCGGCCGCGTTGCGATTTGTCCACGCTCGAACTATGTCGCCGCAGTGCATCGTTCATTGCGAGCCATCGTCGTCTGGTGTCTGCGCGCCGGGGTCGGGCGGCAGCGCGGTCAACAACCGCGGCCCGTGCTGCGCGCCAGCCACCCAGCCGGCTTGCCAATCCGCTTCGCCGGTCGGCTGCGCGGCTAGTATCACGAGGCCGTGTGCGCCGACCTCGAGTTCGGCCGTGGCGAGTCTCTGCGGCGCGCGGTCCGGATCGGCGGTGTCCAGCAGCACATGCCATTCCAGATGCGGCGCGGGAGGCGAGAACTGCAGCGGTTCGTCGTGAGCGTTGAGCATCAATAACAATACTTCGGTTTCGCCATTCAGGCCCGGTCCCGCGCGACGCAACGTGAACGCGCGTCCCTCCGGGTCCTGCCACGCTTCGATCGTCAGCGGATCGCCGTGTTCGTCGAACCAGCCGACGTCGAACAGGCCGGGCAGCACCTCGCGGTCGCCGAACAGAAAGCGCGTTTCACGCAACAGCGGGTGGCGCTTTCGCAAGCCGATCACGCGCGCGACGAACTCGGTCATGCGCCGGCCTTCCGCTGAATCGGCAAGGTCCCAGTCGATCCAGGATAGGTCGTTATCCTGACAGTAAGCATTGTTGTTGCCGCGTTGGGTGCGCAGCGCTTCGTCGCCGGCGAGCAGCATCGGCGTGCCGAGCGCGATCATCAGTGTCGCGATCAGCGAGCGCGACACGCGGCGGCGCGTGGCGAGAATCGCGGGGTCGTCGGTCGCGCCTTCGACACCCCAGTTGCGGCTGCAATTCTCGTTGTGGCCGTCGTTGTTGTCTTCCTGATTCGCTTCGTTGTGCTTCTGCTCGTACGCGGTGACATCGGCCAATGTGAAGCCGTCATGCGACGTGACGAAGTTGAGCGACGCCCACGGCTTGCGATGCCGCCGGTTGAACAGATCGGCCGAACCGGTCAGGCGCGCCGCGAGGTCGGGCCGCAGGCCGGCGTCGCCGCGCCAGAACCGTCGCACCGTGTCACGGAAACGGTCGTTCCATTCGCTGAAGCCCGGCGGATGATTGCCTAGCTGATAGCCGCCAGGGCCGATATCCCATGGCTCGGAAATCAGCTTGCGTTGCGACAGCACCGGGTCCTGGCGCAACGCGTCGAACAGGCCCGAACCCGGGTCGAAGCCGTGGCTTTCGCGCCCGAGCGTCACACCGAGATCGAAACGGAAGCCGTCGATGTTGAACGCGGTCGACCAGTAGCGCAGCGAATCCATCACCATCTGCATCACGCGCGGATGCGGCAGATTGACCGTGTTGCCGCAGCCGGTGTCGTTGATATGGTGACGCTCGTCGCCGGGGATCAGCCGGTAGTAGCTGGCGTTGTCGAGGCCGCGCCATGAGATGGTCGGGCCCATCTCGTTGCTTTCGCAGGTGTGGTTGTAGACCACGTCGAGAATCACCTCGATGCCGGCCGCGTGAAGTTGCCGCACGGCGATGCGCATTTCGTCGAGCCGGTGCGTGCTCAGGTAGGTCGGCTCCGGAGCGAAGAACGCGGCCGTGTTGTAGCCCCAGTAGTTGCGCAGGCCGCGCTCCACGAGGAAGCGGTCGTTCAGAAACGCGTGCACGGGCAGCAGCTCGACCGCGGTCACGCCGAGCTTCAGCAGATGCTCGATGAACTCCGGCGCCGCGAGTGCCGCGAACGTGCCGCGTTCATGCTGGCGCAGATCGGAGCGCAGCATCGACGCGCCGCGCAGGTGCGTTTCGTAGATCACGGTTTCGCCCCACGGCACGTCCGGACGCCGGTCGTGCGACGAGTCGAACGCCTCGTCGACGACGACGCACTTGGGCATCGCGGGCGCGGAATCGCGCCGGTCGATCGAAAGGTCCGCGCGATTCGAATGCACGCGATAGCCGAACAGCGCGTCGGACCAGCGAAACTGCCCGACGAGCTTGCGCGCATACGGGTCGAGCAGCAGCTTGTGCGGATTGAAGCGATGCCCGAAATGCGGCTGATACGGCCCGTGCGCGCGAAAGCCGTACGCGGTGCCCGGATGCGCGTTCGGCAGATAGCCGTGCCAGATCTCGTCGGTGCATTCGGGCATGGCGAAGCGGCGGATCTCCTTGCGTCCGGTGGAATCGAACAGGCACAGCTCGATTTTTTGCGCATTGGCCGAGAACACCGCGAAGTTGACGCCCAGCCCGTCCCAGCTCGCGCCGAGCGGATACGGTGAGCCGGGCAGCAACCGGTCGGGCAACGCATGCGACATGTTTTCCCTTTCCTGTTCTGATTGTCGAGCTAGAGCCCGGGTCCGTCCGAGTCTTCATGCAACGGGTGCGCGGCGCTTGCCTTTGCGCCGCGCACCTGTGCTGCGGCACGTTTCCTTAGTCCGCGCGCAAGACGATAGTTGCGAGTGGCGGCAAAGTCAGCGCGGCGGAATGCGGCCTGCCGTGGCTCGTTACCTGGTCGGAATGGATCAGCCCGCCGTTGCCCATGTTCGAGCCGCCGTATACGGCCGCATCGGTGTTGAGCACTTCCACCCAGCGCCCGCCGCGCGGCATGCCGAGCCGATAGCCGAGCCGCGGCACCGGCGTCATGTTGCACACCACGACGAACTCCTGGCCCGCGCCGTCGGTGCGCCGATAGGCGAACACGCTGTTGGCGCTGTCGTCGCCGATCAACCATTCGAAGCCGCCCGGTTCGCTGTCGAGCAGATGCAGCGCCGGCTCGTTGCGATACAGATGGTTCAGGTCGCGCACCAGCAATTGCACGCCGTGGTGAGCCGGATCGTCGAGAAGATTCCAATGCGGCGAGCCGTCATGATCGAACTCCGCCATCTGGCCGAATTCGCCGCCCATGAACATCAGCTTCTTGCCCGGGTGCGTCCACATGAAACCGAAGTACGCGCGCAGATTCGCGAAACGCTGCCAGCGGTCGCCGGGCATCTTGCCGAGCAGCGAACCCTTGCCGTGCACCACCTCGTCGTGCGAAAGCGGCAGCACGAAGCGCTCGGAATACGCGTAGACCATGCCGAACGTCATGTTGTGGTGGTGGTACTGGCGATACATCGGGTCTTCGTGCATGTAGTGCAGCGTGTCGTGCATCCAGCCCATGTTCCACTTGAAGTCGAAGCCGAGACCGCCGTCCGCGACGCTTGCGGTCACGCCGGGCCATGCGGTGGATTCCTCCGCGACCGTGATCGCGCCGGGTGCGCCCGGCACATAGCGGACTTCATGATTCAAGCGCTTCAGGAACGCGATCGATTCGAGATTCTCGCGCCCGCCATAGATGTTCGGCACCCACTCGCCGGCCGCGCGCGAGTAGTCGCGATACAGCATCGACGCGACCGCATCCACGCGCAGGCCGTCGACGTGATAGCGCTGCAGCCACGCGAGCCCCGACGCGATCAGGAACGCGCTCACCTCGTTGCGGCCGAGGTTGTAGATCATCGTGTTCCAGTCCTGGTGATAGCCCTCGCGCGGATCGGCATGTTCGTAGAGCGGCGTGCCGTCGAAATCGATCAGGCCATGCGCGTCGTTCGGAAAATGCGCGGGCACCCAGTCGAGAATCACGCCGAGCCCCGCTTCGTGCGCGCGATCGACGAAACGCGCGAACTGCTCGGGCTTGCCGAAGCGCGCGGACGGCGCGAACTGCCCAAGCGGCTGATAGCCCCACGAGCCGCCGAACGGATGCTCGGCGATCGGCAGAAATTCGATGTGCGTGAAGCCCATGCTCTTCGCGTAGGGAATCAGCCGCTCGGCGAGCTCTTCCCAGACGAGACCGCGCTGGCCTTCTTCGGCGATGCGCAGCCATGACTCTGCATGCACTTCGTAGATCGCAATCGGCGTGCGCGCGGTCTGCTTGCCGGCGCGCGACTGGATCCACTCGTGATCGGTCCACGGAAACTGCTCGATCTCGTCCACGTGCGCGACGATCGACGCGGTGCCCGGCGGCTTTTCAGTCTGCATCGCGCACGGATCGGCCTTCAAAGGCAGCGGATGGCCGTCGCGCGACAGCAGCTCGTACTTGTAGCGCGTGCCGGCGCCGACGCGCGGCACGAACAGCTCCCACACGCCCGCCTGGTGACGCAGCCGCATCGGATGACGGCGGCCGTCCCACGCGTTGAAGTCGCCGACCACCGACACGCGCCGCGCATTCGGTGCCCACACGGCAAAGCGCACGCCCGGCACACCGTCGATGTCGACCGGCCGCGCGCCCAGACATTCGAGCACCGCGTACGGATCGCCGTGCGCAAGACGTTGGAGCGGCTCGTCGCCGAGCACCGGACCGAACGAATAGGTATCTTCCACTTCCTGCACGACGCCATGCCAGTCGATGCGCAACCGATACGGCATCGCCGACGTGATGCGGCCCGCGAACAGGCCAGGCCGGAGTTGCTCGAGCTCGCCGAGCGTCGCGCCATCGGCGCGCGAAATCACGGTGACGTGCGCGGCATTCGGCAGCAGCGCGCGCACGATCGGACCCGCGGCGGTCTGATGCAGCCCCAGCTGCGAAAACGGATCGGGGTGGCGCGCTTCGACGAGCGCGTCGATATCGACGGGTTGAAGGCCTGCGGCCGGATCATGCTCACTCATAGTCGCCCTCGGCCGGGTTGGGCGGCGTAGCGGAGCCGGACACCCGGGTTGATGGATCGTAATGCGGCGGTGCGCCGGTATCGCCCAGCAGTCGGCTCGTGAGCGCGGCGAGGCCGCGTACCGGTAAGCCGAGCCATGTCGGCCGGTTGGCCGCCTCGTAGCGAATCTCGTAAGCGGCCTTCTCGATCAGGAACAGATCGAGCAGCGCCTCTTCGGATTCGGGCGCGACGAGCGGCTCCGACGACTGAGCGGCCGCCGCGCGGTATTCGGCGAGGAACGCCGTGGTCGCGTGGGAGCGGAAGCGCTCGAACAGAGCACGCTTGCGATCCGCGGTCTGTTGCGGCGCGCTTTCGGTGGTCGATTGCGCGGCCGCGCTCGCATACGACAGCGAGCGCATCAGACCGGCCACGTCACGCAACGGGCTCGATTTCTGGCGACGCTCCTCGAGCGAACGCGCGGGCTCGCCCTCGAAGTCGATCAGATACGCGTCGCCGTGCGCGACCAATACCTGACCGAGATGGAAGTCGCCGTGGATGCGGATGCGCAACGCCCCCGCGTCGCCCGGCACGAGATTGTCGACCGCCTTGACCAGCGCGGCGCGCCGATCGATCAGACTTTGCGCGAGCCCCTTCGTGTCCGCGTCGCTCATCTCCGCGATGCGCGGCGCGAGCAGATCGAGCGCGCTCGCGAGCATCGTCTGCGTTGCGTCGACCCATGCTTTCACCTGCTCGGCGTTGGCATGTTCCGGCGCGAATGCGGGGTCGTCGCTCGGCGTGGCGAGCGCGACGTGCAGCTCGCCGAGCCGTCGGCCGATGATGCCCGCGAGTTCACCGTAGCCGTCCAGCAGAATCGACTCGTTCGTGCGGTCGGGTGCGGTCTGCGTTTCGGTGTCGACCGCGATTGCCAGCTCGTCGACCGAGCGGCGCAGATAATCGAGCGACCAGTTCCACGCGTCGCCCTGATTGTCGATAAAGCCCTGCAGGATCGCGAGCGTATGCGGCACGCCCTCGGGATCGACGCGCACCACTTCGCCATACAGCGGCGCGGTGTTCGCATAGCCGAGCTGTGTCAGATAGCGGCTGATTTCCGCTTCCGGATGGATGCCGCTGACGAGCCGCCGCACCAGCTTCAGCACCGCGGCATCGGCGATGATCAGCGAGCTGTTGCTCTGCTCGGCGGCAAGCCAGCGAATCTCGGGCCGCTCGCCGAGATTGTCGAGTTCGGCGAAGCGCTCGGTCGGCAGGAACTTGATCTCGCTCTTCTGCACGGTCGGCACGACTGCGTGTTCGCGCATCTTGCGCAGCACGTTGTGGGCGAAGATCGGCAGCGAGAACGCGTCGGTCAGATGGCCGACGGTGCGGCCCCGTCGCACGCGCGCCAATGCCAACTGCAGGAACAGCGGCGTGGTGGTTTCACCGCCCCATGTGAGCGCGATCGGCACCACGTAGCGCTCGGTGTGATCGCCGACGTCCACTTCGATTTCAGTGAATGCGAAGCCGCCGTTCGGAATCGTGGTCAGCGCGGCGAGCCGCACCGCATGCATCTTCTGATCCTTCGACGCGAACCAGCGGCGCCGGCTCAGCCACGACGGCAGCACTTCGGATTCGAGCAGCCGCACGTTTTCGGGTGTCGGCCCGGTCTGCCCCTCGCGGATCACGATCGTGACGAACTCGGGCAGCGGCTCGGAATGCGCCTGCGCCCACGTCGGCCGTCCGCCGCCTTCGCACAGCATGAACCACAGGAAGCCGTATGGCGGGAACGTCAGCAGATAGGTCAGTTGGCCGATCGCGGGGAACACCGAATCGGCGGTCATCTCGACCGGCACGAAGCCGTTGAATTCGGACAGGTCCAGCTCGACCGCCTGCGGCGCGCGCGACAGATTCGCGACGCACAGGATCGGCGCCTCGCCGGGCATCTCGCGCAGATACGCGAGAATCTTGCGGTTTTCCGGCTTCAGAAAGCGGATCGTGCCGCGTCCGAAGGTCTGCTTCGAGCGCCGCGTCGACAGCATGCGGCGCGTCCAGTTCAATAGCGAGTGCGGGTCGCGGCTCTGCGCTTCGACGTTGACCGCGTCGAAGCCGTACAGCGTACCCATCACGGGCGGCAGCACCAGTTGCTCGGGGTCGGCGCGCGAGAAGCCGCCGTTGCGATCCGACGACCACTGCATCGGCGTGCGCACGCCGTCGCGGTCGCCGAGGTGGATGTTGTCGCCCATGCCGAGTTCGTCGCCGTAGTAGATGACGGGCGTACCGGGCATCGACAGCAGCAGCGAGTTGATCAGCTCGATGCGGCGGCGGTCGCGCTCCATCAGCGGCGCGAGACGGCGGCGAATGCCGAGATTCAGACGTGCGCGGCGATCGCTCGCATAGGTGTTCCAAAGATAGTCGCGCTCGGAATCGGTGACCATTTCGAGCGTCAGCTCGTCGTGATTGCGCAGGAAGATCGCCCACTGGTTCGAATCGGGGAGGTCCGGCGTCTGCTTCATGATGTCGGTGATCGGGAAGCGGTCCTCGCTCGCGATCGACATGTAGATGCGCGGCATCAGCGGGAAGTGGAACGCCATATGGCATTCGTCTTCGTTGCCGAAGTACTCCTTCACGTCCTCGGGCCACTGGTTCGCCTCGGCGAGCAGCATCCGGTTCGGATACTCGGCGTCGATGGTCGCGCGAATCCGCTTCAGGATCTCGTGCGTTTCCGGCAGGTTCTCGTTGTTGGTGCCTTCACGCTCGACCAGGTACGGCACCGCATCGAGCCGCAGCCCGTCGATGCCCATGTCGAGCCAGAAGCGCATCACCTGCAGCACCTCTCGCATCACCGCCGGATTGTCGAAATTCAGATCGGGCTGGTGCGAGTAGAAGCGGTGCCAGTAGTACGCGCCCGCAACCGGATCGTGCGTCCAGTTCGACGGCTCCGAGTCGATGAAGATGATGCGCGTCTCCGCGTACTTCTGATCGGTATCGGACCACACGTAGTAGTTGCGATAGTTCGAGCCGGCCTTCGCGCGCCGCGCGCGCTGGAACCACGGGTGCTGATCCGACGTGTGGTTGATGACGAGCTCCGTAATCACGCGGATGCCGCGCGCGTGCGCTTCCTGAATGAAGCGCCGCACGTCCGCGAGCTGACCGTAGTCGGGATGCACGTTGCGGTAGTCGGCGATGTCGTAGCCGTCGTCACGGCGTGGCGACGGGTAGAACGGCAGCAGCCAGATCGCGTTGACGCCCAGCTCGGCGATGTAGTCGAGCTTGGCGATCAGGCCGGGGAAATCGCCGACGCCGTCGTTGTTCGCATCGAAAAACGACTTGATGTGCACCTGGTAGATGATCGCGTCCTTGTACCACAGCGGATCGTCGCTGAGCGCCGCGGGTTTGCCGCGCCGGCGCGTGCGTACCTTCGCCGCGGTGCCGACGGCCGCGGCCGTTTGCGCCTCGTGCGTGGATTGGGCTGGATCGTCGCGCTTCATGTTCCACCTTCCATCCAGGTTGGGGTGACAGCGTCTGCGTGAAGAGTGCTGTCGTGTTCGTGGTCGCTGTCCTCCGGGCGATCGGCGGGCAGGCCGCCTAGCGGCGCGATGCGCCAGATCGAGAACGGCTGGCCCGAGCCGAGCCGCACGTGCTGCCAGCGTCCGTGCCATTCGAAGCGTGCGCCGGTCATCTGGTCGATCACTTCGAGCGCGGCATGGTCGTGCAGATGCCAGCGCTGGAACGTGTCCCACGACAACTCGATGTCCGCGCCCTGTTCGTTGAACGGATCGAGATTGATCGCGACGACGATCACGTTGTCGCGCGACTCGGTCGCTTTCTCGAAGAACAGGATGTGATCGTTGTGCGCGGTGAGGAACGTGAGACCGAGATGCGTTTGCAGCGCGGGATTCGCGCGCCGGATGCGATTCAGTGCGGTGATCTCGCCGACGATATTGCCGGGCCGGTGCCAGTCCCACGCGCGCAACTGATACTTTTCGGAGTCCAGGTACTCTTCGCTGTTCGGCAGCGCGGTGGCCTCGCACAGTTCGAAGCCGCTATACACGCCCCACAGCCCGGCCAGTGTCGCGGCCAGCGCCGCGCGGATCAGAAAGCCCGTGCGTCCCTGCGATTGCAGATGGCGCGGGTTGATGTCCGGGGTATTGACGAAGAAGTTCGGCCGGTAGAAATCGCGCGCGCCGGTCTGCGTGAGCTCACTCATGTACTCGATGAAATCGCGCTTCGACTCGCGCCACGTGAAGTACGTGTACGACTGCGAGAAGCCGATCTTGCCGAGCCGGTTCATCATGCGCGGCCGCGTGAACGCTTCGGCGAGGAAGATGACATCGGGGTGGCGCGCACGCACGTCGGCGATCATCCATTCCCAGAACGGCAGCGGCTTGGTGTGCGGGTTGTCGACGCGGAAGATGCGCACACCCGCGTCGACCCAGAACAGGATCACGTCGCGCAACGCGAGCCACAGGTCGGGCTTCGCATCGTGCGCGTAGAAGTCCGGGTTGACGATGTCCTGGTACTTCTTCGGTGGATTCTCTGCATAGCGCAGCGTGCCGTCGGGGCGCCACGCGAACCACGTCGGATGTTCTTTCAGCCACGGGTGATCGGGCGAGCACTGGATCGCGAAGTCGAGCGCGATTTCGAGGCCGTGCGCATGCGCGGCGGCCAGCATCGCCTTGAAATCGTCGAGCGTGCCGAGCTGCGGATGCACGGCGGTGTGGCCGCCTTCGGCCGCGCCGATCGCATAGGGACTGCCGACATCGCCCGGCTGCGCGGTCAGCGTGTTGTTGCGGCCCTTGCGGTTCGCGAGGCCGATCGGATGAATCGGCGGAAAGTACAGCACGTCGAAGCCCATGTCGCGGATGCGCGGCAGTTTCGCGGTCACGTCCGCGAACGTGCCGTGGCGCGATTCGTCGTCGCTCATCGAACGCGGGAAGATCTCGTACCAGCTCGCGAAATAGGCCGCGGTGCGTTCCGCGTCGATCTTGTAGATCACCTGATCGCGGCTCAGAAACGGCCGGTGGCGCGCGGCGGTCATCGCTGCCGCGGTGGCGGGCGCGAGAATCAGCGCGAGCTTCTGTTCGGCGTCGGCCTTCTGGAAGTCGCGCACGATGTGTTCGAGCTGCTCCTTGTCCGCGCCTTCGCTAGTCTCGACTTCGGCGAGCACGAGCGCGAACAGATGCGCGGCTTCGTCGAGTTCGATCTCGACGGTCTGGTTCGCCTTCAGCTTCTTCTGGATGTGCTCGACGAGCGAGGCAAAGTCGTCGCGCCACGCGATCACGGTGAATTCATAGCGGCCGATCCGCTCGAGCGGAATCCGCGCGCTCCACAAGTCGAGACCGGCCGGCGGCGCGGGCGACATCAGCTCTTCGTGCCACGCGGTTTCGTCGGCCGCGCGCCACAGCACGGCGGCCGCGATCTTGTCGTGACCTTCGGCAAAGATCGCCGCGCGAATCTCCGCGCGCTCGCCGACGCTGCGCTTGGCCGCGAAGCGGCCGTTTTCCACCGACGGCGACACGCTCTCGATTGCGACGCGCGGCGCTTCGATCGCGTCGAGCACGGTCTTGTGGCCGCTGCGCTTGCTGTTCGACTTGTCGATGGGCGGCGCGAGGTAGATTGGCTGTTCCGCGAACGCGCGCAGCAGCCGCACCGCGCCCGGCGCGAGCGCGAACGGCGCGAGGGCCGCGGGTTCGTTCCGGCCGCGCGCATCGAGCGGCACGAAGCGCGTGAAGCTGCCCGGCACGCCCGCGAGGAAGCGCGCGGGATCGACCCGCACTGGCGCGCCGAGTTCGGGATTCACGACGATCAGGAGTGCTTCGCTGGCGTCGCGCAGATCGGCCGCGTCGGCGCGCAGCAGAACCGCGGCCGATGCGCCGGGTCCGCTCAATTGGCGCAATTCACCGTTCGCATGCAGCGTCGGCGTATTGCGCGCGAAGTCGTTCGCCTGGGTGACGGCGGCGCTCAGATCGAAGCGCCGTGACTGCACGGCGCGCGCGAACTGCGCGGCGTCGCCGCGCGTTTGCGACATCGGTTCGGCGATGCCGTATTCGAAGCCCATCGGCATCATCCAGCCGCTGCCCAATGCAACCGACGTGAACAGCGCGCGTCGATACGCCCGCTCGACGATCGCCGCATCGTGCACGTCGCTCAACTCGGCGGCGAGGCGCGTGCCGTACGGCGCTTCGGGAAAGGCGATCGGCGCACCGACGCGCGCGAGCGCCGCATGCTCCTCGGCCATCCAGCTCGAACGGAAGTCCCACCAGCGCACGGACGAAAACGCGCTGTCGAAGCCGGCTGCTTCGAGCCCGGGCAGATCGCCGCGCGACAGGCCCGGCGTTGCCGCGAGAAAGCGCATATGCGGATGCTTCGCGCGCACTTCATCGCCGAGATGCCGCCATACGGCAGCCGGCACGCGGTGCGGCGAATCGAAACGGAAGCCGCCGACGCCCGCCTCGGCGAGCGCGAGCAGTTGCTGGGTCCACCAGACGCACAGCGAGGCACTCGTCGCGGGGTCGT
Source organism: Paraburkholderia sp. JPY465 (assembly GCF_050436725.1). Taxonomy (NCBI): domain Bacteria; kingdom Pseudomonadati; phylum Pseudomonadota; class Betaproteobacteria; order Burkholderiales; family Burkholderiaceae; genus Paraburkholderia; species Paraburkholderia sp. JPY465. Next base: position 1,622,348 of record NZ_JBNDMT010000002.1, read on the forward strand.
CGAAATTCGCATAGGCGACGTTGTCTTCACGATGCACGTGACGCGGATCGAGCCGCGCGAGCTCGGACTCGCGCGCGTGAAACCAGTCCGAATGTTCGCTGTACAGCACGCCGTCGGCGGCCACGCGGTCGATCACCAGATCGATCAGCAGCGTCAGATTATTGCGGCGCGCGGCATCGGCGAGCATGCGTACGGCGTCGGGCACCGAATGCTGCGCCTCGAACACCGGATGCAGCCGCGCGTGATTGCCGACCACCTGAGCGTGGCCCGCCTGGCCCGGCTCGAACAGCCCGGCGATCAACGCGTGATCGAAGCCGAGCCCGGCCGCGTGAGCGAACTGCGCAGGCCAGGCATCGAGAGGCCCGACGAGAAGAGAGTGAAAAAAGTAAATCCGCGGCGCGTACCCGTTTGGAGGTTCCATCGGTCGTTTCCAGAGTTGTCCTGCTGCGGTGTGGATGCAGTTGGCATGCGATCACAGCGCTCATTGGGCTTCCCGAGCCGGATACCGCGCGATGCGTCAGCGGGGGCACGTACTGGTCAATGTAGTGCAAAGATCGTCACCCCGCTGGCCAGTCGCGGGTGCTTTCGCGCCAGACGCCGGTCCGGTGGGACTGGTCGTCACTCGTGGCGGAAAGGGAGCAAACCGTGTGCCAACGCGGCGACCCGCTAGCGGGAAAAGGGGGAGGTTACGTTGAGATGGCGGGTGCCGAAGGTGCGCGTCCGCACGGAGCGCGTGCGATTAAGCGGGCATTGTTACGCACGCCGCGGCTGGCGCGGCATGTAAAACGGGACCACGCGGGTCGGATTTACACGGACGGACGCGCGATGCCAGGGTGACGCTCACGTGGCAACCATGTGGCACGCGCGTGGCATTTGCATGAAATTCATGCGAGCGCCGCGCAATGGCCGAGTCACGAACCCAGCAGCCCCGCCGCGATGTTCACGCACAAGCCGAGCACCGCGACGTTGAAGTAGAACGACAGGACCGATTGCGCGAGTGTCGCGCGACGAATTTCGCGCGAGCGCAGCACCACGTCGGAGGTCTGCGACGCGACCGCGATCGTGAACGAGTAGTACAGGAAGTCCCAGTAATTCGGCAGTAAATGATGATCGGGAAATTTCAGCGCGGTCTCTTTCGCGTCGGCGTCGTAGTAGAGGCGCGCGTAGTGCAGCGTGAAGATCGTCGGAATCAGAAACCATGCGCCGATCAGCGTCAGACCGGTCAGCAGGTAGTGCCAGAAGGTCGTTGCGCCGCCCGAGCCCTTGGCCGACGCGAGTTCGAGCACGATCGCGGCGATGCTTGCGATCGTCGCGACGCAGATCACGATCAGTACGACGCCCGCGTTTTCGTCGTCGCGTATCGCGTATTCGCGCACGCGGTGCTCGTCGGCGAGAGCCATGTGCACCCAGATCATCAGCAGGTAGCTCCAGATGGCCGCGTCCCAGCCGATCAGTGTGCGCGCCATCGGACTCGTATGAACGGGCACGAGGAACGCGACGACGATCCCGATCACGAGGCCGATCACCGTGCGGGGCCGATTGCGAAGAACCTGCGGATAGTAGTTGATGGCCATGAGTCGAGATGTACGGCGAAGTATAGGGCAGTCGGTGTCGCGGATTCTACGCGTGCAACGAGGACCGATTGTCGAATGGTGGGTCACAGGCTATAGTCTTTCGCAGCGGCCTTGCGCGCCGCTTTCAGTTGAAAGGCGATTGGCAGAAAACGGCAGTAATCGTTGCCATTTCGCTCATGCATGCAACACCACACATGCGGCGCGCGTGAATCGCGCGCACGATTCGAGACCGCTGAAGCGGCGTCAGACCAGGTTTGGGGAAGAGCAAACGAAGCGGCACGCGAACGGCATCATGCCTTCCGAGTGCGGCTCGTCGAGAACGACTCATCATCTGGAGCCCCCATGACAGATGTTCCTGAGGATAACGATGCGCATCCCTACATGACGCATCGGCAAGGAGCGAAGTCCTATCGCAATGCCACGCGTTTCACCGGTTTATCCCAGTCGTTTTCCGCTTCGCGCAGGGCCTGGGTGCTCGGTTCGTGCGCGGCGGCCGCGGCGCTCGCGTTCGCCGGCGCGAGCCGTTCGCTGTCGTGGCTCGCGCCCGTCTTCGCCGCGACGCCGCCAGCCGGCGGCGGACTCGATGCCTTCCTCGCGCTGTCGCAACACCTCACCGGTCGTAGCAGTTTCGACACCGTGCTCGGCCAGCGTGTCTACGATGCGCTGTCGCGGGCCGATAACCAGTTCGCGCAGAACGTCGCGGCGCTGAATACGTGGCTGCAAGGCCACGGCGGCGTGCCGTCCGATACCGTCACGCAGGCGCTGCAGACCGACCATCCGGCGCTTGCGAAAGCGGTCGGCGCGATCATGCGCGCGTGGTATCTCGGACTCGTCGGCGACATGCCGCACGTCCAGGTGGTCGCGTATGAAAAGGCGCTGATGTTCGAGCCCGTGCAAGACGTGCTCACGATTCCCTCTTATTGCCGCGACGTGCCGTTCTACTGGACGCAGAAGCCGCTGCACGCGTGAGCCGCGCGGGCCCGCTAGCGGGCCACGCCAGCAGCGCACGAACAAAGCCCGCAACAGGCAGGGCACCGAAGAGAGAAACGATGGCAAACACACAATCCGCCGATATCGTCGTGGTCGGCTCGGGCGTCGCCGGCAGTCTGGTTGCGCATCAACTGGCGCTGGCGGGCGCGTCGGTGATGCTGCTCGAAGCCGGGCCGCGCATTCCACGCTGGCAGATCGTCGAGAACTTCCGCAACTCGCCGGCCAAGTCCGACTTCGCGACGCCGTATCCGTCGACGCCTTACGCGCCGCATCCCGAGTACGCGCCCGCGAACAACTACCTGATCCAGAAGGGCGATTATCCGTACAACTCACAATACGTGCGGCTCGTCGGCGGCACGACGTGGCACTGGGCGGCCGCCGCGTGGCGGCTGCTGCCGTCGGACTTCCAGTTGCACAAGCTGTATGGCGTCGGGCGCGATTGGCCATATCCGTACGAAACGCTTGAGCCGTGGTACGTCGCCGCCGAAGTGCAGCTCGGCGTGTCCGGTCCGGATAGTTCGATCGATCTCGGTTCGCCGCGCTCGAAGCCCTATCCGATGCAGCAGTTGCCGCTGTCGTACATGGATCAGCGTTTCAGCGACGTGCTCAATGCCCAGGGCTTCAAGGTCGTGCCCGAGCCGGTCGCGCGCAACAGCCGGCCCTACGATGCGCGACCGACCTGCTGCGGCAACAACAACTGCATGCCGATCTGCCCGATCGCCGCGATGTACAACGGCGTGATCCATGCGGAGAAGGCCGAGCAGGCCGGCGCCAAGCTGATTCCCGAAGCGGTCGTGTATCGCATCGAAGCGGACGACAAAGGGCTCATCACCGCGGTCCACTACAAGGACCCGAACGGCAATAGCACACGCGTCACCGGCAAGCTCTTCGTGCTCGCGGCGAACGGCATCGAAACGCCGAAGCTGATGCTGATGTCGACCTCGGACAAGTTCCCGCACGGCGTCGGCAACAGCTCCGATCAGGTCGGCCGCAACCTGATGGACCATCCGGGTACCGGCGTCACGTTTCTCGCCAACGAACCGCTGTGGCCCGGCCGCGGTCCGATGGAGATGACCTCGATCGTCAACTTCCGCGACGGCGCGTTCCGCTCCGACTACGCGTCGAAGAAGCTGCATCTGTCGAACGGCGTGCCGACCATGGGCGTTACCGCCGACCTGCTGAAAAGCGGCCTGACCGGCGCCGAGCTCGACCGGCAGATTCGCGACCGCGCGGCGCGCACGCTGAGTATCAACAGCTTTCACGAACATCTGCCGGAGCCGCAGAACCGCATCGTGCCGTCGGCCGATCACAAGGACGCGCTCGGCATTCCGCAGCCCGAGATCTACTACTCGATCAACGACTACGTGAAGAAGAGCGCCGCCGATACGCACGAACAGTACGCGAAGATCGCAGCGCTATTCGGCGGCAGCGAGGTCTCGTTCGACGACAGCTTCGCGCCGAACAATCACATCATGGGCACGACGATCATGGGCAGCGATGCGGCGAGTTCGGTCGTCGACGCCGACTGCCGCACGCACGATCATGCGAACCTGTTCATCGCCAGCAGCGGCGTGATGCCTACCGCCGCGTCGGTGAACTGCACGCTGACGATCGCGGCCTTGTCGCTGAAGCTGGCCGACAGGCTGAAGCGCGAAATCTGAGCGCTGACCGGAGAGCCACAAATGCTGAAGAACATCTCTCGCGTGCAGCCGGATTCTGCGCGGATGCACGTGGCCCAGCGCCGCCGCTTCGGCGGCGCGGCGCTCGCGGCCGCGTTTTCGCTGTTCGCGCTGTCGATTGCGTGGCACGAGTCGCACGGCCCCGACGCAGTTTCGACCGACGAAATGCCGATCACCCAGGCGCGCGCCGACGACGCGGCGCAGGCGTCGGACGGCGGCCAGGCGACGCTCGACGGCAGCGCCAGGAATGGCGAACTCGTGAAGCGCGGCCAATACCTGACCCGTGCCGCCGATTGCGCGGCCTGCCATACGGCGGACAAGTCGCGCCCATTCGCGGGCGGCCTGCCGATCAGCACACCGTTCGGCACGATCGTGACACCGAACATCACGCCCGATCCCGACACCGGCATCGGCCGATGGAGCGACGCCGACTTCATGCGCGCGATGCACGAAGGCATCGGCAAGGGCGGCGAGCGGCTCTATCCGGCGTTTCCGTACACGGCCTACACGCGCGCGACCAATGAGGACGTGCTCGCGATTCGCGCTTATCTGAACACGCTGACGCCGATTCACTACACGCCGCCCGCGAACAGTCTCAAGTTCCCGTTCAATCAGCGCTGGCTGATGGTGTTCTGGAACATGTTCAACTTCACCGAGGGGCGCTTCGTGCCGGACCCGAAAAAGAGCGCCGAATGGAACCGAGGCGCGTATCTGGTCGAAGGGCTTGCGCATTGCGAGGAATGCCACACGCCGCGCAATTTCATGCAGGGTCTGCAGTCGAGCGCGCGTTTCTCCGGTGCGGTGCAGGCCGGCTGGCATGCGTTCAATATCACGCCGGACAAACTGAGCGGCGTCGGCGACTGGCGCGACGACGAACTCAGGTCATATCTGTCGACCGGCGCGGCGCCGGGCCGCGCGAACGCTGCCGGACCGATGGGCGAGGTTGTCGCGAATAGCACGCAGTATCTGACGCCGGTGGATCTGCGCTCGGTCGTCGAGTTCTTGCGCTCGGTGCCGGCCGTGAGCGGCGGTGACGCGCGTCCCCGTCATCAATGGGGCAATCCCGCCAACGATGTCACCGCGCTGCGCGGCACCGCGATCACCGGCGTGAACGGCGCGCAGCTGTTCGTCGCCAATTGCGCGACCTGTCATAACTGGACCGGGCAGGGCGTGGGTGCGAGCGCGCCGGGCGCGTATCCGTCGCTGCTCCACAACTCGACGGTCGGCGCGAACGACGCAAACAATCTCGCGTTGGTGATTCTGCACGGCGTGAACCGCGCGACCGCGCACGCGGACGTGCTGATGCCCGCGTTCGGCGGCCATCTCGACGACGAGCAGATCGCGGCGATCACCAACTACGTGACGAAACAGTTCGGCAATCCGCAGGCGACGATCACGACCGGCCAGGTGGCGAAGCTGCGCACGCTGCAATAGCACGCGAGGCGACTCGCGCGCGCGGCAGGAGTGACTCACGAAAGCGTGCATTTCCGGTAACGCATACCGCGAACGTGTCGTTTTAGCGTCGTTTTTGCGTCGTTCGATCTCTTTCTTGCTCAATGAAGCGCGCCGATACGATAGGCACCCCGCATACGCGGGCGCGTCGGCGGCATTATCATGATGAGATGAACGCCACCCCCGCCAACTTCGTTCAGCATCACGACGCCAACGAGGCCGGCCGCGATTTCGTGGTCGGCGATCTGCACGGCTGCGTCGATGCGTTGCGTTACCTGCTGCGTCAGATCGCGTTCGATCCGACGTGCGACCGGCTGTTTTCGGTCGGCGATCTGGTGGATCGGGGCGAGCACTCGGAGCAGGCGCTCGCGCTGCTCGCGAAGCCGTGGTTCTATGCGGTGCTCGGCAATCACGAAGACGCGCTGTGCGCGGTCGCCGACGGCCGCTTGCGGCGGCAGTGGTGGTACGGCATCGGCGGCGCGTGGGCGGCCAACGTGCCCGACGAACGTCTGCGTTACTACGCCGAGCATCTGCGCACGCTGCCGCTCGTGCGCGTGGTCGGCAGCGGCAAGACGCGCTTCAACGTTCTGCACGCCGAATTCTTCGGCTCGGACGCCGATCTCGACGCGGGCAATTATTCGGCCGCAACGCGCCAGCAATTACTGTGGGGCCGCGAGCTCGCGCTCGGTCATGGCGATCCGCTGCGGCAACGCGGACTGTCGCTGACCTATTGCGGCCATACGCCGGTGCGCGACATCACGCAGATCGGCTCGCAGGTGTTCATCGATACCGGCGCGTTCGGGCCGGACGGCACGCTGACGATCGTGCAGCCGCAGGCGCTGCGCCGCTGGTCGATCTCGGTCGAAGCCGCTCGCGCGGAAGGCGCGGCGGAACTGGCCTTGCCTTGAGCGGCTGAAGTTGCCACGCGGCTGCGCTGCTCTCCTGTCAGCCGACCTGGTTCAACTCGAACACCATATCCACGCTCGTGCCGTTCCAGTTGTATTCGAGGTATGCCGCGTGATGGCAGTCGCGCAGCAGCGCCGTGCGGAACGCCGCGAGGCATTCGCCAGCGCTGTCGCGCACCGACGGATAGACGATGCCCGGCGCACCCGCCTCGCGCACCGCGCGCCCGAGCGCCTGCCCGGCAACGTAGTCGTCGGGCGATAGCACGGCTGCGTCGAGCTCGGGGTCGCGACGCAAGTCGACCACGCTGCCTTGCGCGGCTACCGTGTAAAGACGCATCTGCTGACGCATCGGCGGCTCGGCGGTCGCTTTGAGAAACTGACCGGTGTGATAGCGCGTTTCGGCGATCGCCGTCTCGCGTGAACGCGCGCAATAGAACACGCCGTAGGTGCCGTCGGAAAAGCGGCTGCCAAGCGGATTCAGATGCGTGAGCGCGGCCATGATCGGCCCGTAGCCCGGCCCGAAGCGGCGCTCCTCGCGCGGCACCAGATCGAGTTCGCCGATTTCGGTGCGCAGACGGTCGTTGGTCATTGCTTCGAGCGCGTACAGCGCTTCGAAATCTTCCGGCGACGCGACCCGATCGAACAGATTGATGGCCGGGAAGCGCGTCGGAATCACGCGATACGCGGGCGTCCAGTCGAGCGCGGCGCTGGTCCAGCGGTCCTGCCATTGCGGATTTGTCACGCCCAGCCGCCTCGCATTGCGTCGAGATACTGGCGCACGGCCACGAGATCGCTGATGTTGCCCGCCAGCATGCGGTCCAGCGCGCGTTTGCCGCCGAACGGCGGTGCGCTATTGGGGCGTTTGACCCAAGTGTCTGCGGCGTTGGGCTGCGGCAGCAGAATCTGCAGCGCCTTGTAGATGCCAAGCAGCAGCGACAGTCGCTCCAGCGTGTCGTGGCTGAGGCGTGCGGTCTCAGGCGTCGCTCTCCACTTGAAGAACGTCGAGCGGCCCGGCTTGCCGAGCAGCACGATCTGCTCGTCGGCGCTCAGGTCCCAGTCGCGCGCGATGTTGAAGAACGCACGCAGACCCGCCGCGGACATTTGCGTTAGCGTGGGTTCCGAAAGCGATCGTCGCGGCGACGCCTCGGGCGAGGAAATTCGGGCAGCGTGAGCCATTTCGGGTAAGTCCCTATGTGTACTTTTTAGTGATATTAGTCCATAAATGGATTTTTGCAAGAGAATATAATCCCGGCTCGTTTGGGCAGTCGTCGATCAGGAGAGCAGCAGATGCGGGTTCGAGCAGTGGCAGCGGCGCTGGCCGTGTGGTGTGTGTCGCAGGTGGCGTTGGCCGCCGGTTATGCGGAAGTATGGAATCCGCCGGAGGCGAGCGGACACGTTGTCAGGCAGGCGCACGCGCGGAAAAAGCCTGAGGCGACGAAGGTGAAGGTGAAGGCGGGCACGCAGAGTGGCGTCAAGTCCAAGGCCGGTGCGCATGCGCAGCAGGCGGCCAGTGTCCGGCACGCGGCGCCTCGCGTCGCATCGGCCGGCGCGAGCCACGGCGGCAACGTCGCGGCGCATGGCGGCGGCGTGGAAGTCGCGGCGTCGAGCCGGAACCGGTCGCACGCCACCGTGACCGCGCGGGCCGCGCAGCACGCGCAGCCGCATGTGCAACTGGCGCACGCAAAGCCGGCTCAGGGCAAGGTCGTGCGCGCCGATTTCGCGGCAGTTCACACCGCGCGTCCGCATGTGGACAAGGTTGCGGCCCAGCCGGCGGTTTCCCGTGCGAATCCGATCAGGCCCGCTACGCAGACTTCGCCGGACACGTCCGCAAACGTTAGCGGCGTCGCGCCGATGGGCTCCGTGCCCAATCCGGCGACCGCCAGCAGCGGTTCCCTGCCGCCGATCATCCACTGAGACTCCTTCGAGCGGTGCCGCGTGGCGTGGCATCGGTCGACGTGTCACGCCGCGGCGAGGCCGTTTGCGAGCAGCCGCAGCGTTTCCGCCGAGCGAGCCTCGCGTACGCGCGAATGCAGCGTTACACGCGATTCCGGTAGCGCAGGCAGGCCGAGCCGCACGCCGACGTCGATCAATCCGCGCGGCGCAACCCGGCGCGCGAGCGGCGACACGGCGAGCCCGGCGGCCACGGCCGCGCCCACCGCCGCGACACCACCCCCCACAAACACCTCCTGCCATGCGACCCCCGCCGCTGTGAGCGTGCGCAACGCGACGTCGCGCACGTTGCACGGCGGGCTCAATAGCGCGAGCGCCAGCGGCTCATCGAGTCGCGGTAGCCATGTCGGCGTCGCCAGCCAGCCGAGCGGTTCGCTGAACAGCGTCTGCGCGTCGTCGCGCGGCGGTTCGTCGGCGCCGTAGCGGACGATCGCCGCATCGAGCCGGCGTTCGTCGAACTGCGCGAGCAGCGCCGCCGACGTGCCCATATGCAGCTCGACCACCAGACCCGGATCGTGCGCGTTGAGCCGGCCTAGCAGGTGCGGCAGATCGGGCCCAGCGACGTGCTCGCTCAGCCCGAGCACGAGCCGCCGCCGCTCCACCGACAGCGCGCCGAGCGCGCGCTCGTGCGCGTTCAGCAACTCGCGCGCGGCGCCGAGAAACGCCTGGCCGTCGGCGGACAGACGCACGACGCGCGGCGTGCGCTCCAGCAACTGCTTGTCAAGGTGCGCCTCCAGTCGCTTCAATTTCAGGCTGACGGCCGATTGCGTGGTGTCGAGCGCGTCCGCGGCGCGCGTGAAGCTGCGCAGATCGGCGACCAGCACGAAGGCCCGCACGGCATCGAGATCGAGGACTTTCATTTCGAATGGAAATGGATGAAATAAGCATGGATATCTGTTTATTATGATCGAGCGCGCCTAAGCTGTGTTCATTCCAACACCGCAACAAGGAACCCATCATGCCGCTCACCCGAATCTCACTGCGCGCCGGCAAGCCGGCCGACTATCGCCATGCGCTGACCGCCGGTATTCAACGCTCGCTGGTGGACACGTTCAACGTGCCGAAGGACGACATGTTCATGCTGATCACGGAGCACACGGCCGACAACATGATCTACGACCGGCAATACCAGAATATCGAGCGCGGCGACGATCTCGTCGTGATCCAGCTGACCGTCAGCAACACGCGCTCGGTCGAGCAGAAGAAGGCGCTGTACCGGCGCATCGTCGATGAACTCGGGAAGTCGCCCGGCGTGCGGCCCGAGGATGTGTTCATCAATCTCGTCGAGGTCGAGAAGGAGAACTGGTCGTTTGGGAATGGGATTGCGCAGTACGCGAGCCGTCCCGACTAGCGCCCTGATCTCTACATTTCAACAAATGTTGAAATGTAGAGATGGAGTGGATATAGTGTCTTCATGGACACGATCAATGCCGTACGCGCGCTCGGCGCGCTCGCTCACGAATCCCGTCTCGCGATCTTTCGCCAGCTCGTCGTTGCCGGTCCCAAAGGCATGGCGGCTGGCGAAATAGCGCAGCAATTGGGCATTTCGCCTTCCGGCCTTTCATTCCACCTGAAAGACCTGACCCACGCCGCACTGGTGAATCCGCGGCAGGAAGGGCGCTTCGTCATCTACACCGCGAACTTCGACGCGATGACGTCGCTGATCGGCTTCCTCACAGAGAACTGCTGCTCCGGTACCTCGTGTGCCGCCAGCGACCTTCCCAACTGCTGCCCGGACGAAACATGAAACGCATGCACATTCACGTGGCTGTCGACAATCTTGCCGACAGCATCCGCTTCTACAGCGCGATGTTCGGCAATGTCGAGCCGACGGTCATCAAGAGCGATTACTGCAAGTGGGAGTTGAGCGACCCGGTCGTGAACTTCGCGATCTCGCAACGCGGGGCGAAGCCTGGCGTCGATCACATCGGCATCCAGGTCGAAACCGACGAGGAACTGGCAGAGATGAACGCGCGTTTCGCCGCCGCTGAAGTTCCCGTGCAACATCAGAGCGGCACGACATGCTGTTACGCGAAGTCGGACAAGGCATGGACAGTCGATCCGCAAGGCGTGGCTTGGGAAACCTTCCGGACGCTCGAATCGGCTCCGATCTATGGGCAATCTCATACCCAGGCATTGGCAGCGAACGAACCCGCGGCAGCCTGCTGCGTTCCGTCGCAGACAAGCATTTCATTTCGGAGCCGCACGTGAGCGGCAAACCGTATTCCGTGCTGATTCTCTGCACTGGCAACAGCGCCCGCAGCATCATGGCTGAGGCGCTGTTCAACGTGCTCGGCAAAGGCCAGTTTCGCGCGTACAGCGCGGGCAGCCATCCGTCCGGCGCAGTGAATCCGTTCGCGATCGAGAAATGCGCGGCGCTTGGCTACGACACCGCGAAGATGCGCAGCAAGAGCTGGGACGAGTTCGCCACGCCCGGCGCGCCGCGGATGGACTTCGTCATTACCGTATGCGATCAGGCTGCGGGCGAGGTCTGCCCGATCTGGCCCGGCGAGCCGGTCAGCGCACACTGGGGCTTTGAAGATCCCGCAGCCTGCCACGGAACCGACGACGAGAAGCGCCAGGTTTTCGACAAGGTCTATCGACAGATCATGAACCGCGTGAACCAGTTCGTGAACCTGCCGCTGCATGCGCTCAGCCACGACACGATCGAGCGCGAAATGCGTGCGATCGGCGAGCGTCCGGCAGAGGAAACCAATGAGTCGCGCTGACGCTCGTGCAGCCGCGCGCCCAGCTATCGGCTTCTTCGAGCGCTATCTGACAGTGTGGGTCGCGTTGTGCATCGTGGCAGGCGTGATCCTCGGCCAGATCTCGCCCAACGTGTTTCAGGTGCTCGGGCGCATGGAAGTCGCGCACGTGAACCTCCCGGTCGGCGCGCTGATCTGGGTGATGATCATCCCGATGCTCATCAAGATCGACTTCTCGGCGATGAAGCAGGTCGGCAGCCAATGGCGCGGTATCGGCGTGACGCTCGCGGTCAACTGGCTCGTCAAACCGTTCTCTATGGCCGTGCTGGGCTGGGTGTTCATTCGTCATGTGTTCAGGCCGTGGCTGCCCGACGGGCAACTCGACAGCTACGTCGCGGGTCTCATTCTGCTCGCGGCCGCGCCGTGCACGGCGATGGTTTTCGTGTGGTCGCAGTTGTGCAAGGGCGATCCGTATTTCACTCTGTCGCAGGTCGCGCTGAACGATTCGATCATGGTCGTAGCGTTCGCGCCACTCGTCGCATTGCTGCTGGGGCTGTCCGCGATTACGGTGCCGTGGGACACACTGATTGCTTCGGTTGGCCTGTATATCGTGTTCCCGGTCATCTTCGCGCAACTGCTGCGCCACCGCTTGCTTCGAAAGGGCGAAGAGCATTTCCTTAGTGTCGTTGCCCGTCTCGGTCCCTGGTCCATCTGCGCTTTGCTCTTGACGCTGGTCCTGCTGTTTGCGTTTCAGGGTCAACAGATCCTCGAGCAGCCGCTGGTAATCGCGATGCTCGCCGTGCCAATCCTGATCCAGGTGTTTCTGAACTCGGGACTGGCCTACCTGCTCAACCGCCAGTTGGGCGTCGCGCATTGCGTCGCTGGCCCGTCGAGTCTGATTGGCGCGAGCAACTTTTTCGAACTCGCCGTGGCCACGGCGATCAGCCTGTTCGGTTTTCATTCGGGTGCCGCGCTCGCGACCGTGGTCGGCGTCCTGATCGAGGTCCCGGTGATGCTGCTCGTCGTGGGCGTCGTGAAGCGTTCGCAAGGATGGTACGAATCAGGGCAGCGAAAAATCGCGCCCGCCTTGGGGAGAAACGGACCGTGATGAGTGACCTGCCGAACGTCAGCCCTTTGCACCTCGACATACCGGACGCGGACAAGCTGGCACCCGTGACGATTTCGGCGCATCCGCCACGCATCCTGCTGCTGTATGGTTCGCTGCGAGCAACGTCGTATAGCCGGTTGCTGACGCTCGAAGCCGAGCGCATCCTCCGGCATTTCGGCGCTGAAACTCGGGTATTCGACCCGCACGGCTTGCCGCTCGCCGATAGTGTCCCGGCAGACCATCCGAAAGTCGTCGAACTGCGCAAGCTGTCCGAATGGTCGGAGGGGCAGGTTTGGTGCAGCCCGGAGCGCCACGGCAATCTCACGGCCGTATTCAAGAATCAGATCGACTGGCTGCCGCTCGAAAGCGCGGGAATACGGCCGACCCAAGGCCGCACGCTGGCTGTGATGCAGGTGTGCGGAGGTTCGCAATCGTTCAATGCGGTCAACGCGCTGCGCGTGCTTGGCCGCTGGATGCGGATGGTGACCATCCCCAATCAGTCGTCGGTCGCGAAGGCATACCAGGAGTTCGATTCCGATGGCCGGATGAAGCCCTCGTCCTACTATGACCGCGTGGTCGATGTGATGGAAGAGCTGTTCAAGTTCACGCTGCTGGTGCGGGACCGTTCCGACTATCTGACCGATCGGTACAGCGAGCGCGAGGAGGCTGCGCCGATGCAGGGGAGCCTGCTTGCAGGCGCGGCGATGCGGCACGAAATCAGCTCCAATGCCGACACCGACGACAGCGAAACCGAATGAACCCTTAACCCGAGCACCTGCATGCCCGGCTGAAGACGCGGGTGCTGGCGTGGCCGAGCGGGCTGGCTAGTGCTTACCCCACCGCCAGCGTGGCGGCTCGCCCTTCAGCCAGCACACGAGCGCGAGAGCCGCGGTTAATAGTGCGACCAGCAACGCGAACATGAGCGGATGACCCGCGGGATGAAAGCGGAAAGCGACCACCCCGAGCAACACGAGATACGCGAGCAGCGTCACCCATCCTTGCCAGCGCACGGGAAAGCCCCAGCCCCAGCCATAGCGTTTAGCCGGGAACCAGTAGTGATCAGAGAGTGGCATCGGGCGGTCTCCTGATTCGGGCTTTTGCTCATTGTCGACGATTCACGGTCGATAAGTGCAAGCATTGCATCTTCCGCGCCGTGTCACGCGTGACTATGTTTCGTTGACCAGTTTCAACCCGAGTCCATCGACAGGAAACGCTCCATGCAACCCGCAACCGAACAAAAAACCGTGCTTCTGATCGGCGCCTCGCGCGGCCTCGGCTTCGCAATGGTCGAGGAGTACCTGAAACGCGGCTGGCGAGTCATCGCCACCGGCAGGCAAAATTCCACGAGCCGGCTCCTTCAGCTTGCGAAGGCGTCACCTGCGGCGCTCGAAGTCGAAACGGTCGACATCACGATTCCCGAACAGGTCGCCGCGCTGCGCGGCCGCCTCGAAGGACGCCCGATCGACATGCTCTTCGTCAATGCCGGCGTCAAGAACGACGATCGCGAAACGATCGCGGATGTATCGACCGACGAATTCGTGCGCGTGATGGTGACCAACGCGTTGAGTCCGATGCGGGTCGTCGAGGCGCTGCAGGATCTCGTTCGGCCGAGCGGCACGATCGGCGTGATGTCGTCGGGGCAGGGCAGCGTCGCCAACAACGAGAACGGCAACTACGAGGTCTATCGCGGCAGCAAGGCCGCGCTCAACATGTTCATGCGCAGCTTTGCCGCGCGTCATCGAAGCGACACCAAAACCCTGCTGCTGATGGCGCCCGGCTGGGTGCGAACCGACCTGGGCGGCCCGGACGCGCGTCTGAGCATCGACGAAAGCATCCCGAACCTGGTCAGCACGATCGACGCTTACGAAGGCCGCACCGGTTTGCATTACCTCGACTACCTCGGCAGAGTCGTGCCGTGGTGAGCCGCGAGCGCAGCGGCCAGCGGCGCAAGAGCGCGTCGCTATAATGATTTTCCGCCCGACCACGTACGCTCGACTACTGTCCGTCATGACCACCGACCGCCCCGATCCTCCGCGCGACGCTCTCGAACTCGGCGGCTCCGTCTGGTTTCAAGCCGGCACGCAGACGCTCGGCGGCGCGGCCCGTATCGCGCTGCTCGCAGCGATTGGCGAGACCGGCTCGATCACGAGCGCGGCGAAGGCGGTCGGCATCAGCTACAAAGGCGCGTGGGATGCCATCGACACGATGAACAACCTCGCCGGCGAGCCGCTCGTCGTGCGTCTGACCGGCGGCAAGGGCGGCGGCGGCACGACGCTGACGCCGCGCGCGGTGAAGCTGATCGACACGTTTCGCGCGGTCGAGCGCGAGCATCGGCGCTTTCTCGAACGCGCCGGCGCGGCGATCGGCGAAGGCTTCGCGACGGACTGGGACCTGATCGGCCGCATCGGCGTGAAGACGAGCGCGCGCAATCAGTTCTACGGCACGGTGTCGACGATCGAGCGCGGCACCGTCAACGACGAGGTGTCGCTCGCGCTGCCCGGCGGCCACACGATCGTCGCGGTGCTCACGCACGAGAGCACCGAAGCGCTCGGGCTCGCGGTCGGCGTGGCGGCGTTTGCGCTGATCAAGGCGTCGTGGGTCGTGCTGCTCGTTGCGGGTGACGGCGATGGCGATGCGCCGTTGAAGCTGTCGGCGCGCAATCAGTTGCGCGGCACCGTGCAGAGCGTGAAGCGCGGCGCGGTGAACGCGGAAGTGTCGCTCGGGCTCGAAGGCGGCGCGGTTGTCACCGCGATCGTCACCAATGGCAGCGTCGACACGCTCGGTTTGCAGGAAGGCGCGAGTGCGGTCGCCGTGTTCAAGGCGTCGAGCGTGATACTCGGCGTGAAGGATTGAGGCTTGCCGGGGCGTAGTGGAGGCGCAAGCCAAGCCTCGAAGCGAGGGCGCCAAGCCGCCCGCTCAACGAGGTGACGCCTCGCTGCGCGCATACCCGGGAAAAGGATGATCCTCGAGCACGCGGCCGTCGCTGATCTGCACGACCTGATCGCCGAATGCGGCGACGTCGTTGGGATCGTGCGTGATCAGCACCATCGGAATGTCGAGCCGCGTTTGCAGGTCCGATAGCTCGCGCCGCATGCGCTGGCGCAACTGGCTATCCAGCGCGGAAAACGGCTCGTCGAGCAGCAGCAGGCGCGGCTGCGAAATGAGCGCGCGCGCGAGCGCGACCCGCTGCTTCTGCCCGCCCGACAGTTGCGCCGGATGATTGCCCGCCACGCCCCTCAATTCGAGCGCGTCGAGCCAGTAATCGACCTCCGTGTGCGCGCCGCGCGCGCGCGGATTGAGCCAGCCCTGGTGTAGCCCGAAGCCGATGTTTTGCCGCACGTTCAGATGCGGAAACAGCGCGTAGTCCTGAAACAGATACGCGATCTTGCGCGCCTGCGGCTTCTGATCGATACCGACCGCGCTATCGAACAAGGTGGTGCCGTGCAGGGTGATGATCCCTTCATCGGGACGCAGCAAGCCGGCGATCGCCTGCAACGTCAGGCTTTTACCCGCGCCCGACGGTCCGAACAGCACGAGCCGTTGCGTGTTCGCGCTGAACGCGATGTCGAGCGTGAAGCGCCGCTCGGCGGTCTCGAAGGTCTTGCGGATGGCGACGTTGAGCGGCATGTCAGCGGGCTCTCAGAAGCGTGTGCTGCGGCACGAGGCGTCCCGCGAGCAGCAGGATCGTCACGCACGCGACCGAGGTCACGAGCACGAGGAAGTTGGCGGTGCGGTCGTCGCCGGCCTGCACCGCCGAATAGACCGCGACCGACAGTGTCTGCGTGCGGCCCGGCAGGTTGCCCGCGACCATCAGCGTCGCGCCGAATTCGCCGAGCGCGCGCGCGAACGCGAGCAGGCCGCCGGCGAGGATGCCGCGCGCGGCGAGCGGCAGCGTCACGCGGAAAAACACCGCGGGCTCGCTGATCCCGAGCGTGCGCGCCGCGTGCTCCAGCTGCGGATCGACGCCTTCAAAGGCGGCGCGCGCCGACTTCAGCACCAGCGGAAACGCGACCACCGTCGACGCGATCACCGCGCCCTGCCACGTGAAGACGAGCTGGATGTCGAAGCGGTCGAGCCACGCGCCGATCACGCCGCGTCGGCCGAGCAGTACGAGCAGGTAGTAGCCGAGCACGGTGGGCGGCAGCACGAGCGGCAGCATCAGCAGCGAATCAATCACGTCGCGCGCGCCGGAGCGCCAGCGCGACAGACCGAGCGCCACCGCGACGCCGAGCACGAGATTGAGCGCGGTGGCCCAGCCCGCGACCTTCAGCGACAGCAGCAGCGGAACCCAGGCCTGTTCCATGAGCGTGTGCTCTCCGTGTGAATCAATGCGCCGGCTTGAAGCCGTACTTCGCGAGCACCGCCTGGCCGGCCGGCGACAGCACGAAGTCGATAAATGCCTGAGCGTCGGCTGCGTGATGGCTGCCTTCGACCTGCGCGATCGGATAGGTGATCGGCGTTTGCGTCGGCAGGCTCATCGCGACCTTGACCTTGTCGGGCATGATCGCGGCGTCGGTGCCGAACACGAAGCCGGCGTCGACTTCGCCGCGCGCGACGTAATCGAGGCTCTGACGCACGTTCGACGCAAGCACCGCCTTCGCGTTGACCGCGTCCCACACGCCCGCGGCCTGCAGCGCGCCCTGCGTGTAGCGGCCGACCGGCACCGAGGCCGGATCGCCGAATGCGACGCGCTTGACGTTCGCGGTCGTCAGCGCCTTCAGGTTGGCGGGAGCGAGATGACTGTCGGCCGGTACGATCAGCACCAGCGAGTTGGCGGCGAAGTCGCGCCGCGTCGCCGGCACGATCACCTTTTCTGCGGCGGCCTTGTCCATTGCCTTCTGATCGGCGGACGCGAAAACGTCGGCGGGCGCGCCTTTGACGATCTGTTGCATCAGCACGTCGGACGCGCCGAAGTTCAGCAGAACCTTGGTGCCCGGATGCTGCTGCTCGAACGCGTCGCCGACCGCCTTGAACGCATTGGTCAGACTGGCGGCGGCCGAGACCACCAGTTCATCGGCGTGCGCATTCACGCTGACCACGACGGAGGCAGCGGCTGCGACGCACAGCGCGTACTGCTTCAGATGGCGAGAGAGGGTCATGTAGGCTCTGGAGTCTGACGTGAACGGGAAGCAGCGGCTTAAAACCCTATCGTAATATATGCGCGGTTATAGCGGTGGGCGAAACGATCGATTCGGTGTTGCGCTTCGCGCATAGCGCGAGCGCAAGCGAAGCGTTACGAAACTGTAAAAGGAAGCTCGAAAACGCGCCGGAAGGGCCGGTGCAGCGTTCAGATGTCCGACGCGCGCATCGGCTCGAGCCTATTGCGAGTTTGCGACAGCGGCGCGGCCGATGGCCGAATGATGCGGGTGGACCGCCATGTCGCGCGAATGAACGGCCGGTCGTGGCCGGACACCTTCAGCGCGATATGCGTGACCCAGCGCTGCGTGGGCACGTGCACGCCATGCATCAGCAGTGCGAGCACCATCATGCTGACGGCGACCGGCAGCGCCGACAGCCGGTCCGCTTCCGCATTCCACGCGATTCGCACGAACGCGAGCGCGGCAAGCGCGCCGACGAGGCAGCCAGTCACCGCTTCGGACGGCGAATGCGCGCTCAGCACGACGCGCGACAAGCCCACCGCCAGGCCGGCGGCAAGCCCTGCAAGCACACCCAGCACCCGGATGGCGCGGCGCGCAGGCAATAGCATCAAAAATAACGCGACCGGATAGACGGCGGTGGACAGCATGGAGTGACCGCTGACGCCGGTGAAATCGAGTTCGCGCACGCCGACGCCCCACCCGAGGAAGGCGAGCTTGGTCACGGTCACGACGCCGATCGCCGTACCCAGCAGTGCGAGCCAGCAGGCCGCGAGGCGCCACGAGTAGCCGACCGCCAACCACAGCGCTATGGCGAACGCGAGCGGCAGCGTCAAGCCGGCGCCGCCGAGGCTAGTGATCGAATACCACAGGTGGATCGGTAAATCGGGCATGGGCGAAGCGCGACGGGGTCGCGTGAAATCGGGTTGGTGGAAATCGGCGCGCTGCCGGCGCGGAACGCCGCTGCGGCCAGGATCGACACGTCGGGAAATCAACCGCCAGTATAGTCGGGTGTCGCGCGAACGGTCTCGCGGCGCACGGCGCATTTGCGCGCCGAAGTGTGGGCTGCCGAACAGCTATCGACGCAGTTTGACGACAGGCCGCAGGCAAGGTTCGGGGTGACTGAAATGGGCACGAAGACCGGCGCCGACGTTCAGCAACGCAGGAAAAATGATGTTATTGTGCATTGCACAACTTCATCTGATCCGCAGTATCTGGGGTCCGTTTTTGTCCCTTTTGCGAGGCTATCGCCGATGGCAAAAAGCCTGTCGAAAATCTGGCTGCGCGGTTTCAAGCGCCTGCTCGCGATCCAAACCGAACACGCGCAAAAAACCGCCAAGCGAGTACAGGCGCGACCGGCTCGCGCCGCTACCACCAAACCGTCGAGCAAGGCTCATCCACTGAAGCCGACTGCCGCGCTGCGCAAGCCCGCGAAACGCGAAGCGCCGCGCGAGTCGCGCGTGCGTCCCCGGGCGGCCGCATGGGCGAGCGGCGCGTGGACGCGCTCGTTCCATTCCGCGCCGGCCGCGCCGGGCCGGCTGGTCAATCATTTGCAGTACGGGCTCTATATACCGTCCGGGCACGCGCACGAGGCGATGCCGCTCGTCGTGATGCTGCACGGCTGCACGCAGTCGATCGACGAGTTCGCCGAAGGCACGCGGATGAACCTGCTCGCCGATCGCTACGGCTTCGCGGTCGTGTACCCCGAACAATCGAAGCACGCGCACTCGCACCGCTGCTGGCATTGGTACGACGCCGGCGACAACGCGGGCGGCGCGGAAGCGCGCGCGGTCGTCTCGCTGGTGGATGCGCTGGTCGAGCAGCACGGCTTTGACCGCGAGCGTGTGTACGTGGCGGGGATTTCGGCGGGCGCGGGGCTGACGGCGCTGTTGGCCGTCAGGTATCCGCAGCATTTCGCCGCTGTCGCGCTGCATTCCGGCCCCGCGTTCGGCGAAGCCCGCTCCGGCATTACCGCGATGGACGTCATGCGGCGTGGCGCGCGTCGCGAGCCGGTTGAACTCGTCGACGAAACGACGAACGTCGCGCAGTACCCGGGGATGCCGGCATTGATCATCCATGGCGACGCCGACCATGTGGTCACGCCGGTCAACGCCGACCAGTTGGCGACACAGTTCGTGCGCCTGAACCGCCTCATCGACGCAAACGGCGCGCGCAAAGCCGGCGAGACGCGCGAAGACCGCAAAAATGGCGTCGTGGTGCGCGATTATCTGCGCGGCGGGCGGCGCGTGGTGCGCGTATGTCGCGTGCAAGGGCTCGGTCACGCATGGGCCGGCGGCGACGATGCGCTGCCGTTCCATTCGTCCAAGGGCCCGGACGCGAGCGCTATGTTGTGGGAGTTTTTCCGGCACCAGCGTCGCACGGACGCAGGCCGCATCGCGGAAGGATTCGCGGCGTCTTCGGCTGGGCGGTGACGTCCGAGCAACACCTCGAAAATGAACAGTAGCGCGAACTCAGGGTTTTCCCTATAATACGGGTTATCCCTTAGGCGCAAACGCCTAGCTATCATTGCCGAGGTGAACCATGTATCTGCTCAGCCGCCTGTTCCTCTTTTTGACCAAGTCGCCGGACCAGCTCGCAAAAGAGCGTGCTGACGCTTATCTGGCCGAAGCGACCGATCTCTACGACCTCGAATTCCGTATGCGCAAGCTCGATCAGGAATCGAACCTGCGTGCGCCGTCGTGGATGAGCCAGCACTACGGCTAAGCAGCCGGATTCAGCTGCCACAACGCGTAGTTCAGAAGGGCCGCATACGCGACCCACACGACGTACGGCACGAGCACAATGCCCGCGAGGCGATCGCGTCGCCAGAACACATACGTCAGCATCACGATCAGCAGCAGCAAGATCAGGATGTCGATCAGTGCTATCTGCGGCCGATGCAGGCCGAAAAACAGCCACATCCATGCTGCGTTGAACAGCAACTGCACGACCCACAGTACGATCGCCGCGCTCGGGCCGTCGCGCTTCCACACGCGCCAGGCGGAAAACGCCATCAGCACGTAAAGCACGGTCCACACGGGCGGGAAAACCCAGTTCGGCGGATTGAACACGGGCTTTTGCAGGCCCGTGTACCACGCATCCGGCAGCGACAGACTCGCGGCCCAGCCGGCCGCCAGCGTCAGAATCAGAAACACGAGCAGCGACGGCAGACGGCGCATCTTCACCCCTCCAGACGTTCTTATTCAACGATGTGAGCAGGCACTCACTTTCCGTATCGGGCCAGTGTGCGCTCGCGGGCTTGTGCGTGATCGACGATCGGCTCGGGATAATTTCCGCCTAACACCACGCCGAACTCCGCGAGCCGCTCCGCACCTGCCAGCCACGGCGCGTGAATCCATTTTGCCGGCAACTTGGCGAGCTGGGGTAGATATCGTTTGATAAAGCGTCCGTCGGGGTCGAATTTTTCGGATTGCGTGACCGGATTGAAAATACGGAAGTAAGGTTGCGCGTCGCAGCCGGTCGAGGCGGCCCACTGCCAGCCGCCGTTGTTCGCCGAGAAATCGAAGTCGTTCAGCAGATCGGCGAAGTAGCGCTCGCCGAGCCGCCAGTCGATGCCGAGATCTTTCGCGAGGAAGCTCGCCGTGACCATCCGCAGGCGGTTGTGCATATAGCCGGTCCGGTTCAACTGCAGCATCGCGGCATCCACGAGCGGATAGCCGGTGCGGCCGTCGCACCAGGCGGCGAACGCTGCGTCGGCCGAGGGACCTTTTTCCCAGCGCAAATGCTCGTATCCCGGTTTGAACGGCGCGCCTTTCGCGATGCGCGGATGGTGCGCCAGGACCATGAAGTAGAAGTCCCGCCAGATCAGTTCCGACAACCACGTTGCCGCGCCTTTGCCGTCGGGTTGCAGCGACATCTCGTACGCGAGCCGTGCGAGTGTGCGGATCGATATCGTGCCGAAGCGCAGGTGCACCGACAGATAGCTCGGCCCCTTGGCGGCGGGGAAATCACGCCTGTCCGCGTAGCTATCGATGCGCGTCAGAAAATCGTCGAGCAACTGTTGCGCGCCGCTCATGCCGGCGGGCAGTTGCAAGTCCGTCAGGTTGCTCGGCGTGAAGCCGAGCTGATCGAGCGTGGGCAAGCGACGATCGAGCTCGCGCGGCAGCGCCGCCAGATGCTTCGTGTAGGTCTCCACCGGGTAGGGCTTGAGATCGAACCCGTTCAATTGCTTGAGCCACGCGTTCCTGTACGGCGTGAAGACCGCGAACGGCTTGCCCTGGCCGTTCAGCAGCTCGTCGCGCTCGAAAATCGTCTGGTCCTTGAACGTTAGCCACTGCCGGCCCGCATCCTCGAGACGCTCGCCGACTGTCGCGTCGCGTTCGATCGCCACTGGCTCATAGTCGTGATTCGCGAACACCGCATCGACGCGCAACTCCGCCGCGAGCTTCGGCACCAGCTCGGCCGGATCGCCGTATAGCACGACGAGGCCGCCGCCGAGCGCGCGCAACGCGTCGTCGAGTTCAGCCAGTGACGCGAGAATGAAGTCAATGCGGCGATCCCGCACCGGCTCACCTGGGTGGCGCGTCTGCCAGGCATCGACGATTGGCTGCAGGATCGTCGTGTCGAACACGAACACGCACCAGACGCGCTCGCAATGCTTGAGCGCGTAGTACAGCGCGGCATGGTCGGTGCTGCGCAGATCGCGGCGAAACCAGACGAGGCCGGCGTCGAAACTGTCGTGCAGGCGGCGGGCGCGTGTCATCGGGAAGAGCGGTCGGAATGAAGGTAGTTGACGACCGGCATCGCACATAGCGTGCCGCACGCGCCAGAATGATCAGCGCCCGTCCCAATTGTGCAGGGTGCGGGCGCTGCTCGCGACGGCGCCGGGTAATGCGCCGTCAGCGGTTCTTCCCTGGCGGTGCTGATCGGCGCGACGGCCGACCTCACCTCAAGCGACGTGCAGACGAACCGCGACGTTGTTACGCGTAGCGTTCGAGTACGGGCAGACCTGGTGTGCCGCATCGACCAGTTCCTTCGCTGCGTCCGCAGCGAAGCCCGGCAGCGAGATACGCAGATCGATGTCGAGCGCGAAGCCGCCCTTGTCGTTCGGGCCGATGCCGACGTCGGCGGAAACCTGCGTGTCGGCCGGCAGGGCCTGCTTGCGCTGGCCGGCGACGAACTTCATGGCGCTCAGGAAACAGGCCGAGTAGCCGGCCGCGAACAGCTGTTCAGGGTTCGTGCCTGCCGCGCCATTCCCGCCGAGCTCACGCGGCGCGGCCAGCTTCACTTCCAATGCATTGTCCGACGATACGGCGCGGCCGTCGCGGCCACCGGTGCTCGTTGCGCTTGCCTTGTAGAGGATGTTCATGGTGCAGCTCCTTGTTTTGGGTGTCGAAGTTGGCATGTTTGCCGCTGGCTGCCGGTTCGCCGGTCTGGCGAAGTGCTAGCGAAGCGGCATGTGAGTAAGATAGTACACAAATCATTTGTGTGCAAATTAATTTTGCGGTTAAACCGGAACTAGTCCGTTTCAGTTATCGCACTACTGGTCCATAAAGTCGTTGAGCGTCGTGCGCAGGCGGGTGAGGTCGTCGCGCAGACGCAGCAGGAAGTCCGGCGACTGCTGCGTCGCGCAGAGGATCTCGCCGGGCACGTCGCGCGCCTGACGCTTGAGCGCTTTGCCCGCGCCGGTCAAGCGAATGTAGACGAGGCGCTCATCGTCGGTGCCGCGCGCGCGCTCGACGAGTCCCTGCGCTTCGAGGCGCTTGAGCAGCGGCGTGACCGTCGCCGGGTCGAGATTCAGACGCGTGGCCATGTCCTTGACGGTGACGTCGTCGGTTTCCCACAGCACGAGCATCGCCAGATATTGTGGATACGTGAGTCCGAGCTTTTCGAGCAGCGGCTTGTACGCTTTCGTCATCGCGAGGGAGGTCGAGTAGAGCGCGAAGCACAGTTGCTCGTCGAGCGTGAAGGGGAGAGCGGGGCGCTGGGTCATGATCCACCTCGGCAAAAAAAAGCGTACAAATGGATTGCACACAAACCATTGTGCCGCAAATCGATTCAGAATGCCGGGCGTTGGGAGCAGGTGTTCCGACAGAGACGTCGGGGAGATGCGTAACACGCAATGCGCGGGCGCCAGAACGGCACCCGCGCGGGAACGACGGATCAGGCCGCCGGCGTGGTCGGCAGATCCGGCGTTTGCGGCGTCTGCACGCCGAAGCAGCCGCGATAGGTCGCGTAGAACGAGCAGTACAGCATGGTCGTCACGATCATCGTCGCGGGCATCAGGATCGCAAACGCGAAGTCCGCCGCGCCGAGCGCCTGCATCAGCGCGGACAGCCCGATCGACACGACCGTTGCGACTGCGAACCACAGCGCCGCAAACACGATGAAAGCGCCGCGATTGCGCCAGCAACTGACGACGCTGAAGAACATCGCTTTGACGGGCGGCACGTCATGCCAGGCGGCGAGGATCGGCGAGAACCAGAACAGCATCGCGACCGGCACGTAGAACGCGAGCGCGGTGATCACCGCGAGCGGGATATTGCTGTTGGCGATTGCGTTTTCATCCATCGACGCGTTGCCGAGCATCACCTTCAGCAGCATGCCGCCGTCGGCGAGCGCCGAGCCGGCCAGCACGAGCGCCATCGCGATCACATACAGCGCGCCGAGCACGAGCAGCCGCCGCGCGACCACCGGGCCATACGAATGAAAGCCGTCGACGAGAATGGTCGGAAACACCGGTTTGCCCGCGATCGTGTTGCGGCACGCGGCCATGAAGCCGACCGCGACACCCGGAATGAACAACAGCGGCAACACGCCGCCGACCACCGGAATCTGCGACACGAGCGTCATCACCAGCAAATAGGTGAAGAACAGCGTCAGGAAAGCGAGCGGATTCTTGCGGAACAGCCAGATGCCCTGGCGGAACCACACGTAGCCGGTTTTCGCGGGGACTTCGATCAGTTGCATGGGGTATGGATGCCTGGATTCGCGACGCCCAGCAGGCGCTCGCGCAGAATGCGTTCGAAATGACCGGGGTCGTGCGGCTTCAGCAGTTCGGCCGCGCGCGGCAAATGAAAATCATACAGGCGCGAGACCCAGAAACGGTATGCACCCGCACGCAGCATGTCGCCCCAGTGATGGTTTTCCTCGACGGTGAACGGCCGCACCGTCTGATACGCGCGCAACAGCGCCTCGGTGCGTTCGGAGTCGAGCTTGCCGGTCGCGAGGTCGACGCACCAGTCGTTGACCGTGACCGCGACGTCGAATAGCCACTTGTCGCAGCCGGCGAAATAGAAATCGAAGAAACCGCCGAGCCGCACTTCGTGGCCGGTCTCGGGCGCCGCGTGCGCGAACATCGCGTTGTCGCGGAACAGATCGGCGTGGCACGGACCCGAGGGCATGGCCGCGTAATCTGCGGAGGCGAAGAACGCCTCCTGATGCGCAAGCTCGGACGCCAGCAGATCGCGCTGCTCGCCTTCGAGATACGGCAGGATCGTCGGCACGGTCTCGCGCCACCACGGCAGGCTGCGCAGGTTCGGCTGATAACGCGGATAGTCGCGGCCCGCCAGGTGCATGCGCGCGAGCATGTGGCCGACCTCGGCGCAGTGCTCGACGCCGGGCGCGAGTTCCGGCGCGCCTTCGAGCTTCGTCACGATCGTCGCGGGTTTGCCGAGCAGCATGCCGAACAGCGCGCCGTCGAGGCGCGGCATCGGATCCGGCACCGGCACGCGATGCGCGGCAAGATGCCGCATCAGGTCCAGATAGAACGGCAGTTGTTCAGCTGTCAGCTTCTCGAAAATGGTCAGCACGTATTCGCCGCGCGTCGTCGTCAGAAAGAAGTTGCTGTTTTCAATGCCGGACGAAATGCCGCGAAACTCGACGACATCGCCGAGATCGTAGTGACTCATCCATTCTGCGAGTTGGGATTCGTTGACAGCGGTGAAGACGGCCATGCGGAAACGTCGGATCAGGTTGTTCGGGCTGGCGCTGTGCGGCCAGTGCGAGGTGAGACAAGCGAATGGGGTGCAGCGCGCGACGAGTGCGGAACGGCGAAATGTACGCGTCGCCGCATTCAGCGCAAGTTCATCGCGCCGCGGCCGCGATCGGGTGTAACCGGGTCACGACCACGCCGCGGCCGCCGTTGCCGGCGGGCCGCTTTCGTAACGATCAATAGCGGAGATTCACCGACGGCAGGCGGGTGCTGGGCTTGCCGCTGTCGTGAACGGTCGGCGACGTGTCGGGCGACGCGCTCATCTGGTAGCGCGTGCCGAAATTCGATTGCACGTTGATTTCGACCGGCTTGCCCTTGTCGCGGAATTCAGTGATTTCGGTG
This sequence comes from Paraburkholderia sp. JPY465, assembly GCF_050436725.1. Lineage (NCBI taxonomy): Bacteria > Pseudomonadati > Pseudomonadota > Betaproteobacteria > Burkholderiales > Burkholderiaceae > Paraburkholderia > Paraburkholderia sp. JPY465. The sequence goes on from NZ_JBNDMT010000002.1 coordinate 1,648,103, forward strand.
CCGTTCGGGCTGACCTCGTGAAAGCTCGGCGTGCGCGGAACGTTGTTGATGTCGACCTTCGAGCTGACCTCTGCGGCTGGACGATTGATCTTGGCGAGGTCCGGCAGACCGGCCCGTTCATTGGCGGACTGGGGCACGCCGGCGGGCGGCGGTTCGTCGACGGGCTGGGCAGCCATCGCGGCGTTGCCGAAGGCGAGAGCCAGCGCAACAGCGATGGGAAGGAGCGGCTTCATGGTGATTCTCCAATGGGGTGCCCGGATTCTAGCAAATCCGGCCTGGCGTTCGGGCGCGAAGCCTTATTTTGCGCCGCTTTCGCACATCACGCGCGCGTTCTCGCGAGCGCTGTTGCAAGCGTCGCCGCCGACATTTGGCAATAGCGGGTTCCGTGGTAATGTCGTCTCATCAAAAAGGGTGAACGATGATGAACAACGATATCAATCAGCGCACGGTGCAGACTCCCGCCAACAGCTTCCCTACCGAAGGCTTCGACGACGCGGCCGAAGCCGTCACCCGCCTCGCCGCGATCTACGAGGCGAACACGTCGTTCCTGCGCGATGCGTTCGCGCGCTACCGCCGCAACGAGCAGTTCGACCATCGTGTGCGCGCCTGCTATCCGTTCGTGCGCGTGCGTACCGACGTCAACACGCACATCGATTCGCGCCGCTCGTACGGGTTCGTCGCGGGGCCGGGCGTGTTCGAGACGACCGTCACGCGACCAGACCTGTTCGGTAACTACTATCGCGAGCAATTGCGGCTGCTGGCGAAAAACCATCACGTGCAGATCGAGGTCGGCGTGTCGGACCAGCCGATTCCGATTCATTTCGCATTCGCCGAGGGCATCCACCTCGAAGGCGATCTGGACCGCGAGCGCCTGTTCCTGATGCGCGACATCTTCGATACACCTGACCTCGCGCTGCTCGACGACCGCATCGTCAACGGCACGTACGAGCCGCTGCCGGGCGAGCCGCATCCGCTCGCATTGTTCACGGCGGCGCGCGTCGATTTTTCGCTGCATCGGCTGAAGCACTACACGGCGACTTCGCCGACGCATGTGCAGAACTACGTGCTGTACACGAACTACCAGTTCTATATCGACGAATTCGTCAAGCTCGGCCGCGCCATGATGGCCCGCACCGACGACGCGGAATTGCGCGCGTATCGCAGCGAATACACGTCGTTCGTCGAACCCGGCGACGTCGTCACCTACAACGAGAATCTCGGCGAGCAGGCGCAGGAGGGCACGCCGCCGCCGCGTCTGCCGCAGATGCCCGCGTATCACCTGAAACGCGCGGACGGCAGTGGCATCACGATGGTCAACATCGGGGTCGGGCCGTCGAATGCGAAGACCATCACCGATCACATCGCGGTGCTGCGCCCGCATGCGTGGATCATGCTCGGCCACTGCGCGGGGCTGCGCAACACGCAGCGTCTCGGCGACTACGTGCTCGCGCACGGCTATGTGCGCGAAGATCATGTGCTCGATGCCGATCTGCCGCTGTGGGTGCCGATTCCGGCGCTCGCCGAAGTGCAGGTCGCGCTCGAGCGCGCGGTCGCGCAGGTCACGCAACTCGATGGCGTCGAACTGAAGCGCGTGATGCGCACGGGCACCGTGGCGAGCGTCGACAATCGAAACTGGGAGCTGCGCGATCATCGCGAGCCGGTGCAGCGGCTATCGCAGAGCCGCGCGATCGCGCTCGATATGGAAAGCGCGACGATCGCCGCGAACGGCTTTCGCTTCCGGGTGCCTTACGGCACGCTGCTATGCGTGTCGGACAAGCCGCTGCACGGTGAGTTGAAGCTGCCGGGCATGGCCGATCAGTTCTATCGCGCGCAGGTCGACCAGCATCTGCAGATCGGCGTGAAGGCGATGGAATTGCTGCGCATGAACGGGTTGCATCGGTTGCATAGCCGCAAGCTGCGGAGTTTCGCGGAAGTCGCGTTTCAGTAACTCGGGCCGAGGCAGGGTGACGCTCGCGTGTTCAACCCTGCCCGAACCCGGTCAACCCGATCAGGCTTCCAGCGGCTAACAGCCACAACGGATGAATCCGCGTCTTCGTCGCCATCACGGACGTGAACGCGGTAATCGCCCACCCTATCGCGGTCGGATTCGACGCGCGCGCGATCAGCGCCGCGCTCGCCGCCACGAGGCCGGCCGTCACCGGCACGAGTCCGAGTTGCGCATAGCGGCGCCACGGGCGGTCCTTGAAGCGGTCCCACGCATGCAGCGCGAGGATCGTCACGAGCGACGAAGGCCCGAACTTCGCAATCGACGTGACGAGCATGCCGGCCCAGCCGGCCACATGCCAGCCGATCAGCGTGACGATCATCAGGTTCGGGCCGGGCGCGGCTTGAGCGAGCGCGAACAGCGCGCTGAATTCGCTGGCCGGCATCCAGTGATGCACGTCGACCACTTGCCGCTGCATCTCCGGAAGGATCGTATTGCCGCCGCCGAACGCGAGCAGCGACAGCTGACTAAAAATCGCCGCAAGGGATCCGAGCGTGTCGTTCATCGCGCGCTCCTTGCTGCAAGATAAATACTGAGCGGCGTGAGCACGAGCATCGTTGGCAGCAGCGGCAAGCGCAGCACGGCAATCGCAACGAAGCCGAGCACGGCGATCAACGCGGCGAGCGGCTTGTTGCGCAACGGCAGCACGATCTTGAATGCCATCGAAATCAGCAGGCCCGAAGCCGCCGCGGCGAGCCCCGCGAACAGATGACGCACGTGCGGATCGTTCTGCGTGTGTTCGTACAGCACGCCGAGCCCGATCACCACCAGCGAAGGCCCGGCAATCAAGCCGAGCAAACCGGCCAGCGCACCGGGCACGCCGCGAAAGCGCATGCCGATCGCGACCGATAGGTTGATGACGTTGCCGCCGGGCAGGAATTGACAGAGGCCGAGCAGGTCGGTGAATTCGTCGCTGGTCAGCCAACGGCGTTGCTCGACGAGTGCGCGGCGCGCGAGCGGCAACGCGCCACCGAATGAAATGAGGCCGAGCCCGAGAAAGCCGCCGAAGATCTCACGCAACGTTGGCGTGGGTGCGAGCGCGGCCTCGGGCGAGGTGAGGTCGTTGTTCATATCGCGAGCTTCGGGTACAAGCTGGGGAGGTTAGCGCCGAACGGCAAGCCTGCAAAACGAAAGCGGGCAGCCCGCAGGCTGCCCGCCATGTGCGCGACCTGATGGGTGCGCAATGCATCGTGCTACGCGTATTGCGAGGCGCGCAGCGTCATGCGATCACAGGTAGAACATCCGGTCTTCGTCCGACTTGACCGGATGCGCTTCGCCTTCTTCACGGTCTTCGTAGAACTTGAGCACCGCTTCGAGCACCTGGTCCGGATTGTCGATCACCTGCATCAGATCGATATCGGTCGGATTGATCAAACCCATCGGAATCAGCGAGCTCTTGAACCACGCGAGCAGACCCTCCCAGAACTCGCCGCCGACCAGAATGATCGGCACGTGGCGCGACTTCTTGGTCTGGATCAGCGTGAGTACTTCGGCCAGTTCGTCGAGCGTGCCGAAGCCGCCGGGCATCACGATCACCGCGTCCGAGTTCTTCACGAACGTAACCTTGCGCGTGAAGAAATGGCGGAAGCGCAACGAGATGTCCTGCCACTGGTTGCCCGACTGCTCGTGCGGCAACTCGATGTTCAGACCGACCGACGGCGCCTTACCCGCATGCGCGCCCTTGTTGGCCGCTTCCATGATGCCGGGGCCGCCGCCGGAGATCACCGCGAAGCCAGCATCCGACAATTTGCGCGCGATCTGCGTGGCGAGTTTGTAGTACGGCGAGTTCGGTTTCAGGCGCGCCGAACCGTAGATGCTGACCGCCGGTCGAATCTCCGACAGGTACTCGGTCGCCTCGATAAACTCTGCCATAATCGTGAACATCTGCCACGATGCGCGGGCTTTTTTGGCCGTTGCGCGCTCTTGATCTGCGAGCGATCGCAGACTCGGAATCACTTTTCTCTTAGTCATAATGCCTGAAGAACGAAGCCTTGAAGGTAAGACCCTGCTGTTGGTCGACGGTTCGAGTTATCTGTACCGGGCCTACCATGCGATGCCTGATCTACGCGGCCCCGAGGGTGGCCCGACGGGTGCGCTCTACGGGATGATCAACATGCTGCGGCGCATGCGCAAGGAAGTCACAGCAGAGTATAGCGCGTGCGTGTTCGACGCCAAGGGCAAAACGTTTCGCGACGACTGGTATCCGGAGTACAAGGCGAACCGTCCATCGATGCCGGAAGATCTTGCCCGTCAGATCGAGCCGATTCACGTCGCGGTGCGTGCGCTCGGCTGGCCGCTGCTGATGATCGATCGTGTCGAAGCGGACGACGTGATCGGCACGCTGTGCACCGAGGCGGAAAAGCTCGGCATGAACGTGGTCGTGTCGACCGGTGACAAAGACCTCGCGCAGCTGGTGTCGAACCGCGTGACGCTCGTCAATACGATGACCAACGAAACGCTCGATCGCGACGGCGTGGTCGCGAAGTTCGGTGTGCCGCCGGAGCGGATCATCGATTATCTGTCGCTGATCGGCGATACCGTCGACAACGTGCCGGGCGTCGAGAAATGCGGTCCGAAAACCGCGGTCAAATGGCTGACGCAATATGAGTCGCTAGATGGCATCGTCGAGCATGCGAACGAGATCAAGGGCGCGGTCGGCGATAATCTGCGCCGTGCGCTGGACTTCTTGCCGATGGCGCGTAAGCTCGTCACAGTCGAGCGTCATTGCGATCTGACCGGCCACATCGTATCGATCGAAGAAAGCTTGCCGAGCCTTCCCGAGTCGCGCGAAGAGTTGCGCGAGGTGTTCACGCGCCACGGCTTCAAGACGTGGCTGCGCGAAGTCGAGATTGCCGACGCGGTCGAAGGTCCGGAAACCGACGTGCCGCCCGCGTTGTCCGTCGATCACGAGCGCCACTACGAGACCGTGCAAACATGGGAGCAGCTCGACGCGTGGCTGGACAAGATCAATGCGGCCGAGATAACTTCGTTCGATTCCGAAACCACGTCGCTCGATCCGATGGTCGCGCAGATCGTCGGCTTATCGCTGTCGGTCGAAGCGGGCCGCGCCGCGTATGTGCCGCTCGCGCATCGCGGCCCCGACGCGCCGGTGCAGCTGCCGCTCGACGAAGTGCTCGCGAAGCTCAAGCCGTGGCTCGAAAGCGCGGACCATAAGAAGGTCGGTCAGCATCTGAAGTACGACGAACAGGTGCTCGCCAATTACGGCATCGAAATGCGCGGCGTCGAGCATGACACGCTGCTCGAATCGTATGTGCTCGAATCGCATCGCACGCACGACATGGACAGCCTCGCGCTGCGTCATCTCGGCGTGAAGACGATCAAGTATGAAGAGGTCGCGGGCAAGGGCGCGCAGCAGATCGGCTTCGACGAAGTCGCGCTGGACAAAGCCGCCGAATATGCGGCCGAAGACGCAGACATCACGCTGCGGTTGCATCAGGCCTTGTATCCGCAAATCGCCGTGGAGAAGTCGCTCGACCACGTGTATCGCGAGATCGAAGTTCCGACTTCGCGCGTGCTGCGCAAGATGGAGCGCACCGGCGTGCTGATCGACGCGGAGAAGCTGCGTCAGCAGAGCAGCGAGATCGCCACGCGTCTGATCGAGCTCGAAGGCAAGGCGTACGAACTGGCTGGCGGTGAATTCAACCTGGGCTCGCCGAAGCAGATCGGCCAGATTTTCTTCGAGAAGCTCGAACTGCCGGTCATCAAGAAAACGCCGAGCGGCGCACCTTCTACCGACGAAGAAGTGCTGCAGAAGCTCGCCGAAGACTACCCGCTGCCGAAGATCCTGCTCGAACATCGCGGCCTGTCGAAGCTGAAGTCGACCTATACCGACAAGCTGCCGCGCATGGTCAATCCGCAAACCGGCCGCGTGCATACGAACTACGCGCAAGCCGTCGCGGTGACGGGGCGGCTCGCGTCGAACGATCCGAACCTGCAGAACATTCCGGTGCGTACCGGCGAAGGCCGGCGCATCCGCGAAGCGTTCATCGCGCCGCCGGGGCACAAGCTCGTATCCGCCGATTACTCGCAGATCGAATTGCGCATCATGGCGCACATCTCCGGCGACGAATCGCTGATGCGCGCGTTCTCGCAGGGCGAAGACATTCACCGCGCCACCGCATCGGAAATCTTCAACGTGACGCCGCTCGAAGTGTCGAGCGATCAGCGGCGGGTCGCGAAGGTCATCAATTTTGGTCTCATCTACGGCATGAGCGCGTTCGGCCTCGCGTCGAATCTCGGCATCACGCGCGATGCGGCGAAGATGTATATCGACCGCTATTTCGCGCGCTATCCCGGTGTCGCTCGCTATATGGACGAGACGCGTTTGAGCGCGAAGGCGAAGGGCTACGTCGAAACGGTGTTCGGCCGCCGGCTGTGGCTGCCCGAGATCAACGGCGGCAACGGTCCGCGCCGCCAGGCCGCGGAGCGGGCCGCGATCAACGCACCGATGCAGGGCACCGCGGCCGATCTCATCAAGATGTCGATGATCGCCGTGCAGAACTGGATCGAAGACTCGAAGATCGGCACGCGCATGATCATGCAGGTGCACGACGAACTGATTCTCGAAGTGCCCGACGCTGAGCTGTCCGAAGTCCGCAAGCGCCTGCCAGAACTGATGTGCGGTGTCGCCGCGCTGAAGGTGCCGCTGGTCGCCGAAGTCGGCGCGGGGCTGAACTGGGAGGAGGCGCATTGACATGCCCGTGACACGCGCACGATAACGTCGTGCGCATGTCACACATGGGTATTGGTCACTTGTGACTTCCCTGGCGGGTCGAGGACAATCGGTTCAGGACGGCGCATTCATGCGCCGCGTCGCGACAGATAATTCATCGGCTACACGGAGAAGTGCAATGCATCGATTTATCGTCGTTGGCGGAGGTGCGGGAGGACTGGAACTGGCGACGCGTCTTGGCGATCGCTACGGGGCCGGCAAGAAGGGGCGCAGCGCGCAGGCCCAGGTCACGCTGGTCGATCGCTTTCCGACGCATATCTGGAAGCCGTTGCTGCACGAAGTGGCGGCGGGCAGCATGGACCCGTTCACGCAGGAGCTCCCTTACGCGGCGCAGGCGCGCTGGCATGGCTTCGAGTTCCAGCAAGGCGATCTGACCGCACTCGACCGCGCGAACCGGCGCATCACGCTCGGCACCGTGCTCGACGACGACGGCGCGGAACTGCTGCCCGAACGTGTGCTCGAGTACGACACGCTGGTCATCGCTATCGGCAGTACCACGGCCTTCTTCGGCGTCAAGGGAGCGGCCGAATTCTCGATTGCGCTGGATACGGTTAGCGAGGCAGAGCGTTTCCGCAAGCGGCTCATCGCGGCGTGCATGCGCGCCGAACATCAGGCGCACCAGCCCGTCGAGTCGCGACCGGGACCCGGCACGTGGACGTCCAGCGAGCCGCGCATTCAGGTGGCGATTGTCGGCGGCGGCGCGACGGGGGTCGAGTTATCGGCGGAGTTGCGTAATACCGCCCAAGTGCTGTCCGCATATGGCTTGCACAAGCTCGATCCGCGGCATGACGTCGGCATCGTGCTGATCGAGGCGGGGCCGCGCATTTTGCCCGCGTTGCAGGAACGCGTTTCCACGGCCACCGCCGAACTGCTGACCAAGCTCGGCGTGAAGCTGATGATCGGCGAGACCGTGGCCGAGGTTGCGCCGGGCTACATCCGCACCGCGAGCGGTCACACAGTGCGGGCCGACCTGACCGTGTGGGCGGCGGGCATCAAGGCGCCGGCGGTGCTCGGCCAGCTCGACGGCTTGCCGGTCAACCGGCTCGGCCAGCTGGTGGTGCGCCGCACGCTGCAAACCGAGGTCGACGACAACATCTTCGCGCTCGGCGACTGCGCGGCCTGCGAGTGGCCGGGCAACGAGCGCAACGTGCCGCCGCGCGCGCAGGCCGCGCATCAGCAGGCGAGCTTTCTGCTGAAGGGACTGGCGGCGCGCCTCGAGAACAGGCCGCTACCGGAGTTCACTTATCGCGACTTCGGCTCGCTGGTCTCGCTCGGACACTTCAGCGCGGTCGGCAATCTGATGGGCGGGGTGATCGGCGGCAATATGCTGATCGAAGGGCTGTTCGCGCGCTTCATGTACATGTCGCTGTACCGGCTGCATATCGCGGCGCTGCACGGCTATCCGCGCATGATGCTCGACACCTTCGCGCATTGGTTGCGCCGTACCACGCTGCCGCGCGTCAAGCTGCACTGACTGCATCGGCGCGGGCGGACGTTCTGCTCAGTTGAATCTGCAACGGGATGCGCGCAAGGCGTATCCTGTTGCCTCTAACAATTCTTCGAGGAGCGCCCCATGCTGAAGCCTGAAGTTGATTGTCTGATTCCGCACGTTTCCTTCGATCGGCGCACCTTCATGAAGGCGGCGCTCGGCACTGGTTTCGCGGCAGCGGTGCTGCCAGTCTCGGCGCAGGCCATTCATACCGACAGCGACGGCCTCGAAGCAGGGGAAGTGGCGTTCCATTCGGGCGGTACGCTGATACCGGCCTATCGCGCGCAGCCGAAGGGCAAGACGCATCTGCCGGTGATCCTCGTCGTGCATGAAATCTTCGGCGTCCACGAGCATATCGCCGACGTGTGCCGGCGCTTCGCGAAGCAGGGCTATCTGGCGATCGCGCCGAACCTGTACGAGCGCGAGGGCGACCCGACCGCCTACACGAGCATGCAGCAACTCAACGAGCAGTTGGTCAGCAAAGTGCCCGACGAGCAGGTGCTGGCTGACCTCGACGCGGCCGCTGCGTGGGCCGGCGAGAACGGCGGCGACCTGAACCGGCTCGGCGTGAACGGCTTTTGCTGGGGCGGGCGCATCTCGTGGCTGTATGCGGAGCACAATCCGCGCGTGAAGGCGGGCGTCGCCTGGTATGGTCGCGTGACCGGCGCGAAGAATGCGATGACGCCGGCCAATCCGCTCGATCTCGTCGCCGACCTGCATGCGCCCGTCCTCGGCCTGTATGGACGCCAGGATCAAAGCATTCCGCAGGACACGCTCGAGCAGATGAAGCAGGCGATCGCGCAAGGGCCGCAAGCGGGACGCGGCTCGCAGTTCGTCGTTTATGACGACGCAGGTCACGCGTTTTTCGCCGACTACCGTCCGAGCTACAAGAAGGCCGATGCCGAGGATGGCTGGCGTCGCACGCTCGTGTGGTTCAAGCAACATGGGGTTGCTTGAAACCCTCATGTGTTTGTTTCTCTAGCGATAAATCCGATAAAAAAAGGCCGTTGCCGCTTCGAATCGACAACGGCCTTTTTGTCTGATGACGACTCGCCGCGGCAAGTGCTCAGGGGTTCGCTCCGGTCGCCACCGGCCGTTTCGGATCGGAACTCCACTCGCTCCACGAGCCCGGGTACAGCGCTGAGCCATGCAGGCCGGCAACCTCCATCGCGAGCGAATTCACGCAGGCGGTCACGCCCGAGCCGCATTGCAGCACCACGTGCTCCGGCGACGTGTCGCCGAGCAGCGCATGGAATTCCTCGCGCAGAGTGTGCGCCGGCTTGAAGCGGCCGTCGGCGGTCAGGTTGTCCTTGAAGAAGCGGTTCAGCGCGCCCGGGATATGGCCGCCGACGCGGTCGAGCGTCTCGTTTTCGCCGCGATAGCGATCGGGCGCGCGCGCATCCACGACGATTCGCTCCTTCGAGTCGAGGTTGCGCTCGATCGCCTGGCTATCGATGGTCACCGCGAGCGGCGCGGCCGCCTTGAAGTCGCCGGTATTCTGCGCGGGTACGGCCTGCGTCAGCGGTTGGCCAGCCGCTTCCCATGCCTGCAGCCCGCCGTCGAGCAGCGCGACCGCGTCGTGGCCGAGCCAGCGCAACAGCCACCAGACGCGCGCCGCGTACATGCCGCCTTGCGCGTCGTATGCGACGACCTGTTGACCTTGCTTCAGCCCCCGCGACTCGAGCGTTTCGACGAGCCGCGCGCGATCGGGCAGCGGATGCCGGCCGTTCGAGCCGTTCTTCGGCCCGGACAGATCGCGATCGAGATGCAGATAGTGCGCGCCCGGCAGATGGCCAGCCAGCCAGGCTTTCTCCCCCGCGTCGGTATCGGCGAGGTCGAACCGGCAGTCGATCACGAACACGCTGCCCGGCGCGGCAGTGAGCCGCTCGGCAAGATTGGTCGCGGAGATCAGGGTGGTGTAATGAGTGTGGGGCATGAGCGTCTCCTCGATACGGGCGATGGCGGCTGCGGGCCGCGTCGTTCACGCGGTTGGCGCAATCGCCGGTCTATGTCGTTAGTCTAAACAAAAAAAGACGGGTCGAAGCCCGTCTTTCGTTGAGTCGATCGATGCGCCAAGCGGCGGGATCAGATCGTGCCGAGTTCGCGCCGCAGAAACTCATGGAAGTGCTGCATGCCGTCTTCCATCGGGCTCTGATACGGACCGACCTGCGACTCGCCGCGCTCCATCAACGCGAGACGGCCGGCGTCCATGCGCTCGGCGATCTCGTCGTCTTCGCGGGCCGTCTCCATATAGGCGGCGCGCTCGGCTTCGACGAAATCGCGCTCGAACAGCGCGATTTCCTCGGGGTAATAGAACTCCACCACGTTGGTGGTCTTCTGCGGACCGCGCGGAATCAGCCATGACACCACCAGCACGTGCGGATACCACTCGATCATGATGCCCGGGTAGTACACCATCCAGATCGCGCCGAACTCGGGCGGATTGCCGTCGCGAAAGCGCAGCACTTCATCATGCCACTTGCGATACGTCGGGCTTCCCGGTTGCTCGAGCGCCTTGTGCACACCGACTGTCTGCACGCTGTACCAGTCGCCGAACTCCCAGGTTAGATCATCGCAATTGACGAAGCTGCCGAGGCCCGGATGGAACGGCGCGACGTGATAGTCCTCCAGATAGACCTCGATGAAGGTCTTCCAGTTGTAGTTGCACTCGTGGACTTCGACGTGATCGAACATGAAGCCCGAGAAGTCGAAGTGGCGCTTGGTGCCGAGGCGTGCGAGATCTTTTGCGACGTTGCGACCTTGCGCCTCGAACAGCAGACCCTGCCAGTTCTGCAGCGGCGTGGAGCCGAGATTCAGGCACGGGTTGTCGGCGAAATGGGGCGCGCCGAGCAGCTCGCCCTTCAGGTCGTACGTCCAGCGATGCAGCGGACAGACGATGTTCTGCGTCTGCCCGCGGCCGTTGAGCATGATGGCTTGCCGGTGGCGGCACACATTCGACAGCAACTCAACTTGCGACTGCTGGTTACGGACGAGTACCCGCCCCTCGCGTTCGCTGGGCAAGGCAAAATAATCCCCCGCTTCGGGCACCATGAGATCGTGGCCGATGTAGCGAGGACCTTTCTTGAAAAGGGTGTCGATTTCGCGCGTAAGAAGCGCTTCGTCAAAGTAAGCCGTGACTGGCAGCTGGCTGTGAACAGACCGCAACTGCAATGCATTGCTCAGATTGGACATTCCCACTCCCGATGAAGACGTGAAAGCAGTGAACAACCCAACCATCGAAGATTCGATTTAGGGAGCCCGCGATTATACCCGTTTCCCTGTGACAGGGACACTTAAGTCCCTGATTTGGGTTAAAAATGTCAAGAAAGTTCGGCATTTTCGCCGCAGACCTCGAGCTTTTTTTCTGCGAGACTTCAGGGTCGAAGCGGGGCAAAGGTGGACATCGGACAGGCTCGAAGCAAGGTGGCACGGCGGAGCGCAGGCCTTCGAGCGGATCGAAAATGTCGCTTTTGCCGTAGAATGTCCGACTTGTTTTAATTTTGCGACTATTCATGGCGAAGACCGCATCGAACGATTCCGCCGCCGCGCCAGCCGAAAGCGGCGACAGCGCGCCGCTGCCGGAGAATTACGAGGCAGCGCAGACGGAGCTGGAAGAGCTCGTTGCGCGCATGGAAGGCGGCAGCCTGAGCCTCGAGGAATCGCTGGCCGCGTACCGTCGCGGGGCGGCACTTGTCGCATTCTGTCAACAGCAGCTCGAAAAGGTCGAGCAGCAGGTGCGGGTCCTCGATGGCGAGACCCTCAAGCCGCTGCCCATGAATACCGCAGGCACAGCCGCGACTGAGAGCGGGGACGACCTATGACATTCGAACAATGGACGCGCTCGGTGCTCGAACGCGTCGAAACGGCTCTGGAACACTATCTGCCGGCCGAGACGACCGAACCCGCCAAGCTACACGAGGCGATGCGCTATGCGGTGCTGGGTGGCGGCAAGCGGGTGCGGCCACTCCTGTGCCACGCGGCCGGCGAGCTGACCGGCGCGCGCGCCGAACGCCTCGATGCGGCGGCGGCGGCGCTGGAAATGATCCACGTGTACTCGCTCGTGCACGACGACATGCCCTGCATGGACGACGACGAACTGCGCCGCGGCAAGCCGACGGTCCACGTCAAGTATGACGAAGCGACCGCGCTGCTGGTCGGCGACGCGCTGCAATCGCAGGCATTCGTCGTGCTCACGTCCGACGTATTGGGCCAGCCGCAGCAGGCCTCGCTCGTGCGCGAACTCGCGCTCGCCAGCGGCTCGATCGGCATGTGCGGCGGGCAGGCCATCGATCTGGCGAGCGTCGGCCACACGCTGACCCGCCCGCAACTCGAGACCATGCATCGCATGAAGACCGGCGCGCTGCTGCGCGCGGCCGTGCGCATGGGCGCACTGGCTGGCGAGACGCCGGACGCGCAGGCTCTGGCTTCGCTCGACGCCTACGCCGCCGCGGTCGGTCTCGCGTTTCAGGTCGTCGACGACATTCTCGACGTCACGACCGACTCCGCAACGCTTGGCAAGACCGCCGGCAAGGACGCGAAGGACGGCAAGCCGACCTACGTGTCGATTATCGGGCTCGACGCGTCGCGCGCGCTCGCGGCGCAACTGCGCAGCGACGCTCACGCCGCGCTTGCACCGTTCGGCGCTCGCGCACAGCGTCTTGCCGAACTGGCCGACCTGGTGGTGAACCGGGTCAGCTGAACGCGAAAGCCCGCCGCCGCGCACCCTCCATCCCCGGGGTGCATGAATGAAGTGCGGGCGCGTAAGTTTTCCTACAATGGAACGACGATGTACGACTTGCTGAAAACCATCGACGACCCGGCAGCCCTGCGCCGCCTCGATCGCCGTCAATTGCAACCGCTTGCCGACGAGTTGCGCGCCTTTGTGCTCGACAGCGTATCGCAGACGGGCGGCCATCTCTCGTCCAACCTCGGCACGGTCGAGTTGACCATCGCGCTGCATTACGTGTTCGACACGCCGCACGATCGGATCGTCTGGGACGTAGGCCATCAGACCTATCCGCACAAGATCCTGACCGGTCGTCGCGACCAGATGCACACGCTGCGTCAGTTGGGCGGCATCTCGGGCTTCCCGAAACGCGACGAATCGGAATACGACACCTTCGGCACCGCGCACTCGAGCACGTCGATCTCGGCCGCGCTCGGCATGGCGATCGCGAGCAAGCTGCAGGGCGACAACCGCATGGGTATCGCGGTTATCGGCGACGGCGCGATGACGGCCGGCATGGCCTTCGAGGCCATGAACAACGCGGGCGTCGAAGACGACGTCCCGCTGCTCGTGATCCTCAACGACAACGACATGTCGATCTCGCCGCCGGTCGGCGCGCTGAATCGCCATCTCGCGCGTCTGATGTCGGGGCGCTTCTACGCGGCCGCGCGTGCGGGCGTCGAGCGCGTGCTGCGGGTTGCGCCGCCGGTGCTCGATCTCGCGCGCAAGCTCGAGGAGCACGCGAAGGGCATGATTGTGCCGGCCACGCTGTTCGAAGAGTTCGGCTTCAACTACATCGGGCCGATCGACGGTCACGATCTCGATTCGCTGATCCCGACGCTGCAAAACATCAAGGAACTGCGCGGGCCGCAATTCCTTCACGTGGTCACGAAGAAAGGCCAGGGCTACAAGCTGGCCGAGGCCGATCCGGTGCTGTACCACGGCCCGGGCAAGTTCAACCCGGCCGAGGGCATCAAGCCGGCCGCGACGCCGTCGAAGAAGACCTACACGCAGGTGTTCGGCGAATGGCTGTGCGATGCGGCCGAGCTCGACTCGCGCGTGGTCGGCATTACACCGGCGATGCGTGAAGGCTCGGGCATGGTCGAGTTCGAAAAGCGCTTCCCGGATCGTTACTTCGACGTCGGCATCGCCGAGCAGCACGCGGTGACGTTCGCGGGCGGCCTCGCCGCGGACGGCATGAAGCCGGTCGTCGCGATCTATTCGACCTTCCTGCAACGCGCGTATGACCAGTTGATTCACGACATCGCGCTGCAAAACCTGCCGGTGGTGTTCGCCATCGATCGCGCGGGTCTCGTCGGTGCGGACGGCGCGACGCATGCGGGCGCGTACGACCTCGCGTTCATGCGTTGTATCCCGAACATGACCGTGATGGCGCCGTCGGACGAAAACGAGTGCCGTCAGATGCTGTACACCGCGTTGCAGCAGTCGCATCCGACCGCTGTGCGCTACCCGCGCGGCGCGGGTACCGGTGTCGCAACCGTCAAGCAGATGGCCGCGTTGCCGCTCGGCAAGGGTGAAGTGCGTCGCGAGACGTCGGCGCCGGCTGGCAAGCGCATCGCGATTCTCGCGTTCGGCACGATGGTCGCGCCGTCGCTCGCGGCCGCCGAGCAATTCGACGCCACCGTCGCGAACATGCGCTTCGTGAAGCCGCTCGACACCGAACTCGTGCGCAAGCTGGCCGAGACGCACGACGCGATCGTCACCGTCGAGGAAGGCTGCATCATGGGTGGCGCGGGTTCGGCCTGCGTCGAAGCCCTGCTCGCAAGTGGGGTTATGCGCCCCGTACTACAATTGGGCCTCCCCGATCGGTTCATCGATCACGGGGACCCGGCCAAGCTGCTCGCCGCGTGCGGTCTCGACGCCGCGGGTATCGCCCGGTCGATTCGCGAACGCTTCCTCGCAAGCGGCGCGGTCGGCGGTCAGTCGTCGGTGAAGCGCGTCGCTTAAGGCGCTGTCGCCTGTCGTGCCGCCGCGGTACGACTCATGCCGCCGTCATGCGACGGCGGCTTCGGCAATCTCCAGTTTGAATCGACGGGTCCTGCGGCCCGTCACCCAACGCCGGCGGCAGCCGGCGTTCGCCGTTGCGCGCGCTGATCTGCACGGCCGCTGGGCGCTTCGAGCTCGCTGCGCGATGGTCGCCGATGCAGCGAGACCTTGACGCAGCCAGGCGCTTTCCAGAAAGGACAAAAGAATGAATCAGATGAATCCCGCCTTCGTGATGCCCGACGTGCAAAGCACCCCCGACACGCGCCAGATTCCGATCCAGCGGGTCGGCGTGAAGGGCGTGCGTCATCCGTTGACGGTCCGCACGCAAGCCGGTGAAGTGCAGCCAACGGTCGGCACGTGGAATCTCGACGTGCATCTGCCGGCCGAGCAGAAGGGCACGCACATGTCGCGCTTCGTCGCGTTGCTCGAAGAGAACAAGGCGCCGCTCGAACCGGCCACGTTCCGCACGATGCTCGCTGCCATGCTCGATAAGCTCGAGGCCGAGGCGGGCCGCATCGAAGTGTCATTCCCTTACTTCGTGAACAAGACCGCGCCGGTGTCGGGCGTGCAGAGCCTGCTCGACTACGAAGTCACGCTGACCGGCGAGACCCGCCATGGCGCGACGCGGCTGTTTCTGAAGGTGCTGGTGCCGGTCACGAGCCTGTGCCCGTGCTCGAAGAAAATCTCGCAGTACGGCGCGCACAACCAGCGCTCGCACGTGACGATCGATGCCGAGCTCATCGGCGACGTCGCTGTCGAAGAGTTGATCCGCATCGCCGAGGAAGAAGCGTCGTGCGAGCTGTGGGGTCTGCTCAAGCGTCCGGACGAGAAGTTTGTTACCGAGCGCGCGTATGAAAATCCGAAGTTCGTCGAAGACCTCGTGCGCGACGTTGCCCAGCGTCTGAACGCCGACGAGCGCATCGTCGCGTATGTGCTCGAAGCCGAGAACTTCGAGTCGATTCACAATCACAGCGCTTATGCGATGATCGAGCAGGACAAGCGCCTGGCCTGATACGTTCTGTGTCGGTCTACGCCGTTCGTTGCAAAAGCATTGAACCCATGAAAAAGCCGCTTTTTTATCGTCTTGCGGCGCCGGGTTAGTGCGCGAGCGACGTCAGATCCCAGCGCGGCTTCACGGTGAACGCGTAGTCGTTGACGGCCTGTTCGGGCCAGCGTTGCAGACGCAGCGCGCCGGCCAGCGCGATCATCGCCCCATTGTCCGTGCACAGCGACAGGTCGGGATAGTGCACGTAAAAATTGCGCTTCTGCGCGGCGGCCGACAGCGCTTCGCGCAACTGCCGGTTCGCGCCGACGCCGCCCGCCACCACCAGCCGGTTCAGCTTCGTGCGCTTGAGCGCGGCGAGCGATTTCGCGGCCAGCACTTCGACGGCGGCATCGACGAAACCGCGCGCGAGGTCGGCCTTGGCCTGCTCGCAGATGTTTGCGCCGCCCAGCCGGTTGGCGTGCGTGAGCACGGCGGTCTTCAGGCCGCTGAAGCTGAAATCGAGGTCGCCGGAATGCAGCATCGGGCGGGGCAGCACGACCGCGCCGGGTGTGCCGAACTCGGCCATGCGCGAGACTTCTGGGCCGCCCGGATAGCCGAGGCCCAGCAGCTTGGCGGTTTTGTCGAAGGCTTCGCCGGCGGCGTCGTCGAGCGTTTCGCCGAGCGTCTCGTAGACGCCGACGTCCGTCACGCGCATTAGCTGCGTATGGCCGCCCGACACCAGCAGCGCGACGAATGGAAACGGCGGCGGCTCGTCGACGAGCAGCGGCGACAGCAAATGCCCTTCGAGATGGTGAATACCGACGGTCGGCTTGTTCCACGCCATCGCCAGCGAATTGGCGACGCTCGCGCCGACCAGCAGCGCGCCCGCGAGCCCGGGCCCTTGTGTGTAGGCGATCGCGTCGATGTCGCCGCGCGCGACGCCAGCGCGCTCCATCACCTCTTCGAGCAGCGGCAGCGCGCGGCGGATATGGTCGCGCGATGCAAGCTCCGGCACGACGCCGCCGTACTCCCGATGCATCGCAATCTGCGAATGCAGCGCGTGCGCGAGCAGGCCGCGCTCCGTGTCGTAGAGCGCGAGACCGGTTTCGTCGCAGGAGCTTTCGATGCCGAGAACGAGCATGATGAATCGCTTGGGACGGGCGCGCGCGACGCGCGTCCGAAAGTAAAAGGTAAGCTTGAAAGTATACCAGCGCGCACAAGCGGCCGCTGGCGGCCGGCTGCGCACGGGCATGGGCGCGAGGGTCCGGCAGGTACAATGCGGCCCCATGGAATCCTACGATATCGCGGTGATCGGCGCGGGCGCGGCCGGCATGATGTGCGCTGCAGTTGCCGGTCAACTTGGTCGGCGTGTGACGCTGATCGACCACTCGCAGCGTCTCGCGGAAAAAATCCGCATTTCCGGCGGCGGCCGCTGCAACTTCACGAATCTGTATGCGGGGCCGGCCAATTATCTGTCGGCGAATCCGCATTTTTGCCGCTCGGCGCTTGCACGCTATACGCCGCGCGACTTCATGGCGCTGCTGAAGCAGCATCGCGTGACATGGCACGAGAAGCACAAGGGCCAACTGTTTTGCGATCAGTCGAGCGACGCGGTCATCGACGTGCTCAAAAACGAGTGCGACGCCGGTGGCGTTGCATGGCGCACGCCGCTGTCCGTCGAAGAAGTGCGCCAGGACGCAGAAGGGCGGTTCCTGCTTGGCACGACGGCGGGCACGATCGCCGCCCGTGCGCTCGTGATCGCTACGGGCGGTCTGTCGATCCCGAAGATCGGCGCGACCGATTTCGCATACCGAATCGCCAAGCAGTTCGGCCACAAGCTGATCGACACGCGCCCCGCGCTGGTACCGCTGACCTTCGCGCCCGCCGACTGGGAGCCGTTTGCGGCGCTGTCGGGCGTGTCGCTCGAAGTCCAGCTGTCGACCGGCAATAAGAAGACCGGCGCGGAGTTCACCGAAGATCTGCTGCTCACGCACCGCGGCCTGTCGGGTCCGGGGGTGCTGCAGATATCGAGCTACTGGCAGCCCGGCGAGCCGATTCACATCAATCTGCTGCCGGAGCGCGACGCCGCGGTCGCGCTGATCGACGCGAAAAACGGCACTAAGCGGCAGATTGGCAATCTGCTGTCGGAGTGGGTGCCGCAGCGGCTCGCGCACGTGTGGCTCGACACGCACCAGGTGGCCGCCGAGGCCCGCGTCGCCGATTTGCCGGACAAGTCGCTGCGCCGCATCGGTGAGGCGCTGTCGCGCTGGACGCTCACGCCGAACGGCACCGAGGGTTATCGCAAGGCCGAAGTGACGCGCGGCGGCGTCGATACGCGCGGTTTGTCATCGACGACGATGATGAGCGCGCGGGTGCCGGGCCTCTACTTCATCGGCGAGGCGGTCGACGTGACCGGCTGGCTCGGCGGCTACAACTTCCAGTGGGCGTGGGCGTCGGGTGTCGCGGCCGGAGAGGCGGCCGCCGAATATGCCCGGGGGGCTTGACGGCGCAATGGCTTTGTGAGAAAGCTCTGCTATACTCCTGAACCTTTACAAAGTTCCGTTATTGAAAAATGACGACTATCCGCGTAAAAGACAATGAGCCGTTCGAAGTCGCCATGCGCCGTTTCAAGCGCACCATGGAGAAAAACGGCTTACTGACGGAACTTCGCGCTCGCGAGTTTTACGAGAAACCCACAGCCGAACGCAAGCGCAAGAAAGCGGCGGCGGTGAAGCGTCATTTCAAGCGTCTGCGTGGCCAGATGCTGCCAAAAAAGCTCTACTGATTCTGGCGTTGCCCCGCTGTACGCGGCGCGGCAGCATCCCAGCCGATGGCGGCACCACAGTGCCATCACGGCAAACCCGGCCCATCGGGCCAGCCGGCAGGGTCGCATCCACTACGCATATTGCGCCAACCCGCTTGAGGAAGAAGTCCCAAGCGGGTTTTCGTGCTGATGCGGCGGTATCGCCGCCATCGACCGGCCGGTTTTTCAACTTTTCAACGCAATTCAGGTGAGTGATGAGTCTCAAGGACCGGATCAACGACGATATGAAAGCTGCCATGCGGGCGCGCGAGACCGAGCGTCTCGGTACGATCCGCCTGCTGCTCGCCGCGATCAAGCAGCGTGAAGTCGATGAGCGGGTCACGCTCGACGATGCCGGCATAACCGCCGTGGTCGACAAGATGATCAAGCAGCGCAAAGATTCGATCAGCCAGTTCGAGGCCGCCGGACGCACGGATCTCGCGGACAAGGAAAAGGCTGAGCTGGCCATTCTTTCCGCCTATATGCCCGAGCAGATGTCCGAAGCGGAAATCGTTGCCGAAGTGCAGGCGGCGGTCGCGCAGACTGGCGCTGCCGGCCCGCAGGACATGGGCAAGGTGATGGGCGTGCTGAAGCCGAAGCTGGCCGGCCGCGCCGACATGACCGCCGTCTCCGCGCAGGTCAAGGCCGCGCTCGCGAAGTAACCCTGTCGATTTGTCCGGGTCGCGCGCCCCTCCGGAAGGCGAGGCGCGGGGCTTGGCCGCGGTGTCGAGCCCGGACTCCGGGCTTGGATTTTGAAGCTTTCCAGGCAGCGTTATTTACTGTGATCCCACCGTCATTCCTGCAGGACCTGCTCAACCGCGTCGATATCGTCGACGTGGTCGGCCGGTATGTGCAGCTGAAAAAGGGCGGCGCGAACTTCATGGGGCTGTGCCCGTTTCACAACGAGAAGAGTCCCTCGTTTACGGTTAGTCCGACTAAGCAGTTTTATCACTGCTTCGGCTGCGGTGCGCATGGCACGGCCATCGGTTTCCTGATGGAACACGTGGGGGCGTCGTTTCCCGAAGCGGTCAACGAGCTCGCGCAATCGGTCGGTCTCACCGTGCCGAACGAGCCTTCGCCCGGATATGGCGGTGGTGGCGGAGCTGGCGGCGGCTACGTGCCGGCGGCGTCGAAGGCTGTCACCACAGCGCTGTCCGATCTCATGCAGATCGCCTGTGACTACTACCGCAAGCAACTGCGCGGTGCGCCGGGCGCGATCCAGTATCTGAAAAAGCGCGGTCTGACCGGCGAAATCGCCGCGCGCTTCGGTCTCGGCTATGCGCCCGAAGGCTGGCAAAACCTCGAGGCGGCGTTCCCGAACTATCGCGACGACGCGCTGGTCGAAGCGGGCCTCGTGATCGTCAGCGAAAAGTCGGACGCGCAGGGTCAGAACCGCCGCTACGACCGCTTCCGCGAGCGGATCATGTTCCCGATCCGCAATGTCAAAGGGCAGGTGGTCGGCTTCGGCGGCCGCGTGCTCGACGGCGGCGAGCCGAAATATTTGAATTCGCCCGAAACGCCGCTATTTAACAAGGGCAGCGAGCTGTACGGGCTGTTCGAGGCGCGTCTGGCGATTCGAGAGCAGCACTACGTGCTGGTCGTCGAAGGTTATATGGACGTGGTTGCGCTGGCTCAGTTGGGGTTCCAGAACGCGGTCGCGACCCTCGGCACCGCTTGCACACCGATTCATGTGCAGAAACTGATGCGCCAGACCGACACGGTCATTTTCAGTTTCGACGGCGACGCGGCCGGCCGGCGTGCAGCGCGCCGTGCGCTCGATGCGTGCCTGCCGCATGCCGCCGACAACCGCACGATCCGTTTCCTGTTCCTACCGAGCGAGCACGATCCCGACAGCTACGTGCGCGAGTTCGGAACCGAGGCTTTCGCCGAGCAGGTCGAACGGGCGATGCCGCTGTCGCAGTTCATGCTCAACGAGGTACTGACCGGCAAGGAGCTCGATCAGCCCGAGGGCAAAGCCCGCGCGCTGTTCGACGCGAAGCCGCTGCTGCAGGCGTTGCCGGCCAACGCGCTGCGAGCGCAGATCATGCATATGTTCGCCGACCGGCTCGATGTGCCGTTCAGCGAAGTGGCGGCGCTTTGCGAAGTCGATGCCCGGATTGCGGCCGCGGCGCGCGAGGCGCCGGCCCGCAAGGACCGCCGCAGCGTGACCGGAATCGAGGAAAAGACGCTGCGCAACCTGGTGATGTATCCGCGCACGGTCGCGATGCTCGACGAAGAGGCCGAAGAGGCCCTGCTCACCGTGACCCGGCACGGCGAACTGTTCGCGGAAGTGACGACGCACGCGCGCGCCCTCGGCGATTCGGCGGCGTTCCAGTTGTTGTCAGATCTCTTGCGAAATGGCGCGAACGCCCCAACTTTCGAGGAAATCTTTCGCAAAATTCTAGACTATGATGAAAACGTCCGGGATTTGCTGCTGAAAGACCCGCAGGACGCGGCCGTCATCGAGGAGCGGCGCGAGCAGGAACGAATCGTCGGCGAGGAGTTGAAGGCCGCAATTTTGAAGATGCGATACGACGCTTATTGCGATCGTCTCGAACAGCTTTCGCGACAGTCACGACATACGCCGGAAGAGTTTGCCGAGTTTTCGGAGCTCAACCGGAAGCGGGCCGACATGAAGCGTCAACTCGGTCTGTAGCGGAGAGGGCAAAACCTCGGGTGCTATAATCAAAAGTTTCTAGCGGTTTGTTTTTTCAAGGGTTTTCCTAGCAAAGGCGAAAGGCGATGCGATGGCAAAGACGACAGGCGGAAATCAGACAACTGGCTCACGCGCTAAAGAGCGCACCGGAAAAGTTACCGAAGCCAGGCTGACTGCATCCGCCAAAAGGACGTCTGCTGTCAGCGTTGCACCAGCTGCCGGGAAGAAGTCGTCGACCACTGCGGCCGCGCAGGCCGCACCGGTTCGGGCGGCGAAAGCTGTAGCACCGCCGGCTGCCAAGCGGGCGGGTGTCAGAAGCGCAAGGGAAGCGGCTGCCGTTAAGGACGATGCGGCAGCGCGCGTGACTTCAGTATCCACGGTTCATCCGGCTGTTGTCCAACAGCCGGGGGTCGAGACTACAGCCGGTACGGCGAACTCCATGACGAAAAAGCTGAATGAAGTACCCGTCGATGACGATGCAACCCAGGCCGAAGAAACCGCTGCCGCCGCACCGGGCAAGGTGGAAAAGGTCAAGGCTCGCGACCGTCGTGCAAAGGAAAAAGCGCTGCTGAAGGATGCGTTCGCGTCGTCGCAGCCTGGCACGGTGGAGGAGCTCGAGGAGCGTCGCTCCAAGCTGCGCGCGCTGATCAAACTCGGCAAGGAGCGCGGCTTCCTCACGTACGCTGAAATCAACGATCACCTGCCGGACAACTTCACCGAGACCGAGGCGATCGAAGGCATCATCAGCACGTTCAACGACATGGGCGTCGCGGTCTACGAACAGGCCCCTGACGCTGAAACGCTGCTGCTCAACGACAACGCGCCCGCGGCTTCGTCGGACGATGAAGTCGAAGAGGAAGCCGAAGTCGCGCTGTCCACCGTCGACTCCGAATTTGGCCGCACCACCGATCCCGTGCGCATGTACATGCGCGAAATGGGCACGGTCGAGCTGCTTACGCGCGAAGGCGAAATCGAGATCGCCAAGCGCATCGAAGACGGCCTGAAGCACATGGTGATGGCCATCTCCGCGTGCCCGACCACGATCGCCGACATCCTCGCGATGGCCGAGCGCGTCGCCAATGACGAAGTGCGCATCGACGAACTCGTCGACGGTCTGATCGACGCCGACGCGGAAGACGCCGACGGCTTCTCCGCCCAGGAAGCGGAAGCGATCGAGAACGAAGACGAGGAAGCCGAGGAAGAGGACGAAGAGGACGAGGAAGAGGACGACGGCTCGGCGCAAGCCACCGCCAACGCCGCGCAACTCGAAGCGCTGCGGCGCGCGTCGCTCGAAAAATTCGCGTTGATCAGCGAATGGTTCGACAAGATGCGTCGCGCGTTCGAGAAGGAAGGCTACAAGTCCAAGTCGTACCTGAAGGCGCAGGAAACCATCCAGAACGAGCTGATGACGATCCGCTTCACCGCGCGTACCGTCGAGCATCTGTGTGACACGTTGCGCGCGCAGGTCGATGAAGTGCGCCAGGTCGAGCGTCAGATCCTGCATACCGTAGTCGACAAGTGCGGCATGCCGCGCGCGGAATTCATCGCGCGTTTCCCGGGCAGCGAGACGGACCTCGAATGGGCCGACAAGATCGTAGCCGAGGGGCATGTATATAGCGCGATCCTCACGCGCAACATTCCGGCGATTCGCGAACAGCAGCAGCGTCTGCTCGATCTGCAGGCGCGCGTGGTGCTGCCGCTGAAGGACCTGAAGGAAACCAACCGTCAGATGGCGGCCGGCGAACTGAAGGCGCGTCAGGCGAAGCGCGAGATGACCGAGGCCAACCTGCGTCTCGTGATCTCGATCGCGAAGAAGTACACGAACCGCGGTCTGCAGTTCCTCGACCTGATTCAGGAAGGCAACATTGGCCTGATGAAGGCGGTGGACAAATTCGAATACCGTCGTGGCTACAAGTTCTCCACGTATGCGACGTGGTGGATTCGCCAGGCCATTACGCGTTCGATCGCCGACCAGGCGCGCACGATCCGGATTCCGGTTCACATGATCGAAACGATCAACAAGATGAACCGCATCTCGCGCCAGATTCTGCAGGAAACCGGTCTCGAGCCGGACCCGGCAACGCTGGCCGAGAAGATGGAAATGCCGGAAGACAAGATCCGCAAGATCATGAAGATCGCGAAGGAGCCGATCTCGATGGAAACGCCGATCGGCGACGACGACGATTCGCATCTGGGCGACTTCATCGAAGATACGAACACGGTCGCCCCGGCGGATGCGGCGTTGCACGCGAGCATGCGCGACGTCGTGAAGGATGTGCTCGACTCGCTCACGCCGCGCGAAGCGAAGGTGCTGCGCATGCGTTTCGGTATCGAGATGAGCACCGATCACACGCTCGAAGAAGTCGGTAAGCAGTTCGACGTGACGCGTGAGCGGATTCGTCAGATCGAGGCGAAGGCGCTGCGCAAGCTGCGTCATCCGAGCCGTTCGGACAAGCTGAAGTCGTTCCTCGAAGGCAATTGACGTCGACGGCCGCGGCTCGCCGCAAATGATGCGATTAAGGGGCCTCCCGGTCGTTTCGCGGAAGCGAAGCGGTTGCGGAGGCCCCTTTTCGTGTAGTATGTCGGCCAATCGACGAAACGGGCCCGGCCTTCACGACCGGGTCTTTTTCTTGGGCTGGACGCCGTGTTGGTTGCAGGCAGTGGACTCATAATCCACCTCCGAAAGGACATCGTGGGTTCGAACCCCACCCGGCCCACCAAAGTATTGAAGAAAGGGTTCCGAATTCCGGAACCCTTTTTTGTTTTTGGGCGGCCTTCGGCTGCCTGTGTTTCGCGACACTCATTGGCATGTCGCTTGCTCCGACTCGGCTTCCACGCCCTATCCAATAACGAGAACGATCATGCGAACCGACCACAGCGCAGCCGAGTTAATCCCGCCCCAACCCCTGCCAGCCGCGTCGCCCGCGTCGCTCGATGACGCCAACGAAGACCCGCCGCAGCCATCAGTGCGAGCACTGACGCGGGTCGCATTCTGCTTCGCGTGGCTATTCGGGCTGGAGCCGTTCCTCACGGCTTCGTCGGATGAGGTGGGGATTCGCGCTTCGAACGTCACTGAGGCGTCGGGCGTTGCAATTTCGGTTTCGAGCCAACGCAACTTCTACAGGCGCCGCCGCCGGCGAGCTTGCCAGCGATCGCAGGAATAGCCGTTGCGCATCCAGCGTAGGGAGAAGTTCCCGTCCACGTGGAGGCCGTCATGCAAACCGACCCAACCATCGATCCCGTCGCGCCTCCGAATCAGCCGCTCGAGGAATCCGACTGCGAGCCGCGTCCATTGCCCGACACGCCGCCCGATACCGACCCGCTCGCTCCGGGTTCCTCGCCCGAGGACGAGGAGGCGCTCGAGCGCGCTCCCCGCAAGCCATAAGCGCTGATCGCGCGTAATCAGGGAAACTCCGTGTAAATGCGGGTGCCGCCCGGCCGTTAATTGAATGTGGAAGGCCTGTTGATGCACGCCGTCCGCTTTCAGCGCGGGTCTTGTCACGCGGCGGCCGGCGCCGCAATTCACCTCCGGGCAATGCCCGTGCTGAAGGCTTTTTCGAGTGGTCGCGAGTGCATCTTTAGAGACGTGACTGAGGGTGCTTGCTAAAGCGTGAAATCAGAAGACCGCCGCAATGGCGGTGTCTCAATAGTGAATGCTGATTCGACGCGACAGGCTAAGACCGTTGTGCTGCCAGGGAGTGGCAGCAACTGTTTACCTTGGCCAATAAAGACCAGGTGAATAGGCGGTCTTGTCGATTCGACGAGTTAATCGTTCTCGCTCGAAACGATTAATTGCCACATGAGCCAAGAAGACTGCATTAACCCCATTAAGTTCCCTTGAGCTCAAAGTAAATTTAAAACAACGCGGAAAACCGTCATTCGAGCCATTCGATTACCAGAAATATCGACGGTCTTTTCGTCGATTTGCTCCGACCCGATTACGTCGCGCGTATTAAAACACTGTTGCAAACGCACAACTTCGAATATTGGCGCGTTGCAAATTCGTTTTGATTGGGGCTGGCGATCCGGCACTTAGATCTTGCGATAAACGTCGGAAAAACAAGAAGTTATCCCCATCGGCTCCAGCATTGTTGCGAAATTCGAAAAACCCTGTTGCGTGAATTGTCGGCGTCGATACCAGGGTGTCCCCCTACACTCACGCTTCGCTTCAAGGGTGCCCGGTCGATCCGAACGGGTCGGCCAAGCGGGCGGCGGCAGATGCGATGCATCGGCTGCTGAGGCAGGTCCTGCTCCCCGTATAAATTTTTCGAATTGGAGTTCCCATGAAAAAGAGTCTCATCGTCGTTGCGGCTGCCGCATCGTTCGCTTCGGTCGCTCACGCACAAAGCAGCGTGACCCTGTACGGTCTGATCGACGCAGGTCTGACCTACACCAGCAACGTTGCTGGCAGCTCCAAGTGGGCAGCAAATAGCGGCGGCATCGACCAGAGCCGCTTCGGCCTGCGTGGCTCGGAAGATCTGGGCGGCGGTCTGAAGGCAATCTTCACGTTGGAAAGCGGCTTCAACATCAACAACGGCCAGTTCGCTAACAACAAGGGCATGTTCAACCGTCAGGCCTTCGTCGGTCTGTCGAGCGCGCAATTCGGTACGGTCACGCTGGGTCGCCAGTACGACGCAGCGCAGGACTACCTTGCACCGCTGACCGCAACGGGCAGCTGGGGCGGCACGAACTTCGCGCACCCGTTCAACAACGACAACCTGAGCACCAACGGTGGTCTGTCGGTCAACAACTCGGTCAAGTACTCGAGCGCTAACTACGCTGGCTTCACGTTCGGCGGCACGTACGGCTTCTCGAACCAGGCTGGTAACTTCGCAAACAACCGCCAGTACAGCTTGGGCGCTGCATACCAGTGGCAAGGCCTGCACCTCGGTGCTGCGTACGTACAGCAAAACAACCCGGCTGCTAACACGAGCGGCGCATCGGACGGCGTCGTGGCGAACACCGCGGGCGTCCTGACGGGCAACTTCCGTCAGCGTCAGTTCGGCGCAGGCGCTTCGTACGGCTTCGGCCCGGCGCTGGTCGGCGTGGCCTGGACGCAATCGCGCATCGACAACCTGGTTGGTGCAGCAGCTGGTCAGCGTCAAGGCCACACCAACAACTACGAAATCAACGGCAAGTACAACGTGACCCCGGCGATGGCTCTCGGCGTTGCGTACACGTTCACCGACGCACGCGGCTACGGCATCAACGCCGACGGTAACGACATGAAGACCCGTTACCACCAGATCGGCCTGCAGGCTGACTACTCGCTGTCGCGTCGCACCGACGTCTACGCTCAGGCTGTGTATCAGCACGCAATGGGCGACGGCGGCGTGGCTTCGATCTACAGCGGCGACAACACGGTTCCGACCTCGTCGTCGAAGAACCAGACGGCTGCTACGGTCGGTCTGCGTCACCGCTTCTAAGCTTCAGCAGAAGCTGCCTGTAGTACAGAAAGGTGCCGTTCGCGGCACCTTTTTTTATGCGCGCGGCAAACCGGTAAGCCGGTTTCCGTATGCGAGCCAAAAAAACGGGCGTCCCTGGGGGCGCCCGTTTTGGCATTACGACCCGGAGACTTAGAAAATCGTCCGCAGACCGAGCGCAACGCCGGTCTGGTTGTTGCGGCCCGGCAGTTCGACCGAGGCCGCGCCAGACACCTTGTCGAAATCGACGGTGCCGTACACCTCGGTACGCTTCGACAGCGCGTACTCGGCCAATCCGACGAACGTGTAGCGATAGCCGCTGCCGACCTGACCATTGCCGATCGCCGCGTTCGACATGTGGTCGTAGTACGCGGCGCCCGTCAGCGTCAGCGCGCGCGTGGCCTGCCACGTGACGCCGGCGAACGGTCCATTGTCGATGCGGCCCGAGCCCTTGACGATATCGACGCCCGGCACGAGCGTCTGCTGTGCGAGCGCGCTGTCGACGAAGCCGGTGTCGTCCTTCGAATGCAGGTAGCCGACGTACAGCTTCGTCGAACTGAACGCATACACCGCGTTCGCGTTGAAGATGGTCTGCTTGTGATTGCTGTTGTCGATGTTCTGCTGCACGCCGGCCGCGACCGACAACGGACCCGCCACGTACGACAGCGTGAAGCCGTACATGTTGCCCGCGCCGAGATGGCCCGGCACCTGGCCCGAGAAGCCGCCCTCGCCGGTCGATTGCGAGTTCGTACCGAACGAGTACATCGCGGCCACCGTCAGACCTTTGAACGTGCCCGTGTATTTGACCGCGTTATCCGCGTACAGCCCCGCGCCGAGCGCGCCAGGCAGCCACGAGTTCTCGTTGTAGTTGCCTACCGTGAGCGGGTCGTAGGTGTCGCCGAGCAGGTCGAACAGCGGCGTCTTCTGGCGACCGAGCGTCAGCGTGCCGTACTGACTGCTGACGCCGACGTATGCGTTGCGATTGAAAATGCGCTGGCTATCCGAGGCCGAGCCGTTCTGCAGGTTGATACCGCTTTCCAGATCGAAGATCGCCTTCAGGCCGCCGCCGAGATCTTCCGAGCCGCGCAGACCCCAGCGGCTGTTGGTGATCGCGCCGTTGGTCATGTACAGACGGTCGTCGTTTTTGGCGTTGGAGTTCGTCAGATAGCGCACGCTGACGTCGGCGACGCCGTACAGCGTGATCGAGCTTTGTGCCGAAGCCTGTTCGGACGTCACGGCAAGCGCGGCGCCGCCGACGAGCGCGGCAGCCTTGATAAAGCGGATGTGTCTCAAGGGATTTCCTGCGTGTGGAGAGAGATTTTCTAGTTCGGCCGCGGCGCGCGCCGAGGGGCGGCGGCGCCGGGCGCGCCGATCATAGACCACGATCCGCGTTGGGCCATCAGGGCTTTGACGCAATAACCTATTGCCATTTTTGACGATTGCGTCGGCTCGGATCACAAAAGTTGACTTTCTCCCAGGCAAGCTTCGAGTAGTCTCGAACGAGTTGATGTATCGACACTACTTTTGGAGCGACGCCAGCACGCGCCTGACGCGTGCGCTTTCACGCATGAATCGTCCATCTTCCGAATCCATCGGGACCACGCCGGTCGTTCAGGAATTGACCGACGAGCAATGGCAACAGGTCGCGCCGCTATTGCCCGAAACCCTGCATGACGGCGTCCCGCGGCGTGGTCGTCCGCCGATCGATATTCGCCACGTGCTCAATAGCGTGATGTGGGTGCTGCACACCCGTGCGCCGTGGAGCGCGATGCCCGGGCACTACGTGCCGTACCAGACCGCGCATCGCTACTATCTGCGCTGGAAAAGATCGGGCGTGTTGAGCGCGATCATGCTCGCGCTGTTCAAGACCGACGCCGCAATCCAAACGCGCGCGACACGCAAGGGCGGCGTGCGCGCCGGGTAGCCCGCGCCAGCCGCGCCGCTAGATCTGCTCTCGTCCGTACGCACCTAACCGCTCGAGATCGAGCACTTCGATCTGGTTATACGACAGACGCAAAATCCGCAGCTTCTCGAGGTTCTGCAGCGCCTGATTGATGCGCTGCCGCGACACCCCCGCGAGCAGACCGACCTCTTCCTGCGAAATCGCCAATGTGCGGCCCGTGTCCGGATACAGATCCGGGTTGAACAGCTGCGCGAGCGATTGCGCGACGCGAGCGTCCACGTCGAGCAGCCGGCTGTTCTGGATCGACGCGATGAATTCCCCCATCCGGTTGTTCAATTGGCGGATCACGAAACCCGTGAACGGCAGGCTCGCTTCGAGCAGCGCATGGAAGGTCGCGGACGGCACGAACATCACCAGCGACGGCTGGATCGCGGCCACGTCGTACTTGCGCAACTCGCGCTTGATCACGCTGCCTTCGCCGAACCAGCCGCCCGGCGGCACGCCCGACAGCGTGCAGCTGCGGCCCGACGCATTGTAGATAGCGAGCTTGATTAGCCCCGAGTGCACGCCGATCCAATAGTCGGACGGTTGCTGGCGACGCGCGATCCACGCGCCGCCTTCAAAGTGCTCGGCGTGCGCGCTGGCGAGCACCATCGCCTGATGCTCGGCGGCGAGCGCGCGAAACCATGCGCAGGTGGAGAACAGCCGCGCAAGGTCGGCGAGCGCGACGCGTTGCGGCGGGCGGGAGTCGGCGCGGTCGGTGAGAGGAGCGTCGGTCATCGGCGATAAGCGGCTTGGGAGCGGTTCCGGCTGAGCCAGGTCAAGGCGGGACGTCAGTGGCGCCACTCTGTCATTTGAATGACAGACAGTTCATGACGACAATTGCTAGGCTAGGCGCTGGTTATTCATAGAAAACGATCACAACCATCGGCGGCGCGGCTCGCGCCTCAGGAGACGAAGCAATGACACAGCACATGTTCGACGAAGGCCTCGGGCGGCGCGAGGCCAATTATGTCCCGTTGACGCCGATCGATTTCCTCGTGCGCGCAGCGCAAGTGTATGGCGAGCGGCTCGCGATCATCCACGGGGAGACCCGCCGGAACTGGCGCGAGACCTATGAGCGCGCGCGGCGGCTCGCGAGCGCGCTGCACGGGGCCGGCATCGGCCGCGGCGATACGGTCGCCGCGCTGCTGCCGAACATCCCGGCGATGGTGGAGGCGCACTTCGGCGTGCCGATGGCCGGCGCCGTGCTGAATACGCTGAACACGCGGCTCGACGTCGCGACGCTGCTGTTCATGCTGCGCCACGGGGAGGCGAAGGCGCTGATCGTCGATACGGAATATGGCGAGTTCGCGCATCGCGCTGCGCTCGAATTCCCGGAGCTGCGCGTGATCAGCGTGGCCGATGCGCAGCCCGCCGACGCCGCGCAGTTCATCCGCGCGACCGACTACGAGCAGTTCCTGCAAACCGGCGACCCGTCCTACGAGTGGACTCCGCCCACCGACGAATGGGACGCGATCGCGCTGAACTACACGTCGGGCACGACCGGTGACCCGAAGGGCGTCGTCTACCATCACCGTGGCGCGTATCTGAACGCGCTGAGCAATATTCTCGAATGGGATATGCCGAAGCATGCGGTCTATCTGTGGACGCTGCCGATGTTTCACTGCAACGGCTGGTGCTTTCCGTGGACCGTGGCCGCGCGCGCGGGCGTCAACGTCTGTCTGCGCAAGTTCGACGCGAAGACGGTGTTCGAGCTGATTCGCCGCGAGCGCATCACGCACTACTGCGGAGCGCCGATCGTACAGAGTTCGCTCGCGAACGCGCCGGCCGAATGGCGCGAGGGCATTACGCATCGCGTGTCGACGATGGTCGCGGGTGCCGCGCCGCCGCCCGCAGTGATCGCGAAGATGAAGCAGATCGGCTTCGATCTGACGCACGTGTACGGGCTCACCGAAACCTACGGGCCGGCGGCCGTCTGCGCGAAGCAACAGGAGTGGGACGCGCTCGACGAGCAAATCAGCGCCGACCTGACCGCACGCCAGGGCGTGCGGTATCACCTGCAGGCGGCGGTCGCGGTGCTCGATGCGGACACGCTCGCGCCGGTGCCGGACGACGGCGAAACGATCGGCGAGATCATGTTTCGCGGCAACATCTGCATGAAGGGCTATCTGAAGAACGAGCGCGCGACCGA
Organism: Paraburkholderia sp. JPY465; assembly: GCF_050436725.1. Lineage (NCBI taxonomy): Bacteria > Pseudomonadati > Pseudomonadota > Betaproteobacteria > Burkholderiales > Burkholderiaceae > Paraburkholderia > Paraburkholderia sp. JPY465. Next base: position 1,679,047 of record NZ_JBNDMT010000002.1, read on the forward strand.
AGCCGCTTTTAAAGGCGGCTGGTTCCACACCGGCGATCTTGGCGTGCGCACGGCCGACGGCTATATCCGCATCCGCGACCGCAGCAAGGACATCATCATTTCGGGTGGCGAGAACATTTCGAGCATCGAGGTCGAGGACACGCTGTACCGGCATCCGGCGGTGTCGGTGGCGGCGGTGGTCGCGATGGCCGATCCGAAGTGGGGCGAGGTGCCGTGCGCGTTCGTCGAGTTGAAGGAAGGCGCGCAGGCGACCGAGGAGGAAATCATCGCGCACTGCCGGCTGTTCCTGGCCGGCTACAAGTTGCCGAAGGCGGTGCGCTTTGGCGAGTTGCCGAAAACCTCGACGGGGAAGATCCAGAAGTTCGAGTTGCGCGCGCGGATCAAGGCGGAGGGGAAGGCGTAACGCGTCGCGACTACCGCTGTCTCACGGCGGCGCGCACCGAGTCACGTCGGCGCGCGCCGTTTCATGCTGAGGTCAAATCCCCACCTTGTGCGCGTTCAGAATCAGCCGCAGGCCCAGCGCGGTGACCGCGCTCGCGGCGATGCGGTCGATCCACGCCTTCCAGCGCAGATAGATTTCGCGCGGACGTTGGCTCGAAAAGCACAGAGCGACGATCGTGTACCAGCCCGCTTCGATCGCGAAGATCGCCGGCGGCAGCGCGAAATAGCACCACACCGGCGGGTGCTGCGGCAGCAGCGCGGCGAAGATACTGCCGTAATAGACGGCCGTTTTCGGATTGCTGAGCTGCGTGCTCAAGCCGATCCAGAACGACTTGCGCGGATTGACGCCATTGCTGGTTTGCGTTTCGCTGAACGCGAGCGGCTTCGCGGCGCCGCGCCAGATTTTCGACGCCAGATAAACGAGGTAGACGCCGCCGGCTACTTTCAGCCCGACGTAGAGCCATTCGACCGTCGCGAGCAGCGTATAGAGCCCAAGCAGCGCGATGCCGCTAAAAAACACACCACCGATGCCCATGCCGAGCGCCGTGGCGAGACCGTCGCCGCGCGACAGACCGATCGCGTTGCGCGCGACGATGACGAAGCTGGGCCCCGGACTCATCGCGCCCAATAGCAGCGCGGCGAGGATCGTGAGGATGGCGGTCGAGGCGGGCATGGTCGTGTCTCCTGATGTCGGGCCGATGCCAGATGTTCTGGCGAATCCCGAGTTTCGCATTGTCCGCCAATCGGATGGTGGAAGCCACGATTACCGAAAACTCGGAAGTACCGCAATCAGTACAATTAGAAAAACTTCTTTGCTGCGGCCAAAATACATCGAATGCTAGAATCGCTTTCGATAATGTTCCCTCGCCACGACGAGGCGACGCACGAAGCGAAACACGGGCGCAATTCGAGCCCCCTTCGATTCTTCGAGTAGCCGATTCGCTTGATCCCAGCGCTTTAATCCAGACTCTGACAGGCATCAGTTGCAAATGCGGGTTTTTACGCATTTGCAGGGATCGCGTGAATTCGTCGAATTGCATTCGTTCAAATTGAATTAAGCACGAGCCTCGCGTTGCTATGCGAGTTGCCAGTTTGTCTAATGCCAGCAAGAGCTGCGACACCAATACGTTATGAAACAACGAGAAGGACAACAACGACTGTTCGAACGCGACGAGAACCTGCGCGAGCGCATGATCGCGTGGATCCGCCGACGCATGGACGACCACAACATCACCCTCGAAGCACTGGCCGAATCGCTCGAAGCCGATGCGAACGCCGTGGCCGCGGTGCAGTATCGCGACGCGTTCGGCAACACGTGGGACGGTCACGGCGATAAACCGGCGTGGCTCGCGCGCGCGATTCACGCCGGACAGAGCATCGATCACTTCCGCTGCTGAGCGCGCGCAGCCGCACCGCGAAACGCCCGCGCGAAAAAAAGCCCGCGCGAGGCGGGCTTAATCGTTACTGCTCGGAGTTTCGCGACAGACCGCGCATCACAGGTCGAAAAACACGGTTTCCTTGTCGCCCTGCATGTGGATGTCGAAGCGATACACGTTGGCCGTCCCGGCAACGCGGCGCGCGATCAGCGTGCCACGGCGCTCGGCCGGCACCGACGCCAGCACGGCGTCCTGCTCGTTCGCCTGCGCTTCGTCCTCGAAATAGATGCGCGTGAACGTGTGCAGCAGCATGCCGCGCATCGTCAGGATCACGTCGATGTACGGCGCTTCGTCGGGGTTCGCGCGGCCCGGCTTCACCGTCTCGACGATAAAGCGCTTATGCGGGTCCGTACCGGTGCCGACGCGCGCAAAGCCGTGAAAACCGGTCTTCAGGATCTCGTCGCGCGATTCCGGATAGTGGCCGTTCGAGTCGACTTGCGACATTTCGATCATCGCGTCGCCGACTACCTTGCCGTCGCCGTCGAACACCTGACCGACGATCGTGATGTGCTCGCCGGCCGCTTCCATCTCGGCCAGAACGTTGGTGAACAGGCTCTTGTAGTCGAAGTCGTATTGCTGCGGGACAAGACCGTAGGCGAAGTACGGACCAACGGTTTGCGAAGGCGTTTGCTTAAGAGTCGTCATGGCTTAGCGCTCCATCGGGGTTTCGTTCGGGCCGCGCAGCACGATGTCGAAATCGTAGCCGAGCGCATAGGCCTCTTGCGTAGTGTCGAGCGAGAACTTCGAGATCATGCGCTCACGGGCGCTCTCCGGCGTGCCTTGGTAGATCGGGTCGAACGCGAGCAGCGGATCGCCGGGGAAGTACATCTGCGTGACGAGACGCGAGCCGAAGTGGTCGCCGAACAGCGAGAAGTGGATGTGCTGCGGACGCCATGCGTTCGGATGGTTGCCCCACGGATACGCGCCCGGCTTGATGGTCAGGAAGCGATAACGGCCTTCGTTGTCAGTGATGCAGCGGCCCGCGCCGAGGAAGTTCGGATCGAGCGGCGCGTCGTGCTGGTCGGCTTTGTGCACATAGCGGCCGGCGGCGTTCGCCTGCCAGATTTCCACGAGCGTGTTGCGCACCGGACGGCCGCCTTCGTCGAGCACGCGGCCCGTCACGATGATGCGCTCGCCGAGCGGTTCGCCATTGCGCACCGCGTTGCGGGTCAGGTCGTTGTCGAGCGCGTCGAGGTCGTCGGTGCCGTAGACCGGCACGCGCTGGTCGCGCAGACGTTCTTTCAGCGGAATCAGCGGACGGGTCGGGCCGCGCTTGACCGACGAACCGTACAGCGGATAGATGTACTCGGGATGGGACGCGAAATCTCGCGGGGAAAGAATTGAATCTTCCATGAAGTGTCTCCGTTGGAGGAATCGGGGGATGCGGCGTTATGACTCGCACTTTATACAAAGCAGGCGGTTATGAAAAATGACGTTTTTGCCCGTTTCGTATAACCTTTCGTTATGCAACGCAGTCTCGCGGATAGCCGCGTCAAATTTCGTCATCTCCAGTGCTTTCTGGCCGTCGCGCAGTTCGGCAGCGTCCAGCGGGCGGCGGACAGTCTGTCGATCACGCAGCCGGCGGTATCGAAGACCGTCGCCGAGCTGGAAACCATTCTCGGCGTGAAGCTGTTCGAGCGCGGCCGTCACGGCGCGGTGCCGACGCGCGAGGGGCAGCTTTTCATGCCGCACGCAAGCGCCTGCGTGAGCGCGCTGCGCCAGGGCGTCGATCTGCTCGCGCGCGACGAGGGCGCGGCCGCCGCGACGCTCGAAGTCGGCGTGCTGCCCACCGTCGCCGCGGCGCTGATACCGCCCGTGCTGAAACAGTTCTCGACGCAGTGGCCGCGCGTGATCGTGCGCCTCGCGACCGGCGCAAATCCGGAATTGCTCGAACGCCTGAAAGCGGGCTCGATCGAATTCGCGATCGGCCGCCTCGCGGACCCCGAGCGGATGGTCGGCCTGAGCTTCGAGCAACTGTTTACCGAGCCGCTGATCGCGGTCGTGCGCGCCGGGCATCCGCTCGCGCAGGGAACGGCCTTGCCGGCCACGTCGCTGGACGATTTTCCGATCGTGCTGCCGCCGTTCGGCACGCTGATCCGCCAGTCGACCGAAAGCCTGCTGAGCGCGTGGGGCGTGGCGCCGTTGTCGGGGTTCGTCGAGGTGTTGTCGGTATCGACGGGGCGTGCGCTGACGCTCGAAAACGGCGCGGTGTGGTTCGTGCCGCAAAGCGCGGTCGAATACGAACTCGCGCACGGCATGCTGGTGCGCTTGCCGTTGCCGTTTGCGGGCACCGGCGAGCCGGTGGGGCTGATCCGTCGCTCGGATACGCAGCCGTCGGCGGTGGGGCGCGCGTTCATCGAGGCGGTGCGCGAGGTCGCGCGGGGCAGAATGGCGGCAGTGTCGGGCAAGGATGCGGGCAAAAACACCGCTAAAACCGGCGGCAAAACGGTGCGCAAAAGCGGTCCGGGCGACGCGCCGCTCGAGTGATTCGGCGGCCTGCCGCACGTATGTCCCCGCGCGCCCATCGGCATGCCGGTCGATGGATGAACCATCCAGTACAAAATGACGGTTGCGAATGCCCCGCGACCCGGTGTAAAAACACGGTGCGAAAGCCGCCGCAGCCCGTTTTTTTCGCGGCACACCGCGTGCAAGCCACGAGCGGGCGAGCGTCACGCAGACCACGCGAACGGCCGGAACGGTTCGCGCTGAATCCCGGAACGACCGGCCGCCGCATCGAAAGACCGTACAAGGAGATTGCCATGCCCAGCGACTTGCCCACTCCCGAGGCCGCGCAGCACGCCGTAATGGCGCCGGAGCACAATCCGCTCGGCACGGCCGGCCTCGAATTCGTCGAATTCGCCGCCCGCGATCCGCAAGCGCTCGGCGAGACCTTCAAGCGGCTCGGCTTCAAGGCGATTGCGCGTCATATCAGCAAGGACGTGACGCTGTACCGTCAGGGCGAGATGAATTTCCTGATCAACGCGGAGCCCGATTCGTTCGCGGCGCGCTACGCGGAGGAATACGGGGTCGGCATCTGCGCGATCGGGATTCGGGTCGCCAACGCGCAGCGCGCGTTCGAACGCGCGGTGGAACTCGGCGCGTGGGAGTTCGAGGGCGAACGTCTCGGTGCCGGCGAACTGCTGATTCCGGCGATTCAAGGCATCGGCGATTCGCACATCTATTTCGTCGATCGCTGGCGCGGGCGCGGCGGCCAGCGCGGCGGCCTCGGCGACATCTCGATCTTCGACATCGACTTCCGCCCCATCGAAATCGACACGGCCGAGGCCGATCTGAGTCACGCGGGCAGCGGCCTGATCGCGGTCGACCATTTGACGCAAACCGTGGGCGAAGGCCGCATGCAGGAGTGGATCGACTTCTATCGCGACCTGCTGAATTTCCGCGAGATTCACGAGTTGCACGCGAATTGGCACGTGTCGGCGGAATCGCGCGTGATGGTGTCGCCGTGCGGCGCGATCCGCATACCGCTGTACGAGGAAGGCACGCGCCGGACCAACCTGATGCACGAGTATCTGCCCGATCATCCGGGCGAAGGCGTGCAGCACATCGCGCTCGCTACCGACGACATCTTCGCGTGCGTGGAGCGTCTGCTCGCGAACGGCGTCGAATTCGTCGAGCCGCCGCCGCGCTACTACGAGCAGCTCGATGCGCGCTTGCCGGGCCACGGGCTCGATGTCGAGCGGCTGCGGCGCACGCACGTGCTCGTGGATGGCGAGATCGGCGCGGACGGCGTGCCGCTGCTGTTTTTCCAGACCTTCGTGCGCCGTCGCGCTGGCGAGATCTTCTTCGAGATCGTGCAACGCCAGGGACATCATGGCTTCGGCGAAGGCAACCTGGCCGCATTGGCGCAGGCGCGCGCCGGCAACTGAGTTTCACACGGTCGCATGTGTGATTGATCCAATCACGCATGTGACTGCTGTTTTCCTCACGCCCCCTCGGGCCGCTCCGCCAACTCCGGATAAATCGCACCGTACGCGGCCGCTTCGCGCAGCAGCCACTCGCGGAAATTCGCGAGCGGTTTGCCGTGGCTCAACTCGGTTGGGTACACGAGGTAATACGCGGCGTCGGCGACGGCGGGTCCGTCGAACGGAATCACGAGACCGAACTGCTGCAACTGCGTGTCGACGAAAAAGCGCGGCACCAGCGCAATGCCGAGTCCGGCCGCGGCCGCGCTGATCAGCATCGTGTGCAGTTCGTAGCGCACGCCCTGCATCGTGCGGTTGTCGTCGACGCCGAAATTCGCGAACCAGGTTGCCCAGCCATCGGGTCGCGTCGTCGAATGCAGCAGCGGATAGTTGAGCAGTTCGGCGACATTGCGGATCGGCCGCTTCAGCAGACTCGCCGCGCAGACCGGCACGACTTCCTCGCTGAACAGAAAATCGGCCGATGTACCCGGCCACGTCGGCTTGCCGTAGTGAATCGCCGCTTCGAAATGCGTGTCGGCGAAAGGGAACGTCGCGGTACGCACGCCCATGTTCACGCGCACGTCCGGGTATCGTTCATTGAATGTGGCCATGCGCGGAATCAGCCATTGCGATGCGAACGTCGGCAATACCGCGAGTTCCAGATAACCGCCGCCGCTGCCGTGCGCGATGATCGACAACGTGTCGCGATCGAGGTGTTCGAGCGAGCGTCGCACCTGCGCGCTGTAGACCTTGCCCGCGCGTGTCAGCACCACGCGTTGCTTGACGCGCACGAACAGCCGCACGCCGAGATTGCTTTCGAGCGTATTGATCTGTCGTGACACCGCGCTTTCGGTCAGGAACAGCTCGCGCGCCGCATGCGTGAAGCTCTCGTGCCGCGCCGCGGCTTCGAACGCGAGCAGCGCGCCCATGTTGGGAATCTTGAACTTTCGCACGTTAATTCCAAAAACGCATCAAGTGGCGATTTTATCTCGCTTTACGGGGGCGGAGCGGATTTTGAATAATCTCGCCCGTCATGAGCGCTTCTGGGGGCGCTCAGCGTATAGCGTGGAGAAGCCGGATGCGAAACTCGAAGAATGCGAAGGTCGAACAACTGCTAGTGAAACTGCTGGGCGCGGAGAAAACCGCGCGCCTGTTTGCGACGCTGAATCATCCGCATGTGTTGAACGAGTGGGAAAGCGGCAGCGTCACGCGTGCGGAACTCGCGCAGGCGATGAACATGGCGCTGTTCGACGATCTGCTCGCGCGCTCGGAAAACGGCCGCCGCTATACGGAGGAAACCGTCGCCGGCGGCGGCAGCGTGTACTTCGATCATGGCGCCCTGCGCACCGTGCGCTGGCCGCACAGCGGCGCACTGCCACCCGGCGAGGCCGCGTTCGCGCGCATCCTGCGGCCGCTCGGCTTTCGGATCAACGGCCGTTATGCGCTCGATCGGCTCGGCATGACCGGCCGCGCGTGGGCGCATGACGACGCGCCCGACGAGATCGCGCAGTTCTTCGTCAGTGAACTGCACCCGGAACGTTTTTCCGCGGCGTTCCAGCAGGCGGTGACGAACGTGATCGGTGCATCGCGCGATCCGTTGACGCCGCGCGCTAATGGCCTGTTGTGGGAACTCGAACGCGACGGCGTGCTGCCGATCGATGCGGCGCAAGAGTTGCTACCGGTAATAGTCGGTGCGTTCGCGCGTCAGCACGAGATGCCACGCGAAGCCGACTACGAAGTATTGTTGAAGGAATCGGCGGAGATGGCGTGGATCGCGACCGAAGGTAACGCGTTCAATCACGCGACCGACCGCGTCGCGGATGTATTCAAGCTGTCGGACGAAGAGAAGGCGAAGGGCCGGCCGATGAAGCCGGAAGTCGAGCATTCGCGTTCCGGGCGCGTGTTCCAGACCGCGTATCGCGCGGATCTCGTGCAGCGCGAATTTCGCGCGGCCGACGGCAGTGTCGTCATGCGCGACGTGCCGGGCTCATTCTACGAATTCATCACCCGCAAGCGCAGTTTCGATCAGGACACGCGCCGCTGGGAAACGGACCTGCGTTTCGACGCGGGCAACGCACAGGGCATCTTCCGGATGACCGCAAGCCAGGCGGCCTGAGCGCATACGACGGCGCGAGCGCCGGCATCGCAGACGAGGTGCGCAGTGGGGACGTCATTGTCATTGGATGAAGAGCGCGGGGTCGGCGAGCGCGGCGCTTCGAATGAACCGCATGTCGCCAGGCCTTTCGCGGGCAGCGCCGCGGTATTGCACGCGCTCGAAAGCGACCTGCGCCAGCATGTGCGCGGCGAAGTGCGCTTCGATCAGGGTTCCAAAGCACTGTATGCGTCGGATGCGTCGAACTATCGGCAAATCCCGCTCGGTGTGGTGGTGCCGGCCGATCTCGACGATCTGCTCGCGACACTCGCCGCATGCCGTCGCAACGACGTGCCGTTCCTCGCGCGCGGCGGCGGCACGTCGCAGAACGGCCAGTGCGTGAACGTCGCGGTCGTCGCCGATGCGAGCAAGTATCTGAACCGCGTCGTCTCGATCGATCCGCTGGCGGGCGTCGCGATCGTCGAGCCGGGCGTCGTGTGCGACTCGTTGCGCGATGCCGCCGAACAGCACGGTCTCACGTTCGCGCCCGATCCCGCCACGCATAGCCGCTGCACGCTAGGCGGCATGATTGCGAACAACTCGTGCGGCGCGCATTCGGTGATGGCCGGCAAGACCGTCGAGAACATCGAGGCGCTCGAAATCGCCACCTTCGACGGCGCGCGTTTCTGGGTCGGCCCGACCTCCGAAGAAGAACTCGAACGAATCATCGCGGCGGGTGGTCGTCAAGGCGAAATCTACGCGGAGCTCAAGCAACTGCGCGACACCTACGCGGAACGGATTCGCGCGAAGTTCCCGCGGATCAAGCGGCGCGTGTCGGGCTTCAATCTCGATCAACTGCTGCCGGAAAACGGCTTCAACGTCGCGCGTGCGCTGGTTGGCAGCGAAGGCACCTGCGCGGTCACGTTGCAGGCCAAAGTGAGGCTCGTGAAGAGTCCGGCGAGGCGCGTGATCGTCGTGGTCGGCTTTACCGACATTTATACGGCGGCGGACGCCGTGCCGCATTTCATGCGCTGCGGGCCGATCGCAGTCGAGGGACTCGACCGCGCGATCATTCGCGGCTTGCAGGCGCGCGGTCTGAAGAAGGATGAGATCGCACTGCTGCCCGAAGGCGATGCGTGGGTCGTGCTCGAATTCGGCGCGGATACGCAGCATGAAGTACTGCAGCAGGCGCGCGACGCCGCCGCGTATTTTCAGTCGGGCGCGGCGGGTCCGGATATCTCGACGGTGCTCGTCGAAGATCGCGCATTGCAGGCGAAGGTGTGGTCGATTCGTGAGACCGGCGCGTCGGCGGTTGCATTATCGGTGGATCGCGACAAGCCCGATCCGGTGGTCGGGTGGGAAGACGCCGCGGTCGATCCGCTGCGGCTCGGCGATTATCTGCGCGCGTTTCAGGCGCTCGTCGATCGCTATGGCTACGAGACGAGCCTGTACGGCCATTTCGGCGACGGCTGCGTGCACGCGCGCATCACGTTCGATCTGCGCAGCGCGGAAGGTATCGCGACGTGGCGCGGGTTCTTGCGCGAAGCGGCGGAACTGGTGGTCGAATTCGGCGGCTCGCTGTCGGGCGAACACGGCGATGGCCAGGCGAAGGCCGAGTTTCTGCCGATCATGTACGGCCCTGAACTGATGCAGGCAATGGAGCAATTCAAGGCGATCTGGGACCCGGCGAATCGTTTGAATCCGGGCAAGGTCGTGCATGCATACCGCGCCGACGAAAACCTGCGCACGGGTCCCGCGTACAAGCCGGTAACGCTGCATACGAAGCTCGCGTTCGCGAGCCAGGAAGGCGACGGCTTTCAGCGTGCGATCGAACGCTGCATCGGCATGGGCAAATGCCGCTCGCTCGAAGGCGGCACGATGTGTCCGAGCTATCGCGGCACGCGCGAGGAAAAGTACTCGACGCGCGGGCGCGCGCATCTGTTCTGGGAAATGCTGCAAGGCGACGTGATCGCCGATGGCTGGAACAGCCGCGAAGTGAAAGATGCGCTCGATACCTGCCTCGCATGCAAGGGCTGCAAATCCGATTGCCCGACGCATACGGACATGGCGTCGTACAAGGCGGAGTTCCTTTCTCACTACTATGAGAACAATCGGCGGCCGCGTCAGGCGCTGTTCATGGGGCGGATCGGCGAATGGGCGCCGTGGGCCGCGCGTTTTTCCCGCGTGACCAATTTTCTGACGACGGCGCCCGGTTTGTCCGCGCTCGGCAAATGGATGGCGGGTGTGGCGCAGACCCGTGCGTTGCCGCGCTTTGCCGCCGCGACTTATAGACGGAGCGCATCGTCGCAAGCATCCGCGATTGATGCGCGCGGCGGCGACGCAAAGAAAGTGATCCTGTGGGTCGACACGTTCAACGACCATTTCACGCCCGAGATCGCGCGGGCCGCAGCTGATGTGCTCGCGCAACTCGGCTGGCACGTGGTGCTGCCGAAGAAGCGTCTGTGCTGCGGGCGTCCGCTATACGACTTCGGTCTGCTCGAACGCGCGCGCGAACTGCTTACGCATATCGTCGACGATCTCGCGGACGACATCGCCGCCGGCGTGCCGCTGGTCGGTCTGGAGCCTGGCTGTCTATCGGTGTTCAAGGACGAGTTGCTGAAACAACTCCCCGATCATGCGTTGGCGAAGAAGCTGTCCGCCCAAACGTATCTGTTCGCCGATTTCGTCGCGCGTCAGCCGTTCGAGTGGCCGACGCTCGCGGCCAACGTGATCGTGCATGGCCATTGTCATCAGAAGGCGCTATTCGGCATGCAGGGCGATGCGGCGCTGCTGAACAAGCTCGGCGTCAGATGGAAGCTGCTCGATACCGGTTGCTGCGGGATGGCGGGATCGTTCGGCTTCAATGTCGAGCATCACGCGTTGTCGGAAAAGATCGGCGAGGACAAGCTATTTCCGGCGGTGCGCGACGCGATGGCGGCCAACGCGGAAACGATCGTGCTGACCAACGGCTTCAGTTGTCGCGAGCAGATCGAGCACGGTACGGGGCGACACGCATTGCATATCGCGCAACTCGCGCAACGCGCGCTGGCGGCGCGCTGAGTACACGCGCGCCGTGCAGGGCGCGCTATTTCTTCGCTGAATCGTTCGCGGCAGGCGGTGTATGCGGAAGGTCCGCATTGGTCGCCATCCACAACACTTCGGCGTCTTCCTCGCCGGTCGACACCGCCGCGTGACCCGTGCGGCTGTCGAAGTAGAGGCTGTCGCCCGCGTTCAGATGCGTCGGCGCGTACAGCTCCGAATAGAGGCACACGCTGCCGCTGATCACGTAGAGAAACTCCTCGCCTTCGTGGCGGCCCCAGTCGTCGAAAGCGTCGAGCGTGTGCGCCGAGATGCGGATGCGAAACGGCAGCATCGCCTTGTGCGCGAGATCGGTAGCGAGCAACTCCATCTGATAGCCGCGATACGCGTGGCGCTGGCCTTCGTTTTTGCGCGTCAGCGCGCGCCGGCCGCTCGCGCTGACTTTCGGCGTCGAGCCGAACAGTTCGCCGATTTCGATCTTCAGGCCCAGCACGATTTTCTGCAGCACGTCGAAAGTGGGGGACATCAGGCCGTTTTCGATTTTCGACAGTGTCGAGCGGGAGACGCCGCACAGACGGCTCGCGGTTTCGAGCGTCAGATCCTGCGCCTGACGGGCGGCGCGCACGCGCCGGCCGAGATCGGTGGACGCGGTGTCGGCGGATTTGGTGAGATGGGTGTCCATGAGGTTTGCTGCGGGTCGGGTATGCGCTAGATCGGAGCGAGCAATGTTTCCGATCATAACATTTGGCGTGAACAGTGCCTTTGGACGCCGATTCAGGCGCTCGCGCGCTTTTCTCATCGGAAACGCCGCCGCTTTCCCAATCACGTCGACGCGGCGCGCGAACACCTGTGCGCACGCCGTCTTTCACGCATTGCGATTGAAAAGCTCGTTGAGCTGCTTGCCCGCCACCGCGCCGGTGAAGTCGAAGCGGCCATCGGCCAGCGCCTGAGCGGCCTGCATGAAGCCACCCCACGCCGCGCGAGCGAGGCCGCCGCCGACGCTGATCCGCCGCACGCCGAGGGCGGCCACGTCCTGCAACGTCAGCGTCGATGTCGAGCCGATCAGCAGATTGACCGGCTTCGGCGCGACGGCCGCGACCACTGCTTCGATCTGCTCGGGCGTCTGGATGCCGGGCGCATACAGGCAGTCGGCGCCCGCCGCCGCATAGGCCTTCAGCCGCGCGATCGCATCGTCGAGATCGGGCTTGCCGGCGACGAAGTTTTCCGCGCGGCCCACCAGCAGCGTATCGCCGCCGTTCTGATCGATCGCACGGCGCGCCGCGCTGAGCCGTTGCACCGCGACGTCGACCGGAAACAGCGGCGCGGCGGGGTTGCCGGTCGAGTCCTCGATCGACAGACCCGCGACGCCCGTTGCCACCGCGAGCGCCACGCTCTCGGCGACTTCGTCCGGATCGCGGCCGAAGCCGTTTTCGAAGTCGGCGTTGACCGGCAGATCGGTCGCATCGACGATCGCCCGCAGGTGGGCGAGGATCGTTTCGCGCGGCAAGGTGTTGTCCGCGTGTCCGGTCGACCACGCAAAACCAGAACTGGTAGTGGCGAGCGCCTTGAAGCCGAGCGTATGCAGATAACGGGCGCTGCCCGCGTCCCACGGATTGGGCAGCACGAAACAGCCAGACGAGTGCAGCGCGCGGAAAGCGGCGCGTTTTTCAGCGGCGGTGCGGGGCATCGCGGGTCTCCTTGGGGTGAGGGAGCGCGGCTCCCTCGTTGAGGGGAAAACGTCGGTTCAACTGATGCGTGGGCAAATCGGCATTCACCAGGGGAAAGTCTATGTCCGTATCGAAAGCGCGGCTGATGAAATTGGCGGCGACTTTCACAGGTGGTGCGAATAATTCAAAATGCTGACAGGCGAACAAGCCGGCTCAGAAATGCGAAGGACACTTTCATCAAGGAGGCGCGACATGAACATCGCCACGCAGATGCGGTCGATCCCTGCCCTGTTGTTCCTCACACTCGTTGGCTGCGCCGCGGGCGGCGGGAACGGCGGCGCGCAAACCCATCTGAGTGCGACGCAATGCCAGGACCTGACCGACCTCAGGAACAAGGCGCCGGCCACGCATCAGCGGAGCATGAGCGAACTGACAGCTCTGCAGCAGGCAGGCTACCACCCTGAACGACGCTTTGATCCCGACTATCCGGCGAGTCTCGAACGCGCGCAGCGTCAGGTGAACATCTGGTATCAGACGAAATGCCCGCAAGCACGGTCAGGCTGAATCCGCGGCGGCGTCGGAACTAGCGGTACGTTGTTAGCGCCGCACATAAGTAGAAAAGCGAGCGCATGCGTTGAAAACATGCGCTCGCTTCATATCGGTCAGAAACGGCGAAAACCGCAAAGACTGGAAAGCCGCTAACTCACGAGTCTTTCCTCGCTGCGGATATTCGCAACACGTTCGCGACTCGTTATTGACCGTCCGGATTAACTACCATCGGATGATGGCCTGATTGCGACGATCCGCCCATCGGCGACCCGTAACCCGAGGTATCGGCTTGTCCCTTCCCGTTCATCGCGGCGACGCGTGCCTCGGCCGCCTGAATGTCCGCGGGATACTGCGCATCGAGCGAGATGGCCGGGTTATAGCCATTCTGTTCGAGTTGCTGCAGTTCCGCTTTGACTTCGGCTCGCGTGATCGGCTGTTCCGATTGTGCCAACGACGCGACCGGCGCAGCAGCGATCAAGGCCGTAAGTACAACTGCCTGGATAAGCGATTTCATGATGTTTCCCTCCGTAGTTGTCTATCGGGCGCCGCAGGATGCCGGCGCCATAAAAACAGTCTAGAAGGGTGCGTACTTCGGGAAAACCACTAGTCGACTAATTCAGTATTGCAGAGAACGGCTAGTCGGCGAGCTGTAATCTCGCCGTCGCGGTGTTCGTAAAACACTGGAAAAGCGCCCGTGAATCTGGTCACACACCTTCGCGCACATCGACGCGATAAGTCGTGATTTGCCGGTAAGTATCGCCGGGTCGCACGATCACTTCGTCCAGGCCGCTCATATTGACCTCGTTCGGAAAACCGCCCGCCTCGAGGCACAAGCCGGCGTGCCGTTGATAGCGAACGCCGCCGCGTCCCGGGTTGCCGTTCAACGCGTTGCCCGTGTAAAACTGCAAGCCCCGCTGATCGGTCGCGACGGTCAGTTCGCGTCCGCTGCCGGGATCGTATGCGCAGGCTACTTCGCGCAGCGGCGGCGCGTGGCCGTGGTCGCCGTTTATCGCGTCTGTCGGCGCCTCGCGCAGCACGTAGCAATGATCGAAGCCGCCAGCGCGCGCGAGTTGCGAGTGCGGCCAGTCGAGCCGGCCGCCAATCGGCGCGCTCTGCCGGAAGTCGAATGCGTTGCCCGCGACGTCGGCGAGCTTGCACGGAATCATCGTCGCGTCGACTTCGAAAAAGCGCTCGGCGTCGATCGACAGCACGTGGCCGCGAATGTCGGTGCCCGCGCGCCCGGTCAGGTTGAAGTACGGATGGCTGGTCAGATTGAGTGGCGTCGGCGCGTCGGTGATCGCTTCGTAGCCGATCGTCAGTGTGCCGTCGTCGTCGAGCGAATAGCGCACCTGCACCGTCACGTTGCCCGGAAAACCGGCGTCGCCTTCGGGTGACTCCAGGCGCATCAGCAGCGCGCCGTCGTCCTCGGCCACGTCCCACAACGCGCGATGAAAACCGACCGTGCCGCCATGCAGCAGGTTCGGGCCTTCGTTGCGATCCAGCGTGTACTCGATGCCGTCGAGCGCAAAGCGCGCGCCCGCAATCCGGTTCGCCCAGCGGCCGATCAGTCCGCCCATGTAAGTCGAGGCCGCCACGTACTCGGCGGGCGTGTCGTGGCCGAGCAGAATATCGCCGAGACGTCCGGCGCGATCCGGCGCGTGCCACGAAACCAGCGTCGCGCCGAGGTCGCTGATGGCGACTTTCATGCCATGTGCATTACGCAGCGTATAGAGCCGGACTCGATCGCCGCCCTGCAGCGTGCCCCATGGTTCGGAAGAGAGTTGTGCGATGCTGATCATGTGGTCGGTGCGAAGAAAAAATAGAAAAGCATGCTCAGCCAGTGGTTTTCGTCTTCGGGCCTACGCGCTCCTGGTATTCGCGCGGCGTGCAGCCGAGTTCGCGGCGAAAAACCGCGTACATGTATTGCAGCGACGTGAAGCCGCAACGAATCGCGACCTCCGCGCTCGACGCATCGCGTTTCGCGAGCAGCGACTTCGCGACGTCGAGCTTGTGGCGCAGGATCTCCTGATGCACGGTGCATTGCCGCTCGCGCCGGAAATACTCTTCGAGCGACGAACGCGACACGCCCACATAGTCGGCCACCTGCTCGGTGCGGATGCCTTGGCACGCGTACTGGCGAATGAAATGGCGCGCGCGCATCACGTACGGACTCGCGAGCGGCTGATGCCGCGTCGATTCGAGCACGTTGATGCCGACCGGCGGCACCAGAATGCGGCGCCCCGGAAAGCGCGCCCCGTGCAGCATCTGATGCAGGATGTGCGCGGCGGTACGGCCCATTTCCTCGGTCCCCTGTATCACCGACGACAGCGGAATGCGCGTCAGCGTGCGCGTGAGCGGATCGTTGTCGATGCCGATGATCGCGACTTCCTCGGGCACCGGAATGCCCGCGATCAGACATGCCTGGAGCAAATGCCGTGCACGCGCGTCGGTCACCGCGATGATGCCGACCGGCTTCGGCAGTTGCCGCAGCCATGTGGTCAGTTGTTCGATGGCCTGATTCCAGGAGGGCGCGCTCGTCGACAGACCGCGATAGATCTCGCTATCGATCTGCGCCGCGCTGCGTCCGTCCGCGCTGCGCAGATGCGCGAAGGCGAGTTCGCGCTGTTGCGCCCAACGGTTTTCCTGCGCCTGCGGCAGGCTGTACAGCGCGAAGTTTTCGAGGCCCGCGCCGATCAGATGCGTGTACGCGAGCGACACGAGCTTGCTGTTGTCGGTCGCGATATAGGGTAAATCCGAGGGGTACTGCGTCGGATCTTCATATGACGAACCGACCGCGACCACCGGCAGCGGACAGTCGCGCAGGGCTTCGCCAACGGCGGGATCGTCGAAGTCCGCGATGATGCCGTCGCCGTCGAAGCGCTGGATACCGGCGAGCCGGCAGCGGAAGTCCTCTTCCAGGAAGAGATCCCACGCGACGCGCGTCGACAGCAGGTAGTTGCCGATGCCGGTGATGATCTCGCGATCGTAGACCTTGTTCGCGTTGAACAGCAGCGCGATCCGATGGGTTGTCTGAGGTGCTTGTGGACGGGTCATGGCGGTGTGCGGCGTGCGGACGATGGACCACGCGCCTTTGTCTCCATTGTGTCGGGTGCCTGGGGGCAATCCCGTTTTTAAGCGTCTGGCTATTCTAGGCGTCGAATCGCGCGCCGGCAGTAAACAAACGCGCGGGCGGTAAGAAACATCAAGCGCGCTGCGAAATTTCGCAATTGCCGGCACATCGTCCAAGCGGCAGCATTGCGTCACCTCGTCGGCCTGCACGGCCAAGTCGCGCGGGTCGCAGTGAAGAATGCAAAGAAAACCTTTCATGGGACCCGAGTAGTCGCCTTGCGGCAACTCGGGCCGACCGGAGACGCCGATGTCCTACTTCGAACACATTCCCGAGATTCGATACGAAGGCCCGCAATCGGACAACCCGCTCGCGTACCGTCACTACGACAAAACCAGGAAGGTACTCGGCAAAACGCTCGAGGAGCATCTGCGTATCGCCGTGTGCTATTGGCATACGTTCGTATGGCCCGGCGTCGATATCTTCGGTCAGGGCACGTTCCGGCGGCCGTGGCAGCAACCCGGCGACGCAATGGAGCGGGCGCTTCAGAAAGCCGACGCCGCGTTCGAATTCTTCTCGAAGCTCGGCACGCCGTACTACACGTTCCACGATACCGACGTCGCGCCCGAAGGCGCGAGCGTCAAGGAATACAGCGAAAACTTCCTGCGCGTATCCGACTACATCGCGCGCAAGCAGCAGGATACCGGTATCAAATTGCTGTGGGGCACCGCGAATCTGTTTTCGCATCCGCGTTACGCGGCCGGCGCCGCGACCAACCCGAATCCGGAGGTGTTCGCCTTCGCGGCGACCCAGGTGCGTCATGCGCTCGACGCGACGCTGCGCCTCGGCGGCGAGAACTACGTGCTGTGGGGCGGACGGGAAGGCTACGACACGCTGCTGAACACCGACCTCGTGCGCGAGCGTGAGCAGTTCGCGCGCTTCCTGCACATGGTGGTCGAGCATAAGCACCAGATCGGTTTCAAGGGCACGCTGCTGATCGAGCCGAAGCCGCAGGAGCCGACCAAGCACCAATACGACTACGACGTCGCGACCGTGCACGGCTTCCTGTTGCAGCACGGTCTCGACAAGGAGATCCGCGTCAACATCGAGGCCAATCACGCGACGCTCGCGGGCCACTCGTTCCATCACGAGATTGCGACCGCGTTTGCGCTCGGCATCTTCGGCAGCGTCGATGCGAATCGCGGCGATCCGCAAAATGGCTGGGATACAGATCAATTCCCGAACAGCGTCGAGGAATTGACCTGCCTTCTACGAGATTCTGCGCCACGGCGGCTTCACGACCGGCGGCATGAACTTCGATGCGAAAGTGCGGCGCCAGAGTGTCGATCCTGAAGACCTGTTTTATGGCCACATCGGCGCGATCGATAACCTCGCGCTCGGTCTCGAACGCGCGGCGGTGCTGGTCGAAAACGAGCGACTCGAGCAGTTCAAGCGGCAACGCTACGCGGGCTGGGATGGCGAGTTCGGCCGCAAGATCCTGTCCGGCGAGTATTCGCTGGCAACGCTCGCGGCCGACACGCTGGCGTGCGATCTGAATCCGCGGCATGTGAGCGGGCAGCAGGAACAGATGGAAAACATCGTAAATCAGGCGATTTATAGCGGACGTTGAATAAAGATCGCGCGGCCACGCGGACCGCGCGCACCAGCAAGCTGTGGGTTGTCGCTTGTCCGAGTCTGCGGCTCGCAGCGCAGACCGATACGTCCGGTATTCCGGCGATCACTAACGAAGGAGACAAAAATGAAGTTCGCAATGCGTCGTAACGTACTGAGCTCGCTGCTGTGCGGCGCGGTACTCGCCAGCCTTTCGCTCGCCGCGCCGCTCGCGCATGCCAGCAAGGATCATCCGGAAATCGGCTTCTGCATCGACGATCTGCGTGTCGAGCGCTGGTCGCGCGATCGCGACTATTTCGTCGCCGCAGCGGAAAAGCTCGGCGCGAAGGTGTCGGTGCAGTCGGCCGATGCGAGCGAAGAGCGTCAGATCTCGCAGATCGAAAACCTGATCTCGCGCGGCGTCGACGTAATCGTGATCGTGCCGTTCAATTCGAAGACGCTCGGCAACGTGGTGGCCGAAGCACGCAAAGCGGGCATCAAGGTCGTGTCGTATGACCGCCTGATCCTCGACGCCGATATCGACGCATACATCTCGTTCGACAACGAGAAAGTCGGCGAAATGCAGGCGCAGGGCGTCTACGACGTGCGGCCGAAGGGCAACTACTTCCTGCTCGGCGGCGCACCGACCGACAACAACGCGAAGATGCTGCGCCAGGGCCAGCTGAAGGTGCTGCAACCGGCAATCGACAAGGGCGACATCAAGGTCGTCGGCCAGCAGTGGGTGCCGGAGTGGAGCGCATCGACCGCGCTGCGCATCATGGAAGACGCGCTGACCGCGAACAACAACAAGATCGACGCAGTCGTCGCTTCGAACGACGGCACCGCCGGCGGCGCGATCCAGGCACTCGCGGCGCAAGGCCTCGCGGGCAAGGTACCCATCTCGGGCCAGGATGCCGACCTCGCAGCGGTGAAACGCGTGGCGGCCGGCACGCAGACGATGACGGTCTACAAGCCGCTGAAGCTGATCGCGGGCGAAGCGGCCAAGCTGTCGGTCGCGCTGGCGAAGGGTGACAAGCCGGGGTTCAACGCGCAGTACGACAACGGCAAGAAGAAGGTCGATACGGTGCTGCTGCAGCCGACCAAGCTGACGAAGGCGAACCTCGACACCGTCGTAAAGGACGGCTTCTACACGCAACAGCAACTCGCGAGCAAATAACACTGAGACGGGTTTGATGTGAACGCCACGCTCCCGGGCCGTCGCGCCCGGGAGCGTGCTCGAACATCGGCCCAACTTGCAGCGAGGCATAGCGAATGACGCAACCTCTTCTGACGATGCGCGGCATCGTCAAAGCTTTTTCCGGCGTAAAGGCGCTCGACGGCATCGATCTGACCGTATCGCCGGGCGAATGCGTGGGCCTGTGCGGTGAAAACGGCGCGGGCAAATCGACGCTGATGAAGGTGCTATCCGGCGTGTATCCGCACGGAACCTGGGATGGCGAAATCACCTGGGAAGGCGAAACGCTGAAGGCCGCGAGCGTACGCGACACCGAACGCGCGGGCATCATCATCATCCACCAGGAACTGATGCTCGTGCCGGAGCTGTCGGTCGCGGAAAACATCTTTCTCGGCAACGAAATCACGCTGCCGGGCGGCCGCATGAATTACGCGGCGATGTATCAGCGCGCGGACGAACTGCTGCGCGAACTTGGCATCAGCGGCATCAACGCCGCGCAGCCCGTGATGAACTACGGCGGCGGCCATCAGCAGCTGATCGAAATCGCGAAGGCGCTGAACAAGCGCGCGAAGCTGCTGATTCTCGACGAACCGTCGTCGTCGCTGACCGCCTCGGAAATCGCGATTCTGCTCGACATCGTGCGCGATCTGAAGCGGCGCGGCATTGCCTGCGTGTACATCTCGCACAAGCTCGACGAAGTCGCGGCAGTCTGCGACACGATCAGCGTGATTCGCGACGGCCGCCATGTCGCCACCGAGCCGATGCGTTCGCTGACGACCGAGCGGATCATCTCGCTGATGGTCGGCCGCGAGATCAAGAACCTGTTTCCGCGCGAGCCGCATCCGATTGGCGACGTGATCTTCGAAGCCCGCAACGTTACGTGTTTCGACGTGACGAATCCGCGCCGCAAGCGCGTGGACGACGTGTCGTTCTCGTTGCGACGCGGTGAGATTCTCGGCGTCGCCGGGCTCGTCGGCGCGGGCCGCACCGAGCTGATGCAGGCAATCTTCGGCGCGTATGCGGGGATCAGCGAGGCGCACGTCGTGCTCGACGGCAAGCCGCTGAAAATCCGCGCGCCGATCGACGCGATTCGCGCCGGCATCGCGATGGTGCCGGAGGACCGCAAACGCCACGGCATCGTGCCGGGCATGAGCGTCGGCCATAACATCACGCTTGCGGTATTGCAGCGCTTCGCGTCGGGCGGACGCATCGATTCCGCGGCCGAACTCGACACGATTCATACGGAAATGAAGCGGCTTTCCGTGCGCGCCGCGAATCCGATGCTATCGATTGCAAGTCTGTCGGGCGGCAATCAGCAGAAGGCCGTGCTCACGCGCATGCTGCTGACCAACCCGACCGTGCTGATCCTCGACGAACCGACACGCGGCGTCGACGTCGGCGCCAAGTACGAGATCTACAAGCTGATCTTCCAGCTGGCGCAGCGCGGCATGTCGATCGTGATGGTGTCGTCCGAATTGCCGGAAGTGCTCGGCATCAGCGACCGTGTGCTGGTGATCGGCGAGGGCGAGTTGCGCGGCGACTTCGTCAACGACGGTCTCACGCAGGAAGACATTCTCGGCGCCGCGATCCGCCCCGTGCATCTATCTACGAACCCAACCGCAGCGAGTGCCGCATGACTCCCGACGTAACTTCCCAACGCACCGACAACGCCGCGCCGCGAGGCGCATTCGGCGGCACGCAACGGCTGCAGCAACTGTTCGCGCGCTACAAGATTCTCGCGCTGCTGATCGCCGTCGCCGTGATTTGGATTTTCTTTTCGGCGCTCACCCACGGCGCGTTCGTCACGCCGCGCAATCTGTCGAATCTGCTGCGGCAGATGTCGATTACCGGCATGCTGGCGTGCGGCATGGTGTTCGTGATCATCGCCGGTGAGATCGATCTGTCGGTCGGTTCGCTGCTCGGTTTGCTCGGCGGCGTCGCTGCGATTCTCGACGTGAACCGGCACTGGCCGATCGGCGTGACGATTCCGGTCGTGCTGCTGCTCGGCATCGTGGTCGGCTTGTTCAACGGCTGGTGGTCGACGTATCGGCGCGTGCCGTCGTTTATCGTCGGGCTCGGCGGCATGCTCGCGTATCGCGGCATTCTGCTCGGCATTACCGGCGGCTCGACGATCGCGCCGGTGTCGGACAGCTTCGTGTTCGTCGGCCAGGGCTATCTGCCGCGCATTGCCGGGGACACGCTCGCCGTCGTGCTGTTCGTGCTGCTGGCCTTCCTGACGATCCGCCAGCGCGCCAACCGGCAGCGTTATCAACTGCGCGTCGTGCCGTTCTGGCAAGACGTCGCGAAGGTGGTCGGCGCGGGCGCGATTCTCGCCGGCTTCGTCGCGATGCTCGACAACTACGGCGGCATTCCGGTGCCGGTGTTGCTGCTGCTCGCGCTGCTCGGCATCTTCACGTGGATCGCGACGCAGACCGTGTTCGGACGCCGCATTTACGCGGTCGGCTCGAACCTCGAAGCGACGCGCCTGTCGGGTGTCAACACCGACCGCGTGAAGCTTGCGATTTTCGCGCTGATGGGGCTGATGTGCGCGTTCGCCGGCATCGTCAACACGGCGCGGCTCGCCGCCGGTTCGCCGTCGGCCGGCTCGATGGGCGAGCTCGATGCGATCGCCGCGTGCTTCATCGGCGGCACGTCGATGCGCGGCGGTTCCGGCACCGTGTACGGCGCGCTGATCGGCGCGCTCGTGATGGCGAGCCTCGACAACGGCATGTCGATGCTCGACGTCGACGCGTACTGGCAAATGATCGTGAAGGGCGGCATCCTCGTGCTGGCCGTGTGGATCGACGTGGTGTCGGGTTCGAACCGCCGTTGATCCGGTCTTAAGATCGCCTGATCGAATCAGGCGCAAGGTTCGCGGTGTGCCAGCGGTTTTAATCTCGCTCGCACACCGCGGCCCGCGCGATAGCAGTTAATGAAACACCCCACGACTTTCCCCCGCCGCTTTCCGTCCCCGCCTTTCCACGCCGCACGGCCGCTCCAGGTTCACGCGAGGATTTAAGTATCACGCACGCCGATTCGTCTTATTACTATTCGCAGTCAAAGACGGGTGCATCGGCGCTGTCGCCGTTTTCCTACCATCGAGCCAGCCATGCCATGTTGACGCGCAGAACCTTTCTGCTTGGCGGCGCCAGTGCGTTGGGCGGGCTGCTGGTCGGCTGGGGCGTGCTGCCGCCGCGCCAGCGCCTGATGACGTCGACGCCGCTGCCGACGCAAGGCACTCAGGTCGCGCTGAACGGCTGGGTCAAGATCGACACCGACAACCGCGTGACGATCATCGTGCCGAAGGCCGAGATGGGGCAGGGCATCCATACGGGGCTCGCGATGCTGCTCGCCGAGGAACTCGACGCCGACTGGTCGCAGGTGCACGTCGAAGAGGCGCCGATCGACCGGATCTACAACGCGGTGCAGAGCATCGTCGACGATCTGCCGTTTCGCCCGGACGACGACAGCTATGTCCGGCGCGGCACCGTATGGATTACGAGCAAGGCGGTGCGCGAGATCGGCACGATGATGACGGGCGGCTCGTCGAGCATGAACGATCTCTGGACGCCGATGCGCGAGGCCGGCGCGTCGGCGCGCGCGATGCTGATCGGGGCGGCGGCCGACCGCTGGAACGTGCCGGTCCACGAATGTCGCGCGGAAAAGGGCTACGTGCTTCATTCGTGGGGGCATAAGGCGACGTTCGGCGAATTGTCGTCGGTGGCCGCGGGCCAGCCGCTGCCGCGCAGCGTCGTCCTGAAGCAGCCCGCCGACTTCAAGCTGATCGGCCAGCCCGTGCGGCGCATCGAAGCCGCGTCGAAAATCGACGGCGCGGCGCGCTTCGGCATCGACGTGCTGCCGAACGGGTTGGTTTATGCGAGCGTCGTGATGTGCCCGACGCTCGGCGGTACGGTCGCGCATTTCGATGCGACGCCCGCGCAAAAGATGCCGGGCTTCATCAAGGCGCTCGCCGTGCGGCCGTATGCGGGCGGCACCGGCGGCGTCGCCGTGATCGCGGACAACGCGTTTCACGCTATGAACGCGGTCGAGGCGATCAACGTGACCTGGCATCACGGCGAGGCCGCGAAGCTGTCGAGCACGGAGGTGGATCGCCACCTCGTCGACGCGCTCGACCATACGGACGGCCACGTGTATTACGACATCGGCAACGTCGACAACGCGATGAGTCGCGCGGCGCGCAAGATCGAAGCGGTCTATCACGCGCCCTACCTCGCGCATGGCGCGGTCGAGCCGCTGAACTGCACCGTGCAGGTCGCCGACGGCGCGGCGACCGTCTGGGTGTCGACACAAATGCCGCGGCTCGCGCGGCACCATGCGGCGAAAGTGCTCGACCTCGACGTCGATCTCGTCGATGTGCAGACGCAGTTGTTGGGCGGCGCGTTCGGCCGGCGCCTCGAACTCGATTTCGTCGCGCAGGCCGCCGCGATCGCGCGCGAGGCCGATGGCCGTCCGGTGCAAACCATCTGGTCGCGCCAGCAGGATTTCACGCACGACTTCTACCGGCCCGCGTGCGCGGCACGGCTGCAGGCCGGCTTCGACGAGCACGGCAAGCTGGTCGCGTGGCACGCGAAGTCGGCGGGCCAGGCGATCGTGCCGGATGCGCTCGCGCGCTACTACGGCGTGCCGCACATTCCGATCGACAAGACCACCTGCGAAGGCGCGTTCGATCAACCGTACGAGTGGCCGGCCGCGCGCGTGTCGCACAAGATCGTCGAATTGCCGGTGCCGATCGGCTTCTGGCGCTCGGTCGGCCACTCGCATCAGGCCTTCTTCACCGAAAGCTTCACCGACGAAGCCGCCGTCGCGGCCGGCCAGGACCCGATCGCGTTTCGCGCGATGCTGCTCGCCGAGCATCCGCGTCATCTGGCGGTTCTGAAGCGTGTCGAGAAGTTGTCCGACTGGGGAGGTCCGCTCAAACCTGCCGCCGATGGCGCGCGCTGCGCGCGTGGCGTCGCGTTGCACGAGGCATTCGGCAGCGTCGTCGCGCAGGTCGCGGAGGTGTCGGTCGGGGCGAACCGGCAGATTCGCGTGCATCGCGTGGTGTGCGTGATCGATTGCGGTTTACCGGTGAACCCGAACCTGATCCGTCAGCAGATGGAAGGCGGCATCGTGTTTGGGCTGTCGAGCGCGTTGCAGAACGAGATCACGATCGTCAACGGCCAGGTGCAGCAGAAGAACTTCGTGGAGTTTCCGGTCGTGCGAATGAATGTGTGCCCGGCGATCGAAGTCGACATCATGGCGAGTCAGCTGCATCCGCAAGGTGCCGGCGAACCGGGCGTGCCGCCGATCGCGCCGGCGGTGGGCAATGCGGTGTTCGCGCTGACGGGGCAGCGTTTGCGGACGCTGCCGTTGCGGCTTGCATGACGGACGGCGGACAGGCAACAGCTTGCGATGCAGCGTGGCGACTCAGGAGGCAGGCATGGCGGTACTGAACATCAACGGACGCAGGGTGCTGGTCAATGCCGACCCGGACATGCCGCTGCTATGGGTACTGCGTTGCGATCTCGGCATGACCGGCACCAAGTTCGGCTGCGGCGTCGGCATCTGCGGCGCGTGCACGGTCAATCTCGATGATGCCGCGTGCCTCGCTTGCCAGACGCCGATGTCGAGCCTGCATACGCAGAAGATCACGACGATCGAGGGTTTGCAGGGGCCCGAGGCGCAGGCGCTGAAGGCCGCGTGGCTCGAACTCGATGTGGTGCAGTGCGGTTATTGCCAAAGCGCGCAATTGATGGCGGCTTGCGCGTTGCTGAAGCACAAACCCGATCCGACCGATGCCGACATCGACGAGGCGATGACGCCGGTGGTGTGCCGTTGCGGAACGTATCCGCGGGTGCGGGCGGCGATACATCAGGCGGCGGCGAAGGCGCGCAAGAGCTGAGCCGCTCTTCCGGACCGCCGCCCGGCCAACTCAACGCGCGAACATTTCGACCACCGTAACCACCGCGGTGAAGACACCGATGCATCCGCCCAACGTGACTACACCCTGCATGAATGGCGACATACGAGACCCCGTAGTTGAAGTGGTGTCACGTATTTAACCGAAAGAGAAAGCAAAAAGAAAGCTTGTCAAAAATAAATCGTAAGACGGCCGATCAAGGCGCTTTCACAGTCGCGGCGCTCGACGCTCCCGACTTCGCGCTCGGCTTGCCCGCTACGGGTGTTGCCTTCAACTGCGGGCGCGTTTCTCCCGGCGTGCTTTGCCCGCCGACCTCCCATCCGCCGCCCAGCGACAGGAACAGATTGACCTGATCGACCGCCACCTGGCCTTCCGCCGCCGCGAGCTGCGACTTTGCGGCCGTCAGTGTGCGCGTCGCGTCGAGATCGGCGAGGAACGACTCGCGGCCGGCGCGATACAGCCGATGCGTTTCATCCGCCGATTGCGCAGCCGACTTCAGCGCCGCGCGCAGCGCTTCGGCGCGTGCGTAATCGGACGAATAGGTTGCGAGGTTAGTCTCGGTTTCGCGCAGCGCGCCCAGCACCACGCCGTCGAACTTGGCGAGCGCGACCTGGCTCGACGCTTCCGCTTCGCGGACCCGCTGCCGCGCGCCATTGGCCGGGAAGTTCCAGCTGATCAGCGGACCGAAGCCCCAACGCGCCGTCGGCTGGGTGGGAATGTCTTCCAGAATGCCGGTGAAGCCCGCCGACGCGCCAATGCTGATGCTCGGATAAAGCGCGCCGGTCGCGACACCGATGCGCGCCGTCGATGCCGCGAGCTGACGCTCGGCTTCGTGCACATCCGGGCGCCGCCGCAGCAGCCCGGCGCCGTCGCCGATCGGAATCGGCTGGTGGATTTGCGGCAGCCGGTCGCACGCGAGCACGGCCGGCGGCAATTGCGACGGTGACTGCGCCAGCAGCATTGCGAGCCGGTATTGCGCGATCTTGCGGCGCGCGGTGTAGCGTGGAATGTCGGCCGTCAGGGTCTCGACCTGGGTCTGGCCGCTCGTGACCGCGGTCTGGTTGCCGCGGCCCGCGTCGCGCAGACGGCGCGACAGATCCACCCGCTGCTTCTGCAACGCGAGCGATTGCTGCGCGATGTGCAGTTCCTCCGCCGCCGAGCATTGTTCGACGTACGAGCGCACCACGTCCGCGACGACGGTGATGCGAGCGAGGTCGGCCGCGGCTTCCACGGCCTCGGTGTCCGCCGCCGCCGCTTCGACACCGCGGCGCAGCTTGCCGAACAGATCGATTTCGTACGAGACGTTGATGCCCATGTCACCCAGATTGGCGACCGGCAGTTTCTCGAACAGCAGGAATTGCTCGGCCGATTCCTGCGCGCGCTGGATCGCCACCGACGCGTTGCCGGAAAAGCCACCCTGCGCCTGCGCCACGCCCAGCGCCTCGCGCGAGCGCGCGAGATTCGCGGCCGCGACGCGCAGGTCGGTATTCGATTTCAACGCCTGTTCGACCAGACCGTTCAGCACCGGATCGTCGTACAGCTTCCACCAGACGGTCGGCGTGTTGAGGTTCGACGTCAGCGCGGGATCGGCGCCCTCGATCGCTCCAGTTGCGAGCGGCGCATTGACGAGCGCCTGTTTCGGCAGCGTGTAGTTCGGCCCGACGTTGATGCAGGCGTTCAGCGCGACGGTGAGCGGCAATAACGGCAGCAATGGCAGCAGCGGCAAGCGCGGCGCCAGCGAGGACAAGGTACGCACGAACTTCATTGCGACGCGCCCGACGGTGCGGTGGCCGTTGCCCCGGCCGACCCGGAGCCCACCGACGAACCCGGCGCCACCGGCGCGGCCGAAGCGGCGAGCGTGCCAGATGCGCCGCCCGTGCCCGACACGGCTCGGGTTCTGACCGGCGACAGATCACGCACCGACACCGTCGCGGTACGCCCCGCGATCAGGCGAAAATCAGCGGGCACTTCATCGAGCGCGACGCGCACCGGAATGCGCTGCGCGAGCCGCACCCAGCTGAACGCCGGGTTCACGTTCGGCAGCAGATTGGCGCTTTGCGTGCGGTCGCGGTCTTCGATACCGGCGACGATGCTCTGCACGTGCCCGCGCAGCGGCTTCGGCTCACCCATCACGATGATGTCGACCGGCTGGCCGATGTCGATGCCGCGCAGCTTGGTCTCCTCGAAGTAGCCGTCGACGCGGAACGAATGCATGTCGACCACCGCGACCACCGCGCGGCCCGCCGCAACGAATTCGCCGGCGCGCGGCGCGCGGTCGTTCAGATAGCCGTCGACCGGGCTTTTGATCGTCGAACGTTCGAGGTTCAGCTTCGCGGTGTCGATCGCGACGTTCGCATCGGCAAGCGCGGCTTCGCCCGCGTCGACGCGCGAGCGGCTTTCTTCGAGCACTTCGGCGGCGACGAGATTGCCGAGCTGGCGGTTGCGCGCGTATTCGCGGCGCGCCTGATCGAGCGTCGCGCGGCGCTGCTGCGCGGTTGCCTCGGCCTGACGCAAGGCGAGCGTGTAGCGCGCCTGGTCGATCCTGAACAGCACCTGGCCCTGCTTGACCTGCTGGTTGTCCATGACCTCGACCGACGAAATCAGTCCCGACACGTCGGGGGCGACCTGGATCACGTCGGCGCGTACGTGGCCGTCGCGGGTCCACGGCGCGAACAGGTAGTAGTTGACGAGTTTCCACAGCACGAATGCCGCGACCACCACGACGATCAGGGTCAGCAGGATCTGACCGACGGAGAACCAGGTTTTTTTCACGTTATTAGTCTGTGCGAAACGACGACGACAAGGCCCAGCACCAGCACATAGATGCCGAGATCGAAGACGGAGCGATGCCAGACGAAGCGGTAAAAGCCGGCGTAATCGAGCACGGTGCGGATGCCGAGGTTGATCAGATACGCGATCAACATCAGAACCAGCACGGACGGTACGAATACGCCGAAGATATCGATTTCACCGATCATCGCGGGAACTGGGAAAAGGGGGGACGGGGCGCGCCAGCGGGTACGAGCGGTGGCGCAAGAATGGGTACATCACGCGGCGGCCTCCGGTTCGGTCGGCGTTGGTTTCGTGAGGGTCGCCGGAAACAGCGAAAGACGCAAGCCGACCAGCGCGTGCAGCGCATCGCGCAACTGGCGCGCGGAGGTTGGCGAGGTCTCGGTCGGCGCCGCGGCGTTGGCCAGCCCCTGCGCGGTGATACGCGCGACGGCCACGTCGATCAACGACATCAGGCTGTCCGGTACCGGCTCGCGGTGGCGTCGCGCGACGCAGCTTTCGTAGTATGCACGCACTCCATCCAGCACATGCTCGATCGCGCCGGCCGCTTCGCCGCCGAGCTTGCGGGTGAGGCGGCGCAAATCGAGCGCGTTGAATGCGATGCGCAGATCGCGGAAGCTCTCGATCGACGGATGGCGTTGGTCGTCGGTGGCAGCAAGGCGCGGGATCAATTGCATCAGCCGGTCGAGCATGCGCGCCGCGAGGTTGCGCGGATCTTCGATCGGCCGCGTCGATGCGGTCAGCGCGACGTCGGCCCAGCTCGAGCGCAACAGGCGCGCCGCGGCGAGCTCGGCGCCGAACGGGCGCGTCACGCGGGTCCACAGGTACGCATAGAGCAGGCCTGAGAGGCCCGCGAGGTTGGCGTTCAGGAACGTCAGGAAGTTCGCGTCGTAAGCGTCCTGAATGCTGATGAAGGTGGCCGTGTTCACCGCGACCAGCACCGTCACCATGTTGAACTGCGGGCGCGGAATCAGCGTGCCGACCAGAATGAACGGCGCGGCGAACAGGATCACCAGCATCGCGAAGTCGTGTACCTGCGGCAGCACGACGAACAGATAGAGGCCCGCGGCCACGACGGCGACGCCAGTCGCGACGAAGAAGCGGAACATGAACGGCGCGGGTTCGTCGAGCGCGGCGAAGAAGCAGCAGGCGACCGCCGCCAGCGTGACCGCGCTCGCGCCGTCGTTCCAGCCCGAGCCGATCCACAGCGCGCACGCGAGCACCACGGCCGCGCCCGCCGACAGGGTCGCGAACAGCATCATGCCGCGATCGTAGAAGCGCTCGGTGCCGCCGAGCCGCCAGTGACGGAAATGCGGCCGCCACGAACCTTCCTCGCGGGTGATGATGATGCGCAGCGAGCGGCAGTCCTGCCACACGTCGATCACTTGCCCCAGCCGCCACAGCGCATTCGACAGCAGCGCGCCGTCCCAATGCGCGAGCGCGGCGGCGGGCGGGCGCATCGCGGCGATGCGCGCGCGCAGCGCGTTGGCGGTTTCGTCCGCGTGATAGCCCTCGCTCGGCTCGGGCAGCGGTTGGTTGAACCACTTGATGACGTCGTCGATCAGCGTCTGCAGCCCTTCGGGCCAGTGTTGCGGGCCGTTGTTGTAGAGCGCGAGCAGCGGATCGGCGAGCGACGACATGATAGGCAGCAGCAACTGCATGCGGCCGCGCAGTTCATGCGCGCGCGCGAGCACGTCGGGCCGCGTGTGGTCGTAGGCGAGCTGGCTCAGCAGCAGTTCGAGACCGTTGATCGTGCTCGCGAGCCGTTGCCGCGCGCCGGAAATCGCCGAGCTTGCGATGCGGCCCGATAGCGTT
Source organism: Paraburkholderia sp. JPY465 (assembly GCF_050436725.1). Classification (NCBI taxonomy): domain Bacteria; kingdom Pseudomonadati; phylum Pseudomonadota; class Betaproteobacteria; order Burkholderiales; family Burkholderiaceae; genus Paraburkholderia; species Paraburkholderia sp. JPY465. The sequence goes on from NZ_JBNDMT010000002.1 coordinate 1,708,592, forward strand.
TCGGTCGCGTAGAACGCGGCGTCGCGAAACCATGCGTCGGTGCGCTCGATGATCGTTGGCGCCAGTCGGCTCGGAAACACCGCGCTGCCGACGATGCTCGCGCACACGATGCCGAGAATGATCTCCTCGGTCCGGCTCACGGCGAGATCGAACACGCCGGTCGGATTCGTCACCGATGGCAGCGCGATGATCGGCATCGTATAGGCGGCCAGCATGAACACGTAGCTGCGCGCGGTGCGGTCCGCTACCGCGAGGTACAGCATCGTGCAGGTCCACGCTGCGACGATCACGCTGAACAGGTACGGCGATTCGACGAACGGCGGCACCAGCAGCACCGCGCCAGACGCGCCGAGCGCGGTGCCCAGCGCACGATAGATCGCCTTCGAGCGGGTCGCGCCGACGAACGGGTTCGACACGATATAGACGGTGGCCATCGCCCAGTACGGACGCGGCAGTTCGAACGCGAGGCCGATGTAGAGCGCGAGCATGGCCGCGGCGAACGTCTTGATTGAGAACAGCCAGTCGCGGAGAGTGGGATAGACCATGAGCCGTTACGCGGAATCGGCGTTGTGCGGCGCGCTGGCTCGCGCCCCGCGCCTGGTGGACTTGCGCGCCTTGACGGTGCCGCGGGATTTGCCGGCCGTTTTGGCCGCGCTTTTGCCGCTCGTCCGTTTGACCTTGCCGGCAAGCGGCTCGCCTTTGGCCGGCTCGGGCTCGCCGCCGCCCGGTTCGGAGCGTGCGGCGGCATCGGTCGTGAATGCGTCGAGCACGCGCAGCGCGGCTTCGAGATCGTCGCGCGATACACCTTTGAGCGCCTGCGCGCGCAGCGTGACCAGCTCCTCTTCCATCTTCGCGGTGACGGCGCGGCCTTCGTCGGTCAGGACGACGGTCTTCGCGCGGCGGTCTTCGGGGTCTTCGTCACGGCGCATCAGGCCGGCCGCGCACAGCTGGTCGAGCAGCCGCACGAGCGATGGCCCCTCGATGCCGATGTGATCGGCGAGCGTGACCTGACGCACCGCCGAGCCGAGCCGGCTTGCGGTCAGAAGCGGTGTCGCGCACGCTTCGGAGACGTTGAAGGCCGCGAGCACACCGTGACTCGTGCGCCGCCACTTTCTGGCGGCGACGACCAGCGTGCTGCTGACGGTGCGGCGCAAGGCATCGAGATTCGACATGGCGGGTATTGTATTTCCAAAATATTCGTTAGCAAACTATTGATTTTGGAAATCGTGGCCGAACCGGAGGAGTCTGCGGCGCGAATCACGCAACCAGCCCGATCCGCACCGTGCGCGCCAGGTCGTCGAGCTGGAACGGCTTGCGCAGGATCGTGCAATGCTTGACTGCGAGATCGGAGATGTTGACGTCCGCATAACCGGTCGCGAGGATCACCGGCAGATCGGCACGAAGCTTGCGCGCCGCGGCGATCACGTCGATGCCGTTCATGCCCGGCATCGCGAAGTCGACCATCAGCAGATCGGGATGATCGTCGACGAGGCGGTCAAGGCCGGCCTGGCCGTCGGCGGCCTCGGTCACCGTATAGCCGAGCATGCGCAATGATTCGACGAGCATCGCGCGCACCTCGTTGTCGTCCTCGACCACGAGGACGTGCTTGTCGCCGGCCGCGTTCGCTTCCGCGTCGGACTCCGCTTCGTTGTGCGCGACCACCCGCTCGCGCATCGGCAGCCAGATCTGCACCGTGGTGCCAATGCCTTCTTCGCTGAAGATGCGCGCGGTGCCGCCCGCCTGCCTCGCGATGCCATACACCTGGCTCAGGCCGAGCCCCGTGCCCTTGCCGACAGGCTTGGTCGTGAAGAACGGATCGAACACGCGCGACACGACGTCGGGCGGAATGCCTTCTCCGGTATCGGTGACTTCGATCACGACGTAGCGGCCTTGCTTCAGCGTCTGGTCGGGCGCATCGCGCAGGGTCACGCGAATGTCGAGGCGGCCGCCATCGGGCATCGCGTCGCGCGCGTTGATCGCGAGATTGAGCACCGCGAGCTCGAGCTGATTCGCGTCGGCGCGGGTCCACATTTCATTGCGCTCGAAGTCGTTGCCGTAGCGGATGCTCGATCCGAGCGACACCGCGATGATGTCGCGCATGCCTTGCAGCAGCGCGACCACGTCGATCGCTTTCAGATTCGGGTTGCTGTTGCGGGAGAAGGTCAGCAGCTGGCCGGTCAGTTTCGCGCCGCGCTCGGTCGCGCGCTTGACGGTGGCGGCCATGCCGCGCAGGCGTTCGTCGCCGCTCACGCGCGCGATCAGTTCCGCGTTCACCATGATCACGTTCAGCAGATTGTTGAAGTCGTGCGCGATGCCGCCGGTCAGCTGGCCGAGCGCCTCCATCTTCTGCGATTGCACGAGCACGGCCTGCACCTTCGCGCGTTCGTGGATCTCGGCCATCAGCCGGTCGTTGGCCGACGCGAGTTCGTGCGTGCGCGCGGCGATGCGGCTTTCCAGCGAATCGTTCAGCTGCTCCAGCGCGTCCTGTGCCTCGATGCGCTCGGCAAGCAGCCGTCGCGATTCATATTGCCGCCCGCGGGCCCGCAACGACGACGCGACCGCGCGCCGCAAGGTTTCCGAATTGAGCGGACGCTCGAGCACGACGACGTTGCCGAGCCGTTCGAGCACTTCGAGCCCGCGCGTGGAGCGATGGCCGATGCTGCGCGCGGCGAGCAGGATGAACGGGAAGTCGGACCATGCGGGCTGCCGTTCGAGCCAAGCAAAGAGGCCCGAGCCGTGGCCGTTCGCGAGCGCTTCCTCGGTGAGCAGCGCGGTGCCGGCTCCGGCGTCGAGCTCGCTGGTGAGCGCGTCGGCGTCGTCGCAGGTCACGCACGCGCGTGCGTCGTTGTGCAACACAGCGGCGATCACTTCGGCGTCGCGGCCGAACGGTGCGAGGATGAGGACACGCTGCTCCATCGCTTACTGTCCCGATGTGTCGATCAGATTGTTCGCCGCGCCGAGCATCGCGGTGCCGCCGCGATACGAGGGCAGGCCCGACAACACGCCCTCGAAATCACGCAGCGCTTCGCCGATCTCGACGCCTGCGGTGCCGAGGCGGAACTGGCGGATCGTGCGTTCATGATCGTTCGCGCGGCTCTTGACGGCGGTTACCGCGGTCAGCACTTCGCCGTGATGCTCGAAGTAGCGGAACAGCACGACCACGTCGCTCAGATAACTGATGTCGACCTCGGTCTGCACCTCGCCGATGATGCCGTGCTGCCCGAGCACGAGCATCGTGACCACGCCCTGCTGATTCAGATAGCCGAGTAGCTCATGCATGTGCAGCAGCAGGAAGCGCTCGCCGGGTATCGCCTGCAGATAGGCGTTCAGGCTGTCGACCGCGACATAGCACACACCTTCGTTTTCGACCGCGTTGCGCACGTCGCTCGACAGCTCGCCCGGCGAGATTTCCGCGGGATCGATCTGGCGCAAAGTCAGCAGACCGCTGTCGACATGCGGTGCGAGGTCCATGCCGAGCGACGCGCAGCGCGTGACCAGGGTGCTGAGCGTTTCGTCGAACACGTAGTACGCGCAGCGCTCGCCGCGTTCGAGCGCGGCAAGCAGGCACGACACGACGGTGGTGGTTTTGCCGACCCCCGACGGGCCGATGATCAGCGAATTGGTGCCGGGAACGAGGCCGCCGCCGAGCAGCGCGTCGAGGCCGGGCGTGCCGGTGCTCATCGGGCTCGTGCCGAATTCGCGGTGATGCTCGGCGGCGACCAGGCGCGGATAGACGCGCAGACCGCCGGTGTTCAGCGTGAAGTCGTGATAGCCCTCGCGGAACTTGATGCCGCGCATCTTCGCGATGCGCAGACGGCGGCGGTTGCCGCCGTAATCGTGGGAAATGTTGTCAAGGCTGATCACGCCGTGCACGATGCTGTGAAGCTGAATGCCGGAGGCGCTGGCCGACGTGTCGTCGAGCAGCAGCACCGTGCATGCGCGTGTCGAGAAATGGTGCTTGAGCGCGAGAATCTGCCGGCGGTAGCGCAACGGGTTCTCCGCCAGCAGCCGCAGTTCGGACAGGCTGTCGAGCACGACGCGCGCGGGTTTCAGTTCGTCGACGTGTTCGATCACGTTGCGCACGCTTTCGCCGAGTTCGACTTCGGCCGGGTGCAGCACGCTCTGTTCGTATTGTGGTTCGAGCCCTTCTTCGGGCAGCTGTTCGAGTATCTTGAAGCGGCTCAGATCCCAGCCGTGGCTCGCGCCGATCGCGAGCAGTTCGGCACGGGTTTCGGACAGCGTGACGTAAAGACCGGTCTGCCCTTCGTCGAGGCCCTTGAGTAAGAATTGCAACGCCAGGGTGGTTTTACCCGTGCCTGGCTCACCCTCTACGAGGTACATGCGGTTCGGCGTGAGACCACCGCCGAGGATGTCGTCGATTCCTGCGATGCCCGACCATAAGCGGGCGGGGGTGGGGGCGGCGGTGGTGGTCGACATGATGGTTGCAATGACGTCGGCAGTGGCTTTGATCGGAAGCGGCGTGATGTTGCGGCCGGTATGGCGCCACGCAATTTGTGTGCCGTCCTGCGCGGCCCGCGTGCTGGGTGCTGGCGCGAATGGGCATGAAGCGTGCTGTTGAAGGTGGCTCGCTGCGAGCTTTTTTCAGCAGCGCTCTGGAAGCTTCACGCACAACATGAAAGCCTATCGACACTCCGCTATCGCGCTTACCGCGGCATCGCTCGTTGCGCTGCTGCCGGCCGGCGCATCCGCCGACGATAGTCCCAGACCTTGCGGCGCGCTCAAACGGATCGTCGCCGCGGCGCCCGACGGCTTCACCTCGCTGACGCCCGACGACGGCAAAGGCGTCGCGCAACCCTATGGCGACGACGCGCAATGTTCGGCCGCGCATCGTAGTTTCCAGTGCACGTGGACGCCGCATCAGGCGACGGGCTCGAACGCGGATGCATTGGAAGCGGTCGCGGCCGACATCGCGTCGTGCCTGCCCGATGCAACCCACGATCAGAATTCGCCGGGACGTCAGCACTTTTATCTCGGCGCGAAGAATCGACGCACCGAAATCACGCTGACGCCCGAGGGGTCGAACCGGTTGCGGCTCGTGGTGTCGGGCAGGTAAGCGGCGGTTCCGTTCAGGCGGTGGCGGCCGGCCACCATGACCAGCCGCGTCGCGAGTGGCGTAATTCGACGACCGACAGCGGCGCGATCTCGATGTGACAGAACACGGTTGGCGACGCGCCGAGGGCATGCACGATTGCCGCTCGCAGAAGCGTTGCGTGAGTGATCGCGATGATGGTCCGACCGTGCGCAGAGGCCGCGAAGCCTGCTTCGTTGACCGCGTTGCATGAGTGTGCGTCTGCCTGTTGCGCGTCGAGCCACTCTCCGACCCGCCGCACCAGTCGATCGAACGATTCACCGCCGGGCGGCGCAGCGTCGGGCTCGCGTGTCCAGGCCGCGAGTTCGCGGGGGGCTTCGTCGGCAATATCCGCGAGGCGCTGGCCGCGCCATTTGCCGTAGTCGATATCCGCCAATGCGTCGGCAGGCGTGGCGCTCAGACCGAGCGCGGCGGACGTTTGGCGCGCGCTTGCGGCGGGACTGGTGAACACGGCGGCGTCGGCGGGAAGCGCGAGACGGGCGCGCGCCGCTTCGGCTTCGGCGCGGCCGCGCGCGTCGAGCGGATCGTCGGCGGGGAAGCGGCCCGCGCGCTGTGCGGCCGTTGCCGCATGGCTCACCAGTAACAGTCGCGTATCCATTCTTTGCGTTGGCGCCTCATTCGCACTTGCCTGCATGGCTTCATCGGCTCGCGGCGGGCGTTGCGCGTTGCGAGGTAGCCTTCGTCGTCGCGGAAGCCGCAGTTTAGCGCGTAGAATACCGACACTGCGAAGCACGGAAGCCGGTGAGAGCCCGGCGCGGTCGCGCCACTGTAATCGGCCTTGCAATCCACAAGAGCCGAAAGCCAGACCTGAGCTTCGCATCATTCTTCCGCAATCGACTATCGGGGCGCGTTACCCCAGGAGATGTCCATCATGACCGAAGCTGTTTTCGATCGCGCCGCGCAACCGGCGGCCCAGCCCACTCCCATTCCTTTGCGCGAACTGCTGCCGTGGGTCGTGTTCGGCGGCTTGCTGCTGTTGCTCGCGCTTTACTTCGTTGGTGCGGAACAGGGCGCGACATCGCTCGTGCCTGGCATGTACGTGCATGAGTTCGTGCACGACGGCCGCCATCTGCTTGGCTTTCCCTGCCACTAACGGAGTTCGACATGGTAGGAAAATTGTTGGTGCGCGGGATGCTCGCGGGCATCGTCGCGGGCTTGCTCACATTCGCGTTCGCGCGAATCGTCGGCGAACCACAGGTCGAGCAGGCCATTTCGCTCGAAGAAAAAGCGGCCACCGCGCGCGGCGAGGCGCCCGAGCCCGAAATCGTGAGCCGTGAGACGCAGGCTGGCCTCGGCCTGCTGACTGGCGTGGTCACGTATGGTGCGGCATTCGGCGGTCTGTTCTCGCTGGTGTTTGCTTATTCATATGGACGCACGGGTACCTCGAGCGTGCGCGCGCTGTCCGCGTGGCTCGCGCTTGGCGCGTTCATTGCCCTCGTGGTCGTGCCGAATATCAAGTATCCGGCCAATCCGCCGTCGGTCGGTGATCCGGACACGATCGGCACGCGCACGGGCCTGTTCCTTCTGATGATCGCGATTTCGCTCACGACGATGGTGTTTTCGCTGAAGGTGCGGCGCCGCGCGGCGGCGAAGCTGGGTGCATGGAACGGCTCGATCGTCGCGGGACTCGTATTCGTCGTGATCATCGCGGCCGTACAACTGTCGATGCCGGTCATCAATGAAGTACCGGCCACGTTCCCGGCCGTGCTGCTGTGGAAGTTCCGCGTCGCGGCGATCGGCATGCAGGTGGTCATGTGGACGACGATCGGGTTGTTGTTCGGCGCGATGGTCGAGCGCAGTCCTTTTATGCGAACGAATGCGCGGGTGACGATGAAGTCGGCCTGAATGGGACCGTGACGCGTGGCCGCGCAAGCGGCCACGCTTCGCGCGCAATGCGCGAGAATGGTTTTGGATCAAGTACTTGGCGTGGTTGTGGAGCGGTTATCCACAGCCTTGCGAACATTTTCTGTGGAAAAGCTGCTTAACGGCTTTTCGCAACTCTACTCGACGCGGCTCCCAGTGAATCCAATTGGACGCCTAACTAATTCCATCTTGTGCGTGGGGCTGCTTAATTTTTGAGCTCTTCAACTTTTTAAAATAATTTGTGAGAAGGGTATTGACGTGTTGTCGACCGCTCTCCATAATCTCGTTTCTCTGCTGCAGACGCAGCGACGCAAACGAAGCGGTGCCGGGTAGTGGTGGTTCAGGCGCGGCGGGTTGGGCGGATCGATCTTTAAAAACTAACAGCCGATAAGTGTGGGCGCTTGATGCGGAATGCGGCGGCGGATTCTTGTGGATCTGCTGCAAGGCAAAAAGTATCAGAAAGCCTCACACAGTATTAGAGGAAGGTTTATCTGTCGAAAGACGGATTGATCATCGTCAGTACGTTGAGTGAGCGACCGGTTTCTGACGAAACCGAAAACAGTAACAGGTTTGAACTGAAGAGTTTGATCCTGGCTCAGATTGAACGCTGGCGGCATGCCTTACACATGCAAGTCGAACGGCAGCACGGACTTCGGTCTGGTGGCGAGTGGCGAACGGGTGAGTAATACATCGGAACGTGTCCTGGAGTGGGGGATAGCCCGGCGAAAGCCGGATTAATACCGCATACGCTCTGTGGAGGAAAGCGGGGGATCTTTCGGGACCTCGCGCTCAAGGGGCGGCCGATGGCAGATTAGGTAGTTGGTGGGGTAAAGGCCTACCAAGCCGACGATCTGTAGCTGGTCTGAGAGGACGACCAGCCACACTGGGACTGAGACACGGCCCAGACTCCTACGGGAGGCAGCAGTGGGGAATTTTGGACAATGGGCGCAAGCCTGATCCAGCAATGCCGCGTGTGTGAAGAAGGCCTTCGGGTTGTAAAGCACTTTTGTCCGGAAAGAAAACCTCGTGGCTAATATCCATGAGGGATGACGGTACCGGAAGAATAAGCACCGGCTAACTACGTGCCAGCAGCCGCGGTAATACGTAGGGTGCGAGCGTTAATCGGAATTACTGGGCGTAAAGCGTGCGCAGGCGGTGCTGTAAGACCGATGTGAAATCCCCGGGCTTAACCTGGGAACTGCATTGGTGACTGCAGCGCTGGAGTATGGCAGAGGGGGGTGGAATTCCACGTGTAGCAGTGAAATGCGTAGAGATGTGGAGGAACACCGATGGCGAAGGCAGCCCCCTGGGCCAATACTGACGCTCATGCACGAAAGCGTGGGGAGCAAACAGGATTAGATACCCTGGTAGTCCACGCCCTAAACGATGTCAACTGGTTGTCGGGCCTTCATTGGCTTGGTAACGTAGCTAACGCGTGAAGTTGACCGCCTGGGGAGTACGGTCGCAAGATTAAAACTCAAAGGAATTGACGGGGACCCGCACAAGCGGTGGATGATGTGGATTAATTCGATGCAACGCGAAAAACCTTACCTACCCTTGACATGGATGGAATCCTGCTGAGAGGCGGGAGTGCCCGAAAGGGAGCCATCACACAGGTGCTGCATGGCTGTCGTCAGCTCGTGTCGTGAGATGTTGGGTTAAGTCCCGCAACGAGCGCAACCCTTGTCCCTAGTTGCTACGCAAGAGCACTCCAGGGAGACTGCCGGTGACAAACCGGAGGAAGGTGGGGATGACGTCAAGTCCTCATGGCCCTTATGGGTAGGGCTTCACACGTCATACAATGGTCGGAACAGAGGGTTGCCAAGCCGCGAGGTGGAGCCAATCCCAGAAAACCGATCGTAGTCCGGATCGCACTCTGCAACTCGAGTGCGTGAAGCTGGAATCGCTAGTAATCGCGGATCAGCATGCCGCGGTGAATACGTTCCCGGGTCTTGTACACACCGCCCGTCACACCATGGGAGTGGGTTTTACCAGAAGTGGCTAGTCTAACCGCAAGGAGGACGGTCACCACGGTAGGATTCATGACTGGGGTGAAGTCGTAACAAGGTAGCCGTATCGGAAGGTGCGGCTGGATCACCTCCTTTCCAGAGCTATGCATTCAGTGCATTCAAGTGCTCACGCTTATCGGCTGTGGTTTAGAGAAGCAACGCAGACAGACTCAGGGGTCTGTAGCTCAGTCGGTTAGAGCACCGTCTTGATAAGGCGGGGGTCGATGGTTCGAATCCATCCAGACCCACCACTGTCTTGTCTGGTGAGCTGGTCGGGTGAGCCCCTCTGGAGTGTGTGCTGTATGACTGGGGGATTAGCTCAGCTGGGAGAGCACCTGCTTTGCAAGCAGGGGGTCGTCGGTTCGATCCCGTCATCCTCCACCAATCCTCAATGCGCAGGGTTCTGCACACATGCAGAGCGTTGCGCATTGGCGATTGAGCCAGTCAGCGCGATGTGAGGCAACTCATGATCGGCTGTCGTTCTTTAACAATCAGGAAGAAGTAGTAAAGAGATTCACGAAAGCGGACCTGGAGATGGGTGCGTGAGTAGGTGAATCAGGGTTGTGATTGTATCGATGTATTTTATAAGTGATCGAGAGATCGCTTTGGAATACGGCGCAACACGAATACTCAACCTGTAGCGCGTGCGTCTGAACTGAGACACACCCGTTATAGGGTCAAGCGAACAAGTGCATGTGGTGAATGCCTTGGCGATCACAGGCGATGAAGGACGCGGTAGCCTGCGAAAAGCTCCGGGGAGCTGGCAAACAAGCTTTGATCCGGAGATGTCCGAATGGGGAAACCCACTCCTAATGGAGTATCCGTAGCTGAATCCATAGGCTGCGTGAAGCGAACGCGGTGAACTGAAACATCTAAGTAACCGCAGGAAAAGAAATCAACCGAGATTCCCAAAGTAGTGGCGAGCGAAATGGGATCAGCCTGTACTCTTTATTTGCAGTGTTAGCCGAACGCTCTGGAAAGTGCGGCCATAGCGGGTGATAGCCCCGTAGGCGAAAACATTGTGAAAGAACTGGGTGTACGACAAGTAGGGCGGGACACGTGAAATCCTGTCTGAAGATGGGGGGACCATCCTCCAAGGCTAAATACTCGTGATCGACCGATAGTGAACCAGTACCGTGAGGGAAAGGCGAAAAGAACCCCGGGAGGGGAGTGAAACAGATCCTGAAACCGCATGCATACAAACAGTCGGAGCCTCGCAAGGGGTGACGGCGTACCTTTTGTATAATGGGTCAGCGACTTACATTCAGTGGCGAGCTTAACCGATTAGGGCAGGCGTAGCGAAAGCGAGTCCGAACAGGGCGTCCAGTCGCTGGGTGTAGACCCGAAACCAGGTGATCTATCCATGGCCAGGTTGAAGGCACGGTAACACGTGCTGGAGGACCGAACCCACTAACGTTGAAAAGTTAGGGGATGAGCTGTGGATAGGGGTGAAAGGCTAAACAAACCTGGAAATAGCTGGTTCTCTCCGAAAACTATTTAGGTAGTGCCTCGTGTATCACCTTCGGGGGTAGAGCACTGTCATGGTTGTGGGGTCCATTGCGGATTACTTCGCCATAGCAAACTCCGAATACCGAAGAGTGCAATCACGGGAGACAGACATCGGGTGCTAACGTCCGGTGTCAAGAGGGAAACAACCCAGACCGCCAGCTAAGGTCCCCAAATATGGCTAAGTGGGAAACGAAGTGGGAAGGCTAAAACAGTCAGGAGGTTGGCTTAGAAGCAGCCACCCTTTAAAGAAAGCGTAATAGCTCACTGATCGAGTCGTCCTGCGCGGAAGATGTAACGGGGCTAAGCCATATACCGAAGCTGCGGATGCACATTTATGTGCATGGTAGGAGAGCGTTCCGTAAGCCTGCGAAGGTGCACTGGAAAGTGTGCTGGAGGTATCGGAAGTGCGAATGCTGACATGAGTAGCGATAAAGGGGGTGAAAGGCCCCCTCGCCGTAAGCCCAAGGTTTCCTACGCAACGTTCATCGGCGTAGGGTGAGTCGGCCCCTAAGGCGAGGCAGAAATGCGTAGCTGATGGGAAGCAGATTAATATTTCTGCACCATTGTGAAATGCGATGGGGGGACGGATCGCGGAAGGTTGTCCGGGTGTTGGAAGTCCCGGTCGCTGCATTGGAGAGGGTGCCCTGGCAAATCCGGGCACAGGACTCAAGGGTGTGGCGCGAGCTTCTTCGGAAGCGAAGCAACTGGAAGGGGTTCCAGGAAAAGCCTCTAAGCTTCAGTTTCACAGTGACCGTACCGCAAACCGACACAGGTGGGCGAGATGAGTATTCTAAGGCGCTTGAGAGAACTCGGGAGAAGGAACTCGGCAAATTGGTACCGTAACTTCGGGATAAGGTACGCCCCGGTAGCTTGACTGGCCTGCGCCAGAAGGGTGAAGGGGTTGCAATAAACTGGTGGCTGCGACTGTTTAATAAAAACACAGCACTCTGCAAACACGAAAGTGGACGTATAGGGTGTGACGCCTGCCCGGTGCCGGAAGATTAAATGATGGGGTGCAAGCTCCTGATTGAAGTCCCGGTAAACGGCGGCCGTAACTATAACGGTCCTAAGGTAGCGAAATTCCTTGTCGGGTAAGTTCCGACCTGCACGAATGGCGTAACGATGGCCACACTGTCTCCTCCCGAGACTCAGCGAAGTTGAAGTGTTTGTGATGATGCAATCTCCCCGCGGCTAGACGGAAAGACCCCATGAACCTTTACTGTAGCTTTGCATTGGACTTTGAACCGGTCTGTGTAGGATAGGTGGGAGGCTATGAAGCGTGGACGCCAGTCTGCGTGGAGCCGTCCTTGAAATACCACCCTGATCTGTTTGAGGTTCTAACCTTGGTCCGTGATCCGGATCGGGGACAGTGCATGGTAGGCAGTTTGACTGGGGCGGTCTCCTCCCAAAGTGTAACGGAGGAGTACGAAGGTACGCTAGGTACGGTCGGAAATCGTGCTGATAGTGCAATGGCATAAGCGTGCTTGACTGTGAGACTGACAAGTCGAACAGGTGCGAAAGCAGGTCATAGTGATCCGGTGGTTCTGTATGGAAGGGCCATCGCTCAACGGATAAAAGGTACTCTGGGGATAACAGGCTGATACCGCCCAAGAGTTCATATCGACGGCGGTGTTTGGCACCTCGATGTCGGCTCATCTCATCCTGGGGCTGTAGCCGGTCCCAAGGGTATGGCTGTTCGCCATTTAAAGAGGTACGTGAGCTGGGTTTAAAACGTCGTGAGACAGTTTGGTCCCTATCTGCCGTGGGCGCTGGATATTTGAAGGGGGCTGCTCCTAGTACGAGAGGACCGGAGTGGACGAACCTCTGGTGTACCGGTTGTCACGCCAGTGGCATCGCCGGGTAGCTATGTTCGGAAGAGATAACCGCTGAAAGCATCTAAGCGGGAAACTCGCCTTAAGATGAGATATCCCCGGGGCTTTGAGCCCCTTGAAGGGTCGTTCAAGACCAGGACGTTGATAGGTCAGGTGTGCACGTACAGTAATGTACTGAGCTAACTGATACTAATTGCCCGTAAGGCTTGATCCTATAACAGGTGTGTTTCGACATGAGTTAGCGCTTTAGCGCTTGCGACTGTCCGATCCCCGAAAGGGATGCGCTGGAACTCCCGCAGGAGTCACCAGCCCACACGGTTGAGAGATCAGTGTTGCGCCAGAAACAACACAACCCACACACGAATCCTTTACGCTTCTTCCCGATTGGCTGTGGCGCCAGGTTGACCCCAACCTGACAGCGACGCAGCAACCCGTCATGCCTGATGACCATAGCGAGTCGGTCCCACCCCTTCCCATCCCGAACAGGACCGTGAAACGACTCCACGCCGATGATAGTGCGGATTGCCCGTGTGAAAGTAGGTAATCGTCAGGCTCCCCCACAAGCCAGAAACCCCACCCCCAGCGGTGGGGTTTTTGCGTTTACGCGGCCGAAATCGTCAGAGATGACGTTTCCGTGACACGCCAGCCGCCTCAATTCGACAATACGACGCCGGAAACTGCGCGCGTCAACTCTCTTTCAATCGTTCGCGCTATGCTCATGTATTCCTTTCGGAAGCGCTGGCATTGAACGCCCTATGAAATCAGATCTGGCATTGCAAACCTACGGCGCGGATTCGTCGGGTATGGTCTGCGGTTTCCGGTTTTTGCCGACGCTTGCCGGACGGCCGATCGACGCGGACGAAGTCATCGACTGGTTCCGCGAGCGTGAGGACGATGCCGACACTACCGTAAGGGACGCTGGCGAGTTTCTGTGGCTTCACTTCAATCTCGCGCATAGCGCGAGCGAGCGCTGGATGCGCACGCAACTCGATCTGCCCGAAGCGTTTTTCGACGCCTTGCGCGAAGGCTCGCATTCGACGCGGATCGAACATGCGGACGGCGCACTGCGCGCAGTCGTGAACGACGTCATGTTCAACCTCGAGTTCATCCCGTCCGAAATCGCGACGCTGTGGATCTACGCAACCAAGCGGCTCATCGTAACCGCGCGGCTGAAGCCGCTGCGCTCGGTGGACCGTTTGCGCGCGTCGGTACGGCAAGGGGAAGTATTCAGGTCACCTGCCGAGCTGCTCGTTCATCTGATGCGCGACCAGGCCGACCTGCTCGTGCAGATCGTCCGCCGAACCAGCGCCGACGTCGATCGAATTGAGGACCGCTTCGTGTCGCAACGGCCGACGCAAAACCGCCTCGACCTCGGCGCGATGCGTCGCACGCTGACACGTCTGCAGCGGATGCTGGCACCCGAACCGGGCGCGATTTTCCGCTTGCTGGCGAGGCCGCCTCGCTGGCTTCACGTGGAAGACGTGCAGGACCTGCGTGAATCGACGGAGGAGTTCTCGGTCGTGCTTTCGGACGTGGCCGGATTGATCGAGCGGGTTAGATTGCTGCAGGAAGAAATCACCTCGCGACTCGAGGAGCAGAACAACCGCACGCTATTCACGCTGACGCTCGTCACGGTGCTGGCGATGCCAATCAATATCATTGCCGGTTTCTTCGGCATGAACGTCGGTGGCATTCCGCTCGCCGAGAACAAGCATGGATTTTGGGTGATGGTGCTGCTGGTCGCCGGTTTTACCGGGCTGACTGGCTGGTGGGCATTTCGCCGCAGAAGGGAGCGCTGAACGCGCAGCAGACTTGGCCCGCTTCTTACAAGGCCAAACCCACCGGCGTAATTGAAACCAGAAGATGCCCGTCTTCGAATACGCTTTGCAACGATTCGAAGCGGGCAAGTACTCGTCGATTAGCCGAGTGCGTTATTCGAGCGCGGCAGCCGGCCCAAAAAACTCATAACGGCTCTGCGATTCCGGCACGCCGATCGCCTTCAGGCATTTCTTGATCGCCTTCATGAACGCGATGGGCCCGAGGAAATACACGTCGACGTCGCGCGTTTCCGGCAGCCACTTCTTCAGATTCGCTTCGTCGACGTAACCGACCGCGTGCGCGTCGGCATCGCCGTCACGGCGCTGCTCGTAGCAATAGAAGCGCTTCAGTTGCGGATGGCGCGCGGCCAATGCATCGATCGCGCCGCGGAAAGCATGCACGCCACCATGACGGGCCGCGTGAATGAAATGCACCGGACGATTGGTCTTCAGCGCGGCTTGCAGCATCGCCATCGTCGGCGTGATCCCGACGCCGCCACTGATCAGCACCAACGGTTTGTCGCCAGGTTGCAGCGTAAATTCGCCGGCCGGCGCGAACAGTTCGAGCGGGTCGTTTACCTTCATCTGCTCGTGCAGATACGTCGACACGGTTCCATTCGGTTCGCGTTTCACGCTGATGCGATATTCGCGACCATCGCTCATTGCTGACAGCGAATAATTGCGACGCACTTCTTCGCCGTCGATCACCAGCCGCACGCCAATGTACTGCCCCGGCTTGAATGCGAGCAATTCGCCGCCGTCATCGGGACGCAGATAGAACGACGTGATCTCGTCGCTTTCACGCACTTTGCGCGCGAGGCGGAACAGCCGCGTGCCGCGCCAGCCGCCGGGCGCTGCCGCGCTTTCGGCGTAGATCTTCTCTTCGAGTCCGATCAACAGATCCGCGAGTTGCTGATACGCGGCGGCCCACGCTTCGATCACGGCGTCGGTTGCGACGTCCGCGCCGAGTACTTCACGAATCGCGCGCAGCAGGCACTTGCCGACGATCGGATAGTGCTCAGGCTGCACGTTCAGCGACACGTGCTTGTTGATGACCTGCGCGACGAGCCCGCCCAGTTGTTCGAGCTGATCGATATGGCGTGCGTACATCACGACGCCGTTGGCCAGAGCGCGCGCCTGCGAGCCGCTCGCCTGGTGGGATTGATTGAAGATCGGGCGCACTTCCGGGTGCTCGCTAAGCATCACGCGGTAGAAGTGCGTGGTGAGCGCCTCGCCGCCGCTTTCCAGGAGCGGCACGGTTGCTGTGATAATGGCGCGGTGTTCGACGGATAGCATATTTTCAAGTCCTGATGAGAGTCTGTGTGAGCGTCTGTCTATCAGCGAGTGTCACAGCCGGTTTCGGCAGACTGCCTCTACTATCCACGAACCGTGCCAGGTATAAAATGTATGTAGATCAACGGTCTAGCAAATAGGATGGTTCATTCGACCCTAGTCGAAAAGACTCAACCCGCAGTCGAACTGACTACCGAGGCAGTCCTCGACGTTCTTACCCCACTGATTCTCGACCTGTCGCGCGAGTTGTCCGAGCGCGAGCGTTATCGGCGGCTGCTCAGCGCGCTGCGCTCGCTGTTTCCTGGCGACGCGGCCGCATTGCTACGCCTGGAAGGCGATACGCTGGTGCCGCTGGCGATCGACGGCTTGAGCAGCGATACGCTCGGGCGGCGTTTTCGCGTCGCCGAGCACCCGCGCTTTCAGGAGTTGCTGGCCCAGCCAGGGCCGACGCGCTTCGCGGCTGACTCCGAACTACCCGATCCCTACGATGGCCTCGTGCAAGGCATGGCAGCCGGGCATCTCGAAGTGCACGACTGTCTGGGTTGTCCGCTGTTCATCCGCGGCGAGCCTTGGGGGTTGCTCACGCTCGACGCACTCGACCCGGCGCGCTTCAACACGCTCGACATGGCTTCGCTGCAAGCATTTCTCGGCCTCGCGGCTGCGACCGTCAGCGTCGTCGAACGCATCGACGCGTTGGCGCGCAATGGCGAAGAGGCGCAGCGTCGCGCGGAAGCTTATCGGCTGGCGAGCAGCGAGAGCCGGCGCGAGCTGATCGGCAGCAGCGAGGCGCATCGCCGGATGGTGGAGGAGATCGAGGTGGTCGCCGCCAGCGATCTGACCGTGCTCGTCACCGGGGAGACCGGTGTCGGCAAGGAGCTGGTCGCGAACGCGATCCACGCGCTGTCGCCGCGCGCGAACAAGCCGCTGATCAGCCTGAACTGTGCGGCATTGCCCGATACGCTCGTCGAGAGCGAACTATTCGGCCACGTGCGCGGCGCGTTTTCGGGAGCGTCGGCGGATCGGCGCGGCAAGTTCGAACTCGCCGACGGCGGCACCATTTTCCTCGACGAGGTCGGTGAGTTGCCGCTCGCGGTGCAGGCGAAGCTGTTGCGCGTCCTGCAGAACGGACAGTTGCAGCGCATCGGCTCGGACCACGAGCACAGAGTCGACGTGCGGCTGATCGCCGCAACCAATCGCGATCTCGCTGAAGAAGTGCGCGCGGGCCGCTTCCGCGCCGATCTCTATCATCGCCTCAGCGTGTATCCGCTGCGCGTGCCGCCGTTGCGTGAACGTGGCCGCGACGTGCTACTGCTGGCGGGCTTCTTCCTCGAAGACAATCGCTCGCGGCTCGGTTTGCTGAGTCTGCGTCTTGCGGCTGACGCACAGGCCGCGTTGCTGCACTACTCATGGCCGGGCAATGTGCGCGAACTGGAGCATCTGATCGGACGCAGTGCGCTGAAGGCGTTGGCGGCCAGTCGTGAGCGTCGCCGTATTCTGACGTTGACGGCCGCGGACTTCGCGTTGTCCGACGCACAGAATCAGGAAGCCAATCAAACGGCCACGCAGAGCGAGCAAAGCGAGACGAAAGACTTTCGCAGTGCGGTCACCGAGTTCGAACGCAATCTCGTTCTCGAAGCGCTGATCCGCAACAGGCAAAACTGGGCGGCGGTCGCGCGCGAGCTGGGGCTGGACCGCGCGAATCTGAATCGGCTGGCCAAACGGCTCGGGCTCAAATAAGCGAGCAGGTGAAGGAGCACCGTTGCAGTTCGGTAAAGCAATAAGGTCGGGCCGCGTCGAATCTCTGATCGCGCTGAAAACAGATTGTCAGTGCCGCGCGCCGCGCCTAACGTCTTAACCAAAGCCAAAGGCCCGCTTCGGAAAATCGAACTTCGCGGCACACAGCGCGTCGGTCATAGTGGGCCCTAACGAGGACCAACACACTAAACCAGGAGACTCCGCCATGTCCGCTGCCCCACAGAAGCTCGACGATTGGCTCAACAAGGAGGCGGTGGCCGAAGACGACATCACCGCGTTTCCGTTAGCCGCACTCGCCGCCACGCTCGATCGCGAGGAAAGCGGCGACACCGTGCCGCCGTTGTGGCACTGGCTGTACTTTCTTCCGGTCGCGCCGCTATCCGAAGTCGGTCCCGATGGACATCCGAAGCGTGGTGGTTTTCTTCCACCCGTGCCATTGCCGCGCCGCATGTGGGCTGGTGGCCGGCTCACGTTTCATGCGCCGCTGAAGATCGGTGAGCATGCGCGGCGAACTTCGACGATCGCCAATATCGAGGACAAGACCGGCCGCTCGGGCCGCCTCGTATTCGTCACCGTGCAACATACGATCGAAGTCGATGGCGAGTTGAAGCTCGAAGAGGAGCACGACATTGTCTATCGCGACGCGCCGCACGAAGGGGCGCGGCCGCAACAGCCGGCGCCCGCGCCCGAAGGAGAAACGTGGAGCCGCACGATCGACGCCGATGCCGTGATGCTGTTCCGCTACTCGGCGCTGACTTTCAACGGCCATCGCATTCACTACGACCATCCCTATGTGACGCAAGTCGAAGGCTATCCGGGCCTCGTCGTGCATGGCCCGCTGATCGCGACGCTGCTCGTCGATCTCGTGCGCCGCGAACTGCCGCAAGCGACGCTGCAAAGCTTCGCGTTTCGCGCGCTTCGCCCGACCTTCGCGGATCAGCCGTTCACGGTATGCGGCAAGCCCGCCGCCGACGGCAAGACCATCGACTTGTGGGCGAAGGACCAGGAAGGTTATCTGACCATGCGCGCGACCGCCGCGCTCGCCTGAATTCCACGAGACTCGACTATGCAAACCACGCAACACGATTCGTTCCAGGACATTCGAGAGGCCGTGCGCGATCTGTGTCAGCAGTTTTCCGGCGAGTACTTTCGCAAGATCGACGAGTCGCGCGGCTATCCGGAAGAGTTCGTCGACGCGCTGACGAAGGCCGGCTGGCTCGCCGCGCTGATTCCGCAGGACTTCGGCGGCTCGGGGCTCGGGCTCACGGAAGCGTCGGTGATCATGGAAGAGATCAATCGCGCGGGCGGCAACTCGGGCGCATGCCACGGACAGATGTACAACATGGGCACGTTGCTGCGGCACGGTTCGGAAGAACAGAAGCGCAAGTATCTGCCGAAGATCGCGAACGGCGACCTGCGTTTGCAATCGATGGGCGTGACCGAGCCGAGCACCGGCACCGATACGACGAAGATCAAGACTATCGCTGAGCGGCGCGGTGACCGTTACGTGATCAACGGCCAGAAGGTGTGGATTTCGCGCGTGCAGCACTCGGATCTGATGATCCTGCTCGCGCGCACTACGCCGCTCGCGGACGTGAAGAAGAAATCGGAGGGCATGTCGATCTTCATCGTCGATCTGCGCGAAGCGATCGGGCATGGCCTGACCGTGCAGCCGATTTTGAACATGGTCAATCACGAGACCAACGAACTCTTTTTCGACAACCTCGAAATCCCGGCCGAGAATCTGATCGGCGAGGACGGGCAAGGCTTCAAATACATTCTCGACGGCCTCAACGCGGAGCGCACGCTGATCGCCGCGGAGTGCATCGGCGACGGTTACTGGTTCGTCGATAAAGTCACCGAGTACGCGAAGGAGCGCGTCGTGTTTGGCAGGCCGATCGGACAGAACCAGGGCGTGCAGTTTCCGATCGCGCGTTCGTTCATCAACGTCGAGGCAGCGAGCCTGATGCGCTTCGAAGCGGCACGTCGTTTCGACGCGCAGCAACCGTGCGGCGCGCAAGCGAACATGGCGAAGCTGCTCGCTGCGGACGCGTCGTGGGAAGCGGCCAATGCCTGCCTGCAATTTCACGGCGGTTTCGGCTTCGCGTGCGAATACGACGTCGAGCGCAAGTTTCGCGAAACGCGTCTGTATCAGGTCGCGCCGATTTCAACCAATCTGATTCTCTCGTACGTGGCCGAGCATATTCTCGGGCTGCCGCGTTCGTTCTGACCCGCTGGCGGACATCATGAGACCACTCGACGGTATCAAGGTCATCACGCTCGAACACGCGATCGCCGCGCCGTTCTGCACGCGTCAACTGGCCGATCTCGGCGCGCGCGTGATCAAGATCGAACGGCCCGGCGTCGGCGACTTCGCGCGCGGCTATGACGAACGCGTGCATGGACTGTCGTCGCACTTCGTGTGGACCAATCGCTCGAAAGAAAGCCTTTCGCTCGACCTGAAGCAGCCCGCGGCGGCGGAGATTCTCGATGCCTTGGTTGCCGATGCAGACGTGCTCGTGCAGAACCTCGCACCGGGTGCGGCGGAACGGCTCGGCCTCGGCTACGACACGCTGAGCCAGAAGTATCCGAAGCTGATCGTCTGCGATATTTCCGGCTATGGCGCGGACGGTCCGTATCGCGACAAGAAGGCGTACGACCTGCTGATTCAAAGCGAGTCTGGCTTTTTATCGATCACCGGCTCTCCTGGCGCGCCAGCGAAGGCGGGCTGCTCGATCGCTGATATCGCGGCGGGCATGTACGCATATTCGAACATCCTGAGCGCGCTGTTGCAGCGGGGACGCATGGGGCGCGGTTGCCGAATCGACGTGTCGATGCTCGAAAGCATGGTCGAGTGGATGGGTTATCCGCTGTACTACGCGATCGACGGTCAGCCGCAGCCCGCGCTCGCGGGCGCCGCGCATGCAACGATCTATCCGTACGGACCGTTTCCCGCTGGCGACGGCAAGACGGTCATGCTCGGCCTGCAGAACGAACGCGAATGGAAGCTGTTCTGCGATCGCGTGCTCGAACTGCCTGAGCTAACAACCGACGAACGCTTCGCATCGAACTCGAAGCGCACTGCGGCGCGCGAGGCGTTGCGCGAGTTGATAGTGGCGGCGTTCGCGAAGCTGAGCGCCGCGCAGGTGATCGAGCGACTCGATCAGGCAGGTATAGCGAACGCGCAGATGAATACGCTCGCGGACGTGTGGGCGCATCCGCAATTGAAGGCACGCGAGCGCTGGCAGGAAGTCGGCACGGCAGCCGGCACGATACCGGCATTGCGGCCTCCGGGTTTGCCTTCCGACATCGAGCCTCGGATGGACCCCGTTCCCACAATTGGTCAACATACCGAATCGATTCTGCGTGAGCTTGGCTACGGCAAAGCTCGTATCGACGCGCTGCGCGCGGCCGGCACGATTTGATTCCGTAAGCCTATTTCGCTTCGCGCCCGCACGCATGTGATGCGGGATGACAAGCCGGTATTCCGAACGAACCCGATACAACCTGGCATCACACGGCGCACGACACTCATGACCGACCATCCCAGTCTCACGCTCGCCACTTTCGCCGCGCAACTCGACTTTGACAGCATCCCGCATGAGGTCGTCGAGCGGACCGTCAACCTGTACGTCGATTGGCTCGGCTCGGCGCTGGCCGGCAAAGGCGCTCGCCCCGTCGAGACGATCGCTCGGTTTGCGCGTGCGGCAGCTGGTGCGACTAACGAGGGCCTCTGCGAGGTGCTGATCGATCGCAGCCGCACCACGCCGTATTTCGCCGCGATGATCAACGGCGCCGCATCGCATTTCGCCGAACAGGACGACGTGCACAATGGCTCGGTGTTTCATCCCGCGACCGTGGTGTTTCCGGTTGCGCTCGCGTTGGCACAGGCAAGGCAAGCGCCGGGGCGCGACTTCATCGCGGCGGCCGTGGCGGGATACGAGATTGGTATTCGCATCGGCGAATTTCTCGGGCGCTCGCACTACAAGGTGTTTCACACCACGGGCACGGTCGGCACGGTCGCGGCGGCCGCAACTGCAGGACGTTTGCTCGGTTTGTCGCCATCGCAGATGCTCGATGCGTTCGGCTCGGCAGGCACACAGGCGAGCGGCTTGTGGGAATTTCTGCGCGACGCCGCCGACTCGAAACAACTGCATACCGCGATGGCTGCCGCGAACGGCCTGATGGCCGCGCAACTCGCCGCCGACGGCTTCAAAGGAGCGACGCATATCCTCGAAGGCGCGCAAGGCATGGCCGCGGGCATGTCGAGCGATGCCGATCCGGCTCGGCTCGTCGATCGGCTCGGCAGCCGCTGGGCGACCGCGGAGACGTCGTTCAAATATCACGCGGCGTGCCGCCATACGCATCCGGCCGCCGATGCGCTGCTCGCCGTGGTGCGGGCGCATCGTCTCGCGCCGCGCGACATCGCGACGGTCGTCGCGCACGTGCATCAAGGCGCGATCGATGTGCTCGGTCCCGTGATCGCGCCGCGTACCGTGCATCAGGCCAAGTTCAACATGGGTACGGTGCTCGGACTCGTCGCGCATCACGGCTATGCGGGCGTGACCGAATTCGAGCAGGATTTCGACGCGAGCGAGATCGTTGCGTTTCGCGACAAGGTCACGATGACGCTCGACGCTGAAGTCGACGCCTCGTATCCCGCGCGCTGGATAGGCAAGGTCACGGTGACCACTGCCGACGGCCGTGTTTTCGACGGGCGTGTCGATGAGCCGAAGGGCGATCCAGGGAACACGTTGTCGCGCGAGGAGATTGCGACGAAGCTGCATCGGCTGGCGGCATTCTCGGGTGCGGCTAGTGAGGAGGAGGCGGCGCAACTGCTTCGCCGCGCGTGGCGTGTTGCCGAAGTGGCGCAGATGGGCCCGGTATTCGATTCAGCCCCGCGCACGATGGTGGCGGCATGAGCGCGCTGCCCCGGTCATATCTTTTCGTGCCTGGGAATCGGCCTGAGCGGTTTCACAAGGCCTATGCGGCCGGCGCGGATGCGGTGATTCTCGATCTGGAAGACGCGGTGCAGCCGGATCAGAAAGTGCCGGCGCGTGCGGCGGTGGTGGCCGCGGTATCGGCTAACGCATCGGGGGCCGTGTGGGTGCGTATCAATGGCTCGGATACGCCCTGGTTTCCAGATGACGTTGCGGCGCTCGTTGGTCAGAGCGGTGTCGCCGGAATTGTGCTGCCGAAGGCTGAGACGCGCGAACAGATCTGCGCGGTGCTGGCGAACGCGCATCCGGCGTTGAGCGTACTGCCGATTGTCGAGACTGCGCGCGGGTTCGCGAATCTTGCGGAGCTATGTGGCACGCCGCGCGTGCCGCGTATCGTGTTCGGGACGCTGGATTTTCAGGTCGATCTCGGCATCGATGGGGATGGCGAGGAGTTGCATCTGTTTCGCTCGCAGATCGTGCTTGCGTCGAGGCTGGCCGGCATCGGTGCACCGGTGGATGGCGTATCGACGGCCATTACCGATGCTGATGCGGTGCAAGCCGATGCACGGCGCGGGCGGCGGTTTGGTTTCGGCGGCAAGCTTTGCATTCATCCGAAGCAGATCGAGCCGGTGCACCGCGCATATGCATGGAGTGACGCCGAGGTGGAGTGGGCGCGACGCGTGCTCGCGGCCGTCGAGGCGAGCCATGGCGGAGCGGTTGCCGTGGATGGAAGGATGGTCGACATGCCGGTGATCCTGCAGGCGCGGAGAGTTTTGGGCCACTCCGAAAGATTCTGACAATGCGGCTTTCGTCGTGCCTTCATAGCAGGATTCCTATACATTGCCTGCCGGTCATTCGGACGACGTACCAGTAAGGAACTCACCCAAGGGAATACCCTCCCATCATCGCACTTGAATAGTTTGCAGGTCGCATGCTAGATTGAATTGTTAGCGGTAACAAAGCTCGCCGAAAAAGCAACAAGATCTATTCCTTTCAGCACGTCAGAGACATACCCTCCCGATGAGTACTATTCAAAATCCAGTTCTGCGCGGCTTCAACCCGGACCCTTGCGTATGCCGTGGCAAGGATGCGTGGTATATCGCGGTTTCAACGTTTGAATGGTATCCGGGCGTTCTCATTTACGAATCGAAAGACTTCGTCAACTGGGAACTCAAGGCCACGCCTCTGGACAGGTTATCGCAATTGAACCTGATCGGAGAGCAGCCGTCCGGAGGCATATGGGCGCCAGCCCTGTCCTATCACGACGGTCTTTATTGGCTCGTCTATACCGACACCAAGGCATGGAAAGGCGAGCAGAAGATCTCCCCGCTGCGCGACATGCACAACTACGTCGTGACCGCCCCCGACATTACTGGACCCTGGTCGGAGCCCGTGCATCTCGTGTCCGGTGGATACGATCCATCCCTGTTCCACGACGAATCCGGCAAAAAGTGGCTCGCTTATATCCGGCGCGACTTCAGAGGAATCCACGAAGATCTTTTCGTCGGAATCGTTCTGCGGGAATACTCGGTGCAGGAGGAAAAGCTGATCGGTGAAGAGCGCGTCATCTATAAAGGCGCCAACCTGAAGACCGATTACTTCATGAAATGTCAGATATACGAGGCCCCTCATTTGCTGAAGAAGGGGGACTGGTACTACCTGATCACGGCGGAGGGCGGCACAGGCTATACGCACGCAACGTGCGTATCCAGGTCCCGCGATATCTTCGGTCCATACGAGCTTCATCCTGACACGCCCATGCTCACGTCGCGCGACGCGAACGGACGGATCCAGCGGACCGGCCACGGCAATCTGGTCGAGGGTCCGAACGGCCAGTGGTACATGACGTACCTCGGATCGAGACCAATCGATGCACAAACGAAGCGCTCGCCGCTAGGACGTGAGACCTGCATCGCCCCGATCGAATGGCGTGACGGCTGGCCCTGCCTCGCCACTGGCGGAGTGGTCCCCGCCGAATCTTTTGCGATCGACGCGGAGATCGAGCAAAGGCTCGACAGCAGTTGGGCGATCGATTTCGGACAATGCGCCGCTCTGCCGCTGGAATTGCAGAGTCTGCGCATTCCCATCAGTGACGACTGGTGCAATCTTCACGATCGTCCGGGCTATCTGCGAATCAGGGGGCAAGAGTCACCGACTTCGCGCTTCCATCAAAGCATGCTGGCCTGTCGCATCCGTGACTGGCAGTTCGAAGTCGAAACGGCGCTGGAATTTTCGCCGAAGTCATATCTGCACATGGCTGGGCTCATGGCGCGTTACGACGAGAACACCTTCTACTACCTGTTCGTCACGCGCGACGACGACGGCACGAAAATCCTGTCGTACATGGAAATGGATGCCGGCAGCTTTGCCTATAGCAATCGACTGGCGACGCTGCCCGAGTCCACCGGGATCGATCTGCGGATTCGCGTCGTGGATGCGAAACTGCGCTTCTTTTATCGCGTCGCACACGGTGACTGGAAGGACCTCGGACTGGAAAAGGATTTCACGAAACTCAGCGATGAATATGCCACCCCAATCGGCTTCACGGGGGCTTTCGCAGGTATCACCGCCAACGACATGCTGGGCTTTCGCGAACCTGCCGACTTCAGGTCGTTCTCATATCGCCAACTGACCGGCTAGAGCCCGGATTTCCTTTCACCGCTGTCGCTTAATAATAAGGAAGACCTCATGCGCTTTCGTTGGAGACATCGCTATCTCGTGCTGCTGATTCTGTTCGCGATCTATCTGCTCTGTTACATGGACAGAATGATCATGGCAGCAGCTATTCCATTTATTGCGTCCGAGTTTCATCTGTCGGCGATGGAAATGGGAGGAATCCTGAGTGCGTTCTTCTTCAGCTACGCGCTATGTCAGATTCCGGCCGGCCTGCTTGCAGACAGATTCGGCCCGCGGTTGATGACCACGATCGGCATCACGTGGTGGACGATTTTCACCGCGCTTACCGGACTGTGTAATTCGCTCGGATTGATGCTGGTGGTGCGGGTCGCATTCGGCGTCGGCGAGGCGCTGTTTCCTCCGGCCGCGTTCAAGGCACTGTCGGCATGGTTCCCGAAGCGCGAATTGGGCAGGGCGACCGGGCTGATGATGACCACGAATGCGCTGGGACCCGCTCTGGCTCCGCTGTTCGTGGCGGCCGTGATGGCCGCATGGGGATGGCGCGCGATTTTCACGAGTCTGTTCATCCCCGGTATCGCGATGGCGATATTCGGCTGGCTCTATATCAGAAACGGCCCGAAGGATAGCAAGCACGTTTCTAATATCGAATTAGAGGAAATCGGCATCAGCGAAAAGGCTCAGTCTGGCTCCGCCGGCAAAGCGGATTTCGCTGGACTGGTGAAAACGCCGCTGGTCTGGTGGTGCTTTGTCACCTTGTTCGTATTCAGCATCGCCTCGTGGGGCATCATGAGCTGGTTCCCGACGTATCTGCTGAAAGCGCGCGGCCTTTCGACGGCCAAAATGGGCATCATGGCGTCGGTGCCATTTCTGGTCGGTACGATTGCCTATTGCATCACGGGCTTTCTCTCCGACAAGTTCTTCCGCAATCGTCGCGAACTGCTTGTCGTCCTCGGCTGCGTCGTGGCCGCCATCTTTGCCTATCTGACTGCCCATGCGGAGACCACTGAAACCGCGGTGTTCTATCAGACGATCGGCTATTTCTTCTCGACCATGGCCGGCTGTTCGTTGTACACGATCCCGAACGTCGCGCTACCGAACAAGGTCGTCGGATCGGCAATCGGCTTTGTCAATGCAGCGGGTCAGTTGGCAGGATTTCTTTCCCCGCTGATCGTCGGTTACATCCTTACCACGACGAATAACGACTTCAATGTCGTGTTCCATCTTTTCGTCGGCTGCTTCTTGCTGGCTTCGGTCTCCGCATGGTTCATCAATACGAGGACCGATCGCAGCGACACCGTCATTCGGTCCGACGGTAGAAAAGTGGCTGCGCAGAACCAGACAGCCGGCTAAATGGCGCGACGGGGCTTGGGCCGGCGATAATGCCGGCTCATCACCTGTTTTGATTCGCGCGACCATGAAATCGAGGATCGAAAATTTTTCGAGCGGCATTAGCGTATTTGCGGCGGTAGTGGACGCCGGTACGTTCGCCGCTGCGTCGGAAGTGATTGGAATGTCGCCGCCCGGTGTGAGCCGGGCGATTGCAAGGCTGGAAAAAAGATTGAAGATCCGGCTCTTCAACCGGACCACACGTTCCGTATCCCTGACGGACGAGGGCCGCCGCTTTTACGAGCAGGTCATGCCGCACCTCGCAGGGCTGGAGGAAGCCGCCGTGGCCGCGGCTGGCGGAGCATCGGCGGTGCGAGGAAAGTTGCGGGTCAACCTCGATCCGGTGTGTTACCGGGCGATACTCGGGCAACGCCTCGACCAGTTCATGGACGCGCATCCTGAACTCGAAATCGAGTTCATTGCGCGCGACCATCTCGGCGATCTGGTTCTCGAGGGCTTTGATCTCGCGTTGCGGTTCGGTGAGCCGCGGATATCTTCCCTCGTCGCACGCAAGCTGCTCGAGACGGCCGTGGTCACGGTCGCCGCTCCGTCGTACATCGCGCGACGTGGGCGTCCGGCAAAGCCGGAAGATCTCGAAGGCCCAGGTCACCGATGCCTGGAATTTCGTAATCCGGAGACGGGCAAGCCGTTCCCCTGGGAATTCCATCGCAAACGCAAGCACACTGTAATTGCACCGCGCGGGCGATTGACGGTGAACGATCCTGGCGCGCTACTGAATGCGTGCCTTGCTGGCTCCGGTATTGCGCAGATGCTTCTTTTTGGTGCCGAGCAACTGATTGCCGAAGGGCGGCTGATCAATCTCTTTCCCGATTGGCCTGACGAGCGCTATCCCCTGTACGCCTGCTACCCGTCACGCCATCACATTCCGGCGAAGACGCGTGCCTTTCTGGATTTCGTCGTCGAGTTGGCAAACGCTCACTAGCGAGCGGCCGCTATTCAAACGGCCTGCGTTAACCGACCTCTACGCGGTTCCGCCCTCTGTCCTTGGCGCGATACAGCGCCAGGTCCGCGCGCTTGACGATGGCGCCGACGTCATCCTCACCAGGCAGGCGCTCGGTCACGCCGATGCTGACCGTAAATGGAATCGGCTTGCCGAGCCGCCACGGATGCTCGAAGTTCTGCTGCTCGATCGTCTGGCGCAAGTCTTCTGCCACGCCCGTCGCCTGTTCGATATCGAGGCCCGGCAGCGCGGCGACGAACTCCTCGCCGCCCCAGCGGGCAAACACGCCGATGCGCCAATCGCGCGTTCATGACGACCTTGGCCATCACGCGCAGCACTTCGTCGCCAATGTCGTGTCCGTAACTGTCGTTGATCTTCTTGAAGTAATCGATATCGAGGAGAAAGATCGAAAGCTTGCTGTCCGACCCCAGCAGGTTCTCGACCGTGTCGGCGAATTCCCTGCGGTTGGGCAGGCCGGTCAGCTCGTCGGTCACGGCCTGCTTCTGCAGCAGGTCCATCAATTGAACACGATCGGCGATGTCGCGAATCACGGCGGTGAATTCGATCAGGCCGCCCACGTTGATCTTCGAAATCGCGATTTCGACGGGCAGCAGCGAGCCGTCTCGATGCAGGCCATAGACGCGATTGCGCTCGTCCATTTGCCGCGAGCGCACCGGCGAGCGGGCGAACTGATGGACGTACTGGGAGTGATTGGCGCGATAGCGCTCGGGCAGCAGTTCCGTGATGGGGTGCCCCACCATCTCGTCGGCCGAATAGCCGAAAAGGTTTTCCGCAGCGCGATTGAACAGAGTGATGCAGTGCTGCTGGTCGATCGTAATGATCGCGTCATAGGCGGCATCCACCACCGAGCGGAAACGCGACGTGCTGACTTCGAGCTCGTGTGTCAACTCCATCTTTGCGGTGATCTCGAGACCCGTCACCATGATTTCGATCACCGAGTTCGCGCCTCTGTTGTGCCGCAGCGGTTTCAACGACAGGCGCCACCAGTGGGTTCCGTCTCTCAGGTCATAAGCCTGCTCGAGTTCGCGGGCGACGCCGGATTCAAAGCATTCGCTGAGCTTCTGACGGAATTCGGTTCGTGCGTAATTGGGAATCAGCGTGTCGAATGACGCGGGGAACGATTTGATGCTGTTGCGCTTGCCGCCCGTCATTTGCATGAATTGGTCGTTGCAGGCGGAAACAAACAGCTGCCCCCTCTCGTCGCGTCCGATGATCGCGACGCTTGCGGCGATTTCGTCGACGATCGTCCGCATCGTGCAGGACCAGTCATCAACCATTCTGCCTCCGAGAATTTACCTGAATGCCCCGCATGTTCTCCTGAACCGCATGCACGTCTACATGCAAATCATTCGGTGCGACCGGCTCCGAAGCTCGATATCGAGCCGCTTTGCAAATGGGTGCGGCCGGCCAACATCCGGGGGCAGTACATCGACAGAGTAGGCCGTAGTCCGATTTTTGGGAAGAATTTATTCCTGGAAATGAAGTACCAGACTCTGATGCACTGAAGCCTTTCAGGTA
Source organism: Paraburkholderia sp. JPY465 (assembly GCF_050436725.1). Taxonomy (NCBI): domain Bacteria; kingdom Pseudomonadati; phylum Pseudomonadota; class Betaproteobacteria; order Burkholderiales; family Burkholderiaceae; genus Paraburkholderia; species Paraburkholderia sp. JPY465. Next base: position 1,737,243 of record NZ_JBNDMT010000002.1, read on the forward strand.
TGCAAATCGCTTCTTCTTCATCCCTTAATCAAACCGGAACACTCACCTCCAAAAAACCCAATTCCCACTCCACGTCGCCTGTCGCACTCTTGAAGCCAACGGCCCGCGCGATCCAACTACGGCCGTTCAGCGCTCTGCCCCGAGCCGCCGCATCCAACGAAGGCAGCCTCGCAGAACTGTTCCGCGCACGCGAGCCTCTCGCCCGTGCACCGCCTAAAAAGACAGGAGACACAATTTGCCAGCCCCCATCAACTCCGGCGCACGCCTCGACCGCCTGCCGATCAGCCGCTTTCACTGGAACATCCTCGGCCTGATCGGCGCAGGCGCTTTCCTCGACGCCTTCGACATCTATCTCGCCAACGGCGCGCTCGCGGCGATGGTCAAAACCGGCTTCACCGATCTGCGCCTCGGCTCCTTCTTCATCTCCGCGACCTTCATGGGCATGATGATCGGCGCGGGCCTGTCGGGCTATCTCGGCGACCGCTTCGGCCGGCGCTATTCGTATCAGGCCAATCTCGCGATCTTCGGCCTCGCATCGCTCGCCGCCTGCTTCGCGCCGGACATCTACTGGCTGATCCTGCTGCGCTTCATTATGGGCATCGGCCTAGGCGCCGAACTCGTGGTCGCCGCCGGCACGCTGTGCGAATTCGTGCCACCCGCCACGCGCGGCCGCTGGACCGCGTTGCTCGCGCTGATCATCAACTCCGGTCTGCTCGGCGCGACCGCAGTCGGCTATTGGGTGATTCCGCATCTCGGCTGGCGCTACATGTTCGCGATCGCGGGTGTCGGCGCGATGATCGTGTGGTTCCTGCGGCATCGGATGCCGGAGTCGCCGCGCTGGCTCGAAACGGTTGGCCGGCTCGAAGAGGCGGAGGCCACCGTCGCGGCGATCGAGCGCCAGGTCGAGGCGCGCGTCGGCAAGCTGCCGCCGGTCGCGCGCGTGGTCAGTCACGAGGTGCCGGCCGCGCCGTTCTCGGCGCTGTTCGCGCGCGGCATGATCGGCCGCACGCTGGTCGCCGCGCTGACCTGCATGGCGATCAACATGTCGCTGTACGGTTTCGTCGCGTGGCTGCCTACGTTCTTCGTCAAGGAAGGCCTGACCATCGTGCAGTCGCTCGGCTTCGTGCTGCTGATGTCGTTCGGCGCGCCGGCCGGCGCGGTGGTCGGTTATCTCGTGACGGACCGCCTCGGGCGGCGCAACGGCATCGTGCTGTTCTCGCTGGCAACGATCGTGCTCGGCTTCGTCTACGTGCAAATGCGTGCGCCGGTGCCGATCGCGGTCGTCGGCTTTGCGCTTGTCACGACGATCTACACGGTCTGCACGCTCGGCCTGTTCGGCTATATTCCCGAGCTGTTTCCGACCGCGCATCGCTTGCGCGGCACCGGCGTGGCCGGCACGTGCGGCCGCGCGGCGTCGATGTCGACACCGTATGTCGCACTGCTGCTCTACACGCAGTTCGGCGTGACGGGTGTGCTGACGATGGTCGGTGGCGTGCTGTTGCTGCTGAGCATCGCGATTCTCGCGCTGCGCATCGAAACGAGCCAGCAGACGCTCGAAGAGATCTCGCCCGATGCCGAGCTGATGCCGCAAGCGGAAATGATGCAAGAGTCGGCTTAGGCCGTACGCGCATGAAGGGGGGCCGTCGATTCGGATCTTTCCCCGGCTAAATTTTCACCACACCTGGTTAAGATGAAAGTCTGTCCTGCTCATGCTTCGCTAGCAGCTTTCATCATGCACTTCGATTTCGTCGATTTACGCCTGCTCATGCACATCGCCGACACGCGCAACCTCGCGCGTGCGGCGGAGCGCTCGCACCTGTCGGCGCCGGCCGCCAGCAACCGGGTCAAGAATCTCGAGGAGCAGCTCGGCATCAAGCTGCTCTATCGAACCAGCCAAGGCGTGACGCCGACACCCGCGGGCGAGTCCTTCGTGCATCACGCGCGGCTCGTGCTCGAACGCGTCGCGCATCTGGCCGGCGATATGCAGGAGTACGGCGATGGCATCAAGGGCCACGTGCGCATCTGGGCCAACACGACCGCGATCAGCGAGTTCCTGCCGGCCGTGCTGAGCCGTTTTCTGCGCGATCACCCGGACGTGAACATCGATCTGCGCGAGGTGCTGAGCGGCGAGATCGTCAAGGGCGTCGCCGACAGCGCGACCGATATCGGCATCGTCGCGGGCAATGTGCATGCCGAGCATCTGCAGATGCTGCCGTATCGCGACGATCGGCTCGTGCTCGTGACGTCGTGCGAGCATCCGTTCGCGAGGCAGGCGTCGGTCGATTTCTCGCAGGTGCTGAACGCGAACTTCGTCAGCCTGCCGACGTCGAGCGCAATCCACGCGTTCATCACGAGCGCCGCCGATGCGCTCGGCGCGCGTCTCAAGCTTCGCATCCAGGTCGGCAACTTCGAGGCCGCGTGCCGGATGATCGAGGCGGGCGTCGGAATCGGCATCGTGCCGGAATCGGTCGCGCTGCGGCACAGGAAGACGATGCAGATCGCGATCGTCGGCCTGAACGATCCGTGGGCCGAGCGTAAGCTGAAGATCTGCGTGCGCAGTCTGCAGGACTTGCCGCCGTTCGCGCGTGTGCTGGTCGATCGGTTGATGGCGGCGGCGGAAGGGGACGGCGCGACCGATGCTTGACGCTCGACGCGCGGGCTTGGCACATCCGCCTGAGTCCCGACTGAAGTTTCCTTCAGGAAACAATGCCGCCTTTTGTCAACCGGTGTTTCACTCTCCGGGCATCTCCTTGCCGCCACACAAAGCCGCGTGTATAGTTTCCGAACTTACTCTTGTTTCGCATCGGAAATTAAAGGGGTTCACATGGACGCGTCCACCATCCTCGCCGATCTCGGCATTGCCCACGCCGCGCAAGCCGGCGATATCGCGGTTCATTCGCCAATCACCGGCGAGCTCATCGGCCGTGTGGCCAGCCAGACGGCGGCTGAGGTCGACGCGGCGCTCGCCCGGGCCAAAGACGCGTTCGCCGTATGGCGCAACGTGCCGGCCCCGCGCCGCGGCGAGCTGGTGCGGCTGCTCGGCAATCGGCTACGCGAACAGAAGCACGCGCTCGGCAGCCTCGTTTCGCTGGAGACAGGCAAGATCCTGCAGGAAGGCATGGGCGAAGTGCAGGAAATGATCGACATCTGCGATTTCGCGGTCGGTCTGTCGCGCCAGTTGTACGGTTTGACGATCGCGTCCGAGCGCCCGGGTCACCGGATGGCGGAGTCGTGGCATCCGCTCGGCACCTGCGTCGTGATCTCCGCGTTCAACTTCCCGGTGGCGGTGTGGTCGTGGAATGCGGCGCTCGCGCTGGTGTGCGGCAACGCGGTGATCTGGAAGCCGTCGGAAAAGACGCCGCTGTCGGCGCTCGCGGTGAACAAGATTCTCGAAGACGCGCTGAAGGAATTCGGCGATGCGCCGGCTGGCCTCGCGGCGCTGATCATCGGCGGCCGCGACGTCGGCGAAAAGCTCGTGGCCGATCCGCGCGCGTCGATCGTCAGCGCGACGGGCAGCACGGAAATGGGGCGCAAGGTCGGCGTCGAGGTGGCGAAGCGCTTCGGCCGCTCGCTGCTCGAACTCGGCGGCAACAATGCGGGCATCGTCGCGCAGACGGCGGACCATGAACTCGCGATGCGCGGCATCCTGTTCTCGGCGGTCGGCACGGCCGGTCAGCGCTGCACGACGCTGCGGCGTCTGTTCGTGCACGACAGCGTGTACGAAAAGACCGTCGAGCGTCTGAAGCAGTTGTATAGCCGCGTGCCGATCGGCAATCCGCTCGAAAAGGGCACGCTGATGGGGCCGCTGATCGACCGTCAATCGTTCGATCGCATGCAGGAAGCGCTGCAGCAGGCGAAGGCCGAGGGCGGCAAGGTGTTCGGCGGCGAGCGCGTCGAAGTGAAGGGTTATGAGGACGGCTACTACGTGCGTCCGGCCATCGTCGAGATGCCGTCGCAGACGCCGGTCGTGCTGAAGGAAACGTTCGCGCCGATTCTGTACGTGCTGCGCTATGCCGATTTCGCCGATGCGGTCGAGGCGAACAATGCCGCGCATCATGGTCTGTCGTCGTGCGTGTTCACGAGCGACCTGCGCGAAGCGGAGCGCTTCCTGTCCGCGTCGGGCAGCGACTGCGGCATCGCCAACGTCAACATCGGACCGAGCGGCGCGGAGATCGGCGGCGCGTTTGGCGGCGAGAAGGAAACGGGCGGCGGGCGCGAGTCCGGTTCGGATGCGTGGAAGGCGTATATGCGTCGCGCGACCAATACCGTGAACTACTCGTCGGCGCTGCCGCTGGCGCAGGGTATCGACTTCAATCTCGACTGACGCGCGCATGCGTGACGTCGCCGTCAGGCGCGCCACAGCCGCGCGTTGCAGATAGCAATCCGTTTGCGCCGCCCGGCGTTCCGGAGCGGCCACGTTACTCGTGGGGTAAGACGTGAGTTCGAAAGTCGTGATCGTCGGCGGTGGGGTAATCGGCAGTTCGATTGCGTATTTCTTGCGGCTGTCCGATCCGACGGTCGGCGTCACGGTGATCGAACGCGATCCGAGCTATGCGCGTTCGTCGTCGGCCTTGTCGGCGGCGTCGATCCGGCAGCAATTTTCTACGCCGCTTTCCATTCAGATGTCGCTGTTCGGCATCGAGTTTCTGCGTTCGATCGGCGAGCGGCTCGAAGTCGACGGTACGCGGCCGTCGATCGATCTGCACGAAGGCGGCTACCTGTTCCTCGCGACATCGGCCGGTGAAGCGACACTGCGCGAGAATCACGCGCTGCAAAAAAGCCTCGGCGCGGACATCAGCCTGCTCGACACGCACGGCTTGCAAACGCGCTTCCCGTGGCTCAATACCGACGATCTCGTTGCCGGCGCTTTTGGCGAAAGCGGCGAGGGCTGGTTCGACGGCTACGGTCTCGTGCAGGCGCTGCGCAAGAAAGCGCAGGCGCTCGGCGCGCGCTATGTCGCGGCCGACGTCACCGCGCTGCATCGCGACGGCAGCCGCGTCACGCAGGTACGAACCGCGGACGGCGAGACCTATGCTTGCGACGTCGTCGTCAACGCGGCCGGCGCGTGGTCGCGCAAAGTCGCGCAAATGATCGGCATCGACCTGCCCGTCTTTGCGCGGCGGCGCAGTATCTTCAATGTCACGTCGCCGGCGAGGCTCGAACGCTGTCCGCTGCTGATCGATCCGAGCGGCGTGTACTTCCGGCCGGAAGGCAATTCGTATATCTGCGGCACGTCGCCATCGGCCGATAACGACCCGGACGATCTACCGCTCGACGAAGTCGATCACGCGCTATTCGACGACGTGATCTGGCCGACGCTCGCGAATCGCGTGCCGCAATTCGAGGCGCTGCGCGTGCAGAACTGCTGGTCCGGCTATTACGAATACAACGTGCTCGATCAGAACGCGATCATTGGCCATCATCCGGATGTCGATAACTGCATCTTCGCGAATGGCTTCAGCGGCCACGGTTTGCAGCAAGGCCCGGCAACCGGACGCGGCATCAGCGAATTGATTCTGCATGGCCGCTATACGACGCTCGACCTCGATTCACTGAGCTTCGTGCGCGTGCTTGAAAACCGGCCGATCATCGAGAAGAACGTGGTGTAGCCAGCGCCTTGTATGGCCCGATGGGGGGGCATGCGGAAAACGCAATAACTAGTGCATAGATATCGTTTGCCGCAGATCCCGCCGATGGCCACAATCGACGCCGATCGTCTTCGACATCCGAATCGATACCACACGAAAGGCAGGCGGCCGTCATGATGTTCTCGTTCAATCCCGCATTCGAAGCACCGAGCGGCTCGCCGATCCGCGAGCTGTTCAAATACCTCGCGCAGCCCGGCATGATCTCGTTTGCCGGCGGCTATCCGGCGAGCGATCTGTTCGACCGTGAAGGACTCGATGCCGCGGCCGCGCGCGCCTCGCATCAGCCGACGCTGTGTCTGCAATACGGCCCGACCGATGGCATCGCTATCCTCAAGGAACAGCTCGCGCAACTGATGGCACGGCGCGGCGCGCCCTGCACGCCAACAGAGCTGCTGGTGACGACCGGTTCGCAACAAGGCTTCGATCTGCTGCTGCGCGTGATGGTGGCGCCCGGCGACGTCGTGCTCGTCGAACAGCCCGCGTATCCGGCCACGTTGCAGGCGCTGAAACTGCAACAGGCCGACGTCGTCACGGTATCCGTCGATCAGCACGGACTCGACGTCGCGAAGCTCGCCGCAGTGCTCGAATCGGGCACGCTGCGTCGCGCTCCCAAGCTGCTGTACACGGTGCCGACCTTCGCGAATCCGACTGGCGCGACGTTGTCGCTCGAACGTCGACTCGCATTGTTGAAACTGGCGGTGCGTTATCGGTTCGTGATCGTCGAAGACGATCCGTACGGTGATCTGCGTTTCGGCGGCACGGCCGTGCCTTCGCTTTTCGCGTTGAGCGAGCAGGTGCCCGGTTCGCGCGACTGGGTCGTGCATTTTTCGAGTCTGTCGAAAATCGTCGCGCCGGGTTTGCGGGTCGGCTGGATGGTCGCGCACGGGGAGATCGTGCGGCGCTGCGTGGTCGCCAAGCAGACGGTCGATCTGTGCAGCGCGCCGTGGACCCACGTGATTGCGGCCGAGTACCTCGCGAGCGGCGCGTTGGAGCGTCATCTGCCGCGCATCATCGATGCGTATGCGGTGAAATGCCGCGCGCTATGCGATGCGCTCGATACGCATCTCGCACAGCACATCGCGTTTCATCGTCCGGCCGGCGGCATGTTCGTGTGGGCGCGTCTTAATGCGGCGCGCGATGCATCCGACTATCTGCGCATGTGCATTGAACAGAACGTGATGTTCGTGCCGGGCGTCGCGTTCTACAAGGACTCGGTCGATAGGGCGGCGCTGCGTCTGTCGTTTGCCGCGCCGGGTGTGGATGAGATTGAAACCGGCGTGCATCGAATGAAGCGCGCGCTCGAGCTGTACTTCGAGGGGCAATAAAACCCGCAATGCATCAATACAATCCGCGCAATGCGGAAATTACCCGGTTAGCATCTAATGTGCAGCCGGGTTTTTTATTCCAATGCCAAAAATTGTGGCGATTTAGCAGAATTCACCGCATTCCTTATTAATTGTGGAATTGCGTTGAGTGCCAATACGCAATCGTTTTCGTCCGCGTAAGCCGCTTCCTCAGGTCGGCCGTGCCAAGCTTCGGCCACGTCCGGAGGATTACCACGGCGGGTGGTGCGCACTCGCGAGCGGACCGTCAAATGATCGCCGCAATGAAATCTTTATTGCGTGCGGTAATTCGAAATTATGCGAATTGAATATATTCGCGCGTTGCCAAATTTCGTAATGAAAATGGCCGATTTATATGCGAAATGCCATTTATAAAGATAAGAAACCGTGTAATTATGTGTTTGCCGGTCGGTTTCCGTTTTGCGTGATTCCCTGCGTGTCTAAGAGACAGGTTTTGCATGGGCTCGCGCCACGCGAGCCGACCTTCGCACGGGAAAGCACCGTCGCCCGTCGCGTTCGCCCATGCATGCCGCATATGAGTGCCGCACGAGCATGCGTGAGCGGGCCACAAAAAACGTTAAATGAAGAAGAAAAGAGGGCAACGCAATGAATTCACTCGACGAGAAGCGGCCGCTGTTGATCTACGACGGCACGCTCGGCGACCTCTACGGCATCTTTTTCAGAAGCCTTTTGCTGCAAATCGTGACGCTCGGCATTTACCGCTTCTGGGCGACCACGAACAACCGCCGCTATGTCTGGTCGCACATGCGGTTTCAGGACGAGCGCTTCGAGTACACCGGCACCGGGGGCGAGCTATTCAAGGGCTTTCTGGTCGCGATCGTGGTCGTATTGGGCGCGACGTTCGCGGCTGGGGCGCTGAGTGTGGTCTTGCGCATGCTGACGAAAAGCGGGGCGCTCGGTTCGCTGCCTGTCATCGCGTTTTATCTGCTGATCGTCGTGTTCGCGGCGGCCGCGTTTTTCAGCGCGCAGCGCTACCGGCTGAGCCGCACGCAGTGGTGCGGTGTTCGCGGCGGTATGACCGGCTCGGCGCTTGGCTACGGAGTGCACGCGCTGCTGTATGCGCTGTTGTGCGTTGTCACGCTTGGCCAGACGATGCCGTGGACGTCGATGCGTCTGACGGAGCGCCGCATCAACGCGAGCAGCTTCGGTAGCCTGGCGTTTCGCTTCAAGGGGCGCGCGGGGGTCGTCTACGGTCTGTTCCTCGTTACGTTCGTCGGCGTGGTCGTTCTTTTTGCGGTGCTGTTCATGGTGTTTCTGAAGGGCGCGCTCGCATCGATGCATGTCGGCCACGTGTCGGGGGCGGGTGTGGCGCCCTGGCGGGCCGCGCTCGGATCGCTGTTTTTGTTTTATGCACTGTTCTCGATCGGCACGATGCTGATCCGCGGCTTCTATGTCGCCGCGCTGACGCGTCATGTGATGGGCAATACGTCGCTCGGCTCGCAATTGCATTTCGGCAGCAACGTCAGCGTCGCGCGTCTGCTCGGCTTGCAGTGCGGCAACCTCGCGATCATCGTGTTCACGCTGGGCTGCGGTGCGCCGATCGTACTGCATCGGCTGATGCGCTTTGCCGCCGACACGCTGCAGGTTTCCGGCTATCTCGATCCGCACATGCTGGGGCAAAGCACCGTGGCTGCGCCGCTGACCGGCGAGGGCATGCTGAACCTGCTGGATCATGGTGGCGCCTTTTGAGTTCGGATTCGCGTTGAGTGCGCAAACCTGGACGGCGGTTCGCACGGTGTGCGCTCACCGATAGGACACGCGACTCATCGAAGGCGTGAGAGCGAAACGCAGTACGCTCAATGACTTAGCGTAGTCATGCTCAGCTTGTCCACAAGCTTGTTCCCAAAATCTGTGGACAACAGGGGAGACGTGAAGCGGAGAACTCGCGCGCGTAAGGCTACCGGGAAGGTACAGCACAAAAACAAACAGCGGGACTCACCGTCAACCGGTTCATCCCGCTGCTTGTGTGTGACGATGTGCGTGGCTTGCCGTGCGGCGCGCACGGCAAGCGTGGCAAACGCTTATCGGTCGAGGAACGACTTCAGACGGTCCGCGCGGCTCGGATGCATGAGCTTGCGCATCGCCTTGCTCTCGATCTGACGGATCCGCTCGCGCGTCACGTCGAACTGCTTGCCCACTTCTTCGAGCGTGTGATCCGACTTCGTGTTGATGCCGTAGCGCATGCGCAGCACCTTCGCTTCGCGCGGCGACAGCGAGTCGAGCGCGTCGTCGATTGCAGCACGCAGGTCGGCCTGCATCGCGGCATCCGCCGGCGACGACACGGCTGCGTCTTCGATCATGTCGCCGAGCGTCGCATCGCCGTCGTCGCCGACCGGCGTTTCGAGCGATACCGGTTGCTTCGCGATCTTCAGAATCCCGCGCACCTTCTCTTCCGACAACTCCATGCGTTCCGCGAGCACCGCCGGATGCGCTTCCTGGCCGGTCTGCTGCAGGATCTCGCGCGAAATGCGGTTCAGCTTGTTGATCGTTTCGATCATGTGCACCGGCACGCGGATCGTGCGGGCCTGATCGGCGAGCGAACGCGTGACGGCCTGACGGACCCACCACGTCGCATACGTCGAAAACTTCCAGCCACGACGGTATTCGAACTTGTCCACGGCCTTCATCAGACCGATGTTGCCTTCCTGGATCAGATCGAGGAACAGCATGCCGCGGTTCACGTACTTCTTCGCGATCGAGATCACGAGACGCAGGTTCGCCTCGATCATCTCGCTCTTGGCCTTGCGCATCTTCGACTCGGCCGCGACCATCTTGCGGTTGATCTCTTTCAGATGCTTGAGCGGCAGCGACACTGTCGCTTCGATGTCGATCAGCTTCTGCTGTTCGGACTGGATGGCCGGCAGATGACGCTCGAGCGCCGCGCCGTACGTCGAAGCGCCGGTGCGCGCGGCACGCTCGGTCCAGCCGAGGTCGGCCTCGTTACCCGCGAACGTCTCGATGAACTTCTCGCGCGGCATGCCGGCCTTCGAGACGACGATCTGCAAAATGTTGCGCTCGATCGCGCGCACTTGCGCGACCTGGTGCTGCACGTCGCCGCACAGACGGTCGATCGTGCGTGCGGTGAAGCGGATCTTCGCGAGGTGCTGCTGAATGTCTTCGCGCGCGCGCAGATAGGCCTTCGAGGTGACGTCGCCGCGCGTGTGCGACGCGTTCATCTGGTCGAACAGTATGCCAACCTGGGCGAAGATTTCGAGGCAGTCGCTCGTGAGCTGCTTCAGGCGAGCTTCGTCCGCCGCCGACGAATCGGCCGGGCCGTCGTCGTCTTCTTCTTCGTCGTCGCTGTCTTCGTCGGCAACGCTGTCTTCGTCGGCATCCGCATCGGCGCTCTCGACTTCTTCCGCGGCGCCGGTCTCTTCATTCAGACCGTCGACGAGTTCGTCGATGCGCAGCTCGCCGTCGGCAACCTGCTGCGCGCTCGCGAGGATTGCGGAGATCGCGAGCGGGCATGCGGCGATCGCCTGGACCATTTCGTGCAGGCCGTCTTCGATGCGCTTCGCGATCGCGATTTCGCCTGCGCGGGTGAGTAGCTCTGTCGCGCCCATTTCGCGCATGTACATACGCACGGGGTCGGTGGTGCGGCCGAATTCGGAGTCGACGGTCGACAGCGCGACTTCGGTTTCCTCGTCCGCCTGGTCGTCCGACACCACCGCGGGGGAGTTCGAGTTGAGTAGCAGCGTTTCTGCGTCCGGCGCCTGCTCGTACACTTGCACGCCCATGTCGCTGAACGCGCTGACGATGCTGTCGATCGCGGCGGTTGCGGTGAAGTTGTCGGGCAGGTGGTCGTTGATCTGCGCGTGGGTCAGATAGCCTTGCTCTTTACCCAGCTGAATCAGTGCGCGCATCAGGCGCTGGCGTTCTTCGGCTTGTTGCGGCGGCAGCTCGGCTGCCACAGGGATCGCTTTGCTGGCGCCCTTGCCTTTGGCCGCACGGCCGGACGGAACTTTGGCAGTGAAGGCGGCGGTTTCGTGTTGCGAATCTTCGCGATCAAAAGGGTTCACGTAATTTCCTCTAGAGGCTTCGCTATGAGACGCAAGACGCTACCGTCAGGCGTTTCGAGCAGGGCTCAGCATCACCTGATGTGACTCAACGCGGTTGTTGGGCTGTGCTCTGGGGAGCAAAAAAGATGAGCCCGCTCGAAGCGGGCCGATGGACATGCGAAATTTTGCGCGGCTCGCATTATATACGAGCTTGGGGGTTCGCGCTCATGGGTGCACATCAAATCATCGTCGTTGTTGTCGCATGCATGCGTGAGACTGCGCGGGTGCGGAGTCCGTGTGCATGCGCGGGACACGACGTAGATAGGGGCGCGTTGATCCTTGCACAAGGGGGCTTGTCGTTTTCTTATCTATGGGGGCCGCATCCTCGTGTGCTGTCCCCAAAAGAAATTCGCAGAAGGGGCTTGACGTGTTGTCGACCGCTCTCCATAATCTCGTTTCTCTGCTGCAGACGCAGCGACGCAAACGAAGCGGTGCCGGGTAGTGGTGGTTCAGGCGCGGCGGGTTGGGCGGATCGATCTTTAAAAACTAACAGCCGATAAGTGTGGGCGCTTGATGCGGAATGCGGCGGCGGATTCTTGTGGATCTGCTGCAAGGCAAAAAGTATCAGAAAGCCTCACACAGTATTAGAGGAAGGTTTATCTGTCGAAAGACGGATTGATCATCGTCAGTACGTTGAGTGAGCGACCGGTTTCTGACGAAACCGAAAACAGTAACAGGTTTGAACTGAAGAGTTTGATCCTGGCTCAGATTGAACGCTGGCGGCATGCCTTACACATGCAAGTCGAACGGCAGCACGGACTTCGGTCTGGTGGCGAGTGGCGAACGGGTGAGTAATACATCGGAACGTGTCCTGGAGTGGGGGATAGCCCGGCGAAAGCCGGATTAATACCGCATACGCTCTGTGGAGGAAAGCGGGGGATCTTTCGGGACCTCGCGCTCAAGGGGCGGCCGATGGCAGATTAGGTAGTTGGTGGGGTAAAGGCCTACCAAGCCGACGATCTGTAGCTGGTCTGAGAGGACGACCAGCCACACTGGGACTGAGACACGGCCCAGACTCCTACGGGAGGCAGCAGTGGGGAATTTTGGACAATGGGCGCAAGCCTGATCCAGCAATGCCGCGTGTGTGAAGAAGGCCTTCGGGTTGTAAAGCACTTTTGTCCGGAAAGAAAACCTCGTGGCTAATATCCATGAGGGATGACGGTACCGGAAGAATAAGCACCGGCTAACTACGTGCCAGCAGCCGCGGTAATACGTAGGGTGCGAGCGTTAATCGGAATTACTGGGCGTAAAGCGTGCGCAGGCGGTGCTGTAAGACCGATGTGAAATCCCCGGGCTTAACCTGGGAACTGCATTGGTGACTGCAGCGCTGGAGTATGGCAGAGGGGGGTGGAATTCCACGTGTAGCAGTGAAATGCGTAGAGATGTGGAGGAACACCGATGGCGAAGGCAGCCCCCTGGGCCAATACTGACGCTCATGCACGAAAGCGTGGGGAGCAAACAGGATTAGATACCCTGGTAGTCCACGCCCTAAACGATGTCAACTGGTTGTCGGGCCTTCATTGGCTTGGTAACGTAGCTAACGCGTGAAGTTGACCGCCTGGGGAGTACGGTCGCAAGATTAAAACTCAAAGGAATTGACGGGGACCCGCACAAGCGGTGGATGATGTGGATTAATTCGATGCAACGCGAAAAACCTTACCTACCCTTGACATGGATGGAATCCTGCTGAGAGGCGGGAGTGCCCGAAAGGGAGCCATCACACAGGTGCTGCATGGCTGTCGTCAGCTCGTGTCGTGAGATGTTGGGTTAAGTCCCGCAACGAGCGCAACCCTTGTCCCTAGTTGCTACGCAAGAGCACTCCAGGGAGACTGCCGGTGACAAACCGGAGGAAGGTGGGGATGACGTCAAGTCCTCATGGCCCTTATGGGTAGGGCTTCACACGTCATACAATGGTCGGAACAGAGGGTTGCCAAGCCGCGAGGTGGAGCCAATCCCAGAAAACCGATCGTAGTCCGGATCGCACTCTGCAACTCGAGTGCGTGAAGCTGGAATCGCTAGTAATCGCGGATCAGCATGCCGCGGTGAATACGTTCCCGGGTCTTGTACACACCGCCCGTCACACCATGGGAGTGGGTTTTACCAGAAGTGGCTAGTCTAACCGCAAGGAGGACGGTCACCACGGTAGGATTCATGACTGGGGTGAAGTCGTAACAAGGTAGCCGTATCGGAAGGTGCGGCTGGATCACCTCCTTTCCAGAGCTATGCATTCAGTGCATTCAAGTGCTCACGCTTATCGGCTGTGGTTTAGAGAAGCAACGCAGACAGACTCAGGGGTCTGTAGCTCAGTCGGTTAGAGCACCGTCTTGATAAGGCGGGGGTCGATGGTTCGAATCCATCCAGACCCACCACTGTCTTGTCTGGTGAGCTGGTCGGGTGAGCCCCTCTGGAGTGTGTGCTGTATGACTGGGGGATTAGCTCAGCTGGGAGAGCACCTGCTTTGCAAGCAGGGGGTCGTCGGTTCGATCCCGTCATCCTCCACCAATCCTCAATGCGCAGGGTTCTGCACACATGCAGAGCGTTGCGCATTGGCGATTGAGCCAGTCAGCGCGATGTGAGGCAACTCATGATCGGCTGTCGTTCTTTAACAATCAGGAAGAAGTAGTAAAGAGATTCACGAAAGCGGACCTGGAGATGGGTGCGTGAGTAGGTGAATCAGGGTTGTGATTGTATCGATGTATTTTATAAGTGATCGAGAGATCGCTTTGGAATACGGCGCAACACGAATACTCAACCTGTAGCGCGTGCGTCTGAACTGAGACACACCCGTTATAGGGTCAAGCGAACAAGTGCATGTGGTGAATGCCTTGGCGATCACAGGCGATGAAGGACGCGGTAGCCTGCGAAAAGCTCCGGGGAGCTGGCAAACAAGCTTTGATCCGGAGATGTCCGAATGGGGAAACCCACTCCTAATGGAGTATCCGTAGCTGAATCCATAGGCTGCGTGAAGCGAACGCGGTGAACTGAAACATCTAAGTAACCGCAGGAAAAGAAATCAACCGAGATTCCCAAAGTAGTGGCGAGCGAAATGGGATCAGCCTGTACTCTTTATTTGCAGTGTTAGCCGAACGCTCTGGAAAGTGCGGCCATAGCGGGTGATAGCCCCGTAGGCGAAAACATTGTGAAAGAACTGGGTGTACGACAAGTAGGGCGGGACACGTGAAATCCTGTCTGAAGATGGGGGGACCATCCTCCAAGGCTAAATACTCGTGATCGACCGATAGTGAACCAGTACCGTGAGGGAAAGGCGAAAAGAACCCCGGGAGGGGAGTGAAACAGATCCTGAAACCGCATGCATACAAACAGTCGGAGCCTCGCAAGGGGTGACGGCGTACCTTTTGTATAATGGGTCAGCGACTTACATTCAGTGGCGAGCTTAACCGATTAGGGCAGGCGTAGCGAAAGCGAGTCCGAACAGGGCGTCCAGTCGCTGGGTGTAGACCCGAAACCAGGTGATCTATCCATGGCCAGGTTGAAGGCACGGTAACACGTGCTGGAGGACCGAACCCACTAACGTTGAAAAGTTAGGGGATGAGCTGTGGATAGGGGTGAAAGGCTAAACAAACCTGGAAATAGCTGGTTCTCTCCGAAAACTATTTAGGTAGTGCCTCGTGTATCACCTTCGGGGGTAGAGCACTGTCATGGTTGTGGGGTCCATTGCGGATTACTTCGCCATAGCAAACTCCGAATACCGAAGAGTGCAATCACGGGAGACAGACATCGGGTGCTAACGTCCGGTGTCAAGAGGGAAACAACCCAGACCGCCAGCTAAGGTCCCCAAATATGGCTAAGTGGGAAACGAAGTGGGAAGGCTAAAACAGTCAGGAGGTTGGCTTAGAAGCAGCCACCCTTTAAAGAAAGCGTAATAGCTCACTGATCGAGTCGTCCTGCGCGGAAGATGTAACGGGGCTAAGCCATATACCGAAGCTGCGGATGCACATTTATGTGCATGGTAGGAGAGCGTTCCGTAAGCCTGCGAAGGTGCACTGGAAAGTGTGCTGGAGGTATCGGAAGTGCGAATGCTGACATGAGTAGCGATAAAGGGGGTGAAAGGCCCCCTCGCCGTAAGCCCAAGGTTTCCTACGCAACGTTCATCGGCGTAGGGTGAGTCGGCCCCTAAGGCGAGGCAGAAATGCGTAGCTGATGGGAAGCAGATTAATATTTCTGCACCATTGTGAAATGCGATGGGGGGACGGATCGCGGAAGGTTGTCCGGGTGTTGGAAGTCCCGGTCGCTGCATTGGAGAGGGTGCCCTGGCAAATCCGGGCACAGGACTCAAGGGTGTGGCGCGAGCTTCTTCGGAAGCGAAGCAACTGGAAGGGGTTCCAGGAAAAGCCTCTAAGCTTCAGTTTCACAGTGACCGTACCGCAAACCGACACAGGTGGGCGAGATGAGTATTCTAAGGCGCTTGAGAGAACTCGGGAGAAGGAACTCGGCAAATTGGTACCGTAACTTCGGGATAAGGTACGCCCCGGTAGCTTGACTGGCCTGCGCCAGAAGGGTGAAGGGGTTGCAATAAACTGGTGGCTGCGACTGTTTAATAAAAACACAGCACTCTGCAAACACGAAAGTGGACGTATAGGGTGTGACGCCTGCCCGGTGCCGGAAGATTAAATGATGGGGTGCAAGCTCCTGATTGAAGTCCCGGTAAACGGCGGCCGTAACTATAACGGTCCTAAGGTAGCGAAATTCCTTGTCGGGTAAGTTCCGACCTGCACGAATGGCGTAACGATGGCCACACTGTCTCCTCCCGAGACTCAGCGAAGTTGAAGTGTTTGTGATGATGCAATCTCCCCGCGGCTAGACGGAAAGACCCCATGAACCTTTACTGTAGCTTTGCATTGGACTTTGAACCGGTCTGTGTAGGATAGGTGGGAGGCTATGAAGCGTGGACGCCAGTCTGCGTGGAGCCGTCCTTGAAATACCACCCTGATCTGTTTGAGGTTCTAACCTTGGTCCGTGATCCGGATCGGGGACAGTGCATGGTAGGCAGTTTGACTGGGGCGGTCTCCTCCCAAAGTGTAACGGAGGAGTACGAAGGTACGCTAGGTACGGTCGGAAATCGTGCTGATAGTGCAATGGCATAAGCGTGCTTGACTGTGAGACTGACAAGTCGAACAGGTGCGAAAGCAGGTCATAGTGATCCGGTGGTTCTGTATGGAAGGGCCATCGCTCAACGGATAAAAGGTACTCTGGGGATAACAGGCTGATACCGCCCAAGAGTTCATATCGACGGCGGTGTTTGGCACCTCGATGTCGGCTCATCTCATCCTGGGGCTGTAGCCGGTCCCAAGGGTATGGCTGTTCGCCATTTAAAGAGGTACGTGAGCTGGGTTTAAAACGTCGTGAGACAGTTTGGTCCCTATCTGCCGTGGGCGCTGGATATTTGAAGGGGGCTGCTCCTAGTACGAGAGGACCGGAGTGGACGAACCTCTGGTGTACCGGTTGTCACGCCAGTGGCATCGCCGGGTAGCTATGTTCGGAAGAGATAACCGCTGAAAGCATCTAAGCGGGAAACTCGCCTTAAGATGAGATATCCCCGGGGCTTCGAGCCCCTTGAAGGGTCGTTCAAGACCAGGACGTTGATAGGTCAGGTGTGCACGTACAGTAATGTACTGAGCTAACTGATACTAATTGCCCGTAAGGCTTGATCCTATAACAGGTGTGTTTCGACATGAGTTAGCGCTTTAGCGCTTGCGACTGTCCGATCCCCGAAAGGGATGCGCTGGAACTCCCGCAGGAGTCACCAGCCCACACGGTTGAGAGATCAGTGTTGCGCCAGAAACAACACAACCCACACACGAATCCTTTACGCTTCTTCCCGATTGGCTGTGGCGCCAGGTTGACCTCAACCTGACAGCGACGCAGCAACCCGTCATGCCTGATGACCATAGCGAGTCGGTCCCACCCCTTCCCATCCCGAACAGGACCGTGAAACGACTCCACGCCGATGATAGTGCGGATTGCCCGTGTGAAAGTAGGTAATCGTCAGGCTCCCCCACAAGCCAGAAACCCCACCCCCAGCGGTGGGGTTTTTGCGTTTACGCGGCCAATTCCGCGCGCTTCAACTACTTTCCGATCCGAAGCGCATCCGCGTAACCCGGCGACTTCCGACACGCTCGCTTAAAATCCGTGTCCTTCCGGCTCAGGCGGTCGGCACTTCCTCTAAAACCGCTATGCCCGCTTTCGCGCCGGCGCTCGATCGGATCCCCCTGCAATAAACCGGTCGAGTCTCTCACTGGCCTCGGTAATCGCCCAAAGCGGAGCGCGATGCAACTGCCGATCGTACCTCGTCGCGATCGATGCAAAGAGCTCGAATCGCGCTTCGTCCAGCTTCCATTCGTCGCGTTCCCGACCTGCGTCGAACACCATCGCCGAGGCGCGATCCGCGGCGTGGAGTTCTTCATGGCTCATCGAGCCGAAGCCGGCATCGGCGAGGTAGCTGGTCAACAGCATGATCTGCGTGAGCGTCTGTGCATCGCTCTTCGTGCCGACGCCGCGACGCAATGCGTCGAGCGACAGATGAACTCGTAACGCGAGATCGTCGGCGATCTGGCGCGCGATGGGCAACAGCATGGCTTTGGCATGCCGCGCGCGGGCGGCGCTGGTGTTGCGGAAAGGAATCGGTTGTGCCATGGAGATCCAAGGGGTTTGCCTGAGCACATGCAATAACGGCGCGCTTCGCAAAAGGTTGAGCCTTCATTGCGTTTTACCCGCTTCCTTCGACGAAAACGTTTGCTGGCAACCACTTGCGCGCAAATTGCCGGCATGTCGCGGCGTCTGTAGTCGAGCGGATTGACACCTACATCGCCCGCGGTGCGCCGTTTGCTACCCTCGAATCCAGCGGTTTTCCCTCCCATCCTTCGCCCACGGAAAAGCGTCGCCACATTCCGACCTCGCGGACGTCCGGTCGTCAGCCTTGGCCAAACCTCTCTATCATGACAATTGGAACAACACCGACCAGCAAGCCGGAAGGGAGCAAGTCCGGCCCGCAAGCGCCATCCAGCTGCGTTCGACCCAAGGAAGCATCGATGCGGGCTCCATGCGGTGAACTGCCTCGCGCGCTCGATCATGCGCCGCGTCGCCGCGGCACGGTCGGCTGTCTCGACGTGCCTGTTCCCGATGGATGTGATCAGCGGCGCGGGCCACGACGCGGTCTATCTCGCGCGCGTCACACCCGGCAAGACGATCTTCGTTCCATGAAAGGACGGCGTCAGCCACAACGAAACCGAGGACGCGCGCCGATCAGCTGGAAGCCGGCTTCAATATGCTGCTGCAGCTGAGCGCGACGTCGAGGACAGGGAGCATACGCGCATGAAGATCCTGATCGCACGAATGAACCACGAGACCAACACGTTCTCGCCGGTAGAAACCCCGCTGGCCGCATTCGGCCGCAACGGTCCCAGCTACGGCCGCGCCGCGTTCGACGAAAACAAGGGTATGCAAACCGCGATGGCCGCGTTCATCGACGCGGCCGAGCGCGTCCACGCCGAAATCGTGACACCGATCTCCGCCATGGCGAATCCGAGCGGGCCAGTGGACGCCGCCGCCTACGATACGATCAGCGACGCGATCGTGGCAGCCGCGACGGGCTGCGACGCGGTAATGCTCGATCTGCACGGCGCGATGGTCGCCGAAAACTCGGTCGACGGCGAAGGCGATCTGCTCGCGCGTGTCCGTGCCTCATTGCCGCAAGCGCCGATCGCGGTCGCACTCGATCTGCACGGCAACGTCACGCAGAAGATGATCGACAACGCCGACATCATCGTCAGTTTCAAGACCTATCCGCACGTCGACATGTACGAGACTGGCGCGCACGCGGCGCGCCTATTGTTCGACATGATCGACGGCCACGCAAAGCCGGTCATCGCGTGGCGTCAACCGTCGCTGCTCACGCACACGCTGCGCAGCGCGAGCGCCGACGGCGCGATGAAACGCGCGCTCGATGCCGCGCACGCCGCCGAGGCCGAGGGCATGCTCGCGGTGTCGGTGCTGGCGGGCTTCTCGCTCGCCGATATCGACGCGCCATGCATTAGCGTCGTTGTAGTCGGCAATGGCGAGCGCGCGGATGCGGAGGCGGTCGCCGAGCGAGTCGCGCGGCAGATCTGGGACGAGCGCGACGATTTCGTCTATCGCAGCGCGCCGCTTGCCGAATCGGTCGCGCGGGCGGCGTCGCTCGCGCGCGGCGCCGACAAACCGGTGCTGCTGCTCGATCATGGCGACAACTGCATGTCAGGCGGCACGTGCGACACGATGGATCTGCTCGAGGAAGCATTGAAGCAGGGCCTCGAAGGCATCGTCAGCGGGCCGTTGTGCGACCCGCAGGCGGTCGCGGCCCTCGCGGCCTCAGGAGTCGGAAGTACAGTCACGCTCGCGATCGGCAACAAGCTGACAAACGATGCTTTGCCATCGCGTTCGCCGCTCGCCCTGACCGGCGTCGTGCGCGCGCTGACGGACGGCGAATACGTGATCAGCGGTCCGACCTACACGGGCCAACGCGCGTACATGGGTCGCGCGGCGGTGCTCGACACTGGCACGGTGAAACTCGTCGTGACCGAACACACGCATGAGCCATGGGATCTCGGCGTGTTCGAGAGCGTCGGCATCGATCCGCGCCGCGCGCGTTTTCTGCTGCTCAAATCACGCATGTATTGCCGGCCCGTATTCTTGCCGATCGCGGCGGCGCTCGTCGAATGCGATAGCCGCGGCGTCACGAGTTCGGACTACGGTCTGTTCAGATTCGAGCACGTGAAACGGCCGGTTTATCCATTGGACCCTGACACCGAATGGACCGCGACGAACTGATCAACACACATGCGTTTCGATAAATCGCCGCAAGGGCTTGTGAAGTCCGCAATGAGTCTCTATAATTCGCGCCTCTAAAGGCTCGTAGCTCAGTTGGTTAGAGCACCACCTTGACATGGTGGGGGTCGTTGGTTCGAATCCAATCGAGCCTACCAACGCATCTGTGACGTAGACGAAAGCGGTTCCGCTTTCGTCTACGGTCCTGTCAAATCCATCCCGTCGTTCCCGCAGTTTCGCCGTTCGGCATCACGTTCCCTTCGTTTTCGTTGTCCGCTCGTGGCTCACAGCTCGCGCACATTCACGCGCTCTCTGCCGCTGCCGCGTCGTCGTTCGACAACGCGCGGCGAGGTCGCGCTGATCTCCGGCGGCGGCTCGGGCCACGAGCCCGCGCACGGCGGCTACGTCGGCCACGGCATGCTGAGCGCGGCGGTGGCCGGCGAAGTCTTTACATCGCCATCCACCGACGCCGTGCTCGACGCAATCCGTGCGGTGGCCGGTCCCGCGGGCGCGTTGCTGATCGCCAAGAACTACACGGGGGACCGCTTCAACTTTGGCCTCGCGGCCGAAATGGCGCGCGCCGAGGGCATTCCCGTCGAGATGATGATCGTCGCCGACGACGTCGCGTTGAGCGCGAGCGCGATCACGCGGGCCGTCGCGGACTAGCGGGCACGGTGCTGGTTCACAAGATCGCGGGCGCGGCAGCGGCGCGCGGTTTGCCGTTGGCCGAGGTCGCGCGGATCGCCAAAGAAGCGGCCGCGTCTCTCGGCACGATGGGCGTCGCGCTGACGCCCTGCACGGTGCCGGCCGCGGGCAAGCCGGGCTTCGAACTGGGCGATCGCGAAATCGAATGGGGCCTCGGCATTCATGGCGAACCCGGCGTGGCGCGCGGTGCGCTGGAGCCGGCCGATGCGATGGTCGGCAAGCTGCTGGCAACGACCTCGCGTACCGCCTCGATGCATCCGCGCCGCGGGCGTTCGAGTTATGTCGGCGAGCGAGCGATCGGTCATGTGGACCCGGGCGCGCACGCGGTGGCGTTATGGCTCGCAGCGATTCGCGAGGCCCTTTCCGGTCAGGCGCGGGCGAACGCGAACGCTACTGCGAACGCAACGGGCAAACGAGCTTGCACGGACGAGAAAAACAACGATGCCTTCAAGGCCGCAGCAGATCGAACCCCGCGAAAGCAACGACGCCGCTCAGCGCGATCAGCGCCACCGAATGCTGTCCAACGTACAGCAGCCCGGCGGCGGACCAACACGTGACGGCGAAAGCGGCGATACGTTTCATGCTTCCTTCTTCTACGACTCGAACTCAAAAACCGGCTCAGAAGCCTAGCGTAACGGCCAGCAAGCCACT
This sequence comes from Paraburkholderia sp. JPY465, assembly GCF_050436725.1. Classification (NCBI taxonomy): domain Bacteria; kingdom Pseudomonadati; phylum Pseudomonadota; class Betaproteobacteria; order Burkholderiales; family Burkholderiaceae; genus Paraburkholderia; species Paraburkholderia sp. JPY465. The sequence continues at coordinate 1,758,489 of NZ_JBNDMT010000002.1, forward strand.
GACGACACCGCACACCACCACCGCGCAGGCCACCATCGTCAGCACGCGCCGCGGAAACGACCGCGCGAGCATCGCGAGCGACGGCACGCTGACGAGCGGCAGCGTCATCAGCAGCGCGCCGGCGGGGCCGGCGGCCATACCGAACGACAGCATCGCCTGAATGATCGGCACTTCACCTGCGGTCGGAATCACGAACAGCGTGCCGGCGATCGACAGCGCAATGATCCACAGCAGGCTGTTGTCGACGTCCGGGCCTATATGCGGAAACAGCCACGCGCGCGCCGCGCCGAGAATCAGCACGAGCACGATGTATTCCGGCACGAGCCGCAGCGTCATGCGCCCGAGAATCGAGATCCAGCGCGAGAACGCGGTGCCCGGATCGTCGGCGCTGACCAGTTGCGCGACGGCCTCTCGCGACGCTTGCGCTTCCTGCGGCGTGACCATGCGGTTCACGAGGTAGCCGAGGCCGAACACCATCACGATGCCGAGCGCGAGACGCAGGCCCATCCACTGCCAGCCGAGCACGAAGCCCATGAAGATCAGTGTCGCGGGATTCAGCGCGGTATTACCGAGCCAAAAAGCAATCGCCGCACCCGGCGCCGCTTCGCGTGCGCGCAGGCCGGCGACGACCGGCGCCGCGCAGCAGGTGCACATCATGCCCGGCAACGACATCAGGCCGCCTTTGACGACGCTGTTGAAGTCGGCACGACCGAGCGCGCGCGCGACCCACTGCGGCGGAATCAGCGCCTGCACCGCGGAGCCGAGCAGCAGGCCGAGCACCATCGCCTGCCAGATCGCCTTGCCGTACGTGAGCGCGAAGTCGATCGCGGCCTGCCACGAGGCCGCCGGGGCGCTCGCGGACGTGCCCATCAAGATCGACTTGCCGATCGAATGCTGGCTCGCGGCGACGAACGCGCGGTTGTAGTACGGAAACCACTTCACATAGAAGAGGCCGACGACGGCGATCAGCAGGAATACGACCCAGCCAAGCGTGACGCGGGGTTGCCGAAGGGTTGATTGCATGATGGTTCTTAAATGTCGTTGTGAGTCAACCGAGGACTAGCGTACGGGTGTCGAGCTGCGCGAGCAGCGTTTTCGCCTGCTCGACGACGTCGGCATCGTTCGGGCGGAAATCGAGTTGCAGCGCATTCGGCAGCTGATCGAAATGCTGGCCGCTGCTGCGCGCATACGCGGGATCGTAGTGAAGTTCGATCAGTTCGTGCGCGAGCTCGGCGCGCCGGTTGTCGTCGACGAGCCGCTGCCAGCCCGTGACCCGCTCGCGGCTGTGCAGACCGATCAGCCGTTCCAGCTGTCCCTTGAAGTAGTCGGGATGCTCGAACAGATGCGCGTAATCCTGCAGCAGAAATGCCGCGCGATCCTCCCGGCTCGAACGCACCTCGACGCACGCGCCTCGATGAAACGTTTCGAGCAGCGCGAGCGGCAGCGTGACGGTGCCGATGCGCCGGCTTTCCGCCTCGACGAACACCGGCCGGTTCACGTCGAAATCTTGCAGAGCGGTGACGAGCAGCGTGTCGAAACGCTTCTGCGACGGCTGCTGCACGCCCGTGTACGCGCCGAGCAGCGAGCCGCGATGCGAGGCGAGCGCCTCGAGGTCGAGCGTTTGCGCGCCGGCCTGATGCAGCGCCGACAGCAGCCGTGTCTTGCCGCTGCCGGTCGGGCCGACGAGCGCGATGTAGCTGAAGCGGCGCGGCAGGGTTTCGAGCCTCTCCAGCGTGGCGCGCCGATAGCTCTTGTAGCCGCCCTCGAGTTGCCGCGCTGACCAGCCGATCATGTTGAACAGCGTCGTGACCGAGCCCGAGCGCTTGCCGCCGCGCCAGCAGTAGATGAGCGGGCGCCAGTTGCGCGGCCGGTCGGCGAACGTGGTTTCGAGATGATGCGCGATGTTGCGCGCGACGAGCGCCGCGCCGAGCCGCGTGCCCTCGAACGGCGACACCTGCTTGTAGGTCGTGCCGACCAGCACGCGTTCTTCGTTGCTGAGCACTGGCGCGTTGGTCGCGCCCGGAATATGGTCTTCCTCGAACTCGAGCGGCGTGCGAACGTCGACGATTTCATCGAAATCGTCGGCTTTATCGAGGCTGACTAGAAGACTTTTCAAGGGAGTAGGGACAAAACGGACCGCGGGAAGACCGAAATTATCGCATGCGCGGCTCGTTCGGGCCGGTTATGCGTCCTTGCCGGCGTTCTCCGGTGACGCGTCCCCTCAGCCGCCTGCCTCAGATGACCTCGACTCGCGCTTCCCCGCTCACCAGCTCGCCGATCACCCGCGCGTCGGCGAAGCCATCGGCGCGGAACAGCGCGAGCACCTCGTCGACCGCATCGGGCGCGCACGACACCAGCAGCCCGCCCGACGTCTGCGGATCGGTCAACAACGCGCGGCCGGCGGACGGCAACGTGGCGGGCAGCACCACGTCGTGGCCGTAGGCGTCCCAATTGCGGCCCGATGCGCCGGTGAAGATGCCGGCTTCCGCCAGGCTCGCGACGTTCGGCAGCCACGGCAGGTCCGCATAGCGCACGCGCGCGGTCAGCTTCGAGCCGCGCGCGAGTTCCAGCGTGTGACCGAGCAGGCCGAAGCCGGTGATGTCGGTCAGCGCATGCACGCCGTCGAGCCGCGCCAGCTCGGCGCCCGGCCGGTTCAGCTTGGTGGTCGCGCCGATCATGGCCGCGTAGCCGGCGTCATCGAGCCGGTCTTTTTTCAGTGCCGCGGACAGAATGCCGACGCCGAGCGGCTTGCCGAGGATCAGCACGTCGCCGGCCTGGCCGCCCGCGTTGCGCTTGACGCGCTTCGGATCGACGATGCCCAGCGCAACCAGGCCGTATATCGGCTCGACCGAATCGATCGAATGGCCGCCCGCGAGCGGGATGCCCGCGTCCGCGCAGACCGATTCGCCGCCTTTCAGCACGGCCGCGATCACGTCGTGCGGCAGCACGTTGATCGGCATGCCGACGATCGCGAGCGCCATGATCGGCTTGCCGCCCATCGCGTAGACGTCGGAAATCGCATTGGTCGCGGCGATGCGGCCGAAGTCGAACGGATCGTCGACGATCGGCATGAAGAAATCCGTGGTCGCGACGATCGCCTGGTCTTCGTTGAGCTTGTAGACGGCGGCGTCGTCGGCGGTGTCGTTGCCGACCAGCAGGTCGGGAAAAAACGGCAGCGGCGCGCTTCGCTTGAGCAGATCGGCGAGCAGGCCGGGCGCGATCTTGCAGCCGCAGCCGCCACCGTGCGACAGGCTCGTAAGGCGGGGCGACTGGCTTGCTTGGACTTGGGTCATGAGAGCGGGAGTTCGGGTTCGTCGAATGACCGCATTATGAGGGTAGTTTTCACACTGTGCAGCGTCGGCGCGGGCCGCAAACCGGCTTTATGCCAAAGCGGTATATCCGAACGATAAACGCCCGCGTAAAAAGTACTAACCCCGAAGCAAATGCCAACGGCAGGTGAGGCGATGAAACGAATTGTTCACGCGCTAACGCAATTGCGCATCGCCGCGCGAATTGATCGCCGTCGCCAATTAGCAAACCAATTACCGCGCGGTTGCAATGCCTTATTTATTGCTGCCCGCGCCGGTCCCATACAAGCCATTGTTGAATCCGCCGGCGCCTTGGGCTTTTTGTCCCTGGCCGGCGGTTTTGCCGCGCGCATTACCTTGTCCGCTGTCTTTCGACTGAGGCGTTTGCGATTCGTGAACCGCCGATGCGGCCGGTTCAGGCTTCGAACCCATTCCGGACGAACGGCTTTCCATGTGCGAAGAGCCGCCCGACTGGGGAATCTGCGCAAGGCTGGGAGAGTTGGTGGCCAACAGTGCGGCGCCGAGAAGCGCAAGCGAGGCTGCGCCGGCTACCGCGCGGCAGGAGTAAGTAGAGTAGTTCATAGGAGCGAATAATCCGTCGAGAAGGTCAATTGAATTTCACCATTCGCGGATTGAGCATGAACGGTGCCCGGCACCTGGAATAAATCGTGCAGGCAGGGTGCGCCGTTCACTCAACCGATTTTCGCATGTCCGATTTACCCGGGTGGCCAATGCACTACGATCGAGGTACATGTCGTGAAACGGCATCTATAATCAATTTTGTTCCCAAAAGAGCCGAGGCCATGCAATGACGCAAATGACTCGGCGACAATTCCTGAAGGTTTCTGCCACCTCGCTCGCCGGATCGAGCCTAGCCCTGATGGGCTTCTCGCCGACACCCGCGCTGGCCGAAGTCCGTCAGTACAAATTGTCGCGTGCTACCGAAACCCGCAACACCTGCCCGTACTGCTCGGTGGGCTGCGGCGTCCTCATGTACGGGCTTGGCGACCAGGCCAAGAACGTGAAGACGAGCATCTTCCACATCGAGGGCGACCCCGACCATCCGGTCAATCGCGGCACGCTGTGCCCGAAGGGCGCGAGCCTGATCGACTTCATCCATAGCCCGAGCCGTCTGCGCTATCCCGAGTACCGCGCGGCCGGGGCGAACGAGTGGAAGCGCATCTCGTGGGAAGACGCGCTCGACCGCATCGCCAAACTGATGAAGGAAGACCGCGACGCGAATTTCGTCGAGACGACCGCAGACGGCAAGAAGGTCAACCGCTGGCTGACAACCGGGATGCTCGCGGCGTCGGCCAGCAGTAACGAGGTGGGTTATCTGACGCACAAGACTGCTCGCAGTCTTGGCATGCTTGGATTCGACAATCAGGCGCGTGTCTGACATGGCCCGACGGTGGCAGGTCTTGCCCCGACGTTTGGCCGTGGAGCGATGACGAACCATTGGGTCGACATCAGAAACGCGGACTTGATTCTCGTGATGGGCGGCAATGCGGCCGAGGCCCACCCGTGCGGTTTCAAATGGGTCACCGAGGCGAAGGCGCACCGCAAGGCGCGCCTGATCGTGGTCGACCCGCGCTTTAATCGCACGGCGTCGGTCGCGGACTACTACGCGCCGATTCGCACCGGGACGGACATCGCATTCCTCGGCGGGGTGATCAACTATCTGCTGACGAACGACAAGATCCAGCACGAGTACGTGAAGAACTACACGGACGTGTCGTTTATCGTCCGTGAGGATTTTGCGTTCAACGACGGCATGTTCTCCGGCTACAACGCCGACAAGCGCAGCTACGACAAGACCTCGTGGGACTACGAGCGCGGCGACGACGGCTTCGCCAAGGTCGACCCCACGCTGCAGGACCCGCGCTGCGTCTATCAGCTGATGAAGAAGCATTACTCGCGCTACACGCCCGAGCAGGTCGAAAAAATCTGCGGCACGCCGAAGGACAAGTTCCTGCACGTATGCGAGATGCTCGCGGCGACGTCGGTGCCGGGACGCGCGACCACGATCATGTACGCGCTCGGCTGGACGCAGCACTCGATCGGCTCGCAGATCATCCGCACCGGCGCGATGGTCCAGCTGCTGCTCGGCAACATCGGCATCGCGGGCGGCGGCATGAATGCGCTGCGCGGCCACTCGAACATCCAGGGCCTGACGGACCTCGGCCTGATGTCGAACCTGCTGCCGGGCTACATGACGCTGCCAATGGAGGCGGAGCAGGACTTCGACGCCTACATCGCGAAACGCGCCGCGCAGCCGCTGCGGCCGAACCAGCTGAGCTACTGGCGCAACTATCGCGCGTTCCACGTGAGCTTCATGAAGTCGTGGTGGGGCGACAAGGCGACCGCCGAGAACAACTTCGCTTTCGACTATCTGCCGAAGCTCGACAAGTCCTACGACCTGCTGCAGGTCTTCGAGCTGATGAGTCAGGGCAAGATGACCGGCTACATCGCGCAGGGCTTCAACCCGCTTGCCGCCGCGCCGTACAAGTCAAAGAACGGCGCGGCTCTGGCCAAGCTGAAGTGGCTCGTGATCATGGATCCGCTCGCGACCGAAACGTCGGAGTTCTGGAAGAACCACGGCCCGTTCAACGACGTCGACAGCGCATCGATCCAGACCGAGGTGTTCCGTCTGCCGACCACCTGCTTCGCCGAGGAACGCGGCTCGCTCGTCAGTTCGAGCCGGGTGCTGCAATGGCACTGGCAGGGCGCGGACGGCCCCGGCGAAGCGAAGAGCGACCTCGAGATCATGGCTGGGCTGTGGCTGCGGATTCGCGACGCTTATCGCAAGGACGGCGGCACGTATCCCGATCCGATCCTGAACATGAGCTGGCCGTATGCGAGGCCGGACAGCCCGACGCCCGAAGAAATCGCGATGGAGTTCAACGGCAAGGCGCTCGCGGACGTCACCGATCCGAAGGACCCGACCAAGGTGCTCGCGAAGAAAGGCGAGCAGCTCGCGAGTTTCGCGCTGCTGCGCGACGACGGCTCGACTTCGAGCGGCTGCTGGATCTTCTGCGGTGCGTGGACCCAGGCGGGCAACCAGATGGGCCGCCGCGACAACTCGGACCCGACCGGCATCGGCAACACGCTGAACTGGGCGTGGGCATGGCCGGTGAACCGGCGGGTTCTGTACAACCGCGCGTCGTGCGATCTCAACGGCAAGCCGTTCGATCCGACGCGTAAGCTGATCGCGTGGAACGGCAGCACGTGGTCGGGCGCCGACATTCCGGACTTCAAGGTCGACGAGCCGCCTGACGGCGGCATGAATCCGTTCATCATGAATCCGGAAGGCGTCGCGCGGTTCTTCGCGCGCGACGCGATGGTCGAGGGGCCGTTCGCCGAGCACTATGAACCGTTCGAGACGCCGCTCGGCTACAACCCGCTGCATCCGCACAACAAGCTGGTCGTCAGCAACCCGGCGGCGCGCGTGTTCCCGGCCGACAAAGCCACGTTCGGCACGCACGAGAACTTCCCGCATACGGCGACCAGCTATCGGCTGACCGAGCATTTCCACTACTGGACGAAGCACGCGAAGCTGAATGCGATCATCCAGCCCGAGCAGTTCGTCGAGATCGGCGAAGATCTCGCGAAGGAGATCGGCGTGGTGGCGGGCGACCGGGTCAAGGTGAGCTCGAACCGCGGGCATCTGATAGCCGTCGCGGTCGTGACCAAGCGCATCAAACCGCTGACTGTCGAAGGCAAGAAGGTGCAGACCGTTGGGCTGCCGATTCATTGGGGCTTCATGGGGCTCGCAAGGCCGGGCTATCTCGTCAATGCGCTGACGCCCCCGGTGGGCGACGGGAACTCGCAGACACCGGAAACCAAGTCGTTCCTCGTCAAGGTCGAAAAGGCATAAGGTAAAGAGATGGCACTGCAATCACTGGACATCAGACGCGTCTCGGCCACGACCACGCAGCCGCCGGTGGCCCGCGCGCCGGCCTCCGGGCAGGTCGCGAAGCTCATCGACGTGTCGAAGTGCATCGGCTGCAAGGCGTGTCAAACCGCCTGCATGGAGTGGAACGATTTGCGCGACGAAATCGGCGTGAACGTCGGCGTCTACGACAATCCGCCCGACTTGACTCCGGATTCGTGGACCGTGATGCGTTTCGCGGAGTACGAGAACTCCGCCGGCGATCTCGAATGGCTGATCCGCAAGGACGGCTGCATGCACTGCGAAGACCCGGGCTGTCTGAAGGCCTGTCCGTCGCCGGGCGCGATCGTGCAGTACACGAACGGCATCGTGGATTTTCACGAGGAGAACTGCATCGGCTGCGGCTTTTGCATCGCGGGCTGTCCGTTCAACATACCGCGCATGTCAAAGAAGGATCGCCGCGTGTACAAGTGCACGCTGTGTTCGGACCGCGTGGCGGTCGGCCAGGAGCCGGCCTGCGTGAAGACCTGCCCGACCGGCGCGATCATGTTCGGCACCAAGGAGGACATGAAGCTGCAGGCCGAGGACCGCATCGTCGATCTGAAGGAGCGCGGTTTCCAGAACGCTGGCCTGTACAACCCGGAAAAGGTCGGCGGCACGCATGTGATGTACGTGCTGCATCACGCCGACCGGCCGTCGCTGTATCACGGCCTGCCGGACGATCCGCGCATCAGTCCGATGGTGACGTTGTGGAAGGGCATAGCCAAGCCGATCGGGCTCGCCATCATGGGGATCGCCGCGCTCGCGGGCTTCTTCCACTACACGCGCGTCGGTCCGAACGAGGTGACCGAGGCCGACGAAGCCGCCGCCGTCGAGGAAGCCGAAGAGGCACGCCGTTCGCGGGAGGGTAAGCAATGAACCACTCTGAGCACACCGACTTCACGGACGTGAAGGGCAACCGCCTGATCGTGCGCTATACGCCGAACGAGCGCACGAACCATTGGATCACCGCGATCTGTTTCATCCTGCTTGCGCTGTCCGGTCTCGCGTTGTTCCATCCGTCGATGGCGTTTCTGTACTTCGTGCTTGGCGGCGGACAGTGGACGCGAATCCTGCACCCGTTCATCGGCTGCGTGATGTTCATCTCGTTCCTGATCCTTGCGTTGCGCTTCTGGCATCACAACTATCTGGACCAGGCGGATATCCAGTGGATGAAGCAGTACCGCGACGTGCTGAACAACCGCGAGGAGCGCCTGCCCGCAATCGGCAGGTACAACGCCGGGCAGAAGCTGCTGTTCTTCGTGATGGTGATCTGTATGCTGCTGCTGTTGCTGAGCGGCATCGTGATCTGGCGGCGCTATTTTTCGCTCTACTTCCCGATTGGCCTGATCCGGCTCTCCGCGGTCGTGCACGCGGTGACGGCGTTCTTGCTGATCGTCGGCATCATCGTGCATATCTATGCGGCGCTGTGGGTCAAGGGCTCCATAGGTGCGATGACGCGCGGCACCGTTACTTATGGCTGGGCGCGCAAGCACCATCCGAACTGGTTCAGAGAAATCATCGGCAAGTAAAGTATGTTCAATCGGCGCTGCCTCAGCGCGTGTCTCAATGCGCCGCACGCAGCACCCCGCGCACCGGGCCGCCGCGCCACGTCGATGACGGGCGGCGGCTCTTCAGTTTTCAGAGGTCGATAACTTGGCTCAACGCATTCTCGAAGCCGCCGACATCGAGTCGCTCGATCCCTCGGCAATACCCCGCATCCGCATGCCGGAGCGGCTCGCGGTGTTCGCGCCGCGCGCCGCGCGCCTGCGCCAGCTCGCCTCGCGCGGCAATCCGATTGCCGGCTATCTGCGGCTGATGGCGGCGCTGGCCGATGCGCAGCAGGCGGTGCTCACGCACTTCAAGGCACAGCCGCCGAGCCCCGAGCTGATCGCGAGCGCGCAGCAGTATTCGATGCCGCTAATTCCGGCGCTGTCCGGCGCGCGCGATCCGGCGTGGCGCGACGTGCTGCTGCAACTGCTCGACAAGATCGAAGCCGCGGGTCCGTTGACGCCGCCGCTCGTCGCGGTGTTCGCGCGCCTGCGCTCGCTCGACGTCGCCACGCTCGAAGCGCAGGCCGACGCGATCTTCGCGCAGCGCTTCGCCGACGTCGAGCCGGCGAGCGCGCCGTTCATCATGGCCGCGCTGCAAGTCGTATGGACCGACCTCGCCGCCGACATCGACAAGCGCGCCGTGCCGTATCTCGACACGCCGGGGCTGTGCCCGGTGTGCGGCTCGCATCCGGTGGCGAGCACGCTGCGCATCGGCGGCGCGTACGACAACTATCGCTATCTGCAATGCGGGCTGTGCGCGACCGAATGGCATATGGTCCGTAGCAAATGCTCGAACTGCGATTCGACGAAAGGCATCGCGTACCACGTGGCCGGCTCGCCCGACGCCGATGCGGCCACGCGCGAAGCCGAAACGAAAAACGCCGTGCTGAAGGCGGAGTCGTGCGACGAATGCCATACTTACCGCAAGATCGGCATCCAGGCGAAGGACTACGAGTTCGATCCATTCGCGGACGACCTCGCGAGCCTCACGCTCGATCTGCTGATGGGCGCGGAAGGTTACCGGCGCGCGTCGCCGCATCCATGGCTGTGGCCGGAGCAGACGGCCGGCGCGACGGAAGCGGAGGGCGACGAGTCCGCCTGACGGCGACCTGGCCGGACGCAAGTTCAACACGACATAAGGATTGCTCGTGAGCGATGTGAGCAGCTCGGAATTGCGTGCGCTGATGGCGCGCGTGCCGTCGGTGGACAAGGTGATGGCGTCGGCGGAATTCGCGCCGCTGATCGGCGAATACGGGCGCACCCAGGTGCTCAATGCGCTGCGCGATGCGCTCGATGCGTGGCGTATCAGCGCGCAATCGGGCGATGCGGCGGCCAACCCGGCGGTGAGCGCGCTCGATACCCCGCAGCTGCATGCGGCGGTCGCCGCGGCGCTGCTCGCACGCAACGCGTCGCGGCTGCGCAGCGTATTCAATCTGACCGGCACCGTATTGCACACGAACCTCGGCCGCGCGCTGCTGCCCGACGAGTCGGTGCGCGCCGTGATGACCGCGCTCACGCAACCGGCCAACCTCGAGTTCGATCTCGCCACCGGCATGCGCGGCGACCGCGACGACCTGATCGACGGTCTGATCTGCGAGCTGACCGGCGCCGAAGCGGCAACCATCGTCAACAACAACGCGGCCGCGGTGCTGCTCACGCTGTCCGCGCTCGCGGCGAAGAAGGAAGTGGTGGTGTCGCGCGGCGAGCTCGTCGAAATCGGCGGCGCGTTTCGCATTCCCGACATCATGAGCCGCGCGGGCGCGAAGCTGCGCGAAGTCGGCACGACGAACCGCACTCATCTGAAGGACTATGAACAGGCGATCAACGCGCGCACCGCGCTGCTGATGAAAGTCCACGCAAGCAACTATGCGATCAGCGGCTTCACGAAGGAAGTCGGCATCGACGAGATCGCGCCGCTCGCGCACGCGCGCGGGCTCGCGGTCGCTGTCGATCTCGGCAGCGGCACGCTGGTCGATCTCGCCGAATGGGGCTTGCCGCGCGAGCCGACGGTGCGCGAGACCGTCGCGGCGGGCGCCGATGTGGTCACGTTCAGCGGCGACAAACTGCTCGGTGGGCCGCAGGCCGGGTTGATCGTCGGGCGGCGCGATCTGATCGCGAAGATCAAGAAGCATCCGTTGAAGCGCGCACTGCGCGTCGGCAAGCTGACGCTCGCGGCGTTGGAGCCGGTGCTGCGGCTGTATCGCGCGCCCGAGAAGTTGACGGAGCGGCTGACCACGCTACGGCTCCTCACGCGTGCCGCCGAAGACATTCACGCTGCCGCGCTGCGCGTGCTACCGGCGCTGCAGCAGGCGATCGGCGCGCGCTACACCGTGGCGGCGGAACCGATGTTCAGCCAGATCGGCAGCGGCGCATTGCCGGTCGACGTGCTGCCGAGCCATGGCCTCGTCATCAGGATGAGCGACGGCAAGCGCGGCGGCCGTCATCTGCTCGCGCTCGAAAAGCAGTTGCGCGAGATGGCGCGGCCGGTGATCGGCCGGATCGCGGACGACGCGTTGCGGCTCGATCTGCGCTGCCTCGAAGCCGCCGACGAAGCGCAATTGATCGCACAGCTAATCGCGCAACCGGAAAGCAACTGAAGGACAGGCACGCATGATCGTCGGTACAGCGGGGCATATCGACCACGGCAAAACCAGCCTCGTGAAGGCACTGACCGGCGTCGATACGGACCGGCTCAAGGAAGAAAAAGCGCGCGGCATTTCGATCGAGCTCGGCTACGCGTACGTGCCGCTCGAGAACGGCGACGTGCTCGGTCTGATCGACGTGCCGGGCCACGAAAGGCTCGTGCATACGATGACCGCGGGCGCGAGCGGCATCGACTTCGCGCTGCTCGTGATCGCCGCCGACGACGGCGTGATGCCGCAAACCCGCGAACATCTGGCGATCGTCGAACTGCTCGGCATCCGGCACGGGGCGATCGCGTTGACGAAAGTGGATCGCGTCGACGACCAGCGACTGCGCGAAGTGCACGACGAAGTGACTGCGTTCGTCGGCGATAGCGTGCTGCGCGACGCGCCGGTATTCGATACCTGCGCGACGCGCGCGGGCGATGCGGGCGTCGCGGCGTTGAATGCGCATCTGCGCGAACAGGCCGCTGCATGGCGCACGAAGCGCGATGACGGCCTGTTCCGCCTCGCCGTCGATCGTGTGTTCACGCTCGCGGGGCAGGGCACGATCGTGACGGGGACCGTCGTAGCAGGCAGCGTGAACGTCGGCGACACAATGCTGCTCGCGCCGAAAGATCAGCCGGTGCGTGTGCGCGGTATCCATGCGCAGAATCGCCCCGCCGAAACCGGCCGCGCCGGTCAGCGCTGCGCACTGAATCTGGCGGGCATCGACAGGAGTGCGATCGAGCGGGGCGACTGGATCGTCGATCCGCGACTGTCGCAAGGCAGTGAGCGTATCGACGTCACGTTGACGCTGCTCGCCGACGCGCCGCACCCGCTCGAACACTGGACGCCGCTGCATGTGCATCTCGGCACGCAGCATCAGGTTGCGCATGTCGCGCTGCTCGAAGGCGATACGCTCGCGCCCGGTCAGCGCGCGCGCGTGCAACTGGTGTTCGAACGGCCGCTGTGCGCGGTGCCGGGCGATCGCTTCGTCGTGCGTAACGCTCAGGCCAATCGCACGGTGGGCGGCGGGCACGTGCTCGATCCGTTCGCTCCGGCGCGCAAGCGGCGCTCGGCGGAACGCTTCGACCGGCTCGACGCGATACAGACGCTGCTCGACACCGGCTCGCTCGATGCGCTGTTCGCGCGCGCGCCGCACGGTTTGTCGCGGGCGTTGCTGGAGCGCCTGACGGGCATGCCGGCAGCCACGTTCGCGTTGCCCGCCGGGACGCGCACGATCGAACTACCGGGCCATGACGCACTGCTGCTCGCGGACGCGACATGGCATGCCCTTGCCGGGCGCGTGACGAGCGCGCTCGCGCAATATCACGAGCGCTCGCCGGATGAATTGGGCCCGGACGTGTCGCGCTTGCGGCGCATCGCGGCGCCACTGGTCGACGACGCGCTGTGGCGCGCGTTGGTCGACGATGCGGCGGCGCGTGGCGAGCTCGTCAGACGCGGACCGTGGCTGCACTTGCCCGACCACACCGTGACACTCGACGCAGCCGATCAGGCGCTTGCCGCGACGCTGCTGCCCGAGATCGAGGCGGGACGTTTCGATCCGCCGTGGGTGCGCGAGCTCGCAAACGCGCACGGTGTGCCGGAGGAGCGCATGCGACAGTTGCTGCGCAAGCTCGCGCGTCAGGGCGAGCTGTTCCAGGTCGTGCATGACCTGTTCTATCACCAGCAGGTGATTCGCGAACTTGCGTCGATCGCGGCGACGGAGGCGCAGAAGAACGCCGGCACCGTGGCGGCCGCGCCGTTTCGCGACGCGACCGGACTCGGCCGAAAACGCGCGATCCAGCTTTTGGAGTTCTTCGACCGGGTTGGGTATACTCGCTTCCACCGTGGCCTGCACCTCGTGCGCACGGATAGCCGCTGGCTCGATCTGCGTTGATCCGGCTTTTGCGGCCTGTTTCTATCGGGCACGCGTCATTCAATCACCGTAGGAAGGCATTCGTATCCGGTGGTGCGGCTGGGCTTCAAACCCAGTTGAGGGCGTCAGACGCTCTCAGGTCGGTTCGACTCCGGCTGCCTTCCGCCATAAGAACATCGAGTCGCCGCTTGCTAAATCCTGTAGAGGTAACCATAAAACTTCCGCCTGGAAGTTAATTGGTTTAATAATAAGGCGAGAAATTTACATTTAGTTACATCCTCATTGCCGACACGTGCCGAAGCCGCGTCAATCAGGTGCAAAGCGTTGTGCGACAAAGCTCGACCGGCGACGTTTGCCGCAACGCGAAGGACACCAACTGCTCGCGTGCGTAGTTGTCGAGCCTCCCGTGCTTGACCAGCACAGTGCAAGTTTCTAGCGTTAGCATAGCTCGTCGTCAAGTGATTCCGTCAGTTGCCTTGAGCTTGGCACGGCTCTCTAGGTCGCGCCTATATTCGGGGTTGATGACGCCGCTGGCGATATCTGTTCTGAATTTAGAATTAGGTGTACGAATGAATGTGTTCTCTCAGGATCGTTTGTACTCGTTGCTTGACGAACTGGATATACCTCCTGCGACAAGGAGGCGCATACTCGATAGCTTTCGGCGACCTGCGCGAGACTTGCAGCCTAACCGCTTCCATGCACCCATGGAAATGCCCTGTCCGAAAATGGAGTTGGTTATCCATGTCGCAAACGCGGTCGAGAGGGCGGCAGCAAATGCTTACTTGTTCGACGATGAAGTTCTAGGTTATCTCGACAGTCCATTTGAACTGCATGTCAAGTATAGAGGGCGTGGAGGGAAGGAGATTTGTTTCAACTGGTCGCAAGGGTTTCTAGTCTTCACTTCTTCATGCATCTACCTGGATGACTGGATCACGCTGGATTCCGTGAATGCAAAATGCAAGCGCAATCCGGCTCGCTACAAAAGAGAAGGTACGGTCATCAGATGCCCTCCTCTCGAGGAGGCGGCCAGTAAACTAAAGCTAACTTACAGGCTCCGCATTGCAGAGGAGATCGATGCGACCGCAGGTCGGAACAGAAATTTTCTGCGATCGTACTTGGTTGATGGAGAGGACGTTCCTTCGCACTTTGTCCGCGAAGTGAAGGAGTTTTTCGGCCGCGTCTCATTTGCCACACTGGAGGAACTTCGAACGGCGATTCCTTTGCACAAGATCAATGTTTTCTATGCCGCAATAGCAACTGGAAACATAGTTGCCGATTTTTCGAGCGCTTTCGTGTGTGAAAACCATCGCTTTATGGTGTTTCGCGATCTCGAAAGCCGAGATGTGTATCGAGAGGCGTATCAGTGGGAGCGTAGGCTTGCAGCGCTTGAATCGACCCATTCGCCTCCAGATTTTTCTGTTGGAACTAGACTTGTCCTGTGTTCACATGCCTTTACGGTCGCGGTGCGTGGCAACATTGACGCGTTCCTTGCTCCGGACGACGATGGAAAGCCGATCGTTGTTCCGGTGGCGGATCTTGTGCGCTACTGGCGCAACAACGAAATAACTATTGTCAGCCTGCCAAAACCAAATGATGACGCGTTGTGCTTGGAGTCTCAGTGGCGTTATGCATCATTGGGCGCGGTACGGAATGCTATCAATAAGCTTGAACTGCTAGAGATGTGGGAGCGCGGTGATCGATCGCTTCGAGTCACCGAGGCTTATTCGGATAGGTCGTACAGAAGCTTCCGAAAAGCAAGAGCCAGCGCTCTACAAGCAGGGGAGGATGTCCTCGCGGCTCTCTTGCCGAAGTGGCCAGACAGGGGAAATCGGAAAAAGAGATTGAGTGACGAGGTAGAGACGGAAATAGAAAAAGTATTTAAGGAAGATTATGAATCGCTTCGCGGGCCAAAGAAGTGGTTTGTTTACGGAAAACTCGGAAAGCGATTGGAGGCGATCGGTGAAAAAATCACCAAGGTCACATTTCTTCGTCGCGTAGCCAAAGAGACAGACGTTGAAACAATAAGGAAGCGGGCAGGCGAGAAAGCTGCTTACCAAGCATCCCGCTTCGTCTGGGTCCTGCGTCACGACACCCCGGTGCATGGTGACTATCCCATGCAGTACGTTCATATCGACCATACTGAGTTGGAGATAGAAGTGGTGTCAAAGAAAACTGGGGAATCTCTCAAGCGACCAATTTTGACCCTGATTATATGCGCATTTAGCCGAAGGATATTGGGATTCTATCTTTCACTTCGCAAGCCAAGATATCTGTCATGTATGGCTGCGTTGATGGATATGATACGACGAGTCGAGCGCGCACCAGAATTTGTGGTGTTTGATGGAGGATCGGAGTTTGGGGCTGCTGACTTCAAGTGGATGCTTCGCTTTCTCCGCTCAGGAGAAAAGCCGAGAAAGACCTCCGCATGTCGGGAAGGTGATGTAATTGAGAGGCTCTTCGGTATGTCGCAGGCGGCGTTCATCCACAATCTTTACGGCAACACCAAGCTTCGAAGAAACCCAAGAAGTTTGACGAGAAAATCCGACCCGACCGTTTTGGCGCGACATACCCTCGAGGAACTCTACGATGGGCTCGAAGAGTTTTTCTTTGATATCTATGACAAGAGACGTCATGGGACGTTATGCATGTCGCCACGACAGAAATTTGAGAAAGGCCTCGATGGAGCTGGTAGACGTCCTGGGCGAAAGCGATATCTTAAAGATTGCATTCCTTTTGCGTTCCCCACAGTGCGAGGAAATACGCGAAAGCTTGATTGCCAGCGCGGAATACGGACGGATCATTCTCAATTCAGAAATCCTCGCTTGGAGAGTCCTCTATACCACGGGTTGTCTGTGCAAGTTAAGAATCACCCAATCGATCCCAACATAATTTACGCAGATGTGAAAGGTGAATGGTATCCAATGTTACGCGTTAAGACCGATGCCGACAGTTCATCGACTGAGCCGATTTCGTTAGCCGAAGCTGAGGAAAATTTCATTCTCCATAGCAGGGTCCTTGAATCTCAGTACGAAGCGAATATGGCAGTATCGGGAATAGTCGAGAGTATGGATCGGAAGTGGACTCAGCGCGTTGCTGCAAATCAGTGGGAGCAAGAAAATTCGGATCCGGATGAAGAAGCTGGAGACAAGCAACTTGACGATGATGTTGCGCAAACAAAGTCTTCCGGTGGGGCGGAAGAGGAGGCGTCGCTTGCCGAACAGATGCGATTGCTCAAATCTGGAGGTTACCATGCCAAAAGGTACAAATAACAAGACCGTGGAAAGATGCCCGGAAGACGTCCTGAGAGCCCCTCTCAAGGTTCGCTTGGAATATTTCAAGAATGCGATCGTGAGTCACAATATTTTCGATGATGTCATGGAAAAAATCGAGGCGGCGATCGAGTGTGGTCTGCCTGGAACGATGTTGGTGCTCGTGGGTCCGGCGGGCGTCGGAAAATCGTCCGTTGGAGATGTACTGCATCGTAAGGTAAGCGAAGAATTCTTCAAATCTCATCCGGAAGATATGCATACCATTCCGTCTGCATTGATAGAGGCATGGTCTGGAGAAGATGGACGGTTTGACTTTAAGGACTTCTATGAACAGATCCTCGAAGCGCTCCAGGCTCCCCTCATCTCGAATACATTGCCTGAGGTGAAAAAAGTAATCTGTGGTCGGGAGTTTTTTCTACCGGATATCACTCAGCGACGAGCGCCGACTGTGTCAGTATATAGAGCGCGTTTGCGCCGCTCTATTCAAGAGCGGAAACCATTCGTTCTCTTTTTTGATGAAGGGTCTGCGATTATAGCTTCGTCGAAACCGGAACGAGTTCGCCAGAAATCGAACACGCTTCGGTCCATGGTGAACAAATCCAGCACGACAATGATCCTATCGGGAGCCTACGATTTATATGATCTGGTACTGCAAACCGGTCAACTAGCCCGTCGCGGTGATGTAATTCATATGGCACCTTATCTACCGAAGCAGGTGAAGGAGTTCGCTGAAGTCCTATATGCGTTTCAGGATATTATGCCTGTGAAGGGAGGATGTAACCTTGAACCATTCGCTGAGGATCTTTCAAAACAATCCCTACGCACGACAGGGCTTTTGAAGAAAATCCTCATTAACGCGATCGCAATTTCAGATAAGGAAAAGCGGCCGATCGATAAGGAAATCCTTAGCGAAAGTTACTACAAGCCCGCGCAGCTCGAGAAGCTTGAGCTAGAGATGTTTGATGGGTACCTGAAGGTTGAAGGAGTTCAGCATCCAAACGATAAGCGCAAGTTGGGGGCACCTAAGACGAGGGAGAACGGTGCTGACGGCTCCGACGGCGCTCCAGCAAAGGCCGCAAAGAAGCGCGGCCGTCGTCCCGGCAGAGTGACGCCTTCGCGAGGTGCGCCGAGGAGCAGTCGTGATTGATTTCGATCCGCATTACCGGGTGCGCCCGCGCGCGCTTTTTCTTCTTGAGCCCCGTGCGAACGGGACATGGGCGCGCCAGCGGCTGACCAGCTACGTGCAAGAGCTTGCGATCACGTCATTGATAAAGCCGCACGCACTCCGCGACCACTTTGGGCCATTTCCGTTTGGCGCTCGTTGCAGGGAAGGGGCGGTCGATCCCAGCAAGGCTCCCAATATTAACGGAGCTGCGGATTGCGCACGAAACTGGGTCTCGGTAGTGAGTGAGCTTGTCGGACGAACGGATATCGAAGGCTTGACGCTCCTTCCCTTTGCGGATTTCGTCCGGTTCGGCGGAGGAGCGCATCTGCATGCACGCCGCATGTGGTGTAGGCGTTGTCTTCAAGAGGACCTGGTTTTGGGGCAGCTACCATACGAACGCCTGCTGTGGTCGCTCAGGCAAGTCGTGGTCTGCCCGTTACACGGGAGCTTTCTCGATTGCATCTGCCCTCACTGTGGCCGTTCCCAGACGAATGAGCTGGCTAGGGATTGTCTGCCGGGGCACTGTGGATTTTGCCAACACTTTTTGGGTGACGAGAGGACCGACGATGTCGTGGAATCCGAAGGTGTCGCATCGGAATATCAACTCTGGGTAGCAAGAGATTTTGGCAATCTTCTGGATATGAATCCCGATCAGATAGAAGGAGCTTCACATGAAAATGTGCGTCTCATGATGCGATTGGCGATAGCCAAAGCGTGTCGTGGGAGACCGCAAGTGTTCTCCGAGAATCTGCGATTTGGTTGCGAAACTGTCAAAAACTGGGTGGGCGGATGGAGGAGGATGTCACTCACCGTCATCAGTTCACTGTCCTGGATATATGGTGTACCCATGCGTGCGTGGCTTCTCGGGGAGGTCGACGCATGGGATCGTTGTTGTGTTCGAGAACTGCCCCTCGACATTCATCGGGATTCAGATTTCCGGACGAGGTCCTATTGGTGCGATTGGGATGCCGTAGGGGCTCGGATTCTTGCAAGGCTGGAAAGCGACCGGCCACCGCGTGGTGTGACCGACGCCGCGCGGCTGGAGTACATGACAGCTGAAACCTTCAAGAAGCGACTTCCCGACGTGTATCGTCGCGTACGCGACGCGGCTGCGGAGAGGCGCAAGGCGTCTGGTGCAATAAACAGATCCAAGCTCAGGGAAAGAATTCGTGTATGCATAGAGCAACTGATCGAGGAAGGTCTGCCGGCAACGCGAACGAGAGTAGCGACTCGACTTGGGAGAGGATTGTTTCCAAAAGGAGAGAAGATCTACTGGGAGGAGATCAGGCGTTTCCACGGATGATCGTCGCTCGGCCGCTTGGATGATGCGGCATTCAGTGCAGAAACCCTGAGCGTCAGATCGGAGGCAGGGAAAATCAACAGCGGATATTGATGTTGGAGGACTGTCTGGTGAACGGTCATCATTGTCCTGATAGAACGGTCTTTCATCTCAGGCCGGTCAGCTGTGTCGGTTCAGCTCGTCAGAAATTGACCGATTACGTGGTCCAAATCGCAAGCAATTCGCTGCTGCCGGTGGACGTCATCGTGAAAGAGTTAGTGCGGTGGCCTGCCGGCAATGTGAGCTCGGACGCTACTCGTCGACCCTTCGCGTCAGGCCAGCATCTGGCGCTGGCTAATGCGCACGGAGAGACAGCAAGGTACTGGGTCGAACGTCTCAATGATCTTACTGGGCGAACGGACCTTGGGGCGCTCACGCTTTTGCCTTTTGCCAGCGTTTTGCGCGATCCATTTGGACTGGTTGGGCGTGCCCGACGGTGGTGTCCTGTCTGCCTTCAGGATGATTTGCTCGCCCATGGAAATATTTACGAGCGCTTGATCTGGTCGATAAGGCTTGTGGAATGGTGCCCTGTCCATGACGTCCCGCTAACCAACGTTTGTCCTGAATGTCAATACAGACACTGCGCCGAAGCTTGCCGCCGCTCTATCTCGGGATGCTGTGCTCACTGCCATCAGTGGCTTGGAATGGAGATGCCTCGATATCGGAGATTTTTAGGCCGCAGCAGTCGAAAATGCGCTCGGGAAAGATGGATTGCTAGCGAATTTGCCTCGTTGCTGGACGTCCCAGAGACATCGCTTCACAAGATCTCACGGGAGAGCTTGGCGTTGGTGATTGAAGCAGGTATTGATCGGGTTGCCGGAGGCAATGCGAAGCGATTCGCAAGCATATGTGAAAAATCCGCTTCTAGCTTATCGGAATGGCGCGGCGGTCTTGTGACTCCCTCAATTCAAACGGTCTTCGATATGTGTGAAAGGTTTCAGATTCATTTGGCTGACTGGCTTTGTGCGCATTCCGATGCCTGGCCGGATAGCCTGGAGCGTCGAAAGTATGCCGTTGAATATACTCCGCGTCGAACCGCCTGTTTGGAGCGAAACTGGCTGTCAATTGAGCAAAAGCTTCGAACGATGGTGAATTCAGATGGATTCCGCCTGAGTTGGGAGCAGACAGCAAGGAAGCTCGATATTGATCCGTCACAACTGCATGCGAAGTTTCCGGAACTCGCGTGCAAGATTTCAGGGAAGGCGCGCGACCGTAGGGCACGTGACCGCGCCGATCGAAGTGAGGCGCGACGTACTATGTTGCTTGGGCATTTGAAGAAGGTTATTGGAAGATTGATAGCTTCTGGCATCAATCCATCGCGGCGGCGTGTGGAGGCTGAGTTGACCAAGCTGGGAGTCGTGTATCGATGGGCCGACTATCCGCTACTCGCTCAAGCTAGACGTGAAGTAGATCGGGCCGCGTGATTGAGCATTGGCACGTATTCGTTCGCAAACCGAAAATGAAGATCTATCTGACAGTTTCGAATGATTTTACAGGTCCGCAGTCGTCGGCACCTGCATTGCAAATCATCGACGACCGAGTACAGTTAGAGCTATCCGGTACTGCGTTGCTTCGGTTTCGCAGCAATGCTTCGATGTTGGGGAGGTGCAAAATGCAGGAGCTTTCGGACAGAGGAAACGTGACAAATCCTTTAATTACCGGTATCTCGGCATATGAAGGGAGTTTGGAGAAGCTCTACGTTCCACGTGCGCAATCTGATACCTCAACGGATCGAGTTCTTGGCAGCTTAAAAGCAGACAGTAGGTTGCCGGTTTTCCGTGTCGTTGGTAGATCAGGGATCGGCAAGTCAGGGTCGCGCCGACACGCATGTGTAGACTGCAGCGGCGAAGAGGTTGGCGCGCCGCATCAGCTGGGAGCGGCGGACACACCAGATAAGATGGATCACGATCGCAATTCCGTTCGTGTGGAGCATTTGGGCCATTATGTCGAACCGGAAACCGATTTTCAGGCGTATCTGAAAAAATTCTGGATCGCCCCCGAGCGGAGCCGGAAACATGTCCTTGTGGATCATTTTCGTTTGCCGCAAGGTGGATATCTTCCCATGGGTGTCTTGTCGGACCTGTTTGCTAACTGGCAACGCGGTAAGACCGCGCACGCCACAGGTAACGCCGCGCTTGCTCTGTGTCGCCAGTGGGCCGATCTTGGTCGCTACGGTGCTCTGCAAGCGCATTTTGACGCTTGCGACGGTCAGCTACGCTAACCAGTGGTTTGAATGGAGTCGCGCGACTAGTGGAGACTCTTTTCGGCTGGTCTTTGCAAGAGATCCCTCCGGCAACTGCCAAAGAATGCGTGCGCGAGTTCTATCGCGCAATTTAGCGAGCATTGGTTGGAAAACTTCCCTCCACAAACTCCCTGAGCTGGGAAATATCAGTGCGCGCGTAGGCCGCCGTCGTCTGCACCGACGCGTGGCCCAGCAGCGCCTGCGCAACCGGTAGCGGCACGCGGTGATCCACCACAAGCGTGCGGGCATAGCCATGGCGCAGCCAGTGCGTGGAGGCCCGCTCCAGGGCCGCGCGCATTGCGCTGTCCTCCATCGGCACACGCGGCGCGGCCAGTGCAAACACGGCGCGCACCTCGTCATAAAGCCCACTCACGCCGAGTGCGCGACCGCGCTCGCTGTGGATCAGCGGCAGGCGTTCGTTCGTGGTAGGGTCGGCCGGTAGTCCCACGGCGCCCCGGTAGGCACGCAGCGCGGGCAGAC
Organism: Paraburkholderia sp. JPY465; assembly: GCF_050436725.1. Taxonomy (NCBI): domain Bacteria; kingdom Pseudomonadati; phylum Pseudomonadota; class Betaproteobacteria; order Burkholderiales; family Burkholderiaceae; genus Paraburkholderia; species Paraburkholderia sp. JPY465. Next base: position 1,780,279 of record NZ_JBNDMT010000002.1, read on the forward strand.
AGGCGGCCGGCAGCGGGATGGCGCGGGGCCGGTGGCCCTTGCCCAGCACGTGCAGGGTCCACTGGCCGGCCTCGTCGACTTCAATGTGCGGCAGCGCCCGATCCTCATGCCACGCCAGTTCCGCGAGCCGCACGCCGGCGAAGCGGTACAGCGTCCAGATGGCCCGGCGTCGGGCCCAGACCGTGGACGGTACGTCCGCCGGCGCGTCGCCGGCCGCGACCGCGTCGCAGTGGGCGAGCGCGGCGGCGGGCAAAAACCGCACCGGCGTCCACGTCATGCGGGCGCGTCGCCCGGCGGCCAGTCCGTCGGCCGGATTGACCGAAAGATACCCGGTGCGGTGCCACCAGGCGAACAGGCTCGAGACCGCGGCGAGAGCACGGGAGACGCTGGCCGGGGCGGCGCGCCGCACATTTCCCGCTGCGTCGGCCTGCGGCGCCTGCACGGCATCGCGGTATGCCATCAGGTCCTGGCGGGTGAGATCCGAGAAGGGGCCAAGACGCTCGCCCCGACACCAGGTAGCCAGGCGCCGCAGTTCCGTTACATAGGCACGCAGTGTGTGGGGCGAGTGGGAGGCCCGCTCGCGCAGGAAGAGGCGGACGGCCTGCGTGTCATCGCCGACCCCGAGCGTATTGGTCAGCGCGACAGGGTTCGCGAAGCGCCCCGCACGGGCAAGCCAGGCCGGGTCGACGCTGGCAGGCATCCACACCGCGTCCGGCGTGATGACGGCTGCAAAACGAGCGCTGTCCGGCGCCATTTCGACCGCTGCCACGCGAAAGCGCCGGCGGTGCTGCCGCAGGACGCGTTCGAGCACCACCGTAGCGGAGGGCGCCGAAGCTTCGGGCACGACCTTGAGGCGCCCGCGCTCCCAGTACTCGATCGCGGTATCGTGCTCGAGCAGCAGCGCGAACACGGCGGGGTGCTCCCGCTTCGCGTCGGCCAGCGACGGGCAGCCCCGCTTGAGTGCAGAGAGGGTCCAGCGGAGATAGAGCGGGTGGCCGAATGCGTGCGCGAGGTACGCGAGCGCGGCCTCGACGGACCCCGGCAGACGCTGTGGCGGACGGCAGCCGGTATCGACCCAGTCGGACGGATTCATCGCGCTCTCCTCGGCGACGTGCTGGCGGCTGCCGTTGTCGTTCGGGTCGCGCTGCGCGCCGGCCGCCGGCCGCCGGCCACCGGCCGCTTGCTGCTTTGCCGTCGCGGTGCCGACGAGCGCCAGCGTCTGCCGCTGCTGCTCCACCACGGTGCGGAGTGCGGCCGCCTCCGCCGCGGCGCGCTGCCGGCCATTGCGCTCTTCTGCCAGTTCGGTGAGCAGCCGGTCCCGCAGCGATTCAAAGGCCGCGAGGCGCTCGGCCGCGCGCGCGAGTTCCGCTTCGAGGCGTACCCGTTCGGTCTGGAAGGTCTCGCGCTGGTGTGCCGTTTCGCGCAACAACTGCTTCGAGAGGCCGTCATAGCGCACCCGTTCGGCTGCCAATTCGCCTGCATGCGTCTTGGCCGCTTGCGCAGCAGCCTCCTCGGCATTGGCAAGTTGAGACTGGAGCTCGGCAGTCGCGGATTCGAGCAGGCGCGTTCGCTCCTGGAGCGCGCGGCTTTCGAGTCGTAGCCCCAGTAGTTCTTCATTGCGCGCGGCCAGCTGGGTGTGCAGGTCGGCGAGTTCGGTGCGAAGCAGCTCCGTGCGCAGTTCAGCTTCGTGCCGTGCGGCGTCTGCGGTCTCCCTGGCCTGTTCCGCGTCGTGCCGCAGCCGCACGACGTCTCCGAGTTGGGTCGCGACCGCAGCTTCCCACAGTGCGCGCATCTGTGCGGCGATCGGGGGTGGCACGTCCGGGATGGCAAAACCGGCGAGACCTGCGTGGACGAGTTCGGCTTCGATGGCGTTCAGATGGCGCGACAGGGTGGCGGGATCGCCCGCGCCCAGCCGTGCGCGCAGCTTGCGGACCGATACGATCCGGCGGAAACGGGCGTCGGACGCAGGCGTGGTCTCGCCGGCTTCGGCGAGCATCGCGAGGACAGTCGTGCGGATCGCATCGGCAGTGACGGCGGCGGGGCGCGACATGGGACCTCCGGCAGCGGAGTCCAGCGCGAGGCGGGGAGGTCGGGAATAGCCGGCCGCGCAAAGCGCAGGGCGGGAGTTCCAGTGTGGATTACGCACGAATCTAACGCAAGAGAACCCGATTTGGCGCGGCAAAAAAGACGATTGCCGTGATAAACGCCCTTATCACGGCCAGCGGACACGTCTGCCTGCCGGATTGCGTCGACATAGCACCCGCCGGCCTGACAAGGCGGAGAAGGGCTTTGGCTGATCGGCGAGCCTCAGAGCTTGAAAGGCGACTGCTTTATGAGCAGTCGTACGCGGCCGGCGCGAAGCAGACTCAATCAGTGCGGCGGCATGCGCACACCTTCCGCATCACAAAGCTGCTGGCGCCAGACCAAGATTTGCGAACGACGGCTGACGCTGAACGAGGTTGAACGCGTACAGCTCGCCAGGAGCTGTCCTGAACTGCGCAAGAAAACCTACCGTCAGATTGACTGCATTACTCCAGAACTTGACGGAGGCGCGAGGCACACAATTCGGCGATAGCGGACGCTCACCCAGCGGCGAGCGCTCAGTGCGCATACCGTAGCCGCCTATCGTGACAGCTTCGTCATCTGTGCGATTCATAGACATCGTTTCAACTAGAATGAGCCGATGGACCGAGAAATTGCCGCGCGGTTACGTTGTGTCGCACCTGCATCCTTGGTGGCGGCGTGTGCTACCGGAAAGCAGAGTGCCATCACGACAACCAACGCCGACGAGTAAGTCTTCATTATTTACCTCCTTGTGTGCCGTGCGGCAGAACTGGGAACCCATAATGTTGAAAGTACCTCCCTTGAGGCAGTCGACATTGACGCACGTCAATTGCTTCGAATCGAAAGGGGACTGTCCGGTGGTACACGGCGACCCGACGAGCTTTGGTTGAGTACCGAATCGTTTTGGCCAGAGCGTGGCGCTACGCGCATGCTCATCACTCTGCTGCCAGCCGTCCGGTTACGGGCAACAGTTAACCGCCTGGCCCTGAAGGCCAATTGTCGCGTCGCACAGAGAAACTGATTGACCTGCATCAAAGGGGGCGGGTGGCGGTGGCGTAGCGCGTAACTCTGAGAGCAGGAGGAACAGTAGACAGCAGCAAGACGTTGCCTATCTCTTGCCTCGCGCTCCCCGGTTTCCGGACTACGCCTTTAGCGGATTAAAAATGGTGACACGCACGCTTTTGGGGTTCGTTTCTGCTGGCTATCGTTCTCGGGTTGTCTGGATGTGGTTACAACTCCATTCAGACCCAGGACGAGCAGGTCAAGGCAAGCTGCTCGGAAGTGCTGAATCAGTATCAACGCCGTGCCGACCTCGTGCCGAACCTCGTCAATACGGTTAAGGGGTATGCGACCCAGGAAAAAGAGCTGCTCACACGCGTGACCGAAGCTCGCGCGCAGGTAGGTTCGATTCAGGCGACGCCGGAACTTTTTTCGAACCCCCAAGGCCTTCGCCAAATTCGAGGCGGCGCAGGGACAGCTAACCTCGTCATTGTCCAGGCTGCTGGTGGTGTCCGAAAACTACCCGCAACTGAAATTCGATGCGAACTACTATCGGCAACTTGAAACAGCTGCCGCTGAACCCGCATTAACTTAAACCAACCAGCCTCCACCATTCCCGGGGCGGTTCACTCGGATGTCTGAGAAATAGTTCGAGGAGGCGGCTAACGTGACGGTGTCCACATCAACCAGTATTGGCGACGTCATCGCAAATATGTATCAGCGGCGCTTTAACCGAGACCAGGAATCGAGGTAGCCGGCGTTGGCATATTCCTGACGACAGGAGGTCGCTCTCTGAGCACGGAGGACGAAGGTTGCTACAGGTCGGTTTCGTCCTCGAACAGCTTGTGACGGATCGCATAGCTGTATTAGCCGGGACTTGATCTGACAGGTAGTCGAGCCGAAAAAGAACGAGTCATCAATGGGGGATGAGTTTCTCCTTGGCGAGTTCGAGCGAATCGAGGAAAGTGCGCATCGGCGTCTTGCCATAACACCAGCGTCCCTGATGCTCACGTTCATTGTTGTACTGATCGAGCCACGCATCAAGGTCCGTCTGCAAGGTGGCAATCGAGTCGTAGATCTTCTTGCGGAAGGTGATGCGATAGAACTCGTTGAGCATGGTCTTGTGCAGCCGTTCGACGATCCCGTTGGTTTGCGGCGACTTGGCCTTGGTTCGGGTATGGTCGATGTCTTCCAAGGCCAGATACAGTTCGTATTCGTGATGCTCGGGGTTGCCGCAGTATTCGGTCCCGCGATCTGTCAGCACGCGTAGCAGTGGAATGCCAAAACCATCGAAGAACGGAACAACGCGATCGTTGAGCAGGTCAGCCGCCGGCAAGGGCGTCTTGCGATCGTAGAGCTTGGCGAACGCAACCTTCGAGTAGGTATCGACGAAAGTCTGCTGGTAGACACGACCGACGCCCTTGAGGCTGCCGACATAGAACGTATCCTGTGCGCCGCAGTAGCCCGGACATTCGGATTCGAATTCTCCGTGCACTTCCTTCTCGTGCTTGGCGCGTTCGAGCGCGACGAGCTGCGCCTCAGTCAGCACTAACCCCTCCTGGGCGGATTTGGCTTCCAAGGCCTTCAGGCGCTTCGGCATGGTCTCGAGATCGTGGCGCAACCAGATACTACGGACGCCTTGGGGCGAGACGGATAGGGCATGCCGTTTGAGCACTTCGTTGGCGATACGCACCTGACCGTACGCGGGCAATTCGAGGGCCAGTTCGACAACGGCGGCCTCGACTTGCGGGTCCACGCGGTTCTTGAGCAGCGGCCGGTGGTGGGAAATCTCCTGCAGCGCAGCTTCGCCGCCTCGATCGTACAGTTCCTTAAATCGGTAGAAGCTGTCGCGCGAGTAACCCATCACGCGGCAGGCCTGACTGACGTTGCCGAGTTGCCGGGCCAACTCAAGTATGCCGACCTTGGCACGAATTACCTTCCGATCCTGAGTCATGGCGGACTCCTTGCTGTTCGCGGCTCGCATTGCCGCTACGGGCTACGCCCTCCGCGGCAACGCGAGCCACCAGGAAAAACCAAACCACTGTCAGATTTAATCTAGTCCACCGCAGCATAGCGAACCAGCCCGTTCTCGTTCGGCATCTGCATTTTTTCGAGGATGTGCGTCTTGTGTGTGCTGATCGTCTTGACGCTGACGCATAGTTCGTTGGCGATCTCGCTGATGCTCTGGCCTTCGACGAGGCGCCGGAACACGTCAAATTCGCGATCGGACAACCGCTGGTGCGGCAGCGTGTCGACAGGCTCGTTCAGATTCTGCGCGAAGCGTTCGGCCATTGCGAGGCTCACATAGACGCCCCCTGACGCAGCTTTCGTCACCGCGCCGACCAGCTCCGCGCTCGCGCTTTCCTTGGTCAGATAGCCCGACGCGCCCGCCTTGAACGCGCGCACCGCGTATTGCTGCTCAGCGTGCATCGTCAGTACCAGAATCCGCAGGTCGGGTTTTTCTTCCTTGATCTGCTTGATCAGTTCGATGCCATTGCGCCCGGGCATCGACAGATCGAGCACGAGCACGTGCGCATGCGTCGCGCGGATCAGCGCGATCGTCGTGGCGCTGTCACACGCTTCGCCGGCTACGTCAAAGTCGCTTGCCTGCTGGAGGATATGGCGCAGCCCCTCGCGCACTAGCGTGTGGTCGTCGGCTAGCAACACTTTGATCATGAGGTGATCTCTTTCTGTTGCATCGATTGCAAGGGAAACGTATTCACCGTTGCCTTTGACTGTCTACCGATTGGGGACACGACAATTATCCGCCTTCCACAGCAAGCAGTACGCGCCATTTGTGCACAGCGTCGGTCCAAGCGTGCTCGCCATCGCAGGGCGGCCAGTGTTATTCAGCGTCTCCTGAATGACGTGGCCTCGCACCATCGCCCCATGCCGTGAATAGTCCGTAGTAAGCGGTTCGCGGGGACGGCGCGCGCATTGGCCCGATTGCCCTTCATCCTCCACACCTGCGCCGTCTCGCAGCGCTCATTTAGCTCGGGCGCCACTCAATGCGCCATCAACACCGGCACGGTCATCGATTCGAGCATCGTCCGCGTGACGCCGCCCCACACACGTTCACGCGCACGCGAATGGCCATACGCGCCCATCACCAGCAGATCGGCGTGCAGGTCCGAGACCCGGTTAAGCAGCGTCGCGCCAGTGCCCGCGACGCGAAGGCGCGGCGTCGTCGAGAACGACGCGCGCACGCCGTGCGCTTCGAGCCATGCTGCGACGTCGATCGCGCCGGGTCCCGTTTCACGGTCATGCGTGGGCCCGACGACGTCGACGGCGACAAAGCGCGCGCGTTGAAGCAGCGGCATCGCGTCGGCGATCGCTCGTGAGGCTTCGCGGCTGCCGTCCCACGCGATCAACACGTTCTCGCCAAGCGTCGGGACCGCACCCGCGTGCGGGATCACGAGCGCGGGTCGCCCCGCGCCCAGCACGACCTCGCCGGCGAAATGCCGATCGACGTAAGTCGCGGGATCGTGCGGGTCGGGTTGGCCGAGCACGATCAGATCGGCGTGCCGCGCGTGAAGTGTGGTCACATCGACCGGCGAGCCCTCCGGCGTGCGCCATTCTGCGGTGCGGCCGGCGCGCTCGGCCGCGGCTAGAAATGCCTGCTGAGCCGTCTCACGGCGATCGGCCGACAGTGCGGCGAGCTGGGCGACGAAACCGTCGTCGGTGCCGAACAGCGGTTTCGCGAAGTCCTCGCACACGACATACAAACCGATCAGGTGTGCGTCCCAACGCTGCGCAAGATCGAGCGCGAGCGCGACGCGCGCGTCGCAGCGACGGCTGTCGTCGATATGAACGAGCAGGGTCTTGTAGCTCATGTCAGCTCCTTTTCGGCGGACGCGGTGACGGACTGATCGTCGGGTTCAACGACCGCACGGGCCGGAATCAACAGGACCGGGCAGCGGGCGCTGCGCAGCACGCGCTCGGCGACGCTGCCGAGCATGACGCGCCGAAAGCCGCGGCGGCCGTGCGTACCCATCACGATGGCATCGGCGTTCCATTCGAGCGCCGCCGCGATGATGCGCTTCGCGACGTCTTCGCCGGGGATCGAAGCTTCCACGGTGCGTGGCGTGCCCTTGACGCCGTGCGATGCCAGCCGGCTCTTCGCGTCGGTCGCGATCCGCTGGCCTTCTTCGATGAAGGCGTCCTCGATCACGGACGGATCGAAACCTGGCGTGTCGTACGCCATGATGGGCAGATCGATCACATACAGCGGCATCAATTCGGCACCGGACTCGGCGGCGAGGGTCAATGCGGCATCGAAGGCTCGAGAGGCGGTATCGCTGCCGTCGAGCGCGACCAATAGGCGGTGAAACATAATGGTCTCCTTAAGCGCGATCTTCAGTGCGACAACAGCACTGGCACGGTCATCGACTCGAGCATCGTGCGCGTTGCGCCTCCCAGTACGACTTCATGCAGGCGGGAGTGTGCGTACGCGCCCATCACGATCAGGTCGCAGCCGAGCTCCGACGCCTGCGACAGCAAAGCATCGCCGACCGGCGTGTCGTTTTCGATGGTCAGCTCTCGCACGTCGATCTTCACGCCGTGACGCGCGATGGTCAGCGCGATGTCCGCGCCGGGAATCCGATCGCGCGGCGGTTGATCGCTGGGCGAATGGACCGTCAGCAGCGACACCTTCGCGGCATGCGCGAGGAACGGCAGCGCGTCGTGGATCGCGCGGGTGGCTTCACGGCTGCCGTCCCACGCGATCAGCACGTGCCGGCCCGGCGGCGTGACGCGCCCGCTCGACGGCACCAGCAATACCGGCCGTCCCGTCGACAGCACGACGTGCTCGACGAACTGTTCGGCGACGAACGCCTCGGGGTCGACCGGATCAGTCTGTCCGAGCACGATCAGATCGGCGAGACGGGCGTACGACGGCACAACGTCGTTCGCATAGCCGTCTGCGGTGATCCACTGACCTTCGACCTTTGCACGCGCGAGTTCGGCATGAAAGAGCCGCTCGAGCGAGCCAGCCCTTTCGTGGCGCTGGCGCTCGTGCTCCGCGTAGTACTCGGCAGTGCCGGCCATGACGAAGAACGCGTGGCGTGGTGGCACATAGGTCGAAAACAGACCGGTCAGCCGCGCGTGAAACCGGTGTGCAAGCTGCAATGCGATCTCGAGACGCGGATGCGCGCGAACGCTCGTATCGAGGTGAACGAGAATGCTTTTGTAGCTCATCGTCAAGGCTCCTGACAGACCGCGTGGAAACGGGCGCAACCCGTGGTGACATTTAGTCTATGGTCCAGCCCGGCGCGACTGTTGACGCAGATCAAGCACGCGGATGCCGCATGCCAGTTGACGTGGGTCAATCGCTGCCGGCCGAGCTCAATTACTCTGACACCACCGCCCGCAAGTCGGATCTTGATCGAAGCGTCATCGCATCGCGAGCCGGCACGTTCGCAGCGCATGACGCTCAATTGGCGGATGAGGTGCCCAATGTCCGCTGTCGGAGAAAGCATATGTCCGAGCGTTGCAGGATTCTCATCGTCTATTACTCGCGAACCGGCACAACGCGGCGTGATGCCGAGCTGCTCGCGTCCGGGCTGGACGCCGACATCGAACCGATCCGCGAACGCGGCGGTCCGGAGCCGCGTAACGGTGCACGCGGTTTCGTCAGATCGTTGATGGATGCGCTGTGTCATCGACACGCCGAGGTCATGCCGGCGTTGCTCGACGTCGCAGCGTATGATCTCGTCGTCGTTGGCGCGCCCGTCTGGGCACGCGGCGCGTGCGCGCCAGCTCGGGCGTGGTTGGAATTGCACGGCCCGCAGGTTCGCCGGCTCGCGCTGTTTTGCTGCGAGGGCGCGTTCGGCGGCAAAGAGGCGCTGAAGCAGATGTCTGAGGCGGCGGGCAAGGTGCCGCTTGCGACCTGCGTGTTTACCGGCAGTGACCTGTATCGACGCAAAGACGGCGTCAAGCGCGACACGTTCGCGCAGAAGATCAGGTCGAGAATGGCGGCACGCCGCGAGATGGAGTGGCTGGTGTAGCGGGGTGTTCAGGCTCGCGGTCGAAAACGTTGCGACTCGACGCGCAGCGAGCCGCGCAACGCGTCGAAGTCGGTGCGCGGATGACGATGCACAGGCGTTCCGTCCGGAGCCGTGAAAGCGGGCCTATCCTGGGTGGGATGAAGCATGTCCGCGAGGGCGAACGGAAAACGGTGACGCGCTGCGTTGTAGCGCCGGGCCGCTTCATCGTAGCGCTCGCGGGCGAAGGCGATCCGTCCCGCGGACGAGGCGAGCCGCGACTGCAGCGCGCGGAACCCCGGGCTCGCTTTCAGACGGCGGATGCCCTCGCATGCGATCAGCAGTTGCGAGATCGCGTCGGTCAGATCGCGTTGCGCGACATCGAAGCGTTCGAACGAAGCGGGCGAGTCGAGCAGGGCTGGCGACGCATGCAGATCCGCGACCGCCGTGCGCGACCTACCTATCTGCGCGAGTGCCGGCGCATCCGGCGACAGATGCTTGCGCGCGAGCAAGACGGCTTGCTCCGTCAGTTCGAGTCGTTCGTTGTAGAGATCCAGCACGTCGGCAAAGGCCACAGCGACTTCGCGATCGGCAGCCGGCACCATGTCGCCCCCGCATCCTGACATGCAGAGCAGCGCGAACAGAATCGAAACGATCAGGGCGGGTCTCAAGGTCGTCCTCGCCGGGTAGTGTGGATGTGGCCGGGGCCGTATTCATCGCAAGCGTAGACGCGTGGTAGTGGCATCGCTTGATCGCCGTCAATGGCATGTTTGATCAGGATCAGTCTTCATGCGCGACGACCCGCTATGTTTGGAGACACCCGGGAAGCGATCGTCACGGGACGCGACGCGGTCGTCGATGTCGAGTTCGCTGCACACGAGTTGCGGTTGGCCGGGTTCAGACGCGACAAAGACTGGAAACCCGATGAGCAGCAAACTCAGAGAGATCGATAAATGCATTGGTTCGGCGGCCACACCGACACCGGCGCGGTCATGAAGCGCGCCGCGTGCTGGATCTTGGTGTCGATCCTATGTCTGGTGCTCGTTGCCGGATGCGCGAGCACCGCGCGCGAGGCGGCCTTCCGCCGCGAGGAAGTCGCGCTGTTCGAGGCGCGTCAACAGGCCTCTGTGCGTTGCGAACCGACGGTCGATTGCGAGTCGGCATGGGTACGCACGCGCGCGTTCGTGTCGCCACGCATTCCGCGAGCCGCATCGTCCGCGCTGACGATACGCTGATCGAAACCGCGTTGCCTCATTCGTTCGGCTTCGTGTATCTCGCGGCGCTGAAGGGACGGCTCGACGAAGATCACGCGCTGATTCAGCTGAAAGCGATGTGCCGCGGCATGTACCGCACCGACGGCAACGCGAGCGTGATGTATTGGACCTGTGCGAACGCGATCGTCGCGGTCGAGGACCAGTTTCGCGCGTTTATGAGCGAAGCGAAATGACGAAATTCAACGAGATCGAATGCGTATCAGCTGCACGGGATCACTCCGCCGAATCAGTCCACAAAGCGCATGACCACACAACGTTGACCTGAATCAAATAGGTGGCCGGTCGTATGTGCATCTTGAGCTTGAGGTCGCAGCGGGGTAAATGCTCTCTATGACGGCAAAACCATGTTCCGCGATGCGCCCGACAACAGCGACGGGGCGCAGCGAACGCGCGGAATAATCGATTAGCACGATGAAGGCCATCAGTGAGCCGAGCCTGACGATCGTGGCAACCAATACCTACAATTGCAGCACGAGGTGTGTCTGCCCGATTTCGGTCATCGTTCGATGCGTCCAGAGCAACGAAAAGACGAACAGCCCGACGATCCAGCGAATGACGTTGTCTCGAAGCAGGGTGATCGACGGGACGTGGACCGATCCGGATGTCGGCAAAGGGATAAACAGCGCATATCGCCGGCTGGCCTGATATCGATCGAACCACGGGACCGAAGGAACCTTTATGCGACCCTTGCCGCGCGTCTTTGCCGAGCCATAGAGCGAACGCGTCGAGACGAACGATCAAAAGTACGACAACTCTGCGCAAGCTAAGCGACTGACCGGTTGGTCGCCGCGATCGCACGTCGATGGCGGGTTCGATGAGTTCTCATTGGCTAAGCACCCACTGCACTAAGGTGTGCGCGTCCTGTGCCGACAGCGGGCCACCGCGTTCGGCCGCGGGCGGCATCGGCGTATCGCCCCAGTGCGCCTTGCCGCCGAGCCGCAGCTTGTGCTCAAGCATCGACTGCGCATCGGGCATGTTGCGATAGTGGTCGGCGATCTGCTGGAACGACGGTGCTAGAAATGGCGCATCGCGCGTATGGCAGAACATGCAGTGCTGCTGATCGACGAGCGCGCTCGGTTCGGATTCGCCATAGGCGGTGCCGGCCGTCAGCGCGGACGCCGCGCACACCAGCAGACAGTTTCGAATTCGCGCAATCACGGCAGTGCTCCCGCATAAGGAATAAGACCAGTGTATGGGCGGCGAAACTGCCCTTATTGACCTCGGTCAAATGATCTGCGGTGCACGCCGGCGGGTTCCCAGTTCGCCCGTGCGCCGTGGCATTGGGTAAAGCTTTCGCCCGCCAGTCAGCGGCAAGTTTCGCGCGTGCGGGAGCGTATCCAAATGACGAGGGCCGCCGCGCATCTGATATGCGCGGCGGCCCGAGTGCAGCGGCGGATGAGCGTAATCAATCCGCAAAACGCGTCACCACCGCGGCGCTGAGCGATTCCATTTCGACGACCGGGGGTTTCGCGCCGATCGGCAGGACCGTGCGCCCCAGCGACTCGTTGATGATCTCGGCCGCGGACAGATAGAACGCGAGCAGCGCCGTCAGCAGGCCGCCATAGCCACCCGCGTGCCGAAGTGCCGCCGAGCCGAGCCATTCGCCGGCCGCAAGCAGAAAGAAGGTCGCCCACAGCGCGACGAACACGCACTGCAGCGCGCGCGACGAGCGGAACGTCGCGATCCACATGTAGAACGTGAAGACGCCCCACAACAGCAAATACCAGCCGACGAACGCGGCCGGCACCTGTTCGTGCAGGAACAGCGCAAACAGCGCGAACGACCACCAGAACGCGCCATAGCTCAGGAACGCGGTGGCGCCAAATGTGTTGCAGCGCGGAATCTCCATGAGTCCGGCGACGATCTGCATGCTGCCGCCGAACGCAAACGCAACGGCGAGCACGAGACCGAGCGAGCCGCCGCTGAACCAGCCGGCGTTGATCATGCTCAGGAGCCACGTGGTCAGCGCGAAGGCGGCAAGGCCGAGCGATGCGGGGTTGGGAGCGGTGGGTTTCATGGTGAAGTCTCCTGAATGGAACTGGGGGGCTTACTCGTGATGTCCGAACTGCAGCAGCACGGCGGGGTTTTCCACGGTGGACATGTCCTGCTCGACCGTTTCCCCCTTCGCGACCGAGCGCAGCAGACGCCGCACGACCTTGCCGGAGCGCGTCTTCGGCATGCTGTCGCCGAAGCGGATTTCCTTCGGCTTGGCGATCGGCCCGATTTCCTTGCCCACCCACGCACGCAACTGCTCCGCGACCTTTTTCGCTTCGGCGCCTTCCGGGCGCGGCCCCTTGAGCACGACGAATGCGACGATCGCTTCGCCGATCGTCTCGTCGGGCCGGCCGACGACCGCGGCCTCCGCCACCAGCGAATGCGCGGCGAGCGCCGATTCGATTTCCATCGTGCCCATGCGGTGGCCCGAAACGTTCAGCACATCGTCGATGCGGCCGGTGATCGTGAAATAGCCGGTCTGCGGATCGCGAATCGCCCCGTCGCCCGCCAGATAAAGTTTGCCGCCCAGGTCCGCGGGGTAGTAGCCACTGCGGAAGCGCTGCGGATTGCCCCAGATGGTGCGCAGCATCGACGGCCATGGCTCCTTGATGACCAGCAGGCCGCCCTGACCGTTCGGCAGGTCGCAGCCGGTTTCGTCGACGATCGCGGCCTCGATGCCGGGCAGCGGCAACGTGCACGATCCGGCGACGAGCGGTGTCGCGCCCGGCAGCGGCGTGATCATGTGGCCGCCCGTTTCGGTTTGCCAGAAGGTGTCGAGCACCGGACAGCGTCCGCCGCCGACTTCGCGCGCAAACCACTCCCACGCGCTCGGATTGATCGGCTCGCCGACGGTGCCGAGCAAACGTAACGAGCCGAGGTCGAAGCGACGCGGATGCACGCTGCTGTTCGTCTCGGCGGCCTTGATCAGCGAGCGGATCGCAGTGGGCGCCGTATAGAAGATGCTGACCTTGTGCCGCGCGATCATCTCCCAGAACCGTCCCGCGTCGGGCCACGTCGGCACGCCCTCGAAAATCACCTGGGTCGCGCCGACCGCGGTCGGGCCATAGCAGATGTAGCTGTGACCGGTGATCCAGCCGATGTCGGCCGTGCACCAGTACACGTCGTCGGCGCGCAGGTCGAACGTCCACTTCATCGTGACGGCGGCCCACAGCAGATAGCCCGCCGTGCTGTGCTGCACGCCCTTGGGCGTGCCGGTCGAACCGGACGTGTACAGAACGAACAGCGGATGTTCGGCACCGACCCATTCGGGTTCGCAGGTGTCGGGCTGGGTCGCTTCGAGTTCGTGCAGCCAGCAATCGCGCGGTTCGTCCCACAGGATCGAGCCGCCCGTGCGCCGATAGACGATCACGGTATGGATCGCGTCGGTGCCTGCCATGTTCAGCGCTTCGTCGACGACGGATTTCAAGGGCAGATTCTTGCCGCCGCGCATCTGCTCGTCGGCGGTAATGACGGCGACGGCGCCGACGTCGACCATGCGTTCGTGCAGCGACTTCGCCGAGAAGCCGCCGAACACGACCGAATGAAGCGCACCAATGCGCGCGCAGGCCTGCATCGCGACGACACCTTCGATCGACATCGGCAGATAGATCATCACGCGGTCTCCACACGCGATGCCGCGCGCGCGCAGCCCATTCGCCAGGCGGCACACGCGCGCATGCAGTTGCCGGTACGTGATGGTCGTCACGGTGCCGTCGTCGGCCTCGAAAATGATCGCGGTCTTGTTGGCGTTGCCGTCGTGCAGATGGCGGTCCAGGCAGTTGTACGACGCGTTCAGCAGACCGTCGTCGAACCACTTGAAGAACGGTGCGTTCGATTCGTCGAGCACCTTCGTGAAGGGCCGGTGCCAGCTCAGATGCTCGCGCGCGAGCCGTGCCCAGAAGCCGCTCCGGTCGGTGCGGGCTTCGTTGACGAGCGCTTCGTAGGCGGCCATGCCGTCGATGGCGGTGTCTTTAAGAAGCGGCGGGGCGGCCGTTTCCGGCGTTTGATCGTTGATGGCGACAGTGGACATAGTCTTCTCGCTGACGTGAATGAGTGAACTCGGACAGGTACACCGCGACTGCCGATATCCGACGATCGGCGGCGCGGCGGCGTGCATGACTCGAACAGTGCTTCGGATGTCGCAACCAGTGTGTTGCGCAAAGCAAGGGGCACGATTGACTCAGATCAATCGCGGGTGCGTGACGCGAATTTGTGCGTCTGCGAAGGAGCACGAATCGTGTCGTCCGATGGTCCGACGAGGGTCAGCCGATTCCTACGAGCGGTCTCCACGGACTACCCGCGTTTCCGCCGCCGCTGATTTAGATAACGAGCACGGTTGCCAATAATAGATTCGACGGCGCGCCGTTTCCACGGCGTCAGAGTCGGCGAAAACGAGGAGGCGGTCATGAAAGACACCATCATTCCCCTGCGGGCACTGGTCGAAAAATGGCTTGCGCCCACCGGCGCGACCCCCGCGCATGTGGTGCGCACCGGCCGCATGGCGATCACTCGCGCGCGTTACGTCAGGCTTGAAGGCGCGATTTCTTCGCGGCCCCTGACGATAGTGTTTTTCCGGCACGGCAAGGGTTCGTGGAACGTGTTTCCGCCCGTTGAACGCGTGCCGGCGATGAGCGCGCGGCTTGCTTAAGCGCTGATCTTTATCGTACCGGCGCCGTTGGCTAAGAGAACGGCGTCGCTTCGCGAGATGCTTGCGCACATTGCGCATCTGAATGGCCACTATCCTCCGCCTTTCATCGCGTTGACTCAGGTCAATGACTCCGCTTCACGGAGGAACACGATAAGCCCGTGGCAGACGGCGCTGACCGCAGAAAGGGGCGCACGGAGTCCGGTCAATATTCGGAGCGGGGGAAGGATGGGCATCGGCATGCAGATTGTCTATCTCGGCTTCCCGGGCGCGGTGCAGCTCGAAGGGGAGGCTGGTGCGCAGCTGGTTCGTCTCGCGCGGTTCGAGGCGCTCGTGCCGAACTGCCATCTTGCGATCGAGGCGTTGCACCCAGATCGCGTCAGCCCGCATTACGACGTGCGGCTCGATCTGATCACTCCCGCTGACGAATTCAGGCCGATCGCTCATTGCGCCGGCGACAACGCCGAGGCGGCGATTCGCGGCGCGTTCGATCTCGCGGAACAAGAACTCGAAGCGATCGTAGGGCGAGCGCCCAACCACTGACCGACGGTGGCCGGACACTCGATGTTTCGCGGGACACGCCCTTGACTGCGGACGGTGCTGGATCAAGAGCTGCTGCAAAAGGCGATCGAACGGCAGCCGGTGCCCGGGACCGCGCTTGACGTGGATCAACGACTCAAAGCCGCGCGCGACTACGCTGAAGGTGCTGTTTCACGGTACGGACCAGCGTGAATGCGCGAGACGGCGGCGGCATCTGATTCACCCCGTGCCTTGCGCAATCCGGCGACATTGCAGACCGAATTGTAGTCGGTCAATCGGGCCGTTTCATGGCCTGCTTATCTGAAGGAGATTGGTAATGAGCAATCTGACGCGTTTTGATCCGTTTTCGGCGGATCCTGTTTCGGAACTGTTCCAAGGATTTTTCCGGCCAATGCGCTCGATGCTGACGACACAGGACACCGAACTCGCATCGATGAAGCTCGACGTGACGGAAAACGACGGAGCATATTCGGTGAAAGCCGAACTGCCGGGCGTCGACAAGAAGGATATCGACGTTCAGATCGACGGGCGCGTCGTTTCGATCAACGCGAAGGTCGAGCGCAACAAGGAGGAAAAGGAAGGTGAACGCGTGATCCGTCGTGAGCGTTACTCCGGCACGTTCAGCCGCTCGTTCTCGCTCGGCGGTGAGGTCGACGAAGCCAATGCGAAGGCCGAATACAAGGACGGTGTGCTGTCGTTGAGCCTGCCGAAAAAAGCCTCGAGCGAGCACAAGCGCCTTACGGTCAACTAGAAGCCAGCAATCGAGTATCGACGATCAACTGTCGCGCGCCGTCATGGGCGCGCCTTTTGTTTTCGCGACCCCTCGCCTCAATCCGCGAGAGAGCTGAGCTTCGTGCCGAGTGCTTCAACGGTCTGCGCGAGAATTGGCAATTCCTCTTCGTTCAACCTGCGCGCGTCGGCGAGCAGGCAGTGATTGATCCAGCCGCGCACCACGCTACCGAGCCCCGCTCTCCGAATTGTGCGATCGACTGGTGATGCGGTTCAGGTGCCGTGCGGGTCACGCATTTTCCGCGCTCTGTCTTGTTGGCGAACAGCAGCGATCGAGGGAGAACCATCTGGCCGCGCTGTTCGGTTTGCTCAACGAAGAAGCCACGCTCGCACGACGCCTGCTGAACGCTCCGTTGGCGCAACGCAAGGACACTGACGCGGCGCTTCTCCGCCTGACGGCCAACAAGGGGCCGCGTCGGCACGCTAACGCGAGACCGTCCGGAGCGCTGCTCTGACGCACGGTCGCTTGATTTCGGTCAACTCCGGCAAGCAGAATCAAGCGAAATATTGTCTTGTCTTGCCCCAATCCGCCACTCGATATGGAGATCACCATGCAAGCCTCAGACATCATGACGACCCAGGTCGTTTCAATCGCATCGGACAGCTCGGTCTATGACGCGGCAAAGCTGCTTGCCGACAACAGGATTAGCGGCCTGCCGGTCGTCGACGACGCAGGCAGCGTGATTGGCATCGTCAGCGAGGGCGACCTGCTCCGGCGTGTCGAAACCGGCACCGAAACCCCGCGTCGCTCATGGCTCGCGGAGTTCCTCGCCCCCACGCGTCAGCTTGCGGTCGAGTATCTGAAAGAGCGTTCGATTCAGGTGAGCGACGTGATGAGCGCGCCCGCTGTCACAGTCGAAGAATCCGCGCCGCTTACCGAGGTCGCCGCATTGCTCGGACGCAAGCACATCAAGCGGCTACCGGTGTTACGCAAAGGCAAGCTGGTCGGCATCGTCAGCAGGGCCAGTTTGGTGCGCGCGCTAGCGAGCTGTGCGCCCGCGCAGCTCGATGCACAACCGTCGGACGACTTGCTTCGCGGCGAGATCACGAAGGAACTCGACGGGCACCGCTGGGCGATGGCCGCCGACGGTCTGATCGTCACTGAAGGTGTCGCTCATTGCTGGGGAGTGGTGCGCTCCGAGGAAGAGCGTCATGCGATCCTCGCGGCGGCTGCCCGCGTGCCAGGCGTGAAAGCGGTGATGGATCATCTGGAGGATCCGGTCGGCTTCGCGCCAATGTGACAGGCGTGGCGCGCAAACCGTTGCATTAGGGGGCGGCGATTGCCAAATGGGCGGGGGCGGCTAAGGTAGAAGATCCGAGGTCACACCCGCACAACCGACGTATGCACTGCTGCTGTGGTGACGCCGTGCCGGCCCGCTCAACTGATCCAGACGCGATGCTTCAGGCGGACCCTGCGGCTCATGCCGCGTAAGGAATAGTGGGCCCGCGCCTGCCTCTGAAGCACACCGCACTGAGCGTTCATGAGCGCTTGGGCGATCATCCGATCGGACCTGCTGCGTACGGGGGCGAGCGCCGCGGTACGTCGCGGGCCACGCACCGGCAGCGCCGGCGCGTTGACGCGCAGCGTCGCGGCAGCAGGACGCCACGGTAGCTGCAGATGAGCGTCGCAAAGCAGGCGACCCGGTTCCGACCGGGCGTCGTCGCGAGCGGTGATCCGCTCTACAAGTCCGATCAGGTCGAGCGCGCGCATCAGGCGCGCAGCATTGAGGCGTCCCGACGTGAGCGGCGGAGTGTCCGCGCCGCAGGGCAGTGCCTCGCGCATTTCTATACGACAGGCTCCGCCCGGATCGTCGAGCGTCATCAGCACGTCGTAGAAACGCGCATGCCGTCGGCCGCCGCGGTACCGAAAGCAAATTCTCGTGGCGTCGTTGCGCACGACGGTTACTCCGGTGTGTTGGAAGGGCGCGGCGCAGCGGAAACCATGTGCCGGTGATTCCGATTCGAACGCATGTTGCGCCGGGAATGTTTGACGTCCGTCAATTCGCAATCGATGGAAGGACAGCAAGCAACGGTATTCATTCACGTCACCACGCAACGACGAACCCTCTTTGCCGGAGCAGACAATGCAACATGAGGGGCCGCAATAGGCAGGGTCGACGAGCTAGCGCGTCGAGTCCGAGTGACCGGAGGCCGCTCGCTCGATGCGCGCCTCGACGATCTCGAGCGGCAACGAGACCGTGATCGCAAAGCCCTGATCCGGCGCCGTGCGGATCTGCAGGTCACCGCGAAGGGCCCACGCGCGCTCGCGGATTCCCAGCAGGCCGAACGAGTCCGCTGCGGGCCGTTGGTCCGGCGCGCTGCCGCAGCCGTTGTCTGCAATGTGAACGACGCAATGCGGTTCCTTGCGCAGGATTTCAAGCACCACTTCGGTCGCTCGCGCATGCCGGGCGACGTTCGTCAGTGCTTCCTGAACGATCCGGAACACGGCTGTGGCGCTGTCGTCGTTGAAAGCGATGTTGTCGGCAATGCGACGCGAGACGCGCACGCCATGCCGCTCCGAAAACCGGTTGACGAGCCATTCGAGGGCTGGGATCAGGCCCAGATCGTCGAGCATCGCCGGCCGCAGATCGGTGGCGATGCGCCTTACTGACACGACCAGCTGATCGATGAGTCTATAGACGTTGGCGAGGTCGGCCGCGCCTGCCGGGCTATCGCTACGCGTGATCGACGCATCGAGCCTCGCGCACGCAATCTTCAGCGCGACGAGCTGCTGGCCGAAATCGTCATGCAATTCGCGCGCGATCCGGGCTTTTTCGTCCTCGCGCGCCTGCTGGATGCCTGCCGACAGTCGCTGGAGCTCTTCGCGGGAGGCACGCAGGGCCTCCTCGGCGAGCCTGCGTTCCGTGACATCGATGATCCAGCCCAGCATGCGATAGGGTTGCCCGAACTGATTCCACAACGCCTGCCCGCGCGCATGGACCCAGCAGTATTCACCGGACTTTGTCCGCATGCGATATTCGACGTCGTAGGGGCGCATCTGTTCGAGATGCGCGGCGAGGCAGGTGTTGACGCGTCCGCGGTCGGCAGGATGAATGGCGTCGAGAACCGTCCCGGAATCGTCGGGAAACTCATCTGGCTCATAGCCGAGGATTCTCTTGAAATAGGGGGAAAGCCAGGTTGCACCGGATTGCGGGTCCCAGTCCCACAACCCCGCGCTTGCACCGCTGACGGCCAACTGAAAGCGCTCTTCGCTTTCCTCCAGCGCATGCGCGATGCGATGGCGCTCGATCGCGTAGCGGATCGCGCGGCTCAGTGCCGACGGGTCGATGTCACGCTTGGCCAGATAGTCCTGCGCGCCGTACTGGATTGCCAGAAGGCCAACCGACTTGTCGGCGAGGCCGGTGAATACCAGCACGGGCAACTCCGGCACCCGATCGCGAAAGGTCCTGAACGTGGAGATTCCGTGCGCGTCGGGCAAACCCAGATCGAGAAGTACGATGTCGAAGCGAATGGCCACACAGCGAGAAATGGCGTCCGCAAGACGTTCCACATGCACGAGGTCGTGCTGGAAATCGTCCACATCGGCAAGCGCCTCCCCGATCAAAAGGGCATCGGTCGGACTATCTTCGACAAGGAGAATTCGCAGATGCTGGGGCGTGTTCATGGCTTGGCCGGCGGCAATGTCACGACGCTGAACCAGAAGTCGTTGATTCGGCGCAGGACATCGACGAACATCGTAAAGTCGACTGGCTTGGTGACGTAGCAATTGGCATGTAATCCGTACGTTTTTGCAACGTCTTCCTCCGATCTCGACGTGGTGAGCACGATGACGGGAATACTCATCAGATCGGGATCGGCTTTCAGTTCCTCAAGGACTTCCCGGCCGCTCTTTTTCGGCAGATTGAGATCGAGAATGATCAGGCCGGGACGGGGCGCGTCGTGATGCCGACCGCTGCGGTGCAGGAAATCCATGGCTTCGGCGCCGTCCTGCACGACGTGCAACGGATTGAGCACCTCCTGGTCCTCGAGCGCTTCGCGCGTCATCAACACGTCGGTAGGACTGTCTTCGACCAGAAGGATGTGTACGGGATTGCTCGTAACCTGTGACTGCATTGGCGTCTCCTCGGGCGGACATTACGTTCGAGCGCCGCCATCCAACTTCGCATTCAGCGTGAAAAAGAAGGTCGATCCGCCGTCTGGCCCGGATTCCACCCAGATGCGGCCGCCATGCTGTTCGACGATACGCTTGCATAGCGCGAGGCCGATTCCCGTGCCGGGGTATTCGGCACGCGAATGCAGGCGCTGGAAAATCATGAAAATGCGTTCGAAGTATTGCGACTCGATACCGATTCCGTTGTCCTTGACCGAGACGATCCATTCGTCTCCTTCACGGCGGGCGCCGATGTCGATCCGTACCGGTTGATCGAGTCGCCGGAATTTGATCGCGTTGCCGATGAGGTTCTGGAACAGCAGAGCGAGTTGCGTCGGAATGCCCATGACCACGGGGAGCGCATCGCGATTGATCTGCGCGTGAGATTCCTGCAGCACGACGCTCAGACTTTTGAGCGCCTGGTCGAGAGCCGTCGTGCAGTTGACCAGTTCCTGGGTGGCGCCTGACCTTCCGACGCGCGAGTACGCAAGCAGATCCTCGATGAGCTTCTGCATGCGCGTCGCACCATCTACCGCATGTGCGATGAATTCGTCCGCGCGGGCATCCAGTTGCCCGTGATAGCGGCGCTGTAGCAGCTGAAGAGGCCCGGCGACGGCGCGCAACGGCTCCTGAAGGTCGTGCGACGCGACGTAGGCGAATTGCTCGAGATCATGGTTGGAACGCGCGAGTTCTTCGGTACGCCTGATAAGTTCCTGCTCGGCGCGCTTGCGTTCCGTAATATCGACGATCGCGGCCAGCACAAAGACTTCCTCCGGGGTCGTGACCGGATTGAGTCCGATCTCCACAAGGACTTCGGAGCCGTCCTTTCTGAGCGCGAAAAGATCGCGTCCGGTGCCCATCGGCCTGCTGCTGAGGTTGCCGTAGAACATGCGGCGATACTGAGGATGCGCCGAACGAAAACGCTCGGGCACGAGCATATCGACGCTATGGCCGACCAGCTCGTCTCGCAGATAACCAAACATCTTCTCCGCCTGCGCGTTGACGAGCACAATCCGGCCGTCCCGGTCCGCCATCACCATCGCGTTGGGGGCCGCTTCGACGACCTGGCGGAATAGCTCGTGCGTGGGGCTGTTCAATTGCTTGGACGATTCCATTCGATCTCCGGCTGTGCGAAGAGTACCGCCGACGAGCAACAAAGCTCATTCACTTTATAGCATCTATTACCCGCCTGGACGGGCAGGGAATGCAATTCTTGCGCCCGAATCGCAACATTGAATTAACCGTTCAGGTAGTACTGGTAAATCGCCGATCAGCTTGCACGAAAGCACCGGCTCGTTGACGTGATCCGGTTGACGTGCGTCAACGGGGCCCGGAGCGAGACGTCTAAATTGCTTCATATCGCGACACACTT
Source organism: Paraburkholderia sp. JPY465 (assembly GCF_050436725.1). NCBI lineage: Bacteria > Pseudomonadati > Pseudomonadota > Betaproteobacteria > Burkholderiales > Burkholderiaceae > Paraburkholderia > Paraburkholderia sp. JPY465. The sequence goes on from NZ_JBNDMT010000002.1 coordinate 1,802,048, forward strand.
TATGTGCGCCCAGCGCTCTTTGCGCGGAAGGGGGTTTGTTGCGACGAGCCGCAAAAAGATGGGGGAGCACTGCCATGGCGAAGAAACTTGAACGACGTGACAAGCGCCGGCTTGCCGGTTGTGATTCGAACTGCGAGGCCGAGTCGGCGTATAGCGGCAGGAACAGGCGCTGTCATCGTATCAACGCCCGCTCGCGCAACGCGTCGCTCGCGCGGAGCGGCGCCGCGCTCACGGATGTGCCCCGCGTCGAAGTCGTGTTCTACAAGGAGATCCTCGACCACCGCGGCTTTCCACATCACTGCGAGGTCATGCGCGTCTGCTATGACGGCGCCGCGCAGGAGGCTGCGATTTCCAGCGCCATTCATCGTTTCGAAAAACTGCAACGCGTGACGACGTGGAAGGTCGCGGCCGACGGCTATGAAGTCGTTACACACTGACACGTTGCGGTTTGCCGGAATGGACTTCTGCGGTCTTGATCTCGCGTGCGGTTCGAAATCAGGCAGCGGTCAGCGGTATCGGAACAGTCCTGCTCGAATCTCTGATGTGCGGGCACACCGCGTCGAGTTGTGTAGCGTGGGTCATCACGATGGCTCGTTGCGCGTCGTTCCGCCTTGCGCGATTGACCCACATCAATGAGCCATGCGCGGGGCCGCCTACAGTGAGCCTGAATGGATGCAGCGATGCGACCGAGAGCTGCATGACATAGCTTCCGATTGTCGGAGATCGATACAAGGTCGCGTTGGAGAATCGCATGAACTGGCTTGCAGAGTTTTTTTCGCAGAAAACAGCATCGTTGGCTCTGTCGATGTGGGCCTACCCGCCACTGATTCTCGGACCGGAAGGGCCGGCCCCTCAGCAGATACACACTCTTCCGTATCCCGGCGCGACGCTCGTGTTCACGCCTGGTGAGCGGGTCGAACGGAGCGGTCTCGAGTACGAGATTCCCGCGCGGTTCGATTTGGGCCGCGCCTCCGGAGCGCGTGGGATCGACCTCGACCGCCCGTTCCAGACGTCGCAGTTCTTTCGCTCCGTGACGATCTTCGCGCCATCTCGCTACAACCGCGATTTTCTGATCACGGTGAACGATGAGTTCGCTTTCGTGCCGGTCTTCTCGTCGGATGGCGCCCCAGGGTTCTCGGGCACGTGCTTCGAATGCGGCGGCGAATCGGCGAGGCAGGCGCAAATGCAGCTGCCGTGGACTTTCCAGGGCTATATCAGCATCTAGTAAGAGCCCTGCTGCAGCCGGGACGTCGCGCCGCGCAGGCGCGCGCCCACGGCGCGGCAAATGGTCGGGGCAAGGAGCACAACATGGATCAAGCTGTCGCGCAGGTGATCTGGTTCGAGGACTTGCGACGCGAGGACGTCGCAAGCGTTGGAGGCAAGAACGCGTCGCTTGGGGAACTATTGTCCCAGCTGGACGGGCATGGCGTTCGGGTTCCGCCGGGATTCGCGACCACGGCGCAGGCCTATTGGCGCTTTATCGACGCCAATCGTCTGCGTGAGCAAATTTCGGCGCGTCTCGAGGACCTTGCGCAAGGGCGCCTCACGCTCGCCGAAGCCGGGGAGGCGATCCGCGCGGCCATCGTGCATGGCGACTGGCCGACCGAACTCGCGCAGGCCGTCTGTGCCGCATATCGAACGCTCGGCGAGCGCAGCGGCGGCGCCGACGCTGACGTCGCGGTACGTTCGAGCGCCACAGCCGAGGATCTTCCCGACGCGAGCTTTGCCGGCCAGCAGGAAACTTTTCTCAACGTGCGCGGCGAGCGGGCGCTGCTCGATGCCTGCCGGCGCTGCTACGCGTCGCTGTTTACCGACCGGGCCATCGCGTATCGAACGGCGAAGGGCTTCGACCATTTGCAGGTTGCACTGTCGATCGGCGTGCAACGGATGGTGCGCTCGGATCTCGGCGGCGCGGGCGTGATGTTTACGATCGACACAGAGACCGGGTTCGACAAGATTGTGCTGATCAATGCGGCCTGGGGCCTTGGCGAGAACGTCGTGCAGGGCGCGGTCGATCCGGACGAGTACGAGGTGTTCAAGCCGCTGCTGGCTGAACGCGGGTATTCACCGATCGTCGGCAAAAAGCGCGGGGAGAAGGCCCGCAAGATGATCTACGCGAAAAACGGACCTCATCCGACGAAGAACGTGCCGACCTCCAAAGCCGAGCGCGCCGCATTCGTGCTTGACGATGCCGAGATCCTGTCCCTGTCGCGCTCGGCCTGCGCGATCGAGGCTCACTACGGGCGGCCGATGGACATCGAATGGGCGAAAGACGGCGCGACCGGTGAGATGTTCATCGTGCAGGCGCGTCCCGAAACGGTGCAGTCGCGCCGGGAAGCGAGTTCGGTCAGGAACTACCGGCTGCGCGAGGCGGGGCGCCGTCTTTTGCGCGGCGTCAGCGTGGGTGAAGCGATCGCGGCCGGCGCGGTTTGCGTGATCGAGCATCCGAGCGACATGCACCGTTTCGTCGACGGCGCGGTTCTCGTGACGCCCACCACCGACCCCGACTGGGTGCCGGTGATGCGTCGCGCCGCCGCGATCATCACGGACCACGGCGGGCGCACTTCGCACGCGGCCATCGTGAGCCGGGAACTGGGGCTGCCCGCGATCGTCGGTACCGGCAACGCCACGCATCTGCTGCACGACGAACAGGAAGTGACGGTGTCGTGCGCGGAAGGCGACGAAGGTTTCGTATACGAGGGCACGGCCGCGTTCGACGTGGAGGAGATCGATTTCCGATCGATCCCGCAAACGCGCACCCACGTGATGCTCAATCTGGCCAATCCCGCGGCCGCCTTCCGTTGGTGGCGCTTGCCGGCTGACGGCGTCGGTCTCGTGCGCATGGAGTTCGTCGTAAGCAACGACATCAAGATTCATCCGATGGCGCTCGTGCGATTTGATGAGCTCGCGGACGCGACCGCGAAGCAGCGCATCGAGGAACTGACGGCAGGGTACCCGGACAAGGCGGAGTATTTCGTGGATCGGCTTGCGCGTGGACTCGGCCGCATTGCCGCGGTCCAGTACCCGCGGCCGGCGATCATACGCATGAGCGACTTCAAGACCAACGAATACGCGCATCTGATCGGCGGCCAGGCGTTCGAGCCGCACGAGGAAAATCCGATGCTGGGGTTCCGTGGCGCTTCGCGCTATTACTCGCCGCGCTATCGCGAAGGTTTTGCATTGGAGTGCAGGGCGATCCGGCGGCTGCGTGAAGAAATGGGGCTGCGTAACGTCGTGGTGATGATTCCGTTCTGTCGCACGGTTTGCGAAGCCGATCAGGTGCTCGAAGTCATGGCGCAGAATGGCTTGCGGCGCGGGCAGGACGGACTGCAGGTATACGTGATGTGCGAGGTTCCGTCGAACGTGATTCTTGCGCGCCAATTCGCGCAGCGTTTCGACGGCTTTTCGATCGGCAGCAACGATCTCACGCAATTGACGCTCGGTGTCGATCGTGACTCGGCGGAGCTGGCGCCACTGTTCGACGAGCAGGACGAAGCCGTCGAATGGATGATCCGTCGGGTGATCGACGACGCGCATCGGGCAGGCGCGAAGGTTGGTCTGTGCGGTCAGGCGCCGAGCGATCACCCGGAATTCGCGGTGTTTCTCGTCGACTGTGCGATCGATTCGATGTCGGTGAGCCCGGACAGCTTCATTGCGGTCAAGCGCGCAGTGGCAAGTGCGGAAGCTCGCGTGGCTTCGCCGGCGGCGACGGCCTGAACGGGTTGAAGACGCCCCGGCGCGACCGGAGATGCCCGATGCCCGAGATCCTCACTCTGACACTGAACCCAGCGGTCGACGTCGCGACCTCGGTCGATAGAATCGTCGACACGCGCAAGCTTCGTTGCAGCGCGGCGCGGCGAGATCCTGGCGGCGGTGGGATCAACGTCGCGCGCGTGATACATCGGCTAGGTGGCGACTGCGAGGCGCTCTATATGGCGGGCGGTCCGCCTGGCCTGACGCTGAGCGCGATGATCGAAGCGGAAGGGGTGCACGCCACTTGTATCGGCATCGCCGGCGAGACCCGTGAAAGCTTCTGCGTCCGGGAGACCTCGTCCGGGCGCGAGTTCCGCTTCGTGTTACCCGGGCCCGTGCTCGCCGAGGCGGAATGGCAGGCCTGCCTGCGGCACATCGGTGAGCTCGCCGTCGTGCCACGCTACCTCGTACTCAGCGGCAGCGTGCCGCCGGGCGTCCCCGACGACATCTACGCTCGCGTCGCAAGGATTGCACGGGAACACGACACCCGCGTCGTGCTCGACACCTCCGGGGCGCCGCTTGCCGCGGCGCTGGCGGCTGGGGTTTTTCTGGTCAAACCGAGCCTGTCGGAACTTTGCACGTTGGCAGGCCGCGAGCTCGAAGACGATGGGCAGCGGCTCGCCGCCGCACGCAAGGTCGTGCGTGACGGCGGCGCGGCGATCGTCGCGCTCACGCTCGGCGAACACGGGGCACTCGTCGTCACTGCGGATCGTGCGCTGCGCGTGCCTGGAGTTGCGGTACCGGTTTCGAGTTCGATCGGCGCGGGAGATAGCTTCCTCGCCGCAATGGTTTGGTCACTCAATCGCGGCATGACGTTTGACGAAACCTTGCGCTATGCGGTGGCGGCCGCTTCGGCGTCGTTGCTCACTGAGGGAACCCGCCTGTGCGAGCGGGAGCAGATAGAGCGGATTTACCGCGAGCTCGAGCTCGCGGGTGCAGATATCGTCTCCTTGGCTTGACGCCCGATTCCCGCGGACGAACGACGGACGCTTGGACCGCGATTCGTTTGACGCGAATCGATCAGACTGCGTGGCGACTCCCGGGTTTCCAGTTGGCTCTGCAGGATCTTTGGCGGTCATTGCGCAAAGCAGGGCAACTTCTAGAACACCAGGCCGAACAGTCTTTTCACCAGATCTTCCAACGACATCATCGTCAGGGCCAACGGCACGATCGGCACAAGTACCGCGGCTGCGAGGCGAAGGATGGCTTCCTTGGTAATGGGAGCGATACGCATGGTTCGGACCACGTCGAAACTGTTGGCGAGATCCGCAAGCGATTGAATGTCACCGCTGCCCACCAACGCCTCACCGCCGGACGAGCCGCCCCGCAGCCACTTGGCGTCGAATTCACGCACGTACTGTTCGGCCAGAGCGCCGTATTCACTCAGGCCTGTTCGCTTCGCCTGGGCCAGTTGAGGCGCGAACACCAGTAAAGGACCAAAGACCAGACACAACAGGAAGAGAACCATCGATGCAGTCTCGACCTTGAATTCCGTGAGGGCGGCCCCGGCGAAGAAAATGCGGTTCGCGAACTGGGCCGCAAGCATCGCGCCGTGCGCGGCCAGGAGGGCCATGAACGCATAGACGGTGTTGGCGAGAAATCCCAGACCGCCGACGCGATCAGGATGAGTGGGAACAAGGCTCAGTTCGATGCGCGACACCTGCCAGAGAAACCGTGCCCAGATAAAGATCCGGAAATACCAGCGGATCAACAGGAACTGAAACAGTGGGACGCTCACAAAGGCATACCAGAATCCAGCGAGCGAAAGCGTCAAGCCATTGGCAGTGGGTACTGCGTACCACGTCGACGTCGTTTGCAATGCGATGTATTGGCGCCACACCACAAGGACACCCACACCGTACACAAGAGCGATCAGCATCAGCTCGGCGGCCACGGAATTGCGCAGACGGAATGCCGACCTGACAGCTTCATCGAACCGCGCAACGGACGCTTCCGAAACGATCTTGCGTTCGAGGAAGGCCTGCGCGATCGGGCGCAGCCGCCGATGCACAACCAGCTCGGCGATGATCAAAAGGGGCACCGCCACGAGGAAGCGGATGTGAACTTCCAGGTCCAGCAGGAACGGTAGCGCCACACGGTTGCCTAGCAAATGCCCGCCCACAGCAGCGAGCACCAGTAGCGGCAGCCAGGCCAACAGCGAGATGACGAGAACCCGCTGGCGCACCAACGCCAGCGCATCGTCGGCCATGTGCGTGCGGCGCAAAAGCTGATAGAGCGGGCCGCCCAGAACCAGTGAGAAACTCTGCGTGTCCTGCAGGATTTCCTCGGCGGTCGGCGCATTACGTTCCGTTCTTTCAGGCCCAAGATGCAGGTAGCGATTCATGATTTGGCGCCTCATCCACGTTGTCGCGTACTCTCTCTCGACTTGGGATTCATCGTAGAACCGCACGGCCCGCGCATATTGATCGAGGTCATGCTTGCATGTTCGCGGACCGGTGCTAGCTGGGCGCACTTAAATTCATTCCCGTCCGAGAGAGAGTTCGCGACAGCTTGTATGACCCGGATCAAATGACGACGGGATGCGTGGCGTACGGTAGGCGAAAGACCGCCGGAGCGCATGATGTACTCGATCAAACCTTTCTTCGTTGAGATTTTTCCCGAACGTGTAGATGGATGGACGGCGGAGGCGCGCTTTTCTCGTCAAGGCGACTACGCGAAACCAATCAAAGTGCCGAAGCTCCGCTGCTGGCCGGTCGCTGCCGATGAATCTGTGTGCCATCGTCGCTCCTGTTACCGCGATTGCGGGACCCGTTCAGCGTACCGGAGCGCCGTCTCGCGTGATCTGAACCGCAGTCGCCTCGACGTAGTCGACGTGTACGCTGTCGCCTGCTTCGAGCCCATCGAGCAACCCGTCTGACGACGCCTGCAGCACCACGGTGCGCGTCGGTCCGCGCAACGTCAGCTGACGCTTGCCGCGATCGATCTGTACGACGGTGACCACGGCTTCGACCCGGTGTAGGGCAAGGGACGCGCCGAGCGATGCGCCGGTCGTGAGCCCTTTATCGACGCGCTCGCGGATGCCGCTCGAGTTGGACTTGTCGGCCCGCAGCAATAGTGCGCGGTTGAACGTGACGGCGACGGTGTCGCCCAGCCGCAGTTTTTGTACATCTCCGATACTCGGGTCGACCACCACGTCGACGGGTTCACCGTTGTCTTCGAGGAGTGTCATGCTGTTTCGTGCGGCATCTATCGCGAACACGACTGCGTTCGCATGCGTGACGCTGGTGCCCGAGAAGGGCTTGCCGGGGGTCGCCGGGGTTGCGGCTTCTTCCGCGGTTGCCGCGCGCGGAAGCGCCGCGGCGAATATAAGTCCCGCCGTGGCCGCCAGCAGTCCGCCTTGCCATCTGTGTTTCATCGTGTAACCTCCGCGCCGTGCAACTCAGATGCGTTTGTTCACGCCGCCACGTTCGAAGAACGTGGACGGCGCAATACGTCTGTTCACAAGAGCGAGCAACTGCGGCGCGTATGCGAGTTCGGCCAACCTCGCGCGCATGCGAGGATGAACGCACGCGAGCGACACGACGACGAACGACCCGGGCAGTGCGAGAAATCCTATTAGCAAGATCCGTTTGAGCATGCTGAGCCCCATCTGCGCTTCGCGCACGGTTTCATCGTAGGGCCTCGCGCGCCAGTGCGGTTGATGCATGTCAACGGCAATACGGGTCCGGTGCGAACGCATGCTGCGGGAGGCCCCGCAACGACGGTATTCGCGAATATGACGGACCTCACGCAAACTGCGCGGATTCAGTTCGACATCAGAACCGGGACAGTCATCAATTGCAGCAGGACCCGCGTAACACCGCCCCACACGGCTTCGTGCCAGCGCGCGTGACCGTATCCACCCATCACGATCAGGTCACTGCCCTGAGCCTGCGCGCACGACAGCAACTTGCTTCCCACGCGCTCTCCGGTGGCGCCTTCGAGTTCGAGCACGTCGATGACCGCGTCGTGACGGGCGAGCGTACGCGCCATCTCCGCGCCCGGAATGCGCGCGCCAAGCGGCGCGTCCGCCGGTCCGTGCACCGTCACGAGGATGTTCTGTCGCGCGCGGGAAATGAACGGCAGGGCGTCGTGAATGGCGCGGGTCGCCTCGCGGCTTCCGTCCCAGGCGATCAGGATGCGGTTGCCGACGCTCGGGAATACGCCCGTGTAGGGCACGAAGAGCACGGGTCGCCCTGCTGTCATCATCAGCTGTTCGCCAACGTGATCGTGGATGTATGTTTCGGGGACGTTCGGATTCGACTGGCCGGCGATGATAAGGTCAGCCGGACGCGCGTACCGCACGATGCGACGCATGTCGCTCGCGTCGCGCATCGGAATTGGCCGGCGACATCTGCGTGTCGGCACTCGGCGTCCAAAAGATCACGCAAAGCCGCTCGCTGCTGATCGCTCTGCCGCATCACTTCCGCGTACATGCTGGCCGCGCCCGGTATCGCGGACAATATGTGAGCATCTGGAATGGGGGTGATGTACAGCCCCACCAACTGCGCATCAAACTGCCGGGCGACGCGCAACGCGATCTCGAGGCGCTGCCGCGCGGCCTGACTATCGTCCAGATGGACCAGTAAGTTGCGGTAGTTCATCGCATTGACTCCATCGGGGATGCAAAAGATGTCTCGCGCATGACTGAATCCAGTCCAGGTGGTCGGGACAGCGCAGCGTTGACGCAAGTCAACCGGATTCGGGGCTTGACGGGCTCTGCAGCGCAACGGGATTTGACGAGCTGCAGGAGCGCCGCTATCGGGCGGATCAGCGGCGCGCTATCCACTCTCCGTGCCGTCCTTGACGTAACGCCGCTTGACTGCCGCCCATGCCACGCGATGCGCGATTTCTTCGTGACGCGCATCGGCTGCGTATTCCTCGTATGCGGCGTTGAATGCAGCCCGATAGAGCTCCTGCGCGTGCTGCGGCAGATGATCCCGAACCGATTCGGGCAGATCGGCATTGCTGGAATAGGGCACTTCGTTCTCCGCTCGAAGAATCGGCGTATGCGTCGCGTGCGGGGCGGCAGCTTCGGATGGGGTCAACATGAATGCCTCCCGTAGTCGCAATCGCGGGAGCGCCACCAGGCTGCCGGCATCCGGCAGTGCCGGACAAGCTGGAATCGCGCCCAGTTGCAGATGACCCGCTGGGATGAAAAAGCGTGACGCTCGAATAAAAGGATGAGCGCCTGCGAGGCGCAGGCGTTGACGTGTATCAATGATGGAGCATCGGACGTGCGACCAAGGCGTGAGGCCCGTTGAAACGGCGTCGATTGTGCTGCATCAATTCGAGCGCATCTCGATTGCGGAGGGCGATTCCGGTTGCGAACGAAGCCCTCAACGATCACGCGCGCGACGATAATTGGCCGACCGAGACGTCCTCGGAAGCGGGTCACTCACCTAGGCTTGACATGGATCAATTGACATGTCCCCGCCCGGCAGTCTGATAGACGCGTGGCCCTTTAGCGTGACTGACGCATAGGTCTAGGAGGTACATCGCGGCCGTCGCCTGTAACAGGGGACACTCCGTGCGGTAGAAGAGGACACGCGTGGTCGCCATGACATTTGCTGGCACGGAGCAGTCGGCGCAACTACTATTGCGATTGTGGATTCGCCACGGTCCACGTGACCACGCACGCAATATGAGACTCTCGTAAGAGGTGAATTATGGGATTGCTTGCCAGCCTGTTCGATCCCATGCGAGCACGACCTGCGCATGTCGAAAGCGCGCGCGTGGACGAGATGATCCATCGCGTCGTTGCGATGAACCCGCGCCTGCGGCTGGCGCGACATTACAGGGAACGTCTAGGGAAAGCCGTTTCCGTCTCGCTGACCTATATCGACGATCTGATTGGCTCGCTGCCCGCGCCCCACGAGGCCAATGCCGCCGCCTGGTCAACTGATCCATTGATTCGCGTTTTCTTCGCAACGCCCGATGATCTCGTGAAGGCGTTCAGTCGCTCCGAAGAACTGCGCGCATATTTCAACCACAATTCTTTGCTGACGGAAGCCTACGCAACGCTTGGGATGGCGATGTTCGAACGCCACGTGCTGGGCGTTGCGTCCGAGGGCGGCGAGGTGCGGCATGACGTCCCCCAAACCACGCTTTGCTTCAGTGACCATCGTGTCCGCGTCTGTGGCAAATCAGACGCCGACCTCCGCGAGGAGATTGCGCGCCGCCTGGTGGATCAACTGGCGCTGGAGGGGCTCGCCAGGCTGGCCGCTGATCGTCACGCGCTTGTAGCGAAAGGTAGAGAGCTTATCGAGGCGCGCGTGGCGCTACTGGAACGCCGCGGCGCGGGCATGCGCTCGGTGGTCGGGGACAGTCAGGACGCTGATTCGGATGAACTGGCGCGGCTGGACAATCAGATAGCTGACAACACCCGCAACCTGGCAGCCCTCCGCGTCCCGACCGAACTTATTGACCTTCAACTGGACCGGGTCTGCGAGGTATTTTCCACTCCTGCCGAGCATATCTACGTCGAGAAGCGCCGTCTGCGTCTGGATTTGATGAATGTAATCCGCAACGACGATACCGACGCCAGCCGCGAAATCGAGTTTCGGCTTGCGCGCATTCCGGGCGATCCACCCCGCATGCGCGCATTCATACTCGTACGTTTCGCTCGTGACGAACTATTGCCCGCGGGATTGCATGTCGACGCAGCAACGCGCGCGATGTGACGCTTCGGACCTTGGCGTATGCATACACTTTCGACCCTGAAGGGAACGTTCGCCAATACCGGAAACGGACATTGAACGCTAGACTAAGGCTTCTTTCTCTCGATTGGAGCAAACCATGTCACGCCCGTCGGCGGCTGTTGTCGCGGTCTCAACCGCTATCTTTCTCGGGATAGCTGTTCTTTCGTCGCCCGCCATCGCCGACGCTACGGCACGCCAGAGGGAAGTGGAGCAACACGGCGCGGAGGTAATGCCGTTCTCTCTTGCGGCCACCACACACATCTTTACGAAGACGGCCGACGGCGGAATCCAGCAGGTCGTCACGAAGCATCATGATCTGAAGCAGGCCGCCATGATCCGCGGACATCTGGCCATGATCGCCCGGCAGTTTTCGGAGGGAGACTTCAATGCGCCGGAGCAGATCCACGGCATCGACATGCCGGGCCTGGCCGTGCTACGTACCGCGAAGCCGGGTGAACTAACGATCCACTATCGCGACTTGCCTGATGGAGGCGAAATCGTATATCACGCGGACGAGCCTCGCCTCGTCGTCGCGCTGCACGAATGGTTCGACGCTCAGTTGTCCGACCATGGCCACGACGCCATGGCAGGCCACGATCCAGGCATGACGGACCATCATCCGGCAGACGGCTCGACAGCGGAATAGATATCGCACACGATCAGGATGCCAATGATTGGCCGGTCCGGTGCGCTCTGGAAGCGGCCATGTACATGGCCGAGCCCGCCGTTGCCCCGCTGGCACACCATCCGCGGCTGACGCCGGTCGGCGGCGTACCGATCTTCCACGAAGGGCGTCTGGTAGGTGGTATCGGGGTTTCCGGCGGAACATCGGTTCAAGACCATGAGGCTGCCGAGGAAGCACCGCGTAACGCAGGATTTCTGCAATAAACCGTGCGCTACCCATGAGGCGCCGCCGCGGATGACCGGATCACTTCGATAGCTGCCGTCGCCTCCGCACCCGCAAGATGGGCGACCTTATCGTGGCGGATGTTCACATCGAGGCCGACGGCAGAACCTCTGTCGAAGCGGGGCACGACATCGCTGTCGCGGTGGGCCAGCGCATACTAGCGCGCCATCGTGTGCTCAATGGCATGACCCATGTGGACCAGCGCACACCGTTCGATTTGGGGCACCCGTTGTGCAAGCCAGCCCCTGAAGTCTTACTCCGTTACTTGCGGATGGAGGACGTAGCTCACGAGGACGTTCGTCAGCTTTTCCACCTTGCACCGCTCGATCCGAGTAGCTGCCACTAGAATGGGCTCCCATGAGGACGGGCCAGATGTGCATAATCCAGCTTCCACTCCACCCAACGAAGCCGGGACGCGAAATGTGACGTTGGTGTCGGCCTATAATCGGCCGTTAATGGCGCGAGACGGCACGACTGATGTTCGACGCGCGCGTGCAATTCGGCACGAGGGTTGGACGGGCGTGTATCTGGCGTCATCATCGATTTTCCGGCGCAACCGGACCACGAGGTCGTAAGCCTGCAGGAGAACCGCCGGGTCTGGCGACGTGGCGCGACAGCCCGCGCACCCGTCTTAAGATTTCATTAACGGCTTCTGCGTAGAGTCATCGGCTTTGTCTAGTGCAATGCAACGGAGGTCTACATGGCGACTACAGCACGTTATGACGGTGTTTCACGCTTTCTCCACTGGCTGATCGTCGCGCTGGTCGCGGCGCAGTTCGTATTGGGCTGGACGATGCCGGACGTGCATCGAGACACTAAGCCCGTCGGCCTGATTGCCTGGCACATTGTGGTCGGCACGTCTTTACTGGCAGTGATGCTGTGCCGGATTCTCTGGCGCCTCACACATCCCGCGCCCACGATCGAGATAGCGCGGCCGCTGCGCGTCCTCTCGGCGCTCACACAGCTTACGCTCTATGGCCTGTTGCTTATCGTACCGCTGCTAGGCTGGATCAATGCCTCGTCACGCGGCTGGCCCGTTACCCTCGCTTACGCGATCCCTTTGCCCGCGCTCGCCGCCAGCGGCTCTTCATTTGGACACACGATGGGCGATGTGCACAGCGTGCTGGCGTGGGTCCTGTTCGCGTTGATCTGCCTGCATGTGGCCGGCGCGTTGACGCATCTTTTCGTTTTTCGGGATCGCGTCGTGCAGAGAATGGCACCTTGGTCTTGAACACGCACTATTGCGGCGGTTGACAGTTGGCGCAGGCAGTCCGGGAGATCGCGGACACGCTGCCTGCCGAATCTCCGAACGCAATGGTAGCAAGGCGTTCAGCGTAAAGCGCAGTTAGAGGTTCGAACATCCGCACGATCCGATAAGCCGATTGGGTATCGGGGGTTGGGTATTGCAAACTGGAACGGGGGCTTCACCTATTCTGCGGTTCACCTTCCCCGTACCGGTAACTGAATCACGTCAACATGGCCGGGTAAGTCTCCTGCCAGTTCACTTTCTGTGTAACTGAAATACAGGACCGATTGCCGGCTCGCATCGAGTATCCGGAATACGTGAAGGACCCTGAAGATCGGGTCCACGGATTCGTCGAATACCTGCGCCTGTTTGGGGACACGGTTCGAGGCCGTCAGCTTGCCCACTTGATGACAGGAAACTTCCGCATCAGGTGCCCGCGTCGGCTGAGATGTGCCACCCAGAGCATTTTCGTCGTGTGATTTGGAGACATAACAGGTGATGCCCCTCAAGAACGGATCTTCATACGCGGAGATTTCTATTTGCGCACCATAGCGGTGGGAATGCGTCGCGATTCTCGCCAATTGCTCGCCGGGAGCCGGAGCGGGTAGCGAAATGGCCAGCGCGACTGCCATACTCGAATAAAGGACGAGGCAACGTGTCATCACACATCTCCTTGATTCGCTGGACGGTATCGAGGAACCGTTCGGACGGTCGTATGGGTTGTTTCGGACAGACTATGGCCTCATACGTGCGGAGGCTTGACGCACGTCAAAAGATGGCGGAAAGGGAGACACCGTGCGGGATCAGATCAGCGCGCCATCGCAACCGCGTGAAACTTTTGCACGCCTGTAAAGGCGTGCAAAAACGCGCCTGGCTGGTCGAATAGCCGTGTTCAATCCTTCGGGGGTGGGCCGCGCTCAGCGACGGGGGGAAGGCTGACTGAGCGCCGCCACCTCAGCTTGCGTTGCTCCATTAGCATCTTCCAGTCAAGTTTCATCAGGATGTACACAAAACCTAGCAAGGCCAGCTGGGAGATGACAAAGTAGCCGCTGAGATATCCGCCTTCGAAATCGGACTCCGAATCGATAAATGCGGAAGCGAACCGCCCAAGGTGAGCCCAGACGGAATAACTGATCGTACGACCCGCGAAGAATGCGGCACCGATGACGCGCAGGGGCAATCCCGACAGTCCATATGCGATGAACAGGAAGTTGGAAGGCAACGGTCCCAGCGCATATAAAAAGAACGCGCCCACGGTGAGCTTCCTGCGCTTCCTGAGCCATTCTTCAACAACAGCAATGTTTTCCCGGTCGGACTCGCGCATCAGCCGCCCGCGCATCAAGGACCTTGAAAACCTGGCCAGCACCAGCCGGCCAATGGTTGCGGCGCTGGCGGCTACGACGGCAAATACGAACGGATTGCCCTCGGAGATATTGAAGCCGACCCAGGACATGGCCATCCACGTAGGCGGCGCAAACGCAGGCGCGAGATTGAGCAGCAGCACGACAACGAACAGCGTTGCCAACGTCGACATGTCAGGGCCTCCTGACCGATTGACCACCTTTTCGAACTTGCCGTGCGACGGGAGCCGCGAATCGACACGGTTCGACCGGCGAACGGCAAGTATCGGATTGGCGGGGAAACGTCCGGTTTGACGCAAGTCAAGCAAATGTAAAAGATGGATCCCTACACTAATTATGATTCGGATCTCGCGTGATGCGCGCGCGTAGCGCTTCCTGGTCGACTGGACTCCTCTTCACCTGCCCGCCATGTCACGTCCGTTACCCGCAGTCGATCTGGCTCTCCTGCTCGTCTCGGGAGGGAGCCTGCTAGCCGGGGCTGCTTTCGCCGTGATCGGCAGGGGCGCGGTCGCACATGCGCTGTGGATAGCCGGTGCATTACCGATCCTGGTGGCGCTATCGATATCCATCGTCACGGCGCTGCGGCGCCACGAAGCGGGCGTCGATGTGCTCGCGCTGCTTGCCATTGGTTTCGCACTGAGCCTCAGCGAATATCTGACAGCGGCGGTGATCTCCTTGATGCTCGCGAGTGGGAGGGCGCTCGAACAGTACGCCCAGCAGCGGGCGCGTCGCGAGATGACCGCGTTACTAAACCGTACTCCGCGTCACGCCAACCGCTTCGAGGCTGGCGAGTGGCGCCAGATCGGGCTGGACACGGTGCGTCCCGGCGATCGTCTGCTCGTTCGCAATGGCGAGTTCGTACCGGTCGATGGCTCGCTCACGGGCCACGCGCAGCTCGACGAGTCCACACTGAGCGGGGAATCCGCGATTCAGCAGCGATCGTCCGGCGAATCGGTGTGCAGCGGCGTAGTCAACGTGGGGGCGGCGTTCGAGATGGTCGCCGCGGCGAGCGCCGCAGATAGCACGTTTGCCGGAATCGTCCGCATGGTGGAGTCCGCGCAGCAGGAGCGCAGCCCCGCAACGCGTCTTGCCGACCGCTACGCGCTGCTGTTCGTCGCTGTCGCGCTGATGCTGGCCGGTGGCAGCTGGCTTGTCACCGGCGAGGTAGTTCGGGCGCTCGCGGTGCTCGTCGTGGCAACGCCTTGCCCGCTGATTCTTGCTGTTCCGGTGGCCGTCGTCTCCGGCATGTCGCGGTGCGCCCGACGTGGCGTGTTAGTCAAGGGCGGCGGCGCGCTCGAAACGCTCGCGCGAGCCAGTGTGCTGTTCTTCGACAAGACGGGAACCCTGACGAGCGGACGCGCGCGCCTCGTCTCGATCGAAACCGGTCCTGCTATTTCACCCGAGACCGTATTGCGCTTTGCGGCCTCTCTCGGCCAGGCGTCTGCGCACGTGATATCCGAAGCAGTGACGACGGCCGCACGCGAGCGCAATCTCGTGCTGCCAGCGCCCCGAAGGGTCGTGGAGCAGGCTGGCGCCGGGGTGCAGGGCGAAGTGGAAGACCGTGCCGTCGCAATCGGTTCGTTTGCCTACGTGTCGTCGCTAGCGACGCCAGCGCTGTGGAGCGCGGCATTCCTTCAGCGCGTGGGCTATGGGGGAGCTTCCGCCGTGTTCGTTAGCGTGGACGGCGTGATGATAGGCGCCCTCCAGATGGCCGATCAGATCCGTCTCGAGACGCCCCGGGCTCTGCGGCTGTTGCGGCAGGAAGGCATCCGGCGCTTGATCATGCTCACGGGCGACAGGCGCGACGTGGCAGAGACGATCGGCGCGACGCTCGGCCTGACTGAAGTACGGCCAGAACAGACGCCATCGGACAAGCTCGAAGCCATTCGCGCAGCGCGCCGGGAAGGCACGGTCATCATGATCGGCGACGGCGTCAACGACGCGCCCGCGCTTGCGGCCGCCGACGTCGGCGTAGCAATGGGGGCGCGCGGAGCAGCGGCGTCGTCGGAGGCTGCCGACGTGGTGCTTCTGGTTGACCGGCTGGATCGGCTTGTCGAGGGATTACGGGTAGCACGCCAGACAAGGCGAATCGCCTTGGAGAGCGTGATTGCCGGGATGGCGCTCTCGTTTGCCGCAATGGTCGCCGCCGCCTTCGGGTTTCTGCCTCCGTTGCTGGGCGCGCTGATCCAGGAGGTCATCGATGTGGCTGTCATCGCGAACGCGCTGCGCGCGTTGCGGATACGTTCGACGGCGACTGCCGGCTCCCTGTCCCGTAGCGATGCGGAGCGCCTCAAAAGTGAGCATGTCGAGCTCGGTCCGGTTATGGAGCAAATCCGGGAACTGGCAGACAAGCTGCCCCGTTTGCCGCGAACGTCAGTGGTGGGCGCGCTCGCCGGCATGAACGATCTGCTGAAGCGTCATCTCGTGCCGCATGAACAGCGCGACGATCTGGAGGTGTATCCGGGTCTCGCACGTCTGGTTGGCGGGGAAGACCCGATGGCGGCGATGAGCGCTACGCACCGTGAAATATTCCGGATTGCCCGGTTGCTCGGACAAATGACGGAGGACATACGACCCGAGGGGCCCGATGCTGCCAGCCTGTGCGAATTCCAGCGCCTGCTGTACGGGCTCGATGCGATCGTACGTCTGCATTGCGCGCAGGAAGACGAACTGTTCCACGCCCTTGGAGACGGGGCATAAGGCCGAAGCTGCAGCCTGAATCCGTCAAGCCCCGGTCGCTTGAACGAGCAGGAGCGGCGTTTGCGTGATCTGAGCGACGCGCCCAGCAACGCTGCCCAGTATCCAGCGTGCCATGCCCCTCCTGCCATGAGTGCCCATCACGATCAGCTGCGCGTCCCAGCCGCTCGCTTCGCGCACGATAGCGTGCGCAACGTCGTCGCTGGCCGGCCCTGTCCTGACGAGCGCGGTAGTGGTCTGCGCCGACACGTCGGCAAGAACCGGTTCGGCGGCGGCTAGCGCCTGATTGCCTTCTTCGACGAACGCGTCCTGGAGCGCATCGATGGGAAAGAAATCGGAGAACCGCACGGCGCGATCGATCACGTAGACCGCTCGCAGGTGCGTGTCGGGCGTGGCGAACCGTACGCCATGCCGCAATGCCGACATCGACTGAGGGCTTCCGTCGACCGCAAACAGGATGCGCTGCGGCAAGTGGCCACCCGTCATGCTGTGGTTTTCAGGAACAACGAGTATCGGGCATCGCAGACGTCTCGTGAGCGGTTCCGACACGGTACCCTCGACCCAACGCTGCAAACCCTGGTGTTGACGGGCACCGACAACCATCAGGTCGGCTCGCCACGAGTCGGCTGCCTCGAGCAGGGCATCCGCGACGTCGCCGCCGCGCTTCGAGAGATCGATCACTTCGGCTTCGATACGCACATCGCACTCGGACATCAATTCCCTCGCGCGGTCGAGCGCTTCGGCCGCATCGTGCAGCAATTCTTCGCGAGCCACGTCAAGTGCGCGGGCAACATGCCGGCCCGTTGGAAAGAGCGTATGTGGATTCTCGGCTACGCTCACGAGCCGTACCTCGGCACCGAAGGGAAGGATGTTTCGGGCGTAGGTGAGTGCCTGTCGCGAGGCCATCGACGAATCGACTGCGATCAGGACCCTGCACGGCAGCGTCGACATGGCGTCGCCTGAACGAGGGGAATTCATGATTTGCTCCGTACACACGAATTTAGTGTGCATTCATGGGCATCCTACCGTCGAACATGCAATGGCGGTTGACCAAGGTCAACTGTTCGGCCCGGGTCATTGATCGGGTCCGGATCGCCCGGGACAGGTTCGAGCCAATGCTGGCATCGCGAGGATGTCGATCAGTTCCCGGCCGGGTGCCACCTGACCTGGACCTGGAGCCCCCCGAGGGCACTGGAGCGCCGCACGTCGACCGACGCCGCGTGAAGGTCGACGATCCGTTGCACGATCGACCAGCCGAGTCCACTGCCGCTTTCCGCCGTGCCTGGCACGCGGAAGAAACGTTCCCCCAGTCGCGGGCGGTCCGAGTCCGCGAGCCCGGGACCGCTGTCCTCGACTGACAGGATTGCTCCGTCCTTGCCGTTTTCGGTTTTGATCAGGACCGATGCGCCGGGTGGGCAATAGCGGATGGCATTGTCCACGAGATTGCGCACCAGAACCGCGAGCAGCATTTCGTCGCCCGTGATGCGGCACAGTTTCGCACCGTCGAATTCCAGCGACTGACGCTTCGTGATCGCCGTCGGTGCCAGTGCCGCGACCACGCGTTGCACCAGTGCGCTTAGATCAACTACGGTCAGTTCGAGAGTCGCCCCAGACTCAAGCCGTGATAGAACCAGCAACTGGTCCACCAGCCGCGTTGCACGGTCACACCCTTCCAGCGTAGCGCGCAATGCATGCTGGCGAAGCGCATCATCTGTTTCGGCGAGCGCAACCTGGGCTTGGGTTCGAATCGCCGCGATCGGCGTGCGCAACTCATGAGCCGCATCCGCAGTGAACCGGCGCTCTGCTTCCCAGACTGTCTGAATGCGGATGAAGAGATGGTTCAGGGCGTCGAGCACTGGGGACATTTCGGCGGGCGTTTGCGTCATCACCACAGGCGCAAGGTCATCGGGACCACGCAGGGCGATCGTACGACCCAGCCGTTTGAGGGGCGCTACGCCTCGCCGCACGGCCCACCAGGTGACCAAGCCGAAAAGCGGTAACGCAACTGCCATAGGCCACAACGTGCCGCGCAATACTGCAAGCAGTATCGAAGTACGCGAATCGACACGCTCACCAACATACACGCGTGTGTCTTCATGCGGCCCGCTGGTGGAAAACACCCGCCACGCTTCACCGTTGATTTGCACGGTCGCGAAACCCTGGTCGATCTGTCGATCCACGGGAATCATGGGGGCTGTTGGAGCGTTGGCGGAACGCAGGACCGCCTGCCCCTCATGAAAGATCTGAAACGCAACCTTGGGCGCGTACGGGTGGGGCACACGCGAATCGATCGTGTCATCGTCGTCGATCGATTGAGTTTGCTGGATGACCAGTAGCGCCGCAGCCTGGGCGAGATGACTGTCGAGCAGTTCGTCGAGTTCGCCGCGTGCGTCGCGCCAGATGAACAGCGCGGTAATCAGCCAGACGCCGACCACGACCCCGATCACGAGTACGAGCAGACGGCCCTGCAGTGAGCGCGGCCGGATCATCACGTGGTGGCAGCCTCCCGCATCAGTACGTAGCCGACGCCACGAACTGTTTTGATCAGGTCGCTGCCGAGCTTGGCCCGCAGGCGATGGATGTGCACTTCCACCGCGTTGCTTTCCACTTCCTGCCCCCAACCGTAGATGGCCTGTTCAAGTTGCTCACGAGACAGCACACGGTCCGCGTTCAGCATCAGGATCTGCAACAGGTCGAATTCGCGTGCGGAGAGGGTTACCGGCTCCTGATTCCGATAGACGCATCGCGTGGCGGGTTCGAGCGTGACGTTTTGCACCTTCAAAGTTTCCCGCGCCTGGCCGTGTGCACGACGCACCAATGCCCGCAGCCGGGCTGCGAGCTCCTGCAGGTCGACGGGCTTGACCACATAATCGTCGGCGCCGATGTCGAGTCCACGGACACGGTCGGAAACGGTGTCGCGCGCGGTCAGCACAAGTACGGGCAAGGTCACGCCCGCGCGACGCACCGACGATAGCACTTCGATGCCATCCTTACGAGGCAGCCCAAGATCGAGGACTGCTGCCGCGTATGACCGGGTACGCAATTCAGTTTCGGCAGCGTTGCCGTCGCGCACCCAGTCGACCTGGAACCCGGCCTGCCGCAGGCCGGCACGAACGCCATCGCCAAGCAATGGATCGTCTTCAATGAGCAGTATGCGCATTTTCCGGGTCACTCACGGGTGATGTCAGTCATCGCTGTCACTGTAACGGGTTTGCTGCGCGGAAGTTGCATCGCGTCCGGACAGAAGCGATACCGGCGCTTCGTGCCATTGCCACCACCAGAATGCGAGCACAGCGGCCAGCATCAGCGCGGCAACGCCTCGCCGGGCATACCGGACCGCTTCGTCAGGTTGCCCGGTCTTGCGTCCGCTGAACATCGCGCCAATCAGGTTCTCCCGATGCAGCCAGCTACTCACGACAACGCCCGTTATATGCACCCCGACCAGGATCAGCATCACGTTCGCCACGCCCTCGTGGAGCTCACCGAGCCACGTTCCGCCCGTATCGTTATAGGACGCCCAACCGGTGATGGTCAACGCACATGCCGATGCAAGCATGGCGACGATGGCGACGGCGCCCGCCGGATTGTGGCCAATATAACGTTGCGGGTGGCCGTGCAACAGGCCAAGCATGTAACGCGATACGCGAGCCGGTCCGCGAACGAAGCTGGAGAAACGCGCGTACCTCGTGCCAATCACTCCCCACGCGAGTCGAAAAATCACGAGACCACCTGCGGTGTAGCCTAACGTGACATGAACCAGCCGCCAATGCTCGTTTTCCGCGGTCAGCCATGCTCCGGCAAAGCAGACTGTGAATAGCCAATGGAATACACGTACGGGTGCATCCCAAACCAGGATGCCGCGGTCTGCGGCTCGCTCTGCGTCGCTGTCATTGCGGCAGGTGGATGAAGTGTTCATCGAAGTTTCCTTGGTCGGCACGGGTATGGCAGGCGGAACAATTCGATGCGCTTTTGACCGCCGGCCGTTTCCATGCGGAGGCGGGCACCTCCGCATGCTCATGTTGGAACCACGTCGAGCGGGTAATGCGGTCCTCAGGCGGCGCGGCGCGCGCGTCCGCATTGCCTGACGAATGTGCCGTAAGCCACGTCGAGATCTGGTGGACGGAGTCGGCATCGAGCGAGGCATCGGAGCCGAAATGGTGGGACAGATTGCCCAGAATGCGCTGCCACGATGCCGGCGGCAGCATGCCAGGCGGGTAGGCGATATGACAGGTCGCGCATTCCTGCCGATACTTCGGCAGCAGGTTGATTTGGGCACGCGTGTCGTCAGCTTCGGCCACTACGTCGGAAACCGCCAATGAAACCAGCAAAGCGACAACGGACACTGCCGCAAAACGGGGCACGAGATCAAACGGCATGGGAAGCGGTCCTGTGGCGGAAAGGCTTTCGTTGCAGAAGCGAGAGTTGGCCTATGGCTTGAGCGTCAAGAGCCAGGCTAGCAGGTCTGCTTTCTCGGCTGCCGTGCACTCCCGTCCGACGACGTCGTTGCAATTGCGTCGAAACCATTTCTCGGTCTTCGTTGCATCCGTAAATCGCTCCGGGTTGAACGCGGGAGCCAGAGGCGCGATTGCCTTGCCCGTGGCGGCATGTTTTCCCGTTTGTGTGGGCACTGCGCCGTGGCAGGCAGCGCAAGTCCACTCGCGACCATGCGATGCGTTAAAGAACTGCTGTCCGCGCGAAGCGAGTGGCGTTGCGCCGCCCGATTGCGCCTGGTAAGCGCCCAGAAGCTCCGACGGCGTGGCAGCGTTGGATGTAGCCGCTGCAGTAGCAGTCGGAATCAGCAGGAGCGCTACGCGCAATCCCCGCGCCGAAAAAAGCGATGTGCTCACGGGTTTCTCCGGTAGATATCGATCATCTTGTGGGGCCTTCCTTACCGGATTCTTAAGCGCTGCATCCTCGCTACTCCCCGTGCCTCGTTGGCTGCGATGGCGAGTTTGCTCCATCCTTATCGCCGAATATCGGAACCGTAGATACGCTGACTGCGACGCGCGCGTGCTTTGACGCGCATCAATGAACGGTGCTGAACGGTGTGTAGTGTTGAAGCTGAGGACAGCTCTGCAGCAGCTGCCATCGTCTTACCCGGAGATTTGCTATGAGAGCCTTCCTACTTGCGCTAGTCCTCTTCGGCGCGCTGACTTCACCAGCGCTGCTGGCCGCGTCCAAGGACACAGCTGCGCCGCAAAGCGCATCAAAGCCTCCGAATCCCGATACGGCTGCGTTCGACAAGAGCCTGGCCCAGTTCGATGAACTGATGAAGACGATGGAGTCCCAGATGAATCAAATCCGTCAGACGACGGATCCACAGGTACGCCAGAAGCTTCTGCAGAAACACTGGGCCACCATGCAGACTGCAATGGCCACGATGCGAAGGATGTGGGGGCCAGGAACGAGGGGAGAGGGTGGAATGGGTTCCGGCATGATGGCTCCGGGGATGATGGGAGGCGGTTGGGGGCATATGGGCGGGTACTACTCACATCTCACTCCCGAGCAATTGCGGCAGAGGCAGTATATGACCGATCAGTACCTCCAAATGCAACAGGAAATGATGAACAACATGATGTGGCAACAGGAATACAGGATGGGTCATCCCGCCTCGCCACAGTAGGTTGCACGAGAGCCGATGACGGAAATCGGTTGCCGGATTCAACCGGTAGATGCAATAGTCTGTGGAATCGTTCGGCTGGCGTTTCTTAATGCAGGGTCTTCTTGGGACGCAGACGGCGCAAGCCGTGCAGCCACGCTTGAGTGCGCTCGAGGTAGCGCTATGCGACTCCGCTGCTGCGATGGATCGAACGCTACCCATCGCCTTCGGCGATGCTGGGCTTTATTCTCTGCATTCAACTCGTCACGCAGTTCGACGAACTGCGCAGTCTGGCGAGCGCAGTGTTCCGACATCTGTAAGCCGGGCGCTGCGCCGAAGGTCTGAGCCGGAAGCTATCGGACTCAGTACGGCTATCACGGTTCAACGGTGTTTCCCGCTGTCGCATGTGCCGAGGATCGCCCCGGCTCGCAGCCGATGCGCCCAAAAGAGACGATGCCTTGGGGCGGAGTCCTTGCCGATGAGGGAGTGAAACATAAGCGGATCGGACGATTGATACTTTGCATTTCCATTGCTCGAGTGGCAACTGGCCGATAAGGGATCGCGGCCAGGAACGTCAAAGTGCGACGCAAAGTGTCGATTCGCACTACGGCCGGACGCTGTCTTCCGTCGACGCGACAGACGTATCAATGCCTGTGGTTCGTCGCATGTCGGGTGTCCGGTCTTCAGGACCGGCTGGCGGGAAACGCAGACGCACCTTCAGCCCACGGCCGTTCGCTCCGCTGCCGAGTGAGAGGACGGCGCCATGCTGCTCCGCGATGCGCCTGACGATCGACAGGCCCAGACCACTGCCGGGCGCGGCATGTCCATTGCCGCGATAGAAGCGTTCCCAGACACGCTCGCGGTCATTCTCGGGAATCCCGGGGCCCGTGTCGCAAACTTCCAAGGTCCCACAGCCGCCTTCCATGTCGACATGGACATCGACGCGCGCATGCTCGCCGGCATAACGGATCGCGTTATCGACGAGGTTATTGAGCAGGGTGCGAAGGCCGTCTGCGTTGCCGCGAATCTTGACGGCGGTTGGAGCAACGAGACCAAGGTCGAGCCGGGCTGCCTCGGCGAGACGCGCGCGCTCGCCAACGACCGCGCGCGCCAGCGAAGTTAGATCTATCACGTCAAAGGCTGGCGGGTTCGACTCGGGTGCGAGTCTCGCCAGTGTCAGTAACTGTTCGGCGAGATGAGCGAGGCGTGCCGTGCCCACGCCGATCTGCCGGATGATGGCTTCGCGTTCGTCGCGATCTGTCGCTTTTGGCAATAAGTCGACCTGCAGGCCCAGCCCCATGATCGGTGTGCGAAGCTCGTGCGCAGCGTCAGCGATGAAGTTGCGCTGCGCGGTAAACGCACAATCGAGCCGAACCAGCAGATCGTTGAGCGCGTCAACGAGCGGCTTGACCTCGCCGGGCATCGAAGCGGTGTCGATTTCCTGCATGTTGTGCGCATCGCGCCGTTTCAGATTCGCCGCGATATCGCGCAGGGGCCTCAAGCCATTGCCGATACCGAACCACAGAAAGAGCGCGAGTACTGGCAGCAGCGACAGTACCGGCCAGAACAGATGCATCGCGATCTCGGCCAACGCTTCCCAGCGTGCCCGCTTGACCTGCGCGACACGCACGAGCATATCGCCGTTACGCGAAACATACGTATGCCACAACTGGCCGTTGACGGTCAGGTCGGCGAGGCCCGCGCCCGTGGGCGGCGGCAACGGCGAATCGAGGTCGCTGCTGAACACGCGTGTCGTACCTTGCCAGACCTGCAGCAACACCGCATGCGACTGCTCGCCCGACAGTCGGTCTTCGTTGGTGCCCTGCATGCCACGCAGCGAAAGACGCCCATCGGGCTCGACGACGACGTGTTGCGCGACAGCTTTTAGCTGATCATCGAGCAGTTCGTCGAGCTCCGCTAGCGCGCCCCAATATGTTGCCGCGCTGGCGAGCAGACCCATCAGCAGGGTGGCCGGCAGCAGCCACATCAGCAGACGTCGGCGCAGCGATCTCATGCGATCTCTCCAATCTGGTATCCGACGCCGCGTACCGTGCGAATAGCGCCTGCGCCCAGCTTGCGGCGCAGGTTATGAACATGCACCTGGATCGCGTTGCTCTCGATCTCTTCGTTCCAGCCGTATAGCCGTTCCTCCAGCTTTTCACGCGACACGATGACGGCCGGGTCATGCATCAGTTCGACCAATAGCGCGAATTCGCGGCTCGTCACCGATATTTCATCGTCGTGCAGCCATAGCCGGTGCTGCGCGGGTTCGAGCCGCAGCGCACCAACCTGTAACGTAGATTTTGCCCGGCCAGCCTGGCGGCGATGCACGACGCGCATGCGGGCGAGCAACTCGTCCAGCGCGAACGGCTTGACGATGTAGTCGTCGGCGCCGCCGTCGAGTCCCGCGACGCGCTCCGGAACGGCATCGCGCGCGGTAATGATGATGACGGGCGTATCGACGTTGCGAGCACGTAGCCTCGCGAGCAACGTCAGGCCGTCCTGCTTTGGCAGGCCTAGGTCGAGCAGGACGAGCCCGTATGAGGTGGTGTTCAGCGCGAGCGCGGCCGCGTCGCCGTCGGTGGTCCAGTCGACGGCAAAGCCTGCCCTCTGCAGGCCTTGCTGTAAGCCGTTACCGATCAGCGGATCGTCTTCTGCCAGCAATATGCGCATCCAATTGTGCCGCGAGGAGGGCAATCAGGGGTGGTTGTAAGACTCATTGCATTCTGGCATTCGATGCATGATTTCCGTACTGCGACGAATCCGCGGCCGGGGTGCCGTAGCCTGCATTATCGTTTGCGGCTGGGTGAGTCCGGGCTCCGACTCGGGCTTCGGCCGCTTGGATGTCCGCGGGGTAGTGCAGCTTGCTGGGCTTGTAGCCGGCGTGTTCGAGCTGGACGAGTTGGGCCCTGACCTGCGCGCGCGTCGTCGGATCGTTCGACGTTTGAGCGAACGATACAGCCGGTACAGAAACGCAAACGAGAAGGGCGATTGCCTTGGGGATCGTGTTCATAACGCTTACCTCATTTTACTGCTGTGTCGAAGCCGTGTTTTGCCTGAGCGGATGGCTGAACGCAACGGAAGTCTCGCGTTTGAGCCGCAGAGCAACGCGTGCGCCGGGACGTTTTGTCAGTCGGTGTCGGCTCGCCCCTTGAGACCCGCTCAATGATGTTCGTACAGCGTCGACGTGGTGCCTCGCATCGCTCGATGTCCGCCGGATTCCGCAGTGCTGCCAGTAGTCGTGCCCATGCCCGATGTCGAATAGTCGTTGGCCGTCCCACGTGCAGCAACTCGTGCTTCAGCTTTCTGGATATTGGCTGGGTAGGTGGCTTCGTCGCGTTTTGCCGGGTTATAGCCTGCGTTTTCAAGCTGGATCAGCTGGGCGTGAACTTCAGCGCGCGTCGGAGATTGCGCTGGCTGAGCCCAGCACAGAAGTGGTGCGAGCAGGATGCCGACGGCGCCGATTGCGGAGAAAGTCGATTTCATGGATGCCTCCAGTTCGGTTGGTCATTGAGAAGAACCTGAGAGAAATCTGCAACGCGAAATGATCTCGTGCCTAGCAGAGTCATGCTTTGGACGAGAGCCGCGGGATCTTCATGTGGTCAGCGTACTCCTGGGTAACTTAAGACCAGGTTAACGATGCGCATGTGCTTCGCAGAAGTTGCGGTCTGTCAGATTCTGTGGTCCACCTTTGAAGGTGTCGTCGTAGATTGCCATTTTTGGGTGTGGGACAGCGAATGCAGGCAATGTAGATGACGGGACAGTAATACTCGCCATCGATGCGAGACCTGGTGCGGATCATTTTGGGTATTCCATAGGCCAGATGTATTGGCGTGCCCCAGACAAGCTGACTAGTATTCTGCGTGTGGAGTAGTCACGGCTTACACGACCCCGGTGGGACTGCGGGCCGATGGCGCCCCACTTCTGTCGAAGGAGGCCATATGGCACCTTTGTCATCTTGCGAGCCGCTACGTCCTTCCCTGAATCGTCGGCAACCGTCTCAGCACATCACGCCTGTCATTGCTGCCTCTCTCGTCGCCTTGTCGTTGGCGCACGCGGCCTTTGCCGGTGGTGTGCTTCCGCAAGGCGGCCATTATGTTGCCGGTGCGGGAACCATCGGTAGGCAGTGCGGCGCGCTCACCATCACGCAACCTGGTTCGACCCGTGGCGTGATCGACTGGACCAGTTTCTCGATCGGTAAGGGGAACATCGTCACGTTCAACAACGGTTCGGGCGCAACGCTCAATCGCGTGACGGCCAGTGCGCCGTCTGTGCTTCTGGGCAGTCTGAATGCAACGGGCAGCGTGTATCTGATCAATCCGCAAGGCATCGTGGTAGGCCGTGACGGGACTATCAATACCGGCGGACGATTCGTCGCTTCAACGCTCGATCTGCCGGACACCGCTTTCATGAACGGCGGGACGCTTACGCTCTCGGGCACGTCCAATGGCAAGGTGGTGAACCTCGGCAAGATCAGTTCCACCGGTGGCGACGTTTTCCTGATCGCACGCGATGTCGTGGTCAACGCGGGCTCGGTCAGCGCACCGAATGGCACCGTCGAATACGTGGTTGGACAGCAGGTGATGCTGTCCGATTCGTCGAGCGGCAGGCAGCTATTCGTGCAGACGGGCAACAAGGGCACCGTGATCGATCGGGGTGCGACGCTGGCCGCGCAGATCAATCTCGAAGCGGCCGACGGCAACATTTATGCCTTATCGCGGCCAGCGTGACTCGCCGCCTCCAAAGGGGCATCCCAGGAAAATGACATGAGTCGACGCAGCAAACGGCCGGCGCTGCCGCCCGACGAAACGGCCGGGCAGTTGCGCGCGCGGCTGCGGCGCTTCGCGCTCGCGACCTGCGACGACGCCACCCGCGCCTCCAGAACCGCGACGATCCCGTTTCCGGAGCACGTCAGCGTGCTCGCCGGTCCGCTGCGCCGCGTGCGTCCGCCGGATATGGAGCCGGCGCGGGCTCACAGCAACGCCGGAGAGCCAGGGCAGGATGACGGGGACAGTCAATGAAGCACCCCGAACGCGGGGGCGATGGTCAGTGGCGCGGATCACACCGTGCGGGCCGTCCGGGCCGGTCCAATCCAAGCAGGAGCAAACAGATGCTGAATGTCGAATGGACCGGCCACGACGATGGGCCGCCGCGTCCCGGTCACGCGAGGAGGCGCGCGCGGCCATGACCGTACCCGTTATCACGGCGCGCTGGTGTATCCCATGCCGACTGGGGATGCCCCCAGCCGGGACAACCGCTACTTCATTGACACCGAGTTCACCGATTTCCAGCGTTGCCAGCTGATCAGTCTCGCGGTCGTCGGCGAGAAAGGGAACGAGTTCTATGGCGAGCGTACAGATTTCGACCGGACACTGTGCAGCGACTTTGTCCGCACCGTGGTGCTGCCGCAACTCGGCCAGTTCGAGGGGCGCGCAATGCAGTTCGCAGCACTGCGCGAGGCATTGCGCGCCTGGCTCGCGGACGTCCCGGGCGATGGGGCGCCGGTGCTCTGTTACGACTACGAGACGGACCTGTACCTGTTCCGGTTTCTGCTGGGTGGCCCGCTGCCGCGCGGCTGGCGGATCGAGAATATCGCGGACCGTCGCGACCGGGAGCGGCGCGCCGCCTATTTCGTCCAGCAGGGCGGCGAACATCACGCGCTGCATGACGCGCGGGCCAATGCGTACGCCTTTGCCGGCGGAAAGCGGCGGATGTGATGTGGCCGCGGGTGGGCCATGTGCATGCAGCCGGACACATGCCTCGTATCCACGAACATTGCAGGGACTTAGGCAGGAGATCAGGATGACCGGGGAGCGCGAGTGGGTTCCGCGAACCGACGCGGCTCAGATTGCGCAGCGCCTGCGTGAACGCCGGGAAGCGTCGGGGATGACGCAGCCCGAACTCGCACGCAAGGTGGGCGTGGCCAGATTGACCTACGTGCACTGGGAGAGGGGAAGGCTGCCCGGCACCCTTGCGACAGCGACGGTGAACGCCCTGGAAGCCGCCCTGCAGGTGCCGCAAGGGTGGTTGCTCCGCCATGGGATGCTGCCGTTGCCGGAGCTGGGGTTCGACGCGACAGATGCGGCGCCCCACGAAAGTGGGCGTGATCTCCTGCAGGCGCGGATTCCCCGGGCCCGGTGCCAGGAGCTCGGCCCGCACGCACGGCGGCTGCGCGAGGAACTGGGCTTGACCGTTGCGGAGGTGGCGCGAGCTTGTGCAGTGAGCCATCCCACGCTGTCGCAGTGGGAGCAGGCGACGTTTCCGAAGGTGCTCACCGCGCAGCGCCTTCGCGCCTGGGAGCGTGCACTCCTGCTTGCGCCAGGGGAGTTGCTCGCGCCTCCGGCGTCGCATCCCCGGGTGTGCGATGGCCGGTGGCGCGTGCTCATCGAGGCCCAAACGCTCGAAGCCGCCATCCATGGCGTTGCGGCCTGTCTGGCGACGCGCGGCCGCAACCTGGTGCGGCCGGAGCAGCCGCTGGACAAGGCAGCCAGCCGGAATGCCGACCTGCTTGGTCACCGCTATGGCATTGGCGCGCACCGCAACTGGCCCGTGGTCGACGTCGCCCTCTCGTACGGAATGGCGCGCGCGGACGTACACAAGGCCGTTGCACGCCTGATCGCTCGCTCGGCGCAGTTCGCGTTCGAGATCCCGGTGCTGGACTCCATCATTGGGGCGGGGGGCTTTTCGTCAGCGAGTGCAGCCGTCGATGACCGCGTGCGTGACCTGGCGGGACCGTCGCTGTCGATGGCGCGCGCTGCGGCTTTCGCCGACGAGATATTGTCCCGGCAGACCACCGGCTGTCCCGGCAGAGCACCGGCGCTGATCTCGTTACGTCGGTGAGCTGCGCCAGCATCACGACGCAATCGGCGAAGGCTCCGCTGGTCCAGGGTGTCCTGCCTGAAGTGCAGGAACGTGGCCTCGACATATCGCACGTGGCGGAAGCTGCAGTTGGCAGGGTCGCGGCCGAAAAGCGCGCGGCGGAATGGCTGAAGGAGAACGCGGAAGCGATCGAAAGCTCCAACGCTTACGTGGAACAGCACGGGCTTCCACTTGAAATGTACCGGAAGTTCTGAGGGAGCCTTCCGCTGTCTTTCCGGATGCACGGGGTGGAGTGGCCGCCTGGTAAGGCGCCGATCGCGACGCATGTATCAGGTCTCTCGATGTCAGTCGGCGGGACAGCGGCGCCGGATGAGACGGTTACCAAAAGGAGAGGCGGATGCTTCGAATCACTGTTGAATTGCTGCCCGGCGGGCAGGAAAAGGGAAAACGCGTCATCGCGACGGCGGATATCGCGCGGGTGAGCGACGGGCCGTTTGGGGCACTCGCGGACTACCGGGTCACCCTGGCGGATGCGATGCTCGGTGAGGTTGGCGAGCGCGCCGTTGTGCGCAGCTATCCACGATTTGCGGGGAGCGTGTGGGACCTCGTGGCCCGCGGAATTGCTGCTGCACTGAATCAGGACACTGAAGCGTTGCCCGCCCGACCGGCGAAACCGGAGGTGCCAGTTCACACCAACGAAGCAGGCTTCCGGTACGTGCGTCTGGATGAAATCCCCGAGCCGATCCGAACATTCTTTGACCGGAAGCTCGCCGGTTCGGGCATTCCCGATCACGGCTGCGCCTACGCGCATGACTGGTTCGACTTTCTCAACGGTCAGCGCTGATGCCAGAGCCCCATGCGAAAATGACGCGGGGCAGTCAGTGACGCTGCTGACCGCATCCAGTTTTCTGCAGTGATTGGTCGCCGACAATTAGGGCATCGGCTCAACGCTCCCAAAAGGAGTGGGGGATTCACGAGTACCAGGAACCACATCAGGTATCAGTCGAGAGAGGGAGATCAGCCCGGCTGGGATCTCTACACCGAGATTCTTGAGGCGGAGGACGTTGTGTATCTCGAGCTCGACGGTGTTGCCGCTGAAGTCACGATGCTCGGGAACATGGAGCGCGGGCCGGGCACTGTGCTGTTGCGCCTGCCGGTCGACACTGCGAAGCAGCTTGGTCTCGTGCCGCCGGACTGGGAAAAGTCGGACTGGGGAAAGGGATAGGTCATGCGTGAATACCAGGACAGGACGGTGCGGGAGGTCGCGGCCTGCACATGCGACCGCTGCGGCCGGCGCATGACACCTGTTGATGACCAGTGGGAGTGGTACGAAAAGGTGTCGCTCGACTGGCGTGGTGGCTTTGGCTCGGTTTTCGGCGACGGCGCCTATGTAAGCCTTGATCTTTGCCAGCAGTGCGTACGCGATACGCTGGGGCCGTGGCTGCGTGTCGATCCGCCATCCGCACCGGATGGCTCAATTCAGGCCCTGAAAGGCGTCGTGCCCCGACCCGATGCACCGGTATCTGTCGACCAGATGAATCCCTGGGATTTCGACGAGCGCGAATAGAGGTCTTACCGCCCGATGCGGCTCCGCGCGCCGCTCAGACTGCCGATCGTGGATTGCTTTTCTCACGGGGCGTCTCGAACTCATCGTCGAGACACCTAGGCGGCTGGTTACCTTCGGTTGGACAAGTTAGCCGTATCGCTCAACGAGTCTCGTCGACCGCATCGCCGCCGGTGCGACGTTTGGGGTTTAAGCGCAGGTAACAAGATGAACCGGTCGTTCGTGACGGCGCCCCAGAGGCAGCGGTTCGGCCAATGCGGACGCTCAGCTACGGACCCTCATCGGGCGGCTGCACGGTGCTAACCGGTCGTTCGCCCGAGCCGGCTCCGGAGCCGCGACTCTCACATCGGCGAACGCGTACTTACGACCCTGAACGGCCCTTCCATATAGCGGCGTGTCAACGGCCCAAGTCGAAGTACAACAGACGTTCGTGAGAAGCTTGGTAAGCGTTGCAGGATCGGCGTCTAGGATGCGCTTTGGCTACCCAAGGGTTCGTCTGCTACGCTTCCAATTGCCTTAAACATTCTTGGGGCGTGATATGGCGGATTGGCTTGACCGGCGTGTGGATGAAATGCGGCCGCAGATAGAACGGCTCGAGAAGGAATTGCAACTGCCCGAAGCCTTCTTTGAAAGGTTGCGCGTTGAAAGCGATTGGTCGTTCGTTATCAAACTTCACGCGGTTTTTGAAGCAGTGATAGTTCAGGCCTTGACAGGTCACCTTGGACAAGACTGTTTAGCTGACGCGTTCGGCTATCTGGATATGAGCAATGTAAGAAGCGGAAAAGTCGCCTTCGCACGTGCACTGGGTCTCCTGGACGCGGGCGAGGCTAGATTTTTAGCTGCACTATCCACGTTGCGTAATGATTTAGTTCATAAGGTGCGCAATGTGGGATTTTCGTTTGACGCGTATATTAAAGGATTAAACACGGATCAACTGAACAAATTTGCAGGCGAATTCACTGCGCAATCGACCCCCAAGCAGGAAACGAGTGACTGGAGGCAGACGAAGGAACTTATGTCACGGCGACCAAAAGATATGATTTGGTTCGTTGGGACATCGTTATTGTGTTTGATGTTCCTTAAACGAAAAATCGCCGTATACGAGCACGAGAAAACGAGAACTAACGCTGCGTTATACGAAAAGCATATCGAGGCTCAGAAACAGCCGACTACACTAGCCGACCTGTTCAAATTCGGGCCATCTGGTGACGGATTGCTGTCGGGGCGTTCCGAGCCGGATCCCGGCGAACGCCCGAAGGCCGACGAGTGATCTTGGAAGTTGTGTTTTCTGCGCCACGGGCTTCCAACGCACCACAAGACAGATAGAGAGTGTGCAGCCCGATGCGTTCAGGCTCATGCCAACCAGTTCGGTCCTTCAATTCTGCGCGACCTTGACGGTCGCTTTTAAGGTACAGCGGCCATTCGCGCCACATTCCTGGCAAGCAGGAGCTTACTTTTATGCGTCATGACTAGAGGCGGAGGCAATGGCTGTTGCGTGGCCATTGAGCGGGAGCTCGGTCGTTGTTGGGTTTGTGCTAACCCGTACTGGAATAAGAGAAAGTCGGAAGCTGCCGGGAAGCGAACGAGCCTGAAAGAACTGGATATGTTTCCATTCATCGCCGCGTAGCAGGTTCATTATAGTACGGATATTCTTTTCTTCCGTACGCTGACCGAAAACTATTTCTTTTAATGCGAATGATGGAAATTCCACGAAACCGGGTTTAGTGCGAACTATCCGGTACTCTTCTTCATATGACCATCTTTCAGACTTGGTATATCTGTTCGCACGTACCATTTGGCCGATTTGCTTTGTATAAAATCTGTCGGCTACATCATCTGGATATGCCTCGCACGCGTCATCCCAAGGTTTGACGAATTTTTTGATGTCCTCAAGCAACTCGCGGAAAACGGCTGCGTATGGCGGCTTGTCCGTGTATGTGATGTCTCCTTCGTCGTGTACTTCACTTGCGGGGAGCAGGGCCGTTTCTATGCCAACAGCAATGCCAGTGTGACCTGCCGCATAATGTGACCACAGCAGCGCGTCGGTGACAGTCTTGGACAGCGATAAAATTCCCATGCTGGATATGAACCGCTGAATCATTTGATTCAAGGTTATTGTTCCACCTTCCTTGTCGATGAAGCGCTTGGAGTTTAGTTGACTCAGCAGAAAAAATTGACGCAATCTTTCTTCAGCGTCTTCTATATAAATCAAGGGAACTTGGGCCAGCTCATACTCTTTTTCAATGTCGAGCTGATTGTCAAGCGGATCGTTGAGCGTGTGCGGTGCAGCAAAGTACAACTCTCGGTTGATCAAGATTTCCAGCGCACGCTGGTCGAAGGCTCGAAATTTATAGCAAATCATGTTTGAGGCACACTGATAGTGGAGCGAACATGTGAAGGATGTGCGGCAACTGTACAGGCAGTCAAGTCGCTGCGCGGCACTTTTAAGCGCTAATACGTGACGAGACCGAAAAGGGAGCGATCGCCATTACAGTGGAAACGCCCGATAGCTGGATGAATGCGACGCCCGAATGCCGAGCCCCCAAAGTTCGCGACGGACGCTTCCTGGCCGTTAATTGCCAATCGGTGTGTAATCAACGAAATCGTTTCGCGAACGTCAACACACGACCGAGGCTGTGTGGAAACGCGAAATGCAGGTTCGACGTGCGACGAATCTGCAGCAGAGAGTATAGAGCCGCATTGCGCTCTCGCAATCAATCAGTCGAGTGGAGAGCGCTGGGTGGCACCGTTGCCTCACTACTAGCGGCTTCTCGGTCTGTGTTGGGAACCTCGGTGCATCACGCACCCACCAGCCGCATTGCTCTCATCGTTCGCGAGAATCCCAATATGGCTATCACGCGCTTGAGGTTGTAGGCCAGTACATGCAGGCTCATCTCCGTGCTTACATTGTGCAGTCTGCGAGTCAGGAAGTGTGTGTAGCCCATCCAGTGCTTGAACGTTCCGAAGACGTGTTCAACGGTGCGTCTTCGCACCATCATCGCCTCCGGCATCCGGTCCAGTCTCCGCTGGGCGGCTTCCAGTACAGACTCATGTTCCCATCGTGTGATTCGTCGATAATCGCTTGGGGTGCATTGTGATTTGATCGCGCAACGAGGACAGGCACTGCTCCAGTATCGATGCAGTTGCATGCCATGCTCCTCACGGGTGAAGCGATGAATCGCGCGTTGTCCAGCCGGACACAGGTATTCGTCATCCCGGGCAATGTAGATGAAGTTTGCTCTGTCGAAGCGGCCATGGGCTCTTGCGCCTGACGTCAGGTTCTTCGGCAGAATGGCTGCAATGCCCGCATCCGTGCATGCTTTTATCTGCGGACCGCTGTAATACCCGCGGTCAGCGATAGCCTTCAGTCTCTTCTTGCCCATGGCATCGCGGGCAGCTTGGGCCATTGGACTGAGCTGTGCCCGGTCATGACCGGAGTTCGTTACCTCGTGCGCAACGATGAGGTGGTGCCGGGCGTCTACAGCCACCTGCACGTTGTAGCCCACCATGCCCGAGCCTCTGCCGCTCGTCGCCATGGAGCGCGCGTCAGGGTCGGTCAGCGAGAGCTGACCATCAGGCTGCGTCTTGAGTTCTTCCTTGATCTGCTCAAGGCGACGCATTTGCCCTCGCAATTGCACGATCTTCTCTTGCAGCCGGGTTGTCTTGGCTTCCAGCTCTGCCGGTCGTGTGCGGTCAGCAGTTTCCAACGCACTCAGATAGCGCTGGATGCTTTCCTCAATCTGTTGCTGCCGTTTGTCGATCTTGCCATTCGTGAAGTTACGGTCGCGGGTGTTGGATGCCTTGAACTTGCTCCCGTCAATAGCAACCAGTGCTTGTGAGAACAGCTTCAGATCACGGCACAGAACAACAAACCGGCGACAGACGTTGCGAATGCCTGTTCCATTGTCCCGCCGAAAGTCGGCTATCGTCTTGAAGTCCGGTGCCAGGCGACCCGTGAGCCACATCAACTCGACATTGCGTTGGCATTCCCACTCCAGCCGACGACTCGATTGAATCCGGTTGAGGTAGCCGTAGATGTATATCTTCAACAGCACTGCCGGATGGTAGGAGGGGCGACCTGTCGTTGATGGTGTCACGCCATCGAAGCCCATCGATTCCAGTTCGAGCTCTTCGACAAAGGCCTCGATGATCCTCACTGGGTTATCCTCGGCAACGAAGTCATCCAGGCATTCGGGCAACAGCGTTACCTGCTTGCGGTCTTCGCCTTCTATGAATCGCTTCATCCGGTCACCCACGCTGAATGAGTCAATTCAGTCTAGGCCATCTGATGCGAGAATGTTGAATCGAGAACTTACGGCGAGAAGGTAGTGAACCTGCATGTGATCTATACACGAGACAACCGGATCCTGCTGTCACGAAAGCAATACGTATCGTGGCAAGAAATTCAGGAGGACATCGAAGACTACATGGCTTCACTGGGGCCTTGGCTACCCGAACAAACCATTGAATACTTGCAGGAAGAGCATCCGGGGCTGTCACCGGACGCGGCCGAGCAGGTTTGCGCGTTCCTTTCAATGAGTGAAACAACCATCACCCTTCGTTTCAAGCCCAGCGGCACCGATGACTAGCGAGTTAC
The DNA here is from genome assembly GCF_050436725.1 of Paraburkholderia sp. JPY465. Lineage (NCBI taxonomy): Bacteria > Pseudomonadati > Pseudomonadota > Betaproteobacteria > Burkholderiales > Burkholderiaceae > Paraburkholderia > Paraburkholderia sp. JPY465. The sequence continues at coordinate 1,837,292 of NZ_JBNDMT010000002.1, forward strand.
TCGATGGACAAGAGTAACGTGTTTTCACACAGCCTCGACCCTTCTCGGTCATCCCCTGGATTCGAGTTGAGAGAGCGAATTGGGTCTATGAGCGGTCATCCGGCCTGATAACCACTCGCACGGCGTGCGCCAACAAGCCATCCCGCTGCCGAAGACTAGTTCTTGCGGAAGCTCATCGCATCAGGAATCTCTGTTTCCAATGCAAACAGGACGCCGTTCAGCCCGTGCCGGTATCCACACGAGGACGCCCAGAGGATCAGGAGCAAGGGCTGCAAGACTTGCTGCCTATATCGAGTGGGCAGCAATCGTTTGAGGGCGGACTAGGTGAGAAGGACAGCGAGACGACCAGGAACCCCCAAGCGGGGGCGGGGTTGCTCCCTCATTGCGAGCTTCGGGAGGCCGTCGCAGAAGCTGTCTCACCTTTGCCTTTGCTTCCCCGAGTGCATCCAATCGAAGCGATACGATCAGCCTGGCTATTAGAGGCCGAGATCTGACAAGCCGGGATGATCGTCCGGACGGCGGCCGAGCGGCCAATGGAACTTCCGCTCTTCTTCCTTGATTGGCAAATCGTTGATGCAAGCGTAGCGATTCACCATCAGACCGTCCTCGCGGAACTCCCAGTTCTCGTTGCCGTAGGAGCGGAACCAGTTGCCCGAGTCGTCGTGCCATTCGTACGCGTAGCGCACGGCAATGCGATTGCCGCCGAACGCCCACAGCTCCTTGATGAGACGATACTCGTGCTCCTTCGACCATTTGCGCTCAAGGAACTCTCGGGCTTCATTGCGGCCGTTTGCGAATTCAGCACGGTTGCGCCAGCGAGTATCCAGGCTATATGCGAGGGACACTTTGGCAGCGTCGCGGGTGTTCCAGCCATCCTCGGCCAGGCGCACTTTCTCGACGGCGGATTCGCGTGTGAAAGGAGGGAGCGGCGGACGGATTTCAGTATTAGTCGACATGGTATTACCTCAGTGATTGGTGGATGAAGACCCGAGACCGGGCCGAAGGTTGGATAGGAGCAGTGCCGCGAGTCCTTGATCGCTCGGTCTGGCGATTAGCCCGTGTACATGGCGGACTTCGCCCGCTTACGCCGCAAAGGTGATGTAACCGCCAGAGTGTGTCATGATGTGCGCCCAACGCACGGCCGCGTACAGGCTCTCGGCGCACGCAAAGTCGCTGCCGTCGATCGCGACGACCCACTGGTCTTCTTTGAGGCGTAGCGCGAGTCGTTGGTGGTCGACCAGATCGCTGTACCAGCGCCATGTGGCTAAGTTTGACTCGTCCGACTGCAGAGCTTGATGAAGGACAGCGACTTCGTAATGTGAGTGGCTCATGACAGTCTCCGTGAAGTACCGACCTTCATATGATGTAGACCGGTCTGTATCCGATGGGCGACGCGATTGTCCGGGTTCGGTTCGTTCGCCAGGCAAACTGGCGAGCGAATCGTTACGACTGAATGTGGCGCGAATGAAGCACGCGGACGTGCCAGGGACTTGCGCGATACTTCAGATCGCGTGGCGTCTAGTATCCGCGCTGCCGTCGGACGGCTATTGGCCGAAATAGATTGGCTGCATGCCGTCGTTGTCGACGTGACGGGAAGTCTTGGGAACACCCGCTGACGACGAGCCTGCCTCGGCGACACCGCCATAGCTCGCATCCCCGCGTTGCGCTGCCAGGCGTGCTTCGGCCGCCTGAATCTCGGCGGGGTAGTTGGGGTCTTCTCCACGAGACTGGTCATAGCCCACAGCACGCAGTTGCGCGAGTTCCGCGTGAACCTGGGCGCGAGTCAATCCGGATGTGTCAGTGCCTGCGAAAACGGGGCTGGTGACAGATGCAGCGATAACGAGTACCGCAAGGAAGCGAGATTTCATGATTCTCTCCAAAGAAACAGTGACGATGGAGGAAGAATGCATCAATCCGGCTATAGGGTCTAAGACCGATATCCTATGTTCTCTATAGGATAAGCTAATAGTTCTGGTGATGGATTGAGAAGCCCGTTTTCTGACCAGACTGCAGACTTCTCGGAATGCGCCGTTGCTAGCTTCCGTCCCGCGATTGCCGAATCTAGGCCCGGTGCTCGAGTTGCTTAGTGCCAACCCCGGCTGTCTTCAACGCCGCGTAAATCACAATCCAGTTCCTGGCCGAAGTCGAGCGCCCACTCCTCACCGTCTCACCGTACGGTCATGCTCTTCAGCTGAAGCTTTGCGATGCCGACACCACCGGCGCGAGTTGTGCGAAGCGGCGTAGGTGTCGGAGCTAACGGAGCGCGCGTTACGTGTCGATCTCTTCGTTTCGCGCGTCGCGCGCCGCGATCTCCATTAGCGTCGGAGGTTCTCCGTCAATTCCATCAACACCTGGACGAAGGCCTTGCTCGCTGCCGTCCGATACGCGTCCTTGCGTTGCAGCAGCACGGCTGTGCGCGTCGGCAGCGGCGGGTCGAGCAGCACGGGGTGCAGCTCGGTATGCTCGCGCGCGATGCCGTCGGGCAGTACGGTTGCGAGCCGCCCACGCCGCACGATCTCGACGATCGCACTGATCGAACTGACCTCGATGGCAACCTCCGGGAGAATCCGGTTCTGCGTGCAGTATTCGTCGATGTAACGCCGCGTCGCGAACGCCTTGTTAAGCAGCACCAGCCGTTCGTTGGCGAAGTCCTGCGCGGACAGCGGCTTGCGGCGCGTCGCGCGCGCATGGCCGCCGCCGACGACGAGGCTCAGCGTCTCGCGAAACAACGGCTCGCTTTCGATTTCCGCAGTGTGGACGGGCTCGAACGCGATGCCGGCGTCGAGCCTGTCATCGGCGAGCTGCGCTTCGATCTGATCCTGCGTGATTTCCTGAATGTCGATCGCGATGCCGGGATGCAGGCCATAAAAACGATCGATCACGGGCCCCACGAGATACGCCGTGAAGGTCGGCGTCACGGCAAGGCGCAGATTGCCGCGGCTCAGTTCGCCGACGTCATGTATCGCCCGCACGCCCGCATCCAGATCCTGTAGCGCGAGCTTCGCATAGCGCATCCACGCCGCGCCCGCATCCGTAAGTTGCAGGGTCCGCCCCGAACGGTCTAGCAGCTGCGTGCGCAGCGTCTCTTCCAGTTGCCGTATCTGCTGCGACAGCGTGGGCTGCGAAACGTGCAGCGCCTCGGCGGCGCGCGTGAAATTGCGGTGTTCCGCGACAGCCAGGAAATAACGGATATGACGCAACAGCATGGCGAATTCCTCGTCCTCGAATAACTATTGGTGTTGCCTATGGTGAGCATCATAAACCCGTCTTGGACACTATGACGGAACAGGTTCATTCTCTGTTCAACGCATCGCACTGAGCGACACGGCAACGAACGCCAGATTGAATGGAGCAGACCATGCAAGAGATCATCGACGGTTTTCTGAAGTTTCAGCGGGACATCATGCCCGCGCGCAGGGAGTTGTTCCGCAAGCTGGCCACCAGTCAGACGCCGCGCACACTGTTCATTTCCTGTTCCGATAGTCGCATGGTTCCCGAACTGGTCACGCAGCGCGAACCGGGCGATCTGTTCGTGATCCGCAATGCCGGCAACATCGTGCCTTCGTTCGGTCCTGAGCCCGGCGGTGTGTCGGCAACGGTCGAATATGCGGTGGCCGCGCTCGGCGTGACGGATGTGGTGATATGCGGCCACTCGGACTGCGGCGCGATGACGGCCGTCGCGACGTGCAAGTGCCTCGACCATATGCCCGCTGTCGCGAACTGGCTGCGCTACGCCGACTCGGCGAGGCTCGTCAACGAGGCGCGTGAACATGCGGGCGAGCGCGAGCGCGTCGACTCGATGGTGCGCGAGAACGTCATCGCCCAGCTCGACAACCTCAAGACCCACCCCTCAGTTGCACTGGGACTCGCGCAAGGCCGCCTGAATTTGCACGGATGGGTCTACGACATCGAATCCGGCTCGATCGACGCGCTCGACGCCGCGACCCGCCAGTTCGTGCCGCTCGCTGCGCATCCCGATGTCACCGCGACGCCCGCCGAGTGCGTGGCTGCGCTCTGATTCCCGGCTTGTCACACCGACTGTCGATCTCACCAGGTTGATTTTTACACAAGGAGCAACATCATGACCCAATCGCAAGTCACACCGAACGCACGCGAAGCATTGACGGAAACGATCGTCGACGCGAAGGTGCGCAAGAACCTCACCTTCGAAGCCATCAACGAAGGCACGGGCTTGAGCCTCGCATACACGACAGCCGCGCTACTCGGTCAGCATGCGCTGCCGGAGAATGCGGCGAAGCTCGTCGCCGAACGCCTCGGGCTCGACGACGACGCCGTTCGCCTGCTGCAAACCATTCCCGTGCGCGGCAGCATTCCGGGTGGCGTGCCGACCGATCCCACCGTCTACCGCTTCTACGAAATGGTGCAGGTGTACGGCTCGACGTTGAAGGCGCTGGTTCACGAGAAATTCGGCGACGGCATCATCAGCGCGATCAACTTCAAACTCGATATCCAGAAGGTGCCGGACCCGGAAGGCGGCGAGCGTGCCGTCATCACGCTCAACGGCAAGTATCTGCCGACCAAGCCGTTCTGAACCCAATGATGCAAAGACGAAAATTCTTACTGAGCACCGGTGCCGCGCTTGCTTCGGGCGGCCTTGCCCTCTCGGGTTGCACGATGACGAGGCCGCGCTCCACGTCGAGCACCAGCAACGCGCTGTACCCCACAAGGAGATCCGAAATGACTTCACCCGCAGCAATTCGCCCGCCGCTTCCCCCGTTCACGCTGGAGACGGCCATCGAGAAAGTCCGTCTCGCGGAAGACGGTTGGAATTCGCGCGACGCCGCCAAGGTCGCGCTCGCCTATTCGCTCGACACGAAATGGCGCAATCGCGCAGAGTTCGCGAACAATCGCGCGGAAGCGCAGGCGTTCCTCGAGCGCAAATGGAAGAAGGAACATGAGTATCGTCTGATCAAGGAACTGTGGGCGTTCGGCGGCAATCGCATTGCCGTGCGCTACGCCTACGAATGGCACGACGACTCGGGCAACTGGTTCCGCTCCTACGGCAACGAGAACTGGGAGTTCGGCGAGGATGGTCTCATGCAACGTCGCTATGCGTGCATCAACGACATGCCGATCAAGGAATCGGAGCGCAAGTATCACTGGCCCTTGGGCCGTCGGCCGGACGATCATCCGGGACTGAGCGAGTTGGGACTTTGAAGCCCGGATCGTTACAGCCGCGATGAGCCATTAGCGCCCACCAATCCAGTGGCGACGAATGACGGATTGTGGGCGTGCGCCGGCGCGCCGTCGGGATGTAGCGACTTAAATGTCGTTGAATTATTCGCGACTTTTCGTTTGCCCTTCTTGGGTGAACGTATGATCTGTGTCCGGTGTCAGGTCTGAGCTGCAAAGCAGTCTTTCAAATCGCCAGTCTGCGGAATCGACGATCGGCCGCAGTTGGCCGTGCTGCGTCCCACGCGTCCACCCTTCGGTTGAACGTGCGCCTCACTACAAGCCACCAGTGGGAGCAGGCAGGCGATCTACTCGCTGTATGTATGCCCCCAAACCAGCGGCGAGCGCCGCGAAAACCGCTGCGCAGCGTGCGCTTTCGCGCAAATCCTCGTGCATGGCGATCCAGGTGTCCATCCTCAGCGAGAACTTGCCCTGTAGCATGCGTACAAGCACCTTGTACCTTGCAGCCAACGCCGATTGACACACGCCAATGCCGAGGCCCGCTCGGATGGCCCCTAACTGGGCGAGGTCCCTGTCGGCACTAAACGCAAGGGCAGCGCGCGAGAACATGGGAAATTGATTCTGCAGTCGGCGAATGTACGGGTTCTCCTGGTCGAAGCCGATGAGCGCATAGCGGGACAACTCATCCATCGATTTCGGCGTGCCATGCGCGGCCAGATAGCGTTCGTGAGCATGTACACCGGGTTCAATGCCGCCCACGCGCCTGGCCACCAATGCGTTCTGCGTGGGCCTGAGAATGCGCACCGCGATGTCCGACTCGCGATGCAGCAAGTCATCCACCTTTCACATTAAACGTGTCTAGACGCGCGGCTCCGATCACAACGCCACCGTGCAGGGCTGGTGGTCGTCGGATTTCCCATGCCGCCTGAATCAGCGGCAAAGTCTCACCACTGGCCTTCAATGACGTTTGTGCGTGCCGGTATAAAGCACGGACGCAAGCGCGATCGAAGGAACTAGCAGGATTACGGCTAGCACAATGTAATGGTCCATGGAATCTCCTACGCGCCATTGGTGGCGTGCGTATCCCATGTTAAGCCTATTTTTAACACATTGCCGATGGTGGTCCAAAGCACAGTGCCGCACTGCTCGTGACGGCCGACATAGACCTTTCAATGACTGAACACTGCTCAAGAATTAAGCACCCACTGGCGACCCGGTGTCGCACTGCACACACGGGTCGAACGTTTATAGTGCTGGGTTTGGGTCGCTCTCTTTTTGCAGTGCGGTCAAGATCGCCAAGCGCCATCGGACTCCGTGTGCGGCCTGCGGTTGTCGACAGTCACGGCGCGGAAGTGATTCGGCCCCCTGTCAGCTTGTCAGTTTCTGCCCACACCTCGAAAGGAAGGCCCAGTGAAATACATTCCCCGCATCGCCGCATCTGCTGCCCTCGTCGTCGTCGCTTTCGCTGCTGTCACGTTCGCCCAGATCAAGTTCGCGCCGGATTCCGCCGACAATAACCCGGTCGCCCGGATCGTGCTCAACGTCGAGTCGCAACTGAACGGCTGATCCCCCCGCCAAAGACAGGCGGCGTCGTCCTCGGCGCTCTCGCGCCAGTCGCCACCCGTCCCGCGACAGCACGCGCACTGCTGGCAGGCAGTGCCAAACTCATGTTTGCGCGTTTCCAATCCCTGGTCGCACGCCGGATTGCTGCACGGAAAGAACGTCTGCATTTCTCCCCTGAGCGTGCACCAAAGCGCCTCCGCGTGGTTCGTGTAGAGCTTTGATACGACCATCGAAAGGCAACACACATGATTGCGCTCGTATGGCCGCAGGACGCACGAATTTCAACGGCAAAGTTGACGAGGTGGTTACCAAGCCACTCGTGCTCAAGGCACTGCTTCGCGCGATCGACAAAATCAATTCGGAGGCCGCGGCGGTGAGCGCATCACGAACGAATACCCACCCGAGACAGCCTATAGCAGACGCGCCGTAGTCATCGTCGACACGGCTTTCCCATATCGAACGGCTGGCAGGTTTCCCAGTAAGAGCGCACACAATCTTGCGGACGGCGGATGGCGGCAACGGGTTGGCCGAGTCCGTGCGCGCTTCGAACCCATCGCGGGAAAGCAGCCATTGGTATTTCGCTGCCAGAATACGGCCAGTCGTCAACGCGCACTCCCGACCGAGGCTGTGTGGAAACACCGTCAGCGCAACGACTTCGACGGAATTCACTTCACGCCAGTGTGGCGCGTCAGGTAAACGCCTTAGTCGGCCATTTCAAGCTCGACCTGGGGCAAAGCGCTACGGCATTGTTTGCGTCTTACATTGCTACCGTGTTCGCGGTTGACCTCAAGCGTCCGCCAGGCGTATAGCCTTCATCATTTTCGCGAATCCCAGTATTGCGAGGACACGTCTCAGGTTGTACGCCAGAACATGTAGACTCATTTCGGTACCTACGTTTTTCAGGGTTCGGGTTAAGAAGTGCGTGTATCCCATCCAGTGCTTGAATGTTCCGAACACGTGCTCGACGGTGCGCCTTCGGACAGTCATCGCGTCCGGCTTCCTGTCGAGACGTCTCTGCACTGATTCCAGCACCGCCTCGTGCTCCCATCGGCTAATACGCCGGTAGTCGCTCGGCGTACATCGGGACTTCATATCGCAACGAGGGCAAGCGCTGCTCCAATAGCGGTGCAACTGCAAGCCATGCTCCTCTCGCGTAAAGCGGTAAATGGCACGCTCCCCGGCCGGACACTGATATTCATCGTCGCGGGCAATGTAGATGAAGTCCGCCCGGTCAAAGCGACCATTGGCCTTTGCGCCCGAGGTTGTTGGCTTAGGAAGGATGACTGCGATACCTGCGTCTGCGCATTCCTTGATCTGCGGTGCACTGTAATAGCCTCGGTCCGCTATTGCCTTGAGCCGGGGCCTACCCATTGCATCGCGGGCAGCTTGCGTCATCGGACTGAGCTGAGCACGATCGTGGCCGGCGTTCGTTACGTCATGGGCCACAACGAGATGATGCTTAGCGTCCACTGCCACCTGTACGTTGTACCCCACCATGCCCGAGCCTTTTCCGCTCGTCGCCATGGAGCGCGCGTCCGGATCTGTAAGAGATAGCTGACCATCGGGCTGGGTCTTGAGCTGTTCCTTGATCCGATCGAGCCTGTGCATCTGCTCGCGCAACTGCGCTATTTTCTCCTGCAGCCGCTCTGTCTTTGCTTCCAGTTCCACGGGCTGGGTACGGTCGGCGGTTTCCAGTGCCGACAGATAGCGCTGAACGCTCTCTTCGATCTGCTGCTGCCGTTTGTCGATCTTGCCGGACGTGAAGTTTCGGTCACGGGTGTTGGACGCCTTGAACTTGCTCCCATCGATGGCAACCAGCGCCTGAGAGAACAGCTTGATATCCCGGCACAGAACGATAAATCGGCGACAGACGTTGCGGATGCCGACGCCGTTGTCCCGGCGGAAATCCGCAATCGTTTTGAAGTCCGGTGCCAGGCGTTGCGTCAACCACATCAATTCCACATTGCGCTGACATTCACGTTCGAGCCGACGGCTGGACTGAACTCTGTTGAGATAGCCGTAGATGTAGATCTTCAACAGCACCGCCGGATGGTATGAGGGGCGGCCTGTTGCAGATGGCCTCGCTCCATCAAAGCCGAGCGTCCCTAACTCAAGTCCCTCTACGAATGCATCAATGATCCGTACCGGGTTATCGTCGGCAACAAAGTCATCCAGGCATTCCGGCAACAACGTAACCTGGTTGCGGTCGTCGCCCTCAATGAATCGCTTCAATTGTTCCTCCGACCTCTAAGTGCTCAACGAAGTCTAGGCGATCACATGAGAGAATGAAGGCTCAAATTCATTGCCAGGAATGCTCGTGGACCTCCATGTGATCTACACGCGAAGTGATCGAATTCTCGTGTCACGACGACGGTATGAATCGTGGCGACAGATTCAAGACGAGATCGCTGATTACATGGCCTCGCTGGGACCTTGGCCGGTTGAAGAGATGATCGAGTACCTCGACGGCGAGCATCCTGGGCTCGATCCGAGCGCTGCCGAACAGGTCGACACCCTTTTGGCCTCCGCCGAACCCACTATCGAACTCAAGTTCGCGCGGAGCCGCTAGCGCTTTATGCGTCCCCTTGCGCAACGCATCGGCCAGAGGAGATGGCCCATGTTTTCACACAGCCTCGACCCATTGCGGTCGGTCTGGTTGCTTGCGGTTCGACGGCAGGTAACGGAGTGGTACGGCCGCTTATCGCCTCACGGCAGTGGCCCACCCACGTCCCCAATCACTCCGCCTCCAATTCAAGTTTTCCATGCCGGCTGCGTCTACTGGGAACGCCAGCCCCGACAAGATTGCGACCAATGAGAATCCAGGCATTCGCAGAATGCGCAACCGTTGAATGTCCAATCTGCGGGGGCGGTAGCCGACAGACACATGTGCACACTCCCGCATCACGTTTGAAATTTCATTCACGTCGAAAGATTAAACGGGACAAGTTGAATATAGTCAAACATCAACTACTATGAATTGACGTCCACTCGTGGAGCGACTTCATGACAGAATACTTTGCAGGTTACGAAGTCGTTGCGAGAACACGAAACTTTCTCGTGACATGTGTGAATGACGAAGGTGCTCGTCAACGTGCGAACAACGTCGCCGCCACCTGTGAGTACGATTTAAGCCAGCTTAACGATCTATTCAATACTCGCTTCGAAGCTGGCACTACATCACCATACGCGATTTGGGTGGTCGTATTAGAAGACGATCCGACGTCAAATATCAGCGCCTGGAACCAAGGATATGAGACAGAACAGAGCAGCACAATATATATCCAGCGCGGATACTATCCTCCGCCGCCAAGTCCACCTTCGCTAATCCCGCCAGACCCACCACCACTGACCGGCGTCGATCTAGATTACGCGGTTACCGAAGTCCCGCGCTTCCTTTTTGTTGCGGAGCTAGCCGAAATCATGATGGAGTACTCCGGGTATGGATGGTATCCCGGTAACAGTTCGGGCGAAGGGCTGTCGAACGTTCTAGGAGCATTGCTGCATCCCTCGGGTTACTACGACTTGCCGAATTCAAATCTGGGTGGTCCGCGAGTTAATGCATGGATGAACGGAACTGATGGGCCCCCGAAGATCGCTCCGTTTACCGACTATGTGACAGGCCCGGACAACACGGACAAGAACCAGGCTTCATATGGTTGCGCCATCCTATTTATCAATTGGTTGGTTTATCAGCTCGGGTACCCGCTTAAAGACGTAATCCGTACCGGAGGCTCATCCTTGTCGGAGACATACGCGCGTCTGACTGGAAAACCAGCGGGAACAGCATTTTCCGCATTTTGGGACTTGTTGCGTGCGCACGTCAACGCGGCAACGACGGTACAGAGGGACAACATATTCCCACTGTTTGATTTGCCCTATCGCGGCATTACGATTACCGAGGCGGCCCCAATAGTCAAACTTCAACAGACCGACGCAAAACCAGCATCATTTACCGTCAAGCCTGGCCCATTGTGTGCTGCGCAGCCATTCGACTTTTTCGAAACACAACAGTTGATTGAACAGCCAGTGTACGCGCGGTCTCACGGATTGGCGAATGCCGTTTTTCGATGGGTGGTTGCTGACGTTGAAGTACCCATCCGACAAGCATGGACAACGGTTGAGATTGATCGCCCGGTAACTAAAGAGAATCCAGATAATACGATAACGTCAGTCGGCGATACCATGGTTTTGCAATACGGAATACAAGACTTTTGGAACGGCAGTGCGTTGTATTTGAAGACGATCAGCTGGCAAGGCAATTGTGTCTTGCCGGTGACTGTCAGTGCGCACGAGGCGGCAACCCCAGGCGAAGCGGAAGTGTCGCACGAAGCGAACGTCGCCTTAAGTACGGTCTCATGGAGTCCAGGAACTAAGCTTCAGAACGCGTGGAAACGCTGTAACCCGTTTTTTGCTCGCATGAACGACTCATTTTGGTATCTGACATCTCAGTTGAGTGACGTGCAGACCCGTCCCGATCCGCCGCCTGTCGAGCGTACTACCAGGAGTATCGTCGATGCCGTAACGCAGTTGCAAAAAGAAGTGGAGCTATACGCAAGGGCCAGCCGCTTACCGGAAGCAGAGGTATGGAGACTCTTGTGGTCTCAGGCTGGATTTCGATCGGCGCAGCCCGTTCAGACTGCGATAGATTTGACGCGTCGACTTGTGCAACGGAGCGCAATCGGAGACGACGGCGCCAGAAAGGATGCGGATCCGACGAGCTGAAACCCAAGGTTCAAAGTCATACGCCGCGAGACGATCACTGGCGCAATACCGGTATGCTTTGCACGATGCGCACTGACACAAACATCGGAAGTCGCCACGGCTTAACATACGTCCCGGCTCAAGGTATCCTTGTGCGAATGTCCGTTGTCCGCGCGAAGCAGGCAGCCGAATGTCCCCGCGGCGCAGGCGCAAAGGTCGCTTTATGGCCGAGAGCACCAGTTCGCTGAAGGTCCCATATAGCGGTCGTCGAAATCGTCGACGGCCGCTTTCGGCCGGCACCTGTGAATGAGTACAGTCGGCCACAACCGGCCGTTCGACATACCGGCGTAAATCCCCGACAATTTGGCGCGGATTCACACCTTGGAAGCCGAGCGATGAAATGCCGGATATGTGGGCGAGCACTCGATCAGCCCGACGCACCCTTGTCGATGAACTGTGGCGGTGACTGCTGGGGTTGCGTCGGCGAGATTGAGGCCGACCTAGGCAATGCGGAATCGATCGAGCAGGTCCGAGAAGAACACGTTCGCGGACTTCGCCCGGGATGGATTGACCCGGCGAAGTAGTGACCACCGATCCCCTGTTCGGCTCACTGTCGGCCGCAACCGGTGGTTCGAGATAGTCGGCAAGATAATCGAGAATCCAAAAGACCAAGATGCTAACTGAAGAATTTACCGACGGCTGGAAGCCAATTCATGTTGGATTTGAGGGCGCACCTCTCTCGATCAATGGCATCAATCCGTGGTTACATGCCGGTAACTGGCGCCGGGTGTCTCAGGAACACATTGTCGTTCCGCACCCTGCTTATCCTAGCGAACGTCATCGTGCATGGGTCTATGAAATCACAATTCCTGGAAAGGCAGTTTGCTTCGCAGCCACTGAGCTTTCCAACGGCGTGTGGGGTTTCTACGTGCAACGGGATACCGCTTCATAGTCAAGCTAGGGGCTGTTTTACGGCAACGGGACTGTGCTCGGCCAGGAACGGCCGTTCGACAGACGAGCATGGATCGCCGACAATTGCCCCACCTTCCCCTATCGACCGGTAGCCTCATCGGAGTGCCCAATATGAGCTGGGACGTCTCGCTGTACAAATTCACTAAACGCTATCGCCGTATCCAAGACATTCCCGGTGACGAGCAGCCACATCCACTAGGAACTCGTACAGAAGTTCAAGCGGCGGTGTCGGATGCTTTTCCGGGGACGAACTGGAACGATCCTGCCTGGGGCATCTATGATGGCGAGTTCGGGTCGATCGAATTTAACCTCGGAAGAGACGACTCAGTGCGAAGTCTGGCACTTCACGTACGGGCGACCGCGGCCATCGTGGGCGGAATCCTCCATCTCTGCGAACGCCTCGGCTGTCAGGCTATAGACCTTTCGGACAGCAGCTTGCTCGATCAGTACGAGCACCCTACCGCCGGCCTAGAGAAATGGCGCAAGTATCGCGACCAAATCATTCAAGAATCTCAAGGCTAGGAGCTGTGATGGGCCGTCCTAGCGTCGCGGAACGTCAGGACGGCACAATCGGTCGGGCTACGGCCAGGAGCTGACAGTCGGCGGTTGAGGTAAATTGTCAGCAATTATCCCGTCAAAAAGAGCAGGATGCATGGACAGCAGGCTAATACCGCTGGAGCCGCTATCGCAGGTGGCATTCATTCACGACTATTTTCAGCTTGTTTTCCAGGACGAGAGGTTCACCGTCTACAACCGGTCTGTGGTCTCGGACGGAGATAATCAAATCCCTCAAGGAACGACGGGTTTCTGCGACAAGCTTGTCGAACTGATCGGCCAGCGCGTAGTTGCCGTCACGCGGACAGATGCTTACGTACTTTGCCTTCGCTTTTCTAGCGGCGCGGCGTTTCGTATAGAGGCGGACCACGATCCCGAATGGCCAGAAGCCTTTGACTTCATCGGCCGAAATCTCTTTTCGTACCAAGAGCTCAACGGCTGACTCGTCGTGTTGAACGTCCGCTCCTGAAGGATGCGAGTGTCTCTTGTGGGTCGTTGAGGGGCATCGGGTCACGGTCTCAAGTCCGTGACATCGTTTGCCGTTCTTCAACGCTCGATCCCCTGAGCGACTGAAGCGGTCAGGGCGGAACGGAAGAGGGTCCGCGACCGGTTTGGAGCCGGTCATCATCTCAGCGAGCAACCGCCCGGTGACAGGACCGAGCGTCAGCCCGTGATGCGCGTGTCCGAAGGCGAACCACAGATCTTTGTGTCGAGTCGCGGGCCCCGATGATCGGCATCATGTCCGGCGTGCAGGGGCGACGGCCGAGCCACGGTTGTTCATCGAGCCGCTTGCCGAGCGGAAACGTTTCCCGCGCGATCGGTTCGATCGCGTCGAGTTGCACGGGCGTGGGAAGTGCATCGCGATAAGCCAGTTCCGCGCCCGTCGTGAGACGAATGCCGCGCGCCATCGGCGTCATCATGTAGCCGATTTCGGCGTCTCCCGCCAAGGTCGCGTGATAGACGACTTCGCCGTGCAGTCGGGCGTCGTGCGCGCTCGCGGCCAGAAATTGCCGCGCGATCTGTCGGTGGATCGCGCGCCGGTGCGGCTGCGAGAGCATCCGGTAGACGGTCTGCCGTACCAGATCATGCGCGAAATCGAACCCGGTTTGCGAAGCCGCGGTAAGGACGCCCCGACGCTGCAGTCCGGTCAGGCTCGACAGCACGTCGGCGAGCGGCCGGTCGAGTAGTTGCGCGAGCTGCTCGGGAGCGAACTCTCGCCCGATGGACGCTGCAAACGACAACAGATCGCGTGTACCCGCATCGAGCGGTGCGAGCCGATCCGCAATCAGGACATCGATACTGAGCGCCGAGGCTTCGGGAGGCGCCTGTTTGGCGCGCGCCAGTTCGAGCACGTAGAGCGGATTGCCGCCGCTGTCTTTCATTGTCTGTTCGGGCCGGAGGGCGCTTCGCGATGCATCGATAAGTGCCGCCACCTGGTTGGCGGAAAGTGGCGCAAGCCCGAGTCGCGTCACGTTGCCTTCACGCCCAAGCGATTGCAGCAAGGCCGCTGCAAAGCGATTGTCGTCGATATCGGCAGGACGTGCGGCGCCGACGAAAACAACAGGCGACCCCACGTTGCAGCGTCGCAGCACGAAGTGCAGCAACGCTGCGGATGCTCCGTCTAGCCACTGCAGATCGTCGAAGACGAAAGCGAGCCTCCGTTCGACCGAGAGGCGGTCGAGCAGCGCGACCACCGCTTCAAAAAGCCGCTCGCGGCTGCGCTCGTCGCCCAGGAGCCTCGACCCGCCGTCGACAGGCGGACGCAAGAGCGGCGCGAGCGCTTCGTCAACAGTCTGCGCTGCGCCGCTCGGCACGTTGCGCAAAGCGTCTATCCAGATGCCGTAAGGGCGGATACTTTCCGCTTCGTAGCAGCGAGCGTGCAGCACACGATACGACGCATTCGACGCGCATTGGCTGAAATACTCGAGCAGGCGGGTCTTGCCAATGCGCGGCTCGCCCGTCAACAGCGTCAGTTTTCCGGCTACCGATGACGAAGTTAAAAGGCCGTCGAGCCGCGCGCGTTCCACTTCGCGCCCGATGAGCGGTACAGGCGCGACCGTCTCTCTCATTACTGGTGTCGCCACTCGCGCTTGGCAAGGCTTCCTTTGAACCATATTGACGCGCGCGATGCCTATCGGCCGGGAGATGATCTGCAGCATGATCCAGGCGCAAGCGGCGAGTATCGTCGCGCATGCGCCGAACCGCATCGTCGAGGCTCGCACATGCGCGTGCGCCCACCTCACGTTGCAGCAGATCGCGGGCGTAGCGGTGATGCTGCTGCGCATCCGTACGACAGTCAGCGGTTTCGAGCAGTCCAATCAGCGCTGCGTGGGCAGATTCATCGAGCGGATCGGCGTCGACCAGCTCGCGGCCGTACTGCAACGCACGAGGCATATCTGGCGCAAGCCTCGCGACAAGAGTGCGCAGGACCGTCGCGCGAATCCGGCCAAAACGTTCGCGCTCGCCAACACACCAGTTGTAGAAGCGGTAGCAGCCGGGCAGTTCGAGCCCGGCGAGAAAGTCACCACGCAGCAATCGCGCTGCTTCTTCGAGCGCTGCAATCGACGTGGACCCGGCTCCTTGCGCGAGTAGCGCCTGAAGCCTCGTTGCATCGACAAATGCGCCGGCGGCGTCGAAAGCGACATCCGTGCGGCTCGCCACAATGCGCTCGTGCGCCGGGTCGTCGAGCAAAGGGCGCAGCTTGGACAGGCTCCAGCGAAGCGCAGCGCGCGGATCGTCGGGGCCATCCCACAGCATGTCGCACAGAGCGGGTCTCGAGACCGCGACGCCAGCCAGAACGAGATAGCCCAACAGCGCGCGAGTGCGGCGCGAAGCGGGCAACGGAACCCGCGCGCCGTCACGCGTCAGTTCGAGTTCGCCAAAGAGGCGAATGCTCAGTGGTCCGCACGAAGCGTCAGCAATGTCGAGTTTTCCCACGCTGGCTCCAACGCTCAATACAACTTTCGAGGCGCACGCTGATTTCGTGAAACGGCAATCATCGGATCGTCGCTCTCACGCAGATTACTATCAGAGCGGAATGCGCTGCTACCGGGAATCACTGGAGGCGAAAATGGCTAACTACCAAGGCAAGCTGTCGGCATACCTCGGCCTGCTGGTGCATGGGCGGGGGGGTTGAAGTCGGGAGCAACGCAAGCCGGATTTGACATGCTCCTGCTGTACGGAGCACTGGCTAACAACCCGCTGTCCGCACGGCAGCTCGCGAAGAGGACGGGGACTGATCGGGCGGCAGTGCACGGGTGGTTGGGGGTGCAGGTCACGCTTGGTCATCTACAGTACGATGCGGCGCGTCAGCGGTACTGGATGACACAACAACAGGCGTCAGCAGTTGGCCGGAAGCCAGGCCTCTCTTCTGTACCCGTTGCTTTCGAGGCCTCAGCAAGCCAAACCGGCCCGTTCGCCCGGTGATGCGACACGCGGCGGCAGCCGCGACTTCGGCGGCCGCTTGCCCCGCTCCCACTTCGCCACAGCAGCCATCCGGAACTTCGGTGAACAGGGGTTCTCCGCCATGAAGCGTCACTCGCCTCCTCCGTCGGGCGGACATTCAGACGTCGCATCCGCACTGCGAACGGTCATCGACCGCCGCCGAGAACACACTGCCCGTCGAGCAGTTTCGCGTCGATTTCAGGCGCGTCAGGGAGCCCATATGAGAAGCGGCCACTACCGCCGAGTCAAAGTAGGCGCAAAAAGCAGAGGTATCGGCATGCGCCCACAAGTCGAGCAGCTATTCTTCAGACGCTACGACTAACGCAGTCAAGGTCGGCTCTGCAGATCGTCGTCGGCCATCCCGCGCCCGACGCGGAAAGGGGGTTGTATGTCGCGTCCAAAGCTAACTCGGAGCGCGCGACGCGCAGTTCATCGTGGGCAGTCAGACGGGCGCCTGTGGCTCGCCATCGGTATTTCTGTCACCGGGCTGTTCTTTGCCCATGCGACGCTCGCAGCGGGCGTCCTTCCCGCCGGCACCTCGGTCGATGTCACCACGACGGGCGCCAACGGCGCGACGGGCGACCTGGGCGTCGCGTCGAGCCTGCGCTGGTCTGGTCCGGCTTCGCTCACGCTCGCCGCAAACCACGACGTCTCGGTGACGACGGGTACGACCATCGCCAACAACGGTGCGGGAAATCTGATCTTACGCGCCGACGCCTCGGGTATCGACAACGGCGGCAGCGTGCGCAGCGGCGGAACCGTCGACTGGTCGAACAGCACAGGCATCGTCAGCGTGCTGTACGACATGAATGGCAGCGCGACGCTCGGTACGATGCGCGGAAACACGGCGTGGACGGCGCCCTTCGATAGCGGGCTCGTTGACCAGATCACGGCCTACTGGCTGGTGAATACACGCAGCGACATCCTGAACATCGCGGGAGATCTGGCAGGCAACTACGCGCTCGGCAAAGATGTCGATGCAACGAACCCCGGTGCCCCGCCGAACGTGCTCGTCGGCGATCTGCCGACGCCGTTCACCGGCCAGTTCGATGGCATGGGCCGGGCGATCTCGAATCTGACCGTAAGTGCTACGTCGGAGATCTTCGATTTTTCGCCTCACGCCGTCGGGCTCTTCGGTGTGATCGGTCCGACGGCGGTCGTGCGCAACGTCACCGTGAACGGCCGTGCGGGCGGCGATGAGGCCCTGCTCAATGCCAGCATGGGCATCCTGGCCGCCATCAATCACGGCACGATCGCTAATGCACATTCTAGCGGCAGTGCCGGCACATTCGATGGCCCCGGCGCTGGTGGCCTCGTGGGGTACAACGACGGTCTCATCACCCGGTCGTCGAGCAGCGCGGGCGTCGGGCACTCGGGCGGAGGCCTTGTCAATGGAAATGGCGAAACGGGAGTGATCCGGCAGTCGTTCGCGACGGGCGCCGTCGAAGGTTTTGCTCACGTCTCATACGTGGGCGGCCTCGTGAACGTCAACTCGGGCACCATCACACAGTCGTATGCGACGGGCCCTGTGACCTACAACCCGAACTATTGCGGGCACTTCGGCGGCAACGTCTGTGATGCGGGAGCGGGCGCATTGGTGGGCTGGAACCTGGGCACAGGCAAGATCACGCAGTCGTTCGCGACAGGCATGATCATCCAGGACCTCGGACCGACTGGCGGCCAGCTGCCTGCGCATCTGCGGATAGCGAAGGGATTGAGCGCGCGAGTGCAGCACGGCGAATTCGCCGGCTCGCCGTCCCGACTCTGCTACACGCATTCCTGCATTCCTGCGCTCGCTCAGGTAACGGGCACGAACTCTCCTTCGGCGAAGAACCACGCCGACATCGTCCGTGCCAGTTCGAGCATGACCTCCGCGTCGGTCCGGCCGGAGGACGCGCGCACGTGTAACGAATGATCTGCGTCGTCCACCACATGCAGGGTGGCGCGTGACCCGAGGGTCTCGACGACCGACTTCAGGAGGTGAAACTCGGCCAGCTTGTCGCGCGTACCCTGCAGGAAAAGCATGGGCACCGTGACGTCCGCCAGGTGCCGTGCCCGCTCCACGCCGGGCGCGCCCGCCGGGTGCAGCGGGAATGCGACGAAAGCGAGGCCACGCACACCGTCGAGCGGGGAGATGGCCTGGGCCTGGGACGTCATGCGGCCGCCGTACGACCTGCCGCCGGCGAAGAGCGGCAGGGCTGGCAGCCGCCGGCGGGCCTCTGCGACGGCTGCCCGCACGGCAGCATGTGCCACGGCCGGCGAGTCCACCCGCCTGGAGCCCCGCTCCATGTACGGAAACTGGTAGCGCAATGTGGCGACATTGGACGCCGCAAGCGCGTCGGCCAAAGTCGACATGCCGGCGTGCTGCATGCCCGCCCCGGCACCGTGCGCGAAGACATACAGGGCTCGCGCGTCCTCCGGCACTCGGAGGAGCGCAGAGACCTTAGTGCCGTCGGGCAGTGCTATGGAAAGCGATTCTGGGTCGTCCATCGTATTCAGGTCGTGTCGTTGTGGCCTTAGCGCCGATTCTGCATCAATGAGGCACCGGGGAGCGGTTGCGGCGGCATCCGGCGAGCAAATTGCGGAGGACACTGCGTTAACCCGGCCCAATTGCGGTCATTGATCGTGTCGTGTTCCAGGACTCTTTTGACTCCATCAACAGACGCTCAAAGCGGTCGAAGCGCCGTTGGGCCGCTGAAGCCATTGTTGCGACCGCGGAGAGTCTGATCCGGCTTGGCTTGCTCGGCCAATCAACGGAGATTACCTAGGGCAACCGTTGCGCTGCTCCGCCCATTTGAGAAGGGCGTCCAGAGCGGGACAGAGTGCTTGTCCCCAATCAGTCAACCGGTATTCCACCTTGGGCGGCACCTGGGCATAGAGCTTTCTTGCCACGATCCCGTCCGCCTCCAACTGGCGTAGCTGCTGCGCGAGCATCTTTTGCGAAATGCCAGGGACGAGCTTCTCCAGATCAGAGAAGCGCTGCACCTTGCCATCGAAAAGGTGGAACAGGATGACCAGCTTCCAGCGCCCTTCCAGCAATTTCAGCACTGCTTCGACACCGACTGCGGCCGTGTCGGGGGTGTATTCCTTTCCCATAGGTAGGTAACTTACTTTTCCGTGCGTTCTTGTTCAATAGTAAGTTTATAGCGAAAATTCCTGTATCGACACTTTGCCCTCAGCGGCTACTGGCATGGACATTTCACTACCCGATGCGGTCTCCACTTTTTTTCAGGTGAGCAATGGTGCCGCGCCTTCATCGCTGCGACGTGCTTTTTCCGAAAAGGCCGTTGTCCACGATGAAGGCCAGACGTATCAGGGACACGAAGCAATCGAAACCTGGCTGGCGGAAGCGCAGCGCAAGTATGGCTATAGCGTAGAGCCGTTGACGTTCGTGCAAGACGACGCCGGCGTCACTGTCGTGGCTCAATATGCTGGCAACTTCCCCGGAGGTCTCGCCGACCTGAAACATGTATTCCGGCTCACGGACCACAAGATTGAATTTCTGGAGATCCACTGATGACCACGACCCGCGAACTAACGGGCAAGCGTGTGCTGGTCACGGCTGGCACGAAGGGCGTTGGCCGCGCCGTCGTCGAACTGCTCGGCGAACTCGGCGCGCGCATTCTGACGACGGCTCGTGCCAAGCCGGACTTCATTCCCGACGCCATGTTCGTCGAAGCCGACCTCACTACGCCGGAGGGTTGCGCCACCGTAGCACAGGCCGTCGAAAGCCGGCTGGGTGGCGTGGACGCCATCATCCATGTCCTGGGCGGATCGTCAGCCCCGGCAGGCGGTTTTGCCGCGCTGGATGAAACCGAATGGCAGAAAGAACTGAATCTCAATCTGTTTCCAGCCGTACGACTGGATCGGGCGTTGTTGCCGAAGATGATTGAGCAACGTGCAGGCGTCATCATCCACGTCACGTCCATCCAGAATCGTTTGCCCTTGCCGGAATCAACCACGGCTTATGCTGCCGCCAAGGCTGCACTGTCCACGTACAGCAAGAGTCTGTCGAAGGAAATCACGCCTAAGGGCGTGCGCGTCGTGCGCGTGTCGCCGGGATGGGTGGAAACCGAAGCGGCAGTTGCGCTGGCAGAGCGGCTTGCCAGCCAGGCCGGTACGGATTACGAAGGCGGCAAGCAGATCATTATGGACGCGCTGGGTGGCATCCCGCTCGGACGGCCGTGTAAGCCGGCGGAAGTCGCGAACCTGATCGCGTTTTTGATCTCGCCGCGTGCGGCGGCGATCAGCGGGGCAGAGTACGTGATCGACGGCGGAACGATTCCCACCGCGTAAGACTGATCCATCGGGACACCGATACGATCCTGCGGCACTCATCGCCCGGGCACCCTGTGCGTCCTGGTGTACCGCTGCTGCGTTGGGGCGTGCGCTCCGCGCCGCGGAAGCCGCTGCCATCCGGTCTTGACCCGTGACGCCTTTGGCCCTCGCGGGCCTGCGCGCTCCGCTTGCCGATAGTGAAGCTGCGAGGGCGAGTCGTAAGGCTGTCGGTTTCCATCGCCGTTTTGAGGCGTCGAGCCCGTTGCAATATAAGAAGCGAATCCGATTGTTGCACGCGATCGCTGCTGGTTCGTAGTCACGACGGTGCGACGTCGATTGTCTTCAGCGCATAGATTAGGCTCGCCTGTTCGGTCTGCCATCCTCAAGTGACCTTGCGAAGGCCATCCAAAAACTTCGGCGCGCATACTCACCGCACAAACCAATGCCGCAGGACGGTCTGTGCCATAGCATCGAGGGTTCACAACGCACTTTCGGGAGAAGGAAGGCTGTCGACAGGCGCCGAAAAATCTCCCTCACGTATCGCTTTCCGTTTTGTAGCCGATCCAGTTACAGAGTGTCGAGTCAACCGGGATGTTCCAGTGCCTGATATGTGGTCGTCAAAGGACACTGGCAAGCTGGGTGCAACAGGCTGTTTAGGGTCGTCAAGACTCGTTCGCAGTTCCGGGAAGCCGACATTCGAATGCACCGCATCGCGACAGCAAAGCGGCGAGCTGCAGACGCATGGCGGCCGAATGGCGAGCGTCGGCAATGGCCGACAATCGCCCGTTGAGCATCGGACGGGTTTCGGAGTGGATCAGCCGTTCGACTAACCGCTGCGCACAGGCGAGCAGAGGAAAGTGGCCGCCCTCTGTCCGACGCGATCGCCCGGAACCGACCCACTTCTGCCGTTAGACGGCTAATCATGCCAACGGCAGTTTCGCAGGCAAAATGGTCATCTATGTTCCAGCGGCCGCTGACATCGTCTCTGCCATATGGAACGCCATGCGTAGTACGTCGCAATGCGCGCTCGGCGCCTGCAGACAATGTCCGCGTGCTGAATCGATAAAAAGCCACGCCCGACCCGCTCCGAAGATTTGGGTTCGGTGTGCAAAGCACCGAAAATGGTGCACTCAGCTAGCTGACGAAGGGCAGCTTCTCGTTGCGCGCAGTCGCGAGCATCGACAGCGTGATCTTTCTCACCTCGAGCTTGCTTTGCGTAATGTGAGCGCGCAGCAGGATGGCAGCCTCGCCAAACTTGCCACGATCGATGAGATGGAGCATCGCCGAATGCTCGTCATACGTCGCGCTCGTGCGATGCGCCTTGAGAAAATCGAGCCGCCGCACGATGCGGATGCGCTCGGTCACTTCGTTGTGCACGCGCAGCATCTCATTGTTGCCGGCAGCACTCACGAGGCCGCGGTGAAAGCCCTCATCGAGCACGAACATCGTCGCCGGACGGCTTTCGCGTTCCCGTTCGTCAACGCACCATATTGCTCGCAACGCATCCATGGCATCGTGTGGGGCACCCGAGAGCCGCTCGAGCGCCGCCAGTTCAAGAACGATGCGCAGGTCATACAGCTGGTCGAGTTGATTGAAGTCGATATCGCAGACTTTCCAGCCGCGCCTGAAGCCCACCACGAGATAGCCTTCGCGTGCGAGACGGAAGAGCGCATCGCGCATCGGCGTGCGCGACACGCCGTAGTGCTGGGCAATATCGTTTTCGGAAAAGCGGTCGCCGGGAAACAGCCGAAAGCTGAAGATGTCCTGCTTGATCAGCTGGTACACCTGCTCGGCAAGAGGGTTCGCGCTATAGACCACCTTCGTGCCGGATGCTGCGGAGGATTCGGCGGCGGCTTCGGTCAAGTCGTGCATGAGTCAGGTATCGATTACGTCGAGAGTGGTGCGGCGCGTCGGTGAGGTGGTGGGCGACAGGACCGCCTCCCTATTATCCGCCCTTAAACGGTCTCGATGAGGCTGACGTGCGCCGCCACAATCATCCAGCCGCCGAACCTATCGTTTGCCTCATTCAGCCGTGCCCAGGTCTGCATCTGGCGGCCCGTCAAAGGCGTCGTGTCGCTCGTGAACTCAGTGCTCACCGTCGCGTAGTCGCCGCCAAACGTCGTCACCACGGTGCGGTGCAACCGGCGCGAGCGGGGCACCGGCACGCAGGTTTGCCGCCAGCGACGGATCGCGTCGCCACCATGCTGGATTTCGGCGATGCCATAGCGCACCGTCACGGGTGCGTCCCAGAATAAGGCGTTCATCGTCTCGACATCGTTGTCGACGAGCGCGCGCTCGTAAGCCTCGAAAGCTGCCGCGACCTGCGCGACGATCTCGGGCCGGTTCACTTCCATCATCAGTTTGCCCCCAGCAGTGCATCGAGCGGAGCGGTCCAGCCGACGATGCCGCCCTGCGAATGAATCATTGCAATCGTCGCTTCGCGAAACGCCGGTAGGTAGCTCGCCGTCGCGTCCTCGACCAGCAGACACTCGTAGCCCCGATCGTTGGCCTCGCGCATCGAAGTCTGCACGCAGACCTCGGTCGTCACGCCCGCGAACACGAGATGCGTGATGCCTCGAATCGACAGTTCCTCGCCGAGCCGCGTGGCGTAGAAAGCGCCTTTGCCGGGCTTGTCGATGACGAGTTCGCCTTCGATCGGCGCGAGCGGGTCGATGATCGCGTTGCCGGGCTCGCCGCGCACGAGGATGCGGCCCATCGGTCCTTCGTCGCCAATGCGCGCATTCGGCATGCCGCGCATGCGTTTGGCCGGCGGGCAGTCGGACAGGTCGGGTGCGTGCGATTCGCGGGTGTGCACGACCTGCCATCCCGCCGAGCGCGCATGCGCGAGCAGCCGCGCGACGGTCGGCACGATGCCTGAAAGCAGCGATACGTCGTTGCCGAGTGCCTCGCCAAAGCCACCCGGCTCGATGAAGTCGCGCTGCATGTCGATCACGACGAGCGCCGTATGACCCGCGTCGAAAGTGAACGGCATGGGCTTTGCGCTGGCGATGGTTGTCATCGCGACATTTCTCCGTTTGCGTTGTGCTTCGTTCGCGTGGCGCTCAGGCGCTTGCGTGCAGCTCGGCCGGCTCAGCCGTCTGCGGCCTGCCTTCGTCGCCGTGGCCCGCCATATGACGCCCAAGCACCACTCGATCCGCCTCGCTTGCTGCAGTCTCGTAGATGAGACGTCCCTCGGCCATCACCACGATCCGGTCGGCAAGCTCCAGCAGCTCGTCGAGATCTTCGCTCACGAGCAGTACAGCCGCACCGGCATCGCGCGCCGCGAGAATGCGGGCGTGGATGTCCGCCACGGAGGCAAAGTCGAGTCCGAACACAGAATTCGCGACGATCAGCACGTTCACTGCGTGCCCAAGTTCGCGCGCCAGCACGGCTCGCTGTATGTTGCCGCCCGACAGCGTGCCGATGGCGCGCTCGGGCAGCGGAGGCCGCACGTTGAATTCTGCAATCAGCCGCTCGGCGCGCGAGCGCATGGCGCGACGATCGAGCCACCATCCGCCGCGTCGCAGCGGCGCGCGGTCGAAATCCCGCAACGCCATGTTCTCGGCCACGCTCATGCCTGCCACGCAAGCATTGCGCAGCGGTTCCTCGGGAAGGGCGAACACGCGCATGCGTGTCATCTCCACGCGCGTCGCGGCATAGGGCGAACCTTCTACGGCCATCGCGCCCGACTTGACCTTGCGCTGCCCAACGAGCGCTTCGATCAGTTCCTTCTGACCGTTGCCGGACACGCCCGCAAGCCCGAGGATCTCGCCCGCGCGCACGCTCAGCGACGCCTCGCGCACGGCGGCGTGCCCACGCTCGTCGACGACCGAAAGGCTCGATAGCGAGAGCCGAACCAGAGCGTCGGGTGAGTGCGGCCGGCGCGCAAGCCTGAACTCGTCGGTGACTTCAGCGGCGCCCTCACGCGTTTGCGCGCTTGCGTCGCTGCCCATCATCCAGGCGGCCAACCGGTCGCGGTCGGTGTCGGCCACCGCGCAGGTGCCGACGAAGCGGCCCTTGCGCAATACCGTGACGTTGTCCGAATAGGCCATTACCTCGCGGAACTTGTGGGTGATCATCAGCACCGTGAGGTCGCCGCGCGAGGCAAGCGTGCGCATGAGGCCCAGCACTTCGTCGGCTTCCTGCGGGGTGAGCACGGAGGTGGGCTCGTCGAGAATCAGGAAGCGCTGCTCCAGATACAGCTGCTTGAGAATTTCCAGCTTCTGCTTTTCTCCCGCCGCGAGTGACGAAACCGGCGCATCGAGTTCGAGGTGAAACGGCATCCGGCGCATGAAGGCGTCGAGCGCTCTGCGCTCTGCCGCCCAGTCGATCTTCCATGACAGGTTGCCGCGCGCGAGGAGCAGGTTCTCCGCGACGCTGAGCCCGGCCGCGAGCGTGAAATGCTGATAGACCATGCCGATGCCGAGCGCTTGTGCATCGCGCGGGGAAGCGATGTGCACCTCGCGTCCATCGGCCACGATCGTGCCGTGATCGAGCAGGCCGTAGCCTACGAGCCCCTTTACGAGCGTGCTCTTGCCTGCTCCGTTCTCGCCGAGCAGCGCGTGAACCGTTCCGGGAGCGACCCTGATCGAAACGTCATCGAGTGCGCGGAACGATCCGAACGACTTGCTCGCGCCTATCACCTCGACGCCGAGCGCGCGTGTCGCGGTGCTCATGGTCACTGCTCCAGGGCAGCGACAAGCGCCGCCGAACTGGACACCGTGCCGAACACGCCGCCCTGCATCAGGACCATGTTCAGCGCGGCGTCGTGGTTGCCCTTGTCGGTCGCGCCGCAGCAGTCCGCGAGCAACGTGCATTCGAAGCCGCGGTCGTTTGCTTCGCGCATCGTCGTGTGGACGCACACATCCGTCGTGATGCCAGTGAGCACGAGATTCGCAATGCCGCGCGTGCGCAGGATCAGTTCGAGGTCCGTCGCGCAGAATGAGCCTTTGCCAGGCTTGTCGATGATGATTTCGCCCGGCAGTGGCGTGAGTTCGTCGATGATTTCCCAGCCCGGCTCGCCGCGCACGAGTATGCGGCCGCACGGTCCCATGTCACCGATGCCGATACCGTTCGTGCCCGCCTGGCGGCTGCGCCAGCGCTTGTTTGCGGGCAGATCGGACAGATCCGGCCGATGCCCTTCACGGGTGTGGATGATCGTGAAGCCGAGTTCGCGCATCAGCCCCAAAACGCGCTTGATCGGCTCGATCGGTGCGCGCGTGAGCGAGAGGTCGTAGCCCATCTTTTCGACGTAGCCGCCGTATCCGCAGAAGTCGGTCTGCATGTCGATGATGACGAGCGCCGTGTTGTCGGGGCGCAGGTTCCCGTCGTAGGGCCAGGAATAGGGGCGGGCTTCGATGGTTCGGGTCATGTCGATTCTCCGGGCGGGCGCCTTCGCGATCACGCGATTCTGGATTCAGTCGGTCGGAAGCGGTTCGCGCTCAGCGCGTCAGGCTCAGCTCGCCGGGGGCGCCCGCCAGCGTGCGGTCCGGCCGGCAGTTGATGATCATGAGCGCGAGCGTCAGCACGTAAGGGGCGGCGTTGAACAGGTAATAGCCGCTGGTCACGCCGATTGCCTGCAGGGCGGGGCCAAGCGCTCCGGCAGCGCCAAACAGCAGCGCAGCCCAAAGACAGCGCAGCGGCTGCCAGCGCGCGAAGATCACGAGGGCGACGGCCATCAGGCCTTGGCCGCTCGAAAGCCCCTCGTTCCAGCTACCGGGATAGACGAGCGAGAGATAGGCACCACCCACGCCCGCGAAGAGCCCGCCAACCGCCGTCGCGATGACACGTACCCGCGTGACGGGATAGCCCATTGCACGCGCGCTCTCGGCGTTCTCGCCGACGAGCCGCAGCGTCATGCCCCAGCGCATCGAGCGCAGTCCCCACTGCAAGGCGACGGCAAGCACGACCCCAATCACGAAGAGCAGATTGATATGCAGCGCGTTGTGCACTTGCTGCGAGGCGGCCCACGCGCCGAGATCGATCGACGGGAGCATCGCTGCCTGCGGCTCGATGAACGGCTTGCCGAGATAGAACGCCAGGCCGGTGCCGAACAGCATGAGCGCGATACCGAACGCGATATCGGAAACACGCGGCAGCGAGCACACCAACCCATGCAGGCAGCCGAGCACCAGACCGGCCGCGGCCGCCGCGAGCACGCCGATCCACGGCGAACCCGAGAGATACGAGCCCGCATAGCCGCACATGGCGCCGGAGACGAGAATGCCTTCGAGACCGAGATTCACGCGGCCTCCTTTCTCGGTCAGGCACTCGCCGAGGCTCACGAACAGATACGGCGTACTCACGCGAATGGCCCCCGCGAAGAGCGAAATCAGCAGCACCGCAGCGGGCGAATGAAGGTCAGACATGGCGGGTACGCTCCTGTGAAGCAGACGGGGCGTCGAGCGCGGCGACCTGAAGTTTCATGCGCAAGCCGGCAAGACCGGGAGCCAGTGCCTCCCAGGCCAGCAGGTTTGCGAAAAGCAGGCCTTGCAGCACGAGCGTGGCGGCGTCGGGCAGGCCGAGGCGGCGTTGCAGCAGACTGCCGCTCGCCTCGATGCCGCCGACCATCAGCGCGCACACGATCACGGCGAACGGATTCTGGCGTGCCGCGAACGCGACAAGGATGCCCGCATAGCCGTAGCCCGAGAGCAGCGACGCGTTCGCGCTGCCTTGCACGGCCGCGACTTCGAACATTCCGGCAAGGCCGGCTGATGCACCGCCTAGCGCGCAGGCGGTGAGCGCGAGCCCGCCCACAGGCAAGCCGACAAGGCGCGCCGTGCGCACATTGCCACCCGTTACGCGCATGGCGAAGCCGAGCGTGCTGTGACGCACGAGCACCCAGGCAGCGAGACACGCGAGCACGCCCCAGAAGAGGCCCCAGTGCACGTCGAGTCCCGGCAGCGGGCCGATGCTCATGGCGTCGGGGAGGGGCAGCGTCGAAGGTTTGTTGAGACTCGCGGGATCGCGCAGCGGTCCTTCGACGAAAAACTTGAAAACGGCGATGGCGATATACGACATCAGCAGGCTGCTGATGGTCTCGTTGACACCACGCCATTGACGCATCGCGCCCACCGCGCTGATCCACAGGCCGCCCGCCAGCATGCCTGCAATCGCCATCAGCGGCGTCGCGACGATCCACGGCGTAGCATGCGGCAGGCACTGCGGCACGACGGCGGCCGCGAGCCCGCCCAGCGCGAGCGCGCCTTCGCCGCCAATCACGATCAGGCCAACCTGGGCAGGCAGCGCGACGCACAGAGCCGTGAGCATGAGCGGTGCGGCACGCAGCAAGGTGTTCTGCCATGCGAACGACGAGCCGAACGCGCCTTTGCCAATGAGACCAAGCGCCTCGATGGCCGGCTGCCCCTGCACGAGCAGGAAGATGCCGAAGATCGCCAGAGTTGCCACGATTGCACATACGGTCGGCAACGCGGGCAACAGGGCAAGCAGCAGGCGCGCGAGACTTGCAGGCAGTCTTCGCGACGGCCCGTGAGCGGGAGAAAGGGAAGCGGACATCACGACTCCTGACGAAGGCGCTTGCGGTCCTCAGATCTGGCCAACCACACCGGCAACCAGATAATTCATGCTTTCAAGCGCGATATCGGTCTGTGCGTAGCTCGTGCCGGCCGCAATGGCGCTGCCGCCCTTGTTGTCCTTCATCGGCCCCTTGAAGATGACGTAGTCGCCCGCGACCATCTTCGCCTTCGCGGCGTCGGCTTGCGTGCGCGCATCGGGAGTCACCTTCGCGCCGTACGGCGACATCTTCACGAAGCCTTCGCGCAGGCCGCCGCGAAGAATGTTCGGCTGCGGCTTGCCCGTCTGCGCGTTTGTGACGAGCAGTTTGTAGGGCGTCGCCCAGTCCCATTCGGCGCCCGTCAGATAGCCCTTC
Organism: Paraburkholderia sp. JPY465; assembly: GCF_050436725.1. Taxonomy (NCBI): domain Bacteria; kingdom Pseudomonadati; phylum Pseudomonadota; class Betaproteobacteria; order Burkholderiales; family Burkholderiaceae; genus Paraburkholderia; species Paraburkholderia sp. JPY465. The sequence continues at coordinate 1,865,847 of NZ_JBNDMT010000002.1, forward strand.
GGAGCCAGCGCCGCCTGGCTTGCGTGGTAACCGCAGCTCATCGCGCCGCGTTTCTCGGCTGTCTCGATCACGACCTTGGGTCCGTCCACGTGACACGTGAGCACGTCGCAGCCTTGATCGACGAGGCTGTTCGCGGCCTCCGCCTCCTTCACCGGCATCGACCAGTCGCCCGTGAAGATCACGTGCGTGGTGATCGACGGATCCACCGACTGCGCGCCCAGCGTGAACGAATTGATGTTGCGCAGCACCTGCGGAATAGGCTTGGCCGCGACGAAGCCCAGCTTCTTCGTCTTGCTCGCATGGCCTGCCGCGACGCCGTTCAGATACTGGCATTCGTCGATATAGCCGAAGTAGCTGGAGATGTTGGCCGGATTGCCGCTCTTCCAGAGACCGCCGCAGTGGGCGAAGCGAACCTTCGGATATTTGGCGGCCATCTTCAGCACATGGGGAGCGAAGTAGCCGAACGAGGTCGCGAAAATGAGCGTCGCACCGTCCTGCTCGATCATCGCCTCCATGGTCTTTTGGGCAGCGACGGTCTCGGGCACGTTCTCCTCCTCGACGACCTTTACGTTCGGCAGCTTCTTGATGACAGCCGCAGCCTGCGCTTGTGCCTGGTTGTAACCGTAGTCGCCGCGTGAACCGACGTAGAGGACGCCGAGCGTAAGCGGCTCGGCACCGAAAGCGAGGTCGAACGGGAATGTGCTGCTTAGGACGAGGGCGCCAGCGCCCTTGAGAAAATCGCGACGGTCTGTCATGGTTGGACTCCTCGTGAGTTCAATGCATAAAGTCAGGTTTGCAGATCGGATTGGGCTTGCGTTTCAGCCGCCGTTGCGAGCCATGCACGCCAGCCGCCGAACGCAGTGATGTCGTGTGCGCCGCTGCCTGGTGCGACCGCTGAGGGCTCGCTGATAAAGCCCTTAACGATGAGTCCATCGGCTGTCTGTACGCTGCCGATGCCGAGCGGCGCTGGCACGTGGGCAACGAATGCGCCGAAGCTGCGCAGCGGCACTTCCCAGAGCTCGATTTCGATGGGCTGGCCGGCCTCGTGCGGCGTATGCACCAGAGCGGGCTTGGCCGGTTTCGTGCCGGCGAGCGCGTAAAGGCGGTAGTGCGAAGACGTGGTGGTGGTCTCGACGAAACGCGCGCCAGCCTCGAGCAGTTGCCAGCAGAGCGGCTGCCCGCGCAGATGAGCGCCGACCACGGCGAGCTTCACCGTCGGCTCTTCGAAGGGCAGCGGTCGCGCGGCGATGCTGCCAGCGTCGTCGGGTGTGGCATGCGCCATGAAGAGCGCCTGGATGCGTGCGCCCAGCACTGCCAGGCGGTGGTCGGCGCCCGCTGGGGCGATCAGCGTCACGCCCGCTGGCAGGCCGTCCGCCCGGCGAATGCCCGGCACCGCCAGAGCGCACAGATCGAGCAGATTCACGAAATTGGTATAGATGCCAAGCTGGCTGTTCGACCCGATCGGGTCCGCACGCACTTCGTCGAAGGTTGGATGCGTGGGCGTGGTCGGCACGATGAGGACGTCGATCGCCTCGAACAGCGTTTCCACTTCGCGCCGCAGGGCGGCGAGTGCGTACTGCCCGTTGAACGCGTCGACGGCGCTGTAGCCGTCCGCTTTCGCAATCACCTCGGCGACAACCGGATCGATGTCGGCGCGATTCGTCTCGAAGAAGGAACCGAGCGCGGCACGACGCTCCGCTACCCATGGGCCGTCGTAAAGCAGCGCGGCAGTTCGCTGCATCGGTTCGAACGGCACGCTTGTTGGCGAAAGCGCAAGCCGCGAAGCAATCGTGTCGAGCGTGGCGGCAAAGGCCTGACGAGCCTGCCCGTCGCCGTGGAAGGTCAACTGCTCCGGTACGGCGAGGCGCAGCGGTGCATGGGGCAGTCCGAGTGGCGGCACTCGGCGCGCATAGCCATCGTCTCCATCGTACTTCGCCATCTGCAGTAGGACCTCCCAGGCGTCGCCCACGTCATGCGCGAAGATCGACACGCAGTCCAGGCTCCGGCACGCCGGTACCACGCCCCGCTTGCTTACGAGACCAGGCGTCGGCTTGAGGCCCACGAGCTCGTTGAAGCCCGCCGGAACACGCCCCGAGCCAGCGGTATCCGTGCCGAGCGAGAACGCAGCGAGTCCAGCCGCAACAACGATCGCCGAGCCAGAGCTCGATCCGCCGGAGATGTGCGCATCGGATTCGAACTGTCGCACGGCGCCATAGGGCGAGCGTGTGCCGACAAGGCCTGTGGCGAACTGGTCGAGATTCGTCTTGCCGATGAGGATGGCGCCGGCGTCGAGCAGACGATCGACGGCGAATGCCGAGGCTGCGGGCGTGTAAGCAAAGGCGTCGCAGGCCGCGGTGGTTGGCATGCCGGCGACGTCGATGTTGTCCTTCACCGCGAACGGTACGCCGAACAGCGGCATCCGCTCAAAGATCGCGGCGCCCAGGCGCCCGCGCGCATCTTCGAGCGCGGCAGCCCGGCTGGCGAGATCGGCGGCACTCACGCGCGATATCCAGACTTCAGGGCGACAGGAGGCTTCGATCCGGGCGATCAGCGTGTCGACGATGTCGCGAGGCGTCGTGCTTTTGGTGGCGTAGGATTCGAGCAGTGCTCGAACCTTGAAGAAGGCGTCGGGAAGCATGCGTTCAATCTTGAATACAAGTTTGGGCTCATGCTTGCAGCAAATGTGCCAAGGAGGGTAACTTGCCAGAAAGTCCTTGCCGGGCAACGATTTTCACATTGGCCTGAACGCTGGTACTTGCCTACCTGTGATCCAGCGTGGGTCGCGATTGGTTAGGGTTGGTGCACGTGTCCCGCTCATCGTGCACTACCCAAGGAGAAGGGCGCGCGCGGTGGTCCGCCCGGCTATCGCGCCATGGTGGTCACCCACCGGATTCTGGCGCTGGGCCGGAGGGCGGTTAATCTGGCAACATCACACCGATGCCGGGACATCTGGATTAGCGTGCAGTAGGGATGCAGTTCCGGGTCAGTTGCCGCTGACCGCGAGCTTCCGGATTTGGCCAGCGGTTCTTCGGTTGGAGCCGGCTATTCTGGCCGGCCGCTGAAGATCGGGTTCCGGTTGTGAATGCGGCACAGGTTCCAAGAGTCGTGCTCCGGAGGAGTGCTTTGACGTGTGCCTGCTGGCTCGCGTCGCGTACAGATCCGAAACCTGACGGTCGTTCTTTGCACGCAATTCGGCCAAAGCGGACGCTCGCCAGTCACACGCTTTGTGGCTGCTGCATGACGGCGGATTCAACCGGTCGATGCAACACAATGAACGCTGCATGAGCGGCGGGAGTGTTGCAAATGAAACAGCGACACCGGATTTACTACAGCGAGAAGCAGAAAGCGCTGATGTGGGAGCGCTGGCGAAAGGGTGAGTCTCTCGAGCATATCGCCCAGCTCTTCGATCGCCACCACTCGTCCGTGCAGCGGATCATCGGCGAAGCCGGTGGAATCCCGCCGGCAAAGCGACATCGTTCGCGGCTGGCGCTAACATTAGCCGAGCGGGAAGAGATATCGAGCGCGCTTGTTGCTGGCGATTCGATCCAGTCAATCGCCAGTCGGCTTGCGCGGGCTCCCTCTACCATCTGCCGCGAGATCAAACGCAACAGTGGGCAGGATGGCTATCGGGCAAGTCACGCCGATCAGCTTGCCTGGGATCGGGCGCAGCGGCCCAAAGTCTGTAAGCTGGTCGAACACCGGATGTTGGCACGCATCGTGGCAGACAAACTTCAACTGGAGTGGTCGCCCGAGCAGATCGCGGGATGGCTCAGGCGCGCGTACCCGGACAACGAGGATTACCACGTGTCACACGAGACCATCTACCGCAGTCTCTTCATCCAGGCCCGTGGTGTCTTGAAGAAGGAATTGCTCGAACATTTGCGGCGTACCCGGGTCATGCGGCGTTCCCGCCATTACACGCAGAAGACGGGCGACCACGGCAGGATCCGCGACACGGTGTCGATCAGCGAACGTCCAGCCACGATCGAGGACCGCGCAGTGCCGGGACATTGGGAGGGTGATCTGCTTTGCGGCAGCGGGAGCAGCCAGATTGCGACGCTCGTCGAGCGCCAGACACGCTATGTGATGCTGGTGAAGATTGCCAGCAAGGACAGCGAGGTGGTTGCCGATGCGCTCATCAAACATGCCTGCAAATTGCCCCAGGAACTCTACAAATCGCTAACCTGGGATCGCGGCACTGAGATGGCCAGCCACAAACGCTTTACTGTTGCCACGGACATTGCCGTCTACTTCTGCGACCCACAACATCCCTGGCAGCGTGGGTCGAACGAGAACACGAATGGACTGTTGAGGCAATACTTCCCGAAAGGTACCGACCTGTCGGTGTATTCACAGACTAGGCTCAATGCTGTGGCGAGACGGCTCAATGAACGTCCGAGGAAGACACTGAATTACGAAACGCCAGCCGAGCGGTTTAACCAAACTATTGCATCGACCGGTTGAATCCGCCGACCCTTTGCTGTCATTGACGATCAGGTGCAGGTGCTTGTCCACATCGGCGAAATGCGAATGGGTCTTCACGACCGAGGGACTGATATGACTTTCCGTGTCAATCGCGATCGGTTCTCGGTCTGGGTACATCTGAATTTCCTGAGGGCGACGTAGCAGTACGTCTCGACGGTGGGTCACACTGATATCCGCGGGTTGGTTACCGCATTACTGTGGTCCGCCCTATGAGCCTGCCGCTACCTAAAGTCGCAAGTCGCATAAGATGTGTTGCATAGTCCAATCGCGGGTTGCTCGGGTGCCGGGCTACGCCGCCTTCAGGAAACTCTCCGTGTCCTCGTTAAGATGAGATAGTGTCAGACCGGCCTGGCATCTTTCGGTATGGCGAGAGACATCGCCAGTCTGCCGATGTCCCAGATAAACCCTGAGAGCTCTCGCGCAACGGCAACCACGCCGGTGTTCACATTCTTGCCGCGCGCTGCGAGCTTGCGATATCGCCGGCATAGCCGCAGCTGGGCATCCCATGCGCGGTCAATGATCGGTTTCGGAATTCCTTCATGGCGGCGTTGGATGTCGGGGCTCACCCGAGCGGGGTATCTGTAACTCCACGCAGCCTCCACGAGCAGCTTTCTTGCATAACTGTTCCCGTTTTTTGTAATGCTGCCTTGACGGCGCCGCTCGCCTGACGAGTGTTCGGAGGGCGTCACCCCGAGCCAGGCCATCAGCTGTCGCGGATGCTCGAATCGCGACAGGTCACCCAGTTCGGCGAGCATGCCAACGGCCGTGGTGAACTGGATACCGCGCATGGTCTGCAGTCCCAGTACGGCCGGATAGAAGCGCCAGTTGACGACAGCCTCGCGTAGTGCCGCCTCGAGGCGGTCGCATTGGGCGAGTCTGTCTTCAATGGTGCGGCGGCACTCGTCAAAGGCCAGTTGTTGCCAGTGGTTGGGGAATACGAAGGTGCTGATCCACCGTCGATGTGCCGGCCCCCAGTTCGCGCTGCCGGTGTAACGAATACCATGAGAGAGCAGAAACGACTTGAGGCGCTGACGCGCGTGCTTGAGATCCGCTTTGGCGGCGGCCCACGCGCGGGCCAGGTCCCGGAATGCCTCATCTTCGACGCCTGGCACGTAGACTGACGAGAGATCACCTGCACGCAACGAGCGCACGAGTTTGAGTGCGTCGCGGCGGTCAGTCTTGACCCGCTCGCCTGGTTTCTTCGGAATCAGCGACGGGGCACATACCACGCAGTCGAATCCCTTCTGCACCAGTTGCCGGTAGAGGCCATAGCCGCATGGCCCTGCTTCGTAGACGATGCGAACGTGCGTCGCCTTGGACTGCATGCGCTGGCACAGGCGATCGATGTCTGTCTTCGAAGTGCCGATCTTGCCCAGCAATTCCACCTCGCCTATCCCGACGGCGTAGGCTGCCGTGATGGATTCCTTGTGGACATCCAGACCGACGTACACAGTGCTATCGTGTCCCATGCTGGCCTCCGTGCTGGAAATCGCCGGGTGTCGCCCTCGTGCACACCATGCGGCTCTGGCAGCAATGCTAACCCGCGTCTGGTTTCTCACGGCGGGCCAGCCACCACATCACGGAAAGTCATACTGCCTAAACCGCTCGCGCGGTAAGGGGCTGCGGCCGGCGGTAGTAGCAATGGAGAGGAAACCGACTCTGTTCTCATGTTGATGGGCGAGGTAATTCGCCTCGCCGTTCAACGGGAGCAGAGTCATGACTGATACCCTCCAGACTGTCAGCCCACTGCGCCAGCGCATGATCGACGACATGCGTATGCGCCATCTGGCGCCGAAGACGCAGGCCGGTTATCTGCGCATCGTACGCGAGTTCACCCGGTTTCTGGGGCGCCCGCCCGACACCGCCACCGTCGAGGATCTACGGCGTTACCAGCTGCATCTGGTCGACCACGGCACGTCGCCCGTGTCGCTCAATGCGGCGATCACCGGACTGAAGTTCTTCTTCGAGATCACGCTTCACGAACCCGAACGGATGGCCCGGATGCAGCCGGTGCGCGTGCCCCGCACGCTCCCGGTCGTGCTCAGTCCGGACGAAGTGGGACGCCTGATCGCTGCGACCGGCAACCTGAAGCACCAGACCGCACTGTCAGTCGCCTACGGCGCCGGCCTGCGTGCCAGTGAAGTGGTGGCGCTGAAGGTCGGCGACGTGGACGGCCAGCGCATGACGCTGCGCATCGAGCAGGGCAAGGGCCGCAAGGACCGTTACGCCATGCTCTCGCCGGTACTGCTTGAACGCCTGCGTGTCTGGTGGCGCGTGGCGCACGCGCAGGGCCGGATGCTGGAGGGCGGCTGGCTGTTTCCAGGCCTCGACCCGGTCGATCCGCTCAGCACACGGCAGCTCAACCGCGCCATCCACGCCGCCGCCGTCGCTGCAGACATCAACAAACGTGTCTCGATGCACACATTGCGACACAGCTTTGCGACCCACCTGCTGGAGCAGAAGGTTGATATCCGTGTCATCCAGGTCCTGCTGGGCCACAAGAAGCTGGAGACGACCGCGCTCTATGCCCAGGTCGCGACGGACCTGCTGCGCGAAGTGATCAGTCCGCTGGAGAAGCTGCACAACAACAGCTGAAACACGGCGCACTGCCGTGCCCGAAGTCGCGGACGTCTTCCGCGCGCATGGGCCCGCGTGGCGACAGACCGTACAGCTGAGCCTGGGACAGCTGAAGGTCATGTCGGCGATCGAACAGTGCCGCAGCGCGGCGCTGGGTGGGCACGTGTTGCGCTGTTGTGGCTGCGAACAGATCGAGGTGGCCTACAACTCCTGCCGTAACCGCCATTGTCCGAAGTGCCAAGGGAGCGCCGCGCACCGGTGGCTCGAGGCACGTCAGGCCGATCTGCTACCGGTCGGGTATTACCACGTGGTCTTCACGCTGCCTGCGGCGATCAGCGCGATCGCCTGGTACAACAAGTCGATCATCTACGGGCTGCTGTTCGACGTTGCCGCCGAAACCCTGCGTACCATCGCCGCCGATCCGAAGCATCTGGGCGCGCGGATTGGCGCCACGCTGGTGCTGCATACGTGGGGTTCGGCGCTGACGCACCATCCTCACGTACATGGCATCGTTCCCGGAGGAGGCCTCGCGCCTGACGGTGAACGGTGGGTCGCATGCCGGCCCGGCTTCTTCCTGCCAGTACGTGTGCTCTCGAGGCTGTTCCGGCGGCGCTTCCTGGAAGAACTCACCCATGCCTGTCGCCGGGGCCAGCTACGCTTCTTTGGCGAGTACGCTGCACTTGCCGATCCCGCGGTCTTTACCCGGTGGCTTGCGCCACTGCGCGCCTGCGAATGGGTGGTGTATGCGAAGCGCCCGTTCGCTGGTCCTGAGGCAGTACTCGCGTATCTGTCGCGCTATACGCATCGCGTGGCCATCTCCAACCAGCGCCTCGTCACGTTCGACGAGCGCGGCGTGACCTTCCGCTGGAAGGACTATCGGGCCAGCGGCCGCACACGCCACAAGACGATGACGCTTGCGCCCCAGGAATTCATGCGACGCTTCCTGCTGCATGTGCTGCCCGGGGGCTTCCACCGCATCCGCCATTACGGTCTGCTCGCCAACCCGGTGCGCCGGCAGAACCTGGCGACGATACGCGCGCTGTTGCACGCTCCGGCAACCATTGCCGCCAGTAAAGACGCGTCAGCCCAGACAACGGCACCGACATTTGTCTGCCGGCATTGCGGCGCACCGATGGTCATCGTCGATATCCTGCCGCGTAGCCACCCGATTCGCGCGCCACCTGGTTGCAGAGGTGATGCGTGAACCAGAATGACCAGGTATCTTCAGTCCGACTGTCGGCTCCTCGGCAACGAGCGCCAGCAGGAGACGTTTGTGTGCATCTCGCCAGGCAGAAGTTGCCGCCTGTCGGCAGTCGCGACCAATGCGCTGTGCGACGGCATCGCAACTTCATCGGCATCAGGCCAGCCTCGGCTTCGTCCGATCAACGCGTGATCAGCCGGGCCACGCGATCACTTCAATCCCCATAACCGCCTCGGTACACCCCGCGGTTTCCTCCCTCGAGCGTTGTCCAACGCCTGCCCGCATACGCCGTCGCTTACTCACGCGGCAGCAGACATGGGCAGGCGTCGAACAACGCTTAACGGTCCGATTCGCGCGCCACCTGGTTGCAGAGGTGATGCGTGAACCAGAATGACCAGGTATCTTCAGTCCGACTGTCGGCTCCTCGGCAACGAGCGCCAGCAGGAGACGTTTGTGTGCATCTCGCCAGGCAGAAGTTGCCGCCTGTCGGCAGTCGCGACCAATGCGCTGTGCGACGGCATCGCAACTTCATCGGCATCAGGCCAGCCTCGGCTTCGTCCGATCAACGCGTGATCAGCCGGGCCACGCGATCACTTCAATCCCCATAACCGCCTCGGTACACCCCGCGGTTTCCTCCCTCGAGCGTTGTCCAACGCCTGCCCGCATACGCCGTCGCTTACTCACGCGGCAGCAGACATGGGCAGGCGTCGAACAACGCTTAACGGTTACAGCCGGTCGACGCTCGCTGGTCCACGGGCAGATGGCAGGACCGAAGCGGCCGCGGGGGTGTCGACTTTCCGGAAAGCGCGGACAGCAGCTCTTGGCCGGACTCAAAAGGTCAAATCTGGTTCGAGAAACGCCAAACCTCAAATTCAGTTTCTGGCGGTCTTTCCCTGGCTCCAATCATCCCAGGGCGGATCATTGCCGAACGCTTCGGCAAGATAATCGACGAACCGCCGCACTTTGAACGGTATCCGGTGAGCGCTCGGATAGACCGTCTGCACTACCAGCTCGGTGGCGCGGTATGCCGGCAGCAGCGCGACGAGTTCCCCATTGCGCAGATGCTCCCCAAAGACGAATGTCGGGCCGTACACAATACCGGCGCCCGCGAGCGCGGCCGACAGCAGCATCTGCATGTTGTTGGCCGACACCCGCACGGGTCCTTCGATAATATGTGCACGCCCCTTCGCATCGAACAACGTCCAGTCCCCGGCGGATACCGCTTCGCTGAACGCGAGTCTGGGCGCCTGAAGCAGATCCCGCGGCTTGCGCGGTGTTCCATGCCGATCGACGTACGCGCGCGATGCGCATATAACCATCCGGCAAGGGGCGACCCGGCGTGTTACCAGCGCCGGATTCTCCAGTCGCCCGATCCGGATAGCGACGTCGATGCCCGCATCGAGCAGATCGACATAACGATCCCCGAGCACGACCTCGACATTCGCCTGCGGATGGTCCTCGACGTAGCGCGCAACGACTTGTCCGAGATGCATCGCACCGAACGTGACGGGCGCGGCGACGCGCAGAACGCCCCTGGCCGTGCCGTGTGAATCGCTAGCCTCCCGATTGGCTTCGGCGTACGTCTCGAGAATTTGCTTGCAACGCTCGTAGTAAGCCTGGCCCGGGTCCGTCAGGCTCAGCCGCCGCGTCGTGCGTTGAAGCAGTCGCACATTCAGCCGTGCCTCGATCTCACTTACATGCTTGCCCGCCATCGCGGGCGAAAGCCCGAAACGCCGCGCGGCAGCCGCGAAGCTGCCTTCTTCCACGGCCACAACGAACACGCCAAGACTGGTCAGTCGATCCATATCGTCACCTGATTCGATATCAGGATTATCGACTGTCGCCAAAATTCGAGCAATTATCAAATCACATGCACGACTCTACGATGCTCCTTCCAACCAGCGAGGAGTAGGAAATGGACATCGAAACGAACGGTACACGGATTCACGTCACGCAGCGAGGCAGCGGAGAGCTTGCGCTGGTCTTCCTGCACTACTATGGCGGATCGTCGCGCACATGGGACAAGGTAGCGCAGGCGCTGCCGGACCGATACCGCATCGTGGCCACGGACCATCGCGGCTGGGGCGACTCCGATGCACCCGCGCATGGCTACCGTATCGAGGATCTGGCGAACGACGCCGAGGGCGTGATCGAGGCGCTGGGTTTGAAGCGCTTCGTGCTTGTCGGTCATTCGATGGGCGGCAAGGTCGCGCAACTCATTGCTTCGCGTCGGCCTGAGGGACTCGAAGGTCTGGTGCTGGTCGCGCCGTCGCCGCCCTCGCCCATGCTTCTCTCCGAGGAGGAACGCGTGACATTGTCGGGCGCTTACCAGTCACGCGAATCGGTCGAGTTCGTGATCGACAACGTCCTCACCGCGAGACCGCTCGATGCCGCGTGCCGCGAACAGGTCATCGAAGACAGCCTGAAGGCCGCACCGCAAGCGAAGGCTGCGTGGCCCGAGATCGCGATGCGCGAAGATATCTCCGCAGCGGTGACGTCCATCGTCGTGCCGACCATCGTCATCTCGGGAGAGCGGGATCAGGTGGATCGGGTCGCCACGTTACAGGCTGAACTGTTGCCTCGCGTTCCGCATGCGGCGATGCACATCCTTCCCGGCATCGGGCACCTGTCGCCACTCGAATCACCAGCGGAGGTTGCGCAACACATCGCAAATTTTGTCGCTGCGATTGAAGACAAGTCTGTAGTGTGCAACGCGCCTGCGGACGTCCCGGCCGCCTTCGATACGGCGATGAACGCCAACGATCTCGATGCAGTGCTCCGCCTATTCAGCAATAACGCCACAATGCGAATGACGAACGGTGACCTCGTGGAAAACCCAGGCGACCTACGTCGGTCGCTTGCGGAGTTGCTAGCGATGCGACCGCATGTTCGAAATACCGTGCGCCTCGTACTGTCGAGCGGCGAGATTGCGCTCGTTCTGCTGGACTGGACCCTCAGCATCCCGCGACCCGACGGCCAGAAGCACGTAGAACACGGGACTGCGACCCAAGTCATGGAGAAGGGCCCCGATGGTGGCTGGCGGCTCAGAATCTCGAATCCACATGGGGTGAATTGATGGCGTGTTTCGGGCACTGCTTGTAGGCGGTGACCTGCGTCCGCAAACCTCTGTAGGGCGCGGCGGTCCACGCGGTATTGCTGGAGATCCTGCCGGGACTGTAACTGCCGTTCATGTCGTAGAGCCGATGTGACCACGGCTACGTTGCGATGCGCGGGCCCATAAAGTGCGAACCTCGAACTCCCGGGGTAGCTCAAGCAGCATCGCGCATTGTCTTCACATTGGTCGAGTCCTCTTTGTCTCGTTTGGGTGGTGCGCCAAACATCCGCGCGTATTCCCGACTGAATTGCGAGGGGCTCTCATATCCCACCTCAAATGAGGCGGCCTGGACGCTCATCGACTGTGAGAGCAGCAGCCTGCGAGCCTCCAGTAGGCGCAATTGCTTCTGATATTGGAGAGGGGGAAGTCCGGTCAACGCCTTGAATTGCCGGTGGAATGCCGACGGACTTAGTTGGGCAATTTCAGCCAGATCTTCCACTCGCACTGGCTGCGAAAATTGAGCTCTTATATTTTCCATCGCGCGCAGAACGCCGTGCGAGGCATTCCCGGTCGACGCCAGCTTTGCTATTTCGGCGCCTTTCGGACCTCTTAGCAACCAATAACAAATCTCCCGCATGAGCAGCGGGTACAGAATTCTGACTGCGTCCGGGGTATCCAGCAAGCGGACGACCCGCACCGCGCAATCGGCCAGCGGGCCATCGAAGTCCGCAACGAACACGCCGCGGCTTGCGTCTCCTGCCGCCACAGGGGGCGACGACATCTCCCTTGCAACGGCGCGCATGATCATCAGGTCGAGTTCCAGAACCAGAACCAGGCAAGGATTGTCCGGACTTGCTTCGAACACTCGGCCCTGCGACGGAGTCTCAACGCCGACCACCAGCGCCTGTCCGGCCCGGTACTCCAGTTTCGCGCCACCGAAGCTGGCCCATTTGGCACCCTGTGCAACGATGCACAGTGCTGGGCGCGCCAGGAGAAATGTCGGCGGTTTGGGGTGATCGGAGCGCAGAATCAGAAGCCCGTCCACGGCCGTGCGGTATGGGCTTGTTCCTGTTTGCGTTTCGATATAACGAAGCAGTGCAACGGCCAGTTCGTTCGACATAGCTGCCCTGTATGGAGAATGCGCGTCGATCAAGCTTAGTGAGCGGAGCAGGATCAGGCAAGATTTTGGTAGGTTCGGGTATTAACTGCTCGCGGCTCCGCCCGGAGAATTGAGGTTTTCCAACTTACCGCCAGGTGCCAAATGGAAACAGACAGGGATCGTCACCCGACTTCAAAAATCGCGGTCGTCACAGGAGGCAGTCGCGGGATCGGCCGCGACACAGTTCTGCGCCTCGCGAGTCGTGGCGTCCGCTCGGTGTTCACTTATCACTCAAATCGCGTCGAGGCAGAGAGGGTCTGTGCGACGGTTGCCGAAGCGGGCGGACAGGCGTTTGCCCTCCAGTTGAACGTGGGCGATGGAAGCGCATTTGATGATTTCGTCACACATCTGCGAGAAGCACTCGGGAAGTTGGGCGCGCAACGCTTCGATTATCTGGTGAACAATGCAGGGACGTCTTCAGCGGCTACGTTCGCAGCGGGCACCGAAGCGGAGCTTGACGCTCAGTTCGCGGTGCATTTCAAAGGACCATTCCTGTTGACCCAAAAGCTGTTGCCGCTTATTAACGACGGCGGACGGATTGTGAACATTTCCTCGGGGCTGGCACGTTTCGCGTTCCCTGGGCGGGCGATCTACGGGCCGATGAAGGCAGCCGTTGAAGCGCTGACGCGCTATATGGCCCTTGAACTCGCGCCGCGCCGGATCGCGGTCAACGTCGTAGCGCCAGGCGCGATCGCGACGGACTTCAGTGGTGGCGTCGTACGGGACAATCCGCAGGTCAACAAGGCCGTCGCCGACCATACCGCTCTGGGCCGAGCGGGACTGCCGTCGGATGTAGGGCCAGTGATTGCCGGTCTTTTATCGGATGACTTTGGTTGGGTAAACGCGCAGCGCATAGAAGTGGCGGGTGGCATTCACATCTGACTCGTCTTCACTAGTCGCCGCAGCTCGAGGCCCGGCGCGAAGTCGCTGCTCAGGACACTGATGCACGACGGGATCGCTCTCGCCCCTCGGCCGCACACGATCACCGAACCGCCGTTGCAGCTAGCTGTTCGTCGCGGAGCGTGCCACCAACCATCAACGCCGCGTCGCGGGACGGCACGGTGTTCGTCGCGCCTGCAGTCCTGAACTGGCCGCACGGCCGGTGAGATTCGAAAACCGGCCGCTCGAACTGCTGCGATTGGTAGACCGATTCGGGACGCTCATCGGCCTTTGGGTGCGGCTCTAGTACGACGGCGGCTTTCACGGGGGCTTGAGGGTCCCCGAACTCATCGAGCTTTTCTCAAACCGGGAATTGCGGGCACTGGCTCTGCATTTCTTCCAAAGCCCGCAGCAGTTTGCCTGGCTCATCGATTTTCAACGCAACCTGCAGCCGGCTCGGTCCGCCTTGTTGCGCTAGCGTGACAGAAATTTCAAACCGATGTCCCTGCTCGCGGCCCGCGCGCGGTTCCGCTGCCGCCGCCTGCGCAAATCTGACGGCCAAGTGGCGACAGGCTACATTCCCCATCTGAGCGATGGCGTATGCACCGGGCTATCCCAATGCCGCTTCATTTCGTCGTCCAGCACGCACAAGGTGATCGACGCGCCGGCCATTTCCAGCGACGTCGTAAGCGATCCGACCTGCACGCGCGCGACCGCGAGACCGCGCTGGTGCAGCCACGAGCGTGTTGAATTGAACAACAGATACAGTTCCCCGAGCGGCGTTCCGCCCAGTCCATTGATCAAGACCAGCAACTCGGAGCCGTTCCCCGGCTTCAAATCGGCGATGATCGCCGTCAGCAGCTCTGCCGCGATCGCATCGGCTGTGGCAAAGCGCGCGCGGCGCCGCCCTGGCTCGCCATGAATGCCAACGCCGACCTCGATTTCATCGTCGCCGATCTTGAACGTCAGCGTGCCCGCCGCGGGCACCGTGCAACTGGAAAACGCGACGCCCATCGACGCCGTACGCTTGTTGATCCGGTCGCCGAACGCCTTGCATTGTTCGAGATTGGCGCCGCTCTCGGCGAGACTGCCCACCAGTTTCTCGACGATCACGGCACCCGCGACGCCGCGCCGCCCCGTTGTATAACTGGAGTTTTCGACGGCGACATCGTCGTTGATCAACACCATCGCATTCGGCAACTCCGACATCTCGGACGCCATTTCGAAGTTCATCAGATCGCCGGAATAGTTCTTCACGATGAAGAGCGTTCCCGCGCCCGTATCGACGGCCTTGGCGGCTGCCATCATCTGATCGGGCGTCGGCGAAGTGAATACCTGGCCGGGGCACGCGGCATCCAGCATCCCGTACCCGACGAAGCCGATATGCAAAGGCTCGTGTCCCGAGCCGCCGCCCGAGACGAGCGCAACCTTGCCTGGCTTCAGCGTATTGCGCCGCACGAACACAGGATCGTTGTCGAGCACGACGAGATCACCATGCGCGGCGGCGAATCCAGTAAGACTCTCAGTTAGAAAGTCGTCGACATGGTTGATAAATTTTTTCATGGTCTGCGCTCCTTTCACTCTCTGTCTTGCGCGAGCCGCGCGCATATCGCACTGATCATCAACTGGCTCGACCGTGCGCCGGGATCGATGTGCCCGCGCGCACGCTCGCCGAGAAACGACGCGCGCCCCTTGGTCGCGAGCATGTCGCGCGTCGCGCGCATGCCCTCTTCGGCCGTCAGCGGCAGCGCGTCGAGCACGGCTTCGGGCGCCGCACTATCTTCGGCTAGTTCCACGAAGCGTGACGAGACGGGGATGAGCACGTCCATCATCGTCTTGCTGCCGATGCCGGCTTTGCCGCGTTGGGCTACGGCGTTGACACCGGCGGCGAAGATCCGCGCCGCGTCCTCCACGCTGATTGTGTCCACGTTCTGCGCGGCCTTTGCCATGCCATGCAGCAACGAAAAAAACAGCGGTCCCGACGAACCGCCCACGGTCGACAGCAATTTGGAAGCGGCCTGTTCCAGCGCGGGCGCAAACGCCTCGGCCTCGATATCGGCGCGCATCGCAAACAGCGCATCGACGCCCCGCAACAGGTTGAAGATATGATCGCCATCGCCAATCTGCTGATCGAGCGCGGCGATCTCATCCGTGTGTTTCTTTAGCGTCGCGTGCGCGGCCTCGATGCACGCCATGACCGTTTTCCCGTTCATGCCGGAATCCTCCTGCCGTCGGAGCGGAAATAGAGAAGGCTGCGCGGAGGCAGCGACACGCCGACTGTTTGCCCAGGCGTGAAATTGCGCTCGGTCATGGTCGTCGCGACGATGGCGGTGCCGTCGCGCTCCATGATCAGCAGATGTCGCAGCGGGGAATATTCAAGCACGCGAAGATTGATCACGTCGCGCGTATCAGGCGCGTGCAGCACGATGTCTTCAGGCCGGATCGCGACCGTCGACGTGCCGGCCGGCATCGTGGAAAGATCGAACAACATGGGTGGCAGCAGATTGATGGGCGGCGAGCCGAGACGTTGCGCAGCGCCAAGTGAAGCGGGATTGCCATACACATCGCGCGGCGCACCAATCTGCACGATGCGTCCGTGCTCGAGTATGCCGATGCGATCCGCAAGCGTGGTCGCTTCGACCTGATCGTGCGTCACGTAGATGATCGTCGCGCCGATCGTGCGATGCAGACGCTTCAGTTCGATTCGCATCTCCTCGCGCAACTTCGCATCGAGCGACGACAGCGGCTCATCCATCAGAAACACCTTGGGCTGACGCACTAGCGCGCGTCCGATGGCGACCCGCTGCATCTCGCCGCCCGATAGATGCGTCGCCAGATTGCCAAGTTTCGACTCGATGTGCAGCATCTGCGCGACCATCTGCACGCGCGCGGTGACTTCCGCCTCGCTCACGCGCCGCCGCGGGGAGCGCAGTGGAAACGCCAGGTTGCCAAACACCGTCAGATGCGGGTACAGCGAATACTGCTGAAAGACGAAGGCGACGTCTCGGTCCGCCGGATGCATGTCCTTCGCGGCGGCACCGTCGATGAATATCTCGCCTTCGTCGGGGCGTTCGAGACCAGCGATGAGCCGCAACGTGGTGGTCTTGCCCGCGCCGCTCGGCCCGAGCAACACGACGAACTCGCCCTCTTTCACGTCGAACGACACATCATCCACCGCGACGATATCGCCAAATCGCTTCGTCACCCCATGCAGGCGAATCTCAGACATAAGCGCCTCCGTTGCTGCGTCCGTTGACGGCCATCTGCCGCACAGCGCCGGGCAGCAGCACGCCGCTGGATGCGTCGTACATCAGCGTGCGCTCCTTGTGAAACGACAACCCGACCTGCGCTCCCGCCGCTCTTCCTTCGTTCTTGCCGACCCGCACGCGCACCACGCCGAGCGCCGTTTCGACGACCAGAATCTGATGCGAGCCGAGATACTCGTCGGCAATCACGCGTCCACGCAACGCACTGTGCTCGTCGATCACGACGTGCTCGGGCCGCACGCCAAGCAGCGCTTTCGCGGCGGATGCAACAGTGCGCGGCACCGACACGGCCACACCGCGGAGCGAGACCGATTCCACGCCCGCTTCGACGCCGCCGTCCACGGCCAGAAAATTCATCGGGGGGCTGCCGATAAAGCTCCCCACGAACACGGTCGCTGGGAAGTGATAGACCTCATGCGGCGACGCGGATTGCAGCACCTCGCCGCCGCTCATCACAACGATGTCGTCGGCCATCGCCATCGCTTCCCGTTGGTCGTGCGTCACGTAGACCGTCGTCGCGTGGAGCGCATTGTGCAGCTTGCGCAACTCAAGGCACATCAGTTCGCGGAAATCCGCGTCGAGCGTGCCCAGCGGCTCGTCCATCAGAAAAGCCTTCGGGTGCCGGACAATCGCGCGGCCCAACGCGACGCGTTGACGATCGCCGCCCGACAGCCCACCCGTCTTTCGGTCCAGCAGACTTTCGATGCGCAGCATATGCGCGGCCGCATCGACACGAGCCGCAATCTCGCGGCGCGAAATGCCTTCGTTCTTCAGCGGAAAGGCGATGTTGTTCCGCACAGTCATATGGGGATAGAGCGCGAACATCTGGAACACAAACGCAATGTCGCGTTGACGCGCCCGCAATCCCGTCACATCTTCGCCGTCGATCAAAATCTGGCCTGAGGTCGGCAGTTCGAGCCCGGCAATCATGCGCAACGTCGTCGTTTTGCCACAGCCGGACGGTCCCAGCAGCACGACGAAGCGGCCATTGCTCACGGTGAGATTCGTATCGTGCACCGCAGTGAAGGCGCCGAAGCGTTTATGAAGGTTGGAGAGAACGATCGTCGACATGGCTCACTCCGGGAAGTGACTGGTGACGACGAAAGCCAGCGCGCCCACCAGAATCACGGGAAACGACCAGGTGTAGAGATCGACCGTGAATGGCTGGACGAGCATCGCAATGCCGAGGCCGATAAGCACGGTCGATGCGCCCTCACAGTAACGCCGTCGGAACAGGCGGCGGCGCGGCATGGCAGGTTGGGCTTTCATTTGCGCACTGCTCCAAAGGTGATCCCGCGCAACAGATGCTTGCGCAGTACGACAGTAAAGATCAGGATGGGCAGAACGAACAGCGTCGTGGCGGCCGCGACGGCCGGCCAGTCCTGTCCGCCTTCGCCGATGATGAACGGAATGAACGGCGGCATCGTCTGTGCATCGCCGCTCGTCAGCAGCAATGCGAACGCGTACTCGTTCCATGCAAAGATCAGACAGAAAATGGCCGTCGCGGCAATGCCCGTGATCGCCTGGGGCAGCACGACCTTGACGAAAGCCTGCAACCGCGTATATCCGTCGACGAGGGCTGCTTCCTCATATTCGCGCGGGATTTCGTCCATGAATCCTTTGAGCAGCCACACCGCGAGCGACACGTTCACAGCCGTATAGAGCACGATCATGCCGAGGTAGCTATCGGAGAGGCCGAGAGCGCGATACATCAGAAAGATGGGAATCGCGACGGCGATGGGCGGCATCATCCGCGTCGACAGAATGAAGAACAGCAAGTCGTCGGCAAGCGGGATCCTGAAACGCGAGAACGCATAGGCTGCGAGCGTGCCGAGAAAAACCGCAAGGAAGGTCGAGCCGAAGCCAATCACGAGCGAATTGACGAAGCGCGGCAAGACCTTCGACGGCCCCGCAATCACCATATTGCGCTTGCGCACATCGCGGTCATACCAGGTTTGAGCGGCTGGCAAGCTCGCGATGAACTCGGGCGTCTGCCGCGAGCGGATGGTGAACAGATTCACATAGCCCTCCATCGACGGGTGGAAAACCACGACGGGCGGATAGGCAACCGCGTCTTCCTGCGTCTTGAAGCTCGTCAGGATGATCCATACGATCGGCAGGGCCGCAATCAGTGCGTAGGCGATAACGATGAAGGCGGCGAACGTCTTGCTGCGCGGCGATGCCGCCACCACCGACTGTTGAAGCGCAAGGTCTGTCATCGCTGTTTCACCCGGTTGAGTGCCTTCACATAGATATTCGCCGCGCCGAAGACCACCACGAACAGGATGATCGCCAGTGCGGACGAGTACCCCGTCTGCCACTTCTCGAACGCAGCGCGCTTGAGCGTGATCGACACAGTTTCCGTTACGGAGCCCGGGCCGCCTGATGTCAGCAGGTTCACCATGTCGAACATCTTGAAGTTCTCGATACCGCGAAAGAGGATCGCAAGCATCAGGAACGGCAGGGTCGTCGGCAAGGTGATCGACCAGAATTGCCGCCACGGCGAAGCACGGTCCACTTCGGCCGCTTCGTAGATGTAGTCCGGAATCGAACGCAATCCCGCGAGACAGATCAGCATCACGTACGGCGTCCACATCCACGTATCGACCATCACGATGGTCCACGGCGCGAGCGGCACGTCGCCGATCATCTGAAACGAGTTTGGCGCAATGCCCGTGAAAAAGCTGACGATGTCGTTGAAAAGTCCCGTTTGCGGTTGCAGCAGGAAGGTCCAGAAGTTGCCGACCACAGCGGGCGAAAGCATCATCGGCAGCAGAATCAGCGTGGTCCAGAAGCTATGGCCGCGGAACTGCCGGTTGATCAGCAGCGCGAGCCCGAAACCGAGGAGCACTTCGAGCCCGACCGACCAGAACACGAAGCGCGCCGTCACCTGCATGGCGTACCAGATGTCTTCGTCGGTGAGTATGTCCGTGTAATTGTCGATGCCGACATTGCGCGCAGGCACGCTCGGCATGTTCGACTTGAAGTTCGTGAACGACAACCGCAATGCCCAGATCAACGGAAAGATGTTGATGGCGAGCAGCAGCACGATAGTCGGAAGAATGAACAGCCACGCGATAGTCCGGTCCGACAGCCCGCGCAGGCGCGCGGCAGCGCGCGTCTGCGCTTTCGTCTGCAACCCTTCCGGAGGAAAAGGCTTGTTTGCCAACATGCCTGACTCCTTGTTGTCGCTGACCGACAAGATTGATCGGCTTGCCGGTCCGCGTGTTCATGTGCAATAACGCTAGTTCTTCCCTTCAGCCTTGAAGACCTTGTTCCAGTCCTTGACGAGCAGATCGAGCGCTTCCTTCGAGGTGCCTTTATCGGCAACCACATAGTCGTGCACGCGCTTTTGCATGTCGAGCAGCAGCTCGGCATACGCGGGCTCGGCCCAGAAGTCTTTGACGATCGCCATCGACTTCAGGAATGCAGGCGCAAATGGCGCGCTCTTCGGAAAGTCCGGCGCATCTACCACTGACTTCGCAGCCGAGTAGCCGCCGAGTTGCCACCACTTCTTCTGCACATCGGGCTGCGCAAACCACTTGATGTATTCGAGCGCGTCAGCCTTGTGGTCTGAGTACGACACGACGGAAATGCCTTGCCCGCCGAGCTGTGTGAACTGTTTCGTTTCTTTGGGATTGACGAAGAAGCCGATCTTGTCGCCGCCGACATTCGGGTCCTTGTACAGTCCGGGGAAGAAGGCAAACCAGTTCATCTGCATCGCGACCTGGCCAGACTTGAACGCGTCGAGCCCTTCCTGCATATAGGCGTTCGTCATGCCCGGGGCCGTGCAACATTTGTAAAGCGCCTTGTAGAATTCGAGCCCCTTGATGGCGCCTGGTGAATTCACGAAGCCGTCCAGGCGATAAGGCTTCTTCGGGTCCTCGTATTCAAAGCCAAAGTTATAGAGCATGTTGGTCGCGCCCATCGTGATCCCTTCCGAACCGCGCTCTGTGAAGATATACACGCCATACACGGTTTTGCCGTCGATCTTTCGGCCCTGAAAGAACTCGGCTGTCTGCTTGAGCTCATCCATCGTAGTGGGCGGTTCGAGTTCGCGCTTGTACTTCTGTTTGAACTCCGCGCGCAGTTCGGGCCTTGCAAACCAGTCCTTGCGATACGTCCAGCCGACGGCGTCCGCCATTGCGGGCAGCGCCCAATAATTCGGCGTGTTCTTTGGCCATTCCGAGTAGCCGACGACGGTCGCCGGCACGAAATCGTTCATCGAAATCTTGTTCTTGTCGAAGAAGTCATTAAGCTTCACGTAGTGCCCATTGACCGCGGCACCGCCAATCCACTGACTATCTCCGATGATGAGGTCGCAAAGTTTTCCGTGCGAATTGAGTTCATTGATAAAGCGGTCCGCGTAGCTCGTCCACGGCACGAACTCGAATTTCATCGCAATGCCGGTTTTCGCCGTAAAGTCTTTCGACAATTCGACGAGTGCATTGGCGGGGTCCCATGCGGCCCAACATAACGTCAACTGCTTGCCCTGCGCGTGCGCCGCCGATCCGAAGCTCAGCCCCAGTGACGCCAGCAGCGCCGCGATTACCCTTGCTGTCGTAAGACGTAACATGTCTCTTCTCCTTGTCTCCGTCGGGTCTCCAACCTGATGACAGACAGCGCCCATGCGCCGGACGCTGTATTTAGAGCACTGGCAGACTCAGCGAGCCGTCCGCGTGTCGCGAGCTTCAGGCATGCGCATTCTCACGAAGATAAATACGGGTTTCGGGCGTCGGAATGGCGAGCACGCCGCGCACGTCGTTCAGTAAATTGATGGCGGCGAGCCCCGCGCAATGGACGATGCCGCGCACATCCTGATCGAGGATGACGTCGATCGCCCGCTCCGACAGTTGCGCCCGAGTGTCGGCCGTGCACTCGTGGCCGATCAGCACGACGCGCGTCTTGTCACCCGATTCCTGCAGCGTCGACGCGATGCCGGAAATGCCGCCGCCCGTCACATACACGCCGACCAGATCCGGATGTCCCGCCATCAGTCCTTGCACAGCAAGACCGGCGCTGTCGTCGTCCTCGGCGAAATCGGGCTCCGTGAGCCAGCGCAGGTTGCGAAAGTCCTCTTCAAGCACCTGGGAAAAACCCGTGCGACGCTCGAGCTGATCGTGCAGACGCGACGACGCCGACAACACGGCGACCGTGCCGATGCGCGAACCGACGAAGCGGCCCATCAGCAGCCCCGCCGTTCGTCCGGCAATGCGGTTATCGACACCCACGTACGCCGCGCGCGCACTCGACGGCAAATCCGAGAAGACCGTGACGACGGGCACGTTGGCATCCGTCAAGTCCTGAATCATCCGCTCGACCCAGGGGTAATCGAGCGGCACGAGCACGAGCGCGTCGTAGTCGATCAGTTGCTGCCCGAGTGAGATTGCGTCGCGCTGGCTGGACAGGTCGCAACGGTAAAACGAGGGGACAAGGCGATGCTCGCGAAAAAAGCTGGCCGACAGTGCGATATCGCGCTCGACCTGATCGAGAAAGCGGGAGTTGATTTGCGGCAAGACGAAGGCGACCCGGAATGACGTGGCTTTCGCAGGCCGGCCGCGACTCGCGCGATCGTCACGCAAAGTGGCCAGTGCGAGATGCACGCGCTCGGCTGTTTCGGGGCGAACCCCTTGATCGTCGCGCAGCACACGATCGACCGTGGCGACGCTCACGCCAGCACGACGCGCAATCATCATACGTGTTGCCGGCATGGGTCTCCTCCGGTGCCAGGCGAAGAATCATTTTGTTAACCAAAGATAGTTTTTCACACGCGAAATGCAAGCTTTTTTGACGCGTTAAATGCGTCAAACCGGACGGTCGCCGAACGCGCTTACCGAAGACGAGCGCAAGCGCATCGCGGTGCATGAGGCGGGTCACGGTCTGGCCGCCGCGCTGCGTCGGATTTGCAGGAGGCCTCGCGTATCGGCCTCGATATGGTGTCGAAGTTCGGCTTCAACACCGATGGGGATCTGTTCAGTCTCGCGGCGCTGCCGTCGCAGTACGCGGGCCTGCAAATGAAGAGCGCAAACGAGCATGCGAACGTGCTGCCCAGGGAACTCAACGAGCTTGGCTACGGCTTGCTGCAAGCGTACGAGCCGGTACTGCGCGACATTTCAGACCCGGTGCTAGAGCACGAGACCGTACTTGGGGATACAGTCTATCGGCTCATCGCCGAGCACAAGAGCACCGTTACCGTCGCGACATTAAATTTGTCACAACGCGGCGGACGACCGACCTGTGCCAACTGGATGGAGCTGAGAAGCGGCCGCGTCAAACTCCGTTTGTCACACGGTGCGAACTGCCGGTGTCGGACCCGTCTTGGAGATTCGCCCTTTCATGTCGAAACGGCTCGATCTGGATGAACTTCGGTCATTGAGCCGCCGAAACAGACTGCCGTCGAATGCAAACTCATTGTCGGCGCGGATATCATGATTTCCCCAGCAAGGCGCCGCTCATGCGCCGTTAGCGAGAGCCGCGCCGAAGCAAGTCGCGGGCTGCAACCGGCCGCGCAAACCAGCACCGGCTCGCGGGCGCGCCGGCGCCCGCAATGGCGAGGCTCAGAATTGCTTGCCGAGCGAGACGCCCACCACGTCTTCGGACAGGTGAACATTCGCATTGCCTCCACCGAAGGCTGCGGGAATCGAGTTGTCGCCGTTCACCGTGTTCTTGAACGCATGTCCATAGAAGAGGCCGAATGATGTTTTCGCATCGGGCTTCCACGTGGCGCCCAAGGTCGCCTGATCCTGCACAACACCCGGTGCGAGGATATTCAGGAATGTTTCCGTGCTAGCCACCGGCTGGCTCGAATGACTGTAGCCTGCGCGGAGCGTGAGATGGCTCGATACATCATAGCTCGTGCCGATCTTGATCACGTTCGTATTGCGCCAGCCAAAGCCTGGGCCGTCGGACGATCCCAACGCATTGCCTGCAAACAGGTTGGCGAGCGGATTCGCGATCGAATTCACGTTGCCATACATAATGCGCTGAAAGTCGGCCGCCACCGTCCATGCCGGCGTAACCTTCCAGGAAAACCCGACACCGTAGTTCTCCGGGATGTCGAATGAGCCGCCGTCCGCGAAGAGACCTTTGTATTTGTCGAAACGGCCATGAATCTTCGATGCCCACGTCACGCCGACGGTCAGTGTCGGCGTAATCTCCCCGGTATAGCCAAGATGCACGCCAACCCCGACCGAAGTGTCGGCACCCTGATCGGTTACGTTGCCGGGCGCGACCGACATGCCAGTGAACGGCTGCAGCCCGCTTGCCGTAAAGCGTTGAAACGCGACGTTCAGGCCGATGCCGAACGCGTGCCGGTCGAGCAGTTTGTAAGCAATTGTCGGCGAGAGGAACATCTGTTCGAGATCCACGCCTGCTGACCCCGTGGCACCGAACGCTTGATAGGGATTATGGGCGTAGCCGGTGTCGAGCCCCCCGTTCGCGTACAGTGCAAGGCCCGCATACACGTTCGGCAGAAACTGATATGTAACGCCGAATTCGGGCAGCACGAAGATCGAGCGATTGTTGCCGTCGTAGTCGCCGTTAGCACCGTAACGGTTGCCGGACACGTTGGCGCCACGATCTGGCAGGAAGAGACTGATGCCGCCATCGATGCGGTTACCAACGAAGGCAATACCGGCGGGATTGGCCGCAGCGGCAAGGGCGTCCTGCGGAAAGCCGATGCCGACGCCGGCCATGCCCTGTGATGCGACGCCGTAGCCGTTGGAAAAATAGCCGTTGGTGGCCCATGCAAAGGTTGGTGCTGCCGCGACGACAGCAATGAGCGCGCGAGTGGCTTGTAGCTTCATTGTTTCCCCGAATAATATTTGGAATAGTCAGGGAGACGGAGTGTATTGATTCGATCTCGCGCCTCAAACCAAGTTTTTCACATAAGCACTAGGTTAAAAACATATAAAGTTTCTCTGCCGATGAGTTTTTCGATTCTTGCAT
This sequence comes from Paraburkholderia sp. JPY465, assembly GCF_050436725.1. Taxonomy (NCBI): domain Bacteria; kingdom Pseudomonadati; phylum Pseudomonadota; class Betaproteobacteria; order Burkholderiales; family Burkholderiaceae; genus Paraburkholderia; species Paraburkholderia sp. JPY465. Next base: position 1,890,416 of record NZ_JBNDMT010000002.1, read on the forward strand.
TGACCTTCGGACCATGCAGGCTTCAGCGGAGAAAGCATGCGCCCTACTCAAGGGCTCGCCAATCCTGCAAGAGACATGGTATTCACACCAAAGGCGACGAATTCGGTGGCGGAGGCTGGCGGCTCCATCTCCGAACTCACCATGCGGCTAACGCGCAGCCGATTCACAACACTCGACCGGTTCCCGCTGATTCGCAGCACTCAAATCCATAGAGGCTCATCGCCGGGTTCTGCCGCAGCTGCTTATTGCAATGTTGCTGTCAGGGAGCTTGAAACGGCGCAACACTATCTCGTCGAATTTCGCTCTCAGCGCCGCGCGTAATGCTGTTCGATGCCGTGCGCGAGCTGTGTAACGAGTCGCTGCATCGCCACCTGAGTCCGCCATGCGACATGTGGAGTCACAATCAGATCCGTGCGCGCGCTGGTCAACAGCGGATGACCGATCGCTGGCGGCTCCTGCTCGAGGACGTCGAGCGCGGCGTTCGCGATCAGCTTGCGGTCGAGCGCCTCGATCAGCGCCCCCTCGTCGACGATGCCGCCGCGCGCGGCGTTCACGAGCGACGCGCTGCGCTTCATTCGCTCGAATTCGGCGAGACCGAAGAGATGTCGCGTTTCATCGGTAAGCGGGCAGTGCAGGCTGATTACATCCGCCTCGCGCAGCACCTCGGCGAATGCAGCGTAGCCTTCGCGCACCGCCCTGGCGTGCTTGCGTTCGGCGAAGAGCACACGCATGCCGAACGCGCCGGCCAGTTCGGCGAGTCGCTTTCCACCGTGACCGGCACCGACGATGCCGAGCGTCGACCCGTGCAGATCCGCGATCGGATGCAGTTCAGCGTAAAAAGTGGGTGACCCGCTCCAGCCTCCAGCATAGACGTCCTTCCAGTAAGGAATCAGGTTGCGGCGCAGCGCGAGCATTAGTGCGAACGCGTGCTCCGGCACGGAGATCGTCGAATAGCCCGGACATGCGACTACTTCGATGCTCCGTTGGCGGCATGCTTCCATATCCAGATGATTAACGCCCGCGGCCGGCACGCCGATCAGTTCCAGTTTCGGCAACTGCTCGAGCACTTCGCCCGACAGTGGAACCTTGTTGGTCACGACGATCTGCGCATCGCGGCAACGCTCCAGCACATGTTCCGGCGCCGTAGATGGATATTCGACCCAGCGATGCGAAAACGGAAAATCGGGTAGATCGGCCGACAGCGTCGCGCGGTCCAGAAAGACGATGGTTTTCAACAGGCTGCTCCACTTCATTAACGTTCGGACGTGCTCGTGGACACGGTGTCGAGCATGCGTTTCTTGCCCGTCTGCACGTGATTCTCGAAAGCCTCCGCAGCCGCGTCGGCTTGGCCCGCGCGCAGCGCCTCGAAAAGCTCGCGGTGTTCTTTCGCGGAACGCTGCATCTGCGTGAACGAATACACGCCTTTGTGAATATAGAGCGTCAGTTCATCTGCGACAGCCTGGTTGATCGTGATCAGCCGCGGATTCTTGGTCGCTGCCATGAGTTGACGGTGGAACTCGGTGTTCAGAGTCTGATACAGAGGGCTGTTGCGCTCGGCTACGGCGGAGTCCATCTTGTCAACGAGAAGGCTCAGCGACTGCTCCTCGTCGGTGGTCAGACGCAGAGCGGCGAGACGTCCCGCCGTGCGTGCGAGCCCTGCTCGAATCTCATAGAGATCCATCGCCTCTTCGAGCGACAGCCGCCGTACTTCGGCGCCCCGATTGGGGACGATTCGCACGAGCCCCGCCTGTTCGAGCGAGCGCAGGGCCTCGCGCGCCGAATTGCGGCCGACGCCGATCTGGTTTGCGAGCGCCTGCTCATTCACACGTTCGCCGGGGCGCAAGTCCCCCCGCTGGATCATGGCGCGCACCTGTTCGCGAATGTCGTCGAGCTTCGACGCGATTACCTCGGGCGCGCGCGCGTTCCCCTTGCCGTTCGGTTCACTGTTAAACGCGTTTTTCATGTTGATTGCCCTTTCTGTGTCATTCGATACCATTATTTTGCTTGCAGAAAACCCGTCGATACCCACGGAACCAGCACTATCACGATGAGGGCCACCGCCAAAGCCCCCAGATACGGCCAAACGCGGCGCATCGCGGTGGACGGGTCGACCTTGCTGACCGCGCACGCCGCATAAAAGCCAAGGCCAAGCGGGGGGGCGAACAGGCCCAGTCCCATCGCGAACACCACGACCATTGCGTAGTGCACGTCCGCGATGCCCATCGCACGCGCGATCGGGAACAGGAGCGGCCCGAACAGTACGATTGCCGGAATTCCTTCCAGAAAGCTGCCGAGCATCACGAACGTAATCGCGGAGATCGCCAGGAAGCCGAGCTTGCCCCCAGGCGCAGCCATCATCAACTTGGCGAGTTGCGCGGAGAAGCCTGACTGCGTGAGCGCCCATCCCATCGCGGTTGCACACCCGATGATGATCAGAATCGCGCCAGACAGCGACGCCGCTTCCACCAGAATAGGATAGAGCCGGCTCCAGTCGAAACGGCGATACAGTAGCAAACCCACCACACAGGTGTAAGCCACGCCGATTGTCGCCACCTCCGTCGCGGTCGCGATGCCTTCCACCACGGCCGCGCGGATCACGAAGGGCAGCGCGAGCGCAGGCAGCGAAATCAGGAATGCGCGGCCGACCTGGGCCCGGGAGGCCCGTTGCACGCCTTGCAGGATTTCCCCGCGGCTTCTGAACCAGACGACTGCCGCGAGTGCTACCGCGCCGACCACGGCCGGCATGAAGCCGCCTGTGAACAGCGCGGCAATCGAAACGCCGGTTACCGACCCAATCGTGATCAGCACGAGGCTGGGCGGAATGGTTTCCGACATGGCCGCCGCCGAACTGAGCATTGCGACGAGGTCGCCTTCATTCGCGCCGCGCTTTTTCATTTCCGGGAACAGGCCCGGCGCGAGCGCAGCCATGTCCGCCACCTTCGAGCCGGAGATGCCGGAGACGAGGTACATGGCGCCGATCAGCACATAGGCGAGGCCGCCACGCTTGTGCCCGATCAGCGAAGCGAGGAAACGGATCATCGCTTCGGCAAGCCCCATCGCTTCCATGAGCGCGCCGAGCAGGATGAACAGCGGGACGGCGAGCAGGATCAGGCTGGACATCCCCTGATTCATGGTGCTCACGACGATCGTCAACGGTGCGCCGGTGACGGTTGCGAGATAAGCAAACGTGCACACCCCGAAGGCGACCATGATCGGCACACCGAGACAGATGATCGTGACTACGCCGACGGCGAAAAAAAGGATCAGGCTGACCGCGGTCAGTGGCGCGAGCGCTTGCCGTGCGAAATAGAGCGCAATTGCGACCCCGGCCACCAGCGCGAACGCCTTCACGCAATCGCGCAGTGACGAGCGCTCGAGCAACCGCGTAACGGCGAGCACGAGCATCAGCACAGCCGCCACGGGAATCGCGGCTGCGGGGATGGCATTCGGCAGATCGAGCGCCGGCGTGCTGATGATCCATTCGTTCATCGCCCAGTCGGTTGCCGGCCGCACCAGCAGCAGCACGAAGGTCATCACGATGAAATTTCCAAGCGTTTCCGCAAACGCGCGGTTTTGCGGGGACATTCTGGCAACCAACATCGTCAGCCGCAGATGTTCGCCGCGCCGCAACGCCACCACTGCGCCCAGCATCGACAGCCAGATGAACAGGATCGACGCGAGTTCGTCTCCCCAGATCAATGGATCCTGCAGCACGTAGCGGCAGAAAACGTTGGTGAGCAGCAGCACCACTTCGGCCACTAGCAGCAGCGCAGCGGGCACTTCGGTGATCCACTTGATGGCCAGTTCCAGTGCGCTGCCGACGCGCACGACCTTCGATGCCGCATGTCGTTGCTTCGGCGCGCCCATGTCGTGGGCGAACACCTGCTCGGGATGAACTCGGGAAGTCATGACTCGTTCTCCAGAAACTCTTCGGTGGTCCGTGCTCATGCGAGCTTCTGCGTGTACTTCTCGAGCAACGCCCAAGCTTCATCGCCGTACTTCTTGCGCCACTGGTCGTAGAAACCGGCCTTTTGCAGCGAGGCGCGGAATGGCTGGATGTCGGGCTTGTTGAACGCCATGCCGTGTGACTGCAACTTCCCGATCAGCGATGTGCTCAGTGCGGCGACGTCCGCGCGTTCAGCCACTGCGGCCGCATTCAGGTGTTTCGCCACGATCGTCTGCAAGTCAGGCGGCAGCTTGCCCCACGACCGCGCGTTGCCGAGAAACCAGAAGCCGTCCCAGATATGGCCGGTCAACGAGCAGAACTTCTGGACTTCATAGAAGCGTCCGGTTTCGATCAGCGCGAGGGGGTTTTCTTCTGCATCAACGACCTTGGTTTGCAGCGCCGAATACGCCTCGCTGAAGTTGATGCTGGTGGGCGAGGCGTCGAGCGCCTTGAACATCGAGGTCCAAAGGGGACTGACCGGCACGCGAATCTTTAAGCCTTTAAGGTCGGCCGGGCTTTGCACCGGCTTGACCGAGCTCGTGAGATGGCGAAAGCCGTTGTCCCACGGTTTCTCCATCGCGACGAGCCCGACCTTCGAGATCGCCGTGCGGATGTGGCTCCCGAGCTCGCCGTCCATTGCTGCCCATACCTGGTTGTAATCCTTGAACGCGAAGCCGATGCCGTTGATCGCCGAGACTGGCACGAGCGTCGACAGCACCACGCCACCTTGGGTCAGGAAGTCGATGGCGCCCGATCGAACCTGCGACAGCATGTCGGTATCCGTGCCCATCTGACCGTTCGGGAAAATCTGCAACTCGACACGGCCGCCAGATTCCTTCTGGATGGCGTCCGCGGCTTCTTTCGCGCGAACGTTGAGCGGATGGGACAGCGCGAGGTTGTTCGCGTACTTCAGCTTGAACTGCGCGCTCTGCGCCCGAGTGAGCGACGGCAAGGCGCCAGTCCCCATCGCCGCCACCGTGGCGGCCCCGAGCGTTTGAAGAAAGGTACGACGGGAATACGAACTCATTTTCGTCTCGCTCCATGGAAAGCAAATGGTGGATGACGCATTCGGCGGCGCCGGTGGCGTTCTTCTTGTGAACCTCGGTTACTGAAAGTGCATGCGATGAATCATATTTCGCTGACACAAACTCTAAAAGTGTTGACACTTAGATGTCAAGATGTTGATATAAGAAAAAGAGTGCATGCAAAGGAGTCCCCGGGAAAGCACCTACAAAGCCGCGAACATCCGCGATACCTGTCAGGAGGAAGCAAATGGAATTAGAGGCGCACTACCGCGAGCACGGCTTGCTGCTCGGAGGCCGCTGGCAAGCCGCGACGGCTGACAACTGCCAGCTTTCGATCAATCCGGCGACGGAACAGCGGCTGGGCTATCTGCCGCTGGCCACGCAGGCACAGGTCACCGAGGCCATCGACGCCGCGTCCGACGCCTCAGCCGCAATGCGCAAGCTCACGCCGTGGGAGCGCTCAGCGCTGCTGCGCCGGGCTGCGGCGATCGTCCGCGAACGCGTGCCGCAGCTCGCGCGAATCGTCGCGCTCGAAACAGGCAAGCCGATCGCACAGGCCAGCGGGGAAGCGAATGCTTCCGCTGAGTCGATCGACTGGTTCGCCGATGAAGCGCGCCGGGTGTTCGGTATGTCTTACGAAAGTCGCGTCAAGGGCGGACGGTATCTGGTGCATTACGAGCCGCTCGGGGTGGTCGCCGCTTTTACGCCGTGGAATTTTCCGCTGCTACTGCTGGCCCGCAAGATCGGCCCGGCGCTGGCTGCCGGCAACGCGGTCGTGATCCGGCCGTCGAACGAAGCGGCCGGGGCGACGATGGCACTGGTGCGCTGTTTCGTCGATGCCGGGTTTCCCGAGGGCGCGGTCAATCTGGTGATCGGCAAAGCCGACTCAATTACGCCGACGATCATGGCCGACCCGCGCGTGGCGAAGATCAGCTTCACCGGCTCGGTGCCTGTCGGCCGTCAGATCGTCGAAATGTCCGCGAAGACCCTCAAAAAGGTCACGATGGAACTTGGCGGCCATGCGCCCGTGATCGTGCATCGCGACGCCGACATCGGCGCCTTTGCGCACCTCGCGTCACTCGGCAAGTTCCGCAATGCGGGCCAGGTCTGTGCGTCGCCGACACGTTTTTACATCCACGAATCGATCTTCGACAAGACCGTGAAGGCGCTGGTCGAGCGCTCCAAAGCGCTTCGCGTCGGCGATCCGTTGCAGCAGGACACCGATCTCGGTCCGCTAACCACGTCGAAGCGTCGCGACGCGATCGAACGTCTGGTCGATGAAGCCGTGAGTGAAGGCGCCAGCGTGCTATGCGGTGGCCGGCGCCCCTCGCAATTCGGTCGCGGCTGGTTCTACGAGCCGACGCTCGTCGCCAACCCCGCTTCGCACATCGGCCTGATGAACGACGAGCCGTTCGGCCCGGTCGGGACCCTCACCCCGTTCGCGACGATGGACGAGGTCATCACCGAGGCGAACCGGCTGCCGTTCGCGCTCGCGGCGTATGTCTTCACGCGCTCGATGCGCAACACGCTGGAAACCACGGAGCGCTTGCAGGCCGGCGTGGTCGGCGTGAACACGTTCGTGGCGTCGACGGCGGAGACGCCATTCGGCGGCAGCAAGGACAGCGGGTTCGGACGCGAAGGCGGACCGAACGCGATCCGCGACTACATGGACACCAAATTCATCAACCTCGAACTGGCGAACGACGAGCCGCTCGACGGCACCGCCTGAATGGAATCCCTCATGAGAACCATCAAGAATCACGCGAAAGCGCAACTCGCCGCGGGTGAACTGGCACTCGGCATGGGGCTGCGCCAGGCCCGCACCGTCGACATCGCGCAGATCGCGCAGACGGCGGGCTTCGACTGGCTGTTCATCGATATGGAACACAATTCGATGGACGTCGACACGGCCGCACAGATTTGCGCCGCCGCTCTGGTGGGCGGTGTGACGCCGATCATCCGCGTGCCGGGGCACGAGCCGTTCCACGCCACTCGACTGCTCGATACCGGCGCGATGGGCATCGTGGTGCCGCACGTGAGTACGCCCGAACAGGCCGCGCGGATCGCCGATATGTGCCGCTTCCCGCCTGCCGGCGGGCGGTCGATCCCCGGCATGTTGCCGCAGGTCGGCTTCCAGGCTCTGCCGATCGCCGATGTGGTTCGCGCGATCAACGAAGAGGTGCTGGTCGTGGCGATGATCGAGACCCGCGAAGGGCTCGAGAACGTCGACGCGATCGCGGCGGTGCCCGGCATCGACGTGCTGCTGGTCGGCGCGACCGATCTTGCGGCGGATCTCGGCATCACTGGACAACTCGGCCATATGCGTGTAGCGGCCGCCGTCGACGCGGTGTGCGCCGCATGTCACCGGCACGGCAAGGTGCCGGGCGTCGGCGGGGTGTACGACGAGGCACTGATGACCGCCTACGTGCAAAAAGGCGCGCGTTTCATTCTCAGCGGCTCGGATCTTGCGTTCCTGATGACGGGGGCGAAGTCGCGTTCGGAGATGTTGCGTGCAATCCCGCTCGGCCACGCCGAACAAGACATGGCTCAACGCAAGGCGTCCTGATCGGACGAGGAGGAGACAGAGTGAATCCCGAATACGCAAGCAATCTGGTCAACCGGCGCGACCTGAAACCGTATCTGAATGCCGATCAATTCGAATTTCGAGATTCGGTGAATCGGGTGCTGACGCGCCATGCATCGCCGGAATACGTTCGTCAGTGCGACGAAGAGAAGCGCTTCCCACAGGAACTCGTGAAGATGGCCGCCGAACAGGGCTGGTTCGGCATCACGCTGCCCGAAGCGTACGGCGGCGTCGGCGGCTATCTCGACATGGCCGCTTATCTGGAGGTCGTCGCGTATCACACCATCGCGCTCGCGCGCTTCTGGAATGCCAACGTGAACATGGTGGGCGGCGCGCTGGCGCGCTTCGCTCCGGACGACATCAAGGCCGTGGTGTTGCCGAAGCTAGCCGAAGGGCGTGCCTTTCTTGCCTTCGCATTGAGCGAAAACGGCTCCGGCTCGGATGCCGCCTCACTGACGACGCGCGGCGTGGCCGACGGAAACGACTTCATTCTCGACGGCACCAAGATGTGGATTTCCGGCGCGCTGCAGGCCGACTACATTCTGACCGCGGTGCGCACCAATCCGGAAGCGAAGAAGCACGACGGGATCAGCCTCTTCCTCGTACCGAAGGAATCCAGGGGACTGACCATAAATCCGATCGATTTGCTCGGCGGCCACGCTATCCGGACCTGCGAAGTGGTGTACGACGGGGTGCGTGTCCCGAATGAAATGATCGTGGGCGGCCTGCACGTGGGTTGGAAGAAGCTCACCACGGTGCTGTCGAAGGAGCGCATCGCGTTGTCGGCGATGTGCGTGGGCGGCGCACAGGCGGCGATCGATCTTGCGCGCTGGTATGCGAACGACCGCAAACAGTTCGGACAGTCGATCATCGATTTCCAGGCCGTGTCGCATCTGCTCGCCGATATGCAGACGCGCGTGGATGCCGCTCGCCTGATGGCGTTTCGGGCGGCGAAGCTGCTCGACGAAGGCGACAGCTGCGACGTGGAGTCGTCGCAGGCGAAGTACTTCGCGTCGGACACGTACGTGCAGGTCGCGACCGACGGCATCCAGATCATGGGTGCCAATGGCTACTCCGCCGAATACGCGATGCAGCGTCATTACCGCGAAGCCAAGATGTTCCAGATCTTCGGCGGCACCAATCAAATTCAGCGCAACATCGTGGCGCGCGCGCTCAAATCGTAAGCGGAGACAGACGTGACGGCAGTTCGGACATTGGAGAAATTCGGCTTTAGCGTCGACTACGCGCAAGCCGACGTAGTGGTGGTCGGCGGTGGCGGCGCGGCGTCGCGTGCTGCCGTGTCGGCGGCACAGGCGGGTGCGAAGGTCCTCATGCTGGCCAAGGCGCCGGTCGGACAGGGTGGCAGCACGGTGCACGGCGCTAGCGAAATCATGAGCATGGGGGCATCCGGCTACGGCAGTCCCGACGATAGCGCAACCGTGCACTACGAAGACACGATGCGTCCGGCAGCCGCCTTCATCGACCGCGACCTGGTGCGCGTTCTGGCGGAGGACGCACCGAAGCGCATCGCAGACCTGATCGAACTCGGCGTGCCGTTCGACCGCGTCGCTGATGGCTATAAGCTCATCCGCAGCGACTTCGGCAGCTATGCGCGCGCGCTAGGCGTGAAGGGCAAAACCGGCAAGGCCTTCGTGGGCGCGCTTGCCGAGCAAGGCAGAAAGCTCGGTGTCGAGACCCGTCAGCCGGCGGCGTTGATCGACCTTGTGCGCGATTCGACAGGGCGCGTGAGCGGCGTGGTTGCGATGGACCTCGATTCGCGGCGGCTGCTGGTGGTCTCGGCGGGGGCCGTCGTGCTTGGCACGGGCGGCGCGCACGGTCTGTTCTCGCAGCAGGTGTCGACAGCGGAGATGACTGGCGACGGCCAGGCGATTTGCTTCCGCCACGGCGCGGAACTCGTGAACATGGAGTTCCATCAGTTCGGGCCGGCGATGGTGCACCCTTACGTGCAACTCTTCAGCAAGTCGTGCTTCATCCTGCGTCCAAAGATGCTCAATCGCGACGGTCACGAATTCCTCCCGGACTATCTGCCGACGGGCGTGACGCCCGAGGCTGCGATGGACGAGAAAGTGTTCCCGTTCACGATCTCGAACGAGTCGCGCTATATCGATATCGCGATCGCAACGGAAATCGCGCAGGGCAGGGGCACGGAACGCGGCGCGGTGCATTTCTCTTTCGCCGACATCGCCGAGGAACGGTTGGCGGCCACCATTCCGAACACCCTGCGCTGGATGCGCGCCAAGGGACTCGATCCGAAGCGTGATCTGCTCGACGTCGGGATTGCTTTTCAATGCCTGAATGGCGGTGTCCGGATGACCAACACCGACGCGATGTCGACCATCGAGGGGCTCTTCGTTATCGGCGAACTCGCGGGCGGCGTGCGCGGTCCGGATCGTCCGGGCGGCAACTCGCTTGCAGAAGGTCAGGTTTTCGGTCATCGCGCAGGCGTGGGTGCGGCCGCATTCGCACGCGGCAGCGCGGCGCCCGGCACGTCCGATGTGGCGCCGCTTGCACGGCGTCTCGAAACGGCGCTGAAGCCGAATGCGTCGTTCGACGCTCGACGTATCGCCTCCGATCTGCGTGCAGCGATGCAGGCGCATTGCCTCGTCGAGAAGACGGAAAGCGGTCTGAACATCGCGTTAGCGGCCGCTCGCGAGGCGCGCGCGGAGTTTGCCGCAGGGGGCGGGGCCAGGCCGCCGCAGGTGATCGATGCGTTGACGATCGACAACATGGCGACGACTGCCGACGTGATCGTGCAGGCGTGCATCGAGCGGCGCGAGTCGCGCAGCAGCCACTATCGCACCGACTATCCCGAGCGCGACGACGCCCGTTTCGGTCATGCATTGACCATCACGCGCGGTGAGGCCGACCCGTTCCACCTCGCCTTCGACGTGCTCGACTACCCCCGTGCCGAACTCACGGACGCATCGCATTCCCAGGTGGCAAATCATGGATAAGAAGCAAGTCGGCCCGTTGTCGGGCTACCGCATTCTCGATCTCACCGTCATGACCGCGGGTCCGGTCGGTACAGTGCTGCTTGCCGACCTCGGCGCGGACGTGATCAAGGTTGAGGAACCGAAGGCCGGTGACCTCTCGCGCAATCTCGGTAATCAATTCGTCGAAGGCGAAAGCGTGCAGTTCCTGTCGCAGAACCGTAACAAGCGCAGCATCCGCCTCGACCTGAAGTCGCCGAAAGGACGCGATGCATTTCTACGCATGGCGAAGCAGGCGGATGTCGTCGTCGAAAACTTCCGGCCGGGCACGGTGGATCGGCTCGGCATCGGCTACGAGGCCGTGAAAGCGCGCAATCCGATGATCGTCTATGCAAGCGTGTCGGCGTTCGGACAAAGCGGTCCTTACGCCGCTTGGCCCGCGAACGATCCGATCGTGCAGGCCGTGGCGGGTCTCATGGACATGACGGGCGAAGCCGGCGGCAATCCGGTTCGGCTCGGGGCGCCGTTGCCGGACTTTGGCGCGGCTGCGCTGCTCGCGTTCGGCATCTCTGCGGCGCTGTTGCATCGCGAACGGCATGGCGAGGGTCAGCGCATCGATACGTCGCTGCTGTCGGCTGCGCTTTTCAGCACCATCCCGCGCGACGGCGAGACGCTGAGAAGCGGCAAAGCGCCGGAGCGCCTCGGCAGCGGCCATCCGACGATGGTGCCGTATCGCAACTATCAGGGGTCCAATGGCCGCTATTTCTTCGCGGCCTGCTTCACCGAAAAATTCTGGCAGAACCTTTGCCGGGCGTTGGGCCGCGAAGATTTGCTGAGCGATGAACGCTTTGTCGGCAACACCGCGCGGACTGCGAATCGGCATGCGCTCGACGTGATCCTCGAACAGCAGTTTCTGCTGCACACCGCCGAATACTGGGTGGCGCATCTGAGTGCCGCGGACGTGCCATGCGCGATCGTGCAGGACTATCACACCGCGTTGACGCAGGACCCGCAGATCGCGCATAACCACTCGGTCGTCGAGATCGAACATCCGCTTGCGGGCAGGGTAACGAACATCGCGAGTCCGGTGAATTTTCACGGCAGCCCGGTGGCTTACCGCCGTGCGCCGCCTACGCTCGGACAACATACGGCTGAAGTACTTGCCGAGTTCGGTTTCGCCGAGGAGGAGATCGCAGCACTCGAAGGTCGTGAACCGGCCGCTGTCGGAGAGAAGTCATGAAATCGTACACAACGGACTACGTGATCGTCGGCGCGGGGACGGCGGGTTGCGTGCTCGCAAACCGTCTAACCGAAGACCCGAACGTCAAAGTGATTCTTGTCGAAGCCGGCGAGCGCGATCGTCACCCGTTCATCCACGTACCGGCCGGCTTCGTGCGATTGCTCGATCATCCAACCGTGACATGGCGCTATCGCACGCGGGCCGACGCCGAGACCAGCGGCCGTGCAATCCTGTTTCCGCGTGGACGCGGACTCGGCGGGTCCAGCGCGATCAACGGCCTGCTTTATGTGCGCCCGTTTGCGGAGGATATCGATAGCTGGGAGCAGTCGGGCGCCAAGGGCTGGACCTTCGGCAACTGTCTGCCGTTCTACCGCCGCTCCGAAACGTGGACCGAGGGCAACAGTCCTCAACGCGGCAAGGATGGTCCGATCCAGGTCAGCCGGGTGGAGGATCCGCCGGAGATCTGTGGTGCGGTCGTGCAAGCGGCCCAAAAAGCCGGTCTCGAGTTTGTAGATGATCCAAACAGCGATACGCGCGGTCCGTCGATCTGGTACTACCAGCAAACGCGCGACGGACGTCGCCGCTCCAGCGCAGCGCGCGGTTATCTGCGGCCCGCAATGGCGCGGCCGAATCTCACGGTGGTGACCGGCGTCCAGGTGTCTGGGCTCGAAATGAACGGCAAGCACGTGAGCGGCATCAATGCGACGACGACCGCAGGCGTTTCGATGCAGTTTCGCGCGACCCGCGAGGTCATTCTTAGCGCCGGCGTGATCGGCACGCCCAGGCTGCTCGAAATGAGTGGCATCGGCGATAAGGACGTGCTCGACAACGCGGGCATTCGAACACGCATCGCGTTACCGGGCGTCGGCAACAATTTGCAGGATCACTATGTAGTCCGGCTCGGCTATCGGGTACGGGGTGCAGGTACCGCGAACGAGCGCTCGCACGGACTCGCGCTCGCGCGCGAGATGATGCGCTACGTCGTGTCGGGGACCGGCGTACTGACCTATAGCGCGGCGATCGTCGGCGGCTTTGCGCAGACGCGGCTCGCAACGCGGCCCGACGTGCAGTTCGTGATCGCACCAGGCAGCTTCGTCGAGGGACGGATCGGAGTGCTGGAGTCGGAGCCCGGCGTCTCCTGCGGGGTCTGGCAGATGCGCCCGGAAAGCCGTGGGCACGTGCACATCACCAGCAGCGAGATCACGGCAGCGCCGACGATCGCACCGTCATACTTGAGCAGCGAACTGGACCGCAACACGATGGTGGAAGGACTCAAGATCGGCCGCCGGATCTTCGCGCAGCCCGAGGTCGCCCGCTATATCGTCGACGAAACCGTACCAGGCCGTCAGGCGGACACTGATGAGGCGTTACTGCAATACGTGCGTGACAATGGCTCGACTGTGTATCACGCGGTTGGCACGTGCCGGATGGGAGAGGACGAAATGAGCGTCGTCGATTCCGAAATGCGGGTGCGCGGAACGACCGGCCTGCGCATCGTCGACGGCTCGGTGATGCCGTCGATAACCTCGACCAACACCAATGCGACGGTGCTCATGCTGGCCGAGCGCGCAGCTGACATGATCCGTTCGCCGATGACTGCGCGCACGGCTTCGGCATATTCGAAGGAGACGGTATGAAAGTGCTGGTAGGTGTAAAGCGAGTGGTCGACTACAACGTGAAGGTCCGGATCAAGTCGGACGGCACGGGTGTCGACATTGCAAACGTGAAGATGTCGATGAATCCGTTCGACGAAATCGCGGTTGAGGAAGCGGTGCGGTTAAAGGAAGCCGGCGTGGTTAGCGAGGTGGTGGCGGTTTCTTGCGGTGTTGCTCAGGCGCAGGAGACGCTGCGTACGGCGTTGGCGATAGGCGCGGATCGTGCTGTGTTGATCGAGTCATCCGAAGACCTGCAGCCTCTCGCCGTTGCCAAACTGCTCAAGGCGCTGGTCGACAAGGAACAGCCTTCGTTGGTATTGCTGGGCAAGCAGGCCATCGACGACGACTCGAACCAGACCGGGCAGATGCTCGCCGCTTTGGCTGACCTTCCGCAAGCGACGTTCGCTTCGAAGGTCGTTGTGGCTGACGGGAAGGCGACCGTGTCGCGCGAACTGGACGGCGGAGCTGAAACGCTGTCGCTGACGCTTCCCGCCGTGGTCACAACTGATCTACGCCTGAACGAGCCGCGCTACGTGACATTGCCGAACATCATGAAGGCGAAGAAAAAGCCGCTGCAAACGATCAGGCCCGAAGACCTCGGCGTCGATGTCACGCCGCGTCTTAAAACACTGAAAGTCGCCGAGCCGCCCACGCGTTCCGCCGGGGTGACAGTGCCGGACGTAAAGACGCTGGTCGAGAAGCTGAAGACCGAAGCGAAGGTGCTTTAGATAGAACGGCAACTATGTTGCATGGGACTGGAGTAAGCGCTAAAGCGCTAACTCCAGTCGACACGGAGACAAAGCAAATGACGAATCTGGTTAGCCTCGTAATAGCAGAACACGATAATGCGTCGATCAAGGCAGCGACACTGACTACCATTGCAGCGGCGAAGAAGATCGGCGGTGAAGTTCACGTGCTGGTCGCGGGTCACAATGCGCAGCCCGTAGCCGACGCGGCAGCGAACATCGTGGGCGTTAGCAAAGTATTGCTGGCCGATGCGCCGCAACTCGAAGCGGGCCTCGCGGAAAACATCGAAGCGACGGTGCTGACGCTTGTGCAAGATGCTGCGAAGAACTATTCGCACATCCTCGCGCCGGCCACCGCCTACGGCAAGAACGTCGTGCCGCGTATCGCCGCGAAGCTCGACGTCGCTCAGATCAGCGACATCACGGCAGTCGATTCACCCGATACGTTCGAGCGCCCGATCTACGCGGGCAACGCAATTGCGACTGTGCAATCTCAAGATCCGATCAAGGTCATCACGGTACGCACGACTGGCTTCGATGCCGTCGCAGCGGAAGGCGGCAGAGCCTCGGTCGAGAAGATCGAAGCCGCAGCCGACGCAGGCATCTCGCAGTTCGTGAGCCGCGAAGTGACGAAGCTCGATCGTCCGGAACTGACGTCGGCAAACATCATCGTGTCGGGCGGCCGCGGTCTCGGCAGCGGCGAGAACTACACGAGGGTGCTGGAGCCTTTGGCAGACAAGCTCGGCGCAGCGATGGGGGCATCGCGTGCAGCCGTCGATGCGGGCTACGTGCCGAACGACTATCAGGTCGGTCAGACGGGCAAGATCGTCGCGCCGCAACTGTATATCGCGGTCGGCATTTCGGGTGCGATCCAGCACCTTGCGGGCATGAAGGACTCGAAGGTGATCGTCGCGATCAACAAGGATAAAGAAGCGCCGATTTTCAGCGTCGCGGATTACAGCCTCGTCGGTGACCTGTTCACCGTCGTGCCCGAACTCGTCGGAAGCCTATGAGGCCCTTGATGACTGGCTGCTCGCGTTCACTGGCGGAGAAACCATTGGATCTTTCAATCGGGATACACCTGGTGTTCATACCGGCCTCATCGACGCCGTTGCCTAACTGTCGGCTTTGGCCGGTGCCCTTGAGTGACGGCACAGAATGTCCGTTCCCGCTCTGATACCTGCCCTTTAATCTGCGACGGCCCGACCGGGGGAATGGGTCGTGCATGGTCGCTCGATGACAGCGAAAGCTGTCGTTCACCCGGAACCCCGAGCATCCTCAACTGAGGTACCCATTCCAGCTGCTTACAATCCTGAGAAGCTCGGCGTGGACGTTTTTGCCTGGTAGCGGTCACAGACGCTTACGGGGCCAGTCGCAAGGATGGTTGACGAGCTTTTGCCGCGATGGAAGATTTATGGTTGAAAGTTGTTGGTCCTGGAAGTTATTTGAGTAAAAAGACCGTGGCCGAGGCCCCGTTTCTACATCAGGCTCCGCCCAAAGCGGAAGTTATTTGGTTGAATTTTCGGAAGCCAATCGAGTTCTTCCACAAAATCCTCCATCCGGCGTCGCTGTTCATCTGGAACACTCCCACTGCCTGAGCAGCTTTCAGTGTGTTGCGTCCATCGGTTGAATCCGCCGAGAAGATCAGACTCCACGGTAACTCAGAAGAATGTTGGTAAGCCCTTGCAGTCCGCATAGGCCGATACTCTCAAAATACCAGGAGGTTATCCAGCGATGCTATTGGCGCAGAGTCTTGTGGCAACAGTGCTAGGATTGCCATCAGCTAAAGTCTCTTCGAAGTGGTCGGACCAGTGAGATACGCCATGCAGGATGTCAAATCAGAATACCCGTCACAAATCGCGGATGTGGTCGCCGAACGGATAGAAAGCCTGATCGTCGACGGCGTCCTGAAACCAGGTCAAGCCTTACCGTCCGAGCGGCGTCTGATGGTCAAACTGGGTGTGTCGCGCTCCGCGTTGCGAGAAGGGTTGAAGGTGTTGCGGGCGCGCCGAATCATCGACACTGCGCACGGCCGCGGGTCGTTCGTCGCAGCGCTCACCTCGCAACCCGCCCTCACGCCGATGATGCATCTTCTCGGCTCGCAGCCGAGAACCCTCTACGACATTTTCGACGTACGCGAGATGCTCGAGGCTGAATCGGCGCGGCTTGCCGCGCTTCGGGGAACGCAGGCGGATTTCGCGCTGATCACCCGCCGCTACGAGGAAATGCTCGCCGCGAACCGGAGCGATGTGGACGAATCGACACGTGCGCGGCTCGACTATGCGTTTCATCTCGCGATCTGCGAGGCCTCGCACAACCCGGTGCTCGTGCACACGCTGAGTTCGCTCACCGATCTGTTGCTGAGCTCCGTCTTCGCCTCCGTCAACAACCTCTACCATCGCGAGGCGGAAAAGCGTGTGATCGACAGGCAGCATGCCCGGCTCTACAAGGCCGTCATCGGCAAACAGCCGGAGCCGGCTCGCAAGGCTGCCGCTACGCATATCGCCACCACGATCACCTGTCTGAGAGAAGTCGAAGCGGAGGAGCAGCGTCTGGTGCGGGCCACGCTGCGGCTCGAGGGCTGGGCGTGACGCGAGCCGCGAGCGAGCATGAGTGTGCCGTCCGCCGGGGCACCCGCGTCGGCGTTGATTCGCGCGCGAAACCACGTCCTGGCACCAAAAAATAACTGGTAGGACCACTGCTGAAACGTCTCGACAGTCTCGTACTGGCGCGAAACAATGCGCGCTAGCAAACTCAGCTGCGGCGGCAAGCCGCACAGGAATCAGGAGACTCGCGATGACCTCGCACAACCCGCCAGGCGTGTCCGCCCGGCCCGCTACGGATAGATCCCGCACCCTCGCTTCAACTGCAACGACCGGGTTCGAAAACGCGACTTACGCGAAAGTGACCTGGCGTCTGCTGCCATTTCTCTTCATCTGCTATGTCGCGGCCTATCTGGATCGCGTCAACGTGGGATTCGCCAAGCTGCAAATGCTCAGCGACCTGAAGTTCAGTGAGTCGGTGTACGGGCTTGGCGCGGGGATTTTCTTCATCGGCTATTTCGTGTTCGAAGTGCCGAGCAACATTCTGCTGCATCGCGTGGGCGCACGCTTGTGGATCAGCCGGATCATGGTGACATGGGCGTTGGTGTCGGCGGCGTCGCTGTTCGTGAAGACGCCCGCCATGTTCTATACGATGCGCTTTCTCCTCGGCGTCGCCGAGGCAGGGTTCTTTCCGGGTATCGTGCTTTATCTGACGTACTGGTATCCGTCGGTGCGTCGTGGCCGCATGAACGCGCTTTTCATGATCGGCATTCCGGTGGCTGGGGTGCTCGGCGGCCCGCTGTCGGGTTGGATCATGCAGGCGTTCAACGGCGTGCAGGGTTTGTCGAACTGGCAATGGCTATTCCTGATCGAAGCGCTTCCGTCCCTGGTGCTCGGCATTGTCACGCTGTTCGTGCTGCCAAACGGCATCCGCGCCGCGTCCTGGCTCGACGAACGGCAAAAGCAGCTTCTCGAGGACAACATTGCACGCGACGCAGATGCAGGCGCTGAGGCGTCGCTGAGCAGCGTCGTGTCCAATGGCCGCGTCTGGCGGCTCGCGGCAATCTACTTCTGTTGCATGATGGGCCTCTACGGCGTGAGCTTTTATTTGCCCACGCTGATCAAGGCGGCGGGCGTCAAGGAAGCGCTGGATGTCGGCATGCTGACTGCGGTGCCCTATGCGGTCGCCATCGTGTCGATGATTCTGGTCGCGCGCAGCTCCGACCGTCGCAACGAACGCCGCTGGCATCTCGCGATGGCGGCCGTTGCCGCCGCAGCGGGCTTTTACGCAAGTACGCTCCATGCGGGCAATCTCGCGCTCGTATTGTTCACGCTGTCGCTCGGCACCGCCGGTGTGTTGTCGATGATGCCGGTCTTCTGGACGTATCCGAGCAGCGTGTTGACCGGCACGGCCGCCGCCGCGGGAATCGCGATGATCAATTCGGTCGGCAATCTCGCCGGATTCGTCAGCCCGTCGATCATCGGATGGATGAAGGACGTGACGCACAGCACCAACGCCGGTCTGCTGGTCGTCGCGGCGGCGCTGTTCGTCGGCGCGGTGCTGGCGCTGACTCAGCGCACGCCGTCCGTATCGACATCGGCGGCGCAGCCGAGCCGGGTCTGATGCCACTCTTGCGTTGATATGTGATCGAAGGCCGTTATGTCCGATACAGCCTATTCCGCGATTTCCCCCGGGGATACGCGTAGAACATTGCTCGCGTCGCTCGGCGATATCGTCGGCGCGCGCAACGTGCTCACCAGTGATGCGCAAACGCGCCGCTACCGCACCGGCTACCGCTTTGGGAACGGCCGCGTGCTGGCGGTGGCGCGCCCCGGCACGCTGGTCGAACAATGGCAGGTGCTAGCCGCATGCGTCGCGGCGCGGGCGATCGTCATCACGCAGGCGTCGAATACCGGACTGACCGGCGGTTCGACGCCTGACGGCGACGACTACGACCGCGACGTTGTCATCGTCAGCACGACGCGCATCCGCCGCGTGCATCTGATCGCCGGCGGGCGTCAGGTCGTCTGCATCGGCGGCACGACGCTCGATCAACTTGAACGCACACTGAAACCGCTCGGACGCGAGCCGCATTCGGTGATCGGCTCGTCGTGCATCGGCGCGTCGGTGCTCGGCGGCATCAGCAACAATTCGGGCGGCTCGCTGGTGCATCGCGGACCGGCCTATACAGAAATGGCAGTGTTTGCCGCCGTCGATGCGTCGGGCACGCTGCGGCTCGTCAACCATCTGGGTATCGAACTCGGCAACACGCCCGAAGAGATTCTGTCGCGGGTCGAGAACGGCACGTTCACCGACGCGGACATTCGCAACGACGCGGCGGCTTCGGACCATGAATATGCCACCCATGTCCGCAATGTCGATGCGCCCACGCCTGCGCGCTTCAACGCCGATCCGCGACGCCTGTTCGAAGCTTCCGGTTGCGCCGGCAAGCTGATGGTATTCGCGGTGCGTCTCGACACATTTGCGGCGGAGCAGGGCGCGAAGGTGTTGTACATCGGCACGAACGACACGAGCGTGCTGACCGAGATCCGACGCCATGCGCTCGCGAACTTCGCGCACCTGCCGATTGCCGGCGAATATCTGCATCGTGACGCGTTCGATGTTGCGCGAAAATACGGGAAGGATCTGTTCGTCATCATCGACAGGTTCGGCACGGACCGGTTGCCGATGTTCTTCAATCTGAAAACACGCTGCGATGCGTTGTTCGAGCGCCTCGGCTTCATGCCGAAGCATCTGACCGATCGTGTGCTGCAATGGATCAGCAAACGTCTGCCGGATCATCTGCCTGCGCGCCTCAACGCTTATCGCGAGCAGTACGAGCATCATCTGATGCTGAAGGTGCCGGCGGCGGGCATCGAGGAAGCGCGCGCCTTCCTGTCGGAACGCTTCGCGCAATCCGGCGGCGGGTATTTCGAATGTACCGAAGAAGAAGGCCGCAAGGCATTTCTGCATCGCTTCGCGGCGGCGAGCGCGGCCGTTCGATACCGTGCGGTTCATCATCGCGAGGTCGAGGATATCGTCGCGCTCGATATCGCGCTACGACGCAACGAGCGGGACTGGTTCGAGCGGCTGCCGAATAAAATCGAACGTGCGATCGTGCTGAAGCTGTATTACGGGCACTTCCTGTGTCACGTCTTCCACCAGGACTACATTGTCGCTAAAGGCAACGACTGTGTCGCACTCGAACACGGGATGCTCGAGTTGCTCGACATTCGCGGTGCCGAGTATCCCGCCGAGCACAACGTGGGGCATCTGTACGAGGCCAAGCCGCAACTCGCAGAGTTCTACAAGAAGCTCGACCCGTGCAATTGTTTGAATCCAGGCATCGGAAAGACTTCGAAATTCGCTGCCTATCGCGACTGCACAGTTGAAGCTTGATGGCGGTCTTCGCGGACTCGGCTGTTGAATAAAAGGGGACGGTCCGCCGACTTTTTAGGCGTCCGCATATCAAGGAGACGTGAATTGCATGTCCCTGGCGGCTTCGCGTCTTCCCTAAGGTCGTTTTCGGGGACGGGCAATCATGGCCTCAGCCAGCCACGACTTATCGGCCATGCAAGCAGCATACGATAGAGCGTGACCACCAGACCTGTCATCGCCGTGCCGCCCGTTTGCCACAGCCTCGCGATTGCCGCATAAGCGATGCACGCGACGGCCACTGCCCCGAGCATATCAAGCGGAAAATGCACGCCGAGAAACACCCGTGCCCACGCGACGATGATACCCACGACGAGTGTCACGCCACCGAGCCAGCACATCCGCCCGAAAAGCAGCGGCAGCGCGATGCTGGCAAAGAGGGTGGCGTGATCGCTTGGAAACGACGAATCGGGCGCATGCGCGAGGAACGTGTGGCCAAGCCCGATCATGAACGGCCGGGGGTGCTGCCAGACCAGACCGATCAACTGGTTGACGCCGAGCGCCAGCAGCGCGACGCAGCAGGCACGCAGGGCCAGCTCGCGCCGCTGGTGGTCCCCGGAAAGCCACATCATCACCAGGATGAGCGGGACTAACCAGACCAGATAGTTTGCACAGGCGAGCGCCGCGCTGACCAGCCATCCTGGCGTTGCCGGCGTGCCGTTGATCATCAGGAAGAGCGCGTGGTTGAATGCTTCGATGGTATTCATTGCGTCGTTTTGTGCTGAAGATGAAGAATGCGCCAGCCGCCGTGTGTCTGCGGCCGCGGCGCCTGGCTACACATGGCAACCAGCACCGCAGCGAGCGCGCCCTTGGGTGTTGCGGCGAAACCTTCGCGTCGCAGGCCGGGTCTGAGTCCATTGCCGATCAGCGGATCGTCCTCAGCCAGCAGTATTCGCATCCGCCGTCATCCTGGTCCCGCCGGTTCCCTGACGCGGCGTCGCAAGCTTACCGGCCGGAAGGTTAACACTGCATTAAGAGGCGGACACCGCGCAGCGTCGCCTTCACTCTGGCTTCAGCCTCGGGTCCGTAGACTGCTTTCTGTCGCGACCACGATGTCGCCCGTTCAAGGAGAACCAATGAAGAAGCTCATTGTTGCCTGCCTGATCGCCATGTCCGCCGCAGCGGCCCACGCGGCATACACAGGACCGGGTGCCGAAGCGACGGCCACCACGGTCCAACAGCTCCGCGACGCAGGCAGGGAAGACCAGCGCACCTCGCCGCGCGGCCATATCGTGAAATCTATCGGCGACCGAAAGTACCAGTTCGCCGGCGGCACCGCAGAGATCCCGGTCAAGATCGAGCACGAACGCTGGCCGGCCGGACAGGTCAAGGTCTATGACATCAAGGTGGTGCAGTAATGGTCGCCGGCCCCCTGCACACGTCCCGGCTGTTTGCACGGGAATGGGCGACGGCGCCCTGGTCGGTCGGCGCCATCTGCCCGAGCTCACGGCGACTCGCCGCGCGTCTTGCGCGGGAGGTGCCGGCAGGCAACGGTGTGGTCATCGAACTCGGTGGCGGTACCGGCGCGGTCACGCACGCGTTGCTCGAAAACGGCGTGCCAACCGACCGGCTGATCGTCGTCGAGCGCTCCCCGACCTTTGTGCGGCATCTGCGCGGGCGATTCCCGAATGTGTCGGTCATGCACGCCGACGCTGCCCGCCTGGCCTGGTGTCTGCCACTGGACCTGCGCGTCGACGCGATCGTGTCGTGTCTGCCGTTGCGCTCGTTGCCTCATCGCGAGGTGGATGAGATCGTTGACCAGTGGCGGCAGGTCCTGCGTCCTGGCGGTGTCGTGATTCAGTTTACTTACGATATCCGGCCGGACCGGAACATCGTGAATGCCGGTGGGATGGGCGACTTTGTGATGCTGTCGAGCCGGATCATCTGGGCTAACCTGCCGCCGGCCCGTGTCGTGACGATGCAACTGTGAGCGGCACGACACGCGTCCAGCGGTCATGGCAAGAGCGCCTCGCACGTGCCTTGCCAGGGCTACCCTTCCTCCGCTTCCGGCACGACGAGCGGCGGTAGCGGGCAGTCGAGCGTATCGCAGATGGCGCGAAGCAGTTCGGCTTCGCGGACGGTGACCTGCCGATTTGCCAGGATGCAGGCCGCGCAGGCGGCGACGATCCGGCGCTTGATGGCCGGGACCGATTGATTGAGCGTTTGCAGGGCCGCGTCGAATCCGGCGAGCGAGCATTCTTCGCGAGGCGGCAAGCGGTGGGCGTGCTCGCCGCCGATGTAGCCGCGCATGCCCGTATCGAAAGCCCGGGCGGCCTGGTCGGTTTCCGGCTGGCCTTCCCAGGCCAATAGCGCCAACACCGTTGCCACCGGGTGTGCGAGGCTCTGCAGGGAGCCGCGCACTGCACGCGCCGGGCGCTGAGGGAGGAATTGGGCGTCGAGATGCCGATGCAGCACACAGCGAAGCGTGTACTCGAACAAGCTCAGCCGCTGGTCGGCGACCATCAGCATCTCGACCTGAGCGCGGAATGCATGATGCTGCCGCGGCGACATCTGCCGCAGTGCTGGCAGGCTCAGGTCCAGAAGGGGCAGCCGATGCGTGTCCGGCAGAGCCTGGACAGGGGCGATCAGCCGCAGGGTTTCGGCGAAGTCCTGAGGCTCAGCGCCGACTTTTAGCCGGGTCAGCTGGAGTTCCCGCAGGTCCGACCCCGGGTCCATGAGAAGGGCATAGACCAGGGCGCGAGCACTGAACGGTTCCTGGGCGGCGACCCGGAGCAGGTCTGGCATGCCATCGTGAAGCCCCTGCGCATAGCTGATCAGTTCCGGATCGATGCGGCCGACCCGGGATGCTGTTTCGTCGGCGAGCCCCAGGACCGGCACCGGCACCTGCGGAAGTCCCGGTAGCGTGGGAGCCCCGCCGAACGGCGGGGCATGGCTGCGCCGGGGGCCTTCAGGTTCGTCCCGATCGACACCTACCGGCCGCACCTCCGGGAACCGGCCGTCGAACTGGGGATTGAGCCGGCGAATGCGCTCGACGAGGGGCGGGTGGGTAGCCAGCAGTCCGGCGAGTCCCTCGCCAGCGAAGGCGTTGGCGAAAAACATGTGACCAGCCTCTGCGGCTTGGGGGTTGCCGATGCGTGACCCCTCGGCCAGCCCGCCGATCTTCATTAGCGCCCCGCCGATTCCGTCGGGGTTGCGCGTGAACTGGACGGCACTGGCGTCGGCCAGGTACTCGCGCTGCCGCGACACCGCCGCCATGATCAGCCGACCGAAGAACGCTCCCACGAGACCGAGCACGAACACGCCCAGGCCCAGCAGCACCATGCCGCCCTGGGAATTCTGCCTTCCCGACGAGCGTCCTCTGGAAGCGAACATGAGGCTGCGGCCGATGATGGACAACACCATGATCCCGAAGATCAGGCCGATTAGCCGGATGTTGAGTCGCATGTCGCCGTTGAGGATGTGGCTGAACTCGTGAGCCACCACGCCCTGAAGCTCGTCGCGGGTCAGGTAGTTCAGGCAGCCCTGCGAGACGGCGACCACGGCATCGCCCGGAGCGTAGCCGGCCGCGAAGGCATTGATTCCGGGCTCATCCAGAATATAAACGGGGGGTACCGGCACTCCCGCAGCGAGGGCAATCTCCTCGACGACGTTGAGCAGCCGTTTCTGCCGCGCGTCGGTGGTCGTGCGGGGTACCTCCACACCGCCCAACATCAAGGCGACAGCCTGGCCGCCGGAAGCGAGCTGGCTTACCTTGAATGCGCTGGCGCCACCGACCACAAGGCCCACCCCCAGCGCCGCGAGCAGGAGCATCTCCGGGTGCCACCAGGAGACCGGCGCGTGGGCGCCATAGGTGCTGAGCGCCACCAGCAGCCCGTAGACCAAGGCGATCAGTATCAGGATCGCCAGGACGAAATAGACCACCAGCTGAAAGGTCTTGTGTCGGGCCGAATCCTGCTGCTGAAAGAAATTGGTGGTCACGGTCAGAGCGGCTTGGGGAGCATGAGACGCACAGAGCGATCGCGGTCCCGGCCTACCGGAACGACACCTTGGGCGCTGCGCGCTCGGTCTCTGCGGTTTCCAATAGCGTCGCCTCCTTGAAGCCGAACATGCCGGCCACCGTAACCGCCGGGAAGACCTCGCGCCGGATGTTGTACTCGGTGGCGGCGTCGTTGAACGCTTGCCGGGCGAAGCCGACCTTGTTCTCGGTCGAGGTCAGCTCTTCCTGCAAGGCGAGCATGTTCTGGTTGGCCTTGAGGTCCGGGTAGGCCTCGGAGAGGGCAAAGAGCCTGCCCAAGGTGCCGCCCAGCAGAGCCTCGGCCTGGTTAAACCCTTTGATGGCCGCCGGGTCGCTGGGATTGGCCGCGACTTTCTGCTCGGCAGCCATCGCGCTGTTGCGGGCCTTGATGACGGCGTCGAGCGTCTCCCGCTCGTGGCCCATATAGCCCTTGACCGCTTCGACCAGGTTCGGAATCAGGTCGTAGCGCCGCTTGAGCTGCACATCGATCTGCGCAAAGGCGTTCTCGAAGCGCTTCCGGGCAACCACCAGCCCGTTGTAGATGCCCATTAGCCAGAGCGCGAGCAACAGCCCGATGCCCAGGAGCACGAGCAGGGTGATGATGACGGGACTCATTGGCCGTGACCTCCGACGAGAGCACTGCTGGTTTGGACCATCGCACGACTATGGAAACAGGATAAACGAAATGGCGTTCAATTCAATCGAGTCGCGATGCCGATATATGTAAAACGGCGGAGATTGATGCGCAATGCGCCAATTCCTTGCTTCCGTGATTGTTTCTTTATCTGGTGCCGCGTCCGCATCGAGAGATTATCGTTAGTTATCGGAATCGCGCCGAAAATTGTTTGAGCAGCAACTGACGGGTGAAATGACTCAACGTTTGTGGCCGGAACGAGGCCGGAAGCGGAAGCTATTTGGTCAACTTTCAGGAAGGCAATCGAGTTCCTCTACAAAGCCGCCAGTGGACGGCGTGACACCCAATCTTGCCGCTGCGGCGGTAAAGCTTTTCTGCTCAGCGACGGCAACAAAAGTGGTGATTCCGTCGAGGCGATCCTGTTCCATCACCTTTTGCAAGACCCGATTATCTGTTCTGATCGCTCCTTGCACGGTGCGGCGAAATCGAGTCAGGCTGATAAAAAGAAAATCAATTAAAGACCGTTGGCTGCGCTCTAATGGCGTTAGTCGTTTTGCCGAGGGCGGCGCGCCATTCTGTACCACGGCATCCTTGGCGGGCAAGTCAATTCTATCCTTGCGTCAATTGCTCAGTGTCAGCGCCGGGGCCATGTGTTTTAGTCAGCTCGTGCCCGCAATTGGAACCGATTCCAAAGAGGAGCGCTGACGCCGATCTATAGAAGTTGTCTGGTTGAATCCGGAGAACCTGATCGGCTTCCTGTACACATCGAGTGCCAGCGCCCGAAAACGCCGTAGAATTCCCCAAGCACAGTTCGCCCTCGTGCGATGCAACCGAGTTTGTGCGACCAGCGGTCGCCGCTTATCGGGAGACAGTCATGGCTGCGCGTTCAATTGCGTCTCTGACGCTTTCCTTCGGTCTGGTATCGATTCCGGTCAAGCTTTACTCGGTGACCGACAGCGCTTCAGGTGTGGGATTCCATCTCCTGACGCCTGACGGCGGACGGGTCAAACAGCAGTACATCTCCGAGGCGACAGGCGAGGTCGTGGCGCGAGCCGACATGAAGAAAGGCTATGAGTTTGAAAAAGGCCAGTTCGTCGTTTTCACGCCAGACGAACTGAAAGCGCTCGAGGAAGGCGCAACGCATGTCGTTGAGATTGTTTCCTTCGTGCCGGAGAAATCAGTCGACCCTCTGTATTACGACAAGGCTTATTTCATCGCGCCAGACAAGCGCGGCGGCAAACCGTACAGTCTGCTTCAGCAGGCGATGCGCGAAAGCGAACGGTGCGCGCTCGCAAAATGGTCATATAAAGGGAAGACACGCATCGTCCAGATTCGCCCGGCCGAGGACGGCATGGTGTTTCAGCAACTGTTGTTCGCGGACGAGGTTCGCTCGCAGACTGAATTGCATATCGAGCATGTAGCAGTGACGGGCACCGAGCTTCAGCTCGCGCTGCAAATAATCGACCAGGTGTCGGAAGATTCGTATGACCCAACGGCGTACGAGGATGAGGAAAAGAAGCGGATTCTGGCAGCGATTGACCAGAAGATCGCCGGCAAGCAGATCGTGTCTCCCGCCGAACCAGGCATGGAGTCGGGCGCCGAAGTGATTGACCTGATGGAAGCCCTTCGTGCGAGCCTTGGCCGCAACAAGACCAAGCAGGCCGCGCCCGCCAAAGCCGCGCCCGTAAAAAAGGCGCCCGCAGCGGCAGCCGATGAGCTCGCATCCAAACCGAGGCGACCGGCGAAGCGGGCGCCGGCCAAGGTCGAAGAAGCGGCTCCTGCCAAGGTTCGGGCGCGCAAGTGAAAAGGCGCAATGCCTCGCACGACTACTCGTTGCGCAGTCTCCAGTCGCTGCTGGGTGTCTCACGACGAGTGCTGTCCGGCCTGATAGACGCTGGATTCGTGCAACCGTCGCGCGGTCGCCGTAACGAGCTCCGGTTCACGTTCCGCGACGTCGTGTTATTGCGCACAGCTTTCCAGCTTCAGTCGGCCAAAATCGCGTCGCGAAAGATTCTGCGAGCGCTTGCGCGGCTCAAAGCGGAATTGCCTGAAGAACTTCCGCTGACCGGCATCCGCATTACGGCAGTTGGTGACTCGGTGGTCGTCAAGACCGGTGAATCACAATGGGATGCGACCTCGGGTCAGCTTCTGCTCGATCTGGAAGTGGCGCCTGTCAAGGGCGAAGTCGCGTTCCTCGACGCTGCCCCCCGCAACATCGTTGGCCGGGAAAAGCAAACCGAGGAGTGGTTCGCTCTTGCAGAGGAACTTGCCGATACCGACGTCATCGGTGCTGAGCAGGCGTATAAAAAGGTGCTCGAATTGTCGCCGACTCCGCACTACGACGCTTATAACAACCTGGGCGTCCTGCTTTGCGAAGTCGGCATGAAGTACGACGAGGCATTGTCCGTCTTTGACCGGGCGCTCGAGCATTTTCCGCAGGACGCTCTGTTGCACTTCAATCGCGCAGTCGCTCTGGAAGAACTGGAGCGCTACGACGCAGCGATGCAAGCCTATGAACGATGCATCGAGCTCAATCCCACGCATGCCGACGCTCACTTCAATATTGCACGCTTGAGCGAGATTCGAGGCGACAAGCAGGGACTTGTCAGGCACCTGAGTGCGTATCGCCGGCTAAGCAGGTGACGCGCACTCGACTGCTCCGCGGCGCAGGCACTTACGCGGCGCTATGCCTGCGGGCGGCGCGCCCGCCTCTGCGCGCGGAACCGCTCAGCTCTTCTGCCGTCAGGAAAAATTGACTGTTGTCCGCCAGCCGCGAAACCGCAAAATCGATGAAGGTTCTCACGCGCAACGGTTGCTCGGTTCGGCGGCGGTAGTAGACGTAGATCGACTCGCGCTGGGTCACATGCTGAGTGAGCAAAGGCACCAGTCGTCCGGCGCGGATGTGTGACACCGCTGAGAAGCTTCCGAGCTGCCCGATCACCAGTCCGGCTAGTACCGCTTCGGCTTCCGCGTCGACATCGTTCGAGCACACCGACGCAGCCATCTCCTTGTACACGATCTCTCCGCCGATCATGAATTCCCATGGCGCGTGCTTGCCGGTGTTCGCCCGCCGATACGCTGAGCAACGATGCGCATCGAGGTCATTGACGGTCTTCGGCACGCCGTACCGTTCGAGGTAGGCCGGTGACGCGCACACGATCAACTGAATTGGCAGAAGTCGTCGGGCAATGGCGCCCCCAGATGGCGGCGACCCGCCGCGAAAGCCGACGTCCGCGCGATCGCTGACGAGATCCGTGAAGCGATCGTCGAAACGCACGTCGATCTGCACATCGGGGTATAGCGCCGCGAACTCCAGGATCAACGGCAACAGTACCGTCCGTCCGAGTGCGGTCGGGGCGCTCACACACAGTGGTCCCGCGACTTCCTCTTTTGAACGGCGAGCATCGTCGATCGCCGAAGACAGCATGGCGAGCGCCGGCTCGACGCTGCGCAACAGTCGTTGTCCCTCGTCGGTCAGGCTCAGCTTGCGTGTGGTCCGATGGAAAACCTGGACGCCAAGGGATTTTTCAAGCTGCATCACAGCGTGGCTCGCCGCCTGAGGCGAGATACCGAGATCTACGGCGGCGCGGCGGAAACTGCCGAGTGTCGCCGTGCGGACGAAAACCGAAATAGCGCGGACCTCGTTCATCGTCGCCCCCATTAGCAAATTTTTGTTGATTAATGACTCTAACACCCGTCGGGCTAGTGCATGTTAATCGTGCGTCCCATGCTGCTGTTCACCTTCGCGACGAAATGGGAGGACAGCATGAGCAACGCTAAGAGCCCGAATAGCAACGTTGTGAACGCAGACGCCATGACCCTTAGAGAGGAATTGGAGAAACGCTTGTAAGCGAATGCGGCAAGCTCTGCCGAGAATCGAGTTGGCTCTCCTCGGGTCGCGTGCAGGCAACACTACGGAGACGTGAACATGGGACAAGAAGAGGCCGTCGTTTCGGTAGCCTCAAAGGAAGCGCGGCGGCGCGCGGCACGCTTGCCTCCCTGTGTGTGCTGAGCGTTCTCGCCATCGCGCCGGCGCTAACTGCCGAGTACGCACCGTTGTGGTTCCGCGAATCCGCAGACGCGCATATCGTTCTGACGAAAAAATCGTTGTCGACGCTTATCGCAGACGCCACTCTGGAAGGTATTTTGTTTCTCGGGTGTCTGAGCATGCTGAGTGATTCCACGGACGAAATGACCGACTGGCTGCTTTCCAGTCTCGAACTAAAGAGCACGGTGTTTCACGTTGGGCAGTACTGCGGCACGTGGCAAGCATCGACGGCAGGCCGTCACCTCGCCAGCTTTCATGTCGTGCTGTATGGCGAGTGCTGGCTGCATGTCGCAGCCGGACCGGAACGGGCGGCACACAGCATCCGCTTGCAAGCCGGTGATGCAGCGTTTCTGGTGCGAGATGTTCCGCATTGTCTGTCGCCGTCAGCCGAGCCGCCGGCGGCCGGCAGCGAGACCGCGCGCATGGGCGTGATGACGCCACTCGAACCCGGGCAGACTCACGAGCGCACCGCGGCGGGCGTTGGCATTGCTTGCGGTTTCTTCGAATTCGCGTCGGCGCTCGACGGGCTGGTGGTCGGGTTGTTGCCGGAAAGGATCATTGCGCGCCACGACCACCCGTCGATGGAAAAGGCACGCACGATCTTCCGCCTGATCCGGGACGAAGCGTTGGGCGGCGCCGATGCAGTGTCGCCGGTTCTCGCCCGGCTCACCGGTCTGCTTTTTGTGTACGCGTTGCGCGCACATGATCGCGACGAGGATGCGGTGCCAAGTTTCTGGCGACTGTTGCGGCACCCCGCGTTCGCGCAACTGGCCGGCGCCATCGTCGAGACTCCCGAGAAGTGCTGGACGACGCAGACGATGGCCGCCTTCGTCCATATGTCCCGTTCGCGTTTTTGCCGGCTGTTCGGCGAGCTTGCCGGTCAGCCGCCTGCACAGTTCGTCGCCCTCGTCAGGATGAAACTGGCCGCCACCATGCTTGCGCATGGCGCATCGACCGCGAAAGTGATCGAGCAGGTTGGCTACCATTCCGAGTCGGCATTCGCGCGTGCGTTCCAGCGCGTGATCGGAGTACAGCCCGGATCATGGCGGCGCGGTCATCCCGTAGTGCGCGACCAACAGACAAGCTCCATACAAAGCGGCGCGATTCATTGAGCAGCAGCGGTCAAAGACAATCGGGCAGAAATTAGAGATGGTTTCGACTTGTTGGCAATCGGGCACGGCGCACAGAATACGTCTCCAACTGAAAGGAGTGCAATATGAGCCGCCTGCCCCTGCAGACTGTCGAGAGCGCGCCCGAGGCGAGCCGCCCGTTTCTTCAGCGCTCACTGGCTGCAAATGGTTTCCTGCCAAACCTCGTTGCCGCGCTGGCGAATGCGCCTGTGGCGCTGGAAACGTACCTGAGCGTCGGAGAAATCAACTCGCGCGGCGGACTGACGTTGGCCGAGCGTGAAACGGTTCAGATCACGGCTGCGGCGATTCACGGTTGCGGTTTCTGTGTGGCGGGTCACACCGCGGTTGCGTTGAAGAAAGCACAACTTGCCCCGGCGCTGGTGGATGCGCTGCGTGCGCAGCAGCCGCTGCCCGACGCGCGGCTCGACGCGGTCGCTGTATTCACGCGCGCGGTGATCGCCACGCGCGGCGCTGTCGCCGACTCGGAACTCTCGGCGTTCCTGGCGGCTGGCTTTACCAATGCGAACGCGCTCGAAGTGGTCCTCGGCGTGAGTCTTGCGACGCTCTGCAACTTCGCGAACAACCTCGCTCGCAATGATCTCAATCCGCAGTTGGCCGACTATCGTTGGGAACCCGGGACGCAAACAGTATGAGTACCGCTTCTTTCGTCCCCGCCGATCTTGCCGTATGGCTCGACACGCACGCGGAGTCGCTCGACTCGAGCGCGGGGCACGCACGTGAAATCGTGCCGCGGCTTGCCGCTGCCGGACTTTTCGGCGTTGGCGTTCCCGCGACCTATGCCGGCGGTCGTGGTGGTGCCGCGACCGATGCAGTCGAAGCGATCGCGCAGGTTGCTTCCCACTCTCTGAGCGCCGCGTTCGTGTTCTGGGGCCATCGGACCTTTATCGAATACCTGTTGCACAGTCCGAATGCCGGGCTGCGCGACACGTGGCTCGCGCCACTGCTGAGTGGCGAGGTCGCGGGCGCGACCGGCCTGTCGAACGCAATGAAGTACCTGTCCGCGCTGGAGCCGTTGCAGATGAGGGCCGAACCGGTTGCAGCCAATGGGTCCGGCGCGCGTCGCTGGGCGCTGTCGGGGAGTCTGCCGTGGATCACGAATCTGCGTCCCGAGGGATTTCTGGTGGCAGCAGCGTTCGATCACGCGGACAGCGGCAAGCCGTCGATTTTCGCGGTTCCGCACGATCTTCCCGGCGTTGGGCGAAGCGGCGATCTCGACCTGATCGCATTGCGCGCGAGCAATACCGCCGCGTTGAAGATCGAGGGCGCACAGCTCGACGAACGCTGGATGATCGCCGCCGACGCGAGTACGTTCCTGACTCGAGTGCGTCCCGGCTTCCTTGGATTGCAGTGCGGTCTTTCGCTTGGTCTTGCGCGTCGCGCGCTCGCGGCCGTGGCGCTGGCCCGTCCGGCATCGAGGCTGGCGCTGGCCGCAGACGCCGAACAGCTCGCCGACGAGCTTGCACG
This sequence comes from Paraburkholderia sp. JPY465, assembly GCF_050436725.1. Taxonomy (NCBI): domain Bacteria; kingdom Pseudomonadati; phylum Pseudomonadota; class Betaproteobacteria; order Burkholderiales; family Burkholderiaceae; genus Paraburkholderia; species Paraburkholderia sp. JPY465. Next base: position 1,921,815 of record NZ_JBNDMT010000002.1, read on the forward strand.
GTTGACGGACCAGCTATGCACGGGCATTGCGGCTCAGACCTATATCGAGGATGCGCCGAACCTTTTCCGCCTGCGCATTGCGCTGGCGTCGCTGGTGGCATCGGCCGTCAACCTCGAGGTCCAGGCGAGCGGCGGACAGGGCTATCTGCGCGAGCAGTCGGCCGTTGCGCGTCGCGTGCGCGAGGCGTCGTTCGTGCCGATCGTCACGCCGAGCATCGTGCAACTCAAGCACCAGCTTGCGCTGCATGCCAGGACCGAATGATGGCCGAGTTCGTCGCACCTCACGTGGAACTCCACGACATCGCGCTCAGCTACGGACAGCGTCGGGTTATCGATGGCGTGACGTATAGCGTGCGACGCGGCGAGATCGTGTCGATCCTGGGTCCGAGCGGGGCGGGCAAATCGTCGTTGCTGCGGGTCGTGGCGGGACTGTCCGCGGCAACGCGCGGCACCGTCCTGATCGATGGCGAGCCCGTCAGTGGTCCGCGCCCGGACGTGGCCATTGCCTTTCAGGACCCCTGCCTGCTGCCCTGGTTGTCGGTGGAGCGCAACGTCGCATTCGGACTGGGCTTCGCGAGACAGACGAAGTTGTCCGCTGCTGAACGCCGGGCGCGTGTGGCCGCGGCGCTCGAAGAAGTCGGGCTCGCACACGCGCGAGACCTGGTGCCTTCACAGCTGTCTGGCGGCATGGCGCAGCGCGTGGCTCTGGCGCGCTGCGTGGCCCGGCGGCCAAAAGTATTGGTCCTCGACGAACCGTTCGGGGCGCTGGATGAAATCACCCGCGAGGGGATGCAGAAACTGCTGAAACAGGTTGTCGCCGACACGCAGGCAGCAACGCTGCTCGTCACGCACGACATCGATGAAGCACTGCTCGTCTCCGACCGCGTGGCGGTGCTTGGCCGGCGCGGCACGCTGGCGCTGGAACTGGACATCGACATCCGTTACCCACGCGTCGAACATCTGCAGAGGCTCGGCGCGTTGCGGCTGCGAATCCTGGAAGCGTTACGCGATTCGGTGCCTTCATCCGTTTCCTCCCACAACGACTGAGGAATGCGTTTAATGTGCGAACACCCTATTTCCCGTCGCGACTGGCTCAAGCTCGCCGCGATGCTGACCGTGACTGGCGCGGCACCGTTGCTGAGTGCTTTCGACGCCCGTGCGAACGCCGAACCCGATGCACCCGTACGCATCGGTAACCTGCCTATCACCGATGCCGCGCCGCTGCTCGTCGCACATAACAAGGGCTATTTCGCCGCTGCCGGTTTGCAGGCGGACAAGCCCGTACTGCTGCGCAGTTGGGCTCAGCTCGTCGAAGCGTTCCTGTCAGGTCAGGTGAACGTGGTGCATCTGCTTTCTCCGATGACGGTATGGGCACGCTACGGAGCCAAGGCACCGGCAAAGATCGTCGCGTGGAATCACGTCAACGGGTCGGCTCTCACCGTCGCGCCGGACATTTCGACGGTGAACGATCTTGGTGGCAAGACCGTAGCGGTGCCGTTCTGGTACTCGATTCATAACATCGTGTTGCAGGACCTGTTGCGCGCGCATGGCCTGACGCCCGTGCTGACGAAGAGCGGTCCGCTCGAGCGCAATGAAGTTCGTCTCGTCGTGATGGCGCCTTCCGATATGCCGCCCGCGCTTGCTGCAAAACAGATTGGCGGCTTCATCGTCGCGGAGCCGTTCAACGCCGCGGCCGAAAAGATGCAGGTGGGCAAGGTCCTGCGCTTCACCGGCGACGTGTGGCGCAACCACGCCTGCTGCGTGGTGTTCATGCACGAACGGGATATCACCGGCCGTCCGCAGTGGACGCAGAAGGTGGTGGATGCGATCGTGCAGGCTCAACTGTGGACGCGCGCGCATCCGCAGGAAGCGGCGCAACTGCTTTCGCGTTCGGGGGCGGACCACTACACACCGCATACGGCGGAGGTGCTTACCGATGTGCTGGCGCCGTCCGCGGCAGGCGAGGGCCGCTACCTCGGAGACCGGGCAATCGTTCACGCCGATTGGCACCAGAAGCGGATCGATTTTCAGCCCTATCCGTATCCGTCGTACACCGAGGAACTCGTGCGGCGGCTCAAGGCGACAAAGATCGACGGTAACCAGGCGTTCGTTGCACAACTGGACCCAAAGTTCGTCGCGGGGGATCTCGTCGACGAGCGATTCGTGAGACGAAGCATTACATCGGTTGGCGGCATGCAGGCATTCGGTTTGCCGGACGGATTCGAGAGAATGGAGACTGTGATTGTCTAGTAGTCTTTCATCACGGACGGTGAGTTCATCGCGCACTGCGAGTCACGCCGACGGGGACAGGGCAGTGCGGCGCTCGCGGCGCCTGCCGAACGCGCTGCTCGGACTGCTGGGCGGCGCGATCGCGATCGTCGCCTGGTGGGCGGCGGTGACACTGCCTGGCGGTGCCGACGGCTTCGTTGCGCAGTTTTCACCGCTGCATGCGCTGGCGGCATTGCCGGGGCTCGTCGCCGACGAGCATCTGTTGTCGCATGTGGCAGCGAGTCTGCGCCGCGTCGCGGTTAGCCTTGGCTGGGCGCTCGTCGTCGGCGTTCCGCTGGGCTTTGCACTCGGCCGCTCGAAGCGCTTCGAAACGACGTTCTCACCGACGCTGCAGTTTCTGCGCATGATCTCGCCGCTGTCGTGGATGCCCATCGCGGTGATGTCGCTCGGCATCGGCGATCGCGCTGTGTATTTCCTGCTGACCTTCGCGGCCGTGTGGCCACTGTCGATGAGCACCGCGGCAGGGGTGGCGCACATCGATCGCCGGTGGGTGCAGCTAGGCGAGTCGCTCGCTGCGACGAGGCTCGAGATGTTGTGGCACGTGTATGTGCCGGGTGTCGCCTCGCACGTGCTGACTGGCGTGCGGCTCGCAATCGGCATCCTGTGGATAGTGCTGGTGCCGGCCGAAATGCTCGGGGTCAGCTCGGGGCTGGGTTATCTCGTCCTCGATGCACGGGACCGCCTCGCCTACGGCGATTTGACCGCCGTCGTTCTGATCATTGGCGCGCTCGGGTTTACACTGGACTGCGCCGCGCGCGCGGCGCGGAAGTTTGTCGGCGGCATGCCGGGCCAGGATTGAAGCGGGGCGCGCGAATCACACAGCCGGTCAGCTTTTGAGGATGTCCGCAAGTACTCGCACAGCCTCATCGATCGAGGTATCCCATGGGTGGCCGAAGTTCAGACGGATGCAGTTTTCGAACGAGTGGGTAGCGGAGAAGATCGGCCCGGGCGCGATACTGATGCCGTGGGCGATGGCGCGTCGATGAAGCGCCATCGCATCGACCGCATTGGGCAACTGAAGCCAGAGAAAGTAGCCCCCGTTCGGAAGGGTCCATCGCACGTCGCGCGGCAACGAACGCCGAAGCGCGGCATCCATTGACGCTAGCTGTGACTTGAACGCATTGCGCAGCTTGCGCAAATGCTTGTCATAGCCGCCATATTGCAGATAGTCGGCAATTCCGGCCTGTACCGGAATGCTGGCCGACAGCGTCGTCATCAGCTTGAGCCGTTGCACCCGGTCGGCGAATCGGCCAGCCGCTACCCAGCCGATCCGGTAGCCGGGCGCGAGCGTCTTCGAGAAAGAACTGCAGTGCATGACGAGGCCCTTGGTGTCGAAGGCCTTCGCCGGCAGCGGCCGATCACGACTGAAGTGAAGCTCCTGATAGACGTCATCTTCGATCAGCGGTATTTCGCGCTTGGCCAGTAGATCGACGAGCGCTTTCTTTTTCTCCACCGAGAGCGTAACGCCGGTCGGATTCTGGAAGTTCGTCATGAACCAGCAGGCGCGGATCGGATGCTTATCGAGCGCGACCGCGAGTGCGTCGAGGTCCAGTCCGGTGACCGGATCGACGGGAATCTCGACCGCGCGCAGGTCGAGCCGCTCGATGGCCTGCAATGCGGCGTAAAAGCCAGGCGACTCGACCGCGATGACGTCGCCCGGGCGCGTCACCGCCATCAGACAGAGATTGAGCGCTTCCAGAGCGCCGTTTGTCACGACGATTTCCTCGGTTGCCACGGAGAGGCCCGTGCCGACGTAGCGCAGCACGATCTGGCGACGCAGGTGGTCATTGCCCGGTGGCAGGTCCGCGACGGTACTCCACGGGCTCAGCGAGCGCGTGCCCTGTGCCAGCGACTTGAGGAGCCTGGCGGACGGAAACAGCAGAGGGGAAGGAAAAGCGGAGCCAAGCGGCACGATGCCAGGATGCTTTGCCGCATCGAGCACTGAAAAGACGAGATCCGAAATGTCTACCTTCGCGGACTCCGCGAGTGTTGCCGCCTGCATGGAAACCGCTTGCTGGACTCCCGCACCCGGTGTGACGTAAAAACCGGAACGCTCCTCGGCACGAATGAGCCCCCACTCCTCGAGCAGATAGTACGCACGCAGAACGGTCGACTGACTGACGCCATGCTGCGCGATGATATAGCGCAGGGATGGAAGGCGAGAGCCGATCGGAATATGGCCGGCTCGGATCTCTTCAGCGATCGTGGTGGCGAGTGCCTCGTAGCGGGTCATGTTGGACTTTGTTGGAATGTTTGTCGCATGTTGCTCGGCGTTGGACGTCATGTGATGTCTGGAGATGTGAACGTTCGGCGAGCTTGTCGGCGCACAGTATGGCTCGAAACCGGCGCGGCCGCCTGCCAGATGCTGATGCCCGTCGCCGTTGTCACAGTCTGGACTCTCCCCCTCACCGCAGCGGACAGTCGCAGACGATTCGGGGAAGGTCGGGCTTTGGCTGTATTCACGATGATCACCTGAGAGCCTCGGGGCGGCTATATGGCAGCGTGCATCTTCGCCTATCGTTCGCGAGTGCGACGGCCGATCAGATCGGAGAAGGAATGCGACGTCTTGCCCAGGCCATCGGGACGCACGATCGACCCGCAAGCGCCCTCCAGCCGACCCTCGCTGAATCAGTGCGGGGCGAGAGCTGCTGCGCTCCATTAAGCGCCATCTGCTGCTTGAGGCGGCTACTGCGGCGCGATATTTTCCTTGTTCCGTGTGGACCACACGTCCGCCATTTCCGCACTATGTACCGCTACAACGAATTCGACAAAGCCTTCGTGCAAAGCCGCGCGGCCCAGTTTCGCGATCAGATCGAACGCTGGCAAGACGGCAGGCTGAGCGAGGATGCGTTTCGCCCGCTGCGCCTGCAAAACGGCTGGTACGTCCAGCGGCACGCGCCGATGCTGCGTGTCGCGGTTCCGTATGGCGAGCTCTCCAGCGCCCAGCTTCGCGTGCTCGCGCGTATTGCACGCGAATACGACGAGCCCGAAGCAGAGGTGTACCGGCAGGCAATGGAGGCTCAGCGCAAGCTCGGCACCGTGCGCTTGCCTACCAATCAAGCGCACTTCACGACACGCACCAATGTTCAATTCAACTGGATACCGCTGTCGAAAGCCGCCGACGTGATGGACCTCCTCGCCACGGTCAACATGCACGGCATTCAGACCAGCGGCAACTGCATCCGCAACATTTCATGCGATGAGCGGGCAGGTGTGGCACCGGACGAGATCGCCGACCCGCGGCCCTTCGCCGAAATCATGCGCCAGTGGACCACGCTGCATCCCGAGTTCGCGTTTCTGCCGCGCAAGTTCAAGATCGCGATCACCGGCGCTAAGGAGGACCGCGCGGCGACCGGATGGCACGACGTGGGACTGCGCCTCGTGCGCGACCAAAATGGCGAGCTGGGCTTTCGCGTATCGGTGGGCGGGGGCATGGGCCGCACACCGGTCATCGGCACTGTGTTGCGCGAGTTTCTGCCGTGGCGGCACATCATGAATTACATCGAGGCCGTGGTCCGCGTGTACAACCAGTTCGGACGGCGCGACAACAAATACAAGGCGCGTATCAAGATCCTCGTGAAGGCCGAAGGCCAGCGCTTCATCGACGAAGTAGAGGAAGAGTTCCGGCAGATCGTGGATCACCACGGCGGTCCGCACACGATTCCTCAAGCCGAGTTCGACCGCATCAGCACGTATTTCGTCGTGCCGCCGGCAGCGGCCGAGCGCCGAGCCGCCGACCCGGCCGCTGCTGCCGCGCTGCAAGCCGCTGCGCGGCAGACGCCGCAATTGCAGCGCTGGCTGGAGCGCAACGTCGCGCCGCACAAGGACCCGTCCATGCGCATCGTCACGCTGTCGTTCAAGCGACCATTGCAGGCGCCCGGCGATGCATCGGCCGAGCAGCTCGAACGCGTGGCGGATCTCGTGGACCGCTTTTCGTCGGGAGAAGCGCGCGTCACGCACACGCAGAACATCGTGCTGCCGTGGGTCCACGTCGACGACCTGCTCGCGCTCTGGCACGCGGCGGTCGCGGTGCAGCTCGCAAGCGCCAACGTGCATCTGCTCACCGATATGATTTCCTGCCCTGGCGGCGACTTCTGCGCGCTCGCCAACGCCCGCTCGTTGCCGATCGCACAGAGCATCATGGAGCGCTATCAGGACCTCGACGAATTGAACGACATTGGCGAGGTCGATCTGCATATCAGCGGCTGTATCAATTCGTGCGGCCATCATCACAGCGGACATATCGGCATTCTTGGCGTCGACAAGGATGGCGCGGAGTGGTATCAGGTCACGCTCGGCGGCGCGGATGGCTCCGCGCGCAGCGGCGACGCCCGCTCCGGCAAGGTCATCGGCCCGTCGTTCGCGTCACATGAAGTGACCGATGTCGTCGACGCGGTGCTCGGCCGCTATGTGGCGTTGCGCGAGCGGCGCGGCGAACGTCGCGAGACTTTCATCGAAACCGTGCGCCGGGTCGGACTCGATCCATTCAAGGCTGCCGCGGACGCGGTTCGCGCCACGGCACAGGAGCGCGTATGAAGACCCCGGCACGCATTCGCCTGCTCGCCGCGCACGACCATGCCGCCGATGCAGCGGCGCCCGTACTCGCTTTGCCTAACGATGCCGATCCGCTCGCGCATGCGGCCGATATTTCAGCCGCCGCGCGCGTCGAGTTGCATTTCCCCACCTTCACCGATGGACGCGCGTACTCGCAGGCGTACCTCGTGCGCCGCCGGCTCGGCTTCAATGGAGACTTGCGGGCGACGGGCGAGGTACTGGTCGATCAACTGATGCAGATGGAGCGCATGGGCTTTTCAAGCGCGGTACTGGACGAAACCGTCGCCGTGCAAGACGCGCAGCGTCAACTCGAACGCTTCACCGGGTTTTATCAGGGCGATGTTGTGCGCGAGGCACCGTATGGCGCGACAGGTACAGGTGTCGCGTCGGCTGCGTCCATTTTGCCGGTATCGCACGAAGAAAAAGCCTGAGCGCGGCCGCAGCAGGTATATCGCTGCGATTTGCTCACCGCATCGCCAGAAGTAAAACTGCGGCGATGCCGGCGCGTGAATACCTGTGCTGAAGTGTCAGAGTCGGCCAGCCCCGGCTGCATTCCTCAAATTGATCACAACTGCTGCTGTTCTGAATCCGTGAGAAGCATGAACATTAGTCAACGCGATCAAACGAACAGGAGGAAGTGATGGAACTCATCCGGATGGCGCGCATCGTTCTGTGGAGTTTCTTCGGAGTGCGCAATCGAACCGCCCACGAAGCCGACTTCGCCCATGTCAACTTTAGCTGGCTGCCGTTCGTGGCAATTGGGCTGGCTGCCCTCATCGGCGGCTGCATTCTGGGTGTCGTATTGCTTGTCACACACCCTGCGATAACCGCTCAGGGTTTCTAAGCGGCAGAACGGAGGTGGTGACTCGATTGGGCGATTCACGGGCGCCATTTCAATTATTGTGCGCCCCGTTCTCTTTCGTCGGCACAGCAGTGTAGGCGAAAACCCTGGCTTCGGATCTCGCAGCGCCATTTCTTCAAGAATAATTGCGTGCCGGTGACATGATCGGCGAACTCATCAATGTTGATGCCGTGTTCGACTCAATCTTCTCGTATCGGCAGCGTCCTCTGAAAGATGACTAATCCGTCGCAATTATCGAAAGCGAAGACTTTCGCGAGAGAGCTCGCTGACCGAGCTACATCCCATCAATTTCATGCCCCGCTCTAATTCTGTTTTCATCAAGGCCAGTGCCCGCTCGACGCCAGCCTGCCCAGCCGCTGCCAGCGGGAACAAATAGTAACGTCCGACGCCAACGGCTTTGGCCCCTAGAGCCAGAGCCTTCAGAACATGTGTTCCGCGTTGCACTCCTCCATCCATGATGACGTCCAGCTTGTCACCCACGGCATCCACAACCTCCGCAAGCTGATCGAACGCGGCTCTCGATCCATCTAGCTGCCTGCCGCCATGATTGGACAGCACGATGCCGGTACAGCCAATTGCGGCCGCACGCTTCGCGTCCTCGACAGACATCACGCCCTTCAGGCAAAACTGGCCGTCCCAGTCACGGACCATCTCGGCAACGTCGTCCCAATTCATCGAAGGGTCCAACATTTCCGTGAAGTAGCGGCCAATCGACATCGCACCGCCGCCAAAGTCGACGTGGGTCTCCAATTGCGGCATGGAAAAGCGCTCATGCGTGACGTAGTTCAGAACCCATTTCGGCTTCAGAGCGAATTGGAGCATACCGCCCAAGGTGAGTCTGAAAGGGATGGTGAAGCCTGTACGCAGATCGCGCTCGCGGTTTCCGCCAGTGATGCTGTCGACCGTCAGCATCATCACATCGATGCCAGTCTCTTTGGCGCGTTGCATCATTGCACGGTTTAAACCGCGGTCCTTATGGAAGTAGAACTGGTACACCTGCGGTGTCGGGAACGCTTTGCGTAACTCTTCCATGCTGACCGTGCCGAGCGAAGAAACGCCGAACATCGTTCCGTACTTCGACGCCGCAGCGGCCACTGCGCGTTCGCCTTCATGGTGGAAAAGGCGTTGCAGTGCGGTCGGGGAACAATACACAGGCATCGCCAGCCGCTGGCCGAGCACGTGCACCGAGAGATCCACGTCACCGACTCCCCGCAACACATTGGGTACCAGGTCACATTGCTGGAAGCTCGCGGTGTTCCGGCGATAGGTCACTTCGTCGTCGGCGGCGCCATCGATGTAGTTAAAGATCGGGCCCGGCAGTCTGAGCCGTGCCAGTTCACGGAAGTCGTGAAAGTTATGGCAATCGCTTATTTGCATATTGCGAGGTAGCCGCCGATTTGGCCTGCTGGACGGCCAAATTTCAGGGACGATCAGTTCTCATGCCGCGTTTTTTTCATGGTCGCCGGATCGCGCACGATGGTGACCGCGCACGGCGCGTAGGCGAGCACCTGGCGGGCGACCGAACCGATCAGCCAGCGATCGAACGGCGTATGTCCGCGATGTCCCACCACGAGATGGTCGATAGCATGCCGCTCCGCGTACAGCACGATCTCTTTCGCCGGCGGCCCGACCACGAGATCGAACTCCACGGCTCCGTTCGAAGCGGCGAGCTTCGCCTTGACGTCGTCGAGGATCTCGTTGGCATGGCGCACTTCCAGCTCGATCAGATTTTTTCGCTCGACTTCGATCGCACCCCAGTCCGGCGTGCGCGCGACGACGAGCACATGCAAGCGCGCGTCGAAACGCTTGGCCAGATCGGCCGCGAAAGTCACGGCATATTGCGCGGATGCCGACCCGTCATAACCTACCAGCACGTTCTGCATGATCTGCTCCTGTGCGGTTCACACCGGGTCGCGACTTCGTATGACGAAATCCATCGGGCCGTTTGCGTGAACCGCGAGCTCTCCCCGACTTCGCGGCGTCGGCGCGAAAGCACGTGCGATCCACTCGCGAACCTGCCGCGCGGATCGTCACGCGGACGGCGTCGGCACCTGTGGTGTTGAATCAGTTGTCGTCGCTTCTGGACGGGAGATGCTCGTGAGGCTCGGGCTCTGCCGCGTCCGCGTTAGGAAGGTCGTCTGGGGCCGGTTTTTGCGAGCCCTTCGGATCGGGATGGCCAGTCGTGCCGGCGGAAGTTTGCGCGGGGTCGCGAGAGGTGCCGGTCGGCTCAGCGGATGGACTGGAGGTCATGATGTGCTCCTGCGCTGATGAATGCAGCTTCTCTCATGATAGTCCCCTGGCCGGTTTGAGTGATAGACGCTGTGACGCCCGCGCTGTCACGCCCGCCGGCATTTTCTAGCCACCGTCGGGCGATTCTTGAACTAGACTTTAAATCTTGCTGAATTGCATAGACAGTCTCAATGTAAGTTGATGCGGCGATCGATAAGCAAAAGGAAGGTTTTATGGCTATCGTCGTACACAACATCACTGTGGTTTCTTCGAGCTGGGGCGTAGCGTGACGGCGAGCGATGCCGCGCGCGCTACGAGCGCCTGGCGACATATCGTGCGCGCGCAGGGCATCAGCCTGTCCTACGGGAAGATACGCGCGCTGTCCGGCATCGACCTCGCCATTGGGCGCAACGAGATCGTCGGCCTGATCGGTGACAACGGCGCGGGTAAATCGACGCTCATCAAGGTGCTGACCGGTGTCGTGCGGCCGAGCACGGGCAAGCTTTTCATCCGGGACGAGGAGGTCGACTGGAGCCGCTTTTCCGTGCGCGAGGCGCACCGTTTGCGCTTCGAAACGGTCTATCAGGAAAAATCGCTGGGCGAGAAGCAGCCGCTATGGCGTAACTTTTTTGTCGGCCGGCAAATCACCAACCGGTTCGGTTTCATCAACGTTGCCGAACAACGGCGCATCGCCAACGAAATCTTGAAGCACCAGCTCGGTTTCCGCGGCGTGGGAATCGACGCGGATTCGTTGATTGCGAAACTCTCCGGTGGCGAGCGCCAGGGCATCGCGATCGGACGCGCAATGTATTTCGAAAGCGATCTGATCATTCTCGATGAACCAACGGTGGCGCTCGCCATCAGCGAGGTGCGCAAGGTTCTCGACTTCGTGCGCTCGATCAAGGATTCCGGCCGCGCTTGCATCTACATCGAACATAACCTTGCCCATGTGCACGAGCTCGCCGATCGACTGGTCGTGCTCGATCGTGGCCGGATCGTCGCGGAATTCAAGTCCGGTGAGATGAGCCTCGAGGAACTCACCCGGTTCCTGATTTCGCTGCAGCAGAGCGGGCACGGGCCGGGGCCGGTTGCGGGGACACGGACGTGAGCGATCCGATTAAAGAAAAACGGCCGGCGCGGTTAGTGCTTTTTCGCCTGCCCGGTTTTGCTCGCCTGGAAGGTTTGCCGAGCGTGGTCGTGTTTGCGTTGGTGGTCGGCCTTTTCATGGCGACCGCACCGCGGGTCTTTCTGGGCTGGCCAATCTACTTCTCCTTCCTGACCACCGTTCCGCCGCTGGTGGTGTTGGCGATCGGGCTGACTCTGGTGATTGCGGCTGGGGAGATCGATCTTTCGTTCCCGTCGGTGATGGCATTCGCGGGCTTCCTGTTCGCCTGGTGCGTGAACACCACCGGTTCGGCCTGGCTTGCCGTTATTGCGGCGTTGGCTGGCGGCGCGCTGGTCGGCGTGGTGAACGGGGTGTTGGTCGCGGTGGTCGGCGTGCCGTCGATCATCGTGACAATCGGCACACAGTTCCTCTGGGCCGGGGTCGCTTCGATACTTTCCGGCGGCCTTTCGAATGCGCTACAGCAACTCGCCAGCGGTTCGGCCTATGCAGTATTCGCGGGCACGCTGTTCGATCTGGTCCCGATGCAAGCGCTCTGGGCGCTCGGGCTCGCCATATTCATGTGGTTCATCCTCAATCGCCACCGTTTCGGCGAGCACGTGCTGTTCATCGGAGACAACCGCAACGTGGCGAAGGTCGTGGGCATCAATGTGCCGCGTGAGACGGTGAAACTGTTCACGCTAATGGGTGTGCTGGCCGGTTTCGCAACGGTGCTGCTCACGCTCGAGAACTTGAACTACTTCTCGACCCAGGGGCAAGGCTACCTGCTGCCGGCGCTGGCCGGCGTGTTCATCGGCGGAACCTCGGTGTTCGGCGGCACGGCGACGATCGTGGGTACGTTCTTCGGCACTTTCGTGATTGGCATGCTGGAGGCGGGAATCGTTGCGACAGGTATCGCCGGCTTCTGGGTACAGGCGATCGAAGGAGTGGTGTTCATCGTCGCCGTGATCCTGCATCTGTTGGTCGAGAACCCTGCCAGGCTGCGTGTGTTGCGCGAAAAACTCAGGTTTGGCGGGAGATAAAGCCGTTAAATCAGGAGATAGGAGCGGAAATGATCAAGATCATGACGGGATTGCTACTGGGCGCGAGCGTTGTTGCGTTCGGCCTCGCGCCAACCGCCGGTGCCACCGAGCCGACCACGACGGGGCCGCTCGGCGCCGGTATGACGATGTATATGCAGATGGGCGGAAACCCCGGCGACGGCGCGACGCTGCCACGTCAGACCGGCGCTGCGGACGCGGGACATGCGCTAGGCATCAAGGTGATCGAGCAGTTCTCGGCCTGGAGTCCGGAGACGATGCTTGCGCAGTTTCGCCAGGCGATGGCGGCGCATCCGACGTGTATCGGCATCATGGGCCATCCGGGCGATCCAGCCTTCGCACCACTGATCAAACAAGCGGTAGACCAGGGCATCATCGTTACCGTCGGCAATACGCCGCTGCCCGAAAACCAGAAGCTCTACGACGCGAAGGGCTTTGGCTACGCCGGCGTCGAACTCTATATCGGCGGGCAGATCACTGCTCAGGCGATGCTCAACGCCGGACTCAAGAAGGGCGACGAGGCGCTCGAATACGGTGTCTTCAACGAGAGTGTGCGCAGCCAGTCCGACCGTGGCCTTTCCGAGACGCTGGAAAAGGCCGGTGTGAAGGTGACGAGGCTCAACATCTCACCGCAGGTGGATGCCGATTCATCGCTCGCCGTGCCGATCCTGGTCGCCTTTATCCAGGCGCACCCTGATCTGAAGGCGATCGGCACGCAGCACGGCGGTGTGACCGGGTTCATTCCGCAGGCGCTCCAGCAGGCTGGCAAGAAGCCGGGGCAAATCATCGTGGGCGGCATCGATCTGGCGCCCGCCACGATTTCCGGGTTGCAGAACAAGTACCTCACTGCGACGCTCGACCAGCAGCTTTATCTGCAGGGCTTCCTGCCAGTCACGCAGTGCGTGCTCTCGGCTGCTTATCATTTCGCGGGACTGACCATCAACACCGGCGCAGGTGTGCAGACACCGGCGACGATCGACTCGCTGATTCCGCTGATCAAGCGCGGCATCCGCTAAGAACGAGCGATGCGAATGGAATGGCTAGAGCGCCGGCAGTCAGGCCTCCAGGCGTTCGGGGGATGTCTGCACGACTTTGACAGCAGGTTCGCAAACGAACCGGCCTTCCGGGTCACGGAGCGGGTGCGCCAAGTTTGAGCGTGCCCGTCACGAATTCGCGCACGGTCTTCCTGGCATCGACTGCGGCCTTTTCGTCGTACGCGAGGGTCGCTCCATACCCGACGCAGGGATCGCTGTAAGTAAAAAGCTGGCCCGTCGCTGCGTCCATGATCTGGCCGTTCTGTGCTTCGCTCAGTTGACAGCTTCTTATGGTCTGCGCCTTGGCGAGAACGATGGGCTTCGCCGCGGCTTTCCAGTCGAACATATGCTGGGCCCCCGAGTACTCGATGAACTTGATGTCTTTTCCCTTGGCTCGCAGTCTTTCGACGTATGCGCGGCATGATGCGACAGGAGCAAATTCATCTGCACTGCCATGAAAAACGAGCACGGGCTTGTCGTCGAAATCGTCATCGGCTCTGAAGGTCGTATTGCAGTTCGGATAAAACGCGATGTACCCGGCGAAGCCCTTGCCGGAAGTGGGGCCATGCAATTGTTGAAACCGTTTGAGGTCGGCGTATAACGCTGGTTGTCCGCCGCGTGATTCGCCCATCAGTATCACCCGCTCCGGATCGATTCTTGGATGCTTCTGGAGCAGGTCGAGTGCGCGATACGCGTCCTCGAGCTGCACGAGCCGGCCCACTTGCCCCTGGTCGTTGAGCGTGCTGACGATACCGCGCCCCGCGAAACTGTCGACCACGAACGTGGCGACGCCCATCGCCAGGAACTCCTGCTGCCAGTCGGTGATACCGCTGTTGATGCCTCCCGACGGATGAAGCATGACGATCGCAGGAAGACGATCCGAACCCGCCTTGGGTAGGCTCAGCACCCCGGCAACGGTGACCGGCTTGCCCGCTTCGTGTCCGCCGAGGAACTGCTCGTCGGTGAGCGTGACCGACTGCAGCGGTAGAACCTCGGTCCGCACTACCTGCGCAGCGATCGAAGTAGAAAAGGCCGCCGCCACGGTTATCGATGTGACTAGACATAGATGCCGCAGTCCAGCACCGGATTGCGCGAGTAATGACATGGCGACATCCTCCTGTCCGCAACGGCGCGTCGGCCCAATAACGTCTCTTCGAACATAGACGATCGAATGGGCTTCTCAAGATCGAGGCGACACCTAGCCCCGACGTTCTGAAGAATGTCTTATAAGTTCTGGTCCGGGGGACTGGCTCAAACATTGCTGACCGACGCCATGGAGCAGTTGCGCGGTGTGCATGGCGGTGACTCATCGGCGTGCCGACACTCTGCTACGCGCCCTATGTCGTATTATTCGTGATAAGTCCGCTGCTGACCGTGGTCGTGAGGTGCCCTCGCTCGTGGCCGGCCCCCGGCGCGCGATGCGTTTCCAACCTGGTGCAAGCGTTCTTCCACCCGACGAACCGGGCACGCACTCTAACCGGCAGTCGGCAACACTGTAAGGAGCAGTCACGATGAAAATGCAACGAAACGCTCCCCGGATCGCGTCGACCCTGCTCGCCGCGGCGTTCACCCTGGTGCAGGCAGGCGTAGCAGTGGCGCAGACGGCTGCTCCGCAGAGCGCCAGCGAGATCCACAGGACCGGCATGCCACCGACGCAGCAGCAGGGCGACATATCGTTCGTGACCGGCGGAGTTGGTCGCGACGAGTCGACCGCGCTGCGGCAGGCACGCAGGCAGTGGCCGCTGTCTCTGCAGTTCACGGGACCCGGTGCGAGCTATGTGGCCGACGTCCAGGTGCAGATCGCCAAAGGCGGCGCTTCCGTGTTCGAGGCCACGTCGAAGGGGCCGTACATGCTCGTGCGGCTGCCTCAAGGGCGCTATACGATCAGCGCCACATACAGCGGCGTGACCAGGAAGCAGACGGTGAACGTCCGCGGCAATGGCAGCGCGCGCGCCACTTTCTCGTTCCCATCCGGCGGCCACTAAGCGCGGTCCCGGCGCCGCGCCGAAGCTCGCGCGCGGCGCGTTCGTTTGCTAACGCGAAAGCCTCATGCCTTGAGCATCTTCTTGCCGTTCGCCCCGAGCAACGGCAAGTCGCGAATCCGCACACCAGTCGCGTCGTCGATCGCGTTCGCGAGCGCCGCGGCGGCCGGGCCTTGCGCCGCTTCTCCGACACCCAGGAATGGCAAGCCCGGCCGGTCGATCAACAGCACGTCCACGCGTTTGGGTACGGACGAGAAGCGCATGATCGGATAAGTGCTCCAGTCATAGCTCGTGATGCGTTGCGGATCGAATCGAGTTTCTTCATAGAGCGTCCAGCTCATGGTTTGCAAAATGCCGCCTTCGATCTGATTGCGCACGCCGTCCGGATTCACGATCTGTCCGCAATCGACGGCCGCGACGACGCGCTCGATGCTGAGCTCGCCGGTATCGCGCAGCACCGTCACATCCATCGCGACGGCAAGGTAGGCCATCAGGTTCTTGTATTGGGCAAACGCAAAGCCGGTGCCGTGTGAGCGCGGGCTAGCGTCGCCCGTTAGCGCGCTGCGGGCATGCCAGCCGAATTGATCGGCTACCGCGCGAATCACGGCATGGGCGCGCGGATCATCGAGATGTTTGAGGCGAAACGCAACCGGGTCGGCGTGCGCGGCTCGGGCGAGCTCGTCGATGAAGCTCTCGATCGCGAACACGTTCATATGCGCGCCGAGCGAACGCATCGCGGAGACGCGGATCGGCATCGTGGGCACGAAATGATGCTGCACGTGCAGGTTGGGCACGCGGTAAAGCGGAATGCTGTTGCGGTCGCCTCCGCCTTCCGGCATCGGAATCGGCTTCGGCGGCGCGGGGGTGAACGGCTGCGCAAGGAGCTGCGCGGGCAGCAGGCGGCCGGCATTCTCGATGCGGTTGTTATGCGTATTGCTCCATAGCTCGTAACGCCAGTCGGCAATCATGCCTGCCGCATCGAGCGTTGCCTTCGCGTCGACTGTCATGGCCGGGCCGAACGGTTCCCACATGTGTTCCTGTTCGCGCATCAATTGCACGCGCACCGGGCGGCCAGGCAACTCGCGTGCGATGAGGGCGGCGTCGGCCGCGACATCGTCCGCGCCGTTGTGTCCGTAGCAGCCCGAACCTTCCACATGCACGCAGCGCACCTTGCCGGGCGGCATCGCGAGCATTTCGGCGATACCGGCATGCAGCGGATAGACGCCTTGCGTGTGCGTCCAAACGGTCATCACACCGTTGTCGAGTTGCGCGACCGCGCACGATGGCCCAATCGAGCCATGCGTCAGATACGGCCTCGAATAGCGCGCCCGCAGCGTCGCCATCGGTGCGGCCGCGCCGGTCGCCGCGCCGTGATCGGCCACCGCGATTTCCTGTGCGGGCAGACTCATCAGCAACGCGTGGACGTTCGCCGGATCCGGCAGCGGCGGCCCCGAGCGCCACTGCGCGGCGAGCGCAAGCTCACGCATCGCGAGGATCGCGCGCCATTCGTCGTCGGCGGCCACTGCGAGGTAGTTGCCGTTGCGCACGACCTTGACGACCCCTGGCAGCGCCTCGACGCGCCCGCTATCGAATGCAACGAGGCTCGCGCCATAAGACGGCGGCCGCACGACGCGGGCATGCAGCATGCCGGGCAGCCGCAGGTCCTGGACATAGCTCGCGCCGCCCGTCACCTTGCCCGGGATATCGACGCGCGGCAGCATATGGCCAATCAGCGCGTAGGCCGTTGGCGGCTTTCTCGGCGCGTCGGCCTGGGCGTTCTGATGGAGGTCCGCGTGTTTCACGGCTTCGCCATAGCTCACGCGTCTTCCGTCGGCGGCAATGATGGCGCCGTCGCGTGTTGTCAGGGTCGCCGCGTCAAGGCCCAACTGTGAGGCCGCGCTCGCGACCAGCAGCGCGCGCACCTGAGCCGCGGCGTTGAGGATCGCGGTGCCGCTGTCGGCCATCGTGTGACTGCCGGCGGTGTAGCCTTCGTTCGGCGTTCTGGTGGTGTCGGCGGTGATCAGTTCGATCGCATGAGGCGCGAGGTCCAGCTCTTCCGCGGCGACCTGCAGCAATGCGGTGCGAATGCCCGTGCCAAGCTCCGCTTTGCCCGTGAATACGCTCACGTGGCCGTCGGGGGCGACCTTGATCCACGCATCGAGCAACGGCGTGGTCTTGAGACTGCCCGGCAGCTTCGGGTCGCTCGCGTTGAAGGTGCCCGCTTCGGTGGTGGTTTGCGCGAGCGCGGCCATGGCCGGCGCGATCGCGAAGCTCACCATCAGCGAGCCGCCAACGAGGAAGCGGCGCCGCGCAGCGTCATCCGGGCCGCTGCCGTGGGCGGCGGAGAATGGGCGGCCGTCGCTCACGATTGCGCTCCCTGGCCCGTACGCGGCGAACCGCTCGCGACTTGCCGGATCGCCGCGAGAATGCGCATGTGCGTGCCGCAGCGGCACAGGTTCGGCTGCATGTAGCGGCGGATCTGTTCATCGGTTGGGTGCGGGACCCGGTCCAGCAGCGTTTGCGCTCGCATGATCATGCCGGCGATGCAATAGCCGCATTGCGCGGCCTGCTCGTCGATGAAGGCTTGCTGAAGTGGTCCCGGATGTTGCGCGCTGCCGAGGCCTTCGACGGTTCGCACTGGCCGCTCACCCACGGCCACGACCGGCATCAGGCACGAGAACACCGGTTCGCCGCCGACGCTGACCGTGCATGAGCCGCATTGACCGAGACCGCAGCCGAACTTCGCGCCGTCGAGTTGCAATTCGTTGCGCAGCACGTAGAGCAGCGGCGTGGACGGATCGACATCGACCGCATGACTGACGCCGTTGACGTTGAGTGTGATCATCGTGGCAAGCCGTCCTTGCGAAATTGCGCGACTGCGCGGGCGTCGAGCGTGGGCCACGCGTCGCGTGCGGTGAAGCGTTCGCGCGTGTAGTTGGCGAGCTCCGCTATCTGCTCATCCGTGAAGGTGTTGGCAAATGATGGCATGAAGGGCGCGCTATCGCTTTCGTGCCAGTCGATGCCATCGAGGATGAAACGGACCATGTTGCGAGGGCTGTCGGCGTTGACGGCCGTGGAAAGAGACAGGGACGGTAGAGCGCCCCCGTTCGACATCGGCGCGCCTTCGGCATGGCACGATGCGCAGGCCGCGGCGAACAGATTCGCGCCGCCGCCGGGCGCGGGGGACACGGGCATGGAGGTAGCGGAGGGGGAGGCGACCGGATGCTCCGGCACGCCTCGCCCATCGGATGGCAACGCCAGCAGATACGCGGCTATCGCCTCTACGTCGGAGGCGGATGCGTCGGCGAGCGTGCGCGTGACGGGGCGCATCGGACCGGCTGCCGCGCCATGGGCGCTGGCGAGGCCCGTGCGCAGATACCCGACGAGTTGTGCCTGCGTCCAGGGCGTCGGGCGTGAAGCGAGGTCCGTCAGCGCGGGCGCGTCCCATCCGTCGATCGTGCCGCCTTGCAGCGCATGGTCGCGACGCTCTGCGCCGAGGTGGTCGAGCGGCGTGTGGCATGCACCGCAATGACCGAGGCTTTCGACCAGGTAACGCCCGCGTGCGAGGTCCGGCGCTTCGCTCGGCGACGGTGCGGCTTCGCTACCGGTATGCAGGTAAAAAAGATTCCACACGGCTATGAGGGGCCTGAAGCCGAGCGGGAAGATCAGCTCGTTATGCGGCGCAGGCGCTTTGACGGGAGCACGGCTCATCAGCCATGCATACAGCGAGCCGATATCGGCATCGCTCAGGTGCGTGAAGTGCGGATACGGGAACGCGGGGTAGAGCAGATGTCCGTCGCTGGACACGCCGCGCCGCATCGCACGTTCGAACGCGTCGAGCGTCCAGCCTCCGATGCCGGTTTCGTTGTCCGGGGTGATGTTGGTCGAGTAAACGATGCCAAAAGGAGTTTTCAGCGGCAGTCCGCCCGCGAGGGGCTGGCCGTCCGTCGCGGTGTGGCACGTGACGCAATTGCCAATGGCCGCGAGCTTCGCGCCGCGCGCCGCGGCCGCCGTATCGCTGTCGGCCGCGATGGGCGTGGTGACGTCGCCGGGCGCGGGCTCCCGCGCATGCGCAGTGGGGCCGTACGCGGCCATGAGGGCGACCAGAACAACGGCCACGCCCGCACTTGCCACCCGTCCTTTCATCTGGCCTCCATCGCCGAACCGTCCGCGCATCGTCGTTGCGGAATGCATCGCGCGTCTGCGAGTCACGCAAGCGGCGTTCCCGACAGCGGCGGGTCGCGATAGCGGCTTCGTCTAGCCAGCAGCGACCGCGATAGCGATCTGCACGAACAGCACCTTGACGATGGTCATCGACGGAAAAATCATCGCGTACATGACGTCGGGCTGATCCGTCGGCGCGATGCGGTTGGCGAAGGCGAGAATCGCGGGATTGCCGGTCGCGCCGCAGATCACGCCGACCGACGTATCGAAAGACAGTCTGAAGATCCACAGGCAGCACACAGCCGTGACGCCGACGAGCACCAGCAGCGTGATCACGCCATAAAGCAGCAGCAGCGGTCCGGCGGTGCCAACGGTCGCAACGAACTTCGGTCCGCAAGACAGGCCTACCTGGGCGAGAAAAATCGTCAGCCCGATATTGCGCAGCACGAGATTGGCGGAGAGCGGCATCACCCACACGAAAGGTCCGCTGCGGCGCACCTTGCCGAGGCACAGCGCGACCAGTAGCAACGCCGCGAGACCCAGGCTGAACGCGCCGAGACCGGGCGCGCGCAACGGGATCGCGCCGACCAGCAGCCCCGCTGCCGCGCCGATGCCCAGACAGATGAAACTCAGCTCGGCCGTGCCCTTGATCGAATCGCCGAAGAACGCGCGGACCCTCGCGCGATGCGCGTTACTGACGAGCAGGCCGACGCGGTCGCCCGCTTCGAGGATGAGGTCCGGCGTCGACAGCAGATCGGCGTCGCCGCGCCGCACGTGCGCGACCGCGCAGGTCACGCCATCCGGAAAGCGCAAATTGCCGAGCGCCGTGCCGACCACCGACGGACTCGATGCGAACACGCGCAGATAGTCCAGGTCTTCCCGATGACTCGAGATACGCCCGGGCTGCAGCTCGCCGCATAGCGCGGTGGCTTCGTCGAGTGGGCGGCGCTCGGTGGCGGTCGCGAGGAGCACGTCGTCGGCGCGCAGCGTGAAGTCGTCGCTGGGCAGCTGATTGTGATGCGCTCGCCGCACGGCCGCGATCACCACGCCGGCAGGCAAGCGGCTCGAAAGCTCCGCCAGCGTGAGACCGAAGAGACTGGCATTGCGCAGCGCGATTTCAGCGGTCTCCAGCACCTTCGCGGTCGGCTTCGGTATTTTGGCTTTGAGGGCTGCGTTCAGCACATAGAGGAACAGGATCGGCCCGGCCACGCCGAACGGATAGGTGACGCTATAAGCCACGGCGGCGTTGCTGCTTTTCATCGATGCGATGGCAACCTGCAGGCTCGCCGTGCTGGTGCCGCTGCCCGCGAACATGCCGAGCGCATCGGCGAGCGTGATGCCGAAGTGGATCAGGGCGCACGCCACCAGACCCGAAGCGATCACGCCCACACATGCGGCCGCGTTGGCCTTCATGCCGTCCCGGCTGGTGAGTCCGCGAAAGAATTGCGCGCCGTACTGAATGCCGATGCCATACAGAAACAGCAGCAGACCGAGCGTGCCCAGCAACGCTGGCGGCGCGGATTTCGGCGCGAATGCGCCGAGCCCCAATCCGACGAACAGCACGGCCCCCGAGCCCAGAGCCACGCCCTTGATAGTGATTTCTCCGACCAGGTAGCCGAGCGCAATGGTCAGAAAAAGCGCGAGCAGCGGCTGAGTTTCGAGGAAAGTTCTGACTGCTTCCATGCCGTCCCCCATGTACGCGTCGCTCCTATCGCATTGCGCCTGCGAGGTTGCCCGAGCCGAGACCTACGATCAGATCGACTGCACCGTTCTTCAACGCTTGCGTGGCGAGCACGCCCGCCGCTTTCAAGCCGGCCGCGTCGATGCGCGACGCATCCGATAGCTCGACACGCAACCGCGTGGCCGCCAGCGCATCGAGCTTCACAATGTTGGCCGCGCCGCCCAGCGCCGCACGAATCTTTTCCGCGCGCTCCGTTTCCTGCGGCGAGTGTTGCGCCGAGGCGGCCACGGCCGCTGGAGCCGCGGCAGTCGCCGCTGCCGCGCCTTGCGCATCGGCCGCGCCTTCCGCTGGCAGATCCGCTTCGGCGCCCGCTGTCTTCAGATAGTCCTGCATGTCGGTTTTCATGTTCTCCGACAACGGCCCGAAGATCGCCTGCACGCCGTTGCCCACGCGCACCACACCCGCCGCACCGAGCGCTTTGAGCTTGTGTTCGTCGACGCGCGCCGGGTCCTTCACGGAGATGCGCAGCCGCGTGATGCAAGCGTCGAGACTGGTGATATTGGAGCGGCCGCCAAAGGCGAGCACGAGTTCGCGCGAGCGTCCGCCCGTGCCGCTCGCGGCGACAGCCACGGTATCTGCCGTATCGTCCTCGCGGCCAGGTGTCTTGAGGTTGAAGCGCGTGATGACGAAGCGGAACACGCCGTAATAGATCACCGCGTAAATTGGACCGAGAATGAAAACGTACCAGGCGTGCGTGGCCTTCCCGCCGATCAGGTTGAACATCAGAAAATCGATGCCGCCTTGCGAGAACGTGAAGCCCATGCGCATGCCCAGGGTGTTCGCCACGAACTGTGCCGACGCCGCGAGGCATGCGTGAATCAGGTACAGCACCGGCGCGACGAACAGGAACGCGAATTCGATCGGCTCGGTGATGCCGGTGAGGAAAGAAGTCAGCGCGGCCGAAACCATCATGCCGCCAACAGCGACCTTCTTCTCCGGCTTCGCGCAATGCCAGATCGCGATCGCGGCGGCCGGCAGGCCGAACATCTTGAACAGGAACGCGCCCGCAAGAATCCCGGCGGTGGGATCGCCCGCGAAATAGCGGGTGATGTCGCCGTGAACCTCCTTGCCGGTGGTCGGGTCGACGAAGCTGCCCATTTCGAAGAAGAATGGCACGTTCCAGATGTGATGCAGACCGAATGGAATCAGCAGACGTTCGACGAAACCGTAGACCGTCGCGGCGGTGCGCGGGTCAGAAACCGCTGCCCAGTGTGAAAAGGCTTTGATTGCGCTGCCTATTGGCGGCCACACGAAGGACAGGATCGCGCCGAGCACGATCGAGCCGATCGCGGTCACGATGGGCACGAAGCGCTTGCCGGCGAAGAAGCCGAGATACGGCGGCAACGTGATCCGGTAGTAGCGGTTGAACATCCAGGCCGCAAGACCACCGGCGAGGATGCCGCCGAACACGCCGGTCTGGATCGACGGTATGCCCATGATCGTGTCGGTTTCGATGCCCTCTATCTTCGCGATCACACCCAACGTGGCCGTCATCACCAGATACCCGATCGTTGCGGCGATGCCCGACACGCCATCGTTCTCGGTGAAGCCGAGCGCGACGCCGATCGCGAAGATTAGCGGCAGGTTCGCGAAGATCACGTCGCCCGCGTTCTTCATCAGCGCGAGCACGACGGTCGGCACGTAGCCGTGGAAGTCGGTGGCGCCGAGACCGAGCAGCAGGCCGGCCACCGGCAGCACGGCGACGGGCAGCATCAGCGATTTGCCGATCTTCTGCAAGACTCCAAACGCATGCGAGAACATGGCTGATCTCCTGTTGATCGGCTCAGTCGGCAAAGCGCGACAGATGCGCGCGGACTTCCGCGGCGGTGCCCAGACGCAGCACCTCGGCGGCGAGTTTCTTTGCTTCGTCGGTCGTGATGCGTGCAAGCTGGGCCTTGATCGAACCCACTGCCGGAATGCTCACCGATAGCTCGTCGATGCCAAGTCCGACGAGCACCGGCACCGCCATCGCATCCGACGCGATGCCGCCGCAAATGCCGACCCATTTGCCGTGCTGATGCGCACCGTCGACCGTCATGCCGATCAGACGCAACACCGCCGGGTGCAGTGCGTCGGCCTGCTTCGCGAGTTGCGGATGGCCCCGGTCCATCGCGAGCGTGTATTGCGTGAGGTCGTTCGTGCCGATCGAGAAGAAGTCGACTTCGCGTGCGAGCGGCTCGGCGATCAGCGCGGCCGCCGGGACTTCGATCATGACGCCCACTTTCACGCTCGCCGCGCGATCGCCGGCTTCTTCGAGCAGGATCTTGCGCGCCGCACGCACTTCCTCAACCGTCGTGATCATCGGGAACATCACGTGCAGATTGCCGAGCGGCGCCGCGCGCAGAATCGCGCGCAGTTGGGTGCGGAAGATGTCGGGACGCTCGAGGCTCACGCGCACACCGCGCAGGCCGAGAAACGGATTGTCTTCCTTCGGCAGCGGCATATACGACAGCGGTTTGTCGCCGCCGACGTCGAGCGTGCGGACCACGAGCGTGCGCTCGCGGCCGAGCGCTTCCGCGACCGCGCAATATTCGGTGGCCTGTTCGTCTTCGGTTGGCGCGGTGTCGCGCGCGTCGAACAGGAACTCGGAGCGCAACAGTCCCACGCCTTCCGCACCGCCAGCTACCGCGTCGCGCGCTTCCTGCGCATTGCGGATGTTCGCGACGACTTCGACGCGGTGGCCATCCGCCGTCATTGCGAGTTTGGTTGCCGCGAGCTTTTCGTCTTCGCGCTTGGCGGCCTGACGCCTGATGCGTTCGCGCGCCTTCTCCAGTTCCTCGGCGCTCGGATTGCGCCGCAAGCTGCCGCGCGAACCGTCGAGCACGACGGGCGTGCCGTCGGCGAGTTGCAGTGCGCGCGCGTCGATACCGCAAATCGCCGGGATGCCGAGCGAGCGCGCGAGGATCGCGACGTGACTCGTCGCGCCGCCGGTCGTCGTGCAAAAGCCGAGCACCTTGCTGCGATCGAGCGACGTGGTGTCGGACGGCGAGAGTTCCTCGGCGATCAGGATCGACTCTTCCGGCACGTCGATCTGCGCCTGCTTCACGCCGGCGAGCAGCGCGAGCACACGGCGGCCGACGTCGCGGATATCGCCGGCGCGTTCGCGCAGCAGCGGATTGTCGAGCTTTTCCAGCATGCTTGCCTGGTTCTGGAACGCTTCGCGCCATGCGAACCCCGCGCCTTTTCCCGTGCTGATGCTGCTGATGGCGGCATCGTTCAGGTCGGGATCGTCCAGCAGTTCGAGATGCGCGTCGAGAATCTGCGCTTTCGACGGATCGGTGAGCGTCGCCTTGAGCCCCTCGATCTGCTGACGTGCCTGATGCTGCGCCGCTTCGAGTTGCGCCCGTTCGCGTTGCGGCGATTCGCCCGCTTCGTTCACCTCGATCACTTGCTGGCGGAACTGCACGATTTTGCCGACCGAAAGCCCAGGCGAAGCGGAGACGCCGATGAATTCGTTGGCGTCGGCGGGGGCCGCCTCGGTCGGTGCCGGCACTGGCGCAGCCGGTGCGGTCGGCGCGGCCGCCGCGGGTGCGGGCGCGTCGCCGGGCTTTTCGCCCGATCCCTCGGCAAGCAGTCGCGCGACGGCGCTGGCCGCCTCCGCCGCGTCGGGACCGCGGGCCTCGACGCGCAGCTTGTCGCCGAACTTCGTTGCGAGCCCCATGAGCGCGACGACGGACTTGGCATTTACGCTGGCGTCGCCGCGCAGCAGTCGGATCTCGGACTTGAATTTCTTCGCCTCGACCGCGACGACTGCCGCGGGCCGCGCATGCAGGCCCGCCGGATTCGGCAGCGTGATCTCGCCGGAGAGGGTCGCGCCGGTGGCGCTGGCCGTATCCTTGTTCTCGATGCTGCCGACCAGTTCGACGTACAGCGCGACGTCGGCCCCGGCGACGACGAGCCCTTTCGCGGGAACGTAGCGCGTGACGAGATCGCCGTTGGCGATGACCATTTGCGTGAGCAGACTGGTTGCTCTTGCGCCGACCACGATCGGGTCGAAGCGGATCAGCGGCGTGCCCGCCGCGACGATGTCGCCTTCCTGGACCAACGGCATGAAGCCCTCGCCGCGCAGCAACACGGTGTCGAGCCCGATATGCAGCAGCACTTGCAGACCGTTGTCGCCGGTGATCGTTGTCGCGTGGCAAGAGCTATGGAGTTGTGTGACCTTGCCGGCAAGCGGCGATAGCAGTTCATCCGAGGTCGGATCGATCGATATGCCATCGCCGACCATCTTCTGCGCGAAGACCGGATCGGGCACGCTGTCGAGAGGAACCAGTACGCCCGACAGTGGCGCCATCAACTCGATGCGCTGGGGACGCTGAGGAGCTTTCATCGCCAAGACTCCTTGTACATTGACGCTCGCCTGCGGTGGTTCGACTCGAGCCGCGTGAGCGCGACATTGATACGTGCGGTCGGCACCATTGCCGGTTACGCCGCTTACCCACTTGAGCGGCGCACGTTGCAAAAGCTCGGTGACAGAAGCTCGAAAAATCCAACAAGGTCGCGCACGTCGCCCGTATGCGCAAACTGCTGCTTACCCCTCGATGCGATTGTTCTCACCGGAAAGCCTCGGCAGTCTGATTTCGTTTGTGTGTGACCTGTCGGCTTTCAGGAGGGTTGCCGCGCTGTTTGCGTATGTCGGCCGCCTCGCGCCAGTGGGCGACCGCACGCACCGTGGTTCCGGAAAAAGGACCCGGAAAGCGCTCTGAAAGAGAGCATATGTTACTGAGCGCAGATTGCAAGACGAGACGATTTCCGAAATGGATCTCCTGTGTTTTCCGAATTTGCGGCGGGACACGGGCGCTGCAATTTATTGATTGGGTGTGGCGCAGTTTTACTTCGGTGTTTTATACGCTTAGCGAAGCAGGGCGTCTGCTTCGTCT
Organism: Paraburkholderia sp. JPY465; assembly: GCF_050436725.1. Classification (NCBI taxonomy): domain Bacteria; kingdom Pseudomonadati; phylum Pseudomonadota; class Betaproteobacteria; order Burkholderiales; family Burkholderiaceae; genus Paraburkholderia; species Paraburkholderia sp. JPY465. The sequence continues at coordinate 1,947,713 of NZ_JBNDMT010000002.1, forward strand.
GCAACCGCATTCACCGTGTCGAACTCGATAAGCAATTCCGCGCCCAATGAGGCGCTGACGGATGCAATCGGCATATCGGGGCGGTTTTCTTTCCCGAAATACGATTTTTCGAGCGCATCGAGCGCGTGTTGATAATCCGGGGACTGGAAATCCGTCAGTGTCTTTACTTCATAAATGATGTTCTGAATGAGGAAATCGTTTGCAAGGCAGCGCGTTGCGCCGTTGAATCGAACGCGAACGCGGTCTTTCCTGTTGTCGAACATCAGGGCAAGCTCAACGATGCCTGCCTCACGGTCCGTTGAGATGCCCATCAAATACCGATACCGCGTTGGCAGCCCGATGCAAGCGCTGCGGCGCGACTTACGAGATCTTGTAACTTCGTGGAAGACTGTCAACGAAACGCGTCACGCCGCTGATGACGAACGCTTTCCTGCTGGCGCATATGAAAGAGGCTACGCGGTCGTTTCGACCGTTAGCGGATATCGCCGCCCGCGCATTGTTCAGCCACACCTTCTAGTCTTTTCATCGGACGACTCTTTTTCCAACGTGAGACCCCGCCTAAAGTGTCAGGCTTCAATCTGGCATCAGGGTCATCATGCAAATCGATACACCTACGACTTCTGCGTCCCTGCAAGGGAATTCAACGTCCGCAGGTCAATGGCTATCCGTCATCGCCGTTGCGGTAAGCGCGTTCGCGTTCGTCACGGCCGAGTTTTTGCCCGTCGGTCTGTTGCCACAGATCGCACACGACCTCGGCGTGTCGACTGGTGTCGCTGGTCTGATGGTCACCACGCCCGGCGTAATGGCCGCAATACTGGCGCCGACGCTGATCGTCAGCGCGGGCCGCATGGACCGCCGGTACGTTTTCCTGCTCCTCACCGCGGTACTGTTGATCGCGAACGTCGTGTGCGCGATCGCACCGAACCTCGCGATCATGCTGGTAGGACGAGCTCTGCTCGGCGGCGCGCTGGGTGGCTTCTGGACTCTGGCGACGGCGGCGGCTCCTCGACTCGTGCAAGCAAAGGATGCCGCCAAAGCAACCGCGACCATTCTGACCGGCGTGACCTGCGCAACCGTGATCGGCGTGCCGCTCGGGACGTTCATCGCGTCGTTTGCATCGTGGCGGATGGCGTTCGCCGCGACCGCGGGGCTCGTGTCGCTCGCGTTGCTGGCGCAGGCGTTCCTCGTGCCTTCGTTGCCGTCGGCATCGGCGTTGCGGATCGCCGATTTCAAAACGCTGCTTCGCCGGCCGCATACGAGGTTGAGCATGGTGATGGTCGCGCTCGTCTTCGGCGCGCATTTCTCGACCTACACGTACATCGCTCCGCTGCTCGAACACGACTTCTCGTTGAGCGCCATCACGCTGTTGCTGTTCGGATTCGGTCTGATCGGTTTCTTCTCGAATGCGTTGGCGTCGATGGTGATTTCGGACCATCTGAAGAAATCCGTCGCCGCAATGGTTCTGCTGCTATTGGGCGCGATGTCGTCGATGTTGCTGCTCGAGCATTCGTCGATCGGCGAGACTGCGGGGATGCTGCTGTGGGGAATCGCGTTCGGAGCGCTGCCGCTTTGCTTTAGCGTATGGATTCAGCGCAGCACGACGGACCTGCCCGAAGCGGGGTCGGCTATGTTCGTGAGCATCATCCAGGTGGCGATTGCGGCGGGCTCGGCAGTGGGAGGCACTATTGTCGACCGGGCGGGAATTCACGCCGACTTCACGTTGGGACTTGGACTCGCGCTACTCGGTCTCGTCACACTGCAACGGCTTGCCGTGCTGGAGCGACCGGCCGCTGCGTCTTCTCTTGAGTGCGCGTGCGATGCGTCGGTTGACTGACGCAACGGAACAGATACGGCGCGAGGCTCGCCAGGCGAGCGACGACTCCGTCACCCAGCCGTCTTCACGATTCTGGGTTGAAACGGCGCGTTGAGCTGCACGTCGCCAGCGGCCTCGTTGCGGGCAGCGCTCGTCGACAGATAGCGCAAACAGCACACGCGCAGAAACGACGCGAAATTCAACGGCTCTTCGCCGCGCAATGCGATCAGTTCGTCGTGAAGCTTCACGACGAACTGGGTCGTCGTCACGTCCTCGCGGCTGGCGATTTCCTGGAGCACGTCCCAGAAGAGATTTTCGAGCCTCACGGTGGTCACGACGCCGTGAATGCGTAGCGCGCGCGTACGCGACTCGTAGTGGATCGGATCAGCGTTGACATAGACGTTGCACATACGGTCAGCCTTTCTCGCAAGTGATGACGTCGCAGGACGCGAAGCGCGCGGCGCGGTCGCTCATGCCGTCGTGATCGAGCGTAACACGGCTGCTCGCCCGCGATGCCGCGCTTCGGTCCTGCGCTCCTTCAATGCGCGATGCGCGTGCCGAGCAGCGCAAGGAATTGCGCGATCCAGTTCACGTGCGAAGTCCATGCGGGCGCGGTGACGAAGTTCTCGTCGGTGATCGCGTCGGGCCAGTCGAGCGCCACGTACTCCGCGCCCGCCAGCTTCACCTCGGGCGCGCAGGCCGGATACGCGGAGATGCGCCGGCCTTCGATCACGCCCGCCGCAGCCAGCAGTTGCGCGCCGTGGCAGACCGCGGCGATCGGTTTCTTCGCTTCGGCGAATTGGCGCACCCAGCCGATCACCTTGTCGTTGAGCCGCAGATACTCGGGGGCGCGGCCGCCGGGCACGAGCAGCGCGTCATATTGCGCGGGGTCGACCGATGAGAAATCGGTGTTCAGCGTGAAGTTATGTCCGCGCTTTTCGGTGTACGTCTGATCGCCTTCGAAGTCGTGGATCGCGGTGCGAATCGCGTCGCCTGCGCGCTTGTCGGGCGCAACGACGTCCACCTTATGACCGACTGCCCCCAGTGCCTGAAACGGCACCATCAGCTCATAGTCTTCGACGAAATCACCGGCGATGATAAGAATGCGCTTCGACATGCTTCGTGTCCTCTCGAATCGGGTTGGGAAAGGCGAGGCGGACGCGCTATCGCGGTATGCGCAAAGCGGCCGTTGACAAGCAATATAGCGATCGACGCAGTGGGCGGGGTAATAAGCGGCTAAATGCCGACCAGGGATTTCACCGAGCTGAACGCACTTCAGCCCTCAGGCGAAAGAAAAAGAGTCGCGCTCGATTCGAGCGCGACTCTTTCGTCATTGGAAAGGTCTGCTCAACCACGCAGATTCGACACACATCGCTGCAGCACCTTGCGCAGCGTTTCGACCGGGATTTCCGTGACTCCGTCCAGCATGGACGCTTCGAGCGTGTCGATCGCCGCATCGCATTCCTTCAGTACCCGGCGACCTTCGTCGGTCAGAAACAGATGAATCAGCCGGCCGTGCGTAGGATGTCCAGCGCGTCCGACCCAACCGTTGGCCTCCATGGTCTTGACAACTTCGTTGGCCGACTGCGGCGTGATGAACGAGCGTTCGGCGAGTTTTGCGTTGGTCATCGCGCCGCTGGCGCTGATCACGGAGAGCGCGGTGAATTGAGGCAAGGTCAGCCCGAATTCACCCAGCACATCGATCAAACTGCGTTTGAGCAGGCGGTCCAGTTGGCCGACCACGTAGGAAACGCGGGCTGGTGGGGCACCGGTTTTCGTTGAACCGGCCTGTTTGGCAAGGGGCGTTCGCCGCTTCTCCATTGTCTTGATCATTATCACGTTGCCTTAGGTGTTTCTACCAGGCATATCATATTCTACTTTCAATATCAGGCATCCTGAGACTAGACTCATCGTCAATTCCGGGGGTGCTATGGAAGGGGTTCTGATAAGTGACGCAAAGATCATTGTCGGAAATCTTCTCCTTCCCATGGCCGCTTCGTCGAACGGCGAAGCGTAGCTTGCCACCGGTAATTCAATCAAAGGTCAAGGAGACTTCATGTCAAGTGTTGCTAATCGGTCCAGTGCCGTGGGCTCCAGTACTGCACTAACGTTGGCATTGTGCTTTCTCGTCGCGGTGCTGGAGGGTATCGACCTACAGTCCACCGGCGTTGCGGCGCCTCGGATGGCGCACGAGTTCGGCTTGTCGGTCGGCCAGTTGGGGCTCGCTTTCAGCGCCGGGATGTTGGGGCTTTTGCCGGGCGCGATGATCGGCGGCAGACTCGCCGACAGAATCGGCCGCAAGCGCGTTCTAATGATCTCGATGGCGGTATTCGGCATCTTCTCGATCGCGACCGCGCAGGTCTGGAGCTTCGAAAGTCTGCTGATTGCTCGCCTGCTGACGGGTATCGGGCTCGGCGGCGCGATGCCGAACCTGATCGCGTTGTCTTCCGAGGCGGTCGATCCGCGTCACCGCAACACGGCGGTCAGCGTCATGTATTGCGGCATGCCGGTCGGCGGCGCGCTTGCGGCATTGATCGCCGTGCTGAGCGCGGGTGCTACTGCGTGGCGCCATATCTTCTACGTGGGCGGAGTCGGACCGCTGATCATCATTCCGCTGCTGATCGCGTTGCTGCCTGAGTCGCGCGAATTCGCCGCCGAGTCGCGGGAATCGACCAAAGCGGACAAACCGCTGCTCTCGACGCGCGCAGTCCTGTTCGGCGAGGGGCGCGCCGCGGCGACGATCGGTATCTGGATCAGCTTCTTCTGCACGCTGATCGTTCTTTACTTCCTGCTGAACTGGTTGCCTTCGTTGACCGTCGGGCGCGGCATGAGTCGTTCGCAGGCTGGGATCGCGCAGATCTTTTTCAACGTCGGCAGCGTGATCGGCGTGCTCGGCATCGGTGTGCTGATGGACCGGTTCAGACAAGGCCTGTCAGTCACGGCAGTCTATGCGTGCATCGTCGGTGCATTGATCGCGCTTTCGCAGGTCGCCAGCATCGAGACGTTATCCGTTGCCGTGCTGTTTGCCGGCATGGGCGTCGTCGGCGCGCAGTCGATGCTGTATGCGCTGTCCGCCGCGAGCTATCCGACGAGTGTGCGGGGTACGGGCGTCGGCGCCGCGGTGGCGGTGGGACGCGTCGGTTCGATCGTCGGCCCCGCTGCCGCAGGGCAATTGCTGTCGATGGGAAAGAGCTCGGCCCTCGTTATCGGCGCGAGCGTGCCGGTGACCATCATCGCGGCGATTACGGCATTGCTCGTCATTCGCTCCAACACCGCGAAACGCTAAGTATTCGTTGATGGACCGAGATGGCCCGGCGCTTTCGCGCCGGGCCATTTTTCATGCGTCATTCGCGATTCGTCATGCGTCGGCCCGCAAGCCGAGCAAGCTGACCGCATTCTCTTTCAGAACGAGCGGCTTCACTTCGGGCTTGATGTCAAGCGTGTCGAAGTCCGCCAGCCAGCGGTCGGGGCGGATCAGCGGGAAGTCGGACGCGAACAGCACCTTGTTGCGCAACAGCGTATTCGCATACTTGACCAGCTCGGGCGAAAAGTACTTCGGCGACCAGCCCGACAGATCGATATACACGTTCGGCTTATGCAGCGCGATCGACAGCGCCTGCTCCTGCCACGGCCAGGACGGATGCGCGATCACGATCTTCATGTCGGGAAAGTCGGCGGCGACATCGTCGAGGTAGATCGGCTCCGAATACTTGAGACGCAAGCCGCCACCGCCGCGCATGCCAGAGCCCATGCCCGAATGTCCGCTGTGAAAAACCGCCGGCAGCCCGTACTCGGCGATCACTTCGTATAGCGGGTACGCCATGCGGTCGTTGGCGAAAAAGCCCTGCATCGTAGGGTGAAACTTGAAACCGCGCACGCCGTGCTCGTCGATGAGCCGCCGTGCTTCTCGCGCGCCGAACTTGCCTTTATGCGGATCGATGCTGGCGAACGCGATCATGATGTCGGTGTTGTTCTGCGCGAACTCCGCGACCTCTTCGTTCGAAATGCGACGGCGCCCGATGTTCGATTCGCAGTCGACGGTAAACATCACGAAGCCGATCTTGCGCTCCCGATAGTGCTCGATCGTTTCGGGAATGGTCGGGCGGCGCCCTTGTTTGAGCACGGTGCCGAAGTACTTGTCGGCGGCTTCGTCGAATTCTTTTGCAAACAGGTCTGGCGGTTGGCAGCACGACACCTCGGCATGCACGTGAGTGTCGATGGCCTTCAGTTGATCGATGTTCAATGGCGTCTCCTATGTGTAATCAAGGCTGATGCGTCAGGCTGCGCGAAGATTGCGCACGCACGTCAACAGCAGGTGTTTCAGCATCTGTGAACCGTGTTCATCGATTTCGCCTAGCATCGATTGCTCGATCCTGTCGGCGGCACCGTCGCACTGAGCCAGCAATATTTCGCCGGCCCGCGTCAGCGACAGCAGCCCGACGCGACGGTTGAACGGATCGGCGACACGCGTGACCAATCCGTTCGCTTCCATCGATTTGACGACCGCGCTGGCCGCTTGCGGCGTGATCAACGAGCGCTGCGCGAGCTGCGCGTTCGATGAACGCGCGCGCGCCCGCAGCACCGACAGCGCCGTGTATTGCGGCAACGTCAGACCATGCGACGCAAGCGCTTCGGAAAGCTGCCGCGTGAGGATCTTGTCGAGCTGCCCGGCCAGGTAGGTCAGACGCACCGGAGCGGCAGCATGTATTCGATCGCGCACGCTGCGCCGCGCCGTGGCGCCTCGCGTGATTTCGGACGCTGACGGCTTTCTCTTGATCGTCGGCATAGGCGGTTAGGGGTTTTTACCAAGACCTCTACATTGTACTTTACTTATCAGGTCGCCTGATATTAAATTGCACTCAGGCCGCGAGGGCGGCATTGATACGGAGATGCAGATGAGTTACGAAGGACGCTGGAAAACGGTCAAGGTCGCGGTGGAAGGCGGAATCGCCTGGGTCACGTTCAATCGTCCGGAAAAGCGCAACGCGATGAGCCCGACGCTGAACAAGGAAATGATCGACGTTCTCGAAACGCTCGAACTCGACGCCGAAGCCCAGGTTCTCGTGCTGACGGGCGAAGGCAGCGCGTGGACGGCCGGCATGGACCTGAAGGAATATTTCCGCGAAGTGGACGCGGGTCCGGACGTGCTGCAGGAGCGGATTCGCCGCGACGCGAGCCGCTGGCAATGGCAATTGCTGCGCATGTACTCGAAGCCGACCATCGCGATGGTCAACGGCTGGTGCTTCGGCGGCGGTTTCTCGCCGCTGGTCGCCTGCGATCTGGCGATCGCCGCGGACGAAGCCGTGTTCGGCCTGTCCGAAATCAACTGGGGCATTCCGCCGGGCAACCTCGTGAGCAAGGCGATGGCCGATACTGTCGGGCATCGTGAAGCGCTGTACTACATCATGACGGGTGACACCTTCACGGGTCCGCAAGCCGCGAAGATGGGTCTCGTCAACAAGAGCGTGCCGCTCGCGCAACTGCGTGACGAAACGATCGCGCTCGCGGCGAAACTGCTGAACAAGAACCCGGTCGTGCTGCGCAACGCCAAGCATGGCTTCAAGCGCTCGCGCGAACTCACGTGGGAGCAGAACGAAGACTACCTGTACGCGAAGCTCGACCAGGCGAATTATCGCGATCCGGAAGGCGGCCGCGAACAGGGCCTGAAGCAGTTCCTCGACGACAAGAGCATCAAGCCGGGCTTGCAGAGCTACAAGCGCTAAGCGGCGCACTTCAGCGCTACGACTGAGGAGACGAACATATGCATCAAACGAACCTGTTGATTGGCGGCGCGAAACGTGCCGCGTCGAACGGCAAGACTTTCGAGCGTATCAATCCCGCGACGGGCGCAGTGGCCACCCGCGCCGCGGCGGCCACCGTCGAGGACGCCGATGCGGCCGTCGCCGCCGCGGCGCGCGCGTTCCCGGCATGGGCGGCGCTCACGCCTACGGAGCGGCGCAAACGCCTGCTCGCCGCCGCCGACCGCATGGACGCGCGCACACCCGAGTTCATCGCGATCGGCGCGGCCGAAACGGGTGCGATGGCGAACTGGTACGGCTTTAACGTGATGCTCGCGGCCAACATGCTGCGCGAAGCCGCGGCGATGACGACGCAGATCGACGGCGCGGTGATTCCTTCGGACGTGCCGGGCAGCCTCGCGATGGCCGTGCGTCAGCCGTGCGGCGTCGTGCTCGGCATGGCGCCGTGGAACGCGCCCGTGATTCTCGCGACGCGTGCACTCGCGATGCCGCTCGCGTGTGGCAATACGGTCGTGCTGAAGGCGTCGGAAGGCTGTCCCGGCGTGCATGCGCTGATCGGCGAAGTGCTGAACGACGCGGGTCTCGGCGAAGGCGTCGTCAACGTGCTCACGCATGCGCCGGAAGATGCACCCGTGATCGTCGAGCGACTGGTCGCGAATCCCGCCGTGAAGCGCGTGAATTTCACCGGGTCGACGCGAGTCGGGCGCATCGTCGCGGAGCTGTCGGCGCGCCATCTGAAACCCGCGCTGCTCGAACTGGGCGGCAAGGCGCCGGTGCTCGTGCTAGACGACGCGGACCTCGACGCTGCCGTCGAGGGTATCGCGTTCGGCGCGTTCTTCAATCAAGGGCAGATCTGCATGTCGACGGAACGCGTGATCGTCGATCGCAAGGTTGCCGATGCGTTCGTCGAGAAGCTCGTCGCGAAAGCGCGCACGCTGAAGGCAGGCGATCCGACCCAACCGGGCTCGATTCTCGGCACGCTGGAGAGCGAAGCGGCCGCGCGGCGCATTCGCGCGCTCGTCGAAGATGCCCGCGAAAAGGGCGCGAAGCTGCCGCTCGGTTGCGAGGTGAACGGCGCGATCATGCAGCCGGTGATCGTCGAGAACGTTACTCGCGAGATGAAGCTCTATGCCGACGAATCGTTCGGCCCGGTGGTGACGGTGCAGCGCGTGGACGGCGACGAAGAGGCGCTGACGGTCGCCAACGACAGCGAGTACGGCTTGTCGGCGGCCGTGTTCAGCCGCGATATCGGACGCGCGATGAACGTCGCGAAACGCATCGAATCGGGCATCTGCCACATCAACGGCCCGACCGTGCACGACGAGGCGCAGATGCCGTTCGGCGGCGTGAAGGCAAGCGGTTATGGGCGCTTCGGCAGCAAGGCGTCGATCCCGGAGTTCACCGAGTTGCGCTGGATCACGGTGCAGACGAGCCCGCGTCACTATCCGATCTAGGCGTCGGATCACGGCCGCAATGCCCTGCGGATAGGAAAAGCGATACAACCAACATGGGACCAGAGTAAGCGTTAAAGCGCTAACTCTGGTCGACCGCGATAGATCGCATGGGACCAGAGTAAGCGCTAAAGCGCTAACTCTGGTCGACCGCGATAGATCGCATGGGACCAGAGTAAGCGCTAAAGCGCTAACTCTGGTCGACATAGGAGACAGGTTTTGGAATCGGAGCACAGCCACGCAAGCTCTCTGGCGACCGGCTACCGGAGCGTCGCCATCGGAGCGCCTTCCTCGCGGATCGAGAAACGCGGCGACTGCTGGTACCTCGAGTCACTTGAACCTCTGGGCCCGTTTCCGGAGCGTTTTACCGACCGCTTGCTGAGCGGCGCACGCGCGCATCCCGACCGGCTGCTCGTCGCACGACGCGATGCCAATGGCGCGTGGCAAGGCATCACCTATGCGCAAATGCTCGAGCGCGCGCGTGCGATCGGGCAGGCGCTGCTCGACCGCGATCTCAGCGCGGACCGCCCGTTGGTGATTCTGTCGGGCAACAGCGTCGAACATATGCAGCTCGCACTCGGCGCGATGTGGGCGGGCATCGCTTATGCACCGGTGTCGCCGGCCTATTCGCTGATGTCGGGCGATTACGGAAAGCTGCGTCATGTCCTCGAACTGCTCAAACCGGGTCTGGTGTACGCGGACGATATCGGCGCATATACGACGGCGCTCGATGCCGCGCTGGGTAGCGAAGTCGAACGTGTCAGCGCGGCGCCTGCGCCAAACGCGACGCGCTTCGACGCATTGCTCGACACGGTCCCGCGCGACGTCGACGCGGCCAATGCGCGCGTGAATGGCGACACGATTGCGAAGTTCCTGTTCACGTCCGGCTCGACGAACCTGCCGAAAGCCGTGCCGACCACGCATCGTATGCTGGGCGCAAACCAGCAGATGTTGCTCGAAACCTTTCCGCAGTTCGGCATCGAGCCGCCGGTCCTCGTCGACTGGCTGCCGTGGAATCACACGTTCGGCGGCAGCCACAACGTCGGCATCGTTCTGTACAACGGGGGCACCCTCTATATCGACGACGGCAAACCCGTGGCCGGCAAGTTTGACGAGACGCTGCGCAATCTGCGTGAGATCGCGCCGACCATCTACTTCAACGTGCCGAAGGGTTGGGAAGAACTGACCATCGCGCTGGAAAAGGATGCGGTGCTGCGCGAGCGGTTTTTCTCGCGCGTGAAGATGTATTTCTTCGCGGGCGCCGGTCTGTCGCAGGCGGCGTGGGAGCGTCTCGAGCGCGTGACGCTCGAACATTGCGGAGAACGCATCCGCATCATGGCCGGGCTCGGCATGACCGAGACCGCGCCGTCGTGTCTGTTCACGACGGGACCGATATCGTGCGCCGGCTATATCGGCTTGCCGCCGCCGGGGTGCCAGGCCAAGATCGCGCCCGTCGATGGCAAGTTCGAAGCGCGCTTTCGCGGCCCTCACGTGATGAGCGGTTACTGGCGCGCATCGCCGGCGTTGCAAAGCAGCGTGTTCGATGACGAAGGCTACTACCGTACCGGCGACGCCGTGCGTTTCGTCGACCCGCAACGTCCCGAACTGGGCCTGATGTTCGATGGCCGCATCGCGGAAGACTTCAAGCTGGCCTCGGGAACCTTCGTCAGCGTTGGGCCGATGCGCGCGCGCATCATCAGCGAAGGAGCGCCCTACGTTCAGGATGCCGTCATCACGGGGATGAATCGTGACGAAGTCGGCGTGATGATTTTTCCGCGCCTCGACGCGTGTCGCGCATTGGCGGGTTCGCCCGCGGATGCGAGCGCGGAGGAGGTGCTCAACACGGCCGCCGTGCGCGAATTCTTCAGCGAACTCATTGCGCGGCTGAATCGTAGTGCGACGGGCAGTGCGTCGTTCATTGCCCGCATGCACCTGCTGAGCGTGCCGCCGTCGCTCGACCTCGGCGAGATCACCGACAAAGGCTCGATCAATCAGCGCGCCGTGCTCCAGCACCGCGCGGCGCTCGTCGAAGCCATGCACGAAGCCGACGCAGCCGACGCGACGGTGATCCATGCGCGCAAAGGCAGCTAGTCCGGGGACGGGAAGAGATGACGTTGACTTATCAGGCGCCGCTGCGCGACATGCGCTTCGTAATGGACGAGTGGCTCGATGCCGCGTCCTGGTGGCGAGATGTGCCGGACTGGCAGGATCTCGACTCGCAGACGGCGCAGCAGGTGCTGGAAGAAGCGGCGCGCTTCGTCGAGGAGCGCATCGCACCGCTGAACGCCAGCGCGGATCTTGAAGGATGTCGTTTCGACGCAGGCACGGTCACGATGCCCGCGGGCTTTCGCGAGTCCTACGCGGAGTTCGTCGAAGCGGGTTGGCCGACGCTGTCGCTCGACACCGGGCACGGCGGACAGGGCCTGCCGCAGCTTCTCGACGTCGCACTTCAGGAGATGCTCGCGGGCGCCAATCATGCGTGGCTGATGTCGCCTGGGCTCACGCACGGCGCGACGGCATGCTTGCAGACGCATGGCAGCGAACGCGTGAAAGCGGAATTGCTGCCGAAAGTCGCGAGTGGCGAGTGGCTATCGACGATGTGTCTGACCGAGCCCCAGGCCGGCTGCGATGTCGGCCTGATCCGTTCGCGCGCGGCAGAAGCGCCGGGCACCGACGGATATTTCATCGACGGCAGCAAGATCTTCATCAGCGGCGGCGCGCACGATCTGACGGAGAACATCGTTCATCTGGTGCTCGCCCGTTTGCCCGATGCGCCATCCGGTACCAAAGGGTTGTCGCTGTTCGTCGTGCCGGAATGGCTTGACGACGCCGATGGTGGGCGCTCGCGCAATGGTGTCCATTGCGAAGGCATCGAAAAGAAAATGGGCCTGAAGGGCAGCCCGACTTGCACGATGCGCTTCGAGCGCGCATTCGGCTGGCTCGTCGGTGAGCCGCATCGCGGCCTCGCCTGCCTGTTCGTGATGATGAATGCGGCACGCCTGCAGGTTGCGATGCAAGGCCTCGGGCATGCGCATACCGCATGGCAACGCGCGCATGCTTACGCGCAGGAACGCGCGCAGATGCGCACGGTCAGCGTGCCGCCCGGCGCGAGCGTCGCGGCGGGGCAGGCTGCGCCGATTGCGTTTCATCCGGCCATGCGGCGGATTCTGCTGGAGCTGCGAGCGATCGTCGAAGGCGAGCGCGCGATCGGCTACTGGACCGCGCATTGGCTCGACATCGCCGCGCATCATGCCGATGCGACCGAGCGGGAACGGGCGGCACAGCTCGCATCGCTGCTCACGCCGGTTGCGAAGGCGTTCTTTACGGCCAATGGTTTCGACGCCGCATCGAAGGCCTTGCAGGTGTTCGGCGGCTACGGATACATCCACGAGTACGGCATCGAACAGACGTTGCGCGATAGCCGCGTGTCGATGTTGTACGAAGGCACCAACGAGATTCAGGCGATCGATCTGCTGGTTCGGAAGGTGCTGCCGGACGGGGCGGGGGCCCTCGATGTGCTGCTTCGTCACGTGCGCGCCGAAGCGCGGTTGTGCCAGGAGTCCGATCCGCTGGTTCGTTCCGCGGGCGCGAAGCTCGAAGAGCTCGCGGAGATAGTCGGGAACACGACGCAGGCGATCAAGGCACGCCATGCGCAAGACCCGGAGACGGCCTACCGTGTCGCGGACGACTATCTCGCGATGCTTGGCTGGATGCTGCTGGCGTTCGCGTGGGCGCGCACGCTGCGAATTGCGACGCCGCAATGCGAGGCCGAAGCGTTCTACGTGGAGAAGCGCGACACGGGCCGCTTCTTCTTCGACTACCCGCTCGCGTCCTTCGATTATCGCCGCAGCCTCGTTGAAGCCGGTTGCGAGGCAACGCTGCCCTACGTTTGAGAGTCAGCGGCAGCTCGACAGCTCTGACGATTCGATTCGCCGGCCGACCTCGCAAAGTTCGCCTAAGCTAATGACGTCCATTCAATCATGTACCTGGCGCCGTCACACATGTCGTGCCGCGGCTGCCACGAAAAAGGAGAGTGCGATGACTGAGGCTGTCGGAAACACGGCGAACGCGCGTGTCGCGTGGATTGCCGGAATGGGCGCGAGCGCCGGGCTAGGGGCCGCGCTCGCGCGTCGTTTTGCTCGCGAGGGTCTGCGCGTCGCGGTGACGGGCCGCTCGCGCGATCGGCTCGATACGATCGTCGACGAAATCCGGCGTGCCGGAGGGCAAGCCGATGCGTTGCCCGGCGACGTGACGAGCGAAAGCGAACTCGCCGCCATAGCGCGTCAGCTCGCCGGCCACGGCACGCTGGAAGTCGCGATTTTCAACGCTGCCGGCGCAACGCGTGGACCGACGCTCGAACTGAGCGCCGAGCAGTTCGAGGCGGCATGGCGTGTGATCACCCTTGGTGGTTTTCTGTTCGCGCGAGCGTCGTTGCCGGCGTTACTGGCAGCCGGGCGAGGCTCGCTGCTGTTCACGGGCGCGACCGCGTCGCTGCGCGGGCGGCCGCCGTTCGCCGCATTCGCCTCGGCCAAAGCCGGCTTGCGCTCGCTCACGCAGAGCCTCGCGCGCGAGTTCGGGCCGCGCAATATTCACGTGGCGCACGTGGTGGTGGATGGCGGCATCGACGGCGAACGTCTGCGCACGTCCGCGCCGCAATACGTGGCCGAACGCGGCCCGGACGGCCTGCTGAACCCCGACGACATCGCCGAAGCATACTGGCACCTGCATCGGCAGGGACGCAGCGCGTGGTCGCAGGAAATCGACCTGCGCCCGTTCAACGAGTCGTTCTAGCGAGGTGAGGCGAGCAACATCCGCCTGATCAATACCGCTCGGCCACGTATTTAAACGGATAGTCTGGTTCCTTATAGCCGTCCGGCTTTTGCCGTTTCGGCAGCGTGACCTTCTTGCGGGCAGGCTGCTTATACGGAATCCTCTGCAGCATGTCGCTGATGATGTTCAGCCGCGCGCGCCGCTTGTCGTTCGAGTTCGCCAGGTACCACGAGGCGAAGTCGGTGTCCGACGCCGCGAGCATCTCATCGCGGGCGCGCGAGTAGTCATACCAGCGGCTATAGGATTTCAGGTCCATGTCGGTCAGTTTCCAGAGCTTGCGGCCGTCGTTGATGCGTGCTTCGAGCCGGCGGGTCTGTTCCTCGGGGCTGACCTCCAGCCAGTATTTGAGCAGGATGATCCCGGAATGAACGATCGCCCGCTCGACGAGCGGCACCGCCTTGAAGAAGCCCTGCACGTCATCCTCGGAGCAAAAGCCCATCACGCGCTCCACGCCCGCGCGGTTGTACCAGCTACGGTCGAAGATGACGACCTCGCCCGCGGCCGGCAAGTGCGGCACGTAGCGCTGCATATACATCTGGCTTTTTTCGCGTTCACTCGGCGCCGGAAGCGCGACCACGCGGAACACGCGCGGACTGACGCGCTCGGTCATCGCTTTGATCGTGCCGCCTTTACCCGCGCCGTCACGACCCTCGAAGACGATGCAGATCTTCGCTCCCGTTTGCACGACCCATTCCTGTAGCTTGACGAGCTCGACATGCAGGTCGAACAACGCCTTGCGATACTCCTTGTACGACAGCGACCTGTCTTGCACAGGCTGCCCGTTTTCCGATTTCGTTTTGGCCATTCTTTTCTCCCCAGCGCGGACTGTTCCAGGGTACTGCGCAATGATCCATTCCCAAGGTAGAGCGCGGCGCGCAGCAGGGCCATACGACCTTGGTCCAATATCGTCGGTACAGAGTGCGCTGTATGCTCTGGGCGTTTGTTCGCGCGTGCCCGATCCGACTGTCCTCGCGGTACCTCGTCGATATGCCGGCAAAGCGCGCGGGATAGTTCGACGCCATCGCCACGGGAGGCCTCATGGATGCCGCCGGTCACACGGAACGGGAAAACGTCGGCGATAGAGAGCCGGTCCTCGATGTCGTCGATCGAGTGTGCGAGCTATGTTTCGGCCTCTTCATGGCGCTGACGTTCGTCGGCACCGTCTCGGCCGTCGGCGCGAGTGCGGACGCGGGGCACAAGATGTTCTACACCGCGCTCGGCTGCAATCTTGCGTGGGGTCTCGCGGACGCTGTGATGTACCTCGTGCGTACGCTGGTGTCTCGCGGCAGACGTATGACGGTTGCGCATTCCGTGCGAAGCGAGCCGGATGCGGCCGCGGGAGTTCGGGCGCTTCGCGACGCGATGTCGTCATGGCTCAAGCCGTTGATCGGCGACACGGAGCTGGAGTCGATCCGCAGGCGTGTTGCCGCGCGTCCGGATTTGCCGCAGCGCGCAGTATTCGTGCGCGACGATTTCATCGGCGCCGCGGCTATCTTCGTTCTCGTGGTTGCCGCGACGTTCCCGGTCGCGTTGCCCTTCGTGCTGTTCACGCACGTGCCGACGGCGCTGATCGTCTCCCGCGTATTGACCATCGTGATGTTATTCGGCAGCGGCGTGGCGCTCGGCCATTACGCCGGATTTCGCGGCTGGCACGCCGGCCTTGCGATGGCGGCGGTCGGCGTGCTGCTGACGATGGCGATCATCGCGCTCGGCGGATGATCGGTGAGCTCTGGCTTCGCGTTTCGCTCAGCATCCACATTGCGCTACCTGTAAGACCAAGGTCCGATTCCGCAGCGGTTCCAGCGTGACATCATGTATCTGCAAGCGTTGTAGTCGTCGCTCCGGTTACTTGAGAGCGACGCTTCCAATGCTCGCTACGTGCGGCCGGAAGATCGACGCGCGGCGGTTGCATTGATGGTTCCTTGGGCGGCTATGCCGCATCACGGCAGAGAAAAAAGATCGAGGCTTCCAGACATCACGACTGGCGACTCGGATCGTAACCAGAACGGAGTCGAAAGTGAACAGACGGAACTTTGTGCACACGCTCGCGCTGACATCCATGGCCGCGAGTCTGGCTTTGGCGGGTTGCACGACGACCGGAGGCAGTGGCGAAAGTGCCACTACCGACGCCGCCAAACGGCAGGAGATCGACGCGGCCGTGAACGGTGCGCTGTCGAAGTTGTTCGATACGGTGCAAGGCTCGCACGAGCTCGTATCGAAGGCGCAGGGCGTGCTGGTGTTTCCTTCGGTGAAGAAGGCGGCGTTCATCGTCGGTGGCGAGTACGGTGAAGGCGCATTGCGCGTCGGCGGAGCGACGGTCGGCTATTTCAGTACCGCCGCGGCTTCGTTCGGATTGCAGGCCGGCGCGCAGTCGACCGCCGTGTTCTTCCTGTTCATGACGCAGGCTTCGCTCGACAAATTCCGCAACTCGAAGGGCTGGTCTGCGGGCGCCGATGCGTCGGTCTCACTGCTGAAAGTCGGGGCGAACGGCGCGATCGATACCTCGTCGGCGACCGCCGAGGTCGTGGCGATGGTCTTGACCAATACAGGTTTGATGGCCGACGTGTCGGTGGCTGGCACCAAGGTTACGCGCCTGAATTTGTAACCGGACGCGGCAAGCAGCGGCATTCGATCGATCGTCATGACGCTGTCACCCGGCGGCGCGTCGCATGCTTTGGCATGGCGACGCGCCGAGCATGGCTTTTGGCGGAGCCACCTCGCTGGTCTCGCTATCATCCCTCCCGTTGTTCTCACCAAACGCTGCGGGCCAGAAGCGCTCTCGCCTCGCGGCGACGCTGCGTCTGATCGGCACTGACGATCCTGTTTATTCAATACCGGTAGAAGAGACGAAATCGAAATCCGGCTTCTCGCCGCGCTGCGTTTAGTCATCTGCCTGGCATAGATTTATATTTCGCGGTTGGTAAAAGCGAATGATTCGCAGCAGGAATAGCGGCGATAAAAGGTTGACCTGCGTCAAAAACATTTCTCCGGGAAATTAATTAAATTGAAGATGGGCAAACTCGCTGGCTCTGTGATTCGCAATGCATGAAAACTTAACCGTCGAAGTTTCCATTTGAAAGCGCTATCGTGCAGAGCGAGCATTGCGGCTCCAACCAGGCGATGTTCCTAGATTGCTAACTTTTGCGCGCGTGCGAACACGCGACACTGGCAGTGCCTCGCCGAGCAATAATTAACTGCCTAACAAACTCAGTCGCCATTTGCCGGTTGCTGGCGGACAACGCAGAAAAGGATTGAGTAGTTTCCCGAGTAAGCGGCATAAATTACGGTCACCTATCGGTAACTGATTCTGGATGGCCTATACTGACTTCCAGCCACCCGACGTGCGAAGTACCGATTGTGAAGTCAATTATTTGGTTCGAAGCCCAACGATAAAGACGTCGCAGTTGTACGGAATCCGTTCGCACTGGACCCGGAGGTGCCAATGATTAATCTGATCGTGCATGGCAGACACCTGGCGATCGGGGTAGCGGGAATCCTCACGGCGCTGTACGCGCAACCGCGCCACATGGGCCAAAGCAGCCCGTCGCAGATCGACAATGCGCGCAACGACGGTCCCCCACTATTCGGGCAAGACCGTTCCAGACAGTCTTCACCCAGGCATCACCGGTTTCAGCGCGCTCGCGGTATCACCGGCGTGTCGAGCCGGCAGAGTACCCGCGATACCCACGCGCCGCCGTACGGGTTGCCGGCATGGCGGCGCTATGTCGCCGCTTGCTCTTCGTGGTTGCGAGGCGCAGGCGATAGCGACACGCGGCGCATGCTCAACGCGAGAGTGCCGCTGTGCGAGACGCTCGAAATGTTGCCGATCCCGATCGTCACGATCGATCAGTGGGACCAGATCATCTTCGCGAATGCGCGGGCGGCGCAACTGTTCGGCTACACGACGGAAGAGCTGATCGGCGCGCCGAGCGCCAGGCTGTTTCCGATCGACGGGTTCAACGACGATCGGTCGGGTCCGGGCAATCGTGGCGCGAAGATGCAACTCGGCGCCACGACCACGCAGAGTCTGATCGCACGGCGGCGTGATGGCGGCGGCTTTCATGCGGAAGCGGAAACCACCCGATGCCGCGTGCACGATCAGGAATTGCGGATCACCGCGATATCGGATTGCAGTGCGTGCGGCGAAGTCGATGGAAATACGAGAGATCTCGCGCACCTCGCGCGCGTTTCTTCATTGGGCGAACTCGCCGGATCGCTCGCGCACGAGTTGAAGCAGCCGCTTACCGCGATCCTCTTCAACGCGCAGGCCGCACGCAAATTCCTGGATTCGGAGACGACCAACGTCGTGGAGCTGCGCGAAGCGCTCGAAGACATCGTGGCCGACAATTGCCGCGCGAACGACGTGCTGCAGAAGATCCGCGCGTTGGTGCGCAAAGGCGATGTCGAGTTGCAGTTGCTGGACGCCGGCAATGTCGTGCGCGACACCGCGATTCTCGTGCATAGCGATGCGTTGACACGCGGCGTGCAGACGAGCTTTGACATCCCGGAGAATCTGGCGCTGATTTGCGGCGACAAGGTTCAGCTTCAGCAGGTGATCCTGAACCTGCTGCTGAATGCGTTCGACGCGGTCAAGGCTTGCCCTGCCGCGGACCGCCTCGTCGAAACGACGGTGCGCGAGGAAGCGGGCGGGATGATACGGATAACGGTAAAAGATCGGGGCCAGGGCCTCGACGTCGACAGCATGGAAAGGATTTTCCGGCCATTTTTCACCACCAAACCGCAGGGGCTCGGGCTCGGTCTGTCGATCAGCCGCACGATCGTCACGGCGCACCGCGGCCGGCTGTGGGCGGAAAACAACGAGGGCAAAGGGGCATCGTTTCACGTCACGCTTCCCGTCGCGACCGATATCCGACAGAGACTCGTGCCCTGATCATCATGAACCAGACCAACACTCGCGTCTTCATCGTCGACGACGACGGCAGCGTGCGCAGCGCGCTCGCCCGCTTGCTGCGCGCCTCCGGCTACCAGGTCGAATGCTTCGACAGTCCCGAGGCCTTTCTCGAACGGGCCGATTTGACGAGCATGCCGGCCTGCCTCGTTCTCGATCTGCAGATGCCGGGCATGACGGGACTCGAAGTGCAGCGCAAGCTCGATCAGCTGCTGCCGATCGTCTTTCTGACCGGCCACGGCGACATCGGCTCGAGCGTCGACGCGATGAAAGGCGGAGCCGTCGACTTTCTGCCCAAACCGGTGCGCGACTCGCTGTTGCTCGCCGCGGTGGATCGCGCGCTCGCGCGCGCATGTGTGGAAAGCAGGCGGCGTCACGAACGCGAGGAAATAGAAGAGCGAATGCGGCATCTGACCCGGCGCGAGCGCGAAGTGATGGAGCTCGTCGTGACCGGCCGTCTGAACAAGCAGGTTGCGAGCGATCTGGGCGCGGCCGAAAAAACGATCAAGATTCATCGGGCCCGCGTGATGGAGAAGATGAAGGCCCGATCGATCGTCGAACTCGTTCATCTGGTGCGAAAGGGCGGCCTTTGTACGGCCGACGAAGAATAATCGCCCAGCTCGCGCGTTGCGCCGCCACTTTCAGCGGCGCTGGCCGACACCGCTAGTGGACCAAAGTCTTATATCTCATCGGGGTTTCAACCAGTACGCTAAGGCATCAGAGGTCCCCTTTCCGGAGCGGCCGCGCGTTCGCGCTGTCATATGGTCAACCCTAACCAATTCGTTGCGGTGGTCGACGATGACGAGTCGGTGTGCCGAGCTATCAAGCGTTTGCTGCATTCCGAAGGTATCAGGGCGGAGACGTTTTGCAGCGGTGACGAGTTCTTGAATGCGCTTGCGGCAATTCCGTCGTATCGGCCTGCCTGCGTGATTCTGGACGTCCAGATGCCGGGAACCAACGGTCTGGAAGTCCAGCGTCAGCTCGCGCAAATGGGCGTGCCGGTGATCATGATTACCGCCTATGAAGATCTCTCCGTCCGCCAGGCCGCGCTCGCGGCCGGCGCGGCCGCATATCTGCGCAAGCCTTTCACCAGCGCGATTCTGTTCAAGGCCGTCGAGGTGGCCATCGGCGGTCCGCCGCCGACACCCTGAACGCGCGCCTTCGCACCGGAAGATATGAGACCAAGGTCCGATTGCCGCCGTTTCTTCGGACCACCAAACTGAACTCAGTCCAAGCGTCGAACCGAACGCCGGCTGCGCCGCGCGTAACGCGGCAGCGTTCAACGATAAAAGCGGGAGCGCAAGTGATGAAATCAATTTCGGTTTGTCTCGCGATTCTTCTCGGTACCGCTGCGATGCAGGTGGGCGCGGCGGACTTCGACGGCAGCAAGCGGCTGATGTGCGCGACGATCGACGCGCACGCCTGCGATCCGGGGATCGCCTGCACGCGCGCGCTACCCGCGGATCTCGGTCTGCCGAAATTCCTGACGCTCGACTTCGACAAACGCGCGGTCGTCGGCCCCGCGCACACGACGCCGATGCTCTCGGTTACCAAAGAGGCGGATCAGATCGTGATGCTTGGCAATGAGATGGGCTTCGGCTGGACGCTGGCCGTCGATTCGACGGACGGCGAGATGACGCTGATGATCGCGAACAGAAACGATGCCTTCGTGCTGTTCGGCAACTGCACGCCTTTGTAATCAGGCGGAGTGCGCGATGAAAACCGTACCCGTGTGTTTGGCCTCGCCGCGGCCGGATTCTCGCGGCCCTCTCCCGTTGCTCGCCGTCGTCGCGGCACTGATGCTGCTCACGCTGCTCGCGTCGTGCAAGAAGGAAGCGCCACCGCCGGTCGCAGCCTTGCCGGAAGTGACGGTGATGACGGTCGTCCAGCAGGACACGCCGGTCGACTTCGAATTCACCGCGCAGACCCAGAGTTCGCGCGAAGTCGAGATCCGCTCGCGAGTGGACGGCTTCCTCGACAAGCGCATGTACACCGAAGGCACGTTGGTCAAGACGGGACAGACGCTGTTCCAGATGGACCGCAAGCCGTTCGAGGCCGCGCTGCAGACCGCGAAAGGGCAGCTCGCCCAGCAGCAGGCGCGTCTCGAAGTCGCCAAGGCCAATCTCGCGCGCGTGCAGCCATTGGCGGCGCAGAACGCGTTGAGCAAGAAGGATCTCGACGACGCTGTCGGCAACGAGAAGCAAAGCGCCGCGGCGGTGTTCGCCGCGCAGGGCGAAGTCGATACCGCGCAGCTGAATCTCGGCTACACGACGATCAAGTCTCCGCTGAACGGGCTGTCGAGCTTCGCACGTCAGCAGGATGGCAGCTACGTGACGGCAACCGGCAACAGCAGCTTGCTGACCTATGTGTACCAGCTCGACCCGATGTGGGTGAACTTCAGCATCTCCGAGAACGAGATGCTGAAGTACCGCGACGAAATCGCGGCCGGACGGCTGCGCTTTCCGCCGAACAACGATTTCTCCGTGCATCTGATTCTTGCCGATGGCACGCTCTATGCCGAGCAAGGCCAGATCGACTTCGCGAACCCGGCGTTCAACACCGAAACGGGAACCTTCCTCGTGCGCGCGACCTTCGCCAACCCGAAATACACCTTGCGTCCGGGGCAGTTCGTGAAGGCCCGCGTCGGCGGTGCGATCCGGCCCAACGCGACGCTGGTGCCGCAGCGCGCGGTGTTGCAGGGCGCGAAGAGTCACTTCGTGTGGGTCGTGGGTAACGATGCGAAGGCGCATCAGCGGGTCATCGAAGTCGGCGAGTGGCAGGGCGACAACTGGTTCGTGTCCGATGGACTGAAGGCGGGCGAGCGCATCGTCGTGGATGGCGCGCTGCGCGTCACCGCGGATTCGCAGCTGAAGATCGTCAAGGAGCTGCCAGCGGCCAAGGACTCGGCGGCGGTGGCGACGGCTGCATCGCAGAGCGGCGCGGCAGCGGCGCCCGCCGCCGAGTGACGGGGCGCCCACATGAATATCTCGCGCTACTGCATCGACCGGCCGATTTTCGCGTCGGTCATCTCGATCGTCATCACGCTCGGCGGCGCGATTGCGATGTTCGCGCTGCCGGTCGCGCAATACCCGGATGTCACGCCGCCGCAGATCACCGTGTCCGCGACTTACCCGGGCGCGAGCGCCGAGGTCGTCGCGAACAACGTCGCCGCGCCGATCGAGCAGCAGGTCAACGGCGCGGACAACATGATCTACATGAACTCGTCCAGTTCGTCGACCGGCAGTTTTACGCTCAACGTGTTCTTCAACATCGGCACGAATCCCGAACTGGCCCAGGTCGACGTGCAGAACCGCGTGAATCTCGCGCTGCCTCAACTGCCGAGCTCGGTGCAGTCGCAGGGCGTTCAGGTCCAGAAGAAGTCGTCGGCGTTCATGATGGTGATCGCGGTCTATTCGCCCACCGACCGCTACGACGCGACCTATATCGCGAACTTCACGAACATCTACGTACTCGACGCGATCAAGCGGATTCCCGGCGCGAACCAGTCGTCCATATT
Organism: Paraburkholderia sp. JPY465; assembly: GCF_050436725.1. NCBI lineage: Bacteria > Pseudomonadati > Pseudomonadota > Betaproteobacteria > Burkholderiales > Burkholderiaceae > Paraburkholderia > Paraburkholderia sp. JPY465. The sequence goes on from NZ_JBNDMT010000002.1 coordinate 1,969,992, forward strand.
CGGTAATCCAGACTACGCGATGCGAATATGGTTGAAGCCTGACCGAATGGCGCAACTGGGCGTGACGGCCGCCGACGTGCAGAAGGTCGTCTCGAACCAGAACCAGCAGTTCGCGGTCGGCAGCATCGGACAGTCGCCAACGGGCTCCGCGGTGCAGCAGTCGTTCGCGGTCACGACCACGGGGCGCCTCGCGGAGCCGTCGCAGTTCGACAACATCATCGTGCGCGCGGCGAGCGGCGGCGCGGCGATCGTGCGCCTGAAGGACATCGGCCGCGCCGAGCTGGGCCAGAAGGACTACTCGATTCGCAGCCGCTTCCAGGGCAAGCCGGCCACGGTGCTGGCCGTGTATCAGCAGCCGGGCGCCAATGCGCTCGAAGTGTCGAAGCAGGTGCGCAAGACGCTCGCGGAGCTGAAAAAGTCGTTTCCGGAAGGCATGACCTACGAGATCGCGATGGACACGACCGAGTTCACGCGGGCGTCGATCTCGGACGTGATCCACACGTTCTTCGAAGCGCTGGTGCTCGTCGTGATCGTCGTGTTCGTGTTCCTGCAAAGCCTGCGTGCCACGCTGATTCCGATCGTCGCGGTGCCGGTGTCGATCGTCGGCACCTGCATGTTCATGCTGCTGGTCGGCTTTTCGATCAACATGCTGACCCTGTTCGGCATGGTGCTCGCGATCGGTATCGTCGTCGACGATGCGATCGTGGTGATCGAGAACGTCGAGCGCAACATGACGGTGCACAAGCTGTCGCCGAAAGAAGCCTCGAAAATGGCCATGGACGAAGTCGCCGGGCCGGTGGTGGCGATCGTGCTGGTGCTGTGCGCGGTGTTCGTGCCCGTTGCGTTTCTCGGTGGCATCACCGGGCAGTTGTACAAGCAGTTCGCGATCACGATCGCGATTTCGGTGGTGCTGTCCGGCATCGTCGCGCTGACCTTGTCGCCGGCGCTCGCCGCATTGCTGCTGAAGAGCGCGCACCACGAGAAGAAGGGCTTTTTCCGCTGGTTCGACAATCAGTTCGCCCGCATGACGGCGGGCTATACGCGCGCGGTCAAAGTTATCATCAAGCGCTGCATCATGGGGCTCGTGTTCTTCGTGGCGTTGATCGCGCTCTCGGTGCTGATGGTGCGCTCGATTCCGTCCGCGTTCCTGCCGCCCGAGGACCAGGGCTATCTGCTCGGCGCGGTCATCATGCCGGATGCCGCGAGCCTCGACCGCACCGGCCAGGTATCGCAACGCATCACCGACTACTTCAAGGAGCGGGAGGGGGTCGGCAGCATCACCACAATCGATGGGTTCAGCCTGCTCGACAGTCAGAACAAGAACAATGCCGGCACATTCTTCGTCGGTCTGAAGAGCTTCGACGAACGCTACACGCGGGACAACATCAGGACGCAGAATGCGCGCGCGCTTCTGCTCGACGCGTATAAGTACTTCTCGAACGTGCAGGAGGGGATCGTGCTGCCGGTCAATCCGCCGTCGATTCCTGGGCTCGGCACGACGGGCGGCACGGAGGTGTGGATCCAGAGCAAGGGTGACGGGAACATCTCACAGCTCGCGGGCGTGGTCGACCAGTTTTTGCAGAGAGCGCGGGCGCGCAAGGAACTGACTCGCGTGACCTCGACGTTCAATGCGTCGTCGCAACAACTGATGGTCAACGTCGATCGCGACAAGTCGGAGACGCTCGGCGTGCCGGTGGAAGACGTCTATAGCGCGATGCAGACGATGTTCGGCTCGCTGTACGTGTCGCAGTTCAACCGTTCGGCCCGGCTGTGGCAGGTGATCCTGCAGGCTGAGCCGTCGTATCGCCTGAAGCCGACCGATCTCGATCAGATCTTCGTGCGCAGCACCAACGGTACGATGGTGCCGATCAAGGCGTTGGCGACCTACCGCTATGTGACGGGCCCCGACCTCGTCACCCGCTTCAATAACTTCCCGGCCGTCAAGGTCACGGCGAATGCCGCGCCGGGCTATAGCTCCGGGCAGGTGATCTCCACGCTCGAAGAGCTCGCCGCGCAGATGCCCGACGGTTACGACGTCGCGTGGAGCGGCGAAGCGTTCGAAGAGCGGCAGTCGGGCGGCACCTCCGGGCTCGTGTTCGTGTTCGGTCTCGTGATGGTGTTCCTGATCCTCGCCGCGCAGTACGAGAAATGGACGCTGCCGTTCGGCGTGCTGATGGCGGTGCCGTTCGCGCTGTTTGGCGCGCTGCTCGCGATCATGCTGCGCGGGCTGTCCAACGACGTCTACTTCCAGATCGGCCTGACGATGCTGGTCGCGCTCGCCGCGAAAAACGCGATCCTGATCTTCGAATTCGCGGTGCTCAACCGCGAGGGCGGCGCATCGGTCCTCGACGCGACGATGACCGCGGCGGAAGAACGGCTCCGCCCGATCGTGATGACCTCGCTCGCGTTCATTCTCGGCTGCGTGCCGCTCGCGATCGCGACCGGCGCGTCGGCCAACAGCCGCCATTCGATCGGCACGGGTGTGATCGGCGGGATGCTGGGCGCGACGGCGATCGCGGTGTTCTTCATTCCGATGTTCTATTACCTGCTCGAATCGATGTCGTCGCGCTCGAAGGGAGGCAAAAAATCGAAGCCGGACGCGCAACACAGTGGCGGCGCGGGACGGGAGCCCTCGGCGGTGGCCGGGCCCGGTGCGTCGAGCGAGGCGCCGTCCGCGCCGCGGGAAGGTGAATGACATGCGCGGCACGGCACCGACGCGTCTGCTCGCATCCGTCATGCTGCTCGCGCTGAGCGGATGCCTGCTAGGCCCCAATTACCAACGCCCGGCGGTCGACGTGCCGGCCACCTATCGGTTCACCCAGGGCGAGGCCGCGGGCATCGCCAACGCCGTATGGTGGGAGCAGTTTCAGGACCCGGTGCTCAATCAGCTGATCGCCACCGCGCTGCAGGACAACCGCGACGTGAAGGTCGCGGCCGCTCGGGTCGACGAGTTTCGCGGGATGTTCGTGACCACGCGTTCCGGGCTGTTCCCGCAAGTCTCGGCAGGCGCCGACGCGTCGCGCCAACGCGTCTCGCAGGTTGAAGCCGTAACGGTGCCGAAGGGCGTGAGCCCCGTCTACAACCAGTTCGACGCGACCCTGGCGGTGTCGTGGGAGCTCGATCTGTTCGGCAAGGTGCGCCGCGAAACGGAGGCAGCGCGCGCGAATCTGCTCGCCAGCGAAGAGGGCCGCCGCGCGACGATTCTGACGCTGGTCAGCTCGGTCGCGTCGGCCTATATCAATCTGCGCAGTCTGGACCGGCAGCTCGAGATCGCGAAGGAGACCGTGCAAAGCCGCGCGGAATCGGTGCGCGTGTTCGAGGCGCGTTTCCGCTACGGCGAGGTCTCGCAGATGGAACTCGCGCAAAGCCAGTCGGAGTATCAAGCCGCGCAGGTCACGGTGCCGCAGCTCGAAGCGCAGATCGGCCAGCAGGAAGACGCGTTGTCGGTGCTGATCGGCAGGAATCCCGGCGCGATTCTGCGCGGCCGTGAGCTGTCGCAGATGGGCACGCCGCCGATTCCCGAGGGGCTGCCGTCCGAACTGCTCGAACGCCGTCCGGATCTGCTGGAGGCCGAGCAGACGCTGGTCGCGCAAAACGCGCTGATCGGCGCGGCGCGCGCGCTGTACTTCCCGTCGATTTCGCTGACCGGGCTGTTCGGTTCGGTCAGCGCGCAGTTCTCGAATCTGTTCACCGGACCGGCGCGCGTGTGGTCGTTTGCGGGCAGCGTCACGCAGCCGATCTTCACGGCGGGCAATATCACCGGCCAGGTGCATCAGGCCGAAGCGCGCCAGCAGGAAGCGCTGTACTCGTATGAAAAGGCGATTCAGGTGGCGTTCCAGGAGGTCGAGGACTCGCTGATCTCCGTGCAGAAGACTCATCAGGCACTCGATGCGCAAAACCTCCAGGTCGAAGCGCTGGTCACGTATGCGCGCCTCGCGCGGCAGCGTTACGAAGGCGGCTATACGAGCTATATCGAAGTGCTCGATGCGGAGCGCAGCCTGTTCAACGCGCAACTGAGCTATGCGCAGACTCAAGGCGCGGTGCTGACCTCGTACGTCACGCTCTACAAGGCGACGGGCGGCGGCTGGGTGGCCGAGGCGGAAAAACTGACTGCACCGCCGGTGGCACCGCAAGCGTCGCCGGCGATGGCGCCGGTCTCGCAGAACTTGCCCGCGCCGGGTGGAACGTCGGGTGCAGTGGAGGCGAGATGACGGGCAACGAGCTGATCGCGTGCGAAGAGTGCGACCTGCTTCAGCTCGGCGCGCCGCCCGCCGCCGGCAATGCGTTGCGCTGCCAGCGTTGCCGCGCGGAGCTCAGGCGCGGACGCTCGAACGGGCCCGAGTATGCGCTCGCATTCTCGTGCGCGTCGGCGGTGCTGCTGGTGATCTCGAACGCGTTTCCGATCGTCGGTCTGTCGCTGAACGGCAATATCGTACAGACGACGCTCGCGGGGTCGGTGCGCATGCTGTACACCCATGGCGCGTGGCCGCTCGCGTTGCTGGTCGGCCTCACGACGATCGTCACGCCGGTGCTGCAAACCGCGGCGATGCTGTGGCTGCTGGTGCCGCTGCACTTCGGGCGCGCGCCGTGGCGCCCGGTCGAGTTCTTTCGCCTGTTTCAGCTCGCGCGGCCGTGGGGCATGACCGAGGTGCTGATCCTCGGTCTGCTGGTCGCGCTGGTCAAGCTCGCGCATATCGCCAAGGTGGTGCCGGGCACCGCGCTGTGGTCGTTCATCGCGCTGATGCTGCTGCTCGCGGCCGCGGCCGCGACGTTCGATCCTCGCGAGGTGTGGGCGCGCATCACGGCGGCGCGCGGCGCGCAAGCATGGCAATTGCCGCCGATCCGCGTGCGCCGCAACGCCATCACGGCGGCTGCCTACGGGCTCGTGCTGTGCGAAGAATGCGGCCTGCTGCTCAAGCAGCCCGGCGGTGCCGGCAAGCATGTCTGTCCGCGCTGCAAGGCGCCGTTGCACCTGCGCAAGCCCGCGAGCCTGTCACGCACGTGGGCGTATCTGCTGGCCGCGATGGTGCTCTACATTCCGGCCAACGTGCTGCCCGTGATGGACACGAGTTCGCTGTTCGGCTCGCAGAAAGACACGATCCTGAGCGGCGTGGTCTACCTGTGGGTATCGGGCTCGTGGCCGCTCGCGGTGCTCGTATTCATCGCGAGCATCGCCGTGCCGATGCTGAAGATTCTCGGCATCGGCTATCTCGCGTTGTCGACGCAGCTTCGTTGGCAATGGCTGCCCGGGCAGCGCACGCGGATCTATCGGCTGATCGAGCTGATCGGGCGCTGGTCGATGCTCGACATCTACGTGATCACGATGCTGGTCGCGCTGGTGCAGTTCCAGGCGCTGGCGACGATCAAGGCCGGGCCCGCGGCGATCGCGTTCGGCGCGGTCGTCGTGCTTACCCTGCTCGCCGCGATGGCGTTCGATCCGCGCCTGATGTGGGACGCCATGGAGACCGAACGTGTCCACTCCGACTGAAGAGCCCGAGCTGCCCGACGCTGAGCCGGTGCCGCGCTCGCGCTGGCGGATGCAGCTGGTCTGGCTCGTGCCGATCGTCGCGATCCTGATCGGCGGTTGGCTCGCGGTGAAGGCGGTGATGGAGCGCGGCGAGCAGATCAGCATCAGCTTCAAGACCGGCGACGGTCTCGAAGCAGGCAAGACGAAACTCAAGTTCAAGGACGTCGACATCGGCGTGGTCGAAGCGGTATCGCTGACGCCGGACCACAAGCGCGTGGTGGCCAAGGCCGAGGTGACGCGTGACGTGTCGGACCTGCTCGTCGACAACACGCGCTTCTGGGTCGTGCGTCCGCGCATTTCGGGCGGCACGGTGTCGGGGCTCGGCACGCTGCTGTCGGGCTCGTATATCGACGTCGACGTCGGCAATTCGCCGAAAGCGCGCCGCAGTTTCGTCGGCCTGGAGGAACCGCCCGCGATCGCGAGCGATGTGCCGGGGCGCGAGTACACGTTGCACGGAGTCGGGCTCGGCTCGCTCGACGTGGGCACGCCGGTGTTTTTCCGCAGAATCCAGGTGGGCCAGGTCTCGTCGTTCCACCTGGACCCGGACGGCCGTGGCGTCACGGTGAAGGTGTTCGTCAACGCGCCCTACGACCGGTTCGTGAGAACCGACACGCGTTTCTGGCACGCGAGCGGTGTCGACATGTCGTTCGACAGCAATGGCTTGCGCCTCGAAACGCAGTCGATCGTCTCGATCATCATCGGCGGGATCGCGTTCGAATCGCCGCCAGGATCGCAGGTAGAGACGAGCGCCGATAGCGGCACGCGGTTCGAGCTGTACCCCAGGCGCGCCGACGCGATGGAGAAGCACGATCGCATCGTCGACAAGTACGTGGTGAATTTCACAGATTCGGTACGCGGTCTGACGGTCGGCGCGCCAGTCGATTTCCGTGGCGTCGTGATCGGCGAAGTGACGGCGATCTACACGCGCTTTGATCCTAAGACGCGCCAGTTCAGCATTCCGGTCGAGATCAATCTCTATCCGGAGCGGTTCACGTCGCGCTATCAGAACGACGGCGACGGCGACGGCGGACGGCTAGTCGAGAACCCGCGCGCGCTTGCGAACTTCCTCGTCGAGCGCGGCTTGCGCTTCCAGTTGAGAAGCGGCAATCCGCTGACGGGCCAGCTCTATCTCGCGGTGGATTTTTTCCCCGACGCGCCGAAGGCGTCGATCGACTGGAGCAAGACGCCGCCCGAAATGCCCGCGACTCCGCGCACGCTGCAATCGCTGCAGGACTCGGTCTCGCGACTGCTGACCAAGATCAACAACATACCGTTCGAGGATATCGGCAAAGACGCGCGCTCGACGCTGCGCACCACCAACGCGATGCTCGGGCAGCTCCACACCCAGGTCGTGCCGAAAGCGTTCGACACGCTGCTGTCGGCGCAATCCACGCTCGATTCGGCGAATGCCGCGCTGCAGCCGGACTCGTCGCTGCAGCAGTCGACGGAGGACGCAATGCGTGAACTGACCCGCACCGCGGCGTCGCTACGCACCTTGGCCGACTATCTGGCGCAGCATCCGGAATCGCTCGTGCGCGGCAAGTCGGAGGACAAGAAGCCATGACAGATGCGACCGTCCGCTCATTGCCCCGCTTTTCGGCCCGCCTCACGACCTGCGTGATGCTCGCGCTCGCCGCTGCTCTGCTCGGCGCCTGCAAGTCGCCGGCGACGAACTTCTACACGCTGAGCCCCGACGAATCGCTGAGCAGCACCGGCGCGAGCCGGCCGATCGCGGCCGTGGTCGGACCGGTCACGATTCCCGAGATCGTGGACCGGCCGCAGATCGTCACGCGCATCGGCAACAACGAGGTCGAGGTCAACGAGTTCGACCGCTGGGCGCAGCCGCTCGGTGGCGACATCGGCCGGGTGATCGCGGCCGACCTCGGCGCACTGCTGAACTCGCAGCAGATTTCGGTGTTCGATGCGGTACGCGATCCGTCCGTCGTCTGGCGCGTGCGGATCGACGTGATGCGCTTCGAGTCCGTGCCGGGGCGCGACGTCACCGTCGACGTGCTGTGGGCCGTGCGCCCGCCCGGCAAGATCCGCGCGGTCACCGGCCGCTCGGTCGCTCGCGAGAGCGTGTCCGGTCCCGGCTTCGAGCCGATCATCGCCGCTCATGATCGCGCGCTCGCCTCGGTGAGCCGCGATATCGCCGCCGCAGTGCAGGCGAACCCCGTTCAATGACGCGTCGCGCCGCGTCACATCGACGCGTACGGCGCCCGACCCCGGGTGCCGCGTCGGGTCGCGCGCATAATAAGACCTTGGTCCGATTGCCACCGGTCAGGGCCAACTCCACGATTCAATCGATGCACGGCGCGTGCGTCCGCAGCGATCGTGACGCGCACCTTTCAGGAGTCTTCCGATGGACGCTGAAACGCTGTTGTCACAAAGCCAGGACATTGCCTCGAAAATCACCCGCGTGCTGCAAAAGCGCACGCAAATCGCCCAGCAGCATCTGAACCAACGGGTCACCGAAACGCTGGGCCTCGATCACGATGGCGCGCCGACTGCAAGCGCGATGCCCGCGCCATTCGATCCGCTCAGCGCGTGGCAATACACGGTGGATGCCGCGCAGCGTTCGCTGCTGTTCTGGGACACGCTGTACCGGCGCGGCAACGAATTCGTCGAACGCAGCGTCAGCGGTCCGACGCCGGTGCTGCATTTCGAGTACGACATGCTGCTCGACGGGCGCACGTTCGAGCGGCCGGTCAACTATGCGCTGCTGCAACTTCGTCCGCTCGAAGGCGTGGGCGTCGACGTGCGCAAGCGCCCGTATCTGATCATCGATCCGCGCGCGGGGCACGGCCCCGGCATCGGCGGCTTCAAGGACGATTCGCAGGCGGGCATCGCGCTGCGCGCGGGCTATCCCGTCTACTTCGTGGTGTTCTTTCGCGACCCCGAACCCGGTCAAACTCTGCTCGACGTGTGCAACGCCGAGCAGCGCTTCGTGCGCAAGGTGCGCGCGCTGCATCCGGACAGTCCGAAGCCCGCGATCATCGGCAATTGCCAGGGCGGCTGGGCGGCGATGATGCTCGCCAGCTCCGACCCCGAGGAGACCGGCCCGATCGTCATCAACGGTGCGCCGATGTCGTACTGGAGCGCGGCCTGGAGCGAAGGCGAGGGCGACAACCCGATGCGCTACTCGGGCGGCATGCTGGGCGGCGCCTGGCTCGCGTCGTACGCGGCGGATCTCGGCAACGGCAAGTTCGACGGCGCGTATCTGGTGCAGAACTTCGAGAACCTGAACCCGGCCAACACGTTCTGGGACAAGTACTACCACCTGTATTCGAACGTCGATACCGAACCGCCGCGCTTTCTGGAATTCGAGCGCTGGTGGGGCAGCTACTACCTGATGAATCGCGAGGAGATCGAATGGATCACGCGCAACCTGTTCGTCGGCAACAAGCTGTGGTCGGGCGATGTGACGAACAGCAGCGGCCAGGCATTTGATCTACGTGAAATCCGCTCGCCGATCGTCCTGTTCGCGTCGATGGGCGACAACATCACGCCACCTCAACAGGCGTTCAACTGGGTCGCGGACCTGTACGGCAGCACCGAGGAGATCAAGGCGCGCGGCCAGGTGATCGTCGGTCTGACGCACCAGAACATCGGGCATCTGGGCATTTTCGTGTCCGGCAAAGTCGCGAAGAAAGAGCACAAGCAGATCGTCTCCGTGCTAGAGACCATCGAAACGTTTCCGCCGGGACTCTACGGCATGACCATCAACGAGACCCGCAATGCGGCCGGAGAGATCGAGTACGAAGTGGAATTTCTTGAGCGGCGGCTCGAAGAGATTGCCGCGCGCTACAACCGCTTCGGCCGCATCGACGAAAAGCCGTTCGAAGCGGTCGCCGCGGTGTCCGATGTGAATCAGCGCATGTACGAACTGTTCGCGCAGCCGTTCGTGCAGGCGATGTCGAACGAAACGAGCGCCCGCATGCTGCGCCAGTTCCATCCGCTGCGCTGGCAGCGCTGGGCCGTTTCCGCGATGAACCCGTGGCTCGGCTGGCTGCCGGCGGCGGCGCAGTCGGTGCGTGAGAATCGTCAGCGGACCGGCGCGGATAACCCATGGAGCAAGCTCGAACGCAACGGCTCGCAAATGATCAGCGCGTCGCTCGACTATTACCGCGCGATGCGCGACGCGGCGACCGAGGCCGGCTTCTTCAGCGTGTACGCGAATCTGTATGCGACGTACCTGAGCAAGCCGGCCGCCGATGGCGCGCCCGCGCAGGCCGGCGCAATCGATCCGCGCGAGCTGCCGTTCGTACGCACCGCGTTGGAGGCGATCGGCGACGGCGGCTACACGGAGGCGCTCGCGCGCGCGGCCTTCCTGTTGTCGCGAAGGGGCGAGTCGTTGCCGCTCGCGCGCTACGAGCTGCGCAAGGAGATCGCCGAAAGCTACGCGGAGTATCTGCCGGACATCAGCAGCGATCACTGGCGGCGCATCCGGGGCGAGCAGGAAATCATCGTCAGCCTCGAACCGGACAAGGCGATTGCGACGCTGCCGAAGCTGCTTTCCCATAGCGAGGACCGGGAGCGCTTTCTGCAACTGCTCGACAAGCTGGCGAGTGACGAGCGCGTGCTGAACGCCTCGCCCGACGCCGCGCAAAAGGACGCGTTCGAACGCATCCGCGCGGTGCTGGGTTCGCGGGTGAACCGCAAGCGCGACGCGCGTTTGCCTGACCCCACGCGCATGTGAGCGAGCGGCGCGATGCGCAGCCGGACGCAAGCGTGACGCAACGGTAAGCACGGTGCCCGTAAGCCGGGCGCATCGCGCGTCGCGAATCTAACGCGTTGTACACACGAGGAATAAGCCGATGGAAAAGCACGCGAAGTATCAGCGCCTGATCGAGTTCTGCCAGACGCTGCCGGCGATGCCGACAGCGGTCGCGCACCCGTGCGACCAGAGTTCGCTGCAGGGCGCGGTCGAAGCGGCGAGCATGGGCCTGATCGAGCCGGTTCTGGTCGGGCCGCGCGTCCGTATCGAAGCGATCGCCGCCGAGCACGGCATCGACATCTCGGACTTCACGATCGTCGATGCACCGCATAGCCATGCCGCTGCCGCCGCAGCCGTGCAACTGGTGCGCGAAGGCAAGGCCGAGGCCATGATGAAGGGCAGCCTGCACACGGACGAGCTGATGGCCGAGGTGATTCGCCGTGACACCGGCCTGCGCACCGAGCGGCGCATCAGCCATTGCTTCGTGATGGACGTGCCCGCGTACGAGAACGCGCTGATCATCACCGACGCCGCGATCAACATCGCGCCGACGCTCGAAGAGAAGGTCGACATCCTGCAGAACGCGATCGATCTCGGCCACGCGCTGAAATTTGAAGAAGTCCGCGTGGCGATCCTGTCCGCGACCGAGAGCGTCAATCCGAAGATTCCATCGACAGTGGAAGCGGCGGCGCTGTGCAAGATGGTGGACCGCGGGCAGATCACCGGCGGTCTCGTCGACGGTCCGCTTGCACTCGACAACGCGATCAGCCTCGAAGCCATGCGCATCAAGAACATTGAATCGCGGGTGGCGGGACGCGCCAATGTACTGGTGGTGCCGGACCTCGAAGCGGGCAACATGCTGGCGAAAAGCCTGTCGTTTTTGGCCGGCGCTGACGCGGCGGGCATCGTGCTAGGCGCGCGCGTGCCGATCATTCTGACGAGCCGCGCGGATTCGCTGTCGACGCGTCTCGCGTCGTGCGCGGTCGCCGCACTGGTGGCGAAGGCAAGGCGCGAGGCCGCCAAGGTGGTCGGGTGATGCCATGTCGGATGTGATCCTCGTATTGAACGCAGGCTCGTCGAGCCTCAAGTTCCGGGCCTTCGACGCGCAACACGCGCAACTCGAGCTGATTCTGCGCGGCCAGATCGAAGCGCTTTACACGAACCCGCGTTTTCGCGCGACCGATCGCGACGGCAACGTCAGCTCGCACGAATGGGGCGACGGCCATCGCCTCGGCCATCAGGGCGCGATCGAATATCTGGGCGGCTTCTTGCGCGAGCACGGCAGCGGCAATCAACTGAAGGCGGTCGGGCATCGTGTCGTGCATGGCGGACAGCGCTTTACCGGCCCCGTCCTCGTGACCCCCGAGGTCATCGACCAGCTGGACAGCCTGAGCCCGCTCGCGCCGCTGCATCAGCCGCATAACCTCGCGCCGATCCGCATCCTTGCGCAACTGCGTCCCGACCTTCCACAGGTCGCGTGCTTCGACACCACGTTTCATCGCACGCAGACCGAGACCGCGCAGGCCTATGCGCTGCCCCCGTCGATTACCGACCACGGCGTGCGGCGCTACGGCTTTCACGGGCTTTCGTACGAATACATCGCGAGCGTGCTGCCGGAGATCGCACCGGACGCGGCGGCGGGGCGTACCGTGGTCGCGCATCTGGGCAACGGCGCGAGCATGTGCGGGATGGTCGCGGGCAAGAGCGTGGCCAGCACGATGGGCTTCACGGCGGTGGAAGGCCTGCCGATGGGCACGCGGTGCGGCAGCCTCGACCCCGGCGTGATTCTCTATCTGCTCGACGAGCTGAAGATGGATTCGCAGGCGATCGCGGACCTGCTTTACAAGGGCTCGGGGCTGCTCGGCCTGTCGGGCATCGGGGGCGACATGCGCGTGCTGCTCGACAGCGACGACCCGCGCGCGCGCTTTGCAATCGACGTCTACACCTACCGCATCGGGCGCGAACTCGGCAGTCTAGCCGCGGCGATGCAAGGTATCGACGCGCTGGTGCTGACGGCCGGCATCGGCGAGCACGCGGTCGAGATTCGCGAGCGCATCGTGCGCGACGCCGCGTGGCTCGGCGCCGAACTCGACGACGCGGCGAATCGGGCGAACGGGTCGCTGATCACTACACCTTCGAGCAAGCTGGCGGTGTGGGTCGTGCCCACCAACGAGGAACTGATGATTGCCCGTCATACGCGCGCTATCGCCCCATAGAGGAGTTTCATCATGTCTGTCGAGCAACCGCGTTTGATTCTCGAAGGAGCGAAGGCCCTCGTGACCGGCGTCGCCAACGAGCATTCGATTGCCTATGGATGCGCGAAGGCGTTTCGCGACCTCGGCGCGAGCGTCGCGCTCACCTATGCGAACGACAAGGCGCGCCCTTATGTGGAACCGATCGCCAAAGCGCTCGATGCCGAGATCTTCATGCCGCTCGACGTAACGGGCGAGAACGAAATGGAGGCCGTATTCGAGCGGATCGAGAAAACATGGGGGGAGCTCGACATTCTCGTTCACGCCGTTGCATGGGCGCCCAAAGCGGATCTGCAGGGCGGCTTGCTGCAATCGTCGCGCGAGGGCTTCCTGAGCGCGATCGACATCTCCTGCCATTCGTTCGTGCGGATGGCGCGCCTCGCCGCGCCGCTGATGAAAGACGGCGGCACCATGCTGACGATGAGCTACTACGGCGCGAACAAGGTGGTGCCGAACTACAACCTGATGGGCCCGGTCAAAGCGGCGCTCGAAGCCTGCGCGCGCTATCTGGCGTTCGAGCTCGGACCGAGAGGTATCCGCGTGCACGCGATTTCTCCCGGACCGCTGCAGACTCGCGCCGCTTCGGGCCTGAAGGATTTCGAGCTGCTGCTCAACGAAGCGGTGCAGCGCGCGCCGCTCGGCGAACTGGTCGACATCATGGACGTCGGCTATACCTGTGCGTTTCTGGCCACACCGTATGCGCGGCGCGTGTCCGGTTCCACCTTGTATATCGACGGCGGATTGAACATCGTTGCTTAGGGTCTGGAGGAGTAAGCATCATGGCTGAACTGTTTCTTGGAAACGTCGAGGAAAGCGTCTCCGACGAAGAGATCGGCGAGTTCCTGATTCGCTACGGATTCCCGCGCTTCAGCTCGATCCAGCGGGTGCCCGGCACGGGTTCGCGTCCGGGTGCGGTGGTCGTCTTCGACGACGTGCCCACGGACGGGCTGCGCATATTGCAAAGCCGCGTGCATAACCTGTTCTGGAAGAACCACACGATCGTCGCGCAGTTGCTGCCGGAGCGCGACGAGTCGTAACGGGCGACGGGAGCCGGAGATGGGTCTGTTGTCGTGGCTGACGAAGCGCAGCGCTGCCCAGGAGAGCGACGATCAGCAGGCGAACGAAATCATCGAGCGGATCGTCGGGCTCTCTCCGTCGTTGCGGCTCGCGCGCAACTATGCGTCGCGCCTGCGGCCCGCCGCGCAACACACGCTCGCCTATCTGGACCGGCTCGCCGATGAAGTGCCGCCCGCGCGCGAAGCGAGCGCGGCGGCGTGGGCGACCGACCCGTACATCCACGCCTTTTTCGCCACACCCGACGACGTCTGCCCGGTCTTCAACCGCTCCCACGAGCTGAATCAGTTCTTCAACGACCATCCCGTTGCCGACCCGGTATTCGCGGTGCTCGGCATGGCCTTCGATGAGCGGCGCGTTTTCGGCGTCGGCCAGCAAGGCGAGACGACTCAGACCGACCTCGCGCAGACGACCCTCAACTTCAGCGATCACCAGGTGCGCGTATGCGGCGAGTCCGAAGCCGCGTTGCGGCGTGAAATCGTGTTGCGGATCGTCGATCAGCTCGTGCTCGAGGGCCTCGCCAAGATCGAGGCCGAGACCTCGCGGCAGGACGAATTGCAACGCGAAAAGGCGCTGCTGAAAACGCGTCTGACGATTCTCGAACGGCAAGGGGCGGGCGTGCGCTCGTTGCTGGGCAGCGACGCGTCGTCGAACTACGCGGAGGTGGCGAAGCTACAGGCACAGATCGAAGAGAACGATCAGGCGCTGGCTGAGTTGGGCCTGAAGACCGAGGCGCTGGAGCGGCATCTCGACGTGATGTGCGGCGTACTGCAGGCGCCGGATGCGCATTTCTACGTGCGCAAGAGCAAATACCGGCTCGACCGGATGAACGTCGTCGTGGAAGACGGCGATACGCGGCCCGCGCACGAAATCGAGTTTCGCCTTGCGCATCTGCCGGCAAGTCCCAATGCGATGCGGGTGTTCTCGACGGTGCGTTTCCGACGCGCTGATTTTTCGCCGCCCCTCAGCGACCTCGCGCAAGCGCACCGCCTGATCTGACGCGAGCGATGCTCGCTATTTGCCGGCGACCGGTTCCACGGCGATGGCCACGGCCTCGGTATAGACCGCCTGCATCTGGTCGCCTTTCTTGATCCGCTTCAGCTGTTCAGGGTCCTGCACGACCAGATCCACCATGTTTCCTTGCGGGCCTTTCAGCGTGACCACGCCGCTCTGGCGATCGACCGCGATCACGTTAGCCATGATCGTGACCTGGCGCGAGGCCGAGCCGCCGGGTTTCGCGCCCGCCGGTGCGCGATCGAGCGTCTGGGTTTCGTTCGCCGTCAGCGGGGCGTTGCCTTTTTTCAGCATGAGGGTCAGTGCCTGCGAATACTCGGCCTTGACCACGTCGCCGACCTTGATCTGATCGAAATTGCGCGCTTCCTCGCCGACCACGACCTGCACGACCTTGCCCTTCGGGTCCTTGAGCAGGACGGTGCGCGTTTCCGGCTCGATGCCGACGACCGTCGAAGTGGTTTTGACCGTGCCCGACACGGTGACTCTGCCGGGCTCGCTCTTGACCGTGACCGGTGTCTCCGTCTGAGCGAACCCCGTATTCGCGACGCACACGAGCGCCGCCGCGATCATCAGTTTGCGGTTAATCATTCTGTTCCCCTAGCGTGATCAATTGACGGTGTAACCCCGGCCCGACATGCATGCGGCGAAAGCGCGATTGAACGTGTCCATCGCGCCCTGCGTTTGCGCCTGCGAATTTGCCGCGGCCGCGCGCCGGTTCTGCCGCGCGCGCGATCCGCCGACCATCGTGCCGGTCGCGGCGCCGATCGCCGCGCCCTTGCCGGCATCGCCCGCGATCGCGCCGATGATGGCGCCGCCGGCCGCGCCGCGCGCGGCGCCCTGCACGCGCTCGCCGCCTCCCACCGCGGGGCCGGAAGGCGGAGGCGGGGCGTTGGCGACCTGGGTCGGATCGATGCCGGTGTTGTTCTTTGCCCACCCATAGCAGGCCCCTTCGTCCTGCTGTTGTTGCTGCGGGCTTTGCCCTCTGGCCGGATACGCTATCGGCCTCGATTGCGCGATGCCTTCCAGCGATAGCGACGCCGTCAATGTGGCAATCAAGGCATATTTCGTCGATTTGTTCACGACAGCTCCTTGCGTGGGCACACGCGGGTGCGAGTCGCCGGCTGCCTGTTGGTTCAGGCGTGAGGGCGCAACCGGCACCCGTGAATGGGAATTCTGATGGGACCGGTTGCCGCGCGATGGATGCGCAGCAATGGCAGGTTCGCTTTCATCATGCTGTCGCGGGCCTGTCGCGCGCAATCGGACCAAGGTCGTATTTGCAAGATCGCTTGTGATTTCCAAACTGTATTCATGCAACAGGTGCAGGTCGTTTCCATTGCTTCGGAGAACTGTCTGTCAAAGATTATGGCCGTGGACTGCCGCGTAGCGATGCAGCCCGAGGCCGCTGACGAAGCGCAAGGGGAAGCATCGATGGACCGCGATTCGCGTGCGCATGCACGCACCATCCCGTTTGCAACGGCGCTCGACGAAGAGCCGAGGCGCGCGCGACGCGTCAGCCATGTGCTGGGCGCCGCGCTTCTGGCGTGCTGCGGCGCGTTCTCCGCTACGGTATCGCTGGCGCAGGCGCCGGCCGCGAACGCCCCGGCGAACGCGGTCAACGCGCCCATTCCCGCGGCGACGCTCGACAAGCTCGTCGGGCCGATCGCGCTGTATCCGGACGACCTGATCGCGATCATCCTGCCTGCGTCCACCTATCCGGTGGAAATCGTGCAGGCCGACCGGTTTCTCGATCAGTACAAGAACAACAAGTCGCTGAAACTCAACGACGCGTGGCACGATCCGGTGAAGGCGCTGTTGAATTACCCCGACATCGTCAAGAACATGAGCACCGATCTCGACTGGACGATCGATCTCGGCGAAGCCGTCGTCGCCGATCAGGGCTCGGTGCTCGAAGCGATTCAGCGCTTCCGGCGGCAAACGCAATCGGCGGGGCATCTGAAATCCGACGACAAGCAGGTCGTGGTCGTCGAGAAGGAAGTGATCAAGATCCAGCCGGCCGATCCGCAGGTGATCTACGTGCCGCAGTACAACCCGCAGACCGTCGTGGTGGCCAGTGCACCCGTGACCTACGCGTATGCGCCCACGCCATATCCGGCCTACTACTATCCGTACGCGCCCGGCGCCGCGCTCGCGACGGGGCTGATCTGGGGCGCGGCGATTACCGCCGCCTGGAACGGCGGGCACTATGAAACGCATTACGGGGGCGGCGGCAACAACAACATCAACATCAACCGCGAAAGAAACGTCGAGCGCGGCGATAGAACTGTTAACCGGGGCGACAGGAACGTCGAGCGCGGCAATATCAACAGCGGCAATGTCAACACCGGCGACATCAACCGCGGCGGTGGTCGCGGGCAGGGAGGCGGTACCTCCGCGTGGACCCCGGACAAGAAGCCGGGCCAGGTCAGCGGTATCTCGGATCGCTCGGCGCGCACGCAGCGGGTCGGCGATCCGCCGTCGCGCGGCGGCGGCGCGGGTGCTGGCGCGGGCGGTGGATTGGCAGGCGGCAACCGCGGTGGAGCGGGCGGCGTTGCCGGTGCGAACTTTGCCGGCGGCGGTGCCGGTGCTGGCGGCGGTGCCGGAGCCAACTTCTCCGGTGGCGGCGCTGGCGCGCAAGGGCGGCCGCAGCCGTCCCAGCGTCCGACCGCGTCGACGGGCGCACGCGGCGGCGATGCGTTCAGCGGCTACGGCTCGGCGCGCGACGCGCAAGCCAATAGCGCGCGCGGCGCGGCGAGCCGCCAGTCGGCGGCGCGTGGCGGCGGAGGCGGATACGCCGGTGGCGGTGGATTCGGCGGCGGTGGCGGCGGCGGATTTTCGGGCGGCGGGCGTGGTGGTGGCGGATTCTCGCCGCGGGCCGGTGGTGGCGGCCGCGGCGGCGGACGGCGATAAGGAGCAGCCATGAGCGGGCAGAGCATCACCGGAAAGCGCGCACGCGACGTTTCGCGGCGACGCGTGGCCTCATCGCGGCGGCTGTGCGCGATGGTGCTCGCGCTGTCGGTTCCGTTCGCGGCGTTCGCCGCAGGGCAGCGCACTTTCGCCACCCCGGAAGACGCAGTCGCCGCGCTGTCCAGCGCACTGAAGACCGACGACGAAGCGTCGCTCGTCGCGATCTTCGGCGAAACGCACAAGAGCCTCGTGGTCTCGCCGGATCAGGCAGAGAACGAGGCGAACTGGGCCAAGGCGAGCAAGGAGCTCGACGCCTATCACGTGCTCGACGACAGGGGACCGAACCGGCGGATTCTGCTGGTCGGCGACGAGGCGTGGCCGATGCCGATACCGATCGTCAAGGAGGGCGGCAGCTGGCGCTTCGCGACCGAAGAGGGCGAAGAAGAACTGATCAATCGACGGATCGGCTCCAACGAACTCGAAGCGATCAGGGTGCTGGAGGCTTATCTCGACGCGCAGCGCCAATATGCGTCGCGCGACCGGAACCACGACGGCCTGCACGAATACGCGCAGAAGCTGGCCAGCACGCCGGGCAAGCAGGACGGTCTCTACTGGCATACCGACGAAAACAGCGACGAAGAGGAGAGTCCGTTCGGCCCGCTCGTCGCGGCCAGCTCCGAATACCTGAAAGGCCACGCGGCGGGCGATCCTTACCGGGGCTACCAGTTCCACATCCTGACGCGGCAGGGCAAGAACGCGCCGGGCGGCGCGTTCAGCTACGTGATCAACGGCCACATGATCGCGGGGTTCGCGATGGTCGCTTATCCGGCGCAGTACGGCAAGAGCGGCGTGATGACCTTCGTGGTCAGCAACAATGGCGTGATCTACCAGAAGGACCGTGGCCCGCATGCGCCGCCGGTGACCGAATTCAACCCGGATCACACGTGGCAGCGCGTCAAGGGTTCGCTCTGATCCGCTCAGGGTCGGCGGTGGCCATGCCGGCGCCGCGCACCCGTGCTTCCGTCGGCTCCGCTTCCGTACTCGAGGCGCTACGTTGAACCACCCACCCAGCGTCACCGGCCTCGCGTCAGCCACGCCACCCGCGCGCGGGTGGCGCTCCGCGTTTCCTCCCGCGCAATGGCTGCGAAGCTATCAGCCGCGCTGGCTCGCGAAAGACGCGGTCGCCGGCGTGACGCTCGCGGCTTATGGCATTCCGGTATCGCTCGCGTATGCGTCGCTCGCCGGCTTGCCGCCGCAATACGGCATCTACGGCTATCTGGTCGGCGGCCTTTGTTACGCGCTGTTCGGTTCGTCGCGCCAGCTCGCGGTCGGCCCGACCTCGGCGATCTCGATGCTGGTCGGCGTGACGGTCGCGACGATGGCCGACGGCGATCCGGCGCGCTGGGCGTCGATCGCGGCGCTCACGTCGGTGCTGATCGCGTGCATGTGCGTGATCGGCTGGCTCCTGCGCCTGAGTTCGCTCGTCAGCTTCATCAGCGAGACGATCCTGCTCGGCTTCAAGGCGGGCGCCGCGCTGACGATCGCGATGACCCAGTTGCCGAAGCTGTTCGGCGTAAAAGGCGGCGGCGAATTTTTCTTCGAACGGATCGCCGTGCTGTGGGGGCAGCTTCCGCTGACCAACGTCAGCGTGTTCGCCTTCGGCCTCGTTTGCATCGCGTTGCTGCTGCTCGGCGAGAAGTTTCTGCCGGGGCGTCCGGTGGCGCTCGCCGTGGTCGCTGCGTCGATCGTCGCGTTGTCCGTCACGTCGCTGGGCAGCCGCGGCTTTACGCTGGTTGGCGCGCTCCCTCAGGGCTTGCCTGAATTCCGTCTGCCGGGGCTGCGGATCAGCGATGTCGACGGCATCATCCCGCTCTCGTTTGCGTGCCTGTTGCTCGCCTACGTCGAGAGCGTTTCGGCCGCGCGCGCGCTCGCGCAGGCACATGGCGACGAGATCGACGCCCGCCAGGAATTGCTCGGTCTCGGCGCGGCCAATCTGGCGGCGGGATTGTTCCAGGCGTTTCCGGTCGCGGGCGGGCTGTCGCAATCGTCGGTGAACGACAAGGCCGGCGCGAAAAGCCCGCTGGCGCTGGTCTTCGCGTCGCTGGCGATCGGCTTCTGTCTGATGTTCCTCACCGGACTGCTCGCGAATCTGCCCAACGTCGTGCTGGCGGCGATCGTGCTCGTGGCCGTGAAAGGCCTCGTCGATGTCCGCGAATTGCGTCATATGTGGCGCGTGAGCCGCTTCGAATTCGCGATTTCGATGGTGGCGTTCGCGGCGGTGCTGCTGTTGGGCATCCTGAAGGGCGTGATCGTCGCGGTGCTGGTGTCGATGCTGCTGATCATCCGCCGCGCCGCGCATCCGCATGTCGCGATGCTCGGGCGTATTCCCGGCACGCGCTATTTCTCCGATCTCGAACGTCATGCCGAAAACGAGACGATTGCGCATGTGCTGGCGGTGCGGGTCGAGGCGTCGCTGCTCTACTTCAACGTCGAGCACGTGCGCGAGACGATCTGGCGCATGATCCGCGCCGCGCCCGAGCCGGTGCGGCTCGTGATCTGCGATCTGTCGGCGTCACCGGTCGTCGATCTGGCGGGCGCGCGCATGCTCAAGGCGATGCACGTCGCGCTGCAGGCGGCGGGCACGGAGATGAAGATCGTCGGCGCTCACGCGGACGTGCGCGACTTGTTGCGCGCGGAGGGGCTCGAGGTTCGTGTCGGCCACATCAGCCGGCGCGGCTCGGTGGCCGACCTCGTCGACGCATTCCAGCAAAACGGCGATTTCGCGGACGAAGCGGGTCGCGGATGATTTCGAGGAGAAAACCAAATGTCACGTCAATTGCTTCCCGGCGCGTGCGCGCTCGCACACGACGCCGTCCACAGCCTCACGATCACGCAGTGGCTGACGGCGGCGGCGCTGCTCGCCAGCCCCGTCTTGTGCCATGCAGCGAACCTGAACTTTCTGAAGGACACGCCCGTCACCTACATGCACGAAGCCGACCGTAAAGCGCTCAACGATGCGGCGCAAAAGGCGCTCGATACGAAAAAGGATGGCGAATCGTACGAGTGGAGCAATGCGGGCACCGGCAATTCCGTTTCGATCAAGGGCACGGTGACGCCGCAGGATACGACGAAGGACGGCGATCGAACCTGCCGGACCGCGACGCTGACCGCGATTGCGAAAGGACAGACGCAAACCTGGACGCCGATCGTCTGCAAGACCGGCGATGGGCCATGGAAGGTACTGAAGAGATAAGCATCTGCGCGTCGCTCGATACGAACCATTTGCGCTGTTGATGCATAATTTGCCCAGCGTTTCGCGGCTCATGCACAAGGCAGACACATGGAACACTCTTACGCTAACGACGATACCGGCGATCTGATCCTGCTCGAACACGTCAACCTGAAAATCCCCAACCAGATTCTCGCGACCGCCTTCTACGTCACCGGCCTCGGGCTCACGCGCGATCCGTTCGTGATGACCGGGGTCGAGAATATGTGGATCAACATCGGCCGCTCGCAGATTCACTTGCCGCACGGGGCGGCGCAACGTTTGCGCGGCAGTGTCGGACTCGTGGTGGGCGAACTCGACGCGCTGGTGAAGCGTTTGCGTTCGGTCGAGCCGCTGCTCGCCGGCACCGGGTTCGGCTGGACGGAGCGCGCGGGCAGTGTCGAAGTGACGTGTCCATGGGGCAACCGCTACGAGTGCCTCGATCCCGTCAATCGATCCGCGTCGGCTCCGTGGTCGCAAATCGATCTGGGCATCGCGTTCGTGAAGATGGATGTGCCGGTCGGCAGCGCGTTGCCTATCGCGCGCTTTTACCGCGATATGTTCGATGCGCCCGTCGACATCGAAGAGAAGCATGGCTTGCACCGCGCGATCATCGACATCGGCACGCATCAGCAACTGCTGTATGCGGAAACGACCGGGCCCGTTCCTGAATACGACGGACACCACATCGCCATTTACACGGCGGCTTTTTCGGAGCCGTTCAGAAGGCTCGCCGAAAAAGGCCTCGTATATGGAGAGGAGCCGCATCAATACCGGTTTGCCGACCTCGTCGATCTGGCGTCCGGAGAGCGTTGCTTCAGGCTCGAGCACGAAGTGCGCAGCCTGCATCACCCGCTTTACGCGCGACCTCTGGTAAACCGCAATCCGGAACAGACCAACCGGAACTATCTGCAAGGGGCCGATTGGCGCGACGGGCGGTTCTGATCAGCTCCATGAGCGGTCTATTCAGTGGAAAAACTCATGAGCGTGTTCGACGAAGAGAAGATCGACTGCCATTGCCACGTGTTCGATCCGATGCGCTTTCCGTATCGCGACGACACCGCTTACCGGCCAGCGCAGCAGGAGGTCGGCACCGCCGCGCAGTTCGTGCGCGTAATGGATGCGTATGGCGTGCGCCACGCGCTGCTGGTCGGCCCGACGAGCGGCTATCGCACCGACAACCGCTGCCTGCTCGATGCGCTCGAAACATACGACGCACGTTTGCGCGGTATTGCGGTGGTCGATAACGGCATAGGCCGCGGAGAGCTCGCCGCGTTACGGCGGGCAGGGGTGGTCGGCGTCGCGTTCAATCCGGCGATGGAGGGCATCGACCTGGTGCTCGAAGCGGGCGCGCTATTCGGCATGCTGGCCGACCTCGGCATGGTCGCGCAGATCCAGGTCGCGGGCGACCAGATGACGGCGCTCGGCCCCTGGCTCGCGCGGCAGCCGGCCGCGATCGTCGTCGATCACTGCGGGCGCCCGAACGTCGCGGAGGGCATTGCGCAGGCCGGCTTCGACGCGCTGCTGCGGCTCGCGGACAGCGGCCGGGCCAGCGTGAAGCTGTCGGGCTGGCAGAAGTATTCGCGCGCCCCGCATCCCTACGAGGACATCTGGCCGTACGCTCAGGCGCTGTTGCGCGCGTTCGGGCCGGAGCACTGCGTGTGGGGTTCGGACTGGCCGTTTCTACGCGCGCCGGAACGGCTCGACTACGGTCCGCTGCTGACGATGTTCGAGACGCTCGTGCCCGACGCGAAACTGCGGCGGCAGATCCAGTGGGAAACGCCACGCCGGCTGTTCGGTTTCGACGCGTAGTCCACTCGCCGCAACGTAGGTGAAAACGATGACCAGCGCGACAGTGACTGGCGACAACGGTGCGCGTCAATCGCTTGCTACTCCTTAACGCTTTACTCTAGAAAATCCACAACACATCGCCTACCCTTAATCGAGCCGGTTTGCCGCGGACCCGTGCATCACTTCTCCCCTCTGCGAAGCCGACCCGTCCTGACAAAGCTAAACAACGATTCGAAGCCGTACGCTTTCGTTGTCTGCGAGGGTTGCGCCATCGTGTTCTTTCACGCTGTCGTCCGCGTGGATCCATGTCGCGCTCCTGCGCTGCAATTCATAGGGATATAAAAAGCTAGGAGACGCTCATGCCATTCAACCGTATTCAGGGAATTGTCGGCCTGCCACTGCTCGCCATCGCGTTCGGCTTGCCCGCGGCTCATGCCGCCGACGAAGTACAGAACAGCACGACCACCACCGCCGCGCCGGTGCCCTCGACGCTTCAGCCCGTCACCCAGGATCAGCTCGATCGCGCCGGCAGCATGACGGCGGTCTGGCTGCATTCGAACGGCTCGTATGCGCAGACCCGCTATTACCCGGGCTCGCAGATCAACAGGACGAACGTCGCGAAGCTCAAACCGGTGTTCATCTTCCAGACGGCCGTCAACGAATCGATGGAAACGGCGCCGATCGTGAAGGACGGCGTAATGTTCCTGACCACGTCGTTCAATCACGTGTACGCGATCGATGCGAAGACGGGCAAGGAGTATTGGCATTACAAGCACAAGATGGGTCCGGTCACGACGTTCTGTTGCGGGCCCAACAACCGTGGCGTCGCGATTTCGGGTGACCGGCTCTATATGGGCACGCTCGACTCCAAGCTCGTCGCGCTCGACGCCAAAACCGGCAACGTGCTGTGGCAAACCCAGATCGCCGATCCCGACCAGGGCTACTCGGAAACGATGGCGCCGGCGGTCGTCGACGGCAAGGTGCTGATTGGCACGAACGGCGGCGAGTACGGCATTCGCGGCTTCGTGAAGGCGTACGACGCGAATTCCGGCCAGTTGCTGTGGACTTTCTACACGATTCCCGAAACCGGCCAGGAAGGCGTGTGGGCGACCAAAGACGCGACCGGCCGCGACGAGAAGCGCGACATCGACGCAGAGAAGAAGCAGCTGGCCGACAAGGGCGGCGACTTCTACAAGACGCTCGGCGGCGGCGTGTGGATGACGCCGGCGATCGACCGGAAAACGAACACGGTGTACTTCATGGTCGGCAATCCGTCGCCGGACCTGTACGGCGCGATCCGGCCGGGAGACAACCTCTATACGGACTCGCTCGTCGCGATCGATCTCGACACCGGCAAGTACAAATGGCACTACCAGTACGTGCCGCACGACGTCTGGGACCTCGACGCGGTGAGCCCGCCGGTGCTGATCGACGTGCGCGACAACGACGGCAAGATGGTCCCCGGCATCGTGCATGCGGGCAAGACCGGTCACGTGTACGTGCATGATCGTGCGACCGGCCGTCTGATCCGCTTCTCGCAGGCGATGATTCCGCAGGAAAACATGTGGACCCTGCCGACCGCGTCCGGCGCGCGCATGTTGCCGGGCGCGAACGGCGGCGTCGAATGGTCGCCGATCGCCTTCGATCCGCAGACGCGTCTCGTCTACGCGGCCAACCTGCATCAGCCGATGACGTACCAGGTCGAGGACGCCGCCTATCCGGGCGGCAGCAAGCTGTGGCTCGGCGGCGCGTTCAAGGTGATCCCGTCCGAGGCGCAATGGGGCAAGCTGTCGGCCGTCAACGTCGACACCGGCAAGATCGCGTGGGACTACAAGACCGACCAGCCGCTGATCGGCGGCGTGCTCGCGACGGCGGGCGGTCTCGTGTTCAACGGCGAGGGCAACGGCCTGTTCCGCGCGTTCGATGCCGCGAACGGCAAGAAGCTATGGGAGTTCCAGTGCGGCGCGGGCGTCAACGCACCGGCCGTGTCGTACACGCTCGACGGCAAGCAATACGTGGCGGTCGCGGCGGGCGGCAATACGCAGCTCGACTACAAGCGCGGCAATAGCGTCATCGTGTTCGCGGTGCCATGAGGGGGCCGGCGCCGCGGGGAGCGCCGGGTGGGGCGCGCGCTGCATGGATCGCGCTGCTGTGCGGCGGATTGATCGCCGCGTGGCTGCCGTCGCGCGCGCGCGCCGACGCCGAGGCGGGCAAGGCGAAAGCGCAGGTGTGCGTGGCCTGTCATGGGCCGATGGGCAATTCGACCAATCCGGACTATCCGATTCTGGCCGGCCAAACCGCGCGCTATATATATCTGGAACTGAAGGACTTCAAGCAGGGACGGCGCAGCGATCCGCGCATGTCGCCGATGGCGGCGAACCTGTCGGCAGAGGACATGCAGGACCTCGCCGACTACTTTGCCGCGCAGAAGCCCATATCGGTGCCGTTCAAATCGGATGGCGCGAGCATCGAAGCGGGCAGCAAGAAGGCCGCCGAGGTGTTGTGCACGATGTGCCACCTGGGCGGCTTCTCCGGGCAGAACGAGATTCCGCGCGTCGCGGGCCAGCATTATCAGTACATCGTCAAGCAGTTGCAGGACTTCCGCTCGCACACGCGCACCAACGATGCGGGCAACATGACGAGCGTGACGCGTAATCTGACCGACGACGACATCCATCATCTGGCCGCCTATATCAACAATCTGCAGTAGCACGGGGGAGACACCATGACTGATATGTTCAATCGGCCACTTGTGGTCGCCGTTCTGCTCGCCGCCGCATTCGCCGCCGCGTCCGGCGCTTGCATGCCGGCGCTCGCGCAGGACCAGGGGGAAATCAACCGCCAACTGCTCGCGGCCGCGAAGGACGACGATCAGCAGTCGGTCGTCGCGGCGCTGCAGCGCGGCGCGTCGGTCGATGCGATGAACCGGATCGGCGATACCGCGCTCGTCACCGCGTGCAAGAAGGGCGATACGGCGATGGCGCGCACGCTGATCGAACGCGGCGCGAACGTGCAGCACGCGAACGCGCCCGGCGATACGCCGCTGATGGCCGCCGCCTACGGCGGCTTCGACGAGATCGTCGCGCTGCTGCTCGCGCATGGCGCCGATCCGCTCGCGACCGATCGCGTCGGCAAGACCGCGATGGAATACGCGGCGGGCGAGGGGCAAACGAAGGTCGTGGGTCAATTGCTCGATGCCGGCGTCGACGTGAACCGGACCTACAAGAACGATCTGACCGCGCTGATGTGGGCGGCCGGCTACGATCGCGCGGAGACCGCCCAGCTGTTGCTCGCGCGTGGCGCGAACCAGTCGTTGAAGGACAACCGGGGGATGACGGCGAAAGATATCGCGGTGCAGACGAAGTCGGCGCGGGTCGCGGGGTTGTTGTCGGCGAGTTAGCGGCTGGAATCACGCGCGCAATGCCGGCCGCGCTTGCGCCAGGATCGCCGGCAATGCCTCGAACGAATCGATCAGCGCGTCGCAGCGCGGCATGTCGGCGCCGCTCGCGCTGCCATAGCCGTAGCTGACGATAAAGACCGGCAGACCGGCCGCGCGCGCCGCCGCGACATCGACCGATGAATCGCCGACCAGCACGCAACGTTCGGGCTCGACGTCGAGCAGCCGGCACGCGTGCCAAAGCGGTTCGGGCGACGGCTTCATGCTCGCGACGGTGTCGCCCGCGACCAGCCCGTCCAGATGAGCGGCGAGCCCCGTTTTGTCGAGCAGCGCCGCCGCCAGCGCCTGCGGCTTGTTGGTCACGCACGCGCAGCGGTACCCGTGCTGCCGCAACGCGTGCAGCCCGGCCATCACGCCGGGATAAACCCGGCCCAGCTCCGCGCTGGTCACCGCGTAGTGCCGCTCGAATATGTGCTGCGCATGCTCCAGTTCGACTTGCTGACCGAGGCCCGCCGCGTTCAGCGAGCGTTGCACGAGCTTGCGCACGCCGTTGCCGATGAAGCCGGTCACCATGTCGTACGGCAGCGGCGTGGCGCCGAAGTCCTTCAGCATTCGTCCGGCGGCCGCGACGATGTCCGGCGCGGTGTCGACCATCGTGCCGTCCAGATCGATCAGGACGGCGTGGTAGCCGCGGTTCATCGCCATGACGCGCTCGCGCTCGCGTTCGCCTGGTCCGCGTTCAGTGCGCCGCGCGCGGCCGAATCGGGACGCCGCGTGGCGTCTTCATGCCAGCGGCGCAGTGTCGCCAGATCCACCCAGCGATGCCATTCGCCGCGCACCATCGGAACGATCGGCGCATGCGGATCGCCGAGATGAGGCAGCACGGCCAGCGCGCCATCGAAGTCCTCGTGCGCGGTAAAAGTGCTCGGCGTGACGACGACCGGCACGCGCGCGGCGCGCGCCGCCAGCAGACCATTGCGCGAGTCCTCGAAGGCGAGGCAGGCCGCGGGCTGCAAGCCGAGCTGGTCGAGCACGTGTCGATAGACGTCGGGGGCGGGCTTTTTCGCCGGCGTGGTGCCGGCGTCGCCAATGGCCGCGAAGCGATGGCGCCAGGTGGCGCCGAAATGCGCGTGCAATAGCGCGTCGAGGTTGGCGGGCGTCGTGGTCGTCGCGATCGCCACGCGCAGGCCGGCCTCGTTCGCCTCGTCGATCAGACGCGCGATGCCGGGGCGCAGCGGCAGGCCGCGCTCGCGCATGCGCTCGGTGTAGTGGCGCGTCTTCAGTGCGTGCAGCGCGTCGACGGCCTCTCT
Source organism: Paraburkholderia sp. JPY465 (assembly GCF_050436725.1). Lineage (NCBI taxonomy): Bacteria > Pseudomonadati > Pseudomonadota > Betaproteobacteria > Burkholderiales > Burkholderiaceae > Paraburkholderia > Paraburkholderia sp. JPY465. The sequence goes on from NZ_JBNDMT010000002.1 coordinate 1,997,246, forward strand.
CGCTAGCGGGCCAGCGGCTTCCTCGCACTCGACCGTGCGCCAGTAATGCAGCAGACGCTCCTTGCCGCCCGCCACTTTCAGCAGGCCAGAATAGAGCGCTTCGTCCCAGAACCAGTCGAGGCCGGCTTCCGCAAACGCGGCGTTGAACGCGTGCAGATGAGCGGTCTCGGTGTCGGCGAGCGTGCCGTCGACGTCGAAGATAAGGGCTTGCATCGTGCGGTCCTCGCGAGGGTGGGGTGCCGTTCAGACACGCACCACGATAGCCGAGCCATCCGCCGATTCAAATTCAGAGATTCTTTCGCCGTCGATAAGCGTTGCATTATGTGCCGGCAAGCACGCCGCAACATGCGCGCAGCAACAGGTCATTTGCCCAACTGCGGATCGGTCACGAAGCCGAGCTTCGTCAACCCGCCGCTTTGCGCCGCCGACATCACGACCGCTACCCGCTCGTACGGCACCTTGCGATCCGCGCGCAAATGCAGCTCCGGCTGCGGCGTCGCGACGGCGGCCTGGGCGATGCGCGCGCGCAGGCCGTCGTCGGTCACGGGCTGACCGTCCCACAGAACCGTGCCGTCCGCTTGCACCGCGACGTCCACATGCGCGGGCTTGACCGCTTCCGGCTGGCTGCTCGCATGCGGCAGATCGATCCTGACCGCGTGCTGCAGCGCCGGAATGGTGACGAGAAAAATGATCAGCAGGACCAGCATTACATCGACGAGCGGCGTCATGTTGATCTCGTTCATCAGACCTTGATCGTCGTCGTCGGAGAAAGGGCTCATTGCCATTCGAGGTCTCCGTCGCGGGTTGCGTTCGTCGCGTTGGTGCCGCGCGGCACCACGCGCATCTGCGGCCCGGCGCTCGACGGCAATTGCGCACCGGTCACGAAGTACGCATGCAAGCCGTGCGCGAAACGCTTCAGGCGCGCGACGATCGAGCGGTTCGCGCGCGTCAGGCCGTTGTAGCCGAGCACGGCCGGTATCGCGACGAAGAGCCCGAACGCGGTCATGATCAGCGACTCGCCGACCGGGCCGGCAACATGATCGATCGACGTCTGACCGGTCTCGCCGATCACGATCAGCGCATGGTAGATGCCCCATACGGTGCCGAACAGCCCGACGAAAGGCGCGGTGCTGCCGATCGAAGCAAGGATCGCGAGGCCGCTTTGCAGACGTGCGATCGTTTCGTCCATCGTGTCCTGCAGACGCCGGGTGATCCAGTCCGACACGTCGATGCGGTCGTGCAACTGCTGCTGCGTCTGCCGATGATGCGTCGCCGCTTCATGGCCCGCCAGCGCGAGCGCGAGCAGCGGGTTGTCGTGCGCGTGCGAATCCGGATAGCCGAGCGCGTGCAGCCCGTCGTCGAAGCGGTCCGCGCTCCAGAAGCGCGCGTCGCTCTGGCTGGTCACGCGCCTGAGGCGGACCACCTGCCACAGCTTCACGATGATCACCGTCCACGACAGCACCGACATGATCACGAGCACGCACAGAATGCCGCGCGTGACGAAATCACCCGAATCCCATACGTTTGCGAGTCCGTAATGTTGCATGGCGAGTTCCTTCGGTTGGTGTCGGTGGTCTGTCTGGCGGTTCGGTTACGCCGGGTCGGTCACTCGGTCAGTCCGAATACGAACGACTGCGAGTACGCGGCGCGCACCGGCGTGCCGTTTTCGGTGTACGGCTGGCAGGCGCCCGCATGCACGGCCGCGAGCGCCGCGTCGTCGAGCCGGGTGGAGCCGCTGCTGGTTTGCAGCTGCGCCGTTTCGATATGCCCAGTCAGCCCGACGACGAAGCGCACGATCGCCGTGCCATGCTCGCCGCGTCGCTTCGCGACATCGGGATAGTCGGGCTTCGGAATCGAGCAGTCGACATGCGACACGTTGCGCGGCTCGGTCGACGCGGGCGCCGCCGGATGAGCGGCGGGAGCGGATGCGGTCGACGGCGCGGCGGCCGTTGGCGTGGTGGGCACGGCGGCCTGCGGTGCCGCCGATGGCGCGGCGGTTTGCGTGACGGGCTGCGTGGTGCTTTCGCGTGTCGGAGACGGTGCCGGCACAGGCTTTTCCACACTGCGCGGCACCTGCGCGCGCGGCTGCGGCGCTGGTTTGGCGTGCACGGCGGGATGCATGACGGGCGGCGTGGGCGCCGGGGGGACGACAGCGGCGGGCGGGGGCGGCGCGGGTGATGAAACAACCGGAGCGGGAGGCTCGGGGCTCAGCAGCAACGCGGTGATCGTGCGTGGCTCGACCGGACGCTCGACGATCGGCTTGCGTGCGCTCAACGCGATGACGAGCAGCAGCAGATGCGCGACGATCACGGCGCCCAGCACGATTGCCGCGCGACGGTAGCCGGCCGCGAGATTCGCAGAGCTTGCTGGGTGCACCACGGCAACTTGCAGCATCATCGTCACCTCCGCGGTCATTGTCCTCCGCGGACCCCGCTTTTCAAACCCGCGACGGCAGGCGCGAAGCAATTCGGGAAAATCTCCCGCCGGTCCGCGTTGTCAAACAATCACCCGGTGGGCTACCTTGAAACGATGACGCGAACCATCGCGGCGCTGCCATATCAACCCGGAGTACAACGATGCTGGAGACACGGATTTCCCCCCGACCGCCACGCCGTTTCCTCGCGCTGGCTTGCGCGCTCGTGCTGGCCGCGAGCGCCGCGCATGCCGCGGCCGCGCCGCTCGCCTACGTGACGAGCGAGAAGGCCGGCGTCGGCGTGATCGATCTCGACCAGATGACGCTTGCGCAGACCTTTCCGGTCGGCGCGGACGGCCCGCGCGGGCTGAGCCTGAACGCCGACGGCACGCGTCTGTTGGTCGCCAACAAGAACACCAACGATCTCGCGGTGATCGACACCGCTACCGGCAAGGTCGTCAAGCGCGTGAAGATCGGCAAAAACCCTGAATATGTGCGGGTGCGCAACGGCTACGCGTACGTGACCTACGAGCCCGGCGAGGACGGCGGGCCGCCGGGAGCCAAACCGGAAGGCAAACCCGATGCGAAAGGGGACAACAAGCCCGAAGCGAACGCGGGCGGCAAACCCGGCGCGGACGACGACGACGCGAACAAGCCGCCCGCTGAAATCGCGATCATCGATATGAAGAACTGGCAGGTGATCCGCTCGGTCACGAGCGGCCACGAAACCGAAGGCATCGAATTCTCGCGCGACGGTCAGATGATGCTGGTCACCAACGAAGGCGACGATACCGTGTCGATCTATCACGCACGAACCGGCGCGCCGATCAGAACCGTGAAGCTCGCGGCGGGCGGCCGGCCGCGCGGCATCCGGTTGTCGCCCGATGGCAAGCACTATGTGGTCACGCTGGAGTCGCTCAGCAAGCTCGTCGTGATCGACGCGCACACATTCGAGGTAGTCAAGACGGTCGATACGAAGCTTGGTCCCTATGGCGTCGCGTTCGGACCGAACGGTGAGCGGCTTTTCGTGGCCGCCGCGCGCGACAAGGTCGTGCAGGTGTTCGACGGCCACACCTTCGAACATGTCGCCGATGTGCCGGTCGGCCAGCGCTGCTGGCATTTCAGCTTCACGCCGGACGGCTCGAAGCTGATGGTCGCGTGTGGGCGCTCCGACGCGGTGTACGTGCTCGACGCGAAGAGCTATCAGCCGCTCAAGCAGATCGGTGAACTGCCGCTCGCGTGGGGCATCGTCACGTATCCGCATAGCGATGGGTCGATCGAATCGCATTGAGTGACATGCTGGCTTTGCTGAGTTGGTGTTAGCTTTTCCCCGTCTTGTACCGCTGTACGAGAAGAAGCACAAAAAGGCCGCCTGACAAGGGCGGCCTTTTTTATGTGTGTTCGAGCATGCTCAATAGCTCGGGGATGCAAGTCTCCGCCTAGCCTAATCCCGATTTCGCACCAGCAGAAATATGCAACAGAAATGAGTTATCCGAAACCAATAGCGTCAATTCTTGTAAAAGCGGGCTTATCCCGAATTAAAACCGTTGACCGCGGTCCGTTTCGATGGTTAATTCTCGTAGCAACGCTAGAGAACTCATGAGGAGTACAGTGGATCAACAGATGCAGCAAAGCAGTGGGACGAATGCCGAGGAAGAATGCGGAGTTTGCAGCATTATCTTTTTCTATTTATTCCAAGTTCCCGCCGATGCCGTCCGCCCAGGCCTTGAACATGGAAACCGGGGAGTTCTTTCCGTTTGAGAGAGTTCGTAAGCTGAAAACCGGTTATGCCATGGCCGAAGCACTGGGCGTTGCATGGGCGTGCAATTGTCGCGAACGATCAAAGAAGCGTTTCGATGAACAGTTCACGCTTCGGGACCCGAACGGGCGCGCGCTTTCCGATACTCTCTATACGGTCCGATTTCCCTCGGGCGAGTTGAAGCATGGGGTTACCGATCACGCGGGACGTACACAGCGGCACAAGACAGACGGCGCGCAAGCGGTGCGAATCTATCTTGGACATCGCCAGTCAGCGTAACAATTTGTCTATCAAGGTAACTCATAAAACGGGGTAAAAATGACTTATCCGCTGCACGAATGCGTGACCAATACAAACGCTAATTCAAACGTGAATGTCTATGTGACACGCTACTGCAAGCCATGGAAGTTATCGGCCGGGGGTATTGAATTTCTGAAGGGCTGGGAGAAATTCAGTGCGGTCATATATGACAAGGATGGAAGCGGAAAAGGCAATGCGACTATCGGTTATGGACACCTTGTTCATATGGGGCCGATATCAGGAGCAATATCTGAGAAGCCATTTTTGCATGGAATTGCGGAGGCCGATGCCGATAAAATGCTCCGCGCTGATGTCGAAAAGGCCGAACGCATTGTCAATAGCGCGATCAAGGTCCCTTTGCACCAGTACGAGTACGACGCCCTAGTGTGTTTTATATACAATCTACAAGGTCATGGCGCCAACCTCCTCGATTTCGTGAACACTGGTGATTATGACAAGGTTGGCGACAAGATGAGAACTTACAGCCATGACCATCAGGGTCGCTTAGTTAAGGGCTTGCTCAGGCGTCGTCACCGTGAGGCAGAAATGTTCGAGGCAGGGATCTATGACTCATCACACTAAACTTATCGCGGCGATTGCATTCTGGCCGATCTTCTCGATAGCGGCCACCGTTTATTCGGGGGAGTTCGACTACAGGCAGATCCAATCATCGGCGACCTATTTCTCCGGCCACTCGGAAAAGGAAATTGATCGTTTGTGCAAGAGCGGAGAGCACGCGACGAATGATGATTTAGCTCAATGCCAACACCGGGAATTTGAGCGTGCAAAGGTGCGGCTGGATGAGAAGCTTAAAGTCGTTACGGCGCGATTTGAGCAGGGCGATATTTTTTTAAAAACCTATGATGAGAAACCATTGGCGATGCCATATTTCATTTCGGCGCAAGTTTCGTGGGCGAAGTTTCGTGACAGTCAATGTTATGCAGAAACATATATGATGGGCGAGGCGGCAGAGCGCGATATATATTTTTGGGGATGTATGACTGACATTACGCAAACGCGCGCAAACGAGTTAGCTAAATTGCTGAAGGATTGGAGTGTTCACTAAAAAAGCAGTTCCGTTTCGGCGAAGCTATTTGAAATGGGAATCGATGATGCGCGACACTAGTATGTTTTTTCTGCTTTTCATTATGTCGCAGGCGACCTGGTTGCTTTATAGCGAAGACGACTGGTCCGCGCCGCTTTGCCGGCATTGCGCTCGTGCAGAACCGTCAAGCGACCGCAAGACCGAAGCCACCCCTTCGCACCACGCCAGTCACCACTACTTCCACCCATATCTCATCCCCACCCAAAACCCCCTCGGCGCCCCCGGCCCGACGAACTGCTCGTTGACCGGATTAGCGCCGTTAAACGTATTCCCCGGCCCAGTAAAGAAGTTCGCCCCCAGCGCGCCGAAGCTCGCATAGCGCTTATCGAGCAGGTTCGACACCGATGCGAACACCTGCAACTGTTTCGTCACCTGATACGAGGTGTCCATATCGATCAGCAGATAGCCCGAGATCTTGCCGTTCACATCCTGGTTGTTTTCGTCGCCATGCGCGTAGATGCTGCCGCGCCACGTGAGGTTCGTGCCGATTCGCCATTTCGAGGTGGCCGCGTAATCGAGCCGCAGTTTGACGGTCGTCGCCGGAATGCTCGGGATGTGGTCGCCCGGATGCACGGTGATGTTGCCGTTCGCGTCGGCGCTCGAATTGCTGCGGCTGCTTTCGACCCATGTCGACTGATAGGTCGCGTTGACGTAGCTATAGCTGCCGGTCACGGTGAGCGGTCCGTATTTCGTCTGCCCGGCCAGTTCGACCCCTTGCCGGCGCGTGCGCCCGACGTTCTGAAAGAAGCCCTGCGAACTGCCCGCGCCGTTGCTGCTGATGAACTGGATGTCGTTGTCGAGCGTCGTGCTGTAAGCGGCGGCGCTCCATGTCGTGTTGCCGCCGATCCTGCCGCGCGCCCCGACTTCATAGGTCTTCGAAATGACCGGCTGCAACGGCGGATCGGAGACGAAGTCGTTCGGCAGAGAACATGGCGCGTTCGGATCGGCGCAGGCCAGCTCGATCGCGGTCGGCGAGCGCATGCCCTCGTTGTAGGTCGCATAGGCGGTGAAGGCCGGCGTCGGATTCCAATTGATGCCGACCGCCGGATTGAAGCGCGAGAACGTATGGTGGCCGTTGAGCTGCGGCTGCGTGCCGGATTCGTCGCCGATCGTCGCATCGGCCCAGTTGTAGCGGCCCGACAGCGTCAGCGACCACTGCGGCGTCAGCGACAGCGTGTCCGTCAGGTAGATGCCGTAGTTCGTGTTGTGCGTGTTCGCGTTGGTCTGCGGTTCGAAATTGCCGATGCCGACCGTCGCGCGCGAATCGGTGAACATCGCGTCCTGCGACGCCTGCGTGAAGTGCGAATTGGCGGCATCGACGGCCATGCCCGCGATGAACTGGTTCTTCATGCCGCCGAGTTTGCCGAGCAGCGTCAGTTGCAAGCTCGCACCGTAGCTGTCGGTCGTCACGGTCGATTGCAGGTTGGTCGCCTGCAACGTATCGACAGCGCCGTCGTCCCCGATCTCGCCGAAGTTCTCGTTGACGTTACTGCTGGTGTTGGCATTGCGAAAGTGCCGGTAGTACGCGTTGCCGCTCAGCTCGACGTTGTCGTTGAAGTAATGATCGCCCGACAGCGTCAGGTAGCCGACGCTATTCTGATTCCGGTCGGGATACGTATACGGTTGCTTCGGGTTGTTGAGGAACGAGCGCGGAAGGGTTTGCACGCCGTGCAGATCGTTGTCCGCGCCACCGGCCGACAACGACAGCGTGGTGTCAGCGTCGGTATAGCGCAGCTTGCCGAACGCCTGACGGATGCGGCTTTCGTTCTGCTCGGCCCAGCCGTTATCGTTCGCGGCGTTGGCGGTGAAGTAGTAGTCGAGGTTTTGACCGATCGTGCCGCCCTGTTCGATCTGCGCGGCCTTACGTCCCCACGAGCCGCCCTGTATTTCGGCTTCGCCGACCGGATTGTCCTTGCCGTTTTTCGTCGTGATCGCTAGCGCGCCGCCGAGCGTGTTGAAGCCGAAGGTCGGATTGGAGCCGGGGATCAGCTGCATCGTGTCGATCGCCTGTTGCGGTATCAGGTCCCAGTTCACGACGTCGCCGAACGGCTCGTTCACGCGCACGCCGTCGACGAATACCGACAAGCCCTGCGGCGTGCCCAGCAGCGGCGATGCGGTGAAGCCGCGATAGAACAGGTTCATCTGATACGGATTGCCCTGCGCGTCGGAGATCGTGACGCTAGGCAGATTCGCCGCGAGGAAATCGGTGAGCGTCTGGCGTCCCTGCCGTTGAATATCGGCCGCGTGTACGGTCTGCACGTTGGCCGGCACCTGCGTAAGCGGCGTGCCGATGCCGAGCAATGGCGTGGTGCCCACGACGACGATCGGCGCGAGGGTCGTGGCGGGCGTCGTGTTGTTGTTGGCGTTGTCGTCGGGCACCTTGGAAGGGGCAGCGGAAGACGCCGAAGCCGGCGCCGACGCCGCGACCGGCGGCTCGGCTTGCGCTTGCGCCCATACACTCGTGGACAAACCGGCGAGCGCTCCGCCGACGCAGAACGTGATGCCGGCGCGCCGCTGAAGCCGGCGTTTGCGGCGTGCTTGAGATCGCATGCTCATCGTTGTTGTCTCCTGCCGGCTTGTTATGTGCGCGTGTCGCGCGTTGTTCGACGTTGGTGTAAAGCTTCGCATACGCGTCTGTAAGCCGCGCGGGAGCTTTTCCCGATCTGCCGGGGAAGCGTTCCCAAACTCGCGCGAAACCCGCTGCGCGTGCCGTCGCTGAGTAGAATGCAAGCGTCATGTCAAGCGAACCGATCCATTCCTCCTCTGCTGGCCGCCCGCCGCCATCGTCACCGATATGGCGCGACCTCGGCTGGGTCGTCGCCGTGACCGCGCTGGCTGCGGCGCTCGGCGCCGCCTTCGATCTGAGCGAGAAGATCTACCGCTTCACGCGCGGCATGGAGCGCTTCCAGCTCGACGAGTTGCCGGGCACGCTGTTCGTGCTGTCGATCGCGCTCGCGTGGTTCGCGTGGCGCCGCTATAGCGATGCGCGCCGCGAAGCGCGCCATCGCCGCATGCTCGAGGAACAGGCCGAACAACTGCTCGCCGACAACCGGCGCCTCGCCAGTCAGGCGCTGCAGGCGCAGGAACGCGAGCGCCGCCATATGGCGCGCGAGCTGCACGACGAGCTGGGTCAATACCTGAACGCGATGTCGCTCGACGCGGCGCGCATCCGCGAGCTATCGGGCGAGCGCGAGCCGGAGATTCATCGCATCGCGCTCGGGCTGATACAGAGCGCGACGCATGTGTATCGACAGATCGGCGGCATGATCCGCCGCCTGCGGCCGATCGGTCTCGATGAATTCGGCTTGCCGACCGCGCTCGAACATTGCGTCGACGGCTGGCGCGAGCGTTTGCCCGAGGCGTCGTTCTCGGTGACGATCGAAGGGGACTTCAGCGGCCTCAGCGATGCGTTGACGATCACGCTGTACCGGCTCGTGCAGGAAGGACTCACGAACGTGTCGAAGTTCGCGCGCCGCTCGCGCGTCGAACTGTTCATGGTGCGTGCGCCGCGCGAAGACAACGGCACGCAGATCGACGAGATCGTCGTCACGATGGCCGACGACGGCCCCGGCACCGATCTGACGGAGCCGCGCAGCGGGCTCGGGTTGATCGGTATGCGCGAGCGCGTCGAGGCGCTCGGCGGCGAGTTTCACGTCGCCAGCGAGCCGCAGCGCGGTTTTCTGTTCTGCGCGCGCGTATCCGCTCAAGCGGGGCTGGCCGAGCCCGTGAACTGAAGCCCGAGGCGGCTTGCCATCTGCGCGAGCTGCACGCCGTTGTCGGCGCCGAACTTCTGCCGGATCACCGATTGATGGTTGGCCACCGTCTTCTGACTCAAGCCGAGCTTTTCGGCGATGCTCGGCAGCGTATAGCCCTGCACGAGCAGCCGCAGCACCTCGAACTCGCGCGCGGACAACTGACGCCCCGGCGGCCCTTCGTTGAACGCGGTGCGCAGCGCGAGCGCCTGCGAGATGTCCGGGCTCAGATAGCCGGCGCGCCGGGCGATCGAGCGCACCGCTTCGACCAGCACGTCGGGCGCGCTCGCCTTGGTCACGTAGCCGAGCGCGCCTGCGTCGAGCGCGCGCCGCACGAAAATCGATTCCTCGTGCACGCTGAAGATCAGCACGCGCGCATCCGGCTCGCGCGCGAGCATGCGCCGCATCGCTTCGATGCCGCTCGCGCCCGGCAGCGACACGTCCATCACGACCACATCGGGCCGCAGCGCGCAAAAACGCTGGTAGGCCTGCGCGGCGTCGGCCGCTTCGCCGCACACCTCGACGTCGTCGTTCAGTTCGAGCAGACGCCGGTAGCCTTCGCGCACGACCGCATGATCGTCGACGAGCAGAACGGAGATGGTGTCGGCACTCATGATTGGGCTCCGGGTGATGCTCGGTTGTCGCCGGCGGCGTCGGGCTCGCGGGAAGCCGCAGCGAGCTTGCGCGAGTTGGCGTCGTTGCGAAACAGGATCGGCTGTTCGCGGGCGGCTGCTGTCGCCGCGGATTCCGACGCCGCCTGCCGCACGATCTTGACCACGTTCTCGTGAAACGGCGATTTGTCGCAGACAGGGTCGGCGTTGGCCGCGTCGCCGGTCAGCAGGAATGCCTGGCAGCGGCAGCCGCCGAGGTCGTGTTCCTTTTCGTCGCAGCTGCGGCACGGCTCCTTCATCCACTGCAAACCGCGAAAGCGATTGAACGCGTCGCTCTCGTACCAGATCTCGCGCAACGGCATGTCCTTCACGTTCGGCAGCGTCAGGCCGGGCAGGCCGCGCGCCGCGTGACACGGCAGCGCGGCGCCGTCGGGCGCGACGCCGAGGAACACCGCGCCCCAGCCGTTCATGCAGCGCTTCGGGCGCCGCTCGAAGTAGTCGGGCACGACGAAGAAGATCTTGCAGCGCTCGCCATGAGTCTGGCGATAGCGCGCGACCACCGCTTCGGCTTCTTCGAGCTGCTCGCGCGTCGGCATCAGTTGCGCCTGGTTCTCGCGCGCCCAGCCGTAGTACTGCGTGTTCGCCAGCTCCAGATATTCGGCGCCGAGAGCCAACGCCATCTCGATGATCTTGTCGACGTGCGGCAGGTTGTAGCGATGCAGCACGCAGTTCATCACCATCGGAAAGCCGTGCCGTTTGAGCGCGGCGGCGACGCGCTGCTTCAGCTCGAACGTGCGCGTGCTGCTGAGGAAGTCATTCAGTTGCTGCGTCGAGTCCTGGAACGACAACTGGATGTGATCGAGCCCGGCCGCCTTCAGATCGCCGAGGCGCTGATCGGTGAGACCGACGCCCGACGTGATCAGGTTCGTGTAGAAGCCGAGCCTGTGCGCTTCTTTGACCAGCACTTCGACGTCGTCGCGCACCAGCGGCTCGCCACCGGAAAAGCCGAGCTGCACCGCGCCGAGCGCGCGCGCCTCGCGCAGCACGTCGAGCCATTGGCCGGTGGTCAGTTCGCGGTTGTGATCGGTGTAGTCGAGCGGGTTGTAGCAGAACGCGCAATGCAGCGGACAGCGATAGGTCAGCTCCGCGAGCAGCCACAGCGGCGGCGGTACCGCGGCGGCCGCGCTGCTTTGCGGTTGCGCGCCGGGTTGAGAACCGGGTTGAGAACCGGGTTGAGAAAGATCGGTCATCGCGCTACTCCAGCCAGCCGCGCCCATGCGCGTCGGCGATGAAAGCCCGCACCTCGTTGCCGATGCCGGTCGCGTTGAACGCCTGTTCGAGCTCGGCGATCAGCGTATCGATGTCGCGTGTGCCGTCGCAGCGCTTGAGGATTTCTCCGGCGCTTTGGTTGAGTTTCACCATGCCCTCCGGATACAGCAGCACGTGCGCGTTCTGCGCGGGCTCCCATTGCAGGCGGAACGGCTTCGCGATCGCGAGCGGCGTGGCGGGGTCGGCGCGTGTGGTGTCGTTCATTGCGGAAACGCCTTCTCGATCGCGTCGAGCATGGTCCACAGAATGTCGAGCTTGAACTGCAGGATTTCGAGCGCGCGTTCCTGCTGATCGCGTCGCGTGAAATGGGCGAGCGTGACTTCGAGTCCGTGCTGCACGTCGCGCTGCGCGAGCGAAATGCGCGAGCGGAAGTACGCGAGGCCCTCGGGCTCGATCCACGGATAGTGCTCGGGCCAGCTTGCGAGCCGGTCGCGATGCACCTGCGGCGCGAACATCTCGGTCAGCGACGAGCACACCGCTTCCTGCCACGGCGCACGGCGCGCGAAATTCACATAGGCATCGACGGCGAAGCGCACGCCCGGCGTCACGTGTTCGAGCGACCACAATTCGTCGCGAGTGAGACCGACCGCATCGGCGAGACGCGCCCAGGTTTCGATGCCGCCTTCCGCGCCTTCGTAGCCGTCGTGATCGAGAATACGCAGCACCCAGCGGCGGCGCGTCGCGCGGTCCGGACAGTTCGACAGCACGGCCGCATCCTTGAGCGGAATGTTGATCTGATAGTAGAAGCGGTTCGCGACCCAGCCGCGAATCTGCTCGCGCGAGCAGCCGCCGCTATTCATCTTCACGTTGAACGGATGGTGGATGTGATAGGCGGTGCCCTTCGCGCGCAATTGCGCTTCGAATTCCTCACGGCTCCAGGCAGGTCGGTCGACGACCTGGGTTCCCGCTGCGCTTGCGTCGCGTGTCGGTGTCGTGTCCTGAATGTCTTTCGCGTTCATGCCGTCCGTCTCCGTTTTATCGTCGTTCACAGCCGCGCCTGGCTACCTCATCTCTCCGCACTCTTTACTGCGCACTTCAAAGCTCGAAGCTCATTCCGTCGTACGCGACCTCGATTCCATGCTCGCCTAGCATGCGCCGCTCGGGGCCGTCTTCGATCAGGATCGGATTCGTGTTGTTGATATGGATCAGCACTTTGCGCTTCGCGTCGAGCGAATCGAGCGTTTCGATCATGCCGCCCGCGCCGCTCTGCGGCAGATGGCCCATATCCGCCGAGGTCTTCTTCGACAGGCCGAGGCGGATCATTTCGTCGCCGGTCCACAGCGTGCCGTCGACGAGCAGCAGATCGGCCTCGCGCATCGCCGCGAGCACGTGCGGCTCGATCGCGCCGAGCCCCGGCGCGTAGAACACGCGCTGGCCCGATTGCAGGTTCGTCAGCACGAGCCCGATGTTGTCGCCGCGCTCGGGCGCTTCGCGATGCGGCGAGTACGGCGGCGCCTTGCTCGATAGCGGCAGCGCGTCGATGCGGATGCCGGGCAGCGCGTCGACGGCGAGCGGCGCGCCGTCTAGCGCGATCCGGCGATGCTCGACACCGCAGTAGTGCGACAGGATCGGCGCGACCGGAAAGCCGGTGCGCAGGTCCTGCCAGACCGCATCGGTCGCGTACAGCGGCAGCGGCGTGTCGCGTTCGCGCAGCATCAGCAGGCCGGTCACGTGGTCGATCTGCGCGTCGATCACGAGCACCGCGGCAATGCCGCTGTCGCGCGCGCGCCGCGCTGGCTGAAGCTCGGGATGCGCGGCGATCTGCGCGAGCAGATCGGGCGACGCATTGACGAGCAGCCAGTCCTCGCCGTTCGCGCTGACCGCGATCGACGACTGCGTGCGGCGCGTCGCCTTCACGGTGCCGCGACGCACGCCGTCGCAATTGCGGCAATTGCAGTTCCACTGCGGAAAACCGCCGCCCGCCGACGAGCCGAGTACCTTGATCTTCATGCCGCGTGACGCATGCTGCTGCGCTCCTCGTCGATGGTGGGAATGAACATCGCGGCAAGCACCTGCGCGACTCGTGCATGCAGTGCGGGGTCGCTCGCCAGATGGCCCGCCGCGCTCACGGACTCGACGCGCGCCGACGGAACCGCGCGCGACAGACGCCGCAGATTGCCGTGCGGACACACCGGATCGCGCGTGCCATGCACGGCGGCGATCGGCACGCCGGCCGCCGCCGCGCGGCGCGCGAGCGACAGCAAACGCGTTTCGCCGAGCCAGCAGCGATGCGCGAGGTAGTGCGCCTGAATCCGGTATTTGCCGATCAGCTTGCGGGTGTGGGGTTGGGAATCGTGTGCGTTTCGCAGGACCCCACGTCGTTGCGCCGCGGCGCCTCGCGGCGATGCGCTCGCCAGCACCGCGTTTTCATAACCGCGCCAGGCCAGCGCGAGCGAACGTTGACGCGCTTCGTTCGCGCCGTATTGCAAGCCGGAGCCGCATCGCGCGGCCAGCGTTGCGGGCTCGTCGCAGCGAGCAGCGTCACGCAGTCTCGACCACGCACGCGGCGCGCGCTTGCGCGACGCGACGAACAAACCGCGAACTTCGCGCGCGGAAGTCAGGAACAGGCCGCGCAGCACGACGCCCGTGACCGACTGCGGACACTGTCCCGCATACGCGAGCGCGAGCGCCGCGCCCCACGATCCGCCGAGCACGCCCCAGCGCGCGAAACCGAGCCGCACGCGAATCGCTTCCAGATCGGCGATCAGATAGTCGGTGCGGTTGTGGCGCACGCTGCCGTGCGGCGTCGACGCACCGGTGCCGCGCTGGTCGATCAGCACGACGCGAAAACGCCGCAAATCGAAGAGCCGCAGTACACCGGGCTGACTGCCGCTGCCGGGGCCGCCGTGCAGCACCGCGATCGGCACGCCGTCGCGCGCGCCGGCGAGCGCATACCACACCCGATGACCATCGCGCGTGCGCAGCGTATGGACTTCGAGCGTTGCGGCTGCCTGCGTCGGGCGCGACGAGCTTCGCATCGTCATGGCAGCATCCTCGCGAGCAGGTTGTCGCGATCGATCCACTGATGCTTGAACGCGCCCGCCACGTGCAGCACGATCAGCGCGATCAGCGCATAGCCGATCGCATGATGAAGGCCGAAGAACAGGTCGCGCAGATGCGCGTCGTCCCAGCCCCACTTCGGCAGCAGGATGCCCCAGAAGCGCGTGCCGTAGCGATTGAACGACGAGCCGAGATACCCGGCGAGCGGCATCGCCACCATACAGACGTATAAAAGACCCTGCGTAGTGCGCGCGGCGGCGCGTTGCCACGGTGGCATCGGCGGCAGGGCAGGCCGGTGAAGGACTGCCCGCGCGACGATGCGCAAAAGCACCAGCAGGAAAACCGTCAGTCCGAGCGACTTGTGCAGATTGATCAGCGTCGCTTTGACAGGCAACCCCTTCGGCAATCCGACCATATAGAGGCCGAGCGCGAGCAGGCCGATGATGCCGAGCGCGATCAGCCAGTGCAGCGCGATCAGCAGCGCGGCATAGCGCGGGCCGCCGGCGCGGGCAGTTGCGTTGACGTTGATATCAGGCTTCGCGTTTCGTGAATCCGCTGTCGTCATGCGCTGTCTCCATGCAACATCGTGGCGGGACCTTTCTTTTTTGCCGACTATCGTTTCGGTCCTGGCTGACATAGCTGCCTCAGCCGGCGATCAGGATTTCGCCGCGGCCGTCGACCGCGAGGTCGCCCGTAAAACGAACCGGCAGACGGTCCGCGCGCCACTGCGAAAACGGCGCGATTTCGGCCGCGAGGCTGCGTATGAGCAATGACCAGAATACGTCGAAACCGTGCCCGCCGCCGGTGAACGTCGGGGGCGGCAAACCCTCGGGTCGTTGTGCGAGCAGCAGCGTGCCGCGCCTCATCGCATACGCATAGTGTGCGCCCAGTTGCCCCGCCACGCCGACGGTCCCCGCCACCAGCCGCGACGCCGCGAAGTCGCCCGCGTTGCCGCCGACGAGCACGAGGCCGCGGCGCATCCGGTCGGCGAGCCGCGCGCCCGCGTTGCCGTGAATCGTCAGCGTGCCGCCGCTCATGCCTTCCATGTCGCCCGTCACCGCGCCGGCGGCGAAGTCGCCGCTGTCGCCGCGCACCGTCACGCGTCCGCCGCGCATTTCGCAACCGGTGAAGTGCCCCGCGTCGCCGTCGATTTCAAGCAAGCCACCGCTCATCCTGAAGCCGCTGTAGTCGCCGACCGGGCCGCGCGCGACGAGCCGCCCCCCGTCCATCTGCGCACCGAGCCGGTCGAGCCACCGAGCGGCGCCGTCGATCAGCAGCGTGGCCATGTCGTCGCCGGATGCGGGCGCGTCATCGCGCACAACCTCGAATACGTCGCCGACCACGCAGCGCTCGTTGCCGGCCGGCAGCACGATGCGCTCGATCTCGGCCTCGCTCATGCTGACCAGTGCCGCCGGTGACAGCGCGGCCGCATCGACGCGAAAGCCGGGCGGTGTCTTCACGCGCAACGTGGTCGTGCTCATGCGCGTCCCCCGTCGAGTCCCGCCGCCAGCTCGTGCAGATGAAAGTGGTACGGCCCGAGCTTCCCGCCGTAGTTGCCCGCCGAAATGCGCAGCACGCCGGCCGCGCGTCCGAGTCCGGTCGCCGCGCCGATACCGGCCGTCATCGCCGCGCCCACGTCGGCGTCGGTCAGACCGTCGATCACGATCTCCAGCACGCAGCCCACGTCCGCGCTCAACTCGCTGCGCGATGTGAGGCCGATCAGGCTCGGACAGAACGCGTCGTTGGTCGACGCAGTCGCCCCCGCGTACTTCGAGCCGATCTTCGAGCCCGACCGCACGATGCCGCCGGGAAACGGCATGATCACGTTCGGCAGCCGGCGCATCGCTTCGACCGCGGCTTCGGCGGCGGCGAGCGCCGCGCCTTGGTCGCGCGCGAGCAGCAGCAGGTTGCCGCCGCCGACGGCCTTGACCGTCGCCGCCGTGTCTTCGCAGACGAACTCGCCGTCCATCACCGGCACGCGCCAGTAACGCGTGGGGCCGTTCCCTGTGTCGATCATCTTGGCGATCTGCCAGCCGTCGCCGAAAAAGCGCAGCCCGCTGCCGAGCGGCGCTGGGTCCGACAGCGGCGCGCGGCTCGTGGCCGGATCGATGCCGCTGTAGACGGCCGTGCTCGGGCAGGTGAGCACGCATTGGCCGACACGCCGCCCGATCTGCTTCGCCAGTTCCTTCGTCGACACCGCGAACAGCAGCACCGCGACACCGGGCCGGCCGTCGGGCGTCGCGTCGGGCGCGAGCGTGCGCTCGATGCCCGCCTCGCAGCCGCAGCCGATCACCGAGGTCGCGAAGCCCGACAGCGAGTTCGCCGCGTGCATCGCCCACGTCGGCGTGTGCGCGGTGATCACGAGCCGGGTCGCTTTCATCGGGAAGGCTTCGGCGAAGGTCGCGTCGATCGCGGTGCCGTTGATTTCGAGCGGGGCGGGAGCGTTCATCGTGGCCGCGTCAGGTTAGACATTCGACGGGCAACAGCCGCCCGCCGCGGCAGCAGCGGCAGGCTTCGTCGTCGCTGATCGCGGCGTGCGCGAAGTTGCTCGCGAGATTAGCGTCGCTATACGCGCGCAGCGTTTTCTCGATACCGCGATCGAACTCCGGCGCGACGAAATGGATGCCGCCCGTCGGCGTCGCGACCAGCGTGCCGTCGCGCGCGACCAGTTCGCCGTCCTTGAACACATACGCGGGCGACGTGAACATCCGCTCGCGGTCCGGCTCGTCGCGATAAACCGCGATGTCCGCCGCCGCGCCCGCGCCGAGATGGCCGCGATCGCGCAGACCGAGCAGCCGCGCGGGACCGGCGCGCGTGATGATCGCGATCTCGTACAGCGAGAATTCGCGCTTGAGTTCCGGCAGCGCGCTGGCAACCTGCGCTTCGGGATGCAGCTTCGCAAGCTGCTCATCGCGAAACGCTTTATCCATCAGCAGGCGGATCAAATGCGGATAGCTGGTGAACGGGCCGCCGTTCGGATGATCGGTGGTCATCGCGACGCGCCACGGGTCGTTGACGAGCAGAAAGATTTCGAGCCCGATGATCCATTGCAGCGCGTTCACATAGCTCTGTTCGCGATAGCGGAACGGCAGCACGCCGCAGCCCGCGTCGCATTCGATATCGCCGACTACCCACTTGTGCGGCCGCGCGAGCGGCGCGTTGCGGAACTGCATCATCGTGTCACCGGAGGCCGTGACGGTCTGTCCGAAGATGATCTGGCCGACGTCGATCGACACGTTCGGCCGCGCGTTCACGGCCTCGGCAATCTGCCGCGCGCCCGACGAAAACTTGCGCGAGCCCTCGGTGCCGTAGCTGTGAAACTGGATATGCGTCAGATGGATCGGCAGGCCGTCGGCGGCGTCCATCGTCGCGATCGTCGATGCGAGGTTGCCGGGCACGCCGAGGTTGCTCGTGTGCACGTGCAGCGCATGCGGCACGCGCAGCTCGGTCAGCGCGCGCGTCAGCGTGCGCAGCACGTCGCGCGGCGTGATGCCGTAGTGCGCGTGCGGTTCGTCGACGTCGAGCGAGCGCTGGTTGAACTTGAACGCGGAGATGCCGCCGGGGTTCACCACCTTGACGCCGAGCGCCTTGCTCGCGTTGATCGTCCAGCCGACGTAGTCGCGCAGACGTTCGAAGTCGTCGCGTGCGGCGAGCATTTGCAGGAACAGTTCGTCGTTGCCGAGCATCACGTACGCGCCGTGATCGATGATCGGCGTGTCGCCCATTTCGAGGTGCGTGTGGCGCGCGTTCGACGGCATCATCGCTGGTTCGAACGCAGCCGTGTACCCCATTTCGGCGTAGCGGTAGCCGGTCGCTAGCGTGCCCGGCGTGCAGACGCCGCACGAAGGCAGACGCAGATAGCGGCCGTTGTCGTCGCGCGCCGCTTCGTAGGCGGCCTCGCGGCGCGCGTCGGCGCGATGGTCCTCGGGCAGCAACAGACGCGACAGATTGGTTTTGCCGCCGCCAATATGCGAATGCAGATCGATGCCGCCCGCCATCACGATCATGCCGGTCGCGTCGTATTCGCGATCGACGGGGGTGGTGGAGGGAACATCGACGATGCGGCCGTCGCGGAACGTGAGATCGCGGCGCTCGCCGTTGACGTTGTTGATCGGGTCGAACAGCGTGCCGCCCTTGAGCCGAACGAGAGTCATGGCCGATCCTCGCGCGGATTCGATCGTTCGCTCAGTCGTTCGTGCAACTGCGCGGCAATCGACGCCACAGATTCCAGCGCAGCACCACGCGCGGCAGTGAGCGGCATAACGACCGTACCGTCGACGCGGAACAGATGGCCGCCGCTATCGATGCCCGGAGTCGCGACCGGCACGAACACGGTGTTCGCTCCGCGTGCCCTGGCGGCATTCGCGAGCGCAGGATGACCTAGCACGATCAGTGGCAGCGTGGGATCGAGCGACGCGGGCCATGCATGCGGCTCGAAGCCTGCGATCCACAGCAGCGCATCGACTTCGCGTTCGGCGAGCAGCCGCGCGGTCCGATAGCGGTACGGATCGTGATCGAGCGGCGCGGCGCCCGTGACGCGCGCCGGCATCGACACGCGCGTGCGCAGCGGCAAGCCTGACAGCCACGTGATGGTCTGGTTGACCGTCAGCGCGCCATCGTCACCGCCGAGCGCGACACATGCCGCGCGCGTCGTGCGATTCACGGCCTTGACGATACGGTTCAGCGCTTCTATCAGCAGCGCCGCGTGCGGCGCGGGCAGCGCGGCCGGTTCATAGACGACTACCGTGTAACGTGCGCTGGCGATGCGCGCGTGCAATGACGCGAGCGCAGTCGCCACGTGGCTCCGGCTGCCATCGCCGTGGCTTAGCGCGGCCGCGTCGCGTCCTTCGGCGAGCGCCGACCACAGCGCGAGCGTGTCATACGGATCAGTGTCGTGCAGCAGCGAGTCGATACGCGTTTGCGGCAAGCCGGCCGCCCCCGGGTCCGCCTCGCAGCCGACGAAGACCAGTTTGCGCGCGAGTTCGGTGCCCACCAGCGCGCGCGTGAAGAAGCGCGGGTAGCGCAGCGACGGCTGACAGCCGAAGAACACCAGGAGGTCGGCGCGCGCGCGCACTTCGGAGAGCGTCGTGAAGAACGCGCCGCGATCCTGCAACGCGAGCGTCGCGGGCGTCAGCGCATCGCCGTGCAGATGATCGAGTATCGCACCGCAGGCGGCGGCGAGCGGATACAACGCGCGGGTGCCGTCGACATCGGTCGCGAGGCCGCCGAACAGCGGGCGGCGCGCGTTCGCGAGCAACTGCGCGGCGCTCGCCAGCGCGGTATCCATGTCCACTTCGCTGCCGTCGACCACGCATCTGCATTGCGCATCCGTCGCGCCGTACTGCGCTAGCGCGTGAGCGAGCCGCGAGCATTCGGTGTCGGGCACTTCGAGCGTGCCGTCGTCGTGGGAAGCGGCGACCAGGTCGTCGCACAGCAAAGGGCAGAACGGACAGATCCAGTCGCGTGTGAGCGTCGCGGCGCGGGTTGCGCTCGGGCCAGGGGTCGATGGATCGGTTGCGGGACTATGCATGGGCCAGGTTTAGCAAGCTCCATGCCGATCTTTCTACGAATCGTCAGCGGGCGAGCACCGCGCTGAAGCGGGCCGCGCTTACGGTCATGCTGCTTTGCATTCAGCGATCAACCTGCGCGACGTACCGGCGACGAGCGTGCCCGATCGCGCGTCGGCGCGCGGGTTCACAGGCCCGCTGCGCCATACAAAATGTGTGCCGTTCTGGAGCAGAGTGTCACACGCAAACTGTCCGGCTTGTGTTGCGTTTACAGACAGCGCTGTCAGAACGCGTGGCATGGAAATTGTATGGAAGGCCTACGCCGAATCGGAAGGCGCGCAGTCGATCTGCCGATCGTGCAGCGCGGACGCCACCAGCCAGGCGCTTGCGCCGGTGGCGGCCGCGGCGGCCAGATCGTCGCGATTGCGGATACCGCCCGCGCCGATCAGCGTGGTGTGAGCGGCGGCTTGCGCGCGCAGGCGCTCGAATGTCGCGAGATCGGGGCCGGCGTAGCTGCCGACCTGGTCGAGCGTCATCGCGATCACGCGCGACGGCCACCATGCCGACGAGCGATCGAGCGCGGTCGCGGCGAGCAGTTCGCCGGCGCGATGATCGAGCGACAGGATCGGCGCGAGGCCGGCGCGCTGCGCCGCATGCACGGCACGGATTTCGCGAAGCGTCTCCGAGCCGAAGACCGGCACGAGGGTCGCAGGGATTGAATTGGCAGTAGGGCTGTCGAGTTGATCAACAGCAGCGTCGATGCGCTCGAACAGCGCGCGCATCGATGCGTAGTCCGCGAAACCCGCGTCGAGCCACAGTTCGATGCCGGGCAGCGCGGCACGCAACGCGGCAAGCGTCGAAGCATGCGCGCCGCGCTGCAGGATGGCGCCGAGATCGGCGATATAGAGCGTGCGCGCGCCGCTGGCTTCGAGTAGCGCGCGGGCGGTAGCAAGTGGGTCGCTCGTCGCGACGAGGCGGGACCGGATGGGCCGATAGGCGCTCCGCTCGCCGCGTACCGCGCGGACGACCTGACCGTCGAGCAGATCGAGAACAGGTATCACCTGCATAGAGGGGCGCTTTCCTTTGACCAAGATCTTTGTTTATGAGTATCTCACCGGCGGCGGCATCGACCCCGAACTCGCCGGCGCAGGCAGTCTCGCCGATTTGAGCGCGCTGATCGTCGAAGGACGCGTGATGCGCGACGCACTGGTCGCCGCCTTGCGTGAACTGGACGGCGTGCACGTCACCTTCGCGACCTCGCGCTTCGAAACACCAGCGGCGGGCGACGCTCATTGTATGGCCGCGCCCGGCGAATCGATGACGGCGTTCGTCGCGCGCGTGGCGCGCGAGCACGACTACGCGTGGGTGGTCGCGCCGGAATGCGACGACCTGCTGCTGCGCTTTCACGATGCGGTCGGCACCGCCCGTTGGCTCGGCTGCGCGAAGGAAGCGATCCGCGTCGCGTCGAGCAAGAGCGCGACCGCGGCGTGTCTTGCCGCGCATGGCATTGCGACGACGCCGGCGCTCGAACCCGGCGACCCGGCCACGCAGCACGGCGGCCGCTGGGTCGTGAAACCGGACGACGGCGCGGGCGGCCTCGACACGATCGTCTACGAACGCCTCGCCGATGCCTGCGCCGAGTACGAAGCGCGCGCGGCGGCCGGGCGCAATCCGGTGCTGCAAGCGTGGGTCGATGGCGAGCCGTTGAGCCTGTCGCTGATCTGCCGCGGCGACGCGACCAAGCTGCTCAGCATCAACCGTCAGCAGATCGGGCTGAGCGGCGGCGACGCGCCGGGCGAGGTGGCGCGGATCGTCGAGTTCGACGGCGTGCTGGTCGATCAGATCGACCAGCACAGCGACATGGGCCGCGCGCTCGACACGCTCGCGCATCGCGTCGCGCGGGCGATCCCGGGTTTGCGCGGCTTCGTCGGCATCGATGTCGTTTGGCATCCGCAGCGAGGGCCGGTCGTGATCGAGGTGAATCCGCGTTTGACGGTCGCTTATGCCGGGCTGTCGGCGGTGCGCGGCAGCGGCCTGACGCGCGCGCTGCTGGCCGCGCATGGCGTGCGACTCGAGCGCTGCGGTGCGCCGCGCGCCAATCCGCTCACATTCGAGGTGCGTCCTTGAGCCCCGCCCGTTCGAACCCGGCGGTGCGGTTCGGCTGGGACGTCGGCGGTGCGCACGTGAAGGTGTCACTCATCGACGGCAGCGATGCCGTGCACGACGT
This sequence comes from Paraburkholderia sp. JPY465, assembly GCF_050436725.1. NCBI lineage: Bacteria > Pseudomonadati > Pseudomonadota > Betaproteobacteria > Burkholderiales > Burkholderiaceae > Paraburkholderia > Paraburkholderia sp. JPY465. Next base: position 2,019,249 of record NZ_JBNDMT010000002.1, read on the forward strand.
CGTGCAATGGCCGTGTCCGCTGTGGCAGGGTCTCGACCATCTGCACCGCACGATCGACCTCGTCTTCGAGCGCTGGCCGCAGGCGCGCACGGGCGCCGCGCAGCATGCGGTGACGATGACCGGCGAGATGGTCGACCTGTTCGCGGATCGCGCCGAAGGCGTGCGCGCGATCGTGGCCGCGCTCGCGCAGCGGCTCGGTTCATCACTGCGTTTCTACGCCGGCGACGCCGGCTGGCTCGCCGCCGACGACTGCGCGGCCGGCTGGCGCCAGGTCGCGTCGGCGAACTGGCTCGCGACCGCGAGCTGGGTCGCTACCCGCATGCCGAACGCGCTGCTGATCGACATCGGCAGCACCACCACCGACATCATTCCGATCGTCGACGGCCGGGTCGTCGCGCGTGGCGCGACCGATGCGGGCCGGCTCGCGAGCGGCGAACTCGTGTATCACGGCGTCGTACGCACGCCGTTGTGCGGCGTCGCGCATCGGATCGAATTCGGCGGTGCCACGCTGAACGTGATGAACGAATGGTTTGCGACCACCGCCGACGTCTACCGGCTGACGGGCGAACTGGACCCGCTGCACGACGTGCAGCCGAGCGCCGACCAGGGGCCGAAGACGCCGGCGGCGAGCCGCGCGCGGCTCGCGCGCATGATCGGGCACGACGCGCACGACGCGTCGGACCTCGAATGGCTGCACTTTGCGCGGCGCTGGCGCGCGCTGCAGGTGCGCGAAATCGGCGCGAACCTGATGCGCGTGGTCGCCGCGCAGCCGGCGCTCGCGGCCGCGCCGCTGGTGGGCGCGGGCTGCGGCCGCTTCCTCGTCGCCGCCTTGGCGCGCGACGAAGCGCGCGGCTATATCGACTTCGGCGCGTTGGCGGGCGTGCCCGATGCCAGCGCGGCGTGGGCGGCGACCTGCGCGCCGAGCGTGGCGGTCGCGCTGCTCGCGGCGCGCGAACCGGGAGCGCAGCGGCGAAGCGCGCGTGGCGTCGCCGCGCGCGCGGCATGAGTTGACCGGTGCGGCGCCGCCCGAATACACGGCGCCAACGCACGAGTAGCGCAAAGAGGGACAGTGGGGACGATTGGGCGAGCGGGACAAGTTCGGTGATGAACGAGGTTGCGAATCGACGCGACCCGGCCGGGCACTCAACTGGACGCGAGGACAACAGTCATGTGGGTGGTCAAGATCGGAGGCAGCCTCAGTCACGACCCGGCACTGCGCCACTGGCTCAGCGAGCTATGCGAAGTCGGCGGCGGACGCGTGGTGATCGTGCCCGGCGGCGGCGATTTCGCGGACAAGGTGCGGCAGTATCAGGGCGAGTGGAACTTCGACGATCTGGCCGCGCACAACATGTGTCTGCTCGCGATGACGCAATATGCGCTGCTGATGCAAGGTGTGTCGCCCGAACTGGTGATCGCGTCGAGCGAGGCGAAGATTCGCCGCACGTTGCGCGACGGCCACGTCGCCGTGTGGGTGCCGACCGCGCTGATGCGCGACACGCCCGACGCGATGAGCAACTGGGATACGACCTCCGACAGCCTTGCCGCCTGGCTATCGACGATGCTCAACGCGGAGCGGCTGATCGTCGTCAAATCCTGTCCGATCGCCGCCGACGATCCGCTCGAAATGCTGGCCGCGTCGGGGGTGGTCGACCGCAAGTTCGTCGACTACGTGACGGATGCGAACTATGTGGTCGAACTGCTCGACAAGAGCAACGTCGCGCTGATGCGCGACCGTTTGCTGAATATTCCGGTGATGTGAGGGATGGCTGAACCTTAGAGCCGCGTCGCGCTCGTCGAGCCCGGCAGCGGTGCGCCGCCATCGACGCGGATTTCGCCAGCCGGCCGATGCAACGCGCTTGCCCATTGCGCGACGCGCTCGGGATCGAGCCGCGAGCGGCGCCCGTCGGCGCACAGCGCGGTGCGAAAACCGGCCACGTCGGGCGCCAGCGCGCGGATCTGCGGCAACTGCGCCCAGCCGAGCGCACCGGCGATGCCCACCATTGCGCCGCGCTGACGCGCGAGCCGCAACCAGCGCGCGAGCGAGTCGACATCGACGTGATCGAACAGCGTGCCGCCGTCCTTGCTCGCGGTATCGAACATCAGGCCGGCAAAGCCGAGCGCCGCGGTGTGGCTGACGAGGTCGTCGTCCATGCCGCCGTCGCATAGCAGCACCGGCACGACGGTGGCCGGCAGATTCGCGAGTTGCTCGATGCAGTGCCGCGCGGCCGGACCGCGCGCGACCCCGACCTTCACATAGTCGACGCCGGCGTCGCTGACGTCGATCACGCGCGTGGCGATCTCGTCGAACGCATCGGCCGGCACGTCGCCGATCGCCGCGCTGATCGGCTTGACCGGATAGCGCGCCCGCAGCTGTCGCGCGATGTTCGTAATGGCGCCGATCGACAGGCCGCCGAGCGCGCCGTCGTTCGGTTCTTTCAGGTCGATCAGCTCGGCGCCGGCGCGTGCGGCGTCGAATGCTTCCTCATCCGAGCGGACGCTCGCAAGCAATGCGGTCATCAGGGTTCTCCCGGCAAACGGGTTCAGTGATGGGCGGACGTGGCGGCGTGATTGGCCGCCCCTTCCAGATTCGCGCGGTAGCGCGCGACCGCGGCGACGAGCCAGCCCCATGCGGTGCGCTCGTTGTCGCCGGCGGTTTTGTCGATCGCGATCTGCAGATACGCCATTTCTCGATCGACCTTATCGGCCGGCAGCATGAAAAGCCGGCTTACCAGAATCGCGCCTTCCACGACCGCCGACTGCGCGCGATTGAAGCCCGCGAACGGCGCGTGGTTTTCGCGGTGCACGCATTTCATCGCCAGTACCGGGCGCTCTTTGTCGTCTTGCAGTTCGTCGAGTTCGAGTTCGGCGTGGGCCAGCGATTCGGCCAGCCGCACGCTCGCGACGCGACTTGCGGCCACGGTCGGCCAATCGGTCGCGTAGTGCGTGACGCAGCCCGCGAAGATGCGCACGTCGGTGGTGAAATTGAGCACGGCCGAGCGCGTCGCGACGATGTTGTCGAGCGTAACCGACGGTCGGAAAGGCGAAAGGATGATGCGCTCACCCTCGTAGCGCGCGCCCATCGGCGCGATATGAGGACGGCCATCGCACGCTGCCGTGGTGACGATCGTTTCGTGGATCATGGTTGGGAACGTTTGTCCCGACAGCGCCGGAAGGCCGGCCGTCAGCAGAGGTCAAACACAAACGGGAACCGCAAAGGGGCCGCGGCGTGCGGCCCGGTTGCGGGCTTAACGCGTAGCGACATACATCACGATTTCAAAACCGAGGCGTACGTCGGTGTAGCTCGGAGTCGTCCATTGCATACGTGCTTCCTCCTTCGGTTGAAACTGCGGTTGGAACTGCGGTTCGAACTGCTCTGAGCCGCCGGCCCGGCGAAATTTCATGCCAGATGTCGACAGCAGCCGGCATCACGCAATCTCCATGCCCGTGCGTGTGCCGGCCGGCCAGGCGGGCGCGGATTCGAGCGCTAATACAGCGCTCGGCGAATTGCGCCACGCCCTGGCGCTTGCGCGGGTTGCCAGACGCAACCGTCCGCGCGTTGTGGCGGAAACGAAGCAAAGTGTTCCACGCGATTCGCTATTCCGATTGCGCTGTCACGCCGTGCCCCTCCCCCACACTAAGCGATTCTGCTCCCATTGCCGTTTCATGGCGTGAAAAAGAAACTAACGATGTGATAGCGATAATCGATCCATTAAGTCTGCCAAATAAAATCGTGAATTCCCCTTGGGCGTGTCCATGCCTACAGTGCAACTCAAGCGCTTCGTTCTTCCGGCAGTGCGCTTGCCACCTTCGAGGACACGTCATGAACGATTTCAGTCAACCGCCGATCCAGCCCGGACATCAAGCGCGCGATCCGCACAATCCGCGCGAGCGGTACGCGGCGGGCGTGATGAAATACCGCGAGATGGGTTACTGGCAACCGGACTACGAACCGAAAGAGACCGACGTGATCGCGCTCTTTCGCATCACGCCGCAACCCGGTGTCGAACCAGAGGAAGCGGCGGCCGCGGTGGCCGGCGAATCGTCGACCGCGACGTGGACGGTGGTGTGGACCGACCGCCTGACCGCCTGCGACATGTATCGCGCGAAGGCGTACCGCGTCGAACCGGTGCCGGTGTCGCGCGCCGACGAGCCGCAGTACTTCGCGTACATCGCGTATGAACTCGATCTGTTCGAAGAGGGCTCCGTCGCGAACCTGACCGCGTCGATCATCGGCAACGTGTTCGGCTTCAAGCCGCTGAAGGCGTTGCGGCTCGAAGACATGCGCATCCCCGTCGCGTATCTGAAGACCTTCCAGGGGCCGCCGACCGGCATCGTCGTCGAGCGCGAAAGGCTCGACAAGTATGGACGGCCGCTGCTCGGCGCGACGGTCAAGCCGAAGCTCGGGCTGTCGGGCAAGAACTATGGACGGGTGGTCTACGAGGGCCTGCGCGGCGGCCTCGATTTCCTGAAGGACGACGAGAACATCAACTCGCAGGCCTTCATGCATTGGCGCGACCGCTTCCTGTTCGCGATGGAAGCGGTGAACCGCGCGCAGGCCGAAACCGGCGAGGTCAAAGGGCACTACCTGAACGTGACGGCCGGCACGATGGAGGACATGTACGAGCGCGCCGAATTCGCGAAGGAGCTCGGCTCGTGCATCGTGATGATCGATCTGGTGATCGGCTGGACCGCGATCCAGTCGATGTCGCGCTGGGCCCGCAAGCACGACATGATCCTGCATCTGCATCGCGCGGGGCATAGCACGTACACACGGCAACGCAATCACGGCATCTCGTTTCGCGTGATCGCCAAATGGCTGCGCATGGCGGGCGTCGATCATGCGCACGCGGGCACCGCGGTCGGCAAGCTCGAAGGCGATCCGCTGTCGGTGCAGGGCTACTACAACGTGTGCCGCGACGCGCACAACGCGGTCGACCTGTCGCGCGGCCTATTCTTCGATCAACCGTGGGCCGGCTTGCGCAAGGTGATGCCGGTCGCCTCGGGGGGGATTCACGCGGGGCAGATGCATCAACTGCTCGACCTGTTCGGCGACGACGCGATCCTGCAGTTCGGCGGCGGCACGATCGGCCATCCGGCCGGCATCCAGGCCGGCGCGACTGCGAACCGCGTCGCGCTCGAAGCGATGGTCAAGGCGCGCAACGAGGGCCGCGACATTCTGCGCGAAGGGCCCGACGTGCTCGAAGCCGCCGCGCGCTGGTGCACGCCGCTCAAGCAGGCGCTCGATACGTGGCGCGACGTGACTTTCAACTACGCGTCGACCGACACGCCCGATTTCGCCGCCACACCGACCGCGGCCTAAGAGAGCCGAGCGTTACTCGCCAGCGCTTCACGAGCGCATCCGCAACGCGGTGCCACGGCACCGCGCGGGGCGCCGTTGACACCGTTCTGAACGCGACATCCATCAACGAGGTTCGTCATGCGTATTACCCAAGGAACGTTTTCTTTTCTGCCCGAGCTGACCGACGAGGAAATCGGCCTGCAGATCGACTATGCGCTGCGCCAGGGCTGGGCCTGTTCGGTCGAATTCACCGACGACCCGCATCCGCGCAACACGTACTGGGAAATGTGGGGTCTGCCGATGTTCGACCTGCACGACGCGGCAGGCGTCTTGCAGGAGGTCCGGGCCTGTCGCGAGGCGCGGCCGCAGCACTACATCAAGGTCAACGCCTTCGATTCGGAGCGCACCTTCGAGACGATGCGCCTGTCGTTCATCGTCAACCGGCCGGATGCGGAGCCGGGCTTCCGTCTGTCGCGTCAGGATGCGCAGGGGCGCATGCAGCGCTACAGCACGACGGGCTATGCGATCGACCGGCCGGCGGGCGAGCGCTACGGAGCGACGGGCTGAGCCGCTGACCGGGCACGAGGGTGCAAGCCAGGCACACGACAACCCGCAGCAAGGAGGAGCAATGACTGACGCCGCCATCGTGGACGCAGTGCCCGCGTCCACCGCGCACCGCGACGACGCCACCCCCCACATCGACCTCGCGGCGCTGTACCGCGACTCGGGCATCGGCGACGTGCTCGGCGAACTCGATCGCGATCTGGTCGGGCTCGCACCCGTGAAGACGCGCATTCGCGAAGTCGCCGCGCATCTGCTGGTCGAACGCGCACGGGCTTCGCTCGGTCTCGCGGGCGGCGCGCCGACCTTGCACATGTGCTTCTCCGGCAACCCCGGCACCGGCAAGACGACGGTCGCGCTGCGCATGTCCGAGGTGCTGCACCGGCTCGGCTACATTCGCCGCAATCATCTGGTGTCGGTGACGCGCGACGATCTGGTCGGCCAGTACATCGGCCATACCGCGCCGAAAACGCGCGATGTGCTGAAGCGCGCGATGGGCGGCGTGCTGTTCATCGACGAAGCGTATTACCTGTATCGCCCGGAGAACGAGCGCGATTACGGGCAGGAAGCGATCGAAATCCTGCTGCAGACGATGGAAAACCAGCGCAGCGACCTGGTCGTGATTCTGGCCGGCTACGCGTCGCGGATGGAAGTGTTCTTCGAGAGCAATCCGGGTTTCCGCTCGCGCATCGCGCATCACATCACGTTTCCCGATTACGAGGAAACCGAACTGCTCGAAATCGCCGAGCGGATGCTCGACACCATGCACTACCGCTTCGATGCCGCGTCGCGTTGCGCGTTCGCCGACTATCTGGCGCGCCGCATCCGTCAACCGAATTTCGCCAACGCGCGCTCGGTGCGCAACGCGCTCGACCGCGCGCGGCTGCGCCAGGCGAACCGCCTGTTCGCGAGCGCGTTGCAGGGTGGCGAGCCGATCGACGCCGCCACGCTGACGCTGATCGACGCCGCCGACGTGCGCGCGAGCCGCGTATTCGACGAGCCCATGCAGCCGTCCTTGCCACCGCCTTCCACCGCGCGCGCCGTCACGGTGCCGCCGGGCTGAATCTCGACACCATCGAAGGAGAACGCCATGCAGGACGGACGCACGACACTTTCGAAGTTCCTGATCGACACGCTCGATCGCCCGCCATGTACGGAAAGCACGCGGGACACGGCGGGACTCTCCGCGCTGCTCATCGACGTCGCGGCCGCCATCAAATCGATCTCGGCGATGCTGACCAAGGGCGCGTTAGGCGGCAACTACGGTTCCGCGCAAACGCTCAACACGCACGGCGAGGAGCAGAAGAAGCTCGACGTCTCCACCAACGAGATTTTCGTTCAGCAATGCGAGTGGGACGGCTTGCTGGCCGCGATGGTGTCGGAGGAAATGGAGCACGTGTACCCGATTCCGCCCGAGTATCCGCGTGGCGAGTATCTGCTGGCGTTCGATCCGCTCGACGGCTCGTCGAATATCGACATCAACGGCGTGGTCGGCTCGATCTTTTCGGTACTGCGCACCCGCGATCCGGCGGAGGATGCCAGCAGCGAAGCCGCGTTCCTGCGGCCGGGCTGCGAACAGGTGGCGGCCGGCTACGCCGTGTATGGACCCTCGACGATGCTGGTGCTGTCGGTCGGCAACGGCACGCACGGCTTCACGCTGGAGCGCGACATCGGCAACTTCGTGCTTACGCATTCGAACATCCGGATTCCGGAAGAAACCGGCGAGTTCGCGATCAACGCATCGAACGAGCGCTTCTGGGAGCCGCCCGTGCGCCGCTACGTGCAGGAGTGCAAGGACGGCCGCAGCGGCTGCCGCGCGCGCGACTTCAACATGCGCTGGATCGCGTCGATGGTCGCGGAAGTGCATCGCATCCTGATGCGCGGCGGCGTGTTCATGTATCCGCGCGACTCGAAAACGCCGGCCATGGAAGGGCGCCTGCGCCTGCTCTACGAGGCGAACCCGATGAGCTTTCTGGTCGAGCAGGCGGGCGGTCTCGCGATTACCGGCCGCGAGCGCATTCTCGAGCTCGCGCCGCGCGCGCTGCATGGCCGCGTGCCGGTGATCCTCGGCTCGAAGAACGAGGTCGAGCGCATTGCGCGCTATCACGGCGAATACGACCGCGGCGAGGACAAGCCGTTCTCGTCGCCGCTGTTCGGCACGCGCTCGCTGTTCCTGCCGGATTTCACGGCGTGATCAGCGGCTCACGAGACGAAGAACCAGTCATCCGGAGACAAACGTATGTCAGTCAAACATCCGATCATCGCGGTGACCGGCTCGAGCGGCGCGGGCACCACCACCGTCATGAAGAGTTTCATGCATATCTTCAGACGCGAGCACATCAATGCGCAGATCGTCGAAGGCGACGCGTTCCATCGCTACGACCGCAACGGCATGCGCGCGGCGATGCAGGAGCGCGAACGCGACGGCGTGCCGAATTTCAGTCACTTCGGGCCGGAAGCAAACCTGCTCGAAGAACTCGAAACCCTGTTCACGCGCTACGGCGAAAACGGCGGCGGGCAGTTTCGTCGCTACGTGCACGACGCGGCCGAAGCGCAGTTGTACAAGCAGGACAGCGGCACCTTCACGCCGTGGGAAGACGTCGCGGCCAATAGCGACCTGATGTTCTACGAAGGGCTGCATGGCGCCGCGGTGACCGACAAGGTCAACATCGCGCGGCATGCGGATCTGCTGATCGGTGTCGTGCCGATCATCAATCTCGAATGGATCCAGAAGCTGCACCGCGACCAGACGATGCGCGGCTACACGCACGAAGCGGTGGTCGACACGATCCTGCGCCGTATGCCCGACTACGTGAACTACATCTGCCCGCAGTTCTCGCGCACGCATGTGAACTTCCAGCGCGTGCCGACCGTGGACACGTCGAATCCGTTTACCGCCCGCGAGATTCCTCAGCCGGACGAGAGTTTCGTGGTGATCCGCTTCGCGCGGCCGAAGGGCATCGACTTCCAGTATCTGCTGACGATGCTGCCCGACTCGTTCATGTCGCGCCCGAACGTGATCGTCGTGCCGGGCGGCAAGATGGGGCTCGCGATGCAACTGATCTTCACGCCGATGATCCTGCAACTGATCGACCGGCGCTCGCGCGCTTGAGCACAACGCTGCCCTGCCGACGTTCGTTTCGCAAGGAGAATTTCGATGAGCGCAGTCGCGCAACCGCTTGACGCACCCGCCGCGCGCCCGATGGCCGACGCGCTGCGCATGCTCGCAATCGACGCGGTGGAAGCCGCGAAGTCGGGACACCCCGGCATGCCGCTCGGCATGGCCGAGATCGCGGTCGCGTTGTGGGACCGGCATCTGAAGCACAACCCGCGCAATCCCGCGTGGCCAGACCGCGATCGGTTCGTGTTGTCGAACGGACATGGTTCGATGCTGCTGTATGGACTGCTGCATCTGACGGGCTATGACCTGCCGATCGACGAATTGAAGCGCTTTCGCCAGTTGCACGGCAAAACCCCGGGGCATCCCGAGGTGGGCGTCACACCCGGCGTCGAGACGACCACCGGACCGCTCGGCCAGGGGCTCGCGAACGGCGTCGGCATGGCGCTCGCCGAGGCGTTGCTCGCACGCGAGTTCAACCGGCCCGGGCACGGAATCGTCGATCACCGCACCTATGTGTTCGCCGGCGACGGCTGCCTGATGGAGGGTATCTCCCACGAAGCGGCGTCGCTCGCGGGCACGCTGAAGCTCGATAAGCTGACGGTGCTGTACGACGACAACGGCATCTCGATCGACGGCAACGTCGCGCAATGGTTCGCCGACGACACGCCCGCGCGTTTCGCGTCCTACGGCTGGCATGTGGTGCGCGAGGTGGACGGCCACGACGTCGATGCGGTCGATCGCGCGTTGCTCGCGGCGCGCGCGACCGGCCGGCCGACGCTGATCTGCTGCCGCACGGTGATCGGCCAGGGCGCGCCGTCGAAGGCCGGCACGCACGACGTGCACGGCGCGCCGCTCGGCGCCGACGAGGTGGAACGCACACGCCGCGCGCTCGGCTGGCCGCATCCGCCGTTCGAGATTCCGGACGAGATTCGCGCGAACTTCGACGCGAGCGCGCGCGGTGCCGCCGCGGAAGCCGAGTGGCGCGCGCGTTTCGATGCGTATCGCCAGCACTATCCGGTGGAGGCCGCCGAATTCGAGCGGCGTGTGCAGGGCCGCTTGCCCGCGCATTGGTACGACACGGTTCGCGCGCTGCTGCGCGATGCGGATTGCGCGGCGGAATCGATCGCGACGCGCAAGGCTTCGCAAAAGGCGATCGGCGCACTCGCGCGCAGCCTGCCGGAGCTGCTGGGCGGCTCCGCCGACCTGACCGGTTCCAACCTGACGGACTGGCCGGGCGCGATCGACGTGCGCAGCGATGAAAACGGCTTACGCGGCGGCAACTACGTGCACTACGGCGTGCGCGAGTTCGGCATGAGCGCGGTGATGAACGGCATCGCGCTGCATCGCGGCTATCTGCCGTTCGGCGGCACCTTCCTGACCTTCTCCGACTACGCGCGCAACGCGTTGCGCATGGCCGCGCTGATGAAGACGCGCTCGATCTTCGTGTTCACGCACGACTCGATCGGCCTCGGTGAAGACGGGCCCACGCATCAGGCGGTCGAACACGCGGCGAGCCTCCGGCTGATTCCGGGGCTCGACGTCTGGCGTCCGTGCGATACCGTCGAGACCGCGCAGGCGTGGGCCAGCGCGGTGGAGCGGGAAGGACCGTCGTGTCTGTTGCTGAGCCGGCAAAACCTGCGTTTCGTCACGCGCTCCGCCGTGCAGATCGCCGCGATTGCGCGGGGCGGCTATGTGTTGCGCGACTGGCTCGATGACGGAGGGCAAGAGCAACCGGCGCGTGTCGTGCTGATCGCCACCGGCTCGGAAGTGTCGCTCGCGCTCGACGCGATCGCGCCGCTCGCGACCGCCGGCATCGCCGCGCGCGTCGTATCGATGCCATCGACCACCGCGTTCGACCGGCAACCGCGCGCCTGGCGCGACGCCGTGCTGCCGCCGGGCGTGCCGCGTGTCGCAATCGAGGCGGGCGTGCGCGCGTTCTGGCGGCAATACGTCGGGCTCGACGGCGGCGTGGTCGGCATCGATACGTTCGGCGAATCGGCCCCGGCCGCCGCGTTGTTCGAGCATTTCGGGCTGAACGCGCAGGCGGTGATCGACGCAGCGCGGCGCGTCGCGGACCGCGCGCGTTGAGCACGCCGCTCGACAAGATTTCATTTCATATCGAGGAGCACGCAATGGCCTTCATCACCCTGCGGCAACTGCTGGATCACGCGGCCGAACACGACTACGGCGTGCCCGCGTTCAACGTCAACAACATGGAGCAGATTCACGCGATCATGCGCGCGGCCGAGGCCACCGATAGCCCGGTGATCCTGCAGGCGTCGGCCGGGGCGCGCAAGTATGCGGGCGAGCCGTACCTGCGCCATCTGGTGCTCGCCGCGCTCGAAGCGCACCCGGACATTCCGCTCGTGCTGCATCAGGATCACGGCGCGAGCCCCGCGGTGTGCCAGCAGGCGATCCGCTCGGGCTTCACGTCGGTGATGATGGACGGCTCGCTGTTGCCCGACCAGAAAACGCCCGCCGCGTACGACTACAACGTCGACGTGAGCCGGCGCGTGGTGGACGCCGCGCATGCGGTCGGCGTGTCGGTGGAGGGCGAGCTGGGCTGTCTCGGCTCGCTCGAAACCGGCACGGCAGGCGAGGAGGATGGCGTCGGCGCAGCAGGCAAGCTGACGCGCGAGCACCTGCTGACCGACCCCGACGAAGCGCGGCGCTTCGTCGACGCGACCGGCGTCGATGCGCTCGCGATCGCGATCGGCACTTCGCACGGCGCGTACAAGTTCAGCCGCGAGCCGACTGGCGACATCCTCGCGATCGACCGGATCGCCGATATCCATGCGCGCATTCCCGACACGCATCTGGTGATGCACGGTTCGTCGTCGGTGCCGCAGGAATGGCTCGCGGTGATCCGCGAATACGGCGGCGAGATTCCGACCACCTACGGCGTGCCCGTCGACGAAATCCGCCGCGGCATCGCGCACGGCGTGCGCAAGGTCAATATCGACACCGACATCCGTCTCGCGATGAGCGGCGCGATGCGCAAATCGCTCGCCAATGCGCGCTCCGAGTTCGATCCGCGCGCGGCCCTGAAGGCGGCCACCGCCGCGGCTAGCGCGATCTGCATCGAGCGTTTCGAAGCGTTCGGTTGCGCGGGGCAGGCGGCGCGCATCAAGCCGCTGCCGCTCGACACGATGGCGAGCCGCTATCACTGACGCCACTGGTACGGAGAACGCAATGCGCGAATTCCTGATTGCTCCGTCGCTGCTGTCGGCGGATTTTGCCCGCCTCGCCGACGAGATTCGCGACGTAACGGCGGCCGGCGCGGACTGGATTCATCTGGACGTGATGGACAACCACTATGTGCCGAACCTGACCGTAGGGCCACTCGTGTGCTCGGCGATCCGGCCGTACACGTCGCTGCCGTTCGACGTGCACCTGATGACCACGCCGGTCGATCCGCTGGTGTCGGCGTTTGCCGAGGCGGGCGCGAACCTGATCAGTTTTCATCCGGAGGCGACGCTGCACGTGCATCGGACCATCGAGCTGATCCGCTCGCACGGCGCACGCGCGGGGCTCGCGCTGAATCCGGCGACGCCGCTCACGGTGCTCGATCATGTGCTGGAGATGCTCGACGTCGTGCTGGTGATGTCGGTGAATCCGGGCTTCGGCGGCCAGGCGTTCATTGCCGAGACGCTCGATAAGCTGCGGCGGCTGCGCGAGCGCGTCGACACGACGATGCAGCGCACCGGGCGGCCGTTGCTGATCGAAGTGGACGGCGGCGTGAAGGCGTCGAACATCGCGCGTGTCGCCACGGCGGGTGCCGATGTGTTCGTTGCGGGATCGGCCGTGTTCGGCGCGAGCGATCGCGCGCAGGCGATTCGCGGCATGCGCGGCGAACTGGCTACCGTCGACGAACCCGCGGCCGTAGCGGCCATGCAGTGACGGCGCGGCAGGTTCAGCGCTTCTTCATCGTCTCGCCCGGCCCGCACCAGACGCTGAGATCTTCCTCAGGCCGGTCGACCGCGCAGCCCCAGTCGAGCGGCTGGTCCTGATCGAAGCGCTTGCCGAGCCGCCACGCGATTTCCGCGCGCGCAAGCTGCACGCCCATGTAGAACGCGTGGCCGCCGTCGGTTTCGAGGTTCAGCTGCGGGTACAGCGCGAACGGATCGTCGCCGCGTCGATGGCCGTCGCGGTTGTACACGTGAATGCCGTCGGCGCTGATCTGCACGCGGAAATTCGGATCACGCACGGCGCGCGCGAATTCGTCGATTTCTTCGGCGCTGTACAGAAAAGGCCGTTTCGCGTGGACCGTTGCAAGCTCGGTGCTGATGCCCTTCGGCAGCACTTGCGCATCGCGTGCGGCATGCATCACGCGGCGCGCGATATCGGCTTCGCGCAGCGCGCGCCGCGCATGCAGACTCACCGAAGTCGTCAGCACCGCGCCAACGCGCAATTCGGCCGCCATGCCGAGCAGCACCGCGTTGATGCCGCTCGTGTCCGCCTCGGTCAACTCGGTCACATTGCCGATGCCCATCATGATCGCGATGTCGGGATAGCGCTCGCGCAAGCGCACATAGCGCGCAATCGACGTGGCCAGCCCGAACGGAATCGGATCGAGAATCGGATCGGCGAGAAACGCGCGGCCGCGCGCGGTTAGCGCGTCGATCGCGGCGTCGAGCGAGGCGGCGTCAGCGGGTTCGCGCGCGACTAGGATCGGCGTCGACGGCACTTCGTCGGCGATCCAAAGCGTGTCGACGTTCAGGCTCATCAGATAGTCGGCGCCCGCGCGGCCGCCGCGCAGCAGTTCGTCGTTGCGCATCGAATCGACGCTGACGCGATAGCCTTCGGCCTTCAGGCGCCGTACTGCGTCTTCGAGATGCGGAAACGGCGTGTCCGGCAGACAGCCGATGTCGATCACGTCCGCGCCCTGGGCCGCATACTCGCGCGCCCTTGCGGCGATGCCGTCGAGGTCGAGCCGCGGCGCATCGACGATCTCCGCGAAAATCTCCGTGTCGTAGCGGCTCAGGTCGAACGGCTTCGCCTTGTGGCCGAAAAACTGCGGCAGGTCCTTGACCTCCTCGGGACCGCGCTCGAACGGCACGCCGAAGTGCGCGCTCAGCGCGTGGAGATCGCCGCGGCAGCGGCCCGGCACGATCACGCGCTGCGCGGCGAGCGGGGTGGGCAAGCGGCGCTGGATCATGTCGGCGGTCATCAACGCGGCGACCTGCAGGCCGATTTCGCGCACCTCCCAACTGAACGGCGCCGGCGCCATGCCGTCGAGCACGCGCCGCAGGCTCGGTTCGGCAAGCCGGCCGGTCAGGAAGAGGATGTGGTCCATGCGAGATCGAGGGTCGCGAGGCGTTGGGCGAGCGCCGCTTCGAGTTCGTCGAGCGAGCGCGCGAGCGTCGTGTATTCGAAGCGTGCCAGACGCTCGACGTTGTCGAGTTCGATCGCCCGTGGCCGCAGTTCGACCCATTCGTCCGGGCTATGCGTGATCACGCTCGGTTCGGTGTCGCATGCAAAGACGATGCCGGGGATGCATTGTTTGCCGGCCTGCGCGTACATGTTGGTCGGCAGAGTATCGGAGATGCCGTAAGCGCATTTGGCGACCGTGTTGCTGGTGGCTGGCGCGATCACGACCGTGTGATAGACGCCGTGATACAGCATGCCGACCGGTACGCCGCTCGCGCTGTTGTCGCGCAGCACCCGGAACTGTTCGCGCAGCTTGTCGAGCGGCCAGCCATAGAGCGGCAGCACTTCCTCGGCCGCCGCGGACAAAAACAGATCGACGCGCGGCAAGCGCCGCGCGAGCGCGATCGATTCTTCGAGCATGTGACCGGAGCCGGTCACGCACCACGCGAAGCGTGCATCCGGCTTGAAGTCGGCGAGATCGCGGGCGGCCTTCGGCGCTGACTCGTTAGGGGACGGCTGGGTCATGCGTCGAGATCGAGCGGCATACCGTCCGGCGGCGAGCCTTCGTGCGACAGCCGGATGTGCAGCCGGCGCATCTTGCGGTACAGCGTGTTGCGGCTGATGCCGAGCGCCTTCGCGACGTTGCTGACGTTCCAGCGATGCTCGTCGAGCAGCGACAGCACCGTCTCGCGCTCGTTCAGCTGGATCGCGTTCAGCGAAGAAATGTCCGCTTCGTCGGCGAGATGCCCGTCCATGTCCGCGTTCGCGAGGCGCAGCGCGGTCGGCAGGTCGACCGCCGAGGTGCGTTGCGTGACCTCGGGCGGCAGATGCTCGCAACGGATCGGCTCGCCGTCTGACAGCGCAATCGCCATCTGCAACACGTGACGCAGCTGACGGATGTTGCCGGGCCACGCATAAGTGAGCAGCGCGTGTTCGGCTTCCGGCGTCAGCTCGGGCGGATCGTCGGTTTCGTTGGCGAGCAGATGATGGATCAGCGGCAGCTTGTCGACGCGCTCGCGCAGCGCCGGCAGATTCAGCTCGACGCCCTTGAGCCGGTAATACAGGTCCTCGCGGAACTGGCCGCTTTGCACGAGTTCGAGCAGATTGCGGTGGCTCGCGCTGATCAGCTGGAAATTGACCTTGACGGTGGTCTCGGCGCCGAGCGGCGTGACCTCGTGTTCCTCGATCACGCGCAGCAGGCGCGCCTGCAGCACGAGCGGCATGTCGCCGATCTCGTCGAGGAACAGCGTGCCGCCGTTGGCCTGCACGATCTTGCCGCGCCGTCCTTCGCGCTGCGCGCCGGTAAACGCACCGGCGCGATAGCCGAACAGCTCACTCTCGATCAGGTTCTCCGGCAGCGACGCGCAGTTCACCGGCACGAACGGACCGTCGGCGTGCGGGCTGATGCTATGCAGCGCCTGCGCGAAGACTTCCTTGCCGGTGCCGGTCTGGCCGCGCAGCACGATCGGAATCTTGCGCTGGATCACGCGCGCGGCGAGTTGGATCTGCGAGGCCATGCGCGGGTCGCCGAATTCGAGGTGCGCGATTTCGTCGAGCTTCGGTACCGGCGCGTGCTTGTCGTGTTTCTCGTGCTTTTCGGGGGCGCTGCTGCGGATCGCGGAGTCGGTGACGATCACGCGCGTCACGCGCCCGGTGCCGTTCTGCGGCGTCTGCGCAACGAGGAAAAAGCGGTTCGTCGCATTCGCGCTGTAGACGGTGACCGGATGGAACGAGCCGCGAATGCTGCGCGCGATCATGTCTTCGAGCGACGCGTTGAACGCTTCCTCGATACGCCGGCCGCGTAGCTCGCTCAGCGAGCGGAAGCCAAGCTGGAACAGCGCGCTGCGATTCGCGGCGCGCACGGTGCTGTCGTCGCCGACCGCGAGCTTGCCGCCGTGCAGCGTGCCGACGAATTCCGGGCGGCTGTGGAAATGGATCATGTTGGCGTGCCGGTAGCGCGCATCGAGCAGACGGTTTTCGATCATCTGCCGCGACATGCCGACCAGCACCAGCGAGTGCTGCTGCAGCAGCTTCGAGCGGCTCGTGACGTCGAGCACGCCGGCGATTTCGCCGCCGTCGTCGAAGATCGGCGCGGCCGAGCACGTGAGCGACGTGTAGCGCGGATAGAAATGCTCGTGCTGACAGACGGCGATGCAGTCGCGCTCCGCGAGGCAGGTGCCCATGCCGTTGGTGCCGGCTTCGCGTTCGCTCCACAGCGCGCCGACGCGAAAGCCGTCGGCGGCGACCGCCTCGGCGAACGGCACGGACGACACCTGATGCACGATCACGCCGCCCGAATCGACCAGCACAACCGCGAGCTCGGGATCGGCGAGCTGCTGATAGAGCGTCGTCATCTCGAGCTTCGAACACGCGATCAGATCGCCGAGCGCCTCACGGCGCGCGCTGAGTTCGTATTCGGTGAGCACCGGCGGCGGCACGAAACGCGCGGGGTCCAGCTGGAATTCGTTGATGCAGCGCGTCCACGACTGAGCTACGGGTTCGCTTGTCGGGCGCGTGGTCAACTGGTGGTTGACCACGTTCAGAACTTCCCGGACGTGCGTACTGCTGTCAGCGAGCAACGACATGGGATTTGTCTCCGTTGCGACATTTCGGAAGCGTGACGGCTTTGCACGCTGCGAATGCCGCTTTATCAAGCCTGTCTGCCCTTGGTGCGGCGGATTCTCGGTCCGTCTGCTCCCTCGCGACCGGCCCTGCTACGAGGCGGATATTTAAAACTGTACGCTCGATGCAAGATCGGTTCAACAGAAAGTGACTGTGGGTTTACCTCACCGTGCCCGGAATTTGCTTTTCTCGATGCGCGATGCGTTATACCGTTTTGCAGGTTGCATGCCTGTCGCAGCTTCGACACAGAGTGTGCCGCGCGTCGCGCAGTTCCACTGTTCTACTGTTGCATCGTTCGCTGTTCATCACAGGCTGTTTAATCTTGGGCCGCGCCGCGGCGGAGACCATCATGGATCGTATCGATACTGTTCGCCTTGCCGCATTTTCCAGCCTCGACGCCAATCCCGGCTCGCAAGCCGGCGCGTTGCCCGAGCGCCTCGACATCGTGTTCATCGAGAACTTCATCGGCCAGACGGTCATCGGTATCGACAGCAGCGAGTTGCATGTTGCGCAACCGGTGCGCGTGAATCTGGCGATCGGCGTGCCCGCGATCCGCGCGTGCGCGACGGACCGGATCGAAGATACGGTCAACTATGCGGCCGTGCGCGAGGCGCTGCTCGAGCTATTCGCGTCGCATCGCGTGCGTCTGCTGGAGGCGCTTGCGGAGACGATCGCGCAACTGCTGATCGCTGACTTCGGCGCGCACTGGGTGCGCGTGTCGCTCGCGAAGCCGGCCAAGTTCGCCGACCTCGCGGCCGTCGGCGTGCAGATCGAGCGGCGTCGCGGCGATGGCCCGGCGCCCGCCGTGGGGCTCCCGTGTTACGCGTCGCTCGGCAAGGGACTGGTGCCGAATTGACGGAGAGAGCGGGCACGCCGGACGCCCGGCGCGTCTCGAACCGTCGTCATTTCGCCACGGTCGACGTTTTCTGCGGACCGAGTCCGCACGCCTGGTACGCGCTCGTTTGCAGCGCGCGGAATTTCCTGGTTTGAGCCTTGGCGTGATCGACGCGGAATTCCGCGCCGCCTTCGCCGCCGAGCGTCGCGTACTTCGAGAAGGTCGACTGGTCGACGAATTCGTCGTACGGCAACGATGCGGCCATTTTGTCGATCACGCACGAGCACTTGTAGACGTTTGCGAAATCGTGGCCGTTGTCGTCCATGCAGCTGAGCACGTATTCGACGCGGCCCTCGGTCGGATAGTTATAGCCGCTCGCCCACGCGAGCGGCGCGGCGAGCATGAGCGAGGTAAAGGCGAGAAGTGCGCGACATCTATTAGTCATTGAATGCCTCTGCGAGAGCATTGAACCCGCTTCGCGAACCGCTGCGCGAGGGCCCTGCCTTGCGGCCGCGAGGCGACGGGATGCGCGAGGAGGCGGGGCCGCGAACGGCGCCGCGTCTCCTGCGCTGCCATGCACCGTCAGTTCGGCGCGAACGGATGCGCGACGGTGCCCTTCTTCGATACTACTTCAGCCGCGCTCGGCTCGCCGCTGACCGCGCGCTTGATGGCCTCGCGCGTCGCCTGATAGTTGAACTGCTGGATCTTCTTGTCGTCCTCCGCCTGCCAGTGGATGAAGACGCCGACGCAGAGGAACAGATCGTCGGCTTCTTCCTGCGGGATCGTGCCGTCCTCGACGCTGTCGGCCACTGCTAGCGCGACCGCGTGCTGCGCCGGGCCGAACATCTGCACGGCCTGCTTGGCGCCTTTGATCGTCACCTTGTTGAACAGGATCGTATTGGGCTTCGTGATGAGATTCGGTGCGACGACGGCGAGCAGCGACGTGAAGCCGTCCTTGTTGTTGGTGAGCGCGTTGCAGAACGCGGTTTCCGCAGCCGAACCTCGCGGTCCGATCAGCAAGTCGATATGCGCGACCTCGTTGCCGTCGCCGACTAGCGACTCACCGATCATGACGCGGTTGATCTTGGCCATTCTGTTCCTCCAATGAGTAGGTATGGACCTGCTGACGAGGCGCCGCCCGCGATCGTGTCCAGATCAGCATCGCGAGAGCGGTGCGGGATTGCACGGCGGTACTAACTAACAGGTTCCGTGCCAGTTCTGGCACCCGGCATGCTGACGCGCCCGTTTGGGGCGTGTTCAGTGCAGACGATTCAGGGTTAACCGCGCCATTCGACGCAGCGCGCAACGAACAGCGTGGCCACCGCGAGGTCCGCGCTGGTGCCGGGATTGATCGCGCGGGCCTTCAATTCGGCATCCCAAGCATCGAGCTGCGGATCGCTTGCCGTGCGGCGCGCGGCGGGTCGCGTTTGACGCCAGCGCGCGTGCTGTTCGCGTGCCACGAGCGTGACACTCTGCGCCAGCGCGAGGCCGTGCTTGCGCACAATGTGAGAGTCGGGCCAGCCGGCCAGGAACGCCAGGAACACATTGAGCATCGCGATTTCACCGGGATCGACGGGCGCGGGTTCGGGCGCTGGCGTCGAGGCTTCGAAGCAGGCGGTGAGGCCGGTCTCGAACAGGTCCGCGAAACCGTTCGCGTACTGCCGCGCGATGCTGTCGCGCTCGCTGGCGAGCCGCATCGCGTCGCGCAGGCCGATCGTCGGCGCTGCGTGGACCGATTGCTCGGGCGCGTCGCCGAGGCCGCCGGGGTTGGCGAGCGCGATCGCGCGATAGGCGAGCCGCGCGTCTTCGACGTCGAGCCGGCTCAGCACGTCGCCGACGGCGGCGCGCCACGCTGGCGCCGTCAGCGGCCGTTCGCCGGTCTCGTCGAGAGCCGCGGCGAGCGGCGCGACGAGCAGCACGATGCCGAGATTCGTATTGCAGCCGACGGCCGCGCGCGTGCGTGTGACCGCGTCGAGAATGCGCTGTCCGACACGGGCGCCGGGCGCGAATAGCGCGTCGAGCGATGCGTCCGCGCTGGCGAGGAACTGCGCCGCGTTCATGCCGTGGCCGGGGCTTTGGGTGCTGACGTTGCCGGGTTTCGGCGTGGTGACGTCGAGCGCGCAGGCTGCGAGGAAGGCTGCGCGCGCATGCTCGAAGGGGACGGTCATGACGCTCAAGCCCGGCGCTGCGGAGACGGCTCAGGCAACCCGGCGCTAGCGGCTTGCTCGGCTAGCTCGTCCGCGCGCCGCTGCGCTGCGAGCTTGCGATCGAGCAGATCGTCGACCAGCGCCGCGGCGACATCGAGCGGCACGACCGACTGCAAACCCCGCCACGCGGCCACGCCGTTCACTTCGAGCACGAGCGGCAGCGCGGCGTCGTCGGGATTCGGGATCAGGTCCACGCCCGCGTAGTCGAGCCCGAGCGCGGCGGTGGCGCGCACGGCGGTCTGCGCGAGCGGGACCGTCAGCTCGGCGGCCTCGCAGCGCGCGCCTTGCGCGACGTTGTGAATCCAGCCCTTGCCGCCGCTGCGCCGCATCGCCGCGACCGCCTTGCCGCCGATCACGAGCACGCGCCAGTCGAAACCGGGCCGGGCTCCGGCAACGAAGCGCTGCAGATAAGCGACCTGCCGATAACGCGCGAGCGACGGCAACGGCGCGAGCAGCCCGCCGCGCGCGCCGAGCCGTTTGAGCCCGTTGCCTTGCGAGCCGAACAGCGGCTTGAGCACGACCTGGCGGCCGGCGGCCGCTTCGCGCATCAGTACGCGTTGCGCGAACGCGGCGGACTCGCCGGCCCAGGTGGCTGGTGTCGGCACGCCCGCGCGATGCAGCAGGAAGCTCGTCATCGACTTGTCGACGCTGCGCTCGATCGCGCGGGCGTCGTTGTAGACCGGCACGCCCGACTCGCGCAGCGCGTGCAGGATGCCGAGCCGCAGCGTCACCTGCTCGAAGGTGCCGCCGGCGATGCCGCGCACGAACACCGCATCCGGCAGCGTGCGGCCGAAGCCCGGGATCACGAGGCCGTGCGGCAGCCATGTGGTGTCGATGCGGCAATCCGCGAGATCGACGCAACGCGCTTCGGCGCCGCGCGCGCGGAACGCTTTTTTCAGCCGGCCGGTGTGCCAGCCGGTTTCGTCGCTCATGATCGCGATGCGCAGGCCCGTTGCGATCATCATCGCGCGACGGGCTCGCCGCCCCACTGTTTGCGCAGCAGGCCGCCGTCGAGCCGGCCGCCATGATAGGTCGCGCCGCTTTCGAGGCTGCTGACCCACACCTCGGCGGGCGCGAACAGCGCCGGGTCGATCTGATAGAAGTCGAAGTTGACTGCCGTGAAGACGTCCGCGAACGGCCGGCCGTAGTCGCGCGAATTGGCGGAGGGCAGCGTGTCGGCGAGGCGTCGCGCGATTTCGTCGTGCAGGACGGTCAGATGCACGCGGCCGCCGTACAGGATCGCGTCGTTGGTGCGGCCCATCGCCTGAATGCCGTCGGGCGCGGGCGGCGGCAGCGGCGCCGAGCCCGTGCCGGCGACGATTTCATCGAGCGGCACGCCGAGCACGTGCACCTTGTGCAGCGCCACTTCGACGACGCGGGCCACGACCTGTACCGTTCCCGCGACAGAGTGTGTCGGCGTGACGATCAGCGTCAGATGTTCGGGCGTGAGGCCGCAGTCGTGCAGCACCTTGTCGATCACCACCTGCGGCGGCAACCGGTCCACTTCGAGCACCAGCGCGCCGCGTTCGTGGCGGTCGCGATAGCCGAGCTCATCGAATAGCGGCTCCTTGACCGCGAGCGCGCGCGCGGGCCCCGAGCCTAGCGAAAAGAACTTCTTGCCGCCGGTCTGCTCCTTGGTCGCCGACAGGCTCCAGCCCGCGTACTGGCTGCCGAGGCAGGCGAGCACCGGCGCCGAGGTGCTGACCTCGAGCATCGTCGGCCACAGCGGCGCGGCGTCGAAGTTCGCGCGTACCGCGACGCGGCCGAGTCCGCCCATGCAGATGCGCGCGATCAGCACGCCGGCGTCGAGGCTGCCGCGTGCGTCGACGCCGGCGTCGGCGATCACAGTGCCGGCGGGTGTGCGCGTGAGCGCAACGCCGAGATGTGCCGCCTGATCGAGGAGCCGCGCGACGAGGCGCTCTGAAAGCGCATTCACGCTCGGCGGCGCGGCGGGCGGGGAAGTCTCAGTGGGCGTGGAGGCAGGCATGGTCGGGTTCATCGCAGGTTTCGATTCGTTGGACGACGCGTTCGTGCTGCGCATCGAGCGCGGTGCGCACCGCGTCCACCGACGCCGCTCGCACGAGCAGCGTGCAGACCGGCTGCCCGACGTCGATGCGGGTGCCCGGCATCGGCACGTCGCGGCATTGCGGATCGCGCAGGCAGGCGTCGGAGAACGCCGCGGAGACGTTGAACGGCCGCTGCGCGAACAGCACCCGCTGGCCGGCGCGCCAGCGCGGCGCGCGGGCGAGCGCGAGGCTCGCGGCCGATGGCGCGCGGCCGTGGCGGCAGGCGTCGAGGTGGCAGGCGAGCAGGCCGGCTGGCCACGCATCGGGCGACGCGGTTTCGTAGAGCGCCATCGTCGACGAAGGTCGCGGGTTGATTTCGAGCACGTCGAACGAGGCGCCGTCCGACAAAAAATCGCAGCTATTGATGCCGACGAGGCCGGTGCTTGCGCAGAGCGCGTCGAGCGCTTGCTGCACGCGCGCGACGAACGCTGGCGGCAAGTCGATCGGTCCGATCGAGCCCGCATGCACGAAGCGCAGATCGCCGATTGCGCAGGTGAGTTGCTCAGCGAAACCGATCAGATGCGCGCGGCCGTGCGAGCCGATGAACAGCGCCGACAGCGAGCGGCCTTGGCCAATGCGCTGGAAGTAGCCGTGCGCGGAAGCGCTCGTCAAGTCGAGAGAGTCGGCGGGCTGGATGTGCGTACCGCCACAGCCATCCGCCTGCTTGAACAGCCAGCCCTCGGCCGTCGCGGGCCGCTCGAACGACACAGCCGGATGCCCGATGCGCAACGCGTCTAGTAGCGCGAAGAAACGCCGGGGCTCGCGGACGGCCGCGACCGCGTCGGTATCGTTGCCGAGAAAGCGCGGCAAGCCGGGTTCCCGGCACAGCTCAGGCATCAAAGCTTCGAGCCCGCTGCCGCAGATCCATCCAAGCAGACCCGGCAACCGCGCGACCCGCGCCAGCGCGTCGACGAGCCGCGCCCGGTCGATCCCGAGCGCGCCATCACTGCGGCCGATGTCGAACCACAGTTCGGCGGCCTCGCGCGTGTCGCAGTCGCCGAAGATATCGAGCGCGGCGACATGCAGGCCGGCGCGCGCCGCGGACTGCGCGAGCAGGCGCGCGGACTGTCCGACGACCGCGACGATGGGCGCGTGCATGAGCGGCCGGTGCGGCTTCATGACGGCCGCTCTCAGCCGAGACCGGCCGCGACCGCGCGGGCCTCGTCGTAGGCTTCCGGGAAGCCCAGATAGACCGGCTTGCCGCCGGTGCGCATGCGCATGAACAGTCGATGCTCGACCTGATACTTGACGTTGCCGATCGCGAGCGCGCCGATGCCGACCGCGCCCGCGTTCGGCACACCGTCGATCGGCTTGCCGTCGTTCATCACGTTCACGCCGGCGATACCTTCGGGCGGCACCGCGTTGACGTCGGCGGCGACGAGCAGGCGCTTTGCATGCTCGAGGTCGTCGCGGCCGACCACCTGCACGCCCGCGACCGCGGTGGCGAGCACGATTTCCGCGTCGGCGAGCGCGCCGCGCAGCTCA
The DNA here is from genome assembly GCF_050436725.1 of Paraburkholderia sp. JPY465. Taxonomy (NCBI): domain Bacteria; kingdom Pseudomonadati; phylum Pseudomonadota; class Betaproteobacteria; order Burkholderiales; family Burkholderiaceae; genus Paraburkholderia; species Paraburkholderia sp. JPY465. The sequence goes on from NZ_JBNDMT010000002.1 coordinate 2,042,815, forward strand.
GCGGGCGTCGTGGTGCCGATGCCGCTGGTGACGATGCCGAAGCGCTCGTTCAGTTCGGCCGACGCGCCGAGCGCGCGACTGCGGTCGGTGTGGCTCGCGATCGTCACGTCGGCGCCGCGCGACGCGGCGATCGCCGCCGCGATGCGTCCGACCGCGCCGGCACCGCCGAGAATCAGCACGCGCTTGCCGCCCAGTTCCACGCCGTGCTGCTTGCCCAGATGCCGCTCGACCAGCGCGACGAGCGCAGCCGCGGTCGTGTACGAACCGCTCGGATCGGCGAACACGGAGACTTCGAACGGCGGGACCATCGCCTTGCGTGCGGTGTCGAGCATGTCGACGGCCTGCATCACGTCGCGTCCGCCGATGAAGATGCCGGTGCGCGACACCCCTTTTGGGCCGCGCGAGAAGATCGCGTCCTGCGTGAGGTTCGCGACCATGCCGGCTTCGACGTTGCAATACGGCACGATGACCTGGTAGCCGGCGTCGGCGGCCATGTTGACGTCGAACGGACTCATCTGCGGCGTGGCCGTGAACATGTGCAGGATGTGGGGCCTTTCAATGGTTTCTGACATGGCAGGGGCTCGTTTTAGTGGCAGTCTCGGGAAGGCGCAGGGCAAGGCCGCGCCGCGCGTGGCAGCGGATTGGATGAGCGGCGGCCGGAGCGGCGACCTGAGCGCGGCCGCGCATCATGCGGCGTCGATGTGCGGCGCGCGCGCCTCGGCGTCGCTGATCGCCGCGCCGCTATTGCGGCCCGCGACGACGCTGCATTCGATATGCGGCAGCGCGCTCGCGACGGCGCGCGCGGTCGCGAGTGCGCGCTCGGCCTCGCGCGCACTCGCGAGCACCGCGAAGCCCGTCGGGCCCCATGAGGTCTGGCCGATGCCGGCGGTGCGCTCGGCGGCGACCGCGCGCAGCACGCGCTCGACGTCGGGACTCGCGAACACGCCGCCTTGCGCGCTCGCAAAGTATTCGCCGATGGTCTGCTGTAGTTCGGTGAGGCCGTGCGCGAACGGCGCGAAGTTATGTTCGGCGGCGCCGGGCAGGATCTGCATCAGCACCAGATGGCACAGATGCGCGGCGAGCCGCTGCGGAAACGGCGCGAGCGATGCGAGCGCGCTGCGTTCCTCGGCGCCGTGCAAGCCCTCGCGGCTGTTGTCCCTGACGAGCAGCACGCGCCACGGCTGCGGAAACGGCTGGCGCGACAGTAGCGGCGGCATGCTCTGGCGCAGATCGCCGGGCGGGCCGCCATCGAGCAGCAGGCCGCCGCACTCGAAGCCGAGTATGCCGATGCCGGAGCGCGCGCCGCGCCCGAGCAGGCTGGCGATCTCGGCGCTCGTCGCCGGCTGGCCGATGAGGCGCGTGAACGCGGCACCGACCGCGAGCGCCAGTTGTGTGCCTGAGCCGAGGCCGGTATGGGCGCGCGGCGCCTCAAGCACGTCGATCGCGAGGCTCGCCGGTCCGTAGGCAGCCTGCAGCCGCGCGAGACTCAGCGCAATTCGCGCGCGCTCGGCCTCGCTCGCCACACCGCCGATCTGCTCGCGTTCGGCGAGCCGCGCCTGAATCCGCGTGCCGTGCGTATCGATGACGAGCCCCAGGCTGCCGAACGCGCGCCCGAGCGACGCGTTCGGATCGAGAAAGCCCAGATGCAGCCGCGCGGGCGCATCGATCGTGATGGGGGCGCGTGGCGGCAGGCGGCGGAGCTGAAGCGGCATCTCGTGTGTCCTCAGGTGTCCTTGCGGGTGCGCGAAACCGGGTTCGGCCGCGGGGTGTGCGCGACGCGTCGTGTCGCGTCGCGGGTTCCAGCGACAGTGCGCCCGGCGACGTCAAGCGAAAGCCGTACCAGGCGCGCGCAACGGCCGCCGCAGCGGATTCGGCCCACCGGAATCTCTAAACCGGCGCGCCGCGCGCCGCCCGGTTTCGCCGCTGCATGGACGCTGTGTGACGCCGAAGGCGCACTGTGTCACGCGCTGTTTCATGCGGCGGCAGGCGCGCGGGTCAACTGCCTTGCGCGGGTTTCGGCGCGTCGTACTTGATGTAGCGGAAGCGCTGATCGTCGGCCGGCGTGCCTTCCAGCGGGCCTTCCTCGAGGCCGGGCTGCCAGTGGACCACCGATTCGATCTTGGTTGCGAGCGCGAAGTCCTTGTCGGTGATGCCCTTGGCGGTGTGCGTTTTCAGCTTCACGATCACGAACGCATACGAGACCGTCAGATCGGGGTGATGCCACGCGGCTTCCGCGAGGTGCCCGACGGCGTTGACCACCATCAGCGTTCCCTTCCAGCCCTCGGTGCGGTATTTGCGCCGCAGCCAGCCATCTTCCAGATACCAGTGCTGCAACGGACCGACGAGGCGTTGCTGGATCTCTTCGTCGGTATAGACGTGCTCGGTGTTTGCCATGGCGGTTAGCTCCTCGAATGCGCGAATCGTTCGCCGAACGAAGCTTCGATGCAGGTGACAGGCCCGCGCTGCGGCGCGTGATTCGCAAAGGACACGATTCGTATCACGCAAGTGACACAGTATGTGCCGCATCGCGTGACGCAACCCCTTCAGCTTACCGCCGTGCAAGCATCGGCGTGCAACGCCCGAGTGCCGCGACAGGTCGCGCGTGCCGGGTCGGCGGGCCGGCGCACGCAAGAGCCGCAATATTGCCGCTATTCCGGCATGGAATATGCGTTGGCCGTTCATGCGTCGCGAAGCCTGACATCGAATCGGGATAGCGCGTTAATCGTTACCTGCAATCGAGAAGGCGCGCACGATGCGATGAGGTAGCGTGGGTCATTCGTGAGTTGAACAGCAGGACAATTCTGGAGGAGACATGAACTTACGCACTGTAGTTCTTGGGCTCGCGATCCTCGCATCCGCAGCCTTTAGCTCTCTGGCTGCGCAGGCCGATTCGCAGCTCGACGGATTGATGAAAAACCCGGCCAACTGGGCGGCCCAGGCGGGCGATTATGCAAATCACCGCTACAGCCCGCTCAAACAGATCAACGAGAACAACGTCGGCAAATTGCAGGTCGCATGGACCATGTCGACCGGCGTGCTACGCGGCCATGAAGGCGCGCCGCTCGTGATCGGCGACACGATGTATATCCACTCCCCGTTTCCGAACAAAGTCATTGCAGTCAACCTGAAGGATCAGACGTTCCTCTGGCAGTATCAGCCGAAGCAGGATGAACAGGTCGTCTCCGTGATGTGCTGCGACACCGTCAACCGCGGTCTCGCATACGGCGACGGCAAGATCTTCCTGCAGCAGGCCGACACCAAGCTCGTCGCGCTGAACGCGAAGACGGGCGAGGTCGTGTGGACCGCGCAGAACGGCAATCCGAAAGCCGGTGAAACCAACACCAACGCGCCGCACGTATTCGGCGACAAGGTGCTGACCGGCATTTCGGGCGGCGAGTTCGGCGTGCGCGGGCGTCTGATCGCGTACGACATCAAGACCGGCAAACCGGTCTGGACTGCGTACAGCACGGGTCCCGACAACGAAATGCTGCTCGACCCGCAAAAGACGATGACGTACTCGAACGGCCAGATGGTGCCGGTGGGCGCGGATTCGTCGGTGAAGTCCTGGAAGGGCGATCAGTGGAAGCTCGGCGGCGGCACCACGTGGGGCTGGTATGCGTGGGACCCGAAACTCAACCTTGTTTACTACGGTACTGGCAATCCGGGCACATGGAACCCGACGCAACGTCCGGGTGACAACAAATGGTCGATGTCGATCTTCGCGCGCGACCTGAATACCGGCACGGCCAAATGGGTCTACCAGATGACGCCCCACGACGAATGGGACTATGACGGCGTCAACGAAATGATCCTGTCCGACCTGACGATCAACGGCAAGAAGGTGCCCGCGATCGTGCACTTCGACCGTAACGGCTTCGGCTACACGCTGAACCGCGAAACCGGACAGCTGCTGGTCGCGCAGAAGTACGACCCGGCGGTGAACTGGGCCGATCGCGTCGATCTGCAAAGCGGCCTGCCGATTCGCAACGCCGCGTACTCGACGCAGGCGGCCGGGTCCGACCACAACGTGAAGGGCATCTGCCCGGCGGCACTCGGTTCGAAGGACCAGCAACCGGCGGCGTTCGATCCGAAGACGAGCTTGTTCCTCGTGCCGACCAACCACGTCTGTATGGACTACGAGCCGTTCGATGTCGACTACGTGTCGGGACAGCCGTATGTCGGCGCCACGCTGTCGATGTATCCGGGCCCGAACGAGGGCAACGCGATGGGCAACTTCATCGCGTGGGATGCGAGCAAGGGCAAGATCATCTACTCGAAGCCTGAGAAGTTCTCGGTGTGGTCGGGTGTGCTGGCGACGGGCGGCGGCATCGCGTTCTACGGCACGCTGGAGGGCTACCTGAAGGCGGTTCGCATCTCGGACGGCAAGGAACTGTGGCGCTTCAAGACGCCGTCGGGAATCATCGGCAACGTCTTCACGTATGAGTATCAGGGCAAGCAGTACGTCGGCGTGTACTCGGGCATCGGCGGCTGGGCCGGCATCGGCATGGCGGCGGGTCTCGAGAAGCCGACCGAAGGCCTGGGCGCAGTCGGCGGCTACAAGGATCTCGCGAAGTACACCGCGCTCGGCGGCACGCTGTTCGTGTTCGCTATTCCTAACGAAAAGAGCTGAACGAACGGCTGAAATGAAAGGCTGAACCAGTGGGGCGGCTTGAACAGGCACGGCCGCCCCGTCAGCCTCGCCCAAAGCATTGAATTACCCCCAAATCGCGCCCGTTGGTGGATGCGTCGCTGAAACGCATCGGGGCGCGGCTTTTTCCCAGATGGAGACATGTGCATGAAAGGCAGATCTATCCTGTTGCTCACCGCGTTGCCCGTAGCGCTCGTCATGCTGCCCGTCGGATACGCGCAGAACAATCCTTCGATTGCGCAGGTCGCGTACAAGGTAGTCGACGGAAACAAGGTCGACAGTAATACGCTGCAGGGCTGGAAGACGTGGCGCGCGCTCGCTTGCGAACGCTGTCACGGCGCGCAGCAGCAGGGCATGGTCGGGCCGTCGCTGATCGACGCGTTCAAGACGCTGGACAAGAACGAATTTCATCGCACCGTGTTCGGCGGCCGGGTGGATAAGGGTATGCCCGATTTCAGCACGAGCCAGATGATGCAGAAGAACTGGGAAAATCTCTATGCGTATCTGAAAGGACGCTCCGATGGGCAGATCAAGCCGGGCGATCTGCATGCCATCGACTCGAATTAACGGCCGCGCCGTCATTCTTCCGGAGGCTCACGATGCGTGATAAGAGAAGCATGTCCGTGCATGTCAGCGTGATCGCGGCCGCGTTGTGTGGGGCGGCGCTCGCGAGCGCCGCGGTCCGGGCGGATGGCCCCGCGCTGCCGAACAACGACGGCGCGGACGGCGTGCTCAGGGTATGCGCGGACCCGAACAACATGCCGTTGTCGAACGACAAGGGCGAGGGCTATGAGAACCGCATCGCCGCCCAGATGGCGAGCGACTTCGGCTACAAGCTCGAATACACGTACTTTCCGCAGCGCATGGGCTTCGTGCGCCACACGTTGCGCGAGAAGGCGGAGGGCAGCGAGCGCTATCGCTGCGACCTGATCATCGGCGTGCCGAAGGGCTATGACATGACGTCGACGACGCAGCCGTATCTGCGCTCGACCTACGCGATGGTGCTGCCGAACCGCCCCGAATTCGCGAGCATCAAGACGCCCGACGACCTGCTGAAACTGCCACCCGATCAGCTGCACAAGCTGCGTTTCGGAATCTTTTCGCAAACCCCGGCGGTGGACTGGCTGCTCGGCCACAACCTGATCGACCAGGCGGTGTCGTACCAGGTGCAAAGCGGCGATCCGGGCGTGTACCCTGGCCAGATGATCGAACACGATCTGCACGAGGGCAACGTCGACGTGGTGTTCCTGTGGGGGCCGATCGCCGGCTACTTCGCGAAGCGCGCCGGTGATTCGGTCAGGCTCGTGCCGTTCCCGCCGGGACCCGGCATCCGCTTCGACTACACGATCTCGATGGGCGTGCGCTACGGCGAGAAGGACTGGAAGGACAAGGTGGATCAATGGATCGGCGCGAATCACGACAAGATCGACAGCATCCTCGCGACCTACCAGGTGCCGATGCTCAAACCGGTCGACGCGCCGGCGGGCAAACCCGGCGACGCATCCCAATGACGCGCGCGCGCGGCGCCTGGCTGCGCGCGGCACGCGCCGCGCTGATGGGGACGCTGTGCGTGCTGTGCCTCGCGCCGGCCGCAAGCCGTGCGGCAAGCCCGGCGAGCGCCGCGTCGGCGGCGGGCGGCGACGACATCACGCCGGCGGAGCGGCTGATTTTTCTGACCGATCATCTGCACGGCGTCGCCGCGCAGACCGAGCTCGACTACGCGCTGATCGATTCGGAGCAGCCCTCGCGCAGCACCGACGTCGTCAAGGTGCTGGTGGTCAGCGAGAACAACGCGAAGGGCGACGCACAGGTGACCGACCACACCGGCAGCGTGAACCTGCCGATCGGCGGACTGCAATGCAATCCGGCGATCATTTATTTCCTCGAGCGCGACATCGCGGAGATGCAGGGTCTCACCGGCGGGCAGCGCCGCTATTTCCAGCAGCGTCTGCGTCTCGCGCTCGCCGCGGGGCCGCAGATCGAGAGCGTGCCGGGCGAGCTCGGCGGCAAGCCGGTCAGCGCGCGGCGCATCGTCGTGCAGCCTTATCTGAACGATCCGAACGCGGCGCGCTTCGCGCAATACACGGGCAAGCGCTACACCTTCCTGCTCGCCGACGGCGTGCCGGGCCAGGTCCTGCAGATTCGCACCGACGTGCCGGGCCCCAACAACGACTTCGCGCATCCGGCGCATTCGGAGTCGTTGAGTTTTCAATCCGCACTGAACAAGTTGCCATCGGGCAAGGTGCCGGCGAAGCCGTCGAATGCGCCGCGGGCGAGCCGTTGAGTTTTCGATGCAGAACGCGAGCTTCGCGACGAACCGGGTCAAGCTGAATTTCGTTCGCACGCTGACCCTGCGGCAGTTGCAGATCTTCGTCGTCGCGAGCCGCTATACGAGTTTCGCGCGCGCGGCCGAGGAGCTGCATCTGACGCAGCCGGCAGTGTCGATGCAGATTCATCAGCTCGAAGAGGCGGTCGGCCTGCGGCTGTTCGAGCGCGTCGCGCGCAAGCTCACGCTGACCGAAGCGGGCGAGGTGCTGACTCACCACGCGAGCCGCATTCTCGGCGAAATCAAGGACACCGAAGACGCGATGATGTCGCTGAAGCAGGCCGACAGCGGCTCGATCAACGTCGGCATCGTCAGCTCGGCGACCTACTTCGCGCCGAAACTGCTGGCGATGTACTCGCATCTGTACCCGAAAGTCGACGTGCATTTCTCGGTCGGCAATCGCGACGCGCTGCTGCGCATGTTGCAGGACAACGCGATCGATCTCGCGATCATGGGCCGCCCGCCGCCCGAGCTCGATACGACGGCCGAGCCGCTCGCGAGCCATCCCCAGGTGGTGATCGCGCCGGTGCATCATCCGCTGTGCGGCGCGCGCCGCTTCGATCTGCAGGAGTTGCGCAACGACACCTTCCTGCTGCGCGAGCCGGGCTCGGGCACGCGCATGGCCGCCGAGGCGATGTTTCGGCAGCATCTGTTCACTCCCGCGAAAACCGTCACGCTCGGCAGCAACGAGACGATCAAGCAGGCGGTGATGGCCGGCATGGGCGTGAGCCTGATCTCACTGCATACGCTGCAGCTGGAGTTGCGCACCGGCGAGATCGCGCTGCTCGACGTGCACGGCACGCCGATCGTACGAACGTGGCAGATCGTGCATCTGCGCACCAAGCAGCTTTCGCCGACCAGCGTGATGTTCCGGCAGTTCCTGCTCGAACATGCGGCGGTGCATCTGGAGCAGGAATATGCGCAGTTTGCAGGGGTGTTCGCGAAACGGCCGGTCGGGGCGGAGCGTTAGCGCGATGCGTGAGTTGCGTGCATGGCGTTCGTTTCACCAGGCCGCGTTCGTGCGTTGCGCGGCTGTGCTGTGCGTGGGCTTTGCCGGCTTCTTCGTGGTCGGCGTCGTGCCGGCGCGCGCCGAGCCGGTGACGATCGCGGTGCTGAACTGCGGCCTGATCGACGATAACGCCGCCTACAACGATGCCGATACCAACCGCGCGCAAGCGGCGCGCATCGAGATGGTCAGCAATGCGGTGCGCGCGCAGCTCGATGCGAGCCAGCGTTATCGCGTCGCCGACAACGGCCGCGCGTCGGAGCTGATCACGCGGCTCGGCGCCGCGCAAGACCTGACCAGCTGCGACGGTTGCGCCCGCCAGCTCGGACGTGCGCTGGGCGTCGAGCAGGTGGGCGTCTGCTGGGTGCAGAAAGTCAGCAACCTGATTCTCAATCTGAACCTGCGGATCGAAGACGTCGCGAGCGGCAGGACGCTGTTCCAGCGCTCGGTCGACATACGCGGCAACACGGATCTTTCGTGGCGGCGCGGCGCGAGCGCGCTCGTCGGCTTGCTGATGAACGGTGCGTGATAGGCGGCATCGATGGCACAGTCTGTACCCGGCTGTCGTGACAGGCTGCCAACTTTTCGCATTCGATTTAACTTTTGCGTCCCACGCGCGCGATCGGCATAAACCGTGCTTGAACTGAAGGCTGGCGAGTCTTGAAGCGCGTCGACGTTCGGGCGTCGCGCAAATAAACGCCAGCCACCACGGAAGGGGATCGCAGCGATGGTTTCTGGCGAGCAGCTTCAGGACTGGCGTTCTCACGCCCAGCAGATCGAAAACGAAGTGGCGCGAGTCGTCGTCGGTCAGCAGCAAACGCTGAGGCTCATCAACGTCGCGCTGTTCGCACGCGGCCACGTGCTGCTCGAAGGCGGCGTCGGGGTGGGCAAGACGACCGTGTTGCGGGCGTTCGCGCGCGTGGTGGGCGGCGATTTCGAGCGCGTCGAAGGCACGATCGATCTGATGCCGGGCGACCTCGTCTATCACACCTATGTCGACGCCGACGGCAAGCCGCGCATCGAGCCGGGCCCGCTGCTGCGCCACGGCGAGCAGCTGACCACCTTCTTTTTCAACGAGATCAATCGCGCGCGCCCGCAGGTGCAATCGCTGCTGCTGCGCGCGATGGCCGAGCGTTCCGTGTGGGCGTTCGGCCGCGAGCATCGCTTTCCGCACATGACCGTGTACGCCGACCGCAACAAGGTCGAGAAGGAAGAGACCTTCGAGCTCGCGTCGGCGGCGCGCGACCGCTTCCTGTTCGAGCTGAACATGCCGACGCCGACCGACGAGGAGGCGCGGCGCAGCCTCGTGTTCGACACGAGGTTCCATGACGTCGACAGCCTGCTCGCGCAACTGACACCGTCGATCGTGCCGTGGGAACAGTTGAACCGGATCGGCGCGGCGATCCAGCAGGGCGTGCAGGCGAGCGAGACGATCGAGCGCTATGTGCACGACATCTGGCAGGCGACGGAAACGCCGGCGCGCTTCGGCATCGCGCTCGATGGCGTCGACATGGAGCAGCTGATTCTCGCCGGCGCGAGTCCGCGCGGCATGAGCGCGCTGTTGCGCGCGGCGCGCGTGGTCGCGTGGCTCGCCGGACGCACGCATCTGCTTCCGGAGGACATCCACGAAGTGCTGCTGCCGGCGCTGGGTCATCGCGTGTTCTTCACGCCGATTTACGAGCTGCGCCGCCAGGAGCTGGCCGAGGCGCTGATCGCGCGGATCGTCGCGAACGTCGCCGTGCCTCGCTGAACGCCGGCGCGCCTACACGATGAACGGCACCGCTGAATTCCACTATCGTCTGCCGATGCGCGCGGCCGGTGCGCGGCCCGGCTCGCATCCGGGCTCGAGCTTCGGCTCGGGCCAGCAGTTCGCGATGCACGGCCGGCTGTTCGACTATCCGGACCCGCGCCGGCTCGATCTGCGCGCGAGCTTGCGCGCGGCGCGCGACGAGTGGCTCGTGCGCGTGCATTTGCAGCGCGTCGCGGTGTCGGTGTTCGTGATCGTCGACGTGTCGGCGTCGATGCAATTCGGCACCCATAAGACCAAGCTGCAGGTCGTCGCTGATTTCGTCGAAGCGCTCGGCCATAGCGCGTTCCGGGTCGGCGACCGGCTCGGCATGCTGGCCTTCGATAGCGGCGAACGCGACGATCTGTTCATGCCGGCGCGCACGGGACGGGGCACCGGTTCGCTGCTCGCGAGCATGCTGCGCGAAGGCCTGAGTGATACGGCTTCTCGTCAGGCGAATGATCAGGCTGAACGTCAAGCCGATCGTCACGCTGAACGCGGAGCCGTCGAAGGATTGCGGCGTTGCGCGATCCGTATCGCCGGACGCCAGGCGCTCGTGTTCGTGGTGTCCGATTTCCACTGGCCGCTCGCGCGACTGTCGCCGGTGCTCGACATGCTGGTGCATGCGTGCGTGGTGCCGATGGTCGTATGGGACGCGGCCGAGACCACGCCGCCGCAGCACGCGTCGCTGCTGGCCGTCAACGATGCGGAGTCCGGCGAGGAGCGTCGCGTGTGGCTATCGCGCGGCGTGCGCGAGCGCTGGCGCGAAGGCGTCGCGCGCCGTCGCGACGAACTCGCCGCGGTGTTCGGCGCGCGCGGCATCCGGCCGTTCTTTGTCGAAGGCGCGTTCGATCCGGAAGCGATGTCGCGCTACTTTCTGGAGCTGACGGTATGAGCGCGCGCGGGCTGCGCGGTGGCTGTGCGCGTCGGGCCGCGCTGCGCGTGCTGATCGCGTCGCTATGCGGCGGCGCCGCTTGCGCGACGGCCAGCGCCGCCGAGGTGGCCGCGCACGTTCAGGAGCCGCGCGCGTTCGGCTATGTGCTTGGCGATGTGCTGACGCAGCGCGTGCTGCTGGAGGCCGACGGTCGCGACATCGGCGCGGTCACGCCGCCTTCGGTCGGACGCACGGGCGTGTGGCTCGAACGCCGGCCCGTGACGCTCGAAACCGATGCGAACGGCCGCAAGTGGATGGTGATCGGCTATCAGGTCGTCAATGCGCCGCAGACGCTCACGCAGATCACGTTGCCCGCGTTGACGCTGACGTCCGCGGCGGGCACGCAGCTGCAGGTCGCCGAATGGCCGGCGAGCATCGGCCCGCTGACGCCGCAAACCGTGTTCGCCGCGGGGGACTTGCAGCCGCTGCGGCCCGACCGGCAGGCGCCGATGCTGGCCACGTCCGGCTGGCGCCGGCAGATCGCGTGGGCGCTCGGCCTGCTGCTCGCGACGCTGCTCGTGTGGGCGAGCTGGTGGTGGGCGCGCAACCGGCGCGAGGCGGCGCGGCTGCCGTTCGCGCGGGCGTGGCGGCAGATGCAACGGCTGCCGGAGACGCCCGCTGCTTCATCGAACGATGCGTGGGTCTGCCTGCATCGCGCGCTGAACGAAACCGCCGGCCAGGTCGTGCATGCGGCTTCGCTATCCGCGTTGCTCGCGCGTGCGCCGTATCTGCAACCGCTGCGCGCGCAGCTCGAACGTTTCTATCGGACCTCGGCCGAGCGCTTTTTCACGCCGGCGCCGCATGCCGTCGAGAATGCCGGCGAGCTTTCGCTGCACGCGCTGTGCCGTGCGCTGTATCGAGCGGAGAGGCGCCATCAGCGATGACCATGAGCCTCGATTTCGCCCTTCCGTGGATGCTGGTGCTGCTGCCGCTCGCCGCTCTGCCGCTGCTGCGGCGGCGCAGCGACACGCTGGTGTTTTCGAACGTCGCATGGCTGCCCGCTGACGACCTCGGGCGCATGGCGGGCTGGCTCGTCCGCGGTGGCGCGGCGCTGGCGATCGCGGCGATCGTCGTCGGGCTGGCTGGGCCGGGGCGCTCGCAGTTGCAGGTGCTGCGCACCGGCAGCGGCGCACAGATCCTGATCCTGATGGACCGCAGCCAGAGCATGGACGAGCCGATGGGCAGCAAGGGCGTCGAGGCGCCGCGCGGCGACTCCAAGAACCACGTGGCGCGCGAGGCGCTGACGCGCTTCGTCGAGCAGCGGCCGAACGACCGCCTCGCGTTCATGATGTTCGGCACCAACCCCGTGCTGGCGATGCCGTTCACCTACAACCATCGCGTGATCGAGGCCGCGGTCGCGGCCACGGCGATCGGCCGCGGCATGCCGGACACCGAGCTCGATCGCGGCATGCTCGCGGCGATCGCGCAGTTCGATGGGCGCTTGTCGTCGGGCCGCCGCGCGATCGTGCTCGTCTCCGACGGCGGCGCGTTGCTCGACGAAACGATGCAACGGCGCATCGAAGAGGGACTGCGACGCAACCGGATCGCGCTGTACTTCATCTACCTGCGCAGCAGCGTCTTCAGTCCCGATCTGAACGCGGCGCAGCCGGCCAGCGGAAGCTCGGCCGAAGCGCAGCTGCATCGCTTCTTTCTGACTTTGAAGACGCCTTACAGGCTGTTTCAGGCCGAAGACCCGAAGGCGATGATGGCGGCGATCGCGGAGATCAACCGGCAGCAGAACGCAACGACGACGTTCGTCGAGCGTCTGCCTCGCCAGGATCTGAGTCCGTACTGTTTCGCGCTCGCGCTGTTCTGTGCGGCGCTGCTGGTGCTGTTGCACCGGTTGCAGGTGAGGAGCTGGGCATGAAGCGCACGCTGATCCACACGCTGTTCGGCACCGTGGCGATCTGTTGCGCCGCGTGGGCCGCGTATGGCTTCGTTCGTCTGCAGCACGCGGAGCGCGTCAATCAGGCCATTGTCGCGACGAACGCCGCCGCGCGTGACCAGCAAGCCGGCGGCGACGCGCGCGAGGTTCAACTGGCCCGTGCGATAGCGCTGTCGAAAGCGGGCTCCTACGACGCGGCGGCGCGGCTCTATAACGGTCTGCTCCCCGAGGGCAGCCCGCCTGACGAAGTCGGCCGCGCGGCGCTGTTCGATCTCGGCAACCTGTACCTGCGCGAAGGCAGCGGTGACGACGCGCAGACGGTCAGGTCTCTGGCGATGATCGGCGAGGCCAAGGCGCGCTACCGGCTCGCGCTGCGCGCGGCGCCCGACGATTGGGACGCGCGCTACAACCTCGAGCGCGCGCTGTGGCTCGCGCCGGAAACGCCGTCCGCGCTCGCCGGACCCGACGTGAAAGAGCAGCACAACGTCACAGTGCGCGACGCGCGCAGCCAGGACCTGCCATGAGCGGCGTTCAGCGCGAGCGTGGCTTCGCAAAATGGCGTCACGCGTTGACGCCGCTCGCGCTCGTCGCTTTGATCGCGGCGGTCGCGATGCCGGACGTCACGTTGCCGCGCCACACGTTTAACTACATCGTCACGTTCGACATCACGCAAAGCATGGATGTCGAGGACGTGGTGCTCGACGGCGCCCCGGTCAGCCGGCTCAAGTTTGCGCAGGCCGCGATGCGCGATGCGCTCGAGCGTTTGCCGTGCGGCTCGAAGGTCGGCTGGAGCGTGTTCACCGGGCAGCGGGTGTTGCTGCTGATGGCGCCGGTCGAAGTCTGCGGCAACTACGACGCGCTGCTGGTGTCGCTCGACGGTATCGACGGGCGCATGCGCTGGACCAACTGGAGCCGCATTGCCGAAGGCGGTGTATATTCGGCCGTGCGCGTCGCGAAGGACGTCGGCGGCGGCGCGGCCATCGCGTTCGTCACCGATGGGCAGGAGGCGCCGCCGCTGTTGGCGTCGCGCCCGCTGATGGAAGGCATCAATGCGGCGCGGATCAGCGGTTGGCTGATCGGCGTCGGCGGCGACCAGCCCGCGGCCATTCCGAAGACCGATGCCAACGGCAACCGGATCGGCGTCTGGCAGCCCGACGACGTGATCCAGGCGTCGCCTACGCCCGGCTCCGGGGTGGCGGCGCAATCGCACGAGGAGTTGTCCGAATTGCGCGGTGAGTACCTCGCTTCGCTGGCTCGGCAGACGGGCCTCGACTACCGGCGTCTGCTGAACGCGACGTCGTTCGGCGATGCGCTGGTCGAAGCGCGCTTCGCCCGCCGCGAACCCGTGCCGACCGATCTGCGCTGGTGTCCCGCGCTGCTCGCGTTGCTGCTGCTCGTCGCGCGCTTCATGCCCGACGCCGTTCTCGCATGGCCGCGCGCGTGGCGAAAGCGCATTCAAACAATCGTTTTGCATATCGCGCCGGCATTCAATGGCCGGCCGACACGCGCCGACTGACTACCGCGAGCGCGACCGTTGACGCTGCAACGGTTGAAGATGCGGGTATCCGATCTGACCACCTAGTTGCTCGCCAAACCTCGCAAGAGTTGCCGGGATTGTTCGACTCGGGACGCTTGCGCCAGAAGCTTTTGCCGGTCTTCGCCACACGCGCGAGATAGCTCACACATTGACCTACCGGTACGCAAATCACTGACTACAATGTCTGAATGCAAGCGACGCTGCCAGGCGCGCGGTTCGAGTGACGCGCCGTGTCATGTGAGGTTTCAATTCCTTCATGGAGGCATGCCGATGACGTGCCAAAACGAGAGGATTGTCGGAGTGGTACTCGTCTTGATGAGCGGCTACGCGTTTGCGGGAGGCCCCTTCGGCGATGTGCCGCAAGCGATGATTGTCGCCAATATCGTCGCGTCGCCCGTCGAAGTCGTGCCGCCCATTCCCGAGCCACGGCGCTACTTCGAGCAGCAGCGGCAGCAGCGTTATGCGATGGAGTATCAAGGGGATCGGGGCAAGCCGTTCTACGCGCAAATGGAGAATTACTATAGCGTGGACCTTGCGCGCGATGTCCAGCTCGGCACCGCGAAAGCCCCGGTGTCGTCCGGACCGGCGTTCGCACCGTTGTCCGAACCGGGCGCAAATGCTGCCGCGCAGAGTGCTTCGAATTCTCTGCGTATGGGTCCATCTACCGCGCCGCAAATATCCATCGTTCAGATGAACGGTTCAGTGTTGTCGATTGGCCAGTCACCGCAGCGACGCTTGTCCTTGACGGTCGACAACTGGGTGTTCTCCGGCACCGCGCGCGTCGCGATACTGCATTCTCACGATACGGGCGCGACGCTGATCGTCAAACGCCGTTACTGAGTGATGTCGCGCGGGTTCCCGGGCCGCGCACGTCACGTCGACGAAAAGCGCTCGCGATACACCTGCGGCGCCACGCGCAGCTGACGCACGAAGCTGCAGCGCATCGTTTCCTCGCTGCCGAATCCACATCGCGCCGCGATCCGTTTGATCGACCAGGATGTCTCGCTGAGCAAGCGTTGTGCCGCTTCGATGCGTAGCTGCTCGACCGCGCGCGCGGGCGTGCGGCCCGTCTGCGCCTTGTAGTGGCGCATGAAGCTGCGCTCGCTCATATGCAGCCGTTGCGCGAGCGCGGGCACTGACAGGTCGGCTGCGAGATGCGACGTCATCCATGCATGCAATTCGCCGAAACGGTCGTCGGCATGTTGCAG
The DNA here is from genome assembly GCF_050436725.1 of Paraburkholderia sp. JPY465. Classification (NCBI taxonomy): domain Bacteria; kingdom Pseudomonadati; phylum Pseudomonadota; class Betaproteobacteria; order Burkholderiales; family Burkholderiaceae; genus Paraburkholderia; species Paraburkholderia sp. JPY465. The sequence goes on from NZ_JBNDMT010000002.1 coordinate 2,058,145, forward strand.
CGACAGCGCCGCGCTGAATTGCGACTGCCCACCCGGCCGCTTCAGAAACACGACGAGCTCGCGTGCGACCTCGAGCGCCAACGCGCGGCCGTGATCTTCTTCGAGCATCGCTAGCGCGAGGTCGATGCCGGCGGTGACGCCCGCCGATGTCCAGATATCGCCATCGCGAATGAAAATCGGATCGGCTTCGACTTGCAGTTGCGGATAGGCCTGCGCGAGTTCGTCGCAACGCGCCCAATGCGTGGCGACGCGCCGGCCGTCGAGCAAGCCCGCCTCGGCGAGCAGGAACGCGCCCGAGCAGACCGACGCGACGCGTCTGCAATGCGGCGCGTGGCGCTGCGTCCAGCGGATCAGGCGTTGATCGGCCGATGCCTGGCGAACGCCCCGGCCGCCCGCAACGATCAGCGTATCGGGCGGCGTCTTCACCGAGCGCAGTGATGCGGCAAGCACCATGAGTCCCGACGACGATATGACGGGCCCGGCTGAGGCAGCCACGACGCGGGGTGCGTAGAGCTTGCCGAGCCCGCGCTGCGCGACGAGCTCATTGGCGGACGCAAATACCTGCAGCGGACCGCTCACGTCGAGCAGTTGCATGTTCGGGAAGGCGAGCAGCACGATAGAGCGGAGAGCGCTGGACATGTGAGCGAATGGGTGGCAGAAATCAAGGGGACAATCGAAGTTTTGCCAAACACTACGCGCATAGAATCGATCCGTCCAGCTGGACGAAATGGCAGATGGCGTAGTTCGGCTTCTCCTTCAATGCGACCCCTGCGTCGTGAAGATCGGCGCGGACCCCGTTGTCACCGGCTACGTTGACCGCGTTGCGGGGTCGTTGAGTGCGACGACACACACGCTGTCCATATCGGGGCGCGGCAAGTGCGAGGACGTGGCGGACTGCGCCGTGCAGTTCGATTCGTTCCAATTCGCGAACATGGCTACCGCCGACATAGCGCCAACTGTCACCGGAAGATGCGGCAGCGATTTCTCGCTGACTCTACGGAAGGCATAAACGCGAAACTGGCGGCTATGGATGCTTCATGGACGCAACACTAACCAGTTTCGATCCCTGACGATAAAGGCGGCTCAGTGCCGCCTTTTTTTGTCCCGCGCCAGCAGGAATATGCAATAGAAATCGAGATAACTGACACCATCGTAAATAGTTGTCAAAACGGGCTTATCCCGAATTAATGCGGTTGACCGTGATCCGTTTCGATGATTAATTCGCCAGGAATCGCCTGAAAACTGTTGAGGAGAGTAATGGAGCAACTGAAACAGCAAAGCAGTGGGACGGATTGGACGGTCGAGGAAGAATGCGACCTTTGCCGTATCACCTATTCGATCTACTCAAACTTCCCGCCGATGCCGTCCGCACAGGCCCTGAACGCCGAAACCGGCGAGTTCTTTCCGTTTGACAGGGTTCGCAAGATGAAATCCGGCTACGCCATGGCCGAAGCGTTGGGTTATGCATGGGCGTGCAACTGTCGCGGACGCGACCCTAAACGGTTCAACGAGCAGTTCGAGCTAAGAGACTCCACCGGCAAGCGGCAGGCGGGGGTGCGTTACAGGATCCGCGTCGGTTCGAGGGTCATCGCGAAAGGTGTCACCGATTCCCAAGGGCGGACCCAGCGTGTTTCGACAGATAAAGCAAGTGAGGTTTCCATCGAAGTTGCCGGGCAATAGCAGTGGACCCAGGTAAGTCTTCTATCTCTGGTGAACACATGACAAATGACTTTCTGACCAAGAATAGCCAATACTTTAAGACCGACGAGAATGAAGAATGGACAAAGGTCGGCACAGCCATTACCAATGCCATTCCCGGGTCAATATCCAATGTCGTAATCAATACGACGCCTATCTGTCCAAATATGAGCAATAAAGAATTTAGAGGGTTAATAATGCGTTTACGAGATGCAGCGTTAACTCTCATAAAGGAGCGCATTGCAGATATTGCACGTTGGGATATGTCAGCACAGGATCGCGCAGGAATCTGGTTTGGCAGGAGCGATCAATATATCCGCGATAAATTGAATATCGGTCTGCCAAGGCTTGCAGCCGCGATGCGAGAACTGCAACCTGAGAAAATAATTCGTTGGGACGAACAGAAGGTTGTACAGCTTTCCTGTGCAATAGTTCCCGATAGGGGCACGAACGATGCTGCTGTGTGCAAGCCAGATTCGCAAAGGCGATATATTGCAATTTATCCCCATTTTTGCACGCTGCCACCCGTTGCAGTCTCAGCAAATTGCCAATTGAAGGTAATCATCCATGAGTGCACGCACTATGTCGATACATTCAATTCAGACGATGTGATGTATGGTTTTGGTCGGGGCGTCGGTTACTGGGCTCAGAACGATCCTGAGGGGGCTTGCAGGAACGCAGATAGCATCGCATGCTACATCGCGCACTTCGATACCCAAACGGAATTCAACCAAAAGAAGATCTGGTGATCCCATGAAGAAATTCGCGTTCGCCGTCCTTTCGGCTTTTTGGTTCGCCGCTTCTCAGCAGGCGGCTGCATGTACTATTTCGGAAGATTTTACGGAAAGTGTTCCGCTTAACTATCAGGGAATTCCTAATTCCTATCGTCTTAAAATGGTGGACTTAGTATCAAATGCGCGCCGATGGCCCGACGTTGAAATTCAGGCTCAAATCGTCACAAACGCTTACGTCGGCGAAAAGAATGCAGAAGAATTAGCAAAGTCGAGGGGTCAACAGTTGAAAGAATTCCTAATTCAACTTGGAGTGAAGTCGCAATATATATATGTCGACACCCATCTGGAAGAGTCGCCCTATCCGCAAGACAACAGCGGATTCAAGGGATACCTACAGCTAAGCGTTGGTCTCATGCCGCTTTGCAAGGGCGGCTGCGAACGACTATGCGACGATCCCCGCATAACGCCGACGAGCAAGGCCGTCAAATAGAAATTCGCCCCGCTTCGGCGGGGCTTTTACCTTCGGCGCGTCGGTGCAGCAGATCGTGCGCAGTTGTTCTTTGTCAGGCGGACAGCACGACTGAGCGGGAAGCGCTGGACATACGACAACGCGTGGCAGAAATCAAGGGACCGATGGCAGTCTTGCCAAACACTACGCGCATAGAATCGATCCGTCCAGCTGGAAGAAATGACAGATGGCGTGTTTCGATTCCTCCTTCGATAAGGTATCCCTATGAGCCTCCAAATCGGTTTTCTGGTGTTTCCGAAAGTACAGCAACTCGATCTGACCGGCCCGCATGACGTGCTCGCATCGTTGCCGGAAGCCACGATGCATCTGGTCTGGAAGACGCGGGAGCCGGTGGTGTCGAGCAACGGCCTCGTGCTGACGCCGAGCGCGACGTACGAAAGCTGCCCGGCGCTCGACGTGATCTGTGTGCCAGGCGGGAGCGGCGTGACCGCGCTGTTGCAAGACGAGCAGACGATCGACTTCGTTCGCCGGCAGGCCGCGAGCGCGCGCTACGTGACGTCGGTCTGCACCGGCGCATTGCTACTGGGCGCGGCCGGATTGCTGCGCGGGCGGCGCGCGACGACTCACTGGGCGTTTCACTCGTTGCTGGAGCCGCTCGGCGCGATTCCGACGCATGCGCGTGTAGTCCGCGACGGCAATCTGATTACCGGCGGCGGCGTGACGGCTGGCATCGATTTCGGGTTGACTGTGGCTGCCGAATTGGCGGGCGTCGAAGAGGCGCAGGCGATCCAGCTCGAACTCGAATATGCGCCCGCGCCGCCGTTCGACTCGGGCGATCCGGCGTCGGCGCCGCAAGCGGTGGTGGAGCTGGTTCGGCAGAGGTCGGCGGAAAGTCTGGCGGCGCGGCGTCGCGTCGTGATGGAGATCGCAGAGAGAAGCTAAACCTTGCTTGCGCGTGCGGGCATTCCATTAAACTGTGAGGGTCCACCCGTTTCCGCCAGTCGGATTGATGCGATGAAGTACTGCAAATTGTCCCAGGGGCTCTCCCCATGCGCGTAGGCAAGCCCGTCAAGGCACTGCCGCAGCCGTCATGCGACTACTGCGGCAATCGTGCTTTGCTCGCGCGTTACGGCGACGAGTCCTACCCGTATCGCAGCGATCAAGGCCCGCTGTGGATCTGCACCCTCTGTCAGGCGTGGATCGGCGTGTATTCGCGCAGCAAGCACAACCTGCCGCTCGGCCGCCTCGCCGACGCGGCGTTGCGCGAGTCGAAGAGCAAGCTGCACGACGCGCTCGAACCGCTCGTCGCCGCGAAGGTGCGCCGCGATGGAGTGAACGCATTCGAAGCCCGCGCGAAAGCGATCCGGTGGGTCGCGACCGAACTCGGCTTCGATCCGGTTCCGGCGAGCATTCACGCGTTCACGCCCGAGCAGTGCGAACAGGCGCTGCGTTATGTCGAGGCTTTCGTTGAAGCGCGGCGTGCGCGATAGCGCGACTTTCCGCAGGCCGCTACATCTCCAGCAAAACATCGCGCAGCGCATCCAACGACGCATCGCGCGGATTCCTCGGCCGTTGTAACGCAATCGGCAGTTCGCGCGCGATGCGGCTCGGGCTGCCAACGCCCGCCGGGGACAACAGCAGCACGCGATCGGACAGACTCAGCGCTTCGTCGAGATCGTGCGTGACGAGCAGCACCGTCGTGCCGCGCGCATGCTTCAACGCGAGCAGCAACTGCTGCAGCCGCGCGCGCGTGATCGCATCGACGGCGCTGAACGGTTCGTCGAGCAGCAGCAGTTCAGGTTCGTTGAACAGACCGCGCGCGAGCGCGACGCGCTGCGCCATGCCGCCGGACAGTTGCTTCGGCAGCGCGTCGCGCACGCCAGCGAGGCCCACCTCGGCAAGCAGCGCATCGACTTGCGGATCGTCTCCCGCGTGTGGCCCCGCAGCAAAGGCGAGGCGGATTCAACCGGTCGATGCAACACAATGAACGCTGCATGAGCGGCGGGAGTGTTGCAAATGAAACAGCGACACCGGATTTACTACAGCGAGAAGCAGAAAGCGCTGATGTGGGAGCGCTGGCGAAAGGGTGAGTCTCTCGAGCATATCGCCCAGCTCTTCGATCGCCACCACTCGTCCGTGCAGCGGATCATCGGCGAAGCCGGTGGAATCCCGCCGGCAAAGCGACATCGTTCGCGGCTGGCGCTAACATTAGCCGAGCGGGAAGAGATATCGAGCGCGCTTGTTGCTGGCGATTCGATCCAGTCAATCGCCAGTCGGCTTGCGCGGGCTCCCTCTACCATCTGCCGCGAGATCAAACGCAACAGTGGGCAGGATGGCTATCGGGCAAGTCACGCCGATCAGCTTGCCTGGGATCGGGCGCAGCGGCCCAAAGTCTGTAAGCTGGTCGAACACCGGATGTTGGCACGCATCGTGGCAGACAAACTTCAACTGGAGTGGTCGCCCGAGCAGATCGCGGGATGGCTCAGGCGCGCGTACCCGGACAACGAGGATTACCACGTGTCACACGAGACCATCTACCGCAGTCTCTTCATCCAGGCCCGTGGTGTCTTGAAGAAGGAATTGCTCGAACATTTGCGGCGTACCCGGGTCATGCGGCGTTCCCGCCATTACACGCAGAAGACGGGCGACCACGGCAGGATCCGCGACACGGTGTCGATCAGCGAACGTCCAGCCACGATCGAGGACCGCGCAGTGCCGGGACATTGGGAGGGTGATCTGCTTTGCGGCAGCGGGAGCAGCCAGATTGCGACGCTCGTCGAGCGCCAGACACGCTATGTGATGCTGGTGAAGATTGCCAGCAAGGACAGCGAGGTGGTTGCCGATGCGCTCATCAAACATGCCTGCAAATTGCCCCAGGAACTCTACAAATCGCTAACCTGGGATCGCGGCACTGAGATGGCCAGCCACAAACGCTTTACTGTTGCCACGGACATTGCCGTCTACTTCTGCGACCCACAACATCCCTGGCAGCGTGGGTCGAACGAGAACACGAATGGACTGTTGAGGCAATACTTCCCGAAAGGTACCGACCTGTCGGTGTATTCACAGACTAGGCTCAATGCTGTGGCGAGACGGCTCAATGAACGTCCGAGGAAGACACTGAATTACGAAACGCCAGCCGAGCGGTTTAACCAAACTATTGCATCGACCGGTTGAATCCGCCCGATGTTGTCGGCCACGCTGAGCCATGGCAGCAGGCGCGGTTCCTGAAAGATCATGCGGACCCGCGGCGACGGCGCGAGCAAAGGCACGCCGTCGATCAGCACGGTACCCATGGTTGCGTGATCGAGTCCCGCCACCGCGCGCAGCAGTGTGCTTTTACCGCAGCCGCTAGGACCGACCAGACTGACGATCTCGCCGCGCGACAGCGCGAACGATACCTTGTCGAACACGTTGCGCTCGCCAAAGCGCCGCGTCAGTCCACGTACTTCGAGTAACGGAGCAAGTGCCCGATTCATCGCGCGGCCTCCGACGTCTGGTGCGCATCGCGCCACGACAGCGCGCGTAGCTCGATCGCTTTCAGCATGCCGTCGCTCAGTTTGCCGAGCAACGCGAGCAGCAGGATCGCGCCGAACACCAGATCCGGCCGGCCGGTTTCACGTCCATCGCTGAGCAGATAACCGAGCCCGCGCGTCGCCGCGATCAGTTCAGCGGCCACCATGAACATCCACGCGAGGCTGAGCCCCGTGCGCAGCCCGGTGAAAATCTGCGGCATCGACGCGGGCAGCAATATGCGCGTGAACAGCGCGCGCCGGCTCAGCCGGTTCAACTCGCCGAAATCGATCAGCTTGCGGTCGACGCCGTGAATGCCGGCCACCACGCTCAACTGCACGGGGAAAAACGCGCCGATCGCGATCAGCGTGATCTTCGGCGCTTCGTCGATGCCCATCCATAGCAGCAGGATCGGCACCCACGCAAGCGACGGAATTGCGCGTAAGGCCTGAAACATGGGGTCGAGCAACGCATCGACGCGCCGGCTCAGGCCCATTGCCGCGCCGATCAGCAGCGCGAGCACGGCGCCGATCGCAAAGCCGCCGTACACGCGGATCACGCTCGCGCCGATATGGCGCGCGAGCCGCGCCGCGCCGAGATCCCATAGCGTCTGCGCGATCGCGCTCGGCGCGGGGACCAGATGCATCGGCAGGATCGACGCGCGCACCAGCAGCTCGATGACAGCCAGGAACACGACCGGCAGCGCGAGACCGGCATAGCGCCACAGTCGTAACGGGTCGATCGCGCGCGGCGGTTGGGCGAGTTCGCTACACGACGGGCAGGACGAATCCCTCCGTGCGAGCGTGAAGTTCTTCGCGGTGCTCATCGGCAGGCTCGGGTCTGGTGCGTGCGGTTCATTTCGTGCCGTTGCTCGCCGTCGCAATCACCGGCTGCGCGACTTTAGCGTCGACCAGTGCATCGATGATCGCGTTCAGATCGGTGCCGCTCTTCACGAGTTGCTCGTCGACCAGGATCGGCGCAGCGGCTTTGAGCGCGGCAATCTGCCGGGCGCCAGGCTGAGGCTGGCTGAAGTCGTTGCGGCTCAACTGCAGTTTCGCGACCGGCAGCGAAACCTTGGATTCCTCCGCGACGATCCTGGCGGTGTCGTCAGGGTGAGCGGCGATCCAGACGCGGGCCTTTTCATAGACCTTCAGCACGCGCGCGAGCGCGTCCTGATGGTCGCGGATGAAGTCCTCGCGCGCATTCAGGAAGCCCCAGGTGTTGAAGTCGACGTTGCGATACAACAGCCGCGCGCCATCGTCGACCTGCGCGGCCGCCATGTGCGGATCGAGCCCGGCCCACGCGTCCACCTGGCCGTTGGCGAGCGCGGTGCGGCCATCGGGATGCTGCAGGTTGACGATCTCGACATCGTCGCGCGACAGCCCCGCCGTATGCAGCGCGCGCAACGTGAACAGGAACGGATCGGTGCCCTTGGTGGCCGCGATCTTCTTGCCCTTCAGATCGGCGAGGGTTTTGATCGGCGAGTCCTTGCGCACGACGAGGGCGGTCCACTCGGGCCGCGAATAGATGTACACCGCGCGAATCGGATTGCCGTTCGCCTTGCCGAGCACGGCGGCGAGGCCCGCGGTCGAGCCGATGTCGACCGCGCCGCTGTTCAGGTATTCGAGCGCGCGGTTGCTGCCGAGGCTGAGCACCCACTTCACTTGCGTGTGGTCGGCGGCGAACTCTTGTTCGAGCCAGCCGTTGCGCTTGATCACGAGGCTTTCCGGCGAATAGTACGCATAGTCGAGCTTCAGCTCGTCGAGCGGCGCGGCGTGGGCGGTGTGGGCTGCGCCGAAGATGCCGAGTGCAAGCGCGGCCGCGGCCGTTTTCAGCCAACCGCGTCTGCTGCGGTTGCGTTCGCCGCCGGGCTCGATTGCATTGCGCGCTGTCGTGAAGAATGAAAAGCCCCGGGTCGGTGTCATCGATTGTCCTTATGGTCGCGTGTGGTGGTCGTTCAATGTAACCAGGACGGTCGCGCGAGCGAACCAACAAATGCTCAGAATCAAAGCAGTTTTGGCGCTATGGCGGAGAGTCACGACGCAAAAGCAATGCTGCGTTCCAGTGATTAGCTATGCATGATTCGTTGGAACCGCGCCGGTCGAAAATGCCTATAGTCGGAGCCTTCTTCGTATCTCAAATCAACCCGAAGGCTTCCGATGAATCACTCTCTCCGTCAGTTGCGGCGTGCGCTGCGCGCCGCTGCCTTCGTCGCGGCGTCGGCCGGCATTGCCGCGTTTTCGCCGTTCGCTTCATCCGCGCACGCGCAAAGCCGCGAAGTCGTGATCGGCTATCAGGACATGGTCGTGCCGTGGCGTTACGCGCAAGCCACCGGCGCCGTCGAAAAAGCGACGGGCTACAAGGTCACGTATCGCAAGCTCGGCAGCGGCGCGGATGTGGTGCGCGCACTGGCGTCAGGCTCGATCCAGTTGGGCGAGGCGGGATCGAGCCCGATCGCGGCGGGTCTGTCGCAAGGCGTCGACCTGTCGCTGTTCTGGATTCTCGACAACATCAACGACGCGGAAGCGCTGGTCGCGCGCGACGGTTCGGGCGTCACGAAGATCACCGACCTGAAGGGCAAGACGATCGGCGTGCCGTATGTGTCGACGTCGCATTTTCATGCGCTGGTCGCGTTGCAGCAGGCGGGGGTCGATCCGTCGTCGGTGAAGATCCTGAACCTGCGTCCGCCTGAAGTCGCCGCCGCCTGGCAGCGCGGCAATATCGATGCGACCTACATCTGGGACCCGGTGCTCGCGAAGGTCAAGCAGAATGGCAAGGTGCTGATTACGTCGGGCGAAGTCGCGAAGGGAAGCGGCAAGGCAACCTTCGACGGCTTTGTCGCGTCGCGGCAGTTCGAGCGCGACAACGCGGCGTTCATGGCGGGTCTCGTCAAGGTGCTCGCCGATACGGACGCGCTGTATCGCGATCACAAGGCCGACTGGACCGCGGCTTCGCAGCAGGTGCAGGCGGTCGCGCAGGAGTCGGGCGCGGCACCGGCCGACGTGCCCGCGAGCCTCGCGCTGTACGCGTTCCCGAGCGCCGCGGAGCAGGCGTCGCCGACCTGGCTCGGCGGCGGCAAACAGTCCGGTGCGGCGCAATCGCTCGCGGCCACGGCGGCGTTCCTGAAGACGCAGGGCACGATCCAGAACGTGTTGCCCGATTACTCGGCGGCCGTGAATCCGCGCTTCGCGCAGCAGGCCGCGCGATGAGCATGCTCGACATCCGCGGACTGCGCGTGAGCTACGCCGGTGCGAGCGAGCCCGCACTCGCGGGTGTCGATCTGCGCATCGAGCGCGGCGAGTTCGTGGTCGCGCTCGGGGCGTCGGGTTGCGGCAAGACCACGTTGCTCAACTGCATCGCCGGGTTCGTCGATCCGAGCGAGGGCGAGGTGCGGCTCAACGGCACGCCGATCGACGGACCCGGTGCCGAGCGCGGCGTCGTGTTTCAGAAGCATGCGCTGATGCCGTGGCTCGACGTGCTCGACAACGTCGCGCTCGGCTTGCGGTTTCGCGGCATCGCGCGTGCGCAGCGACACGAGATCGCGCGGCGCACGCTGGCGCTCGTCGGGCTCGAACGGCACGCGAACGCGAAGATCCATGCGCTGTCGGGCGGCATGCAGCAGCGCGTGGGTATTGCGCGCGCGTTGGCGAGCGATCCTGAGATATTGCTGATGGACGAGCCGATGGGCGCGCTCGATGCGCTGACGCGCGAGACGGTGCAGGAACTCGTGCTCGACGTGTGGGCGCGCACCCACAAGACGGTGTTCTTCATCACGCACAGCGTCGAGGAAGCGCTGTTTCTCGCGACGCGTCTGGTACTGATGACACCGGGGCCCGGACGCATCGCCGAAGTCCATGAACTGCCGTTCGCACGCGAATATCTGGCGACTCGCGATGCACGCGCGGTCAAGTCGTCGCCGGCTTTCATCGAGTGGCGCGAGCGTCTGACGCGGCGGCTGCACGATACATTGCGTGAGGCCGCCTGATGAGCATGATCGAATCGTCGCAACAACACGCGCCGGCACGTCCTGACACAGCGCGTCGCTCGACCCGGCTACGCGGCGCGGCGCACGGCCGCAGACCTTATCGCGGCATGCCGGGTGAAGGCCCGAGCGCGTGGCTCAGTGTGACCTGCGTCGCGGTGTTTGCGCTGCTGTGGTGGACCGCGACTCATCTGCACTGGCTACCACCGCTGTTCCTGCCCGCACCGGACGCGGTCTGGCATGCGTTCGTCGATGCGTGGCACGGTCGCATCCAGGGCGGCTTGCCGTTGTCGGAGCATCTGCTGTGGAGCGCGATCCGCGTGTTCGGCGCGTTCGCGCTCGCGAGCATCACCGCGATACCGGTCGGCATTCTGATGGGCGTGAGCCGCGTCGCGCGCGGACTGCTCGATCCGCCCCTGGAGTTCTACCGGCCGCTGCCGCCGCTCGCGTATCTGCCGCTCGTCGTGATCTGGTTCGGCATCGACGAGACCGCAAAGATCGTCGTGATCTGGCTCGCATGTTTCGCGCCGATCGCGATGGCCGCGCGTGCCGGCGTGCGCAGCGCGAGCGTCGAGCAAATCAACGCGGCGTGGTCGCTCGGCGCGAATTTCCGCCAGGTGGTATTGCACGTGGTGCTGCCCGCCGCGTTGCCCGAAATCCTGACCGGGCTGCGCATCGCGATCGGCTTCGGCTGGACCACGCTGGTTGCGGCCGAAATGGTCGCCGCCACTGCCGGACTCGGTCAGATGGTGCTCAACGCGTCGAGCTTCCTGCGCACCGATGTGGTCGTGATGGGGATCGTGCTGATCGGTCTGATCGCGTGGCTGTTCGATCTCGGCATGCGCGCGCTCGAACGCAGGCTGGTGCCGTGGAAAGGCAAGCAGTAAGCACCTGCCGCATATCTGAATCGCCGCTTAGCTCGTGACGATTAGTTGGTTCGCCATTGCGATGCGCGTTGTTACAGTCAGTGCGTCGTTGTCGTGAGGCAGTCGTGAATCACGTCGTACATAAAACATCCAAAACAAAGGCCTAACCATGAAAATCAGATTCGTTGGCGCAGCAGTGATGGGGTTGCTGCTCGCGATTTCCGGCACAGCGCATGCCGATCGTCTCGACGACATCAAGAAGGCGGGCGTGCTGCGCGTCGCCACCTTCGACAGCAACGCCCCGTTCGGTTTCGTCGATCCGAAGACCAATCAGATCGTCGGACTCGACGTCGACTATGCGCGGGCGGTCGCAAACAAGCTCGGCGTGAAGCTCGAAATCCAGCCGACCAATCCGGCGAACCGCATCGCGTTCCTGAAGTCGGGCAAGGTCGACCTCGTGTTCGCGAACTTCACGATTACCGACGAGCGTAAGAAGGAAGTCGATTTCAGCACGCCGTACTTCGCGTCAGGTACGCAGTTCATCGCAAAGAAGGGCGTACTGACGTCGCCGCAGCAGGTGAACAGCCTGCGCGTGGGTGCGGACAAGGGCACGACGAACGAACAGCAGGTGCGCGCGCAATTCCCCAACGCGACGATCGTCGCCTACGACGACACGCCGTTCGCGTTCGCCGCGCTGCGCGCCGGCAACGTGCAGGCGATCACGCAGGACGGCCCGAAGCTCGTCGCGCTGCTCGCGAACGTGCCCGACAAGGCGAATTACGAGATCCCGCCGTTCACGATTTCGAACGACTATGAAGGCGTCGGCGTGCCGAAGGGCGAGACGCGTCTGTTGAACGTCGTCGACGATACGCTGAAGGGCCTCGAAGCGAACGGCAGCGCCGCGAAGATCTACGACCGCTGGTTCGGACCGGAGAGCCGCGCGCCGTTGCCGCGTCTGTTCAAGATCGGCGATCCGCAGAAGAGCTGATCCGACGGAAACTTTAGAGCCGGCCTGCCGTGTGAAAACGGCGGGCCGCTTTTCATTGCGCAACGAAAGCGCTCGAGTAGAAGGGCAGAATGAACGGTTGGCTGGAACCGAAGTACCTTGGGTGGATCGCGCATGGCTTTCTGATGACGCTCATGTTGTCGGCCTGCGCGGGCGCGGCGGCGACGTTCGCCGGTTTCGGGCTCGCGCTCGCGCGTAATGCGCGCAACGGTATGCTCGCGCGTGCGGCCGCGCTATACATACTGGCGTTTCGCAATTCGCCGTTGCTCGTGCAATTGCTGTTCTGGTATTTCGGTGCAGCGACGCTTTTGCCGCAGCCGTGGATGGAATGGTTCAATGCGTCGCACACGGTGTCGCTATTTGGCTGGACGATTGCGTGGCCGTCGTTCGAATTCGTCGCGGGCTGGGTCGGGCTTACCTGCTATACGACCGCGTTCGTCGGCGAGGAATTTCGCGCGGGTATGCGCGGCGTCAAGGATGCGCAGCATCAGGCCGCCGCGGCGCTGGGGCTCACGCCGCTCGCGGCGTTCCGTTACGTGATTCTCCCGCAGGCGATCCGCATCGCGACACCGCCTCTTGCCGGGCAATACATGAACCTCGTGAAGAACTCGTCGCTGGCGATGACGATCGGGCTCGCGGAACTGTCGTATGTATCGCGGCAGGTCGATACGGAAACCTTCAAGACGTTTCAGGCATTCGGCGCGGCGACGGTGCTCTATATCGCGATCATCGCGGTTATCGAAGTGGTGTTGCTGGTGTGGAAACGCGGCGGTGCGCGGCGCGGCAACGCGCGGCTTTTGCAGGGAGGGCATTGATGAGCGAGCTCGAATGGCTGCCGACACTGCGCTATCTGCTGCTCGGCACGTTCCCCGATGGGCCGCTCGGCGGCGCGGCGCTGACGGTCGTGATGTCGATCGTCTCGGCGTTGCTGTCCGCTCTGGTCGGTCTCGCCGGCGGCATTGCATTGTCGATGACGCGCGGCGCCGCGCATCTGGCGCTCACGGCCCTTGTCGGCTTCTTTCGCGCGATCCCGGTGCTGATGCTGATCTTCTGGACCTTCTTCCTGATGCCGATACTGCTGCACATCGACGTGCCCGGCCTCGCCACCGTGGTTTGCGCACTCGCGCTGATCGGTGGCGCGTATCTGTCGCATTCGGTGCAGGCAGGCATCGCGGCGGTCGGCGCGGGACAGGCGCAAGCGGCGGCGTCGCTCGGCATGACGCGCTGGCAAGCGCTGCGATACGTGCAATTGCCGCAGGCGATACGGATCATGATGCCGTCGTTCGTCAATCAGTGGGTCACGCTGATCAAGGACACATCGCTCGCTTATATCGTCGGCGTGCCCGAATTTACGTTTCTCGCCAATCAGGTCAATAATCGGCTGATGGTGTATCCGGTGCAGATCTTTGTGTTCGTCGGCATCGTTTATCTGCTGCTGTGTTCGACGCTGCAGTACGGTGCAACGTGGTTGCTGAAGCGCCGCTTTCGTTCGGGTCATGCGGCGAACGGCGAAACGAAGATCAAATGGCAGTTTCCGTTTGGCGTCTAGCCGCAACGGCTAGAAGGCCGTTACTTGCGCGAGCGAAGCAATGAGTTCAACCCTTACGCCGAGCAACCCGATTCGCAGTGAAATCGATCTGGACGCTCAGGGCAAGCATGCGGGCTATCTGCGACTGCCGCATTCCGTGCATCGGTCCGCGTATGGCTGGCTGCCGATTCCGATCGCTTCGATACGCAACGGCGCGGGCCCCGTCGTGCTGATCATGGCGGGCAATCACGGCGACGAGTACGAAGGACAGATCCTTGTGTCGACGCTGATCCGCGAAATCGACGCGGCTGAGGTTGCCGGTCAACTGATCCTGTTGCCGCAAGCGAATGCGCCGGCGGCCGAGGCGGGCCTTCGCACGTCGCCGCTCGACGACGGCAATCTCAACCGCACGTTTCCGGGCGATCCGCAAGGTTCTCCGACGCAGGTGATCGCGCATTACATCGAGCATGTGTTGCTCGCGCGCGCGGACTATCTGATCGATCTTCATTCCGGCGGCAGCTCGCTGCTTTATCGTGGCAACAACATGCTCGCGATCGATCCGCGCGACGACGCGGAGAATGAGCGGCTGCAACACGCATTACGCGCTTTCGGGTTGCCGAACGCCTTTTTGCATGCGGAAAACCCGGTGCATGCGGCGACGGCTGCGCGCCGGCAAGGGGCGCTGTCGATCACCGCTGAGCTCGGCGGCGGCGGAACCGTCGATGCGGCGTTGCTCCGCGAAGCCCGCCACGGCCTGCTGCACTTTCTCGGCGCGATCGGCGCATTGAGCGGTCCACTCGTGCCGGAGGCGCCGCCTGCCGACACGCGTTTCCTGCGCGTCGCGGGCGCGCGTCACTACGTGTACGCGTACGACAACGGTCTTTTTGAGCCGCTGGTTGAACTCGGCGAGCGGGTGGTCGCAGGGCAGCCCGCGGCGCGCATTCATTTCCCGGACACACCGCTGAAAGCGCCGGTGACCTGTCATTTCGCGAGCGATGGCGAAGTCGTATGCAAGCGGGTGCCCGCGCTTGTCAGGCGAGGGGATTGCCTATTTCATCTCGCGGAGGAATGGGTCCGCTGAAGCGGGCGGGGCGCATTCGGATCGCTTGACGCTGTCTCGAGCGCGGCACGCACCTGGCGGTCGTGCGATAGCGAGTTGCACGCGTAAAGTCCGCTTCGCGTCGCCGGGCGGGCATTCGCGCGAAGATGCCAGCATTCTGCTGCTAATTGGAACAATGCCTTCGAATACTAGGGGTTAACCCTCGGGCGGAAGGCTCCTAGACTTTCGGTGTTGGTGCAGACACGTTGTCGCACCGCTAACGAAAGTCGATGGAGAATCATGAAGTCCCTCATCCAAGCCGTTGCAGTTGCCGTTGCAGTCGTAGTGCCGGTTGCCTCGTTCGCCCAGTCGAATGGCCCGATTACCCGCGCCCAGGTGCGCGCGGAACTTGTTCAGCTTCAGAAGGCGGGTTATCGCGGTGGTGATGGGGATCAAGCGCACTATCCCGACGCGATCCAGGCCGCGGAAGCGAAGGTCGCCGCGCAGCAAGTTGCAACAAACGGTGGTTACGGCGGTGCCGCAAGCGGTTCGTTGGACCAAGGTCGGCCGGCAGTGTCGAAGGCTGACTGGGACGCGATGTACAACCATCCGTAACTTGACGGTGCTGAGCGCTCGAGCGCGTGTGCACGGTTTCGGATTTCGCAGGGCCCCTCCGCGCTCTGCGTCGTCGCGGCATCGACGACGACCAGGGGGCGTCGTCGAGGTCGGGTTTAACGTCTGTATCCCGCGTTCATTGGCGCTCACGCACGTTAAAGAGACGGCTGCAACGGGTCTTGCATTTACTGCCTCGTGCGATACCACCGCCATAGCTTCATGATCGCCGCATACGCCAGCGCCGCCACGATCAGTTCGATCGTCACCCAGACCACGAAATAGAAGTCCGTGAGGTCCCGCACGCCGAGACAACCGGAAGCCGCCCAATATGCGTTCGACTCGCTTTCTGCCCACACATTGTTTGGCGGGACACAGCGAACCGACAGCAGAAACAACGAAATGAACAGCCCGATCTTGAACAGCCCTCGGAACCGCTTGCAATGCGTGCCTTTCTACTGGCTCAAAGCGACATCAATGGTCCTCATAACAAAACTGGATGGTATCCCCGTGATCCTTGCCGTCACACCAGTTTGATCGATGTCGGGTCCGCGGTCAGATAACCGACCGCCGAGCCGAAGCGGTTCCGGTAGTTCGCGCGTACGAGCGGATCGAGCGTGGCCTGGACTTTCGAATGCAGGGAAGTCCAGTCGCCCGCATGTTGGAAATTGCTCATGATGTAGGTCCAGCCATTGATTTCATCGACGGCATGCAATCCTGTCGACTCCGCCCCGGCCGGACACGACAGCACGCGCGACAGCGCCTTCGTGTCGACGTTATATGCCCACAGGAAATTGTTGACATGCATGCCGCTGTCCTCACCGATGAACAGAGTACGCAGCTTTTCCGAGAACTTCAGGTTGTCCGGATTCGCGATCTTCTCCGGATTCGCGGTATTACCGAGGCTGTCCGCACTCGCCAGATCTTCGCCAACCAGTTCACCCGGCGCGCTCATATCGATGGGAACCCATTCGCTGTCGATCGCGGCGCCATCGAGATCGCGCTGCCCGCCCTTCATATTCAGCGCGTAGACGGCGCCCGATGAAATGCCCTTGTCGAGCGCGATATCGGTCGAATGGTCATTGCCCCGCACCATCGACGCCGTGATCTGCGACATGGCCGAATACAGGATCTTGTCTTTCGCGTTGACCGTCGTCCCTTCGAGTTTCGTAAAGCCCATGCTCGCGCCGCGCAGTGCG
Source organism: Paraburkholderia sp. JPY465 (assembly GCF_050436725.1). Lineage (NCBI taxonomy): Bacteria > Pseudomonadati > Pseudomonadota > Betaproteobacteria > Burkholderiales > Burkholderiaceae > Paraburkholderia > Paraburkholderia sp. JPY465. The sequence goes on from NZ_JBNDMT010000002.1 coordinate 2,074,791, forward strand.
GCGTAGCGGTGCGTCTCCAGAAATGCGGCGGCTTTCTCCATGCCAGGCTTCAGGCGGACCCAGTTGAATTTGCCGCCGAAGTGAATCCGGGTGAACGTCGGATCGGCAGGCGGGTTCTTCTCGTCGGTGACGATGTCCATGATGTCCGTGATCGTCAGCGTATCGGCGAGCGCCTCGATTTCATCGCTGGTCGCGTGACCGATTTTGAGCCACGTCAGCGTAGCGGCGCCGGCACCCGCCGACGAGCGTTGCGCCCACTTCGCGACATACAGCGTGCCCGCCGACAGGTCGGCTTCTTTGTCCGCGATGAACATGAACAGGCCGCCGTTGGTCGCGTCATCGCCCATCAGCACGGTGCGCTTGTCGGGCATCACCTGAATCAGTTCATGCGAAATGCGGCCGAGGCAGTAATGCTTCTTGACCGTACCCGTGCCGTCAGGATGCACGGTCACTTCCGGCAGATGGCCATAGTGATACGGCCGCGCCGCCGATTTGCTGCCGTACAGGTTAAGGCTGTACGCCTGGAACTGCGTGTTCGTCGCGATGGTCGCGGCATCCGGTTCGTACTCTTCGCTCGACAAATGCGTATTCCACGGCGACAGGCTCGCGCCGCACATGATCCACAATCCATGCGCGCTCGACGTATCGATGTTCGAATAGCTGACCAGCGTGAGCTTGCCGGTCGTCGGGTCCTGATCGAGCGTCAGCACGGCAATCGGCGACGGCAGCTTGCCGTACATGTCGCCCGCGGCTGTTTCCGTCTGGTCGCGCGTCGCGTATTCGAACTGCACCACAGCGAACACCGCGTTCCCCTTGATGCCCTTCACCACCGGCTTGTCGAGCCGGATCAGCGAGGTGCCGTCCGGGCAGTCGGAGAAAAACTGGCGCTCCTTGGCCGGTACCGACGTGTCCATGATCGGCTGGTTGTTGATGTCGAAATAACCGCCCGCCACGATCACGCCGCCCGTCGTGTTCGCTACCGTGTCGCCCGTCACGAAGAACGGCTGATACGCGAGTTTGTAGGTACGGCTGCTGCCGTCGCTGTACTGCGTGGTCAGCGTCGATCCGACCGTGGTCGCCGCCATCGCAGCAGGATTCGCGAGCGTAGGCGCTGCCATCCCGGCGAACGACGCTGCCGTGAAGGTCGCTTCCCTGGCGGCGGGCGTGTTGCTCCCCGCGAGGTCGTTACTCCCGCCGCAGCCCGTGAGAAGGGTCGTCGCGGCACACGCGCCGAGGGGCAGCATCGGCGCGCCTGCGATGATCCTGAGAGCCCTGCGGCGTGAGTAGTCGAATGATTGCACCATGTTCTCCTGGTTCCTTGTTGTGGGGTGTACCGGGGACTCAGGATCGGGATAACCATGGCGCGCCGGATTGACGCGTTACTTTATGGAATGAATATGAAACGTATTTGACAGCCGCGTGTAATGTTTTCGGCAAAGTGCTGTCACGGTGTGTCGACCGGAGATCGCGCCGCGTGCCGACGTAGGTCGCCGGAATTGCTGGCGCGTACGTTTGCACGCATCTCGACGTGACATGGGCGTTGCGCTACGCAATTGCAGCGCGTTTGTCGCGATCGCAGCCAATCGCGAGACCAGATAAAGATAGAGAAATTGCTTGGTTAGCGGCCACGCGGCTGCACGCTATCGTATGAGCTCCTGACTATCCGACGACCTCGCGTCGATCGTTCATGAGCACTCTCGTCGTTGATACCACGCCACTCGATCCCCGTGCGCAACCGCTGCTCGACGCGCTGCTGCACGAATACGCGACCCGCTACGAAGATTATCGAAAGGACGGCGGCGCGGCCGCCGCGCAGGAGATGGCGCGCTATCCGGCCGACCTGTTCGCACCGCCGCACGGCGCATTCATTCTGCTGATTCGCGACGGCGAGACGATCGGCGGCGGCGCGTTCAAGCGCTACGACGCGCGTACCGCGGAACTCAAACGCATCTGGACGCGCGACGATCTGCGCCGCCAGGGACTCGCGCGACAGGTCGTGCAGGAACTGGAAGCGCGCGCGCTCGCGCAGGGCTACTCGCGCATCTATCTGACTACCGGTTTCAAGCAGCCGGAAGCATGGGCGCTTTACGAACGCACCGGCTATACGAAGTTGTTCGATACCGCGTTACCTCACGAAGTGCACGTGCATCTTCGCTTCGGCAAGAACCTGCTCGCGCCGCAACGCATCGACACGCTCGACGACCTGCGCGCGAAAGACGCCGATCTGGCAGTCCGCTAAACGCTGCACTCCTATCTCCTCACACTTCGACGGATATCACATGAAGACAGGTCTACAGTTGTCGTCGCTCGTATTGGCGGCCATGTTCTATGTCAGCGGCAACGCGTTTGCCGCGACCGGTTTCGATCTCAGTCCCGACCAGCACGGCCGCGTTCGCGCCGAACAGGATGCAGCCGCGACGAAGGCGGTGCCGGCGAACTTCCCGTTCGTCGCGAAAGACGAACTGACCGTCGGCATCGTCGTCGCGCATCCGCCGATCAGCACCTATGCCACCGATGCGAAGACCGTGGTCGGCTTCGATCCCGATCTCGCGCAACTCGTCGCGGACAGCCTCGGCCGCAAGCTCAATGTCGTGATCCTCGCGTGGCCGGACTGGCCGCTCGCGCTCGCTTCCGGCAAGGTCGACGCGGTGATCTCGAACGTGACGGTGACCGAGGAGCGCAAGGCGAAGTTCGACTTCTCGACCTACCGGCGCGACGAGGTCGGCTTCTTCGTGAAGACCGACAGCCCGATCAAATCGATTCGCGAACCCAAGGATGTCGCGGGACTGCGCGTGATTACCGATGCCGGCACGAACCAGGAAAAGATCCTGCTCGAATGGGACAAGCAGAACGTCGCGCATGGATTGAAGCCGATCCAGGTGCAGTACTACGACGACGATGCGGTCAAATCGGTGGCGCTGCAATCGGGGCGTGCGGACGCGATCTTCAGCGTCAACGCGGCGCTGCTGTACGACTCGGCCACCCATGGCAAGACGCGCCAGGTGGGCACCGTCAGCGGTGGTTGGCCGCGTACCGCCGAAGTCGCGGTGACGACGCGCCGCGGCAGCGGTCTCGCCGCGCCGGTAACGATCGCGCTGAACGATCTGATCGGCAAAGGCCAGTATCGCGCGGTGCTCGAGCGCTGGAACCTCGGCTCCGAAGCGATCGACAAGGCCGCGACCAATCCGCCGGGATTGCCGAAATCCTGAGTGCGTCAGCGCTTTTTATCTTTCTTCGTCGATCTGCCATCCCATGACCTTTTCGCTATCGCTGCTGGATAAGAGTCCGATTGCCGCGGGTGCGAGCGCGGCCGAAGCGTTGCGCTTCACGGTGTCGCTCGCGAAGCGCGCCGAAGCGCTCGGCTTCAAGCGCTTCTGGATCGCCGAGCATCACGGCGCGCCCAACCTCGCGAGTTCGGCGCCGGAGATCGTCGTCGCGCATGTGCTCGCGCATACGTCGCGGATTCGCGTCGGCTCGGGCGGTGTGATGTTGCAGCACTACAGCCCGTTCAAGGTCGCGGAGACCTTCAGGCTGCTTGCGGCGCTCGCGCCCGGGCGCGTCGATCTCGGCATCGGTAAGGCGCCCGGCGGACTGCCGCAGACCACCCGCGCGCTGCAATGGCTGCACGACAGGAAGAACAAGCCCGGCTTCAACACGCAGCTCGCGCAACTCGATGCGTTTCTCGGCGCGGGCGTCGAACCGGACCATCCGCTCGCGGGCGCGCTCGCGTTTCCGGCTCCGCCGACGCTGCCTGAGCGCATTCTGCTCGGTGGCAGCCCGGATAGCGCGGCGCTCGCGGCCCGGCAGGGCTGGCAGTTCTGCTACGCCGGACACTTCAATGGCGATGAGGCGAACATCGAGCGCACCGTGCAGACGTACCGCGATGCGAGCGGCCGCGCGCCGCTGCTCGCGCTGTACGCGGTCGCCGCGGCGACGCGCGACGAAGCCGAGCGGCTCACCGGGCCGGTGCGCATCTACAGGCTGCAACTGGCCAGCGGCCAAAGCCTGAATCTGGCGACGGCTGATGCCGCCGAAGAATACGCACGCCAGGCGGGCGCGAGCGGCTACACGATCGAAGAGCGCCATCCGCACGTCGTCAAGGGCACGGCCGACGATGTACGGGACCAGCTCGACGCATTGAGCCGCCGCTACGGCATCGACGAATTCGTCATCGATTCGCCGTTGCAACATTACCCTGCGCGCCTGCGCTCGGTTGAACTGCTCGGCAGCACGATCGAGCCGGCCTACGCGTGATCTCTCCAACGAACACTCAACGATTGGCGGACTATCCGATGAGCCATCGCAAACTCAATTTCGGCATCATGCTGCAGGGCGCCGGCAGCCATATGAATTCGTGGAAGCATCCGGCCGGGCCCGCCGATGCGAGCGTGAACCTGAAGTTCTTCGTCGATACGGTGCGCAAGGCCGAGGCACACGGCATCGCGTTCGCGTTCGTCGCCGATGGTCTGTACATCAACGAGAAATCGATTCCGCACTTTCTGAACCGCTTCGAACCGATCTCGATCCTGTCGGCGCTCGCGACGGTCACATCGAAGATCGGGCTCGCGGGCACCGTATCGACGTCGTACAGCGATCCGTTCACGGTCGCGCGCCAGTTCGCCTCGCTCGATCTGATCAGCGCCGGGCGCGCGGGCTGGAACGTCGTCACGACGCCGCTCGAAGGCACGGCGAAGAACTACGGCGGCTCGCATCCCGAGCATGCGCTGCGCTACGAGATCGCCGACGAATACCTGAGCGTCGCACAAGGCCTGTGGGATAGCTGGGACGACGACGCGTTCGTGCGCGACCGCGAGCGCGGGGTATTTTTCGAGCGCGACAAACTGCACACGCTCGATCACGAGGGCAAGTTCTTCCAGGTGGCCGGGCCGCTCAATATTCAGCGCTCGGCGCAGGGTCAGCCGGTGATTTTCCAGGCGGGTTCATCGGATGCGGGCATCGCGCTCGCCGGCAAATACGCGGACGCGGTGTTCACGCATTCGGTGTCGATCGAGGAAACGCGCGCGTTCGCGCAGCGTGTGAAAGACAGCGCGGTCGAACATGGCAGAAGCCGCGAGGACGTGAAGATTTTCCCCGGCATCAGCCCGATCGTCGGCGCGACACCCGAGGAAGCGGAAGCGAAATACCGCGCGATTCGCGAGCTATTGACGATCGACGAAGCGCTCGCGTACCTCGGCCGCTATTTCGATCACCACGACTTCACGCAGTATCCGCTCGACGAACCGTTCCCCGAGCTAGGGGAGATCGGCCGCAACAGTTTCCGTTCGACCACCGACCGCATCAAGGCGGAAGCGCGCAGGAAGGGCTCCACGTTGCGCGAGGTCGCGCTCGAAGTCGCGACGCCGCGCACGCATTTTCTCGGCACACCCGCGCAGATCGCGGACGAGCTGATCCGCTGGCTCGACGCCGGCGCGGCCGACGGTTTCATCCTCGGTTTCGCGGTGCAGGCGCAGGGTCTCGACGATTTCGTGCGCTACGTGGTCCCCGAACTCGAACGACGCGGGCGCTATGAGCGCACGTTGACGGGCTCGACGCTGCGCGATCATCTCGGCTTGCCGCGCAAGGCGAGCCGCTACGAGGCGTTAGCAAGGTTGGCAGACCCGGCCGACACGGCCAACGCGGCTGCCCTGGCCTGAGACCGCGGAGCAGACGACGATGAACGACACCGCTGAACTCGCGAATCCGCAACTCGCCGCCTCGCACGCCGAGACGTTGCGTGAGCGCGCCGACTATCGCATCGTGCCCGCGAAGAACCGCGCGCGGCTCGCCGGCACCGTGGCGGCCGTGGCGCTGATCGGCATCGTGCTCGAATCGGTCTTGGGCAATCCGCGCTGGGGCTGGAATGTTTTCGCTGAATGGTTTCTGTCCGAGCCGGTATTGTCCGGCCTCGGCCGCACGCTACTGTTGACCGCGCTCGGCGCGGCGTTCGGCTTCGCGCTCGGCATTCCGATCGCGCTCGCGCGCGTGTCGCGTTCGCCGCTGCTCGCGGGCTGCGCGTGGGCGTTCGTGTGGCTGTTCCGCTCGATCCCGCTGATCGTGCTGCTGTTGATCCTGAACAATCTCGGCTATCTGTACGAGACCGTTCACCTCGGCGTGCCGTTCACGAGCCTCGTCGTTTTCGATGTGCCGACCACCGAGCTGATCAGCCCGTTTCTCGCCGCGGTGCTCGGCCTGACGCTCAATCACGCGGCGTTTTCGGCGGAAGTGATTCGCGGCGGCATTCAGTCGGTCGACCACGGTCAGCTCGAAGCGGCCGCCGCGCTCGGCTTGCCGCGCGAGCGCCAGGCCCGGCGCATCGTGCTGCCGCAGGCGATGCGCGCGATCGTGCCCACCGCGTTCAACGATCTGATCGCGCTCGCTAAGGGCTCGTCGATGGTCTATGTGCTCGCGATGCCGGAGTTGTTCTACACGGTGCAGATCATCTATCGACGCAATCTGGAAGTGATTCCGCTGCTGATGGTCGCGACGGTCTGGTATCTGATCATTCTGACCGTGTTGTCGGCGATACAGGTTTATGTGGAGCGGCATTTCTCACGCGGCGTAAAACGTAGCGCGGTGCGGTCCGCTTTCCCCTTCGGCGCGTTGCTGAAAAGCGCGGGCATTCTGCGTGGCGGCGACGATGCGCACGTCGAGCCGCCTGGGGAAGCAAAAGACAATGCACGTGTAGGCGCTTCCCTGGATCAACGCTGGGCCGATCAACGCGACGGCGCGCGCATCACGATCCAGCAGGTATCGAAGAGCTTTGGCACGCTGAAGGTGCTCGACAACGTGTCGCTGACGCTGCGTCCCGGCAGCGTCACCGTGATTCTCGGTCAATCGGGCTCCGGCAAATCGACGCTGCTGCGCACGATCAATCATCTGGAGCGCGTGGACCGAGGCCTGATCGATATCGACGGCGAGCTGATCGGCTATCGACGCGACGGCGATACGCTGTACGAGCTGAAAGAGACAGAGATCCTGCGACGCCGCGTCGAGGTCGGCATGGTGTTTCAGAGCTTCAATCTGTTCCCGCATCTGACCGTGCTGGAGAACATCATCGAGGCGCCGGTCGCGTTGGGACGTCTGTCGCGCGCGGAAGCAGAGAGTCTTGCGCTCAGTCTGCTCGCGCGTGTCGGTCTCGAAGCGAAGGCGCATGCGTGGCCGCGTCAGTTGTCGGGCGGGCAGCAGCAGCGCGTGGCGATTGCGCGCGCGCTGGCGCTGAAACCGAAGGTGCTGCTGTTCGACGAGCCGACCTCGGCGCTCGATCCCGAACTCGTCAACGAAGTGCTCGACGTGATCAAGGCGCTCGCGCGTTCCGGCACGACGATGGTGATCGTCACGCACGAGATCGGCTTTGCGCGCGAAGTGGCGGACACGATCGTGTTCATGGATCGCGGACGCGTGATCGAGTCGGGCCCGCCCGCGCAAGTATTGAACGAACCGCGCCATGCGCGCACGCGCGAGTTTCTGTCGCGCGTCCTGTGAATGCAGACTGATCCCTATCAATGACCAATCGACGTCAATTCATTCTCACCGGTACGGCGCTCGGCGCGCTGCTGGTGCGCAATGCGCTCGACGTAGCACTCGCGGCGCAGGCGCCGCACGGCACCGTGGACCTGAGCCCTGAGCAGCCGGGACGCATTCGCGTGCCGAAGAATCCCGCAGCGATCGCGGCTATCGGCAATCACTACCGCTTTGCGAACGACGGCAACTTCACGGTCGCGATTTCGCCGCACCTGCCGCCGACCGCGACCTATGCGACCGATGCGCGTACCGTCGTCGGTTCCGATGCCGACTACGCGCAACTGATCGCCGATTCGCTCGGATTGAAGCTGAACCTCGTGCCGATCGCATGGGCCGACTGGCCGCTCGGCCTCACCTCGGGCAAGTACGACGCGGTGATCTCGAACGTCGGCGTGACCGAGCAGCGCAAGGAGAAGTTCGATTTCACGACCTATCGGCAAGGACTGCACGGCTTCTACGTGAAAACCGCGAGTCCGATCAGGAAGATCGCGCAGCCGCAGGATATTGCGGGTCTCCGGCTGATTACGACCTCGGGCACGAACCAGGAAAAGATCATCCTCGAATGGAACCGGCAGAACGTCGCGAAGGGCTTGAAGCCGGTCGAGTTCCAGTACTTCGACGATGACGCCGCGAGCCGCATCGCGTTGCTATCGGGCCGCGCCGACGTCGTATTCAACCCGAACGCGCCGCTTGCCTACGATGCGGCCACGACCGGCGCGATCCGCGAGGTGGGTACCCTGAACGCCGGCTGGCCGGCGCGCGCGGACGTGGCGATCGCCACGCGCAAGGGCAGCGGCTTGATGGATGCGCTGACGGTCGCGACGAACGGACTGATCGCGAATGGCGCCTATCAGCGCTCGCTCGCGCACTGGGGCATCGAGTCGGAAGCGTTGGCGCGCTCCGAAAGCAATCCACCGGGTCTGCCGAAGTTCTGAGGCGTCGAAAGTCATTGCAGCATCGGGTTTATCACTCCAGCAGATAACCGTATCGGATTTGCTTCGTTGGCATCGCGCGCGCGGGCCGGTACATTCGTCGCACTGACCGCGCCGTTAGGCGCCCGCTGAATAGTTTCGACGAAGAGACGCCTGTGACGACCACCGCCGCTGCTTTTACCGCTCCCGCTGCCCCGGCGCAATCCTTCGAGATTCGCCCGTTCGATGCGCCGCTCGGCGCCGAAGTGCTCGGCCTCGACCTCGGCCAGCCGCTCGCCGACGACGATTTCGCGCGCATCCACCGTGCGCATCTGGCCCACCACGTTCTCGTGTTTCGCGACCAGCGCATCACGCCGGAGCAGCAGATCGCGTTCAGCCGCCGCTTTGGCCCGCTGCAGATTCACGTGCTGCATCAGTTTGGCCTGGCAGGCTATCCCGAGGTGCTGGTCGTATCGAACGTGATCGAGAACGGCAAGCCGATCGGTCTCGGCGACGCCGGCCACTACTGGCACTCCGACCTGTCGTACAAGGAAAAGCCGAGCCTCGGCTCGTTGCTGCACGCGCAGGAGTTGCCGGCCGAAGGCGGCGATACGCTGTTCGCGAACATGCATCTGGCGTGGGATACCTTGCCCGCGCATCTGCGCAGCGCAGTGCAAGGGCGCAGCGCGGAGCACACCTACCTGGCCAAATACGCGGAGCTGCAGAAGCGCAGCCCGTGGCGGCCGAATCTGTCGGCCGAGCAGATCGCGCAGGTGAAGCCGGTCGTGCATCCGATCGTGCGCACGCATCCTGAGACGGGGCGCAAGGCGCTGTTCGTCAGCGAGCACTTCACGACGCGCGTGATCGGTGTGCCGGAAGACGAGAGCCGCGCGTTGCTCGACGAGCTGTTCGCGCACAGCGTGCGGCCCGAGCATCTGTACCGGCATCGATGGGCCGAGCACGACATGGTGTTCTGGGACAACCGCTCGTTGATGCATCTCGCCGCCGGCACGCCCGACCATCTGCGCCGCAAGCTGTATCGCACGACGATCGAGGGCGACGTGCCCCGCTGAGCGACGCTTTCCATCACAACGACACCCATCACACCGCACGCCGACTGGAGTTTCAATGCTGAGCCGATTTCACCCGACCGCCGCACGGCCGTCGTTTGTCCGCCGTTTGACGGCTGTACTGCTGAGTCTGTCGATGGGCGCCGTCGTCAGCGCTCCCGCGCATGCCGAGGGCGAGATTCGCGTGGCCGAGCAGTTCGGCATCGTGTATCTGCTGCTGAACGTGGCGCGCGATCAGCATTTCATCGAGAGCGAAGGGCGCAAGCAGGGTCTCGACATCAAGGTCGATTGGGTCAAGCTGTCGGGCGGCGCCGCGGTCAACGACGCGTTGCTGTCGGGCGCGGTCGATATCGCCGGCGCGGGCGTCGGCCCGCTGCTGACGATCTGGGATCGCACGCACGGCAAGCAGAACGTGAAGGGCGTCGCGTCGCTCGGCAATCTGCCGTACTACCTGGTCAGCAATAATCCCGACGTGAAGACGATCGCGGACTTCACGCAGAAGGACCGCATCGCGCTGCCGGCGGTCACCGTGTCGGTGCAATCCCGCGTGCTGCAATACGCTGCGGCGAAGCGCTGGGGCGACAAGGAATACAACCGGCTCGACAAGTACACGCAGGCGTTGCCGCATCCGGACGCGGCCGCGGCGATCATCGCGGGCGGCACTGAAATCACCGGGCATTTCGGCAATCCGCCGTTCCAGGAGCAGGAACTGGCCGGCAATCCGAAGGCGCATATCGTGCTCAATTCGTACGATGTACTCGGCGGCCCGAGCTCGGCGACGGTCCTCTATGCCACCGAAAAATTCCGCCACGACAACCCGAAGACCTATCGCGCGTTCGTCGATGCGCTCGCCGATGCGGCGAAGTACATCAATGCGAATCCGCAGGGCGCGGCCGATATCTATATCCGCACCAATCAGTCGAAGATCGATCGCGACCTGCTCGTGAAAGTCATCACGAACCCGCAGGTGCAGTTCAAGATCGTGCCGCAGAACACCTTGGGGCTCGCGCAGTTCATGTATCGCATCGGCGCGATCAGGAACGAGCCGTCGTCGTGGAAGGACTATTTCTTCGACGATCCGGCGACGGCGGCGGGGAGCTGAGCATGACGTCGCGCGTTGTCGTGGCGCTGCGCGGTACGCGGCAATATTCGCCGGTTGATCCGGTTTACTCGCAGGGAGCGCTTTGATGGTGGCCAATCCCACGCTTCTCTTTCCCGATGACGCCGCACGGAACGCCGCGGCAACCAGCGGCAAACTGCTCGCGGTCGAGAACGTGAACCTCGAGTACCGCACGCGCGAGCGGATCGTGCGCGCGACGCACGACGTCAGCTTCGACGTCTACGGCGGCGACCGCTTCGTGCTGCTCGGGCCGTCCGGTTGCGGCAAGTCGACACTGCTGAAGGCGGTCGCCGGTTTCATCGAGCCGAGCGCGGGCAGCATTTCGCTCGACGGTCAGCGCGTGCGCGGACCGGGCGCCGATCGCATCGTCGTGTTTCAGGAGTTCGACCAGTTGCCGCCGTGGAAGACGGTCGTGCAGAACGTCGCGTTTCCGCTGCGCGTCGCGAAGAAGCTGTCGAAGGCCGAAGCTCATGAACGCGCGCTGCATTACCTCGATAAGGTCGGGCTCGCCGCGTTCGCGCACGCATATCCGCACACGTTGTCGGGCGGCATGAAACAGCGCGTCGCGATCGCGCGTGCGCTCGCGATGCAGCCGCGGGTGCTGCTGATGGACGAACCGTTCGCCGCGCTCGACGCGCTGACGCGCCGCAAGATGCAGGAAGAACTGCTGCGGCTATGGGAAGAGGTGAACTTCACGCTGCTGTTCGTCACGCATTCGATCGAAGAGGCGCTAGTGGTCGGCAACCGGATTCTGCTGCTGTCGCCGCATCCGGGCCGCGTGCGCGCGGAACTGAACAGCCATCAATATTCGCAGGACAGCTTCGGCCGCGCCGATTTTCAGCGCAGCGTCGCGCGGATTCATCACCTGCTGTTCGAACAGACGGAGACCGTGCAATGAGTACACCTGTCACGTTGCTGCCGCCCGTGCGCGACGAATACGAACGTCCGCTCGAAGCGCCCGGCGACCTCGCGATCGAAGCGCCGTTGCCCGCGGCCAGGCGGATCTTCGCGCACGGCTGGCTGCGTAAGACGCTGATCGCGCTCGTACTGATCGCCGCGTGGGAAATCGCCGCGCGCGTGATCAACAACGATCTGCTGCTGCCGACCTTCGGCGCTACCTTGACCGCATTCGTGCAAGGCGTGTGGTCCGGCGAACTGCTCACGAAGACGGCGGTATCAATGTCCGTGCTGCTGCGCGGCTATCTGCTCGGCGCCGCGTTTGCGTTCGTGCTGACATCGCTCGCGGTATCGACGCGCGTGGGCCGCGATCTGCTGTCGATGCTGACCGCGATGTTCAACCCGCTGCCGTCCATCGCGTTGCTGCCGCTCGCGTTGCTGTGGTTCGGGCTCGGCACCGGCAGCCTGTTGTTCGTGCTCGTGCATGCGGTGCTGTGGCCGCTCGCGCTCAATACCTATTCGGGCTTTCAGTCGGTGCCCGCGACGCTGAAGATGACCGGGCGCAATTACGGTCTGACGGGCCTGCGTCACGTGCTGTTGATCCTCGTGCCGGCGGCGCTGCCGTCGATCCTGGCCGGCCTGCGCGTGGGCTGGGCGTTTGCATGGCGCACGCTGATCGCCGCGGAGCTCGTGTTCGGCGCGAGTTCGGGCAGCGGCGGGCTGGGCTGGTACATCTTCCAGAATCGCAATGAGCTGTATACGGATCGCGTGTTCGCGGGGCTCGCGGCCGTGATCGTGATCGGCCTGCTGGTCGAGCATCTCGTGTTCGATACGCTCGAACGCGTGACCGTGCGGCGCTGGGGCGTGCAGCAGTAACGGGTTGCATCGGCCCCAATTCGCGCTTCGCGGCGTCGGCGCGAGCCCTTGCCATGCGGTGCGCTTGGCCGTCGGATCGCATCCTGCGTTCGGGTGCAAATATCCGGTTGCGTCCGTCGCTGTCGTGAACTACAAATGTAAGGCTACGCGCTGGCTCGATTTTTGGCGGGCCGGGCTTCCGTTCAGAACCGTTCAGAACGACAGGGAGAGTGCCGTCATGGGAATGCGCCCCGATCCTACTTTTCATGCATCGCCGAAACTCGCGATGGATGCGCCGGCGGAAGAATACGCGTACACGGTGCTGCTAAGTCCGGATTCCTCGCAGCCCGACGCGCTCGCCGTGATCGACGTGAAGCCCGGTTCGCCGACCTATAGCCAGGTGGTCCACACGGTGCCGGTGCCGAACAAGGGCGACGAATTCCATCACTTCGGCTGGAACGCGTGTTCGTCCGCGCTGTCGCCATTGACGGGCCACGCGTTTCTCGAGCGACGCTATCTGATCATTCCGGGCATGCGCTCGTCGCGCATCTATATCGTCGATACGAAACCGCATCCGACCCAGGCGAAGATTCACAAGATCATCGAGCCGGAGGAAATCTTCCGCAAGACCGGTTATTCGCGTCCGCACACCGTGCATTGCGGACCGGAGGGCATCTATGTGAGCACGCTCGGCGGTGGCGGCAAGGACGGCACCGACGGGCCGCCCGGAATCTTCATCATGGATTGCCAAACGTTCGAGGTGCTGGGACGCTGGGAAATCGAGCGCGGCGCACAAGAGAAGCATTACGACTTCTGGTGGAATCTGCCGCGCGATTACATGGTGTCGACCGAATGGGCGTTGCCGCCGCAATTCGAAAACGGCATCGTGCCTGAAGACCTGCTTTCGAACAAATACGGCCACCGCGTGCACTTCTGGGATCTGCGTGCAAGGCGCAACGTGCAGACGCTCGATCTCGGCGCGAACCATCAGATGGCGCTGGAAGTGCGGCCCGCGCACGATCCGAGCCGCGAGTACGGATTTATCGGCGTCGTGGTCGATACCACGAATCTGGAGGGGTCGATCTGGACCTGGTGGCGCGAAGGCGGCCACTTCCACATCGAAAAGACCGCGACCATTCCGCCGGAGCCCGCGCACGCCGACGAATTGCCGCCGTTGCTGCAAGGTTTCGGCGCGGTGCCGCCGCTCGTCACCGACATCGATCTTTCGATCGACGATAAATTCCTCTACGTCTCGTGCTGGGGCACCGGCGAGATGCGCCAGTACGACGTGACCGAACCGCGCAAGCCGAAATTGACGGGCTCCGTGCGCATCGGCGGAATCGAACGTTGCACGCCGCATCCGAACGGCAAGACATTCGCCGGTGGCCCGCAGATGGTCGAGATCAGTCGCGATGGCAAGCGCGTCTACTGGACCAACTCGCTCTATTCGACGTGGGACGACCAGTTCTATCCGGATGGTGTGCCCGGCGTGCAAGTGATGGCGCATGCCGATCCGAATGGCGGTCTCAAACTCGCCGAAGATTACTTCGTCGAATTTCCCGCCGGCTATCGGGCGCACCAGATCCGACTCGAAGGCGGCGACTGCTCGACCGATTCTTTCTGCTATCCGTCGGTGGGCGTTTGAGCGGCGCGGTGTCGCCGCAAGCGGCACTGTGGCTCGCCGTCGTCGCGAGCGGCGTGTATCACGGGGTCAATCCGGCAATGGGGTGGCCGCTCGCGGTGTCGAACGCGCTGATGCAGCGGCGCTCGCAAGCGCTGGTCGTCGCGCTTCTCTATCTCGCGGCCGGGCACGCGCTCGCGATACTGCTGATGATGCTGCCATTCGCGATGCTTGCGAGCTTGCTTGCGTGGCAGCGTCAGATGCAGATCGGCGCGAGCGTGCTGGTGATCGGCTTCGGTCTGGTGTTGCTGATGCGCCGCCGCCATCCGCGCGTGCTGGCGAGAATTCCGCCGTCGCGGCTCGCGCTATGGTCGTTCGCGGTGGCGATCGCGCACGGGGCCGGCTTGATGCTGGTGCCGATCTATCTCGGTCTGTGCCGCGCCGACGCCATGGACAGCGCGCACAAAGCCGCCCAGGCGCTGATCGAAACGAGTTTGCGCATGGCGCTGTCGGTCTCCGCGGTGCATGCAGCGACCATGACGATGGCCGGCGGTGTGCTCGCGTGGCTCGTTTATCGCTACCTCGGGCTCAGGTTCGTGTCGCGCAGCTGGTTCAATCTCGATGCGGTGTGGGCGTCGAGTCTGATTCTGGTAGGGGGTGTGTCGCTGGCGTTGAATGCGTCGGCATCGGGGGTTTCCGGGTGATTTCGACGAACGCGGGCACAGCGTATGCTGCGCAGTTTCGGTGCAGGAACGCCATTGCGTGCGGGTCCTGATTTTTCCTTTCGTCATCTACACCCGGAGAAGATCATGCCGCTGAAGAAAGGTACATCGAAAGAGACCGTGTCGCACAACATCAAGACCGAGACGAAGCATGGCAAGCCGCACAAGCAGGCTGTCGCGATCGCATTGAATCAGGCGCGCAAGTCGGGCGCGAAGATTCCGAAGAAGAGCGAGAAATAAGCTGCTTCGGCACGCGCGGTCGTACCCATGACCGACAAACCGCAGAAAAAGCGCGCGCATGGCGACGCGCAATCGGAGCCAGCGGATGTCGAACCCGATCAGCATCCGGCGAAGCTCGGCGATTGCCGCCGTTGCGCGCTCTGGCGCAATGCGACTCATTCCGTGCCCGGCGAAGGGCAGCGGCATGCGTCGATCGTGCTGGTCGGCGAGCAGCCCGGTGACATGGAAGATCTGCAGGGCAAGCCCTTCGTCGGGCCGGCCGGCGCGTTGCTCGATAGAGCGCTCGAAGAAGCCGGCGTCAAGCGTAACGACGTATACGTGACGAACGCGGTCAAGCATTTCAAGTGGATTGCGCGCGGCAAGCGCCGCTTGCACAAAACGCCCGCTCAGCGCGAAGTCGAAGCGTGCAGCTACTGGCTCGAACAGGAACTCGACATGCCGGATGTGCGCGTGGTCGTCGCACTTGGGGCGACCGCGCTGAAAGCGGTTGTCGACGATCCGCACGCGCGTTTGCAGGATGCGTTCGACAACACGCTCGAACGCGGCGAGCAGCGTGTGGTCGCGACGTACCATCCGTCGTATGCGCTGCGCGCGCCGGACCCTGAAACCCGCCGCGAGGTGTACGAGCGCATCGTCGCGGCGCTGCGCACCGCGCAGAAGCTGGCGCACGGCGGCAAGCGATCAGGGTAATGCTGGCGCTTGCGTCGCCTGGATTCCGAGGTCTTTCATCAATCGTTGCGCGTCGAACGGCGCCCGCGCTTTGACGTCATTGTCGAAGTAGCAGTAGACGTCTCGCGCGGCCCGGCGGCGCGGCGCGAGTTGCGGCGCGATCAATCGCGCGTCGGCCGGTTGTGAGCCGCCGCGCCATGCATCGATTCGCTCGGCCCATCGTTGCAAAGCTTCGTCCCCATATGAACCCGAGTATTTGGCTTCGCTGCCGTGCAGGCGGATGTAGACGAAGTCCGCCGTCAGATCTTCGGCGACGGGCCACGGTTCGGTGGAATCGGAAACGACGAGCGCGACGCCGTATTGCCGCAGCAAGGTCACGAACGCCGGATCGACGAAGCTCGCGTGGCGCACTTCGACCGCGTGACGCAACACCCGCTTGCGATCGATGTCGACGTAGGGTGTCTTGACGCGCTTATCGTGTTGACTGGCGAGCGCCGATGCGCTCGCGGTGTCGGGCGGCAACTCGCGCAGAAAGCGCTCCATTGCGCCGGGCTCGAATCGGAAGGACGGCGGAAATTGCCACAGGATCGGACCGAGCTTTTCGTTCAACGCGAGCAGGCCCTGCGCGAAGAAGTTCGCGATGCCGACGCGCGCGCTCGCATCGCGAAACCGCAGCATATGAGTCAGATAACGCGCGCCTTTGATGCCGAACACGAAGCCGTCAGGCGTTTGCGCATACCAGCGCCGCCAGCTATCGAGCGATTGAAGGCTGTAGTGCGTGCCGTTGATTTCTATCGTACCGAACAGCGCCGACGCGTACTGCAATTCCGCTGCATGTTTCAGATCCTCGGGGTAAAAGCTGCCGCGCCAACCTTGATAGCGCCAGCCGGAAATGCCGATACGCGCAACGCCGGACTTCTTCATTCGCGCGTCGAGTGTGGCGTGCGTCATTGAATACGCGCGATTTCCTTCGCGACCGAGGCCGGGCTGTCGAAATTGTGATCGGGCAGCCGGTCGACCAGATCGACGATGTCGGTATTCGCGTGATTCTTGCGCGCCTGCGCGACCAGCTTTTCGCGCGTGGTCGGGTAATTCACGCCACTGAGTGCTTTTTCGATGTCAGCGGGATTCGGCTGGCCGGGGTGACGATGATCCTGCGAATGAGCGGGGTGCTGTGACATGGTTCCTCCTTGAGTGAGTACATCACGACTGTGCGCCTATCGTTACTTGTCGCATATGTCGTGCCGCGGCTCGCGGGCTCGTTGAGGAATGCGGCTTGCGGTCAGCCGGAAACGCAGCGCCGCTGACACACGACCTTTCAAGGAGAAGGCTCATCATGAGCACGATGCTCGCTTATCGCATTCACAGCTTCGGCGGTCCAGAGGTGTTCAAGGCCGAGACGATCGAGATCCCCGAGCCAGGCGCCGGCCAGGTGCTGGTGCGCGTGCGCGCGGCCGGCGTCAATCCGGTCGACCTGAAAACACGCTCGGGCCAGTACCCGTTGATCCGCGAAGAACAGCTGCCCTATACGCTGGGGCGCGATTTTTCCGGTGTGGTCGAACGGGTCGGCGAGGGCGCCGCGCAGTGGCGCGCGGGCGAGCAGGTGTATGGCTTCGTTGGCCAGGGGCAGGGCGCGTACGCGGAATTCGTCGTCGTGCCCGCGAGTGCGCTAGCGCATGCGCCGGAAAAACTGGACGCGGGGACCGCGGGCGCCGTGCCGCTCGCCGCGCTGACCGCGTGGCAGGGCCTGTTCGAGCACGGCTGCCTCGAAGCGGGCTGCCGCGTGCTGATTCACGCGGGCGCGGGCGGCGTTGGACATTTCGCCGTGCAGTTCGCCAAGCAGAAGGGCGCGGAGGTGTACGCGACGGCGTCCGGCGACGGCATCGAGTTCGTGCGCTCGCTCGGCGCGGATCGCGTGATCGACTATCACGCGCAGCGTTTCGAAGACGTCGCGCGCGACATGGACCTCGTGTTCGATCTGGTCGGCGGCGATACGCAGCGCCGCTCGTGGTCAGCCGTCGCGACGGGCGGCGCGCTGATCTCGACGCTCAACGAGCCGTCGCAGACCGAGGCGTCGAGCCATGGCGCGCGGGCCGCGCGTTATACCGCGCGGCCCGATGGGCGGCAATTGACCGAGATCGCGTCGTTGATCAATAACGGCAGCGTGCGTGTCGTGGTCGCCGAACGGTTTTCGTTCGATGCCACGGCCAACGCGCTCGAACGGCTCGCGAAAGGCCACGTGCGCGGCAAGATCGTGGTGGAGGTCGCGCCGTAGCACGGAGAGCGCGGAGGATGCCAGCGGGCTAGTTCGGAGTCGCGTCGTCGCTCGCACTGCGCAGCGGCGCGCGGCTCTGATCGTTGTTCAGATGCACGAACTTTCTCAATAGCCTCAATAGCTCTCGCGCATCCTCGTCGCCCATGCCGTCGAGCAGGCCGTGATTGAGCGCGTTGACGCCGGGGATCAATTCATCGAGCAACTGCTCTCCAGCCGGCGTCAGCAACAGACGACGCTGGCGGCGCGGCAGAACTTCGCGCACGATCCAGCCTTTCGCTTCGAGCCGCACCGCGATGTCTGCGGTGGTCGACGTGTCGAGACCGACCCGCTGCGCAAGCGTGACCTGATCGAGTCCGGGCAATTCCTGCAGCATTCTGAGCACCGCATACTGCACGGGCGTCACCTCGCGCCCGATCAGATCATGAAACATGGATACGGAAATCTGATGCGCGCGTCGGATCAGATGGCCGGGCTGGTCGTACAGATCGATGCTGATCGCGGAAGTGCTGGTATCGGTTGAAGTGACCATATTAGTTCTGAAGGCCTCGTGCCTTTCCGGAGCGAATGGCAAACTGGTCTTCGTGTTACCTGATTGAAAGTTGGTCTAGGGGAAAACCTTCATTTAATCATTAAAGGCTCATTGAGTACACTGAATCTCAATGAGTGAACTGAATGAAGTGCGCGAACTAACAACAAGGAGTGACACTGACATGTTTCCCAAGAACGCGTGGTACGTCGCATGCATGCCCGATGAAGTCGCGGATAAGCCGCTCGGCCGGCCGATCTGCGGCGAGCCGATGGTTTTCTATCGCAACGCGGAAGGCGCCGTGGTGGCGCTCGAAGACTTCTGTCCGCATCGCGGCGCGCCGCTGTCGCTCGGTTTCGTGCGCGACGGCACGCTCGTGTGTGGCTATCACGGCCTCGAAATGGGCTGTCAGGGCAAGGCGACCGGCATGCCGGGCCAACGCGTCAATGGCTTTCCATCGATTCGCAGCTATCCGGTGATCGAGCGCTACGGCTTCGTCTGGGTGTGGCCCGGCGATGCGGCGCAGGCCGATGCCGCCAAGCTGCATCATCTGGAATGGGCCGAGAGTTCCGAATGGGCGTATGGCGGTGGGCTCTATCACATCCGCTGCGATTACCGGCTGATGATCGACAACCTGATGGATTTGACGCACGAGACCTATGTGCACGCGAACAGCATCGGGCAAAAGGAAATCGACGAAGCCGCGCCGAAGACGGTGGCCGAAGGCGATACCGTGCGCACGAGCCGTTTCATGGAAAACGTCGCCGCGCCGCCGTTCTGGAAGATGGCGTTGCGCGGCAACGGTCTCGCCGACGACGTGCCCGTCGACCGTTGGCAGATCTGCCACTTCACGCCGCCGAGTCACGTGCTGATCGAGGTAGGCGTCGCGCATGCCGGACATGGCGGCTACCACGCGCCGGCCGACAAGAAGGCGTCGTCGATCGTGGTGGATTTCATCACGCCGGAAACCGAAACATCGATCTGGTATTTCTGGGGTATGGCGCGCAATTTCCGTCCCGACGATGCCGCGCTGACCGCAAGCATCCGCGAAGGACAGGGCAAGATCTTCGGTGAAGATCTGGAGATGCTCGAACGTCAGCAGCAGAACCTGCTGCGCTGGCCCGAGCGCAATCTGCTGAAACTCAATATCGATGCGGGCGGTGTGATGTCGCGTCGCGTGATCGATCGGCTCGTCGCGCAGGAGCGCGCGGAGACGGGCGCGCCGCAGGCTGGCGCGGCTCGGGCTGACGCGCCCCGGGCCGAAGTGACGCGCGTGATTCCGGTGCGGACGGCGACATGAATCATCCCGTGCTGAATGTGGTGGTTGTGCGCCGGCGCGACGAAGCGCCCGGTATCGCGAGCTTCGAACTCGCGAGCGAAAACGGTCAGGCGTTGCCCGCTTTCGACGCCGGCTCGCACGTCGACGTGCATTTGCCCAACGGGCTCGTGCGTCAGTACTCGTTGTGCAACGATCCGCGCGAAACGCATCGCTATCTGATCGCGGTGCTGCGCGACGAAGCGGGACGCGGCGGATCGAAAGCGGTGCACGATTTGCTTCGCGAAGGCGATAGCCTGCAGATCAGCGCGCCGCGCAATCATTTCGCGCTCGCTGACGATGCGGCACATCATCTGCTGCTCGCGGGCGGCATCGGTGTCACGCCGATTCTTTGCATGGCCGAGCGGCTCGCCGCCACGGGCGCTTCGTTCGACATGCACTATTGCACGCGCTCGAAGGAACGCACGGCGTTCGTCGAGCGTCTTGCACAAGCTGGCTTCGCGAAGTCAGTCCAGCTTCATCACGATGATCATCCGGGCGGCTCGACGTTCGATATCGAGCAGACGCTAAGCGATGCGCCGCCCGGCACGCATCTGTATGTCTGCGGCCCGCGCGGCTTCATGGATTTCGTGCTCGAGACCGCGCGCGCCAAGGGCTGGCCGGAAAACAGGTTGCACTACGAGTTTTTCGGCGCGGCCGCGAATCAGCCGGCGACGGGCGGCAGCTTCCAGGTGCGCATCGCGAGCAGCGGCGCGACGATCGACGTCCCGCCCGAATGCACGGTCGTGCAGGCGCTGGCCGCGCATGGCGTCGAAGTGATCACGTCGTGCGAGATGGGGGTGTGCGGTACCTGTTTGACGCGGGTGCTGTCTGGGGAGCCGGATCACCAGGATTCCTATCTGACCGACGAGGAACGCGCGGCGAACGATCAGTTCCTGCCGTGCTGCTCGCGCGCGAAATCGCCGCTGCTGGTGCTCGACCTGTGATCTTTTGCGGACGACGGGGCGGGTCGCCCGTCATACCGCTTATTGCCCTTTCCCCTCGGAGTCCGACGAACTAACCGTGCGCACACTCAACGCCGGGTGGTGTGCAATCGCTTTTTCGGAGAACGACAAAGCCCGCTGGTCGGCGGGCTTAGGACGCAATTTTTGATGCGGAGGCAGCGATTATTTCCACCGTAAGATGGCTAGTCGTCAAGCTTTCGCTGACCACGTTTCTTGCTTCGCCAGACAAGCAGAATTGCTGCGGCAAAACCTAGCACGATTCCGGCCGACGACATGAGAAACGCCAGGTCGGATTCTTGATATGCCGTCTTGACCCCGTACATACGAACCGCCAATTTCCATATCGGATTCGAAAAGTTCAGGGGCGCTTCTGGATTCATCATCCACCACAGCGCATTGGCAAAGATTGCGAGCAGTAAGCCGAAACCGACTGCGAGGCAGATCAGGATTTTTTTCATTTCACCGTCACTTCACCGTACGCTTTAAGTTCCGATCCAGGAACTGATACTTTCGGCGTGTTGGTAAATATCGAACGGATATGACGCCAGTCTGCAAGTCGGTCGATAGTTATGCAGCCCTCGCTCCTCCCCAATCGACCCTTCGGATGCAATCGGAACTGGCCACGAATAATGCCGTCGCATAAGACTTTATCGTCGTCAATATTAGCGTCGATCGCGTGGAGCGCGAACCATTCGCTCTTGTTATTGCCATTCAGGTTAAGCCGATCTTTCCATGGCCCAAGAATGCCGCCGGATCTTCGGTCAAAAATAAAATATCGGCCGACCGGAATGGCGCCGATCTTCCGCGTGCACATTCCAGCCGCTTTGTTGATATAACTCCCCTGCCCGGAGTATGCAGGAAACGATAGAGCGCCAATCCCAAATTCGCTCATTGGCTTACCATTCAATTCGAACGTGCATTGAATCACTTGTCCTCCAGATTGTCCGATAACAGTGAACTTATAAATAACTAAGTTATGCAGAGCGGAATTCTAGAGGCGATTTTTTTTGAGAAGGCCACTATTAAAATAAATTCTTCGCGGCAGCAACTCCCGCTTACACGACAGCTCGCCTGACCGAGCGAATCCACCCTTCTACTGACCCGCTCCCGTCAGCCGCACGCGCGGCCTGATTTTTGCTGGCCTGCTTAAGCGTCGTCTCGTTCGCAGGGGGACGACGCGTGTTGAAAGCTCATCACCAGCGGGGTCCCCAGTGGCAGCAGCGCAAGCATCCGGAACGCCAGGACGGCGCATCAGGCGCGGCAGCGTCACGTCGTTAGCGGCACTGGCTCTCGCGTCCGCAAGCTCCGCGCACGCAAACCCGGTGGCACCGCTGAATTACTTCCTGCACGCGGCGGGCCCGGCGGCCCGTCCGACGCTTTACCTCGGCTGGGTTTTCACCGCGATCGTGACGCTGGTCACGCTGATCGTCGCCGGTCTGCTGATCGGCGCGATGGTCCGCAAGCGTCCCGCGACGCAAGAGGATGCGCTGAGCGCCGAGCCCGGCGGCATCCGCTGGGTGTTCATCGGTACCGCGGTGTCGTCGGTCGTGCTGTTGGGGATGCTGGCCTATGCACTGGTCACGCTCGAATCGGTGGCGTCGCCCGCGTCGTATCCGCAATTGACGATCACCGTGACCGCTTACGACTGGTGGTGGAAAGCCGATTACAGCGACGATCCGAACCCGGCCCGCAACTTCAGTACCGCGAACGAGATTCACATTCCGGTCGGTGAACCCGTGAAGATCCAGCTCAAAAGCGCGGACGTCGTGCACGCGTTCTGGGTACCGCAACTCGCGGGCAAGACGCAGACGATTCCGGGGCAAACCAACGAGCAGTGGATTCAGGCGGACCGTCCCGGCATTTATCGAGGGCAGTGCTCGCAGTTCTGCGGCGCGCAGCACGCGCATATGGCGTTCGAAGTGATCGCGCAGGACACCGCCGCCTTCAACGCGTGGCGCGACGCGCAGGGACGCGCGGCCAGCGTGCCCACCGGCGACGCAGCTGTCGCGGCCGGCCGGCATCTATTCGAAGAGCGCTGCGCCGGCTGCCACACGATTCGCGGCACCAAGGCCACCGGCGTGCAGGCGCCCGATCTGACGCATCTCGGTTCGCGCCGGATGATCGCGGCAGGCGCGCTTAGCAACACGCCCGACCATCTGCTCGACTGGATCGAGCACGCGCAGCGAATCAAACCCGATGGATTGATGCCCAGTATCGCGCTGACCACCAGCGAGGCCGCCGCGTTGTCGGCGTATCTGGCGACGCTGCATTGAAGCGCATCGCACTCGAGGAGCCCGCTCAATGTCCGAACATCCCGCTTCCGCTTCAGTGCCCGCACTGACACGCACGCCGCGGCGCGGCCGCGTCGAGCCCGGCAGCGAGCAGGAAAAGCGGCTGCGCGAAATCTGGGAGTCGCGGCCCGGCTGGCGCGGCTGGTTCTCGACGGTCGATCACAAGACCATCGGTCTGCGCTACCTGGTGACCGCATTCGTCTTCCTGCTGATGGGCGGCGTCGAAGCGCTGATCATGCGCGTTCAACTGGCGCGCCCCAATGCAACGGTGCTCACGCCCGAACAGTACAACCAGCTGTTCACGATGCACGGACTGACGATGATCTTTCTGTACGCGCTGCCCGTCCTGTCCGGCTTCTCGAACTACCTCTGGCCGCTCGTGCTCGGCGCGCGCGACATGGCTTTTCCGCGCCTGAACGCGCTGTCGTACTGGGTGTTCCTGTTCGCCGGCATCTTCCTGTATGCGAGTTTTCCGACCGGTCAGGCCCCCGACGCAGGCTGGTTCAACTACGTGCCACTGTCCGGGCTGGAATACAGCAACGGCCCGAACATCGACGTGTATGCGCTCGGCATGGTGCTGCTCGGGATTTCGACGACGGTCGGCTCGATGAACTTCGTCGTCACGCTGCTGAGGATGCGCGCGCCGGGCATGTCGCTCGATCGCGTGCCGGTGCTCGTGTGGGGCACGCTGACCGCGTCGGGCGGCAATCTGTTGGCGGTGCCTTCGGTGAGCCTCGCGTTTCTGATGCTGTGGATGGACCGCCGCATCGGCACGCATTTCTTCGACGTGCTCAATGGCGGGCGTCCGTTGTTATGGCAGCACCTGTTCTGGATTTTCGCGCACCCATGGGTCTATGTGGTCGTGCTGCCGGCGATGGGCATCGTGTCGGATGCGCTGCCGGTCTTTTGCCGCCGGCCGCTGGTCGGCTATGGGCCGGTCGCGTTGGCGACGGTCGCAACGATGGTGCTCGGCTTTGCCGTGTGGATTCACCATATGTTCGCGACCGGCATCCCCGCGCTCGCGCTGTCGTTCTTCGGCTCGGCCAGCATGGTGATCGCGGTGCCGAGCGCGGTCGCGACGTTCGCGTGGGTCGCGACGATCTGGACCGGCCGCCCCGTGTATCGCGTGCCGTTCCTGTTTTTCGCGGGCTTCGTGCTGCTGTTCGTGATCGGCGGTGTCTCCGGCGTGATGACCGCGGCGGTGCCGTTCGACTGGCAACTCACCGACACCTACTTCGTCGTCGCGCATCTGCACTACGTGCTGCTCGGCATCAATGTGTTTCCGGTGATTGGCGGCATCTACTTCTGGTTTCCGAAGTTCACCGGCAGGATGACGAACGAGCGTCTCGGCAAGCTCGCGTTCTGGGTGCTGTTCATCGGCTTCAACGTCGCGTTCTTTCCGATGCATATCGCGGGACTGCTCGGCATGCCGCGCCGCATGTACACGTATCCCGCCGACATGGGCTGGAACACCGTGAACCTCGTCACGTCGCTCGGTTCGTTCCTGTTTGCGGCCGGCGTGCTGCTGATTCTGATCGATATCGCGGTGAGCCTGAAGCGCGGCAAGCCCGCCGGCAACAATCCGTGGGATGCGCCGACGCTCGAATGGTCGGTCAGCTCGCCGCCGCCGCCGTACAACTTCGCGGTGGTGCCGACGCTCGCGAGCCGGCATCCATTGTGGGAAGGGCGCGTCGAAGAGCCGGGCGAGGCGGATCAAGCGCGCTCGCAACTCGACGAAGGCTATCTGCTCGCGCAGGGTCGCGAAGCGTTGGGCACGACCGCACTGGAAGCGAGTCCCGACGTGATCCTGAAGATGCCCGAAGACTCGTACGCGCCGTTCTGGCTCGCGGTCTTTGCCGCGCTGCTGTTCGCGGGGCTCGCGTTGACCGCCTGGGTTTTCGTGGGCGCGATGCTGGCCGGTTGCGCGATGTCGATCATCACGTGGCTGTGGCCCGAGCGCGCGCTGATCCAGCGCGAGCCGGTCGCGGTCGAAGATGCGGGAGGCTGACGTGAGCGATGCACTCAACTTCAATCGCGCGTCGAGCGAACCGGACCGGACCGCGCGAGCATTGCCGGTTGGCAGCGCGGGCGAGCGATCGAGCGGCTGGTGGGGCTGCGTCACGTTGATCGCGACCGAAGGCGCGCTGTTCGGCTATCTGATCTTCTCGTATCTGTATCTGGCGTCGCAAAGCCAGCAGCATTGGCCCCCCGAGGGATTGCCGAAGCTCGGGCTCGGCAGCGCGAATACGGTCATTCTGCTGTCGAGCAGCGTGTTCGTCTGGTTCTGCGAGCGCTGTGTGCGCCGGCGGCGGTTGCGACTCGGTGTCGCGTCGATGGCGGCGGGCATCGTGCTGGGCTGCATCTTCATGGGCATTCAGTTGCGCGAGTGGCACAACCACCCTTATGGCCTGACCTCGCATCAGTATGGCTCACTGTACTTCACGATTACCGGCTTTCACATGGCGCACGTGCTGGTCGGAATCGTCGTGCTGACCTTGCTCGCGATCTGGACCGCGCTCGGCTATTTCGACGACAAGCGCTGCGCGGCGCTGTCGATCGGCGGGCTGTATTGGCACTTCGTCGATGTCGTGTGGCTGTTCATTTTCAGCACGCTGTATCTGACGCCGTATCTGTTCCGGGAGTGGTCATGACGACGCTGCCCCGAGACTCGCACATCTCGATGCGCTATGTGCTGATCGGTCTGCTCGCGGCGCCGTTCGCGTGGCTGTTGCAGATGATGCTGGCGGAGACGCTCGCCGCGCAGGCCTGCTATCCGCACAATCATCCGCTCGGCGCGCCGCTCGTGTCGTGGATGCGTCCGGCGATCGTCGCGCTCGGCACGGTGTGCCTGGTCGCGGGCGCGTTCGGCGCCTGGGTCGCATGGCGCAATCTGCGCCGCGTCGCGCCGCTGAAACTCGGCGCGCTGAACGGCGAGCGCCGCACGCGCGCCGAACTCGACTGGTTTCTGACGCACGTCGCGGTGATGACGAGCATGCTATTTCTATTCGCATTGATCGCTACGGATGTCGCGGTCGCGATCGTGTCGCCGTGCAGGTGGTGGTGATGAAGCGCGGCGTTCTCGACACGGTTGGATACGGCATCGTGGCCGCATGCGCGCTGACGATAGCAACGGCGGCAAACGCGGCCGGCGCGGCCGATGCCGCCGCGAACCCACCGGACGCATCCACCGACGCCGCGCAGATCGCACGCGGCGCATATCTCGCCAAAGCCGCCGATTGCGCCGGTTGCCACACCGCCGCGCCGCGCGTCCCGCATCCGGGCGCGGCGCCTGAAGCTACGCCGCCGTTTGCCGGCGGGCTCGGCATGGGATCGCCGTTCGGCACGATCTATACGTCGAACATCACGCCGGACCCGCAATACGGCATCGGCCGTTATAGCTATGACGACTTCGCCCGCGCGTTGCGCGAGGGCATCGCGCCCGGGGGCAAGCGGCTTTATCCGGCGATGCCGTACCCGTCGTTCGCGAAGATCACCGATGACGACATGCACGCGCTCTACGCCTACTTCATGCACGGCGTGCAACCGGTCGCGGTGCCCGCCCCGCAAACGCGCTTGCCGTTTCCATTCAATCAGCGCTGGGCGTTGATGTTCTGGGACTGGGCGTTCGCACCGAAAGGCCAGTTCAAGGCCGATGCGAAACATGACGCGCAGTGGAATCGTGGAGCGTATCTGGTGCAATCGCTTGGCCATTGCGGCGCCTGCCACACGCCGCGCGGACCCGCCTACGAAGAGCGCGGCTATGACGAGTCTGCATCGGCTTATCTGACGGGAGGTACCAACGACCACTGGTTCGCGCCGAACCTGAGCGCCGACCCGGGCTCGGGGCTCGGCCGCAGTTCCGCGGCCGACATCGTCGACTTCCTTCGACACGGCCACGGCGGCGGACTCATCACGTTCGGCAGCATGGTGCAGGTCGTCGAAGACAGCACGCAATACCTGAACGACGACGATCTCGCGGCGATCGCCGCGTATCTGAAGAGCCTGCCGCCGCGCGCGCCGAGCGGTAATTTCAACGCACGCTCCAACGCCGCGCAGCAAACCGTGCAGGCTCTGAAAACCGGCGACGTGGAAAGACCCGGCGCGGGCATCTATGCGTCGTATTGCGCGCGCTGTCATCAGATGGACGGGGCAGGGGTGCCGCATAAGTATCCGCGCCTCGCGGGCAACCCCGCGGTGCTATCGGCATCGAGCGCGTCACTGGTGCGGTTGCTGGTCGAGGGCGGCGGCAGTCCGCATACCGAGTCGGGACCGGAGCCGCACAAGATGCCGTCTTTCGCCGGCAAGCTGACGGACACCGAAATGGCCCGTGTGCTCACGTTCGTGCGGACCACATGGGGAAACGCGGCCGGACCGGTCACGCGAAACGATGTGTCGAATGTGCGCGGCGCATTGCACAAGTAAATGCCAACGCGTCGTTATGCGGTGTTCTCGTCGCCGTCGACGTCGCCGTGGCCATTGGCGGCGCTGAACAGGGTCTTCAGCTTCGCGTTGACCGCGATCAACTCTCCCACTGGCGCCACCGCGAGTTGCTCATCGAAGAGCGTGAGGACCTGGCCGAGCAGCGCGAAGGCGTCGTGATCGACCACGCAGATGCCGGTTTCGAGTCCCGCCTGGCGGCAGCGCAGAATCACGCCCTCCGCGTCGCGAAACAACTCGGGTACGGCCGAACCATAGCCGCGCTGATTCAGCAGCATCGCCATGTAAATGGCCTGCGCCATGCTGCCGACGTGATATTGATTCGCGACGCCGCTGCGTAATGCTTCGAGCGTCATGTGATAGTCGAGCGAGATTTCGCCCGCTTTGGCAGGCACGATCGGGCGCAGCATCGCCTTCGGGCGGGTGCGCGGCGACTTCGCGGGTGCGGCGCGAGTACGGCTCGCTTTTCTGGTCATATGCTCACTGAGGCGGCCGGCTTGCGCCGGGCCGCTAAACCATCGCGGAACCTGACAACGTCGATAACGGAAGACGGCTGCGCCGCATCCCACGCGGCGCCGTTCCCGTTAGCCCATATGCAGACCGCCGTTCAGCGAAAAATCCGCTCCGGTCGCAAAGCCCGCCTGATCCGACGCGATCCACGCGACGATCGACGCAATCTCTTCCGGCGTGCCGAGACGCCGTACCGGAATCGTCGCGACGATTTTCTCCAGCACCTCCGGACGGATGGCCTTGACCATGTCGGTGCCGATATAGCCCGGCGACACGGTGTTGACCGTCACGTTCTTGGTCGCCACTTCCTGCGCGAGCGCCATCGTGAAGCCGTGAATGCCGGCCTTGGCCGTGGAGTAGTTGGTCTGCCCGAACTGGCCTTTCTGGCCGTTGACCGACGAGATGTTGATGATGCGCCCAAAGCCCCGGTCGACCATGCTCTCGATGACCTGTTTGGTCACGTTGAACAGGCTCGTGAGATTGGTGTCGATCACCGCTTGCCAGTCTTCGTATGTCATCTTGCGGAACATGCCGTCGCGCGTAATGCCCGCGTTGTTGACGAGCACGTCGACTTCACCGACTTCCTTCCTGACCTTCTCGAACGCTTTCGCGGTGGACTCCCAATCCGCGACGTTGCCTTCCGATGCGATGAAGTTGAAGCCGAGCGCTTTCTGATCTTCCAGCCATCGGGCTTTGCGGGTCGAGTTCGGTCCGCAGCCCGCAATGACGGTGTAGTTCTCTTTGTGCAAGCGCTGGCAGATGGCGGTTCCGATACCACCCATGCCGCCGGTTACGTATGCAACACGATTTGCCATAAGTCCTCCTTCTTGTTTAGGGTGAGTTGAGCAAGTTTGATTGGAGGATGGACCTATTATTGGCAGCGGCAATCGGCCCGGACGATGGGCATTTTCACCTACGGGTTAACTGTCAATTCGGATGCAGGAATCGTTGTTTGACGAGGCAATGAATCGCGTTGACTACTGGTCGAATGCTTTGCGAACTCCGGTGTCTCGTTGCCGCCGGCCGCTTTCCCGTCCTTGCCTGCGCGCCGTCTTCCTCATACCCTTAGCGTTAGCCTTAAGTAGCTGCCCCGGACACAGTGCGGCAGACCGCCGCCACGGTCGTCGGTCCGGGGTGCGAAGCCGTCCCTTGCTCTCGCATCTATTCGTGTGATCATCAGAGGCACATCGGATGACTGATTATCTTGCTGACATCGATCCCGACAAGTTGAACATCCTTGGGATCTTCGGGCTGTTGATCGGCGGCCTCGCACTGTTTCTTCTGGGGCTGGAGTTCTTGACCGGCGGGCTCAAGGCGATCGCGGGATCGAAACTGCAGTCGTTGATCGGCGTGCTGACCGCGAACCGGTTTCGTGGCGTGTTGGCGGGTGCCATCGTGACCGCGCTGCTGAACTCGTCGACCATCACGACGGTGCTGATGGTCGGCTTCGTGTCCGCCGGCCTGATGACACTTGCCCAGTCGGTGCCGATGATCATGGGCGCGAACATCGGCTCGACCATCACCGCGCAGATCATCGCCTTCGACGTTTCGCGTCTGACGCCGTACATGCTCTCGATCGGCTTCGTGCTGCACGCGTTTGCCCCGCGCGAGGTGTTGCGGCAGATCGGCCGCGTCGTGCTGGGGCTAGGGCTGCTGTTCATGGGCATCCAGCTGATGGGCGAGTCCACGCATCCGTTGCGCACGTACCAGCCGTTCATCGACGCGATGCAGGACATGCGCAATCCGCTCGTCGGCGTCATCGTGGGGGCGGTCTTTACCGCGATCGTGCAAAGCTCGGCGGCGACGCTCGCGGTCGTCATTGCGCTGAGCGGGCAGGGCCTGATGCCTCTCGAAGCCGCTATTACGCTGATTCTGGGCGCGAATGTCGGCACCTGCGGCACGGCCTTGCTCGCCTCGATCGGCAAGCCACCGGAGGCGGTGCAGGTGGGCGTCGTGCATCTGGTGTTCAATGTGCTCGGCGTCGTGATCGCGCTCTTTCTGATTCCTCAGATGGCGGAATTCGTGCGCTGGATATCGCCGTCGCATCCAGACCTGCAGGGCCTCGAGCGCCTCGCGGCCGAGGCGCCGCGCCAGGTAGCCAATGTGCATACGCTGTTCAGCGTAGCGAACACGCTGCTGCTGATCTGGTTTACCGGTCCGATCGCGCGGTTCGCGCAACTGGTCGTGCCGCAGCGCGCGAAGCCCGCCAAACCCGCGGGCGATCCGCAGTATCTCGACGAGTCGGTGTTGACGGTGCCGGCGCTTGGATTGCAGCGCGTGCGTATCGAGCTGACCCGGCTCGGCATGCAGGTGCTCGAAGTCGTGCAACGCGGCTCCCAGATGGTGTCGACGGGCACGATGGAAGAGATCAATCAGATGCTCGATAAGGACAAGGAAAGCGACCGGCTTTCCTTCGAGATTCTTCAATATATCGGCCGCCTGTCGAAGGGGGAACACTCGGAGGAGGAAGGTCAGCAGATGGTCGGCTATACGCAGGTCACGAGTCACCTCGAGAGCATCAGCGGCATTGTCGGCACGACGCTGCTGAGCGTCGCGCAGCAGCGAATGACGCAGCAGATCGACCTGTTGCGCCTGCGCGATGCGGCGACCACGCAGTTTTCCGAGGCGGTGATCCGCAATCTCGAGCAGGCGATTCGCACGATCGAGGCGCCCGATCCGGACGAAGTGGCGAAAGTCATCGACGCGAAAGCCGGCATCGAGAAACTCGCCGCGACCGCGCGTCAGGTCGTGCTCGCGAAGCTTCAGCTGGCCGACAAGACGGACGTCGTCACGTTCCGGCTCGCGATGGATCTGATCGAGCAGGGGCGGCAGATCGCGCAGTTTGCGCGGGCCATTGCGAAAAACGTGGCGGCGCTTCAATAGATTCAAGGGCGATCGATATATTCGCGCGGAACTGATCGCCAGCACACGTAGGTGCGGGTTGCACGACGGTTAAACTTGTGGCGTGTCATCCTCGTGACACGCTTTCAAAGAGAGTGGGATTGCCCGCCTTTGCTGTGCGGGCTTTTTTCTTGTCGCGCGGGTTGTGGTATCAGTGGTGAAGCTTGCAACACCTGTAACGAATTAACACACGCCGCGTCCATTATTTGATAGCCTTTGTCGCAGCAGAGCATTGAACTCAAGGAGGGATTCACCATGATAAGGTGGCTTGCTAACTGGGCTTCACAACATGCTCCTACTCCCGAGAAACAGGCCGAACGCGCGCTGAACAACTTGCGCATGGAACTGTTTCAGGCCGAACAGCTGGTGCTCGACGCACAGCTGCGTGCCGATTACTATCGGGCTCGCCTGACCTTCCTCGAAGAAGTCACGAGAAAGGGAATCGAACAGGTGTCGGACGAACGCAAGGCTCCTCTGGAGCCTCCCCAGCCACTGCGGCCGGGACTCAAGCTCACCGCGGCGCAATAGCCGCGTGTATTCCATCGCAATGTGTTCGGTCACCCGCGTTTCGATACGTGGCTGACGGCAATCGTGCTGTCCGGGGCGCGTGCAGTGCGCGTTTTTGCCATCCGATTGCGCGAGCATTGATTGCCGCGCCGAGAAGGTTCGAGTTGCCCGGTCAGTGAATCGACCGGGCAACTTCGTCTGAGCGATTGATTTTTACTGCGGGACGTTCACTGCACTGAGTTTCGCTTTCTGCGAAACGCCTGGTTTGTCGTGCCTAGCTTGCCAGATCGGGTGGCAGCTTGCCGCCGTTTGCCGCGAGTGCCTGCATGACCTGCTTATGCAGCCAGATGTTCATGCTCGCTGAGTCGTTCATATCCCCGCTGTACTTCAATTCCTGCGCAAGCTGCTTGCGGTGTTCGAGACTGCTGTCGACACCGAGCGCCTTCATCGTGTCGACAATCGACGTACGCCAGTTCAACGTCTGTCCGCTTTCGCTGACGAGTTGATCCATCACCGCGGCCACGTCGACGTCGGACAGCGGTGCGGGTGCGGCGGGCGCGTTGGGCGTCGCGGCTTGCGCGGCGGCCGGGTCGGGGGTGGGTTCCGTCGCGGGGGGAGGTTGGTCCGGCTTCGCTTTGCCGAACAGCTTGTGCACGATGTCACCAAAAATACTCATTTCCGAAATCTCCGCGGTTGAATGACGAATGCGAGTGGGGGCGCTCGCGGGACATGCCCCCGATATGCTACGCGTCTGGCACGCTGAAAAACGTAATATTTTGTCAGCTCGTCGTCATTCGGCGTGCTCACGGTCGAACTGCCATACCGCTGGGAAGCCCATCAGATTGCACATTTCGGAGAACGGATACATGGTGTTTTCCATGTGCGTTGTGCCACGCTGCGCCTTGATCTGACCGTAGATATCGTGCAGTGCTTTCGCGACCGCGAGAAAGCCCGATGCCGGATAAATCGCAATCGAAAAACCGAGCTTCTGCAATTCAGCCGGGGTCAGTTGCGGCGTGCGCCCGCCTTCGACGATGTTCACGAGCAGCGGCGTATCGAACGTGCGTGCGATCATCTCCAGCTCTTCGACGGTTTCCGGCGATTCGATGAACAATACATCGGCGCCCGCCTTGGCGAACGCTTCGCCCCGCCGCAATGCTTCGTCGAGTCCGCGCGATGTGCGAGCATCGGTGCGCGCGACGATCTGGAAGTTTGCGTCGTCACGCGTCTCGACCGCGACCTTGATCTTCTTCACCATATCGTCGAGCGCAATCACTTTGCGGCCTGGCGTGTGGCCGCATTTCTTCGGAAACTCCTGGTCTTCGAGCTGGATGCCAGCCGCGCCGGCGCGCTCGTAGCCGCGTACCGTGTGCGCGACGTTCAGGAGACCGCCGTAGCCGGTGTCGCCGTCGCAGATCAAGGGCGTGTTGGCGGCGCCACAAAACGCGGTGACGCGATCGACCATGTCGGTATAAGTGGCGAGGCCTGCATCGGGCAGGCCGAGGTAGGACGCGACCGTGCCGAAGCCCGTCATGTACAGGCAATCGAATTGCATCGAGTCGGCCATCTTCGCTGAGATCAGATCGAAGATGCCGGGGGCGGTGACGATTTCCGGTTGGGCGAGACGTGCCTTCAATTGCTGACGTTTATGCAGTGCGTTCATGCTATTTCCGTTTGATGACGATGAATGTGCGCCGATTCGAGGGCGGATCATTGACGCGGTTCACGCGCGACCGATGCGCCGGCGAGCGCGGTGTCGATATCGACTGTGGGCGGCGGCGCGATGTCTTCGAGCGAGCGCTGATTCGTTTCGATGCCGAACACCGCGAGAATCGCGGCCATCGCGACGAGCACGCCGACAATCACCGACAGCACGTCGCGCACACCGCCCGTCGCATACATGACGACCACCAGCTGCGGTGCAAGAATCCCGGCGATGCGGCCCGCGCAACCGGCAATGCCGTTCGCGCGCATGCGGATTTCCGTGGCGAACAGCTCGGGGATGTAAGTGGCGATGCCGAGCGCGACCATCAGATAGGTGAGCGTGAATAGCAGGAAGCCGAGTACTGTGGCGGTCGCGACGTTCGTCGAGTGTCCGTACAGCCAGCCGACCACGGCGGCGATCACCGCGACCGCAATGAGCCCATTTTTACGGCCTATCCGGTCCGCGATCAGCACGCCGAGGAAGGCGCCGGCGGGACCGCCGAGCGACATCAACGTCGTATAACCGAGCGACGACGCCATGCCGAGACCTTGCTTGATCAGGAAGGTCGGCACCCAGACAATGAAGCCGTAGATCACGACGTTGACGGCGATCTGCACGCAGATCGCCAGCAGCGTGCGGCGAATCTGCGGCCCTTTGAATAATTCGAAGAGCGTGGTGGAGCGCGGTGCGGCAGCGGCCGAGTCGAACGAAGGCTTGAAGGGCGGCAGCGGCTCACCCTTTGCCGATTCGGCTTCCGCCGCGCGAAGAATCGCATCGGCTTCGGCGTAGCGGCCCTTCGATTCGAGCCAGCGCGGCGACTCCGGCATCTTCTTGCGAATCACCCAGACGATCAACGCGCCGACGCCGACGATTGCAAACATCGCGCGCCAGCCGATCGACGGAATGATCAGATAGCCGATGAACGTCGAGAAGAACAGCGCGGAGTTGGTGATCAGCGACAGGTACGCGGACCACTTGCCGCGCACGGCCGGCGGAATGAACTCGCCGACCGATCCATAACCGACGACGATTTCCGCGCCAAGCCCGAGGCCCATGAAGAAACGGCAGACGATCAGCCACGTCATGTTCGGCGCGAGCGCGCCGGCGAACGACGCGAGACCGAAGATCGCGAGATTGAATTGATAGGTGAACTTGCGGCCTTTTGCATCGCCCAGCAAACCGGCCGTGAATGCGCCCAATAACATGCCGACGAAGGTCGACGATAGAAACGCCGCATTCAATTGCATTGTCGACCAGCCGCTCTTCGCGAGCGCGCCGAGCACGCCGCCGGCAAGGTAGATATCGAACGAATCGAGAAACATGCCTCCGCCGATCAGCCAGAGGATGCGCCGGTGAAAACCGGAGAGGGGCAGTCTGTCCAGTCTTGGACCAGCGTTCACGGTGCTCGGCATTTCACGTCTCCTGCGTCGTTATGGGACGGGTATTCGTGGGTGCTTCGATGCGTGGGCTACGGCGGCTACGACGAAGGGTGCTCCCTTTGATAGCGGTCGAGCACCGCTTTCTCGGCGGCGAGGATATGACAACGGGTGATCGCCTCGGCCCAGGCGGCATTGCGATTCTCGAGCGCCTGCACGATTTCGAAGTGCTGGCGTGCGCTGCTGGCGCGGTGTTCGTCGTTGTAGGAGTCGAAGGTCCACTTGATCAGCGGGGTTTCCTTCATCGACGTCAACGAACGGTCGAGACGCGCATTGCCCGCCGCGGCCGTGATGATCGAATGGAACTCGCCATTGGCGGCGAACCATGCTTCGGTCGTTTCAGGCGTGGATGCTTGCCGCGTGATGGCCGACATCTGTTCCGCGAGTGTGCGGAGCCGTTCGATTTCGGCCGCGCCGATGTTCAATGCGGCGCGCCCGGCGAGAAATGGTTCGATCAGAAGCCGCGCTTCGAAGATTTCACGCGCGTCCTGCAGCGACCATGCCTTGACCCGCACGCCATAGTTCGGGCGGATCTCGACCCAGCCCTCGGCGCCGAGACGGCGCAGCGCTTCACGCACCGGTGTGCGGCTCACACCGAGGCTTTTGGCGAGCTGTTCTTCGCGCAGATACTGGCCTGCGCCAAAGCGGTGCTCGGCAAGCGACTGCTTGATCGCCAGATAGACGTCGTCCGGCGATCGCGTCGGCGGGGTCTGCATTGTATGCAAATTGCTCTCCTTAACGGCGAGATGGCCGGTAACTCAGCCGATTGACGGATACATTGTATGCAAAGTCGTGAAGCTGAGGCTCGGTGCTTTCCCTGGCAGATGCAGCGTGACGCGACGGCTTCGGCTACCGGGACGCCAGCTTCTAACCGACGTATCTGAAGGGGAACCGGTCATCTGCTTTTTCTCTTGTGGGCCCTTTTTTCGTGGGGCAAATCCGCTGCAAGCGCGGCGCATTCACGTCGATCGCAAAAGCGGGGCGTCTCGCTGTCGTTCTATGCGAGTTCGTTCCCGCGTCATCTGTTTTGTTTATCAGCTGGTGTCCAAACTAGCTTTCGGCAGGGCCGCTTCGAAGGGCGGTGGGACTAGGTTGAACGCCTGTCCGGCGCGGCGTGGCGCGAGTCGGACGGACTTCGGCGACGCTATGCCGAACGCTGAAAATGCGGATACTCGCTTCGACCATATGGTTAACCCGCGCTTTGGCCCGCGAAGGACGAAACGTACCGTCACGCCAATTGATTGAGAAGGGCGTGTAGGGGTCCCATCGTCACGCGCACTGACGCACGCAGGAACGTGGCGCGCGTGCAGTCCGCGCGCGCCCGCTGGTCAAATTCATCTACTGAGGAATCACGGTGATCATCGACATTCACGGCCACTACACCACCGCGCCCAAAGCGCTGGAGACGTGGCGTAACCGCCAGATCGCAGGCATCAAGAGTCCGTCCGAGATGCCGGCGGTGTCCGAATTGCAGATCAGCGACGAGGAGCTGCGCGAGTCGATCGAAAACAACCAGTTGAAACTGATGCGCGAGCGCGGCCTCGATCTGACGGTCTTCAGTCCGCGTGCGAGCTTCATGGCGCATCACATCGGTGACTTCGAAATCTCCAGCACGTGGGCCGCGATCTGCAATGAACTGTGCTATCGCGTGAGCCAGCTGTTTCCGGAGAACTTCGTGCCGGCCGCGATGCTGCCGCAAAGTCCGGGTGTCGATTCGGCCACCTGTATTCCCGAACTCGTCAAATGCGTCGAGCAGTACGGCAATGTCGCGATCAATCTGAATCCCGATCCGTCCGGCGGCCACTGGACCAGCCCGCCGCTGTCGGACCGCTCGTGGTACCCGATCTACGAGAAGATGGTCGAGTACGACATTCCCGCGATGATCCACGTGAGCACCAGCTGCAACGCGTGCTTCCACACCACCGGTTCTCACTACCTGAACGCGGATACCACCGCGTTCATGCAATGCCTGACCTCGGACCTGTTCCGCGATTTCCCGACACTGCGTTTCGTGATTCCGCACGGCGGCGGCGCGGTGCCGTATCACTGGGGTCGTTTCCGCGGCCTCGCGCAGGAAATGAAGAAGCCGTTGCTGAAGGACCATCTGCTGAACAACGTGTTTTTCGACACCTGTGTCTACCATCAGCCGGGTATCGATCTGCTCACGCACGTGATTCCCGTCGACAACATCCTGTTCGCGAGCGAGATGATCGGCGCGGTGCGCGGCATCGATCCGGAAACCGGTCACTATTTCGATGACACGAAGCGTTACGTTGAAGCGGCGGATATGAACCCGCAGCAGCGCTACAAGATCTACGAGGGCAACGCGCGGCGCGTCTATCCGCGTCTCGATGCCTTGCTGAAAACGAAGGGGCTGTAATCATGTATGAAATCGGAGTCGTCTATCGCAACATCCAGCGCGCGGATGCGGACGTGGCCGCCCAACTCGGCGCGCTCGGTTCGGCCACCGTGCATGAAGCCATGGGCCGCACGGGCCTGCTCCAGCCGTATATGCGCCCGGTCTATACCGGCGCGCGCGCGAGCGGCACGGCCGTCACGGTGCTGCTGCAACCGGGCGACAACTGGATGCTGCACGTCGCGGCCGAACAGATCCGCCCGGGCGACGTCGTCGTCGCGGCTGTCACCGCTGAGAGCACCGACGGCTACTTCGGCGATCTGCTCGCGACCAGCTTCCAGGCGCGCGGCGCGCATGCGCTGATCATCGACGCCGGTGTGCGCGACGTCAGCGTGCTGACCGAAATGAACTTCCCGGTCTGGAGCAAGGCGATTTCCGCGAAGGGCACGGTCAAGGCGACGCTAGGCTCGGTGAACATACCGGTCGTGTGCGCGGGCGCACTGGTCACGCCGGGCGACGTCGTCGTTGCCGATGACGACGGCGTGGTCGTGGTGCCGGCGGCCGCCGCGCAAGCGGTGCTCGATAAGGCCGCGGCACGCGAGGCGAACGAAGTCGAGAAGCGCGCGAAACTCGCCTCCGGTGTGCTCGGTCTCGACATGTACAACATGCGCGGGCCGCTCGAGCAGGCCGGACTGCGTTACAAGGACTGACAGGCGTGGTCGCGGAGATCAACGGTCACGCCGTGCGTGCGCCGATCACCGGCATTTCGTCGATGGCGACACGCCAGGTGCTCGCCGAACTCGCCGCATCGTACGAGCGGCGTACGGGGCAGGGCGTCACGATCGAATCGGTTGGTGGCGTCGATGCGGCGCGCCGGGTCGAGGCTGACGAAGTCTTCGATATCGTCGTGCTCGCCGCCGACGCGATCGAGCGGCTCGTCGCGATGGGTTGCGTCGAGGCGGCGAGCCGCGTCGGGCTTGCACGCTCGGGCATCGCGGTCGCGGTCGCGGCCGGAGCAACGCACCCGGACATCGCGACCGAAGCGGCGCTGCGCGACGCGATTCTCAGTGCGCGCAGCATCGGTTACTCGACGGGGCCGAGCGGCACGCATCTGCTGAAGCTGTTCGAACGCTGGGGCATTGCCGGGCAGATCGCTTCGCGGATCGTGAAGGCGCCGCCGGGTGTGCCGGTCGGCACGCTCGTCGCGCGCGGAGAAGCCGCACTCGGCTTTCAGCAGATGAGTGAATTGATTCATGTGCCGGGTATCGACGTGCTCGGCGAGCTTCCTGCCGCCATCCAGTCCACCACGACTTTCACCGCCGCGATCTGCACGGCGGCGCGCCACCGTGAAGCGGCGCAAGCGTTGCTGGCGTTTCTGGCCTCGCGCGAGGCCGACGGAGCAAAGCTGCAAAACGGAATGTTTCCGGCTTGATGGTGGGCGACGTTCGCCGCCCAGGCTCGATGGCGGAATCCAAACGCAGCGAAAGAAAGCGGATTCAAGCCATCAGCTTGCCCCACTCGTAATCGATACTGTCCGGCGTGAACGGCAGCACGCCCGCGCCGGGCGTAAATGTCAGTTCGCCGAAGTAAACGCGGTCGTCCGGCGCGTACAGGTCCACTCGCACATAGTCGAAGTCTTCGCACAGACGGACCGCGATATCGAGCACAGCGTCCAGATTCGGCGGGCGCGGACCAGGCGCCGCGCTGCGCTTGTAGTCGCCGATGGCGATATCGAGGTGATTCCAGTCGACGTCGTACACGTCGCCGTGCGTTGCGGTACCGAAGCGGTCGGAGATCACGAGGATATAGATGATCGGCCCCCCAGGCCGGCCGCCGAAGCAGTGCATCTTGAGATCGGCCGGAATCTGACCGCGCTGATCGAGCAGCAGCTTCTCGAAGAACACGCGCGGCTCGATCGACCGATAGTGCCGTTCGCGCCCAACGTAATAGAATTCGGTGCGCAGCCACTGATCGGCGAGTGCCTTCAGCTTGTCGAACGAGGTCTCCGATTTATTTCTCACCACTTCCACGAAACTGCTGCCGTGATTGGCTTTCATCACGAAAGAATTGGGCAGCGCGTCGAACACTTCGGGTGTGAATACATCGGGCGCTGCGATCAGCGGTATCAAATGCTTGTCACCGATTTTCCGCGCAATATAGTCCCGCACCAGCAGCTTGTCGGTCAGGTCGATATAACGCGGATCCGGGTGAAGATTGCGCTGCAGGATCTTCTCATTGAACGTCACCGGACGAATCAGATTCGGATAACGGCCAGTGCATTTGTGATGTAACAGGCTTAGGAAAAGGGCATCCGGCAATAAGGTCTTCGCCGCTTCCTTGATCTTTCTCACGGTAGATGGCGCTTGCTCCTGCGCGAAATGCGCGCCTGCGTGCAGGCCCGGCCGCTCGCAGGTCGCAGCCACGGCACTGTCAACGGATTGTAGGGAGGCCATGTTTTCCGGCGCGACGGCCGCGTCCTCCGCGGCCAGTTCGGCGGTTTTGATGATCGTCATGTTCTTATCCCTTTGCGGTCGAGCCGACTATTCGTGCTCGGAGTAACAGGGAATTGAAATCAAAGCGTCAGCGGCGCTTGCCGCAACATCTCGGTCGCGGCACTCCAGCTTTCCTCCGGTGTCAGCCAGCGTTCTTCCGCATCCACATGTTGTTGCGCGCGGAATTGCGTCGGCGACATGCCATAGCGCTCCTTGAATAGCCGCCCGAGCCGATTACCGTCGCCCATTCCGCAGCGACGCGCGATCTTATCGACCGGCAAATCGGTATTTTTCAGCATCGAGCGAACGATCTCGAAGCGGGTGCGCAGCAGATATTCGAGTGGCGTCATGCCGAACTCGCATTTGAAACGGCGCTGAAAATTGCGCTTGCTCATCGCCACCGACTCGGCCGCCTGAGCAACAGAAATAGCCTTGCTGTAGTTCTCCTTGATCCAGCGCGCCGATTCGCGAATCTTCTCGGTCGTCGTCGTGATATTGACGTCGTCGAGCTCCGAACGGCTCTTCTCGGCATAGCCGGTTTGCAGGATGCGGCCGATTTTGCGGGCCGTGTCGGTGTTGATGTCGCGTTCGATCTGCGCGAGCGCGAGATCGGTCGGCGTCACATTGCTTTGCGTGCGCGCGGCGTCACCGCTGTCGTCGAACAGAAAAATCGGCACGATCGATTGCAGCGGATCGTTGCAGACGACCGCGAGATTCGCACCCTGTTGCATGCCGAAAGATGCGATCGATCCTTGCAGCGAGATCCACGACAGAAACCGGTCATTGGATTCGGCCACTTCTGTGACGTCGCGACAGGCCACGAAGAACGCGTGGAAATCCGCGAGGCAATAGCGTTCGAGGCCTTGCGTCCAGATCGATATGCCGGACGAACTGGTCACCAGACCACCGCCGTCGGATACCACGGTAAACCGGTATGGCGCCTCTTCGCCAGCCGTTCTCTTGAACTCATTGGCAAGCCGAAACGCGTCGCCAATCGCGCCGGTACTTGCCATCGAACAATCCTGAAAGACGAATAGACCAATGTGCTTCATCACGCGAGCTTCTCCAGACAGGAAAATCTACGCATTGAGATTAGCGCATCGATTTCGGTCAGACGAGCTTGGCCGGCATGCGTGGGTGTTTTGGCGTAATCGTCAAGATTCGAGAAATTCTTACCTCGCCATTCGACGAATTGCGTGCTACTAATTAACGTTGCACGGAATTTTTTTCCAGATCAATTAGCGCGATTTTTGCAGGCGAGAAGCCAGGGCATCGGCGGAATGCGCCGAGTGGCTTGGAATCGGCACGATTTGCGGGATATCAACGGCATTCTTTGCACTCCCGTTGCGGATTTGGCGTTCTGTCGCGATGTACGGCGCCTATCGTATAACTCTGTTACAGCAATTGCAGATCGCAACAAGCCTTTCCAGCTTCTGTTTCATTTGTAAAAGGCTCCGCATTATCGGCCAATAGCACCCTACTTTGGGCCGCCGGCGAATGCCTCGATCCTTTGCGGACTATGCTTCACCGCAACATCGAGAGAGAAATTGTCAATCGCGAATTACGTGAATGGCGGGCACCGCATTCGCTGATTCGTGAGAAGAACAATCGGCAATGCCGCGGTGGATAAGCAACAGGTGTGTAGCCTTCCGTGGTTCGAGAGGTCCCGAACACGGCTCCCCGACCTAACCCGACACAGCACGTCGCTTCGCCGTGCTGCCAGCCAATCCAGGGTCTATCCGGCCGGCGGCATAAAAAGCGACGTGGCGACGCAAAGCGATCGTCGATCGTTTTGTTTCATCAACCTGCAAGGATCAGACCGGTGGATTACTATCCGCAAAACTCGCTCTATCCCGCTGTTGATACCGAGCGCAGACAACTCAGTGCCAGCGGGATGCTCACGCTAATGCGTGACCACATCTGGGAGATCGTGGTGACGACGGTCGTCGTCCTCACGCTCGCGGTCGCGTATCTTCTGATTGCCACCCCTATCTATTCCGCCGACGTAATCGTTCGTGTGGACCCGCCCGAGCCAAATGCGCTTGGACTTGCGTTGCAGAACCAGGACCTGTTGCCGCCGCCGACGCCGTCGTCGGTAACGGAAATGGCGGTGATGGAAAGCCGATCGGTTTTGCAGCCGGTGATCGATCAGTTCCGTTTCGACATTTCGGTAAAGCCGCGCAAGCTTCCGGTGCTCGGCGACATCGCCGAAAAATTTGCTACACCGGGACAGCCTGCGGCGCCGTGGCTCGGCCTGAAATCGTATGCATGGGGCGGTGAGCGCGTGCAGATCGCCGCGCTCGACGTGCCGCGCGAACTCGAGGAAGAGAAGCTGACCTTGACCGCACTGGACAATGGCGGCTTCGAATTGCACGGCCCGTCCGGCGAATTGCTGGCGAGTGGCACGGTCGGCATGCCGGTCAAGCAGAACGGCGTGTCGATGCTCGTGAAGGAGCTCGCTGCGCGGCCCGGCACGAAATTCGAAGTGATCCGCTGGAATGAGCTCGATGCGATCAAGCACTTCGAGAGCCTGATCAAGATCGGCGACAAGGTGAAAGACTCGGGGCTGCTGCAAATCCAGTACCGCGACAAGAGTCCGGACAAAGCCGCTGCCGTCGCCAATGCATTGGGACAGCAATACCTCGCATCCGCGGTGGCGAGCCGGCAGTCGAACGACACGCAGACGCTCGCGTTCATTAACGGCGAACTCCCGCGTCTACTCGGCGATCTGCGAAAAGCCGAGGAAGCGCTGAAGAACTTCCGCTCGAACTCGCAATCGATGCAGCCGACCAACGAGGCGCAAGCCTATTTGCAGGGCGGCCTCGATCTCGACAAGCAGATCGCGACGTTGCAATTGCAGCGCACGCAAATGCTCGAGCGGTATACGCCGCAGAGCCGCTGGGTGCAGAACATCGACGAGCAACTGGCGCAATTGAAAGAAGCGAAAGCGAAATTCTCCGACCATTTCAACGGCATGCCGGCGTCGGAGCGCGAGAGCGTCGATCTGATCCGCGCGCAGAAGGTCGCCGAGACGGTGTATCTCGGCATGGTCCAAAAGGCTGAGCAATTGCAGGTGCGCCGCGCCAGCACGACGGGCGGCGCGCACATTCTCGATCCTGCGATGAGACCGCATATGCCGGTCATGCCGCAGCCGATTCTCGTGCTCGGCGGCGGATTGGTGCTCGGTATGGTGTCTGGCGTCGTGTTGGTCTTCATGCGCCGCCACGTGATGGTCGGCGTGACCGACCCGCGCTACGTCGAGCGCCAGATGAGCGTGCCGGTGTTTGGCGAGATTCTGTTCAGCCATCAGCAACTGCTGCTCGATCGCGATGCGACCGCGGGCCGCAAGTCTCTGCCGCCAGCGACCGGGCGTGCCCATCCGCCGCTGCAGAAGAGTCTGCACGAGATTCAGCTCGATACGGGGATTCCTAACAGGATTCTCGCCGCGCGCTTTCCGCACGACACATCGGTCGAAGCGCTGCGCAGCGTACGGACCGCCGTCACGCGGGATC
This sequence comes from Paraburkholderia sp. JPY465, assembly GCF_050436725.1. Classification (NCBI taxonomy): domain Bacteria; kingdom Pseudomonadati; phylum Pseudomonadota; class Betaproteobacteria; order Burkholderiales; family Burkholderiaceae; genus Paraburkholderia; species Paraburkholderia sp. JPY465. The sequence goes on from NZ_JBNDMT010000002.1 coordinate 2,117,645, forward strand.
TCGCGCATGCACGCAACAACATCGTCATGGTCATCGGCCCCACGCCGTCCGCTGGCAAGAGCTTCGTCGCCGCGAATCTGGCGATCCTGCACGCGGAGGTCGGCCAGCGCGTGGTGCTGATCGATGCTGATATGCGGCGCGGCCACCTCGCCTCGCTATTCAACGAGAGCAATCGTGGAGGCCTATCCGAAGTGCTGTCCGAACGCTTGCCGCTGCGCAATGCGTTGCGCTCGACCCGCATCGACGGATTGACGTTCCTGTCGTGCGGCGTGCGCCCGGAGAATCCCGCCGCGCTGCTGATGAAGCCGCGCCTGAAGGATGTGCTCGAACGGCTGTCGAGCCAGTTCGACCTGGTGATCATCGATACGCCGCCTTTCCTCGCGGTCACCGACGCGTCGATCATCGCGAACGAGGCGGGCGCTTCGCTGCTCGTGCTGCGTTCTGGTATGCAGAGCGAGGAGGAGATCGCCGACACGATCAGAAAGGTGGAGCGCGCGGAAGGGCGCATCGCGGGCGCGGTGTTCAACGGCATACCGCTGCGTCGGAGCACGAAGAATTACGGCTACGAAACGAACTATGCCAGCGATTTCGGCGAGAACGACGCCGGGCAGCAAGCGCCGCGAGGCGCCTGAGCGTGTGAAGACCTCAACGCGGTAAAGCGCGTTCGCGATGGCGTACAACGGAGAAGCAGATGGCCTTTGCAATCAACGGAAAGTTTACTTCGCAATCCATCACGGGGGTTCAACGCGTGGCGTATGAGCTGACGAGGGCCATGCAGATGCGCGCCGCGCCCGGTGACGCGCCGGAATTATTCGTGCCAAAAAATGCACGGGAGCCCGGGGCCCTGCTCAAACCGCAGCGGCGCATCCCGTGGCTGCGCGGCACGTTGTGGGAGCAGATCTCGCTGCCGATCGCGGCACGCGGCATCACGCTGCTGAGTCTGTGCAATACGAATCCGCTGTTCAAGCACAGTCAGGTCGTGATGGTTCACGACATGGCCGTTTTCGACGTGCCGCAAGGCTTTTCGCGGAAATTCCGGCTCTGGTATCGAATCGTTTTCACGCTATTGCCGCGCACGCATCCGATCGTTCTGACGGTGTCGACGTATTCGAAAACGCGGATCTGCCATCACCTGAAGATCGACGAATCGCGTGTGAAAGTGGTGGCGCCCGGCGCGGATCATCTCGATCGGATCGTAGCCGACACGTCGGTGCTGCAACGGCTCGAATTGAACAAGGACGCTTATTGCGTAATCGTCGGCAGTCTCGACCCGCGCAAGAATCTGCGCGGCGTGCTCGATGCAATCGCGCGGCTCGGGCATCTGCGCGACGTGAAATTCGTCATCGTGGGAAAACAGTATCCGCGCATCTTCAGCAGTGCGGGCGTCGAGAATCCGCTGCATTCCAGACAAGTGGTGTGGGCCGGATTCGTGTCCGACGAGGAGCTGAAGGGGCTCTACGAGAACGCTGGATGCCTCGTGTTTCCGTCGTTGTACGAAGGCTTCGGCCTGCCGCCTCTGGAAGCGATGTATTGCGGCTGTCCGGTGATCGCGTCGACGCGGACGTCGATACCGGAAGCGTGCGGGGATGCGGCGATGTACTGCGACGCGGCTTGCGCGGACGACATCGCCGCAAAGATCGCGCAGATGATGAGCGACGCCGATCTTCGCCAGCGATACCGCAGCGCGGGGGTGCTGCATGCACGCGAGTTTCGCTGGGAGCGCGCGGCGCAACGGGTGCTCGAAATCCTCGATGTAAAGACCGGCGAGCGGCTGCCTGAACTGGCACCGCGCGCGTCAGCGAGCTAGCGATGGATGGCCACGAACATGGATCGCATGAAGACCCGTGCTGGCAGAAGACGTGCATTGCGCACACTCGCCGCGTTGGCGGCGGGCGCGGCAGCGCCGTTATCGGATATCAGCCCCGCTCTCGCGTTGGTACAGGACCCTGCGCCCGCGCGCGCGCGCGGCCGCATGATGAGCGATCTGATCGGCGTGAACGGCTGGGCCGGATCGGCTGCCGACATCGAAGTGTGGCGAGCGATGGGCATTAGCTGGGGGCGCGACACGGTCGGCCCGGGCCAACCTGATCGGCGGGGCGAGCCGATGCGCATCGACAAAACCAGCTCGGCGTACGATGTCGACCTGCCGTCCAGACTCTTGCGAAATGAACACAATGGAATCGGTTCGCTGCTGATGCTCGGCTTTACGCCGAGATGGAATGCGAGCGTGCCGGGCGAAAACAATTCGGCACCCGTCGACGTGGATGCATGGAAGCAGTACGTCGACGCGGTGGTCCGCAAGTATTCCGCGCCGCCTTTTAACTTGCGCTATTTCCAGATCTGGAACGAGGCGGCTGGAAAATTGTCCGGCGGCTTGCAGCAGTCGGTGTTCTGGCGCGGCCCGGGGTTCAGCAAGGACGAAAAACGCTCGAGACCGTATGAGCGCGCGATGCAGGATTACGTCGAGCGGGTTCATATTCCGGCGGCCCGCATCATTCGCAGTCATCACGCGTACGTGGTGTATGGCGGCTGGCCCGACCAGGGCGGGCTCGACAACTTCTACCGCTGGCTCGAATATCGCAGTCCGACATTGAAAGAGCGCATGCTCGATTGGGTCGACTACATCGACACGCACTATTTGCCGGTCGCCGACATGGAACCGCTGTACCAGAGGTACGTGAAGAACGGTCCGGCGCGCGGCATCTGGCAAACGGAGATCGGCAACGAGTACATGAAAGACCCGCACTATTTGCCGCGCTATTTTTTCGACTTCGCGGTGTGGGCGCTCGGCAGGAATTGGGACGATCCGAACAAGTACGTCTCGATGATCTATCACTGGGAGGGCTATGAACCCTATCGTCTCACGCACCCCGGTCCGCCTGAACGAACCTACAACGTTTCCGGTCGAAGCTTGGTCGTGTTGCGACAAACAGTGGGTGGGCATCTGGCGAGTTTTTCGAAGCCGCTGCAATGCGGTCCCGGTGTTGCTGCAAATGCTTTGCTTTCCGGCAACGACCTCGTGATGCAAGTGAGCAGCAGCGCGGGCTGGCAGAACATTTCGATCGGCGGGCTGCAGGCGCTGCGCTCGCGTGCGGTAAAGGCCGATTTCATCGACGCGGTGAGTGGCGAGGCGAGCGCACCGGGCAATGTTGCATTGAGTTGGGACAACGATCTGATGAACGTGCGATTCAAGGTACCCGACAAGGTGAATGGTGCTGGCAATAATCCGCCCAAACATCTGGCTTATCTCGTGGTACGTAGTGCGGCGCAGCCAGTGGCATAGCGAGATTTCGCGAGCTCGACGGCCGCCGGGAGCCGGCGAACCGAACCTGATGGATAGCGTTGACACATCATGAAACAGGTCACCATTGCGATTTGCAATTACAACTACGAGCACTATCTGGCGGCGGCGATCGACTCGGCGCTCGCGCAGGACTATCCGGCGACCACGGTCATGATCGTCGACGATGGATCGACCGACGGGTCACGCGCGATCATCGAAAGCTATGGCGATCGCGTCGTGTCGGTGTGGAAGAAAAATGGCGGACAGGTGTCCGCCTACAACCATGCAATCGCGTCGCTCACCACCGAGTTCGTGATCTTTCTCGATTCGGATGACGTGCTGTACCCCTCGGCAGTCAGCGAGGTCATGCGCTTTTTCGAGGACGGCGAGTGGGTCAAGGTGCAATTCCGCCTCGACGTGATGGACAGCGATGGAAAATTGACGGGTGCCTACGTGCCGAATAGCGAGCCGCCCCCCGACTGCGGCAGTCTGCTGCGCGGCGGTTGGCTCTATCCGTCGCCGCCCGCGTCTGGCAACGCTTACCGGGTGAGTGCGCTCAAGCAGATCTTCCCGGTCCCCGAAGAGGGCGTGAATCGCTATGGCGCGGACTTTTACGCGATCTATGGCGTCGCGCTGGCGGGACCGATCGCGACCGTGTCGAAGTCGCTAGGCGGCTACCGGGTGCATAACGCGGGCAGTGAAACGGTGTCGTTCGCAAACTCGGAACAACTGACGAAAGCGCCGCGCGCATTCAACATGCGTTGGGCCATTCTGCGCAATATTGCAAAAGACCGGCTCGACATAGAATTACCGGCCACATTTCTCGACTTCTCGCACGAGAAAGCGACATTCTGCTCTTCCGTTTATCGCGCGACGTTTTTCCGGCGTTGGCAATGGATGCTCCGCGATTCGCGCAGCTATCTGCACACGATCATTGCAAATCCGTTCTGGAGCCTGAAGAAGAAGCTCGGCACGCTCGTACTGTCGAGTCTGTGTCTCGTCCCCTATTCGCCGCTGTCGGATTTCGCGGTGCGTTATATCGCGAACCCGCTTGCGCGCCGTCGCGTCGCAGGACGCTAGGCGAAGGAGGACGGCATGGATAGACGAACGAGCACCAACTTAATCGTATTTGTGTACGCCGGCTATTTCATGAGGTACGTGTACCTCATGATCGTGGTGCCGTTCTATGGCAGGGTGCTTGGCGTGGCCGAATACGGCCGGGTACTCGCGTCGATGTCGCTGATGAACGTGATATGGATGTTCGTCGGCTTCGGCTTCACCTTCGTCGGCATGCGCGAGGTGGCGAAAGCGCAGTCGACCCAGGAATGCAATGCGATCTATTCGCTGCATGTCAGCGCGCGGCTGGCACTCGCCGTGATTGGCGCGGGCATCGGCATCGTTGCGACGTTCTGCTCACCGTTATTGGCGGAGCAGCCTCTGATCGGCATGCTCGCAACCGTGCTAGGCATTGTGTCGGCGTGCAATCTCGGCTGGCTATTTCAGGGGCGGCAGCAGATTCGCACGCCGATCATGATCGAAGTGTTCGGCTTTGCGCTGAGTCTCGTGCTGGTGCTGGCGCTCGTCAGAGGACCGAACGACGCCGTATGGGTGGTGGCGAGCCTGCTGATTGCGGGCGCCGTGTCCTTGGCCATTGCCTACGGTTTGACGACGTGGCAGCTCGGTTGGCCGCGTCTGGCGTTTTCCGGCGTCCTGCCGCTCATACGCAGGTCGACGATGCTGTTTTGCTATTCGTCTGGCTCCGTCGTGCTGACGGCGTCGTCGACGTATTTGCTGACCTTGTTCTCCACCCCCGCTGAGGTCGGCTATTTCGGCGCGGCCGAGCGTTTCGCGACGATCGGTCTGAGCCTGATGGCCCCCGCGGCGCAGGTCTTTATTCCGACGATAACCCGGCAACTCGCGCAGGGCGACAAGGTGGGCGCGCATGTAACGACACGGCGCGGCGCCCTATTGCTGCTCGGCTATGGCGTGCTGGTGCTGTGCGGCGCGTTGACGCTTTCGCCTTTCGTGTTGCCGCTGATTCTCGGCGCAGCGTTCGAGCCGAGTGTGCACGTATTGCAGGTATTCGCATGGATGTTCCCGTTCGCGGCATTCAATGAGTTCGTCGCGTTCTATGTATTCGTACCGCGCAGGAAAGACCGGGTACTCGCAATTGCCGGCGTCGCCTCGGCGCTGGTCAATCTCGCGTCGGCGCTCGTTCTCGCGCCGCGTTTCGGCGCGATTGGCATGGCCTCTGCTCGGGTGATCGCCGAAGCGGCGGAGTCGGTGACGCTGCTCAGCGTGCTGATTCGTCTCGAACTGGTCGGGCTATTACCTGGCGCCGAGCGGGCCCTCGCGCGAGTGCGGGTGATGTGTGGGCTTCGTACGCAGGCGGGCGGCGCGAAGGACGATTGAAGTAGCGCGTGGGTGTGCGGGAGTTTGGGTGGATTGTCACAGGAGGTCGAAGTGAAAGTCGCTATTGTTCACGATTGGCTGGTAGTGTCCGGCGGCGCCGAGAAAGTATTGAAGAACATCATCGAGTGCTTCCCGGATGCGGACGTCTTTTCGATTGTCGATTTTCTCGAAGACCGCGATTGCGTGAAGGGGAAGTCCGTCAACACGTCCTTCATCCAGAAGATGCCATTTGCGCGAAGACGATACCGCGCCTATCTGCCGTTGATGCCGATTGCTATCGAGCAGGTGGATCTGTCCGGCTACGATCTCGTCATTTCGAGCTCGCACGCGGTTGCCAAAGGCGTGTTGACGGGACCGAACCAGGTGCATATCAGCTACATACATTCGCCGATCCGCTACGCGTGGGATCTGCAACATCAGTACCTGCGCGAATCCCATCTCGACAGGGGACTGCGCTCCGCGTTGGCGCGGGTGCTGCTTCATTACATTCGCGGCTGGGATTCGCGCTCTGCGAACGGCGTCGATCATCTGGTCGCCAATTCCCAGTTCATTGCGCGGCGAATCAGAAAGGCCTATCAGCGCGAAGCGACCGTGATCTATCCGCCTGTCGATCTGGCGAATATGTCCATTGGTACGGAGAAAGAGGATTTCTACGTGACGGCGTCGCGGATGGTGCCTTATAAGCGTATTGATCTGATCGTTCAGGCTTTTTCGCAAACGCCTGAGCGCAAGCTTGTCGTGATCGGCGACGGTCCCGATATGAAGAAGATCAAAGCGGTGGCCGGCGAGAACGTCAAGATCCTCGGGCATCAGCCGTCCGACGTGCTGGTCGATCATTTGCGGCGCGCGCGTGCCTTCGTGTTCGCGGCGGAAGAGGATTTCGGCATTTCCGTGGTCGAAGCGCAGGCATGCGGCACGCCAGTGATTGCCTTCGGCCGCGGCGGCGCGCTCGAATCGGTGGTGGGACTTCCTCTCGATCGGCCGACCGGGGTCTTCTTCGGCGAGCAGAGTACCGCATCCTTGCTCGAAGCCGTTACCCGTTTCGAGAGCAACGCCGCCTTATTCGATCCACGTGTGTGCCGCAAGAATGCCGAGCGTTTTTCGTCTGAGAACTTCAAGAAGGCGTTGATGGGCTTCGTCGACGCGCGGCTCCCGTATGCGTGCGTCGAACAGTTTCTTCCGTATGCGCCGAGTCAGTCGCTGCCGGCCGAAGAACGTCATCTTGCCGACGTTGCGCCCTGAGCCGGGCGCCGGGGCACGGGCTGTGGAGCGCGCGCACCCACGACGCCCGCCTTGCGCGCACCGCGCGGGCCGGGCCTGAATGCAGTGGCCGCCAGCGGACGCGCGGCCAACAGCAGCGAGATCACCAGAGAAAGAATCAACACATTCGACGGCGTGACCAGCCGATGCTCGGTTGCCGACATCACCAGCAGGCACACCGACGAAATCTCGACGAAGCGGAACGCCGCGAAGTGGCGACCCCCCTCGACCAACGCGGCATACGCCGCCCCCTGCTTGCTCCATTCAACCAGCTTCCAGAAGAACGCGAGGATTAGCGTCAAGCCCACGATGCCGAGCTCGGCGAGGATATTCAGGTACGAGTTGTGAGCGTGCGAGTCGCTGTGCTCGATCACGATGTCGGACGGTACCGCGAACAGATGGAAATACGAAGTAAGGCTGCCGATATGGTCGTCGAAGGAACCGAAGCCGAGACCGACGAGCGGGCTTTGCACGAAATACGCGAGCGCTCGTGGCCATAGCCACTCGTAGCGGATGTTGAGGTTGTTGACCTTGGCGTCGTTGGCGTGAATCGCGAACGTATAGCCCATGTAGTCGACGTTCGGCTGCGTATGGTAGATCGCGATGACGGCCGAGGCGATCAGCAGCACCGCGATCAGCGTACCGAGAATCCAGCGCTTGCGGCCAAAGTACAGATAGGGCAGAACGGCCGCCGCGCCGAGCAGCGAGCCACGGCTATAGGTCGAAAAGAGCATTAGCGCGGTGCAGACGAGCAGCCCGATCACCAGCTTGCTGCGTTTTTGCAGGTAGCACGCTACGCCGAGACAGAACAGCATCGCCAGAAAGCCGCCGGCTGCGTTACGGGCAATGAAGTAGCTGCCAAAGGTGTCGTTTGGGTGAACAAAGATGCTGAACAGCCCGTTCTGGGCGATGTAGTACGCGTACATCGGCAGATTGACGACGACTGCGAAGATGAACAGCGCACGCAGTACCTTGTTCAGATCCCAGCGGTGCGCATACACGCAACCGGCAAAAATGGGCAGATAGGAGATGAAGAAATTGCCGTCGCGCCGATAGAAGTCGAATTCGAGGAACGAGTGCGGATCGTAGAGCAGCGTCGAAATGAACGCGAGCACCGTGAAAGCGGTAAGCGGCGTGATGAACGCGGGATAAGTGCGGCCGTAAAAGCGCCACGCCAGCAATAGCAGCGGGACGAAGCCGATCGCACTGATGGGCACGAAGTTCGTGACCGTCATGAAAAGTGCGAATAGCGAAATATAGGCCATTGCAGCTCCAGAAAAACGGATGGCGCGCCGGTTGGGGTTGTGCCCATGCGCTGGATGGATGGCGAGATTGGGAACAGCGAAAGACTCACAGTGGCCGTGCGGGATCGCACCGCTGTTTATCTTTGACAGGAATGCCACGGGACGTTCATTAAACGGTAGCACGTGTCGCTGCTTATTTCCATCGTGCGCACTGCAATAGAAGTGCAAGCTCGTTCGCAAGCTTGCGAAATCCTGTCCGCGAGCGCCGCCAAAACTTCCGCGCTTCGCGCCAGATGCCATGTGTCGCAAGGCGCTCTCACTATGATGAATTCATCGGGGCAGGACGTCGACCAGATCCGATGTACGTCGTTGCCACATTCGTTCTTTCGTTTTCAAATCGTTTTCCGGTCGTCGTTGTCGAGCAGACCACTGCGATTCGACCATTCAGTTTCCGTACTTCCAGCTCGCGCCGGATGCAACGTCGGCGCATGCGTCTATCACTGCGAACTGAATTACTGGTCTGGTCCGTTTGACGCGGACGCCCTGTCGATAAATCACATCAGACGGTATTTGCGTGGATCGCGGCACACCGCGTTGGGCGGTGTCGTCCCGGAAGACGCGTTCCCGAGCCGGTTTCAATGCGAAGGAGTTTGCGATGGGTAAGGTTACCGCGGCAGCCGCCGCAGCGGATGTCGAGACGATACGACAGGATGCCGCCGGGTCGGAGTTTCCGACGCTCGTACAGGTGATTCTCGCCGGTGGTTCCGGCACCCGGTTGTGGCCGGTGTCGCGCGAACAGTTTCCAAAGCAGCTGATCGACGTGATCGGTAAGCAGACTTTGCTGCAAGCGACCATGGGGCGCATGGCGGGCTTCGATGCCGCATGGAACGTCGCGGCCGATCCGGTGATCGTCTGCGGCACCGAGCATTATTTCGCCACTTACGAACAGGCGCGCGAGATCGGCGTGAACGCGCGAATCGTGGTCGAGCCCGCGCGTCGCGATACGGCGCCGGCACTGACGCTTGCCGCGCTCACGGCATGCACGGAAGACGAAGACGCGATCCTCGTCGCGATGCCAGCCGACCATGCGATCGCGAATCTGGAAGCGCTGCATCACTCGCTCGACGTCGCCGCGACGCATGCGCGCGACGGCGCGATCGTCACGCTAGGCGTGCCGCCCGAGCGGCCGGATACGGGCTTCGGTTATATCCGGCTCGGAGATGCATTGCCCGACGGCGCGCGTCGCATCGAGCGCTTCGTCGAGAAGCCCGCGGCGGAACTCGCGGCCCAGTACGTCGCGTCGGGCAATTACTGGTGGAATAGCGGCATCTTCGTCGTGCGGGCGTCGGTGTGGCTCTCGGTCATCCAGCAGTTTCAACCGGACATGCATACGGCCTGCGTTCAGGCGTATCGCGACGCGAAGAAGACTGAAGAATGCATCATGCCGGACGCCGACGGGTTTCTCGGTTCGCCGTCCGACTCGATCGACTATGCGGTGATGGAACAGCTAGGCAAACCTGAGTCGGCGTTTTCCGGCGTGGTGGTGCCACTCGAAGCGGGGTGGTCCGATCTCGGCTCGTGGGATGCCGTGTGGCAAGCGATGGAGAAGGACGAGTGCGGTAACGCGGCCAGCGGGCGCGTGCTGTTCGAAGGGGCCACCGCGACCTATGCACGCTCGCAAGGAGGCAGGCTTCTCGCCTGCGTCGGCACCGACAACATGATCGTGATCGAAACCGACGACGCGGTGCTCGTCGCGGATCGCTCGCATGTGCAGGACATCAAGGGACTCGTGTCGCGGATCAGGGCCGAGAAGTCGCCGGAAGCGGATGCGCACAGAAAAGTCCGTCGCCCCTGGGGCTTCTATGACTCGATCGATCATGGCGAGCGCTTTCAGGTGAAGCGCATCGTCGTGATGCCGGGCGGCCGTCTGTCGTTGCAGATGCATCATCATCGCGCCGAGCATTGGGTGGTGGTGTGCGGCACCGCGCTCGTCACGCGTGGAGAAGAGCAGTTTCTTCTCGGCGAAAACGAATCGACGTATATCCCGCTCGGTGTTCGCCATCGGCTCGAAAATCCGGGCCGCGTACCGCTGCAGATCATCGAAGTACAGTCCGGCACTTATCTCGGCGAAGACGACATCGTGCGTTTCGACGACAAGTACGGACGTTGTGGCTGATGCGACGAAGTCGACCTGATACGTCCTATGAGGGGGCTGTGATGCGATTGCTGACTGGTCTGCTGGCGAGAGCGTTCGACGTCGCGATGATCGTGGCTGGGGCCTTCGCGGCCTCCCAGGTACGCTTCGACGGCGGCTCGCAACGCAGCCTCTATTTCGCGTTCGTCGCTTTTGCCGCGGCGTTTGCTCTCGCGGTCTTTCCGGCGCTCGGCGTGTACCAGTCCTGGCGCGGCCGCTCGAAAAGAGTGCTGGCGAGTCAGGTGGCGCTCGGCTGGCTCGTCGTGCAGGCTTGCGCGATGGCGCTGATGTTCTCGCTGCACCGGATCGACTTCGTGTCGCGGCTCTGGTTCGTGTACTGGACCGGCATTTCGGGTGCCGCGATGATGTCCGGCCGACTGGTCACGCATGCGCTGCTCGGCCGCATGCGCCATGCGGGGATGAACTTGCAGCAGGTCGCGGTGGCGGCGTGCGGCGATCATTGCGACGAGATCATCCGCAAGATCGAAACCTCGCCCGCTGCCGGCTTTCGCGCGAACGCGTTGTATAACCTGCACCCCGACTGTTGCGTGCTGCCGCACCCGTCGGTGCAGGTGTTCGAAGAACAGGTCGCGTTCGCTCGCTACGTGCGCGAGCAACAGATCGGCGAAGTGTGGCTGGCGCTGCCGCTCACCGAGGAGCGCGCAATACTCAAGCTGGTGGCGGAGTTTCGCAACGACCTGATCAATGTGCGATTCATGCCCGACGTGCGCTCGCTGGCGCTATTCGAAGGCAGCATGACCGAGTTGCTCGGCTTGCCGACGATCAATCTCGCCGCGTCGCCGCTGCCGCCGCAGGCGTTGGTGCAGAAAGACCTGTTCGACCGTCTGTTCGCGCTCGTCGCATTGATCGCGATCTCGCCGATCCTGCTCGGTTGCGCGATAGCCGTCAAACTGAGTTCGCGCGGCCCGGTGTTCTTCAGGCAGCGCCGCAAAGGCGCCGACGGCCGCGTATTCACGATCTACAAGTTCCGCACGATGCGCTTGCACGAGCAGAAGCCGGGCGTTCTCGAACAGGCGACACGCGGCGATCCACGCATCACCAGCGTCGGCGCGTTCTTGCGCCGCACGAGTCTCGACGAACTGCCGCAGTTCTTCAACGTGCTGCGCGGCGATATGTCGGTGGTGGGGCCGCGTCCGCATGCGCTCGAACACGATGATCTCTATCAGAACATCGTGTCGGGCTATATCCATCGTTATCGGATCAAACCCGGCATTACCGGCTGGGCGCAGATCAACGGTTATCGCGGCGAGACCGATCGCCTCGAAAAGATGGAAGGCCGTGTCGCGCACGATCTGTACTACCTGCGCAACTGGTCATTCTGGCTCGACATGAAGATCATTCTGGCCACGATTTTCAAGGGGCTTCATCATCCAAACGCGTACTAAGCATGATGCTATCCGGAGTTGAAAACGTAGTGAGACGATCAGCAAAGCGGGTCTCGCTTTACCGCTTTCACCACGATCACGGCTTGCAGGCGAGAAGAATATTGGAGCGACTTGAAAGCAGATATGGCAAGGCCGACCCGAACAACCTGCGGCTCGCGGACGCCTATGCGCGAGACGTGTTCGGCGACTCGGTCTACGCGCCCTGGCTGCGCGTTTATACCGCGTTTTGCGGCACATTCAAGGAAGGCTGGATTCCGGACAACTACTACGGCATCGTCGTCGTGCCGCATCTGAAAGGCTGGTACGGCAAGATTTCGAGCCTCAAGCCGATTTCACGGCTGATCTTCGACGGCGACGAATTGCCGGACCTGGCGTACTTTGCCAACGGGCTGTTCTTTACGGACAAAAGCGTCGTGGTACCCGAGCGCGACCTGAAGGACGTCGTGTTCGAGCATACCGAGCGCGTCGCATTCAAGCTCGACGGTTCCGGACAGGGCAATGGTGTCTACTTCTTCGACCGTGCCAGCTTCGACCCAACGGTCATCAGGTCGCTCGGCAATGGCGTGATTCAGACCTTCATCGACCAGCACAGTCTGTTCGCCGCGTTTGCTTCGAAACCGGTGGCGACGCTGCGCTTCACGACCGTGGTGGACGACGCCGGCCACATTTCTGTTCGAGCCTGCTACTTGCGGCTCGGCCGAGCCGAAGATACGCATGTGCTGGCGGATCGCGAAATATGCGTATCGGTCAACCTCGAGACGGGCGAACTGTGCGACCAGGGGTATATGAGCGACTGGGGCGCGGTAGAGTCGCATCCGGACTCGGGCGTGCACTTTGCGGGCGTGAAGATTCCGTGTTTCGACAAATGCATGGCGACCGTGCTGCGCCTGCACAGGAAGATTCCGTTTGCGCGCTGCATCGGTTGGGATCTCACGGTCGACTCGAACGACAAGGTCAAGTTGATGGAATGGAACGGCAAGCACAACGACGTCAAATTCAGCGAGGCGACGCAAGGCCCGTGCTTCGCGGATCTGAACTGGGAACGGCTCAGGGCCGAACCTGACGTTGGACGGATGCCGCCGGTCTGATCGGGCAGGGTAATAAACGCAGCGGGAGACGCGACGTGAGCGAACAGTTATGGTGCGTCCACATCGAAGGGCTGAACGACTTCATTGCCGTTGATTCGGAGGAATCGGCGCGGCACGAGGCGTCGGCGATCAATGCGTATATCGATCGCGCCGACAGAAGCTCGCGTGCCGCGCGTTTGCGCGCGGTGGTGGTCGAATGGCCGTTCAGCGCCGACGGCCACGCCAGAGCGCTCGATACCGACTGGCACGATCTGCAGCGTATGCCGCACAGACAGCAGGCTGCGGCGCGCGCCGACAGCGTGCTGTCGAATCTCGCGCGGCGCGTCAAGGAACTGTTGGGCGTCGCGCGCGCGGACAGGGACGATGCATGAACCGTGGCGATGACAAACCGCGTTATGCGGGCAGCGGCACGTCCTCGATCAGATCCGCGTTCACCGCGCGAATCCTGCGATCGACAAAGTAACCGCCGCCTTCGACGTAGCGCAAATACAGTCGCCCGCAGGTCGAGCATTGCCATACGCCGCAGCGGTTGTACGGGAAATAGCGCGGCGCGATCGGCGCATCGGCCGACCAGTAGCTCGTTTTATCGGGCAGATATTCGCTGAAGGTCGGCTCGGGATCGTCTTCCGGCATCAGCGTGCCGATCTCCTCCAACAAGCTCTCGTCGAGTGAAAGCGGTTGCGATTGCCAGCCGTCGAGGGCAGTGCGCGTGCATTCGCAAGGCCCGGCGGCGCGTTGTTGTTCCAGGCGCCGCTGCGCTGCGCGCGCGAGGTCGAGAAGGGTTGCAGTGTTCAGGTGGTGCGCCATGTGGCTAGTAGCAAGGGGTTCATGGGCCGTTGATCGTCCGGTCGCGCTGTGTCGCGAATCGCACCGTCGGTCACGAGACCGCGTACGCCGAGGCTTTCCGCGTATGTCGCCATGATCTCGTCCATCAGTGGCTGCGTGAGGTCGCGAGTGCCATCGATCACGAGCACGACGCCGGGGCGGAAGATTCGAACGCGCGAGGAATCGCGGGATTGTCGCCGGCGCGTGTATGGATCGTCAATGCGGTATTGATCCTGCTCGCTCTCAGGGTCTCGATGCTCGTCAGCTAACTGCTGCGATCAGGAAGGGGCGAGCATAACCTGTGCACGGGAGGGGAGACACCGTGCGCTCCCACCAACGCAGTGGTGGCGGGAGCGGTGTTACGGTTTGCGCGGAAGCGGTACGAAATGTTCGCCGTCACGTCGGTTGGTGACGACATAGCCATCTCGCTTGCGTATCTTCAGAAAGAAGAGCACTGGCGCCGTATTCGGATCGCCACCGCATTCGAGCGTATGGTTCTCGTGAACCCCGACGATGAAATAGTTCTTCTCATCCGAGACGTCGAATAGCAGGCATTGGGTTCGGTTGGAGGAGAGGTGATGCGATTGGGTGACTTTCGCTGCTCGCTCCGCAGCCTGATCCGCGGTGGAGATCGCCTGCGCCGATGCCGCTGCATGCGCGCCGGCGAGCAGCAGGGCGAAGGTCACCATTCTTGCCCGCATGGTTTTGGCTGGTTCACCGAACGTCATATTGGTCAAGTTTGCGTGATTGAATGATACTGATCAATTTAGCGCCGTACTGAGGGTCGGTCGCGTAGTGGTTGCGGGCTATTTCAGTAGCGAATCCAATGCTGTCAACATGGAGGAAAGCGGAGCGGAAGCGGGCGTTGTGTTCGAGCATGGCGGCGTAATCCTCCGCGGCCTCGTCATAACTGCTATAGGCCCTGAAGGTGCCCGTGGTTGCGACGGATACGCCGTTTACGGTTTCATGGGTACCGAACGTTGTACTTTGTCCATTTGGTGCGCGGCCTTTGATACCGAAGTATGCATTGCCCCTGACGGTCCTCCCCCAGTTACTTTCCAGCGCGGATTGTGCAAGGACCACACCTGCTGGTATTCCGTATATGCGCTGTATATTCTGCGCGGTGCAAAGGTGGTCACGAATGAAGTTGGAAACATAGGCATCGCCTACGTTCGCGTTGTTCCGACGGTGTTTGGGCATATATGGCTCCTGAATCCCCACAACGGGAACCCCGAAGCTAACGTGACAGTTGACTGTTGGCTATGGGCGAAGGATGAAATTGAAAACCGCAGTGTTCGCTGTATCAAAGCCGGCTCCCTCCCCCGAATCTTGCGAGCCTGAATACGAGCGGCGAATTGCGCCTCACAGAACCCCTCACCCCGCACGAATCGAATCGATGACCAGTTGCATCGCCGGCGTGACGCGCCGGTTTCTGCGCAGAATCAGCCCATATGGTGCGAGCCGGCCGCGCAACGGCGTCGCGATCGCGGCGATTGCATCGAGTGCGACGTAGTACTGCGCGACCGAACTCGGCAGCACGGCGAGCATGTCCGAATCGCGCAGCAACGACAGCGTGGTCAGGATCGACGACGTCTCGACCGTGCTAACCGGCGGCGCGACCCGCGACTCGCGAAACGTTTGATCGATCACCTGGCGCATCGGGCTCGGATGCGGCTGGATGATCCACGGATAGCGTGCAAGGTCCGCCAGCTTGGGCCGCGTGCCCGTTTGTTTGCCTGTTTTGACGGCTGGATGATCGGGCCGCACGACGATCGACAGCGCCTCTTCCGCCAACGTCTCGAAGCTCAAATCGAGTGCCGGAAAACCATCTGGAATCCGACCGATCACGATGTCGAGCTGATCCTGTTGCAGCGACTGCACCAGCACGTCGCTGGTGTCGATCGTGACGGCCATCTGCAGGCGCGGATGCGCCTCCTTCAGCTTGACGATCGTGTGCGTCAGCAGTTCGGGCGACGGCGCCATCACCGCGCCGATGCGGACCTTGCCGATGTCGCCGGCCTCGATGCCGGCCAACTCCTCGCGCAACTCGTCGAGATCCTCGAACACGACACGCGCATAGCGCATCACGGCCTCGCCGAAGATCGTCGGCTCCATGCCGCGCGCATGTCGCACGAACAGCGATACGCCGAGCGTGTCTTCGAGTTCCTGCAAGGCCTTGGTCGCCGCGGGCTGGGTCATCGCGAGATCGTCCGCGGCGCGCCGCAGCGATCCGGTTTCCGACAGCGCGACCATCAGTTGCAGATGCCGTAGGCGCAGACGCTTGCGAATGGTGGAGGCGGGCGGGATCATGAGCGATAACTTTAAGGAATCGGCCGATTCGATTTATTCAGTGGTCAGTTATCGGATAGTTTCGCACACTAGCGGTTATCGCAGAACGGCAATCGCGACGCCGTTCGCGCTAACAAGACCAAACTGGAGACGACGCATGACGATGACCGCGAGCCCCGCGCTCGACAGCGCGATTGCCAAAGCGCGCACGAGGCTGCTGCCTTTTCTGATCCTGATGTACGTACTGGCGTTTATCGACCGCGCGAACGTCGGCTTCGCAAAGAACGTGCTACAGGCCGACACCGGCTTGAGCGACGCGGCGTTCGCCTTCGGCGCCGGCATTTTCTTCGTCGGCTATGCGGTGTTCGAAGTGCCGAGCAATCTGCTGATGTACCGCTTCGGCGCGCGCGTCTGGATGAGCCGCATCATGGTCACGTGGGGCATCGTGTCCGCGTGCACCGCCTTCGTCGACAGCGCCACGAGCTTCTATGTGCTGCGCACGCTGCTCGGCATCGCCGAAGCCGGTTTCTTCCCCGGCATTATCCTGTTCCTGTCGAACTGGTTTCCCGCGAAAACGCGCTCGCAGACGATGGGGATGTTCTATTTCGGCTTCCCGCTCGCGCTGTTGCTCGGCAGCCCGATATCGGGTCTGCTGCTCGATGCGGGCAATCCGTTTGGCATGCATCCGTGGCAGTGGCTCTTCGTCGTCGAAGGGCTGGCGGCGTCGGTGGTGGGTGTCGTGGCTTACTTCTATCTGACCGACCGGCCCGTCGAGGCGCGCTGGCTCGATGCCGATGAGCGTGATGCGCTCGATCACGCATTGCGCCAGGAAGACCGCCAGAAGCTCGCGCACGGTCCGGCTTCGGTGCTGGCGGCGCTGCGCGATTCGCGCGTGCTGTTCTGCGGCCTGATCTACTTCGCGGTGCAGATGAGCGTGTACGGTGTCGTGTTCTATCTGCCGACGCGCATCGCCGGGCTTGCGAGCGGTGGCCACGTCGGCGTCGAGGTCGGTCTGCTGACCGCGATTCCGTGGATCGCCGCGATCATCGGCACGTTCTGCGTGACGCGCTACGCCGACCGTCACGGTCATCACCGTATCTGGGCCGCGGCGATGCTCGCGCTCGCGGCGTTCGGCATTGCCGCTTCGGCGATGACGTCTTCGGTGACGCTGGCGATTGCCGCGTTCTGTTTCGCCGCGATCGGTTTCGTCTGCGTGCAACCGCTGTTCTGGACGCTACCCACCGGTTATCTGGGCGGCGCCGCGGCCGCGGGCGGCATCGCGTTGATCAATTCGATCGGCAATCTCGGCGGCTTCGTCGCACCGAACCTGAAGGGGCTCGCCGAGCGCGCGATCGGCTCGTCGCAGGCGGGGATGTTCTCGCTCGCGGTGGTCGGCCTGATCGGCGCATTGCTGTTGCTGACGTTTCGCTTCACGTCCGCTGCCGCTTCCAGTTCCATCTCTCATCGCAACGGCCCGCTCGGCGAGCGCACGGGCCACTGACTCACCGACTCTCAGAAGGAAATCGTCGAACATGAAGATCACGCATATCCGTACACGTGTTTTCGAGTGGAAGGGCAAAGTCGTCCCGCCGCAAGCGCATTTCTGCACGAACGCGGTCGATATTCTGTACGAGCGCGGCGACGCGATGGGTTCATTTCGCTTTCACGGCTGGCTCGTCGTCGAAATCGAATGCGACGACGGCACGGTGGGCATCGGCAATTGCGCGCTCGCGCCGCGCATCGCGAAGCAGATCGTCGACGAATACCTTGCGCCGATCGCGATCGGCGAAGATCCGTTCGACAACGAGTACATCTGGCAGAAGATGTATCGCCGCACGCTTGCCTGGGGCCGCAAAGGCATCGGCATGGCGGCGATCTCGGCGATCGATATCGCGCTGTGGGACATCATGGGCAAGGCCGTGAACAAGCCGGTGTTCAAGCTGCTCGGCGGCCGCACGAAAGAAAAGATCTGGTGTTACGCGTCGAAGCTCTATAACAACGACGACCGCGATGCGTTCCTCGGCGAAGCACAAGGCTACCTGGACAGCGGCTTCACCGCGATGAAGATGCGCTTCGGCTACGGCCCGAAAGACGGCCCGAAAGGCATGGCGAAAAACATCGAACAGGTGCGTCTGCTGCGCGAACTGGTCGGCGACGAAGTCGACATCATGCTCGAATGCTATATGGGCTGGACGCTCGAATACGCGCGCAGAATGCTGCCGCGCCTCGCCGAATTCAATCCGCGCTGGATCGAGGAGCCGGTGATCGGCGACGATGTGGAAGGCTATCGGGAGTTGAAGAAGATGAACCTGATGCCGGTGTCGGGCGGCGAGCACGAGTTCACGAGCTACGGCTTCAAGGATCTGCTCGAACGCCGCGCGATCGACGTGATCCAGTACGACACGAATCGCGTGGGCGGCATCACGGCGGCGCGCAAGATCAATGCGATGGCCGAAGCGTGGTCGGTGCCCGTCATCCCTCACGCGGGGCAGATGCACAACTATCATCTGACGATGTCGAGCACCGCGAGTCCAATGTCCGAGTTCTTCCCTGTGTTCGACGTCGAAGTGGGCAACGAATTGTTCTACTACATCTTCGAAGGCGAGCCGCAACCGGAAAATGGCTATCTGCAACTGTCGGACGACGTGCCGGGCCTTGGCATCGAGTTGAGCGACAAGTATGTTGCCGATTTCAACATCGTCGAATGAATGGACAGACGCGAGGAAAGTATCGTCACGCTGATGGCGATGGAGCGAGTTAGCTAACGCGCGTCAGCGTTTCCTGCGCGGCCCGGTCGAAGCGCGCACCACCAGCTCGGGCGGCGGCCCGAGCACCATCGACGGCTGCCGCTCCGGCGTCTGGATCAGACGGATCAGACTCTGGATCGACAACTCCGCGACTGCCGCGGTTTGAATCGCGACCGTGGTCAGCGCGGGATGCACCTGATGCGCGAGTTGAATGTCGGTGATGCCGATCACCGACACGTCGTCGGGCACCGAGCGGCCGAGCGTGATCAACGCCTGGATCGCGCCGATCGCGAGCAGGTCGTTGGTCGCGAAGATCGCGCTCAGTTGTGGGCGGTTCGCCATCAGCTCCATGCAGGCGGCGAAGCCGGAGTCGATCGAGTCGCGGATCTGCAGCACCGCGGCGGCGTCGGCTTCGATGCCGGCCGCGCGCATCGCCGCCCGAAAACCGTTCGAGCGCGCGTCCTGCAAACCGCCGCAACCGTCGCCGATCAGCAAGCCGATCTCGCGATGGCCGAGTCCGAGCAGATGCCGCGCGGCCAATTCGCCCGCGCGCGCGAAGTCGACCGCGATGCACGGTAACGCGGGCGGCGACTCCGGGTGCTCCCACATCGCGAGCAGAATCGGCGCGCTATGCGTCGCCGATGCCCACAGGTCGTTGATCGTGATGTCGGTGTTCATCACGAGCACGCCGTCGGCGAGCGTGCCGGCGATCTGGTTCAGATACGCGCGGCCGATTTCGGCGTCGTCGTCGGTATTGCAAACCATCAGGAAATGGCCGGTCTTGCGCGCCGCGCGCTCGGCGGCGAGCACGAACTCCGGATAGAACGGGTTCGAAATGTTCGACAACATCAGCGCGAGCGTCGACGAGCGGCCTTCGGCGAGCGCGCGCGCATTAAGGTTCGGCCGATAGCCGAGCTCGGCTATCGCCTGCAGCACGCGCTCAGCCGTTTCAGGTCGGACTTTCTCGCGATTGCGCAGCACGTTCGAGACGGTGGCGGCGGTAACCTGCGCGCGTTTCGCGACTTCGGACAACGTGACCATGTTGGGTTATCCCAGATGTAGGGAGGTCAATTCAAATGTTGCAAACGACCGGCGACATTGCTAACTTCCTCAAAAACGTAACGGAGACACCTGCGATGACTTTTTCCGTCGAACTCGCATTTAAGCGATTAAATGCCGCCCGCACAAGGTCCGGGCGTTTTATTTCGGCAAAAATTTAAGCGGTTAAATCGAGGCGGAGACAGCATGGCGACGATTCTTTTGAGCGATGTGCAAAAGGCCTACGGCGACCATCCGCCGGTGGTCCGGCGCGTGAATCTGGAGATCGCGCAGCATGAGTTCTGCGTGTTCCTGGGTCCGTCTGGCTGTGGCAAGTCGACCTTGCTACGGATGATCGCCGGTCTCGAAGACCTCAGCGAAGGCGAGCTGCATATCGGCGGACGACTCGTCAACGACGTGCCGGCCGCCGAGCGCGGCGTCGCGATGGTGTTCCAAAGCTACGCGCTGTTTCCGCACATGACCGTGTTCGACAACATGGCGTTCGGATTGAAGCTCGCGAAGCAGCCGAAGGACGTGATCGAGCGCAAGGTGCGCGAAGCCGCGCGGATTCTGCAACTTGAAAGCCTGCTCGACCGGCATCCTAAAGCGTTGTCGGGCGGTCAGCGGCAGCGCGTCGCGATTGGCCGCGCGATCGTGCGCGAGCCGGGCGTGTTTCTGTTCGACGAGCCGCTGTCGAATCTCGATGCCGCGCTGCGCGGTCAGACGCGCGTCGAGATCGCGCGTCTGCATCAGAGGTTCGCGAACGCGAGCGTCGTGTACGTCACGCACGATCAGGTCGAAGCGATGACGCTCGCCGATCGCATCGTGCTGCTGCATGCGGGCGCGGACGCCGAGCGCTTCGGCAGCATCGCGCAGAGCGGTGCGCCGCTAGAGCTGTATCACCATCCGAAGTCGCGCTTCGTCGCGGGCTTCATCGGCTCGCCGCGCATGAACTTCATCGATGCGATCGTCGAATTGATCGAGCCGGGCCGCGTGACAGTGGCGCTGGCGGCGGGCGCGCAAAGGCTCGTCGCGGACGTCGATGGAGAACGGCTGCAACGCGGCCAGCGCGTCACGCTCGGCGTGCGCCCGGAGCATCTGCGGCTCGACGGCGACGAACAGTTCATTCACTGCGCGACCGTGTTGTCGGAACGGCTCGGTGAGCACAGCTATATCCACGCGGACCATGCGGGCGGCACGCTGATCGCGAAGGCGCCCGGCGATACGCCGCTCGGCGCGGGCGAACGCATCCGGGTTCACGTGCCGCCCGCTGCTTGCCATCTGTTCGACGAACAGGGACTCGCGTTGCGGCGTAGCACGTTCGAACCGGAACGCGCGGCCGCCTGATCGAATTCCGCCATAGAGCGGGTTACATCGCCGGCCACGCTGCGTAGCCGGTCAACAAGGTAGACAAGGAGACACAGATGATCGCTCTTCGCCTTCGCCGTCTTGCACAGGTGTCGATCGCCGCCGCCGTGGTAGCCGGCGCGCTCGGCAGTGCCGTGGTCGACGCGGCCACGCTGAACGTCAACGTATCGGCGCGCGGTAATCAGCGCTCGACCTGGCAGGACGCATTCGATCAGTTCAAGAAAGCCAATCCCGACATCGACCTGAAAATCACCTACGTGACCGAGGAAGCGTACAAGGTGCAGATGGGCGGCTGGCTCGCCACCGATCCGCCCGATGTCGTGTCGTGGCACGACGGCGAGCGGATGGCCTACTACGCGCAACGCGGTCTGCTCGAAGATCTGAGCTCGGACTGGGCGAAGAACGGCTGGTCGCAGCAGTATGCGTCGGTCAAGGACGCATCGACGTACAAGGGCAAGCAGTATGCGGCACCGCTCGGCTATGACGCGTACGGCTTCTTCTATCGCAAGGATCTGTTCGAGAAGGCCGGCATCAGGAGCGAGCCGAAAACGTGGGACGAACTGCTCGAAGCCAACAGGAAGCTGAAGGCGATCGGCGTCGCGCCGATCGCGGTGGCCGCGCGCGATAGCTGGACGCTGGCCGCGTGGTTCGACTATCTGGATCTGCGCATCAACGGCAACGAGTTTCATCAGCAGTTGATGGCCGGCGAAATCCCGTACACCGATCCGCGCGTGAAGAAGGTCTACACGACGTGGAAGACGCTGCTCGACAATAAAGACTTCATCGACAACGCGCTGTCGTACGACGTCGATTCGATCGGCCCGATCCTGAACAACGGCAAGGCCGCGATGATGCTGATGGGCACGTTCTTCTCGGCGAGCTTCCCGCCGTCGATCAAGGATCAGATCGGCTTCTTCCGCTTCCCGGTGATCGACGCCAACGTGCCGATGGCCGAGGACGGTCCCGTCAACGTGCTGCTGATTCCGGCGAAAGCGAAGAACAAGGCCGACGCGCGCAAGCTGCTCGCGTTCATGGAGACGCCGAAGATCAACGCGGAACTCGCGAAGGGCTGGGGACAGTTGCCGTCGAACAGCCAGGCCGCTCCGCCTGAAGATGCGATCTCGAAGGTCGGCTTCCAGACGCTCGCGAACACGAAGGGCGGCATCGCGCAGTTCTACGATCGCGACATGCAGAAGGAAATGGCCGACGAAGGCATGAAGGCCATGCAGCAGTTCTACAGCGATCCGTCGCAACTCGACAGCGTGCTCGCTCATCTCGAAGCGACCCGCAAGCGCATCTACCAGAAGTAAGTCCCACGGCGCCGGCCGCGTGAGCGCGGCCGGATTGCGAGTCCCGCTTCTGGGTCCCACTTCCGGGTCAATTCCGCCTTCGATTTCCGACGAGGCCGTTCCATGTCTCATACCGCAGCGCGCCGCCTGCCCGCGGCGCGGCACCGTCGCGTGTCGACGACGCGTCGTCATCAGCATCGCGCCGCGTTTTTCTTTCTGCTGCCCGGCTGTGCGTTGTTCACGCTGTGCGTGATCTATCCGATCATCAGCAGCATTTCGCTGAGCTTCTACAACTGGGATGGCATGACACCGAAGACCTTCGCGGGTCTTGCGAACTACGTCGAGCTGTTCCAGTCCGATACGTTCTACACGGCGCTGAAGAACAATCTGATCTGGCTTGCGCTGTTTCTGCTCGCGCCGCCTCTCGGTCTGCTGTTCGCGCTGTATCTGAACCAGCACGTGCGCGGGATGCGGGTCGTGAAGTCGCTGTTTTTCGCGCCGTTCGTGCTGTCGGGCGTCGTAGTTGGCCTTGTGTTCAGCTGGTTCTACGATCCGACGTTTGGGCTGCTGCGGTTGATCGTCGGTCGCGGCATTCCGGTGCTCGGCGATCCGCACGCGGTCACGTTCGGCATCATCTTCGCCGCGCTGTGGCCGCAGGCACCGTTCTGCATGATCCTGTATCTGACCGGACTCACCGGCATCAATCCCGAGGTGGTCGACGCGGCGCGCATGGAAGGCGCGAAAGGGCTGCGACTGCTGTGGCACGTGATCCTGCCGCAACTGCGGCCCGCCACCTTCATGGCGGTGGTGCTGACCGTGATCGGCGCACTGCGCAGCTTCGATCTGATCGCGGTGATGAGCGGCGGCGGCCCATTCGACAGTTCCACCGTGCTCGCCTATTTCATGTACGACCAGGCGATCAAGTACTACCGCGAGGGCTATTCGGCCGCGATCGCGGTCGTGCTATTCGCAATCATGCTCGTCTATATCGTGTTCCATCTGCGCCGCATGCTGCGCGAGGAACGCTGATTCTGTGAACGTCAGGAGTACCAGCTCATGTATCCGCTTCCCGTCGAACGCTGGAAACCGCTGAATCGCAGGCTTTACAAGGCCTCGCTGCCGCTTGCGCTGTTTATCTGGCTGCTGCCGATGCTCGCCGTGCTGCTGACCTCGATCCGCTCGACGGACGAGTTGTCGCAGGGCGACTACTGGACGTGGCCGAAACATTTCGCGCTGCTGGAGAACTACGGCACCGCGCTGACGCAAACGCCGATGCTGCATTACTTCGCCAATAGCGTGCTGATCACGGTGCCGTCGGTGATCGGCGCGATCGTGCTCGCGTCGATGGCGGGCTTCGCGTTGGCGACGTATCGCTTTCCGGGCAACACGGCCGTGCTGTTAGCGTTCGTCGCCGGCAATTTCGTGCCGATCCAGATTCTGATGATTCCAGTGCGCGACATGGCGCTGAAGTTCGGTCTGTTCAACACCGTGTGGGCGCTGGTGATCTTTCATGTGTCGTTCCAGACCGGCTTTTGCACCTTGTTTCTGCGCAACTTCATCAAGCAGCTGCCGTTCGAGATGATCGAGGCAGCGCGCGTCGAAGGGGCGAGCGAATGGACGATCTATCTGCGCATCGTGCTGCCATTGATCCGCCCCGCGCTCGCCGCGCTCGCGATCCTCGTGTTCACGTTCGTATGGAACGACTACTTCTGGGCGCTGTGTCTCACGCAAGGCGACGACGCCGCGCCGATCACGGTGGGCGTCGCCGCGCTGAAAGGGCAATGGACGACCGCGTGGAACCTGGTCGCGGCTGGCTCGGTGCTGGCCGCATTGCCTTCGGTGCTGATGTTCTTCGGAATGCAAAGGCACTTCGTCGCTGGACTCACGTTCGGCGCGAGCAAGGGCTAACGGGCGCTTGAAACACGATTGAAACGACGGCTCGACGTCAACTCACCACGAGACTTTCACATGCAACTTGGTGTCTGCTACTACCCGGAACAATGGCCGCGCGCGATATGGGCCGACGACGCGCAACGTATGGTCGAACTCGGCATCACGCATGTGCGGATCGCCGAATTCGCGTGGAGCCGGATGGAGCCGCGCGCCGGCGAATACGATTGGCAATGGCTCGACGAAGCCGTCGACACGCTGGCCAAAGCGGGCCTGAAACTCGTGCTCGGCACGCCGACCGCTTCGCCGCCGAAGTGGCTCGTCGACGCGCATCCGGACGTGCTGCCGGTGCGCGCGGACGGCACGCGCTGGAATTTCGGCTCGCGGCGTCACTACGATATTTCGAGCGACACGTACCGGGGCGAATGCGTGCGCATCGTCACCGCGATGGCGCAGCGCTACGGGCGGCATCCGTCGATCGTCGCGTGGCAGACCGATAACGAACTCGGCTGCCACGATACGGTGCCGAGCTATTCGGCCGCGACTTTGCAGCGCTTTCACGCTTGGCTGCAACGGCGCTATGCAACGATCGGCGCGTTGAACGACGCGTGGGGCAACGTGTTCTGGAGCATGGAGTACCCGTCGTTCGACGCGATCGGCTTGCCGACGCTGACGCCTACCGACGCCAATCCGATCCATCTGCTCGACTTCCGCCGCTTCATGTCCGACGAGGTCGCGAGCTTCCATCGCGAGCAGATCGACGTGTTGCGCGAGCATGCGCCGAACGCGGATCTGCTGCACAACTTCATGGGCTTTTTCACGACCTTCGATCACTATCGCTTCGCCGCCGATAACGCGATCGACATCGCCGCATGGGACAGCTATCCGATCGCGCGCACCGAATCGATCGCTTTGCCGGAGGAGCAGAAGGCGCGCTTCGCGCGCACAGGGCATCCCGATGTGTCCGCGTTCGATCACGACCGCTACCGCGGCATTGGCGGCGGGCGCTTCTGGGTGATGGAGCAGCAGGCTGGTCCGGTGAACTGGGCGCCGTGGAATCCGGTGCCGGCGTCGGGCATGGTGCGGCTGTGGGCATACGAGGCGTTCGCGCATGGTGCGGAGCTGGTGTCGTATTTCCGTTGGCGCCAGTGCCCGTATGCGCAGGAGCAGATGCATTCCGGGCTCAATCTGCCGAACAACGAACTGTCGCCGGGGGGGCTGGAAGTGCAACGGGCCGCGCGTGAGATCGCGGGCAGTACGGCGCTGTCGACGCTCGCCGCGCCCGCGCAAGCGGCCACCGCTCTGGTATTCGACTATGAGACGCAGTGGATGTTCGACATCCAGCGTCACGGCAAGGGCTTCGACTACCAGACGCTCGCGTTCGACTACTACGAGTCGCTGCGCGAGCTCGGGCTCGATGTCGATATCGTGTCGAGCCGGGCAGATCTTTCAGGCTATCAGCTAGTCGTGGTGCCGAGTCTCGCGGTGATCGACGCCGCGCTCGTCGAGCAGATCACGCGTTCGAACGCGCAATGGGTGTTCGGCCCGCGCAGCGGCTCGAAAACCGACGCGTTCGCGATTCCGGGCAATCTGCCGCCCGGCGCACTGCAGCGTGTGCTGCCGATCCAGGTGCTCGAAGTGGAAACGCTGCGCTCGACGCTCGCGCCCGCGCTGTCGCTCGACGGCACCGCGGGTCACGCGCTGCACTGGCGCGAGCATGTGCGCGCCAATGGCGAGACACGCATTGCCGCGCGCTTCGACGACGCGTGGCCCGCGCTGCTGACGTACGGCAACGTGCGCTATGTGGCCGGCTGGCTGTCGCATGAACTGCATCGCACGGTGTTGCGGCAGGCGGCGCACGACGCCGGCCTCGATACGCAGGTGCTCGCCGACGGACTGCGGCTGCGCCGCCGGGGCGGCCTGACCTTCGCATTCAATTTCGGCGCGCAACCGGTGCAGGTGCCGGCGCCGCGCCATGCGACGTTCGTGCTCGGCGAGCCGCGCCTGAATACCGGCGACGTTTGCGTGTGGAAAGACGCGTGACGTGGTGCGGTTGTCACAGTAGTCACGAACTAAACCGGGGAGGAAGCGGTAACAGCAGTTTGAAACTCGCAGTTCAACACTCGAAGGTTGCAATACGGACGCATCAAACCAGGACCGGGCGGCCCGCCAGGAGCCGCGACTAATCGATGGAGGATGACGGATGAACCGAAGAGAGATGCTGGGATGGCTCGCGGGCGCCGCTGCGGCGGCGGGTGTCGGCGCCGGTGTCGGCGCGCCCGCTATGGCGGCCGAACTCGGCCGGCAGACAGGGCCGGCTGGAGAGCAGAGCGCCGCCTCGCCGGGCGCGCCCGCGCTTCCGAACCGCCTCGCGTTAGGCGCGGACGTGTCGACGTTGCTCGAACTCGAAGCTAACGGCGCGAAGTACTACGAGCATGGCGAGGCACACGACTGCCTGCAGATTCTGAAGCGTCACGGCGTCGATTCGATCCGTATCAAGGTGTGGAACGATCCTGGCAATCCCGACTTCTTTCCGGCGAATCAGAGCCCTGCAGCCGGCTGGAATAATGCCGGGCACGTGCGCATCCTCGCGCGTCGCGCCGCCGCGCTGGGCCTGCGCATTCTGATCGATTTCCACTACAGCGACTGGTGGGCCGATCCGGGCAAGCAGTATCCACCGCACGATTGGGCCGGCAAGGACATCACCGAGACCTGCGCGCTGCTGTCCGCGTATACGTCGAACGTATTGCGGATGCTCGAGCGCGACGGCGTGCATCCCGAGTGGGTGCAGATCGGCAACGAGATCACCGGCGGCATGCTGTGGCCGCTCGGCAAGTACGATCAGCTCGATAACCTCGCGGCGCTGCTGAAGGCCGGGCACGACGCGGTCAAATCGGTGGACGGGCGCATCAAGGTGATGCTGCACATCGACAGCGGCGGCAACAACGCGACGAGCCGCTGGTGGTTCGACAGCATGACGCAGCGCGGCGTCACCTTCGACGTGATCGGCCTGTCGTACTACCCGCAGTGGCAGGGCTCATTCAGCGACCTGCAGGGCAATGTGAACGACCTCGCGACGCGCTACGACAAGGACGTGATCGTCGTCGAGACCGCGTATCCGTGGACGACCAGCGACGGCGATTCGGAACCGGACTCGATGACCAACGTCGGCACCTCGCCGTATCCGCAGACGCCCGCTGGCCAGGCGCAGTTCCTCGGCGCGGTGACCGACATCGTGAAGGCGATCCCCGACGGCCACGGCAAGGGCGTGTTCTGGTGGGAGCCGGAGTGGATTCCGACGCCGAACGTCGGCTGGAAAGTCGGCGCCGGCGATCAGTGGGACAACAACACGCTGTTCGATTTCCACGGCAATGCGTTGTCGTCGCTGGATGCATTCCGGCGGCGCTGACGCGTCGCGGGCGGCACGCCGGCATTACTGTGCCGGCGCTGCCTGCCCCTTGTGCTGGTTCACGCACTCCGACGTGATCGCCATGCTCGCCTGATCGGGCGTCATGTGAGGCGCGTCGGGGCGGTAGATCTTTTCGATGATCGCATTGACGGCCGCGCGGTCGGATGGGTCCTTGTAGTAGCGGGCGGCCTGGTCGAGCGCCTGAGCTTTGGTCTTCTTGTGGGCGCGCCACGACGCGACCTGGCCGGCGATATCGCCGAGCGCGAAACATTGATTGCTGACGGTCTGCGCGACGGCCTGAGTGGCCGGCTGCGCGACGCACAGCGCGACGAGCGCGGATACGACTACGCGTTTCATTACCGGAATCCTGAGATGAGACGGCGGCGGCGCGGAAGCGGCGGTGGTCGCCGCGCCGGGTCGCGCGCGGAAAAATTGTTGCGTAGTGTATCGGGAAGTGGGCCGGGGCGCTTTTTGCCGCGGTGGATCACAATGCCGCAGGCAAACGGGCGTGACGTCGCTGCGCTACAACGGCAGCGGCCGATCCTCGAAAATGCTCTTCATGACCAGCGTCGACGACAGCCGCAGCACGCAGGGCAGCGTCAACAGATAGCGGTCGTAAAGCACCTGGAACGCCTTCAGATCGCGAGTGACGACGTGCAGCATGTAATCGGGATCGCCAAACAGGCGCTCCGCCCGCGTGATCTCCGGGATGTCCGACAGCGCGCGTTCGAAAGATTCGATGTTTTGGCTACTGCCTTCCCGTAACGTCGCGAACACGATTGCCGAGAAGTTCAGACCGATCGTTGCCGGATCGATAACCGCGCGATAGCCGCTGATGACCTTTGCTTTCTCTAAAGCCCGCAGACGCCGCTGGCAAGGCGAAAGGCTAAGACCGATCCGCTCACTGAGTTCAGTGACGGTCAGTCGTCCATCTTGCTGCAATTCAGCAAGAATCTTGCGGTCGATTTCATCCATGTGGAAAATTCTAGCGCAGACCGCGTAGCAGCAGCAAGAAAGAGGGAGCACCTTCGACAGCCAAAGCCGTAACATTCCCTCCGTCCAAATCATGCTGGTCGGGGAGAAGAAGGCTGTGGAAGTGAGCTTGTTGACGGCCTTTTGGCTCGTGTCCTTTTCGTTGGTGCTGGTACCCGGCGCCGACTGGGCGTACGCGATCTCGGCCGGATTGCGCGAGCGGGCGATTGCACCGGCCATCGCGGGCATGTTGTCCGGCTATCTGGCGATCACCGTGGTGGTGGCGGCGTGTGTCGGCGCGCTAGTCGCCAAGGCGCCAGCGGTACTGGCCGTGTTGACGTTCGTCGGGGCGGGCTATCTGCTGTGGGTCGGCGGCAATATTCTTGCTCGCCCGGCGGTGCCGACCGTAGCGGCCGAGCGCGCATCCGACGCGGCGTTGAACTGGTCCATCCGCGGCTTCGCGGTGAGCGGCCTCAATCCGAAAGCGCTGCTGCTGTTTCTCGCGTTGCTGCCGCAATTCACGCGTGCCACCGACGCGTGGTCGATCCCGGTGCAGATCGGCGCGTTGGGCCTGCTGCACATGGTCAATTGCGCGGTGGTTTATTCGGTCGTCGGACTCGGCTCGAAGGTGGTTTTGCGCACGCGTCCGAGCGTCGCGCGCAGGGTGAGCCAGGTTTCGGGCGCGGCGATGGTGCTGATTGCCGTGCTGCTGTGTGTCGAGCAACTCCTCGCGTTCAAGTAAGCGCGAGATTCCCACGCGTTCAGCCAAAGAAAAAGCCGCCCTGCGAATCGCAGGGCGGCTTCTGGGTCACCACTCGATCGAACCGTTACCGGTCCGCTAGCGGATACGTTTCATTGCACGCTCAATGGCCGAACGATTGCGTCTTCGACGCACCCGCTTCCGACGCTTGCGGGCGTGCCGCCTGCTTGATCAGCAGCGCGACGCACGACAGCAAACCTGCGGCCGCGATCGTCGTGAAGATGCCGCCGAACGAGAAGTGGCGGCGCGTCAGCTCGGCCACGAGGAACGAGCCCGCGATGCCGCCGAAGCGGCCGACGCCGAGCATCCACGCGACGCCTGTGCCACGGCCCGCGGTCGGATAGAACGCGGCGGCGAGCGCCGGCATCGACGATTGCGCGGTGTTCATCAGCACACCGGCGATGAACACGATCAGCACGAGCGCGCCGACGTTGCCGGCCGCCTGACCGATGAAGTACACGCTAATGGCGGTCAGCGCGTAGCAGACCGCGATGACGCGGTTCGCGTTGAAGCGGTCCATCAGCACGCCGGCCAGCACCGCGCCGACGCCGCCGAGCGGGAACAGCGCGGAGATCAGCGTCGCGCGTTGCGGTGTGAGGCCGGCGTCCTTCAGCAGGATCGGCATCCAGTTGATCGACGCGTAGAAGATCACGAGGCCCATGAAGTAAGCGAGCCACAGCATCACCGAGCCGACGATGTACGAGCGCGACAGCACCACACCGAGGCCCTTGCCGCCGGTTTGCGGCGCGGTTTCGGTCATCGTGAAGCCGACGGCCTGCACAGCGTCGCCGGAAATGCGAGCGAGCGCCGCGCGAATCCGGTCGGCCGGCTTATTGTTCGCGACCATGTAGCGGACCGACTCCGGCATCTTGGCGAGCAGCAGCACCAACAGCAGCAGCGGCGTGACGCCGCCGAGAATCAGCACGCTGCGCCATCCCAGATGCGGAATCATCCACGCGGCGAGGAAACCGCCAAACGCGGCGCCGAGCGGGAAGCCGCAGAACATCAGGTTGATCACGGTGGCGCGGCGATTGTCCGGGCAGTATTCGCCCATCATCGTGACCGCGTTCGGCATGGCGGCGCCGAGACCGACGCCGGTGATGAAGCGCAGCACGGTCAATTGATCGATGCTGGTCGAGAACGCCGACGCGAGACAGGCAAGGCCGAACAGCAGCACCGAGCCGACCAGCATCGAGCGACGCCCGAGGCGGTCGGACAGCGGGCCCGAGCCGAGCGCGCCGCACGCGAGGCCGAACAGCGCGGCGCTCAGCACCGGCGCGAGCGCGGGCTTCGCGATGCCCCATTCGGTGACCAGCGAAGGCGCGATGAAGCCGATCGCAGCAGTGTCAAAACCGTCCAGCAGGACGATGATGAAGCACATGAAAAAGATCAGCCACTGGAACGGCGAAAACGGATGCTCGTTAATGAAGGTTTGAACGTTCACAGCGGGGCTGCGGTTCATGATGGTCTCCTGACAGCGAAAGGCCCGACACGACGAGCGATTCTTCTCAAACTGTACGCCGTCTGGCAACGACGCACGCAGCCTGCAGCGGCCCAAACCGGCCATGCATCGGCAATGAATCATACCCGGACGGATCGGCTTGACGGAATCGCGCCGGGCGAGGGATTTTGTTCGCATACGGAACGGTGATTCTTTACGCGAACGCGCGCCACTGTAAGGAATGAAATCAATCCGGTCAACGGGGGAATACCCCGAGTTTCACGCAGTCGATGCGTGGGAGGGCGGCGCGCTGTAACTGGGCAGGAGAAAGGAATAGGCGCGCGAAGGTCACCGCGCCGAAACGAGCGGCAAACGGTTTCGAGACACCTGCCGGTCAGCTAGCTCGTCACCCGGGATGAGCCACCGTCCGCTCGATCCGTCCCAGCCGCACGACGGTCACCCCGGGGCGCA
Organism: Paraburkholderia sp. JPY465; assembly: GCF_050436725.1. Lineage (NCBI taxonomy): Bacteria > Pseudomonadati > Pseudomonadota > Betaproteobacteria > Burkholderiales > Burkholderiaceae > Paraburkholderia > Paraburkholderia sp. JPY465. The sequence continues at coordinate 2,149,031 of NZ_JBNDMT010000002.1, forward strand.
ACTGCCGCAGCGACGGCATCACGAGCATGCAGTTGTCGCAGGGGGTACGCACCTCTTCGCCGTTGGACCAGCCGACCACGGCGCCTGCCTTGGCGAAAACCTCGAGGCCGGTGTACGCCGCGGCGAAGCTGAAGTCCATGCTGGTCGCGACGACCGGCTGTGTCACGCGCACGATGCTCTGCTCGGGCGGCAACGGTGCGAGCCACCCCGGCGGCAGATCCGTCTCGTCGACCACGCCGGCCAGCAACAGGAAACGCGCGGTCGTATCGCGTGCGACCGCCACCGCACTGCGCTCCCAATGCTGGGCGCATTCGATCAGCAACGCGTTCTTCGGGCTCGCGGCATCGCCGAACCCTTGGTAATCGCGCATGCGGCGGCCTTCGGGATGCCCTTCGTCGCAGATCACCGTGGCGGGCGTACCGAGCCGCACCGCGAGATCGATGCCTTTTTGCAGCGGTCCAGCGACGATCAGCGGCTTGCATCGCTCGTGCATCGAATGCAGGTCGAGCAGCGCGTCGACCGTGTCGATCACCGGGCGCATCGCACGCGCGCGCTTCAGTTCGCTCGACGTGCGAGAGGTGTCGTCGGGCACCGCCGCCGTCCATACGCGGTTGAAGTCCTGATCGACGAAGCGCGCGGCGTCCGGATTCGCGGGATCGAAACGCCGGTACGCGGCGACGTTCGCGAACGACAGCGTGAGCTGCCCGCGTCGCGGCCGCAGCGCGCGACGCAGCAACTCATCGACGACGATCGCGCCACACACTTCGTTGCCATGCGTGAGCGCGTTGATCATCACGTGTGGGCCGGGCACGCCCGAATCGAACGTGTGTTGACGTATGCGATGCCCGACGACGATTGCTCGCAGTGAGCGCTCCGATACATCCGCACACGTGAGCTGTGCGTTCGGCAAATAGCGCTTCACCCACGATGATGAATCTCGTCGTACCCTGCTACAACGAAGAAGAGGTTATCACCGAGACAAGCAAGCGGCTTCTCGCACTTCTGGAGTGACTGATCGAAGCGGCAAGGTGAGCAACGAAAGCCGCATCACTTTCATTGACGATGGTTCCCGCGACCGTACCTGGTCGATCATCGAAGTGCTGCACGCGCAGAATCCCCGCTGCGGCGGCATCAAACTCTCGCGCAATCGCGGCCATCAGGATGCGCTGCTTGCCGGCCGGATGCCGGCTCAAGGCGATGTACTCGTCAGCCTCGACGCGGATCTTCAGGACGATATCGAAGCCATCCCATGCATGCTCAAGGAATACAAGTCGGGTGCGGAAATCGTCTTCGGTGTGCGTCACAAACGTACGACGGACACATTCTTCAAGCGCTTCACCGCGCGCAACTACTACAAGCTGCTCCGGACGTTCGGTGTCGATATCCTGCCGGGCCACGCGGATTTTCGCCTGATGAGCCCGCTACTTCTTCATTCGCAAGGACGGGCCCTTGCCGAAAGATTTCTTCGCCAATAACGAATGCGATGTCGCCCTGATGACGCACGAGGGCGAATGGTCGCTCTATGAGCGACGCAACTGTCGATAACGGCGCATCTGCGCGTTGCGCCGTTTTTGCTTCATATCACGCGAGTTTCGCCGCAATCGCCTTGCCGACTTCGCTCGTGCTTGCGTTGCCGCCGAGGTCGCCGGTGTGCGGGCCCTCGATCAGCGTCGCCTCGATCGCCTTAAGGATCGCGTCGTGCGCCTCGCGTTCCTTGCCGCTCGAATGACCGAGGAAGTCGAGCATCATCGCGGCCGACCAGATCATCGCGATCGGATTCGCGATGTGCTTGCCGGCGATGTCGGGCGCCGATCCGTGCACCGGTTCGAACAACGACGGAAACTTGCGGTCCGGATTCAGGTTGCCTGACGGCGCGAGGCCGATCGTACCCGTGCACGCTGGGCCGAGATCGGACAGGATGTCGCCGAACAGATTGGTCGCGACGACCACGTCGAAACGGTCCGGGTTCAGCACGAAGCGAGCGCACAGGATGTCGATGTGCTGCTTGTCCCACGTGACGTCCGGATACTGCGCGGCGATGCCGGCCGCGCATTTGTCCCACCACGGCATGCTGATCGCGATGCCGTTGCTCTTCGTCGCGACGGTGATTTTCTTGCGCGCGCGGCGCTGCGCGAGATCGAACGCGAACTTCAGCACGCGCTCGCTGCCGTGCCGTGTGAACACCGACTCCTGCAGCACGAACTCGCGTTCGGTGCCTTCGAACATCACGCCGCCCACCGACGAATACTCGCCCTCGGTGTTCTCGCGCACGATCCAGAAGTCGATGTCGCCGGCCTTGCGTCCCGCGAGCGGTGACGGCACGCCTGCAAATAGGCGCGCCGGACGCAGATTCACGTACTGGTCGAACTCTCGGCGAAACTTAAGCAGCGACCCCCACAGCGAGATGTGATCGGGCACGGTGTCGGGCCAACCGACCGCGCCGAACAGGATCGCATCGGCCGATTGCAGTTGGGCTTTCCAGTCGTCCGGCATCATCTTGCCGTGCTTCGCGTAGTAGTCGCAGCTCGCCCACTCGATGTGCTGATATTCGAGTTCGATGCCGAAGCGTTGCGTCGCGACCTCGAGTACGCGCAGCGCTTCGGGCATCACCTCGACGCCGATGCCGTCGCCGGGGATGACGGCAATCCGGTATTTGTTCGACATGCTGGGCTCCTCCTTGGGGAATGGGTTGGGGATTCGGTGACGGTTATTTTATTCGTGGTGCGTTCGCTCGTGCGGTTTGTCGTTCCGGCGGAAGCGGGGATGGATGTGCATATTGATCCGATGACTTGAGAATCTGCGCGACGAGGAAGGCGCGGCACGCATCTCATGCGAGGCTGAACGAGGGGTTTTTTGGGATGGTGTCTTGTTGCACAATCGGGCCTCCTTCATTGGCTGTGAGGCACGATGACTTCACTCTCCCTCGGTTCTTACCGGGAGGTCCGTGAAAGGCGGCACGGACATTTCTTCTCTGTCAGTCTTTACAGATCGTTCAACCTTCACATCGAGTCTAACTGGTTGTTTGACGTTGACCGGTGGTTCCATTTTGCATTGCCGGCGAGCGTACCCCGCGAGTCGCACGATGACATCGTGCAGGGCATGGAGGAAGCGCGCGCAGCGTGGCTGCGATATAGCCCGTCCGTGCTGCTGTCGCACCAGTCGTACGAGTTGCGCGATATGCTCGGCCGGAGTCACAACCGCTTTCATATGTACAGGATGAAAGACGATGAGGTTGCCAAAGTCCTGTACAACGAGGTGAGGGGCGGTAGCCTGATCTTTGTCCCTGAGCGGGACGAGATGCGAAAGTGCGTGCAGGCGATACGGGAGCAGCGGGAAATGGCGTCCGGATTGGGCTCCGTGCGCGAGCAGCAATCGAATGACGCGGGCATGCTCAGGTCACTCTATGGCAACAGCCCGCGCGTGCCCCAGAACCTCGGCAATGCTCAGGCGTTCGAGTACGTCGAGAACACAACGGACGACGGCGCAACATTTGACGTTGCCGGATTACCTTTCGACGGCCCCGCGAATTCATGGGTCGAAAGCGGGCCGAATATGAAAAAGCAGTGGCGAATGTATGGCTCAGGCGGTACACCAGTCATAGATATCGACTTCGATAGTCACCACGGCCAACCCAATCCACACGCACATAACTGGGATGGCCTTTTGCGCGACCAGGGCTGGCCCGTTTCCATTCTTCCGTGAGATATTTGTGAGCACTATTTCTGATGCGCTGAAGGGTTTTGACCACTTCCATGACTGGTATCTCGACACAATTGCAATCCATGGTGAGGTCAATCCCGAGGTGCCGGACACATTCGTTCTCGGTCTCTTCGATCGTGAGCGCCGGGTGACGATCACCTTTCGCGGCGTAACGCGTATTGGCATTGAGAACGGCGGTTTGCTGAATATTGTCAATGCAATCGAGACATTGAAACCTGACAGCGACCAGTACGAGCGGGCTGAAGTTTTGCTGAGGCGATCTGCTCACGGCCCGACGCGTGCCGGGCACGTGGCCTACGTGCATTCCAGCGTAGGGGCTGAAATCGCAGTGGAGTTTGACTCCATGACCATTGAATCATTGTGATGGCTTATGGTCGCAACGAGAGCCAACGAGGGCGTGGTCATGCGCTATTACAACGATGCGCGCATCAACGGAAACTGCACATGGGGCGTGGGAACACTGGCGCACTTTGGACCCTGCACACCTACCGCCCCCCATTCAACTTGCGCCACAACGTCGTCTTGCTGATGCCCAACGCGGCGCAAGCCGCATCGCGATCGCCTTCGTGAGCCGCGAGCACCGCGCGGATTTCATCGGCCTCGACATGACGGCTGCGCTCGCGCAGCGTCAACGCCGCCGGCTTCGCCCGCGCGATGGGCTCGACGACTTCCGGCGCGATCACGCGCAGCATGTCGCGCGTGACGAGCGCCGCGCTGGCATCCGTGTCCGCGTCGCTATCGGCGAGTTCAACCACGATCCGCTCGATCACGTTCTGCAACTCGCGCACATTACCCGGCCACGCATAGCGCCGCAACGCCGCGCCCAAACCCTCGAGCATGCGCGCGGCAATCTGCGCGTCGGGCACGCGCGCCGCCAGCCTCGGCTCCCGCGCGGCCGCCTGGCGCAACAGTTCGGCGGCGAGCGGCAGCAGGTCGTTCGGCCGCTCGCGCAGCGGCGGTAGCGCGATGCTCAGGATGTTGAGCCGGTAGTACAGATCGGCGCGGAAACTGCCGGCCGCGACGGCGTCGGTCAGCGCGCGATGCGTCGCCGCCACCACCCGGATATCGACGCGCATCGGCTCCGTCGACCCGAGTCGCACCACCTCGCGCTCCTGCAACACGCGCAACAGGCGGCTCTGCAACGGCAACGGCATCTCACCGATCTCGTCGAGAAACAGCGTGCCGCGATGCGCGACCTCGATCAGCCCCGCTTTGCCGCCCTTGCGGGCACCGGTGAACGCGCCTTCCTCGTAGCCGAACAGCTCGCTTTCGAGCAGCGCCTCCGGAAATGCGCCGCAATTAATCGCGACGAACGCGAAGTCGCGCCGCGCGCTCAACTGATGCATGCTCTGCGCGACCATCTCCTTGCCGGTGCCGCTCTCGCCGAGAATCAGCACGGTCGCGTCCGACCTCGCATAACGCGCGACCAGCGCGCGCACCCGTTCGATCGATTCCGACGCGCCGACGATATCGTCGAGCCGGTAGCGCGCGGTGAACTGCTGCACCCGTTGCCGCGCGCGCAACGTGCGATCGAGCCGCTCGACCGCGCGCGATTCCTGAAACGTCAGCACGGTGCCCGGCGCCGCGCCGCTGCTCGCGAGCGGCCCGCGATGCACGACATAGCTCGCGCCGCGCACCGTGCAGAAGCTGTCGCCCTCCGCGTCGGGCAGACTGCCCGCGAGGTCGGGCGCGAGTTCGAGCAGCGCGCGGCCGACGGCCTTCGCGGCATCGATGCCGAGCACGCTCGCGAGCCGCTGGTTCATCAGTTCGACGCGGCCTTGCGCATCGAGTGCGACCACGCCGTCGCGCAGATGCTGCAGCAACGTGTCGAGCCGCTGACGCCGCACGGTTTCGCGGCGCGTCGCCTGCGCGACTTCGAGCGCGGTGTCGAAGCCGGCCCGCACCGACGCGCGCGAGTACAGAAACACCGCGTCCATGCCCGCGTTGGCGGCGAGATCGGTGACCAGGCCCGGGCCGACCACGACGTCGATGCCGCGATCGCTGAGATCGAGCACGGCGCTCTCGGCGTCCTGCGCGGACTGATACGACGCGAACGTGACGTCGAGCGCGTACGCGGCGGTGAAACGGCGCACTTCGTCGGGCGTGGCGCCGTGCGTGACGAGCGCGACGCGCGCCCCTTCGCGACGCGCGCGCGCGAGCGCATGCATCACGTCGTAGCCGGTAGGGCTGATGCGCACGACCGGCACCGACACGCGCGTCTTCAGATACGCGCCATTCGAGCCGCCCGCTAGCACGACATCGGGACGCGCGGCGCCCGCGCCCTCGATTTCGCGCACCGCGTCTTCGAACGCGTGCGACACGATGCGGACATCCGCGCGATCCACGTATTCGCCGGCGATGTCGAAGAACAGATCACGCAGGCGGCTGATGCTCAGCGCCCAGATGCGCGGACGCTGCGGCGGTTCGTAAAGAGAGGTGCTCAAGGCGGGCGGCTCGCGACGGCGGGTTGGTTCGGAGGCTCCATTATGCGAGCAGTCGTTCCCAATTTGAAATTCGGAGTTTCATTAATGAAATCGAGCGTGCGGCGGGCCGGTGTGATCGGTTCACCGGAGCGGTGCGAAATCAGGCACTTAGGCGGCGGCATGCGGCCTGGCCCGTTCCTTGCGTTCTAGGCAGCCCAGTCGAAGCAATGACCCAAATTCCAATCCTTTCCCGGAGACAATCCAAATGAGCGAAGCAGACAACAGCACGCCGAACACAGGCGCTTTCAAGCCGAAAAAATCCGTCGCGCTGTCGGGCGTGACCGCGGGCAACACCGCGCTGTGCACGGTCGGCAAGACCGGCAACGATCTGCACTATCGCGGCTACGACATTCTCGACATCGCCGAGGCGTGCGAATTCGAAGAGATCGCTTACCTGCTGGTTCACGGCAAGCTGCCGACCCAGTCCGAGCTGACCGCCTACAAGACGAAGCTGAAGTCGATGCGCGGCCTGCCCGCCAACGTGAAGGCCGCGCTCGAATGGATTCCGGCCGCCGCGCATCCGATGGACGTGATGCGCACCGGCGTGTCGGTGCTCGGCACGGTGCTGCCCGAGAAGGACGATCACAACCTGTCCGGCGCGCGCGACATCGCCGACAAGCTGATGGCCTCGCTCGGCTCGATGCTGCTGTACTGGTATCACTACGCGCACAACGGCAAGCGTATCGAGGTCGAAACCGACGACGATTCGATCGGCGGCCATTTCCTGCATCTGCTGCATGGTGTCGAGCCGTCGAAGGCGTGGGTCGATGCGATGCACGTGTCGCTGAACCTGTACGCGGAGCACGAGTTCAACGCGTCGACCTTCACGGGCCGCGTGATCGCGGGCACGGGCTCGGACATCTATTCGGCGATCACCGGCGCGATCGGCGCGCTGCGCGGCCCCAAGCACGGCGGCGCCAACGAAGCCGCGTTCGACATCCAGTCGCGCTACCAGACGCCCGACGAAGCCGAAGCCGACATCCGCCGCCGCGTCGAGAACAAGGAAGTGGTGATCGGCTTCGGCCATCCGGTGTACACGATCTCGGACCCGCGTAACAACATCATCAAGGACGTCGCGAAGAAGCTGTCGAAGGAAGCGGGCAACATGAAGCTGTTCTCGATCGCCGAGCGGCTCGAATCGGTGATGTGGGACGCCAAGAAGATGTTCGCGAACCTCGACTGGTTCAGCGCGGTGTCGTATCACATGATGGGCGTGCCGACCGCGATGTTCACGCCGCTGTTCGTGATCTCGCGCACGGCCGGCTGGAGCGCGCACATCATCGAGCAGCGCATCGACAACAAGATCATCCGTCCGAGCGCGAACTACACCGGTCCGGACGACCTGCCGTTCGTGCCGCTGGCGAAGCGCGTTTGACGTGAGCCTGGAGCGGCACGCATCGCGCGGCCGCTCCGCTGGAAGCATCGAACAATCGCAAATCAGCAACCCGTCAGCAGCGAGCTAAACTACCTGCACTGCCCGTCCGGCCGCGCGAGCGGCGCGCTCCCGGAGGCCGCCGGCATACCGTCCGGCGGCTGATAACCGTCCTGTCCCTACGCCATGAATACTGCCAACCGCAAACGCCTTCCGGGCACCGAACTCGACTTCTTCGATACGCGTGCCGCGGTCGACGCGATCGAGCCCGGCGCCTACGACAAGCTGCCGTACACGTCGCGTGTGCTCGCCGAAAACCTGGTGCGCCGCTGCGATCCGGTGACGCTGACCGCTTCGCTGAAACAGATCATCGAGCGCAAGCGCGAGCTCGATTTCCCGTGGTTTCCGGCGCGCGTCGTGTGCCACGACATTCTGGGCCAGACCGCGCTCGTCGATCTGGCGGGCTTGCGCGATGCGATCGCCGCGCAAGGCGGTGATCCGTCGCTGGTGAATCCGGTGGTGCCTACGCAGCTGGTCGTCGATCACTCGCTGGCCGTTGAATGCGGCGGTTTCGATCCAGACGCGTTCGCGAAGAATCGCGCGATCGAAGACCGCCGCAACGAAGACCGCTTCGACTTCATCAACTGGACCAAGCGCGCGTTCCGCAACGTCGATGTGATTCCGCCGGGCAACGGCATCCTGCATCAGATCAACCTCGAACGGATGAGCCCGGTCGTGCAGGTGAAGGACGGCGTCGCGTTTCCCGACACGCTGGTCGGCACCGACTCGCACACGCCGATGGTCGATGCGCTCGGCGTGATCGCAATCGGCGTCGGCGGTCTCGAAGCGGAAAGCGTGATGCTCGGCCGCGCGTCGTACATGCGGCTGCCCGATATCGTCGGCGTGGAGCTGAGCGGCAAGCCGGGGGAGGGCATCACCGCGACCGACGTGGTGCTTTCATTGACCGAGTTCTTGCGCAAGCAGAAGGTGGTCGGCGCCTACCTGGAGTTTTATGGCGAAGGCGCGGCGAACCTGACGCTGGGCGATCGCGCGACGATCGCGAACATGGCGCCGGAGTTCGGCGCGACCGCCGCGATGTTCTACATCGACGAGCAGACCATTCGCTATCTGAAGCTGACCGGCCGCGACGACGAACTCGTCAAGCTCGTCGAAACGTATGCGAAACACACTGGCTTGTGGGCCGATACGCTGAAGCACGCCGAGTACGAGCGCGTGCTGAAGTTCGATCTGTCGACCGTGGTGCGCACGCTCGCGGGGCCGTCGAATCCGCATCGCCGCTTGCCGGTGTCGGAGCTGGCCGCGCGCGGCGTCAGCGGCAAGGTCGAGAACGAGCCGGGTCTGATGCCGGACGGCGCGGTGATCATCGCCGCGATCACCAGCTGCACCAACACGAACAATCCGCGCAACATGATCGCGGCGGGCCTCGTCGCACGCAATGCGAACCGGCGCGGTCTCGTGCGCAAGCCGTGGGTCAAGAGCTCGCTCGCGCCGGGCTCGAAGGCGGTCACGCTGTATCTGGAAGAGGCAGGGCTGCTGCCGGAACTCGAACAGCTCGGCTTCGGCGTGGTCGCGTATGCGTGCACGTCGTGCAACGGCATGTCCGGCGCGTTGGATCCGGTGATCCAGAAGGAAGTGATCGAGCGCGATCTGTATGCGACCGCCGTGCTGTCGGGCAACCGCAACTTCGACGGCCGCATCCATCCGTATGCGAAGCAGGCGTTTCTCGCGTCGCCGCCGCTGGTCGTCGCTTATGCGATCGCGGGCACGATCCGCTTCGACATCGAAAAGGACGTGCTCGGCGTCGATGCCGACGGTCATGCGGTCACGCTGAAAGATCTGTGGCCGTCGGACGCGGAGATCGATGCGATCGTCGCGGCGAGCGTGAAGCCGGAGCAATTCCGCAAGGTGTATGAACCGATGTTCGCGCTGTCCGCCGACACCGGCGCGAAGGCCGACCCGCTGTACGACTGGCGCGCGCAAAGCACTTATATTCGCCGTCCGCCGTACTGGGAAGGCGCGCTCGCCGGCGAGCGCACGCTCAAGGGCATGCGCGCGTTAGCGGTGCTCGGCGACAACATCACGACGGACCACCTGTCGCCGTCGAACGCGATTCTGCCCGACAGCGCGGCCGGCGAGTACCTGACGAAGATGGGCCTGCCCGAAGAGGACTTCAACTCGTACGCGACGCACCGCGGCGATCACCTGACCGCGCAGCGCGCGACCTTCGCGAACCCGACGCTGAAGAACGAGATGGTGATCGAGAACGGCCACGTGAAGGCCGGTTCGCTCGCGCGCATCGAGCCCGAGGGCAAGGTCACGCGCATGTGGGAAGCGATCGAAACGTATATGGAGCGCAAGCAGCCGCTGATCGTGATCGCGGGCGCCGACTACGGCCAGGGTTCGTCGCGCGACTGGGCCGCGAAGGGCGTGCGGCTCGCGGGCACCGAAGCGATCGTCGCGGAAGGCTTCGAGCGGATTCACCGCACGAACCTCGTCGGCATGGGCGTGTTGCCGCTCGAATTCAAGCCGGGCGTGGATCGCCTGACGCTCGGCATCGACGGCACCGAGACCTTCGACGTGATCGGCGAGCGCAAGCCGCGCGCCGATCTGACGCTGGTGATTCATCGCCGCAATGGCGAGCGCGTCGAGGTGCCGGTGACGTGCCGGCTCGACACGGCCGAAGAAGTATCGATCTACGAAGCGGGCGGCGTGCTGCAGCGTTTCGCGCAGGACTTTCTCGAGTCGACCCGAGCGGCGGCTTGATGGCTTGAAGCGCGTTTTGCACTGAACGTCATAGCAGAAGAGGGCGATGCGGCTTGATATGCCGCATCGCCCTTCCTCATCAAAGAACATGTCATCTGAGGACACTTTCATGCACTCACCCCAGATCAGGATTCCGGCCACCTACATGCGCGGCGGCACCAGCAAGGGCGTGTTTTTCCGTCTGCAGGATCTGCCCGAGGCCGCGCAACGGCCGGGCGCCGCGCGCGACGCGCTGCTGATGCGCGTGATCGGCAGTCCCGATCCGTACGGCAAGCAGATCGACGGCATGGGCGGCGCGACCTCGAGCACCAGCAAGACCGTGATCATTTCGCGCAGCAGCCGGCCCGATCACGACGTCGACTATCTGTTCGGTCAGGTGTCGATCGACAAGGCGTTCGTCGACTGGAGCGGCAATTGCGGCAACCTTTCGGCTGCGGTGGGACCGTTCGCGATCAGCGCGGGCCTCGTCGATGCGAGCCGCGTGCCGCGTGACGGCGTCGCGATCGTGCGCATCTGGCAGGCCAACATCGGCAAGACGATCATCGCGCACGTGCCGATGACCGATGGCGCGGTGCAGGAAACCGGCGACTTCGAACTCGACGGCGTGACCTTCCCGGCTGCCGAAGTGCCGCTCGAATTCATGGACCCGGCCGCCGACGAAGAAGGCGCGGGCGGCTCGATGTTCCCGACCGGCAACCTCGTCGACGACCTCGAAGTGCCCGGCGTCGGCACGCTGAAGGCGACGATGATCAACGCGGGCATCCCGACGATTTTCGTCGACGCCGAAGCGATCGGCTACAAGGGCACCGAGTTGCAGGACGCGATCAATAGCGACGCGAAAGCGCTCGCGATGTTCGAGACGATTCGCGCGCATGGCGCGCTGCGCATGGGCCTCATCAAGAATCTCGACGAGATCGCAACGCGGCAGCACACGCCGAAGATCGCGTTCGTCGCGAAGCCGGTCGATTACGTGGCGTCGAGCGGCAAGCCGGTGCGCGCGGGCGACGTCGATCTGCTGGTGCGCGCGATGTCGATGGGCAAGCTGCATCACGCGATGATGGGCACGGCGGCGGTCGCGATCGGCACCGCGGCGGCGATCGCGGGCACGCTCGTCAACCAGGCGGCGGGCGGCGGCGAGCGCGAGTCGGTGCGCTTCGGGCATCCGTCGGGCACGTTGCGCGTCGGCGCGCAGGCGAGTCTGAAAGACGGCGAGTGGGTCGTCACGAAGGCGATGATGAGCCGCAGCGCGCGCGTGTTGATGGAGGGTTGGGTTCGGGTGCCGCAGCAGGGCTGAGGCGGCGCGATGTCGGCTGATGTCAGTGGCGCGGAAGGCTACGCGGAGGAGGCCGAAGCGCTGATCGAACGATGGCGCACGCTGTCGTTCGCCGATCGGCATCGGCCGATGCTCGACTGGATACCTCAGGCGCCGTCGCGGATCGTCGATATCGGCGCGGGCATCGGCACGGATGCGGCTGCGCTCGCGGCGATGGGACATACGGTGCTCGCGGTCGAACCGGTCGACGCATTGCGCAACGCGGCGCGCGAGATGCATCCGAGCGAGCGCATCGAATGGCTCGACGACAGCCTTCCCGATCTTGCGCTACTGATAGGCAGGCGCATCGTTTTCGACGTGGTCATGCTCACCGCCGTCTGGATGCATCTCGATGCGCGGCAGCGCGAACGCGCGATGCCCCGCGTTGCGTCGTTGCTGCGCGAAGGCGGCGTATTGATCATCTCGCTGCGGCACGGGCCGGTTCCCGCCGGCCGCCGTATGTTCGACGTCACCGCCGATGAAACGATCCAGTTGGCGAGTGAGCGAGGCCTGACACTCGTGCGCGAGTTGCGCACGTCATCCGTTCAACAGGCCAACCGCGACAGCGGCGTGATGTGGACACGGCTCGTGTTCCGCTAACTCCCCGATCCGGGGGCGCCGCAGCCGCCGCATCGGCCGCTGCGAACCGACGCGTCCTCTACAATGGCCGCTCAAGACCGCCGCCCATAACTACTCCCAGCGGCCGACTCAGGCCCGACGCATAGGAGGCACGATGCAGAACAGGCTGGACGCCGACGCAACGAATTCCGCCGATGCGGCGCGCGACAACGCGCGTGCCAAACGCGCCGTGCTCGTGATCGCGATTGCCCAATTGCTCGGCACCTCGTTGTGGTTCAGCGCGAACGGTGCGATGCGCGATCTGCAGATCGCATGGCAATTGAGCGAGTCCGATATCGGCTGGCTGACGAATGCGGTGCAGGCCGGCTTTATCGTCGGGACCTTGCTGTCGGCGACCACCGGACTCGCTGATCGCCTGTCGGCGAGCAGGGTGTTCGCCGTCTGCGGCCTGCTCGGCGCGACCTTGAATGCGCTATTTGCGCTGTGCAGCAGCGGGCTCGCGTCGGCGCTCGTGTTTCGCTTCGGCGTGGGCGTCGCACTCGCGGGCATCTATCCGCTCGGCATGAAACTGCTCGTGACATGGGACCCGCGCCGCGCCGCGCAGACTCTCGCGTTGCTCGTGGCCATGCTGACGCTCGGCACGGCGTCGGTGCATGCGATCCGTGCGTTGCTGTCGGGTGTGCCGTGGCAAACTGTGGTGCTCACTTCGTCGGGGCTCGCGGTGATCGGCGCGCTGCTGGTGTTCATGCTCGGCGAGGGGCCGCACGCGCGGCGCTCGGGCAACCGGCGCTTCGGTTTGTCGGCGGGCGTCGGACAGGTCGTGCGCATCAGCGAGTTTCGCTCGGCCGCGCTCGGCTATTTCGGTCACATGTGGGAGTTGTACGCGTTCTGGACGCTGACGCCGCTGCTCGTGCAGCGCGCGTTCGCGAGCGGTGCGCCGGCGACGCCGGGTACCGTCGCGTTGTGGTCGTTCCTGATCATCGCGATCGGCGCGCTCGGCTGTCTGTTCGGCGGCAGACTCAGCCAGGCGGTCGGCAGCGCGCGCACCGCCGCGCTTGCGCTGTCGATATCGGGCACGCTGTGCGCGATCTATCCGCTGACCACCGGGCTCGGCACTGCCGCGCAGCTTGCGCTGCTACTCGTGTGGGGCATCAGCGTGATCGCCGATTCGCCTCAGTTTTCGGCGCTGTCCGTGAAGGCCTGTCCCGCCGACAAGATCGGCGGCGCGCTGACGCTGCAAAACAGCTTCGGCTTTTTCCTGTCCGCCTGCTCGATCCTGTGGTCGACCAGCGTGTTTCACGCGCTCGACGTGCGCGTCGCGTGGCTGCTGCTGCCGGGGCCGATCATCGGTCTGATCGCGATGTCGCCGCTGCTGTGCAAGCACCCACGCTGGTGATGCTCGCGGCGCGTTACTTGCCGCCGTGCTTTTCCTGCCAGCGCCGCATGAACTCGATCTCGTCATGCTGCGCCTTGATGATGTCGCGCGCGAGTTTCTTGATCTCGGGGTCCTTGCCATATTTCAACTCCGCCTGCGCCATGTCGATCGCGCCCTGGTGATGCGGAATCATGTGCGCGACGAAATCCCGGTCGGCGTCGCCGGTGTATTCGGGGGCGCTCATGTCATGCATCATGCGTTCGTCGGCGGCCTTGAAGGCTTGCGTCGAAGCGCCCGCGTCAGCATGCGCCGAATCCTGCATATTCATGCCGGGCATGCCCTGATGTTGCGCGTGAGCGGGCAGAGCCGCCGCCGCGAATGCCAAACCGCCGAACAGACAGAGAGCGCGCACCGCGCGAAGGTTTTTCATATTCGATTTCCGTTGTTGAAGAAAGTGGCGAGTGATCCGCGCGATTCTAACGGTCACGTCGGACATCGTGGAGCTTCCCACCGTGGCAAGGTCAAGCGAAGCCAAAGCAATGCACGCCTATAATGAAACGCCACCGGATGACCAATCCAGCATCATTGGCAGCATCACTCACTCAACGAGGCTGACAGTATGTACATCGCGATGAACCGCTTCAAAGTGGCGCCCGGCTCGGAAGACGCCTTCGAACATCTGTGGACCACGCGCGACACCCATCTGAAAGAGGTGCCGGGCTTCGTGGAATTTCATTTGCTGAAGGGACCGCGCAAGGAAGATCACATGCTCTATTCGAGCCATACGATCTGGCGCGACCAGGCATCGTTCGAGGCATGGACCAAGTCCGACGCGTTTCGCGCCGCGCATCGCAGTGCCGGTAACGAAAGCCGCGTGCTGTATCTCGGCCACCCGGAATTCGAAGGCTTCGAGGTCATCCAGACCGTCAGATAGCGCAGCGCTCGCGCGGGCATCGCGCATGCGCGCCCGACACCTATCACACACTACTCATCAAGGAATGAAAAACATGAAAGCCGTCAGAATCGGTTCACCCGCCACCGTCGATAGCCTGCAGGTCGTCGATCTGCCCGATCCCGGTCAGCCCGGGGCCGGCCAGATTCGCGTGCGCATTCGCGCAAGCTCGTTGAACTACCACGACTACGGCGTCGTCAGCGGCAATCTGCCGGCCGAAGCGGGCCGCATTCCGATGGCCGATGGCGCGGGCGTCGTCGAAGCGGTCGGCGCGGGCGTGCGCGAGTTCAAGCCCGGCGATCACGTCGTATCGTGCTTCTTCCCGCACTGGGAAAACGGCTCGCCCGCAATCGGCGATTTTTCGACCACCCCCGGCGACGGCGTCGACGGCTACGCGCGCGAAGTCGTCGTGCTGCCGAGCCACTACTTCACGCACGCGCCGGCCGGCTATAGCCACGCCGAAGCGGCGACGCTGACCACGGCGGGGCTGACCGCGTGGCGCGCGCTGGTCGTCGATGGTCAGTTGAAGGCGGGCAGCAGCGTGCTGGTGCTCGGCACCGGCGGCGTGTCGATCTTCGGCTTGCAGATGGCGAAGGCGATGGGGGCGTCGGTGATCGCGACGTCGTCGTCGAATGCGAAGCTCGCGAAGCTGCGCGAACTCGGTGCCGACCATACGATCAACTATCGCGACAATCCCGAGTGGGGCAAAGAAGTGCGTCACATCACCAACGGGCGCGGCGTCGATCACGTGATCGAAGTGGGCGGTCCCGGCACGCTGCCGCAGTCGATCACCGCATGCCGCATCGGCGGGCATATCGCATTGATCGGCGTGCTGACCGGCCGCTCGGGTCCGGTGCCGACCGCGCATCTGATGGCGCGGCAACAGCGTCTGCAAGGTTTGATCGTCGGCAGCCGGCAGGATCAGATCGACATGGTGCGCGCGCTGGAGACAACCGGCATCAAGCCGGTGATCGACAGCACGTTCGAGCTGGACAAGCTCGCCGACGCGTTCCGGCACGAGGCATCGGGTGCGCACTTCGGCAAGATTTGCGTGGCGATCTGAGGATTGAATGTTCGCGCTCGGCCAAGGCATGGCGCGCGCGACCGTTCCAGTTCATGGGTGCCTCGCGAGGTCCGCGAAACAGACACGCGTCGCCTCGCAGGCCTGCGTGAACCCTTCGTCGTAACTCGTGAAAAACACCGTGCGCGTCGTGCCGAGCGTTCTGAACAGCTCCGCGAGCACCGTGCGCGCGGACGCGTCGAGTCCGCCGGCAGGTTCGTCGGCGATCAGCACGCGGGTGTCGCCGAGCGCGGCCGCCGTCAGAAACACCTTTTTGCGGCTGCCATACGACATCTGCTCGAAGCGTTTGTCCAGATGCGGCGCGAGGCCGAAGCGTTCGGCGAGCGCGAGCACGTCGTCGGTCAGCGCGGTGCGTCGCGCCGACGCGATCTGCCGCAGATAATCGCGGCGGGTCTGATCGGGCCAGCTCATATTGTCTTCCGGCACGTACGTGAGCAACGCTTGCGCGGCATGCGGCGCGGTACGCAGCGAATGGCCGCCGAGCCATACGTCGCCGCTATCGGCTTCGAGCGCGCCAGCGAGGATGGCGAGCAACGTCGATTTGCCGCTGCCGGATTCATCGTTTAGCGCGACGCAGCCGGACGTCGCGTCGAAGTGCAGTCCTTCGAACAGGATTCGGTCGCTATAGCGCTTGCTGAGGTTGTCGAATCGAAGCATGGGTTGGCGCGCAAGGGCGATGTGAACGCGGCGCAGGATTGCGCCGCATTTCGTGCGGGTAATTTCGCGCCAGTGTAGCAGCGCAAGCCTGCTTCTTTTGCGCCGTCACGCTGACGGCGACGTCTCCAGCAGAAACTCCACCATCCGATCGCACACGCGTTCGAACATCTGCGTGCCCGTCACGGTCGGGCAGCCGCGCGCGCGAGCCGCTTCGATCAGCGGCGTGAGCGGCGGCTTCGTTACGACGTCGCCGACGAAAGTCGTGGCCGGCAAGCGCGCGACGTCGATCGGCAACGGATCGCCCGCCCGCATGCCGAGCGGCGACGCGTTGACGACTACGTCGTACCCGGTCAAGTCCAGTTCGGGCGCCGAGCCGCGTGCCGTGCCGCCGCCGAGCGCATTGAGCCGCGCGGTCAGCGAACTGGTGCGTTCGGCGTCGTTGTCGCGCACGTCGAGCGAGCCGACGCCGCTCTGAATCAACGCATGACCGATCGCCGAGCCCGCGCCGCCTGCGCCGACCAGCAGCGCGCGTTTGCCCTGCAACTCGCAGCCCGCGGCGACGAGCGCCGCGACGAAGCCGGTGCCGTCGAACATGCCGCCATGCCAGCCGCCATCGGCGTTGCGGCGCAGTGTGTTGACCGCGCCGAGGAACGCGGCTTCTTCGGCGAGCGTCGCGCAATAGCTGGCTGCGCTGAACTTGTGCGGCACCGTGACGATCACGCCGTCGACGTTGCGCATCGGCGCGATGCCCGCGAAAAACGCGGGCAGATCGGCAGGCGCGACGTGCGCGGGCACCACCAGCGCATCGCGGCCGGCCGAACGCAACGCGGCGGTCACGCCCGACGGCGAGCGCACCTGCGCAATCGGATCGCCGACGATGAAATACACACGCGTCGCGCCGCTCAGACCCGCGTCGAGCGACGCCGCGAACGAAGAGTTTCCAGCCTGCTGCATAGTCGAATCTCCTGAAATGGGTGCCCCGTTCGCATCGTGCCCGATGCCGGACGTCATGTGTTGCCTGTTGTCGAGTGTGTTCAGAAAACTTTGCTTTTTCTCAATACTGGAATAGTATTCCAATAACAAAGCAAATTCTAGCTATTGCGAAAAATCCGGAACCGCTGCTGCGGCCGGATGCAACGCACGAGCACACAAGGAGCAGCAGATGGTGGAGACATTGAGCGATTTGCAGCAGAACGAAGCCTTCGACGTGGTGGTAATCGGCGCGGGCGGGGCGGGCATGTCGGCGGCGCTGTTCGCGGCGATCGACGGCGCGCGCGTGCTGCTGGTCGAAAGCACCGAATACGTGGGCGGCACGACCGCGTACTCGGCCGGCACCACATGGATACCGAACTCGCCGCACGGCCCGTCGATCAATCCCGACGACAGCAGCGCCAACGCCGAGGGCTTTTTACGCCGCGCGGTCGGCGAGCGCAGCAGCGAAGCGTTGCGTCGGGCGTTCCTACAGGCGGGACCGCGTGCGGTCGCGCATATCGAGGCGAATTCGGACGTCAAGTATCGGGCGCGGCCATTTCACCCGGACTATCTGTCGGAGCTCGAAGGCTCGACGCTGCGCGGCCGCGCGCTCGAACCGCTCGCGTTCGACGGCCGCAAGCTCGGCCGTCACTTCGCGCTGATCCGTCCGCCGATCCCCGAGTTCACGGTGCTCGGCGGCATGATGGTCGATCGCGACGACGTCGGGCATCTGCTGAACATGACGAAGTCGTTCCGGTCGCTGCGCCACGCTGTGAGACTGCTTGCACGGCATGCGCGCGACCGCATCAGCTGGCCGCGCGGCACGCGTCTGGTGATGGGCAATGCACTGATCGGCCGGCTGCTTTCATCGCTGCTCGCGCGCGACGTCACGGTGCTCGTGAGCACGACGCTCGAAGCGTTGCGCACGAACGCGCGTGGCGCGATCGACGGCATCACGCTGAGCCAGAACGGGCAGCGTCGGCAAATCTCGGTCACGGGTGGCGTGATTCTCGCGAGTGGCGGTTTCAACCGGCATCCGCAAAGGCGCCGCGCGATGCTGCCGGGTGCGGAGTTGACGTGGTGTCCGGGCGCGCCGGGCCATACCGGCAGCGCGCAGGATCTCGCGCTCGCGGCGGGCGCGCGTTACGGCGAGGGCGCGCTCAGCAACGCGTTCTGGGCGCCGGTGTCGATACGCCAGCGCGCGGACGGCACGACCGCGGTGTTCCCGCACTTCATCATGGATCGCGGCAAGCCCGGCATGATCGTCGTCAATCAGCAGGGACGGCGCTTTCTGAACGAAAACACGTCGTATCACCTGTTCGGCATCGCGATGCAGGAAGCGCATCGCAACACCCCATCGGTGCCCGCCTATCTCGTCACCGATGCGGAAGGCCTGCGCAAATACGGGCTCGGCATGGTGCGGCCGGGCGGCAAGGGTCTCGCGCCGTTTCTCGCGGACGGGTATCTGACGCGAGCCGCGACGCTCGACGAACTCGCCGCCAAGCTCGGCATCGACGCGGCGGGTCTCGCCGACAGCGTGGCGCGGATCAACGACTACGCGAAAACCGGCGTCGACCCGGAATTCCAGCGCGGCACGACCGACTATCAGCGCGCCAACGGCGACGCCAACTGGCCCGGCCCGAATCCGTGCCTCGGCCCGATCGTGCGTGCGCCGTTTTACGCGGTGCGCCTGTACCCCGGCGATATCGGCGCTGCGACCGGCCTCGTCAGCGACGACAAGGCCCGCGTGCTGAATCGCGACGACCAGCCGATCGGCGGCCTGTATGCGTGCGGCAACGACATGCAATCGGTGATGGGCGGTGTCTACCCGGCGCCCGGCATCACACTTGGACCGGGGCTCGCGTTCGCGTATCTGGCGGCGCGCGACGCGGCGGCGCGCGCCAAAGCCGCGCGGAGCGATCCGGCGTCGTTCGTTGCGCGCGGCACCGCTGAGGCCGCCGCCAACGAAAAGATCGTCTGACGAACCAGGGGCACGCCTGGTTCGAACGAAGTTAGAAAGCGGAATAGGTATTCAACAAATGCAGCAACATGGATTGTCCCAACCGACGAAGCGAATGGCGATGAAGCGCGAACCGATTCTCGAATGCGATGTACTGGTGCTGGGTTCTGGCGCGGCGGGACTGGCTGCCGCGGTGACGGCAGCCACGCAAGGGCTGCGCGTGATGGTGACCGAGAAGGCCGACGTGTTCGGCGGCACGAGCGCATGGTCGGGCGGCTGGATGTGGATTCCGCGCAATCCGCTCGCGACGCGCGCGGGCATCGTCGAAGAATCCGACGCATCGCGCACCTATCTGCGCAACGAACTCGGCGCGCACTACGACCCCGAGAAGGTCGACGCGCTGCTCGAACACGGTCCGGAGATGATCGAGTTTTTCGAGCGCGAGACGGCGGTGCGTTTCATTGACGGCAATCGTATTCCCGACTTTCATACGACGCCGGGCGCGATGACGGGCGGCCGCTCTGTCTGCGCGATGCCGTTCGATGGCCGCGAGCTCGGTGCGCTGATCGAGCGCTTGCGTCCCGCGCTCGACGTCGTGACGCTGAAGGGCATGGCGATCGCGTCGGGCCAGGACCTCGCGCATTTCTTCAACGCGACGCGCTCGCCGCGTTCGGCCGTGCATGTGCTGCGCTGGCTCGCCGCGTTCGCGACAGACAAGTTCCGCTATGGCCGCTCGATGCATCTGGTCAACGGCAATGCGCTGGTCGCGCGTCTGCTGAAGTCGGCGCATGACCGCGCGGTCGATTTGCGTACCAACGCGAAAGCGGTGGCCTTGCTGCGCGAAGGCGGCGCCGCGAGTGCGCGCGTCACGGGTGCGCGCGTCGAGATCGACGGTGTCGCTCACGAGGTGCGCGCAGCGCGCGGCGTCGTGCTCGCGTGCGGCGGTTATCCGCATGACGTTGCGCGGCGCGCGCAAACCTTCGCTTATACGCCGTCGGGTCGCGAGCACTGGTCCGCCGCACCACTGACCAATACCGGCGACGGCATTCGTCTCGGCGAAGCGGTCGGCGCGCATTTCGACGCGTCGCTGGAAACGCCAGCGGCGTGGGCGCCGGTGTCGCTGGTGCCGCGCAAGAGCGGCGAGGCCGCGGTCGCCTTTCCGCATCTGATCGAGCGCGCGAAGCCGGGCGTAATCGCGGTCACGCGCGCGGGTCGGCGCTTTGTCAACGAAGCGTCGTCGTATCACGACTTCATCAATGCGCTGATCGGCACGACGCCGGCGGGCGACGAAGTCTGCGCATGGCTGATCTGCGATCACCGTTTCCAGCGCCGTTATGGGCTCGGCTTTTCGAAGCCGTTTCCATTTCCCACCGCGCCATATCGCCGCTCCGGTTACCTGCGGCGCGCGCACAGCCTCGCCGAACTCGCAAGCCAGTGCGGCATCGATCCCCAAGGACTTCAAACGACGGTCGCGGCCTACAACAGTTACGCGAAAGACGGCTTCGATCCGCAGTTTCACAAAGGCTCGACGCCATACAACCGCGTGCAGGGCGATGCACGCCACAAGCCGAACCCCTGCAACGCGCCGCTGGAACACGGTCCGTTCTATGCGGTGAAGCTGCTGCCGGGCAGCCTCGGCACGTTCGCTGGCCTCGCCACCGATGCCGCCGCGCGCGTGCTCGACGACGCGGGCCGGCCGGTGCCGGGTCTGTACGCGGTCGGCAACGATAGCGCGAGCATGATGGGCGGCTGCTATCCAAGCGGCGGCATCACGCTCGGACCCGCGATGACTTTCGGCTACCTGGCTGGGCTGTCGCTCGCCGGCGCGGCGCAGGCCGATGGTCTGGCCCGTGCCGCGCGCACCGAATCCACTCCGAATTCCTCCATCCCGTTACAAGGACGCATCTGATGACTCTCTACGACCTCGTTACGCTCAGCGTCAAGATCGGCGCCAACGCACAGGTGTTCGAAAACATCCAGGCCCATGGCGACGCACCGGGCTCGAAGCTGCTCGGCTGCTGGTACTCCGATATCGGCGCGCTCGGGCAGGTGCTGGTGCTACGCGGCTTCGATTCCGAAGCGTCGCTGATCGCGGAGCGCAAGCGTATGCTGCTCGAAGGAAATCCGTTCGGCTGCGGCGAATTCGTCACCGACGTGAAGATCGACAGCTATGCGCTGTTCCCCTTTTTGCCGCCGATCGAGCCGGCCGTGCATGGCGGCATCTACGAGATGCGCGTGTACGGCACCAAGCTCGCGAGCCTGCAGCACACGATCGACGCCTGGGAAAAGGCGGTGCCCGAGCGCACGCGGCGCTCGCCGCTCGTCGGCGCGATGTATGCGCTCGACGGCGCCGTGCCGCGCTTCCTGAACATCTGGCCGTATGCGAGCGTCGACGAGCGTTGGCGAATTCGCGCCGAAGCGGTGAAGGACGGCATCTGGCCGCCGAAGGGCGGGCCGGCCCATCTGACGACGATGGAGTCGACGATCTGTGTGCCGGCGCCGTTCTCGCCGCTGCGCTGAACTCGAGGAGACGACATGACTCAGCCCAACTCGCGCGCGCTGTCGCTGTCGGCGTTGACCGTGCTCGAACTGAGCCCGCCGCAGATGGTCGAGTGCGCCGCGCAAGCCGGCTACGACTACGTCGGCCTGCGCCTCGTGCCCGCCACCGATCACGAGGTGCGCCACGACATCATTAGCCCGGGCGCATTGAAACACGAAACGCTCGCGCGTGTGCGTGATACCGGCGTCAAGGTGCTCGACGTCGAAATTCTGCGCCTGAGGCCCGACACCGACGTGAACGCATTTCTGCCGATGCTCGACACCGCCGCCGAGCTCGGTGCGCGCTACGTGCTGGTCGCTGGCAACGATCCCGACGAAGCGCGCACCGCCGAGCGGCTCGCACAATTGTGCGAGCTGGCCGAATCGCGCGGCCTCGCGCCATCGCTCGAACCAATGCCGTGGACCGACGTGAAGGACGTCACACAAGGCGCGCGCATCGTGAAGGCGGCCGCGCGGCGCAACATCGGCCTGATCGTCGATCCGATCCACTTCGATCGCGCCGGGACGTCGACGGATAGGTTGCGCGCGTTGCCGCGCGAGTACTTCGGCTACGTGCAGTTCTGCGACGCGCCGGCCGAGCGGCCAGCCGATCTCGACACGCTGCTGTACCAAGCGCGTTGCGAGCGCATGATTCCGGGCGAGGGCGGCCTCGATCTCGCCGGCATTCTGCGCGCGCTGCCCGACGACCTGCCGATCAGCCTCGAAGTGCCGACGCAGCAATGGGCGAAAACCGCGTCCGCGCTCGAACGCGCACGCAGGCTGCGCGAGGCGACGCTCGCTCTGCTCGAACGGACTTACGCGGCGACGCCGTCATCCATCACGTCATGATGTAACCGCAAACCGCAGTTCACCCCCGGCTGGTCTTCACGAAAGCGCACGGCAAAGAGGCGCGAGGGACCGGCTTGCCCAATCGATCACGATGAAAGGTCAGGAGACAGCAGGCATGGAACCTTCAAGCAAGGCGCCGCGGCACGGCACGTCCGCGTCGCGCGCACTCGACGTACAGCAATGGCTCGACGAACGCCGTATCGGGCGCTTTCAGATTCTCGTATTGCTGATGTGCATGTTCATCGTCACGCTCGATGGGCTCGACACCGTGATGGTCGGCTTTATCGCGCCGGCGTTGTCGAGCGCGTGGGCGATTCAGCGCGATGCGCTCGGCCCGGTGATGAGCGGCGGCCTGCTCGGCCTCGCGTTCGGCGCGCTGTGCGCGGGGCCGCTCGCGGACCGCTTCGGCCGCAAGACCGTGATGACCTGCGCGGTGCTGTTCTTCGGCGTGTGGAGTTTCGGCTCCGCGTTTGCGACGAACATCGGCGAGCTGACCGTGCTGCGCTTTCTGACCGGCCTCGGGCTCGGTGCGTCGATGCCGAACGCGGCGACGCTGATGGCCGAATACGCGCCGCAGCGCTGCCGCGCGTTGATGGTGACGACCGTGTTCTGCGGCTTCACGCTCGGCGCGGCCGGCGGCGGCTTTATCAGCGCATGGCTGATCGCCACACACGGCTGGCGCTCGGTGCTGATTCTCGGCGGCGTGCTGCCGGTGTTGTACGTGCCGTTGATGATTCGCTGGCTGCCGGAATCGGCGCGCTTTCTCGCGCTGAAGGACGCGCGGCGCGCGCGCCTCGTCGCGGTGCTGAACCGCATCGAGCGCGGGATCGCCGACCACGCGACGCGCTTCGTGGTGCCCGCCGTCGCGCAGCAGGCATCGAACAGCGAGCGCAGTCCGGTGCGGCTGATCCTGTCGCGCGATTACGCGTTCGGCACCGTGATGCTGTGGATCTGCTATTTCGCGGGACTGCTGACGGTGTACCTGCTCGGTAGCTGGCTGCCGACTCTGATTCGCGGTGCGGGCTTCACACTCGGCGAGGCAGCACTGGTCGGCGCGCTGTTTCAGGCGGGCGGCACGCTCGGCTCCCTCGCGATCGGCTGGCTGATGGACCGCTTCAACGCGCACCGCGCGCTCGGCGCAACCGTGTTCGCGGGCGGCGCGCTCGCGTCGACGATGGGGCTGCCGGGTCACGGCATCACGATGATGGCGGTGCTCGCGTTCTGGATGGGCTATTGCATGAACGGCTCCAACACCGGGTTCTGCGCACTGGCGGCAAGCTCGTATCCGACGCGAATGCGCGCGACCGGCACCAGCTGGATGCTCGGCATCGGCCGCTTCGGCGGGATCGCGGGCGCCATGCTCGGCGCCGGCATGCTGCACGCGAACTGGGGCTTCAGCCAAGTGTTCACTTCGCTCGCCTTGCCCGCGGCGGTCGGCGCGGCGGCGGTGCTGCTCAAGGGCGCCCGGCATCGCGGGCCGTTGCTGCGCGTGAGCGCGGGCATCGGGCATTGAGCGCGCCGGAACCCGCACCCGCCGTGCCCTTGAATTCCGATGTGGAATCATGTTCTCATGTTGGATTCGAATCGAATGAGAGTGGATCATGGCGGGGAATCTCGAGCGGGCGCTGGCCATCATCGAATTGCTGGCGAAGCAGGGCGGCAGCATGCAGCTGGCCGCGATCGCCGACACGCTGAACATCCCGCGCAGCGGCACGCATCGGCTGCTCGCGGAACTGAGCGACGAAGGCTACGTGCGTCAGGATGAGCACGGCGAGTACGTGCTTGCGCTGAAGCTGGTGTCGCTCGGGCTGATGTGGCTGTCCACGGCCGGCGTGCTCGATATTTCGCAGCCGGTGCTGGATCGGCTCGCGAGCGCGTCGGGCGAACTCGCGCGCCTGGGCGTGATTGAGGACGATCACATCACGTTCGTCGGCAAGGCCCAGGGGGCGCGCTCCGGGCTGCGCTACGACCCGGACATGGGCAGCAGTCCGCCGCTGCATTGCACTGCGAGCGGCCAGGCGTGGCTCGCGAGCATGAGCGACGAGGAAGCGCTCGAACTCGTGTCGCGCCAGGGCGGCATCGGCAAAGCGGGCCCGCGCGGGCCGAAGGCGCCGAAGACGATTCAGCAGTTTTTGCAGGACCTGGCCGGCGCGCGCAAGCGCGGCTACGGCATCGCGAGCGAAACCTACGAGGCGGGCATGACGTCGATGGCGGCCGCGATCCGCCATCCGGTGACGGGGCTGGTGGTCGGCACCGTCAGCCTCGCGGGGCCGACGAGCCGCCTGCCGGACGCGCGGCTCAAAGAGCTCGCGCCGGCGCTGCTCGAAGCCGCGTCGGACATGAGCGCGGCCACCCTCAGCTCGCCGTATTTCAAGCGCACGCCGCGCGTCGCGCCGGCAGTGGCGGTCGTGCGGCCGGTCGAGCCGAAGCGCAAGGGGCGGCCGCGCGCGGCTTGAGCGCTGCCCATCCCCATCCATCCGCGAGTCTCACGATCTGAGCAGCGGGCAGCGCACCAGCTCGTCCGCTGCTTCGCGCAGCCGGGCAATCCCGCGCGCCGAGCCGTTTCAGCATGCAAAGACGGCCATACCCGTCGGCATTTCTGACGCAAGCGTCCAAATTTGAGACGCACGGTCAAGCCGTGCGCCAAAAACTGCGCTAACGTCACACGCGCAGATTGCGGATTGCTTTCGGTTTGAGCGATCGAGGCGGCGAGGTCATCGGGCCAACAGCAGGACGCGGGGGAGCGAAGATGAGCCTTACGAGCAGGCAAACAGCCGCGCAACGCGGCGGGCGGCTTCCGGCGAAGTTCGCGGATAGCCATTTGCAGCATCTCGAGAGTGTGCTCGGCTACGCGACGCGCAAACGCGCGACGCAATCCGGTGAACTCGACCACGTCTATTGGGAGCGGCGCATTCGCGCGCTCGAGGATACGCATCATCTTGTCGATAGCCAGCGCTCGCGCATTGCGAAGCTGCGCGACTTGTTGCGCCTGCGGGCGCAGACGCAGGCCAGCGTCGTGCGGCGCACGGCGGTCTGAGATGTCGGGGTGGTCCGCGAGGACCGAAAGAAGTGCAGTGGAGGAGAGCACCGTCGACGCCGCCCGGCGCCGACGTCAAAAAAGCAGAACCTGAGAGAAAAGCGGCGATGACGCGAACGGGCCCGCAGAGGCCCGTCGCGCATCCGCCCGAGATGGCCGCCGGATTCAAAATCCTGACTTAATCGCGCGCTATTTTTCAGATCAATTAACTCTTTCTAAATCGCCTTTTCTCAGTAATTCTGACTGATTTTAATTGGGGTGCGGTTAGATATAGACATTCAAAACACGCGCCGCTTTTTACACTGATAAACTGTGCGGCGGAGCCAATGCGGCGACGCCTTTCGCGCGCTCGCCGCGTCACCCTTCCGGCGTGTCGACGGCCGGATAGACGGTACAAAGAGGCCTTTTCCGCGAATTTGACAGACGCGTAACCCGGGCATACTGCCTTCGGCAACCGCGGCTCACCGGGACGCACTTCTCGTCGTCCTTCTGGATTGTCCTTTAAGCCACCTCCGTGTGGCGCTTCGCCTCAGCCGATTTTCCGCAGACTCCACCTTCCGCTTTCGACAGGTAATTTTGACAGACCGCTTGATTAAGTAAGGGCTTGTTCAGTCCTCATTTTGGAAATGACTCATGAAGCCGGGAAATAATTCGCTTGGGAAGAAGCGCGCACGCAAAATTGCGGTGGCGGCTGTGGCGGTGCTGATCGCCGTGCTGGTCGGTTGGGGCGTCTGGTATTTCCAGCATCGCGCCGAGCCGCAGGCGCCCGCGTTGAGCGGCATTGCGAGCCAGATGCGTGACGATGCATCCGCGTGGACGCATCAGGAGAAGGACGCGTCGACGATGCTGCGCGACATTCACGATGCCAACGTCGCGGCGATCGGCGTGAGTCCCAACGCAATTCTGGTGTCGCTGCGCGACGGCTCGAAGTACTTCGTCACCGATCACAACGCCACCTTCTCGCACGCGCTGCTGCTGGGCGAGCGCTCCGACGCCGCCGCGTATCAGCTCGTGTGGCTGCCCGACGTCGATATCCACAGCGATGGCGCGCGCTGGACGGAACTGTTCGAGCAGTTCCGCGACGTGCTGAGCGTGCTGCTGCCGCTCGCGCTGATCGGCGGCATGGCGTGGTTCATGCGGCGCGAAATGAAGGGCGGCGCGACGCTGCTCAGCGAAACGCCGACGCTGCGTTTCGACGATGTGATCGGCGCGAACGAAGCGAAGGCCGCGCTCGCCGACATTCGCGGTTACCTGTCCGATCCGAAGCAGTTCTCGTCGCTGGGCGTGCGCGCGCCGTGCGGGATCCTGATGGTGGGCGCGCCCGGCGTCGGCAAGACGCGGCTCGCTCAGGCGCTGGCCGGCGAATGCGGTGCGAACTTCATTTCGATCACCGGCAGCTATTTCAGCGCGAAGTACTACGGCGTCGGCATCCAGAAGGTGCGGCACCTGTTCGAACTCGCGCGCAAGAACGCACCGACGGTCATCTTCATCGACGAAGCGGACGGTCTCGCGAAACGCACCGATACCGGCGGTGGCCCGGTCGAAGCCGAAAGCAACCGGATCATCAACCAGCTGCTCGCGGAGATGGACGGCTTCGAATCGAACGAGGGCGTGATCGTGGTGGCGGCGACCAACCATCCCGACAATCTCGACGAAGCATTGCGCCGCCCCGGCCGTTTCGATCGCACGGTGCAGGTGCGTCTGCCGGACCGCGAAGACCGCGCGAAGATTTTCCGTTTCTACGCGCAGCGGCTGAAGTCGAAAGCGGCGGATATCGACTACGACCAGCTCGCGCGTTTGACCACTGGACTGTCGCCGGCCACCGTCGCGATGGTCGTGAATCAGGCCGGGCTGATCGCGCGCAAGGCGGGCGACAATGAAATCGCTGCGAAGCACTTCATGGAAGCGATCAAGATCGCGCGCATCGGCGACGTGAGCGGCGCCGAGCGCGCGCTCACCGAGGACGAGCGCAAGCGCATCGCGGTGCATGAGGCGGGTCATGGTCTGGTCGCCGCGCTGCTCGGCACCGGCGTGCTCGAGGAAGTGACGATCCTGCCGCGCGGCGGCGCGCTCGGCGTCGCGCTGATCACGAAGGCGCAGGACAAGCACCTGTACCGCGAAACGGAGATCCGCAACGAAATCCAGGTGCTGCTTGGCGGACGCAACGCGGAGATTCTGATGTTCTCCGAAGCATCGAGCGGCGCCGCATCGGACTTGCAGGAGGCCTCGCGCATCAGCCTCGACATGGTGTCGAAGTTCGGCTTCAACAGCGACGGCGATCTGTTCAGTCTCGCGGCGCTGCCGTCGCAGTACGCGGGCCTGCAAATGAAGAGCGCAATCGAGCATGCGAACGTGCTGCTCAAGGAACTCAACGAACTTTGCTACGGGCTGTTGCACGCGTACGAGCCGGTACTGCGCGACATTTCAGAGCAGTTGCTCGAGCACGAGACCGTGCCCGGCGACACTGTCTATCGGCTGATTGCCGAGCACAAGAGCACGTTGAAGATCGTGCATGAGCCCGCGGCGGCCTGACGGTCGCTTCGCAGCGCTACGCGAAGTCGGACGATCCCGGGTCGGGCACGCCCGGCGGCGCATCGGTATCACCCAACGGGTCGCCGCCCCCTTGGCCGGATTTGCTCGGGTCGGGTTCGGGGGTTTCGCCTTTCTTCGGCAGAGGCTGGTCGAGGCCCGGTTCGACCGGAGTGGGGATTGCATCGCCGATGGGCTTCGAGACCTCGGCGGGTGGACTGCCGGGATCCTCGTCCGCCGGGCGATCAGGCTCGTTCAGGGAATTGGCGGTGTTCGACACAATGCTCTCCAGTTGCTGAAGATAAGCCCTCGGGTCGCAATGCGCGTGCCACGGTCCCGTGGCGGATGTTTGATACAGGCGTTCTTCTATCGTTTGGCCGGTTCGGTCACGTGGAGTGCATCAGGTGAGGGGAGGCCGCTGGGTGAGGCCGAATGATGGCGTGATCCGCGTAGCTGCAGAATCGGCGCCTCGATCAGCCGCCACGACAGCAACGCAATGCCTAGCGAAATCGCAAACGATGCGACGACGCCGAGCATATGTGCCCAGATCGGCACGGTGCCGCCGAACAACGCTTCGGCATGACGGTTGCGCGTCAGATCGGGGATCAGGTTGTGATACAGATAAAAGCCGTAACTGATGCGCCCAAGACCGGCCAGCCAACGCGTCTGCAGCAGACCCATCACGGCAGCATTGCGGCAACACGCAATCGAAGCCACTAGCGCCGCGATACCGATTCCGTACATTGCGCTGATCGCGGTAAACAGCAACGGATCGTCGAGCGTGTTCCATCTCGGCTCGGCCGCGCACAAACCGATCACGACGAGACTCAGCGCGAACAGCGTCAGGCCATGACCGAGCCAGGCACGCACGCGGCCGCGATCGTCCGCGATCACCAGGCCACCGATACCGCCTAACGCGAGAAGCCAGACATTGCTCAACGGGTGCGTATAGATGGTGATCTCATCCCAATGCGCGGCGCGCATCGCGAACAACCCGGCAAGACCGAGGGCCACGATCGCGCAACATGCCGTTCGATGTCGCCGCGCGGAGAGCAGCAGCAAAAGCGGCGCAACCACGAGATAAAACTGCTCCTCGATCGCGAGGCTCCACAAGTGCGAATAGCGGCCCGGCCAGTAGCGCAGCACCGAGCCGATCCAGAAGTTGGACAGATACGCGAAGTGAAACGGCATGCCGCTCGCGAGTTCCGGATTCGCGAGGCCGAAGGCCATCAGCGCGCACATCACGACGAGCATCAGGTAATAGATCGGAAAGATGCGCACCGTACGACGAAACAGAAAGCGTGCGAGTTCGGCGCCGAAACGGCTGTCGCCCGATTCGATGCGCGCGCGTTGTGACGGCAGGATGCCGATGATCAGAAAACCGCTCAGCGCAAAGAAGATCCACACGCCGAGATGCCCGACCTCGCCGATGTCGCCGAATAGTCGATGCTGCAAAAACACCATCAGCACGGCGATCGCGCGCAACCCATCGAATCCGGCAATTCTGTTTTTCATAAACCTCTATTCGCAAAGCGGCTGAAAAGCACGAAAACATCGTACGGGGAAAAAATGCGAAAAAAATCGCCGCGCGCGTTCGATGGTTTTTTTTCGAGGCTTGTGTTCGCCCATCAATTGAGGGCGTCCCTGTTTCGTGCATGAAAGCCGCAAAACTTTCCGCGCGTTCGTTAAAGACGCACCGAGTATTACCAGTCGCCAACGACTCGATTTCAATCAGGGCGATGCGGGGGAACGAATTAGCCTTTTGCAGTTCGCACGGCATTGGCCGCTGACGCGTGGCCATTCACGTTCTTGCGTGCGCTCGGCGCGCGCATTCTTCGAGAAGACGAATGGAAACATCTGGCCGTGGCCGTGGACGATCGGTCGAAGTCGATTTCTTTCGCGGTATCGTGCTGATCGTCATCGTGCTCGATCACATTCCCGGCAGCACGCTATCGCATCTGATGCTGCACGCGTACGCATTGTGTGATTCAGCCGAGGTGTTCGTGTTTCTGGGCGGCTATGCATCGGCGGCGGCGTATACGGCGGTGCTTGCGCATCGCGGCGAACACGCGGCGCAGATGCGTTTCGTCAAACGCTGCGGGGAAATCTATCGCGCGTATCTGTTGACGGCGATGCTGATGCTCGTGTCCGGCGCGGTTCTCGCGCGGCTCGATCTAAATCGGGCGATGGTAGAAATGACCGGCTGGCCGCCGTTCGCGTTGCAGCCGTGGCATGAGGCATTCGATATCGCGCTGTTACGCCGGCAGCCGTATCTGTCCAGCGTGCTGCCGATGTACGTGCTGTTCGCGCTATGTGTGCCGGTGATGGTGCCGCTCGCGCGCCGCTCGGTATCCCTCGCGCTTGCGGTGAGCCTCGCGGTGTGGGCCGTCGCGCGGCCGCTTGCCGCGTTATTCAGCATTGACGATGTCGCCGGCTGGGCTTTTAATCCGTTTGCGTGGCAGCTGATGTTCGTACTCGGCATGCTGTGTCGTGTGCAGCCGATCAGCGAACGTTTTCATGCGAGCTCGGCCGCCCAGTGGTTCACGCGCGTCGCGGTCGTTGCGGTGCTTGCCTTCGCGATCGTCAAACTTTTCGTCCTGACGCAGCCTTTGCCCGGCACGCACAAACAGAATCTTTCAATGGAACGTGTGATCAATTTCATCGTCATCGCGTGGCTCGCCGCCCGGTTCGTGCGGATGGGCAGCATCGCGTGGCTCGCGAGGCGGCTGCCCGCCGTGGTGACGGTCGGGCGCGCCGGACTGGTGTGCTTCGTCACCGGCACGCTGGTGTCGTTGATCATCGACACGGCGACACCGCACACCTTTCATGGTTTTCGCGCGGTGCTGGTCGGGCTCGGCGGCGACCTCGCGGCGATCGGCGCGCTGCTGATGATCGCGCGCGGCTGGAGCGGCTGGAAGGCGCAGCAGCCGGGCGCGCAGGCGAAAGGCGCGGGTTGCGGATGACTCGACGCGAGCGCCGTGGGCGCGTCACGACTACGATGCGCACCACGCGCAAGCTCATTGGACTCGCAACCATGATGAGCGTCGTCGTGCTCGCCTGGCTTGCGATACTTCGCACGGCCGCGCAGGCCAAAGAAACACCGTTCGCGATGCACTGCGCGGAGTTCGCGGGCGCGGTGCTGTCGCCCGAACTGATCGAGATGCCGACGGCGGGCGCGCTGATCGAAAGCGCGGCGATGATCGGCGCGACCGCGCAGGGCAATCAGCAAGGCGGCGAGTATTGCCGCATCACGGGCCGCATCAAGGCACTGAATCCGACGACACCCGACATCCGCTTCGATCTGAATCTGCCGCGCCGCTGGAATGGCCGCGCGTTGCAGATCGGCGGAGGCGGATACAACGGCGTGGTCGTCAGCGGCATTGGCGTGATGCCGTTCTCGCCGGATCGCGCGCCGCTCGCGCAAGGCTATGCGACGTTCGGCGACGACTCGGGGCATGTCGGCGATTCGTCGCTCGCGCAGTTTGGTCTCGTCGATGAAGCGGTGACGAACTTCGGCTACGCGCATCTGAAGAAGACCCACGACGTCGCGCTCGCGCTGATCGCGAACGCGTACGGCAGGCCGCCGCAGCGCATGTATTTTGCCGGCGGTTCGACGGGTGGCCGCGAAGGCTACACGGTGATGCAGCGCTTTCCCGACGACTACGACGGCGTGATCGCCAATTCGCCCGCGCTGAATTTTTCTGGCGTGCGGCTGATCGGCGTGAAACTCGGCCAGGCCGAATACGGCACGCCGGGTGGCTTCGTGCCGCCGGCGCTGCTCGAAGTCGTCCATCAACGCACGCTCGAGGTATGCGACCGGCTCGACGGCACCGCGGATGGCATCGTCAGTGACGTCGAAGCCTGCCGCGCGCACCAGTCGCAAATTATCGATTCGCTGCGCTGCGCGCTGCGGCCTTCATCGCACGATGCGTGTCTGACCGACGCGCAATTGGCCACCTTGCTGGTGATGCGCGATGGGCTGTCGCTGCCGTATCGGCTCGCGTGGGGCGTGAGCGGCTATCGCGGCTACAACGTGTTCCAGGGCACGCAAATGACCGGCGCGCTCGGGCTCGCGCATCAACCGCGGCGTCAGTCGCTGCCGACGTTCGGTGCGAATGGTTATCTGTTCGCGCAAGGCGACGGCTATCTGCGCTACTTCGTCGCGCGCGACGCGCAGTTCGATTCGTTGACGTTCGATCCGCAACGGCCCGGTAAATATCGCTCGCAACTGATCGCGCTGTCGGCCACGATCGGCTCGATGAACCCGGACCTGTCGCGCTATATCGCGCACGGCGGCAAGCTGATCACGCTGCAAGGCCTCGCCGACGAAGTGATCAGCCCGAACCAGACGATCGCGTATCACGATGCGCTGATCGCGCGTTTCGGCAAGGAAGAGGTCGATCGATTCATGCGGCTCTACATGGTGCCGGGGTTTCAGCATGGCAGCGGCGTGTTCATCCCCTCGGTCGATCTGCTCGGCGCGCTCGACGCATGGGTCACGCGCGGCGTCGCGCCCGAAACGCTGACGGCCACCGATCTCGCCGCGGCGACGAATGGACGTTCGCGGCCGCTGTGCCGCTATCCCGGGTTTCCGCGTTATATCGGCAAAGGCAATGTAAATCTGGCGAGTAGTTTTGTCTGTGTGCAGCCTTGAGGTCTGAGTCGTCGCAGCGCTATGTCGACGAGCGGGCCGCACAAAAAAAACGGCGACGCGGCAACTCGATGCCGCGTCGCCCGGTGAAGCTCAACGGCCGTTATTGCCCGTTCTGCATCCTGCCGTTGTTCATGTCGTTGTTCATGTTGTTACCGGTTCCGTTCATGTTGTTGCCCATGCCGCCTGTCGAACCACCGGTCGCCGGGCTATTCGGGGTCGCGCCGGTGCCGGTGCCCATCCCGCCGCCGGTGCCCGTCACACCAGGCGAACCGTAGCCGGAGCCGGTGTTGCCCGGCGTGCGGACCGAGCCCGGGCCGACGCCCGGAGTGGCCGTACCGCCCGCGCCGCCGGTCGTGCCGCCACCGGCGCCGATGCCGGTGCCCCCCGCGCCACCGCCACCGCCGCTCGTGCCGCCGGCAGCACCGCCGCCCGCGCCTCCTGCACTACCGCCGGCGCCCGCGCCGCCAGCGCCGCCCGCCTGCGCGTATATGCCACCCGACAACGCCATCACGAGCGCGGAAGCAAAGATTGTCCTGGTCATGCGTTTCATGATTCACCTCCACGAAAAGGGTTGGTGCCATGTGAACCTCGCAAGGGGTGTGCCTCGGGGTTCATCGGCCGATGATCGGCGAGACCGCCGCGATGGCGCGTGTGCTCGACGCTGAAACGGTGAGCCCGGCGAGCGAACTCGCGCGCAACGGGCTGACGTATGGCCGCGGCGGCGAGGTCTACTCCTGCACGGTGCAACGCAATGGCCGCATCGGTCCGCGGCTCGCCTTCATCGAACGGGGTCCGGGAATTGCTGATCTTCAGGTGGCGTTGACCGACGGTTTCACGAGCCGCAGCGGATTGGGCGAGGGTCTGGGCGGCGCGCGGGCATTCTCCTACGGACACGCCTTTTCATGACCGATGCGAACGCGAATCTGATCCTCAACGTCGACGATAACGAAGGCGCTCGTTACGCGAAAACGCGCATTCTTTCGCGCGCGGGCTTCATCGTGATCGAGGCCGGCAACGGCGCCGAAGCGATCGAGCGCGCACGCATTTCGCAGCCGGACCTCGTGCTGCTCGACGTCAATCTGCCCGATCTGAACGGCTTCGAAGTGTGCCGCCGCATCAAGGCCGCGCCGGAGACCTCGGGCGTGCTCGTGATCCACACGTCGGCGGCGGCGGTGCAGAGCATGGACCGGGTGCGCGGCCTCGAAGGCGGCGCGGACAGCTATTTGACCGAGCCGGTCGAGCCGGCCGAGCTGATCGCGCAGGTGCGCGCGCTGCTGCGCGTGCGCCGCGCGGAGGGCGCGTTGCGCGAGAGCGAAGAACGCTTCCGGCAGATGGCCGAGAACATCGACGACGTGTTCTGGATGCTCGACCCATCGAGCGCGCAACTGCTGTATGTGAGCCCCGCGTATCGACGTCTGTGGGGCGACGCGGCGCACGAGCCGACGCCGAGCGGGCGCCACTGGGCCAACCACATTGATCCGCAGGACGAGGCCGCGGTCGAGGCCGCGTATCGCGCGCTCGCGACCGGTGTCGCGTACGAGATCGAATACCGGATCGTGCGGCCCGACGGCGAGACGCGCTGGGCCGTCGAGCGCGGCTTTCCGGTGCGCGACGCGCGCGGGCGCATCTATCGGCTCGCCGGCATCGTCAACGATATTTCGGATCGCAAGGCCAACGAGATGGCGTTGCGCGACGCCGATCGCCGCAAGGACGAGTTCCTCGCGATGCTCGCGCACGAGCTGCGCAACCCGCTCGCGCCGATTCGCAACGCGATCGAACTGCTCGACCCGAGCCGTGCGCCGTCGCAGCAAAGCTTCGAGGCGATGCGCGCGGTGATCGGGCGCCAGGTCAAGCATCTGAGCCGGCTCGTCGATGATCTGCTGGATGTTGCGCGCATCACGCAGGGCAAGATCACGCTGCGCCACGAGATCGTCGAGCTGGCCGCCGCGCTCGAGGCCGCGATCGAAACCGTGCGGCCCGCGTTGAATCGCAAGGGCCATACGCTCACCACCGATCTGCCCGGCGAGCCGCTGTTCGTCGTCGGCGACGGCGTGCGGATCGCGCAGGTGCTCGGCAATGTGCTGTCGAATGCGGCGAAGTACACGCCGCAGCGCGGCGACATCCGCATCGAAGTCCGCGAAGCGGGCGACGACGTGCTGATCAGCGTACGCGACAACGGCGTGGGCATCGGCGCCGAAACGATCCCGCACATCTTCGATCTGTTCGTGCAATCGGAAATCTCGATCGAACGCTCCGAAGGCGGCCTCGGCATCGGCCTGCCGCTCGCGCGTACACTGGTCGAGTTGCACGGCGGCCGGATCGAGGCGTTCTCGGCGGGATTGGGGCGCGGCAGCAAGTTCGTCGTGCGTTTGCCGCTGACGCGGCTTGCCGACGCCGCGCAAGCGTCGACGGCGGCGCCCGAAGCCGTGCCGCGCCACGGCGGCGAGGCGTTGCGCGTGCTGCTCGTCGACGACAGCGTCGATGCGGCGCTTGCGTTGTCGCTGGTGCTGCAGGCGGACGGGTACGCGGTGCGCGTCGCGCACGAAGCCAACACCGCGCTAAAACTGGCCGCGCACTTCCAGCCGCAGATCGTGCTGCTCGACCTCGGCCTGCCCGGCATGGACGGCTTCGAGCTCGCGCGGGAGATGCGCCGCCGTCCGCCCACCGTGGGCGCGCTGCTGATCGCCGTGACCGGCTATGGCCAGGCCACCGACCGGCAGCACTCGCGCGAGGCCGGCTTCGATCATCATCTGGTGAAGCCGGTGTCGGTCGAGGAAATCCAGAATGTGATCGCAAGCCGCTTTCCGGGCGCGCAACATAGCGCGTCGGCGTAAAAGGCTGCCATCAGTAAGCCGAACTATCCCGCGCCGCGGCGAATCCGCGGCGGCGTGCTTTCGTGCTCTGCAGGCTTTCCCACTTTCCATTACATTGCGGATGCGGCGCGTCCGTTCGCGCCGGTTTCCCTCATTCAACAGCGGTGTCTGCCATCATCGAGTCCATGCAGCCAATCGTTTCGGTCACGAATCTGTCGAAAACCTATGCCAGCGGTTTTCGGGCACTGAAGAACATCAATCTGGCGATCCACCGTGGAGAAATCTTTGCGCTGCTCGGGCCGAACGGCGCGGGCAAGACCACGCTGATCAGCATCGTCTGCGGCATCGTCAACGCGAGCGAAGGCAGCGTGACGGTAGACGGTCACGACATCGGCGCGAACTATCGCGCGGCCCGCTCGCTGATCGGCCTCGTGCCGCAGGAGCTGACCACCGACGCGTTCGAAACCGTCTGGGCCACCGTGTCGTTCAGCCGCGGCCTGTTCGGCAAGCCGAAGAACCCTGCTTACATCGAGAAAGTGCTGCGCGACCTGTCGCTCTGGGAGAAGCGCAACAACAAGATCATCACGCTGTCGGGCGGCATGAAGCGGCGCGTGCTGATCGCCAAGGCGCTGTCGCACGAGCCGCGCGTGCTGTTTCTCGACGAACCGACCGCCGGCGTCGACGTCGAGCTGCGGCGCGACATGTGGAAGCTCGTGCGCTCGCTCGCGGCGAGCGGCGTGACGATCATCCTGACCACGCATTACATCGACGAAGCGGAAGAGATGGCCCATCGCATCGGCGTGATCAATGCGGGCGAGATCATGCTGGTCGAAGAGAAGACCGAGCTGATGCGCAAGCTCGGCACCAAGCAGTTGACGCTCCAACTGGAGTACCCGCTCGACGATGTGCCGGCTGCGCTCGCCGGCTACGGGCTCGCGGTCGCGAACGGCGGCAACGAGCTGATCTATACCTACGAAGGCGAGGGCGGCCGCACCGACATCATCGCGCTGCTGAAGTCGCTCGACGATGCCGGCATCCGCTTCAAGGACCTGCACACCACGCAGAGTTCGCTCGAAGACATTTTCGTCAGCCTGCTGCGGGGGAACCCATGAACATCTACGCAATGCGCGCAATCTACAAGTTCGAAATGGCGCGCACGTGGCGCACGCTGATGCAAAGCATCATCGCGCCGGTCATTTCCACTTCGCTGTATTTCGTCGTGTTCGGCTCGGCGATCGGGTCGCGCATCAAGGAAGTGGAGGGCATCAGCTATGGCGCGTTCATCGTGCCGGGGTTGATCATGCTGTCGCTGCTGTCGCAAAGCATCGCGAACGCGTCGTTCGGGATTTACTTTCCACGTTTCACCGGCACGATCTACGAGCTGCTGTCGGCGCCAGTATCGTATCTGGAGATCGTCGTCAGCTACGTGGGCGCGGCGGCCACCAAGTCGATCCTGCTCGGACTCATCATTCTCGCGACCGCCGCGCTGTTCGTGCCGTTGCAGATCATGCATCCGCTCTGGATGGTGCTGTTTCTCGTGCTGACGGCGGTCACTTTCAGTCTGCTCGGCTTCATCATCGGCATCTGGGCCGACAGCTTCGAGAAGCTGCAACTGGTGCCGCTGTTGATCGTCACGCCGCTGACGTTTCTCGGCGGCGCGTTCTATTCGGTCGACATGCTGCCGCCGTTCTGGCACGCCGTCACGCTGTTCAATCCGATCGTCTATCTGGTCAGCGGGTTTCGCTGGAGCTTCTTCGAGTTGGGCGACGTCGGCGTCGGTCTGAGTCTCGGCATGACGCTGCTGTTTCTCGCGGTGTTCCTCGTGATCGTCGGCTGGATCTTCAGGACCGGCTATCGGTTGAAAAGTTAGCCGCCATATCCCCGGCTGTAATGAGGAGAGGGCGCGACAGCGAAAAGCCGTCGCGCCCTCTTCATCATGCGCGGTGACGCCGGCTACGACAGATACGCCTGCGCGACATTGATCAACTGCACGCGGTTGCGCACGTTGAACAACTGCCGCAAGCGCCGCAGATGATAGTCGACGTTATGCGGCGAGAGTCCGAGGAAATACGCGATCTCCTTGTCCCGCTGCCCCTGCACGACCGCCTTCAGCACCGCATGCTGCAGCTTGCTCAGCGCGATGCGCTGCTGCTGCGCGGGCGCGATGCCGATCACGCTTTTCGCGTGCGTCCAGATGAACTCGTGAATCGAGTGCGCGAACATCAGCGTTTCCGCGACGATCGATTCGGTCATCCAGCGCGGGTTGCCGATCGCCGAGTTGAAGCACAGGCTCGCGCTCAGCTCCGGCTCCGGCAGCGGCATCTGCGTGAGAATGCCGCTCTTGCGCCCGGCTGCTTCCAGCATGTCGATCAAGGCGCCAAGCCGCTCGCTGCGCAACTGCGCGCGCGGCAGATCGGCGCGCAGATCGGCGGTATTCCACAGAAACGGCATGCCGGTCGGCGACGCGTGCGCGACGCGCGGATCGAGCTCGAAATAGCGCTCGCGGAAATAGCGCGTGAGCCATGCCTGCGACTCGTAGCTCGTCAACACGAACATCGTCTTGTGATGCGACGACGTGCGCGTGGCGGTATAGCTGAACGAGTCGAAGCCCAGCTGCCTGATGCGCTGGCGCACGAACTCCATGCGGTCCTGCGCGCTGCCGAACCGTCCGAGCGGACTGATCAGCGGCGCGGCCCGGCGCGCCGCGGGCGACGGCGTGCCGATCTCTTCCTCGGTAAACAGAGTCAGAAAGCCACTGCGCCCCGCGCCATTCGCGGTGCGGGGAGACATCTTCACTGCTTCAGCCGCGTGGGCTGATTTCGCGGCGTGCCGCGCGCCGGCCGGGTAAGCCGGTTGGGCGGATGCCGCTCTCGGGTGTACTGCCGACGCGTGCCCGGCTTCGCCTTGCGGCGAGCCGTTCAGCCATTGCGGCAGCGTATCGCATTCATGTTCCATGAAACGGGTAGCTCCGGCGTTCTAAACGCGTGAAATACGACAACCTCAATGATTAGCGATTTCGTGAAATGTCGGTAGCCGGTTCCTTGCTATCATTTTTGTGATCTTGCGCTGACAGTGGACCGGCAATACAGGTACGGCGGCGCTTCTCCTTCCATACGGCACCTCCTTCGAAGGGATGTGATGGCACGAATTCCCAAGCTCACGACGACGCTCGCCTACGACCGCTATATGGCCGGCCAGCGACTCGTGTCGAGCGTGGATCGCGAGTGGCGGCATCTGGTGCTGCGCTCGTATCTCGAGCCGGTGCGGCAAGACCTGCTCGAAGCGCCCGGTTTGCGCGACTTCACGCTGATGACGCTCGCGAGCGGCGCCGAGCATCTCGAACGCAACCTCGGCGGAGCTTGGGAAAGCGCCGATATGCGCGTGAACGTCCTGTGGTTCGTGCCGCCCACGCCGATCTCGTGGCGCTGGCATTCGATCAGCGACGAGCCGTTGTCTACCTTGCACGTGCACATCGAGCGCGATCTGATCGACAGCGTCGCGCAACAGATGGGACTCGACACGTCGCGTGAACTGTCGCTCGGCGACGCGATGCGCTTCAACGATCCGCTGATCGCCGCGATGCTTGCCGCACTGCATCGCGCCGCCCGCGATCCCGCCGATTCGCGTCTGTATGTCGATACGCTGGTTCACGCGCTCGCCGCGCACCTGCTGCAGCACTATTCGGGCGGCGACGGCGCGCGGCGCCACAACGCGACGGAACCGGAACGGCTGGTGCCGCGCCGCATCCGCCGGGTGACGGACTACATCCGCGCCAATCTCGCCGAAGACCTGGCGATCGCCGAACTGGCCGAGCAGGCCGGCCTAAGCAGTTTTCATTTTGCCCGGGTGTTTCGCCGCGAGACCGGGGAGACGCCGCATCAGTTCGTCACGCGCTTACGGCTCGAGGAAGCGGCGAGGCTGCTGCGCGCCACGGATCGAACCGTGCTGCAAATCGCGCTCGAAGTCGGCTTCGAGAATGCCAGTCACTTCTCGGTGCAATTCAAGCGTGGCTATGGCGCGACGCCGCTCGCCTACCGGCTGCGCGGGTGAGATGGACGAGCCGTGATGGCTCGTCTTTTCTCCAGTCGGAATCACGCACCTGCGCAGTGTGCGTTGCATTGCGCGGCTTGCAAACTACGAACATTCGTGGCGGCGCGCACTGCAAGCTGGCATGGCACGTCGCGCAAGGCTTTGCGGCTCGGCCCGCCACCCGCGATCGTAGGTGGTCTAACTGGACTGACCGGGACGCGGACAACTGTGCCTGTCGAAGCCTTGCATCGGACGACAGAATCGAAGCGCCTTTCAATTTCACACACCGGATAACGCGCCATGACCCGACTCAAGATGACCGCCTGCGGCCACACCTTCATCGCCGAAACGCATCCCGATGCGCCGCAGACCGTGGCCGCGTTCCTGAAACTGCTGCCGTACCGGCAGAAGCTGATCCACGTGCGCTGGAGCGGCGAGGGCTGCTGGGTGCCGCTCGGCGAATTCAAGCTCGAGAACGACGGCGTCGCGGTCGGCTTCGAGAATCACACTAGCCATCCATCGGTCGGCGACATTCTGTTCTATCCGGGCGGCTATAGCGAGACCGAGATCATCCTCGCCTATGGCTCGTGCTGCTTCGCGAGCAAGCTGGGGCAGCTCGCTGGCAATCATTTTCTGACGATCGTCGAAGGCAAAGAGAAACTGCGCGAACTCGGCACCAAGGTGCTGTGGGAAGGCGCGCAGGAGGTGGTCTTCGAGAGGCTCTGAGCGGCCGCACTTCCTTGCTGGGCATAAGCGATGCTTGGTTGAAGAGCCGCGTGCGGTCAGGTACCGACCGCGCACGTCAGGCACGCGGCACTGTCTGGCCCGCCCGGCGAGGAGGAGCAAATGCGAGGCATAAATGACAAGGTCTGCGCTGTAGTTTTTGCCATGTCGATCGTGCTGCTGTCCGCTTGCGGCGGGGGCGGTAGCGGCAGCGGCGGATCGAGTACTGGCGGCAGCACGGCGACCGAGCCCGCCGGCGGCGTCAAGCTGCAGGTGGTGTCGTTCGGCGACAGCCTGTCGGACGTCGGGACTTATGCGCCGCTCGCGAGTGCGGTGGGCGGCGGGCGTTTCACGACCAATCCCGGCCAGGTATGGGCCCAGAACGTCGCGCAATACTACGGCGATACGCTGAGCGCCGCGTTCACGATCGATTTCACGCACAAGCTGAGTGCGCAGAACGGCCTCGGTTATGCGGAAGGCGGCTCGACCGTGGCGACACCGGCGAACCAGTACGACTACCTGAGCGACGTCATCGGCAACATCGAAATGCCCGTCAATCAGCAACTGTCGAGCTATCTGGGCGCTCACGGCAGCTTCAACGCCAATCAGCTCGTGCTCGTGTGGGCGGGCTCGAACGATGTGCTGCGCGCCGGCAACCTGCCCTCCGCCGCGCCGGTCGTGCAGGCGGCGGCCACCACGCTCGCCCAGCTCGTCGGGCAGATCGTGCAGAACGGCGGCGTGCATGTGGTGGTGATCAATGTGCCGAATATCGGGCTGTCGCCGAAGGGGCTCGCTTCGCCCGATGGTGGCGCGAACCTCACGCAGTTGTCGCAGCTATTCAACGCTACGTTGAATACCGCGCTGCAAACCGATGGGCTGCAATCGAAGGTGATCGAGGTCGATTCGTACACGTGGACGAATCAGGTGATCGGAAACTTTCAGGCGAACGGTTTTACCGTGTCGAATACGGGGCAGGCCTGCGACCCGAAGAAAACGCCCGATGACACCTCGCTGCTATGCTCGCCGGCGACCTATGTGAGCGCCAATGCGGATCAGACTTACATGTTCGCCGATGATCTGCATCCGACCACGCATATGCATGCATTGTTTGCGCAGTTCGTCGAGCAGCAAATCGCGCATAGCGGGTTGGGGCGGTGAGAGGGGCACCGCGGCGTGGCCTGTTTTCGGCACCCCGTCCCTCAACCGGGCCGGGGTGCGCACCACATCACATCCTTACTTGAACAACTTCGTCGCCTGCGTCAGCGTATTGATCACTCCCCACGCAAGCGGAATCATCACATACAGCCAGAACACCGCGAGCATCACCTTGTTGGTCGGATGTACAGTTTGAACGGTCGACATACGGATCTCCTCACGCGCCCTTGGCGACTTGTGCATCGGTCATGTGGTGCTTCTCATCCACACGCTTGACCAGCAGGTTGCAGATAAAGCCGATCACGAGCAGCACGGCCATGATGTGTACGGTCATCGTGTACGCGTC
The DNA here is from genome assembly GCF_050436725.1 of Paraburkholderia sp. JPY465. Classification (NCBI taxonomy): domain Bacteria; kingdom Pseudomonadati; phylum Pseudomonadota; class Betaproteobacteria; order Burkholderiales; family Burkholderiaceae; genus Paraburkholderia; species Paraburkholderia sp. JPY465. The sequence continues at coordinate 2,190,951 of NZ_JBNDMT010000002.1, forward strand.
CGCTTTCGCCACGCCGTTCGCGACTTCATACGCGCGGATGTAGTTGACGAGCACCGGACCCGCGACGCCGGCCGCGGCCCACGCGGTCAACAGACGTCCATGAATGCCGCCGACGAACGTCGTGCCGAACATGTCGGCGAGATAGGCCGGCACCGTCGAGAAGCCGCCGCCGTACATCGACAGGATGATGCAGTACGTCAGCACGAACAGCGCGATCTGTCCGTTCGCGGCGAAGCTCGGCACGAGGTAGTAGAGCACCGCGCCGAGCGCGAAGAAGATGTAGTAGGTGTTCTTGCGGCCGATCCAGTCCGACGCCGACGCCCACACGAAACGGCCGCCCATGTTGAACAGCGACAGGAGCCCGACGAAGCCGGCCGCCGCAGCGGCCGTCACCGTGTTCTTGAAGCTCTCCTGGATCATCACCGAGGCCTGTCCGAGAATGCCGATGCCAGCCGTCACGTTCAGGAACAGCACGAGCCAGATCAGATAGAACTGCGGTGTCTTCAGCGCCTGGTCGATATGCACGTGATTGCTCGTGATCAGCCGGTGCTGCGTCGCCGCGGGCGGCGTCCAGCCGGCCGGCTTCCAGCCCGGCGGCGGCACGCGGATCGCGAGCGCGCCGATCGTCATCGAGATGAAATAGACGATGCCGAGCACGATGAAGGTCTCCGCGACGCCAATGCTCGTCGCGCTTTGAAAGTGCTTCATCAGCGCGACCGACAACGGCGCCGCGATCATCGCGCCGCCGCCGAAGCCCATGATCGCCATGCCGGTCGCCATACCGCGGCGGTCCGGAAACCAGCGGATCAGCGTCGACACCGGCGACACATAACCGAGCCCCAGCCCGATCCCGCCGATCACGCCGTAGCCCAGATACAGCAGCACGATCTGATGCAGGTACACACCGAGCGCGGACACGAGGAAGCCGCCGCCGAAGCAGCAAGCGGCCGTGAACATCGTGCGGCGCGGACCGACGTGTTCGAGCCATTTGCCGGCGAACGCCGCCGACAAACCGAGGAACACGATCGCAAGCGAAAAGATCCAGCCCAAGGCGGTCAGCGACCAGTCATCGGGCGTGGACTGCGTGATGCCGATCACCTTGGTCAGCGGTCCGTTGAAGACCGAGAACGCGTAGGCCTGGCCGATGCACAGATGCACGGCAAGCGCGGCCGGAGGCACCATCCAGCGCGAGAAACCGGGCTGCGCGATGGTGGCCTGTTTCGAAAAGAATGGGGCTGAACCTTGTTGGCTGCCCGGCTCGCTGATGCTACTCATAAGTGGGTCTCCTTACAGTTGTTCTGTTTATCGGCGTTTCGTGCGTTTACCTGAGGCGGCGGAGTGTAACTTGTGCAGACCGTCTCGTCATCGCTATATGTACTTTTATTTCATATGGCCCGTCCCAAGCACCCGAAAATCATGCCTGGGTCGACAATAGGACGCGGACGATGGCTTCGCAATATGAAGCGCGCGGACATAAGGTGTGATCCTGGTCACACGCGGGGATTCTTCAGGCGACTCTGCAAATCGTGGGACGCGCCGAGCTGGTCGCGCCAACTTTCCGATTAGAGGCACTATGCAAACCCGGCAATAAACGAGCCGCGCCCGTCGCGCGGCAAAAAGAAAAACGGGCCGGCGCGGCTTCTTTGCCGCGTCGGCCCGTCGTGTATCGACGACTAGTTTCGCCGGTATCAATCGATCTTGCGGCCGGTCTTCATGCGCGCTGCAACGAGTACCGAAATCAGACAGCCGATTGCCAGATATGCGGCCACCGGATGCCACGAGCCGCCCGCGAAGCTGACCAGCGCTACCGCGATGAACGGCGTGAAGCCGCCGCCGACCACGCTCGCCACCTGATAGCCGACACCCGCGCCGCTATAGCGGTACTCGGTGCCGAACAGCTCGGTGAACATCGGCTGCTGCACGCTGACGACCATGTCGTGTGCGATGTTGGCGAGCATCACCGCGAACACGACGATCCATACGGTCGAACGCGCTTCGAGCGCGAGGAAGAACGGCACCGCGCTGAACACGCCGACCAGCGCGCCGATCATATAGATGCGACGGCGGCCGAAGCGATCCGCGAGCGACGCGAAGCAGGGGATCGTCACACAGCTGAGCGCGCCGACGACGAAGCCGATCGTCAGGAAGAATTCGCGCGGCATGTGCAGGTTCGTCGTCGAGTAGCTCAGCGCGAACGCGGTCACGATGTACATCGTGAACAGTTCGGCGAGCCGCAGCGCGATGATCAGCAGGAAGGCCTTCGGATGGCGCAGCAGCGCTTCGACGATCGGCAGGCGCACGCGGCGCTCGCCATGCTTGCCGACCTTCTCGACGAACTCCTGCGACTCCTCCATGCTCGAGCGGATCCACAACGCGATCAGCACCAGCACGACACTGAACAGGAACGGCAGACGCCAGCCCCAGCTGAGGAACGCGGCGTTGTCCATGGAGCGGCTGATCAGCGCGACGAGACCTGTGGACAGCACGAGCCCGACGCCGTAGCCGACCTGCACGCCGCTGCTGTAGAAGGCTTTCTTTTTCTCAGGCGCGCTCTCGACCGCCATCAGCGCCGCGCCGCCCCATTCGCCGCCGACCGCGAAGCCTTGGATCGCGCGCAGCGTGACGAGCAGCACCGGCGCGAGCCAACCGATCGTCGAAAACGCCGGCAGCAGACCGATCGCGGCCGTCGACAGACCCATCATCATCACGGTGAGCACCAGCATCCGCTTGCGTCCGAGCCGGTCGCCGTAGTGGCCGAACACGAAGCCGCCGAGCGGGCGGAACAGGAAACCGACGCCGAAGGTCGCGAACGCGGCGAGCGTGCCCATCGCCGGGCCGACGTTCGGGAAGAACTCGGCGTTGAACACGAGCGCGGCGACGATGCCGTACAGCAGGAAGTCGTACCAGTCGACCACGGCGCCGACAAAGCTGCCGAGTGCGGCCTTGCGAGCCTGATTGCGCGCTTTGCGGTGAGTGGCCACTGCGGCCTGCGGGTGGGTGGTGCTCATCGAGTCTCCTTCAACGTGACATGGGCTTGAGTCGATCGCGCCGCGCCGGTAAGGCATTCGACGCGATCGCTCCGCGGCAGGACGTCCGGAAGGTTAATGACGCGCCCCGGAATTCACAATCCGCGCAATGGTGAAAGTGCGCGATCATCGCACGGGGCTGCGCGAATAGCGCGCGTTTTGCGTGTTTACGCCAAGCGCCAACGAGACAATCGCGGGCAATGATGTGGGCGAACCATGAAGCCCTGTGGCGTGCTAACGTGGGGCATCTTAAAAACAACAGACGTTGATATACTACATACCGAATATTGAAAATTGCGGCGTTGCAGCATATGATTGAGGAATCATCTTTCTCAATCGTTCGGAGTCGCACGTGGAATTCGTACCTCTCGCGCTGTTCGCCGTTGCTGTCGTAGGGTTGGGCTGTGCCGCCACCGTTTTGCTGACCGACTGGATTCCCGACTCGATCGGAGCGCTTGCATCGCAACATGGCCGCTTCGTGGGGCTCGGCGAGCAGCGCGGCAAAGCGGCGGCGCCGAATCGCGCGCGTGTTCAAGCAGAGGCGATGAATGTCGTCAGAACTTCCAACTGAAACAGTGGCCACCCCGTTGACCCTGTCGTTGCAGCCCATCGGCGCTAGCGCGAGCTTGCGCGATCAGGCGTATGCGATGCTGCGTCAGGCAATCGCCGACGCGGATATCTACCAGAATCGCGAAGAAATCCGTCTCGACGAGCGCGTGCTCAGCGAATCGCTCGGCGTGAGCCGCACGCCGGTGCGCGAGGCGATGACACTGCTCGAGCAGGAGGGCTTCCTGCGCATGGTGCCGCGGCGCGGCATCTACATCGTGCGCAAGAGCAAGCGCGAAATCGTCGAGATGATCCAGATGTGGGCCGCGCTCGAAAGCATGGCCGCGCGCCTCGCCACGCTGCATGCGACCGACGAGGAAATCGGCCGCCTGCGCCATATGTTCGACAATTTCCGCGATACGACGCCGGCCGAGCATATCGCCGAGTATTCGGATGCGAACATCGCGTTTCATCAGGCGATCGTCGAGCTGTCGAAGTCGCAGATCATTCTCGACACGATCAAGAACATCTTCATCCACGTGCGCGCGATCCGGCGCATGACCATCTCGCAGAGCGACCGGGCCGCGCGCTCGATCGTCGATCATCTGCGCATCATCGAGGCGCTGGAGAAGCGCGATACCGAACTCGCGGAGCGGCTCACGCGTCAGCATTCGCTCGATCTCGCGGCGTTCGTCGAAGCCAATTGCGATTTTCTCGATTGATGGCGGCGTAGGCCCCTGATTGCCTGCTGACTTCGAAAAGCCCGCGGTGTGCAAGCACCGCGGGCTTTTTGCGTTCGCGCGCTTCGAGCGAGCACCCCGCTGCGGGATAAACCGTGCTTGACGGCCTGAAAAATATGGTATGTGATATATCAACAATGACAGCCGCCATTCGCGACTCAGTGTTTTCCCTTGAAACAACCGCCGCAAAGCCTTGCGGATTCAGCGCAAAGCTACGGCTGACAGGCTTGAGCAGTAAGAATTTCGCGCCGTTTCTGTCTCGAAATTGGGCTTGAACGAATGTGATATATCACATACGGTATCTTCGAAGCCGCGAGACGTCGGTGCAGCCGGACGTATATCGAAGCGGACGCGTCCGTCGATAACCGTTGCACATCCGATAGATGAGGAGATGACCATGTCTGCAGTTGTTTCATCCCTGAGTCCGGCCACGGCCACCACGACCGCCGACGACACGCTCAAGCAGAAGACCCGCGACGCGGGCGTCGTGTCGGGCGGCCATCTGGTTGCGAAGGCGCTGAAAAACGAGGGGATCGACACGATCTTCACGCTGTGCGGCGGCCACATCATCGATATCTACGACGGCTGCGTCGACGAAGGCATCCGCATCATCGACGTGCGCCACGAGCAGGTCGCCGCGCATGCGGCCGACGGCTACGCGCGCCAGACCGGCAAGCTCGGCTGCGTGGTGACTACCGCCGGCCCCGGCTGCACGAATGCGGTGACCGGCATCGCCACCGCGTTCCGCTCGGAAAGCCCGATCCTGCATATCGGCGGGCAGGGCGCGCTGACCCAGCACAAGATGGGTTCGCTGCAGGACCTGCCGCACGTCGACATCATGGCGCCGATCACGAAGTTCGCCGCGAGCATATCGAGCACCGAGCGCGTCGCCGACATGATCTCGATGGCCGCGCGCGAATGCTTCAACGGCGCGCCCGGTCCCGCCTACCTGGAAATTCCGCGCGACGTGCTCGACCGCGAAGTCGACGCGACGCGCGCGATCGTGCCGCGGCCGGGCCACTATCGCGCGTCGACCAAATCGATCGGAGACCCGCACGACATCGAGAAGCTCGCCGACATTCTCGTCAATGCCGAACGCCCCGCGATCCTGTACGGCCAGCAGGTGTGGACCGCGCGCGGGCACGACGAAGCGATCGCGCTGCTGCGCGGCATCGAGATTCCCGGCTATTTCAACGGCGCGAGCCGCGGACTGCTGCCGCCGGGCGATCCGCATCACTTCGATCGCACGCGTTCGCAGGCGTTTGCGAATGCCGACGTGCTGATCGTGGTCGGCACGCCGTTCGATTTCCGCATGGGCTACGGCCGACGCATCAGCAAGGAATTGACGCTGGTGCAGATCGATATGGACTACCGAACCGTCGGCAAGAATCGTGATATTGATCTGGGCCTCGTCGGCGATCCGGGCGCGATTCTCGCTGCGGTGCTGCAAGCCGCGAGCGGTCGTATCAAGGACGACAAGCGTCAGGCGCGCCGCAAATGGATGGCGCAATTGCGCGACGCCGAAGCGACCGCGACCGAAAAACTGCTGCCGCTGTTCCGCTCGAATAGCACGCCGATTCATCCGTATCGCGTCGCGTACGAACTCAACGAATTCCTGTCCGACGACACCATCTATATCGGCGACGGCGGTGACGTCGTGACGATCTCCGCGCAAGCGGTGCGCCCGCGCCGACCGGGGCAGTGGATGGACCCCGGCGCGCTCGGCTCGCTCGGCGTCGGCACCGGCTTCGCGCTCGCGGCGAAGCTCGCGCATCCGCACAAGGAAGTGCTGTGCTATTACGGCGACGGCTCGTTCGGCATGACCGCGTTCGACATGGAAACCGCGAACCGCTTCGGTGCGCCGTATCTCGCGGTGGTCGGCAACAACTCGGCGATGAACCAGATCCGCTACGGCCAGCTTGCCAAATACGGCGAGGAACGCGGCAACGTCGGCAATCTGCTCGGAGACGTGCCGTTCAGCAAATTCGCCGAAATGCTCGGCGGCTATGGCGAGGAAGTGCGCGATCCCGCGCAGATCGCGAGCGCGCTGCAGCGTGCGCGCGAAGCGATTCATCGCACCGGCCGCTCGGCGGTGGTCAACATCTGGGTCGACCCGCGCGAATACGCACCGGGCACGAAGAACCAGACCATGTACAAATAACCTTCATCGTTCAGGAGATACGACATGGCCAAGGCACTCGACGGTGTGCGCATCCTCGATTTCACACATGTGCAATCGGGGCCGACCTGCACGCAATTGCTCGCATGGTTCGGCGCGGACGTGATCAAGGTGGAACGGGCAGGCGCGGGCGACATCACGCGCGAGCAACTGCGCGATATTCCCGACGTGGATAGCCTGTACTTCACGATGCTCAATCACAACAAGCGCTCGGTCACGATCGACACCAAGCATCCGGAAGGCAAGCAGGTGCTCGAAGCGCTGATCCAGAAATGCGATGTACTGGTCGAAAACTTCGCACCGGGCGCACTGGACCGGATGGGCTTCACGTGGGAGCGGATTCAGGAATTGAATCCGCGCATGATCGTCGCATCGGTGAAGGGCTTCGGTCCCGGTCCGTACGAGGACTGCAAAGTCTATGAGAACGTCGCGCAATGCGCGGGCGGCGCGGCGTCGACCACCGGCTTCGACGACGGCCCGCCGGTCGTGACCGGCGCGCAGATCGGCGATAGCGGCACGGGGCTGCATCTCGCGCTCGGCATCGTCACCGCGCTCTATCAACGCACGCATACCGGACGCGGCCAGCGCGTGCTCGCCGCGATGCAGGATGGCGTGCTCAATCTGTGCCGCGTCAAATTGCGCGACCAGCAGCGGCTCGACCGCACCGGCGTGATGAAAGAGTATCCGCAATATCCGAACGGCACGTTCGGCGACGCGGTCCCGCGCGCGGGCAATGCGTCGGGCGGCGGGCAGCCGGGCTGGATTCTGAAGTGCAAGGGCTGGGAGACGGACCCCAACGCGTATATCTACTTCATCACCCAGGCGCCCGTGTGGGCGAAGATCTGCAACGTGATCGGCAAGGAAGAGTGGGCCACGGACCCCGACTACGCGACGGCACCCGCGCGCCTGCCGCGACTGAAAGAGATCTTCGCGGAAATCGAACGCTGGACGATGACGAAGACCAAGTTCGAGGCGATGCAGATCCTGAACAAATACGACATTCCGTGCGGCCCGATCCTGTCGATGAAGGAAATTGCCGAGGAGCCGTCGCTGCGCAAAACCGGCACGATCGTCGAAGTCGATCATCCGCAGCGCGGCAAGTATCTAACCGTCGGCAATCCGATCAAGCTGTCCGACAGCCCGACCGACGTCAAACGCTCGCCGCTGCTTGGCGAACATACCGACGAAGTGATGGCCGAACTCGGCTACTCGGCCGAGCAGATCACGGCGCTGCGCACGGCTGGCGCGATCTAGGAGCGAGGCATGCAGACGTGGATGCGGTTCATGTCGGGCGACGGCGGCATCGTGTTCGGCCGTGTCGAAGGCGCCTACCTGCACGAGTACGAAAGTCTCGCGCAGCCGGTGCCGACCGGCGCGGTTCTGTCGCTGCGCGCACTGACGCCGCTGGCGCCATGCGCGCCGGGCAAGATCGTCGCGCTGTGGAATAACTATCACGCGCTCGCGGCGAAGCTCGACAAACCCGTGCCTACCCATCCGCTGTTTCTGATGAAGCCGGCGGCGTCGGTGATCGGCGCGGGCGAGCCGATCCGCCGGCCGCGGCATTACGCGGGCAAGATCGTCTACGAGGGCGAACTCGGTATCGTGATCGGTCAGCGTTGCCGCGATCTGGATGTGCAGCAGGCGGAGGCGGCGATTTTCGGCTACACGCTCGTCAACGACGTCACCGCCGCTGATCTGCTCAACGAAAATCCGCATTTTCCGCAGTGGTGCCGCGCGAAAAGCTTCGATACGTTCTGTTGTCTGGGTCCGGCCATCGTCTCCGGTTTCGACTGGCGGGCGGCGCGTCTGCTGACGACGCTCGACGGCCTCGAGCGTCAGAACTATCCGCTCGCCGATATGGTCTTTTCGCCGGCCGAGCAGGTGAGTCTGATTTCGCAGGATCTGACGCTCGAACCCGGCGACGTGATCGCGTGCGGCACTTCGGTGGGCGTGGGCTCGATCAAGGACGGCGCAACGGTGTCGATCACGATCGACGGGATCGGCACGCTGAGCAATACCTTGAGCGCGGCGCCGCGCGACGAGCCACGGCGATTGGGCGATACCGCGAACGTCGGTTGACGAGAGCAGGGACCTCGGGGCTGTTGCCTTGTCGTCGCATCACGGAGGATCACGCGTGCCGCAAGCCTGTGGGAGTGCCGTGTTGATGGATCTGTTGCTGCTGCTTGCGGTGGCCGTCGCGATGGCGCTGGTCACCGTGCTGACGGTGGCGGTGACCGCGCTCACGCGACGACGCTTCGGCGCGCGTTCGGCGCATCGGCACACATGTGTGCGCGAACCAGATCCGACACACAGGGCCCGGATGCTTGCATTGCTCGGCTGCGGCATCGGTTTGGCGGTCGCGTCGGTAGGCTTTATGGGTGACCTGTTGGCTGCGGCGCGCGAGAGCACCGAACGCATCGAACTATTTTCAGCCGTACTGATCGGCGCGCTGATCTTCGCGACCTGTGCGATCGCGTTCTTCAAACTACGCGGCGTATTGCAACTCGAGGCAGTCGCGCTGCCGGGCCATCACGTCGTCAATCTGTTTGCGCTGCTGTTATGCGGCTGGCTCGGTTACAGCTTCGTCACCGAACAGGCCCAGCCATTCGGACTCGCGGCATTGCTCGCGACGGGCGCGCTGGCGGTGGCGATGGGCGTGCACCTGATGCTGAGCCGCGAGTACTCGGCCGAACCCGTTCACGCGGCGCATCACGACAGTTGCGCTCCGCGCATGCGTGCGTTCGCCGCGCGCAGCGATGGCCTGGCGATCGGCAAACCGGGCCTGCTCGCGAACCTCGAGTGGCACGGTGGGGAAGAGCAGACGTGGGCGCTTCGCGATGACGCGCCGGCGATGATGCGCTTGAGCGCCTGTGCAGAGCGTCGGGATGGGCGTGACGGTAGACGAAGCAATGGACGGCAGCGCGACGGTTCACGCAAATGTACGCACAAGCGGCCGGTTCATTTCACCACGCGCCGCTAATCGACGATGCATACGCCGCTGACAAACCTGATTGCCAATAGCGACGACGGCGGGATGATGATCCCGCCGCCCGAGTCTTCTTCAATACTTCTATTCACCAACTGCAGCGGCGAATTCGCTGTAGTACTGCATCTTCCTGTGCAGAATGAGTTGCGCGAGAAAGTCGGCATCGTACGCGCGATGCAGATGGCTGTGATAGCGCTCGATATAAGCGGTGATTCGCGCCAACTCGCCATTGAACTCTTTCAGCATGTCGAGCGTCGCACGGTCCCAGCGAAACCGCAGGCCGAGATCGCTGAACGCGGCATTGTAGGCGCTCAGATGCGCATCCTCGGAATGGTCTTCGCGATCCGCCGCCGCTGTGCGAGCGTTGCGTGTACTGATACGGGATTCAACAGGAGCGTGGTTCATGATCGGCCTCCTCGGCTCGCAAGTGAGAGAACTCGCTTGCAGCATAGAAGTCGCGATCGATTTGCAATAGTTAAAGTTTTATTGGCTTTCCATAGCTTAAGGCTTATGCACGCTCAGTTCCTTTACGCGCGTGATCTTTTCGATCAGATTGGCACCTTCCTCCATCAGAAAGCGTTTGAAGGCGACGGCCACCGGCGGCAGACGTTTGTTCTTCCGATGCACGACGTACCAATTGAGCATGACCGGAAAGCTCTCGACGTCGAGCACGACCAGATGACCCAATTGCAATTCGAGGCTGATCGTATGGGCGGACAGAAACGCGATGCCCATTCCGGCAATGACCGCCTGCTTGATCGTCTCCGTGCTCTTGATCTCCATTGCGATCTTCAGATTGGACAGACGGCCGGCAAAACCCTCTTCCATCGAATTCCACGTATCCGAGCCGCGTTCGCGCACGATGAACGCTTCGTTCGCGAGTTGACTGAAGCGGATATTGCGCTTGTGCGCAAGCGGATGAGTGGGCGCCGCGACGATCACGTACGGATGCGGCGCGAACGGTTCATTGGTCGCGTCGGTTTCGTGCGGCGGACGCACCATCACCGCGAGGTCGGTCTGATTGGTCGCCAACTGATGCAGCAGTTCTTCGCGGTTGTGCACCGCGAGATTCAGATCGACACCGGAATAGCGACGCGTGAATTCGGCGAGAAGGCGCGGAAAGAAATAGTCGCCGGCGCTGATCACGGCGACATTCAGCTTGCCGCCGGAGACGCCCTTCAACTGACTCATCGCTTCGTCGACTTCATGGAACTGCTGCATGATCGCGCGGCTGTAGTGGAGCATTTCGGTACCGGCCGGCGTCAGATAGATCTTTTTGCCGAGTTGCTCGAACAGAGGCAGCCCCGCATGTTCTTCGAGTTGCCGGACCTGGGTGGAAACGGCCGGCTGGGTCAGATGCAATTCCTCCGCGGCGCGCGAAAAGCTCAGGTGGCGCGCCACCGTTTCAAAGACCTTCAGTTGCCGCAGCGTTGCATTGCGCATCGTCATGGTCGATGTATAAGGAAACGTGAATCGACATAATAACAAACTTTAATTATGAGTAATTCAGCAATGACCCTAGCATGAAACCTATAAGAAGCCGAATAGCCACTGAAATACGCGGGTTAACGCATAGATATGTGGTGTGGCGGACTCAATAGCAGGGAATAAGCTGTAATGCTTACCGGCCGAAGCGAAGTTCTGGTCGGAATAAAGCAAGAACTATCATCAAAAAACGGGTTCGGGGGATTTGCGGAAAAGCATAAAAGCATCGACTTCTAGATTTCCCGAATAGCGAAGTTCTCGGGCCATAACGATAAGGCGGGACACATCCAGCGCGGCGCGTAAGCCGGCTGCACTAAATAAATAGTGGAGACAAGGCTCATGGACAATATCACCCAGCAATCGACGACCGGTATGTCGTGGCGCAACCGATGGTCGCAATTGGTCATCGGCATGATATGCATGGCGCTGGTGGCGAATCTGCAATATGCGTGGACGTTATTCGTGGCTCCTATGCATGCGCGGCATCACTGGAGCGAGGCGTCGATCCAGCTCGCGTTCTCGATCTTCATTCTGACCGAGACGTGGCTCGTGCCGTTCGAGGGCTGGCTGGTGGATCGATTCGGGCCACGCCCGGTGGTGGCAGGCGGCGCGATATGCGCGGGTTTGTCCTGGATTCTCAATTCGTATGCGACGACGCTCGGCATGTTGTATTTCGCCGCGGTGATTGGCGGGATAGGCGCGGGCGGTGTGTACGGAACATGTGTCGGCAATGCGCTGAAGTGGTTTCCCGACCGGCGCGGTCTAGCCGCGGGTTTGACGGCCGCGGGCTTTGGCGCGGGCGCGGCGCTGACGGTGATTCCGATTGCAAACATGATTACGAGCCGCGGCTATGAAGCGACGTTCCTGTTCTTCGGCATCGTGCAAGGCGTCAGCATTCTGCTGCTCGCGATGCTCCTGACGCGGCCGATCTTGCGTCAGGCAGGGATACGCAAGAGCCGCTTCGCGGTGTCGAAAGTCGATTTCACGTCGCGCCAGATGATCAAAACGCCAGTGTTCTGGGTGATCTACGCGTCATTCGTCGCGGTCGCGGCGGGTGGTTTGATGGCGACCGCACAGATCGGCCCGATCGCGAAAGACTGGGGCTTAGCGCGCATTCCGATGTCGGTCTTCGGCGCTACGTTGCCGCTGCTGACTCTCACGCTGTCGATCGACAATATCTTCAACGGCTTGACGCGTCCGCTGTGCGGCTTCATCTCCGACAAGATCGGCCGTGAAAACACGATGTTCGTGATCTTCATCGGCGAGGGACTCGCGTTGCTCGGCATGATGCAGTTCGGCAGCAATCCGTATGCCTTCATGGTCTTTGCCGCGCTGATCTTCCTGTTCTGGGGCGAGATCTTCTCGATCTTCCCGGCGACTTGCGCGGATACGTTCGGCAGCAAGTATGCGGCCGCCAATGCAGGCACGTTGTACACCGCGAAGGGCACGGCCTCGTTGCTGGTGCCGATCGCGTCGGTGCTCGCGGCGACGGGCGGCTGGAACCTCGTCTTCATCGTTTCTGCCGTCATCACGATCGCAGCCGGTATTTCCGCGAAGTTCATCCTCGAGCCGATGCGCACGCGCTGGATCGAATCGCATGATGAACCTCAGGGCGCGCTGGCCGTCGCGGGCCATGGCAATGGCAATGCGTCGAGAATGAGTCACTGGCCGGAACAGTCCGGCGAATAAGCTGAGCGTCGCGCGCCCGGAACCGACGCCATGAATGTTTCGTTGCAGCAGCTCAAGGTATTCGTCGCGGTCGCGCGCGAGCGCAGTTTCACGCGCGCGGCGCGCGAGTTCGATCTGACGCAGTCGGCCATCAGCCGTTGTGTGCGAGAGTTGGAAGACGCGGTCCAATTGAAGCTATTCGATCGCACGACACGCCAGGTCGAACTGACGAATGCGGGTGCGAGTCTCGAGAGAAGAATCGGCCGGCTGCTCGACGAAATCGAATTGACGCTGCTCGAAGAGCGCGCTGCTTACGACGGACAGACGGGCGTCGTGTTATTCGCGAGTAATCCGGTGTTGTCGTCGGGCTGGGTGCCGCGGGCTTTGGCGCAGTGCGCGTCGGTTTATCCCGAGCTGGTCGTGTCGGTGAAGGATCAGCCTCAATGCAGCGTACTGGCCAGTGTCGAGCAGGGCGAGGTGGATTTCGGCGCTCTCTGTGTGACTGCACCCGTCGATAATCCACTATTACATGCTCAGGTACTTTTCACTACGCCATTGCATGCGGTGCTTCCGTCGGTGCATCCGCTAGCCCAGCACGACAGCATCGGATGGCACGCGTTGCGCGAATGTCCGTTGATCACGCTGAATGGCGATACCGGCGTGCGCGCTGCGCTCGAACCGGTACTCGCCGCGAACGAATTGAAGCGCCGGCCGATGCAGGAACTCGGACACGTTGCGGCAGTAGTGCGCATGGTCGAATTGGGACTGGGTGTCGGCGTATTGCCTGTCGATGCGTATTGGCCATCGCCGGGAGCTTCATTGGTGAGTCGTCCGCTGATCCCCGAAGCGACATTGACGACGGTACTCGTGCACCGCAGAAACCGCTCGCTTCGTCCCAATGCGGCTGCTGCGTGGGCACAGTTCGTCGCATCGACGACCGGTCATGCGCGGATCGCCGACGAAATGCCTGCCGCAGCCGCTGTCGCAACGCAAAGCTTCAGCTGGCAGTCCGTGCGGCAAAGCCTGTTGCCAGAACCTTAGATAGGGGCCGACCGACAAGCTCGCGCAATGCGCGGGATTCGATCGATGCGCCGCCAGTCAGCCATATAACGTCCTACTCAAGGAGCTTCATGATGGATATCCAGTCCGACCTCAGGCAACATGATCTGTTGATCGACGGCAAGCGCATGCCGCCAGGCACCGGCGAATATTCCGTCGATATCAACCCCGCGACGGAGGAGCCGATCGCGCTGGTCGCGCAAGGCAGCGCCGCCGACGTCGATGCCGCGGTGCGCGCGGCGCGCAGCGCATTGAAGGTATGGAATTCGATTCGCGCCGCCGAACGCGGCCGCATCCTGCAACGGCTTGCGGGTCTGATGCGCGAGAACATGGAAGAACTCACCTCGCTCGAAAGTCTCGACTGCGGCAAGCCGATTGCCGCGGTGATGCGTCAGGACGTGCCCGCCGCGATCGATACCGTCGAATACTACGCAGGCTGGTGCGACAAGATCAACGGCCAGGTGGTGCCGACGCGTCCCGATGCATTGACCTATACGCTGCGCGAGCCGGTCGGCGTGGTCGCCGCAATCGTGCCGTGGAATTTTCCATTGATGATCGGCATGTGGAAGATCGCGCCCGCGCTCGCATGCGGTTGCACGCTGATCGTCAAGCCCGCCGAGATCACGCCGCTCACCGCGTTGCGCGTCGGCGAGCTGGCGCTCGAAGCCGGTGTGCCGCCGGGCGTGCTCAATATCGTCACCGGCAAGGGCAGTGTGGTGGGCGACGCGCTGGTGACGCATCCCGGTATCGACAAGGTCACGTTCACCGGTTCGCCTTCGGTCGGCCGAGGCATCCTGCAGGGCGCGGCGGGCAACTTCAAACGCGTGACGCTGGAACTCGGCGGCAAGTCGGCCAACGTGATCTTTGCGGATGCGAATCTCGACAATGCGGTGCGCGCCGCGGCGTCGGGCGTCTTCTTCAATACGGGGCAAGTGTGCTCCGCTGGGTCGCGGATACTCGCGCATCGTGACGTGTACGACGAAGTGGTCGAGCGTCTGGCAACGCGCGCGAAGTCGATCAAGGTCGGCGATCCGTCGCTACGCGAAACGTCGATGGGACCGCTGATTTCGGCCGCTCAGATGAAGACCGTATTGAGCTATGTCGACACAGGTCGCTCGGAAGGCGCGTCGCTCGTGACGGGTGGCGCGCGCGTCGGCAATCGCGGCTTTTTCGTCGAGCCCACCGTGTTCGCGAATGTCGAGCACGAGATGCGCATTTCACAGGAAGAAATCTTCGGGCCCGTGGCAAGCGTGATCCGGTTCGAAGACGAAGCGGACGCGATCCGCATCGCCAATGGCACATCGTATAGTCTCGCGGCCGGCGTATGGAGCGCTGACCTGAGCCGCGTGCATCGCGTGGCGCGCGACCTGAAGGCGGGCACGGTGTGGATCAATACCTACGGCTATACGGATGTGCGTTTGCCGTGGGGTGGTGCTGGCGATTCGGGCTTCGGTCGCGAGCATGGCGATGTCGCGATCGAGAACTTCACTGAACCGAAAGCGGTGTGGGTAGCGATCGATCAATAGCGGCTAATGTGAAAAAGGATCGGATGCATGGCATCCGATCCTTTCTGTCGTGTTGCAAGAAGAAAAATGAGCTTAACGGGTACCTGGTCAATTACCTTGCAATGCCATCTTCTCGCGCAATTTGATCAGTGCGAGCACGACGTCGATGGTGGGTGTCGGTTCGGCAACGAGTCGGCCCATTTCCTGCACGACGGTCAGCAAAGGATCGATTTCCATCGGCCTGCGGTTCTCGAGATCGACGAGTGTCGATGTCTTATGCGCACCGACCGCGCCGGCGCCGTCAATACGCCTTTCCACATCGACACGAAAGTGCACGCCGAACTGTTCCGCGATTCGCTTCGCTTCGAGCATCATCGTGCGTGAAACCGCGCGCGTGCCCGGGTCGCTCGTGAGGACATCGAGCGTTGCATGCGTCAACGCGCTAATCGGGTTGAAGCACAGATTGCCCCACAGCTTGAGCCAGATTTCGTCGCGAATGTTGTCGCGAATCGGCGCTTCGAAGCCGGCTGCCTGCATGATCTCGTGCAATTGCTGAATGCGCGGGGTGCGTTCGCCACTCGGTTCGCCGATCGGGAACTTCTTGCCGTACACGTGCTTGATCACCCCCGGTTCGACGATTTCCGCCGCCGGATAGAGTACGCAGCCGATCGCGCGCTCGGGTCCGAGCTTGGTCCATTGCGAACCGTCGGGGTCGACGCTCGCGAGGCGGGTACCGGCAAAGCGTCCGCCATGCTGATAGAAGTACCAATAGGGAATGCCGTTGACGCCGGTAACGATCGCTGTGTGCTTGCCGAGCAGTGGCTGCATCGAATCGACCACGCCGGGCAGCGAATGCGCCTTCAGCGTGACGATGACGACGTCCTGGACGCCGAGTTCGCTTGGGTCTGAAGTACAGCGCACCGGCGCGCTGAATGTTTCGCCATCCATGATCAGGCGCGCGCCGTGTTCACGCATGGCCGCCAGATGCGGGCCGCGCGCAATGAAGCTGACGTCCGCGCCGGCGCGCGCCAATTGCACGCCCATTAAACCGCCAATCGCTCCCGCTCCGAAGATGCAGATCTTCATGATGTCGCTCCGTGACGATGAAAAAGCCGTTCGCCCAATGCCGCATTGCACCACTTCGCGGCCGGTCACGGTTCGAGCATAAGGGGGAGCAACGAAAGCTGATAGTTAAAGTTTCTCCGCCGATGTATTAGCTATTCGTTATGAAAAGGCCCCGCCTCACGCGCGCCGAACCAGCAGAAAACTCACGCCGATCGCCGCGAGAAAGCCGCCGCAGCAGCGATTGAACCAGCGGCGAATCTTCGCGCGCATCAGCCATTTGCCGAGATACATGCCGGCCCAGGAATACAAGGCGATCGCGACCCATTCGAGTATCAGAAAGCTCGCACCGAGCGCGGCGAATTGCGGCAGGATCGGCTGCGCGACGTCGACGAATTGCGGCAGAAACGCGGTGAAAACCAGAATTGCCTTCGGATTGCCGGCCGCCACGAAGAATTCGTGCCGTGCAATGCGCGTGAGCGCGGCTTCCTGGGGTTGCGAGGTGTCGATGGCGGGCGCGTCGCTGCGCCACAGTTGGATCGCGAGCCAGATCAGATACGCGGCGCCCGCGAGTTTGATCGTCAGAAAGATCCACTCGGACGCATGCAGCACGACGGCGAGACCGGTCGCGGCGAGCGCGAGCATCATCGCGAAGGCGAGCAGCCGGCCGCTGCCGCCGACGAATGCCTTGATGAAGCCATGCCGTGCCGCGACGTTGATCGAAAGCAGGTTATTGGGCCCGGGTGCGAGGTTGATGGCAAAGCAGGCGGGCAAGAAGAATAGCCAGGCGGTAAGGGACATGACGGCTGCATTCCGAATAGATCATGATGCATCGCGCGGAGGATCGCGCGCGATGCGTTACCGGGATTGTAGCGAAACCACGCCGCGCCTCCGCCTGCCGAGTGTTTAGTTCACCGCCTTGACAAAGCCAGGATCGCCGATCAACGTATCGACGCTGAGCTTGACCGTGTCTTCGATCGCGATCGTGTTGCTGGTGAATTTCGGTGACTTCTGCTTCACGGTGCGCGTGGTCGTGTACACGACCTTCTGGGTCGCCGCATCGACGACCACGTAGTGCATTTTCAGCGTCCACAGCGCCGGCGAGCGCTTATCGTCCACCGTAAAGGCTTCGATGCTGCCGCTGAGCACGCGCTTGTTGTCGTCGATACGGAAACCGGCCACTCGCAGGCTGTTCGCGACGCCATTGCGCACGACGAGGCTGACCTCGTCCTTCAGCACGAGCCCGGTCATCCCGGTGTTTTCGATGCGGTTCGGGGACAGACGACCGTCGCGCGCGGGCAGATACGCGAAGTCGCTTGCAGGGGCGACGCTCAGCGAGCCGGTGCCGTGGGTCTTCGGGTGCGTCGCGCTGGCGCTGCTATTCAGGCCGAACCACGACCACGAGCACGCGGACAGCAGCGTGGGCAGAAGCACGGCGCCGCAGCCCTTGAGCACAACGGATCTCAACGGCGAACGCGCAGCAGCCATGCGGGAGAAAGCGGCGGTCGAAGTCAGAGGAGTTGCCCTTTTAAGTGGAGTCAGCCCGGTGAAGAACAGCATGGTAGCAGCGAAGCTTGCGTCTGGCTGGCTAGCCCGGCCATCATAACGGGCCGCGATAGCGATGGACATCGGGACAACGCCCGAAGGGCGTTCGACCACAGCCGCTCAGAAAAAGCCCGCCTTGCCCTGCGTGATGTCGGTCAGCGTTGCCTTGGCGCCGTCGAAAGCATTGGCGGGCACGCGCATCGTCATCTTCACCAGCATGCCGTAGGCGCTGTCCACCAGCGGATAGCCTTCGGCGTCCATCCATCGACGGACTTTGGCTTCGTCTGCATAGCTGACTTCGACGCCCAGCGAAACCTGGGCAATCCTCTCGACGCGCGGCGCGTCGAGCAGCGCGGACGCGATCGCATCGGTGTACGCGCGCACCAGACCGCCCGCGCCGAGCTTCACACCGCCGTAATAGCGTACGACGGCCGCGAGCACGCCATCCAGATCGTGATGCCGCAGCACTTCGAGAATCGGCCGACCGGCGGTGCCGGACGGTTCGCCGTCGTCGGACATGCCGGATTGGCCGCCCGCGAGCAGCGCCCAGCACACGTGCGTCGCGGCCGGATGTTCGTCGCGCAGACGCTGCAATTCGGCCATCGCGGCATCGCGATCGGCGACCGGGAGCGCATACGCGATGAAGCGGCTCTTGCGAATCTCGAGTTCCGCGCTCAGCGGCGCGGGCAGGGTATAGGTGGGCAAGGCGGAAACGTCGGTGGATGAAAAGAAGCACGCGGTACGCGTCGCGATGTCCGACATGGTAACGGATCGTCCAGGCGAGCGAGGCGCCGCGGGCAGGTTCGCGGCTTCGACTACAATGGTCCGCTGAACCCGCGCCCATCATTTCGATGCCGCGCATCGCGAGGAGACGACATGCTTGATCTATCCACGTTGGGGACTTTCGTTGCCGTCGTGCTCGGGCTCTTTCTGATTCCAGGCCCGGCCGTGCTGCTGGTTTTGACGCGCACCATGCAAGGTGGACGCAAGGCCGGCATTCTGACCGGTCTCGGCATCGCAGCCGGCGATTTCGTGCATACGCTGGGCGCCGCGATCGGCCTCTCCGCGCTGCTGATGACATCCGCGCTCGCGTTCAATGCGGTGAAATTCGTCGGTGCCGCATACCTCGTCTATCTGGGCATTCGCGCGTTGCGCGAAAAGCAGGCGAGTGCGCATCTGCCGGTCGTCGCGCCGGTGTCGGGTTCGAAGGCGTTCTTGCAGGCGATTCCCGCGGAAGTGCTGAACCCGAAAACCGCGCTGTTTTTCCTCGCGTTTCTGCCGCAATTCGTTCGCCCCGAACATGGCTCGACCTTCCTGCAGTTCGCGACCCTCGGGCTGATTTTCGTTGCCATGAGCGCGCTTTATACGACGCTGATCGTTCTGACGATCCGGCCGCTGGGCAAACTCGTGAAGCGTTTGACGTGGTTGACGCGTTGGCAGAACAAGCTCATCGGCGTGCTGTTCATTTCACTCGGCCTGCGCGTGGCGGTGCAAACACGCTGAGTGCGGATGCGCGAGTGGCACGCACGATTCCGGAGACAGCGATGAATGAAGATCCAACCTCGTCGGCGCGCGCGATCGAGTTCTGGTTCGACTTCGGCAGCAACTACAGCTATCTGAGCATGATGCGGATCGAAGCGTTGGCGGCCGCGCGCAACGTGACGATCGTCTGGCGGCCGTTTCTGCTCGGCCCGGTATTTCGCCAGCTCGGGTTCGAGAACTCGCCCTTCGTATTGCAGAAAGAAAAAGGCGCATACGTGTGGAAAGACATGGAGCGTCAATGCCGCAAATACGGCCTTGCGCTCACGCGTCCCAGCACGTTTCCGCGCGCGGCGCTTCTCGCGATGCGCATCGCGCTGCTGGGTGCGAACGAGCCGTGGATCGGTGCCTGGTGCCGCCAGATCATGCGGTTGAATTTCGCCGACGACCGCGACATCGGCTCGATCGACGTCGTCAGCGAAGCGCTCGACTCGCTTGGCTTACCCGTGCAGAGCGTGATCGACGCCGCGCAAAGCGACGCGAACAAGCTCCGCTTGCGCGAGCAGACCGAACGGGCCATCGGCAAGGGCATCTTCGGTGCGCCGACGTTTTTTGTCGGCGGCGAGATGTTCTGGGGGAATGACAGGCTGGAGGACGCGTTGGACTACTGCGACGCGATCGCGGCGCGCCAATGAACGTCGACCGGAGCGCTCAATCAGCCTGCTGACAGAAGCGCCGGCCCGGTACATGTGAGACCACGGCCTGGGCGATTTCGAGTGGAGTACTTTCGGCGGGAACGACGCGACGGCTCGATTCGGGTTCGTGCTTCATCGTCCATTCGACGAGCCGGTATGAGCGGCCCCAAGGCTGTTGCAGCGGATCGGAGACCTTGCAGGAATGAATCTGGCGAGTCCACTGATGGCCGGGCATCGCACGCAGGTGTTCGACTACCATCTCTTCAACCATGATTTACCTCCTTCTTCTTGTGCGCGGGACCATGCTCGGCCGCGTTTTCGGCACCCTTCAAGAAAAAACGCCGCCGATGTTCTGGCGGCTCAACAGGGGATGAAGTACATACTTGCAGCGAACTATTAAGCGAAACTTAAGAGCCGCAATCATTACGCAAACGGACCTCGCAGCGTGTAAGCGAGTGCAAGCGAATGCAAGCGAGAGTTGACAACAGTGGACGCGCACGCTCCCATGCTGGCCGAAGCGTCGCGAGCCTGCCCTCAAGACCCCGGCGGATCGGCCGTTATCAGTAGAGTTGGGGCGTCGACCCCGTTCGCCTTCAGGGCCGCCTTGCTGATACCGTGACGAAACCCGCCCAATCGCCGCTTTCCGAGCGTCTTCGCTCGCTCGTCGACACCGTGCAGCACAACGAGCGCACGTTGCGGCGCTTCCAGAACGTCGAGTTGCGTTTGATCGGCGCGCAGGATTTCGCGTCGTTTCTCGATACGTTGTTCAGCCATCTGCCGCGCGAATTCGCTCTCGCGAACGTGGTGCTGTGGCTCGACGACCGCGCGCCGATGCTGCTCGAACTGCTCGAGCCGGGCAACCTGCAAGCGCTCGATCATGCGCAGCTGAAGACGTCGCGCGAGGGCGGTCTCATCGCGCGGTCTCTGTGCGAGGACGATCGGCCGTGGCTCGGCCGCCCTGGCGAGATCGACGACGACGCGCGCCGCGCGTTGTTCGGCGCCGTGCCGGCCCAGGTGCCGGCCAGCGCGATCCTGCTGCCGCTCGCCGCGGGCAAGAGCGTCAGCGGCTATCTATGCCTCGGCAGCGACGACCCCGCGCGCTTCGTCGCCGGCATGGCCACCGACATCCTGGAGCGCTTCGCAAGCATCGTCACCGCGAGTCTCGACAACGTCGCGCATCGCGAGCGGCTCAAGCAGCTCGGCATGACCGATGCGCTGACCGGCCTCGCGAATCGCCGCTATTTCGACGAGCGGCTGCGCGAGGAGTTGATGCGCGCGGTCCGTTATCGCGCGCCGGTCGCGTGCCTGTTCATCGATATCGACGGTTTCAAACGCATCAACGATAGCCATGGCCATCAGATCGGCGACCGCGCGCTCGCCGCGGTGGCGGCCTGCGTGCGACAGCAGGTGCGGCTTGGCGACACCGTCGCGCGCTACGGCGGCGAGGAGTTCGCCGCGCTGGTGCAAGGCGATCTCAGCGACGCGCTGACCGTCGCCGAGCGCGTGCGGCTGGCGGTCGAGAATCTCGATGTGCGCGACGCGCACGGCGAGCGCATCGAGTTGTCGGTGTCGATCGGCGTGGCTGCGCGCGTGGTCGCGGGCAGCCCGGCCGACGCGAT
Organism: Paraburkholderia sp. JPY465; assembly: GCF_050436725.1. Lineage (NCBI taxonomy): Bacteria > Pseudomonadati > Pseudomonadota > Betaproteobacteria > Burkholderiales > Burkholderiaceae > Paraburkholderia > Paraburkholderia sp. JPY465. The sequence goes on from NZ_JBNDMT010000002.1 coordinate 2,212,545, forward strand.
GTCGCTCGGTCAGGCGATGATGGACGAGGCCGATCGCGCGATGTATCAGGCCAAGCGCAACGGCCGCAATCGCATCGAGGCGCACGCCGATGCGCTCGATGAGCAGGGCTGATCGAGCGACGCCAACCCCAACACCAACTGCGCATCACACCCCGGCCGCATCCGGCGGCACCCCGAGCAGCTGCAATGCGCCGCCCATCACGCCGCTGAACACCGGTCCGGCGACCGTGCCGCCATAGAACGCCTTGCCGGCCGGGTCGTCGATCATCACGGCGACGATCAGGTGCGGATCGCTCATCGGCGCCATCCCGACGAACAGCGCGCGGTAGCGATTCGGCGCGTAGCCCGCGCCGATCTGCTTGCGCGCGGTGCCGGTCTTGCCGCCGACGCGATAACCCGCCACGCTCGCGGCGCGCCCGGTGCCGCCTGCGCCCGTGGCCATTTCGAGCATGTTGCGGATCGCGCGCGCGGTGGCGGGCGTCGTGACCGGTTCGCTGCGAGCGGCGAACGACGTCGGGTCGTTCGCATCGAGGGGCTCGCGCAGCAGGCTCACGCGCCGCAGGGAGCCGTCGCCGGCATAGGCGGTGTAGACCTGTGCGATTTGCAGCAGCGACACCGACAGCCCGTAGCCATACGCCATCGTGGCCTGCTCGATCGGGCGCCAGCGGCTGTACGGCCGCAGCTTGCCGGCGGCCACGCCGGGGAAGGGCAGCTCGGGCTTCATGCCGAGACCGTATTGCTGGTATTTGGTCCAGATCGTTTCGGCCGGCAGGTTCAGCGCGAGCTTCGCGAGCGCGATATTGCTCGACTTCTGCACCGCCTCGGCGACCGTCATCGCGCCGTGATTCGACGTGTCGTGAATCACGGCCGGACCGATCCGATACCAGCCTGGCGCGGTATCGATGATGCTTTGCGGCCGCACCTTGCCTTCGTCGATCGATAGCGCGACGACGAGCGGCTTGATCGTCGAACCCGGCTCGAACGTGTCGATTACCGCGCGGTTGCGCAGTTGCCGGCCGGACAGGTGCGTGCGGTCGTTCGGATCGAAGCTCGGGTAGTTGGCGAGCGCGAGGATTTCGCCGTTGCGCGCATCGAGCACAACCACGCTGCCCGCTTCGGCGCGATGCTCCGCGATCGCGGCTTTGAGTTGCGTGTACGCGAGTTGCTGGATACGCCGGTCGATCGTCAGCTGGATCGTCGCGCCGTTGCGTGCGGGCACGAGCGGCCGCGTCTCCGAGATCACGCGGCCGAGCCGGTCGCGGATCACTTCACGCTCGCCCGGCACGCCTTGCAGTTGCGCGTCGGCGGAGAGCTCGACGCCTTCCTGGCCGTGGTCCTCGATGTCGGTAAACCCGACCACGTGCGCGGCCGACTCTCCTTCGGGATAAAAGCGTTTGGTGTCGGCGACCTGCGTGATGCCGGCGAGCCCGAGGCGCGACAGATGCTCGGCGGTGTCGGCATCGACCTGGCGCTTGAGCAGCACGAAGCTGCGCTCGCCGTTCAGACGCCGGCGCAGTTCCGCGGGCGGCAGATCGAGCAGCTTCGTGAGCGGCGCGAACGCGCTTTCGTCGACGAGCTTCGGCGTGGCCCAGATTTCGTACGTCGCGAGACTGACCGCGAGCATCGAACCATTGCGATCGACGATCCGGCCGCGCGTCGCGTCGAGTTCGAGCAGGCGCTGATAGCGCTTCTGCCCCTGGTCGACGTAGAAGTCCTGATTTACGACCTGCACCCAGAACGCACGGGCTGCGAGCGTCGCGAACGCGGCGAACACCAGCAGCACGATGAACTTCGAGCGCCACGCGGGCAGCCGCGCATCGAGCAGCGGGTTCTTCGCGGCTAACGCATAGGGATCGGGTGACGGAGGTTTTTTCTGGCGGATCATGGCGGCGGGCAGCGGGCGCTACGTAGCTTCGATTGAACAAGGCCGCCAAAACCACGAGGCCTGGCGGCAAGGACTGTCGCTGGGCCGAGTGTAAACAAAACGTAATTTAAATGCGAGGCATGTGAAAGAAGCGGCGTTTGGCTTCGAGCAACCGCGAGCCGAGCCGAAGCTCAAAAAACGAACAGCCGCGCGGACTTGCAAAATCCGCGCGGCTGATTCGTTCGATTGATGCGTCGACTCCGACGCGGCGTGTTGATGAGGCGCTCCCCGCCTGTGGAGCGCCTTCTTTTTATGCGCGCCCGTCGCGGGCGCGGCGCGGGAGCGTCAAGCCGGCAACGCGAAACTCGCAATCGCGTCGCGCAACACGCCGACCTGGTCTTTCAGCGAATGCGCGGCGGCCGCGGCCTCTTCGACCAGTGCCGCGTTCTGCTGCGTGACCTGGTCCATCTCGCCGACCGCGCGATTGACCTGCTCGATGCCCGCGCTCTGCTCGCGCGACGCGTGGCTGATTTCTTCGAGAATTTCGTTGACGCGCCGCACCGACTGCACGATCTCGCCCATCGTCGCGCCCGCGTTCGCGACCAGCGACGCGCCTGTCTCGACGGTATCGGTCGAAGTTTCGATCAGTGCCTTGATCTCCTTGGCGGCCGTCGCCGAGCGCTGCGCGAGGCTGCGCACTTCGGCCGCGACCACCGCGAAGCCGCGGCCCTGTTCGCCGGCGCGGGCCGCTTCCACGGCCGCGTTCAGCGCGAGGATATTGGTCTGGAACGCAATGCCGTCGATCACGCCGATGATGTCGCCGATCTGCCGCGAGCTCGCGGTAATCTCGCCCATCGTGCGCACCACGTCGTCGACGACGCGGCTGCCGCGCGTCGCGACGTTCGCGGCGTCGCTCGCGAGTTGCGCGGCCTGGCTTGCGCTGTCCGCGTTCTGCTTCACGTTGACCGTCATCTGATCCATGCTCGACGCGGTTTGCACGAGCGCGGCCGCCTGCTCCTCGGTGCGCTGCGACAGGTCGGTGTTGCCCGCGGCGATTTCGTTCGCGCCGACGTTGATGTTCTCGGTGCCCTGGCGCACGCGCGAGACCGTGTCGACGAGTCCCGCCTGCATCGTGCGCAGCGCATGCAGCAGGCTGCCGTTGTCGTGCGGCGCGATCGGCACCGGCGTCGCGAGGTTGCCTTGCGCCATCAGCCGCGCATGCTTGACCGCCACTTCGAGTTCGCCGCCGAGCGAGCGGCGGATGCTGCGCAGCACGACCAGCATCACAGCCGTGGAGAGCGCGCCGAGTGCGACCGTGATCGCGAGCCAGCGCAGCAGATTGCGGTAGAACGCGCTTTGCACGTCGTCCATATACATGCCGGTCACGAGGTACCAGTCCCATGGCGCGAAGTGCATCGAGTAGCTGGTCTTCGCGACCGGCTGTTCGCTGCCCGGTTTGGCCCACAGATAGTCGACGAAGCCGCCGCCGTCGTGATTGCCCGCGTTGACGATATCGACAAACAGATGATTGCCGGCCGGATCGGTGAACTGCGCGAGGTTCTTGCCGATCAGTTCGGGCTTGAACGGATGCATCAGCATGACCGGCTGCGAGTCGTTGATCGACAGGTAGCCGTCCTTGCCGTAGCGCATCGCGCCGAGCGTCGCCAGCGCCTGTTTTTTCGCGTCGTCCTCGGACAGCGCATGCTGCTGCGCGAGCGTGTAGTAATGGGCGGTGACGTGGTTCGCCTCTTCGATCAGCGAGCGCAATTGCTCGCGTCGGTCCGAGATCATCGACGCGCGGTTCTGCCACGCGCCGAACGCGCCGATCAGGATCAGGCCAACCCACAGCACGGCGATCATCGACGTCAGTTTTCGGTTCAGAGTCATAGCGAGGGAAATGTACGTTGTTGCCAGTAGGTCTAGTGGTTTGCGGTCGGATGCCGCTCGCTGTGTTAACGGCGGGAAATCTTGTTGGTCGAGGCAGGGGAAACCCGCTGTCTTACATCGCTATTCATCTGATTAATAAGCGGATTTATTGGTTTTTTAGCGGCGCCTGCGCGCGCCTAATTCGAAAAAGACATTTGCGCAATATTCGGGAATTTGAATTAACCGGCGATTTTTCGATAAGGCACAGCGATTGAAAAATGCGCACGAAAATCGACGTAAAAACGGCCGCCACGAGGTGCCGGATAAGCTGTGGAGCCAAATCCAGCAGGGTTCGCATCAACATTCCACAAAACGCCAATCAAATGCAGGAATCCCATTAAATGACGGCGCATGCAAAAAACGACACATTTTTCCACTTAAGCGCAACCACGAAAAACCGCTCAGACATTCAAAAGACTCGCGATAAAAAATTCCGCTATAGTCGCCCTTTTCCGATTGCCAGCCGGGCATAGAAGAACGTCAATCAGCCCGCCACCAGGAGTCCCGAAGAATGAATGCACGCGAACCCGCTTTCGTTTCCCAGTCCCGCAGCGCGCGCCTGCGCCAGATGCTCGTCAGCAGTGAACTCGAATTCATGATGGAGGCGCACAACGGCCTGTCCGCGCGCATCGTTCGCGAAGCCGGGTTCAAGGCGATCTGGGGCTCGGGTCTCGCGATCTCCGCGCAGTTCGGCGTGCGCGACAACAACGAGGCGAGCTGGACCCAGGTGGTCGATACGCTCGAATTCATGGCCGACGCGAGCGATCTGCCGATCCTGCTCGACGGCGACACCGGCTACGGTAACTTCAACAACGTGCGCCGCCTCGTGCGCAAGCTCGAACAGCGCGGCATCGCCGGCGTATGCATCGAGGACAAGCAGTTTCCGAAGACCAACAGCTTCATCAATGGCGAGGCGCAGCCGCTTGCCGATATCGACGAATTCTGCGGCAAGATCAAGGCCGGCAAGGACTCGCAGAACGACGAGCATTTCTCGATCGTCGCGCGCGTCGAGGCGCTGATCGCGGGCTGGGGCATGGACGAAGCGCTGCGCCGCGCGGAAGCGTATCGAAGGGCCGGCGCCGATGCGATCCTGATTCACAGCAAGCTGTCGCGCCCCGACGAGATCCTCGAATTCGCGCGCGAATGGGCCGGCCGCGCGCCGCTCGTGATCGTGCCGACCAAGTACTACAGCACGCCCACTGAAGTGTTCCGCGAAGCGGGCATCAGCACCGTGATCTGGGCGAACCATCTGATCCGCGCGGCGACGTCGGCGATGCAGGCCGTCGCGAAGGAAATCCATGCGAGCGAGACGCTCGTCAACGTCGAGGACAGCATCGCCGCGGTCAACGAAATCTTCCGTCTGCAGGACGCCGACGAATATTCGGAGGCCGAAGACCGCTATCTGTCGGGCGGCCGCGCGGCCGGCTCGGCCGTCGTGCTCGCCGCGAGCCGCGGCAAGGGCCTCGAAGCGGTGACCGGGGAGCGTCCGAAGGTGATGCTGCCGATCGCCGGCAAACCGCTGCTGCGCTGGCTCGTCGATGCGTTCAAGAAGCAGGGCGTCAACGACATCACCGTGGTCGGCGGCTATCGCGCCGACGCGATCGATACCGCGGGCATCCGCCTCGTCGTCAACGAGCAGCACGCGCAGACCGGCGAGCTCGCGTCGCTCGCATGCGCACTCGATAAACTGACCGGCGATACCGTCATTTCGTACGGCGACCTGCTGTTTCGCAGCTACATCCTGCGCGATCTCGTCGAAAGCGAGGCCGCCTTCAGCGTGGTCGTCGATTCGTCGCTGACCGATACGGAGAACGCGAGCGTGCGCGATTTCGCGTGGTGCTCGGCCGCCGACGACCGCGGTCTGTTCGGCAACAAGGTCGTGCTGCGGCATGTCGCGAGCGGGCGGGAGCAGTCGTCGTCGGCGAGTGCCGCGCAGGTGCCGCACGGCCGCTGGGTGGGTCTGCTGAATGTGCGCGGCGCGGGCCTTGAACGCCTGCAAGCGGTGATGCGCGAGTTGCAGACGCGCGGCGATTTCGCGTCGCTCGACATGCCCGCGCTGCTGAACGCACTGATCGAAGCGGGCGAGTCGATCGAGGTGCAATACGTGCACGGCCACTGGCGCGGCGTCAACGATCTCGACGATTTCCGCCGCGCGGGCGACTTCGCGCACGCGCAGGCGCCGTTCGCGACGGCCGTCGGCGGCGCAACGGCGAACGATGCACACGGAGGCGCGCAATGATCGAAGCAGCACAGTTCGTCGAGGCGGCGCGCGAGCGCGGTATCGACTGGTATGCGGGCGTGCCGTGCTCGTATCTGACGCCGTTCATCAACTACGTGCTGCAGGACGAATCGCTGCACTACGTGTCGGCGGCCAACGAGGGCGACGCGGTCGCGCTGATCGCGGGCGTCACGCTCGGCGCGAAGAACGGCCGGCGCGGCATCACGATGATGCAGAACTCCGGGCTCGGCAACGCGGTCAGCCCGCTGACGTCGCTGACGTGGACTTTCCGTCTGCCGCAACTGCTGATCGTCACGTGGCGCGGCCAGCCCGGCGTTGCCGACGAGCCGCAGCACGCGCTGATGGGCCCGATCACGCCGGCGATGCTCGACACGATGGAAATTCCGTGGGAGACGTTCCCGACCGAGGCGGACGCGATCGGCCCGGCGCTCGATCGCGCGATCGCGCACATGGACGCCACCGGCCGTCCGTACGCGCTCGTGATGCAGAAGGGCAGCGTCGCGACGTATGAACTGAAAGACGGCGGCGCGCCCGCGCGGCGCACGCCGGTCGAGCCGCGCGCTCAGTTCCGCGGTGTCGCCGCGAACGAACTCGCAACGCGCCACGACGCGCTGCAAAAGGTCATCGCGCATACGCCGCTCGACTCAACGGTGGTGCTCGCGTCGACCGGTTTTTGCGGCCGCGAACTCTACGCGATCGACGATCGCGCGAACCAGTTGTACATGGTCGGCTCGATGGGCTGCGTGACCCCGTTCGCGCTCGGCCTCGCGCTCGCGCGCCCCGACCTGCGCGTGGTCGCGCTCGACGGCGACGGCGCCGCGCTGATGCGCATGGGCGTCTTCGCGACCCTCGGCGCGTACGGACCGTCGAACCTCACGCACGTGCTGCTCGATAACGGCGCGCACGATTCGACCGGCGGCCAGGCGACGGTGTCGTCGCAGGTGTCGTTCGCTGGTGTCGCGGCCGCATGCGGTTACGCGTCGGCGGTCGAGAGCGACGATCCGGCCGTCATCGACGAGCTGTTCGCGGCGCCGCCGCTCGACGGCCCTCGCTTCGCGCGCCTGACGATCCGCCGCGGCACGCCCGACGGCCTGCCGCGCCCGACCATTACGCCGCCCGATGTGAAGACGCGCCTGATGCGCCACATCGGCGCGATCTGAACCCGTACCAAATAGGAGCGCCCATGCTGCTGCTCAATCCCGGCCCGGTGACGCTCACCGAACGTGTCCGCAACAGCCTGTTGCAGACGGATCTGTGCCATCGCGAGAGCGAATTCTTCGATTTGCAGGAAGAGGCGCGCACGCGTCTCGTCGACGTGTACGGGCTCGACCCGAACGAATGGCAGGCAGTGCTGATGACCGGTTCCGGCACGGCCGCCGTCGAAAGCATGACGGCCGCGCTGGTGCCGCAGAACGGCAAGCTGCTGGTCGTCGAGAACGGCGTGTATGGCGAGCGCATCGCGCAGATCGCCGCGCAATACGGCATCGCGCACGAAGCGCTGAAGCACGACTGGATGGCCGCGCCCGATCTCGCGAAGATCGCCGAACGTCTCGACGCCGACAAGTCGTTCACGCACGTCGCGGTGATTCATCATGAAACGACCACGGGCCGTCTGAACGACATCGCGGCGCTCGGCGCGTTGTGCCGCGAGCGCGGCCTGCGTTTGCTGGTGGACGGTGTCAGCAGCTTCGGCGCCGAAGCGATCGATTTCGCGGACGCGAGCCTCGACGCGCTCGCGGCGACCGCCAACAAGTGCCTGCATGGCGTGCCGGGCGCGTCGTTCGTGCTGGTGCGTCGTGCGGCGCTCGCACGCGCGGCGAGCCGCACGTACTACCTCGATCTTGCGCGGCTCGCGCGTTTGCAGGATCAGCGCAACACGCCGTTTACGCCTTCGGTGCACGCGTATTACGCGCTGGTCGAGGCGCTGCGCGAGCTCGCCGACGAAGGCGGCTGGCGCGCGCGTCATGCGCGCTATGCGGCGCTTGCCGAGCAGGTGCGCGCGGGGCTGGCCGCGCGCGGCATCGGCAGTGTGTTGCCGGCCGGGGAGTCGTCGGTGGTGTTGCGCGCGTACCGCTTGCCCAACGGTATCGCGTATCCGCAACTGCACGACGCGCTGAAGGCGCGCGGCTTCGTGATCTATGCGGGGCAGGGCGGGCTGTCGGCGGAGCTGTTCCGCATCTCGACGATGGGCAACATCCACGCGGCCGATATCGACCGCCTGCTGCAGGGCTTCAGCGACTTGGCAGGCTGACGCTGCGTCGAGCGCGGCTCGCTTATACCGGGTCTTTGTCCGGCGGCCCGTCGGGCCGCTGCGGCTCCTCGACATGATGCCCCGGCGACGGCGGCACCAGCGGGTCGGCTTCCGGGTCGCGGTTCGGATCGGCGTTCGGGTCGGGAATCGGGCTGGTATGCATGTCGTAGCTCATTGCGTCACCCTTGTGGTTGAAATGCGCGGGTCCGGCGTGGGCGGTTGTTACCGCCGATGCCCGCCGCCGCGTCGGTTATCTGTCTTCAAGCGTAGGCGCTCGCCGCGCTTCCTGCTCGCTCCTTTTGCTATTTTCTCGGGCGCTTGCGGCCAACGCTGAGCTGCCAGTAGCGCTCGGTCGCGAACACGTCTTCGTAATTGCCGGGGCCGAACGCCCGCAACTGGCTCGCGTACGCGTTGACCGCTTCGCGTTTCAGATGCGCGCGGCGCTGCACGTCGATCGTGTGGCCCGCGCTCGGCGTCGCCGGCGTCGCGACGATGCCGCGCTGCGCGAGATCGGCGAGCCGCGCCTGCACCGCGCCCGGTGTGAGCCGGTGAATCGCTTCCTCGTAACCGAACCAGTCCAGATGCGTGAGGCGCGGCAGGATTTCGCAGCACGCTTCGAATACCCGCGCATGATCCTCGTGATGCAGGCCGAGCGGCATCAGCAGCGTGTTGGCGGTCGTGCGGTAAATCGTTTCCTCCAGCGCCGCCGCCATCTGGCTGATCGACGGCGAGTCGGCGTACTGGCTGTCGCGAAACGGCATGCGCAGCGGAATCGCGTCGAGCACTTCGAGCGCGCGGTTGTCTTCGACCGTGCGTTCGCGGACCGCTTCATGAGCGTTCGCGAAGCCCGCTTTCTGGTCCCACTCGGTATGCATGTCGTGTTCGGGCGGCGCGGCGAACACGGTGCAGACGGCGGCGTCGGGATGGGCTGCGAGCAATGCGCCGCAACTGAACACGGCGTCGTCGAAATGGGGCGAGACGATGAAAAGGCGTGGAGTGGTTTCGCTCATGGGCTTGCGTCTGGGGGTTCGAGGCGGGGCGGATGAGGCGTCGAGGCCATCGGTCGTCATGGCGCCGCACGTAAAAAAACGTGGCGTCACCTCAGCTTAGGCGTAATCGGCGCGGCTTGCGCGCGAAACTTGCAGCGCGCAAATCGCGTGCCTGAAAGTTCGCGGACGAAGGTCTCAATCGGTCCATCCAGCGACGGTCGCGGCTTTTCGGCTCGTCGTGCGTCGCTGTCGTGGCCTTTGGAGCGCACGTGTTTTGTGTAGTTCGCGAATTCTCCGAACACTGTCCTCCCGCCTCCCCCGTTCAGGGGATTGTTCCCCCGCGCGGCCGCGCCGATCATTGGCCCATTCGGGAAGGCCATCCATCCAGTTCAGGACTCAAGGAGACTCAGATGCGCGACAACGCCACGGCCGACGCGCCCTCGGCCTACGCCTATCCATTGCTGATCAAGCAGTTGCTGCACACGCCGTTCGTTCAGGCGCCGGACCAACAGATCGTGTATCGCGGACAGCTTCGCATGACCTATACGACGCTGCGCGAGCGCATCGCGCGGCTCGCCAATGGACTGTCGCGGCTCGGCGCGCGGCACGGCAGCACGGTCGCGGTGATGGACTGGGACAGTCATCGTTACCTCGAATGCTATTTCGCGGTGCCTATGATGGGCGCGGTGCTGCAGACGGTCAACGTGCGCCTGTCGCCGGAGGAGATCGCTTACACGATCAACCATGCCGGCGCGGAGATCCTGTTCGTCCACAGCGATTTTCTGCCGCTCGTCGAAGCGATCAGGGGACAGCTCGAAACGGTGCGCACCTTCGTCTGGATCGACGAGGAAGGCAGCGAAGTCGCTACCCATACGATTCCGTTCTCGGCGGAATACGAAGCGATGCTCGAAGAAAGTTCGGATCACTATGAGTTCCCCGACTTCGACGAGAACACGCGTGCGACGACCTTTTACACGACTGGCACGACCGGCTTGCCCAAGGGCGTCTACTTTTCGCATCGGCAGCTGGTGCTGCACACGATCACCGGCATGGCGGCGTTGGCGAGCCCCGAATCCGGGCAGCGCTTTCACCGCGGCGATGTCTACATGCCGCTCACGCCGATGTTTCACGTGCACGCCTGGGGCATGCCCTACATCGCCACCGTGCTCGGCGTGAAGCAGGTCTACCCGGGCCGCTACCTGCCGGACCGGCTCGTGAAGCTGGTGCGCGACGAAGGCGTGACGTTCTCGCACTGCGTGAGCACGATCCTGCACATGATGCTCGGCTGTGAACAGGCGCGCTCCGTCGACTTCAGCAAGTGGAAGATCGTGATCGGCGGCGGTGCGCTCACGCACGGACTCGTGCGTGCCGCGCTCGAGCGCGGCATCGACATCTTTGCCGGCTACGGCATGTCCGAAACGTGTCCGTTGCTGAGTCTCGCGCAACTGCCGCCGGGTGCCGAGGCGCTCGACGCGGAACAGCAGTTGCGCCTGCGCTGCACGACCGGGCGGCCGGTTCCGCTCGTCGATCTGCGCATCGTCGATCAAGGCATGGAGGAGGCGGCTCACGACGGCAGCGCGTACGGAGAAATCGTCGTGCGCGCGCCGTGGCTCACGCAAGGCTATCTGAACAACCCCGAAGCGTCGGTGCAGCTATGGAGCGGCGGCTACCTGCACACGCAGGACATCGCGACGATCAGCCCGATCGGCAGCATCCAGATCACCGACCGACTGAAGGACGTGATCAAGTCGGGCGGCGAATGGATTTCATCGCTGGAAATCGAGAGCCTGATTTCGCTGTACCCGGGCGTATCGGAAGTGGCGGTCATCGGCATCAGCGACGAGAAATGGGGCGAGCGGCCGGTCGCGCTGGTGGTGCTCAGCGAAGGCGCCGCGGTCAGCGAGGACGACATCAAGCGTCACGTGCTGACGTTCAGTGAGTCGGGACGAATCTCGAAGTATGCGGTGCCGCAGATCGTCAGGTTCGTCGACGCGCTCGAAAAGACCAGCGTCGGCAAGCTGAACAAGAAGTGGTTGCGCGCGCAATTCGCCTGATGGATCGCAACGCTTCAAAAGCCTTGGCGCAATGGCTGGCGCGATAGCGCCTCATTGGCCGTTGCGCAACAGTCCCAGCGCTTGCGCGCGCGACACCGCATGCGCGCGCTTGTCGACCGCGAGTTTCACGAAAATACTTTTCACGTGCGATTTGACGGTCTCGGGCGCAATGCCGAGACTGCGCGCGATTTCCTTATTCGACTGCCCCTGCGCGATCAGCCCGACGATTTCGCTTTCGCGCGCGCTCAGCGCTTCGCGTTCGGCGTCGCGCTGCGCTTGGCTGCGGGGCTGATAAAGAGCACGCCAGCCGTCCCAAAGACGGTCAATGTAATGCGCCGCGTCCTTCGTTCGCACGGGGTTCCCCGCGACGCTGCGGCTGTCGTCGCGCATCGCCTGCAGCAGCGAACCGATGCCGGCGCCCTGGTCGAGAATCGACTGATAAATGCCGGCCGGCGCGGCGACTTCGACGACCTCGCCGAACGCCTCGATCGCCTCGCTCAACCGGCCCGCGCTCATCCACGCGAGCGCGAGCGTGGTGCGCAAGCGCAATGCCAGGTAGTCGCCGTGACGGCTCTCCGCGCTGCGCCGTGCCGCGTTCAGATGGTCGACGGCCTCGCTCGTGCGGCCCCGCGCCATCGCCAGGCAGCCCGCGGCGAGTGCGCGATAGTTGTCGATTTCCGCCGACACCGGTGTCGACGATTGCGGGTCGCGTGCCGCGAGTCCGTCGAGTTGATGAACACATGCGGCGGCTTCGGTCATTCTTCCTTCGGCGAGATGCAGCCGAGTGCGTTCGACGAACCCCGCGGCGACCAGACGCCGCCAGCCTCGCCGATGGCCAAGGTCTTGCGCGTGCTCGAGCAGCGCATAGGCGTGCGCGGTGTTCGCGCGCGCCATCGCGATCCGGATCAGCACTCGATACGCGATCAGCACGCTATCGAGCAGCACGGCCGCATCGACGATCGGCATCAGATCGAGCAGCAGCGCTTCGGCTTCGTCGAGGCGGCCCTGCTCGTAGCGGATCTGCGCGAGCATCGGCGCGCACAGCGCGGCGGAGATCGACTGCGGGCCGGAGTAACGCTCGGCCAGATGCATCGACCTGGTGAAATACCGCTCGGCCAGCACGAAGTGCATCCGCTGCATTTCCGCGTGGCCGAGCAGGCACAGCCGGTATGTGGAGGAGAACACGTTGCGCTGGTCGTCCTCGATCGAATCGGGAATCCACGGGGTCGCATACAGCGCTTCGAGGCGGCCCGCCTTCCAGTGCGCGAAACGGATCACGTTGGACAGGACGTTGGCGGTCCACGCGTCGGCCGCTGGATGATCGAGGCAGGCCTGCGCGAGCGACAGCGCGCGTTGCGGATCGTCCTGCAACGCCGCGAGCACCGCTCGGATCGCTTCGCACTCCCAGCGCATGCGCGTGGTCTTGGGGTCTTTGTCGATTGCGGTTTCGCGTTCGAGCGCATCGAGCATCGTCAGCGCGTCGTCGAAGCGCAGTGCCAGCGCCATGCCCCACGTGATCGCGAGCCTGACCTGCAACTGCCCGCGCATCAGGTGCGCGGGGAACTGGCGCTGCCAGCCGAGCAGCGTCAGCAGATCGCCTTTCGTGACGAGCGACATCGCGCAGCGACCCATCAGCGCGATCGCGTCGTCGGTTGCCCCTGCCGCGATCGCGTGGCGCACCGCGTCCGTCCATTGCTGCTGTTGCGCGTACCACCGACAAGCGCGGCGATGCACGTCGGCGACTTCTTTACCGTACCGGGTTTCGAGCCGCTGGCACAGGTAGTCGCGCATCAGATGGTGATAGCGGAACGCGCGTCCCTCGATGTCCAGCGGTTGCAGCAGAAGCTGACGCGCGACGATCGCCTCCAGCATGTGCTGGCTGTCCTCGACGCCCGTCACCGCCGCGCACAGCGATGCACTAAGCCGGTCGAGTATCGACGTGCGCAACATGAAGTCGACCATGTCCGCCGGCAGATGCTTGAGCATGTCTTCGAGGTAGGCGGCGAACGGCCGCGACGCGCCCGATGGCATATCAGCTTCCGCACCGGGGGGACGTTGCTCGCGGGCCAGCACCGAGGCCGAAATGCGCAGCGCCGCGGCCCAGCCCTCGGTGCTCGCGAACAACGACTTGACGGTGGACGGACCCAGGCCCGGACATTCATGTTCGATGAAGCGCTGCGTCTCGTCGAAGCTGAAGCGTAGCGCCGCCGAGTCGATTTCGAGCAGTTCGTTGCTGGCCCGCAAGCGCGCGAGCGGCAGCGTGGAATCGTTCCGCGTGCAGACCACTAGGTGCACCCGCGACGGCATGTGCTCGATGAAGAACGCAACGGCATCGTGAATGACGGGCAGGCCGATCAGGTGATAGTCGTCGATAAACAGATAGACCTCGTCATCGACTTCGACGAGTTCGTTGATCAGCGTTGCGACGATCGATTGCGCGGGCACGAGGGACGCCTCGGCCGTCAGGCCGATCGCCGACGCGCCGACATTGCCGCACGCGTGTCGCAAGGCCTGCGCGAGATAGTGCAGGAAGCGGGCGGGCTCGTCGTCCTCGGGGTCGAGCGACAGCCACGCCACGTGAGCGCCGGTGGCGCGCAGCCGCTCGAGCCACACGAGTGCGAGCGACGTCTTGCCGAAGCCCGCGGGCGCCTTGATCACGATGAGCCGTTTGTTTTCGGCCTGGGCCGTCAGAGCGACGAGCCGCGGCCGCTCGATCAAGCCGGATGGCAAGCGCGGCGGCACGAGTTTCGTGGTCAGAAGCAGGGAGGGTTTGCCTCGCGATGTCACGTCGATCGTTTGCATTGGTGGTTACGCAGGCCGGGGGCAACCCTGACGATCCCCCACAGCGCTACACCGAGTCACTACGGATTCCATCGCGAAGATCGATCTGCAGCCCCGGATAACGGTTCGGGAACCTCGTTCGATGATACGCCAACGGCCTCGCCGGAGGACACGCGTTTGCCGAGCCGTCGCAATCCTGGAATGAAAGAGTCAACCGTCGATAAAAGGGCCCGGGAAGAACGGTGCAAGCGCCGCCAGCATCTTGAGCAAGGGCGAGGTGATCGGGCTCCTGGCAAAACACCCGAGAGCACCAGGCCCTTCAGCCCTCCGGCTGCCGCGTCGCAACCGCGATCGAGGAAACCGCGTGGTACGAATCGCCAACCAACACCCTCTAGTCCGCAAAGCCGGGGTTACGGCGCTCGAGCCGACGCAGCAGCCCCGGCCAGACGAGCGCGCCTGGCGTCGCGCCCCGCGTCACAAGCTTGATCTGCTCCTTGATGTTGTCGAGAATCGGCGGCGCGATAGGGAGAAGCTTGCCGCCGCCCGCCTGCGCGCGGACCTGAATCATGCAGGCCGCTTCGAAGAAATACATCGCGACGAACGCATCCGCCGGCGTCCGGCCGACCGTCAGCAAGCCGTGATTGCGCAACATCAGATTCGTGTTGTGCCCGAGGTCCTGAACGAGGCGCGGTTTTTCCGCTTCGTTGAGCGCGATGCCCTCATAGTCGTGATAGCCGAGCGACGCGAGCACACCCAGCGACTGCTGCGACAGCGGCAACAAGCCTTCCGCCTGAGCCGATACGGCCACGCCGTTGATCGAGTGCGTGTGCATCACGCAAAGCGCATCTTCGCGTGCCGCATGTATGGCGCTATGGATCGTGAAGCCGGCCGGATTGATCTCGTACGGCGATTCGCTGACCTTGCGGCCGTCGAGGTCGATCTTGACCAGTGATGACGCGGTGATCTCATCGAACATCATGCCGTAGGGGTTGATCAGGAAATGATGCTCGGGGCCCGGCACGCGCGCCGAGATGTGGGTAAACACCAGATCGTCCCAGCCGAACAGCGCGGTGAGACGGTAGGCGGCCGCGAGATCGACGCGTGCTTCCCACTCGGCCGGGGAGACGTCGTTCTTCAGACTGATGGCGGATGAGCTCACGTCGATACTCCTCGTTTGACGATACGAGTCCATATGATGTACTCGAAGCCGCCGAAAATCTGTCAGATACGCGACAGGTCGCGTCCCGGCAACGCAGAGGTTAGCCGCTAAAGCGTGCGCAAATCGTCCGGCGTATCGACGTCGCGCAGAATGCCGGGATCGTCGACGTCGATGCGTGTCAGCGTTCGTGACTTGAGCAGCGCTTTCGCGCCGGTGTCGCCGTCCAGCGCGAGCAGCGCGTCGCGGTGCTCGCTGCCGAAGCCGACCGGATGGCCGCGCTGGCCGTCGTAGAACGGTGCGACGAGCGGCGCGCCGTTGTCGAGCGCGCGGGCTACCGCTTCGATCGTCGGAATTGCGATGCGCGGCATGTCGGCGAGCGCGACGATCCACCCTTCGGCGTCGTCGCTCGCTTCGATGCCGGCGGCGAGGCTCGCGCCCATGCCGCGCTCGGCGCTAGCCGCGAACACAACATCGCAGCCGGCATCGTTCAGCACGCGGGCGAGCGCGTCGGAGCCCGGCCGCACCACGGCGAGCACCCGCGTGACGACCTGCAGCAGCCGATGCGCGGCTTCATGCGCGACCAGCGTGCCATCGGGCATACGTGCGAGCAGTTTGTTGTGCAGCCCGCGCGGATCGAAGCGCGAGCCGTAACCGGCGGCGAGCAACACGCCAGTGGCGAGCGAGGCATAGGCCATCGGCGGATACCGGTAGAGAGGAATGCGCAGATTGTGCGATGCAACGGGGCGGGAGGCAAGCGCGGCAACGCAAGCCCGCCGCTCCCGCTTTCGCTGTTGCTCATTTTCCGGCGCTGCCGCCGGTTCAGGTCCGCGCCACCTTGTCCAGCGTGATCGGCAGATCGCGCACCCGCACGCCGGTCGCGTTGTACACCGCGTTCGCGATCGCGGCCACCACGGCCGTGATGCCGATCTCGCCGATACCGCGCACGCCGAGCGAGTTGATGTACGGATCGGGCCGGTCGATGAACGCAATGTCGATCGTGCCGATATCGGCGTTCACCGGCACGTGATACTCGGCGAGGTTCGCGTTGGTGAAGCGTCCGAAGCGCTCATCGAGCGTGCTTTCTTCCTGCATCGCCGCGCCGATGCCCCATACGATGCCGCCCATCATCTGGCTGCGCGCGGTCTTCTGATTCAGCACGCGGCCGACGTCGTACACCGCGACCACGCGCGGCACGCGGATCGTGCCCAACTCCGCATCGACGTGGACTTCGACGAACACCGCGCCGAACGAGTGGAACGAGTACTTCTGCTTCTCGTCGCCGGGCTTCACGGTCGCGGTCGCCTCGATCGGCTTGCCGCCCGCGCGCGCGATGATCGCCGCGGCCGGATCACGCTTGTTTGGTTGCGAGCGGCTCACGACCCAGCCGCTTTCGACGGTGACGTCGTCGAGCGGCAAGCCATGCACGGGCGAAGCCGTATCGGCGAGCGCCAGCGCGATCAGCTGGCTGCGCGCCTCGCTCGCCGCGTCGCGCACGGCGGGCGACACGCTGGCCGCCGACTGCGAGCCGCCCGACACCGGCGCGCGCGGCAGCGACGAATCCCCGAGCGCGAAGTGGATCTGCTCGGGCGTGAAGCCGAGCGCGTCGGCGGCGACCTGGGTCATCACCGTGTAGGTGCCGGTGCCGATGTCCTGCGTGCCCGAGGCGACCACCGCGGTGCCGTCCGGCAGAATCTGCGCGAGCGCCGACGCCTCGCTGCGGTTGGCCGGATAGGTCGCGGTCGCCATGCCCATGCCGATCAGCGTGTTGCCGTTGCGCATCGAACGTGGCGTTTGCGAGCGGCGCGACCAGCCGAACTTCTCGGCGCCGATCTGATAGCACTCGCGCAGCGACTTGCCCGACCACGGCTTGTGCTCCTGCGGATCGCTTTCCGCGTAGTTTTTCAGGCGCAGCGCGAGCGGGTCCATCTTCAGCGCAACGGCGAGTTCGTCCATCGCCGATTCGAGCGCGAACGAACCGGTGGTCTCGCCCGGCGCGCGCATGAAGGTCGGCGTGCCGACATTGAGCTGCACGAGCCGGTGCGTCGTCACCTGGTTGGGCACCGCGTACAGCATGCGCGTGACCATGCAGCAGGTCTCGGTCCAGTCTTCGATCATCGACGTGTTCGAGATGCTGTCGTGGCGCATCGCGGTCAGCGTGCCGTCATGCCGCGCGGCGATCACGAAGTGCTGTTCGGTGCGCGGCCGCGCGCCGACCGGGCCGAACATCTGCGGCCGTTCGAGCACGAGCCGCACGGGCCGCCCGGTTTGCCGCGCGGCCATCGCGCACAGCGACACGTGCGACCACGACGAGCCCTTGCAGCCGAAGCCGCCGCCGATCAGCGGCGAAATCACGCGCACGTCGGACACGGGGATCGCGAACGTCTTCGCGAGCACCTGCGCGGCGCCGCTCACGCCCTGGGTCGAGTCGTAGACCGTCAACTGCGGGCCGTCCCAGTGCGCCATCGTCGCGTGCGGCTCCATCGGGTTGTGATGCTCGATCGGCGTCGTGTAGGTGGCCTCGATATGCACGTCGCCGCTTTGCATGCCGTCTTCGAAGCTGCCGCGCTGCGTGTCGGTTTGCCGGCCTTGCGGCTTGTCCGGCGCATGCGCGTGCGGCTTCGCCTGCTCGAAGTCGAGCGCCGCGGCGCCCGGCTGATAGACGATGCGCAGCTGGCGCGCGGCATCGGTCGCATGTTCGAGCGTATCGGCGACGACCACCGCGACCGGCTCGTTGCTGTAGTGCACCTGGTTGTCTTGCAGAAGCGACAGGTGCCGGCCGGCCGGCGGCGAGAGCGCGGGCTTGCCGCCGTTCGGCAGACGCGGCGCGTTCTGGTAGGTCATCACGAGCAGCACGCCGGGCACGGTTTCGGCGCGGCTCGCATCGATCGACGAAATCGTGCCGGCCGGGATCGTGCTCGTCACGAGCACCCCATGCGCGAGGCGCGCCCCGGGGAATTCGGCTGCGTAACGCGCGTCGCCGGTCACCTTCAGCAGTCCGTCGACGCGATCGAGCGGTTGTCCGATCAGATTCATGCGACACCTCCCGCATTGCCGGCGGCCTGGTTGACCGCGCGCACAATCGCGCGCTGCGCGAGCTGGACCTTGAAGGCGTTGTCGTGACGCGGCTGCGCGCCGCTCAACGCGGCCGCGGCGGCGTCCTTCAGCGTGGCCTGGTTGAGCGGCTGGCCGCTCAGCATGTGTTCGGCCACGTTCGCGCGCCACGGTTTGTGCGCAACGCCGCCGAGCGCGATGCGCGCGCTCTGCACGCGCTCGCCGTCCATCTGCAACGCGGCCGCGACCGATACGAGCGCGAATGCATAGCTCGCGCGGTCACGCACCTTCAGATAGTGCGAATGCGCGCTGAACAACGGCGGCGGCAGATCGACCGCGGTGATCAGCTCGCCGGGCTGCAACGTGGTATCGACGTCGGGCCGGTCGCCCGGCAGCCGATGGAAGTCGGCGAACGCGATCGTGTGTTCGCCGCTGGGGCCGTTCACGCGCACCAGCGCATCGAGCGCGGCCAGCGCGACGCTCATGTCCGAAGGGTTGACCGCGATGCATTGCGGGCTCGCGCCGAGGATCGCGTGCGCGCGGTTATGGCCGTCGAGCGCGGCGCAGCCGCTGCCGGGGATGCGCTTGTTGCAATGCGTAAAAGCGGTGTCGTAGAAGTAGCCGCAGCGGGTGCGTTGCAGCAGATTGCCGCCGACCGTCGCCATGTTGCGCAACTGCGGCGACGCGCCCGCGAGCAGCGCTTGCGACAGCAGCGGGTACTGCTCGCGCACCAGCGCGTGATTGGCCGCGTCGCTATTGCGCACCAGCGCGCCGATGCGGATACCGCCGCCGGGCAGCGTCGTCACCGAGTCGAGGCCGCCGATGTGCGTGATATCGATGAGCCGCACCGGCCGCGCGATGCCGCCCTTCATCAGATCGAGCAGATTCGTGCCGCCGCCGATGAACACCGCGCCGGGCTGTTGCGCGGCGCGCACCGCGCTGGCGACGTCGCCGGCGCGTTCGTAGGAGATCGCATCCATGTCGCTCTCCGTCAGGCGTGCTCGTGCGCGGCGCGCACCGCGGCGACGATGTTCACGTACGCGCCGCAGCGGCAGATGTTGCCGCTCATGCGCTCGCGGATTTCGTCGTCGGTGAGCGCGGCGGGACGCGCGCGCACGTCGGCGGTCACGGTGCTCGCCGTGCCGTTGCGGAATTCGCCGAGCAGGGCGGTCGCCGAGCACAACTGCCCGGGCGTACAGTAGCCGCACTGGAACGCATCGTGTTCGATGAACGCGGCCTGCACTGGACTCAACGTGCCGTTGTTCGCGAGTCCTTCGACGGTCGTGATGTTCTCGCCTTCATGCATCACCGCGAGTGTCAGGCACGAGTTGATGCGGCGGCCGTCGACGAGCACCGTGCAGGCGCCGCATTGACCACGGTCGCAGCCTTTCTTCGTGCCCATCAGACCGGCGTATTCGCGCAATGCATCGAGCAGCGTCACGCGCGGTTCGAGTTGCAGCGCGTACGCGCGGCCGTTGACGGTCAATGTGACGGAGCGCGGCGGCACGACGGGGTTGCTTTGCGGCGCGGGTCCGGTGGGTGCCTGCGCTTGCGCGCGCAGTTGCGGCGCCGCGCCGATCGTCGCGGCGGCCGCCGCCGATTGCAGGAAGCGGCGGCGGGACGGTTGGGAAGGTGTGGTGGTTTGCTCGGCAGTCGACTCTGAAGCGGGGGTGTCCCCGCAATGCTGACATTCTGTAGGCGTGGTCATGACGATCTGTTGACTCCATTGAAAGGTCAATGCAGGCTGACGACGCGTCGATGTCCAACGCATCGCGTTGACACAAAACCATTGAGCAGCAATTTAAGTGCCGTTGCAGGCGCAGCTACAACGGTATTAAAAACGCGCTGCAAGCGCAAAGCCGATCTGCGCAATAAAGGCAGGCCAATATGCGCAATGACCACGGGGGAACCCGGCTGGAATCGCGCAAACACGTGCGAAATTGCACGTTTTGCGCTTGGAAAAAAGCGAAAAGGACCCGCGGTTCAACGCGCCCGGCAGGCTGTGCGGATGCCTCGCAGCAAATCGATCGGCGGCGGCGGACAGCCGGGGATCGTCACGTCGACCGGCAAGATCGACGAAACGGGGCCGCACACCGCGTAACTATTGGCAAATATGCCGCCCGTGCATGCGCATTCGCCGGCGGCAACGACGAGTTTCGGAGCGGGTGTCGCGTCGTACGCGGCGAGCAGGGCCGCGCGCATATTCAGCGTCACCGGCCCGGTCACGAGCAGCAAGTCCGCATGCCGCGGACTCGCGACGAATTTGATGCCGAGCCCTTCGAGGTTGTAGTACGGGTTGTTCAGCGCGTGGATCTCCAGCTCGCAACCATTGCATGAACCCGCATCGATCTGCCGGATGCACAGCGCCCGCCCGAGCAGACCGAGTATGTCCTCGCGAATGCGTCGCTCCTCGTGAAGCCATGCGTCTTCCGCCGCCGGCGCGGGTTCGTCGGGGAAATCGGTGCGCGCGAATTGCCGGATCAGTTGCCACATCAGAGGTCGTGCCCCGCGTAGTTCAGGTTGAACGACTTGTTGATCAGCGGGAAATCGGGAACGATGTTGCCGATGATCGCGTGTTCGAGCGCCGGCCAGTTCTGCCATGACGGATCGTGGCAATGGCATCGGCCGATGACGTCGCCCGGGGCGAGATCCAGTGCGACGAATACGTCCCCTCGCCAGCCTTCCACCCAGCCTATGCCTTGCGCGTCCGCCGTTGCAGGCGCCATCGCGACGACCGTGGGACCGTCATCAGGAAGATTGGCCAGCAGCTCGCGGATCAGGCGCAGGGATTCATCGATTTCGGCGAAGCGCACGGCCACGCGCGCCGCAACGTCGCCGCGCGCATCAGTCACCGCATTGACCGCTACGTCGTCATACGGAGCGGCGCGCAAGTTCGCGCGAACGTCGAAGGTCCGACCGCTGGCGCGAGCGGCCATGCCACGCACGCCGAAATGCTCGACGACAGCGGGCGTCAATCGGCCCGTGCCGAGGAATCGATCCTGCAGCCCGGACTGGTCCTCGTAGACTTTTCGCATCACATGAACCTCGCGTTCGATGCGTTCGCATTGCTCCGTCAGCACCGCCGCGTGGTCGGCGCGAACGTCGACCGATACACCGCCCGGTACGATCCGGTCCATCAGGTATCGATGTCCGAACAGACGGGCGTTCGTCCGTATCCAGTCCTCCTTGAGCCGCGAGAATTGCGCGAGTGCGAAGCCGAACCCGGCGTCGTTGCCCAGCGCGCCGAGGTCGCCGAGGTGGTTGGCCACGCGCTCGCGTTCTAGCAGAAGCGCACGCAGATATAGTGCGCGCTTCGACAGCTGCGTGCCGCTGGCTTGCTCGAGCGCCATGCAAAAGGCCCACGAGAACGCGACGGTCGAGTCGCCCGCAATTCTGGCGGCAACCCGATGACCCTGCGATCCAGGAGTCCGTTCAAACAGCCGCTCGACGCCGCGATGCACATAGCCGAGACGTTCTTCGAGGCGCAGCACCTTCTCGCCGACGACCGAGAAGCGGAAATGCCCCGGCTCGATGGTGCCGGCATGAATCGGCCCGACAGCGATCTCGTGTACGCCATCGCCCGCAACCTGCACGAACGGGTAGTCCGCCTCGCTCGACTCGAAGGCTTCGACACCGGTCGCCTGCCTTTGCAGCGGGAAATAGTCGTCGGGCCAGTTGCCGTGATTGAGCCACGGGCGCGTGTCCGGGGCGCCACGCGCGCGCAGGCCGATCAGATCGAAGATCGCCCGTTGCATGCGAGTCGCACAAGGGAAAACGGTGGCGAGATCGGGATAGTCTCCACCGGCACTCTGCTGACGCCCGATCGGCAGGCGCACCCACACGATGCCGTCATCGCATTCATACGCGGCGTTCACCGAGAATCCGTCTTCGACTGCTTCACTGCCCCACATTGCAACGAGGCGCCGCTGCTCCGATCGCGCGGTGCGCGCAAGCTCGAGCCACGCTGATTCATCGGCGCTCACCACTGCTGCGGGAATCTGGCCCGCACGATGTGTGAGGCAGGTGGCGGCAAGCTGTATCGATTCGAGTCGCATCGTTCACCCCGCCAACATCGTTGCGGCCTGGCGATACCACGTTGCCAGATACGGCGGCACATAGAGCCCCAGCATCAGCCCCAAGCCGAGATGCACGAATACCGGCAGCGGTGCGGGGCGATGTTCGAGCGGCTTGGCCGTCGTCGTCTCACCGAACACCATTCGCTGCACGCGCGCGAAGATCGCCGCGAACGCGACGGCGAGGCCGAGCAGCAACAGCGGCGCCGTCCACGGTAGCGTGTTCATCGCGGTCGTCAGGATCAGGAATTCGCTTGCGAACACGCCGAACGGCGGCAGACCGAGAATCGCGAGCGCGCCGAGCATCATGCCCCAGCCGACCGTCGGGCTGACCTGCAGCAGCCCGCGAATGCCTTCGATCGCCTGCGTCCCCGCCTTCTGCGCCGCGTGGCCCACGGCAAAGAAGATCGCCGACTTGACGAGAGAATGGACGGTCATGTGCAGCAGACCGGCGAATGTCGCGACCGGGCCGCCGAGGCCGAACGCGAACGTCATCAGTCCCATGTGCTCGATCGACGAATACGAAAACAGCCGCTTGACGTCCTTCTGCCGAAACAGCGAGAACGACGCGATCAGCACCGACACGAGCCCGAAGCCGACCAGCAATCGTCCCGGCAGGCCATTGCCGAGTGCGCCGTCCGCCAGCACCTTGCAGCGCAGCACCGCGTACAGCGCGACGTTCAGCAGCAGCCCGGACAGCACCGCTGAGATCGGCGTCGGGCCTTCGGCATGCGCGTCCGGCAGCCAGTTGTGCATCGGCACGAGTCCGACTTTCGTGCCGTAGCCGACCAGCAGGAACACGAAGGCGATCGACACGATGGACGGGTCGAGGTGCGTCTTGACGGCGGCAAGGCTCGTCCACAGCAGCGCATCGCCGTCGCTCAGTTGCCGGCTCGCGGCGAGGTACAGCAGGATCGTGCCGAACAAGGCCTGCGCGATGCCGACACCGCACAGGATGAAGTACTTCCAGGCGGCCTCGAGGCTTGCAGCGGTTCGATAGACGCTGACGAGCAGCACCGTCGCGAGCGTGGCGCCTTCCATCGCGACCCATAGCACGCCGAGATTATTGGTCAGCAACGCGAGCAGCATCGCGAACATGAACAACTGGTACATGCTGTGATAGAGGCGCATCCGCGTCGCCGTCATCCGGCCGCGCGCTTCCTCGATCTGCATGTACGGCCGGGAGAACAGCGACGTCGTCCAGCCGACGAACGCAGTCAGCGCGACGAGGTACACGTTCAGGGGATCGACGAAGAATGCACGGTCGAACGCGAACGACGGTCCGTGCTCGACGGTACGCGCGGCGAGCGCGAGCGTCGCCGCGAACGTCACGAAGCTGAAGCCGGCGTTCAGGTTGCGCGCGACCGGGGCGGGGCGCACGGCCGCCAGAGACGCGGCCGCCACCAGCGGAATGCCGAGCACGGCGAGCACGACGTGGGCGTCATTCATCTTTGAGCTTCTCGAGGTGATGGATGTCCAGGCTGTCGAACTGCTCGCGAATCTGGAACATGAACACGCCCAGAATCAGGATCCCGACCAGCACGTCGAGCCCGATGCCGAGTTCAACGATCATCGGCATGCCGTTGGTGGCGGCAGTGGCGGCAAAGAACAGCCCGTTCTCCATCGACAGGAAGCCGATCACCTGCGGAACCGCCTTTGCGCGCGTGATCATCGCCATGAACGACAACAGCACGCACGCCAGCGCGATCCCGAGCGTGCCGCGCGCGGCCGAGGTCGCGAGTTGGCTGATCGGCGACGCGACGTTGAACGCGATGATCACGAGCACGATGCCGATCAGCAGCGTGGTCGGAATGTTGATCAGCGGCTCGACGTCGGCCTGAATGTCGAGCCTGCGCACGAGCCGATACAGGATCCACGGAATCACGCCGACCTTCAGCACGAGCGTCAGTCCGGCCGACACGTACAGATGCGCATCATCCGTCACGAAACCGAGGATCAGGATTGCCAGCACCAGCGCCATGCCCTGCAACGTATAGAGATGGATCAGCGACAGGATGCGGCGCTGGCTCAGCATCGCGAACGACAGCATCAGCAGTACAGCCGCGAGGAAATTGATCAGTTGCGTCGCGTAGGCGTGCATTCAGGCTCCCAGCAGCAGATGGACGAGCATGCCGATCACGGCGAGCAGGAAGGCGGTCGCAAGGAACTCCGGAACCCGGAAAATCCGCATCTTCGCGTTGGCGGTCTCGACCACCGCCAGCGCAGCGCCGCCGACCATCAGCTTGACGAACAGCGCCGGCACCGCGAACACCAGCGCGAGCGGATTACCGGCTGCGGCGATCCCCCACGGCATGAACAGCGCAATGCCGATGCACGAGTAGGCGAAGAGTTTGAGGCTGGCCGCCCATTCCATCAGCGCGAGGTGCCGCCCCGAATATTCGAGGATCAGCGCCTCGTGGATCATTGTCAGCTCGAGGTGGGTGGTCGGGTTGTCGACCGGCAGCCGCGCATTCTCGGCGAGCGACACCAGTGTAAACGCTATGCCGGCGAACGCCAGGCTCGGGTAGATGGTGAGTTCGCTGTGGCCGAGCGTCGCGACGATGCTCGTAAGCAGGGTCGACTGCGTGATCAGCGAGGCCGACAGCAGCACCATCAGCAGGGCCGGTTCTGCGAGGAAACCGACCAGCATCTCGCGGCGCGCGCCGAGCGTGCCGAATGCCGTGCCGATATCCATTGCCGCTAGCGACAACGCGACGCGCGCGAACGCGAACAGGCCGACGAGCGCGATCGCATCCGCGGCGGGAGACAGCGGCAATTCGGTCGACAGCGTCGGCACGACTGCGCAGGCGAGCGTCATCGCTGCCCACACGACATAGGGCGCGCCGCGGAACACCGGACTCGCGCCATGAGCGACGACCGACTCCTTGTTGAACAGCTTGTGGAGCATCCGGTACGGCTGCCAGATGCTGGGCGCGCGCCGGTTCTGCAGCCACGCGCGGCACTGGTTGACCCAGCCCGTGAGCAGTGGCGCGGCGGCAAGCGCCACGATGATCTCGAGGCTTTGCGATAGCACGCCGGATACAGTCACCATCGTCTCACCAGCATCAGGAGCAGGATCAGCACGGCGAAGCTGTAGGTCAGGTACACGGCGATCCGGCCCGTCTGCAATCGACCCGCCCATTCCGCCGCGCGTTGCGTGAGTGCCGCGATACGGTCGTACAGAATCGACCACGTGCGGTCGGCGACCGAGACGCGGTAGGACGGCTGCGCGTCGAACGGCGACGGCAGTTGCCGCTCGATGCGCAGCAGCGGCGCGAAGATCTCCCGGATCGGTTGCCCGAAGCCTTCGGCCGTGTCCTGCATCCGCGCGGTCGTGAACGGGAAGCCGCAACTCCACGGCGCGGCCCGTCGCAGCCGACCGTGGTAGAAGCGCCGCACCAGCACCCACGCAAGGCCGCAGCAGGCGACGAAAAACAGCATGAACACGACGGGCATGTAGCTCGCCCGCGCGGTCGATACGGGCACGAAGATTAGCCAGCCATGATTCTCCGCGCCGATGCCGGCGCCGACGAGCGCGCGCGTGACCCGGTCCAGTACCTTGACGAACTGCGTGGGCATCAGTCCCAGCAGCACACCGGCCACCGCGAACCAGCAGAACGCGAGCCGTTCCCATCTGTTCGCGTCGTGTGCGCGACTCAGTTTTGCTTCTCTCGGCTGCCCGAGGAAGACGATGCCGAAGAACTTGACCATCGTGTAACCGGCCAGCGCTGCCGTCATCGCGACGAGCGCGGCCGCGATCGGCACCGTCATCGCCAGCACGGAATTCTGCAGACCGGGCGTGAACAGGAAGCTTTGCAGCAGCAGCCACTCCGCAACGAAGCCGCTCATCGGAGGCAAGCCAGCGCTGGCTGCGACGCCTGTGAGCACGGCCCAGGCGGTCCACGGCATCACACGGATCAGGCCGCCGAGCTTGCCGAGATTGCGCTCGCCGGTCGCGTGCAGCACAGCCCCGGTGCCGAGGAACAGCAGGCTCTTGAAGGCCGCATGCGCGACGATCTGGTAGAGCATCGCGGTCAGCGCAAGCGCGGACAGCTCCGTCATCCCGTACGCGCGAAACAGCACCGCGAGCCCGAGCGCGACGATCATCAGGCCGATGTTGTCGATCGACGAATACGCGAGCAGACGCTTCATGTCGACCTGGATCGTACTGAACACCACGCCGAGCAGCGCTGTGGCGATACCCAGCACGAGCAGCAGCACCCCCCACCACGCGATCTGCACGTGCAGCAGGTCGAACACGGTGCGGATCAGCCCATACAGACCGACCTTCAGCACGAACCCGCTGAGCAGCGCCGATACCGGGGATGGCGCCGCGGGATGGGCGTCCGGCAGCCACACGTGCAACGGGAACACGCCCGCCTTGGCGCCGAAGCCGACCAACGCGAACAGGAAGGCGAGCGAGGCCCAGAACGCGTCGGGCGACTGCGCGCGCAGGTTGGCAAACGTGTAGTCGCCAGTGCGCGCCTGCAGGATGCCGAAGCAAAGCAGCAGCGCGAGTGCGCCGACGTGGGAGATCAGGAAATACAGGTAACCCGCGCGGCGAATCTCGCCGATCCGATGATTGGTCATCACGAGGAACGTCGCGGACAGCGTCAGCTTTTCCCAGGCGACCATGAACACATACGCGTCGTCGGCGATCAGCACGAGCGCGATGCTCGCGATGCAAACGTGGTACTCGAAGCAGATGAGTCCTGGCGCCGATCCTTCGCCCTTGCGGAAATAACCGGCGGAAAAGGCGCCGATCCCCGCGCTGACGACACCCAGCGCGAACAGGAAATAGCCTGACAGCGCATCGACGCGCAGATGGAACGGCAACCCGGGCAGGCCGATGGGCAGCACTGCGGTGGTCGGTTCGGTGAAGATGCCGGCGAGTCCCGCCGCTCCCAGCAGCAGACCTCCGAGCGCGCCGAGCGGAAACAGCCCGTGGGCGACGAATCGCGTGCGATGCAGAACTCCGAGACCCAGCGTGCCGACCGCGAGCCAGGCGGCTGCGACCAGCAGGACGAAATGGACGACCGGGAAGGGTGCCATCCGGAATGTCTCCAGTACGCTCGGTTTGGACGAGGAGCACGCAATGAGTTCCGGCTTGCCGGCCTCGCTCGAAACCCATTATGACATCAGAAACCAATCTGGATAACAGGATATGATAATGTCATTATCATGTGAACCACATGTTCGCCACGTCTTTGCCGTTGTTCCAAGCGATTGAGTGATCCTATGCCTGCGCAGTACTTTCGAAGCCTGACGGGAAAACACCGCAGCACGAGCGCGAACCGTCAGCTCGGGTTTTCTCTTGCCTTCGTCGCCGGCGCCACCAATGCCGGCGGCTTCCTCGCGGTCAGGCAATACACGTCGCACATGAGCGGCATCGTGTCCGCGATCGCGGACCAGGCGGCGCTCGGCGACCTGCGGCTGGTGCTCGCCGGCATCGGTTCGCTGGCGTCGTTTCTGGTAGGAGCGGGGTGCTCGGCGGTGCTCGTCAACTGGGGGCGCCGCCGCAGCCTGCAAAGCCAGTACGTGCTGCCGTTGGTGGTCGAGGCCGCGCTGCTGCTGCTGTTCGGTCTGCTCGGCAGCCACCTTGCGCTACGCGAAGCGTTTTTCGTCCCTCTGACCGTGATCCTGCTGTGCTTCATCATGGGGTTGCAGAATGCGATGATCACGAAGCTGTCGGGTGCGGAGATCCGTACCACACACATGACCGGCATCGTCACGGACCTCGGTATCGAGTTGGGTAAGCTTTTTTACTGGAATCGCTCGGCACTCGTCGACGATGAGCACGCGGTCATCGCAAACCGCGCGAAGCTGGAGATCCATGGCACGATGCTCGCGTCGTTCTTCGTGGGCGGGCTGATTGGCGCAATCGGTTTCAAGCATGTGGGCTACGTGTCGACCGTGCCGCTCGCTGGCGCACTCGTCACACTGGCGATCGTGCCGGTCGTCGATGATCTGCTGACCTATCTCTGCCGCTTCGAGCGCAGGCACTGAACTCACGGGAGGACGGGAGAATGCTGGCGTGAAATGCCGGTTCTGATCGTGCCGTCGAAGGCAAATGCATTATAATTTGGTTAGCATATTTGCCGACTCGTCCTCGCAATGGAAACGAAAACCGCACGCCTGACCGTCCTGATCGACCCCGCCAAGAAAGAGGCATTCGAAATGCTCTGCTCGGCGCAGGATCTGACGCCGTCACAAGTCGTCCGCCAACTGATCCGCGAGTATCTCGAGCGTCACGGCGTGACCTACAAGACCAAGAGCCCGCTTGCCAAGCGCGGAAAGTAACGCCCGGATCGACACCTCACGCCGGTCAACCGCCGATTTCCCAGTGCCCCTGTCCTTGCTCACGCCAGATCAGTCGCTTCGGATCGAGGCACTCTCCCTCTTTCAGGCGGCGAGCAGTAACGGACAGTTTGAGTTCGTCTGCAAAGGCAAACGAGAGGGCACGCTCCAATAGCACTTGTCTGGGCGGCAAACGATGCCCGCTTTTCCACGCGAACGCGACGAAGTTGCTGTCGTCGCCGCACCGAACGAGCGCATAGCAAGCGCCAAATACGGATTTCAGCCACTCGAGGTGCTGCGGTATGGCCGGATCATCGTCCGTGAAGTTGATGACGAGGACGCCCGTCTCGGTCAGTCGCTCGCGGCAGGCGGCGAAGAATGCGAGGTTCGCACAGCGGCTCGCGATTCCTTCCGCGACAAACGCATCGAGCAGGATCACGTCCGTGCGGATGTCGTCCTGCATCAGGTAGTCCGCGCCGTCGGCGCAAATCACCTTGAACCGCGCGTCGTCCGCGGGAATTCTGAATACGTCGCGCAGCGCGATCACCTCGGGGCTGATCTCGACTGCGTCGATCGCGACCTCGGGCAGATGCCGATAGCAATATTTCGCCAGCGATCCCCCACCTAGTCCGATCATGCAGATGTGCGTGGGGGCGGGCTGCAGCAACAGAAATCCCATCATCGCGCGCGTGTAGCCGAGCGTGAGCTTCTCCGGGTTCCTGAGCGACATGAAGCTCTGAGTGGAGAAGTGATCGAAGTGCAGCGACACCGCGTGCTGTGTCTCCAGCACGAACGGTTGACCATCACTGATTGGCGTGGACATGAATTTGACGAACGCGTCGTACGAGGTTCGATCCTCAGCCATTCTCGGTATGCTCGGGTAACCAACCATTCGATTGAATCATGCACTGCGGACCGCGCTTCGGAGCGGGGCCGCCAACGGCGAACGGCCCGTCAAACTTTCTTCAGAAAGCAGGCCTTAAGCATGAAGCTGCCGGCGTCGGTCTTGCAGTCGATTTCGTGATCGCCGCCGACGATCCGGATGCTCTTCACCTTGGTGCCCATCTTCAGCGTGATCGATGAACCCTTGACGCGCAAATCCTTGATCAGCACGACCGAATCACCGTCGGCCAGCACGTTGCCGTTCGCATCCTTGACGACGCTGCCGGTGGGTTCATCGCTCGCATCGGCGCCGGCGTTTGCCGACCATTCGTGACCGCAGTCCGCGCACACGTACAGCGTGCCGTCAGGGTAAGTGTTTTCCATTGCGCATTGCGGGCATGCGGGGGCAGCGTTCATTGCAGCTTCCATTGAAACGATTTCAAGTCAGTCAGTAAAAAGCAGGCGGGCAACCCGCCTCGCCAGAACCTGCCGTCGTACCGACGGCTCACTGGCGCACAAAATTATAATCCAATACACATCTTCTTACCTTCCAATTAGCATCTGCTTTCAGCGCCATTCATCAGACTTGCGGGCAGCTTCACTGCGGATGTCGACCGGTTCGAGCAGGATGGAAAGTTGCGGGTGATAAATTTGCAACGAACCGGGCCAAAATGGGGTCGGTGTTCGGTGCCATAGGCGACGGAGGGACGATCATGGCGAAGCTGCGCATTGCGACGTTCAACATCAACGGAATCCGCTCGCGCCAGGCGGCGCTATTGCAATGGCTCGAGCGCGAGGCGCCGGACGTCGTGTGTCTGCAGGAACTGAAGGCGGTGGATAGCGCGTTTCCCGTCGACGCATTGCGCGAAGCCGGTTATGGCGCGGTGTGGCAAGGCCAGAGTGCATGGAACGGCGTGGCGATTCTGGCCAAAGGCGACGCGCCGCTCGAGCGGCGGCGCGGTCTGCCCGGTTTCGAAGACGACACGCACAGCCGCTACATCGAGGCCGCGGTCGGCGGCGTGCTGATCGTGTGTCTGTACCTGCCGAACGGCAACCCGCAGCCCGGCCCCAAGTTCGACTACAAGCTCGCGTGGTTCGATCATCTGATCGCGCATGCGGCGCAGCTGTACGAGAGCGGCCACCCGGTCGTGATCGCCGGCGACTTCAACGTCGTGCCGACCGACGAAGACATCTACAACCCGCGCTCGTGGCTAAAGGACGCGCTGTTGCAGCCGGAGAGCCGGGAGCGCTATCGCAAGCTGCTCGCGCAAGGCTGGACCGATGCGCTGCGCACGCATTTCGGCGACGAGCGTGTGTACACGTTCTGGGATTATTTTCGCCGTCATTGGGACACGAATTCGGGGCTGCGCATCGATCATCTGCTGCTGAGCGCGGATCTCGCGCCGCGTCTGCGCGATGCGGGCGTCGACCGCTGGGTGCGCGGCGAACCGCATGCGAGCGACCATGCGCCGACGTGGATCGAACTGGAGATGGGTGCCAGCCGCAAGAAGAAGAGCGGCTAGTAAAGCAGCGGGCGATCCGCTTGCCGCGGACCGCCCGCCCTGGTGCGACTGCTTCGCACTGTCGATCGGCGCCCATGATCCGGCGCCGTGCCTGCATCAGTCGTAGTCGCGACCGCCGCGCGACCACAGCGCGCCCATCACGAACCCGGCGAGTGCGACGACAGCCAGCGTCGTGAACGGGTTTTCGGCTGTCGTGTCGCGCACGAGGCTCGTCGTGTTCGCGCATAACTGCTGCGCCTTGCCGCTCAATTCGCGCGCCTTGCCTGCCACCTGCGCGCTGGTGTCGCCGACTGCGTCGCCGACCGCGCTTTGCACCTTGCCGGCGACTTCCTTTACCGCGCCTGCCGCTGAATTCGTGTCCATATGCATCGCTCCTGTTGTCATATTTACGTGCGGGCGCGCTGCAATTGCAACGCGCCCGCACAAGGGCGCCGCGCAAGCCGCGCCAGTGCGGCGTCAGCCTGCGTCAGTGACGAAAGGGGTGCAAGAAGTGCGCCCGGCAACGCGGCGCAACGCATCCGGCCAGATGGAATGTGCTGGAACATCATCGTCGGCGCCTGGAATTGATGCCGACGAACACGGCCAGCACCATCAGAAAACTGCCGAACAGCAGCGCGGAATTGACCAGCACCTGGCGCAGCCCGAGCGTTTCGACGTCGATGAACGGATACGGATAGAAATCCGACAGGCTGCCGCGCCAGAACGTGATGCCGAGATAGGCGAGCGGATAGACGAGCCACAACAGGCAGTGGCGCAAGCGCAGATGGAAGCGCGGCACGAACAGCACCCAGTAGAGCGCGGCCAGCATCGGCAGCGCGCTGTGCAGCGACTCGTTGAGCAGGCGCCGGTAGGGTGACAGCGGCCACAGTCCGCGCAACAGCACGTTGTACGCGATGCCGACGAACACCATGTACGCGACCACCGCGGTCACGACGGTCGGCTGCCGGAAAAAGCGCACGAGCGGCGAGCGGTGCTTCCATAGCGCGACGCAGGTGAAGCAGAACGCGCTGGCGAGCACCGTCAGATTGGTCAGGTAGCTGCTCATGCGCGCGAGCGCGTCGAACACGGTGAGCCCGCGCGCGAGCGTGCGATCGATCGTCAGGTCGGCTTGCGCGAGGGTCGCCATCCACGCGATCAGCGCAATGACTGCCGCCAACGTCAGCGACGACACACTGGGCGTATGCAGCGGCAACTCGGATTCGCGCTGCGGAACGAGAGTAGGGCGCATGCGCTCGATTCTACGCGCGGTGCGCGCGCGCTCGCATGTGCTTTCGCGCGTATGCGAGCCGGCGGTTGCGAAAATGCTACGGGGTACTACGGGTGACGGTGGCGGGTCGCAAATCCGGTTGCAGCCGCGCCGACAAGGCCGGAAGCGCCGCGCTCACTGGTGACGATTCATCCAGCGTGCTACGGCCGCCGTCATGGAAGAACGCCTGCTCCGCGGCCTTGTTCAGCACGAGGATGCTGATGCGCCGGTTGGTCGGCTCGTCGGAGACTTGGCTGTTCAGCGGCAGCACGTCGGCGAGACCGCGCACCTGCAGCAGCTTTTCGCCGCGCATGCCGCCGGCCACGAGCGCACGGCGCGCGGCATTCGCACGCTCGGACGACAGCTCCCAGTTCGAGTAGCCTTCGGGGCCGGCCGTGTAGGGCACCGCGTCGGTGTGGCCCGCGATCGAAATGCGGTTGTCCACGTCGTTCAGCGCCGCGCCGATCTGCGCGAGGATCGTGACCGCGTACGGTTGCAGCTTCGAACTGCCGGACGCGAACATCGGCCGGTTCTGCGAATCGACGATTTCGATGCGCAGGCCCTCGTTCGTGATCGAGATGCGGATCTGGTCCTTGAACGCCTTCAGCACGGGGCTCTGCTCGATCAGCGCGCTGAGTTTCGCCTTCAGCTGCTGCAAGCGCTCGGCATCCATCGGCGTGGCGGCGGGCGTCGCGCCGCGCGGCGGCGTCGGCTCACTCTGGCTCTTCGTGCCGACGCCGGGCCGCGGGTCGGAGATATCGCGCCCGCCGCCCTGCACGACCCTCGGCCGCGCCGCTGCGGTGCCTTCCTTGCCGCCGAGCAGGCTCGACAGCGGTGTGTTGAAGTAATCCTCGATGCCCTGCTTGTCGTATTTCGACGTCGAGCCGAGCAGCCACATCAGCAGGAAAAACGCCATCATCGCGGTGACGAAGTCGGCGTAGGCGATCTTCCATGCGCCGCCGTGGTGCGCGCCGTGCTCATCGACCTTCCTCGAACGGCGCACGATGACCGGCGCGGGCGTCTCTAACTGCGACGCGCGCGATCTTTTCTCTCTCATGTTGCCGCCCCGGGTCAGGCCGACTTCGGCATCTTCGTCGCGCGCACCGCGTCGTCGAGTTCCTGGAAGCTCGGGCGGTCGGCGTTGAACAACACCTTGCGGCCGAATTCCACCGCGACCGGTGGCGCGTAGCCGGACAGCGATGCGAGCAGTACAGCCTTCACGCATTGATAAGGCTTGGCTTCAGCGCGACCCTTCGCGTTCAGCAGATCGGCGACGGGGCCGATAAAACCATACGCAAGCAGAATGCCGAGGAAGGTGCCGACCAGCGCGCCCGCGATCATCTCGCCGAGCACGGCGGGCGGCGCGCCGACCGAGCCCATCGTATGCACGACACCCATCACCGCGGCGACGATGCCGAACGCGGGCAGGCCGTCGGCCATCTTCTGGATCGCGTTGGCCGCCACCGACGCTTCCGCGTGATGCGTGGCCAGTTCCTCGTCCATCAGGTCCTGCATTTCGTGCACATTGACGTTGCCGCCCGAAATCATGCGCAGATAGTCGACGATGAAATCGAGCAGATGATGATCCTCCAGCACGTGCGAGTACTTCTGGAAAATCACGCTCTCTTCCGGGCTGGTGACGTCGGTTTCGAGCGCCATCATCCCTTCCTTGCGCGCCTTTTGCAGCAGTTCATACAGCAACGCGATCAACTGCAGATATTTCTCTTTCGTATAGCCGCCGCTTTTGAAGCACGACGGCAGTACCTTGATGGTTTTCTTCAGCGTCGAGGTCGGATTGCTAACGACGAACGCGCCGATTGCCGCACCGAAAATACATAGCAATTCGAATGGCTGTACGAGTGCCGGCAGATGTCCGCCGACGCCAACAAAACTTCCGATCACAGAACCGATTACCAACACCCACCCGATTGCGACAAACATGCTTTCTCCGTTTTCCCTTGCGCGACGCACGTTAGTGAACAGTGCGGAACAGGCCCTTTTTCAAGGGCTTTTCGTGCGTCGCGAACTTCTGCATGGATGGGTATACGGCGCGCTTCGCGTTTGCTGAAGTGCATGGCGCGACTAAAAAATGAAATTTCACCAAACGGTTAGTTTCGGTTGCAGAAAGTCGGTAAGTTTGTCCGCTTTTGAGTGCGATGAGCGCGAATCGGGGTGCGTGCAAAGCGCCGGAACATTTTTACCGATGCCGTTTTCGAACCCGTTATGATCGCGCGTGCAACCCTCGGTTTTAACCACGCGATGCGCGGAAAGCAAAAACGGAGAGAAAGCATGAAAGCCAACACCATTGCCGAACGGGAAGCGCGCGGCCGCGCCGCACGCGAGCGTTCGAAACGCTCGAGCCATCGGGCGGTCGGCGAGTTGCACCGCGACCCGATCGAGCTGCTGAAGCAAAGCAGCGCGGAGCGCGTCGTGAATCTGGTGCCGCTGCGCTATGGGCGCATGGCAGCCTCGCCGTTTGCGTTCCATCGCGGCAGTGCGATTCTGCAAGCGCACGATCTGAGCAAGGTGCACGACAGCGGGCTCAGCATGCCGATCTGCGGTGACGGCCATCTGATGAATTTCGCCGGCTTCGCGACTTCCGAGCGGCAGCTGGTCTTCGACCTGAACGACTTCGACGAAGTCTCGATCGGCCCGTTCGAATGGGACCTGAAACGCTTGTGCGCGAGCCTCGTCGTGGCTGCGCGGCAGATGCGCCTGAGCCGCGGCACCGCCGAGAGTCTCGTGATGACCGCGGTCGGCTCGTATCGCGATCGCGTCGCGCAATACGCGCAGTTCGGCGCGCTCGACCTGTGGTACGACCGCATCACGTTCGACCGCATGGCCGAGATCGCATTGACGCCCGAGCGCCGGCGCGCGGTGCGGCGCGCCATGGAAAAGGCCGCGAGCCGCACGCACGAAAGCCTGCTGCAAAAAATGGCGTCGTTCGATGGCAATCGTTGGACCATCCACGACACGCCGCCCGCGCTGTTTCATGTGCTCGGTGCGAACACGCTGTTTACGGCCGAGGAAACCGAAACCTACCGGACCGGCAACGTCGAAAAGACGATCGAGCAGGTGTGGGGCGAGTACCGCAAGTCGATGTCGCACGATAGGCGCGAACTGCTCGATCACTTCACGAGGCACGACGTCGTGTTCAAAGTGGCCGGCGTCGGCAGCGTCGGCACGCGTTGTCTGGTCGTGCTGCTCGTCGATCACATGGGCAAGCCGTTGTTCCTCCAGATGAAGGAGGCGCGGCCATCGGTGATCGCGCAGTTCTATAAGTCGCCGGCGGTCAAGCATCAGGGCGAGCGCGTCGTGCAAGGACAGCGGCTGCTGCAAACCGCGAGCGACGTGTTCCTCGGCTGGGGGACGGGACCGCACGGGCGGCAGTTCTATTTCCGCCAACTGCGCGACATGAGGCTGTCCGCGAATATCGAGCTGTTCGACAGCGATCTGCTCGACGGCTATGCGCGGCTATGCGGCTGGATCATGGCGCGCGCGCACGCGAAGGCGAGCGGGCAGGCGATCGAGATCAGCGCGTACATCGGCCGCGGCGATCAGTTCGCCGAAGCGCTGAGCGGCTACGCGAGCGCTTATGCGGATCAGGTGGAGCGCGGCTACGACGTGTTCATCAAAGCGTGCCGCAGCGGCAAGCTCGAAGCGCGTACCGATGAGGATATGGCGGCGGATTTTCGCGTGTAGCGCTGTTTGCGGTGAGTGTCACTTCACGTGCGATCGTCACGCATCGACACGCGCTTCGCGCAGCGTGACGAACCGCAGATGCCGCTCGCGCGCCGCTTCGATCACGCTCGGCAGCACCGCGAGAATCAGCGGCTGGCCTTCGACCGTCAGCGCGGCGTTGCCATCGTGCAGCAGCAGGATGTCGCGCGCGGCGAGGCCATCGAGCAGCCGCCGCGCGACCACGTGCGGGTTGCGCTCGCGCGTATCGTAGCCGCGCCGTGTCCATGCGGCGAGACGCAGATCGAGCTTGCGCAGCACCGGCTCCAGAAAGAGGTTGCGCAGTCCGGCGGGCGCGCGGAAGAACATCGGCCGCGCGCCGCTGATGGTTTCGAGCGTGCGTTGCGCGGCGGCGATCTCGCGCGTCAACGCGTGCGGAAACGTGACCGAAAACGTATGCACGTGCACCTGCGAATGGTTTTCGAGCGCATGTCCACGTGCGACGATCTCACGCGCGAGCTGCGGATAGCGCTCGACCTTCGAGCCGATGCAGAAGAATGTCGCGCGCACATCGAACGCGTCGAGCAGATCGAGCACTTGCGGCGTGACAACGGGGTCGGGGCCGTCGTCGATGGTCAGCGCGATCGCATCCGCGTTGCGCGGGCTCGCGGGCAGGCGGGTCCAGTTCGGTCCGAGCAGCGTCGTGCGCGGCAACAGTCCGGTGATCGTAAACAGCGCGTGATTCGCGACGATCGCGGCGAGCCACCATGGCCACGCGGCCGGTGCAACAGCCACGCCGATCAGCACGATCACGTGCCAGCCGATCGTGCCGTTCAGCAGTGCGGAGTTGCGGCTGCGCGGCCAGCGGCGCGGCGGGTTCGGGCATTCATTCATCGAAACGTGCTTCCAGTACGCCTTCGTCCGTCCACGGAAGGCTGTGAATCTTGCGCGCGATGCGCAACCGCGAACGATACCACTGTTGCGCGCGCCGACGTGCCACGGTCGGCGGCCACGTGCCCGACGAAAGCGCGCTGAAAGACTGCTGCGGTTTGCGATCGCCGATGCGCTGTTGTATGGTGCGGAGCGAAAAGCGGCGCGCGTGTCGATGGCGATCGGACCGGTTGCCGGCAAAAGCGCGCGTCCCGACCCAATACAACAGGAGATGCGCGATGTGGCAATCAGGAAACGGCAAAGTGGCGCTGGTGACGGGCGCGGGCAGCGGCATCGGCCGCGCGTGCGCGCTGACGCTTGCGAAGCACGGCTATAGCGTGGTGTTCGCCGGGCGTCGCCAGGCCGCACTCGATGCGGTCGCGCAGGAAGCGCAGGCGCAGCACGGCGACGCGCTCGCGGTGTCGTGCGACGTGACCGACGCCGACAGCGTCGCCGCGCTATACGACACGATCCGCGCGCGCTTCGGCCGGCTCGACGTGCTGTTCAACAACGCGGGACGCAACGGCTCGCCCGTCGACCTCGACGAAGTGAGCATCGACGAATGGCGCTCGATCGTCGACACCAACCTGAACGGCGTATTCCTGTGCACGCGCGCGGCGTTCGGCCTGATGAAGACGCAAAACCCGCGCGGCGGCCGCATCATCAACAACGGCTCGATCTCGGCGCACGCGCCGCGTCCGAACAGCGCCGCCTACACGGCGACCAAACACGCAATTACCGGGCTCACGAAGGCGGTGTCGCTCGACGGCCGCAAATACGACATCGTGTGCGGGCAGATCGACATCGGCAACGCGGGAACCGAGATGGCCGCGCGGATGGCGCGGGGCGTGCCGCAAGCCAACGGCGAGATCGCGGTCGAGCCGTTGATGGACGTGCAGCACGTCGCCGATGCGGTGCTGCATATGGCGAGCCTGCCGCTGTCGGCGAACGTGCAGTTCATGACGATCATGGCGAGCAAGATGCCGTTCGTCGGGCGCGGCTGAGCGGCGCGCAGCACCGTCTCGCAACCGGGAGCGGCGCGCACGCGTTCAACTTATACTGGGCGCTCCGTCGTCTCTCGAAGCAAAGCCACGCGCCGTGCCCCGCGCCAAACCCAGCGACGACCCGCCGCCGCAGCCGCCCGTGCGGCCCGATCTCGACGACTGCTGTCACAGCGGCTGCACGCAGTGCGTGTTCGATCTCTACGACGAAGCACTGGAGCGCTACGAGATCGCGCTGGCTGCGTGGCAGAAGCGGCAGGCGCAGAAAGCGCGGCCCGCGCGGCGGCCCGACACGCAAGGCGCGAAGTCGAAGCCGCAAGCGGACGCGCGTCGCTCGGCCGCCAGGCGCGGCAAACCGAACCCACACCGCTGATGCGCACAAGCAACTCCACGTCCCCGTCATGACCGACCTTCAGCTCACGCCGACCGAATCCCTCGCCGACCCGCACACGCTCGACGATCTGCATCGCTTCGTGCAGCGTCATCCGCGCCTGTTCGTGCTGACCGGCGCGGGCATCAGCACGGACTCCGGCATCCCCGGCTATCGTGACGACAACGGCGCATGGAAGCGCTCGCCGCCGATCACGTTGCAGGAGTTCCTCGGCACGCTGGCGATGCGTCAGCGCTACTGGGCGCGCAGCATGGTCGGCTGGCCGCTGGTCGCGCGCGCGCAACCGAATGCCGCGCATGTCGCGCTCGCGCGGCTCGAAGCGGCCGGTCACGTGCCGACGCTGGTCACGCAGAACGTCGACGGCTTGCATCAGCGCGCGGGCAGCCGCGACGTGATCGAGCTGCACGGCGGCATCGACGGAGTCAGTTG
This sequence comes from Paraburkholderia sp. JPY465, assembly GCF_050436725.1. Taxonomy (NCBI): domain Bacteria; kingdom Pseudomonadati; phylum Pseudomonadota; class Betaproteobacteria; order Burkholderiales; family Burkholderiaceae; genus Paraburkholderia; species Paraburkholderia sp. JPY465. The sequence continues at coordinate 2,251,309 of NZ_JBNDMT010000002.1, forward strand.
TCTCGACTGCGGCATGCAGCATTCGCGCGCAGCGATCCAGCAGACGCTCGAAGCCGACAACCCCGCGCTGCTCGACGTCACGGCCGAAGCCGCGGCCGATGGCGACGCGCATCTCGAGTGGCACGATCTCGGCGGTTTTCGCGTGCCGGCATGCTCGAACTGCGGCGGGCTGCTGAAGCCGTCGGTGGTGTTCTTCGGCGAGAACGTGCCGAAGGCGCGGGTCGTTGCGGCGTCGCATGCGCTCGATGCGGCCGACGCGGTGCTGGTGGCCGGCTCGTCGCTGATGGTGTATTCCGGCTACCGCTTCTGCGTGTGGGCGCAGCGCCAGGGCAAGCCGATCGCGGCGATCAATCTGGGCCGCACCCGCGCCGATCCGCTGTTGTCTCTGAAGGTGGCCGCGCCGTGCGGTGATACCTTGAGCGCGCTCGCTGCGTTGCTGGCGGGCGATTGAAAACGAGTACGTTCCGCGAATCACAATTAAAACCCGAGGAAACCGCATGCTGACGACGATCGAACAACTCGAAGCTCTGTACGCACAGCCAGCCGAGCGCTCGCTGCGCAAAGAGGTCCCCTATGTCAACGACGACTACCGCGCGTTCATCGCGGCCGCGCCGTTCGCGGTGCTCGCGACGAGCGGCCCCGCCGGTCTCGACTGCTCGCCGCGCGGCGATGCGCCGGGCTTCGTGCGCGTCGTCGACGAACGCACGCTCGCGCTGCCGGACCGACCCGGCAACAACCGGCTCGACAGCTTGCGCAACGTCATCGCCGATCCGCGCCTCGCGCTGCTGTTCGTGATTCCGGGTATCGGCGAGACCTTGCGCGTAAACGGCCGCGGCCGAGTCTCGAACGACGCGGCGCTGCTGGACAGTTTCGCGGTCGCCGGTAAACTGCCGCGCACCGTGCTGCTGATCGACGTCGATGCCGTGTACTTTCATTGCTCGAAGGCGATCGTGCGCTCGCAGCTGTGGGACCCGGCGCGGCATATCGCGCGCTCGGAACTGCCGAGCGCGGGCGAGATCCTGCAAAACATCATCGCCGCGAACGACGGCGAACAATTCGACGCGGCCGCCTACGATCTCGAGCTTCCCGAACGCGTGCGCGCCACGCTGTACTAACGCACATCGCAAAACCAGAACGCAAGGCCGACCATGACCGACGCCCGGCAATATTCGCCATCCGCCGAACGCAATCGCGAACCAATCCTCGCCGTGCTGCGCGATGCGCTGCCGGCGCGCGGCCGTGTGCTCGAAATCGCGAGCGGCACCGGTGAGCACGCAATCTGGTTCGCCGGCGCGCTGCCCGGTCTCGACTGGCAGCCGAGCGATGCCGACGAACAAGCGCGCGAATCGATTGCCGCGTGGACCGCGCACGCGGGGCTCGCGAACGTGCGCGAGCCGCTCGCGCTCGACGTGCATCAGCCGGACTGGGGCGTCGATGCGCTCGATGCGGTGGTCTGCATCAACATGATCCACATCTCGCCGTGGAGCGCGGCGCAGGCACTCGTCGACGGCGCGGGGCGGCGGCTCGTCGACGGCGGCGTGCTCTATCTATATGGTCCTTACCGGCGTGGCGGCGCGCATACGGCGCCGAGCAACGAAGCGTTCGAGCAGTGGCTGAAGAGTCGCGATCCCGGATGGGGCGTGCGCGATATGGAAGCGGTCGTCGCGCTCGGCGACGCGGCCGGGCTCACGTGCGAACGGGCGGTCGCGATGCCCGCGAACAACTTCAGTCTGGTGTTCAGGAAGCGGGCAGGGTAGCGGGTAGATCGGCGGGTCGCGTATTCGTTCATGCGGTCCGCCAAACCTCAGTCCGATCCCAATCCGAACCCTCCGCGCAAGCGCCGACGCGCGCACAATACCTGTCTATCTGGCGTTACGCGCAAGCTGGAGCACGGCAGGAGCACCGCAGCAGCACGAGCAACTGGCGTGCTTGCCCGCCATCAAGCGGCAAGCGCGCATTTCTTTTATCCTTTCACCCTCGACGCCGCGCCGGTGTTTTCGCAGCGCGGCGCCACGACATTTATTGGACTCTGGAGAATTCAAATGAGCAAACAGGCAATCGGCGTAGTGGGGCTGGCGGTGATGGGCCGCAATCTGGCGCTCAACATCGAGAGCCGCGGCCACGCGGTGTCGGTCTACAACCGTAGCCGCGCGAAAACCGACGAACTCATCGCCGAATATCCGGACCGCAAACTGGTGCCGGCTTTCACGCTGGAAGAGTTCGTCGACTCGCTCGAAAAGCCGCGCCGCATTCTGATGATGGTCAAGGCCGGCGAGCCGACCGACGCAACCATTGCCTCGCTCAAACCGTTGCTCGAAAAAGGCGACATCCTGATCGACGGCGGCAACACGCCTTTCACCGACACGATCCGCCGCAACCAGGAACTCGCGAAGGCGGGTCTGCACTTCATCGGCACCGGCGTGTCGGGCGGCGAGGAAGGCGCGCTGAAAGGCCCGTCGATCATGCCGGGCGGCCAGCGCGACGCGTACGACCTCGTCGCGCCGATCCTCACCGAGATCGCCGCGAAGGCGCCGGACGGCGAGCCCTGCGTCGCGTACATGGGACCGGACGGCGCGGGCCACTTCGTGAAGATGGTGCACAACGGCATCGAGTACGGCGACATGCAGCTGATCGCCGAAAGCTATGCGGTGTTGAAGCAGGTCGTCGGCTTGTCGAACGAGGAACTCGGCAAGGTCTATACCGAGTGGAACCAGGGCGAGCTCGACAGCTATCTGATCGAAATCACCTCGAAGATCTTCAGCAAGAAGGACGACGAAACCGGCAAGGACCTCGTCGACGTGATCCTCGATCGTGCCGCGCAGAAGGGCACCGGCAAATGGACCAGCCAGAACGCGCTCGACCTCGGCGCGCCGCTGCCGCTGATCACCGAGGCGGTGTTCGCGCGCGTGCTGTCGTCGCTGAAGACGCAGCGCGTGGCCGCGAGCAAGGTGCTCGAAGGTCCGCAGGCCAAGCCGCTCGAAGGCGCGAAAGAGGCGTTCATCGAATCGGTGCGCCGCGCGCTGTACTTCAGCAAGGTGATCTCGTACGCGCAGGGCTTCGCGCAGTTGCGCGCAGCGTCGGAAGAATACAAGTGGGATCTCGACTACGGCACGATCGCGAAGATCTTCCGCGCGGGCTGCATCATCCGCGCGCGCTTCCTGCAAAAGATCACCGACGCCTACACGAAGGACAAGGCGCTCGCGAACCTGCTGCTCGATCCGTACTTCCGCGACATCGCGAAGAACTACCAGGCGGCGTTGCGCGAAGTCGTGGTGGCCGCGGTCAACGCAGGGGTGCCGGTGCCGGCGTTCGCGTCGGCGATCGCATATTTCGACGCTTACCGCTCGGAGCGTCTGCCCGCGAACCTCGTGCAGGCGCAACGCGACTTCTTCGGCGCGCATACGTTCGAACGCATCGACAAGCCGGGCAGCTTCCACGCGCAGTGGAGCTAAGCAGTCGAAAAAACGGCCCGGCGCGCGTGATGGTGACAGCGCGCCGGGCCGTTGTTCATTTTGGATCAGCAACGGAGCCTTGCATTATTACGAGATACATCGTGGGTTATCTGTAAGCTTAAGCAAATGCGAAACGATTATTGCGCTACGAGGAATAGAGTTTCGCTCGTTTAAGGGTTTACCCTAGATCGTGACGCCTCTAAACTTGTTTTCAATCGCTGAGGGAAAAGCAGAAACCCCGAAGCGCACCACACAACAAGCCATTTGGAGGTTAATCATGAAGACCCTGATTTCCGCAGTTGCAATCGCCGCCGCCCTCGTTGTTCCGGTCGCTTCGTTCGCTCAAGCCAGCCAGCCGGTGACCCGCGCTCAGGTTCGCGCTGAACTGATCCAACTCGAAAAGGCCGGCTACAACCCGTCCGCCAACGACGTCAACTACCCGGTCGATATCCAGGCAGCGCAAGCACGCGTCGATGCGCAGCGCGGCACCGCCGTCGCAGCCAACCGCGCGGACACCAGCGGCTACGGCGCTCCGGCTGTCGGCACGTCGCAAGCAGGCCACGCCGTCCTTCCGGCGAAGGCCAACCGTAACTCGGTGTACTTCGGCAACTAATCGCAGTAGAAGTGTGCAGGTGTAGTTGGAAGTCGTAGTCCGCTGTAGACGCCGCGTCGTGGAGTAGCGCGAGCGCGGCGGGCAAGAAAAAACGCCATCCGGTTCGATCGGATGGCGTTTTGTCGTTTACGGCGCCGTGCTGCGGCGGATTCGCGTCAATGCAGCGTTCGCTGCCGCCGACCGATGTCGTCGAACAGTGCGCGGCTCGGCTCCAGTGCGAGCAGCCACGATTCGTCGTAGCCGCTCAGATTGTCGAGCGCCTCGCGCAGACGCTCGATCGCCACCGCGGGCAGCTCGACGCTCGCCTCGACCCCGCTCGACAGCCTCGCGACGCTCGCCAGTTGCACGAGCGCATCGGCGGCCTCGGCGACGTCGGCGGCGAAGATCAGATGGGTGTTCAGCAGTTCGACGAGGCCGGCAGACGCCGCCACATCGTCGACGTTGAGTTGCACGGCCAGAAAGGTGGCTTTGTTCATCCTCGATTCCTCCCAGAATCCCAACGTTGTCGTGTACTGCTCCGCGCGGCTTGACTGAGTATAGGCGATGGCCGATTGCCCGCAACAATCGGACGAATCGGCCGTGGCGGCTCGCTCGCCGGGACGCGCGGGCCGTGCGACCTATAATAGGGCCAGCCGTGCAAGCGCCGTCGCCGTGGGCGGACGGCGCCACTCGCGGGATTTGCGCGCTTGCCAATTGCTCATCGACCATGAAGATCATCCGCAGTAAAAGCTTTACCGCGCCGCGTGCCTGGGGTGCGCTCGACATCGCGAACATGAACGGCATCACCACGCGTCTGCATTGGACGGACCAGCCGTACAAGTGGCACGTGAACGACGGCGAGGAAGTGTTCGCCGTGCTCGACGGGCGCGTCGAGATGCGCTATCGCGAAGACGGCGTCGAATGTTCGACGGTGCTCGAAACCGGCGACGTGTTCTACGCGACGGTCGGCACCGAGCATGTCGCGCATCCGCTCGGTACGGCACGCGTGCTCGTTGTCGAAACGCAGGGAAGCGTCTGAAGAACGCGGCAGTTTGACCGCGCGCGCCAGCGCGGCGTGCGTATGGTGCGCGCGCATAATATCCAGGCGGCTACAGACAGCCGCGATGTTGTGCAAGCGTGGCGGAACGGCAATTGCTAGGGCGTCGGTTGAATCGGAACGAGACACACGTCGAGGAAAATCAGATGACACAACAATGGCAACCGACGGCGATCCGCGTGCTGATGGCGGCGGCGCTCGGCGTGGCGATCGGCGGCTGCACGACGATGCCGTGGGAAAGCACGCCGTTCTACAACAACGCGCCGTCGAGCGCGACCAGCCTCGCGAACGTCCCGGTTCCTGCCGGCTTCTATCGTGTCAATCCGGGCGACACGCTGGCCGGCATCGCTTCGGCTTATGGACGCAAGCTGCAGGAAATCGCAGCCTGGAACGGCTTGCCGGTCAACGCCGCGGTCGCGCCCGGCCAGGTGCTGCGCGTTTCTCCGCCGATGGCCTCGGGCAGCGTGGTCACGCCGCCGGTTGCGGTGGCGCCGGGTGCGCCGGCCGCTCCGGGCGCGACGGCGAACGTGCCGCCGGGCGCCGTCCCCGGTGCGCCGGCCCCCGCGGCCGGGCCGCAGCAGGGCGTGCTGCAATGGCCGTTGCGCGGACCGGTCCTGCGCGCGTTCGCGCCGGGCAAGTCCAACGGCATCGTGATCGGCGGGCAACCCGGCGATCCGGTCAAGGCCGCCGCGACCGGCCGCGTGGTCTACGCGGGCACCGGCATCGAAGCCTACGGCCCGCTCATCATCATCAAGCACAACGACTCGCTGATCACCGCGTACGGCCAGAACAGCCAGCTGCTCGTCAGGGAAGGCGACGCGGTCGCGCAAGGGCAGACGATCGGCGAGGTCGGGGTCGATAGCCGCGGTGCGGCGTCGATCCAGTTCGAAGTGCGCCAGAACGGCCAGCCGGTCGATCCGCTGCAGTGGCTTCCGAAGCCCGGCGGCTGAGCATCCCCGTCGCGTCTATTGAGTTAGCGTCTATCGACTCCTCGCAGCCGGATCGGCGCGCTTTGCGGGGACGCGCCGATTTTCAGCGTCGCCTGAATTGAATACACTGTATGGCTCGTTTGCCGGCGCGTACGCGTTCCTCCCGGAATGCACGCGGCCGGCTGCCGTAGGTTGTCATCCATGGACGCACAGGGACACACAATGATCGATTTGCGCAGCGATACCGTTACCCGCCCGACTCCGCCGATGCTCGCGGCGATGTCTGCGGCCGAAGTCGGCGACGACGTCTGGGGCGACGACCCCACCGTACTGCGTCTGCAGGCCACGCTGGCCGAGCGCACCGGCAAGGAAGCGGGGCTGTTCTTCCCGAGCGGCACGCAAAGCAACCTCGCCGCATTGATGGCGCACTGCGCGCGCGGCGACGAATACATCGTCGGCCAGCTCGCGCACACCTACAAATACGAGGGCGGTGGCGCGGCCGTGCTCGGCAGCATCCAGCCGCAGCCGCTCGAAAACGCCGCCGACGGCTCGATCCCGCTCGAGAAGATCGCCGCCGCGATCAAGCCGATCGACGATCACTTCGCTCGCACGCGGCTGCTCGCGCTGGAAAACACGATCGGCGGCAGAGTGCTGCCGGAGCAGTACGTCGCCGACGCGACGCAGCTCGCGCGCGAGCGCGGCCTCGCGACCCACCTCGACGGCGCGCGCGTGTTCAACGCGGCGGTCGCGTCGGGCAAGCCGGTCGCGGCGCTCACCGAGCCGTTCGATTCGGTGTCGATCTGCTTTTCGAAGGGACTGGGCGCGCCGGTCGGCTCGGTGCTGGTCGGCAGCCGCGCGCTGATCGACGTCGCGCATCGCTGGCGCAAGGTGCTCGGCGGCGGCATGCGCCAGGCTGGCGTGCTCGCGGCGGCGTGCCTGTACGCGCTCGATCACAACGTCGAGCGTCTTGCCGACGATCACGCGAACGCCGCGCATCTGGCGGCGGGGCTGGAGAGCATCGAGCAGGTGAAGGTGCAGTCGGTCGCGACGAACATGGTGTTCGCGCAGTTTCCGCAACAGCATTGGGCGCCGCTCGAGGCGTGGCTCAAGGAGCGGGGCATCCTCACGCAGATGCTGTATGCGTCGCGCTTCGTCACGCACATGGATGTGTCGCGCGACGATATCGACACGTTCATTGCCGCGGTGAAGGGGTACTTCGCGGCACGTTGATCGCGCCGCAATGGTCGGAAGCGAGGCGGCTCGCATAGTTGCCGCCTCGTCTTCCCGCACCGGCTTCAACTCATGCGCGGTTCGTTCGAGCCGCGCTTCATGCAAGCTTTATCCTCGTTTCACGCGCCGTCCGGCGCACATCTCACTTGACCGCCGCCTTCGCCTGCACGCCCGCGCGATGCGATGGCGCGAAGAGCCGCAAGCCGCTCGCGAGGCTCGCGGCGCCGGCAAAGAACGCGCCGAGGCCGAGCGCGAGCGTCGGCCCATGCTGGCGTCCGGCGATGCCGAAGCACAGCGCGACCAGCGCCGCGCCGGTCGCCTGGCCGATTAGCCGCGCGGTCGCGACGATGCCGCTCGCGCCGCCGCTGCGCTCCGGCGGCGCGCTCGCCATCAGCGCCTTAAGGTTCGGCGACTGGAAAAAGCCGAAGCCCGCGCCGCAGATCGCCATGCGGATGCCGATGTCGAGCACGTGCGGATGGGCGGGCAGCATCGCCAGCGAGGCCATCCCCGCCGACAGCACCGCGAGCCCGACCGCGCCGAGCAGCCCCGGCGGATAGCGGTCCGACAGGCCGCCCGCGAGCGGCGCGGCGAGTGCGACCACGACAGGCCACGGCGTCATCAGGAAGCCGGTTTCGACCTGGCTGCGCAGCAGCACGTCCTCGAAATAGAACGGCAGCGACACGAATGCGAGGCTCTGCGCGGCGAACGAGCAGACGGCCGTCACCGCCGACAGCGCGAACACCGGCCGCTTGAACAGATCGACGGGCAGCATCGGCGCGGAGTGACCCGCCTCGCGGCGAATCAGCAGCAGCGCGAACACGACCGCGATCGCCGTGGCGCTGAGCACGATCTGCATCGACGCGCGTTGCGCCGCCTCGCCGAGCGCGAAGATCAGCGCGGCGAACGTGACCACGTTAAGCAGGGCCGCCACCGGATCGAACTGATGCCGCCCCTGCGTGGTGTGCGGCAGCGCCGGCATCGCGAAGCTGAGCGCGAGCACGCCGAGCGGCACGTTGACGGCGAACAGCCACGGCCACGTCGCGACCGACAGAATCAGCGACGCCACCGTCGGCCCGACCGCGAACGACACGCCGACGATCAGCGCATTGGTGCCGAGCCCGCGACCGAGCCGATGCGGCGGGTACAGATAGCGGATCAGCGCGGTGTTGACGCTCATGATCGCGCTGGCGCCCAGGCCCTGCACGATGCGCGCGGCGGTAAGCAGCGGCAGCGTCGGCGCCAGCGCGCAGCCGAGCGAGCTCAGCGTGAACAGCGCGATGCCGCCGATATAGATGCGCCGATGCCCGACGATATCGCCGAGCGCGGCGAGCGGCAGCAGCGTCGCGACCATCGCGAGCTGGTACGCGTTGATGATCCAGACCGACGCGGCCGGCGCCGCATGCAGGTCGCCGGCGATTGCGGGCAGCGCGGTGTTGGCGATCGCGGTATCGAGCGTGGCGAGCGCGACGGCGAGCATGATCGCGGCCATCGCGCGGCGATTGGCGGCCGACATCGGGCCGTCGGCGGGGAGAGCCGGCGTGGGGACGCCGACGGTGGGGCTGAGCTTATCGGACAAGGCGTGGCTCGTCGGGTTGGGCATGCCGGCGTTGGCCGCTTCAGGAGAGGCGACGCGCGCACGGCGGTTTTGTTGTGGGCGAGGTGGCGCGCTGTCCGGACCACGGCGGATGAGCGTGGCGGCTTGTGCGGCGCAACGTCGCGATTGTTGCAGAGACGGCACGATCTTGCTGGGAGGCCGGCAGACGGGCGCAGACGAGGCGCTGAGATCTGACCACAACGCAACTAACCGTCAACCCCGGCCGGCATCTCCAAATCGGTGCGCGCCCCACATCAAATCGAATTCGCGTACGCACAAACCGTCCGGCAGAACAGGCGGCCCGATGCGATCACACAATTGGGGAATTCGCGGCTTCATTCCCCCGTCATGCATCGAAAAAATAATCGATGTGCGGTTTTGCACTGCATCCGGGCATCGGCCGCGCGCCATTGCGCGGCAATTGGCGGATTCGCCGGGCACGGCATATGCGTCACCATCCGCTCGCGCAGCGATGTGCGCGATCCGCAAAATGTTCTACTCTGTTTTTTTAACCGTTCCGACAGGCACGCGCCTCCCGTCCGTCTTCCGTGCGGTTCGCGTCTGCCTTGTCGAACTTCCCGGAGGCTTCGATGACGACCGTCGATCTGGAATTCGACCAGCTCCACAGTACCGTCGACGCGCTACGGCGCTCAATTTCGAATCGCATGATGTACGGCGTCGGCAAGGACGCCATCACCGCTCACCCGCACGACTGGCTGCACGCGGCCGCGCTCGCCGTGCGCGACCGGCTCGTCGCGCGCTGGATGAAGACCACGCGCCTGCAATACGAGCAGGACGTGAAGCGGGTCTACTACCTGTCGATGGAGTTTCTGATCGGCAGGACCTTTACCAACGCGCTGCTCGCGCTCGGCATCCACGATCAGATGAAGGAGGCGCTCGCGAGCCTCGGCGTCGACATGGACGCGCTGATCGACATCGAGCCCGACGCCGCGCTCGGCAACGGCGGCCTCGGGCGGCTCGCCGCGTGCTTTCTCGATTCGATGGCGACGCTCGGGATTCCGGGCTTCGGCTACGGCATCCGTTACGAGTACGGCATGTTCCGCCAGGAAATCATCGACGGCGAGCAGGTCGAGGCGCCCGATTACTGGCTGCGCGCCGGCAACCCGTGGGAATTTCCGCGGCCCGAAATCAAGTACATGGTGCACTTCGGCGGCCGTACCGTGCAGCGCGGCGAGAAGACCGAATGGATCGACACCGAGCATGTGAACGCGACCGCGTACGACACCGTGATCCCCGGCTACGCGACGGACGCGACCAACACGCTGCGCCTGTGGTCCGCGCGCGCGACCGAGGAACTCGACCTCGGCGCGTTCAATCGCGGCGACTACCGCAACGCGGTCGACACCAAGAACATGTCGGAGAACGTGTCGCGGCTGCTCTATCCGGACGACTCCACACCGGCCGGCCGCGAGTTGCGGCTACGCCAGGAGTATTTCTTCGTATCGGCGACGATGCAGGATCTGATCCGCCGCTATCAGCGCACGCACAGCACGTTCGGACGCTTCTCGGAGAAGGTCGCGGTGCATCTGAACGACACGCACCCGGTGCTCGCGATTCCCGAGCTGATGCGCCTGCTCGTCGATGTGCATAACCTGCCGTGGGACAAGGCGTGGAAACACGTGACGCAGATCTTCTCGTACACGAATCACACGCTGATGCCCGAGGCGCTCGAAACATGGGATGTTGAAATGCTGTCGCGGCTGCTGCCGCGCCATCTCGAGATAATCTTCGAAATCAACGCGCAGTTTCTGAAGCACGTCGGCGAGCAATCGGGCCACGACGTCGATATGATCCGCCGCATTTCGCTCGTCGACGAATACGGGCAGCGGCGCGTGCGCATGGCCTATCTGGCGATCGTCGCGAGTCACAAGGTGAACGGCGTGTCGAAGCTGCATTCGCAGCTGATGACGCGCGACATCTTCGCCGACTTCGCGCGTCTCTACCCTGACCGCTTCACCAACGTGACCAACGGCATCACGCCGCGCCGCTGGCTCGCACAGGCGAGTCCGTCGCTGTCGTCGCTGATCGATGCGCGCATCGGTACGCATTGGCGCAGCAACCTGTTCGAGCTCGAGCAGCTGCGCAATCTGCGCAAGGACGACGAGTTCGTCGACGCGTTCCGTGAGGCCAAACGACAGGCCAAGCTGCGGCTCGTGCACCGGCTCGCGCAGCACACCAAGCTGCACTTCGATCCGAACGCGCTGTTCGATCTGCAGGTCAAGCGCATTCACGAATACAAGCGCCAGTTGCTCAACGTGCTGCACGTGATCGTGCGCTACAACGAGATTCGCGCGAATCCGGAGCGCGACTGGGTGCCGCGCGTCGTGCTGTTTGCGGGCAAGGCCGCGTCCGCGTACCGGATGGCCAAGACGATCATCAAGCTGATCGGCGACGTCAGCGAGAAGGTCAATCACGATCCGCTGATCGGCAACAGGCTGAAGGTCGTGTTCGTGCCGAACTACGGCGTGAGCGTGGCCGAGCTGATCATTCCGGCGGCCGATCTGTCCGAGCAGATCTCGATGGCCGGCACCGAGGCGTCGGGCACCGGCAATATGAAGCTCGCGCTCAATGGCGCATTGACGATCGGCACGATGGACGGCGCGAACATCGAAATCTGCGACGCGGTGGGGCGCGAGAACATCTTCATCTTCGGCCACTCCGCCGACGAGGTCGACGATCTGCGCGCAAGCGGCTATCGGCCGCGGCAGATTTACGAGGAAAACGAAGCATTACGCACCGCCCTCGATCAGATTCGTACGGGCTTCTTCTCGCCGGACGATCCGCTGCGCTTCTCGGATATCTTTCACACGCTGGTCGATTGGGGCGATCACTATATGGTGCTCGCCGATTTCGACGCGTTCGCGAAGGCGCAGAACGCAGTGGATGCGCGTTTCGTCAACAAACACGCGTGGGCCGAAAGCGCGATCGAGAACGTCGCGGGGATGGGGCAGTTCTCGTCGGATCGCACGATCGGCGAGTATGCGCGCAATATCTGGCGCGTGAATCCGCTCAGTCTGGACTGAACTGGCGAAGCCGTGCGGGGCTGGCGTCGACCAGTCGCGCACGGCTTTTTCATGTTCGATCGACGCGCCGCGTCATGCCTTCGGCGCGGCAGCCGCCGCCTTCGCCCGATGCACGGCCTCGCCGACGCGTTCGACGAACTCGCGATCCGTGCTCATCAGCGCCTCGCGCTCACCGTCGGCCGTCTTGACCATCAACCGATGCGTGACGTCCTGAGTCACCCAGGTCAGCCAGCCGACCACGACCAGCATCGCCCCGGATACGAGCCCCGAAGCCGAATGCAGCACACCGCCGACGATCGCGCCGATCAGCCCCGCCACCGAGATCACGAGCGGCACGACCTTGTTCTTCTGCACGGTCATGACCTGCACGTCGACGATATCGCGCAGCGGGAAGACCTGGCCCGCGGCCGAGAGGGCGTTGCGCGTGACTGACACGCCGCGATCGTTGAATGGGATTTCCATTGTTTCAATGCAAGGGTGGTGAAGCGCGCAGCGTAACAGACTTCCCTCAAATTCCTAAAGTTAGGGAGTTTTTCGTTCTCTCTCAGGCCCGTGCTGCAACGGGCACGATTTTGGGGACAAAAAAAGAGCGCCGCGCATCGACGCCGCAGATCATTTCAACGCATATTCTGCCGTCGCGCTCTCTCTAGCGATTAGCAATCCGGAGTCGCGACTATTGCAGGAGAGGAAGGTCGAATGATTGCGGCCATGTCGTTCATCGCTGGATTGCTCGCGGTCTTTATTGTCTGCTATGTGCACTCTGAGATCCCCAGATTTACAAAGGGCGGGTTAACCGCGTCGTAGCCAATCTCGCGGTGTTTGGCGTGGGCTGCAGTTTGGGCTTCATTTGTGCGCGGTTTTCCAGCGCGCTCGCGCCATCATGGATTGGATTGGCCGGAGGCTTCAGCGGTCCACCTTCCACCCGCAGCCCGGCGCGCCACGTTCGAGTTCGTCACGTCTTGCGATCAGCCGAACTCTCAAGTCTCATACTTGAACGACACGGACACCCGGGTCCGATATTCAACCACCTTGCCGTTGTCGATCTTCATGTCGAGCTTACAGACATTGGCGATTCGCAAATCACGAAGCGAGTTAGCAGCGGTTTCTACAGCATTTTTCGCAGCCTCCTCCCAGGAAGTCGGACTCGTGCCGACAATTTCTGTAACCTTGTAGACGCTGGACTGTGTGCTTGCGGCCATGATCTCTCTCCAGGATGGAATGGGCTATTTTTTACGTGGCGCATCCCCCGTGCCTGTTTCGCTAATCAGCGCTAGCAACCTGGCAGCATCCAAGCTAAACGACGCGTACAAACCTGCTTCGGCCCGCGAAGTGGGGTCGGCCACGCCTGTCAGTGTGGAGGTGTCCGACGTGGGCACCTTGCATCTGACCTTATATCCGTTGATGCAGATGTCGCTGTAATTTTTTGGCCAATGTAGCGCCGGTGACGCGATTACGGTTTTCCGAGGACTCCAAGCGCCTCGGTGTGCAACCCGGGAGTCGCAGCCGCGACGACCGTACCATCGAAACGTTCAGTGATTGGATGACCCGACCACGTAGTAACGATGCCACCCGCGCCCCGAACGACAGGCACTAGCGCCATCACATCGTAAATTTCCAGGTCTGCTTCCACAACGAGGTCAATGTAACCCGAGGCTAACAAGGCGTAACCGTAACAGTCGGTTCCGAACCGGGAGATTGCGACAGAACGCGACAGCGTTGAAAAGGCCCGTGACGCTTCACCGATAAATATCTGCGGGTCCGTTGTGCAGAGTCGGGCATCGCGCAATCGCGTGCATGAACTGACTTTGCACGGAGTGCCATTGAGAACGGTGCTATTGCCGTAGCCTATCCAGCGCTCACGCAGTGCTGGGACTTCAATCAGGCCGTAGACAGGAAGTCGACTTTCGAGTACCGCGACGAGCGTCCCGAACAGCGGAAGACCCGATACGAAGCTCTTCGTGCCGTCGATGGGGTCAATCACCCAGGTTGTTCCGTCTCCAGTCTCGCCGCCTTCCTCTTCGCCCACAAGGTGGTGCGATGGATGCCGCGACAAGATGAGTTCACGAAGCCGTCGTTCTATCTCGCGGTCCGCGATTGTGACGGGGGTCGCGTCGGACTTTGTTGTAACGTCGAACCTCGTTCTGAAGTGCTTCAACGCGAGGATTCGAGCTTCGTCGCCGAGCGAGTCCAGAAACCTGCATGTATCCGTTGGTGTCATGTTGCTACCTCCATAAACTACCGATATTCGGCGTCAGGAGGGCGCATGAATCTGCACGACGAAATTCGCGACCTCCGGCAGGCAGACGATGCCATTTCGGCTGCGCAGTCTCGAAACGGCCACCAGCTCGAGTTGCTGCAGGCGCTCGAGAGGGATGGGCACAGTACGGCGCGAACGCGAAACCGAACCATGTTCCTCTGGCTAGACCGGCAAACGCAATCTCGTCCTGAAGAAGCTTGCCCACAGAAACGACTCGTACGCACGCTTTGGTTTTCGGTAGGCGCCAGCACGTCGCGCAAATGCCGCGAGGCTTTGATAGGGGTCGTCCATCATTGCTGAAAGCGACATCGGCATTTCGCCGATCGCGCGTCGCAAGCCACGATCATCGAACGGGTGTAGCCAATGCCTTTGCCTCACGTGTTCCCAAAACTCGTCGGTCTCCAAAGCAGCGAAATCAGCCAAAACTCTCACCGGAACGTTGTCGATTCTCATGCTCCGCCAGGCGCGCGCCCAGTGGTGATGATCGACAATAAAGAAAGAGCGTCCCGGTCCCAACGCGACGCGGACCGCATGTCGCTCCATGAACGCGTTGATGTCGTTGGAATGACGGTCGGTCAGCAGCGCTTTGGCGCTTACGTAACGCGAGCCGATTGTCATTTGTGTCGGCCGCAAATCATTGACACACAAGTACATCACGATGGCGAAGCATTGTTGAAATGCACTTTCGGCCGAGCATTAGCCATGCCTCGATATGGCGGGGCCGATGAGATCCATCGGTCACATCGCAACGGTTGCCGCGCGCGCATCGACCGACCAGCATTCGGCATCTCCTTTCGTGCGTGCCTCCGTGGTCCCACTCACGAAGGAGCTGTGCCTCGCGTTGTCGTCACTGCTTCATCGCGCCGGTCGCGTTAGAGCCGGACGCGCCTTGGGGCGACATGCCACTTTCGCGTTTTTGCATCAATGTGCCACTCGCCGGTTTGCCGGTACCGGCGTCCGCGGCACGGCTCATGCTCTGCCCGGCGGTACCCGGCTGCGCGCTGTGAGCATCCTGCTTCGGCTGCACGCTGCCGGTATTGGTTTGCGCAAACGCGTAAGCGCCGGCAATCAATGAAATTACGCCCACTCCTGCCACTATCAGCTTCATGACGATCTCCAGTTTGGGAAGCGCTCCGGGAACTACGTACCCATCCGCGTAGCACGGCTCGTGCCGTCAAAGAGCATCGTTGGCGGGGCCTAGTTCATGTCGGCTCGGGTGTGATGCGCTGCGCGTGGCCGAGATCAGCCGTCGCGGCCTGTCATCTCGGGCGCGATCGACGCATGGTTCAGCAGCCCGACGAGGGCGACGCCACCGACCACGTTACCTAGCAGCGTCGGCGCGAAAAATCGCAGCAGATAGTCCTGCACGGCGGCATGGCTGCGCAGCACCGCGTACGCCGCTTCCACTGAGCCAGCAATCACGTGCGCCAGATCACACACTGCAACAACATACGTGAGGACCGCGACGATCAGCACGGCGGCGGATCTCGCGCTCGGCAGCAGCCAGACCATCAGCGCGATTAGCCAGCCCGCGAGAACCGCCTTCATCGTCGTGGAAGCAAAGGTGGAGCCGTACGGGGCTTGCGACAACTGGTCGAGAACCGGAGCAAGCTTCTGCCCGAACGACGTCGGCATCGTAAGGATCCCGGCGAAGATCCATGTCCCGGCCAGATTCGCGGCCAGTACGATCACCCATAGCCGCAGCGCGATAGCGGCAACCGGCAGACTGCGCCTCGTCAGGACCGGCAGCAGCACGGTCAACGTGCTTTCGGTGAATAGTTGCTGGCGCCCGAGCACGACGATGATGAAGCCGACGCAATAGCCTGCGGCGCCAGTCAGCGAGATGCCGCCGTGACCGGGCGACGAGGTCTTGCTTTCGAGCACCGCCTGGGTCAGAAACGAAAAACCCATTGACAGCCCGGCCGCCAACGCGGACCACAGCAGCGCGAGCGGCTTGCGGCCAAGCGCCGTCTCGCCTTCCTCCCGGATGATCTCGTGAATCACCAGCGCGCGAGGTGAACTGTGCGCGGAAGCCTGGTCGCGCTCCTCGTCATCGAGATGGGGCGACGCATGTCCTGCCGGGTGATCGTCGTTTGTTCGGGGCTGGCTTGCCATTCGCAATGCTCCAGGTTGATTGTCGCGATCGCCTTGCCGATAACGCTGACGGCGAAGCCACTCCGCTGTCCGATGCGGACCGCGCCGCAAAGGCCAAAGTGCTCACTTGGCGACGCGATTGCGCGTCTCGAATCCCACGTGTGTCTACCTTTTCGCTTCGTCGCGGTCCGCAGCAGAGCGGCCAAGGAATTGCGTGACCGTCTCCGGCAGGTGCTCAAGCAGCCACTTCGCCATTTCGATTTCCTGCGGCAGAATCTGCTCGCAAACCTGGCGGGTCTCGATGTCGCCCGCCGCGTTGGCTGCCGCGTCGGTGACGTTGATCAGCCGTTCATAGATGATCTTCGCGCGCGCTTCGGCCGCGATGTTCGAGCGCAGGTCCGCGGTCGGCTCGCCGATCGTGTCGATGTACGCGGCACTCCACGGGACGCCGCCGGAGTTCGTCAGCGGCGGTCCGCCGCCGTATAGCACCTGGGTCAGGTGACTGTCGTTGCCCGCGCCGTTGAGCTTGCGATAAAGCCCGGCTTGCTGCTCGACCGCTTCGGCGAGTTCCCCTTTCGCGCCGCGATTCAACATCGCGACGATCGAGCCGATGATCTCGAGATGGCTCAGCTCTTCGGTGGCGATATCGAACAGCATGTCCTTGCGCCCGGGGTCTTCTTCCGCAACGGCCTGGGTGAAGTAGCGCATCGCGGCGGGCAGTTCGCCTTGCGGACCGCCGAACTGCTCCAGCATCAGATTCGCGAGCCCGGGATTGGTCGTGCCGACGCGAACCGTGTACTGCAGGCGTTTGTCGTGCATGAACATCCGGACCTCCATTGGAGTTGGTAGTTGGGTCTTCCCTCCGCCGTGCCACGCATGCGGAGCGCCGTCGGCTGGACGGCGCGAATCTGTCTGCGCATGCCGCGTTCCTGCCCGCCTGACACGGGCTGCCAGGGCTTGCCCAAAGCAGGCGGGAAGCGTTGTAACAGGCTAGAGGTCCGCAGACCAACGTTGCGCGCACGTGCGAGCCGGCGCCCGCAGGAGGCGGTTCGCGAAGAGGACCATCGCATTGCGGGATTGCCGACCGCGCCTGAGCGTAGGGGGTTTACTCGTAGCGCCGATCGGCACTGATGCCATGCACGCAGCCAGCGGAGCCCTGTATGCGGGTGTTCTGGACGTTTTGCCACGCTCGGTCCCTGGTGCCAGAACCCACTCCCGGACCTCGCCGGATCCGCGAGCGTAGATAGCGCGGATAGAGGTTCGGTTCATTTCTCCCGTTGTGGCGCGACGTCATCGGCCGACTGCATTGCGTCAAGGAAAATCATACTTAGCCTGGACGGATTGGCTAAGATGTCGCAGGTTCGCGCTCGGAGGCCATTCATGACTGTCGGCGTATATGCCACGCTGGTCGCGACGTCGCTCGTGCTGCTGCTCGGCGAAAAGCTCGTGCAATGGATCGGCGTGCTGCGAACCTATTCGATTCCGGCGCCGGTGGCAGGCGGGCTCATCGTTGCGATCTGCGTGCTGATCACACGCATCACCACGCAAGTGCAGGTCAGGTTCGATTCGACGCTGCAGGCGCCGCTGATGCTCGCGTTCTTCTCGACGATCGGTCTGAATGCGCATCTGTCGAATCTGAAGGCGGGCGGGCCGGTGTTGATCCGCTTTCTGGCGGTGGTCAGCGGGCTGCTGATCCTGCAGAACGTGATCGGCATCCTGCTCGCGTTCGCGCTCGGCGTCGATCCGCTGCTCGGCATTCTCGGCGGCTCGGTCACGATGTCGGGCGGGCACGGCACCGGCGCCGCGTGGAGCCAGGTCTTCACCGAACGCCACGGGCTGGAGTCGGCGACCGAGATCGCGATCGGCTGCGCGACCTTTGGACTCGTGATGGGCGGCGTGCTCGGCGGTCCGGTCGCCCGTGTGCTGATGCGGCGGATCAGCGCCGACGAATTGCTGCGCGTGCAGCAGCTAGCGGACGAAACGCTGGTCTTCGAAGAGCCGAAGGCGGAGCAGGCCACCACGCCCGCCGCGATCATCACGACACTCGCGCTGATCTCGATCTGCCTCGCGGGCGGCGAAGTGTTTGCCGACTGGATCGCGGACACCGTGTTCGAATTGCCGACCTTCGTCTGCACGCTGTTCATAGGCGTGATCCTGAACAACGTGCTCGCGCTCATGCGTGTGCGGATCGACCAGCACGCGGTCGCGCTGGTCGGCAACGTCGCGCTCGCGCTCTTTCTCGCGATGGCGCTGATGCGGCTCGACCTATGGGAGCTTGCCGCGCTCGCGTTGCCGATCATCTCGATCCTCGCGGCGCAAACGCTGCTGATGGCGCTCTACGCGATCTTCATCACGTTCCCCGCGATGGGCCGCAACTACGACGCGGTCGTGTTGTGCGCGGCGCAATGCGGGCTCGGACTTGGCGCGACGCCGACCGCGATCGCGAACATGCAGGCGATCACGAACCGCTTCGGCCACTCCCATATCGCGTTCCTGATCGTGCCGATGACCGGTGCGTTTTTCATGGACATCGTCAATGCGATCGTGATCAAACTGTTTCTCACGCTGCCGTTTTTTCATTGAGTCCAGGCGAATACAGGCAAATATCATGAGCAATCAACCCCACATCGCACCCGACAGCACCGCCGCGCGCGTCGCGCTATGGCGTGCGCTGCACGTGCAGGCCGACGCGCCGCCGCACGTGCTCGAAGACGAAGTCGGCTTGCAATTGCTGGCTCCCGCCGAAGACTGGCTCAGCCGCGGCGACATGGACCTTCGGTTCACGCGGCCGTTTCGTGCGTCGATCGTCGCGCGCGCACGCTTTATCGAGGATCTGGTCGTCGAGCAGGCCGGGCGCGGTGTGGATCAATACGTGATCCTCGGCGCCGGTCTCGACAGCTTCGCGCAACGCCGGCCCGACATCGCGTCGCGGCTCACCGTGTTCGAGGTCGATCCGCCGGGACCGCAAACGTGGAAGCGTCAGCGGCTCAGCGAACTGGGTTACGGCCTGCCGGACTGGCTGCGTTTCGTGCCGGTCGATTTCGAAGCGGGCGACAGCTGGCGGCAGCGTCTGGTCGCCGAAGGCTTCGACGAAAGCAGGCCAGCCGTGGTCGTGTCGACCGGCGTCAGCATGTATCTGACCAGGGAGGCGAATGCGGCGACGTTGCGTGAAGTTGCCGGGCTCGCGCGCGGCTCGACGTTCGCGATGACGTTTCTGTTGCCGCTGGAGATGGCGGACCCGGACGTGCGCCCCGGACTCGAAATGGCGGAGAAGGGCGCGCGTGCGAGCGGTACGCCGTTCATCAGCTTCTTCATGCCGCAGCAGATGATCGACATGGCGCGTGAAGCAGGCTTTGACGACGCGCGGCATGTGTCCGCGGCCGATCTGACGCAGCGCTACTTCGCGGCTCGCACGGATGGGCTGCGCCCGCCGGGCAATGCGGAGGAACTGCTGGTGGCGAATAGTTAGGGGCCTCTGCGGTGGGTTGAATGCGTGACCGCGTTCCTCACGCGGCTATAATCGCGCTCGAACATGGCCTTCGAAGTCTACTCATGAAAAAGATCGCAGCCTTCGCACTCGTCGCATGCGCACTCGCCGCCTGCTCGTCGTCCCCGGAAAAGCAGGCGCAGCGCGCCCAGCAGGAAATCCTTCATAGCGAGCCGAACCTCCGCGCCGCGCAACGCGACGCGGTGATCGACTGCACACCGGCGAATTGCGATGCCGCGTGGGCGGCGACCAAACGCTATATCGAGCAGCATTCCGACACGCACGTGATCCGCGCGGACGCGGTCGCGATCGATACCGACGTGCCCGACGATTCGGGCAAAGCCGCTTTCTCAGCGACCCGCGCGAACAAGAGCACGGGCGGCGCGACACTGTCGCTGTTCGCGCAGTGCCGCGGCATGTATGGGCCCGACAGCGCGAAGGGCGACGACTATGACGAGTGCGCCGAGAAGATCCTGAAGACCCAGAACGGCTACCTGCCGTATCTGCGCTCGCACGCATCGGCGCAATAGGCGACCCGCTAGCGGAAAGCGCCAGGCCGCAAACCCGGCACTCGCGTAGCGATTCGCCGAACCCTCGCCACGATGCGGCGGGAGGCGCTATGCTGATGCGTCTTCGCCTCGCGGAACCCTGTCATGCAAGCTCCTGGCGCCACCGTACCGATCTCGCTCGTCAATGGGTTCGTCGGCAGCGTCGGGACGCGGCCTGATATCGTCGACCGGCATTTGTCCGGCGCGAATATCCCGCGCGCGCTGCTGAGCCAGCCTGGCGCGCGCGTCACCGAGGAACAGTTCTCGACGCTCTACCGCTCGCTCGCGATCGAACTCGACGACGAGATGCCCGGCGTTTTCTCGCGCCCGCTGCGCAGCGGTGCGCTCAAGTTTCTGTGTCTGAGCCTGCTGGATGCGCCGAACCTCGAAACCGCGATGCATCGGTTCGGCCAGTTCTTCCATCTGGTGCTCGACGACTTCCGTTTCGAATCGCGCCGCAGCGACCTCGTTGCGACGCTGGCCTTGCATCCGGGAAGCACGGGCGCGCAACCCAGCATGCTGGGCCAGGAGCTGATGCTGAAGCTCGCGCACGGGATCGCGTCCTGGCTGATCGGTCAGCGCATTGCGTTGCTCCAGGTGCAGTTCGCCTTCCCCCGTCCTGCTCACGCGCTCGAGTATCTTTATCTGTTTCCCGGACCGGCGAAGTTCGACTGCAATCAGACCTCGATGCAGTTCAGCAGTAGCTATTTCGATCTGCCCGTGCGCCAGCGCAAGGCGAACCTGCGCAGGTTTCTCGCTCGCGCGCCGGAAGACTGGATCTTCGTGTCGTTCAACGAGCAGCTGTTCAGTCATCGCGTGCGGGAACATCTCGCGTCCCGGCTGCCCGACATCCCGTCTATCGAAGAGGCGGCGGAAGGCCTGCACTGTTCGGTCAGAACGCTGTGCCGTCATCTTGCCGCCGAGGGCACGGCGTTCCAGGTGCTCAAGGACGAATTGCGCCGCGACATCGCGATCCAGCGCCTGACCGGCACCCACGAGCCGATCGCCATCATCGCGGGCGACGTCGGCTTCGGCGACCCCACCGCATTCCATCGAGCGTTCCGTCACTGGACCGGCAGCACCCCGGCGGCCTATCGCCGGGGTGGCTGATCTCGTCGTATCAATGCGTCGATAGCACCCGCCGACGCACTTCCCACGGGGCGCTTACTTCCTCCGACGTGGCCAGAGATGTCAATAGATCGTCCGGTTTGGACAACCGGGCAGGGCCTCTCCGACGCTACGATTCAGCCATACGTTACCCCGGCCGCATCGGTGCCACACGGGTGACTTTCCCTACGGACTATCTGATCGGAAGAATGGTAATGAGCTACGTCGCGCCTCTCAAAGACATGCTGTTTGCAATCACGGAACTGGCCGGAATCGACCAACTGGCGGGCCTGCCCGGCTGCGAGGACGCGACCGCCGATACCGCCCGTGCGGTGCTCGAAGAGGCCGCGCGCCTGCACGAAGGCGTGCTCGCGCCGCTGAACGTCGACGGCGACCGCAACCCGAGCACCTGGAAGGACGGCGCGGTGACCGCCACGGCCGGTTTCAAGGATGCGTTTCGTCAATTCAGCGAAGGCGGCTGGCAGGGTTTGCAACATCCGTCTGAATACGGCGGCCAGGATCTGCCCAAGCTGCTGTCGACGCCCTGCATCGAAATGCTCAACGCCGCCAACCTGTCGCTCGGGCTGTGCCCGCTCTTGACCGACGGCGCGATCGAAGCGCTGCTGACGGCGGGTAGCGACGAACTGAAGCAACGCTACGTGCCGAAGATGATCTCCGGCGAGTGGACCGGCACGATGAACCTGACCGAGCCGCAGGCGGGCTCCGACCTGTCGCTGGTGCGCACCCGCGCCGAGCCGCAGGGCGACGGCTCGTACCGGATCTTCGGCACGAAGATTTTCATCACCTGGGGCGAGCACGATATGACGGAAAACATCGTGCATCTGGTGCTCGCACGTACGCCGAACGCACCGGAAGGCGTGAAAGGCATTTCGCTGTTCGTCGTGCCGAAGTTCCTCGTCAATGAAGACGGTACGCTCGGCGAGCGCAACGACGTGCACTGCGTATCGATCGAACACAAGCTCGGCATCAAGGCGAGCCCGACGGGCGTGCTGCAGTTCGGCGATCACGGCGGCGCGATCGGGCAGCTCGTCGGCGAGGAGAACCGCGGTCTGGAGTACATGTTCATCATGATGAACGCGGCGCGTTTCGCGGTGGGCGTGCAGGGCGTGGCGATCTCGGATCGCGCGTACCAGCAGGCTGTTGCGTATGCGAAGGAGCGCGTGCAGAGCCGTCCCGTGGATGGCTCCGCGAAGCAGTCTGTCGCGATCATCCAGCACCCGGACGTGCGCCGCATGCTGTCGACGATGCGCGCGCTGACCGAAGGCGCACGCGCGCTGGCCTATGTGTCGGCGTCGCATTGCGATCTCGCGCATCGTCATCCGGACGGCGCGACGCGTGCGAATCATCAGGCGATCTACGAATACCTGGTGCCGATCGTGAAGGGCTGGAGCACGGAGATGTCGCTGGAGGTGACGAGTCTCGGCGTGCAGGTGCACGGCGGCATGGGCTTCATCGAGGAAACCGGCGCCGCGCAGTTCTACCGCGACGCGCGCATTCTGCCGATCTACGAAGGCACGACGGCGATCCAGGCGAATGACCTCGTCGGCCGCAAGACCATGCGCGACAACGGCGAGGTGGCCGGGACGCTGCTCGCGCAGATCGACGCGACGCTGGCCGCGGTGCAAGGGCACCCCTCGTATGGTTCGAGCGCGGCTTTCCAGGCGATGCACCGTCATCTGTCCGCCGGCCGCAACGCGTTGCACAGCGCGGTGCGTTACGTGGTCGAGAACGTCAAGCGCGATCCGAATGCGGTGTTCGGGGGCAGTGTCTCTTATCTGATGCTCGCGGGCATCGTGCTCGCGGGTTGGCAAGTCGCCCGCTCGCTCGTGCTCGCCGCCGACAAGCGCGATGAAGACCCGGGCTTCTACGACGCGAAGATCGCGACCGCGCACACCTACGCGACGCAGGTGCTGCCTCGTGCAATCGCGCTCGAAGCGACGCTTCGCGGCGCTCGCGATGGCGAAGGCGCGCTGGCGCTGCGCGAAGACCAGTTCTGATCGATCAACGGACGTAATGTCATTCAAGACGATAGGGCTCGGCCCTATCGGTGTGGGAAGGAGAGTGTTGTGAGAGTTCTTGTAGCAGTCAAGCGAGTGGTCGACTACAACGTGAAGGTCCGCGTGAAATCGGACGGTACGGGCGTCGATATTGCGAACGTGAAAATGTCGATGAATCCGTTCGACGAAATCGCGGTTGAAGAAGCCGTGCGTCTGAAGGAAGCGGGCGTCGCGACCGAGGTGATCGCCGTGTCGGCCGGTGTGACGCAGTCGCAGGAAACGCTGCGCACCGCGCTCGCAATCGGCGCGGACCGCGCGATCCTGATCGAATCGAACGAAGACCTGCAGCCGCTGGCCGTTGCCAAGCTGCTCAAGGCGCTGGTCGACAAGGAACAGCCGCAGCTGGTGATCCTCGGCAAGCAGGCCATCGACGACGACTCCAACCAGACCGGCCAGATGCTCGCCGCGCTCGCGAACCTGCCGCAGGCGACGTTCGCGTCGAAGGTGGTCGTGGCGGACGGCAAGGCAACGGTGTCGCGCGAAGTGGATGGCGGCGCGGAAACGCTGTCGCTGACGCTGCCGGCCGTGGTCACGACCGATCTGCGCCTGAACGAGCCGCGCTACGTGACGCTGCCGAACATCATGAAGGCCAAGAAAAAGCCGCTCGAAACGGTGAAGCCCGAAGACCTCGGCGTGGATGTCACGCCGCGTCTGAAGACGCTGAAAGTCGCCGAGCCTCCGAAGCGCTCCGCCGGTGTGAAGGTGCCGGACGTAAAGACGCTGGTCGAGAAGCTGAAGAACGAAGCCAAGGTGCTGTGAGGAGACGCAAGAAATGACGAATCTGGTAATTGCAGAACACGATAACGCGTCGATCAAGGCCGCGACGCTGAATACGATCGCAGCGGCACAGAAGATCGGCGGTGAGATTCACGTGCTGGTCGCGGGGCATAACGCGCAGGCTGCTGCCGATGCCGCAGCGAAGATCGCCGGCGTCAGCAAGGTACTGCTCGCCGACGCGCCGCAACTCGAAGCGGGTCTCGCGGAAAACGTCGAAGCGACGGTGCTGACGCTTGTGCAGGATGCGGCCAGGAACTACACGCACATCCTTGCGCCGGCTACCGCGTACGGCAAGAACGTCGCGCCGCGTATCGCCGCGAAGCTCGACGTCGCGCAGATCAGCGACATCACCGCGGTGGACAGCGCCGACACGTTCGAGCGTCCTATATACGCGGGCAACGCGGTCGCAACGGTTCAATCTCAAGACCCGATCAAGGTGATCACGGTACGCTCGACCGGCTTCGACGCCGTCGCGGCCGTTGGCGGCAGCGCAGCGGTCGAGAAGATCGAAGCCGCAGCCGACGCCGGCATCTCGCAGTTCGTGAGCCGCGAAGTGACGAAGCTCGATCGTCCGGAACTGACGAGCGCGAAGATCATCGTGTCGGGTGGCCGGGGTCTCGGCAATGGCGAGAACTACACGAAGGTGCTCGAGCCGTTGGCCGACAAGCTCGGCGCGGCACTGGGCGCATCGCGCGCAGCCGTCGACGCGGGCTTCGTGCCGAACGACTATCAGGTCGGCCAGACCGGCAAGATCGTCGCGCCGCAACTGTACGTCGCGGTCGGCATCTCGGGTGCGATCCAGCATCTCGCCGGTATGAAGGACTCGAAGGTCATCGTCGCGATCAACAAGGACGAAGAAGCGCCGATCTTTAGCGTGGCCGACTACGGCCTCGTCGGCGATCTGTTCACCCTCGTGCCGGAACTCGAGCAGGCGCTCGGCTAACCGCCCCCAGCAAGCGGAATAATCATGAATGAGCTTAACGGATACGATTTCGAAGACCTGCAACTGGGCATGAGTGGCCGGTTCGCCAAGACCATCACGGAGGCGGACATTCTGTTCTTCGCGAGCGCGTCGGGAGACATCAACGCGGTTCACATCAACGAGCAGTTTGCGCAAACCACACCCTTCAAGGGGCGCATCGCCCACGGCATGCTGACCGCCAGCATCATCTCCGCGGCGCTCGCGGGCCAGCTGCCCGGTCCGGGCACGATCTATCTCGGCCAGAACCTGCGCTTCAAGGCGCCGGTCCGACCCGGCGATACCGTGCAGGCCGAAGTGACCGTCAAGGAACTGATCCACGACAAGCGCCGCGTGGTGCTGTCCACCGTTTGCACGGTCGGCGGCAAGGTGGTGGTCGACGGCGAGGCGACGGTGATGCCGACAAGCTGCCGCGACCGTGTCGTCGAGGACGCGGCTTGCGTCGCCAGCGAAGCATGATAGCGAGCCCCGCCATGAGAATGCCATTCAGCATGCCACACGAGTTTTCCACGGGCTGGGTCAAGGCCGGCTTCGATTTCTGGCGTTTTTCGCCGCTCAAGGAAGAATTCGATGCGTCGGTGCCTGACACCGACGGCTCCGGCTTCGATTTCGCCGGGCCGTTCGCGCGAGGCTCCGTGACCCACACGAGCGCCCACTACCTTCAAAAGCAGGCGCAACTGTGGAGCGATGCCGTCGCCGGATTGATCGGCGGGCGCACGGAGTTGAAGGCGGTCGCCGAACCCGAGCAGGGAGACCGGCGCTTTCACGCCGACGACTGGTCCAGCAACGGCTGGTACAGTCTTCTGAAACAGAGCTATCTGATCAATGCGAGGGCGCTCGCGGACTTCGTCGAAGCGAGTACGCTCGACGAAAAAGGCAAGCACAAGCTGCGCTTTTTGATGCGCCAGTTCATCGACTGCGCCAGCCCCGCGAATTTCCTCGCGACGAATCCCGAGGTCCTCCGGGAGGCGGTGGAATCGGGTGGCTCGAGCCTGCTGTCGGGCGTCACGCATCTGCTCGACGATCTGGGCAGCGGCTCGATTTCGATCACCGACCGAAGCGCATTCGAAGTGGGCCGCAGCGTGGCCACGTCCAGCGGCGCGGTGGTCTATGAAAACGATCTGTTTCAGCTGATCCAGTACGATCCGTTGACGCCGAAGGTCGCCGCGCGGCCGCTCGTGATCATTCCGCCGTGCATCAACAAGTTCTACATTCTGGATCTGCAGCCCGAGAATTCGTTCGTGCGCTTCGCCTCCGAGCAAGGCCTGACGGTGTTCGTCGTGTCGTGGCGCAACCCGCAGCAGGACATGGCGCAGACCACGTGGGACGCCTACCTCGAGGACGGCGTGATGCAGGCGCTCAAGGTGGCGCGTGAGATTAGCCGGGCCGACCAGGTCAATGCGTTGGGCTGGTGCGTGGGCGGCACGATGCTGTCGTCGGCGCTGGCGGTCATGCGTGCGAACGGCGAGGACTCGGTGGCGAGCCTGACACTGTTGACGGCATTGCTCGACTTCACCGACCCGGGCGATCTCGGCGTGTTCATCGACGAGCAGGGCGTGGCGATGCGCGAGCACACGATCGGTCGCGGCGGCCTTTATCCTGGCCGCGAACTCGGCTTCGTATTCCAGGCGCTGCGTGCCAACGATCTGATCTGGCCGTATGTCGTGAACAATTACCTGAAAGGCAAAGCCCCAGCCGCGTTCGACCTGCTGTACTGGAACGCGGACACGACCAATCTGCCCGGCCCGATGTACAGCTTCTATCTGCGCAACATGTACCTCGAAAACAGTCTGCGCGTGCCGAACAAACTGACGTTCTGCAACACGCCGGTGGATCTCGGCAACGTCGATATCCCAAGCTATCTGATGGCGGCCGAGGAAGATCACATCGTGCCGTGGCGATCCGCCTATCAGTCGACGCAACTACTTGGTGGTCAAACCGAGTTCGTGCTCGGGGCAAGCGGCCATATCGCGGGTGTGGTCAATCCAGCGTCGAAGAACAAGCGCAGCTACCGGACCAACGATACCTGCAACGAGAACGCCGACGAGTGGCTCGCGACGTCGGTTCAGCAGCGCGGCAGCTGGTGGAATCACTGGATCGAATGGGTCAAGCAGCATTCCGGAGAGCAGGTCGAGGCGCGCACCAAGCTCGGCAATCGGAAGTACAAGCCTATCGAGAGCGCGCCGGGCCGCTATGTGAAGCTTCGCGCGGAATGAGCGGATGGCGACAGCGCGTGCGGCAATGACGGAGTGTGATGTTCAGTGCATCACACTCCTTTTTTTTCGTCGTCACTTCGCATGGCTCGCGCGCCAGTCGCGCGGCGTCATATGGAAGCGCGACACGAACCAGTTCGTGAACGATCCCTGTTGCGCATAGCCGAGCAGCGCCGACACACGTCCGATCGGGTAGGTCGGATTGCTCATGTAGCGCACGGCGAGTTCGCCGCGGACTTCCTCGACCTGATCCGAAAAGCTGGTGCCGGCCGAACTCAACTGCCGTTGCATGGTGCGCACGCTCAGATGCAGATAACGTGCGACCAGCTCGGCGTTCGCCTGTTCGAGCGGCAGCAGCAGGTAGATCGCCTTGCGCACTTCGAGCGCGGCCGATTCCGCGGCGCTCGCGTTCTTCGGAGAGGCGAGGCTCTCCGCATAGCGCACGAGTTCAGGATCGGCCAGCGGATTCGGGTAGTCGAGATCGGCGCTCGCGCAGACGAAGCCATTGAAGTCGCTGCCGAACTGCAGCGGACAGCCGAAGAAGCGTCGATGGAACGTCAGGTCCTTCGGTGCGGCGTGTGTGAAATGGAGCTCGCGCGGTTTCCAGAACTTGCCGAGCAGAGCACTGGAGTGCCGCGCGAGCACGGCGAGCGCCAGTTCGATCGCCTGCTTCGTCGGGGTACCCGGTTCGACGACGAGTTCCTCCCGAATGGTGACCGTTTTGTCCGCGTCCTCGACGTACACCGCCAGCGCTTCGTTGAGCAGATGACGGTATTCGGCCGCGGCCAGCAAGACTTCGCGCAGCGTGCGTTTGTGCGCGAGCAGGACATTGATTACGCCGCTGCCGAAGGTCTGCCGCGTTTCCGCCATTTGCAGCGCGAGGGTCGGGCACGACGCCTTTTCGGCCGTCATTTCGAGCAGCCGGCAACAGGCGGTGGCCGATACGCGATCGTCCGGATTCGCGAGCGCGCCGGCATCGATGCCGGCCTGTTTCGCGAGCTCGACCGGATTCAGTCCGAGCCGTCGCGCCACTTCGAAATAACCGCTCATGGCCACCGACGTCACCATCGTTTCCATCGTAGTTTCTCCGGACGATTCAAACGCTGAGTCTTTTTCTTGTCATTAAACGCTTGCTTCGCGCAATTATTGGTGTTAACGCGCAGTGGCACGAATCGCTAAAAGGATGGCGTCCAATCATAAAAGTGTAGCGCTTGATTCCCGTATCGTGTGCACATGTCGTTCGATGTGTTCCAGCAAATTTTCATGCGACCTCGCGATAGCGGAACACCGTCACTCACAACTGGATGGAGGCAATCAAATGCAATTTCTCGACGATTCGCTGCACCCTGAGAATCAGGACAAGGTAGTCATCACCACCGCCCCTTACGGCCCGGAATGGATGCCCGCGGACTTCCCGGAAGACATCCCCGTGACGATGGACCAGCAGATCCAGAAGGCCGTCGATTGCTACAACGCCGGCGCCACGGTACTGCACCTGCACGTGCGCGAACTGGACGGCAAGGGCTCGAAGCGCCTGTCGAAGTTCAATGAACTGATCGCGGGTGTGCGCGCCGCTGTGCCCGACATGATCATTCAGGTCGGTGGCTCGATCTCGTTCGCACCGGAAGACGACGGACAGGCCGCGAAGTGGCTGTCCGACGATACCCGCCATATGCTGGCCGAGCTCGATCCGAAGCCCGATCAGGTGACGGTCGCGATCAATACCACGCAGATGAACATCATGGAGTTGCTCTATCTCGAGTATCTGGCGGGCACCTCGCTTTCCAACCCTGCGTTCATGGCCGCCTACAGCGAAATGACGGTTCCGGCCGGTCCCGCATGGGTCGAGGAGCATCTGCGCCGCCTGCAGGCTGCGGGCATCCAGCCGCACTTCCAGCTCACCGGCATTCACGCGCTCGAAACGCTCGAGCGCCTCGTGCGCAAGGGCGTCTACAAGGGCCCGCTGAACCTGACGTGGATCGGCATCGGCGGTGGCTTCGACGGCCCGAACCCGTTCAACTTCTTCAACTTCGTGCATCGCGCGCCGGATGGCTGCACGCTGACCGCCGAGTCGCTGCTGAAGAACGTGCTGCCGTTCAACATGATGGCGATGTCGATGGGCCTGCATCCGCGCTGCGGCATCGAGGACACGATCATCGATCAGCACGGTAAGCGCTTCACGTCGGTACAGCAGATCGAACAGTGCGTGCGCGTCGCGCGCGAACTGGGCCGCGAAATTGCCACTGGTAAAGAAGCCCGCGAGATCTATCGTATTGGTGTGCAGTACGAGACGGTCGAAGAAACGCTCAGCGCCAACGGCATGGCGCCGAACCGCCAGGCCGGCGTCAGGAACCTGCCGCTTCGCGCGGCGTGAATGCCAGGAGCCCGGGCCGACGCGTTGGCCGAGGCCGGGCTTCATGGGTAACGCTCCCGCTGGATAGCGGGAGCAGATAGCTGAATCCATAACAGGTCGTCGGCCCAAGCGGGCAAGGCGGCCGCCACGGAGTCAGCGTGGAAGGAGACTAAACATGCTCGTTCAGCATGCAGCGCCCACGGCGGGCGAAGTTAAGGCAGCAAAGACGGATGTGCGCGCTTATGCGTGGGTGGTGTTTGCGTTGACGGTCGGATTGTTGCTTTCCGACTATATGTCGCGGCAGGTGTTGAATGCCGTGTTTCCGCCGCTCAAGGCGGCATGGAATTTGTCCGATGCGCAGCTGGGTTCGCTCAGCAGCGTGGTCGCGCTGATGGTCGGTGTGCTCACATTTCCACTGTCGGTGCTGGCCGACCGCTGGGGCCGCGTGAAGAGCATCGTGCTGATGGCGGCGATGTGGAGTCTCGCGACGGTGGGCTGCGCGATCTCGGCGAACTACGGACAGTTGCTGCTGGCGCGTGCCTTCGTCGGAATCGGTGAAGCGGCTTATGGCAGTGTCGGCATCGCAGTTGTCCTGAGCATCTTTCCGGTGCGGCTGCGCTCCACGCTGACCGGCACCTTCATGGCCGGCGGCGCGTTCGGCTCGGTGCTGGGCATGGCGCTCGGCGGCGCGGTGGCGGCTCACCTCGGCTGGCGCTCCGCATTCGGCGCGATGGCGGCGATGGGGATCGTGCTGGTCGTGATCTACCGCCTCGTCGTCACCGAAAAGCGTCTTGCGCCGCTGCAGCCGGCGAGCGTGACGAAGCAGACGCAAACGCGCGGCATGCGCATGAGCCTGCGCGAACTGATGAAGGGTTTGTTTTCGACGAAGTCCGTGGTGTGCGCCTATGTGGGCAGCGGTTTGCATCTGATGGTTCCCGCCGCTGTGTGGGCATGGATGCCGAGCTTCCTGAACCGCTACTACGGCATGGCCACCGGCAAGGCTGCGATGTGCGCGGCGGTGTTCGTGCTGGTGACCGGGGTGGGCATGGTGGTGTGCGGAAACCTCGCCGACCGGCTCAGCAAGAACGTGCGGGAACGCAAGTGGAGTGCCGCGATCACCTACTGCCTCGCCTGTTTCGTTCTGCTCGCGATCGGCTTCCACATGACGGCGGGGCCGTGGCAACTGGTCGTGATCGGCGTCGGCATGTTCTTCTGCGCCGGTGCGAGCGGCCCGTCGGGTGCGATGGTGGCAAACCTCACGCCGCCGACCATTCACGCCTCGGCGTTTGCGACGCTGACGCTCGCGAACAACCTGCTGGGCCTCGCACCGGCGGCTGTTCTGACGGGGATCATCGCCGATCGGATCGGATTGCTGGGCGCGTTGCAACTGGTGCCGTTCGCACCGCTCGTCGCGGCCGCCGCATTCATGATCGGCAAACGGAACTACTCGGGCGATCTCGATCGGCTGAACACGCTGCGCGAACAGGCCGCACGCTGACATCGGATGGTGCCGCGCGGACGGCGCGGAGAACGGAACCTGTAACTGCGCCGCGGGCGCAATGAATTCTGCGAAGTGCAGATCAAGCAAAGAATTGGAGAGTCAACATGGCAAAGGCAGTGCGCTTTCATGAAACCGGTGGTCCCGAGGTCCTGCGCTACGAGGACGTCGAAGTGGGCAACCCGGGTCCCGGTCAGGTTCGCCTGCGCCATCAGGCAGTGGGCCTCAATTTCGCCGACACCTACTTCCGCAGCGGCCTGTATCCGGTGCCGCTGCCCGCGGGGATGGGCGTGGAGGCCGCGGGCGTGGTCGAGGCCGTGGGCCCCGACGTCACGAACGTCGCGGTGGGTGACCGTGTGACCTACACGGGCTTCATCAACACGCTCGGCGCGTACAGCACCGAACGCCTGATTCCGGCCGCGCCGCTGATCCGGCTGCCCGATGCGATCGACTGCGAAACGGCTGCCGGCATGACCATGCGCGGCCTGACCGCCGCGTACCTGATGCGCCGCATTCACGACTTCAAGGTCGGCGACACGATCCTTCTGCATGCCGCCGCCGGCGGTGTCGGCCTGATCGTTTCGCAGTGGGCGAAGCTGCTGGGTCTGACCGTGATCGGCACGGTGTCGAGTGAGGCGAAGGGCGAGGTGGCCCGCGCGCACGGCTGCGATCACGTCATCAACTACAGCCGCGAAGACGTCGCGAAGCGCGTACGCGAACTGACCGATGGCGTCGGCGTGAACGTCGTGTTCGACAGCGTCGGCAAGGACACCTTCGAGGCTTCGCTCGATTCGCTGAAACGTCGCGGTCTGCTGGTTTGCGTCGGCACGGCCTCCGGCCCGATCCCGCCGTTCAATCCGCAACTGCTGGCAATGAAAGGCTCGCTGTATCTGACCCGCCCGGCTCTGGCCGACTACATCGCCGATCCGGCCGAGAAGGACGAGCTTGCCGGCGAAATCTTCGGGCTCATCGCGTCGGGACGCATCAAGATCGAGTTGAATCAGCGCTATGCGCTCGAGGACGCGGCGCAAGCGCATCGTGATCTGGAATCGCGCAAGACGACGGGTTCGTCGGTCTTCGTTATCTAAGGAGCTGGCCATGCGAGTCGAACAACTGACGTACTCGATCGGCGCGGAACTGACCGGCGTGAATCTCGCTCATGCGATCCATGACGACGGCCTGTTTGCGGAGATCCGCTCCGCGCTGCTGAAGCACCGGGTGCTGTTCCTGCGCGACCAGGACATCACGCGCGCCGAACACGTGGCGTTCGCGCGCCGCTTCGGCGAACTGGAAGACCATCCGGTCGCGGGCAGCGATCCGGAAAATCCGGGCCTCGTGCGTATCTACAAGACCCCGGACCAGCCCAACGACCGTTACGAAAACGCGTGGCATGCCGACGCCACGTGGCGCGAAAACCCGCAGTTCGGTGCCGTGCTGCGTTGCGTGGAATGTCCGCCCGTCGGTGGCGACACGATGTGGGCGAACATGGTCCTCGCCTACGAGAATCTGCCGGCGTACGTGAAGACGCAGATCGCGGACCTGCGCGCGCGCCACAGCATCGAGGCGAGCTTTGGTGCGGCGATGCCGATCGAAAAGCGTCTGGCGTTGAAGGCGCAGTTTCCGGACGCGGAGCATCCGGTCGTGCGCACGCATCCGGAAACGGAAGAGAAGGTGCTGTTTGTGAGCGCTTTCACGAGCCATTTCACGAACTTTCATACGCCGGAGCGGGTGCGCTTCGGTCAGGACGCGAATCCGGGCGCGGGCGATCTGCTGCGCTATCTGATCAGCCAGGCGTACATCCCCGAGTACCAGGTGCGCTGGCGCTGGCAGAAGAACAGCATCGCGATCTGGGACAACCGCAGCACGCAGCACTATGCGGTGATGGATTACCCGCCGTGCCATCGCAAGATGGAACGCGCCGGCATTATCGGCGACAAGCCGTACTGAACCAGTAAGTAGCTTCCCATGAATTACGAATTGAAACCGACCATTCTGATGGTCCCGGGTTTGCGCGACCACGTCGCCGAGCATTGGCAAACCCTGTTGCAGCAACGGCTGCCGAAAGCGCTGTCGGTGCCGCCGCTCGAGCACGACAAGCTCAGTTGCGAGGCACGGGTTGCGGCGCTCGATGCCGCGCTCGCGAGAATCGACGGCCCGGTCATTCTGGTCGCGCATAGCGCGGGTGTGATGATCACCGTGCAGTGGGCGGCGCGGCACCAGCGCGAGATTCACGGTGCGCTGCTCGCGGCGCCGGCGGACCTCGAGACGCCGATGCCGGCGGGCTATCCGGAGCTGGATACGCTCGAGCAGCACGGCTGGCTGCCGATTCCGCGCAAGCGTCTGCCGTTTCCGAGCATCGTCGGCGCGAGCCGCAACGATCCGCTCGCACGGTTCGAGCGGGTGCAGGAAATGGCGCAGGACTGGGGCAGCCGCCTCGTCGATCTCGGCGAAGTCGGGCACCTCAATCCCGCTTCGGGCTTTGGCGAATGGCCGATGGCGGAGACGCTGATTCGCCGGCTGGTGCTGATGTGACGCGGCCGGCGCCGGATCAGAAGGAGCCTGGGATGTCGCGTCGGATCGAGGTGGGTGTCGCCGGTGAACTCGCGCCGGGCCAGCGCAAGCTGGCCTTCATCGATGGCCGCAGCATCGTGCTGTTCAACATCGCAGGCACGCTTCACGCCATCGACAACACCTGTCCGCACAACGGGGCCGCGCTTTCGGGCGGTCAGCTGGAAGGCTGCATGTTGCGCTGTCCGGCGCACGGTCTGCGCTTCGACGTGCGCACCGGCTGCATGGCGGGAGCAGGCGGATTGAGTGTGACGACCTTCCCGGTCGAAATAGTGGATTCAAAGGTGGTGGTGAGTCTCGACGAGCCGAACGCGACGCCCTCGCATGAGCGAGCGGGCAGCGCGGCAACGTAAGGCCGGGTAGGCGAGATTCGAGACGCCACCACCAATCAGGAGACGGAAAAATGCAAGGCTTGATGATGCAGCAGTCGCTGCTGGTTTCCGCGCTGCTCACGCACGCGGAGCGCCATCACGGCGAACAGGAGATCGTGTCGCGACGCGTGGAAGGAGACATCCATCGTTATTCGTATCGGCACCTCGCGCAGCGCGCGCGCCGCATGGCCAACGCGCTGGCAACGCTCGGCGTCGGCCAGGGCGAGCGGGTCGCGACGCTCGCGTGGAACGGCTATCGCCACATGGAACTGTACTTCGCGGTGTCGGGCTCCGGGTCGGTGCTGCATACGCTGAACCCGCGACTGCACGTCGACCAGCTCGAATACATCATCGAGCATGCGCAAGATCGCGTGGTGTTCTTCGACCTGACGTTTCTGCCGCTGATCGAGAGCGTCGCGCCCCGGGTGAAGAGCCCGAAGGTATTCGTGGCGATGACCGATCGCGCGCACATGCCGCAAGCGGACGAGCTGGGCGGCATGCTGATGTGCTACGAAGACCTGCTCGAGCTGCACGACGACGTCTTTGAATGGCCGCTGCTCGACGAAAACAGCGCGTCGTCGCTGTGCTACACGTCGGGCACCACCGGCAATCCGAAAGGCGTGCTGTACAGCCATCGCTCTACCGTGCTGCACACCTACGCGGCGGCGCTGCCCGATGCGCTGAACTGTTCCGCGCGCGACGTGATCCTGCCGGTCGTGCCGATGTTCCATGTGAACGCGTGGGGACTGCCCTATATCGCGTGCATGGTCGGCGCGAAGCTGGTGTTTCCGGGTCCGGCGCTCGACGGCAAGTCGCTCTATGAACTGATCGAAACGGAACACGTGACACTGTCGGCCGGGGTGCCGACCGTGTGGCAGGGACTCCTCACGCATGTCGATGCGATGGGCGGCACCTTCTCGTCGATGCGACGCACGGTGATCGGCGGCGCGCCGTGTCCGACCGCGATGACCGAAGCGTTCCAGAAGCGCCATCGGGTCGAGGTGCTGCACGCGTGGGGCATGACCGAATTGAGCCCGATCGGCACGGTCTGTAGCTTCAAGGCGCATCAGCAGTCGCTGCCGATGGACGAGCAGTACCAGGTGCAGGCGAAGCAGGGACGTGCGCTGTTCGGCATCGATATGCGGATCGTCGGCACGCACGGCAATGAA
Organism: Paraburkholderia sp. JPY465; assembly: GCF_050436725.1. NCBI lineage: Bacteria > Pseudomonadati > Pseudomonadota > Betaproteobacteria > Burkholderiales > Burkholderiaceae > Paraburkholderia > Paraburkholderia sp. JPY465. The sequence goes on from NZ_JBNDMT010000002.1 coordinate 2,286,706, forward strand.
TTGCCGTGGGACGGCGATAGCGCTGGCGATCTGCAGGTGCGCGGCCACTGGGTCACGCAACAGTATTTCGGCGCCGACGTCGAGTCGCCGCTGTGCGACGGCTGGTTTCCGACCGGCGACATCGCGACCATCGACCGGCACGGCTTCATGCAGATCACCGATCGCAGCAAGGACGTGATCAAGTCGGGCGGCGAATGGATCAGTTCGGCGGCCATCGAAAACGTCGCGTATCTGCATCCGGAAGTCGCGACGGCAGTGTGTATCGCAGCACGGCATCCGAAGTGGGACGAACGGCCGCTGCTGCTGGTCGTGAAAAAGCCGGGCAGCGAGCTGGCCGGCGACGAACTGCTGTCCTTCTTCAACGGGCGGGTCGCGCGCTGGTGGACCCCCGATGCCGTGGTGTTCGTCGACACGGTGCCTATCGGCGCAACGGGCAAGGTGCTGAAGAACCAGTTACGCGATCAATACGGGAACTACTACCTGCCCTGACGCACGGCTTGCGCAGCAACGCAGTTCGATTCACGCAACAACGCGGCCGGGTACGCCCGGCGCACACAAAATCACCAATCGATTGAAGCGACCGCAGCATGGGCTTTGGCGCCACCGCCGGTACGCGAAGGAGACACAATGAAGTTAAAGACATGCAGCGCTATCGTGTTGGCCATTTTCGCCACCGCAGCTCATGCGCAGTCGTCAGTGACGCTTTATGGCGTGATCGATACGGGCTTCCTGTATCAGAGCACGTCGGCGGCCACCTTCCTGCCGCACGCGCCGAACACGGGCAAGATTTATCAGCTGAAGGACGGCGGTATCTATGCGAGCTTCTGGGGTTTGAAAGGCAGCGAGGACATCGGCGGCGGCTATAAGGTCAATTTCAAGCTGCAGGGCGTATTCAACTCCACGAACGGCAAGTTCGGTCTGTCCGATACGCCGGGCACCACCGCGATCTTCAACCAGTTCGCGACGATCGGCGTGTCCGGGCCCTTCGGTACCTTCGACGCCGGCCGGCAGATCATTCCGATGATCTACGCGATGGCGGAAACCGACGTGCGCGGCGCGCAGTATTTCGGCAGTATTCTGACCGCGTGGCTGGGCATCAATCAGGCGGCCGGCTGGCCGGGTACGAGCACGAACGCGCCGATCGGCGCGCTGTACGACAGCAACGCGCTCGTCTATAACTCGCCGAAATTCCACGGCGCGTCGCTTGCGCTCGAGTACGCGCCGGGCGGCGTCGCCGGTCATTTCCAGGGCGGCACGCGCGAGTCTGCCGTGGCCAGGTATTCGAACTACGGTCTGAATCTGTCCGCGGTGTATTACAACGGCCACGATACCAACCCGTTCCCGATCACGTACCCGGCGGCACCCGCCATCCCTGCGACCGGGCTGGCGAACAACCGTTTCTACTATTTCGGTGCGATGTACACGATCGCCGGATTTTCGGTGTCGGCCTCGTACGGCGCAGGCAAGAACCCGGCGCATAGCAACACCGCGGACTTCGAAATGATTTCGGGGGGCCTTGGCTACCAGTTCAATCCGCGTTTCAAGGTCACGTCGGGGTACTACTACCTGAAAGACAAGAACAACTCGGCGAACCATTCGAGCGAATTCGCGGTGGGTGCGGAATACAACCTGTCCCAGCGCACCAAGGCATACGCGCAGGTGGGTTATGTGGCCAACAAGGGGACCATGAACCAGACCATCATCTATGGCGCGCCGGTTGCGCCTGGCGTGTCCACCACGGCGGCCATGGTCGGCATCCGCCACAACTTCTGATTACGTCATCTATAACAACTGGAGTATTCGATGAAAAGCATTCAGGCACGCGCGTTGGCGATTGCCACATTGATTCTGGCCGCGTCGGGCAGCGCATGGTCGCAGTCGGGTCAGACGGCCAGCGCAGCTTCGGGTGCGCCCGCGATGTCAGCCAGCGCAGCCGCTCCCGTCAGCCCGAGGCAAGCGAATCGCGCGCTGCGTCGGCAGGTGTATGCCGCGATCGGCAAGCACAAGGAGATCAGCGCCGGCAATATCAGCGTCATCGCAAAGGGCGGTGCGGTGACGCTGAGCGGCACGGTCACCGACGCTTCCCAGATCAATCAGGTCGCGGAGATCGCGAAGGGCGTTCCGGGCGTGACTTCGGTGACCAACAAGCTCACCGTGCAAAAGCCGTTCGGCGGGCAGTAAAAAGAGCTCACGCAATCGGGGGGCCAAGCGCGAGCAGCCCACTGTCACAACCCGCTAGTTGTCGAACAGCGCCGTGTAACGGCGCTGCATCTCTTCAGGCGTGAGCGCTTCGATCTGCGCGCCGAGCTGCCATTCGTGGCCGAACGGATCGCGCACGGTCGCGGAGCGCTCGCCATAAAAATGATCGGTTAGCGGGAGGACCACGGTTGCGCCCGCTTTGACCGCTTGTGCGAATAGCTGGTCGACGTCGTCGCAGTGGATATGCAGCAGCACGCCCGGCCGGCTGTCGCCGCTCGGGCCGAGCATATCGTGCTTTGGATATTCATCGGACAGCATCACGATGGCGGGACCGATCTTCACTTCGGCATGGCCGATGCGGCCGCCCGGTTCGGTCAGGCGAAACTGTTCGACGCCGCCGAATGCCTGTGCGTAGAACTCAATCGCCTGCGCGGCATTGCGCACGCGCAGATAGGGGTAGACCTCATGGATCGCGCTCATCGTCACCTCCAGGTGGTGGGCGAATGATTCGTGGGACGTCATGGTCGTTGAGGCAGATTACATTAGAAACAGACAGCCGGGTTTGGCCCACCGTGAATCCGGAATCGCGTCACATTTGTCACTCCCATCAGTCGATGACCGGCGGCGTAAACTGAACCTTCATCAACAGCGAGCGATGCAAGGTGAGCGAATCGCCTTCCGACCCGAACGCACAGGACATCGCTCTAACCCGGAGGTTGCGATGACGACGAACAAGTCACCTGAGAAGAGTGGGAAAGATGGACAGCCTGCGATGAAGACGCCGCCGGTTGTGTCGCGGCAAGAGTGGGAGGCCGCGCGCGAGCAGTTGCTCGTCAAGGAGAAAGCCTTGACACGTGCCCGCGACGCGCTGGCCGCCGAGCGGCGTCGGATGCCATGGCTTGCCGTGGAAAAAACGTATGCGTTCGACGGGCCGCAAGGCAAAGTGAGCCTGCTCGATCTCTTCGAAGGCCGCCGTCAGCTGGTCATTTATCGCGCCTTTTTCGAGCCCGGCGTGCACGGATGGCCAGAGCATGCGTGCATTGGCTGCTCGCTGGGGGCCGATCAGGTCTCCCACCTTGCGCATTTGCACGCTCGCGACACGACCCTCGTGTACGCGTCCCGCGCACCGCAAGCCGACATCGCGCGGCTGAAGGCCCGGATGGGCTGGGAGATGATTCCCTGGTACACGATCACCGACAGTTTCGACGCCGACTTCGGCGTGGACGAATGGCACGGCCACAACGCGTTCATCCGGGACGGCGAGCGCGTGTTCCGAACATACTTGATTAACGGGCGTGGCGACGAGGCGATGGGCACGGTCTGGAGTTACCTCGACATGACGGCGCTCGGGCGTCAGGAGACGTGGGAGGATTCGCCGGAAGGCTACCCACAGAGCCGGCCGTACAAGTGGTGGAACTGGAACGACATGTACGTCCCCGGCGCGGCACCCGATCCGAAGTGGGTCGAGGTGTCGGATGCCGGCGAGGCCGCATTTCGGAAGCAAGACGAGTAGCGCCTGCGAATCGTCGCTCGGAGAAACGGCGTTCGCCAACGTACGGGCACGGCGGTTCTCGCGGTCCAGCGATACTTGAATGCTAGAGTCACGCTCGCACGCAAAGACAGCAATCACTGCAAGCCTGACTTCGAGCCTATCTATGTTCGCACTACCGTGGATCGCGATTTTTCTCGCCGCGCCGGCAACGTGGGCCAGCACGTTTCGCTGGCTCGGCGTCGGCCTGCTCGTGATCGGATACGGCACGGCGTTGGCGACCGGGCAGCTCGGCCCCTTGGCGAGCGTCGCCATTGGGCTGCTCGGCGTGGCCGCGTACGCGGTGTCGCCAACTCGCCCGCGTTACGTTCGATACGCTGGTCATCTGCTATTCGTCGCGCTCGCAATTGCGCTCAGCCTGCATTGGCTGCCAGGCTTTCATAACCCGCGCGTGATCGGCCCCGTGCATTTCACGCCGGATGCCGTGCCCTTCACGATGTACCTCAATTTCGACAAGCCGCTGATCGGCTTCTGGCTGTTGCTCGCCTTGCCGTGGATCCGGCCTTCGCACGCGCTGCGCACGTGGTTAGTCGCCGGCGTCGCCGGTTGGCTGGTCACGGTCGCGGCCTGCATGGCCGTTGCGTTGTCGCTGGGGATCGTCGGATCGGCGCCGAAGCGGCCCGCCGACAGCGTGCTGTGGTTGGTGAACAATCTCTTTCTCGTCACGCTGACTGAAGAGGCGTTGTTTCGCGGCTATCTGCAAGGCGGTCTCACGCGACTCTTCGCGCGCTGGCAAAGGGCGGACCTGCTCGCGCTATGCGTGGCGGCCGCGCTGTTCGGGCTCGCACATGGCGCGGGCGGATGGCAGTGGATCGTGCTCGGAGGTGTGGCGGGCATCGGCTATGGGCTTACGTATCGCTTCGGCGGATTATCTGCGGCGGTGCTCGCACATTTCGGGCTGAACGTGGTCCACTTTTTCTTCTTCACGTATCCGATGCTGCAGCCCGCGGGCAAGGTGTGAAACTACGCGGATCGGCCGTGCGCCAACCGCAAATCCAGGCGAAGATTATCAATGACTGGATCGTTTCTCCGTTTGCGAGGGCCACACTCCGATGAACGCATCCGAACGTATCGACGAACTGATCGCAGGACTCACCGACTGGCGCGGCGCGACCTTCGCTCGCATCCGTCAATGCGTGCTGGCGGCCGACCCGGCGATCGTCGAGGAATTCAAGTGGATGGGTAGCCCAGTCTGGTCGCGCGACGGCATGATCGCGGTCGCCAACGCGCACAAGGGTAAGGTCAAGCTGACCTTCGCGCATGGGGCGGGCCTGGCCGATCCGGACGGTTTGTTCAACGCGGGCCTCGAAGGCAACGCGCGGCGCGCGATCGACTTCTTCGAGCGCGACGAGGTCGACGAGCGCGCACTGAAAGCGCTGATCCGCGCCGCGATCGACTATAACCAAAGTCATCTGAAGAAGAACACGCGCGGCGCATTACCGAAAGCCGGCCGTAAGCAGGCGGCCGGCGAGGCCTGAAGCCGGCACGGTCTGCTCGCCGACCCCGGCGCGCCGCCAGCCCCGGCGGATCGATACCAGAACTGATATCAATATCGCCCAAAATATAATTGGAAAGATATCAACCCGCTCCGTACACTTCACCATCCCTGGACATTGAGCGGCAGCCTTGCGCCGTGGCGCCGGGTGGGCCGCTTCAGTCAAATATGCCGGTGAGGGTCCCGGCGCATGCATCAAGGACCTAGCATGTCGGAAAAAAAGCGGAAATTGCGCTCGGCCGAATGGTTCGGCACGGCTGACAAGAACGGCTTCATGTATCGAAGCTGGATGAAGAATCAGGGCATCCCGGACCACGAGTTCGACGGGCGCCCTGTGATCGGTATTTGCAACACGTGGTCCGAGCTGACACCGTGCAACGCGCACTTTCGCAAGCTCGCCGAGCACGTGAAGCGCGGCATCTACGAAGCAGGTGGCTTCCCGGTCGAGTTCCCGGTGTTTTCGAACGGCGAATCGAATCTGCGTCCGACCGCGATGCTCACGCGCAATCTCGCGGCGATGGATGTCGAGGAGGCGATCCGCGGCAATCCGATCGACGCGGTGGTGCTGTTGACCGGCTGCGACAAGACGACCCCCGCGCTCTTGATGGGCGCGGCGAGCTGCGACGTGCCGGCGATCGTCGTGACCGGCGGCCCGATGCTGAACGGCAAGCTCGACGGCAAGAACATCGGCTCTGGCACCGCCGTGTGGCAGCTGCACGAATCGCTGAAGGCCGGCGAGATCGACCTGCATCAGTTTCTGTCAGCCGAGGCGGGCATGTCGCGCTCGGCGGGCACCTGCAACACGATGGGCACCGCGTCGACGATGGCGTGCATGGCCGAAGCGCTCGGCACGTCGCTGCCGCACAACGCGGCGATTCCCGCGGTCGACTCGCGCCGCTACGTGCTCGCGCATATGTCGGGCATCCGCATCGTCGAGATGGCGCTCGAAGACCTGAAGCTGTCGAAGATCCTCACGCGCGAGGCGTTCGCCAACGCGATTCGCGTCAATGCGGCGATCGGCGGCTCGACCAATGCGGTGATTCATCTGAAGGCGATCGCGGGGCGCATCGGTATCGATCTGGAACTCGACGACTGGGTGCGCATCGGCCGCGACACGCCGACGATCGTCGACCTGATGCCGTCGGGCCGCTTCCTGATGGAAGAGTTCTATTACGCGGGCGGTCTGCCGGCCGTGCTGCGCCGGCTCGGCGAAGCGAACCTGCTGCCGCATCCGGACGCGTTGACGGTCAACGGCAAGTCGCTGTGGGACAACGTGAAGGACGCGCCCAACACCAACGACGAAGTGATCCGTCCGCTCGACAAGCCGCTCGTCGCCGATGGCGGCATTCGTGTGCTGCGCGGCAATCTCGCGCCGCGCGGCGCGGTGCTGAAGCCGTCGGCGGCGACGCCCGAGTTGCTCAAGCATCGCGGACGCGCGGTCGTGTTCGAGAACTTCGAGCACTACAAGTCGCGCATCGTCGACGAAACGCTCGACGTCGATGCGAACTCGGTGCTGGTGATGAAGAACTGCGGGCCGAAGGGTTATCCGGGCATGGCCGAAGTCGGCAACATGGGCCTGCCGCCGAAACTGCTGAAGCAGGGCGTGAAGGACATGGTGCGCATTTCCGATGCGCGCATGAGCGGCACCGCATACGGCACCGTGGTGCTGCACGTGACGCCGGAAGCGGCGGCCGGCGGCCCGCTCGCCGCGGTGCAGGACGGCGACTGGATCGAGCTCGATTGCGACGCGGGCACGCTGCACCTCGATATCAGCGACGCGGAGCTCGAGCGCCGTCTCGCGAAGCATGTGCCGCCCGAGCCGCCGGAAGGTGGCGGGTACCGGCGCCTGTATATCGATCACGTGTTGCAGGCCGATGAGGGGTGCGACCTCGACTTCCTCGTCGGTTGTCGAGGCTCCGCGGTGCCGCGGCATTCGCACTGACGCGCTGATCTGCCGTTGCAACCGTAACGGCTCGACCGATGACCATGCGGGCGATGCATGCGTGCATCGCCCGCATTTTTTTGATTCGTGGCTATCGGCCGAGGTTATCGACCGCGTCGAGCACCAGCCCGAAAAACTCGTTGGCCGAGGCCGGATTCAGCCAGCGCACGACCACCGTCATGCGCCGCTCCGGTTCGACCCACGTGAACGAACTGCCCGCGCCGATGCCGAAATAGCTCGACTCCGGCACGTTCGGGAACACCTTGCGCCCGGTGTTGAGCCACACGAGGTAGCCATAGAACGGCGCGATCGCGCACGGGGTGCGCATGCGCGCGATCCATTCGGACGACAGCACGCGCTGGCCGTTCGCGACGCCGTCATCGAGCAGCATCTGCGCGACCTTCAACTGATCGTTCGCGCTGACCGACATGCCGCCGCCCCAGTGCGTACCGCCCGGCACCGACTGCATGCGTCGCCCGTCGATTTCGACCCATGCGTCGTCGTAGCCGACCCATTGCCAGTTTTCGCTCGCACCCGTTGGCCGCATGATCGCTTCGCGAAACACCTCGGGCAGCGGCTGACGGAACAGATGCAGCAGCGCGAGCGAGAGCTGGTTGATGCGGACGTCGTTGTATTCCCAGTAGCTGCCCGGCCGTTGCAGCGGACGCGGGTCGCCTTTCTTGCCATCGGGCGGCGCGGCGAAATTGACCGCTCGGTAGTGATCCGCCTGATCCGACAAACCGAAGTAAGTGCCGCGCCATTCGCTGGTTTGCTGCAGCAGATGCGCCCAGGTGATCGGCGCGTTGTGTTCGTCGTCGAAGCCGATGTTGGGCACGCGCACGCGCACCGGCTCGTCGACGTCGGGCAACAACCCGCGATCGTGCGCGACGCCGGCGAGCAGCGCGAGGTACATCTTCGCGACGCTGAAGGTCAGATCGGCCCGATCCGGTTCGCCCCAGCTCGTCAGCACGCGGCCGTCGACAGCGATCGCACCCGATACCGGTCCGCGATCATGCACGGGACCGAGCAGCTTGTTCCATGGCGGCGGGTCGTTCAGGTGCACACCCCATGCGCCACCCACATGGCGGTCCCAAAGCGATTCATGATCCACCGCGAACTGCACGGCTTGCTGCAAACGGTCTTGCATGGATAAGGTCCTGTCGGTTCAACGAAGCTCGCTGGGCAGAGACTCAGCGTGCGTGCAGCCGCAGGCGTGCCCACATCACGGTGAAAAGGCTGAGCACGGCCGCGAGCATCAGATAGAGGCCGGGTGCGAGGTTATTGCCGGTTGCCGCGATCAGCGCGGCGACCGCGAGCGGCGTGAAGCCGCCGAACACGGTGGTGCCGATGTTGTAGCCGAACGCCATGCCGGTCGTGCGCGTGCGGGTTGGGAACAGTTCGGACATCATGGCCGGAATCGGCGCGAAGTAGCTCGCCTTCAGTATCGCGACCCACGTGACCGCGGCCAGCAACGAGCCGAGCGACGGATGCGCGTTCATCAGCATGAAGGCCGGGTAGACGGTCGCGAAGAACAGCACGCCGGCGCAGAGCATGATGCGCACGCGGCCCACCTTGTCGGACAGATGACCGACGATCGGCGTGAGCACCATCATGATCAGACCGGCCGCGAGCGTCGCGATGAAACCCGAAGACGGCGCGAGCCCGAGTTGCCGCGCCGCATAGGTCGGCATGTAGAGCAGCATGTAGTTGGCCGTGGTGGTCAGCACGAGCGCGCCGATCGACACGAGCACTTGTTCCTTTTGCGTCGCGAGCAGTTCTCGCACCGGCGCGGCGGATTTTTCCGCGCGCTCGAACTCCGGCGTTTCGTCGATGCGGCGGCGAATGTACAGCCCGACCGGACCAATCAGCAGGCCGAACAGGAACGGAATGCGCCAGCCCCAGCCTTCGAGTTGCGCGGTGCTCAGCGTGCTCGTCAACACCGCGCCGAACAGCGACGCGAGCAGCGTGCTCGCGCCCTGGCTCGAGAACTGCCAGCTTGCCATGAAGCCTTTGCGCTCCGGCGCATGTTCGATCAGAAACGCGGTCGAGCTGCCGAACTCGCCGCCCGCCGAGAATCCCTGCAACAGCCGCGACGCGAATACGCCGATCGGCGCGAGCACGCCGATCGCCGCATACGACGGCATCAGCGCGATCATGCCGGTGCCGAGCGTCATCATTGCAATCGATAGCGTCAGCGATGCCTTGCGGCCTTTGCGGTCGCTGAATGAGCCGAGCGCGAGCGCGCCGATCGGTCGCGCGAGATACGACAGCGCGAAGGTGCCGAGCGTGAGCAGCAGCGACACGGTGCGGTCGTGCACCGGAAAAAACGTTCGCGACAGCACGGCCGCGAAGTAGCCGTACACGACCAGATCGTAGAACTCCAGCGCGTTGCCGATCGAGGTCGCGAGAATCAGCCGCGATACGCTCGAGCGCGAGGTGTGCCGCGCGAGCGCGTCGGCGGTGGTGGCGGAGTCCATGCTCATATCGAAGTCCTCTGGCGGCGTTGGGAGGCGCGCTGGCAGTGTCGCGTGAGCGGGGCGGGCGCGGGATCGAAGCGTGTGACCCGATGTTGCGGTGGCCGATATTTATAGACAATTACAATATTTGGCAGATATCGTTGCCGAAAAGGCAAAGCGCGCAGCCTGCGTCGAATCCGGCGTTGCTCGACTGATTTCGCACGGCAAAAAGCAAAAGCGCCCCGTAGGGCGCTTTCCATCGATTCAGCCAGGCAGGGAACACGGGTTCCCCACCGCGAACCGTCTACTTAGAACTTGTGACGCATACCGACGCGGAACGCGAGCTGGTTGTCGGCGCCGACGCCCGACGTGCTGAAGTAGCTCGTGCTCGAACCGATCTGTGCCTGCAGGTCGCCACTTGCGGCGTTGTGGCCCGATGCGATTTGATAGATGCCCAGCAAGTAGACGTCCGTGCGCTTCGACAGCGCGTAGTCGCCGCTCAGGTTCACCTGGTTCCAGTGACCGACGTTAGCGCCGCTCAGATGCATGTACGTGTAGCCCGCGCCTGCCGTGATCGCCGGCGTGACCGCGTACTTCGCGCCTGCTTCGTAGGCTGCGAACGTGGTCGAGCCGCCCGAGATCGGGGCGAGGCGCGTGTTCGTGTACAGGGCCCACAGCGTCGCCGGGCCGAATGCGTAGCGGCCGCCAACGCCGAACGAGCGCAGATCCTGGATCTGGCCGGTGCCGAGCGACGGGAAGCTCACGTTAGCCAGCGAAGTCGAGAAGGCCGGCGATGCCTGGCCCGGGTAACGGATGTCCGTGTACGCTGCGCCGATGCCGAACGGGCCGTTCGCATAGTTCGCGCCGAAGCTGTAAGCGCGCGACGAACCCGCGACCGGTGCAGCCGACGTGCCCGTACCCGGCGTGCCGGCAAAGCCGCCCGCCATGTTCGAGAAGCCGTACATCGCGCCGAAGGTCAGGCCCGAGAAGTTCGCGCTGCTGAACTTGACCGAGTTGTTGATACGGCTCGACGTGAGCTGGTCGACGTCGTTGATGTGGTAAGCGTAGTTACCCGCGACGGTCAGGCCGCCGGTCGAGTAGTTCGAGCCGAGGTAGTCGGTCGAGAACGAGTACTGGCGGCCGAACGTCAGCGAGCCGATGTTGTTCTGCGACACACCGACATAGGCCTGGCGGCCGAACATCGCGCCGCCCTGGCCGGCGGTGCCGTTACCGCTGTTGAAGCCGTTTTCCAGCACGAACAGCGCCTTCAGGCCGTTGCCGAGGTCTTCCGTGCCACGCAGGCCCCAACGGCTGCCTTGTGCGACGCCGTCGTCGTACTTGGTCAGGCTGCTATGGCCGGTGGACGTCTTCGAGTTGTTCACGTAGCTGATACCGGCGTCGATCAGGCCGTACAGCGTGACGCTGCTTTGTGCGTGAGCGGCGGAGGCGAATGCGGCAACCGTAGCGGCGGTCAGGATTTTCTTGTTCAACATACTTCTCCGAGTTAGCGAATTTTGGCAATCGCGACGCGCTGCTCTGCGGCAACGTCGCGCGATGGCCGGCAATTTAAGGGAACGCTGAGTAAGGTATGTGACAGTGAAAAATTATTTCCACGGTGTCGTGCGGGCGCGACACTTCGCGTGTGCATCGGGGGGCGGGAGCGTCGGTGGCGGGGCCGGTCGATTGACCCTAGGAGCGAAGCGGGGCGTGTGGCAGCGGATCACCCGCCGGGCGGCGGGCGATCGGTTCCTTCGGCTGCTGCGTGAAAATTCAGTTACATGGCCGGCTGCGACGGCATCGGCGGTCGCAGCGGTTTTGGCGTCAGTTGCTCAGCAACGAGCCGCTGCGGAACGGCGTCGCGCCGGCGATGCGCGCGAACTCGAGGCCGGCCGTCGCGAAACGCGCCAGATGCCGCGCATACAACACGCCGGCCACGGTGTTTTTGATCGTGACGACGCGGTCCGTCAACGGATCGACGATGTCGGCGATTTCCTGGTCCGCGTCCACCCACGTGCCGACCGGGCAGCGATACACGAGCACGCCGCTGATCGGCGCGACGAGCGGCTCGGCGCCCGCGAGCGGCGTCGCCGCGAATTCGAGCGGCGGCAGCGGCGCCGGTTCGCCGTCGACCACGCCGCGCAGGGTCAGATACTCGATGATGGCCTGCGCGTCTTTTTCCGCGTACTGGTACGACACGTCGCGCTGGCCGCGCAGCTCGATCGTGACCGAGATGCCGCCGTTCGGGATCGGGAAGCGCTCGCCGAAACGGCCGCGCAGATCCGACCAGCAGAAGCTGTGGATCTCGTCGAACGGATTGCCGACCGAGTTCAGCGCGAGCAGCGACGCCTTCGCATCGATGTAGCGCGCGAGCGGTTCGACTTCGGGCCACAGGTCCGGATTGGTATACAGGTGCATCGCGGCTTCCCAGTCGCAATGCAGATCGAGCACGACGTCGGCGTCGTACGAAAGCTTTTGCAGCGCGAGGCGTTGCGAGCCGAGTTCGGTGGTCGGCTTCTGCGCGTCGAGCGCTTCGCGCATCGCCGCGCGGATGGCGGCGCGGTTCTCATCGATGTCGCTGGTCAGACGCGACTCGATGGTCGGCAGCACGAGTTCGGCGAGGTCGTAGAAGTTGCGGTTGAAGTTCTGCGCGCTGCCGGTTTCGAAGCGCCCGAGCATCTGGCCGAGCAGATGCTGGTTCAGGCCGATCGGATTGGGCACCGGCACGACCACGACTTCGCCGCGCAGCTTGCCCGCGGCTTCGAGCGCGGCCAGCTTGCGGCGCAGCGACCACGACACCAGCATGCCGGGCAGTTCGTCCGCGTGCAGCGACGACTGGATATAGATTTTCTGGCCGCCGCCGGAACCGTAGTGGAAACTCGTCAGTTCACGGGCGGTGCCAAGCGACGGGGCAATCAGCGGATGGGTCTGGGTTTGCATGGTTTTGACTTCGCGGCCTGTTCGAAGCAGCCGCGCTAGGTTGTTGATTGCAAGGGGAAAGGTGCGCGCGGGCCGCGCGCGAGGTCCGCGTGCGCGGACTGCGGCCACCTGTCTCCCGACGACCGCGTGTTGCACGATCTTAGCCGATATGCCGCACGATGTGGCTTCATGTGGCTAGATGTGGAGCCGCAAAACAAAACGGGCTCCGCATCGCGGAGCCCGTTTCGGACAAGCTGCCGGCGCGCCGTGCGGCGCGCGTGGGCAATTTAGCTGCCGTACACGTCGAAGTCGAAGTACTTCTTCTCGATCTTCTTGTAGGTGCCGTCCTTGATCATGTCGGCGATCGCCTTGTCGACCTTCGCTTTCAGATCGGTGTCTTCCTTGCGCATGCCGATGCCGGCGCCGTTGCCGAGGATCTTCGGATCGTCGAGGTTCTGGCCGACGAACGCGAAGCCTGCACCGCGCGGCGTCTTCAGGAAGCCCTGCTCAGCCTGCACCGCGTCTTGCAGCGCTGCGTCGAGACGGCCCGAGATCAGATCGGCGTAGACCTGGTCCTGGTTCTGATACGGCACGACTTTCGCGCCCTTCGGTTCCCAGTAGGTCTTCGCGTAGGTTTCCTGGATCGTGCCCTGTTCGACGCCAACCGACTTGCCCTTCAGCGATTCAGCGGTCGGCAGGATGCCCGAGCCCTGCTTCGCGACGAGGCGCGTCGGCGTGTTGAACAGCTTCGACGAGAAAGCGACCTGCTCGGCGCGTTGCGGCGTCATCGACATCGACGACAGCACGCCGTCGAACTTCTTCGCCTTCAGTGCCGGGATCATGCCGTCGAAGTCGTTTTCCACCCACACGCACTTCGCACCGACGCGCTTGCAGATTTCGTTGCCGAGGTCGATATCGAAGCCAACGAGCTTGCCGTCTGCGCCTTTCGACTCGAACGGGGGATAGCTGGCATCAACGCCAAAACGGATCGTCGACCAATCTTTAGCGTGTGCGCCAATGGAGACGGTGGCAATCAAGGCAACCGTCAAAGCCGCTAGCAGTTTTTTCACTGTTCTTACTCCTCGGTGTAGTTCAATTTCGCCCTCGGCGGTTGTGCCGCCTCGGGACGCCCGGCGCGACTCGCAAACGGGCATCTGGTCAGGATGCAAGCCGGGGTGGCCTGCAACGCGCGCCAAGCTTATCAGTTCAAAAATATTGGGAAGCTAGTAAAACACCGGATGGCGCAGGAGGAGGCCCTCTAGAGCGACGCGTGCGCCCAAGCCGATGTGACCGGATCGTACACCGTTGGTGGGGTTTGCGTAACACGGGTGCAATGCAGGAGCGGCAATACGGTGGGCCGGCGTACGTGACCGACCTGAATATACGGCGATTTTCTTGCGAGTTCGCCGAAAACCGGTTTGAAACGCGAGTTTGAAACGTGGATATCGTTAAAGCTCGCGGCTGAATCTGCCGTTAATTAACAGCGGCCTCGCGACCATTGGCTTACACGCTATTACCAGCGCCGATATTTTTGCGCGGCCGTTTCGAGGCTGTGCGAAAACCGAGGCTTTTGGCGCTATCATCGATGCTCCATGCGTAGGACGCCGACCGCCCGCGCAGGCGCGGATCGCATCGAAGCAAATCGTCGGACAGCCGTGAAGATTCAAATGCCGCGCATTTGCGCTAGATCAAAAGGCCTTTCTGCTCAACGGTGTTATTCATGCGCACGATGTCGTTCAAGGCGGATCAAACAGGCTGTTGTAAACAGACTTTCAAGCGACAAATCGCGAGCGTCGGCACGCGCGTTCGCGCGGCATTATTGCAGCGCCGTTTTTATGTCGGCTTTTTGTCGAGAATTACATCGGGATTTACATCGATTGGCGTATCCGGATTTTGGTGCGACGTTTTGCCCCGCGCGTTGCGGGTACTGACAGGCGCACTGCTGTGCGCGGGTTTTGCCTTGGCCACGCCCGCCGCGGCTGCCGACAAAGTGCTGCACGTCCTCGCATGGCCCGGCTACGCGGACCCGGATGTCGTGAAGGCGTTCGAAGCACGCTACGGAGCGAAGGTCGAGGTTACGCTCGTCGATTCCGACGAGGCGCTGTGGGCGCAGATGCACAGCAAAAACGAGCCGCCTTTCGACGTACTCGCCGCCAACACCGCCGAAATCCGTCGTTATACGCAGGCTGATCTGCTTGCGCCGCTCGATCTCGCGAGTCTGCCCAATACGAAGAAGCAGTTGCCGCGTTTCCAGGCGCTCGGCTCGATCGGCGGCTTGACGTCGGCGGGCAAGGTCTACGCGATTCCGTTCACCTATTCGTCGATGGGCCTCATCTACGATCGCAAGCAGATTCCGGTGGCGCCGCATTCGATGCTCGAACTGTGGAACCCGCGCTATCGCGGCAAGGTGCTCGACTTCAATAGCGCGCAGCACAACTTCTCGTTCACCGCGCTCGCGCTCGGCTATCCGCATCCGTTTCAGCTCGACCCCGCGCAGTTGCGCACGATCGCGCACAAGCTCGTCGATCTGCGCCGCAATCTGCTGACCTACTACACGCTGCCCGAGGAGGCGACCGCGTTCTTCATCCAGCACAAGGTCGCGCTGATGTTCGGCAACTACGGCACGCAGCAGGTGCAGTTGCTGCGGCGCGCGGGCGCCGACGTCGGCTATGTGATTCCGGACGAAGGCGCGCTCGCGTGGCTCGATTGCTGGTCGATGACGCGCGCGGCGAGCGACCAGCCGCTCGCGCTCGCGTGGATCAACTACATGCTCGAGCCGAGCGTGAGCGCGCTGCTGACGCAGCGCCAGGGGCTCGCGAATACGCTGACCGAGCCGGCCGAAGGCAACCCCGATGCGCACATCGTCTGGATCAGTCCGGTCGAGGATATCGACCGCCGCGAGCGATTGTGGACCCGCATCGTGTCGGGCGACCGTTCGGAGCGCTTCTGATGCTGCATCGCGGCCTGACCTTCAAGCTATCCGTGCTGCTCGCGTGCATCGGCGTGCTGGCGTCGGGCGCGACCGGCTATTACGCGTATCGCGCGAATCGCACGATGCTGGTCAACGAAGCGGAGCGTAGCCTGCAGACTTCGACGGAGCTGCTCGGCCAGCGCATCGCCGTGTCGATCGACGACGTCGCGGCGGACGCGCTCGTGCTGGCGACGATGCCGTCATCGGTGAGCGTCGCGCAGACCGACGACGGCATCGGCCCGAACCAGGGCCGCGAGCGGCTCGCGCAGGTGTATTCGAGCTTCATGCTGCACCACCCGGAGTATCTGCAGGTGCGGCTGATCACGCGGCAGCATCACGGGCTCGAGCTGATCCGTTTCGATCGCGACAGCGACGGCCTCGTGCGTGTACAGGGTGACGATTTACAGGAAAAAGCTCAGTTTCCCTACGTATTCGAAACGCTCGCATTTTCGGCGGGACGCATCTACACCTCGCCGATTTCGATCAATCACGAATACGGCACGCATGCCGCGCAAGGCAGGCCGACGCTGCGTCTGGGCACGCCGATCGCGGATGCGCGCGGCACCGTGGTCGGCGTCGTGGTGATCGACGTCGATCTGGCCGGCATGCTGCGGCGTTTGCAGAGCGATCTGCCGAGCGACTACCAGGTCTATCTGGCGAACGAGTGGGGCGACTTCCTGGTCCATCCCGACGCGTCGAAGACCTTCGGTTTCGACCGCGGCCGGCGCGTGCTGATGCAGGACAGCTTTCCGGTCACGAGGCAGCTGTTCGAGCAGCGGCGCAGCGAAGTGCTCGTCAATGGTCTCGCGCGGCCCGATGAGGCGCACGGGCGCGTGCTCGCGTTCGTGCGGCGGCCGTTCGGCGATTCGGAGGGCAATCGCTTCATCGTGCTCGGTCTGGCGAAGCCGCTCGAAGACGTGCTGAGCGGCGCGAATCAGCTCGGCACGCGGATCATTCGCATGGTGCTGGTGTTCAGCGCTTTGTCGGTACTGCTGGCCATTCTGTTCGCGCGAGCGCTGACCAAGCCGCTGCATCAGCTCGCGCATGCGGCGACGCATCTGTTCGCCGAACACGCGATGCACACGTTGCCGCTCAAACGCACCGACGAAATCGGCGTGCTCGCGCGCTGCTTCGAGCGTTTGCGCCGTGAAATCCGCGGGCAGATGGATGCGCTGCACAGCAAGCAGAGCGAGCTCGTGCATCTGGCCTCGCACGACGTGCTGACCGGCTTGCCGAACCGCATGCTGTTCATGCAGAAGCTCGAGAACGCGATCGAGGAGGCAAGGTTCCGTCGCGAAGGCCTCGCGGTGCTGTTCGTCGACCTCGACCGCTTCAAGCAGATCAACGATCAGTTCGGGCACTCCGTTGGCGACAAGGTGCTGGTCGCGGTCGCGCGCCGTCTGAAGGACGTGCTGTGTGCCGGGGACGTGGTTGCGCGGCTCGGCGGCGACGAATTCATCGTGCTGATCGAAGGGCAGCGCGCGGCGCAGATCACGCCCGATATCGCCGAGCACATCATGGATGCGCTGAATGAAACGCTGAGCGTCGACGGCAATAGCATGACGGTCGGCGCGAGCATCGGCATCAGCGAGTTCCCGCACGACAGCGGCAATGCCGAGGAACTGCTGCTGAACGCCGATGCGGCGATGTATGCGGCGAAATCGGGTGGCCGTTGCGCGTATCTGCGCTATCAGGATCTGCTCGCCATGCGGCTCCACGAACAGGCCGAGCAGACGCGGCTTGCCCACGCGCAGCTCGCGCAGGCGCATGCCGCGCGCGATGCGACCGAGGGGTGCGAGGAGGAGCCCACCGCGTGACGCGACCCACTCAAACGATCCGCACCCCGCCGCGATAAGTCGCGCGCGGCACCGGCAGCCTGTCGAGCATCGTCACGCGCACGAGATCCGCGCGCAAGCCCGGCTCGATCGCGCCGCGGTCCGTGAGACCGGCGGTGCGCGCCGGCTCGGCCGAGACCGTTGCCATCGCGCGCGGCAGCGACCAGCCCGCTTTTTCGACGAGATCGAACACCGCGGTCAGCAAGCTCGACGGCACGTAATCCGACGACAGAATGTCGAGCAGACCGGCGCGCGCGAGTTCGAGCGCCGACACGTTGCCCGAATGCGAGCCGCCGCGCACGATGTTCGGCGCGCCCATGATGGTGGCGATGCCGTGCTCGCGCGCGGCTTGCGCGGCGATGCGCGTGGTCGGGAATTCGGCGAGCACGATGCCCTCGGCCTTCGCCTGTTCGACGTGCTCGATCAGCGTATCGTCGTGGCTCGCGACCGGAATGCCGAGCCGCCGGCACCGCGCGACGATCTCGCGGCGATGCTCATCCGCGTAACGCTCCTGTTCGACCGCGAGTTCGGCGAGCGTGCTCGCGACACGTTCGTCGCTCATCTTGCCGTTGCGTTCCTGGAAGCGGCGCCATTGCTCGCGGTCGTGCCATTGGCGCTGTCCCGGCGTATGGTCCATCACCGACGCGAGCCGCAACAGCGGATGCGCGCACAGCGAATCGAATACCTCGAGCACGTCGGCGGTCGCGATCTCGCAGCGCAGATGCAGAAAGTGCTCGGCGCGCAGCAGTCGACGCGTGGACAGCCGCAGCAGCGACTCCGCGCATTGCGTTTGCACGTGGCGGTTACGCAGCCCAACGCTCGAGCGCGAGCCGATCGCGAGCGCGTCGAATACCGTCGTGATGCCGGCCGCGGCCACTTGCGCGTCGTGGATCACGAAAGCCGCGTCGGTATTCCACTCGACGCCGGGACGCGGCACGAGGTGCTTCTCGAGGTTGTCCGTATGCAGTTCGATCAGACCGGGCAGCAGATAATCGCCGTCCCAGTCTTCGGCGTTGCGCGCCGAACTCGCGCCGCGTTCGACGTCGCGAATCACGCCGTCCTCCACGCGCACGGTGCCAATGAATTCTTCATCTCGCGTCACGATGCGAGCGTTGCTGATCAACATCGACTTGCTCCGTAGTCAGTCGGGACTGGTGTCAATTTAATGCCGCAGTGGCGGCCGCAATTCCAGGCGGCGCGTCGCGACCTTGTTGCGGGTCTCTTCGTCGTGAAAGATACCAACGATCGCCGCGCCGCGCTCGCGCGCCTCGACGATCAGATCGGCCACAACGTCGCGGTTTTCGGCATCGAGCGAAGCGGTCGGTTCGTCGAGCAGCAACAGCGGATGTTCGGCGATCAAACCTCGCGCGATATTCACGCGCTGCTGCTCGCCGCCCGAAAACGTCGCGGGCGCGAGCGACCACAGACGTTCCGGCACGTTGAGCCGCGCGAGCAATTCAGCGGCGCGCGCGTTTGCTTTGGGTTCTGCGATGCCGTGCAGCACGAGCGGCTCGGCGACGAGCGCGAGCGTCGGCACGCGCGGAATCACGCGCAAAAACTGGCTCACATAGCCGACCACGCTACGGCGCAGACGCAGCACGTCACGCGGTTCCGCACCGGTGATCGTGACGGGCCGGCCCTGATCGCTGGTGTCGCGAATCGCGATCGAGCCGGTGCTCGCCAGATAGTTGCCGTACAGGCAGCGCAGCAGCGTGCTTTTGCCCGCGCCCGACGGCCCGACCAGCACCACGCATTCACCGCGCTCGACTTCGAGCGATACGTTCGCGAGCGCGTCGATTCGCGCGCCGCCCTGGCCGTGCAGCGTGAAAGTCTTGCCGATGCCGGTGGCGCGCAGCATCAGCGCCGCGTTGTCGGCGAAAGCGCGCTCGGCGTGACGTGCCGCGCTGCCCGCATCAATTACTACCTCAGTGGATTGCATTGTGAGCCTCAAACCGGCAGAACCGAGGAAACCAGCGTTTGCGTATAAGGGTGCTGCGGATCGTCGAGCACCTGGTCGGTCAGACCCGCTTCGACGACTTCGCCCGCCTGCATCACCATCAGCCGATGTGCGAGCAGACGCGCGACGCCGATGTCATGCGTGACGATCAGCACCGACAGATGCAGCGTCGACGTCAGCGTGCGCAGCAGATCGAGCAGACGCGCCTGCACGGACACGTCGAGACCGGCGGTCGGTTCGTCCATGAACACCAGACGCGGACTGGTGACGAGATTGCGCGCAATCTGGAGACGTTGCTGCATACCGCCCGAAAACGCAGCGGGGAATTCGTCGATGCGCGCTGGGTCGAGTTCGACGCGCTCCATCCATTGCGTGGCCGTGCGGCGAATCTCGCCATAGTGGCGCGCGCCGACCGCCATTAACGGCTCGCCGATATTGGCGCCGGCCGATACGCCGCTGCGCAGGCCGTCGCGCGGGTTCTGCTGCACGAAGCCCCATTCGGTGCGCATCAGCAGACGGCGGCGCGGCTCCGACAGCGCGCGCAGATCGAGCAGGTCGCCGTGCGACGCGGCGTAGTGCAGCGCGCCGCTATCGGCCTCGGTCTTCAGCGCCAGCGTGTTGAGCAGCGTGGTCTTGCCCGAGCCCGATTCGCCGACGATGCACAGCACCTCGCCGGGATACAGATCGAAGCTCACGTTGCGGCAACCGTTGCGGCCGCCGTATTGTTTGGTGAGCGCGCGGGCGCTCAGAAGCGGCGTCATGCGGATTCTCCTTCGCGTTCGGCGCGGGGCAGTGGTGCTTGCGGTTCGATCTCGCCGTCGCCGCGCCGCTCGTGACAGTAGTCGCTATCCGAGCACACAAACATGCGCGTGCCGGCGTCGTCGACGATCATCTCGTCGAGAAAGCTTTCCTTCGATCCGCACAACGCGCACGCGTGCTGCCACTTCTGCACTTCGAACGGATGATCGTCGAAGTCGAGACTGCGCACCGGCGTATAAGGCGGAATCGCGTGGATGCGGCGCTCGCGGCCCGCGCCGAACAGTTGCAGCGCGGCGTTCATATGCATCTTCGGATTGTCGAACTTCGGGATCGGCGACGGCGACGTCAGATAGCGATGATTGACGATCACTGGGTAGTCATACGTGGTCGCGATGCTGCCGTGATGCACGATGTCCTCGTACAGCTTCACGCTGATCAGCCCGTAATCGGCGAGCGCGTGCAGCTTCTTGCATTCGGCGACGCGCGGTTCGAGCCGGAACAGCGGCTCGGGCATCGGCACCTGATAGACGAGGATCTGCCGCTCGGTCAGCGGCGTTTCGGGAATCCGGTGCCGGGTCTGGATGATCGTCGCTTCGCTCGTGTGCCGCGTGGTCGCCACGCCCGTGGTGCGCGCGAAGAAGCGGCGAATGTTGACGGCATTCGTAGTTTCGTCGGAACCCTGATCGATGACTTTCAGCGTGTCCGTCTTGCCGATGATCGCGGCCGTCACCTGGATGCCGCCGGTGCCCCAGCCGTACGGCAGAGGCATTTCGCGCGACGCGAACGGCACCTGGTAGCCCGGCACGGCGACTGCCTTCAGCAGCGCGCGGCGCAGCATGCGTTTGGTCTGCTCGTCGAGATACGCGAAGTTGTAGCCGTGCGCGGCGCTGTCGTATGAGGTGTTTGCAACGGCGGTGTCGGGCGCGTTCATGCTGCTTGCTCCTTGTCGGTGGCATTGCCTGATTCATCGTTGCCGTGGTGCTGCGCGCGCAAGCGCCGCACCAGTTCCAGCTCCGCCTGGAAGTCGACGTAGTGCGGCAGCTTCAGGTGCTGCACGAAGCCCGACGCCTCGACGTTATCGCTGTGCGACAGCATGAATTCGATGTCCTGCGTCGGCGACGAGAGCGTCTCGCCGAGTTCTTCGGCACGCAGCGCGCGATCGACCAGTGCCATCGCCATCGCCTTGCGCTCCGAGTGGCCGAACGCGAGACCGTAGCCCTGCGTGAAGGTGGGCGGCACCGCGCTGCTGCCCGCGAACTGGTTGATCATCTGGCATTCGGTGACATCGATATCGCCGATGTCGACCGCTTCGCCGAGTTCGTCGAGGTCCATTTCGACCGCGATCGTGCCGAACCGAATCTCGCCGGCGAACGGATGCGAATGCGCGTAGCCGCGTTGCGTCGCATAGCCCATTGCGAGCAGAAAGCCTTCGTCGCCGCGCGCGAGGTTCTGCAGACGCGTC
Source organism: Paraburkholderia sp. JPY465 (assembly GCF_050436725.1). Taxonomy (NCBI): domain Bacteria; kingdom Pseudomonadati; phylum Pseudomonadota; class Betaproteobacteria; order Burkholderiales; family Burkholderiaceae; genus Paraburkholderia; species Paraburkholderia sp. JPY465. The sequence continues at coordinate 2,308,247 of NZ_JBNDMT010000002.1, forward strand.
GCGCGGCTCGCCGGAAACGCGAGCGGTTCGCGCGACAGATCGCCGGGTTCCGCGCCATCCGGTGTTGGGCGCTCCTGTTCGATCAGGCCTTCCTTGTCGAGCAGCGAGACAACGCGCGGCATCGCTTCCGGCGCGGGCGGCTCTTGCGAGAGCGGCGCATTGCCTTGCGTCACGCGCTGCCGCGCGTCGTCGCCATCGGCGAGCAACGCGAAATCGAGCAGACGCTGCGTGTAGTCGTAGGTCGCGCCGAGCAACTGGCCACCGGGCAAGTCCTTGAAGGTCGCCGAGATGCGCCGCTCGACCTGCATCGTTTCGGTATCGATCGCGCGCGTATAGCCGAAGCGCGGCAACGTGGTGCGATACGCGCGCAACAGGAAGATCGCTTCGACCAGATCGCCGGCCGCCTGCTTGATTGCGAGCGCGGCAAGCTCCTCGTCGTAGACCGAACCTTCGGTCATTACGCGCGCGACCGCGAGCCGCAACTGCTCGCGAATCTGCGCGACGCTCAGTTCGGCGATCCGCGTATCGCCGCGGCGCGCTTTGTCGAGCAGACGCCACGACGCTTCGATCGCGCGTTCTCCACCTTTGACGGCAACGTACATCAGTTCACCTTCGCTTCAGTTGCGCGCGGCAAGCCGATCACGCGCGGGCCGCAAACCAGATAACAGTCGATGCCGCACGGAAACAGCGGCGCGAGCATCGCGCGCTCTTGCCAGAACCGTGGGGGAAGACCGGCCGGCGAAATCGTTTGGGTCTCCAGAATGCCGGGGCCGCTCAGCGTGACCGGGGCGCCGCCCGTCAGCGCGTCGACGCGGATCAGCAGCGTGGCCGATTGCTCGGGGGACTCGGCATTGCCGGGTGCGAAGCTTTCTAGCGACGGCAACGCGTCGGCATCGTGCACATAGACGAATGCGGCGTCGCCGGGCGCATCGACGAGCGGCGCGCCGGTATGAAAACGCAACGCCGACGCGAGCGCGGTATCAGGCTGCGCGAGCCAGACCGGTGTCGCGTAGTCGCAGAGCGTCAGCAGCGCAGCGAATGCAGCGGGTTCGACCGGCGTATTGCGCAACTCGGGCAGCACGTCACTGATCACGCCGATCGTGCCGGGCCGCGACAACGCGTCGAGCAGCGTGCGAAACACGGCCTGGGTATCGTGGACCGGGTCCGCGAAACCCGGCGTCAGGGTGGACAATGCAATCGGTGAATGTTCCATCAGTCGCCTCGCACCATCGTAAAGAATTCGACGCGCGTCGCCGCGGCGTCCTGCTGCTGTTGCGCGCGCCGTGCCTTCTGTTGCGCGGCGAACGGCTCGATCAATTGACGATGCAGGCCGTCGTGATGCTCCGGCATCTGCAGCAAGGCATCGGCGAGCGCGGCAAGTTCGGCGCGCCGGCGGTCGCGTCCCAAGTGGCAGGCCACGCCGACGGTGGCCTCGGCGTCGCCGCTGGCACGAAGGCGCAGCGTGGCGCGCGTGACCGTCGCTTCGCCGAGATTGAACGGATCGCCGCTGCCGCCGATGCGCCCGCGCACCATCGCGAGGCCGATTTCAGGGGGACGCAGCCAGTCGTAGGCGGGGATAGGGTGACCTTGCAGCGCGCGCTGCAGCGCGGCTTCGAGGTCGGCGCGCGGCGTGCGGGCCAGCACGGCCATCCAGGCGCGCCGCGCCGCCGAAGACACGGCAGGCAACGGCGCAGAGGGCGGAACGGAACTCGGGCTCATCGGATTTCCTGTTGATCCAGCGAGTGGACATTGGAGCATCTATTCATCTAAACGTCTAGACGTTTACAGGCGTAGTTGTCTCGACTGTCGTGCGCGGCGGACGTTTCATATTTCCATCACGGCTTGCGCACTACAATGCACGACATGGCGATCATTTGAACCGAAGGGAATGACAGCACCATGACATCGAACGACAGCGCGGCGCCGGCCACGATGCTCGAACGCGGCGCAGGCGTGGCCGTCTGGAGACAGATCGAACAGATTCTCGCCGCCGAGATCGCGGCAAGCGGATTCGGGGAAGAAGGGCGGCTGCCGAGCGAAGGTGAGCTGGCGAAACGCTTTGACGTCAACCGTCACACGGTACGTCGCGCGATGCTCGGCCTCGCCGCGCTCGGCCTCGTCAGCGTCGAGCAGGGGCGCGGCACCTTCGTACAGCCCGGCGCGATCGACTATTCGATCGGCCGCCGTACACGTTTCACCGAAAACCTGCGCCAACAACATCACGCGCCCGGCGGCACGATGCTGTCGGGCTCGCGCGTGAAAGCCGAGCCCAGCGTCGCGAAGGCGTTGGGTCTGCGCGCGGGCGCGGCGGTCTATCGGATCGAATCGCTGCACGAGTCCGACGGCGTGCCGCTTACGTTCGCGCGCAGCTGGTATCCGGCCGCGCGTTTTCCGGAGCTGCCGGAAGTCGTGCAACGCCTCGGCGGCACGACGAAGGCGCTGGCCGAATTCGGCGTGGACGATTATCTGCGCAAGTGGAGCCGCATCGGCAGCGTGCTGCCCGAGCCGGAGGTCGCGCGGCGGCTCAACATCAACCGTCAGCAGCCGGTGCTGTGGGTCGAGAACGTCGACGTCGATTTGCAAGGCACGCCGGTCAAATACGGCTTCACACATTTCGCGGCCGACCGTGTGCAACTGCTCGTGGAGCATGACCTGTGAGCGGCCCCGCATGGAGTGATGAAGCGCGCTTCGCGCTGTACTACGCGCCGTCGGGTGAATCGGCGTGGTGGCAGGCCGGCTCGACGTGGCTCGGCCGCGATGCGCAAAGCGGCGAGCGCTGCGCGCAGCCGCAGCCGCCTGGCCTGACGCGCCCGCTCGCCGCGTTGACCGACTCGCCGCGCCGCTATGGTTGGCATGGTACGCTGGTCGCCCCGTTCCGGCTCGGCGCCGGTATCACGCAGCACGACGTGCTTGCGGCCGCGCGCGCGTGGGCGCTCGCGCAACAGCCGTTCGCGTTGCCGGTGGAAGCGGCCACGCTGGGCGACTTCGTCGCGCTGCGACCGGCCGATGCAAATGGCGAGACGCGCATTCGCGAGCTTGCGTCGAACGCGCTGGAGTCGCTAGATGGGCTGCGCGCGCGACCGTCTGCGGCCGATCTCGAGCGCCGGCTCGCCGCACCGCTCAGCGAACGCCAACGTGCGTTGCTGCTGCAATGGGGCTACCCGTACGTGTTCGACGAGTTCCGTTTTCATATGACGCTGTCCAGCTCGCTAGCGGATGCCGACGAGCGCGCGACGCTGCTCGCATGGTGGCGTGAGCGCACCCCTGCGCTCGGGCCGCTCGCGGTCGATCAGGCCGCGCTGTTCGTCGAGCCGGCGCCGGGCGAGCCGTTCGTGCTGTGGCAGCCGCTGCCCTTCAGCGACGGCGCGCAACACGGCGATCGCAAGGAAAAGCAGCAAGACGAGGTGAGCAGCCAATGAATGGGCGTTTGATCTATGTGATGGGCCCGTCTGGCGCGGGCAAGGATTCGCTGCTGCAATTCGCGCGCACGCGGCTCGCCGGCGAGCCAGTCGTGTTCGCGCATCGTTACATCACGCGGCCGAGCGGCCATGGGGAAGTGCATGTCGCGCTGAGCGTCGAGGAGTTCGCCGCGCGCTCGGTGCTGGGCCTGTTCGCGCTCGAATGGTCGAGTCATTCGCTGCGCTATGGCATCGGCATCGAACTCGATGCGTGGCTCGCGCGCGGCTGCACGGTGGTCGTCAACGGCTCGCGGCAGTACCTGCAGCATGCGCTCGCGCGCTATCCCCGCGCGGAAGTGGTGCACGTGAGCGCCGCGCCGCATATTCTCGAAGCGCGGCTCGGCGCGCGAGCGCGCGAATCGTCGGAGCAGGTCGCGGCGCGGCTGGCGCGGCGTGCGCCGTTTGCGTTGCCGGCCGGCGTGCGCTGCACGACGATCGACAACTCCGGCACGCTCGAACAAGCGGGGCACGAGTTGATCACAGTGCTCAAGGAGCAGATGAGCGCGTAACGCAGTCACGCGGCCTTATTGCACGGCCTCCATCCGCTCCCGCGTGACCTGCCGCAAACACGCGACGAACTGCTGTACGGCCGGCGTCGGCAGCAGATCGCGTCGCGAGATGATGCTCAGATCGTAGTTCGGCAGCGCGTCTTCGATCTGCGCGACACGAATGCCGAGCGGCGCGACCCGCTGCGCGAGCGGCCGCGTGAAGCAACTGATCACGTCGGTCTGCGATACGAGCCCGAGCGTCACCGCAAACGACGACGGCGCGCGCAGCAGCCGCTGCGGCAGCGGCAAACCATGCGCGCTGAACATCGCCATCCTCACGCTGTGCGGGAAGTGATCGGCGCCGACCGTGACGATCCACTCGGCGTCGAGCAGTTCGGACAGACGCGTGACGTTCGCGAGCGGGTGCCCCGCGCGCATCGTGACGACGAACTGCGTCGAGTACAGCGGCACCTGTACCAGATCGTTATCCAATGCCTGAACGTGATGGATCGCCGCGAGATCGAGTGTGCCGTTGCGCAGACGCGCGAGCGCATCGGGCACCGTCACTTCCTCCAGATGCAGACTCACGAGCGGCATCTTTTGGCGAAAGCTCGACACCGCATGCGGAAGAACCGTCAGCGCGAGCGATGGCATCGTGCCGACGCTGACCTTGCCGGCCAGTTCTCCTTTCACCTGCTCGACGGCCTCGACGGTGCGGCGCATGTCGCCCAGCAACTGTTCGGCGCGCGGCAACAGCGCGAGCCCGCACGCGGTCAGCTCAATGCCGCGCACGCTGCGCACCATCAACTCCGCATTGAGCGCGCTTTCCAGTTCGCGAATCGTATGCGTGACGGCCGGCTGCGTGACGCCGAGTTCACGCGCGGCGGCGCGCAGGCTGCGGTGATGCGCGGCGGCGACGAAGGCCTGCAACTGCTGCAGTTTCATCAGGGTAACCCCGTATATAAGAGCCGTTAATCAGGGTGAAAAAAATAGCATCTTATTCGAACGAAACGGCATGGATATAGTGCGAGGCTACTCACTGGAGCCATGCAAACGATGAACGAGACCCCGCGTTTGACCGAAGTGTCCGATCTGGAACCCGCCGCCGCGAGCCTGCGCGAGATTCGCCATCACATTCATCACCATCCCGAACTCGCGTACGAGGAAGTGCGGACCGCGGCGCTCGTCGCGGAAAAGCTCGAACAGTGGGGCTGGCAGGTCACGCGCGGGGTCGGCAAGACCGGCGTGGTCGGCACGCTGAAGGTGGGCGACGGCAAGCGCAGCATCGGCATTCGCGCGGACATGGACGCGCTGCCGATCATCGAACAGACCGGCTTGCCGTACGCGAGCGGCACCCACGGCAAGATGCATGCGTGCGGCCACGACGGCCACACGACGATCCTGCTCGGCGCCGCACAACGTCTCGCGGCCACGCGCAATTTCTCGGGCACCGTGCATCTGTATTTCCAGCCGGCCGAGGAAAGCGGCATCGACAGCGGCGCGCTGAAGATGATCAACGACGGCCTGTTCGAGCGCTTCCCGTGCGACGCCGTGTTCGGCCTGCACAATCATCCGGGCGCGGAGCCGGGCATGCTGCTGTTTCGCAAGGGGCCGTTCATGTCGGCAGGGGACAAGGCGACCATCACGATCGAAGGCGTCGGCGGTCATGCGGCGCGTCCGCATCTGACCGTCGATCCGGTCGTGGTCGCCGCGAGCATCGTGATGGCGCTGCAGACGATCGTCGCACGCAACGTCGATCCGTCGCAGCCGGCCGTGGTGACGGTGGGCTCGATGCACGCGGGCACCGCGAACAACGTGATTTCGAGCAGCGCGCGGCTCGAACTGAGCGTGCGCTCGTTCAGCCCCGAGGTGCGAGAGTTGCTGAAGAAGCGCATCACCGAGCTGGCCGAGTCGCAGGCGGCGAGCTATGGCGGCAAGGCGCATGTCGAGTACATCGAAGGTTACCCGGTCGTCATCAATACGGACGCCGAAACGGATTTCGCGGTGCAGGTTGCGCGTGAGCTGGTCGGCGATGACAAGGTGATCGAGCAGACCGACATCCTGATGGGCAGCGAGGACTTCGCCTTCATGCTGCAGAAGCGGCCGGGCACGTTTCTGCGCATCGGCAACGGCATCGGCGAGGATGGTTGCATGGTGCACAACCCGCATTACGACTTCAACGACCAAAGTCTGCCGATCGGCGCGGCGTTCTGGGCGCGGCTCGTGGAGCGCTATCTCGCGCAGTGAGCGATAAGAGTCGACGCGGTAGCGCGCAGCAAATGCGCGCTACCAGATAGCCGCGTGCGTCAGCCGCGCCGCGCGACCATCTCGGAGACCGTCTGCGCGGCTTGCTGCAGCGGTTCCAGAAACGCCTTCACCATCTGTTTGGCCGAATTGCGCTGCGCGTTGCCGCTGATGTTCATCGCGGCGATCACGCGGCCCTGGCGATTGCGAATCGGCGCGGACAGCGAAATCAAACCGCCTTCGAGCTCCTGATCGACGATTGCCCACCCCTGGCGACGCACCTGCTCGATTACCTTCTTCAACTCTTCCTTGTCGGTAACGGTGCGCGGCGTGTGTGCGTAGAGCGGCGACGAGTTCAGCGTCGCGTCGAGCGTTTCCTCGTCGAGCGAGGCGAGCAGCACGCGGCCCATCGACGTGCAGTACGCGGGCAGACGGCTGCCGATCGACAGGTTGATCGTCATGATCTTGTGAGTCGGCACGCGCAGCACGTAGACGATCTCGGTGCGATCGAGCACGGCCGCCGAGCAGCTTTCGTGCACCTGTGCCGACAGGCTTTCCATCACCGGTTCGGCGAGATTCCAGAACGGCATCGAGGTGAGGTACGCGAAGCCGAGGTCGAGAATCTTCGGCGTCAGACGGAACAGGCGTCCCTCGGCTTCCACGTAGCCCAGCGTTTGCAGCGTCAGCAGAATCCGGCGCGCGCCGGCGCGCGTGAGGCCGGTCGCCGCGGCGACGTCGGTGAGCGTCTGTTCGGGGCGCGTCGCGTCGAATGCGCGGATGACCGCGAGGCCGCGCGCGAACGACTGCACGTACGAGTCACCCGGTTTCTCCGGGGCCGGTTCGACGTTGGCGGGCGCGACGGAAGACGGCGGCAGGGCTTTGCTCATGGACCTTGATCGTGGTTGCAAAAGAGTGCGCGCGCAAGGCACGCGACGCGCGTTCGTTTCGATGCGGCGCCGCGCGTGGCGTTGCGGCGCAAAGGCGAGACGATAGCTTAAGCCTTCTATTTCGCCAAATAACGCCGATTCGTGCAAAAAACCCAGGGTTTGCGTGGATGCGATTCGTGTCTCAAATTTGTATGATGACCCGATAACATGACCAGTTTGCGGCACCCGATCCAACCCAACCGATCCGCCATGTTCGACAAGATTCCCTCGCGCGCTTTGAGCGACACCGTCGCGCAGCAACTGCTGAAGCAGATCGACAAGGGCACTTTCGCGCGCGGCGCCAAGCTGCCGACCGAAGCCGTGCTCTCGGAACAGTTCGGCGTGAGCCGCACGGTGATTCGCGAGGCGCTGTCGCGGCTGAAGAACGAGGGGGTGGTCGAACCGCGCCAGGGCAGTGGCGTGTTCGTCGCTGGGCACGGCACGATCCGCCCGCTGCGGATCGACTACGCGGAAGCCGTCGAGCCGGGCTCGGTCGTGCAGATCCTCGCGCTGCGCCGCGCGATCGAGGCGGAGGTCGCGTCGGAAGCCGCAATGCGTCGCAGCGATGCCGACATGGCCGCGATCGACGCCGCGCTCGCTCAGATCGAGCGCGCGGTCGCCAATGGCGAAGACGGCGTCGCCGAAGACGTCGCGTTTCATCGCGCGATCGCGGCGGCGACGGGCAATCCGTATTTCCTGAAGACGCTGACGTTCCTCAATCAGTACCTCGAAGCGGGCACGGTCGTCACGCGCCGCAACGAGGCGCTGCGCGAGGACTTCTCGCGGCAGGTGCGCGAGGAGCACGCGGCGATCGCCGCGGCGATTCGCGCCGGCGATCCGATGGCGGCGCGCAATGCCGCGCAGACGCATCTGTACAACGCGGCACGGCGGCTTGCCGAGGCGGGCATCGCCTGACGCGCGGAAGGCGCGCGGTGATCCCGCCGCGCGCGAACGCACCAATGCAGCACCAATCCATAGAGGTCACGCATGTCGAGAAATGTCGGTGTCATCGGTTTGGGAGCCATGGGGCTCGGCGTTGCGCGTTCGCTGTTGCGCGCCGGCTTCAAGGTCCACGCGTGCGACTTGCGGCGCGACGTGCTGCAGGCGTTCGTCGCTGAAGGCGGCGTCGGCTGTGCGACGCCCGCGGAGCTCGGCGCGCAGTGCGAGGTCGTGATCACGCTGGTCGTCAATGCCGCGCAGACCGAGGCCGTGCTATTCGGTGAGCACGGCGCGCTCGCGGCGATGAAGCCGGGCGGCGTCGTGATCGCCAGTGCCACGGTCGCGCCGGAATTCGCCAGCGATCTCGGCAAGCGCGTCGAGTCGGCCGGTCTGCAGATGCTCGATGCGCCGGTGTCGGGCGGCGCTGCGCGCGCCGCATCGGGCGAGATGACGATGATGACGTCCGGTCCCGCAGCCGCGTACGCCGCGTGCGAGGACGTGCTCGCCGCGATCGCCGGCAACGTGTATCGGCTCGGGGCCGCGCATGGCGCGGGCTCGAAAGTGAAGATCATCAATCAGTTGCTGGCCGGAGTGCATATCGCGGTGGCCGCCGAGGCAATGGCGCTCGGCTTGCGCGAAGGCGTCGATCCGGACGCGCTATACGACGTGATCACGCACAGCGCGGGCAATTCGTGGATGTTCGAGAACCGCGTTCCGCATATTCTCGCGGGCGATTACACGCCGCTGTCGGCAGTCGATATTTTCGTCAAGGACCTGGGCCTCGTGCTCGATACCGCGCGTCGCACGAAGTTTCCACTGCCGCTGTCGGCGGCCGCGCATCAGATGTTCATGATGGCGTCGACGGCGGGCCACGGCGGTGAGGACGACTCGGCGGTCGTGAAGATTTTCCCCGGCATCGAATTGCCGGCGAAGCCATAAGCGAGGACGGTGCTCATGACGGCTCAAACGAAACCCGCGCTGCTCGGCTGCATCGCCGACGACTTCACCGGCGCCACCGATCTCGCCAACATGCTCGTACGCGGCGGCATGCGCACGGTGCAGACGATCGGCGTGCCGACCTCCAACGAAGCGCCGGGCGCCGATGCGCCGGGCGCCGCTGCGCTCGACGCCGATGCGCTCGTCGTCGCGCTCAAGTCGCGCACGATCCCCGCCGCCGACGCGGTCGCCCAATCGCTCGCCGCGCTCGCCTGGCTGCGCTCGCAAGGGTGCCGGCAATTCTTCTTCAAGTACTGCTCGACCTTCGATTCGACCGATGCGGGCAACATCGGCCCGGTGACCGATGCGTTGCTGAACGCGCTGTCCGCCGAGTTTGCTGAGCGCGCGTCGTTCACGATTGCGTGTCCCGCGTTTCCCGAGAACGGCCGCACGATTTTCCGCGGCCATCTGTTCGTCGGCGATGCGCTGCTCAACGAGTCGGGCATGGAGAACCATCCGCTGACGCCGATGCGCGACGCGAATCTCGTGCGCGTGCTGCAGCGGCAAACGCAGTCGAAGGTCGGGCTTGTGCGTTACGACCGGGTCGCGCAAGGCGATACGGCCGTGCGCGCCGCATTCGAAGCGCTGCGCGCCGACGGCGTGCGCATCGCGATTGCCGATGCGGTGTCCGACGCCGATCTGCATACGCTCGGCGCGGCCTGCGCGGACCTCGCGCTGATCACCGGCGGCTCCGGCGTCGCGCTCGGCTTGCCGGCCAACTTCCGGCGCGCGGGGCTACTCGGCGAGCAAACCCATGCCGCGCAATTGCCGCGCGTAGAAGGTTTGTCGGCGGTGCTCGCGGGCAGTGCGTCGAAGGCGACCAACGCGCAGGTCGCCGCCTGGTGCGCGACGCGGCCCGCGTTCCGCATCGATCCGCTCGCGGCGGCGCGCGGCGAGGACGTCGTCGGCGAAGCGCTCGAGTTCGCGCAACAGCGCTTCGTGCACGCCGAGCCGGTGCTGATCTATGCGACTGCATCGCCCGACGAGGTGCAGGCGGTGCAGCGCGAACTCGGCGTCAACGAAGCCGGGCATCTGGTCGAGAAGACGTTGGCATCGATTGCGCGCGGCCTGCGCGAACGCGGCGTGCGCAAGTTCGTCGTCGCGGGCGGGGAGACCTCGGGCGCGGTCGTGCAGGCGCTCGACGTGCGCATGCTGCGCATCGGCGCACAAATCGATCCGGGTGTGCCGGCCACCGCGACGACCGAAGCGGAACCGCTCGCACTCGCGCTGAAATCCGGCAATTTCGGCACCACGGACTTCTTCGACAAGGCGCTGCGTCATCTCGATGGAGCCGCGCAATGAGCGGCGCACCGGCACTTCACATCTCGGCCGAAGCGCGCGTGCGCGAGGAAATCTGCGCGGTCGGCGCGAGTCTGTATCAGCGCGGCTATACGGTCGGTAGCGCCGGCAACATCAGCGCGCGGCTCGACGATGGCTGGCTGATCACACCGACTGACGCGTGTCTCGGCCGCCTCGATCCCGCCGATATCGCGAAGGTCGACGCAAACGGCCACGCGATGTCGGGCGGCAAGCCGTCGAAAACGCTCGCGCTGCATCGCGGTATCTATGCGCGCAACGGCGAGGCGCGCGGCATCGTCCATACCCATTCGACGCATCTGGTCGCATTGACGCTCGCGGGCGTATGGAGCGAAGCGGACGTGTTGCCGCCGATCACGCCGTACTACGTGATGAAAGTGGGCCACGTACCGCTGATTCGCTATCAACGCCCCGGCGATCCGCAAGTGGCCGCGCAGATCGCCGCGCTGGCCGACCGCGTACGGGCGGTGCTGCTCGAACGTCTGGGGCCGGTGGTGTGGGAGCGCTCGGTCGCGCACGCGTCGTATGCGCTCGAAGAACTCGAGGAGACCGCGCGCTTGTGGCTGATGACGAATCCGCGGCCCGCGCCGCTCGACGCCGCCGCGATCGAAGAACTCCGTACCGCGTTCGGCGCGCGCTGGTAGCAGCGCGCATTACCGATGAACGTCATGCACCGTATCGGACTGTCTCAAAGGAGCTGTTGACATGCCTCGCTTCGCCGCCAATCTGTCGATGATGTACAACGAGCACGCGTTCCTCGATCGCTTCGCCGCCGCCGCGCGCGACGGTTTCAACGCGGTCGAATACCTGTTTCCCTATGAGTTCCGCGCGGCCGAGCTGAAGTCACGGCTCGACGCTCACGGTCTCACGCAGGCGCTGTTCAATGCGCCACCAGGCGACTGGAGCGGTGGCGAGCGCGGTCTGGCGTCGCTGCCGGGGCGCGAGGACGAGTTCCGCCGCAGCATCGATACGGCTCTCGAGTACGCGCGCGTGCTCGGAAATCGCAAGCTTCATGTAATGGCGGGGTTGATCGCCGGCGATCAGGCGGGCGAAACGCAACGCAAAACGCAACGCGACGTGTATCTGGACAACCTTGCCTATGCCGCGCAAGCCGCGCAAACCGAACGGATCACGGTCGTCATCGAACCGATCAATACGCGCGACATGCCCGGCTATTTCCTCAATCGACAGGACGACGCGCAAGCGATCTGCGCCGAAGTCGGCGCGCCGAATCTGAAGGTGCAGTTCGATTGCTATCACTGCCAGATCGTCGAGGGCGATCTCGCGATGAAGCTCAAGCGCGATATGGCCGGCATCGGTCATATCCAGGTTGCAGGTGTGCCCGAGCGGCACGAGCCCGACATCGGCGAGCTGAACTATCCGTACCTGTTCGATCTGATCGATGCGCTCGGCTACGACGGCTACATCGGCTGCGAATACCGGCCGCGCGCGGGGACCTCGGCGGGGCTTGGCTGGCTGAAGCCTTATCTCGATGCGGCGCGCTGACACTTTCCGACAACCACTGACGGACACGTAACCATGAAAGTACTGATCACCGGCGGCGCCGGTTTTCTCGGCCAGCGACTCGCGCGCGAACTGCTCGCACGCGGCGAGTTGAAAGATGCGCACGGCACACCGCAAGCGATTACCGGGCTGGTGCTGCTCGACGTCGTGCGCGCTCATGATTTCGGCGATGCGCGCGTGCATACCGAAGTCGGCGATATCGCAGAGCGCAGCGTGCTCGAACGCGTGATCGACGACCAAACCTCGGCGATCTTTCATCTGGCTGCGATCGTCAGCGGCCAGGCCGAGGCGGACTTCGATCTCGGTATGCGCATCAATCTCGATGCGTCGCGGCTGCTGCTCGAAGTCTGCCGACAGCGCGGGCATCAACCGCGCGTCGTGTTCACCAGCTCGGTTGCGGTCTACGGTGGCGATCTGCCCGCAGTCGTACAGGACGACACCGCGCTGAATCCGCAGTCGTCGTATGGCGCGCAGAAGGCGATCGCCGAGCTGCTGCTCAACGATTATTCGCGGCGCGGTTTCGTCGACGGCCGCGTGCTGCGACTGCCGACCATCAGCGTGCGGCCGGGGCGGCCGAATGCGGCGGCGTCGTCGTTTGCGAGCGGCATCATTCGCGAGCCGTTGAATGGCGAGGAGGCCGTGTGTCCGGTCGCCGGTTCGACGCGGCTGTGGCTGCTGTCGCCGCGCAAGGCGATCGACAGCCTGATCGCCGGCCTCGAACTCGATGGCGCCGCGCTCGGCAAGCAGCGCGTGCTGAATCTGCCGGGCCTGTCGGTCAGCGTCGACGAAATGATCGCGGCACTGCGCGAGGTCGCCGGCGAAGCGGTCGCGAGCCGCATCGTGCGGCAGCCGGACGAGCGCATCGAGAAGATCGTCGGCAGCTGGCCCGGCGCGTGGGATACATCGCGCGCCGAACGGCTCGGGCTCGCCGCCGAGCGCAACTTCGCGGATGTGATTCGCGGCTATATCGCCGACGAAGGAATCGAAGTTCGCTGAAGATCGCTCCCTTCGCGTATTCCCTGGTGTCGTTGGCACGGCTGCGGCCGTGCTTGACACGCTTTCGCGCCGACGCCTATTATCGAGCCTGTTTTGTTCGATATATGACCTTGTGTTCGTATATAGAACATAAGGGCGGGCAAGGAAGGCGCAACAGCCGTATCGGTCGTCACTCCCAAGCCCATCGTTCACGATCCTGCGCTAAGCTGCCTTGACGTATCGGCCGCCACACCGCTGCCGTTTTGCAGCTTCCCGCGCACGGCCGTCGGCCCCCCGGGCCGATGCCTCGGCGCATCGAACCGGCGTCGTCGGCGCAAGGCCGGCCGCGGCGCGGCGCAGCGCACGCAGCATCTCAACTGGAGACATCCCATGACCGAAGCATTCCTGTGCGACGCGATTCGCACCCCCATTGGCCGCTATGCGGGTTCGCTGTCGTCGGTGCGCGCCGACGACTTGGGCGCGGTGCCGCTCAAGGCGCTGATGGAGCGCAACAAGAACGTCGACTGGACCGCGATCGACGACGTGATCTACGGCTGTGCGAACCAGGCCGGTGACGACAACCGCAACGTCGCGCGCATGTCGCTGCTGCTCGCCGGTTTGCCGAAGGACGTGCCGGGCTCGACCGTCAACCGTCTGTGCGGCTCGGGCATGGACGCGATCGGCATCGCCGCGCGCGCGATCAAGTCGGGCGAAGCCGCGCTGATGATCGCCGGCGGCGTCGAAAGCATGAGCCGTGCGCCGTTCGTGATGCCCAAGGCGACCAGCGCGTTCTCGCGGCAAAACGAGGTCTACGACACGACGATCGGCTGGCGTTTCGTGAACCCGCTGATGAAGAAGCTGTACGGCGTCGACTCGATGCCGGAAACCGGCGAAAACGTCGCGACCGACTACAACATCAGCCGCGCCGACCAGGACGCGTTCGCGCTGCGCAGCCAGCAGAAGGCCGCGCGCGCGCAACGCGATGGCACGCTCGCGCAGGAAATCGTCGGCGTGACGATCGCGCAGAAGAAGGGCGATCCGATCACGGTCACGCAAGACGAGCATCCGCGCGAAACGAGCCTCGAAGCGCTCGCGAAGCTAAAGGGCGTCGTGCGTCCGGACGGCACGGTTACGGCCGGTAACGCGTCGGGCGTGAACGACGGCGCGGCCGCGTTGCTGCTCGCGAACGAAGACACCGCGAAGCGCTTCGGCCTGACGCCGCGCGCCCGCGTGCTCGGCGTGGCGACGGCGGGCGTCGATCCGCGCGTGATGGGCATCGGCCCGGCGCCGGCCACGCAGAAGCTGCTCGCGCGTCTGGGCATGAAGATCGACCAGTTCGACGTGATCGAGCTGAACGAAGCGTTCGCCTCGCAGGGCATCGCCGTGCTGCGCGCGCTGGGCGTCGCCGACGACGATCCCCGCGTGAACCCGAACGGCGGCGCGATCGCGCTCGGCCACCCGCTCGGCATGAGCGGCGCGCGTCTGGTGACGACCGCGACGTATCAACTGCAACGCACGCAGGGCCGCTTCGCGCTGTGCACGATGTGTATCGGCGTCGGCCAGGGTATCGCGATCGCTATCGAGCGCGTGTGATGCAGGTGTAGCGCGACGCACATCGCGCGCGGTTTGCGATCCGTTCATGCAACAGCCCCATCGTTCCCGCGATGGGGCTGTTTGCTTTTGCGCGCGGCCTCGCGCGTTCAATTCGCGTCCTATCGTTTGCACTAGTTGTCCTGAAGATGTGGAGTTCATGGAGGCGGGCACGAACACTGCGTAGCGCGAAGTCATTGCGCGGCGCTCATCATGACCGTCACGCCGGATCGAAACCCTTGTCGAGGAGAACGCGAATGAAGACAACGACGATAGGCGCAGCGTTGATGCTGGCGGCCGCGGCCACGACCCAGCCGGCGCGCGCGCAGGACGACATGGCGAGCACCGCCCAGGCGGTGCTCAGCGGGGCGCAGCCGGTGCATATGACGGCGGAGATCGTCGGCATCGATGCGGGCAACCGCGCGCTGACGCTGAAGGGCTCGGGCGGCAACGTCGCGATCGTGCTCGTCAGTCAGCAGGTTGCTGGCTTCGATCAACTGAAGATCGGCGATCGCGTCGACGTGCTCTACAAGAATGCGCTGCTCACGAAGGCGGAAAAGGTCAGCGGCGCGGGCAAGGCGATTCGCGAGCGAGCCGACAAGCAGAGCTATTCGCCGGCGTCGGGCGGTTACGAATCGGCGCGACAGACCGAGGTACTCGCGACCGTGCTGAAGATCGATCACAAACAGCGCCTCGTGACGCTGCGCGGCGCCTATCAGACACAGACGTTCCAGGCCGCGCCCGACGTCGACCTGAGCGACGTGAAGGTCGGCGATACCTTGCATGCGGTGTTCGTGTCGGCCGCCGCCGTGCAGGTGACGCCAGTGGGCCACTGAGCCGCTGAGATCGCGGCCCATTTCAGCGGCCGGAAATGTTTCGCAAACTATGTCGAGATATGTCGCGCCGCCCGACGAATGCCCGCAAAGCCTTGCTTGGCGGGCCCGAGTCGCGGTGAAACTGCGCGACATATCTTCCCTGATGATTTCCCCGATGTGTCCTTCTATAGTCCGTTCGTCGCCACGCGGCAATTACGCAAGTGGCCCGAATCCAGCAAGGACATATCGTGAAGAATCGTTCATTCGCAGGTTCCGACAAGGTCCGCGCCAGCATGGCGCGAGGCGCGTTGCGCAGGGCGGTGCTCGGCGCGGCCGCGGCCGTGCTCGCACTCGGCAGCGCATCGGCGTTCGCCTGGTCGGGTCATGGCACCGCGTACACGTCGCGCGGCGTCTATAACGGCGCGCACTACGGCTCGTGCGGCGGCGGTAGCTGTTCGCATGCGGGCAGCGTGGCTGGCCCCTATGGCGGCTTCGCGAGCAACACCGGCACGGTCACGCGCACGGCGCCCGGCCAGTTCTCGAACTCGGGTACCGCGACGGGCCGCTATGGCAACACGGTGCAGCACTCGGGCGACACCAGCTGCGCGGGCGGTACCTGCTCGCATACCGGCACGATGACGGGCCCCGACGGCAAAACGGCGACGACGTCTGGCGACGTGACGCGCACCGCGCCGGGCCAGTATTCGTCGTCGGGCTCGATCACCGGGTCGAACGGCAATACGGTCAATCATTCGGCGTCGACCAATTGCGCGGGTTCGACCTGCGCGCGCTCGGGCACGGTGACGGGGCCGGACAACAACAGCGTCTATCACTCGGGCACCGCGACGCGGGTCGCGCCCGGGGTCGTGACGACATCGACGAGCGTGACCGGCACGCAGGGTCACACGGTGACGTCGAGCGGTACGGTGGTCACAGGCGGCGTGGTGGTCGCAGGCGGGACCACGACGACGAGCGGTACGACCGTGGTCGTCGCGCCGAAGCCGGTGGTGGTCGCGCCGCCGCCTGCGCCGGTCGTCGTGCCGCCGCCGGTCGTGTACGTACCGCCGAAGCCCGTCGTGGTGACGCCGCCGCCGGCCTATGTTCCGCCGCCTCCGGTGGTGTACGTGCCGCCGCCGGCCGTCTACGTCGCGCCGCGTCCCGTGTACGTCGCGCCGCGGCCTGTCGTCTGGGTGCCGGGCCATTGGGTCGGGCGCGTGTGGGTGCCGGCGCATTGGGCCTGACGATGAGCGCGGCGATGCGAATCAGAACCCGCGTCGAGTCGTGGCGCTCACGTCGCGCAGCGCGGTGCGACGTCATGTGCGGCGCGGCGGGCCAGCACCCACCATCTGATGAGGCGGCGCGTCGTTGGCGAGCGGCGGAAGGGTCCGCGTGGCGCGCGCTCCGCAAAACGGCCGCACTCGCGACGATCGTCGTGGCGACGTTTTCGGCAATCCACGCAGTCATCGACACCAGCGACGCCAACGACGACCGTCGCGCGAATCCCGCCGCCAGCGCGACGAGAGACTGTTCCGCGCGCTACGCCGCGTTGCTCGACCTGGCCGAACTCGCGCGGCGTGACGGCAAATCGTCCGAGATCGTCGTGCGTGGATTGAGAGAGCAGAACGGCGCGATGAGGGAGTGCCTATCCGCAGGCTGGGTCAGGCCGGCACCGCGATCACATTGAACGCGGCCGCGTCAGATCGCATTCCAGAAAAATCGCGCCGGGGATCGGATTGAACACGTAAGCGTCGATCGGTTCGAAATCCAGCGATGCGTAGAGCCCGAGTGCCGCTTGCATAGTGGGCAGCGTGTCGAGACGCATGCGGCGATAGCCCGCTTCTTTCGCGGCCGCCAGGATACGCGTGGCGAGTTGCCGCCCCACATGCAGCCCGCGTCCCGCCGGACGCACATACAGGCGTTTCATTTCGCAGATGGTGTCGTCGATCGGACGCATTGCGACACAGCCGATGATATCGCCGGGATCGTCGCCCGAGCCGTTGCTCGCGAGCAGCACGCGGCCGCGTGGCGCTGCGAATTTGCCCGGCAGGCTGGCGAGTTCGTCGTCGAATTGCTGGAAGCAGAGATCGAAGCCGAGACTCTCCGCGTACTCGCGGAAGATGGTCCGTACGGCCTCGATCTGTTCGGGGAAGCGCGCAGTATGCAGATGGATCATGCGATGGGTCGGGTCATTGAACATGCAGCGGAAACCGGATCTCGAACGTGGTCCCCACGCCCTCGCGCGACGCAAACTCGATCTGTCCATCGAGCACGCGGCATAGCTCCTTGACGATCGCGAGCCCCAGACCCGTGCCAGGGATTTCCTCGCCGGCCGCGCGCTCGAACTCGTCGAACACGCGCTCCGCATCGGCGGGCGCGATGCCGACGCCGGTGTCGGACACGCGAATCGCCCAGTGTTCGACGCCATGCATCGCGAACTGGAATTCGACTTGTCCCGACTTCGTGTACTTGATCGCGTTGGACAACAGATTGACCGCGATCTGCTTGAGCTTCAGCCGATTCGACGTGACGACCGGCAGCGCCGCGTCGAACTCGCTGCGCAGCGCGAGTCCTTTCGCGTCGATCGACGGCTGCATGGAAGCGATGAGTTCGTCGAAGAGTTCGCGCAAATCGACGTCTTCGAGCACGAGTGTCGCCGCGTCGCCGAGCACGACCGAGTACTCGACCATCTGGTCGACCAGTTGCTTCATGTCGGCGGCCTGACGGTTCGCGAGTGTCAGCGCGGCATCGGCTTGCGACGGCGCTCGCTCGATCAGTTGCAGCGCGACCGAAAACGCGTTGAGGAAATTGCGCAGATCGTGCGCGACGCTGCGTGTGATCTGCATGCGCGAATCATACAGATCGCCGACCAGCCGTTGCTTGAGCGTCAGTTCGTCATTCGCGCGTTCGAGCCGGCCCGTGTATTCGTCGATCTTGCGATCACGCTCGCCGACCACTTCCTTGATCGACGCATACCTGACCACGCTGAATGCTTCGGCGATCAGACGCCGCGCGCGGCTCTCGTGGCGGCGCGTGCAAGTCCGGTCGCGTTCGACGAATTCTTCGAGCGCTCCGACGAGCACCTGCTCGAAGAGGTCCAGTTCGCGCACCAGCTCTTCGATCCGGTAGCCCTGCTGCCAACGGACATTGCCGTGCTTCTTCGCGTCGCGCTCGATCGATGATTCGGCGCGTTCGAGATCTTCCGCATCGAGCGCCATGCACAGCTGGTCGAGGATTTCCGGCATATGGTCGACCAGCTGTTGATAGGTGAGCTTGTCCGCTTCGACGAGATCGGCGTCGATGGCGACGGCATGCATCCATTGCCGCGTCAGACGGCCCCGTTCCGCACGGATGAAGTTGGCGAAATTGCGCAGCGGGCTCACGCGTCGGTCGGTCATGATGGATACCGGAATGGAGTTTCTACAACATACAAACACGCGAACGGTTCCGAACGCCTCGGTTCGGCGCGGGCACCGCAGACCTGTTTGCGCCGGCAATCGGCCAGGCATCCGATGTGCGCCGGCAACCCGCGTCATTATCCGCGCAATTGCCGCGTGTGGAACACCTCTTGCGAGACTCTGGTCAGACAAGAAGCAAGTTTCGTCAGCAAACCATGATGTATTCGATATTGCTGGTGGACGACGAACCGGAAATTCTAGCCGCGTGGCGGCTGATTCTGGAAAGCGAAGGGTATGAGGTGAGTTGCGCGAGCAACGGCGCCGAAGCGCTCGCCTGTGTCGTCGCTCACGTTCCCGACCTGATTGTTACGGACTGGATGATGCCGATCATGGACGGCGCGGAGTTGTGCCGCCGTTTGAAATCGATGCCGTTATCGGTCGACGTACCGATTCTGGTCCATACCGCGGTGCCGCCCTCGGACAGCGAAGCGCAGTACTGCAGCGCATGTTTGCTGAAGCCGATCGGCGCGGATCTGTTTTTGAGCACGATCGCGCAACTCTGCACGCCACGCTGCTGATACGGCACGATCACCGTCGTGTGTTCAAATCAACCGCGTGTTGAGTCGGCCTTCAGAAAATCGACGAACGCGCGCAGCGGCGCGGGCACATGGCGATGGCCGGGATAGTACAGAAAAGGCCCTGAAAACCGCTGCCACCACGGTTCGAGAATCGCTTCGAGCGCGCCGCTGTCCAGATGCGGGCGCAGCATGTCTTCGAACAGGTGAACGATGCCGAGACCCGCGACCGCGCCGCTGACCGCGAGGTCTATCGCTGCGCCGGGCCGCACCAGCAGCGGTCCGGTCGGATTCAATTGCAGCAGCTCGCCGTCGCGCTCGAAGTACCAGGTCGGCATCGCGCCGCTCGCGAACTGGCCGCGCAGGCAGGCATGCGCGAGCAGTTCGCTGGGATGCTGCGGACGGCCGTGCGCGTCGAGATACGCGGGCGACGCGGCGGTCGCGAAGCGCTGCACGCGCGCGCCGATCGGCACCGCGATCATGTCCTGCTCGAGGCGTTCGTCGTAGCGAATGCCCGCATCGCAACCGATCGACAGCACATCGACGAAACCATCCTCGACCACCACCTCGACGCGAATATCCGGGTACTGCTTCAGAAAGCGCGCGAGCACGTCGGGCAGCACGATGCGCGCGACGCTCGATGGCACGTTGAGCTTCAGCGTGCCGGTCGGCTTGTCGCGAAAGCCGTTCAGCACGTCGAGCGCCGCTTCCATTTCGCCGAACAGCGGCGTCAGCTTCTCGATCAGACGCAGCCCGGCTTCGGTCGGCGCGACGCTGCGCGTGGTGCGGTTCAACAGGCGCAGCCCGAGTTTCGTTTCCAGGCGTCGCACCGCGACGCTCAGACTCGACGCCGACACCCCGCTCACACGCGCCGCGTCGCGAAAGCCGCCGGCGCGGGAAACCGACACGAAGGCGGCCAGATCATTCAGTTCCATGACGATTGATTGTGCAGAATTTTGAACAACCCGTACACGTTAGACCGGTTTATTCAACAACGCAATTGCGGCGATACTGCCGCTCATCACTTCACAAGGAGATCGTGATGCCGAACTTCAGCTCCATCGACACTTTCGTGCTAGCCGGCCGCGCGGTGCGGCGCATGGGCTATGGCGCGATGCAGCTGGCCGGCCCCGGCGTGTTCGGGCCGCCGAAAGACCGCGCCGCGGCGCTCGCGGTGCTGCGCGAGGCCGTTACCTTGGGCGTCGACCACATCGATACCAGCGATTTTTACGGGCCGCACGTGACCAACCAGGTGATCCGCGAGGCACTGCACCCGTATCCGCGCGATCTGACGATCGTCACGAAGATCGGCGCGGTGCGCGACAGCGCCGGCGCATGGCTGCCGGCTCAGGAGCCCGCCGACCTCGAGCGCGCGGTGCACGACAATCTGCGCAACCTCGGCCTTGATGTGCTCGACGTAGTCAACCTGCGCGTGATGGGCAACGTGCACGAGCCGAGCGAGGGCTCGATCGAAAAGCAGGTCACGGCGCTCGCCGAGCTGCAGCAGCGCGGGCTCGTGCGGCATGTCGGCCTGAGCAACGTGACGGCCGCGCAGATCGCCGAAGCGCAGCGCATCACGAAGGTCGTGTGCGTGCAGAACCACTACAACCTCGTGCATCGCGACGACGATGCGTTGATCGATGCGCTCGCGGAGCAGGGCATTGCCTACGTGCCGTTCTTTCCGCTGGGTGGCTTTACGCCGATTCAATCGTCGGAGCTGTCGGAGCTTGCGCGCAAGCTCGAGGCGACGCCGATGCAGGTCGCGCTCGCCTGGCTGTTGCATCGGGCGCCTAACATTCTGCTGATTCCGGGCACGTCTTCGGTGGCACATCTGCGCGAAAATCTGCAGTCGGCGCAGTTGAAGCTCAGCGACGAAGTGCTCGATCAACTGGATGCGATCGGCGCCGAAAAGGGCTGATTACACCGACGCCGCAATAAACTCCCGCAACCATTGATGCGCGGGATCGCGATGCACACGCTCATGCCAAAGCATCGCCATCTCGTAGCCCGGCACCTCGACCGGCGGCTCGACCATCCGCAATGTGTCCGAGCCGCGCACGAGACGCGCGGGCAGCATCCCCACGAGATCGGTGCTCGCGAGCACCGACTGCATGAACAGAAAGTGCGGCACCGACAGCACGACCTTGCGCGCAAGCCCCAGCTTTGCGAGCGTCTCGTCGGTGACGCCGAAAAAGCCGCCGCCATCTGGCGATACGATCACGTGTTCGAGCTTGCTGAACTGCGCGAGCGTGGGTCGGCGCTTCAGCTTGGGATGACCCGCGCGGCCGACCAGTACGTAGCGCTCGGCAAACAGCACGCGGCGGCGCAAGCCTTCGGGCGCGCCTTCGCTCGTATGGAAACCGATATCGATGTCGCCCTGTTCGGCCTGGCGAGCGAGCCTTGGCGGCACCGCCTCGACGATCGCGAGACGCGTGCCGGGCGCCGCCGCGCGCAAGCCTGCCAGCATCGGCAGGATGATCGTCGACTCCGCATAGTCCGTTGCGGCAATGCGCCAGGTTTGCGTCGCCGCGGCCGGATCGAACGGGCTGGTTGGCGCGACCGCGCGCTGCAGTGCGTCGAGCGCTTCGCGTAGCGGCTCGCGCAGTTGCTGCGCTTTCGCGGTGGGCCGCATGCCGCGTGGTCCGGGCAAGAGCAGCGGATCGCCGAATACGTCGCGCAGTTTCGCCAGATGCACGCTGACCGACGGCTGCGAGAAGTTCAGCCGTTCGGCGGCGCGGGTCACATTGTGCTCTTCCAGCAGCACATCGAGCGTGACCAGCAGGTTGAGGTCGAGTCTTCTGAGATTAACCACGGCAATACCTGACATATTCGGAATTCATTTCCAATATACCTCGGCGATGACTATCGTGACTGTTTTCAGCCACGAAGGTCCCATCATGAACGTTCTTATCATCTATGCGCATCCCGAACCGAAGTCGTTGAACGGTTCACTGAAGGATTTCGCTGTCCGTCATCTCGAACGCGCCGGCCATACGGTGCAGGTGTCCGATCTGTACGCGATGAACTGGAAAGCGTCGCTCGATGCGCACGACACCCGCGAGCGTCACAGCGCCGAGCGCTTCTTCGCGTCGCTCGAATCGAAGCATGCGTTCGAGAACGGCTTGCAGAGCGAGGACATCGCGCGCGAGCAGGACAAGCTGAAGTGGGCCGATGCGGTGATCCTGCAGTTTCCGCTGTGGTGGTTCTCGATGCCGGCGATCATGAAGGGCTGGGTGGAGCGCGTCTATGCGTACGGTCTCGCGTATGGCGTCGGCGAGCATTCCGATGCGCGCTGGGGCGAGCGTTACGGCGAAGGCCGTTTCGCGGGCAAGCGCGCGATGCTGGTCGTCACGACGGGCGGCTGGGAGTCGCACTACAGCGCGCGCGGCATCAACGGTCCGATCGACGACGTGCTGTTCCCGATCCAGCACGGCGTGCTGTACTACCCTGGCTTCGACGTGTTGCCGCCGTTCGTCGTCTACCGCACGAGCCGTATCGACGACGCGAAGTATGCCGAGGTCAGCGCGGCGCTCGGGCGACGGCTCGACACGTTGTGGACGACCGCGCCGATCGCGTTCCGGCCGCAGAATGGCGGTGCATATGAGATCCCGGCGCTCACATTGCGGGACGATCTGGCGCCGGGGCAGGTTGGGTTTTCCGTGCACGTCGAAGATGTCGGCGTAGCGTGCGCAACGCAAGCGAACGAAGCGGCTGAAGCCTGACTGGATCGTATGCTTCGCTGAAATATGGCTGTAAGTCGCCATTGCTAGAGTCGTCGACGGACACAGGCCGAGGCGCGCCGGGACGGTGTTGTTCGGACGCCTGACGAAGGTATGCAGCCGGAAGCTAGCGGCAACGAGCGGAAGGGCGACCCACCATGAATCCAGTTCGTAGGTTCTGGCTCATTTTGATGCTGATCGCATCGCCGGCGTGGGCGTTCCAGGCGCGCGTCGTCACGATCCCGAGCGCGGCGATGCATCGTACGTTCGACGCCACCGTCGTGCTGCCCGATCAGTACGCGCGTGGCGACCAGGCCGCGCGCTTTCCGGTCGTCTATGTACTGCACGGCTCAGGCGGCGATTACACGGATTGGACCGCGAATTCGCATATCGGCAAGCTCGCCGATCGCTATCAGGTGATCCTCGTGATGCCCGACGGCGGCCGCGATAGCTGGTACATCGATAGTCCCGTCGATCCGCGCAGCCGCTATGAAACCTACGTGGGCACCGAAGTGGTTGGCTATATCGACGGCCATTTCCGCACCATCGCGACGAGGCAGGCACGCGCGATCACGGGCTTGAGCATGGGCGGATTCGGCGCGCTACGCATTGCGCTCGACATGCCCGACACGTTCGGCGCGGCGGGCAGCATCAGCGGTGCGGTGGACCCGCGCAGCAGCGAGGACGAGCCCGGCATCGCGCGGGTGTTCGGCGACCCGTCCCAACATGCGGACTTCTGGGATAGCGAGGCGATCGTCGCCAGCGCCGAGGATTTCGGCCGCGACCACATCGCCCTGACGATCGATTGCGGCGTGAACGACTCGCTCGTGCAATCGAACCGTCTGCTGCACGAGCGGCTCGTGGAACTCGGCGTGCCACACGATTACGCCGAGCGGCCTGGCGGCCATACATGGAAGTACTGGTCGAACGCGGTCAAATACCAGGTGCTGTTCTTTGCCGGCACGTTCAGGCAGGCGGCGCGCGAAATGCGTGACGCGCGCGCCGCGGCCGCGGCCTGAGGGGCGGACACAGCTGTCCGCGTCAATCGATTCCGTGAAACACCGCGTCGTCCGGGCCCAGGTAGACGGGCGGGCGCCACGTGGCATCGCGCATCGAATGCTGGACCTGTTTGTCGACGCCGAGCAGGACCGCGAAAATCGCCATCCGCACCGGAATGCCGTTGTCGGTCTGCCGGAAAATCGCGAGCCGTGAGTCGTGATTGAGGTCGGTGCTCAAATCGTTCGCGCCGGGCCGGCTGTCGCGCGGCAGCGGGTGCATGATCAGCGTGTCGGCGCCGCACATGCTATCGACGAGCGCCTGGTTGATCTGAAAGTCGGGCGTATAGCCTTCGAACGATTCGTCGGTGAAGCGCTCCTTCTGGATGCGCGTCGCATACACGACGTCCGCGCCGCGCAGACCGGTGCGCAGGTCATGCGTCTGTTCGATCACGTGACCGTTGCGCGAAATCTGCTCGATGATATAGCCCGGCATTTCGAGCATCGGCGGCGAAATCAGCGTGAACTTGATGCCGCGATACAGCGCCAGCAGCTTCACGAGCGAATGCACGGTACGTCCGTACTTGAGGTCGCCGACCAGCGCGATGTGTGCGCCGTCGACGATCTTGCCCAGGCGCGAGAACTCGCGCTGGATCGTGTATAGATCGAGCAGCGCCTGGCTCGGATGCTCGCCGGGACCGTCGCCGCCGTTGATCACCGGCACGTTGGTCGCGCGCGCGAATTCGGCCACGGACCCTTGCTCCGGGTGGCGGATCACCAGCGCGTCGACATAGCCGCTCATCACGCGGCTCGTGTCGTAGATCGATTCGCCTTTCGCCATCGACGAAAACGTGAAGCCGGTCGTGTCGCACACCGAGCCGCCGAGCCGGCAAAACGCCGCGCCGAAGCTCACGCGGGTGCGCGTGCTCGCCTCGAAGAACAGATTGCCGAGCACCGCGCCTTCGAGCACACGCGAGATTTTGCGGCGCCGCGCGATCGGCTGCATGATGTCGGCGACGCGAAACAGCGCCTCGACCGAGTCGCGCGAAAACTGATCGACCGACAGCAACTGCGGCTTGCCCTCGAACAGCATCTGGCTGGCGAGCGATTGCGAGTCTACGCTTTGCGTATATCCTTCGCCCGGCTCCGTATTGGCGACGATCTCCGACACGAAACGCTCGACGATTTCCGGCATCGCCCGCGATTCCTGCGAGTCGTCCGGCAGCAGCCACGTGTCCAGCGCCCGGCGTGACACGCCGATACGGTTAGCGAACGTATCGCGCGTCATATTCAGGCGACGCATCGCATCGCGTAGGAAGGCTTGTTGCGGAACGCTCATGAGGGCACCTGTCGCAAGTGTGGGGTCGGCGGGAGTCAGACAGCAAAACGCGTTGGTGTACGCGGTGCGTATATTAGTTTCCGGCGCGTAGATGTCAAGCGTTTTCCTGCGCGAGTTGCTTCGTGAGGCGCCTGAGGCCCCGCCGCGCGGGTTTCGCGGTTACACTGCGGTTCATGCACTCCGGCCCTATGTTCCCGCTCCGTTCGTCGATCTTCGCCCGCGCCGCTCTCGCGAGCGCGGCAGTCGCACGCGCGAACGGTGTTTCGCGTAACGTCGGCGCCAAAGCCAAAAAACAGCCGCTCATCTGACCGGAGCACGCTGTTCCGTCGTCAGATGCGACGGAACGACCGGTCGACCGCCCGCCTGCGGCTCTCTCCTGTGTTCTCCCTCGCACCGCTGACCGGATTCGATACGGTCGTCATCGAGGTAGCAAACATGTCTGATTTCTCGGGTATCTGGATTCCGCTGATCACGCCGTTCGCCGACGGCGCCGTCGATCATGCCGCGTTGCGCGCGCTGGTGCGTCGCTATGCGGACGCCGGCGTGGCCGGGCTCGTCGCGCTCGGCACGACCGGCGAGCCCGCCACGCTCGACGCCGCCGAACAGGACGCCGTGCTCGCGACGATTCTCGCCGCCGCGCAGGCCAACGCCACCGACGCGCAGCGGCGCGC
Organism: Paraburkholderia sp. JPY465; assembly: GCF_050436725.1. Lineage (NCBI taxonomy): Bacteria > Pseudomonadati > Pseudomonadota > Betaproteobacteria > Burkholderiales > Burkholderiaceae > Paraburkholderia > Paraburkholderia sp. JPY465. Next base: position 2,334,213 of record NZ_JBNDMT010000002.1, read on the forward strand.
GCTGCCGGTGCTGGTCGGCGTCTCGGGCAATCACACGGCGAGCATGCGCGCACGGATCGAGCAGTTGAATCTGTTGCCGATTGCCGGTGTGCTGATCGCCGCGCCGTATTACACGCGACCCGCGCAGGACGGCATCGTCGCGCATTTCAGCGCGCTGGCCGACGCGAGCGCGCATCCGGTCGTGCTCTACGACATTCCGCAGCGCACCGGCGTGCGGCTGGAACTCGACACGCTGCTGACGCTCGCCGCGCATCCGCGAATTCAGGCGGTCAAGGATTGCGCCGGTTCGCTCGACACGACGCTCGCGCTAGTTCGCGATGGCCGTCTGCAGGTGCTCGCGGGCAACGACCTCGAGCTCTTCTCGACGTTGTGCGCGGGTGGCAGTGGAGCGATCGCGGCGTCCGCGCATTGGCGGCCCGAGCGTTTCGTCGCGCTGTACCGCGCGTTGACAGAGGGCAAGCTCGACGAAGGAAGGCAAATTTTTCACGCGCTCGTGCCGCAGATCCAGCTCGCGTTCGCCGAACCGAACCCCGCGCCGGTGAAGGCGCTGCTCGCGGCGACGGGGTGGGTGCGCAATGAACTGCGTTTGCCGATGACGCGCGCGAGCGCGGCGTTGACCGAACGGCTCGTGGCGTTGGGAGAGACGCAGCCTAGATAGCCACTCCGCTCGCGCCCATCGTTCTGCTGCGGAGCATGGCGCCGAAGTCGTCGGCGCTGACTGGTTTGCCGAGCAGGTAGCCCTGCATTTCGTCGCACATCATCGAGCGCAGCTTGTCGAGCTGCGATTGGGTCTCGACGCCCTCGGCGACCACGTCCATTTCGAGTGAGTGCGCGAGCGCGATGATCGCCGACACGATCGCGCTGCCCGCCGCGCCGTTCGCGTCGAGACCATGGGTGAAGAAGCGGTCGATCTTCAGCTGCTTCACCTGAAAGCGCTGCAGATACGCGAGGCTCGAATAGCCGGTGCCGAAGTCGTCGATCGAGATGTCGAAGCCGCTCGCCTGAAACGCGCGGATCACCTCGACGGTGCGCGCGGCGTCCTGCATCGCGACAGTCTCGGTGATCTCGAACATGATCTGCTCGCACGCGACACCCTCGTTCCTGACGATCTCCTGGATCGTCTCGACGAGGTCCGGCTGCAGCAACTGACGCGGCGACAGATTGATCGCCACCTTCATCGCCGGCAGGCCCTGTTCGATCCAGCCACGAATGCGCCGGCAGGTCTCGCGCACGACCCAGTAGCCTATTTGCACGATCTGCCCGGAGCGCTCGGCGACCGGGATGAATTCGGCTGGCGTAAGCGCCCCCAGCTCCGGATCGTGCAAGCGGATCAGCGCCTCGGCGCCCGCGAGCGCTTCGCCGCCGCGCTGAAACTTCGGCTGGAACAGCAGCGAAAAACGCTCATTCGCGAAGGCGTCGTGCAGCACTTGCTGGATCTGCAGCGTGCGCGTGGCGGCCTCGTTCATGCTGCGCTCGAAGAAGCGGTAGGTGCCGCGGCCGGCGCGCTTCGCTTCGTACATCGCGGCGTCCGCGTGCTGGAGCAGCGTCTCGACGCTGTCGCCATCGCGCGGATAGAGTGCAATGCCGATGCTCGGCATGACCTGCAGCGGTTGTTCGTCGCTCCACGTGCCCTGGCGCATCCGCTCGAGCACGCCGTCGGCGAGCGCGGCCGCGTCGTCGCCGCTCGTGAGGTGTTCCGCGAGCACGACGAACTCGTCGCCGCCGAGCCGCGCGACGGTGTCGCTCGAACGCACGCATTGCTGCAGGCGTTGCGCGAAGGCGGACAGCACCGCGTCGCCGGCCGAGTGACCGAGCGAATCGTTGATCGTCTTGAAGCCGTCGAGATCCATGAACAGCACCGCGAACGACGTGCGCTGGCGGCGCGCGCCGCTAATCGCGCGCTCGATCCGCTCGGTCAGCGTCGCGCGGTTCGGCAGGCCCGTCAGCACGTCGAGCGTCGCGAGGCGCACGATCTGGCCGTTCAGCTTCGACACCGCGCCGAGCAGGAAGGTGGTGCGCACGTCGAAGCGCGACAGCATCAGCGTGACGATCAGCACCGCGAACGTGAGCAGGATCACCGCGGTGGCGAGCCATTGCGCGTCCATGTCGTTGGCCGCGCCGCAGATCGCACCGGGCGCGAAATCCGCGGCGCCCATCGCCGTATAGTGCATGCCGCTGATCGCGACGCCCATCACCAGCGCCGCGGCCAGACGTTTGCGCGCGATATGACGCTCGTGTTCGTTGCTGAGCGCGCGCGCCATCCACAGCGCGGCGCTCGATGCGCCGATCGCGATCGCGATCGAGGCCGCGAACCATACGGGCTGGTAGTGGATCGCGGGCGCCATGCGCAGCGCCGCCATCCCGGTGTAGTGCATGCCGGCGATACCGATTCCCATCACCACACCGCCCGCCAGCAGCCGGGCTGGCGTCAGGCGCTGCTGGGTGGTCAGGAAGAGTGCCAGATACGAAGCGCCGATCGCGAGCGCCAGCGAACAGGCGGTCAACGCGAGGTCGTAGCCGAGCGGGATGGGCAGCGAGAACGCGAGCATCGCGACGAAGTGCATCGACCAGATGCCGACACCGAGCGCGAGCGCGCCGCCGAGCCGCCAGGCATGCCGCCGGCGCGCCGAGGCGAGCAGGAAGATGCGGCCCGTCAGATCGAGCGCGGTGTACGACGCGAGCGTCGCAACCGCGAACGAAATCGCCACGAGCCATAAATTGTAGGAACTCTGCATGTTGGATCCGCCGCGCGAGGAATGCGGCTTGACATCTTATCGGCACTCTTCGCATTTTGTTTAACTTATTTGCGCGTGGCTAACAGGGGCCAAAACGGGCCGGCGGACCAAGGCGAATGCCGCACTGGACGGCTTGTCCGAGTGCGGACCGCGCTATGCGGCGGAGCGCGGGTCAGAAGCCGGATCGGCGTCGTGACGGCTGAGCGCGAAACCCTCGTCGAGCCAGCCGGTGACGCCGCCCGCCATCAGCTTGACGGGCCGCCCAAGCTGGGCGAGCCGCAGTGCGCCGCGCGCCGCGCCGTTGCAGTGCGGGCCCGCGCAATAGGTGACGAACAGCGTATCCGGCGCATAAGCCGCGAGCTTCGACGCGACGATCTTGCCGTGCGGCAAATTCAGCGCGCCGGGCACGTGGCCCTGCGCGAACAGCGCGGGACCGCGCACGTCGAGCAGCACGAAGCCGGGCGCGCCGCTCGCGAGCGCGGCGTGGACGTCGGCGCAATCGGTTTCGAAGCGCAGCGACGCGTGGAAGTGCGCGATCGCGGCGGCGCTGTCGGCGGCGGGAATCGCGGTGACGGCGTTCGGGGCGGTGGTGAGGTTGTCGTGGGTCATGGCAAGGAACGAGGAGTTGATCGGGTGGTCTGGTGGCCGAGTCGATTGTGGCGGGTGGCGGGTCACCCGGTAAGTGGCGTGATCGTCAATCTTCGGTAACATCGCGCCATGCACAATCATCTCGTCGTCGCGCTGGCCTATGACCGGCTCTGCACCTTCGAATTCGGCTGCGTGACCGAACTGTTCGCGCTCGAGCGTCCCGAGCTCGGCGTGCCGTGGTATCGCTTCGCGGTCTGCGCGGGCGAGCCCGGACCGATCCGCGCGGCGGGCGGCATCACGCTGGCCGCGCCGTACACGCTGAAGCTGCTCGCGAGCGCCGACACGATCGTGATTCCGGGTTGGCGCGATGCCGACGAAGTGCCGCCGGCCGCGCTGCTGCGGAGGCTTCGCGCGGCCTACGAGCGCGGCGCGCGGCTCTGCTCGATCTGCTCGGGCGTGTTCGTGCTCGCGGCGGCCGGCGTGCTCGACGGCAAGACCGTGACGACCCACTGGCGCTACGCGGACAAGTTGCAGCAGCACTATCCGCAACTGCGCGTGCAGCCCGAAGCGCTGTATGTCGATGAAGGGCAGGTGATCACGTCGGCGGGATCGGCGGCCGGGCTCGACATGCTGCTGCATCTGGTGCGGCGCGATCATGGCGGCGCGGTCGCGAATCGGGTCGCGCAACGGCTCGTGGTGCCGCCGCATCGCGAGGGTGGCCAGGCGCAGTTCGTGCCGCGACCAATGGCGCACGACGAAAGCGGACGGATCGCGAAGCTGATGGACTGGCTGCGCAGCCATGCGGCCGAGCCGCATACGCTGAGCTCGCTGGCCAGGCGGGCGGCGATGAGCACGCGCACGCTGCAACGGCAGTTCCGCGACGCGACCGGCATGGCGCCCTATGAATGGCTCGTCAGGGAGCGCGTCGCGCTTGCCCGTGAATTGCTCGAAGCGGCGACGCCGCTACCGATGGCGCGCGTCGCCGAGCGGGCGGGGTTCGGCTCGGAAGAGTCGTTGCGGCGGCATTTTCGTCGGATCGCGTTGACGAGTCCGGGAGCGTATCGGCGCAGGTTTGGCGGGGAGGGGTGAATGCGCGCGGAGCGCGGCCGCATCGGCGGCTGCGCCTGCAGCAGGAAATGTGGGCGGCGGTCAGGAGTGCGGCGGCCGCTCAGCCGACGCCGATCACGGCGCTCGTCATGACCGCGATCAACGACGTGCTCAACGCGCCGGGTTCGCTGCATCCGCACCGGACCCGGCATTGAATTCGCGGCACGCGCCGAGGTCACAGCAGCAGGCACGCAGCTCACGTCGAGCTTGCTCATTCAACGGAACCCGCTATGTCCGACATCGCAAAGATCATCGCCAGTTTCAACGCCGGGCGCGACCCCGAACGGCTCGCGATGAAATACAAAGCCATGCGCGGCTCGCCGTTCTTGTTTTTGCGCGGCACCTGTCATCTGTTCTATCAGCGACTGCCGCGCGCGAGCGTGCTCGACGACGCGCCGCACGTGTGGATCTGCGGCGACATGCACCTCGAAAATTTCGGCAGCTACAAGGGCGACAATCGCCTCGTCTACTTCGACAACAACGACTTCGACGAAGCCTGTCTCGCGCCGGCTCCATACGAGCTGGTGCGTCTGTTGACGAGCGTGCTGGTCGGCGCGGCCGATCTGAAGCTGAGCCGCGCCGAGGCGCTCGCGCTATGCCACACCGCGCTCGATGCCTACGGCGCCGCGCTCGCATACGGCAAGTCGCGCTGGATCGAAGCGGAGACCGCGACCGGCCTGGTGCGCGACCTGTTCGTCGCGCTCGCGAGCCGCACGCGCGCCGCGCATCTGGACCGGCGCACGGTGCTCAAGGGCAAGACGCGTATGCTGAAGGTAGACGGCAGGAAAGCGCTGCCCGTCAGTGATGAAAGACGCGCGGCCGTCGTGCGGTTCATGCAGCAGTTCGCGGCGACGGAGCCGAATCCGGACTTCTACCGCACGCTCGATGTCGCGCGACGCATCGCGGGCACGGGCAGTCTCGGTGTCGATCGCTACGTGATTCTGGTCGAGGGCAAGGGCTCGCCCGATGGCAACTACCTGATCGATCTGAAAGAGGCGCTGTCATCGTCGGTCAGTGCGCACGTGACGGCAACGCAGCCGAAGTGGCAGACCGAGGCGCAGCGTGTCGTCGAGGTGCAGCGGCGCAATCAGGCGGTCTCGCAGGCCTTTTTGCACGCGGTCGAATTCAATCAGCGCTCCTATGTGCTGCGCAGCTTGCAGCCATCGGAAGATCGCGTCGCGCTTGCCGATTGGGACGGCAAGCTGCCACGGCTCGAGGCGGTGATCAACAGCATGGCCGAGTTGAGCGCGTGGGCGCATTTGCGCAGCGGAGGGCGCCAGAAGTCGGCGATCGCCGATGATCTGATCGCGTTCGGCAGTCGGCGCGATTGGCAACTGCCGTTGATTGATCTGGCAACGCAGTGCGAGGCGCAGGTCGCGGCGGATTGGAAGGCTTATTGCGAAGCTTATGACCGAGGGAGTTTCGAGGCGAGCGGCGCGGGCAAGTAGGCGATCTTCGTGTCGCCGGCTGGCGAGAACGTCAGGGCCGCGGACGGCGTCGCGGTGATCGGCGCCGCTCGATGACGACCGGCGAACTCGCGCGAATCACGCCCGCTCGCGATTGACGAAGCGGGAAGCGCAGCAGAATCACATGTGCGCGGGCCGTCCGGTCCGCGCGTCGAAAGTCGCGTTGTCTCATACGTGCCCCAGCACCTTCCACCAAAGCGGTCCAACCACCAGCCAGGCGACCATGTAAAACAGGCTCATCAAAAAGCCCGCCTTCCACCATTCGCCCTGCGTCACGTAGCCCGCGCCGAACATGACCGGACCGGAGCCGATGCCATATTGCGTCAGGCAACCGTTCACATTGCTGAGAATGCCGAGCGAGACCGCGGCGACGAAGGGCGGGACGCCCGCGGCGACCATCAGCGCCATCGAAAGTGGAAACAGCGCGCTGATATGCGCGGTGGCGCTGGCGAAAAAGTAGTGAATGTAAACATAGATCACCGCGACCAGCATATAGACGGCCAGCATCGGAAAGCCCGCGAGATGCTGGCCGAATTCCTTGCCGAACCAGGCCACCATGCCATATTCGTTGAGCTTGGAGGCCAGCATGATGAGCAGGCCGATCCAGATCATCGTGTCCCAGGCGGACTTTTCGTTCAGTGCGTCCTGCCACGTCAGCACGCCGCTGATGAACAGCAACGACACGCCGATCGCCGCCGCGAGCGTCGCGCCGATGCCGAGATCGTCGCCGAATACCCACAGCACCAGCAGGCCGACGAAGATGCACGCCATGATGATTTCTTTGACCGAGATGGAGCCCATCGTTGCGAGCTCCCGTTGCGCGAGATCGGTCGCATCGGGGGTGCGTCTGACGTGCGGCGGTGCGATCCACAGCATCGCGATCGGAATCACGGCGAGGCACAGCAGACCGGGGATCGACGCCGCCAGCGCCCAGTCGAGCCAGCTGATCGACACGCCCTGGTCCGCGGCCAGCTTGACCGCCAGCGGATTGCCCGCCATCGCCGTGATGAACATACCCGCCGTGATGATGTTCGCGTGAAAGGCGCAGAGAATCAGATAGCGTCCCACCTTCGCGCGTGATTCTGGATCGTCGGCGTGACTGCCCAGCACTTCGGAAATCGCTCGCGTGATAGGCAACATCACGCCGCCCGCGCGCGCGGTGATGCTCGGCATCGCGGGCGAAATCACCAGTTCGGTCAACACGAGCCCGTAGCCGAGCCCCGTCGTGCGCTTTCCCAGCAATCGCATGAACAGAAGCGCGATGCGGCGGCCAAGGCCGGTCTTGATCACGCCGCGGGATATGAAAAACGCCAGCATCACGAGCCAGACGAGGTCGGTGCCGGTGGATCGCGTGACGTCGGCGAACGTCAGAACGCCGGCCAGCACACCGATGGTCGAGCCGATGATGGCAACCACCGACATCGGCAGCGGGGCGGTCATGATGCCCGCAATGGTCGCGACGAACACGGCGAACATATGCCAGGCCTTCGGCTGCAGACCGGCGGGCGCGGGCAAGAACCACAGCACGAGGCCGACCGCGATCGGCACCAGATATTTCCAGATGCCCGCCGGCAGTCCGACCGAGGGCTTCGGCGTGGCGGGCGGGGAGCTGGTGGGCTGTGAAACCTTGGCAGGTGTGGGAGCCATGTTGGACCTCGTGCCGGCGTTGCTGGGTCTTTTCGGAGTGCGCGGGAAAGCGTCACCGCTGGTGAAGCACGCTTTCCGTCGCCTCCTTGACGATGCGCGCGCTTCCCAGCAAGGCCTCGCGCTCGATAGGGTCAAGTTCAGGATAGGCGATCAGGCGCGCGCCCGCGCCGTTGACGACCATCGGCAGCGACACGCACACGTCCGGTATGCCTTCCACTTCGGGCTCGACGATGCCGACCGTCAGGATCAGATCGGTGTCGTGCACGATGGCCTCGCAGATCCTTCCTATCGCGCTGGCGATGCCGTAATGGGTGGCGCCTTTGCCTTCCTTGATGAGCTTCGCCGCCTCGTGAACGGAGCGCAGGATCAGATCCCGGCTGGCGGGGCCCAGCTCCTTGCCGTTCCTCGTCAGGAAGGTTTCGAGGGGCATGCCGCAGACGGTCGCGGCGGACCACTGGATCACCGCCGATTCGCCATGCTCGCCGAGCACATAGGCGTGAATCGCGGAGGCCACCACGCCGAGCCGTTCGGACAACAGGGAGCGCAGCCGCCCGGTATCGAGCGAGGTGCCGGTGCTGATGACGCGCTCGCGCTCGCAACGCAGCTGGTCGTAAACGGCGCCGGTCAGCACGTCGCAGGGGTTGGTCGCGATCAGGTAGATGGCTTCGGGCGCGAGCGGCGCGATGCGCCCGACGATTTCGCTCGCGATGTCCGCATTGGTTCTGGCAAGGTGCAGGCGCGTCTCGCCGGGTTTGACGCCGGCGCCGGCCGTGATCACGACGATGTCGGCGTCGCGCGCGTCTTCGTAGTCCCCTGCGCGGAACCGGCTGTGCCCCCAGAATGCCGCGGCGTGGGCGAGATCCAGAGCCTGTCCTTCAGCGCGCACCCGCGCGACGTCGATGATGACGACTTTCGCGCTCGGAATGGCCAACGCCACGAACAGGGCTGCCGATCCCCCAACCAGCCCCGCGCCGACGATAACGATCTTGGCCTGCCGCATCGCGAACCTCGCTAAGTTCGGGTTTCACCCCCGAAGCATAGTCGCACGCACGCATTTGCCATCAATCAGACCTTAGTCCTACACGGCGGCGGCGCGTCTTTTCTCCTGCGGCTCGCCGGGAAGTTCGCTCATTCGGACTGCCGGCCGGCACGTGTTGGCCGGGACGTTCGCTTGCCGTCTTCTTTGTTGCGGAGTCTCTGAAGAGAAGGCGAGCGCTCGGTGAGTTGCGGCGACATCTGTTGCTCGGCACGCCGCGCGCCGGCGAACTGGTGCCTGAATTCAACCGGTGTCATGGCCTTGGCGGCTTTGAATTGCCGGTTGAAATTCGCGACGTTCGCAAACCCGGAGCGCGTCGCAATGACGGAAATCGGCGCCTGTGTGGCCGTCAACATCCGGCACGCGTGGCCGATTCGCACACGCGTCACGTAGCGCCCGACGGTCTCGCCAAGATGCTGCGTGAAATGCCGCGTCAAAGAGCGCTCGGACAGCCCAGACGCCTTGGCAAGCGCGGAAAGCCGCAGCGGATGCGCGAACTGTGTCTCGATCAATGCGAGCGCGCGATTGAGCTGATCGGATTCGTAGCCAGTCGCTGCGCCGGTCCGCGCATCGAATGCGCTTGGGGACGCGAGCGGCGTGGCGGGAAGCGTCGACAGCAGGTCCAGCACGTCGAGCGCCGCCTGCAAGCGGTCGCGCGGTTTGTCGGACAGCAGGCGGTCCAGGTGTGCGCGCATGCGCGTGCCGGCTCCGTCTTCGAACGCGAGGCCGCAGGCCGCTCTGCGCAACAGGTCGCATAGGCCGTTGTATTCGGGGCAGACATCGGCGAGTCGCCGCAGCCACGCGCCGTCGAACCAGACGACGATCGCGACCTGCGGATGCGCCGCATCGATCGAGCGGTTCGAGGCCCACGTGTGCGGCAGATTCGGCGGCACCAGCACCAGATCGTCCGCACCGTAGGTCGCGACCGAGTCGCCGATGTACCGCTTGCCCTGACTGTTCATCGTCAGCGTCAGCTCGTACTCGGGATGGTGGTGCCATTCGAAAGGGATGCGGGGCAGCCGGCGGTGGTAAACCCTGACCGAACAGTCCCGGCCAAAATCCACATGTTCGAAAGCGGCTTTCATGTCCGAAATCGTCAAATCATTGACCGGATAGTATCACGCGCGCACTGCTCGTTCGCGTACGCTTCAAGCATCAGAAACCTCAATGGAGACGATGCAATGGCCTTGCAAATCGACGACCTGCCGGCAGCCACCCGTCAAGCGAAGCGCGAACTGCGAGCAATGCTGCCGAACTACCGTGAAGTGTTCGCCGACGTCGCGGCGGCGATGACGAAGGAGGCGGAGCGAATCGCCACACTACGTGATCGGGGCGAGCCTGTGATTCCGGAAATCCAGTTCGCCGACATCGTGGCGAACCGCGTCACCGACGAGCAGATCGCTCTCGTCAAAGCTCGCGGTGCCTGTGTGATCCGCAAGGTGTTCGACCGGTCGCTCGTCGAGCGATGGGATCAGGACATCGCGGAATACGTCGAGCGCAACGACCTCGACGCCAAGCTGCTGAATCGCGCGGAAGACAAGTACTTCGGCCAGCTCGCTTCGAGCAAGCCGCAAATCTACGGTGTGTACTGGTCGAAGCCGCAGGTACTCGCGCGTCAATCGATCGAACTCACGCAGGCCCGCGTGTTCCTGAACCGGCTGTGGCGCGCCGAGAGCGAAGGGCGCGTGCATTTCGATCCGAACCATGTGCCGGTGTATGCGGACCGCCTGCGTCGTCGGCCGCCCGGATCGGAATCGCTCGGATTGTCCGCGCATTGCGACGGTGGTTCGGTCGAGCGCTGGATCGAGCCGAATTTCCGCAAGGTCTATCGCGATGTGTTCTCGGGCCATTGGCGCGACTACGATCCGTTCGATGCCGCGTGGCGCACCGAAGTCGAGGAGATCGCTTCGCCGGCAGTCTGTTCGATGTTCCGCACGTTCCAGGGCTGGACCGCGCTGACGCCGCAAGGCCCCGGCGACGGCACGCTGCAATTGGTGCCGATGGCGAACTCGATGGTCTACATCCTGTTGCGCGCGCTGCAGGACGACGTCGCCGAAGACGATCTGTGCGGAGCGATGCCGGGTCGCGCGCTGTCGATCAAGTCCGAGTATCACGCGCCGCTGTTTCATGCGCTGTCGTCGATTCCGTTGATGCAGGCGGGCGATACCGTGTTCTGGCATAGCGACGTCATTCACGCGGTCGAAGACGCGCATCGCGGCAACGGTTATAGCAACGTGATGTATATCGCTTCGCTGCCGGCCTGTGCGAAAAACGATGCGTACCTGAAGCGGCAACTGCCGAGCTTTCTCGAAGGCAGGAGCCCGCCGGATTTTCCGGCGGATCATTTCGAAGTCGATTTCGTCGGCCGCGCGACGGCAGACGATCTCACCGAGCTTGGCCGTTCGCAGATGGGCTTCGATTTGTGAGCGCAAAGGGCATGGCCACCTCTTGATCGGGAGCAGAACTTGCTGTCATTTCAGCATGGCAACGACCCAAGGAGGACCGGCCATGGCCACTACACCGAACAAGGACGAAAACCCGATCCGGCCGGATCAGTCCGACGTCGTGCAGACGGATCTGCCCGACATCGGTCCATCGCAGGACCCGGACGAGCCGCCGCTCGATCCCGACATCGACCCCGATCGCGAGGACGACAAGCCGTAGACGAGCGCATTCGCTCGATAAATAGAACCGATGTGAAATGTGGGCGTGTCTGATAACCGCGCCATTTTTCCTCACGGCAGAATTGCCGCGCGAGTGCTGCGTCGCGGCGACTAACGCGCATAGCGAAATCAACGGAGACGGTGGTTTGCCGGTACGAAGCGTTCCGTGCCAACCTCGCTTACGGGGCGTCTCCTCGCACTCCACGACATGCACGCCAGCGACGTGAGCCTGAGTTGCATTCTGATGCACCCGGCTAGCAAATCAGAAACAATAAAAACGGTGAGGCAATTCAATGTCGACCAATTTTCCCACCTCTGCATTGCGCAAGACGATGGAAAGAGCCGGAAGAAAACGGAACCCGGCGCAGGCTTCGCCGTGATCGAGCGCTGACTTGAATCAGTCGTCGTCCGGTGCTTCTGCCGCTTCTGGCCGGAGTCGCGCGTCGCCGCTCATGATCTTCGGAAGCTCGGGAAAGTACACCTCGCAGCGCACCTGCCATTGGTGGCATTCCTGCGCGTGCAATCGGTTATCTCGCGGCCTGGATCCGTCATCGGGAAGTCGGCACCAAGCGATGCAACCAGCTTCGCGAGCCGGGAGCGGCCGCGACGTTTACAGCGCGTACAGGCGACCTCAAGATGCGTCGCGCGCGCAGCGACGTCACCGAGGGAAACGGAGCCGGTTTTCATGCGGGTCGGATGGCGGCGATGGGTTCAGAAAACAGCAGCGTAACAGGGTCGCGCGCATGCAATAACAGACCCGCGCGAAGCGGGTCCGGTTGTGCTGCTCATCAGGCACGCGAGCGACAGCGCCGCCAGACCCGGCATAACCTCATGATCGCGATATAGGCAAGCGCCGCAACCATCAGATCAACCAGAAGGATGAGCGGAATGTATAGGTCATCAGGGTCACGAATGCCGAGCCAGTTGGCGGCGTGCAACCAACCGCGCGCCTGACTCGCTGGCATGGGTATCGGGTAAGTGTGGACGTAGGGCACGGCAAGACAGAACAGGCCGACAAAGAGCGCCACCTTGAACAGCCTACGGACAAGTGTTGCCATAGATGATGACCTCGATTGTTCCGTATGCCTTCAGCCCCGAGTTACCGGTCGGAATCTTCCCGGTGCGCAGCAGCGCGGAGCGGATACGCATGAAATCGACATGGCTCGGCATGGTAATACAGCCAAGTGACTGACCCTGGCCACCTGCCGGATGCAACCGGAAGTTTCCACGCTTCACACCATTGACCCACGTGAAATCATCGATCAGACCATCATCGCGATAAAGTGCGAACCACTCGTTGTGATCGACCGGTGCGCCTATCGCTGAATTGACGGTGTCCTTTATCGAAGCCCATGCGCGAGACCCGACGCCGCCTGTAGGCCGGTCCACGATCCAGTACTTACCGGCAGGGATCGGACCGTTTGAGGGAACCATAGTGCAACCGCCGCGATTACGGTATTGCTCGTTTCCAGAATACGCGTTGAATGTGCCAATGCCATTCATCGTGAGCGGTGACAGCCATTTGTTATTGACAATGAATTTACCGGTGACCGCCATTGTCCCCCCGCTCAAGTGCGCTCATTCCATGAGTCGGTGTATTTGATATTGCCATCGAGATAGTGCCACGTGATCCGCTCATACATCATCGATACCGCCTCGACGTGATTGAGCGTGGACGCCTCTGCGAGTTTCGTATTAGCCATGCCGGGATTAATGCCGCACACCTTCGCCCCTTCGAGAAGCATCACGAAATACACTTCCTCTTTTCCCGCATCGTTGATGCGATACCACCTTATCTCGGCCGACTGAAGCGTTTGACCGGTCGCCACGGCCTTGTACAGATACGGCGTTGCGCGGTCGAATTCCTTTTCGAATGCAACCGGCGAGTGTGCGCGCGCGCCTGTGATCTTGCCGTTGGCAGCATCAACCGGCAGATTCACGCCGTGTCCGAAGCTGATAATTTCTATGCTTCCTTCGCGCTCCTGAACGGTTGACGAACCTTGGATGTTTGCGCCGCCATCATCTTTTAGCCACATATAAGCAGGAATCGGCATCTCGTGTTGTCCTCCCTTGATTGGTTGATACGCGTTACGCGAACCAACTTTTTAATCGGGAAAGAGAGTCCGGCGCAATGCGCAATCCATGCGGTGTTCATAATCTGACAATGTTTTACGTTCCTTTTACGTTTCTCTCAATATAAGTTTCGACAGATTCAATTCGCTCATCGCAATCGTCTTCCATACCTAAGTGGATAAGCCGATTGTCAACGATCTGGGTTTAGCGTTGAATGGCTGCTCGGAATTTTCGTCGAGGCCGCAACCATCCGCTGCAGTCGAACGACCTCGATGCGCTCCGCATAACCCTCGCACGGATGCGAGAAACCCTCTCCAGACAAACCCGGATTGCTGCTCCGATTTCGCCGCTGTTATCGTTCACTCGACAGTGTGGAAGCGCTTCCACTTAAGCGTTCACAGTAAGTTCGAACGAGAGCGCATCGAGTTCCACCACACCCGGTTCAACGACCTCATTGCAGGAGAGAATCCGTGGTAAACAACGCATCCGCAGTCGTCGACGCCGAACAATCCACCGCTCACGGCGACCCGCATTCCGATCCATTCACACCGCCCGCCGATTCGTCGCTATGGCGCCAGGATTTCCTGCTCGGCGCGGCCACCGCGTCGTATCAGATCGAAGGCGCGGTCAACGAAGACGGCCGCCTGCCGTCGATCTGGGACACGTTCTCGGCGACACCGGGCAAGGTGCTGGCTGGCGACACCGGTGCCGTCGCATGCGATCACTATCATCGTTGGGAACAGGACGTCGATCTGCTCGCGGGCCTCGGCCTCGAAGCGTACCGGCTGTCGACCGCATGGCCGCGTGTGATGGACGAAAACGGTGCGCCGAACCACAAGGGGCTCGACTTCTACAAGCGCCTGCTCGGACGGCTCAAAGAGAAGAACATCACGACTTTCGTCACGCTGTATCACTGGGATCTGCCTCAGCATCTCGAAGATCGCGGCGGCTGGCTCAATCGCGAAACCGCGTACCGTTTCGTCGATTACGCGGATCTGATGAGCCGCGAACTGCACGGCTTCGTCGATGCGTGGGCGACACTCAACGAGCCGTGGTGTTCGGCGTATCTCGGCTACGGCAACGGCCATCACGCGCCGGGACTCTCGAACGTGCGTTTCGCCGCGCAGGCCATGCATCATCTGCTGCTCGCGCACGGGCTCGCGATTCCGGTGCTGCGCGCGAACGATCCGCGCTCGCACAAGGGCATCGTCGCGAACGTCGGGCGCGGCACGCCGAATAGCGACAGCGCCGCCGACCATCGCGCGGCCGAACTGTTCGAAGTTCAGCACAACGCGTGGATTCTCGATCCGCTGTTCAAGGGCGAGTATCCGCAAGACCTGTTCGAGCTGTGGCCGGGCAGCGAGCCGCTGGTGCTCGAAGGTGACATGCAGACGATCAATACGCCGCTCGACTTCCTCGGCATCAACTATTATTTCCGCACCAATGTGGCGAGCGACGGTGCGCATGGATTCAAAGACGTGCCGCTCGAAGGTGTCGAGCGTACGCAGATGGGTTGGGAGGTTTACCCTGACGGTCTTCGCGATCTGTTGACCGGTTTCAAGGACACCTATGTCAATCTGCCGCCGATCTACATCACCGAGAACGGCATGGCATCGGACGACAAGGTCATCGACGGCCGTGTCGAGGACACACAGCGCATTTCGTTCCTGAAGCGCCATCTCGCCGCGGTCGATCAGGCGATCAAGGCGGGCGTCGACGTGCGCGGCTATTTCCTGTGGTCACTGATGGACAACTTCGAGTGGGCTTTCGGCTATGAGCGGCGCTTCGGCATCGTGCACGTCGACTACCAGACGCAGAAGCGCACGATTAAACGCAGCGCGGAGCTGGTGTCGAAGTTCCTCGAAGATCGCAATGCGCAGGCGCAATAAACACAATCAGAACGACGCAGCAACGATGTAAAACCGGGTGGAGCTGGTTGGTATTTCGACTTGACACACGGGCGCGGAGCCTGGAGGAGACGGAATGAACAGCAACAGAATGGTCTTGCGAGGCGTAGTTGCGGCACTGGCGCTGTATGGCGTCGTCGCGCACGCGGAGCCGCTCAAGGCTAATGTGATTCACTGGTGGACCTCGGGTGGCGAATCGGCCGCGATTCGTCAGTTTGCCGTCGCATACGACAAGGCCGGCGGCCAATGGGTCGACAACGCGGTGGCCGGCGGTGACCAGGCGCGCGCCACCGCGATCAACCGCATCGTCGGCGGCGATCCACCCACCGCCGCCCAGTTCAATACGTCGAAACAGTTCCACGATCTGATCGATCAGGGACTCCTGAATAACGTCGACGACGTCGCCGCGAAAGAAAACTGGAACGGCATTTTCCCTCAATCGATTCTCGACAGTATCCGCGTGAAGGGCCATTTCTACGCGGCGCCGGTCGACATTCATATGCCGGCATGGTTCTTCTACTCGAAGCCGGTGTTCCAGAAAGCGGGCATCGCGAGCGAGCCCAAAAGCTACGATGAATTCATCGCCGATCTCGGCAAGCTGAAGAGCGCGGGCGTGATTCCGCTCGCGTTCGGCGGTCAGCCGTGGCAGGAGAAGATCACGTTCGACGCGGTGCTCGCCGATGTGGGCGGCCCGGACCTGTATATGAAGGTCTATCGTGATCACGATCAGACCGCGGTGAATTCCGAGGCATTCAAGAAGGTGCTCGTGTCGTTCAAGAAGCTGCACGATTACGTCGACCCGGGCTCGCCTGGCCGCAACTGGAACGACGCGACCGCGCTCGTGACTTCGGGCAAGGCCGGCGTTCAGATCATGGGCGACTGGGCGAAGGGCGAATTCGTCGCGGCGAATCAGACCGCGGGCAAGGACTTCGGCTGCTTCCCGGGCTTCGGTCCGCGCTCGCCGTATCTGGTCGCGGGCGATGTATTCGTGTTCCCGAAGACCGACAGCGCGTCGGCTATCAAAGCGCAGAATCTGCTCGCCACGGTGATGACCTCGCCGTCAGCGCAGGTCGCGTTCAGCGCGAAGAAGGGCTCGATTCCGATCCGCTCTGACGTCGACGAAAGCAGCCTCGACGTCTGCGCCAAGGAGGGCATCGCGATCATGAAGGACAAGTCGCGTCAGTTGCCGAATCCGGAAATGCTGCTGTCACCGGATACGCAAGGTGCGCTGACCGACGTCGTGACGAACTTCTGGAACAAGAACCAGTCAGTCGACGACGCGCAGAAAGCGTTCGCCAGCGCGCTGAAGGGCTAGGCCTCGCCATGCACGCGCTCAAGCTGCCAGCCGAGGGTTCGAACCCACCGGGCAAGTCGCAACCCAGGCCGCGAAGCAAGCCGCTGAACCGGCGGTTTTCGATCGCGGTCTGGCTGGCCTTGCTGCCGATGCTCCTGACCGTCGTGTTCACGTATCTGGGCACGATGGTCTGGACCGCGCGCGTGTCGCTCAGCAATTCGCGCACGTTTCCGTCGAATGACTTCGCGGGTCTCACACAGTACGTGCGGCTGTTCCACAACGACCGCTGGCTGATGTCGCTGCAGAACATCGTGATTTATGGCGCGTGTTTCATCATCGCGTGCATGGTGATCGGTTTGCTGCTGGCGATCTTCATCGATCAGCGCGTGGTCGCCGAAGGCGCGTTGCGCACGGTGTTTCTGTATCCGTACGCGATGTCGTTCGTCGCGACCGGGCTCGTATGGCAGTGGATTCTGAATCCGTCGCTCGGTGCGCAGCAGGTGCTGCGCAACCTCGGCTTCCCGCATGCGCGCTTCGACTGGATCGTCGATCAGGACTGGGTCATCTACACGATCGTGATCGCGACCGTGTGGCAGGCTTCGGGTCTCGTGATGGCGCTGCTGCTCGCGGGCCTGCGCGGCATCGACGAAGAGTTGTGGAAAGCCGCGCGCATCGACGGCATTCCACGCTGGCGGGTCTACGCGAGCATCGTGGTGCCGATGCTCGGACCGTCGATCTCGACCGCGTTCGTGCTGCTGTTCGTGATGGTCGTCAAGCTGTACGACGCGGTCGTCGCGATGACGCAGGGCGGCCCCGGCACCGCGAGCGAAGTGCCGGCCAAATTCATCATGGACTATCTGTTCGGACGCGCGAATATCGGCCTTGCGTCGGCTGCATCGATCGTGCTGCTCGCGACGGTGCTCGCGGTTCTCGCGCCGTTCTTCTATGCACGCAGCCGTGCGGCGCTGCGCGGGGAGAGAGGATGAACACGCTCGATTCCACGCTCAAAGGCGGTCTGCCGCAGCGCGCGCGTACGCGGCCTCGCCGTTCGGTGTTCTCGCCGGCGCGCCTGGGCATCTACGCGTTCCTGCTCACCGCCGCGGTGTTCTTTCTGCTGCCGCTCTACGTGATGCTGGTTACGTCGGTCAAACCGATGAGCGAGATCCGCCTCGGCAATCTGCTTGGCTTTCCGGTGCATTTCACGCTCGACGCGTGGGTTGCCGCATGGCAGTCGGCCTGTACCGGGCTCGATTGCAACGGCATTCGCGTCGGCTTCTGGAACTCGGTGTGCATCGTCGCGCCGAGCACGGTACTGTCGATCATGGTCGGCGCGGTGAACGGCTACGCGCTGTCGTTCTGGCGGCCGCGCGGTGCGGGTCTGCTGTTCGGCGTGCTGCTGGTCGGCGCGTTCATTCCGGTGCAGGTGATGATCTATCCGCTCGTGCGCGTGCTCGCGAGCGTGCATCTGTTCAGCTCGCTGCCCGGCATCGTTCTGATTCACACGATGTTCGGCATGCCTGTGATGACGCTGCTGTTCCGCAACTACTACGCGTCGATTCCGCAGGAGCTGTTCAAGGCCGCGCGCATCGACGGCGGCAGCTTCTGGCGCATCTTCTTTCAGCTGATGCTGCCGATGTCCACTCCGATCATCGTCGTCGCGCTGATCATGCAGGTCACGAACATCTGGAACGACTACATTCTCGGCCTCGTGTTCGCGGGCACGAAGAATCTGCCGATGACGGTGCAACTGAACAACATCATCAACACGACGACCGGTGAGCGGCTCTACAACGTCAACATGGCAGCGACCATTCTGACGTCGATGGTTCCGCTCGCGGTTTATTTCATCTCGGGCCGCTGGTTCGTGCGCGGCATTGCGTCGGGCGCCGTCAAGGGGTAAGGCATGACAGACATGGCTAATACGATCGATGCGGCCGCCGTGCCGGGTGCAAGCGCGGGCGCCGCGTCCGACGCCGCGGCGCTCACGCACCCCGCCAATGTCGCGGTCCGCAATCTGACGATTCGGCTCGGCGCGAACACGGTGATCGAGAACCTCGATCTCGATGTGCTCGCCGGCGAGTTCGTCGTGCTGCTGGGGCCGTCGGGCTGCGGCAAGTCCACGCTGCTGCATAGCATCGCGGGATTGATCGACGTCAGCGACGGCAGCATCGAGATCGCCGGCGAGGACATGACGTGGGCCGATCCGAAGGATCGCCGCATCGCGCTGGTGTTCCAGTCGTACGCGCTCTATCCGACCATGAGCGTCGAGCGCAACCTGTCGTTCGCGCTGCGCATCAACGGCACGCCGAAGGCGGAAATCGCAAGGCGTGTCGCGCGCGCGTCGGAGATGCTGCAACTGGGGCCGCTGCTCAAGCGCAAGCCGTCGCAGTTGTCGGGCGGTCAGCGCCAGCGCGTTGCGATCGGCCGCGCGATCGTGCGCGAAGCCGATGTGTTCCTGTTCGACGAACCGCTGTCGAACCTCGACGCGAAGCTGCGCACCGAGCTGCGCCGTGAGCTGAAGCAGCTGCATCACAGCCTCGGCGCGACGATGATCTACGTGACGCACGACCAGGTCGAGGCGATGACGCTCGCGACGCGCATGGCCGTGATGCGCGGCGGCGTGATCCAGCAGTTCGGCACGCCGGCCGAAGTCTATGCGCGGCCGAACAACCTGTTCGTCGCGACCTTTCTCGGCTCGCCGGCGATGAATCTGCTGAAGGGCACGCTCGAAACCCGCGACGGCGTGCTCCACTTTTGCTCCGGCAATGCGCAGATCGACGTGTCGGCATACGAGTTCACGCAGGCGCCCGAGCACGGTAAACCATGCGTACTCGGCGTGCGCGCCGAAGACGTGCATATCACGGCAGGCGCCAGCGAGCGCGCAAAAGTTTCGCTGATGGAGCCGATGGGCAACCACCGCGTGATCTGGCTCGACTATCATGGCGAACAGATCGCGTCGATCGATCAGACAAAAGCGCCGATTGCGGAGGATGACACCGTGGCGTTCTCGTTCGACGCCGCGCATGTCTCGCTATTCGACGAAGCGAGCGGCGCGCGCTTATAACGCCGCGGCGCGTCACGCGCGAAGCGGCTCGTCGAGACAGGCTTGATGGAGAACCGCGTGGCAACACTCAAGGACGTCGCGCAACTGGCCGGCGTGGGCATGTCGACCGCCTCACGAGCGATTTCCGGCAAGGGACCGATTTCAGCCGATGCCGCGGCGCGCGTGAAGGCGGCGATCGAGGCGCTGAACTTCCGCCCGTCGTCGATCGGCCGGGCAATGGCGACGCAGCAGCTCGGCATCATCGGCATCTTCGTGCCGACCTTCTTTGGTCCGTACTACGGCACGATCCTGAAGCAGACCGACACCGAGCTGCGCGCGGTCGGCCGGCATGTCGTGGTCGCGACCGGTTGCGGCGAGGTGTCGCCGCGCGAGCAGGCGATCGAGGCGGTGCGCTTTCTGATCGGCCGCGATTGCGACGGCGTGGTCGTGATCAGCCACGATCTGCACGACGAAGACCTGATCATGCTGCATGACATGCATCCGAAGATGGTGTTCCTGAATCGCGCGTTCGAGCAGTTGCCGGAAGCGTCGTTCAGCGCGGATCATCGGCGCGGCGGCGAACTCGCGGCGCGCACGCTGCTCGATCACGGGCATCGCGACATCGCGGTGATTTCCGGGCCGGCTACCGCGTCGGACAACGTGATGCGGATCGACGGCTTTTTCGCCGAACTCGCGCGAGCCGGCATTGCGCGCGACGACGTCCTGCTGATCGAATCGGACTTCTCGCCCGAAGGCGGCTACGCGGCCGCGCAGAAGCTGCTCGAGACACAGCGGCGTGTGACCGGCCTGTTCTGCGCGAACGACACGATGGCTGTCGCCGTGCTCGCGCGTTTTCACCAGGCGGGCATTTCGGTGCCGAACGACATTTCGGTGATCAGCTACGACGACGACTACTCGGCCGCGTACGCGGCGCCCGGGCTCACGTCGGTGCATATTCCGACCGGAGACCTGACGCAAAACGCGGTGCGCTGGCTGATCAACCAGTGTTACGGCACCACGTGGGAGATCTTCCGCGAGTTTCCGGTCAGCGTGACGATGCGCGAATCGGTCGGACCAGCGCCGATTCAGAAGAAAAATACCCATGGCGCAATGCGGTAGAAGGGTTTGACTAATCGTGGCGGTGTGATGTCTGGCGCGCGGATGCGCGCCGTCTCTTCTGTGTTATGCCGGCGCCGGTTGGAACTCGCGAATTGAATGGCGACGCGGCTACCCGCTATACGCGGCGAGGCTTTCCTCAGAGTCCCATCGATTTTTCGTCGTGTTTTTTCACGAGCGCCGTCGCGCGCTCATTCGCGTTTTCACTTACGGGTGTGACGGTCTTTTTAAGGTCGCCGTAATCCTTCGCAATACTGCTTTGCGGTTTTCCCTCATTAAACTTGCGTCAAATTTCTCTAAACTCCGCTGTAACAAGCTGTTACGGGGTGAGTGTGATGCTGGCCATCTTTCTGATCGCCTGTCCGATCGGCATCGCTGCGCTGTTTGGTTTTGCGCGCCATGTGGATCCGCAGACGGGACGTTTCAAGCGGTAGTTTTTCTTCGCGCGTTCTTTCCGCGGCCACGCCGTGGAGATTTTCGCTTTGCGATCAAGCATTCGTTAGTTTGTCGTTAATCTGAAAGGGCCAACCGTTTGCGTCCTTTCGGTTTGCTTTCTCGTTTCCGTTTCATCACTAGCCCGTTTTACCTTTCACAAGGCTTGCCTTGGCGTGCCGGTTCGCGGCACGATGCGCGATACCTTCGTTTTTGGGTCGGCATCGCATATGCAAGATTCTCTGCAGAAAATGGCGGCACGTGCCAGCGTGCTGAAGGGCATTCTTCCTTTGAGCCGGATTACGGCGGCGCGTGATGCGCTGGCCGGTGTGCAGCTTGCGTCGATGGATATACCGCAGGTGCTCGGCTATGCACGCATTGCCGGTATGCCGGCCGTCACAGGGCTCTACACGGTGTTTCTGCCGCTGATCGCGTTCGCGTTTTTCGGCGCGTCGCGGCATCTGGTCGTCGCTGCAGATTCGGCCACCGCGACGATCTTCGCGAGCCGTCTGGAGACGATGGCACCAGCGTCGAGCGCCGAATACGCGGCGCTCGCGGCGATGGTCGCGCTGCTGACGGCCGGCTTGCTGCTCGTCGCGCGCATCTTCAAACTCGGTTTTCTCGCCGATTTCCTGTCTCGCACGGTGCTGGTCGGCTTTCTCGCCGGCGTCGGCGTGCAGGTCGGCATCGCGATGCTCGGCGACATGCTCGGCGTGCCCGGACATGCGGCGCGCAGCGTAGATCAACTGCTGCTCGTGGTGAGCAAGGCCACCCAGATCAATCGGCCGACGCTGGCGATCTCGCTCTTCGTGGTGGCCGCGATTCTCGTTTGCAAGCGGTTCTGGCCGCGCCTGCCGGTGCCGTTGATCGCGGTCGTCGGAGGCATTGCCGCGAGCGACGTGTTCGGATTCGCCGCGCACGGCATCTCGATCCTCGGACCGGTGGAGGGCGGCTTGCCGCCGCTGCGGATTCCGCTGGTGACATGGCAGCAGATGCTCGATCTCGTGCCGGTCGCGGCGTCGTGCTTCGTGATGATCGTCGCGCAAAGCGCCGCCGCGAGCCGCGTGTTCGCCGAGCGCTATCACGAGCCGGTCGATACCAACGCGGACCTGCTCGGCATCGCGGCCGCCAACGCGGCGGCGGCGTTTTCCGGCGCGTTCGTCGTCAACGGCAGCCCGACGCAGACCGCGATGGCCGATCGCGCCGGCACGCGCAGCCAGTTCGCGCAGCTCGTGTTCGCTGCGGTCGTGGTGATCGTGCTGCTGTTTTTCAGCCGTTATCTGCAGTATCTGCCGCACTGCATCCTCGCGAGCATCGTGTTTACGATCGCGGTCGGCCTGATCAACGTGCAGTCGCTCTTTTCGATTCGCCGGGAAAGCCCCGGCGAGTTTGCGCTAGCGTTGTTCACGGCGGCGGCGGTCGTGCTGATCGGCGTCGAGCACGGCATTCTGGTCGCGGTCGCGTTGTCCTTGCTGCGTCACGTGCGGCACAGCTACCGCCCGCACACGATGATGCTCGCGCCCAACGGCGACGGCATGTGGGTGCCGGTGCCTGCGGTGCCCGGCATCGAGACCGCGCCGGGGCTGATCGTCTATCGCTTCGGCGCCGACCTGTTCTACGCGAACGATCATTTTTTCGTCGACGATGCGCGCCGCCTGATCGAGCACGCACCGAACGCCGTGCGCTGGTTCGTCGTCGATGCGAGCGCGATCACGGACGTCGATTATTCGGCGGCGCGCTCGGTGGGCGAGTTGTGCTCGGCGCTCAAGCGCGATGGGATCGAGGTGGTCTTTGCGCGGGTGAATCGCTATTTGCGCTCGGATATGGATCGGCATGGCATTACGCCGATCGTCGAGGAGCGCTGCATTTTCGGCACGCTGCATGAGGCGCTGAGCATGGCGGGGGTGGAGAAACCGCATGAGCAGGTGAAGGGGGCGCCATGACGGGGAGGGCGCGTGCGGTATCGGAGCGAGCAAAAAATTGATGGCAAACGTTGTCTACGCCTCATTTTTCGTCGCCTGGCTGGATTATGCTGATCTGTCGCTGCGATTAGCAGATATTAATTACAAAAACATGAACAGCTTCGATTCGACCATCGAAACATATCTGTCCAGCATACACTTCGGTCATTTCGCGACCCAATCGATACAAGCCATCGCCGACCTGTACACCTTTAAAGGGCTGGTATTGATTGCCGTGCTTTGGTGGATCTGGTTTCAACGAGACGAACGCGCCGAATGGCGGCGCGAAATAGTGCTCGCGACGCTTCTCAGCGGTGTCGTGGCGCTCTTCGTCGGAAGGCTGCTGGCGCACTGGCTGCCATTTAGAGTGCGTCCCATCTACAGCACCGAACTGCGGCTGCAGTTCGCGAGCGGCGCGACCAAGGCTGCGCAGTTGTCGGACTGGAGTTCGTTTCCAAGCGATCACGCCATGCTATGGATGGCGGTCGCCACCGGCATCTTCGTCGTGTGGCGGGGCATCGGCGTGCTGGCGCTTCTCTATACCGCGCTGTTCATTTGCCTTCCGCGCGCCTATCTCGGCTTTCACTATCCGACCGATTTGCTGGCGGGTGCCGCGCTGGGAATCGGGATCACGTTGATCCTGACACGCGATGCGATTCGCACGCGCTACGCGACCCCGGTGCTGCGATGGATCGAACGCTATCCGGGACCTTCGGCCATGCTCGCCTTCCTTCTATGTCTGCAACTGGTCACGCAGTTCGAAGAACTGCGTGCTCTGGCGTGCGGCGTGTTCAAGCATCTATGACCCGGCTGGCGCCTCACTGTCAGTGAACTGAGATTAGCGAGCAACCTCTATTGCCATCTCATGCAATATTCTGTCTAATTAAATCAGAATAAAACGTCCGATTCATTCGAATCGCTGACACAGTCGACGGGGGTTCACTTCATGCACTCTCTGCTGCCGCTCAAGGCCCAGGTGCGTCGTCACGCGCGCACGCTCGCCGGGTATTTTCCAGCTCCATTTACACGCGACGAATCAAGCTGTGTCGACATCCTCGGTGTGATGACGCCGAGGCTGCTGAACGGAGGCACGCTGCTGAACCTCAACTACGGCGAAGTGGACCGCTTCACCGACAAGACCCGCGCGACGGGCACCTTATTCGTCGCAATAGGCGAAGACTTCGTGCGCGTCGCGACTTCGGTCAAAAGGCAAACCGGCGAGCGAGCCGTGGGCACGGTACTGGACCGCTCGCACCCCGGCTATCGGATGCTGCGCAGCGGGCAGCCCTACACCGGTTACGCGACGCTATTCGGCAAGCAATACATGACGCGGTACGAGCCGATCCGGGACAGTTCCGGCGCCGTAATCGGCGCGCTGTACGTCGGCCTCGATGTCAGCGAGGTGTGGAACCTGTCGATCGGAGCGAGGCTCGCGCTGCTGACCCTCGCCGCGAATACCGTACTCCTGCTGGGCTATGGTCGGCTGCTGCAGGTAGTGGTCCTCCCGGACCCGGCGAGCCCCGCGGGGGCGTCGCCGCCTTTCCTGCCAACCGGCGTGATCGGCTTCGGGCTGCTCGGCGCGCTGGTGGTCAGCGCGCTCGTCTTCGTGACGACCCGGCGCGGTCTCGGCATGCAACTGCTCGAAGCGAAGGCCGCCGCGGAAAAACTGGCGGCCGGCGACTTGACCGCGCAGGTGCATGTGAGCCGTCGCGACGAACTCGGCCAGTTGATGCAGGCGATGAACGGCATCAGTGTCGGCCTGGCCTCGGTAGTCGGCAACGTGCGACGCGCGTCCGATATGATCGCGCTGGGCGCGCGCGAGATTGCCGCCGGCAACGCGGAGCTGTCGTCCCGCACCGAGGCGCAGGCCGGCTCGCTCGAGGAAACCGCTTCGACGATGGAACAATTGACTGCGATGGTCCGCGCCAATGCCGAACGCGCTTCGCACGCCAACCAGCACATCGCGTCTGCCTCCGATCTAGCGGTCAAAGGCGGCACCGTGGTGGGCCGTGTGGTCACCACCATGTCGCTGATCCGCGGCAGTTCACACAAGATCGTCGACATCATCAGCATGATCGATTCGATCGCTTTTCAGACCAACATCCTGGCTTTGAACGCGGCCGTCGAGGCGGCCCGCGCCGGCGACCAGGGGCGCGGCTTTGCGGTCGTCGCCGCCGAGGTGCGCAGCCTCGCCCAACGCAGCGCGATGGCCGCCAAGGAAATCAAGGCGCTGATCACGGATTCGGTCGGCAACGTCAATGCAGGCGGAGAACTGGTCGACCAGGCTGGCCGGGACATGACCGAAATCGTCACGGCCGTCGATAGTGTGGTCACCTTGATGGGTGAGATTACGCACGCGAGCAACGAGCAAAGTACCGGCATCGGCGAAATCAATCGCGCGATCGGACACATGGACGAGATGACCCAGCAAAACGTTGCTCTGGTCGAGCAGGTGGCAGCCGCGGCGGCCAGCATGCAGGAACAGGCGTCCACGTTGGAAGATGCGGTGCAGGTTTTTCGGCTGGTGGGTGACGGGGCAAACCGATAGTCGCGGTCAGTGCCGCAATCAGCGGGGCATCGGATTGAACGGCAATGCGCGACGTGTACGCGGACGTTTCCCGCACTTTCCTGCACTAGAATGGGTTATTGTCGACGTCGTAGACGTATCTGGTCAGCGCGACGTGCAGGATTCTCGTTGGAGGAATGCCATGCCGACCTACCGGTACAGGTGCGAGAAATGCGGTGAGATGTTCGAACATGCCGAGCATCTTGCTGAACATCAAGACGCTCATCCCGCTTGCCCGAAGTGCGGAAGCGAAAAGGTCCAGCACATACCCACGCCATTTGTGCCAAAAACGTCCCGAAAAAGCTGAAACCTGTCTTCGCGGTACTCGCGGACATTCGAACGTCGGTTCTCTCCTGCCGACGGATCTTCGCTCGCCGATTCTCGCCATCGCCTCGTGACGATTGGTAAGTTGGATGTGAGCGTGCAAAGCTGGAAACAGTTGAGATGTAAGCGCGCAAGTATCGTGCCGCCGATCGCATAGGAACCCGCGGCAGCGGCCCGGCAGAACTTGCCAAGAATGAATCCCAGCTTTGCAGCCACCAGTATCTGCTTACCGCTCAAGCCGTCCGGCCGCGCTGGCTGCCCCAGAGACCCGAAAGCGGGAGCAGTGCTTCAAATCCGACGAACCGTTGAAATAGCCCACGAATCGCCGAGGGCAGAAAAGAGTTGTGCACGAAAGACCAACGGACGAAAAGAAATCACTTTCGCACGGCCGAGCTTTTGCACGGGGCTGGGCCGACGTATGCTGGAAATCCAGGTGACTCGACTCTAATACTCGCCATGGATACGCGAGATGCGTTCGATATATCGCTGAGCGAAGTCGATTCGGCGTTCGAGGCCCTAGAACTTGCCCGTTCCACGTCGGGCGAGGATTCACTCGCTTACACCGAGGCGTGCGAGAGGTATCGCATTACGATTCTCAGGTGGAAGTCAATTTACGCGTTGCTGGTTGCCAATGGAGCGCGAACCATGATGCCAAACGTTGGTAAGGGACGGCGCCTGCTCGTCCTCCGCAGAGGACATGAGCCGATTGCCGAATCCCTCTTCGTTATCGCCCGGGTGCGAGGCTTCGTTTCCACGCTCGAGACGTGCGCTGATGCGGTACGGGGGCAAATCGTCAGCAACGCACAACTGACGGTGCTTGACGGCGACTGCCATCTTGCATCGAAGTTAAAAGCGATCGAGTTGATCAACAAGCACTGCCCGCAATGCCGGGTTGCGGTTCTGTCCAGTACGCTGTCTCCTTTCGCAGAGTGGCCGGGTGTCGATGCGGTTATCGACCGTGGCGCATCGCCAAGGCAGATGCTCGAGTGTTTCTGCCAACTGATTGATTCCTCCGAGTTCGACGACTGCGCTGTTCTTGCGCCCCCCCCCCCCCGATATTGGCCTATGGTCGGCATGATTCATAGCGCGGTTAGCTAGCACCGATTCAATCAGGCGTTTCGCGTGGTCCGCTGCTATTCAGCGTGTCCCGTTTCAGGCATCGGCTTCGCGTATTTCACGATGCCTGACCAAACCGGTAGTGAAGCTCTAACGATTTCAAATCAAACCGCTAGTGAATCCGCATTGCGTCAAGTTGCAACGTCGAGGCTGTTCCGCGGCTCGACGCTCGCGATGTTTCTGTCGGGACTCGGCACGTCAGCGGCCGCGCCGCGGATCGTTCTTTTCCTGGTGAAGGAACTTGGCGCCTCGCTGCCGTTGGCCGGACTCTCGAGCTTCCGAGCGCGTTGGCGACCGCATCGGCGATTTTCATGAGCTCGACGGCTCTGGCTTCGGCGCTAGGCGGCGTCGCCGGCGGTCTCGGGGTCAAAATGCTGGGCCTGCCGAATGTATTCCTGCTGCCAGCGCTGTTCGCTGGTATTGCCGCGATCGGACTCGCATTGACGGCACGCACCGAAAGCCGACGGCACGCGTAACAACGATCACGCTCAGCGCAGTGAGCGTATTCTATGAAGCCTCGTGACGAATTCATCGGCAGGCAGCGAGGGTCTCATGAATACGACAGAGCGGATCATCAAGTGGCGCGATCTACGGCATGTAGACGGCGCCGTCAGCGAACCGCGCAATCCGCTGCCCGCGGTGTGCGACGTATCGGTGACGAACGTTTGCAACGCCGCATGCGACTTCTGCGGGTTCTCTCGCGAGAAGAATCTGGCCGGACCGCGTCGCTATCTCGATCCTGATGAATTCGCGCGCGCACTGCCGATCCTGCGCAGACGCCGGATTCGTTACATGACGCTGCAAGGCGGCGAGCCGTTGGTTCATCCGCAGATCGCATCGCTGGTGGCTTCGGCCACCAGGGCCGGCATTCAGTGCGGTGTGATCACCAACGGCTGGTTTCTTCCGCGCCATATCAAGCAACTGGCGGAGGCCGGCCTCAAGCGCCTGCTGATTTCCATCGATAGCGCGGACATGCGCGAGCATGAGCACAACCGCGGCCTGCGCGGTCTCGAGGCCCGCATCCGCGAGGGCATCACGCAAGCTCATCGCTTCGGCATCGAGGTGTGCGCATCGATTACGGTGAGCCGTCTGGTCCGTTACGAATTGCTTCCCGAGACGCTCAACCGGCTCGGCTTCGATGCGGTCGTTTTTTCCTATCCGCGGCGCGAGGCGTTTGGATCGACTTCGCTCGTGTACGACGAAGATTCGAAACTCGTCGACCTGAACACCGACGAATTACTCGAAGCGTTGAGCGCGATCGCGCGCCTGAAGAAGCGCTTCCGTGTGATGGACCCGAGCGCCGCGCTGGACGAGGTCGCGCGCTTCGTGCGCGGTGAACGGCAACTGGTTCCATGTATCGGTGGCAGCAAGTACTTTTATATCGACTGGAACCTCGACGTCTGGCGTTGCGAGGCATGGCCCGAGCCGATGGGCTCCGTGTTCGACCTGGACCGTCTGCCCGATCAACGCGAACCCTGCAATGCCTGCATGATGGGATGCTATCGGCACGCCAGCATTCTGATGCACGGTGCGATCGCCGTGACCGATTCGGTGTACGCGCTGGGCCGGGGTCAGCTTCGGACTGCAGTCAGCTTGTTGTTCCAGCGCAGCGTCGCGTATTCGCTGTGGGCGCTTTCCGTTGAAGAATTGCCGCGAGCTTCGCTCATGTCGTTCGCAAGACGGCTGGGCGGACGCCGTTCCGCGCGGCAAACGGGTTAAGTTCGATTGGCGCGAACCGCATTCGGAATCCCGGCGTGCGGCACGCGATTTGGGAAGGCCATCGGAAGCGAGAAAACCGGCAACGGACCGATTCGATTGCCTAAGATCAAGTTACGCGCTCCGCGAGGAATGCACCGCGGCTCGCGAATGTCTTTATCGTCGCGCAGCCGTTTCCTGCGCGACTCTTCCACAAGGAGGTCACGATGAAATCAGACGACAAGGGCGACGTGCGCGCTTTCGTGCAAACGGCGGAGCAGGGTGGCGAGCATGTCTGGGTAATCACGCTGGTCGACTTCGCGGCCCGCGAGGTCAGACGCTCGCTCGTTTCGGACGAGACATATGCGACCGCCGCCGCTGCCAGAGATGCGGGGCAGGCCCATTTGAAGGGCTTGGAGCAGGACCGCTAGGCCCACTTACCGCCGCCTTGTTTTCGCCCACGGAAGTACTAACGTTGGACTATAAGTAAACCGGCGGTAACGGGGGCGCAAGAGGGCAAAGCTCATGGCCAGTACGCAAGGAAGCACCGGATCGCCGTTTGCGGCGTCCGTCGAAGCGGGCAGTTATCGCGTCACGCGACCGCAAAACGCAAGCGATGTGATCGACCTGCTGCAAAAGCGCGATATTCAGATCGTCGATCTGAAATTCACCGATCTGCCCGGCCTCTGGCAGCATTTCTCGATCACGCTCCCCGAAGTTCACGACGACCTGTTCAGCGCCGGCATCGGTTTCGACGGTTCATCGATCCGCGGCTTCCAGGAGATCCACGAGTCCGACATGCTGCTGCGGCCCGACCCGGCAACGGCCTTCGTCGACCCGGCTTGCGGCACGCCGACGCTGTCGATCATTTGCGACGTAGTCGATCCAGTTCTGCGACTACCGTATTCCCGCGATCCGCGCTACGTGGCGAAAAAGGCGGAGAACTACCTGCGCCAGACCGGCATCGCGACGACGTGTTATTTCGGGCCGGAGCTCGAATTCTTCATCTTCGACTCGATCCGCTTCGGCCAGGATCAGCACTGCGGCTACTACTACGTCGAGTCGGCCGAGGGCGACTGGACCACCGGCCGCGACGAGGGCGCATACGGCGGCGGCAACCTCGGCTACAAGCAGCACTATAAGGAGGGCTATTTCCCGGTGCCTCCTCATGACACGCTGCAGGAGATCCGCTCGGAAATCGCGCTGACGCTGCAGCAGGCCGGCGTGCAGATCGAAGTGCATCACCACGAAGTCGCGACCGCCGGACAGAACGAGATCGACATGCGTTTTGCGACGCTCACCCGCATGGCCGACAACGTGATGATCTACAAATACATCTGCAAGAACGTCGCGCGTCGGCACGGCAAGGTTGCAACCTTCATGCCGAAGCCGCTGTTCGCCGACAACGCGAGCGGCATGCATTGTCACCAGAGCCTGTGGAAAGACCAGCAGAACCTCTTTTACGACGCGGGCGGCTGGGCGCTGACTTCCGACATGTGCCGCTGGTACATCGGCGGATTGCTTCAGCACGCGCCCGCGCTGATGGCCTTTTGCGCGCCGACGACGAATTCGTACAAGCGCCTGGTGCCGGGATACGAGGCGCCCGTCAATCTGGCGATGTCGCAGCGCAACCGCTCGGCCGCGGCGCGCATTCCGATGTATTCGGATTCGCCGAACGCGCGGCGCGTCGAGTTTCGCTGTCCGGACCCGTCGGCCAATGCGTATCTGGCTTTCGCCGCGATGCTGATGGCCGGTCTGGACGGCATTGAAAACAAGACGGATCCCGGCGAGCCGCTCGATCGCAACATCTATGATTTGCCGCCCGAAGAAGCGCGCAATATACGGCAGGTGCCGGGCTCGCTCGAAGCGGCGCTGGCGGCGCTCGAAACCGACAACACGTTCCTGCGCAAAGGCGAAGTCTTTACCGACGACGTGATTCAGACATGGATCGACTACAAGCGCAGCCGCGAGATCGACACGATCAAATTGCGCCCGCATCCATGGGAGTTTTACCTGTACTTCGATATCTAGAAGAACAGGCCTCAAACTTCATAGCAGGATCGGCGCGCAAATCAGGAGAAATACCGCGATATAAATGACGCCGAAAATCAGCCCGAGTCTCCAGAAATCACCCGCAGGCAGATACCCGCTGCCGAAGTACACGGGGCTCGGCCCCGTTCCATACGGCGTCAGGATGCCCATGATCCCCAAAGTCAGCGACAGCATCAGCGCGAACGCCTCCATCGGCATGCCGGGAATGGTCGAGCCCACCGCCAGCATGACCGGCAGCATCGCCGTCGCATGGGCGGTGACGCTCGCGAACATGTAATGCGTGAAGAAAAAGATCAGCACGAGGACGATCGCGGCCTCCGTCGGGGGAAAGCCTGCCATATGAGTCGATATCGTCCCGGCGAACCATTTGACGAAGCCAGTCCTGCTGAGCCCGTCGGCGAGGGCGACCAGCGTCGCGAACCACACGAGGGTATTCCACGCCTGCTTGTTGCCGAGCATGTCGTCCCAGCTCACTACCTGGGTGACCAGCATCAGCGCGATCACCATCAGCGCCGCGGTCGTCGGATTGACATAGTCGTCCGCAAAGACCCATAACGCGAGGGCGATCAGTACCAGCACGGCGAGCATGATTTCCCGTCTGGTGAGCGGCCCCATCTCCTTCAGTTGCTGGGCAGCCCAGCTCGGCACTTCGGCGCTGTGCTTCACTTGCGGCGGATACAGCACGTAGGTCAGCAGCGGGATGGCCAGCAGCAGCAGGATGCCCGCGGGCGCAAAGGCCAGAAACCACTGCGTCCATTCGAGGTCGACGTCGACCGTTTTCTTGACGAGTTCCGCGGCGAGCAGATTGGGTGCGAGCGCGGTGAGGAACATCGAGCTCGTCACGCAGGTCGTGGCGATAGCGGTCCACATGATGTAGGAACCGATGCGCCGCGCCGACGGATCGTTCGGCTTCGAGTCGTAAAGCGGCGGCAAACTGCGAATCACCGGAAAGATCGTCCCGCCGCTGCGCGCCGTATTGGAAGGGGTAAATGGCGCGATCACGGCGTCCGCCACCATCACCGCATAGCCGAGCGTGAGGGTCCGGCGTCCCAGCGCCCGCACGAGCATCAATGCAATGCGTTTGCCGAGCCCCGTCTTCTCGTAGCCGAGGGCGAACATGAAGGCGCCGAAGATCAACCAGACGGTGCTGTTCGAGAAACCGGAAAGCGCCCAACTGAGGCCCGCGTTCGCAACATTGAAACCGGGCTTCGCGAGTTGCGCGGGACTGAAGAACACCCACTCGCTGAACACGGCGACGAGCGTCACCGCGATAAGACCGATCGCGGCGCCCGGAATGGGCTCCAGCATCAGCCCGACGATCACGCCCGCGAAAATCCCGAAGTAATACCACGCGTGCTGCGCGAGACCGGGCGGCGCGGGAATCAGTCCGATCACGATCGCCACGATCAGAGGAGCGACGGCCTTCCAGAAAGTTTTCATGCCATGCTCCATTCTCATAACCGTCCTTGTGCTAAGGTTTATATGACCTTTTTTGCGCGTTCGCCAGTGAAGTGTTCACGGCATGCAAGGAGAGTGCGAGGCCATGGTTCGCGTGAGTATCGAAGGGCGCGAGATTCAGGCGCCGGGCAATTGCTCGATTCTGCAGGCCATGGGGCATGCGGGGCAGACTCTCGTCGAGGGTGTCGGCTGCATGTCCCAGGGCGTGTGCGGCTCGTGCCGCGTGATGGTGCGACGCAGCGGCGAGCAGGAAGTCAAAACCGCGCTCGCCTGCGAGACCCTCGTCGAAGAGGGCATGCAGGTCGCCTTCCTCGATTACTTCACCGAGTCGGAGCGTCACCTGTATCGAATGGAAGAGATCAGCGACAGCTGGCAGGCGCTCGGCAAGATCGCCGAGATCTTCCCCGAAGCGGCGCATTGCCGTCATTGCAGCGGCTGCGATCGCGCCTGTCCGAAGGGGCTGGAGGTGCAGCGCGGCGTGAACCTCGCGGTCGAGGGCAATCTGCCCGCATCGAGCCAGGTGTTCGACGAATGCGTGATGTGCAACCTGTGCACGCTCGCATGCCCCGAGCATATCCGGCCCAACCATCTGGGTGTGTTCGTGCGCCGGATGATCGCGTCGCTTTCGCTGCGTCCGGCCAATCTGATGCGGCGGCTGCAGCAGATCGAGAGCGGCGAGCTGAAGATCGACTTCGATGCGCCTGGCGCTCGACCGCCGCGCTGACCGGAGCGAATCGTCATGTCCGCCGGCATACCCTACGAAACCGCGCGCCAGCGCTACCGCCCCGGGATGGCGGCCGCGCTCCGCGGCGACGACGTCCCGGTCGCTGAACTGCTGAAGGCTTATCACCCCGATCATGGGCCGCATGCGCGGGTCACGCTGAGTGTCGGGGTCAATCGCGGCGAGCCGTGTCAGCCCGATCTCGCGCGCCATCTGCAGGCTAACGCGCTGATCGATGATGTCGATATCGCCGGCGCACAGCTGATCACGACCGATGTGCTGGTAATCGGCGGCGGTGGCGGCGGCTGCGCCGCGGCGCTCACGGCGGCGAAGCAGGGCGCGCGCGTGATCCTCGCCACCAAGCTGCGTCTTGGCGACAGCAATACGGTGATGGCCGAGGGTGGAATCCAGGCGGCCATCGGCGAGGACGACAGTCCCCAACTGCACTTCGAGGACACGCTTCGCGCCGGACACTTCTGCGGCGAGCCCGAACTCGTGGCCCAGATGGTGATGGACGGCCCCGATGTGATTCGCTGGCTGATCCAGCTCGGCATGATGTTCGATCTGGAAGAGGAGCAGCCGCTTGGCGGCAATCTGATGCGCAAGAAACCCGGAGGCGCATCGGCGGCGCGCATTCTGTCGTATCGGGACTATACCGGCCTCGAAATGATGCGCGTGCTGCGCGAGGCAGTGGACCTCGATCCGGGCATCGAGTTGTGGAACCGCTGCCCTCTGGTCGAGCTGCTGTCCGACGAGCACGGCGGTTGCGCCGGCGCGGTGATCTACAACCTCGAATGGCGTACCTTCGTGCTGGTGCGTGCGCGCGCCGTGATCCTCGCCACTGGCGGCGCGGGGCGACTGCATCTGAATTCGTTTCCGACCTCGAACCACTACGGCGCCACCGCCGACGGCCTCGTGCTCGCCTATCGGATCGGCGCGCGCCTGCGCGAACTCGACTCGTTCCAGTACCATCCGACCGGCATCGCCTACCCGCACCATCTGGCGGGCGGCCTGATTTCCGAGGCGGCGCGCTCCGCCGGCGCGAGACTGCTGAACGGCGAAGGCGAACGTTTCGTCGACGAACTCAGGCCGCGTGACGTGGTCGCGTCGGCGATCCTGCGTGAGTGCGCACTAGGGCGCGGGATCGAGCGCGACGGCCAGGTCGGGGTGTTCCTCGATACGCCGACACTCGAACTCGAGCATCCGGGCATTCTGGCCAAACGCCTCGTCACGCTTCGCCATCTCGCTGACAAGTGCGGCATCGATGCCGCGCAGGAGCCCTTCCTCGTTTATCCCACGCTCCACTACCAGAACGGCGGCGTCGCGATCGACAAAGATGGCGCCACCAACGTCCCCGGCCTCTTCTGCGTCGGCGAGGTGACGGGCGGCATCCACGGCCGCAACCGCTTGATGGGCAACGCGCTGCTCGACATTCTGAGCATGGGCCGGCGTGCTGGCGCGAAGGCCGCGCAATCGAGGGAATGGGTGATGACGAACCGCGCCGGAATCGGTCACGTGCACGCGTGGCAGAGAGAGCTGACGCTGGCGGGACTGCCGCTTCACGTGAAAGCGCCGCAACTCTTTCCCGCCTATGCGCATTTCGATCTGCGAGTCGATGCGGGATTGCGCACGAGCGCGCGGAGCCGCGTGATCGGTGGCATCCGGTGACGCGAACCACGGAGCACGCGATGCAAACGCTGAATCAGTGCTTGATGAGGGACGATTTCCGCGTCGGCGCCGACCTCGATGCATGGTTCGCGCGCGGCGGCGGCGAGGGACTCGCCAAAGCGCTCGACGACCCGGAGACGATCATCGCCGCGCTCGCCGAGGCCGATTTGCGTGGCATGGGCGGCGCTGGCTTCCCCGCGCATCGAAAGTGGGCGCCGGTTGCGAGCGCCCCCGGCGGCGACAAGTACGTCGTTTGCAATGGCAACGAAGACGAGCCGGGCACCTTCAAGGATCGCTTTCTGCTCGAACACACACCGCATCAGGTGATCGAGGGCGCGCTGATTGCCGCAGTGGCGACGCGGGCCAACCATGTCGTCCTGTACGTGAATCCGCATCAGACGGGGTCGCTCGCAGCGACTCGCGAGGCGGTCAGGCAGTGGTCGGGGCACGCGCAATTCGCCGCTATCGAGCGTTGGATCGGTGCGCCGTTGTCGCTCGGCGTCGTGCCCAGCTCGGGCTTGTATATCGGCGGTGAGGAGACGGCGGTGATCGCGAGCGTCGAAGGCGGCTTTCCGTTTCCGCGGCGCAAACCGCCTTTCCCCGCCGAGCAGGGCGTGCACGGCGCGCCGACCATCGTCAACAACGTCGAGACGCTGGCCCACGTGCCCGGGATTCTGCGCCACGGCGCGCAGTGGTATCGCGAGCTCGGAGTGGGCAATGCTGCCGGAACCAAGCTCTATTCTCTTTCCGGCGACGTGCTGCGTCCCGGCCTGTACGAACTGCCGATGGGCACGAGCCTCGAGACGCTGGTGTTCCAGCACGGCGGCGGCATGCTGCAGGGCAAGGAGTTCAAGGCGGTCTTCACGGGCGGCCCATCGAACACGCTATTGACCAAGCGCGATCTCGACGTGGCGCTGGACTTCGACTCGGTGCGTCAACGCCGTTCGCGTCTCGGGACGGGCGCGATGATCGTGGTGTCGGAAGGCACGAGCATCGTGCGCAAGGTCGCGGACTACGTGAACTTCTTCGCTCAGGGTTCGTGCGGGCAGTGCCCGCCTTGCAAGGGCGGAACGTTTCAGATGATGCGGCTTCTGAACCGGCTCGACACGGGCCGCGGCGTGCGAGCCGATCTGGATGCACTGGAGAACCTGTGCCGCGTTCTTCCCGGCAGCGGGCGTTGCGGTTTGATCGACGGCGCGGTGACGGTGGTGGAGAGTTCCATCGATCAGTTCCGCGCGGAATACGAAGCGCTGTTGATGGCGTAGGGGCAGGGCGGCCGATATCGCGGCTAGAACGGCCAATACAACGGCGCAATGAACACGACCACCGCCATCGACCACAACACGATCAGCAGGCCGATCTTCCAGTAGTCGCCGAACTCATACGCGCCCGGGCCGTACGTGACGAGGTTGACCGGCGTGCTCATCGGCGTCAAGTGCGCCGCGCCCGCACCGAGCGCGACAGCGACGAGGAACGGCGTCGCCGACACGCCGAGTTCCTGCGCGGTGGCGACCGCGATCGGCACCGTCACGAGCGCCGCCGAGTTGTTCGAGATCACCTGGGTCAGCACCGCGGCCACGCAGAAGAGTCCCGCCAGCACCGCGCGCGGGCCGCCCGAGCCGACCGCCTGGATCACGTAATCACCGATCTGATACGCGAGCCCGGTGTTCGACATCGCGGTGGCGAGAGGAATCAGCGCACCGACCAGCACGCAGGTATTCCAGTCGATCGTGTACAGCTGGTTCAGTGTGATCACGCGCGTCAATACCATCGCGGTCACGCACATCAGCGTCGCCACCGCGGGCGGTACCGCGTTCGTCGCGAGCAGGATGACCAGCACCGCGAGGATCGCGAGCGCCTCGCGCGCGCCGCGACTCAGCGCGATGGTCTGGCGCCGTACCATCTGCGGAGAATCGACCATCAGTATCTGCGGGTCGGAGAAGTGTTTGTCGAGCGCTTCCCATGTGCCCCTGAACAGCAGATGGTCGCCCGCGAGCAGCGTGGTCGACGGCTCGGGGACGTTGTTGCCGCCGCGCTGTATCGCGAGCACGATCAGATCGCCTTCGTGCGTCGCCATGCCCGGAAACACGGTTTGTCCGATCAGCCCCGAGCGCGGTGGTATCACGACTTCGGCGAGACCCGACGAGCGATTGAACAGCGCATTCGTGACCGCCTGCGCTTCGGCGAGCGGCTCGCGAATCGCGAGATGCAAGTCGTTCGCGAGCCGGGCGATGCCTTGCGCGTCGCCGCGCACCAGCAGGTGATGGCCCTCGCTCGCTTCTTTCTGCGCGAGTTCGGCGCCTTCATCGTCGGTCAGGCCGAGCACGCTGACAGCGGGGTATCGCGACAGATCGATGCTGTCGAGCGTCTTACCGATCAACGGCGAGCCCGCGCGCACGCGCAGCCGGAACACGCCGTCCGCGAGCCGGTATTGCTCGACCAGCGTGTGCGCGTGCTGGCTGAAATCGGCCGGCAGCGAATTCGAGCTGCGCCTGGGCAACAACAGCGGGCCGAGTATCAGAATGATCGCAAGGGTGCCGGCGAACAACGGCAGACCCACGATCGACCATTCGAAGAAGCGGATCGGCGCGCCACCGAGCGCATCGGCCGCGCTCGATGCGATCACGTTGACCGGACTGCCGAGCAACGTGAGCTTCGCGCCGGTCAGGCACGCGATCGACACGGGCATCATCAGTTGCGACGGCGCGAGCTGGGTCCGCACGCAGATGATGACCGCGATCGGCAGCATCGCGACGACGGCGCCGTTCATGCCGATCAGCGCAGTGGATACCGCGGACAGGATCAGCAGCGACGCGATCAGTCGCTTGCGGCTGCTGCCCGAGTGGCGAATCAGCCACTGTCCCGCCCATGTGCCGACACCGGTCGTTTCGAGGCCGATGCCGATGCCGAGCAGCGCCGCGATGAACACGATCAGCGGATCGCCGAAGCCGCTCAACGCCTCGCGCATCGTCAGAACGCCGGTCAGATATAGCGCGATCAGCGACATCACCGCAACGACGGCGGCCGGCACCTTGTTCCAGATGAACAGCGCCATCGTCACGGCGAGGACCAGCGAGGTCACGATCATCGGGTTCATCTATTTTTCCCGTCGTATGGAGCCGCGGTGCGCGAGCGCGGCAGCCCCAACTGCCGGCCGTTTGCGGGAGCCGATATCAGTCCTCCTCAGTACCCGAGCGCGGCGCCGTCGCCGCGCGGATCGGCGCCTCCTTCGTAAAAGCCTTGGTGCCGATCCACAGCGATCGCGTGCGCGTGCCCCATGTTGTCGTTCCAGTCGGTGACCATCTGCACCGGCTGGCCGCGGCGCTTCAATTCGCGCACGACCTCGTCGGAGATGCGTCCCTCGAGCGACATGTTGCGCGACTTGGTACCCCACGTGCGGCCCATCAGCCAGCGCGGCGCCTCGATCGCCTGCTGCACGTCGTAGCCGAAGTCGACGATGCGGGTGACCAGCGCGGCCTGGGTTTGCGGCTGACCTTCGCCGCCCATCGAGCCGAACGCGAGGCAAGGCTTGCCGTCGCGGGTCATCAGTGCCGGGATCAGCGTGTGGAAAGTGCGCTTGCCAGGTTGCAGGCAGTTCGGGTGATGCTCGTCGAGCGAAAAGAACGCGCCGCGGTTCTGCATGATGATGCCGGTGTCCCCGCCGAGCACGCCGCTGCCGAAGTCGTGATAGATGGACTGGATCAGCGACACCACCATGCCGTCCTTGTCGGCCGCGCAGAAGTAGCAGGTGTCGCCGTCCGGCGCGCGGCGGTCGTGCGGATACTGATAGGCGATGCCGGGCGGGACCGTCGAGATGTCGAGCGCGCGTTCGGGGTCGAGCAGCTTGCGGCGTTCGTCGCAGTAGGCCTTCGTGATCAGCTGGTCGACCGGAATCGTGACGAAGCGCGGGTCCGTCAACCACTCTTCGCGATCGGCGAACGCGATCTTCACCGCTTCGGCGAGGTGGTGGTAGTAGTCCGCGGTGCCTTCGCCCCACGCGGTCACGTCGTAGCCTTCGATCAGGTTCAGGATCTGCAAGGGCGTAAAGCCCTGGGTGTTCGGCGGTAGCTCGTAGACCGTATGACCGCGATACGTCGTGCTGATCGGCGTGACCCATTCCGCGCGGTACGCGGCGAAGTCGACCGGTTGCAGCGGCGAGCCGGCGGCACCGACGCCGGCACAGATCCGCGCCGCGAGATCGCCTTCGTAGAAGCCGGCGCGCGGGCCCTGATCGGCGAGTTGCTGCAACGACTGCGACAGCGCGGTTTGCACGAGCTTCTCGCCGTCGGCGGGCACGCGGCCGCCCGGCATGAAGATCGCAGCCGTTTCCGGGTAGCGCGTGAGGATCGGCACGTCCTGCACGGTCCAGTCCGCGAGCGAGCGGGAGACCGGCACGCCGTCGCGCGCATAGCCGATTGCCGCCGCAAACAGGTCCGCCCAGTTCAGGCGCCCGAAGCGCTCGTGAGCGAGACGCCAGCCGTCGATCGCGCCCGGCACGGTCAGCACCGCCTGCGGGCCGCGCGCCGCGATTTCGTTGTCGATGGCGATGCCGCGATAGTGGGCGAGCGTCGCGCCTTGCGCCGCCGGTCCGCTCGCATTGATCGCGTGAATCTGTTCGCTGTTGCCGTCGGCGATCAGCCAGAAGCCGTCGCCGCCGAGTCCGGCCATGTGCGGATAGGCGACGCACAGCACCGCGTTCGCAGCGATCGCGGCATCGACCGCGGTTCCACCGCGTTGCAGCATCTCGACACCGGCCTGACTTGCCAGATAGTGCGGCGTGGCGACCATGCCATGCGGTGCGCGCGTGGGTGGGCGACCGGTACGAGGCCCATTAGGATGACTCATGGTGAAAAGCTCCCCTGAGGATGACCCGCCACAATGGCCCCGGCGCCCGATGCTTGCCGGGAGTGTGCGACGGCGAAGCAACTGCGGCGAAGGAACGGGCGCGCCGCTTCGATCAGGAAGCCCGATCGTCGAATTCGACGCCCGCGTCCCTGATCTTGTCGTTCGAGTGATCCATGAACCGCGTGATGATCGGCAACGCTCCGCCGGCGATCACGCAGAGCAGCCCCAGCCCCAACAGCAGCATGTTGCCGGTGACCGAGCCCCTGCTGGTGAGCGGAAAACCCGCGAACATCAGAAGCAGCGCCAGGGTTTCCGCAACGAGCTTGTCCATACGAGTCACCTCACGCGAATATCACGAGGAGGATCGTGCCGATGCCGGTCAGGATGGCGACGATGACCGTCCACGGAAGGGCCAGCTTCATCACCGCGCCCTCCTGTCCCTTGATGCCGCTGATGCTGGTGCCCAGCACGATATTGGCCGGGCCGATCGCGTTGCCATACGCGCTGCCGGCCGCCTGCGCGGCGATGATCGCTTCGGTCGGCAGCGAATGCAGTTGCGCGACATCGCTCTGCAGGCCGCCGAACAGTACGTTCGACGCGGTGCTGCTCGACGTCATGAACGCGCCCAACGCGCCGATCACGCTCGCGATGCCCGCATAGACGAGCGGCGGCGACACATCGGCGATACCGTGCGCGAGCACCTGGGTCTGGCCGCTATGGTCGAGCACCCGGCTCGTAACGAGGAAAGCGATGACCGGCAGCGATGCGGGCACGCCGTCGACGATCAGCGAGCGCCCCAGATTCTCGCCGCCATGCCGCGATTGCCACGCGCCGTAGAAGCCGTTCACGCGGTACACGATCCACACGACGATCGCGGAGATCAGCAGCATCGTCCCCGGGTGGGTGAACGGCGAGAACGGCGCGTAACGCTCGACGGCCGCGTTTCGCACGCCAAAGCCCGTGGTCACTTCGGGGAACGGCAGGCCGATGCGGAATTGCCGCATCGCATCGTTCAATGGGCCAATCAGCAGAATGCCCAAGGTAACGACCGTGAGCACGACATACGGCAGGAATGCCATGCCGAGACTCATCACCGGCTCTTCGGTTTCGGTCTGCATGCCGACGGCGGCCGGGTCCATCGCCGGACGATCCGGGACCTCGGCCGCGGGAACCGGCTCCCTGAACCGACGCCAGCGCGAAAGCGGATACAGGGCGACCAACGCGACGGTTGCGGCGAGGAACGTCGACAGTTCAGGGCTCAGGAACGCGAAGATCAACTGGCCGAAGCCGAGGATCGTGCCGAGGATCAGGACCAGTGGCCATCCGTGACGCACCGCGGCCCAGCGCCCGTATAGCCACACGATCAGCAGGCCACCGAAGTACGTCGGAATAAGCAGCAGCACACACGATTCGAAAGCGGCGCGTCCCACGTCCTGAATGTCGGCCACCTGCAACGTCGCGAGCCAGCCGACACCGAGGGTGCCGAAGAAGCGCGCCCATGCGTGCGCGATGATCGAGATGGCGGCGGCATGGACCGGTCTTACACCGATCGCGAGCAAAAGCGGTGCGACGACTGCAATTGGCGCGCCGAAACCCGCAATGCCTTGAAGAAAAGACGAAAATACCCAGCCGAGGCCTAGAATGACGAATAAATCATTGCGGCTGAAACGGGAAATGCCGTGTCGAAGTGCGTCGTAGCCGCCGGCCTGTTTGGTGATCTGATAGAGCAGAAGCGCCGGCCACATTACATAGAGAATGAATATGGCATCCCATACGCCTTTGCCACTGGCGACAGCCAAAGTCGTGATCGGGGTGCGGAATGCTAATACGGCAATCAGGCCGGCAACGAACATCGCGCCAGGGCCTGCCTCGGGCGCCCGCCAACGCAGCGGAACGAGAAAGACAAGCAAGGCGATGATGGAAAGTGTTGCCAGAATCCAGTGAATTAGATCGACCGGAAGGGTGATTTCATTCATCGTTGTCCCTCTCGCAGTTGATACGCCTCGAATGCTGTGAGGGGGCACTATTCTGTATGGCCCGAACTAATAATAGTTCGTTTTCTTAATGCCGCAAGTTGACTGCGAAAGCGCGGACTTATTGCACTGCGGAATTTATTGTTGGTTTATTGCGGCGGAATTTCGTCGGCGAAGGCGATGCGTCGGATTTGAATAAACGATAATTAACGTTTTTAAATCGTCGTGGCGGATGCGATCCTGTCGGGGTTCAATCGTCGACGAAATAATGACCGATGAAGAAACAGCCGCCCGCCAGCGCAGCGCCCAGCGCCGCGACCGTATAGGCAAGCCTGACACCGTGCCACAAGCTATCGAACCATTGATTCAACTGCGCCATCAGCACTGCCGCGTTGCCGCCGATTTGCTGTAGCTCGATCTGATAGCGCGGATCGACGATGCCGTACATCGCGACCGCGCTATCGGGCGGCGGCACGCTGACGTAGATCAGCACCGCGGCGATCAGGCTGACGACCAGGATCGCCGCACCGCAGAGATAGAGCCGCTTTTGCAGCGGCGAGCGTTGGGTGGAGGAAGGTGCGTCGTGATCGTTGCCGTTCATCGTTGCGTGGGTGGGTGCGCTAGCAGCCGTCGTGGAGGGAGCCGAGCCGCCAGTATCGCAGAGCGTGGACCGGGGGCGGCCGCGCGCGCCCGGGCCACGCTAGTTCTTTGACGTCAGCAGCTTGATCCCGGCAATCCCGAACATCACCGCGAGCGAGCCATCGAGCCAGCGCCGGATCGCCGCATAAACGCGCCGCGCGGATGCCGTCGAAAACAGCATTGCGTAGCTGCTGAACACCGTCGCGCCGATCGCCATGCAGCCCAGCACGACCGGCATCACGTGCGCGGCGCCGTGTACCGGCGACATCGCGAGCGACACGATCGACAGCCA
Organism: Paraburkholderia sp. JPY465; assembly: GCF_050436725.1. Classification (NCBI taxonomy): domain Bacteria; kingdom Pseudomonadati; phylum Pseudomonadota; class Betaproteobacteria; order Burkholderiales; family Burkholderiaceae; genus Paraburkholderia; species Paraburkholderia sp. JPY465. Next base: position 2,376,630 of record NZ_JBNDMT010000002.1, read on the forward strand.
CACCAGCACCGCTTTCGGATTCGTCAGGTGCAGCAAAAGGCCACGCAGATAGAGCCGCCCGAGCGGTTCGTCGACGCGCGCCGCGCTCGCGGCCGGCTTGCCGGCGCTCCACGCCGAGCGCGCGGACTTGAAGCCGAGCCACAGCAGATACAGCCCGCCCGCGATCCGGATCGCCACGAGGCATTCCGAGTAGGTGGCGAGCACCGCCGACAGCCCGAGCGACGCGAGCAGCGCCCATGAGAACGAGCCCGACACGACGCCGAGCGCGAACACCAGCGCCGCGCGCCGGCCCGCGCTCATCGCGAGCGACATGATCGCGAGATTGCTCGGGCCAGGGCTCGCGGTGCCGACGAAATAGGCGCTGTAGGCGATCAGGACATCGGCGGTGAGCACAGGGCTAGCGATCATGGCGGGCAAATGTAAGGGCGGGGCGGGTGTTCGGCAATGCCATGCAACGCGCCACACGGCCGGTTGAATGAAGCAACGATTCTGAGCGCCGTCGCGCGCCGCTCACAGATACAGTTGCGCGTACGTGTGGCAGCACACTCGCTTCGCAGCCGAATCGAGCCCGCATCGAACGCGGCGCGCCAAACGCTCAACCGTGCGCCGCGCTCGCAATACACTCCGCCAACGCATCGGCGACCACCGGCCGGCTATGCCGCGGCCGCAGCACGAGCCCGATCTCGCGCTCCAAGGTCGCATCGCCGAGTTCGAGCGCCACGACGCTCGCCGGCCATTTGCCGAGCCCGGCCGTATTCGGAATCAGCGCGACACCCATGCCGCGCGCGACCAGTTGCACGATCGCCTGCAACTCGTCGAGCTCGACCGCATCGCGAACGCCGAGGCGCGCGCGCCGCAGAAAACGATCGACGAGCCGCCCGCCGAACGACGCGCGGTCGTAGCGGATGAACGGCTCGCTGCGCAGCAGTTCGCGCCACGAGCGGCCGCCGCGCGCGAGCTTTTTCGGCGCGAGCAGCACGAACGGTTCGGCGACCAGCGTGCGCCATTCGAGCTCCGACGGCAGCGCGAACGGCGGCTTGATGATGACGGCAAGATCGAGCTCGCCCGCGTCGACCTGACCGAGCAGCCCCAGCGACACGCCCGGCACCACGCGAATCCGCCAGCCGGGACGGTCGTCGCGAAAGCGCGCGAGCGCGTCGGCCAGCAGCGATACCTGCGCGGACGCGATCGCGCCGACCCGCAGCATGCCGCTTTCGGCGGCGCCGCCGCTGCGCTCGGAGAGCCGCGCGTAGAGCGTCATCATTTCCTCGGCGAGCGCGAGCGTTTCGCGGCCCGCCTCGTTGAGCGTCGCCGAGCGGCCGGTGCGGTCGAACAGCGGGAAGCCGAGTTCCTGCTCGAGCCGCTGCATCTGCGCGCTGACCGCCGATTGTGTGAGCCCGATGCGCGCGCCCGCGCCGGAAAACGTGCCGTACTGGCTGACGGCGATGAAGGTCTTCAACTCGCTGAGCATGATCGATCAATCGATTTTAGTGATGGTCAGGTCAAATATATATCGTTTCTCAACATTTTTATTCATGGTTAAACTTGGCTTTATCTGTGCCGATTGCCAACCGTGCAAGTCGCGCCAGTCGTCACCCATCCTCACACCCACCCAGCGAGTCTCCCTATCATGAGCGTTGCCGAAACCGCTTTGCCGCCGTTCCATCTGGCGTTTCCTGTTCATAGCCTTGCCGCCGCGCGCGAGTTTTACGGCGAATTGCTCGGCTGCCCGGAAGGGCGCAGTTCGGACGCGTGGGTCGATTTCAATTTCTACGGTCATCAGATCGTCGCGCATCTGGCGCCCGACGAAGTCGGTCACCGTCATACCAGCGCGGTCGATGGCGACGCGGTGCCGGTGCGCCACTTCGGCGCGGTACTGTCGATGGAGCAATGGCAGGCAGCCGCGGACAAACTGCAGAAGGCCGGCATCGAATTCATCATCGAGCCGCACGTGCGCTTCAAGGGCGAGGTCGGCGAGCAGGCAACGATGTTCTTCCTCGATCCGTCGGGCAATGCGCTCGAGTTCAAGGCGTTCGCCGATATGTCGTCACTGTTCGCCAAATAGGCGTCGCGGGCGTTGACGCCGGCACACGGATAGCTGCATATGAGAAGGCCGGTCGACCATTCAGGTTGACCGGCCTTTTTCGTTGAAGGGGAATGACCGCGCGAAGCAAAATCGCCCCGTGTTGCGAATTAAACTGGAAGCATGTTTCACAATATTTCGAACCAAAGCCGTGCCGCGAATCAGCAAACGTTCCATTAACAGCGCGTAAATTTATTCAACAAACGTTTGCGCCTCGCCTAATCCGCTGCAAATCCGGCGATTGCTTTGCGCCTTCAAAAATGGCGCATTTGCTTTCAACAAGCTTCCTGACAATTTCGCCATTCTCGCGCCATGCAGGCGTTGGTGCTACCGATCTAGCATAAGCGGAGATTCAATCCCTCCCTCCACCCGCATTTTCTCTGGCCCGTTTCAATGTGGATCGTCAACGTAGCGCTTAAGCGGCCATACACGTTCATCGTGATGGCGATTCTGATCGTGCTGGCGACGCCCTTCGTGCTGTTCACCACGCCCGTCGACGTGCTGCCGGAAATCAACATACCGGTCGTCAGCATCATCTGGACGTACACCGGGCTGTCGGCCGAGGACATGGCCACCCGCATCACGTCGGTCAACGAGCGCAGTCTGACCACGACGGTCAACGACATCGAACATATCGAATCGCAGTCGCTGCCCGGCATCGCGATCCTGAAGGTGTTTCTGCAGCCGAACGCGAACATCCAGACGGCCATCGCGCAGACGGTCGCGGTCGAGCAGGCGCAGTTGAAGCAGATGCCGCCGGGCGCCACCGCGCCGCTCGTCATCAGCTACTCGGCTTCGAGTATTCCGGTGATCCAGCTCGGTCTGTCGAGTCCGAAGCTCTCCGAGCAGGACCTGAACGACACCGCGCTGAACTTCCTGCGTCCGCAACTCGTGACGATTCCAGGCGCTGCCGTGCCGTACCCGTATGGCGGCAAATCGCGGCTGATCTCGGTCGACCTCGATACGCGCGCGATGCTGGCCAAGGGCCTGACGCCGGCCGATGTGGTCAACGCGTTCAACGCGCAAAACCTGATTCTGCCCACCGGCACGGCCAAGATCGGGCCGAAGGAATACACGATCGACATGAACGGTTCGCCGCCGACGCTGGAAGGCCTCAACGATATTCCGGTGCGCACCGTCAACGGCGCGACGACCTATCTGCGTGAAGTCGCGCATGTGCGCGACGGCTTCTCGCCGCAGACCAACATCGTGCGGCAGAACGGCCATCGCGGCGTGCTGATGTCGGTGCTGAAGAACGGCAACGCGTCGACGCTGTCGATCGTCGATACGTTGAAAGGCCTGTTGCCAGCCGCGCGCGCCGCGCTGCCGCCGGATCTGCAGATCACCGCGCTGTTCGACCAGTCGGTGTTCGTGAAGGCGGCGGTGCAGGGCGTGGTGCGCGAGGCGCTGGTGGCCGCCGCGCTGACCGCCGCGATGATCCTGCTGTTCCTCGGCAACTGGCGCAGCACCTGCATCATCGCGATCTCGATTCCGCTGTCCATCCTGTCGTCGCTGATCGTGCTGCACGCGCTCGGGCAGACCATCAACATCATGACGCTGGGCGGTCTCGCGCTCGCGGTCGGCATCCTGGTTGACGACGCGACCGTGACGATCGAGAACATCGAGCGGCACCTGCACATGGGCACCAATCTGCACGACGCGATTCTCGACGGCGCCGGCGAAATCGCGGTGCCGGCGCTGGTGTCGACGCTGTGTATCTGTATCGTGTTCGTGCCGATGTTCTTCCTGACCGGCGTCGCACGCTATCTGTTCGTGCCGCTCGCGGAAGCGGTGGTATTCGCGATGCTCGCGTCGTACATCCTGTCGCGTACGCTCGTGCCGACGCTCGCGATGCTGCTGATGGGCCACGCGCATAAGCCGAAGGCGGGCGCGAAACCGAATCTGTTCATGCGTCTGTATCACCGCTTCGACGCCGGCTTCGAGCGCATGCGCGCGGCCTACATCATGATCCTGAGCAGCCTGCTCGTGCGCCGCAAGGTGTTCGGCACGCTGTTCCTCGGTTTCTGCGTGCTGTCGATGGGCCTGTTTTTTGCGCTCGGCGAAGACTTTTTCCCGAGCGTCGACGCGGGCGACATCCGTCTGCACATGCGCGCGCCGACCGGCACGCGGATCGAGGAAACCGCGCGGCTCGCCGACGAGGTCGAGAAGGTGATCCGCGAAGTCGTGCCGCAGAAGGAACTGGGCACGATTCTCGACAACCTCGGTCTGCCGTATAGCGGCATCAACCTGTCGTACAGCAATGCGGGCACGATGGGCACGCTCGACGGTGAGATCCAGATCGCGTTGAACGAAGGCCACAAGCCGTCGCAGATCTACATGGACAAGCTGCGCACGATCCTGCCGCAGCGTTTCCCGGGCGTCGAGTTCTTCTTTCAGCCCGCCGATATCGTCACGCAGATCCTGAACTTCGGCCTGCCCGCCGCGGTGGACGTGCAGATCGCCGGCGCGAATCAGCAGGGCAACCTCGAGGTCGCGCGCAAATTGCTGAAGCAGGTGCGGCTGATTCCCGGCACCGTCGACACGCACATCCAGCAGAAGCTCGACGAACCGGTACTCGGTCTGCAGATGGACCGCACCCGCCTGCAACAACTGAACCTGACCGCAAACGACGTCGCGCAGAACGTGCTCGTTTCGCTGTCGGGCAGCTCGCAGACGTCGCCGGGCTTCTGGGTCAACAACAGGAACGGCGTCGAATACAGGGTTCAGGTGCAGACGCCGCAGTACCAGGTGTCGTCGATCGACGAACTGTTGCGCACCCCGGTGTCGGCCACAATGAACGGCCCGACGCAACTGCTCGGCAACCTCGTGCAGGTATCGCCGAAGAGCCAGTTCGCTGAGGTCTCGCACTACAACATCCGGCCGGTGATCGATCTGTATGTGAGCGTTGAAAAGCGCGATCTCGGCAGCGTCGCGAATCAGGTCGACAGGATCGTCAACGAGGTGCGCGGTACCTTGCCGCGCGGCAGCACGATCACCGTGCGCGGCCAGGTACAGACGATGCGCAGTTCGTTCTTTGGGCTCGGCATCGGCGTCGCGATGGCGATCGTGCTCGTGTATCTGCTGATCGTGGTGAACTTCCAGTCGTGGGTCGATCCGCTGATCATCGTCAGCGCGTTGCCGGCGGCGCTCGCGGGCATCATGTGGATGCTGTTCCTGACCGGCACCCATCTGAGCGTGCCGGCGCTGACCGGCGCGATCATGACGATGGGCGTCGCGACCGCGAACAGTATTCTGATGGTCGCCTTCGCGCGCCAGCGGCTTTCGGCCGGCGCGCCGCCGCTCACGGCCGCGCTCGAAGCCGGCGCGAGCCGGATCCGTCCGGTGCTGATGACCGCATTCGCGATGATCATCGGCATGATTCCGATGGCGCTCGGTCTCGGCGAAGGCGCCGAGCAGAATGCGCCGCTCGGCCGCGCGGTGATCGGCGGCTTGCTGTTCGCGACCGTGTCGACGCTGTTTTTCGTGCCGCTCGTGTTCGCGGGAATTCACTCGTGGCTCGCGCGCCGCCATCGCAACGGCGGCGGCGATGACGGTGGAAATGGCGGCGGCAACGGCGGCAATGGCGGTGGAACAGGCGGTGATCGCGGCCGAAGCAGCGGCCATAGCGACAGCCCCGCGCCTGAACACAGCAGTGCGGCGACGCCCGCGTGAAAGTTAAACGATGGTTGACTGAGATGACCGAAAAAACTCATGCATCGCTAGGGATCCCCACGCGGGAAACCGAACAAGGGGAGCACCTGCTGCCGCCGCGCCATCGCGAATGGCGGCACGCGAAGGTCGCGATCCTGATCGTGTTCGTACTGCTCGCGATAGGCACGCTGCGCACCGTGATCGCGAACGTGATGCAAAACCGCGAAGTCACGGCGACCGCGCAGCAGAACGCCACGCAGTACGTGAACGTCGTCACGCCGAAGCAGACCGACGGCGGCGGCAACACGCTGCTGCCGGGCACGTTGCGCGGCTATGTCGAGTCGCCGATCTATGCGCGCGCGACCGGTTATCTGCTGCACTGGTACGTCGATATCGGCGCGCGCGTGAAGCAGGGGCAATTGCTCGCCGAGCTCGATACGCCGGAAATCGACCAGGAACTCGCGCAGGCTCTGGCGCAGCGTCAGCAGATCAATTCGAGCCTCGCGCTCGCGAAGAGCTCGCTTGAGCGCTGGCAGCAGTTGCGCCAGCGCGATGCGGTATCGCAACAGGAACTCGACGAACGGCAAAGCACCTACACGCAGGACCTCGCGAATCTCGCCGCGGCCGATGCGAACGTCAAGCGTCTGCAGCAGCTCGAATCGTTCAAGCGGATCGTCGCGCCGTTTGCCGGCGTCGTCACGCAGCGCAACGTCGACGTCGGCGATCTGATCGACGCGGGCAGCGGCACGAGCCGGGCGTTGTTCGCGCTCGCGCAGTCGGACCCGTTGCGCGTCTATGTGCAGTTGCCGCAGGCCTACGCGCAGAACGTCTCGGTCGGGCAGAAGGTCGTGGTCACGCAGGCCGAGCTGCCGGGCCAGCAGTTCAACGGCACGATCACGCATATCTCCGGCGCGATCGACGTGCCCACGCGTTCGCTGCAGATCGAAGTGACGCTGCCGAATCCCGACGCGAGGCTGCGCCCCGGCGCCTACGTGCAGGTCGAGGTGCCGGCCGCCGCGCACGAACGCCTGACGGTACCGGGCAACGCGTTGCTGTTTCGCGCGGAGGGTCCGCGCCTCGCGGTCGTCGATGCGAAGGGCAACGTGAGCCTGCACAAGGTCGTGATCGCGGTGGACCTCGGACAGCAGCTCGAAATCGAAAGCGGTATCTCGCCGACCGATCGCATCATCATCAATCCGAGCGACTCGATCGCCGATGGCGATCACGTTCAGGTGCAGCCGCTGCCGAAGAACGGCAAGGAGGCGTCGTGATGTTCGCGGCTTCCCGCCGGGCGCGCCCACGTGGCACCGCGTTCACCGCGCTGAGCGCTTGCGCCGGCGCGGTATTGCTCGCCGCCTGCACGGTGGGTCCCGACTATCAGCGTCCGCGGGCCGAGGTGCCGCCCGAATGGCACACCGATTCGTTCTGGCGCGTCGCCGCGCCGTCGCATGCGCCGATTGCGCCGGACTGGTGGACGGGCTTCGCCGACCCGACGCTCGCGACGCTCGAAACCCAGGCGCTCGCGCAGAACCAGACGCTCGCCGCGGCGAGCGCGCACTACGAGCAGGCCAAGGCGACACTCGCGAACACCAGCGCGCAGCGCGTGCCGGAAGTCGATTTCTCGGCCCAGGCCTCGCGCTTTCGCATTTCGCACGACCGGCCGCTGACCAACTACGCGACACCGACTCAATCGACGGTACAGAACAACATCCAGCTCGGACCGACGCTCAGCTACGACACCGACCTGTTCGGCCGCATCCGTCGTGAGGTGGAGGGCGCGCAGGCGTCGGCCGAACAATCGGCGGACGATCTCGCGAACGCACGCCTCGTGCTGACGACCGATCTCGCCACCGACTACTTCTCGCTGCGTGAGCTCGACAACGAGATCGACGTGCTGAACCAGTCGGTGAAGCTGCAGCAGAAGGCGCTCGATTACGTGAACACCGAGCACGACCTCGGTTCGGTCTCGGGCCTCGACGTGCTGCAGCAGAAATCGCAGCTCGATGCGACGCGCGTGCAGGCGCAACTGCTGCTGAATCAGCGCGCGCAATTCGAGCATGCGATCGCCGCGCTCGTCGGCGTGCCGGCGCCGCAGTTTTCGATCGAGCCGAAGGTGCTCGACATCAAGCCGCCGACGGTGCCGCTCGGTGTGCCGAGCGACGTGCTGCAGCGGCGGCCCGACGTCGCGTCGGCGGAACGCGCGATGGCGGCCGCCAACGCGCAGATCGGCGTGGCCAAGGCCGCGTTCTTCCCGAGTCTGACGCTAACGCCGGGCATCGGCTGGGAGAGCACCGAGTTCGCCAATCTGCTGAGCGCGCCGACGCTGATGTGGACGCTCGGCGCGGCGGTCGGCCAGGTGATCTTCGACGGCGGGCGGCGCGCGGCCAACGTCAAGTTCGCGAGCGAGGGCTACAAGGCGACCGAGGCGAATTATCGGCAGACGGTACTGAGCGCGTTCCAGCAGGTGCAGGACGGCATCACCGGACTGTCGGTGCTCGATGGCGCGGCGAAGCAGTCGCGTGAGGCGGTCGAGGATGCGCAGCGGCTGCTGTCGCTCGCGAACGATCGCTATTCGGGCGGGCTCGTCGCGTATCTGAACGTGATCGACGCGCAGGAGTCGCTGCTGACGAGCGAGCGCACGGATGTGCAGATTCACGGGCAGCAGTTGACGCTGTCGGTGGCGCTGGTGAAGGCGCTGGGCGGCGGTTGGGATGGCGGCGCGCAAGGCAGTGCGATGGCCGCGAACGAGGCACATGCAACCGACGCTGCGGCGATGCCGCAGCAAGCGCCTGCCGGCGACGCGCAGCAGAAAGACATGCCGGCTCCGGCACGCTGAATCGCCGCGGCCGTGCTTCCATGCCGACGCAGTGGGGTCGGCGCGAAGAATCGAGGGCGTTCGTATAATGCAAGGTTGACAGCCATTAGTGGCGAGGACGCGAATGAAATTGCTGATTGTTGAAGACGAGCACAAGGTAGTGGACTACCTGCGCTCCGGTTTGACAGAGCAGGGCTGGGTCGTCGACGTCGCGCTCGACGGCGAGGAGGGCACGCATCTGGCCACCGAATTCGATTACGACGTGATCGTCCTAGACGTGATGCTACCCAAGCGCGACGGCTTCAGCGTGCTGAAGGCGCTGCGCATGCGCAAGTCGACGCCGGTCATCATGCTGACCGCGCGCGACCACGTGAACGATCGCGTGCGCGGCCTGCGCGAAGGCGCCGACGACTACCTGACCAAACCGTTCTCGTTCCTCGAACTCGTCGAGCGCCTGCATGCGCTTGCGCGCCGCACGCGTTCGCAGGAGTCCACGCTGATTTCGGTCGGCGATCTGTTCGTCGATCTGATCGGACGCCGCGCGACCCGCGACGGCGTGCGCCTCGACCTGACCGCGAAAGAGTTTCAACTGCTCAGCGTGCTCGCGCGCCGCCAGGGCGACATTCTGTCGAAGACCGCGATCACCGAGCTCGTATGGGACGTCAATTTCGACAGCCACACGAACGTCGTCGAAACCGCGATCAAGCGGCTGCGCGCGAAACTCGACGGCCCGTTCCCGTCGAAGCTGCTGCACACGGTGCGTGGCATGGGCTACGTGCTCGAAGTGCGCGAAGAGGCCGAGTCATCATGAACCGCTCGATTGCCCGCCGCCTTGCGTCGATGTTCGCGCTGGTGGCGCTGTTCGTTTTTACGCTCGTCGGCAGCGGGCTCTTTCTGGTGCTGCGCTCGCAGCTCGAACATCATCTGCGCGAGTCGCTCGACGATCGCACGCAGATCGCGCGCATCATCGTCTCTCACGCGGTGACGCCGGAAAAATGGCGGATGGCCCGCGAAAAACTCGCCGACATGACGCCGCACGACAGCAGCACCATGTACTCGGTGACGAGCGCGGAGCCGAACTTCCACTTCGGCACCCCGGTGCAGGGGGCCGTCAGGAAGAGCTGGCCCGGCGGCTACGCGCGCATCGCGCCAGAGGGCGGCGGCCCCGACATGTTGACCTCGACGGTGATCCTGCCCGCCAATGGCGCGCGGCCTGCGGTGCAGTTGCAGGTCGCGGCGAGCTATTCGCCGAACCTGCGCACGATGCGCGTGTTCGGCTCGGCACTCGCGGCGCTGTCGGCGCTCGGCAGTCTCGCGGTGCTGCTGCTCAGCTACTCGGTTACGCGCATCGGCCTCGCGCCGCTCACGCGTCTGACGCGCGACGCATCCGCGGTCAGCCCGAACAACCGCTCGCAGCGGCTCAATACCGCGTCCTTGCCGCTCGAACTGAACGATCTCGCCAACTCGTTCAACGGCGCGCTCGAACGGCTCGACGGCGCCTACGGCCGCCTCGAATCGTTCAACGCGGACGTCGCGCACGAACTGCGCACGCCGGTGACGATCCTGATCGGCCAGACGGAGGTCGCGCTGACGCGCAACCGCTCGGTCGACGATCTGCGTCACACGCTGCAATCGAACCTGGAAGAATTCGAGCGGATGCGCGCGATCATCAACGACATGCTGTTCCTCGCGCGCGCCGACCAGGGCGAACGCGCGACCGGCCTGATCGAGGTGTCGCTCGCGGCGGAAGTCGCGCATACACTGGAGTTTCTGGAGATTCCGCTCGAAGAGGCGCGCGTGCATGCGAAGTTGCAGGGCGATGCGTACGCGCGCGTGAACCGCTCGCTATTCGGCCGCGCGTGCGCGAACCTGCTGATGAACGCGATCCAGCACTGCGAGCCGGGCGCGACGATCAGCGTGACGATCGCGCGCGGCGAAGGTGCGATGCGCGACCAGGTGCGCGTCGTCGTGGCGAATCCGGGGCAGCCGATCGCGCCGGACGTCCTCGAACATCTGTTCGACCGTTTCTATCGCGCGGAAGTCTCGCGCACCAATAGCCGTGAAAACCACGGCCTCGGACTCGCGATCGTTAAGGCGATCGCCGAGATGCATCGTGGCACCGTATCCGCGCACAGCGCGAACGGCATCAACACGTTTTCGTTTTCGGTGGCGGCGTCGGTGATGTCCACTTCCGGCGATATACCGGCCGCGCGTGCGAACGCGAGCGCGAATGCCAATACCAATGCGGCCGGCGTCGCCGCCGATACCGCCTACTCGTCGCTCGCGAAAGGCAAGTCGGCCTGAACCGGCTGGCGCGGCTTCAGCGCCTGTTCGCTGGCCGAGCTCAGCGTGCTGATGCGCACGCCCAATAGCCGCAGCTTGCGGTTCAACTGCACGCGTCGCAAACATTCGGTCGCGGCGCGGCGGATTTCGGTTGCGTCGGCGGTCGGTTCGTCGAGCGTCAGGTCGCGCGTGACGGTGCGGAAATCGTCGTAACGCAGCTTGATGCCGATCGTGCGGCCCACGTAGCCCTTACGCACCAGATCGTCGGCGACCCGCACGCAAAGCCCCGTAAACGCGCTGGATAACGCCGGCCGATCGTGACGCGGATGCAGATCGCGCTCGAACGTGGTCTCGCGGCTGATCGACTTCGGCTCCGATTCGACCACCACCGGCCGCTCGTCGTGACCCTGCGCGACTTCCATCAGCCACGCGGAATAGCTGCGCCCGAAATTGTCCTGCAACAGCCCGGCGTCGGCGGCGGCCAGATCGCCGACCGTCGCGAGGCCGAGCGCGGTCAGCTTCTCCGCCGCCTTCGGGCCGATGCCGTTGACCTTGCGCACCGGCAGCGGCCACACGCGCAGCGGAATGTCGGCCGGCGTGAGGATCGTCAGGCCGTCGGGCTTGTCGAGTTCGGAGCCGATCTTCGCGAGCAGCTTGTTCGGCGCGACGCAGATCGAACAAGTGAGACCAGTGGCCTGATGAACGGCCTCCTTGATGCGCCGCCCGATGTCGGCCGCTTCGCCCGGCAGCTCGGTCAGGTCGATATAGATCTCGTCGATGCCGCGATCCTCGATACGGTCCGTGAACGTTCGGACGGCCGCCTTGAAGAGGCGCGAGTAGTGGCGATACGAATCGAAGTCGGTCGGCAGCAGGATCGCGTCGGGCGCGAGCGCGGCGGCCTTCATCATGCCCATCGCCGAAAACACGCCGAGCGCGCGCGCCTCGTACGTCGAGGTGGTGACGACGCCGCGGCCCGCGTAATCGCGCAGCTTCGCGAAGCGCTTGCTGCCGTCTTCGAGCAGTTGCGGCGCGCTGTTGCGGCCGCCGCCGATCACCACCGCGCGGCCGCGCAGTTCCGGATAGCGCAGCAGTTCGACGGACGCGTAAAACGCGTCCATATCGAGGTGCGCGATGCGGCGGGATGGCGAATTCATGGGAATCGAAGCGGGCGATGGTAATGAACGAAAGCGGTGACGGCGCGCGTCGCGACGCCGCCAGGCCGTAATGGTACCTTGCCGGGCGCGCCACTGGTCGGGCTCGCCGCGGCTGGCCGCATGCGTGGCATTCAACCGCAATGTTGAAAAAGCGGCTCCAGTAACTATTCTTCACACTGAAATCCGCAGGTTGCGTGGCGGGTCCAGGCGGGGCCGCAACCGCTGCAGCCGATTTCGCCGCGACCGTTCACCACCGGGCTCGACAGATGATCAAGCGCATGTCGCTGATTTCGGCGTATATCGCACTCGGCTGCGCCGCAACGGTGCTGCCGGTCCTGATCAGCATCTATATCGCGAACGAAGACGTCGCCCGCCGCGAGCAGAGAGACTTGAACCTTTACGCGGAAAAGGCCGTGATGCGCACGGAACTGGTCACGTATCAGGGCTTTGCCGCGATCGCGGACCTGCAGGCCGAGCACGCCGAGCCGTGTTCGCCGGAATATCTAAGACGGGCTGCCCACGTGATCTTCAACTACCGCTACGTGCGGGACGCGGGCGCGTACGGCGACGGGCGCTATCTTTGCTCGCCGCTATTGGGCGACGTTCGCGCGCAGGATGTCGAACTGCCGCCGCCGCGCTGGCGCAGCAACGACGGCTACCTGATCTGGTTTCAGCAAAAGAATCCGCTCAGCGACTTGCGCGAGGATATCCAGATCGGGCGCAACGGCGAGTACGTGTCGATCGATCCGCAGTCATATGTCGATGTGATGGACCCAGCGGGACGGCCAATCGCTACGATCAACACGGAGATAAATTCGATCGTTGCACTGTCGACCGGCGCTGACGCCGACGAGATGCTGCATGCATGGAAGCAGGCGGGGCGCGTCGATAGCGATGAATGGAACTACGCGGTGGCACGCTCGGAGACTCGCGCTCTCGGTGTCGTCGTCAAAGGCCGGCGCACCAGCCTGCTCAGGGACTGGCCCGGCCTGCTGGCGACGTGGCTATCGATCGGCGTCGCGATGGGCGCCGCGTTCGGCTGGTTCGCATTCAAACGGATCTCGCGGCAGGTGTCGTTAGAGGCCTCGCTCGAATGGGCGATCTCGCAGAAAACCATCGACGTCGTCTATCAGCCGATCATGAATCTCGCGACCAGTGAATGCGTCGGCGTCGAAGCGCTGGCCAGATGGAATCTGAACGGACGCGATATCTCGCCGAATATCTTCGTTGCATTGGCCGAACAGCACGGCCTGATCCAGTCGCTGACCGACCTCGTGTTCGATGAAGCGCTCCAGGATCTGACAGAGCTATTGCGTTCGCGGCCGTCGTTCTACGTGTCGATCAACGTCAGCGGCGAGGATCTGCGCACGCCGCGCTTTCTGAACCTGATCAACGCGAGGCTCGCCGGAACCGGCCTGCGTCCCGCGCAAATCAGGATCGAAGCGACCGAGCGCAGTTTTCTGAACGCCGATGTGACCCGGCAGACGATCGCGGCCTTCCGAAGCGCCGGCCACCCGGTCTATATCGACGATTTCGGCACCGGCTATTCGAGCCTCGCCTATTTGCAAACCTTCATGATCGACGTGCTGAAGATCGACAAATCGTTCGTCGACACGATCGCCCAGGACGCGGCGTCGAGCATCGTCGCGCCGCATATCATCGAGATGGCGCACGAATTGGGGGTGGAAATCGTCGCGGAGGGGATCGAGCGCAGCGAGCAGGTCGAGTATCTGGTGCGCCGGGGCGTTCAGTACGGGCAGGGGTGGCTGTTCGCGAAGGCGATGCGGCGCGAGGAACTGCTCGCGTGGCTCGAGGCGCGCCGCGCGTCGCACGCGCCGGCGCAGCCCGCGATCCAGTAGTTCGGCGCCCGGCCGGGCCGGGCGCGATGCGCTTACTGCTTGATGCCTTCGGCCTGGATATGCAGCGTGGTCTTCATGTTGAAGCCGTACGCCTTGCCGAAGTCGATGCCGAAATCGTCGCGATTGAACGTCGCGACCGATTCGGTGCCGCACACTTCGCGCTTGAGCATCGGGTGCTGGATGCACTTGAACGATTCGATCTTCAGGTTGACCGGCTTGGTGACGCCGTGCAGCGTCAGCGTGCCGATCACTTCGACCGGCTTGTCGCCGTCGAAGCGGATCTGCGTGCCCTTGTAGGTCGCGGTCGGGAACTTCGCGGTGTCGAAGAACTTGTCACCGACCAGCTCCTCGTTGAGCTTGTCGTTGCCGATGCCGACCGAGCTCAGATCGATCGTCGCCTCGACCGTGCCGGTCTTCGCCGCGCGATCGAGCACGACGGTGCCGTTGGCTTTCTGGAACTTGCCGCGCCAGATCGACAGGCCGCCGAAATGGTCGGTCTCGAAGCTCGGCGACGTGTGCGTCGGATCGAGCAGATAGGTCTCGGCGGCAGCCATCGCGTTGAACGAGCATGCGGCGGCGAGCGCGCCGGCGGCGAGCAGGAGGGATTTCTTCAAGTTGGACTCCAGGGGTCTAAAGGTAATGCGGTGCTGCTGTGTTGAACGTTATTTCTTTGCCGCGACCAGGTGAAATTTGATGACGACTTCGTCGGCGACCACCGACGTGTCCTTCCATTCGCCGGTGCCGACGTCGAACTGCGTGCGCTTGATCGGCAGCGAGCCGTCGAAGGTTTGCGTGGTGCCCTGGCTCGCGATCACGACCGGCACGACGACCGTTTGCGATTTGCCCTTGATGGTCAGCTTGCCGGTCACCTTGTACTGGTTGCCGCCGGCCGGCGCGATCGAGCTCGACACGAAGGTCGCGCTCGGGAACGCGCCGCTGTCGAACCATTCCTTGCCTTGCGCCTGCTTGTTGTAGTCGTCGGCGCCGAGGTCGTAGCTTCCGGTGTCGATCGACACGTTGGCGCTGCCCGCGGCGGGCTTCGCCGGATCGAAGTTCAGTTGCGCGGAGAACTTCCTGAACTTGCCGTCGACCGGCACGTTCATCTGTTTGGTCGTCGCGATGACGCTGCTTTTCGCGAGGTCGACGTCGGCGTGCGCGAGGTTCGCGCCGATGAGCGCAAGCGCCGCGAAAGAAGCGAGCGCCGCGCGATGAGCGGAGAGATAAAAGGGTGTCTTCATGATGGTACGCATCCTATCCGAGCTTCGCGGCCTGATTGCACACCGCGAGGAATTTGATTGCCAACCAGTCGTAACCAATCGACAGGCGTTATGCCTTTCTTCAAGCTGTCATGTCGTTATGCATGGGTCTTCAGAAACGGCACCATGCGTGCGAGCAAGCCGTCGCGATCGACGAACTGATGCTTGAGCGCCGCGAGCACATGCATCAGCACGAGCGCGAGCAGCGTGTAATTGAGCAGCACGTGCACGGTGCGCAGCGTGGCCTTCAGCGCCTGATCGGGACCGATGATGGTCGGCAGCGGCACGATGCCCAGATACACGACCTGAATGCCGGCCGCCGAGCTGTAGAAGTAGCCGGACAGCGGAATCGCGAGCATCAGCAGATACAGCAGGCCGTGCACCAGATGCGCGGCGGCCCTCTGCCATGCGGGCGTCGCGGCATCGAGCGCGGGCGCGCGGTGCGTCGCGCGCCACAGCACGCGCAGCAGCGCGAGCGCGAACACGGTCACGCCGATCCATTTGTGCCACGAGAAGTATTTGAGCTTCGTCGGCGTGAAGCCTGGGATATCCGTCATGATCCAGCCGATGTAGAAGCCGCCGATCATCAGCGCGGCGATCAGCCAGTGCAGCGCGATTGCGGCGCCGTGGTAGCGCGTGGGAGCGTGAGCGTGTGTTCGCATCGTGGTTTGTCTGTTGCTGGCGAGTAGCCGTGTGGGAATGCGGATGGTAGGGAGGTCAATAGAAACTGAATAGGGGGTGCGCGGGAACAGATTGTTTCCTCGTTGATGTTAATTGTGTTGAAAGACATGCGCGTGGCAACGCACGCCGGCTGCTATGGCCCGGTTGCTGCGACAACCGCTGTGGTAACTTGTTGCGCCGAAATAACAAGGTTGCGCGTGCTTTGCGCGGCCATCGACCCAACCCATTGTCAGGGCTCAAGCTGTGAATCCTGTTTTTCTTTCCTGGGGCATTGCCGTGCTCGCCACCGCCGGGGTGATCACCCGGCCGTTCAAATGGCCCGAAGCCGTGTGGGCCGTCGCGGGCGCGGTGCTGCTCGTCGTGCTCGGCCTGTTGCCCTTGCATCTCGCGATCGAAGCGATCGGCAAGGGCACCGACGTCTATCTGTTCCTGATCGGCATGATGCTGCTCTCCGAAGTCGGCCGCCGCGAAGGGCTGTTCGACTGGGTCGCGGTGCTCGCGGTCAATCATGCGCGCAGTTCGCCGCGCAAGCTGTTCGTGCTCGTGTATCTGTTCGGCGTGGTGATCACCGCGTTTCTTTCCAACGACGCCACCGCCGTCGTGCTGACACCCGCCGTGTTCGCGGCGGCGAAGAAAGCGAAGACGCCGCCGCTGCCGCTGCTGTTCGTCTGCGCGTTCGTCGCCAATGCGGCGAGCTTCGTGCTGCCGATTTCGAATCCGGCCAACATCGTGCTGTACGGCAATCACACGCCGCCGCTGGGACCGTGGATGCTGCGCTTCGCGCTGCCGTCGGTGCTGTCGATCGGCGCGACCTTCGTGATGCTGCGCTGGACGCAACGCGACGCGCTCGCTGGCGTCTGCGAGGCGAATCTCGACGCGGTCGAGCTGTCGGCAAGCGGCAAGGTCGCCCTCGCGGGCATCGCGGTGACGGCCGGCGCGCTGCTGACGGTCTCCGCGTACGACATCCAGCTCGGCATGCCCACCGCGATCCTCGGCACGCTGACCGCGCTCGTCGTGCTGATCAAGGAGCGCAAATCACCGCTGCCGATGATCCGCGAAATTTCGTGGAACGTGTTGCCGCTCGTCGCCGGGCTGTTCGTGCTGGTCGAGATGCTCGATCACACCGGCGTGATCAGCACGTTCGCGGGTGCGCTGCGGCGCGCGACCGAACACAACGAAATGGAAGCGGCCGCGTGGGCTGGCACGAGCATCGCGGCGCTCAGCAATCTGATCAACAACCTGCCGTCCGGACTGATCGCGAGTTCGACCGTGATGCAGGCGCAGAGCCCGGAACGGGTGATCGACGCGTTCCTGATCGGCGTCGACCTCGGCCCGAACCTGTCGATCAGCGGCTCGCTCGCGACCATTCTGTGGCTCAACGCGATTCGCCGCGAAGGCGAAGACGTCGGCTTCATGAAGTTCCTGAAGGTCGGCGTGCTGGTGATGGTGCCCGCGCTCGTGCTGGCGCTTGGGGCACGGATTCTAACGGGCTGACGGGACGCCGGACCGGCCCTCGATCCGCGGGCTCGCGCGGGAGCCGACGCGTGTCGCGCCGGCGAGCTGGTCCAGTTGCGCGCCGACCGAGCGCAGCCTCGCTTCGAGGTGAGCGACGCGCTGACGTTGCGCGGGCACCATCGACGACCGGTTCAACGCATGCAGCCGGCGATGCCAGTACGACAGCGGAAAGCGGTCGCGCGCTGAAAGCGCATTGAAAACGACTTCGAGGTGGGCAATTTCCCTGTCGATATCTTGGTAACTCATCGCAAAGGTCCAGGAAAAGATTGGGGATAGAGGCGCGCGAACCTAAAAAGGGAGCAAGCTCCGTTCCATCCCGCCATAATCTAGTCAAAATCAGCCGTGACGGCGCGAAGCGCCAGATCGGGCGCGCGCCTCGCGCGCTGCGCGATGGTAAGAAGCGGCAAACTCCATGCAAGCTTTACGCGCGACGCCCCACGCGCCGCGGCGGCGCTCTACCTTTCAACCAGACAACGGGAATTCACCAGGCGTGCGCGCCAGGCGCGTGTCCTATGCTGAGTCAACGGCGTGGCCCGGCCGTGGGCGATCGGAACCGCCCGCGCGAGGACCCTGAACGCATTTTCAATGCGGCACGATCACCAGCGGTTGCGCATAGCTGACCGTCGGTGCGGGCACCACCGCATAGTTGGGCGCGGGCGGCACGACCGCAGCGGCGGCTGAGGCGTTCGCCGGTTGTACGGGCGGCGCCGCGACGATGGTCGCGGCCGCCACCGGAACGGCGACAGGCGGCGCCGACACGTACACGGGATTGATCGGCACCGGGTAGTAGACCGGCCGCGGCGGCGGCGCGTAGACCACGGCGGCCGGCAGATACACGACGACTCTCGCGTAGGCAGCGGAAGAACAGGCGAGACCGATGGCGGTGAAAGTCGAGGCACAGGCGAGGCGGATACTCATTTGGGACTCCTGATGCGGGAAAGCCGACGGACGGCAGACGGAACGATACGCAGCAGGCCCGCGAAACGAAACCGCAAACTCATTTCATTCGATGTCACGCTGCACCGGCACCCGGCGCCGTGACATGATTCGACACGATTCTTGAATTGCGATCGCGCGGCGTCTGACCAAGAATTCGGCCTGTCATCGAAACGGATCGCGGCACCCAGCCAGGCGACGGTCGATGTTCCAACCGAAGGAGTCAGTCATGAAGAAGTTGCTCGCCACCGTGCTGCTGTGCTGCGCGTCCACCGTCACGTTCGCTCAGGCCGCCGCGCCGCAAGGTATCAGCCAGCAGCGCATGGAGCGCATGGAGCAGCAGTTGCAGATGCGCTTTTCAACCGCGAACACCACGCACGACGGCAAGCTGACCCGCGACCAGGCGGCGGCCGGCATGCCGATGCTCGCGCGTCATTTCGATGAGATCGACACGCAGAAGGCCGGCTACATCACGCTGCCGCAGATCGAGGCGTTCATGCAGGAACGCGGCGCCGCACACTGAGCGGCTCGGACAGGAGCATTCGAATGGAACGCCCCGCCAGGATCATCGTGCTCGACGACGAAGCCGAGCTGCGCAACATGCTGCTGCGCTTCCTGCGCGGTCACGGTTTCGACGTGCGCGCGGCCGAAGACGGCAAGCGTCTGAACCGCTACCTGGAGCGCGAGCCGTTCGATCTGCTGATCCTCGATCTGATGATCGGCGAAGAGGACGGCCTGGAGATCTGCGCGAAGCTGCGCGCGCAAGGGCAGACCTTGCCGATCCTGATGCTGACCGCGAAGGGCGATCCGCTCGATCGCGTGACCGGCCTCGAAACCGGCGCCGACGACTACCTCGTGAAACCGTTCCTGCCGCGCGAGCTGGTGGCGCGAATCAACGCGCTGCTGCGCCGCCAGAAGATGGCCGCCGGCGACGTCACGGTGACCTCGCAGCGCGTGCGTTTCGGCGACTTCACGCTCGACGTCGGCAAGCAGGAGCTATCGCGCGCGGGTGAGCCGCTCGAGATTCATTCCGCGCAGATGCTGCTGCTGGTCGCGCTCGCGTCGTCGCCGAATCGCGCGGTGAGCCGCGACAATCTGCTCGCGCGAGCGCGAGGGCGCGACCATGACGCGCTCGATCGCAGCATCGACGTGCAGGTGCTGCGGCTGAGGCAGATCGTCGAGGACGACCCGTCGAAGCCGCGTTTCATTCGTACCGTCTGGGGCGTCGGCTATATGCTCGTCGCCGATGTGGAATCATGATGCGCTCACTGTCACGCAGGCTGCTGCCGCGCACGCTGCTCGCGCGCAACATCGCGCTGTTGATCGCGCTCGTGATGCTGAGCCAGATCTGCTCGATCGTCGTGCTGCTGCATTACGTGCAGCGGCCGCGCGTCGAGCGCGCGGCGGCCGTGTTCGCGACCTACGTGACGACGCTCGACAACCTGCTCGCGGCCACTCCGCCCGCCTCGCGCGCGGCGCTGACCGCGCGTCTCGACGCGCGCGAGCAGTTGCCGCCCGAAGCGACCGACACGCCGCCGCACGATCTGTTGCACGCGTATCGCACCTATCAGCGCGGCGTGTTCATCGACAGCCTGCAGAAGCACCTGCCCGCGGATATGCCCGCACGCTGGCAGACCGAGGGCGCTCAGCGGCTGTGGATTCGCATGCATGGATCGCTTGCCGGCGCCGGCAACGCGGCGGGTTTGGCGAGCGCGCCGTACTGGATTGCGCTGCCGGTTCCCGAGGACGCGCAGGGCAGCGGCCTCGAAGCGGCGATCTTTCTGTCGTTGGGTCTCGGCGTGCTCGCCGCGCTCGCCGGCTATGCGATCCAGCTGCATCTGAACGAACCCTTGCACGAGCTCACGCAAGCAGCGCGGCGCGTAAGCGCCGGCGATCTGCCCGCGCCGCTGCCGACCGACGGCCCCGCAGAAATCGCCGCCGTGGGCAGCGCTTTCAATCAGATGACGCGCGCGTTACAGGACGCCGAAGCGACGCGTGCGTTGATGCTCGCGGGCATCTCGCACGACATCCGTACGCCGTTGACGAAGCTGCGCCTGTCGATGGCGATGGCGATGCCGCAGGGGGCCGACAGCAGCTTCGTGATCGCCGCCGAATCGTATCTGGATCAGATCGAGACGATCCTGCAGCAGTTCATGGACTACGCGGGCAGCGGCGAGCGCGAGGAAGCGCAGCCCGGCGATCTGAATGCGCTGATCGAACGGCTCGCGGGCGACTTCGCTGGGCTCGGGCACGAGTTCGAACTGTCGCTGGGCAGTTTGCCGGCGGTTCCCTATCGGCCGGTCAGCATGATGCGGCTGCTGATGAACCTGATGCAGAACGCGATCGTCTACGGCGGCAGCGGGCTTGCAGTACGCACGTGGGCGAAGCAGGACACGGTGACCGTCGCGGTCGCCGATCGCGGCAAGGGTTTGACGGCAGAGGAACTGGAAAAGCTGAAGGCGCCGTTCCAGCGCGGCCGCAATGCGCGTGCGCACAGCGGCGGCACGGGGCTGGGGCTGTCGATCGTCGAGCGGATCGCACGGCTGCATGGCGGCGGCCTGCAGTTTCATCCGCGCGAAGGGGGCGGCCTCGAAGTGTGGGTCGTATTGCCGGTCAAGGCGGCATAACCGCGCAACGGAGGGAGGGTGCGGTGTTGTTGCCGCTCACTCGCGATCGAGCCACGCGTCGAGCCCAACGCGAAACGCGACGCCCGCGATCACCGGCACGGTCAGCATCAGGATGATGCCGAAGTTCGGGATCTCGTCGCCGTACATGATCGGGTTGTACAGCACGACGCCCGACACGATCGCGAACATCGCCACGCCAATGGCGACCATCAGGAGATTGCGCACGGACAGGGACAGCGTCTTGCGCTTCGGCTTGTTGTTCGTGTCGTGAGCGCCGGGTGCTTCGTCGTGTTGGGCAGGCATGATGGTTCTCGTGGCAAAAGATGCGGCATCGGAAGCGGCCGCGGTGGATACCGCGCCCGGCATCATACCCGCGCGCACGGCTGATGCAGTTGGCCGCGCCGTCGCGGGTACCCATCCTTACCCACAATATATGCCATTCCAGGCCACGATTTCAGGCGTCGGCTTGCGGCCCCGCCGAAGGCGCCGCGTCCGCGCACGATGCCGATGCGAGCGCGCAAGCGCTCAGGCCCAGCTCGTCGAGAATCGCGCTCATCAAGCCGGTGCGGCGCCATTGCAGCCACCTGATGTAGCACGTCTGCGACGGCGGAAACGTGCCGGGCAGCCGATGCCATTTCTCGTTGCGCGTGACGATCCACAGAATCGCGTCCAGAATCTCGCGCGGAGGACGCGCGGGCCGGCCCAAACGTTTCTTCGGGTCCTGCTGGAACAGATGACTGATGCGCGCCCACGCGTCATCGGAAAGAGGAAGATCTAACATGCCGCCAACGCCTAACTGACCGGTTCCCGGCGATCTTACGGTTTGGGCGGTTCCTTCTAATTCCGGATTTACGCGTGGTTTGGCCCGCTGAACCGCCAATTGCTTCGCCTCCGATGATGCTAGCGTTGCATTCGGCGGCCTACACCCGCAGCCCGCGACTCTTCAGCCGATAAACCAGCTGCGGCCGCGTAATCCCCAGCGTGCGCGCGGCCGCCGACAAATTGCCCTGCGCGCGCTGCACCGCGCTTTTCAGCAGTGCGGTTTCGATATCGTCGAGCGAGGTCGGATCGATGTCGCCGCTCGCGCCCATCAGCAGATCGTTCACTTTTCTGACAACGCGTTCCGCTTCGCCGCTGCCGCCCGCCTGCTGATCGAGCAGCGAGCCCGACGGCATCAGCGAGCCGTTGGTGCCGAGGCCGAACATCTGCGCGTCGATGGTTTCGCCGCTCGTGAACAGGTGGCCGATGTCGATCGCCCCGCCGTCCGGCGCGAGAATCACGCCGCGCTCGACCAGGTTCTCCATCTCGCGGATATTGCCGGGCCAGCCGTAGCTCAATAGCGCATCGAGCGCGCGGCCGGTGAAGCCGGTCACGTCGCGCCCGTGACGTTCGCGGTATTTGTGCAGCATGTGATTGAGCAGCACCGGCAAGTCCTCGCGCCGCTCGCGCAGCGACGGCACGCGAATCGGAAACACGTTGAGCCTGAAATACAGATCTTCCCTGAAGCGTCCGGCGCGAATCTCGTCCTTCAGGTCGAGGTTCGTCGCCGCGATCACACGCACGTTGACGCGGCGCGTCTGCGTATCGCCGACCCGTTCGATCTCGCCTTCCTGCAACGCGCGCAGCAGCTTGCCCTGCGCGGTCAGGCTCAGAATGCCGATCTCGTCGAGAAACAGCGTGCCGCCGTCGGCACGTTCGAAGCGGCCCGGCCGGCTGTGTGTCGCATCGGTAAAGCCGCCGCGCTCGACGCCGAACAGCTCCGACTCGACCAGCGCCTCCGGGATCGCCGCGCAATTGACCGCGACGAACGGACCGTCGCTGCATGCGCTGATCCGATGCAGCGTACGCGCGCATACTTCCTTGCCGACGCCGCTCTCGCCGAGAAACAGCACGGTCGCGCGCGTGTTCGCGACGCGCCGGATCATATGGCAGACGGCATTGAAACCGGGCGACGCACCGACCATGTTGTCGTCGCCGAATGCGGTCGGCGTGGGCGGCGGGGTGCCGCCGAGCAGGGCGACGGCTGGGGCGTGCCTGGCCTCACGTTTGACCGCCGCGGCCGACAGCCCCTGCGTGAAGGACTGCGCCTGCATGAAGCGCAGATCGTCGGCGGCTTCGTCGCCCCATTCCTCGACCGGCTTGCCGACGATCCGGCATTGCGATTGCCCGAGCGCGCGGCACTCGACCTCGCGATAGATGACCGGGCGTCCAATGAACACGCTCGTATAGCCCGACGCATAACCGATCTGCGTCCAGCACACGGGCTCCGCACCGATTCCGTAGATACGGATGTGCTCCTCGTCTTCCGCGCAGTTCTTCCAGATGAACTCGCCGTAGTACTGGCCTTTCTCGACGTCGATTTCGAGCCGCACCGGCTCGACCACGGTCATGCCTTCGAGCATGTGCAATTGCGGGCCGACCGCGAACATTTCGGTAATCGAACTATCCGGACGCGCCTTGCGCGCGAGTTCGGCGTCGCGTGCACCCGAGTTGTAGCCCATGCGCGTGAGCAGGCCGCGCGCCGCGTCGATACCGAGACTGTCGATCAGCTCGCGACGCATCACGCCGACCGAGCCCGTGTGCACGAGCAGCATGCGCTGATCGCCGAGCCAGATGCGCCCGTCGCCGGGCGCGAAGTGCAGCCGGGACATCAGGTCCGCGATGTCTGGATAGCGCAGGCTGTCCACACAGTCGCCCTTGGGCGAGACCATCGACATGCGCGGGCTCGCCGCGGGCTTGCTTCGGGTGGCCATCTCAATTCGTCTCCAACTGCTTGTCTATGTGGATTGCCGGCAAATGCCGGCCGTCAGTATGCAATGCCACGCGCGGTGCTGTATCGCGAATCGCGCGACGAGCGCCTCCGGGTGTTCCCTGATAACGAATTGATCGGTTGCGCAACGCGTGCAAGCGGCCGTTTCGATCATTTGATTGAGCCCGCGCCCGCGCGCGTTTCGCCGCGCCTGCGCCGCGCGAATCGCCGCTCTATGTTTGGGCATTGATTCACAAGGGATTGTGCGCCTTTCGCCGCACGGAGCGCGGTCTTTCCGGGTTCGTTGGCATAGCAGTTGCGTTAATAGGCGCGCTGCCGCCGATTTGAACCAAAACGTGCAGTGACGGATAACGCAAAACCATCTGGAGACACTGATGCCCTCGCATACACCCCACGCCGAACCGGTCTCGCGACCCTTCGACGTCACGCGGCGCTATGTCCGCGTGCGCGAGCAGCGCGACGACGGTTTCGTCGAGTTCGATTTTTCGATTGGCGATCCTGGCCTGAGCGTCGAGCTCGTGATGAGCGCTCACGACTTCGCGTCTTTTTGCGCGAATCATCGCGTGTGCCAATTGAGCGACGACGAAGCCGCGGCGCTCGATCTCGAACAACTGAAGTGGCGCTACGGCGAGCCGGGTGTCAGCGAATGAAGCGCGCATGACCGTCGAAGGCCCCGCATAACAGACAAGGAGACACCGCATGCAGATCGACATCAAGACGTCCTCGGTTCAGCAGATCCGCCAGACTTTCTCGCACGTCGCGAGAAGGCTCGGCGCAGACAAACCGGCGTCGCGCTATCAGGAAGCGACGCTGGAGCTGCAGCCCGAAGACAACTTTCATTATCGCCCGCTGTGGCAGCCGGACTTCGCGCTCTACGACAAAGGCCGCACGGCGATCCGCATGAACGACTGGTACGCGTTCAAGGACCCGCGCCAGTACTACTACGGCGCGTACACGATCGCGCGCGCCCGGCAGCAGGATGCGATGGAAAAGAACATCGAGTTCGTCACGCGGCGGCGTCTGCTCGCCGACTTGCCCGACGACGCGAGAGCGCGGATCGCCGCGCTGATGGTGCCGCTGCGCCATATCGAATGGGCGGCCAATACCAACAACTGCTTCGTGACCGGTTACGGCTGGGGCACCGCGATCACGCAGGCGACGATGTTTCATGCGATGGACCGGCTCGGCATCGCGCAGTACCTGTCGCGTATCGGTCTGCTGCTCGATGGCAATTCGGGCGCGTCACTGGTCGTTGGCAAGGCGCATTGGCTCGACGATCCGCTGTGGCAGGCCCTGCGCCGGCTGGTCGAGGACATGATGGTCGTGCAGGACTGGTTCGAAACCTTCGTCGCGCAGAACGTCGTGCTCGATGGTCTGCTGTATCCGCTCGTGTATCGGCATATCGACCAGCGTCTGTCGCGCGACTACGGCGCGGCAATCGGCATGTTGAACGAGTTCGCGAGCACCTGGTACGACGAAACGAGCCGCTGGGTCGATGCGACGTTGAAGACCGCGGTGGCGGAGTCGACGGATAACGCTGTGCTGCTAGGCCGGTGGATCGCGCAGTGGCGCTCGCGCGTGCTCGATGCGCTGTGCCCGCTGGCGTTGGAAGCGCTCGGCGCGGACGAAGCCGAAGCGGCGTTCGCCGATATCACCCAGGCGTTCGATGCGCGCATGCGGAAGCAGGGCGTGCCGCTCGTGGCGGAGCACGCAGAACAGCAAACCGGGGAGGCCAAACATGGCTGATTCCGTATTCATCGCGTTTCAGGCCAACGACGACTCGCGCCCGATCATCGAGGCGATCGAGGCGGACAACCCGCACGCCGTCGTCAACGCGTTTCCGGCGATGGTCAAGATCGACGCGGTCGGTCGGCTCGTGATCCGGCGTGAGTCGATCGAGGAGCGCATCGGCCGCGACTTCGATCTGCGCGAGCTGCAACTCAATCTTATTTCGCTCGGCGGCAACATCGACGAGACCGACGACGAATTCATTCTCGAATGGAAGGCCTGAGCGGCCGCGATCAATCGCATGGGAGACGCACGATGAGCACCACGAATACGACGCCGAAAAAACTGAGCATCAAGGAAAACTACGCGATGCTGACGCGCGGCCTTGGCTGGGACACGACCTATCAGCGGATGGACGAGGTCTTTCCATACGACCGTTTCGAAGGCATCAAGGTCCACGACTGGGACAAATGGGAAGACCCGTTCCGTCTGACGATGGACGCCTACTGGAAATATCAGGGTGAAAAGGAACGCAAGCTGTACGCGATCATCGACGCGTTCCAGCAGAACAACGGCCAGTTCAACGTGACGGACCCGCGCTATATCAACGCGCTGAAGCTGTTCCTGACCGGCGTGAGTCCGCTCGAATATGCGGCGCACCGCGGCTTCGCGCTGGCCGGCCGCAACTTTCGCGCCGCCGGCGCGCGTATCGCGTGTCAGATGCAGGCGATCGACGAGCTGCGTCACGCGCAGACACAGGTTCATACGATCAGCCATTACAACAAGTTCTTCAACGGCTTTCACGACTTCAAGCACATGCACGACCGGGTCTGGTATCTGTCGGTGCCGAAGTCGTATTTCGAAGACGCGATGAGCGCCGGCCCGTTCGAGTTCGTTACCGCGATCTCGTTCTCGTTCGAATACGTGCTGACCAATCTGCTGTTCATGCCGTTTATGTCGGGTGCCGCCTTCAACGGCGACATGGCGACGGTGACGTTCGGCTTCTCCGCGCAGTCCGACGAATCGCGCCATATGACGCTCGGACTCGAAGTGGTGAAGTTCCTGCTCGAACAGGACCCGGGCAACGTGCCGATCATCCAGAAGTGGATCGACAAATGGTTCTGGCGCGGCTACCGGCTGCTGACGCTCGTCGCGATGATGATGGACTACATGCTGCCGAAGCGGATCATGTCGTGGCAGGAAGCATGGGAAACCTACTTCGAGAAGAACGGCGGCGCGCTGTTTCACGACCTCGAACGCTACGGCATTCGCATGCCGAGGTATCACGAGGTCGCGTCGAAGGAGAAGGATCGCATTTCACACGAGGCGTGGGGCATCTTCTACAACTACACGCACGCGGCGGCGATGCACACATGGATTCCGTCGGATGACGAAATGAACTGGCTCGCCGAAAAGTATCCGGCGACGTTCGACAGGCTGTATCGTCCGCGCTTCGAGTACTGGCGCGAGCAGCAGCAAGCGGGCAAGCGCTTCTACAACAACACGCTGCCGATGTTGTGCCAGGTCTGCCAGGTCCCGATGGCCTTCACCGAGCCCGACGATCCGACCAAAACCTGCTACCGCGAAAGCGACTATCTCGGCAACAAGTATCACTTCTGCTCGGACGGCTGCAAGGACATCTTCGACAACGAGCCGGAGAAATACGTTCAGGCCTGGTTGCCGGTGCATCAGATCTATCAGGGCAACTGCTTCGAGAAAGACGCGGACCCGAGCGCCGCCGATTTCGATCCGCTCGCCGAAGTGCTGCGCTATTACCACATCAACGTCGGCGCGGACGGCCACGAATTCGAGGATTCGCCCGACAGGAAGAACTGGCTGCGCTGGACCGGCAAGCCGAGTCACGGCGGCGAAGGGACCAAGGAAAGCGCGACCGATACCGCATCGCAAAGCACGCCGGCCGCGCAGGCTGCGTGATTCGCCCACGCCAACCGAATACCAAGGAGACACACCATGTCAGTTATCGCGCTCAGAGAAGGCTACACGGGCGAAGTGAAAGACCGGGAGGAGAACTTCCACGGCAACCGGCTGCTGTTCATCGGCTGGGAAGATCATTTGATGTTCTGTGCGCCGCATTGCATTCCGGTGCCGCCGACAATGACGTTCGCGACGCTCGCGAACGACGTGCTGCCCGGCATCTATTCCGCGCATCCCGACTGGGAGAAGGTGATGCTCGACGATATCGAATGGTTCCGCTCGAACGAGCGCTTTACGCCCGTGTTCGATCGGACGCTCGAAGAAAACGGCTTGCGTCACAAGGCGCTGATCCGTTTTCGCACGCCGGGTCTGACCGGCATTCGCGGATCGTGCAGCTAGGCCGCGGGTTCACCGGATCAGAGAAACAGGAGACGCTGACATGAGCTACCAGCTAACCATCGAGCCGATCGGCCATACGATCGAGATCGCCGAGGAACAGACCATTCTCGACGCCTGCCTGCGCGCCGGCGTCTGGCTGCCGCACGCGTGCTGCCACGGTTTGTGCGCGACCTGCAAGGTGCAGGTGGTCGACGGCGAGATCGAGCACGGCAATGCGTCGCCGTTCGCGTTGATGGATTTCGAGCGCGACGAACGCAAGTGCCTCGGGTGCTGCGCGACCGCCCAATCGGATCTGACGATCGAAGCCGATATCGACGAGGACGCCGACGCGCGCCACTTCCCGGTCCGCGATTTCACCGGCCGCGTGAAGGACAGCATCGATCTGACGCCGACGATCAAGGGCATCTTCGTCGAACTGGACGGCGACGGCATCGAGTTTCAGGCGGGGCAGTACGTGAACGTGCACATTCCCGGCGAGGACACGCCGCGCGCGTTTTCGCTCGCCGGCAAACCGGGTTCGTCGACGCTGATCGAACTGAACGTGCGGCGCGTGCCGGGCGGCAAAGGCACCGGCTATCTTCACGAAGCGCTGAAGCCCGGCGACGCGCTGCGTTTCAGCGGTCCGTTCGGCCGCTTCTTCGTGCGTGCGTCGGACCCGCAGCCCGTGATCCTGATCGCGGGCGGCTCGGGATTGTCGAGTCCGCGTTCGATGCTGCTCGATCTGCTCGAACAGGGCGACACGCGGCCGATCACGCTGGTGTACGGCGCGCGCGATCGCGCGGAACTGTACTACCACGACGAGTTCGCCGAGCTTGCCGAGCGGCACGCGAACTTCACCTATGTGCCGGCGCTGTCGAACGAGGCCGAAGGCAGTGCATGGGAGGGTTTTCGCGGCTTCGTCCACGAGGCCGCGAAGGCGCATTTCGGCGGCGATTTTCGTGGCCACAAGGCGTATCTGTGCGGACCGCCGGTGATGATCGAAGCGTCGATCCGCGCGCTGATGCAGGGGCAGTTGTTCGAGCGCGACATCTACACGGAGAAATTCCTCAGCAATGCGGACGGCGCCGAAGCGCTCGCGAAAAGCCCGTTATTCCGGTCGATCTGAAGCATCATGAAGACACCTACGCCGCGGCGGCAGAGGTTCGGTATTTAGATCAGGACGTCGCTTCGGTGTGATCGAGCCATTGCGCGAACTCGTGCCGCAACTGCGCGATATCGAGCGGCTTGCCGAGCAGCCGCGCACCCGGAATCGCCGCCCCGATCTCCGCGCTGCGACCGTAGCCCGACACCAGCAGCACGCGGATTGCGGGCTGCACTTGCCGCACGGCGCGCGCGAGTTCGTCGCCGGACATACCGGGCAGCGTGAGGTCGGTCAACAGCACGTCGTAGCGTTGCGCGGTCGCGAGCGGCAGCGCTGCTTCCGCGCTCGCGACCGCGGTGCACGCGAGACCTAGCGCGCCGAGCAGTTCGCCAAGCGCCTCGCGCGATTCGCTGTCGTCCTCGACGAACAGCACGCGTGCGGCTTCCTGGGCCGCGCGCGGCTGGGTCGCCTTTGGCGGCTTTTTCTTCGGCTCTTTTTTCGACGTTTTCTGCGGTGCCTTCGTGACGCCGTACGTGTTGACGGCTTCGTACGCCGCGGGCGGAACGCATGCGGCGATACCCGCTTCTCGCATCTCGGCCGCGCGGTCCGCGCTGGCGGCGCCCGCACGTAGAACGTTGCGCACCATGCGGGCGAGATCGTCGCGCCGGTACGGCTTCGATAGCAGCGTGATACCCGCGTCGAGCTTGCCGTGGTGGACGATTTCGTCGCGCGTATAGCCCGATGTGAACAGCGTGGGCAGAGGCGGCATGCGCGCGGCCGCGCGTTGCGCGAGCTCGACGCTCTTCAGCTTGCCGGGCATCACGACGTCGGTAAACAGCAGATCGATCGGCATGTCGCTGTCGATAAACTCGAGCGCCGCGTCGCCGTTCGATGCGGTCAGCACCTTATAGCCGAGCTGCGCGAGCATTTCGACCGCGGTCAGCCGCACGTCGGCATCGTCCTCGACGACGAGTATCGTTTCGCCGCCGCCGACCGACGCCGCGGTGCCGTCGACGGTCTCCGGCGTCTCCGCCTCGCAGCAGCGCGGAAAGAACAGCGACACCGTCGTGCCGCGTCCCACCTGGCTTTCTATCGACACCTGTCCGCCGCTTTGACGCGCGAAGCCGAACACCATGGACAGGCCAAGGCCGGTGCCGTGGCCGTCGGGCTTGGTCGTGAAGAACGGTTCGAACACGTGTTGCAGCACTTCGGGCGGCATCCCCGAACCGGTGTCGGCAACCGAGAACTCCACGTATTCGCCGGGCGACAGGTCGGGTTTGCCGCGGCAGAACGCGGCGTCGAGCGTGCGGTTGGTCGCGCGCACGGTGAGCACACCGTCGGCGCGCATCGCGTCGCGTGCATTGATCGCGAGATTGAGCAGCGCGTTTTCGAGCTGGTTGCGGTCGACCTGCACGTTCCACAGATCGTCGCTGAGCACCGTGTCGATCCGCACCGTTTCGCCGAGCGCGCGGTGCAGCATTTCGCTCATGCCGGTCAGCAGGCGGCGCGGATTCAGCACGGTCGGCGACAGCGGCTGACGCCGCGCGAACGCGAGCAGATGCGCGGCGAGCTTCGCGCCGCGTCTGACGGCATCGGTCGCGGCGGAGAGACGCCGCTGGGTGACGGGGTTGTCGTCGGCGTCGGCGGCGAGCATCTGCAGATTGCCGTTGATCACTTGCAGCACGTTGTTGAAGTCGTGCGCGACGCCGCCCGTCAGGCTGCCGATCGCTTCCATCTTCTGCGCCTGGCGCAGCTGCTCCTCGGCGAGCGCGCGCGCCGCGATCGAATCGGCGACGCGCTGCTCGAGTGTTTCGGTCAGCTGAAGAAGCTGCTGTTCGGCGATCTTGCGCTCGTGAATGTCGATCAGCACGCCCGGAAAACGCGTGGGTTCGCCGTGTTCGTCGAACTGGCAGCGGCCGTTCGCCTGCACCCACATATAGCCGCCGTCGGGACGCCGGATCCGGTACTCGGCGCGAAACGGCTCGCCGCTGCGGATCGCTTCGGCGGTCAGGCGGTCGTTGAGCTCCTGGTCGTCGGGATGGATGATCTGCGTGGCGGCATCCCGCGCGACGCCTTTCAACGCTGTATCGCGCCCAAATGAAAAGGTGCGCGCGAAGCGTTCGTCGCCGGTGACCTCGCCCGTGCGCACGTCGAGCACCCAGGTGCCGAGCACCGCGCCGGTGTTCAGCGCAAGCTGCAGGCGTTCGTTGGTCTCGTGCAGTTCGGTTTCGGCTTGCTGGCGCAGGCGCTCGGTGAGCACGCGCCCGGTGGTTTCGACGACCATCGAGAGCACGCCGGCCGGCGCGCCGCTGTCACCCGCGACGGGGCTGTAGTACAGATCCATCCACACGTCTTCCGGCTTGCCGTCGCGCAGCAGCACGAGCGCCTTGTCGCGATACGACAGCGTGCCGCCGGCGAGACAGGTGACCATGACATGACGGTTGAAGTCGGCCACTTCCGGCCAGCCGTCTTCGACCGGACGGCCGAGCAGATACGGATGCCGGCCGCCCGCGAAGACCGCATAGGCGTCGTTGTAGATCATGTAGCCGGGCTCGTCCCACAGCAGCACGAGCGGCATCGGCGACGCGAGCATCGTCAGGACCGTCGAGTTCAGACTGCGCTGCCAGTTTTCGATCGCGCCGAGGCTGGTCGCACGCCAGTCGAATTCGCTGATGCGTCGCGCCATCTCGCCGCGCCAGCCGGCGCAGCCGTAGTCTTTTGCCGGAAAAGGCATGCAGCGCTCCACCTGAATTCACGTCGAAAATGGTCGGCTCGGGCCCGAAGCTTCGAGGGCTTCGGACAGCCTCGCGAGCTGCAATTATTGTATGGCACATCGCCGTACCGTTGATGCGTTCGAGAACGCTATTCGGGGTTTTGCCAGGTAAGCAGCCATGTCCGAAAACGTACCGATTCGGCACGTCGTTCGATGCATGGGCAACATTTACCGCGAGGCGCGTTTGCAGCGCAGCGAAAGCGGAAGAAGCGCCCGCTTTTCCGGCGTGGATCGATACGCGACGTACGCGCTATGCGAGGCAATGCGAATGAACGTGGGGCGTCAGTTGGACAACGACAGATACTGCGAGGTCAACGGCACCGGCGGGAACGGCTGCAAACCGGTCTGCTTGTTGAAGCTATAGCGCACGTACACGGCCGCAAGCCACTCGCGATATTCATAAGCGTTGCCGAACGACGCGGTTGCCCCGACCGCGAGCTGCGGCGCGAGCTGATATTCGCCGACGCCGCTGATCGAATACGACACGCCGGTCTTGCTCTGCCCCGGGTAGACGGCGGTCAGACCGTTGCCGAGGGCTTGCGCGGCGGCGGCCGCGTCGCCCTGGCGCGACGAGCCGTCGTTCAATGGGAAGTAGTTCGACGCATCCTCGCGGTAATGCTGCACGCCGATCGAGCCTTTCACGTCGTACGTAAACAGGCCTGCGCGGCCCGACCATTCGACCGGCAGATTCAGGATCACGTACTGCTGCGGACTGAAGTAGCCGCCCTGGCCGTACGTGAAGAACGACAGATTGCGGTTGTAGCCCATGATCGTCGTGTTCACGCCGACCGTCAGCGTCTGGTCGGCGTCTTTCAGCAGACGCGTGTAGACGCCGCCGCCGCCCTTGACCGCGTTGTTGCTCGGCACGTTGTTGCCCATGTAGTGCTGATACGACGCGTTCACGTACAGGCCGCTCGTGCCGTCGTCCCACGCGAGGCTGGCGCGCGCGCCGGTCGACGTGACGCCGCCCCATTCGAGGCCGGCGGCCGCATCGCGCGCGCCCGCATACGACAGCAGGCTGTCCGTCACCGCGCGCCGCGCGACCGCGATCGAGTACGACACCTTGTCGGTGATGCCGCCGTTGTATTGCGCGCCGCCGACGATGTTGGTCTCGCGAAAGCCGATCGGCGTCACGCCGATATCGCCGCTGATGCTGCGGCTGTCGTAGCCGACCGACAATCCCACGCCGCTCGCGGTCTGGCTGCCATAGTTGTTGGTGCCGTTTACCGCGGCGTTCTTTGACGAGTCGGTCGAAAGCCCCGCGCCGAAGCGCGCGAGCGTCGACGTACTGTTCGACGCGGTGCCGGCGTCGAGCGTGACCGGGGTCGCGGTCACGACCACGTGACCGTTGCCCGCCTTGATGCGCCCCTGGATCGGCGCCTCGATGTCGGTCAGCGACGACAGGCCGTCCTCGCCGACGCGATTGCGGAAGATCAGGCCGCCCGACACGGTGCTCGACTGCTCGCGATTGATCTGCGCAAGCTCCTCGGCGACGCCGAGCGTCTGCGCGTTTGCGACGTTCGGCTGCGGGTTGTTCCGCGCGCTGCCGCCGGGCGGGTAGTACGGCTGTGCATAGCCGGCCGGCGGTTGCGGAATGTACGGCTGCTGCGCGTAGTAGCCCTGGTTCGGGTATGGCGGCTGCGGTTGATAGGGCTGCTGCTGCGGGTACGGCTGATACGGCTGATACGGCTGCGCGTAGCCCTGTTGCTGCGGATACGGCGGCGGTTGCTGCGCATAGACCGGCGCCGGCTGGCTCGTTTTCGCGGTGCTCTTCTTCGTGTTCTTCTTCGCGCTGGTGCGGGTCGATCCGTATGGCAGCGGCGTCGCCGACGCGGCGTTGGCCTGCGCTTCGCGCGCGGCCGGCGACATCGGCCATGGAGTGGCCGCATAGCCGTCCTGCGCGCCGTAGGGCTGCTGCGGATACGCCTGCTGCTGCGCATAAGGCTGCGGCTGCGGATAACCCGCGTTGTACTGCTGCTGCGGCATCGGCTGCATCGGCGCTGGGCCTTGCCCCGGATAAGGCTGCAACGGCGTGCCCGACTGGCTCGAGCCATAGGATTCCTGGCCGTAGCCGCCGACCTCGGCGGCGGAGCGGGGCGCTCCATATGGTGCGGCGACGGGGGCGGGCTGCACGGCGGGCGCGTTATAAGGCGTCGCGGCGGGCGCCGTATAAGGCGCGACATACGGCGCGGGCGGAGGGGGCGGCGGATAGTTCGGCACGGTCTGCGTCGGCGAGGAAGACTGCGTGTTCAGGAACGGAAGCGCGGGACGCGCGCCATTGTCGGTGTCGCTCGAAGTCGCGATCGCCGTCTTGCCTTCGAAGGGATTGGTGCCCGGCAGCGGCGTCGCGCCGATCTGGCTCATCGCCGCTTCCCAGCCGCGCGGCACGTTGCTGCCTGCGGTTCGGGGCGCGTTCGCGACCAGCGGCGTATTGGCCGCGACCAGCGAGCGTTGCAGATAGGTCGACGCGAGCGACAGATTGCCTTGGGCGCGATACATGCGGCCCACCGTCGCGAGCACGCCCGGATCGTTCGGTGCGAGGGCGAGCGCCTGGTTCGCGAGCGTTTCGGCGTAGCTGAACTGCTTCGAGCCGGCCGCGGCCGAGATCGCCGCCTGCAGCAGGCTCAGGTCGTCGGGGCGACGCTGCAGCGCGACGCGAAAGCTCGTGAGCGCGTTGCGGTCGTCGCCCGCGCTCGCGTACATGCGCCCGAGCGCGGCCTGCAGGTCGGGGTTGTCGGGCATCGCGGCGAGCCATGGCGCGATCACCTCGTAGGCGCTTGCGAGATCGCCGCGCAGGCGTACCGCATCGGCCTGCCGGATGACGATGCCAAGATTCAGGTTGTCGAAGTCGGTGCGCTGCTGCGGCGTCAGCTGCGTGGTCTGCAACTGGCGCATCACGTTGCCGAGCTCGACCTGCTGGCCTGCCGCGGACAGAATGCCCGCGTACTGCAGCAGCAGATCGGTATTGCCGGGCGCCGCGCTCATCGCGGCGCGCACGAGACCCAGCGCGCGGGTCGAATCGCCGGCCTGCTGGTACGCGCCGGCGATCACGCCGATCAGCTCGGGGTTGTTGCCGGCCACCGGCTCGGCGGCGCGCAGGGTCGCGATGGCCTGCTGCGTCTGGCCGTTCTTCGCCATGCGCGTCGCGAGATCGGCCTGCTGATGCACCCACAGCCGATGCTGCAAGGTCGTCATCGCGTCGGTGCGCTGCGCGGGCGCAATGCGGTCGAGCTGCGCGAGACCGGTCGACCAGTCCTGCGTTTCCGCCGACAGCAGCGCACTCGCGTACAGCGCATCGGTCATGTCCGGATGGGTGGCGAGCAGGCCGTCCATCATGCTGCGCGCATTCGCGACGGCGCCCTGGCGCACGTAGATGCGCGCGAGGTCGAGCCGCAGCCACGGATCGTCGGGCTTGTTCAGCAGCGCGTCTTCGAACAGGCTGCGCGCGGTGCCGAGGTCGCCGCGCGCTTCGGCCGCGCGTGCCTGCGCCGCCTGCGCATCGCCGCGCAAACGGTCGATGCCGCCGACCTTCGCCTGTTGCTCCGCGTTCAGCTGATTGGCGAATTGCAGCGCTTCGTCGGCGCGGCCCTGTGCGGCGAGCGCGCCGACGAGGCCGCGAATCGCGTCGGGGTTGTCGGCCTGGCGGCGCAGCGCCATCCGGTACGCCTGCTCGGCGCCGGCCGGGTCGCCGGTCTGAAGCAGCATTTCGCCGAGCTGCACCTGCGCGGTCACGTCCGAAGGATTCAGCGCGATCGCGCGCTCGAACAGCGCCTTCGCCTTCGCGAACTCGCCGTTGCTGCGCGCGCCGATCGCTTCGCTCGTGTAGGTCCAGTAGGTCGCGCTGTCGAGCGCGGTTTTCCAGCGCGCCGGATTGGGGCCGCGCGAGGCGCGCTCCAGGTAGTTGCGCGCGTCCGCGAATCGCTCCTGCTTCAGCGCGGCGATGCCCATGCCGCCGAGCGCGTCGGTATCGTTAGGACTGTTTGCGAGCACCGACGAGAACCTGGCGCGCGCGGTCACGACGTCGTCGCGGTCGAGCGCGGCGAAGCCCTCGGCGATCACGCGGCCGCGCACGTCGGCGGCGGCGTTTTGCTGCGCGCGGGCGCGCGCCGCGGCGTCCTGCTGCACCATCGATTCGTAGCGCGCCTTTACCGCGGCATCTTCACCGGCGGTCTGGAAAAACGATTCGTACAGCGCGGCGTCGGAGGGCCGCGCGTCGAGCCACAGCAGCGCCTGGCGCCAGCTCTTTTTCGCCGCCGCGCCGACCGAGGTGTCGCCCGCGAGCTTCTGCAGCCGCGCGATACCGTCGCGCCGCGTGACGTCGCGATAGGTCAGATGCTGCGCGTACGCGAGTGCGAAGCGCGGGTCGTTCGGGTTGTCGTGCGCGAGCTGTTCGAGGCCGCGGCGCGCTTCGTCCCAGCCCTGCGGCGTCGCCGACAGCGCCTGGTAATACTCGAGCTGCAACTGCGGCGTGGCGGGCTTGCCGGTCAGCGCGCGCTGATACTCCTGCACCGCGCTCGCGCTTTGGCCGGCTTGCGCGAGCCGGCGCGCTTCGTCGATCGTCTGATCGCGCGGGCTGGCCTGGCCCAGCCGGCGGCCGAGCTCATCGAGATTCGGATAGTTCGGCGCGGCCGCCTTCAGCCGCGCGAGGTATTGCTGCGCGCCGGCGCCGTCCTTGCGGTCGGCCAGCACCATGCCCATGCCGAACAGCGCGTCGGGCTGCTTCGGATCGATGCTGAGTACCTTCTGCCAGGCCTGCTCGGCGAGATCGCCGCGCTGATGCGACTGCCAGTACTTGCCCTGATCGATCAGCACGCTCAGCGGGTCTTTGCTCGCCTGCGCGAGCGCATCGGGCGCGGTCGCGGCCACGCAGTAGACCACGCCGACGGACAGCGCGATGCGCAGCGACACGGCGAGAGCGTTCAATCGCATGCCGCCCTCCAGGCGGGCACGAGGCTGCCGGCTTCATCGAAGCGGTAGCGGCCATCGATGAACCCCGTGCCGAACAGACCCAGCACACGATCGTAGTACACCGGTTCGCGGCCCGGCACGCTCGCGTCGAGCGCGGCGAGCCGCGTGCGCGCGAGTCCGAGGCCATGCTCGTCGCCCAGCGTCTTGAAGTACGGCGCGAGCGCGCCCCAGTAGCTGAGCGGGCCTTCGCCGCTCGACGCGCCGGTGGTCGACGACACCTTCTCCGGCGGGAAACCGTTCTGCGCGACCTTCGCGCGCATGCCGCCGAGCGCGCCGAGCCACGGCTTCGCGAGCGGATCGGCGGGCGACGCGAGGCCGGCCCACAGATAGACGCGAATCGCGTCGTAGCTGCCGACATCGCCGTTCTTCGGATCGACCGCGAACCGGCCGTTCTGCCACGCCGCCCAGTCGGGCGCGAAGCCTTGTGGCGAGACGGTTTTGACGAACTGATAGGCGTTGTCGGCGAGCTTGGCCCACGGGCCGTCCGGCACCTCGTGCGCGAGCGCGCGCAGCACCGGTAGCGGCAGATAGCTCGGATTCAGACGCGTGACGCTGCCGTTCCTGAAACCCTGCGCGCCCGGCAGCAGCATCGGCCCGAGACCGGACAGGTTCGCGACTTCGTCGTGCGCGATGCGCTCGGCGAGTGCCTGACCGAGCTGCGTGTAGGCGGGGTTGTGCCACAGGCGGCCGGCTTGCAGCAGGTCATAGGCGATCCAGAGATCGGAATCCGATGCCGAATTCGGATCGAGCACACCGTACGAGCCGTCCGGCTTTTTGCCCCATTGCCATGCGGGCAGGCGCAGGTTCTGCGGATCGAACTGATCGCCCGCGAGATTCGCGCGGGTCCAGCCGAGCAGCTTGTCGAAGGTCGCGCGGTCGTTGGCGACCAGCGCGAAAAAGAGCGCGTAGGACTGGCCTTCCGAGGTGGTCTGCTGGGTCGGTGTCGAGTAGTCGATCACGCGGCCGTCGGCCTGCACGAAACGTTGCACGAAGGTTCGCCACGCGCTCCAGTCACCGCAGGCGGCGGCGTTCTGCGCGGCCTGCGCGGTGCCGCTCGAAGCCGCAAGACTCGCCGACGCCGCGATGCCGATACCGAGCGCCAGCGCAAAAGAGGTCCTTCTGTCGATCCGGAACCGCATACGAGTCATATCCGTTCCATCAGTCCTTCAGTCGACGCGCGGCAAGCGCGCGCAGCGTCCGGTAGCACAGGCCCGCGATGATCAG
The DNA here is from genome assembly GCF_050436725.1 of Paraburkholderia sp. JPY465. Lineage (NCBI taxonomy): Bacteria > Pseudomonadati > Pseudomonadota > Betaproteobacteria > Burkholderiales > Burkholderiaceae > Paraburkholderia > Paraburkholderia sp. JPY465. The sequence continues at coordinate 2,414,368 of NZ_JBNDMT010000002.1, forward strand.
CGCGGCGAGCACGCCGCCGAACAACAGCAGCAGCGGATGCGACGACAGCGCCCAGCGCAGATACTCCTGCGGCGACAAATGGCCGACATAGTATGCGGAGCCGTTCGACGTGATGGTGACGTCGCGGCCATGGATCACGGCCATCGCGCCTTGAATCTTCGGCAGCACGTCGGCGTCGAGCAGCGCCGCGGACAGGTCGGCGTCCGACGGACCGGCCGCGCTGATCAGCGCAACCGCGCTGCGGCCGCTCTGCAGCGGCGACTCGAAGCCGGTCAGCAGCGCGGCGCCGCTCGAGCTGACCATCGTCAGATCGGCGCGCGCGGGTGTGCGCTCGACGCCGCGCTCGCCATGCCACCAGTCGCGCAGCTTGAACACGAGGTCGGTGAGCTGGAACGTGTGCGCGTCGCCGTTACTGGAGAACGGCATCGACTTCGACCAGCGCTGCAACAGCCGCTGCTTGCCGGGCGCGCCGAACACCAGCAGGTCCTTGTCCGCGAAGTGGTCGACGTCGGCCGCATGGGTGACGGTCACCCCGGCGACCGGAAAGCCGGTCGATTCGCCCATCCGGCCCATCGTCAGCAGATACAGGCTGTAGTCGCTCGGGTCCGGGGCGTCCGGCAGCACGACGGCGGTCTCGGACAGATCCGCCATCCGCGTGAACGGGAAGCCGCTGTTGGCGAACGCGGCCAGGTCGGGCAGCGCCATGTAGTGCGGGAACGACGACAGGTCGATCGTCGAGTTCGGATCGATCGCGCCGACCACGTTCTGCAGCAGGCGGCCCGCGCATTCGCCGGTGTTCGGGATGTCGTAGTAGAAGTGCAGGCGCAGCTGTGTGCGCGGCGTCATCAAGAGCGGCGGGATGCGGATGTTGCGGCGCGCGTCGGCGGTGCCGTCGGGCATGATCAGGTTGAAGTAGCGGCTCATCTCGAACACCGAGGTCGAGCGTGCCGGAATCGGCAGCGCCTGCACGAAGCCGTTGTTCACGCTGATGTTCAGCGACGAGCGGTCGCGCGCCGGCCGCACCGTGTAGCGGTAGCGCAGGTTGATCGGCGCGCCGCGCGTGTGCCACATGAACAGATCGGGCGCCACACGCATGTTGATGCGCACCGCGTCGGCGTCGTAGCCGAACACGGTCAGGTCTTTCGGATCGGCGAGTTCGCCGAAGCGCACCGCGCGGTCGGTCGCCAGCCAGTTCGGCGCGTCGTACGGCACGCGCGGCGTGATCGCGTTCAGCGACGTGATCGTCGCGCTCGCGCCGGACAGCGTGCTATGGCCGATGCCGAGCGACTTCGCGGCGGTCTTCAGCTCGGCCTCGTCGCGGCCGAGCACGAGCAGCAGCTTGCCGCGCGCGTTCGCGTCGCGCTCGACCACCGCGATGGTCGGCCCGGTAATCTCGGGAATCGTCACGCCGGCTGGATGCTGGTCGCTGGTCGCGAACACGACCGCGTTGCCCGACAGCGGCGGGCTGTCGAGCTGGGTCGGAAACAGCGCGCCGCGATAGCCGGCGAGCGAGCCGAACCACGACGCGACGATGCCCGCGGCTTCGAGCGTGCCGTTGCCGGGTTTCTGCGCGAACACGAACGGCAGTTCGAGGCGGCGCACGTCGCGGCGGTCGAAGAACGGCTGCGGCAGCGCGGCCAGTTCCGCCTTCGTCGGGAGCGACGCGTAGCTCAGGTCGAGCGAGCTCGCGTTGCTGATCGTCGCCCACAGCGACGAGTTCGCGGGGTCTTCGCAGGCCGTCGTGTAGTGGCCGATCAGTTGCAGGTTCAGGTGATTGAAGTCGGTGATGAAGCGCGGATCGATCGTGATGTCGCGCGCGACCAGCATGCCGGCCTGCTCGTGCGGCAGCGGCAGCGTGGCGGCGACCTCGCCGTTGATCAGGACCTTCAGTTGCGACAGGTTCGCCAGCAGCGCGGGCGAATAGCTGTAGATCAGATGCAGCGTCGCGCCGGTCACGACTTCGTCGCCGCGCACCGAGAACGCAATGCCGTTCTGGCCGTCGACGCCGCGCAGTTGCAGCGGGTCGAGCGCGCCGAAGTCCGCAAACGTTAGCGTTTGACGGCGGCCTCCGGGCACCAGCGTGCCGGGCTCGGCGGTGGTCGGCGTGCGCATGCCGAGCGCCTTCACCGACGAGGCCGCGAGCGCGGGCGTCGGCGTGGCGAGCTGGTCCTGGGCGATCGCGTTCGGATCGAACGGCACCGCCGCGCTCGGCGCGGGCACGTTGCCGACACCGGTCGCGACTTGCGGGCTTTGCGCCGCGCCGGCGGTTGCGGCGGCTGCCGGGGCCGGCTTGGATGCCGGGGCGGCAGCCGGTGCAGCCGCGTAAGCGAGCGGCACGAACGACGCCAGCGCGGTCTGCAGCGCAAGCCAGCAGGCGACGCCTCGCATGATTCGCCGCGAGTGTCGCGAGCCGTGGAGGGCGAACAGACGCGATTGGGGTCCAGTGCTGTTGCGCCCGTGAGCCGGGTGTTCGATCTTGTCGTTCGGCATCCGGTAGCCCATAGATCAGTCTTTCGTTTTTAGCTTCTTGACGTCCGCGGGACGGCTTTTGATCGAACTGCGCAAGTCGTCGTATAGATGCTCGAACAGACCCGCGATGCCGCGCACGCCGACCCTCAGCACATGCGACAGGCCGCGCAGCGGCGTGTCCGTCTCGCGTCCCTCGGCCCAGCCGGTCCACGCGTCCGCGCGGGCGAAGGTGGTCTTCACGAACTCGTACTCCTGTTCGGGCGACATCGACGAAAAGCGCAGGCCCACGCGGCCCGGCTCGGTAAAACTGACGGTGGCGGGAAACGCGTACTCTTCGTCGCCGCGAAACAGCGACACGGTCACGGGCTCCTGCATCGGCACTTCGATCTTGCCGGGCAGCGCGACACCGACGCCGCCTTCCGAGTAGTCGATCGTTTCGCACGCGAGCGTGCGGCCGGTCGAGAACTTCAGCATCACCGGCATCTTCATCGCGACGCGGGGCACCGCGCGGATCTGGCGGCGCTCGCTCGCGGCGGCCACGCTCGCGCCGAGGATCAGCATGTTGTAGCTGGTCCACGCGAGATTGAGCAGCGTGGTCTCGACGATGCTGCGCACGTGCCAGTTCAGATAGATGTGCACGAGACCCACGAGGAAGCCGAGCAGGTTCAGCAGCAGCAAAAACAGGTACGGCCGCGAGATCGACCAATCGAAATAACTCTTCTCGATCACGCCGCCCTTGGCCGTCACGTTGAACTTGCCGAGCTTCGGATTGATCAGCGCGAGCAGCGTCGGCGCGGTGATGTACGACGCGAGCACCGACTCGTACACCTCGGCCCAGAACGAATGGCGGAACATCCGCTGCATCCGCGAGTTCGTGATGCTCGCGTGCATCATGTGCGGCAGCGCGTAGATCGCGATCGTGCTGGCCGCCGCTTCGATCACATGCGCGCCGAAGAACAGGTACGACAGCGGCGCGGTCAGGAACACGAGACGCGGCACGCCGTAGAAGAAGTGCATCATCGCGTTCAGATAGCACAGGCGCTGGCCGATCTTCAGCCCCTTGCCGGTCAGCGGATTGTCGATGCGGAAGATCTGCGTCATGCCGCGCGCCCAGCGGATGCGCTGGCCGATGTGGCCCGACAGGCTTTCGGTCGCGAGGCCGGCGGCCTGCGGAATCGCCAGATACGCGGTGGTGTAGCCAAGGCGGTGCAGCTTCAGTGCGGTGTGCGCGTCCTCGGTCACGGTTTCCACCGCGATGCCGCCGATCTCTTCGACCATGTTCCGGCGCAACAGCGCGCACGAGCCGCAGAAGAACGTCGCGTTCCACAGATCGTTGCCGTCCTGCACGAGGCCGTAGAACAGTTCGCCTTCGTTCGGCACCTTGCGGAAGGTGCCGAGGTTGCGCTCGAACGGGTCGGGGGAGAAGAAATGGTGCGGCGTCTGCAGCATCGACAGCAGCTTGTCGCGCAGGAACCAGCCGAGGCCGATCTGCAGGAACGAGCGGGTCGGGATGTGATCGCAGTCGAAGATCGCGAGGTACTCGCCGGTCGTGATCTTCATCGCCTCGTTGATGTTGCCGGCCTTCGCGTGACGGTTGTTCGTGCGGATCGTCCAGTTCACGCCGACTTCCTCGCAGAACGCCTTGAACTCGGGGCGGCGGCCGTCGTCGAGCACATGGATCGACATCTTGTCGGCCGGATAGTCGAGCGCGAGCGCCGCGTAGACGGTCGGCTTCACGACCGCGAGCGGCTCGTTGTAGGTCGGGATGAATACGTCGACGGTCGGCCACTCGTCGCGATTGGCGGGCAGCGGCATCGGCTTGCGCTTGAGCGGCCACGCGGTCTGGAAGTAGCCGAGCATCAGCACGAGGGTCGCGTAGAGCTCGGCGGAGACGAGCAGCAAACCCCAGGCGGCGTCGAGCGGCCGCTCCCAGGCGGTCGTTTCGGTCAGACGCCAGTACATGTAGCGGCCCGACGCGACGATCGACAGCATGATCATGACCATCGTCGCGTAGCGGCCTGGCAGACGGCGAAACATCAGCGCGAGCACGAAGCACAGCGTCGCGAAGGTCAGCTGCTGATAGAACTCGAGCGGCACCGTGAACACGAAGTAAAGCATGTACAGCGCGAGCAGCGTGACGAGCCCGGTGACGATGCGGCTGTTCCAGAAGTTCGCTTCGATGAAGCGCTCGAACCGTGAAGGCTCGCCGCCCTCGGGTTCGCGGGAGGAGGCTGGGCTGCTCATGCGACGTTCCTCGGCTGGGCGGCGATCGCGTCGAGCGCCGCCATGAGCCACGCGCCGCACGCGCGCAAATCGGCGGCGGCCTGACTCAGCGGATCGTAGTGGATCAGCGTCGTGTCGCAGGCGAGCGCTTCGCTGACGCCTTCGTCGAGATGGATCACGCCGGGGAACACTTTGCCGGCGAGCATCTGGCGCAACACCTTCAGCACGTCCTTGGTCAGCTGGCGCGACTGGTCGATCTGGTTGACCACGTAGCCGACGCCGCCGAAGTCCGCACGCGGCGCCGCATAGGTTTCGATCAGCCGCTCCATGTGCGGGATCGCCGCGTACGACGCGGCGTCAGCGAGCACGATGTTCAGCGCGAAGGTGGCCGCGCTCAGCGCGGTTCGCGCGTAGACCGACGAGCCGGGCGGCGTGTCGATGATGACGATGTCGGACGCATCGAGCCGCAGGTTCTGCAACGACTGCGCGAGCCATTGCGGATGCTGGTCGATATGCGCCTCGAGGCGGCGGCGGTCATCTTCCAGCAGCGCGCCGTACGGCAGCACGGTCACGCCGTCGATGCCGTCGAACATCACCGTTTGCCACGGGTTGCCGGAGAGCGTTGCACGCGACACGCCGTCGACGCTGTCGAGCGGCACCCCGAAGTGCAGACGCAAGGCGTTCTGCGGATCGAGATCGAGCGCGATCACGCGCCGGCCGCTGTTGGCCAGCACGGAGGCGAGGTTGGCGGCGAGGGTGGTCTTGCCGACCCCGCCTTTGGCGGATACCACGGCAATGACTTTCATGGCCGACGCGGACCGTTGGTGAGCCACGACGGGAAGCCGCCGCGCGCGGGGCCGGCGGGTGGCTGGGCGCCTTGCACGGGCGTGCCGCGCAGACGGTCGAAGAGCGAGTTCAGCGACGTGGGCTGGGGCTGGGCCGCAGGCACGGCAGCTTGCGGCCGCGTGGATGGGTTCTGCGCGGCGAACATCTTGCCGAGGATCGACGGTGGCTGGGCCGGATGCGCGGGCGGGGCGGTGTAGGTGGGTTGCGTGGCCTGTAGCGGTGGCAACGGCGCTGCCGGTGCGGCGCTGACGCTGGGTGCGACCCATGCGGGTGCGATCGGTGGAATCGAGGTTTGCGACGCTGCCGGAGCCGGTGCGGAGACCGGCGGGATCGGCGCGATAGGCGCGATAGGCGCGATAGGCGCGATAGGCGCGATAGGCGCGTTAGGCGCGTTAGGCGCGGATGGGGCGGCAGCCGGCACGCCCGGCGCGGCAGCCTCGTCGGTTTCATCAGCGGTACGGAAGCGCGACGCGCCACTCGGCGCCGCCGGCTGCGCGGGACTCACCGGCACAGGAGGAATGTCACGCCGGTGATGGCGCGTGAAGAGCGGCGCCTTCGCCCGCGTCACCGATGCCATGTCCTTCGGCGTCGTGTCCTCATGGACGGCGACGGGCCGTGGCGCCACGCTCGCCGGCGGCTGCTGTTTCGGGTCGCGAAGCTGGCCGATCGCCGGAATCGCCGGTTGCGTCAGATCGAGCGTGACGAGCAGCGGCCAACGGGTGCGCGCGGTGCGCGCGTCGTTCTCGCGACCGATCTCCTGGTACGCATTGGCGTCGCCGCCGAATTGCTCGAACAGTTTTTCGATGTCGTTCGATGAACTCATGATGCCGCCGTCCGGTACATACCGTGCATTGCCCCGAGCCGATTCCTCGGAGCGCTGTTATTTGAACTGCCTTCCCTGCTTCCACGCGTCGGCTGTATCGACGTCGCACATTTCTTGCATTACTACCGCACTGTCTTGAACCTGGTATGTCGTTCTTCAGAGCCGCTGATGCTCAGGCCGGATGACGGCCGAGGCGGAATTCGAGCGAGCTGTCCTCGCCGAACGCGCTCGTCTGCACGACCGACAAACCCTGCGCGCCCAACGCGCTCAACCAGGTTTGATACGCGCCTTCGAGAAACGCCGGCGTCCAGGCGAGCGCCGCTTCGCCGAAGGCCGGCAGCGGCGCGCAATAGTGAATGATGCGCAGCGACTCGGCCTCATCGGCGAGTGCGACGTATCCCCAATCCATCTGATGCCAGTAAGAGTTCAACACCTGCTGGAGCTCCGCCGTCGATCCGCAGGCGGGCAGCGGATGCGCGAGCGCGAAACGGTTGCCGACGCGATGCATCAGCTGACGCAATTCGTCGCGTCCGATTTGCGCCTCGAACTCGCTCGCCAGTGCGCTCAGCATGCCGCGCCATTGCGGTGAGATCTGGCGTTCAAGCAGATAGTCGAGGATTGGGACCATGTTTTCCGGAAGTGGTCGCTACCTGTTGCTCATTCGCAAACGTTTGAGCAATTGAGCAGCGGAGTCGTTCGGCAATCGCGTGCCGCGCCATTTACGTCATTTATGCCCGATTGTCTGCATTGCGGCACACTCGTCAGAAGTCTACTTAAGACACTGGCTTTTAGCCACATTCCGTTGCTCAGCATATGCGTTTATTGATGCGCATTCGAGACACATGAATTACGTAATTTTTGCTGCTTCAATAAAAATTGAAACGTTTGCTTGTGCTTCGCGCACAAAAAGCTTGCGCAGCAATAGTCGCATTCGCCGACAATTCCGGCACGCTTTGAGCTTAACGCTCTAAATGATGCATTTGGCGGGTGCTAAATCGTGCGAATAGCATTGCGCAATTGCCTGAAACCGTAATGAAAGTTATCGTCGCTTGCTGGCAATGGCCGAGCACGAGCTTCGATTCAAAATAATTCGCAATGGGTAGGCGGCCAAAGCGGCGGGGCGCGATCGAGTGATGGCGGTGTAGTCGAGCGCATAGCAATTCATGCGTCGTTTCACGTTAGCCATAAATGTTTATCGAACGTTTGCCGATAACCATTGGCGGAGTGACCGGAAACCCAGCCTGATCAGCCTCTATGTCTGCCATCCCAACGCAGCACCTGTCCCAGCCGAGTATGCGTGAGCGCTTTCACCGGCGCTCGCTCGAGCATCAGCGGCCGCTTGCGCTCATGAAGCTGGGCTTCACGGTGCTGGCGTTCCTGTCGATGGTGGCGGCGCGCGAACTGGTCAGCGCACCGTCCGCGCCGCTCGTGTACCGGCTACTGTGCGCGGTCGTGCTTGCTCTGCTGGTACTGGCGATCCCGTGCACGAAATCGACGGCGCTGTTCGGCGCGATTTGCGTCGCATACGAGCTGGTGCTGATCGGCGGGCTCGTGCTGAACGCGCAGGGCCTTGCAAATCCGTTGCCGTGGCTGTTGCCCGCGTTCGTCGTGATACCGATTTGCGCGGCCCCGATATGGCTCACGCCCGCGCATTTCGCCACCGGCAGCGCGCTGTTTTACGCGGTGGCCATCGCGCTGCTGCGCGGCAAAACTCATGCGCCCGAGGTCGACGTGGCCGTGTGGACGTGGGTCATCGCGATCGGCGCGCCGACGACGGCGGTGTTCCATTTCGCCTTCTACCATTTCCGGCGCAATCACTTTCTGCTCGAAAGCCAGCTCGCGCAACTCGCCGCAACCGATTCGCTGACCGGCCTGCAAAACCGCCGCTCGTTCGTCAAGCACGCCGAGGGACGACTCGAGACGCTGGCGCCGGGCGCGCGGATCAGCGCGATCTTTCTCGACATCGACAGCTTCAAGTCGCTCAACGACCGCTTCGGCCATGCGGTCGGCGACCACGCGCTGTTTCAGGTCGCTCAGGTGCTGAAGGACGCGGTCGCGCTTTACCACAGCGTGAGCCGCATCGGCGGCGAAGAGTTCGCGCTGCTGATCGACGACGACCTCACCGGCGCGCTGCAATTCGCCGAGCGGCTGCGCCTCGACATCGCCGCGATCGAACGGCCGGACGGCAATCTGACCGCGAGCTTCGGCGTGGCCGAGCACCGGCGCGGCGAAAGCTTCATGGTGCTGCTCGATCGCGCCGACGAAGCGTTGCTGCGCGCGAAGCAGACGGGCCGCAACCGTGTCTGCGCCGAGCGCGCGCGGCCGTTCGACGCGCTGCAGCCGCCGTTCGACGACGTGCTTGCGCCGCGTTACCGCTGGGAAGACTTCTATCTGATCTCGCACTTTCAGCCGCTCTACAGCCTGTCGCATCAGAAGCAGGTCGGCTTCGAGGCGCTGCTGCGCGGCGAGCACGACGACGGCACGCTGGTGCCGCCGGTCGTGATGTTCGCGCCGAAGCCGTCGAGCGACGAAGGCGCGCTCGACCGCGCGAGCCACGCGGTCCATCTCGGCAACGCGCGCCGCGCGCTGCCCGGCGATGCCTGGCTGTTCCTGAACATCTTGCCGTCCACCTTCGTCGCCGACGGCTATGCCGATCAGTTGACGAAAATCGTGCGCGCCGCGGGGCTCGAACCCGAGCGCGTGATTCTGGAGATCCTCGAATCGCATGGCGGCAGCGTCGACGAGATGTCGCGCGCGGCGGCGCGCTATCGCCAGCACGGCTTCCTGATCGCAGTCGACGACTTCGGCGCGGGCCAGTCGAACCTCGACCGGCTGCTGCGGATCCGGCCGGACATCGTGAAGCTCGACGGCGAGCTGATTCGCGCGACCACGCACGGCACCCAGCAGCCGATCCTGCCGAAGCTCGTGTCGCTGCTGCATCAGGCGGGGATGCTAGTGGTCGTCGAAGGTGTCGAGACGACCGACGAGCTGATTCTCGCGGTCGAGTCGAATGTCGATTTCGCGCAGGGCTATCTGCTCGGCCGGCCCGCTGTCGAGATCGCGCCGCCCGAGTCGGTGCACCGCCAGATCGACGATGCATTCGACGTGATCGCGCAGGGCCGCGCGCATCAGTATGCGTTGTTCGAATCCGAGTTGGAGCCGTACCGGGTCGAACTGCGGCGCGCGGCCGACGGCTTGCGCGCCGGCGTCACGATGGACGACGCGTTCGCGCTGCTCGCGACCTTCAAGCGCTGCATCAGCTGCTTCCTTCTCGACGATACCGGCCGCCAGATCGGTCACGAGGTGCGCGGGCCGGCATGGTGCAAGGACGCCGCGTCGCTGCAGCCGGTCGCGAATCCGCGCGATGCGCGCTGGGATCATCGGCCGTACTTCCGCAATGCGGTGCTGCTGCCCGGCGAGGCGATCACCAGTAATCCGTATCTGTCGCTCGCGAGCGGGCGACCGTGCATCGCGGTGACCCTGGCCGTGCATTTGGCGAGCGGGCGCTGTGTGATGGGGGTCGAGCTGGATTGGTCGGCGCGAGGCTTGCCCTGGCCGGCGGGGGAGTAGGGGAAGGCCGCGAGCGCGGGGCGGGTGAGGCGGCCCGCGGCTTTTGTTGCGTCAATATCCGCCTTTGACCCGCGGCGCGATCGCCGCCGTGGTTTTGTACGACGCGGCGAGCTCCGCGGCCGCGCGGCTCAGCAAGCCGGTGTCCGTGCCCACCGCGACGAAGCTCGCGCCCGCTGCCAGATATTCGGCCGCCAGCGCGGGATCAAGTGCGAGCACGCCCGCCGCCTTGCCGGCGCCGCGCACGGTTTCGATGCCGCGGCGAATCGCGTCGCGCACGCGTGCGTCGCCCGGTTTGCCGAGCAATCCCATCGACGCGCTCAGATCCGACGGCCCGAAAAACACGCCATCGACGCCATCCACGCGCGCGATCTCCGCGAGATTGTCGAGGCTCTGCACGGTCTCCGCCTGCACGATCACGCATAGTTCGTCGGCAGCGGTGTTCAGATAGTCGGGCACACGATTCCAGCGCGACGCACGCGCGAGCGCGCTGCCGACGCCGCGGATACCCTGCGGCGGATAACGCGTGGCCGCGACCGCATCGAGCGCCTGCGCGGCCGTGTCGATCATCGGCAGCAGCAGCGTTTGCGCGCCGATGTCGAGCAACTGCTTGATCAGCGCGGCGTCGCTTTTCACCGGCCGCACGACCGGATGCGACGGATACGCAGCGACCGCCTGCAGCTGCGACAGCGTGCTGCGCACGTCGTTCGGCGCGTGCTCGTTGTCGATCAGCAGCCAGTCGAAACCGGCGGTGGCGAGCAGCTCGGTCACGTAGGCGTCGGCGAGCGCGGCCCACAAGCCGAACTGCGGCTTGCCGTCGGCGAGCGCGCGTTTGAAGGGGTTGGTCGGCAAGGACATGTCGTTGCTCTCAGATGAAGTTCAAACCGATGCCGCCGAGCGGGCCATAGTCGACGTGGAACGTGTCGCCCGCGCGGGCCGGAATCGGGCTCGTGAATGAGCCGCTCAGGATGACGTCGCCCGCGTTCAGTGATTCATCGTACGGAGCAATCTTGTTGGCGAGCCACGCGACGCCGGTGGCCGGATGGTTGAGCACCGTCGCCGCGAGCCCGCTTTCCTCGACTGCGCCGTTCTTGTACAGCAGCGCGCCGACCCAGCGCAGGTCGACCTCGAGCGGACGCACGGGCCTGCCCCCGAGCACGACGCCTGCGTTGGCGGCGAAGTCGGAGATCGTGTCGTAGACCTTGCGCGGCGCGCGCGTTTCGCGATCGAACTGCTCGATGCGCGCGTCGATGATTTCGATGGCCGGCGTTACATAGGCGGTCGCGTCGAGCACATCGAACAGCGTGACGCCTGGGCCCTTCAACGGTTTGTTCAGCACGAACGCGAGTTCCACCTCGACGCGCGGCGCGATGAAGCGATCCGCGCGAATGTCCTGGCCGCTGTCGATGAACATGCTGTCGAGCAGCGGCGCGTAGTCGGGTTCGTCGATCTGCGACGAGCGCTGCATCGCGCGCGACGTCAGGCCGATCTTCCTGCCCTTGATCACGTGGCCTTCGGCGAGTTTCAGCTTGACCCACTCGCGTTGAATCGCGTAGCCGTCCTGTACGGTCATCTGTGGATACTGTGCGGAAAAATGGCGCAGCTGCGTGCGGGTCTTTTCCGCGTGATCGAGTTGCGCGGCGAGGTCGCGAATGGTTTGTTCGTCTAGCATGATGTGTCAGCGCTTGAGCCGCGCATGCAGATTGTTGTGTTTCCAGGTGCCCGCTTCGCTGAACTCGTTGATTTCGAGCGACAACGCGAGCCCCTGCCGTTCGAACTCAGTGGCGAAGCACTGCTTGATCAGCGCGAACAGCGCGTCGCCGGTCGCCTTCTTGACGGCCTCCGAGCGACCCGCGCCGATCTTCAGGTTTGCGTGCAGGAACGCGGCGTCGGGACGCCCGTCGGCGATGCAGTACTGGTCGCAGCGCAGTGCGCGCACGCGAATGCCGCCGAGCGGATAGACCCGATCGCCGTTATCGCGCTGCGCGTCGAGGCACTGCGCGAGGTCTTTGCAAAGTTCGCCGAGCCGTTGAGCATCCGCGAGGTTGGCGCTGTATTCGAGTGTCAAGTGAGGCATGGCGATTCCTCGCGAGTGTCAGACAGGTAGCGGCGTGACCGGGAAGATCGCGTTGATCTGACCGGTGCCCGAACTGCCGAAATAAGGCGTGATGACCTCGACCTTGCCGTCGTAACGGTCCCAGCCGAGCGCGCCTAGCAGCATCGCCGTATCGTGCATGCCGCCTTCGCCCCAGCATTTCTCGTTGTAGAGCGGCAGCATGTCGCAGAAGGTCTTCCAGTCGCCGGCTTCCCACATGCGCACCACGCTGCGATCCATCTGTTCGAGGAACGGGCTCCAGACTTTGTGCAAGAACTGATCGGCGGTGCCGTTGTTCGCGAAGTGATGCGACAGCGAGCCGCTCGCGAGAATGGCCACGGTACCGTCATAGCGTTCTTCGATGGCCTTGCGCACCGCGAAGCCGAAGCGCGCGCTGGTCGCGAGGTCGTGCCACATACACCAGCCCGCCACCGACACCGTCTTGAAGTGCTGATCGCTGTTCATATAGCGCATCGGCACCAGCGTGCCGTATTCGAGTTCGAGCGTGGTCGCGCTGTGCGCGCGGCTTTTCACGCCCATTTCGTTGGCGACTTCTGCGATCAGCTCACCGAGCCCGACATTGCCCGGGTACGCGTACGGCATGTTCCTGATGAAATGCGGCAGCTCGTTGCTCGTGTACACGCCTTCGAATTTGGGCGCGCAATTTATGTGGTATTCGCTATTCACGAGCCAGTGCACGTCGAACACGACGATCGTATCGACGCCGAGTTCGCGACAGCGTCGGCCGATTTCGTGGTGTCCGTCGATCGCGGCCTGACGGCAACCCTTGTGCGGACCGTCGAGCTCGGATAAATACAACGACGGCACGTGTGTGACTTTTGCTGCCAGCGCGAGTTTGCCCATCGCGGTCTCCCAGGTTTTTTCGATGTCGCTGTTAGATGCCCCAGCGCGGAATATGATGCGAGCCGAGCGACACGCAGACGTTCTTCGGTTCGAGGAATACCTCATAGCTCCACGTGCCGCCTTCGCGGCCCACGCCCGACGCTTTGGTGCCGCCAAACGGCTGACGCAGATCGCGCACGTTCTGGCTGTTCACAAAGCACATGCCCGCTTCGACGGCGGCCGCCACGCGCAACGCGCGGCCCGTATTCTCGGTCCAGATATAGCTCGACAGACCATACGAAATATCGTTGGCGAGACGGATCGCCTCGGCTTCATCGTCGAACGGAATCAGGCACGCGACCGGTCCGAAGATCTCTTCCTGAGCGATGCGCATGCGGTTGTCGACGTCGACGAACACGGTCGGCGTGACGAAGTTGCCGTGACGCAACGCGTCGGGCAAGTCGGGCGCATCGAGGCCGCCGCACGCGAGCGTCGCGCCTTCCTTCGGGCCGAGCTCGATATAGCTGCGTACTTTCGCGAGATGCCCCTGGCTGATCATCGGGCCGACGATCGTGCTGTCCGCGAGCGGATCGCCCACCGTCAGACGCTTCGCGCGCTCGATAAAGCGCTCGGCGAAGTGCGCGTAAATGGAGCGCTGCACGAGAATGCGCGAGCCGGCGGTGCAGCGCTCGCCGTTGTTCGAAAAGATCATGAACACCGCGGCATCTAGCGCGCGTTCGAAGTCGGCGTCGTCGAAGATCACGAACGGCGATTTGCCGCCCAGCTCCATCGAGAACTTCTTCAGGCCCGCGGTTTGCACGATGCGATTGCCGGTCGCGGTCGACCCGGTGAACGACACTGCGTGCACGTCGCGATGCGCGACCAACGGTTCGCCCGCTTCCTTGCCGTAGCCGTGCACGACGTTCAGCACGCCCGCCGGAATGCCCGCTTCGAGCGCGAGCTTGCCGAGCATCGAGGCGGTCAGCGGCGACAGCTCGCTCATCTTCAGCACGGCGGTATTGCCGAACGCGAGGCACGGCGCGACCTTCCAGGTGGCCGTCATGAACGGCACGTTCCACGGCGAGATCAGCGCGCACACCCCGACCGGATGAAACAGCGTGTAGTTCAGATGCGACTCGGTCGGGTACGTGTGGCCGTCGACGCGCGTGCACATCTCGGCGAAATAGCTGAAGTTGTCGGCCGCGCGTGGCACCAGTTGCTTGCGCGTCTGCGAGATCGTCTGACCGGTGTCCTTCGTTTCGGTCTCCGAGATTTCCGGCACGTGCTTCGTGATCAGCTCGCCGAGCTTGCGGATCAGTTTCGCGCGTTCCGCGGCGGGTTTCGCGGCCCAGACGGGGAACGCGCCTTTGGCCGCTTGCACGGCCGCATCGACTTCTTTCGCGCCGCCGCGCGCGACTTCGGCGAGCACTTCCTGCGTGGCTGGATTGACGGTTTCGAAGTAGTCACTCGAGGTGCACATCTCGCCGTTGATCAGATGGTCGATCGGCATTGCGTTGTCCTTTTGCTGTTCGCTGGTTTTTTGCTGTCCATCAGAGGCCGAAGTCCGCGTCCGATGCGATCGTGTTGACGAGGCGGCCGAGGCCGTCGATCTCGCACACGACTTCATCGCCCGCGTTGACGTTGACGATGCCTTCGGGCGTGCCGGTCAGGATCACGTCGCCGGGCGCGAGCGTCATGAAGCCGCTCAGGTATTCGATCAGCGCGGGGATGTCGGTGACGAGATCGCGCGTATTGCCGCACTGCTGACGCGCGCCGTTCACGAAGGTGCGCAGCTCGAGTTGCGTGACGTCGGCGATGTCGGCGGCGTCGACGAACCAGGGGCCGAGCACCGTGCCGCCGTCGCGATTCTTCACGCGCAGATTCGGGCGATAGTAGTTTTCGAGGTAGTCGCGAATCGCGTAGTCGTTCGCGATCATGTAGCCGGCCACGTGCTGCATCGCGTCTTTACGCGCGACGTTTTGTGCGGTTCGCCCGATCACGACCGCGAGCTCGCACTCGTAGTGCATGAACGTGACGCCGGCGGGGCGGCGCGTGACGCCGCGATGGCCGAGTACCGTGCCCGGTCCCTTCAGGAACACCAGCGGTTCTTCCTGCTTGCTGAACTGCAACTCCTTCGCGTGCTCCGCGTAGTTCAGCCCCAGCGCGAAGATCGTACCGACTTCAATCGGCGCGAGCCAGACCACTTCGTCCTCGCGACGCACGCGACCGTCGGCGAGACGGACACCCTGCTCGTGCGGATACGCTTCGTGAATCGCTCCCGCATAGGCGACGCGGCCGCGCATCATGATTGTTCTCCATGGTGTTGATCGACGCGCACGAACGAGATGGTCAATGGCGGCAGCGTGCCGATCGACAGCGTGGCCGTATCGCCGACATGCGCGACAGGCGAGCCATGCCGCACGCCCAGGGTCAGCACGTCGCCCGCGTTCAGCGTCATGAAGTCGGTGACGTCGGCGAGCAATTGCGCGACGTTGCGCACCGACGATGCGGTGCTCGCTACAAACGGTTCGGCACCGTTCAGCGATATGGCGATGTCGAGCCGATCCGGCGCGGCGACATGGCGGGCGGCGACGAGCGCGGGTCCGATCACGCAGAAGCCGTCGCGTGCGCGCAGCCGTACGTTGGGCCGATACACGTTGGTGTGCGGCACGCTCAGATCGCCGACCAGCGTATAGCCAGCGATATAGTCCGCCGCGCGCTCGACGCCGACGCGCGTCGCGGTCCGGCCGATCACGATGCCGAGCGATGCGCCGACCTCGACGCCGAGCGCGTCATCCGGCACGACCACGCGCGCCCGATGTCCGGCCAGCGTATTGCGCGGCTTCAGATACAGAATCGGCGCTTTCGGCGGCGCCTTGTACGGTGCCGCATGCACTGCGTCGCCCAGCGCGTTCAAGGCGGCGCGATCGTTAAGCAGGACTCCGTACACCGCGCCGCTGACCGGCGCGCGACACGCGACGCCGCGCGCGAGCAACGCGGCCGCGGCGTGCGCGTCGACGTCGCGAGGCAGCGCGTCGCCTTCGGGATGCAGTAGATGATCGGCAAGGGCAAACATATATTCGCAGCCTCGTGGCGAAAGTTCGGCGAAAACACTAAGATGTTAGTAGTATCCTGCTTGATATGATTGACGGTCAATAGGCTGTCAGTTGATCGCGGGTTTTCCCGTAAGCTTCGACAGCTTTTCTTTCCGATTTCTTGCCAACATGTCCGCTGCGTCCACCCGAGTTTTGCACCGCAATCTGCCGATGCTGTTATTACGCGCTCGCGAAAAAATGATGGAGCGCTTTCGTCCGTTGATCACTGCGCACGGACTCACCGAGCAGCAATGGCGAGTGATTCGCGCGCTCAACGAGCACGGCCCGATGGAGCCGCGCCAGATCTCCGACATCTGCACGATTTCGAGCCCGAGCATGGCCGGCGTGCTCGCGCGCATGGAAAGCATGGAGCTCGTGACGAAGGAACGTTTCGCGGAGGATCAGCGGCGCGTACTCGTGTCGCTGACGGATACGAGCATCGAACTGGTACGCGTGATTTCGAAGGATCTCGAGGCGCACTATCGCGAACTCGAGCGCAAGGTGGGACCGGAGATCGTCGAGCGCGTATATCGCGCGGTCGACGATCTGCTGGCGGGGTTGTCGGAAGAGGATGAGTGACGCGGTGGCTTACCAGCCGTAAAACCTCTGCCACGCGACGCTGCTGCCGTCCGGCGCGACCGCGTGATACTCGGGGAACTGCGCGCCGGTCGCGCACGCGTGGTTCGGCAGGATGCGCAGTTTCATACCGATCGGAAAGCGCTGCGCGATGTCGTCGCTCTGTGCATCGGCTTGCGGATCGGCCTGAGCCGCCGCAAGAATCCCGTGCTCCTGGTTGGCGCCGCTCACGACATAGCCCGGCAGCAACGTGCCATTGAGCAAACACGGCTGCCCATAACCGAAATCGTGCGACTGCCGCGAGGTGCCGCGATCGCGGCTTAGCGCCATCCAGCCCGCGTCGAGAATCGCCCAGCCTTTGTCTTCCTGATGACCGATCACGGTCGTGAGTACGCTGAGCGCGATGTCGTCGAGCGTGCAGACGCCCACGTTGTGCATGACCAGATCGAACAGCACGTAGACGCCGGCCCGCACCTCGGTGACGCCTTCGAGATTCCGTGCGGCGAGCGCGGTCGGCGTCGAACCGACGCTGACCGCTGGACACGCGATGCCCGCTTCGCGCAGCCGCTCGGCGGCGCGCACGCAGCCCGCGCGCTCCTGCTCCGCGAGCGCGGCGAGCGCTTCGGGCGTATTCAACTCATAGCTCGAACCCGCATGAGTCATCACGCCGCCGACCTTCACACCGTTCTCGTGCAGAATCCGCCCGACGTCGAGCAGCGTCTGCTGTTCAGGCTGGATTCCCGAGCGATGGCCGTCCGTATCGACCTCGATCCAGACCTCGAACGTTTCGCCGTGCTGGTCGCCGAACGCGGCAAGCGCCGCGGCGGCGGTCGGGTTGTCGACCACCAGCTTCAGATCGCAGCCCTGACGACGCAGCGCGAGCGCGCGCGGCAGCTTCGACGGAACCATGCTGACGGCGTACAGGATGTCGTGGACGCCGGCCGCGTAGAACGCTTCGGCTTCTTTCAGCGTCGATACCGTAATGCCGCGCGCGCCGGCGGCGATCTGCGCGCGCACGACGTCGATGCACTTGGTGGTCTTCACGTGCGGCCGGAACGCGACGCCGAGCGTATTCATCCGCCCTTGCATGCGCGCGATGTTCTTCTGCATCCGGGCGACGTCGATCAACGCGGCCGGGGTTTCGATCTGTTCGAGTTTCATGCTTGCACCTGAGGAACGAGGTGAGGTTTTAGGTTCAATGGCGACGCTCGCGGGCAAAGCTTGCGAGCCACGGCACGAGCCCGTCGAGCGATGCCGCTTCGACCTCGGGCGCTTGCGCACCCGCAACGAGCGGCAGGCCGACCCGGTTGTGCCAGTAGGTCCGCAGACCCACGGCCGCGGTGCCGAACATGTCGTAGCTCGACCCGGCGACGAACGCGGCGCGCCGCGGTTCGACGCCGAGTTTGTCGAGCGCGAGACGGTACGGGAGCGGGTCCGGCTTGTAGACGCCGGCTTCCTCGGCGGTCACGATCGCGTCCCAGCGCACGGGCAACAGCGCGGACGCCTGCAAGCCGAGCCGCGTGGAGCAGTTGGTGACAACCGCGAGCTTGCAGTGCGGCGCGAGCGCACGCAATGCGTCGAGCGCGCCCGGCCATGGCGTCAGATTCAGCCAGTCCGTTTCGAGCGCGTTCGCGGCCGCTTCGGACAGACCGACTTGCGTGGCGGCTTTCCGCACCAGTTGTTCGTAGGGGACGTAACGGCCGCAGCCGTACGTCAGACGCAGATAGGCGGCACGCCAGGCGCGACCCGCTTCGTCGGAGCCTGCCGCGCGGTTCCACGAGGTCCACGAGTCGAGCAGGGCGGTGAGCAGGTCGAACAGGACCGCGTCGGGGTAGGCGGGGGTGTCGGTGGCGTGGGCGGCAGCAGTCATGATTGCATGTGGGCCGGCTGTTGAAGATGAGTCGACTATAGGTTTTCGATAGGACGTCAGCGTTCAGGGGGGATGACTCTTAGATTCAGACTAACTGAATCATCGCCGCCACGGTGGCAGCGGCCTGAAGCGGCTTTGCAGATACTGCATGAAATGGCGCGTGCGCGCCGGCAGCCCCGTGCGCTGATGCGTGAGCGCGATCACGTTCGCATCCGGCGCTTTCCAGCCCGGCAGCACACGCACCAGTTTGCCCTTCGCAAGATCGTCTGCGACGTCCCATTCGGAGCGCAGAATCACGCCACGCCCCTCACAGGCCCATTGGCGGATCACGTCACCGTCGTTGCAGCTCAGATGCGCGGATACGCGCACGCTGCGGCGCGTGCGGCCCTTGCTGAACTGCCACAGCGACACGTCCTCGTTGTTTTCGCGCAGCACGATGCAGGGCAGCCGGCTCAACGCTTCCGGCGATTCGGGTTGGCCGATTCGCTTGACGAGTGCGGGCGCCGCGCAGACGAAGCGCGCGTTCGGCGCGATCATATAGCCGATCAGGTTCGACAGCGGCAGCTCGCCGATATGCACGACGATATCGAAGCGATCGAGCGTTTCGGTCAACGGCCGGTCCGACAGCGTCAGCGCGACGTCGATATCGGGGTTCTGCTGCTGGAACTCGCCGATCAGCGGCGCCAGATGGCGTCGTCCGAAACCGAGCGGCGCATTGATCTTCAGCGTGCCGACGAGGCCGCCGCGGCGCGTTTGCAGATCGTCGAACAGCGCGTCGAACTGCGCGATCAGATCGGCGCCGCGCTCGCACAGCAGCAGGCCTTCGTCGGTGAATTGCAGGCGGCGCGCGCTGCGGTTCACGAGCTGCGCGCCGAGCTTCTTTTCGAGTTGCTGCAAACGCTGCGTGATCGCCGACGGCGACAGCGCGAGCCGCCGCTCGGCGGCGATCAGACTGCCGCTCGCGCGCAGTGTGAGCAGGAAGCGTATATCGGCCGAATCGTTCATGAGGGCGAGGTGAGTGCATTGGCGGAAGCGTGGAATCTCGCAGCATAATGCGTCCCGCTCGATCACAGGGTAAAGTGGCGCTTCCGGTCTATTGATTCAATCATTGGAAAAGAAGTCCATGTCGTTGCCTCATGAGTCGTCCGCGAACGACGCAGCGCCCGATACTCCACTGAAACAGGCGGTTTTTCTGCACACGGGCTGGCGCAGCGCGGGCACGTGGGTGTGGTCGCGGCTGCGCGAACTCGAAGGCGCGGCCGGTTTCTACGAGCCGCTCAGCAACGTGCTCGCCGATCTCAAACTGGCCGACGTGCCCGCGTCGCGGCCGACCTTGACCTCGGGTCACCCGCCGCTGGCCGCGCCATACTTCGACGAATACCGGCCGTTTTTGCGCGAAGACGCGCGCGGCGTCGCGGGTTACGACCGGCGTTTCAGCATCGATCGCTTTACCCGCGAGCCGGATGCGACGTTCCCGTCAATGCAGGCCTATCTGCGCGCGCTGAGCGCACACACGGTCGAGCAGGGCCGCGTGCCGGTGTTCAAGTTTTGCCGCACGGGCGGTCGTCTGCCGTGGCTGAAGCGCGCGTTTGCCGAGGCGCTGCACGTGGGTGTGCTGCGCAATCCCGCGTCGCAGTTCGCGTCGGGTTGGCTGCTGCGGCAGCAATGGAGCAATGCGTTTTTTGTCGCCGCGCCGTTTCGCGTGCTCGGTCTGAATCAGATCGATCCGCTGGTGAGCGAGGCGATCGGCGTGTGCGGCGTGCGGCTGCCGCCGCTGCCGCCGATGCCCGATGACGCATATGCGCTCGCGTGCGAGCAGTTCGCGCGCACGGTGGACAGCGACAACGCGTATCGCGCGTTCATTGCGTTGTGGATTCTCTGCGCGCTGCGCATGGGTGAGGGCGTCGATCTGCTGATCGATATGGAGCGGCTCGGCGAGTCGCGCGACTACGCGAGCGGCCTGAGCGCCGCGTTCGACGCGCAATGCGGCTTGTCACCCGACTTCACGAGCGCGCGCGATCTGGTCGTTGAAACGCGGCGCAGCGCGGCGCGCATGACGGGCATCGACGGCGGCGCGTTGCGCGCCGTGCACTCCGCCGCGCTGAAATTCCTGAAGGCGCAGCCGGGTATCGACCCGGCGTTCGTCGAGGTGGTCCGCCAGAAAATGGTGCTGGCCAACGAGTTGACCGAAACGTGGCGCTAGCCCGCCGCCGACACCGCCGCGCGCAGCCCGAGCAGATAGCTGTCCACGCCGAAGCCGCAAATCTGCCCTTTGACGATCTCCGCGAACACCGACTGATGGCGGAACGCCTCGCGTGCGTGAATGTTCGACATGTGGATCTCGACCACTGGCACCGTCAGGATCGCGAGTGCGTCGCGAATGCCATAGCTGTAGTGCGTCCACGCGCCGGCGTTGATCAGCACGCCGTCGGCGTTGTCGGTGAACGCCTGGTGAATGCGCTCGCACATCGCCGCTTCGCTATTGGTCTGAAAGCTCTCGACCCGCACGCCGAGCTCGTCGCCGAGCGCGCGCAGCCGTGCGTCGATTTCTTCGAGCGTGATCGTGCCGTATTGCGCGGGATCGCGCTTGCCGAACATGTTGTGGTTGATGCCGTGCAGCATCACGAATGTTTTCATAGAGCCATCCTGAGTAATCAACTGTGAAATATCGGCGCCAATTCGGCTTGTTTTAGTGGACCGCCGCCGCGACAGCGCGGGTCGTATCGACGACCGCACCGGTCTTCGCCGCTTCGACGATCGCCTCGGTGATACGCAGATTCTGCAAACCGTCCTGCGCGCTGACGAGCGGCGGCTCCTTGCCGTGAATCACGCGCACGAAATGCTCGAGCTGCAGCTTTAGCGGGTCGTCGCGCGTCATCTCGGCGACGCTGACGTCGAACGGCTTCCACCACGAGCGGTCCGCGGCTTTGGCGTAGGTCTTCAGGCGCATCGTCGGTACCGCGAGCGAGCCGAAGGTGCCCGCGATCACGTAGCAGTCTTCGTCCGGATACGACGGATAGGCCTTGTTCTCTTGCGACGTTTGCTCCCAGCTGCGCGCGCTGGCGGCGGTATCGGACAGCATGAAGCTGCCGAGCGCGCCGTTCGCGAAACGCAGGTTGATCGCGACCGTATCCTCGACCGGAAAGCCGCGCGTCGCATGCGACGAGAAAGCCTGCACGGCGACGATGTCGCCGCACAGCATGCGCAGGTTGTGCACCTCGTGAATCATATTCAGCAGGATCGGACCGCCGCCGGGCTGGCGCCGCCAGTCGGCGTCGGCGAAGTACTCGTCGGGTTTGAAGAACACCGCGCTGCCCATCACCGCGACGAGCTTGCCCAGCCGCCCCTCGTCGATCAGCTGCCGCGCGCGCGCCATGATCGGACTGTGCGCGCGATGATGACCGATCAGCAGCGGCACGCCGCTGCGCGCCGCGTCGGCGGCGAGCGTTTCCGCTTCGTCGACGCTCGGCGCGATCGGCTTTTCGAGCAGCGTCGGCACGCGCGCCGCGAGGCAACGCGACGCGTGTTCGACGTGCAGCTGGTTCGGCGTCGCGAGAATCACGCCGTCGGGGCGATCGCGTTCGAGCAGTTCGTCGAGCGTGCGGAACAGCGGCACGCCGGCCTCGGCCGCGAGCGCGGCGGCCGCCGGCGATGGATCGACGATCGCCGACAGCGTGCACGCGTCGCTTTGCTGCGCGACCGCCATATGAGCGCGGCCGATGTAGCCCGCGCCGGCGACTGCGATCCGGGTGCTGGTCATGAGCGGGTTCCCTGAAAGTGCTGGTTAAGGCGCGCTAGCCGGCAAGCGGGCTCAAGCAACGGCTTTTTTTCCCGCGGCCATGCTTTGCGCGCGCATCGCGTCGTAGCTGAGCTTGTCCATCGGCACGGCATTCTTTTCGCCGAGGTCGCTGAGACGCACACGGAAGTTCTCGCGCGCGCTCCATGCGGAGATCGCGCATACGATCGTGATGCCGAACGTGATCGCGCCGATCGTCAGCGGCACGTTGTGCGATCCCGGCGGCGCGACGTAGGCGAACAGGGCTGGCAGCAGCGCGGTGATCGTCGTGCCGATGTTCTGGCCGATCGCCATCGCCGAGACGCGCGAACGCGTCGGGAACAGTTCCGGGTAGAAGCTCGGGAAGATCGCGTTGTAGCCTTGATAGATGACGCCCCACATCAGGATCGACATCACCATCGCGAGCGGCACGTTGTGGATGCTGATCGCGTACAGATACGCAAAAGAAAGCAGCCCTGCCCCGAGCGCGCCGACGATGATCGGCAGACGCCGCCCGATCCGGTCGGATAGGTTGCCCACGTACGGAATCACCAGCACCGCGACGATGTTGCCGATCACCGGAATCCACAGATACAGGCTTTTCGAAAAGCCGATCCCGTACGACGGCTGCACCGCGTACGCCGCACCAAAAATCGTCGCGACGACCGGGATCACGTTCATCAGCGAGCACAGCACGACGCGCAGCATGTCGCGCCAGTTGTACTTGAACGCTTCGACGATCGGCGAGCGCGGCACACCGCCGCTCGCGCCTTCCTTCTCGAACGCGGGCGTTTCGTGGACTTCGCGGCGGATGATGTAGCCGGCGATCAGCACGATCGCGCTGAGCAGGAACGGAACGCGCCAGCCCCACGAGTTGAACGATGTGTCGTCCATGTAATAGGCGAGCGGCAGGAATACGGCGGCGGCGAGAATCTGGCCGGCCTGCACGCCTTGCAGCGTGAAGCTCGCGTAATAGCCGCGTCGTCCGAATGGCGCGTGCTCGAGGATCATCGAGCTGGCGCCCGAGATTTCACCGGCGACCGCGAAGCCCTGGATCAGCCGCAGCACGACGAGCAGCACCGGCGCGAGAAAGCCGATCTGGTGATAAGTCGGCAGCAAGCCGACCGCCATCGTCGACAGACCCATCAGGAACATGCAGAGCAGCAGTACGTTCTTGCGCCCGTGGGTATCGCCCCAGTGCCCGAGCACGATCGCGCCGATTGGCCGCGCGACGTAGCCGACGCCGTAGGTTGCGAGCGATGCGACGATCGCGATCTTCGGGTTGCCGGAAGGGAAGAACAGTTGAGGAAAGATGAGCGCGGCGGCCTGCGCATAGATGAAGAAGTCGTAGTACTCGAGTGCCGAGCCAATCCAGCCGCTGGCGGTTGCCTTGCGCGCCTGCGAGCTATGCCCGCCACTTGCCGATGCGTTCGTTTGCATGTCGTCTCCTGAATGGGAAATGTTTTTGTCAGCTTCTACGGCTGAATCATTGGCGCTTTTAAACGGGCACCGCGCAAGCCAGGATTTTCCTGATCTCGTTGCCGCGGTGCAGCACAACGGTATGGATCGACGCATGTCATACGCCGCCGCGGCACACTGCGGGTTAACCACGGCCTGAGTGCGCCGGGCATTGCATTGGACCGCCGTTCAAACGACCGGCCCTTGCCCAAGCCATCCGTTGCAGCTAGGGTAATAGCGTTATGCGCCGACACAATGCGTCCAGATGCAAAATCAGAATGCGCTCACAGCCACGAATGAATCCTTCCTGCGCGATCTGCAGCTGTTCTGTCATATCGCGCGGCGCGGCAGTTTTGTCGCGGCGTCGACGGAGATGGGGCTGTCGCCGTCGCATGTGAGCAAGCGCATCG
Organism: Paraburkholderia sp. JPY465; assembly: GCF_050436725.1. Taxonomy (NCBI): domain Bacteria; kingdom Pseudomonadati; phylum Pseudomonadota; class Betaproteobacteria; order Burkholderiales; family Burkholderiaceae; genus Paraburkholderia; species Paraburkholderia sp. JPY465. The sequence continues at coordinate 2,438,418 of NZ_JBNDMT010000002.1, forward strand.
CCATGCTCGAAGCCGGTCTCGGCGTGAAGCTGTTTCAGCGCACCACGCGCCGCGTCAGCGTGACGAGTGACGGCGAAGCCGCGCTGCAATGGGCGCAAAAAATTCTCGATGACGTGCAGGGCATGGCCGACGCGTTCGCCTATCGCCGCACCGAGCTGAGCGGTCTGTTGCGTATCAGCACGAGTTTGCGGCTCGGCCGCAAGCACGTGTCGCCGATTCTCGCGATGCTGCGCGAGCGCCACCCGAACCTCGAAATCTGGCTCGAACTGCTGGATCGGCGCGCGGATGTGGTCGGCGAGAACTTCGATATCGACGTGCGCGTGGGCGAAGTCCAGGAGCCGCATCTGATCGCGCACAAGATCGTGGAGAGCGCGCGGATTCTGTGCGCGTCGCCGGCTTATCTCGAGCAGCACGGTGCGCCGGTCGAACTCAACGATCTGACCGGCCACGATTGCCTGCTGTTTCGCGGCCGCGACGACCGCTTCGGAGTCTGGCGTCTCAGCGGGCCGCACGGCGAAAAGAGCGTGAAGGTGACGGGCACGGTCGCGTCGAATCTGAGCGACATCGTCGTGCAGTGGGCGAAGCAGGGCTACGGGATCGTGATGGTGTCGGTCTGGGACGTGGCCGAGAGCCTGCGCGCGGGCGAACTGGTGCGTGTGCTGCCCGACTATCAGCAGTCCGCCGATGTGTGGGCGGTGACGGCCGAGCGCTTGTCGTCGTCGGCGCGGATTCAGGTGTGTATCGAGTTTCTCAGGGAGCAGCTGACACGCGGACCGTATGCACTGGTGACGCGCGGCGTGGGCGGACTCTGAGCTGCGCATGCCCGGGTCCCGGGTCCGGCGCCCCCACGCTTGCGTGTTTACACGCTCGAAGCCGTATCCTCTTCCGCCGCGTCGAGCTCGCTGCGTTGAAGCGTCGTGACGGAGTCGCGAACGACCGTCGTGGCCGTGACGGGCCGCGGGTCTTCGATGCTGTAACGCAGGCGCCAGCCTTCACGATAGAAGCGCAACTGCCGGTAGCGCATCAGATAGACAAGACCGACGAGCGCCGCGCCGAAGCCCGATGCCGCGCCGACGCCGAGCGCCCAGCGCGGGCCGAAACGGTCGGCAACCCAGCCGACCACCGGCGCGCCGAGCGGTGTGGTGCCGAGCGCGATCGCGAGCAGGATCGCGATGACGCGGCCGCGCATCGCGGGCTCGGTGGTCAGTTGCACGAGGCTATTGGTCGAGGTGGTGAAGGTCTGCGTCGACACGCCGATCACGACCAGCACGATCCCGAACAGCACATAGTTGGGCATCAGCGCGGCTGTCGTGCAGCCGATGCCGAATATCGCCCCTGCGCTGAGCAGCAGCCCGATCGTGGGCCGCGCGCGGCGCGCGGCGAGCAGTGCGCCGGTGACTGAGCCGATTGCCATCGTCGAACTGAGCAGGCCGTACTCGCTGGCGCCGGCACGGAACGCGGTGACGGACATCGTCGAGATGAAGATCGGGAAGTTCAGGCCGAAGGTGCCGATCAGGAACAGCATCAGGAGCGCCGCCTTCAGATCGGGGCGGGTCCACACATATTTGAAGCCTTCGACGAAGCTGCCGCGCGAGCGCACATTGCGCGGCTTGATATGCAACTGGTCGAGCCGCAGCATGCGCAGCGCGCCGAGCACCGCGACGAACGACAGTGCATTGATCAGAAACACCCAGCCGCTGCCCACCGACGCGATCAGCAGACCGGCGACTGCCGGGCCGAGCATACGCGCGGCGTTGAACGACGTGGAGTTCAGCCCGACCGCGTTGGCCAGATCGCGCTCGCCGACGAGGTCGGATACGAAGGTCTGGCGCGCGGGGGAATCGAACGCGGTCACGCAGCCGAGCAGCCCGGCGAACACGTAGACCTGCCATAGCTGCACGAGCCCCGTGACCGTGAGCAGACCGAGCGCCAGTGCCAGCGTGCCCATTGCCGCCTGCGTCACGAACAGCAGCTTGCGGCGATCGAAGTGATCGGCCGCGTAGCCGGTGAGCGGCAGCAACAGCATCTGCGGGCCGAATTGCAGCGACATCACGATGCCCACCGCCGTCGCGTTGTGATGGGTAAGCTCGGTGAGCACGAGCCAGTCCTGCGCCGTGCGCTGCATCCACGTGCCGATGTTCGAGACGATCGCGCCGCTCGCCCAGACACGATAGTTGAATATGCGCAGCGAACGGAACGTGGTGCTCACGACAGGGGTGTCCTCAATGCGGGGTGGACTGCATGCGGGTAGTGACTCGCGTCAAGCCGGGCTTGAAGCGCGCGAGCGTTCGAGCAGATCGAGCACTTCCTGCGTCGTGCCGGTTTCGCCCAGGCGCGGGAAGATGCGCGTGATGCTGTTGGTGTGCGCGTCGGCGTTCAGATCGGTCATCGCGTCGACGACGAGCGTGACGTTCAGGCCGGCCTCGCTCGCGAAACGCGCGGTCGATTCGACGCCGATGCTGGTCGCGACACCGACGAGCACCACTTGCGTGACGCCTTGCTGTTGCAGATACGAGGCCAGATCGGTGTTCGTGAAGGCGCCCCACGTGCGCTTCGTGACCAGATGGTCCGACGGCTGCTGCTTCAGTTCGGGCAGCAGATCGGCGAAACCGGCCGGGAAGTCGGCGGAGTGGCGACCCTGCTCGGTGCGGCCCGGTGCACCGGCGGTGACGTTCACGAGCACCACCGGCAGGCCGTGGCGGCGGAACGCGTCGAGCAGCGTAACCGTGCGTTCGACGATCTCACCGGCCGAATAGGGCGCGGTGGGCAACGCGACGACGCCGCGCTGCAGATCGACGACGACCAGTGCGGTTTTGGCATCGAGAGTAGTGAGTGCCATGAAGTGCTCCTGCGAGTGGCGGGACGCGCGTGCGCGCATCGCGAGTTACAAATCGACGAGGCGTTTCAGCAGATCGACGCCCGTCGCGAGCTGTTGCTGTTCGGCTTGCGTGAAGCGCGTTTGAATCGTGCGGCACAGCCAGTCTTCGCGCGCCGCGCGGCTCGCCTTAACCTTCTTGCGAAAGGACGGAGTCAGCGACAGAACCGTCTGCCGTCCATCGTTGGGATCGGGCGCGCCGTTGACGAGCCCCGCGGCTTTCAATGCCGCGAGCGTTTCTCCCATCGACTGCGGACGCATGCCGTGCGCGCGCGCGAGCGCGGTGACCGTGGCCGGGCCTTCGCGTTCCAGCAAATTCAGCACCTGCACCTGCGACGGCGTGAAGTCGCCGACATGCGACTCCTCGCGCAGACGCCGGCGTAGCTTGCCCACCAGCACGCGCAGGTCTTCGGCCAGCGTATGGAGTTCTTCCGGCGTACCGGAAAGAGGGGATTTGCTCATGCGATGAGCTCGTGCGATGACATGATGTGAAGGTATCCTGCTAAGGTTACCTTCGTACCTCGCCTGGGTCAAGGTCTTAGGTGGCGGGACCCCGTACGCGAGGGCAGCGCCACGATCGCGCTCAACGCGCCCGCATCCGCCGGTTGAAAAAACGCCATACCGCGGCGCCGGCCAGCATCGCACCGCCGAGCGCGAGGCCCAGCAACACCAGCGAACTCAGATGCTCGCGCACCACCGGCACGTTGCCGAACAAATAGCCGGCCGCAATCAGCGACACGATCCACAGTGCCGCCCCGGCGGTGACGAACGTGACGAAGCGCGAGAACGTCATTTGCGACACGCCGGCGGCGAACGGCGCGAACGTGCGCACCACCGCGATGTAGGGTGAAAGCAGGAAGGTCAGGCGGCCGCGCGCCTCGCTGAACGCGTGGGCGCGGCTCAGCGCATTGCGGTTGAGCCAGTAGTAGTTGCGGGTGTAGACCTTGTCGCCGACCGCGTGGCCGATCGCGTACCCGACGATGCTGCCGGCCACCGTCGCGACGAACAGCGCGGGCGCGATGATCCACACGTTCAATGCGCCGGTGGCCGCGAGCGCGCCGCAGATGAAGATCAGCGGATCGCCGGGCAGAAAGAACAGCGGCAGAAATGCGAACTCGACGAACACGACGACGAACAGCAGCGCGTAGATTGCCGTGCCGAATTGCACGATAAGCGCGCTCAGGTGCTGGTCGAGGTGCAGCGCGATCTGCAGCACATTCATCAGGTTCATGTTGGCATGAGCCTCAGGTGGCGTTCGGAACTGATGAGTGTAGTCCCGCGCGCGTGGGTGCAGGTGCTTGCGCGACGAGTTTATGTCGTTTGACGCTTGTCGATGTTGCCGCGCCGATGTCAAACTCGGGTGGTCTTCATCAGATGCAATGCCATGTCGCGCGAGTCCGCCATCACCTTCCGTTTTGCCACGCCGCACGAAGCGGAAACGATTCGCGCCATCGAATTCGAAGCGGGGCTGCGTTTCGTCAGTGTCGGCATGACCGGAATCGCCGACGCACCGCCGATGGCGCGCGAGGTCGTCGAGCGCAAGATCGAAGCGCGCGAGATCATCGTCGCGCTCGACCAGCACGAGGTTTGCGCGGGCTTCGTGATGTTCGAGCCGCAGCCGGCGCGCATCTACGTTCAGGAGCTCGACGTACTGACCTCGCACGCGGGCAGGCGCATCGGCGCGGCATTGATCGAAGAGGTCGCGCGAATCGCGCGCGCGCGGCATTTGGCGCAACTGGTGCTGTCGACGTATCGCGACGTGCCGTGGAACGCGCCGTACTACCGGCGGCTCGGCTTTCGCGAGCTCACCACGTCGGAACTCGACGCGGCATTGCTCGCGCGGCGCGACGCGCATATCGCGCGCGGGCTCGATGAGTCGAAACGGGTATTCATGCGGCGCGATCTGGCCTAGCGCGCAAAAAAGCGGCGGGCGTGGCTGAAATTCAGTCACGCCCGCCTATTTGTCATTTCATGCAGCGGACATGGGCCCGCTGTCACTGCCGATTACACCGTTTCCAGCGCCGGATAATCGGTGTAGCCGGCTTCGCCGCGCGCATAGAACGTCGCCGGAACCGGCGTGTTAAGCGGCGCATCTTCCGCGAAGCGGCGCACCAGATCCGGATTCGCGATGTACAACTTGCCCCAGGCCACCGCATCCGCTTCACCGGCGTCGAGCACCTGCTGCGCGGTTTCCTTCGTGAACTTCTCGTTCGCGATGTACGGGCCGCCGAACGCTTTCTTCAGCTGCGGGCCGAGGCGGTCGTCGCCGAGCGCTTCACGCGCCGCGATAAACGCGATCTTGCGCTTGCCGAGTTCGTGCGCGACATAGCCGAACGTGGCGGCCGGATCGGAATCGCCCATCGTATGCGAGTCGCGGCGCGGCGCGAGATGCACGCCGACGCGGTTTGCACCCCACACGCTAATGCAAGCGTCAGTGACTTCTAGAAGCAGACGCGCGCGGTTCTCGATCGGGCCGCCATAGATATCGGTACGCTTGTTGGTGCTGTCCTGCAGGAACTGGTCGAGCAGATAGCCGTTCGCGCCGTGCACTTCGACGCCGTCGAAGCCCGCGGCCTTCGCGTTTTCCGCGCCCTTGCGGAATGCTTCGACGACACCGGCGATTTCGTCGAGCTCGAGCGCGCGCGGCGTCACGAACGGACGCTCGGGCCGCACGAGGCTCACGTTACCGCCGGCCGCGATCGCGCTCGGCGCGACCGGCAGCTCGCCGTTCAGGAACACCGGGTCCGAAATACGGCCGACGTGCCACAGCTGCAGGAAGATCTTGCCGCCCGCGTCGTGCACGGCCTGCGTGACGAGCTTCCAGCCTTCAACCTGTTCCTGCGACCAGATGCCCGGCGTATCCGCGTAGCCGACGCCTTGCGGCGTGACCGACGTCGCTTCGCTGAGGATCAGGCCGGCGCTCGCGCGTTCGGCGTAGTAGCGCGCCATCAGCGCGTTCGGCACGCGAATTTCCTCGGCGCGCTGACGCGTGAGCGGCGCCATGATGATGCGGTTCGGCAGCGTGATATCGCCAATTTGCAGCGGATCGAAAAGAGTCGGCATAAGAGTTCACCTTTGGCGGCGGGCAGGGCCCGAGCCTCATAAAACTGCGTGAAAAAGGAAACGCGGCGATGCGAGTGCGGTACTCAGAGCGTGGTGTTCATGTATTCGAGAAACGCCTGAATGACGGGCTCGTTGCGTTTGAAAAACACCCATTGACCGACCCGTTTCGACGTGACGAGCCCCGCGCGCTGCAAAGCGGCGAGGTGCGCCGACACGGTGGACTGCGACAGACCGCAGCGCGCGTCGATCTTGCCCGCGCACACGCCGTGGTCGAGCGGCAGCTCCTGATCGGCAAAATGCGCTTGCGGCTCGCGCAGCCAGCCGAGAATCTCCCGGCGGACCGGGTTGGCCAGCGCTTTGTGGATCGCGTCGAAATCGGGCGTCATGTGGATGGTTTCAGGTGGTTCGATAAGCCGCACGCTGTATCACGTGCACAACATGCATCGCTACGGAACGAATTATATATCGGATCTTCACGATATGGGTGAAAGCACTACCCTGAATGGGGCGATAGGTTTCGACAAGACAAAAAAGTTGAAACTTCGCGAAAAGCGAAGTTGTTCGGCCGGATTGCGGCGAACGCGCTCGTTTCGATTCGCATTGCAATAGGGCGAAACTCCTTTTGATCCAATCGCCCTCGCTCTCTCCGATTATCTCAATAATCGGATTTGGCCGATATTCTCGGCTAACGGTAGTCCATAACCTAGCGCTTATTCTTACTTGGGCGTGTCGTGCGAAAGGATTACATTTTGTCAGTCAGGTTTTCGGTGCGTTTGAAGCAATGTCATTCATGCCTACCCTGTTTATTCCGACTTTGAGGTTTTGGAACGATGCGGTTGCCGTATCTACGGAATACGTGCGCAATCGCTCGTACATTAAAGCGAGTCAGTTCGTACATTCCCACTTCAACTCCCCGGCGTCCGCCGTGTTGCTGTTCGGCATGGTTGCCTTGCTGGGTGCGTCGGCCTGGGTGGCGGTAACGGAGATGGTCGGTCGCGCGAACGCATCCGGCGCAATGCAACCGAGCCCGGCGTTGGACATGGCTGTGTTGGCTCCGAAAAAGTTGGTTAGCAAGACCGCCAATAATCAGTTGTCCGACGCTGCATTGCTTGTCATGTCGGAGTCCTAGAGTGGTTCATCCGCAGGGCGGATCGAAGACTCTGCGCGATACCTTGGAGCGCGCCGGCGTGCCGATCGAAGTACGGGAGCAAACCAAGAGCATTTATGCCTGTCGGCTTGACCTTACCGCTCCGCGCAGAAGGGCGAAACTTTCATTTTCTCTTCGCGCTGGACGAGGCAACCATACAGGGTAAGGCTGTTCGGCATCGAAGTGATACATATAATTCGGGAAGGACAATTCAAAGTCGCCTTTATCCACCACCGCTTCGCCTAACAATTCGTTGATGAAATATCGAATCCCTAAGCAATATTCGGAGCGATGGCGCGTTGGGTATCGCGATAAGACCATCAAAAGCCGCACCAATTTGCAGATTTCGTAACACGTTCCGACCGAAGCCCGTGACGTTGTTTCCAACATGACATTCATTGGTGAGAATTCAACTCACATAGGAGAAGTTGCGATGAGGTACTCTTTTTTTCTGCGGCTGACTGCTTTGCTTGCCCTTGGGTCGTCGTCCATGTATGTGGAGCTGGCCTTGGCGCAGGAGCGCGAGGCTCCAGTCGTCGGCACGCGACCCGCGATGAGCGCGCTGACAGCGCAACCGGCCACACCCGCATCTGGAGCATCATCTGGCGCAGCGGCCGACAGCGACGTGCAAGGCTATGTCGCCGAACTGATCCAGATGATTCACGACGCGAAGCTGACGGAGTTGCGGACGACGTACAACGGTAGTTACGGCGCAACGCTCTTCTTCTATCCCCAGGAAATGACATACTACGTTGCGTTGTTTCAGGATCGCCACTTCTGGCGTGTTATCAAGTCGCAGGACGAGGCACGTGCCGAAGCAATCTATGCAGGCTTCGTGCAGCAGACTGCGCAATTGGCAGAAGTCGAAATTCGTCGCACGCAATTGGAAGCGCAAAACGCGTTTCTCAATCGAGGGCTCGCGCAGTCAGCGGACCGCGCGCGGCGTCTGCAGGCCGATCTGGACGTTGCCCGCACGCAGCAGGCGCAGGTCGACGATCGTCAGCGTCGAATGCAGGCCGAGGCCGCTGTACTGCGCGCGGAAAAGGTGCAAGCGCAGGCGCAATTGCGCGAACTGCAACGTCAGGTCGATACACTGCAAAGGCAGAATGAAGCCGGTTTGCCGGGCGCAAAATAGATCCGCCAGCAATCTTGCAAGCCCGCGCTCGATGGCTTCCTCCTCATGCTTGCTTCCGGGACCCGATACAACGAACACGAGGTATTTAGGACGTTTCTTATTATTTTGCTGAGTGTTTTGAGGAGTTGCCTGATCCTTCCTCAGCGTTAATAGGTCTAGGATCTATCTACGGTGCAGATTAAGGATGCGAGTGGCGATAGAGCGTGCGTTAGTACTTGCGACCGACCAGTGTCAGGTCTGTCCAAATCGGACCGAGGTGTGGGCTCTTCTTGCCGAGTGGTCTTATGCAGTTCATTGTTCCGCGTGCACGAGATTATGGGCAGGGTGAATCCATTGAGGATATCCGCACAGGCAGGGGCGTCGTAAGGTGATACCCGGAATCGATGGATGCGTAAAACTCCAGCTACGGCTTACCGCTAACACATTCGTTCCAAAAACGAACTTTGAATCATCAAATATAGCGCGCATTGCTAGGCATTTGATACCACATTAGTGGATGGGTCTCGCGAACCACCGTTTCGACACACCTCCATGCGCTCATGAAATTTTGCCGTGAGGCGTTGCGAGAAAACCGATGTTGACGATTCCCCTTACTGCAGTCGAGGGCACGATGGCGTTGCCAAGTTCACGACCGTTTGCAAGCCTGCCCGCTTCTTTTGGACACGAATGGATGCCACTGCCTTCTCGCGTTAGTTTGCGTCCTGAGGTCATCGGATTCTATGGCGCGTTGTCACGAACGTTCTGTCTAAGTGCCGTAGCAATCAGATCGATGTGCCGGTGGGAGCAGCTGCGCCCTGAATCGAGCGCGCGCTTCCATGCCGATGTTGACTCACCAGCGGGCTTGGTCACTCCCGCGGCAAGTGCACCGAAACCAGCGTCCGGATGCATCGAGGCGCCGCACGGACAGCCCCGTTTAATACGCCGACGGGTAATCGCAGAGCGCGTAGTTGCAACGGGCGGAATAGTGCTCGCGGCATGGATTGCGCTGAGGGCCATGTCGGTTCCTCCCGCGCAGACCGTTGCAGGGGGTGATGTCACCCCTTTGGTGACTGTACCGTCGGCTCCCATTTCGGCGCAAATGGAGGCGTCGATACCGGTGAAAGGAAGTTCAGCCGCCCTTTCGCGCAACTACGGAAACGAAGCCGCGAGCAGGAATATTAGTTCCGCTAGAGAATCGGTATCTCAGCGTATTGGTGCAGTTACCGTTCGTCGGGGTAACGGCGGTGCGGCTCGCCCGGCAGTTCGCCCCGCTGCGACATCAGCAGCAGGGCATCATTCACCGTCCTCGACGAAATGGGCCGCGGTCGATCACTATGCATCCGCCGCAACCGGGGTACGCCTGCTCCCAAGCGACGGCGTGCCGATTTCGTCATGGGCGGTGCGAGCGGACGACTCTGGCTGGATGGATAAAATGCAACATCGTCGTATCACGGATGTGCCTGGGCGATTCGCCGGGTAAGCATGGGTCATTGAGTTGATGATGTAGACAACCCACTCCTCGTGCGCTGCGCGTCGGCAATGGAAACGAGAAGAACATCATGAGATGTACGGTTCGGTCCATGACAAGCTCATTGTTGAGGTGAATACAAGTGCTGTCATGTCGCCGCGGAAGTAGTCGGCAACTTTTCGCAATCAGGCGGCGCCTTCACTCGCAGAAGCATTGAATTCGATTGGCAATGCAGGCGTTCTGTCCGTGACTGGCGACGAGCCGGCCGGCGTCATCCGCCACTGAATGGAGGCGAGCGCGTTGTCAGATGGAGCCGAGATACAACGTGGTGCGTAGCCCCTCTCGCATTGACGTTCCAATCAAAAAATGTCCGAAAACCGATCGGACCAGCGAGGCTCACTTATCCATGGTGTAACGACGCGCTCTTGTCCGAGGCCTCGGCTAAGACACCGCCCTATTGAAAGACGGCTAATAGGAATGGGCCCATTTCGTTTCTACATATTTTAAGACGTGCCCTGTTTTTGCAGTTGGATTGAATCCGTAAAATTCTGGTTGATGTCATCGCTTCACGCTCGGATGGGCCAGCGGCGCAGCGAACGGATGTTTGGGATGCAATCTAACGCCTTCTCTGACATGCGAATGGCAACATTGCGAACTTGCGAAATTGAGTCAGCGAAATCGCCGATTGTCTACATCTGAGCACAGAGGCAATCGAATCGCGGAAAAATGCGTAGATCTACAAACTTGGTACCTATGGGATGGCGACTTGGTGCGCTACGGAATAGAGAAAAGATTCTGTCCGGAACCTGTGTCTTACTGCGGCGCGTCAAATCGGGACGATGCATGAATTTCCCGATTTTTAATGCGAATTAAAGGCAAATTCATTTACGTGGCCCGAGAATCAAGTTTTATAGATGATCGAATGTTATAAACCTCCGTTGGGTTCGATGAAGTTGCAATTTTTGCAGCCGGGGAAAACCACGAGTGAGAAAAAGTGATGAAACAAGACAGATTCGCAAGCATAAGAGAATTGCTAATCAGGTTCGCGAAACTTTCCCGGCGTCAGCAGAGTGATTTTCTGTCCACCGTAACCGATTTCATGTTCGAGTCGCCAAAATCAAAAAAGCAGATGCTTCTTGAATGGGAAAGACAGTCCATCTGCCGGGACTCGCGATTGGTTGGAAAAAACGGAGATTAGCAAACGCTGTTCGCGGTTGTGCTCGATACAGTCGGGCCAAAGGCAGGTGCGCCGATGTGGTTCGTCAAGCGAAATGTGCTGACCCGGGGCCGAATAGAGCCAGTGCGCAGCACGGCGAACAGGACGTTGCAGCCTTGCCGTGCCGGCGCGAGGGGGGCGTTGCTTTGGCGCTGGGCCGGAGCGATCTTGCTGCCGTAACACGTTCGATAGACAGATCTCGCAAGACCGCGAAGGCGCACAGGAGCAAAGCGCACTTGGGTATTCTTGCTGCCTCGTCTGGACAGACGCCGCCGATCGAAGAGCCTGAATCTTAGGTAACTGGCGCGAAGTCAGCAAAGTTGGCCATCGTCAATTCGTCTCGCTCACCAGCAGCGATGGATAGCGCACCCCGGGTCTCGCGACGCTAAGGGCTGGGCCCGCTGCGAAACCGGCAAAGCATATGTCCTGTCGAACACGCCCCCAGAGCTTTTCCTCCTACGCGTCGCGTTGCGCACAGCAATCCTGCCCCGGTGCGCGGGTCCGTCAAGGCAATCGTTCTCAACCGTCTACCGCGGATCTCGGCGCGCGGCAAGTTCAGATCAACCGGTAGCTCACACAATAGAACGCCGACAGCGACGAAGATGTCCGCCGCATGCCCTGACAGTTGCCGCCTCCATTTCGCGATCTGGTTCTGACGCACATCAAGCTGCTACTCCCGCTCGACCAGTGTCTGCGCCCCTTTGACCGTTCCGCTTCGAATGCCGCAATCGTGTTCGTCGGGTCTTCTTTGTCATCTTCCAGGTCTTGGTGCCGACGTTGTCTCGGGGTTCACAGCTGGGGAATTCCATCTATCGAGCTCTGCGAAGTGTTGGTGGAAATTTTTGTGCCTTTTTAATTGATTTTCCATTGCGGGAAAGTCTCGCGATCAGCGGATGAGTAATTTATCGACAGAGATCTCGTTGCGGCTTTGTCCTATGTTCAATTTGGCGACTTTAGGACGAGGCTGATTATATTCGTTGCGCAATAAAAATAAGATTATCTGGGATTTCGGCTAGGAACAAGTCGGTTTATTTCCTGCGTCATTGATAATTTTTTGATGATTTCGGCATGTCGATTTCACATTTACAGGCATCGCGACTGTGATGCAGGCCTGAATAGCGCTTTGCGCTTATCGGAAAGTAAATTCGTAAATAAGTGACAAATTTCAGTGCTGAAGGAAATTAAGTTTTTTATCACGGTGGTCAAAGGTGCGGACGGTGAACGCGGACGGCGCCGGCTTGGCGCCGAACTAAAACGCGAGCGGCACGACGGTCATCAACTTGGGTGACGCGGTCGCCACATAGCCGCATACGTGAATCTATTTTTTTGAACTGGAGAATATTGATGAACAAGTCGTACAGGAGTATTTGGTGCGAGAAGACCGGCACTTTCGTTGCCGCGGCCGAGACCAGTCGGGCAAAAGGTAAGAAGCCTTCGTCGGGCGTCGTCGCCACCGCGATTGTGTCTGCTGTGGGCGTGGCCGCATTCATGGCGCCGCAGATGGCGCTGGCGTTGACCCATGGCTCGAGCTTGGTCCTGTGTAACCAGTCTGCAAACTCAGGGGGGGGCTATAGTTGGGGGCCGGGCGGCACAAGCAAGCAAGTCGGTTGTGGTCCTGGCTCTAATCCCTTCGGTGATGGCACCCAGTCTTTCCAGCTCGGCAATGCCGGCAACGACAGCGGCGCCGCTAACGGTGAAGCGCAGACCGCCTATGTCGCAGGATTCTCCGATGGCACCCTGGTGCTGGGTGGGACCAACGGCGTCCACGTGCGTGCCGAAATGGATCTCGACAATCACACAATAACGAATCTCAAGCAAGGCGCAGTGTCGGCGACCAGTAAGGACGCGATAAATGGCTCGCAGCTGTACGCGACGAACCAGTCGATCGCCAACCTGGATGACCGGGTGACGAACGTGTACGAGAAGGGCACGAAGTACTTCCACGCGAATTCGACGGGTACGGATTCTTCGGCGACGGCTCAGGACGCGGTGGCGATCGGTGTGGGCACGGTGTCGGCAGGCGACTACGCCACGGCGGCTGGTCCTTACGCTAAGGCATCAGAATTCGGTGCCACGGCGCTTGGTAATGTGGCTAAAGCGCTTGGATCCAAGTCCACGGCGATTGGTTTTAACACGAATGCGACAGGCGCCGCCGCCGTGGCGCTTGGTGATACGGCAGGCGCGACAGGTGAGTTTTCACTGGCGCTGGGTGCGCGCGCCGCTGCAACGCAGGCGAATTCGGTAGCGCTGGGCGCAGACTCGACGACGTCGGCTGCGGTGAGTCCGAGCGGCACGTCCATCCGCGGTACGAACTACTTCTTTGCCGGTTCGAATCCGACTGGCACGGTGAGCGTGGGCAGCGTGGGCAAGGAGCGCACGATCACGAACGTGGCCGCGGGTCGCCTGAGCGCGACGAGCACCGATGCGGTCAATGGTTCTCAACCTCGGCGACCAGGTGTCGAGCATCGGCGACCAGGTAACGAACGTGTACGAGAAGGGCACGAAGTACTTCCACGCGAACTCGACGGGAGCGGATTCGTCGGCGCTGGGTGCGGACTCGGTGGCGATCGGTATGGGTGCGGTGTCGAACAACGCGGGAGATGTGGCGCTGGGCGCAGGCTCGGTGACGGCCGCGGCGGTGGGCACGACGGGTGCGAGCATCGGCGGGACGGATTACGCATTCGCCGGTGCGAACCCGGCGAGCACGGTGAGCGTGGGCAGCGCGGGTAACGAGCGCACGATTACGAACGTGGCCGCGGGCCGCCTGAGCGCGACGAGCACCGACGCGGTGAACGGCTCGCAGCTGTACGCCACGAACCAGCAGGTGGACCAGCTGAGCCAGGACATCCGTAATGGTGCCGGCGGCGGGGCGGATGCGCTGGCGGTGCATTACGACGATGCCACGAAGGACACGGTCACGCTGGGCGGTGACAGCAATGGCACGAAGGTCACGAACGTGGCCGAAGGCGAGCTGTCGTCGACGAGCAAGGACGCGGTGAACGGTTCGCAGCTGTATGCCACGAACCAGCAGGTGGAGCAGAACACCACGTCGATCACCAACCTGGGCGACCAGGTGACGAACATCGATGGGCGTGTGACGAATCTGGGCGACCGGATCACGCAGGTTGACCAGAGCTCGGTGAAGTACGACACCAACCCGGACGGGACGGTGAACTACAACAGCCTGACGCTGGGCGGTGACACGTACAACAGCACGACGCATACGGGCGGCACGCGCATCACGAATGTGGCGGAAGGCGTGGACCCGGGCGATGCGGTGAACATGGCGCAGCTGACCGAGACCAACACCAACGTGACGAACCTCGGCGACCAGGTGTCGAGCATCGGCGACCAGGTAACGAACGTGTACGAGAAGGGCACGAAGTACTTCCACGCGAACTCGACGGGAGCGGATTCGTCGGCGCTGGGTGCGGACTCGGTGGCGATCGGTATGGGTGGCGGAAGGCGTGGACCCGGGCGATGCGGTGAACATGGCGCAGCTGACCGAGACCAACACCAACGTGACGAACCTGGGTGACCAGGTGACGAACGTGTACGAGAAGGGCACGAAGTACTTCCACGCGAACTCGACGGGTGCAGATTCGTCGGCGCTGGGTGAGGACTCGGTGGCGATCGGTATGGGTGCGGTGTCGAACAACGCGGGTGATGTGGCGCTGGGCGCAGGCTCGGTGACGGCCGCGGCGGTGGGCACGGCGGGTGCGAGCATCGGCGGGACGGATTACGCATTCGCCGGTGCGAACCCCGCGAGCACGGTGAGCGTGGGCAGCGTGGGTAACGAGCGCACGATCACGAACGTGGCCGCGGGTCGCCTGAGCGCGACGAGCACCGACGCGGTGAACGGCTCGCAGCTGTACGCCACGAACCAGCAGGTGGACCAGCTGAGCCAGGACATCCGTAATGGTGCCGGCGGCGGGGCGGATGCGCTGGCGGTGCATTACGACGATGCCACGAAGGACACGGTCACGCTGGGCGGTGACAGCAATGGCACGAAGGTCACGAACGTGGCCGAAGGCGAGCTGTCGTCGACGAGCAAGGACGCGGTGAACGGTTCGCAGCTGTATGCCACGAACCAGCAGGTGGAGCAGAACACCACGTCGATCACCAACCTGGGCGACCAGGTGACGAACATCGATGGCCGTGTGACGAATCTGGGCGACCGGATCACGCAGGTTGACCAGAGCTCGGTGAAGTACGACACCAACCCGGACGGGACGGTGAACTACAACAGCCTGACGCTGGGCGGTGACACGTACAACAGCACGACGCATACGGGCGGCACGCGCATCACGAATGTGGCGGAAGGCGTGGACCCGGGCGATGCGGTGAACATGGCGCAGCTGACCGAGACCAACACCAACGTGACGAACCTGGGCGACCAGGTGACCAACCTCGGCGACCAGGTGTCGAGCATCGGCGACCAGGTAACGAACGTGTACGAGAAGGGCACGAAGTACTTCCACGCGAACTCGACGGGAGCGGATTCGTCGGCGCTGGGTGAGGACTCGGTGGCGATCGGTATGGGTGCGGTGTCGAACAACGCGGGAGATGTGGCGCTGGGCGCAGGCTCGGTGACGGCCGCGGCGGTGGGCACGGCGGGTGCGAGCATCGGCGGGACGGATTACGCATTCGCCGGTGCGAACCCGGCGAGCACGGTGAGCGTGGGCAGCGTGGGTAACGAGCGCACGATCACGAACGTGGCCGCGGGTCGCCTGAGCGCGACGAGCACCGACGCGGTGAACGGCTCGCAGCTGTACGCCACGAACCAGCAGGTGGACCAGCTGAGCCAGGACATCCGTAATGGTGCCGGCGGCGGGGCGGATGCGCTGGCGGTGCATTACGACGATGCCACGAAGGACACGATCACGCTGGGCGGTGATACGTACAACAGCACGACGCATACGGGCGGCACGCGCATCACGAATGTGGCGGAAGGTGTGAACCCGGGCGATGCGGTGAACATGTCGCAGCTGACCGAGACCAACACCAACGTGACGAACCTGGGTGACCAGGTGACGAACGTGTACGAGAAGGGCACGAAGTACTTCCACGCGAACTCGACGGGTGCAGATTCGTCGGCGCTGGGTGAGGACTCGGTGGCGATCGGTATGGGTGCGGTGTCGAACAACGCGGGTGATGTGGCGCTGGGCGCAGGCTCGGTGACGGCAGCGGCGGTGGGCACGGCGGGTGCGAGCATCGGCGGAACGGATTACGCGTTCGCCGGAGCGAACCCGACGAGCACGGTGAGCGTGGGCAGCGAGGGTAACGAGCGCACGATCACGAACGTGGCCGCGGATCGCCTGAGCGCGACGAGCACGGACGCGGTGAATGGCTCGCAGCTGTACGCCACGAACCAGGCGCTGGACCAGATCGGCAGCAACATCACGAATCTGGATCAAGGCGCGGTCAAGTACGACATCAACACCGATGGCACGGTGAACTACAACAGCGTGACGCTGGGTGGTGGCCGGTCGTCTGGCCCCGTTGTGTTGACCAACGTTGCCAATGGATCGTCAACTTACGACGCCGTGAACTACGGCCAGTTGGAAGCGCTGCAGACCGAGGTGACCAATGTCAACAACCGGGTCACCAACCTCGAGAACAACGGTGGCTCGGGGGGCAGCGGCGGTTCGGGTAGCAATCCGTACTTCAACGCAACGGATACCTCTTCGGATGATGGTGCTGTTGTCAACGCTGCATCTCCGGGCGCAGGTGCGGGCAGTACTACGGCTGGTTCCGGTGCGGTGGCTACGGGCGACAACGGTACAGCAGTCGGTTCGAACGCCAACGCAGCAGATAGCGCAGTGGCAATGGGCGCAGGCGCCGCGGCATCTGCTGGTGCGGTTGCGGTCGGTCAAGGCGCACAAGCCACGGCTTCCAACTCGGTTGCCTTGGGTCAGGGTTCGGTTGCCGATCGGGAGAACACGGTTTCGGTAGGCTCCGCTACGAAACAGCGTCAGGTCACCAATGTTGCGGCTGGCTCGCAGGCAACCGATGCCGTCAACGTTTCGCAGCTCAAGACCGCGGTTGAGGGTCTGGGCGGCGGAGCCAGCATCGATTCGACGACCGGTGCGGTGACCGGCCCGTCGTATCAGCTGTCGGGTGGCACGTACTCGAACGTAGGCGATGCCCTGTCGGGTCTCGACGACCGAATGAACGCTGCAGATCAGGCGATCAGCGATGTGGCCAAGGGCGCTTACTCGGGTATTGCCGCAGCCACTGCGCTGACGATGATTCCGGACGTCGATAAGGACAAGACGCTGGCGATCGGTATCGGTGGCGGGACCTATAAGGGCTATCAGGCTGTCGCGATTGGTGGTACGGCTCGCATCACGCAAAACATCAAGATGAAAGCGGGTGTTGGCATGTCAAGCGGCGGTACGACTGTCGGAGTGGGTGCCTCGTACCAGTGGTAACCGTTTAGTAGGAGAGGGGGTACGCCCCCTCTCCTACGCATCGAGTTCTTTAATCTTTTCTGCTTTCGCTTCAAGCGAATCTACAAATATGAAAAAGCACAATTTAATTTATCCACGCCTGGCATTGCTGGGCTCAGTATTGGGGCTTGTGGCGGCATGTACGACGCAATCGGGCCCGACCTACAACGCACATGCAATTGTTGCTCCAGACCAGAAAGCGCCGACTTATCGCGTCGAATGCAGCGGTCTGCTCGAAAGTTCGCAAACCTGTTTCAAGGTGGCGGCCGAGATTTGCAAGGACAAGCCGGTCACGCTGGTGGAGGCGGTCGATGGAGTCAGGTCTGGTGTCAATACAAAGAATCCGCGCGAGATTACTTTCATGTGTGGTAACGCGATCAAATTCACCGCCACGGGCGATGTACTGCTCGAGGTCTACCTGAAGGATGACACAGCCGTCGATTCTCCGATCGTGATCGGCGTCAGCGACACCGGCATCGGCATGACCCCGCAGCAGCAGGAGACGCTATTTCATGCTTTCACACAGGCCGATTCGTCGATTGCGAGGCGTTACGGCGGAACAGGCCTCGGACTCGCGCTCTGTTTGCGCCTGACTGAATTGATGCATGGCACGATTTGGGTGAAAAGCGAGTTGAATGCCGGAAGCACCTTTGTCGTGACCTTGCCCATTCCGGTGAGTGCAGCCACCCCGGTCAGCGCAGCAGGACATACCAAAGCCGAATCGAAGTCCAGCGAGATCGACACACACGCCATTCAGATCCTCGTCGTCGACGATCAGCTCGCCAACCGGGAGTTGCTCGTCGCGCAACTTGCTACGCTGGGATACGAGGCCGATATGGCCGATAGTGGCGGGGCGGCATTGCGGCGCTTCAACGAGCGCCACTACGATCTGGTGCTGACCGACATCAATATGCCGGGGATGGACGGGTATGCGCTCGCGCGGTGCCTTCGTGCCCAAAGCGAGACGCTGCCGATCATCGCGATTACCGCTCACGTCGCGGCAGAAGAGCGCGCGCGATGCGCGAACGCCGGAATCGACGAGGTCCTGCTCAAACCTGTCCTGCTAGACACGATGGACGCGACCGCGCGGCGACTGGTCGACGAGGCCGGCAGGCGCCCCGCGAATGCCACGTTGGCGAGGCGCGACATCTCGCAAGGGCCATTGCCCGAGCACATCCATGCCGCGATGACTCAGACGCTGAAGGATTCGCTTCGGGAACTGCACGCCGCCATTGAACTTGGGGATATGAAAACGGTGCTCGCCCAACTTCATGCGGTACGCGGATCTTTCGCGATGATTCAGGAAACCGAAGCGGCGAATGCTTGCGCACAGATGGAGCAGCAAGCCAGAAATAACGACATCGCTGCCGTCAAGGATGGGCTCGATCGTTTCGAGCCACTTGCTTATTCGGCGCTCGCGCGGCGCGTCATTGCCGTGCAGTCCGGCGCATGAGTCTCGGCGTCGGCGCTGAGTCAGCGGGCGCCTGAACAGAGCGTCGACTTCTCCGACGACTCTTCAGGCGTTGGCCAATACCTTCGATGCCGATTTCACCGGCGCGCCGCGACCGGCACCCGTCCAGTTTCCCCTTGATGCCCCAGCGCGCGCGACAGATTGCCCACCTCTCGCTTGAGCAACGCCGCGAACTGCGCGACGCGCTCATCGGTTACGCGCACACTCGGCCCGAAGATGCACACCGAACCCGCCACCTGGTTCGCGCCGTTGAAGAACGGCGCGGCCACCGCGACCGCACCGGCGATCAGCTCGTGATGGCTGGTGCCGAAGCCCTTTGCGCGGACCGCATCGAGATCGGCGGCGAGCGTCGCGACGTCCTGATTCGGATCGGTCAGATAGCGCCGCAGATCGTCCTCTGACAGCGGCATCTGCGAAAGAATCGTGCGGCCGCTCGCGCCGAGCACTAGCTTCTCGCGATAGCCGACCCCGCGCCGGAAGCTGAGCGGCTGCGGACTTTCCAGTTCGGCCACGCAAATCCGGTAGGTGCCCTCCGGCACGAACAACGCGACCGTCTCAGACGTCGCTTCCCAAAGCTCGCGCAGCATCGGCTGCGCGAGTTGCGCGATCGTATTGTTCGCCATCCACGCGTGCGCGACTTGCGCGACCGAACTGCCGAGCCTGAAGCGCTGCGGCTCGCCGGACGACGCGAGAAAGCCGTTCTGTTCGAGCGTATTCAGCAGCCGGTACAGCGTCGGCCGGCTCAGGTCCACGCGGGTCAGCAACTCCGCAACGGTCAGTTCCTTGTCCCCGGGGCGGAACGCCAGAAGAATTTCTAGCGCCCGCTCGACTGCTCGCACATTTTCGTGCGGCTTTTTCTCTTCCATTTGAAATTTCCTTTCCACGTCGGTCCGCGTCGATTGCACATTGTAGTGAAAGTCCCTATCGCAACGAACTTGACGCAAATCAGTCTGTCCGTACAATGAGATCACATTCTCACACAACGGACAACCGGATTCGGAGGAATTATGGACAAGAGCATGTCGGAGACGCTGGTTCGCACTGGCCCGGGCACGGCGATGGGTAATCTGATGCGCCGCTACTGGGTGCCGGTGCTGCTCGCGAGCGAAGTCGCGGAGCCGGATTGCCCGCCGGTGCGCGTGCAGATCCTCGGCGAAAAGCTGCTGGCCTTTCGCGATTCCGAAGGCCAGCCGGCGCTGATCGACGAGTTCTGCTCGCACCGCGGCGTGTCGCTGTACTTCGGCCGCAATGAGGAGAACGGCATTCGCTGCTCGTATCACGGCCTCAAATTCGACCGCAACGGCAACTGCGTCGAAGTGCCGTCCGCACCGCAGGCGTGCAAGCACATGGGCATCACCGCGTATCCGTGCATCGAACGCGCGGGCATCGTGTGGGCGTACATGGGGCCGAAGGACCGCCAGCCGGCGCCGCCGGATCTCGAGTGGTGCAACCTGCCGGAGAGCCACGTGTTCGTATCCAAGCGGCTGCAGGAATCGAACTACCTACAGGCCATGGAAGGCGGCATCGACACGAGCCACGTGTCGTACGTGCACCGCTACGAAGTCGACGATGATCCGATGCACCAGGGCACGAAGGCGCTCGACTACATCAAGGCGGACGGCAACGTGATCTTTGAGATCGAGAAGCAGCCGTTCGGCCTCACGCTGTTCGGGCGCCGCAACGGCGAGCCGGATTCGTACTACTGGCGCGTCACGCAGTGGCTGTTCCCGTGGTACACGCTGATCCCGCCGTTCGGCGACCACTCGCTCGCGGGCCACGTGTGGGTACCGATCGACGATCACAGCTGCTGGGCGTGGAGCATCAACTTCCGTCCGGACCGTCCGCTCGACGAGCAGGAACTGGCCGACCTGAATGCCGGCAAGGGCATTCACTGCGAGTACGAGGAGGGTGGCTCGTTCCGTCCGAAGGCGAACAAGGACAACGACTATCTGATCGACCGCAAGGCGCAGAAGGAAAAGCGCGCGTACTCGGGCGTGTTCGGCTTCGCGATGCAGGACGCGTCGCTGCAGGAAAGCATGGGTCCGATCCAGGATCACAGCAAGGAAAAGCTGCTGCCGACCGACCGCGCAATCGTAATGGCGCGCCGCATGATGTACGAGGCGGCAACCGCGCTGGTGCCCGATACCGATCCGCCCGCGATCGACGCCGACCAGCAGCGCGTGCGCGCGGCCGGCGTGCTGCTGCCGCGCGATCAGAAACCACAGGAATGGGCGGTGATCCATCTGCACGACGGCAAGGACCAGCCGATCTACACGATCTGATGCACGGCGGGGCCGGACTTCGTTTCGGCTCCGCGTGTCGTCACCTGGTCCGACTGGACCTTCTGCCCATTCCGCAAAAGGAGGCCGGCTGCGCGCCGGCAAGCAATGCAGCAACGTAAAAGACTCGAAGACAAGGTCGCGCTGATCACTGGTGGCGGAGGAGGCATCGGCGCCGCCACCGCGCGCGTGTTCTGCTCCCAGGGCGCCGCGGTGGTGCTCGTCGATGCGAATCCGGAGGCGCTCGCGCGCGTCGCGGACGAACTGAAAACGGCCGATCCGTCCGCGCGTGTCGAGACGTTCGCGGCAGACGTGTCGGATGACGCCGATGCGGTGCGCGCGGTGCAGTTCGCCGCCACTTCGTTCGGCCGGCTCGACGTGCTGGTGAACAACGCGGCGATGCGCAACTACAGCGCGCTCGCCGACGCGACGCCGGCCGAGTGGCAGGCGATGGTGTCGGTCAATCTGGTCGGCACGTCGAACTATTGCAGGGCGGCGCTGCCGTTCCTGCGTCGCGCGGGCCGCGCGAGTATCGTCAACGTATCGTCGTGCTATGCGGTGACCGGCCGCAAGGGCATGGGCCTGTACGACGCGACCAAGGCCGGCATGCTGGCGATGACCCGCACGCTCGCGTTCGAGGAGACCGCGAACGGCGTGCGTGTGAACGCGATATGCCCCGGTTCGACGCTGACCGGATTCCACGTGAACCGCGCCATTGCAGCAGGCAAGAGCGTCGAAGCGCTGAAGACCCAGCGCCAGGACACGTCGCTGATAGGCCGCTGGGCATCGCCCGAAGAGATCGCATGGCCGATCCTATGGTTCGCGAGCGACGAGGCGTCGTACATCACGGGCACGACGCTGATGGTCGACGGCGGCCTGTCGGCGATGTGAGCGGAGGAGAGGTGGCATGAACATGACCGATTCCACGCTGATGGTGCGGGTTGCCGCACGGCGCGACGAAGCCGACGGGATCGCCGGCTTCGAGTTCGTCGATGTCAACGGACGCGAGCTGCCGCCGTTCGAGGCGGGCGCGCACATCGACGTCTACGTGCCGGGTGGGCCGGTGCGGCAGTACTCGCTGTGCAACGCGCCTCACGAGCGTCACCGGTATCAGATCGCGGTGTTGCGCGACGCCGATTCGCGCGGCGGCTCGCTGCGCATGCACGACGCGGTGAACCAAGGCGACGCGATCCGCATCGGCGTGCCGCGCAATCATTTCCCGCTCGCCCGGCACGACGCGAAGCCGCTATTGCTCGCGGGCGGCATTGGCGTCACGCCGATTCTCTGCATGGCGGAGCAGCTGGCAGCGATGGGCGCGGCGTTCGACATGCATTACTGCGCGCGCTCGAAGAGCCGGGCAGCGTTCGTCGAGCGAATCGCCGCGTCGTCGTGGGTCGACAACGTGCAATACCACTTCGACGACGAGCACGGCATGCTCGATCTGAACGCACTGCTGACAGTTGGCGCGGACCGGCATCTGTACGTGTGCGGTCCGCAGGGCTTCATGAACGCGGTGCTCGACACGGCGCGCTCGCTCGGCTGGAGCGACGATCGTCTGCATTACGAATACTTCGCGGCGGCGCAGCCTGCCGGCGACGGCGGCTCGTTCGACGTGCGGCTCGCGCGCTCGGGCCGCGTCGTGTCGATCGCGGCCGATTGCACGGTCACGCAGGCGCTCACGGCGGCGGGCGTCGACGTGCCGGTGTCGTGCGAGCAGGGCATTTGCGGCACCTGCATTACGCGGGTGCTCGAAGGCGAACCCGACCACCGGGATCTGTACCTGTCGCCTGAGGAGCAGGCCCGCAACGATCAGTTCCTGCCGTGCTGTTCACGTGCGAAGTCGAGGGTGCTGGTGCTCGATCTGTAACGGCAATCCCCGGCGCCGGTCACAGCAGGCGGCCGGCGCCTTATCCATCAGAAAGAAAGAAAACGGGCGGCCGCTGGCACGCTCGGCATTGGAGGAGTCATGGAGAAGAATCTGGCGTCGTCGGAGGGCATGTCCGCGAGCGTCTGGGCCACGAACGCCGCACGGGAGGCGAGTAGCGCCGACACGAACCCGTATCGCTGGGTCGCGCTGTTCATCGTCTGGGCCGCGTTTCTGCTCAGCTATGTGGTCCGCGTTGCGTGGAGTACGGTGGCCGCGCCGGTCGGCGCGTCGCTCGGCATCAGCGTGTCGATGCTCGGTGCGTTCGTGACCGCGTTCTACGCGGGCTATGTGCTTGCGAACGTGGTCGGCGGCATGCTGACCGATCTGCTAGGCGGTCGCGCGATGCTCACGCTCGCGCTGCTGCCCCTTGGCGTGCTCACGTTCACCTTCGGCTATACGCATTCGCTCGCCTTCGGCATCGTGATTCAGGCGGCAATGGGTTTCGCGGCGGGCGCCGACTATTCGGCCGGCATGAAGATCATTCCCGCATGGTTCACGCGCGACCGGGGCCGCGCAATGGGCCTCTACACGACCGCGACGTCGCTCGCCGTCGTGATCGCGAACGCGGTCGTGCCGTCGTTCTCAGCGCGGCACGGCTGGTCGAACGCATTCCATATGCTCGGCATCGTCACGTTCGCGTGGGGCGTCGTCACGTTGCTGCTGCTGAAGAACCGGCCGTCGAACGAAGCGAAGCCCGCGCGCAACAGCCTGCAGGACATGCTCGGCCTGTTGCGCAACCGGAACCTGATCGCGCTGTCCATCGCGGGCTGCGGCGGCTTGTGGGCGACCGTCGGCTTCGCCGCATGGAGCAACGCGCTGATGACGCGGCAATACGGCATTGCGCCGATCGTCGCCGGATCGATCGTCGCCTCGTTCGGCATCGGCGCGGTGATCGCGAAGCCGACGCTCGGCTGGATCTCCGATCTGCCCGGCGTGTCGCGGCGGATGATGTCGATCGGCTGCCTGATCGCGTTCACGATCGCGCTGCTGGTGTTCGGCTACTGCTCGACCGCGCATCAGTTCTATCTGGTCGCGCCGATCCTCGGGGCGTTCTCGTTCGGCTATCTGCCGGTGCTGATGGCACAGGTCAGCGACGCATCCGGCAAGCGCCTCGCCGGCGCGAGCGCCGGCTGGACCAATGCGATCTGGCAGTCCGGCAGCGCGGTGTCGCCGATGGTGGTCGGCTCGCTGTATGGCGCGAGTCATTCGTTCATGCTCGCGCTCATCACGCTCGCGGTCGGACCCGCCATCGCGGTCGTCGCAATGTGCTTCGTCAATCCGCACATCGCACGCGAATGACCGACTCTCTCCGGTAGCCGCCGCGGCCACGCGCCGGCTACCGCGACCACAGAGATCGAACGATCACGCTTTCGCAGCACAAAACAACTCAATTTCCAGCAGGAGACACATGGTGACGCACAAGCCTCTCGCCAGGCCGTCGAAGGTCCTTTTTGCATGTGGTATTGGTATCGGCATCAGCGGCGCGGCGCATGCGCAGTCGTCGGTCACGCTGTACGGCATCGTCGACTCGGGGGTGACCTACGTGACTCACGCCGTCACGCCGCAGGGATCGTCGGGCACCCAGGTCGCGCTCGGCACCGGCAACCGGCAGAATTCGCGTTGGGGTTTCACCGGCAAGGAAGATCTCGGCAACGGACTGCGGGCGATTTTCACGCTCGAATCGGGCATGGCGATGAACACCGGCGCGCTGCAGCAAGGCGGCCGGCTGTTCGGCCGGCAGGCGTTCGTCGGACTCGAATCGGATCGCTACGGCGCGATGATGCTCGGCCGGCAGATGACGCCGATGTACCGCTACTTCCTCGCTCTCGATCCGCTCGGTTATTCGAGTTACGGCCTGTCCGCGCAGGACGCGCAGTTCGTCGGTCGGGCGGACAACGCGGTGTCGTATCTCGGCCATGTGGGACCGTTCGAGCTGAACGCGCTCTACAGCTTCGGCTATGACGCAGTCAGCTCCAACGTGCCGGTGGCGGGCTCGTTCCGCGTCGGCAAGCAGTACGACATCGGTGGACGCTACGTGCAGGGGCCGCTCAATCTCACGTTCGTGTACGAGCAGCGCCAAGGCTCGGTGATCGCGACATCGGGCGACAGCGAGCGGCGCTACGTGGCCGGCGGTTCGTATGCGATCGGCAAGGCGACGCTGTACGGCGGCTACGAATTGCTGCTGAACGATGTCCCGTCGACGCTCACCGCCTCGCCGCCACAGTCGATGGCGTTCGCGGGCGTGCGCTACAAGGCGACGCCGGCGCTGGACCTCGCAGCCGCGACTTACTACCATGCGTATCGCCACGTCGACGCGCACGCTTTGAGCACCGGTGTCAACGCGGACTACTGGCTATCGAAGCGCACCGCGCTGTACACCGACATCACCTATGTGATCAACAGCTCGAAGGCCGCGCTGAGTGCGACGGGATGGGCGACTTCGGTCGCGACGACGACCGTGAAGACCGGCGCGAACCAGCTGGCGGTTGCGATCGGCGTGCTGCACAAGTTCTGACGGCGGCGGCGCGCGCGCTCAATCGCTCAGCGCATCGCGATGATCGCGCCGGCCTTTCGCCGACGCGTAATATCGCTGCAACGCGTCGGTCGAGCGCGCGCCCAGCGTGCGGATCTGCACGAGCCAGTCGGTTTCCACTGGCCACTCACCGCCGATCACGCGTGGATAGATCTGCCGCGCATAGCGATGCAGTGCCTTCGCGCCGATGTTGCCGCTGACGCCAAGCAGCGCATGCAAGCTCGCGTGTGTCGCCTTGATATCGACAGCCGCGCTGTTTGCCGCGAGCCGCGCGACGAGCGAGCGGATCTGTTCGATGCCGTTCAGGAACGATTCGTCGAGCAGATCGAGCGAGACCAGTTCTTCGAGGTGCGGCTCATCGAGCAGGCTTTCTTCGGCGATGGGGGCGGCCGCGTGCGCGCTCCCAGTTGGGGCCAATGCCACCGGCGTCGCGGCAAAATCCGTTTGCGCGCTTTCGCCCGCGGTTTGCATGATCCGTTGTGAAGATGGAGAGTCCGCAATCGGCGCGCTGCGTGTGCCGAACTGCCGCGCGAGACATGCGTACAGCGAGCCGGCCTGCACCGGCTTGATCAACACCTCGTTCATCCCGGCGGCAAGGCAAGCCTGCGCCGCTTCGGCATCGGTGTGACTGGTCAGCGCGATGATAGGCAGCGTCGCGTAGGCATCGGTGCGCGCGCGAATCGATTTCGTCGTCTCGATGCCGTTCATGCCCGGCATGTTCACGTCCATCAGGATCGCGTCGATGAAGCCGTCTTCGTGCAGGTTGGTCAGCACCGCCTGACCGTGGTCGGCCTCGACGACGCTCGCGCCGCAGCGCTCCAGATAAGCCTTCGCGACCAGCCGGCTGTAGGTGTCGTCGTCGGCGATCACGAAGGTTCTGCCGGCGAAGCTGTCGGGCAGCTCGCCCGGCTGATGCCGCACGCCGTTGTCGAACAGGGCCTGCACCGCGGTGATCAGCTCCTGCACACTCGACGTCTTGCCGATGATCTCGTCCATCCCGGCGCGCCGCGCACGCAGCCGCACCGCGTTGCCCGGTTCGGCGGTATAGGCGGCGATCAGCACGTTGCGGTTCGGGCAGTCCCGGTCGGCGCGGATGCGCTCGGTCGTCGCGTAGCCGTCCAGATCGGGCATGCTGATGTCCATCAGCACGAGGTCGTAGAGCGGCGCGCGCCGCAACGTGGCGAGCGCAAGCTCGCCGCCCGACGCCTCGCTGACATAGGCGCCGGCCTTGGTCAGCACGCGGCGGGTGCGGGCGCGCAGCGTGGCGTCGTCGTCGACGACGAGCACGCGTTTGCCCTTGAACGCCGGCATCGCGCGTTCGAACAGGCGCCGCTCGTGCTCCGCGACCTCGTCGGCCGCCACCGGTGGAAAGCGCAGCGTGAATGCGGTGAACTTGCCGAGTTCCGATTCGCAGTCGATGCTGCCGCCGAACGCGCGCATCGCGCGCTGGCAGTACGCGAGCCCGAGCCCGGTGCCGCCCGAGTTGCCGGCCGTGCGAAACGGCTCGAACAGATGCTGCAGGATCTCCGCCGCGATGCCGGGGCCGGTGTCGCGCACGATCACCGAGTCGGTATCGACGGTCAATGTCAGCGTCGCCTGCGGATACGCGACGATGTGATGCAGCGCGTTCTTGATCAGGTTGAACAGCGTGAACAGATAGACCGTCTCGTCGACCTTGAACACGAAGTCGCGGTTGACGACGACGCTCACCTTCGCGCGTTCCTTGTCGTTGTCGAAGCCGTATTCGGCGAGCGCCTTGCGCGTGGTCGCGCCGGCATGCAGGTAGCTGAGACTATCCGGGCGGATCGATTTCGCGGCGACTTCGTCGAGCGTCATCGCGATGATGCGCAGGCCGCGCTCGATCGACAATTGGCCCTGCGCGAGATGGTTGTACATCAGCGAGGCCGTGCCGTCGGTGAGCGTCGGCGCCGCGCCCGCCCTGTTCGCCGAGGGCAACGCTTCCTCGACGCGGTCGAGCACGTGCCGCAATTGGCTCAGCGGATTGCGCATCTCGTGCGCGATGGAACCCGCGAGCGCCTGCAACGCGCGGTTCTTTTCGACGAAGATGCGTCCCTTGCTGATCGCGTGACTGAACGCCATGCTGCACAGCACGACCACCGGCAGCAGCGCGAGGTTGGACTTGTCCTCGGCGCTGAGAACGACCGGCGTCGGCGCACTCAACACGCCGGCAAGGCCGCCGGAAAACACGCCGATTCCGATGCACGTTATCAGCAGCAGCGGGTTGTCGATACACAGCGCCAGAATGAAGATCATCATGACCTCGGTCATCATCCACATCGTGGAGAAACCGTTTCTGACGGTCAGGAACGTGCAGACGAACGGCAGCACGTAAATCAGGCAGCAATGCCAGTAGATCAGCAGCGCGGGGTTGTAGCGCCTCGGCCAGCGCGCCTGAAACAGCAGCGGAACGCAGACGGCCGCCGCGCTGAGTCGCAGCAGCAGGTTGTCGTAAGGCTGCGGAAGGAGGTAGGTCCAGACAATGTAATAGATGGGGTGACACAGGAGGCCGAGTGCGCCTCCCCATCGAATCGCGAACCTGCTTCTTTCCAGCATGTCCCGCATACTTTCGCGCGGTCTCGCCATCAGGCCTCCGAGTTCATCAGGAACCCATCATTTCATGCGTATTGAATTGTTGTGCTGCGACGCCTTCGGCGAGCGAATCGCCGTTCTTGCCGTGAAACGGTCCGACCGAAAAGCCGTACTTCTTCAGGAGACCATGAGTATAAGAGACCGACCATACGGGCGGGCTACCGATGATGAAATCGGATGCGATGCCTTCTTGCCACGCGGAATAGCCTTCGGCAAAGCAGGTATAGCAGTCGCGGGTGGACGGCAGCCGGAACGGGAAAGCGGTGTCGAGTTCAGCGGGTCCACGCGCGAAGCATTCAATATAGAGCGTATGACCGCGAGAAGCGAGTTCCGCTTCGACGCTGGCCGCGCGCGGATGCGAATCGTCGATCCAGAATTGCGCGCGTTTGAGATCGGCGGCGCTCAGGTAAGGCACGCTCGTGCTGCTCGCGAGGATTGCGCCGTCGAAGTCGGGCAGCGGCGTGTCGGGGCTGAACGTATGCACCGATACTTTCGATTTGCCGAGCAGGTCCGACGCGAGCAGCTCGTTCGCCTGATCGGTCAGCAGGTTGATCTTGTCCGGCAGATCGATCAGCACCAGTTCCTTCGGCGCGTCCTTGTACAGCAGATACTTCGCGACCGTCGTGCCGAGCCGGCCGGCCGCGCCGAACAGCGCGAGCTTCGTGTTGCCGAATTCGAGGTCGAGCTGTTGGCAGCAATGCATCGCCCAGTCCTTCAGCATCGCCGCGGTCGCCGCGTGGCCGGTCGTGATGTGAGGCGGCTTGACCGGCCGGGGCAGCGCGCCGTAGTTGCATGCGTACGGCGTCGACGCGCCCATCGCGACCATGTTCAAGCCCGCCTTTCTGGCGAGCTCCAGCGCCGGAAAGAATTGCGTCGCGCGAAAGCGCTTGATGCCGCGCGGGCTGCCGAGCCACATTTCGAGCGGCACCGGGCAGGCGATATTCGCGCCGATCACCTGCGAGCCCGAATAGATCGGCGAGGCGATGAAAGGCTTGGTCTTCCACAATTCTTCTTCGAACGATTCGCTGCGTTCGCGAACGTTGTGAAAAGAAAATGAAAGGGTCTCCCAATCGGTCGCGTGAAACAGAAAGCCGACTCCCCCCTGACGGGCCGGCAGGCTATCGCGGATCTGTTCCGGGTGAATTTCGTGCTTGAGCGCAAGCGGTGCACTATTCCGATGCAAAAGAAGTCCGGTTGGCTCGTTTGAAACGGTCGACAGGTCTTTAAGGAGAGCGGTTTTCATTGGTTTTTCCTTGGTTTTGATTAGACGCTGGAAAAGTCAGCGCGCGGCGTGGCCAGCCGGTTGGACCGGCGACCCTTCAACTCTAGAGAAATCCGCACCGATATGCCCGTCTGTTCGTGCACACAGCATTCACGAGCGGATTTAAGACGGGTTGCCCGCCGGGTGGGAATCGGCTCTGGGCAATCTTTTGAAAGAATTACGGCAGGACTTTCGAGGTATTACGGCACGTCGTGCGCCGTCCTCGAATGGCAAAAGGGCCGCTCGGCGGCCCTTTGCTTGCATCTCCGGCGAATTCCGGATTAGCGTGTGATGCTATAGCCGATTCGCGCAATCCAGCGATGCTGGTTGTAGTCGAGAATGTCCTCGCCATAACCGCTAAAGAAGCCGAGCCATACGTAACCGCCCCAGCGGCTGTTGATCAGCTTCGCCAATGGATAGGTGAACTGCGTATCGATGCTGCCTTTGCCGCCTTTCGTTCCTTTGCGCAGCGTCGTGTCCAGTTGCGCGCCATCGGGGCTGCCGTAGATGAACCGCAGATCCACGTAGCCGCGGTAGTCGGCGATGTCATGGTTCTCGCCGGCGATGTGCGTATAGTAATAAATCTTCGGCTCGATGGTCAGATGGTAGCCGTTGATGTCGCCGAAATCCCAGATCGGCTTCAGGAACACATAGTCGACGCCGCGCGATTCCGGACCGTCGCGTCCATTCGATTCGTGCTCGTAGCCGGCCATCACGCCCATTCTGCTCCACCACTTGCTCTTCCAGCCGGTGTCTTCGAGGTAGTAGAAGAGGGCGGGCAAATAACTCGTGTCGCGGAACGGCGACGAGTACTCCTCGATAGCCCACAGCGAGGTTTGTGTATAGCCGAAGTACAGGTTGTCCACGAATCTACGCGAGCGCGGGTCGTCTGGAATGACGAGGCGGAACTTGAAGCTCAGCTGGAATTTCGCGAGATTGTCGCCATCCTGGCCCCAGCCATCGGCGAAGTACATCGGCTCGTAGGCGGAGAAGCGGCTCAGGAAAGTGTTGATTTGCGGCACCGGCGCATCCGGCCGCGACGGTGCGGGCGACGACGCGATCAGGCTCGACGACGACGGTGCGCCGCTCATGGTGCCAGCCGCCGTCGTTCCCGTCGTTGCATTTGCGCCCCCGGCCGACGCGAGCGCCGCTTCCTTGCCGGAGCGCGGCGGATGCGTCAGCAACACGTACGATGGCGACACGTCGAGATCCGGCACGTCGATCTGCATCGCGCCGCGCGCCCATTCGGGCCAGGTGCCGGTATAGCGCACTGCCTTCAGTTCGCCGGCGGCGAGCTTCAGGTGCTCGGGTGCGCCGCTCTCGCGCGTGAGCGCGAGCGCCAACCGGCGCGGTATCAACTCGGTATTGCTGATCGCGATGTTCAATTGCGCCGGCACGTCTACTTCGGTGCCGCCGGGCAGATCGCCGGCATAGACGATCGTCACTTCGAGCGGACTGCTCGATAGCGCTTCGCGCGGCGGACGCAATACGGAAACGCCAGCGAAGCTATACGCGCAGTAGCCGGCGAGCACCAGCGCGCTCATGCAAAGCGATAACCGGGGAAGAAGCCTGGACAACGAGCGGGAAAGCGAGCCGTAAAGCGGACTTGACGATAATCGGGAACCACGCGAGCGGCTGCTGCGTATGGCGGACTGGCGGTCTTTCTTCACGCGAGGTATCGATCGATTCCGCACACGGAGCTCCTGGTGGTCTACGAGTTCAGGTCGCAATAAGACGATAGCGTTAAAGCATGAATTTGGGTAGAAAATCAGGGTCCGCGTGTCTCGTTGCGGGAACGGCGGTGCATGCCGATTCCCGCTAACTGTTTTTTTGCCTATTCTGCCAGCGCTATTTCGGATTGCGTGAGTGGAAAAATGAATTAGGAGCGCTATGGGTGCAAATAGCGCGGCAGAAGTGCGGATGATGCGGGCGTGTCGTTGCATTTGCGCAACGAAGGTTTAAATGTCAAATCGCGTGTCACTCGCAATCCGATGTAATTGCGCGTCAATTGGCGATTCGCTTTCGTGATAATTCGTTGCGCGGTCAATGCGGCGAATGAATACTTACTTCAATAGGCGAATTTCCGGTATTGCTCCGGCGCGAACGCATTGTCGAGTTCGCCTACGCGCGGCATATGGCGCAGCAGGCGTTTCGCGCGTGGTGCCAATTGCTGATAGACGGAGTCGGGTACGTCGATGCGGACTTCCGGTCGGAAATACCAGCTGCGGCTATAGCCGATCACGACCATCGGACGCGGCAGCTCGGTGCGGTTCGGCGTGCCGCGATGGAGCGCGCGCACGTCGCGAATCATCACGTCGCCGAGTTCCATCGTGATCGCATGCAACGGCAGGCGGCCGTCGCGCCACGCGTTCAGCGCGTCTTCGGCGCGCATCCGATGCGTACCCAGCGTCGTTTCGAAGGGGCCGTTCTCGAGCGTGACGTCACATAACGGAAAGCTGACCGCGAGCTGGAACGACGGGGTCTCCGCTTCGCCGTCGAACAGCGCGGGTGTGTCGCGATGAATCTCCTGATACGTCGAGCCGTTCAACGGCGTGTCGGTGGCTAGTTGGCACATCACGGGGTCGTCGCCGGCCACGCGCTCGACGATGCCGAGCACGTCCGGATCACAGAAGATCGACTGATCGGCGAATACCCCCGTGAAAGGCAGCGTGACGTAGTGCCGGCTTTCGCCGCGCACGGCGGTCGCCTGCGCGGCGATCTGCTGTTGCAGCAATGGCGCGAACGCGTCGCGCCATGCGAGCAGCGTCGCCTTAGGGAAGTGCTGGCGCAGAACGACCATGCCGTCGCGTTCGAAGGTCGCTGCGTAGTCGTCGAGTTGTTCGGTCGAAAAGCGGCCCACGGTTGTCTCCTTTATCGAATCGTTGAGTCGGGGGTTGCCTGAGTAGCCTGCATATGACGCTCATTCCCTCGGCGAGACGAGCAGCGACACCGGCACGCCGTGACAATCGACTTGCGCGAGGACCGTCGCGCCGAGCTCTTCGCCCAACCTGGCGCGCGAGTCGATCGGCGTTCCATTGCGGTCGATGCGCAGAATGTTCAGCGGCCAGGACGGCCGGCTCAGCCGCTCGTGCGCGAACGCGCCGACCCACAGCGGCGCCGCGGAAGTGCCGTTGCCGACCGCGTAACCGCTCGGCCAGAAGCGAAGCACGTAACGTTCCTCGCGCGATTCGCCAGGCCGCATGAAGACCAGCGACGACGGCACGCCATTGTTCAGCTTCGGCAGTACCGGCAGCGCCGCCGCCGCGACATCGGGCGAGGCGAGCGACAGCAGGCTGTGCGCGGACACGTCGGTGCCCTCGACCCAGCCCCGCGCGCGCAGTAGCTCGCGGATCGAAGCGGGTTCGGAGACCCATTGCAACGTCAGCGGCTCCTTGCGATCGCCGCCCATGTCGGAGCGATAGCACGGCAGCCGCCGCCACTCGGAGCGCTCCCACTGCGCCTGCGTGAACTGCACCGGTGGTGGTTGCGGCGCGCTGTTCGGCGGCGCCGGCATGGCGACGCCGAGCTGCAGGCCGACGCTGAGCACCACCACCGCGAGCACCACGAGCGGCATGAAACGGCGCGGCGGCGGCGGCCGCGGATGCCGCCAGATCGCCGTAAGCGCGATCAGCGCGACCCACACATACGCGAGCGCCGCGCCGCCGATCGCGTCGGACACCCAGTAGCGGCCGAAGTACACGCCCGCAAGCGCGACCACGATCACGACGATGATGCTCGCACCGGCAACCAGCACGCCTTCGAGCTTGTCGACGCGACGCGCGAGCAGAAACGCGAGAAAGCCGTAGACGATCACCGTCGCGGCGACGTGATTGCTCGGAAACACGAAGTGGCCTGCCATCAACTCATTGGGCGGGGCGCGGCGCATCGCGAGTTGCAGGCCGAGAATCAGCAACTGCGAAAATACGACCGCGGCCAGCCAGTAGGTGATCGTGCGCCAGCGCCTCTCCCATACCATCCACAGCGCGACCGTGACGACCAGCGCGAGCAGCGTGATGCCGCTGCCGAGCGTCCCGAGCGCCGCGAGTACCGTGTCGCCCCACGGCGTGCGCACCGATTGCAGAAAGTGATAGACGGACAGATCGACGGTGGTCAACGGATCGCCGCTGACGACGTCTTCAAGGACGCCGAAGAAAAGCGCGCCGGCCACCAGCACGATCAGCGACGTCACGAGCAGATGGGTCGCATCGGGCGTGTCGGGGTCGAGCATGCGGCGCGCGATGCGGCCGAGCGGCCCCGGATGTCGGCATGCCCAGCTGCCGAGATGACGGCCCGCCGCGCTCGACCATGCATTCGCGTGCGATACGAGGAATCCCGCGCCGCGAAAGCTGAGCCACACGATGCACACCAGCATCGCGATGATCACGACGAGACGGAACGACACCGCGCCCGCGAGCAGCACCGACGCGCCGAACACGACGCCGGGCAGGATGTGCGCGGGTGCCCACAACAACGCGGACAGCACGTTGATCGCGAGGAAGCGCAGCGGCCGCATGCCCATCATGCCCGCGACGACCGGCACGATCGCCCGCAATGGGCCGATGAAGCGGGCGAGCACGACGCTCTTCGCGCCATGCTTCAGAAAGAAGCGCTGGCCCGCGTCGAGCACGCCGGGGTGTGCGCGGAACGGCCACAGCGTGACGATACGCTCCTTGTAGCGATCGCCGAGCCAGAAGCTGGCGCCGTCGCCGGCGACCGCGCCGACGATCGCCCACACGAAGACCCAGGCAAGGCTCAGCGAGCCGGTGCCGGTCAGCGCGCCGGCGAGGAACATCGCGGTACTGCCTGGAACGAAGGTGCCGATGACGGCGATGGATTCGAAAAAAGCGGCGAGGAACACGACCGCGAGCATCCACGTCGAGTGGCCGGCGAGCAGATGCAAAAGTTGGCTGTAGGCGTGCTCCATCGTGCGCGATCGGCCGTTTGGGCGAGACGACCGATCATAACGCGCACGGGCAAACGGTGGGCGCGGGCGGAGGCGCTTCTGCAGCGGTCGGACGATCGGCTCAGAATAGATATCGTGGCTCGGCGGATCGATGCGCTAGGGGGAGCTATGAAGAC
Source organism: Paraburkholderia sp. JPY465 (assembly GCF_050436725.1). Taxonomy (NCBI): domain Bacteria; kingdom Pseudomonadati; phylum Pseudomonadota; class Betaproteobacteria; order Burkholderiales; family Burkholderiaceae; genus Paraburkholderia; species Paraburkholderia sp. JPY465. The sequence goes on from NZ_JBNDMT010000002.1 coordinate 2,472,913, forward strand.
AGCAACAGGTGGGATCGTGTGGTCGGCGTTGCTCGTGACGCTGTTGACGGCGGGGGGCGCAGGGACGGTCGAGGCTCAGCAATTGGGCAGTCCTGGCGGCAGCCAAACCGGAGCCCGTGCGGGCTCCGGCGCGGGCAGCGGCAATGCGGCTGCCGGCGGTGCAATGGGCATCGGTACCGGCGTCAGTCCGAGTGCGATGCCGGGGCCCGGCATGTCGGCCGGTGGCTCGTATGGGCTCGGCTCCGGTGGCGCGACCGGCTCGGGCGGCGCGCTCAACAACATGCGCGCGAACGGTACGGCGCTCTACATGAGTCCCGACCCGCGCGCGCCGAACGTGACCGGCCGCGCGGCGCCGCCGCGCTAGGGGCGGCGTATAGAATGCAGATCCGATCCGACCACAGGGGAAGCGAATGGCACACGGCGAGCACAAGTACCACGTATCGGTGCAATGGACCGGCAACCGCGGCAGCGGCACCTCCGGCTACCGCGACTACGGCCGCGATCACGTGATTTCTTCCGACGGCAAGCCCGACATTCCGGGTTCATCGGACGCGGCGTTTCTCGGCGACGCGACGCGCTGGAATCCCGAGGACCTGCTGGTCGCGTCGGCGAGCGCGTGTCACAAGCTTTGGTACCTGCATCTGTGCTCGGACGCGGGCATCGTGGTGCTCGACTATCGCGACGACGCCGAAGGCACGATGCTCGATTCCCCTCACGAAGGCCGCTTTTCGCAGATCGTGCTGCGCCCGCGCGTGACGATCCGCGCGGGCGGCGACGTCGAGCAGGCCATGCATCTGCATCACGTCGCGCATCAGAAGTGCTACATCGCGAACTCGGTCAACTTTCCGATTCTCTGTGAAGCGGTGGTGGAGACGGATGCACGTTGAGGCGCGGGCGGCGGCGCCTGGCATGCGAGCCGGCTGGAGAGTGGGGCGCCGGTCAGACGCTCGCTAGCGCTCAACGATTGCCGTCGAGCAGATCGCCGAGCAGTTCGTCGAACGCGGCTTGCGCGTCTTCGAGTTCCTGCAGCGCGGCGTCGAAAGTCTGCAACGCAAATTGCGAGGGTTTGCCGCTGCCTGCCGGCGGGAATTGCGATTGCAGCGACGCGAACGCCGTCTGCACACGCTTGGTGGCGGTCAACACGCGTTCCATTGCGGCGGTTTCTTCGGCTCGCGCCTTGTCGTGATCCATGAGAACTCCGGGGTCGTCGGGTTGCGTCGGAACGGCTCGCGCCGCTCCAAAAGGGGACTAAAGGGGTGACTATGCCACGTTCGCGTTCAGGACAGCGGCAGACCGCCGAACGCTTTCACTTCGCGCAATGACAAGGCCGATTCCACCGACGTCACGCCCGGCAGGCTGCGCAGTTCATCGCGCATGAAGGTGCCGTAGTCGTCGAGGTCGCGCGCGACGATCTGCAGGATGTAGTCGGCGCTGCCTGACACGTTATGGCACGACAGGATACGCGGGATCGCCTGCACCTCGCGCTCGAAGCGCGTCGCCACCACGCGGTCGTGCACCGCGAAGCGCACCAGCACGAAGGCGACCACGCCCAGACCGAGCCCAGCGCGCGACAGCACTGCGCGGTAACGGTCGATGTAACCATCGTTCTCCAGACGTTTCAGACGGCGCGCGCACGGCGTCTCGCTGAGGCCGACCATGTCGGCGAGACGCGCAACCGACATGCGGCCGTCGTTTTGCAGCGCGGCGAGAATCGCGCGGTCGGTTTTGTCGAGATCGTCGGCGGACATGGTGGGGAGCTGGTTTCTGGTGGTTGGTGGAAGGCGCCATTGCGTAGGAAAATATTAGCGCATTCCGCTATTTTTGGATTAGTCTTGGCCGAAAATCGCCAGCAAACCCTCCGTCTCCGATAGCAAGATGGAGCCTCGAACAACAAGGAGGCTCCGATGATTTCCGCTCACCTGCTGGCCGTCTACGTGGCGGCATTGATCGTCGTTTATGCGGTGCCCGGGCCGGACATGGCGCTGATCCTGCAAACCAGCATCGCGCGCGGCGTGCGCAGCGGCTTCGCTGCCGCCGCGGGGCTCGGCGTGTCGCGCGCGACGCACGTGACGCTGTCGGCGTGCGGCATGGCGGCGCTGCTGCGCAACGCGCCGTGGCTGTACGACGCGGTGCGTTATGCCGGCGCGGTCTATCTCGCGTGGATCGGGATTCAGATTTTCCGCTCGCCCGGGTTCGCACTGCCCGCCGGTGCACGTGACAAACAAGCGGCCGGCGCGTCGCGAGTGGAATCCACTCCTTCGAACGATGCGGATAGAGGGGCGCGGCCGTTGCGGACCGCGTTCGTCAAAGGTCTGCTGACCAATCTGCTGAACCCGAAGGCGCTGCTGTTCTGCTCGGTGCTGTTGCCGCAATTCGTGCGGCCGGAAGCGGGGCCGGTGGCGTGGCAGATGATCGAGCTCGGTGTCGTGCTGCTCGCGATCGGCGCATGCTTCGACGCGTTGTATGCGATCGGCGCCGCGCGCATCGCCAACTGGATGCGCGCCCATCCTCTGGCGCAAACGCTGCAACGTTGGACGTTTTCGGCTGCGTTGATCGGCTTCGCGCTGCGGCTTTCGCTGGATTGACCCTCGAGGCTGGCGTCAGATTGCGTGAGCGGCCGAGCGGCGATGTCCGCCGCTCACTTCTTCAGCTTGCGCTCGCGCCGCGGCCGGTCCTCGATAATTTTCTTGCGATGCTTGTCCTTCATTTTTTTCCAGCTTTTGCATTCGTCGCGCGTGCGCATACAGCCGATGCAAAGGCCGGTTTTGTCGTCGAACTTGCAGATATCGACACAGGGTGATGCGATGCTCATGACCGGTGGCCGTTCGAGTTGAAGTGGCGCGACTGTCGCACGTGCAGCGCGCACGATGCCAAGTGATTGTGTTAATAAAGCCGATAGCGCAGCCGCCGCGCGCACGCGCGGCGACACAATCACCTTCTCACGTTCGTCGATGAAAACTTTCCTGCTGTATGTCGTGACCGCTATTGCCGAGATCCTCGGCTGTTACCTGCCCTGGCGTTGGCTAAAGGAGGGCGGCTCGGCGTGGCTGTTGCTGCCCGGCGCGGCAAGCCTCGCGCTGTTCGCCTGGCTGCTGACGCTGCATGGCACCGCCGCGGGCCGCGTGTATGCGGCCTATGGCGGCGTGTACGTGGCGGTGGCGATTGCGTGGCTGTGGGTCGTGGACGAGGTGCGGCCCACGCTATGGGACACGGCAGGCGCCGCGCTGACGCTGGCCGGCATGGCGGTGATCGCATTCCAGCCGCGCCTGCACGTGTGAGCGGGGCGCCGCGATCGACGACCCACCCGCTCCCTTTACTGCTGCATCCCGCCCAGATAATCGAGCTTACCGAGCTCGACCCCGTTATGACGCAGGATGTCGTACGCGGTCGTCACGTGGAAAAAGAAGTTCGGCAGCACGAAACCGAACAGATACGACGCTCCCGTGAACTCGATCGGCCCCGGCCGCAATTTCAGCGTGATGGTGCGGCTCTCCGAGCCGTCGATCTGCGCCGCGTTGAATTCCTTCAGGTAATCGATCGTCTTCTGGATACGGGCCCGCAGTTCATCGAAAGTCTGCTCGACGTCCTCGAACTTCGGCGGCTCGACGCCGGCGAGGCGCGCTGCGCAGCCCTTCGCGGTATCGCTCGCGATATACACCTGGCGCACGAGCGGCAGCATGTCCGGCGCGAGCCGGGCATTAGTGAACACCGACGGTTCGATCTGCTTCGCGGCGGCATGCGCCTCGGCCTTGCCGAGGATGGCCTGCAGGTTGGTGAGGCCGCGAATCAGCACTGGCAGTGATGCTTGATACATCGAAATTGACATGGGTTCCTCTGATTTCTCGATCGTGCGCGCAGGCGGCGCGCGCGGCAATGAAACGGCGGGAATGCCGCTCCAGCATCATAGCGTGTCGCATCCGCGCCGCGCATTAGCCATCCGGACGACTGCCGCGCGCGTCGGAACTGTGTTCGAATACCTGGGTCGGACGCTTGGACGAAGTTCTTGAACAACCCCTGCCGCGTATCGCGCAAACGATGCGCTTCGTGCAGGCGCGTGGCGTGCTTGCCCCCGCCGGGCCGCGCGGTCGTGCATGACCGTGTGCGAAGCCACGCTAACAGGAGAGTCGACACCATGGTCAGCAAGCATCCATTGCCGGGCAGCGAGCGTAAGGTCGCGCAGGGCACCACGGTCATCGGGCAATGCGATCCCGCCGAGCGGATCGAGGTTTTCGTGATGCTGCGCCGCCAGCAGCAGGCGCAGTTCGACGCGTTGATGAAACGCATCCAGGCCGGCGACGCGAGCGTGAAGCCGCTGTCGCGCGAGGCGCTTGCCCAGGACTACGGCGCCGCGCCCGATGACATCGCGAAAGTCCGCGCGTTCGCTGCCGCGCATGGGCTCACCGTCGTGCGCGAGGACCCGGCGGCGCGCTCGGTGGTGCTGAGCGGCACGATCGCGCAATTCCAGAGCGCGTTCGAGGTGAAGCTCGAACGCTACCAGCACCACTCGGCTGGCCAGTTCCGTGGCCGCACCGGCACCATCAGCGTGCCGGACGACCTGCGTGGCGTCGTCGAGGCGGTGCTCGGGCTCGACAACCGGCCGCAGGCGCGACCGCACTTTCGTATCCGGCCGCCGTTCGTGGCGGCGCGCGCGCAGCAGGAGTCGTTCACGCCGCCGCAGCTGGCGTCGCTCTACCAGTTTCCGCAAGGCGACGGCGGCGGCCAGTGCGTCGGCATCATCGAGCTCGGCGGCGGCTACAACACGTCGGACCTGAAGACCTATTTCTCGAGCCTCGGCGTCAGCGAGCCGACCGTGACCGCGGTCAGCGTCGATCAGGCCGGCAACAAACCGAGCGGCGACCCGAACGGGCCGGACGGCGAGGTCACGCTCGACATCGAGATCGTCGGTGCGATCGTGCCGCGCGCAACCATCGCCGTGTACTTCACGCCGAACAGCGACGCCGGCTTCATCGACGCGGTGAGCCGCGCGGTGCACGACACGACCCACAAGCCGTCGGTCATTTCGATCAGCTGGGGCGCGCCGGAGTCGGTGTGGACCAGCCAGTCGATGAATGCGCTTAACAGCGTGCTGCAATCGGCGGCGGCGCTCGGCGTGACAATCTGTGCGGCTTCCGGGGACAGCGGGTCGAGCGACGGCTCGGGCGGCGGCGACCAGGTCGACTTCCCGGCATCGAGCCCATACGTGCTCGCCTGCGGCGGCACGCACCTGAGCGCGTCCGGTTCGGCGATCACGCGTGAGGTCGTGTGGAACGACGGTGCACAGGGCGGTGCGAGCGGCGGCGGCGTCAGCGCCGCGTTTGAGTTGCCGGCGTGGCAGCAGGGTTTGTCGGCCACGATGACGGGCGGCGGCAGCCAGCCGCTCAGCGGGCGCGGCGTGCCGGACGTCGCGGGCGATGCCTCGCCCTTGACCGGCTACGACGTGCTGGTCGACGGAACGCAAACGGTGGTGGGGGGCACCAGCGCGGTCGCGCCGCTGTGGGCGGCGCTGATCGCGCGCATCAACGCGGCGAAGGGACAGCCGGTCGGCTTCGTCAACGCGAAACTGTACAAGGCGGCGGGCGTCTGCAACGACATCACCCAGGGCAACAACGGCAGTTTTGCGGCGTCGAAGGGGTGGGACGCCTGCACGGGCCTGGGCAGCCCCAATGGCGGGAAGGTGGCGGGCGCACTATAGTCTGCAACACAGCGCATAACACAACAACAAGACGTAAGAACGAGGACGCACGGCAATAAAACGAACCCTTGGAGCGATCATGACGAATACAGAATCAGCTTCCGGTAGCCAGCATTCGCCGCACAACACGCATGCCACGGCCTCGGCTGGCGCGTCCACCGCCACGAGCACGCCGCACAAAGCCGGCGACCAGCCGTTCTTCGACCCGGTCGCCTATGGCAACGGCCCGGACGATTCGGTTACCGATACGGTCGAGACGGCCGCGATCACGCATCATTCGGTGACCATCGGGGGGCACAACATCAACTACACGGCAACGGCGGGCCACCTGGTGATCGTCGATCCGAGCAGTTCGCAGCCGTCGGCGAGGATGTTCTACGTCGCGTTCACGCAGGACAACCAGAAGGAAGAGACGCGGCCGGTCACGTTCTTCTATAACGGCGGGCCGGGATCGTCGTCGGTGTTCGTGTTGCTCGGCTCGTTCGCGCCGCGCCGCATCAAGACGTCGATGCCGGGCTTCACGCCGCCGGCGCCATATTCGCTCGAAGACAATCCGGACAGCCTGCTCGACAAAAGCGACCTCGTATTCATCAACCCGGTCGGCACCGGCTACTCGGCGGCGATCGCGCCGAAGAAGAATCGCGACTTCTGGGGCGTCGATCAGGACGCGGACTCGATCAAGCAGTTCATCAAGCGGTTTCTGACCAAGAACAACCGCTGGAATTCGCCGAAGTATCTGTTCGGCGAGTCCTACGGCACGGCGCGCAGCTGCGTGCTCGCGTACCGGCTGCACGAGGATGGCGTCGATCTGAACGGGGTGACGCTGCAGTCGTCGATTCTCGATTACACGCAGTCGGGCAACCCGGTTGGCGCGCTGCCCACGGCGGCCGCGGACGCGTGGTATCACAAGAAGCTCGGCGTCGCGCCGCGGCCGACCGATCTCGGCACGTTCGCCGAGGAGGTCGCGCAGTTCGCACGCACCGACTACCTGGCCGCGCTGCGCAAGTTCCCGACCACCGACACCGCGACCGTCGAAAAACTCAGCGAATACACCGGTATCGACAAAACGACACTGCTCGCGTGGAGCCTCGACATCGCGGGCTACGACAGCCGCGGCAATTCGCTGTTCCTGACCACCTTGCTGAAGTCGCAAGGCCTCGCGCTCGGCGCCTACGACGGCCGCGTGACCGCGATCGACACCGGCATCGCCGGCAAGATCGACCCGAACTCCGGCGGCAACGATCCGACGATGACCGCGGTCAGCGGCGTCTACACGACGATGTGGAACGTGTATCTGAACGAGCAGTTGAAGTACACGTCGAATTCGTCGTTCACCGACCTCAACGATCAGGCGTTCAAGTACTGGGATTTCAGCCATATCGATCCGACCGGCGCGCAGAAGGGCGTCGACTCGAAAGGCAACATCATTCTGTACACGGCCGGCGATCTTGCGGCCGTGATGGCGCTCAATCCCGACCTGAAGGTGCTGTCGGCGAACGGCTTTTTCGATTTCGTCACGCCGTTCTATCAGACCGTGCTCGACCTGCAGCAGATGCCGCTGGTCAGTCAGCAGGTGCGGCAGAACCTGTCGGCGCGGTTCTATCCATCGGGGCATATGGTGTATCTCGACGGCGGTTCGCGCACCGCGCTGAAAGCCGACCTCGCAAAGATGTACGAAGAGACGGTGTCGAACGCACAGGCGCTCGGGCGGATCCGCGCGTTGCAGGCGCGGGTGGCGAAGTAGCGGAGGTGGTGGGGCGTCGCGGCTCATCGCGACGTCGCGTCGTGCTGGTCTGCTCTGGCTCGCGGCGGCTGCCGCGAGCCGGCAAACGGCGCGCCGCCATGTCGGGCTTTTATACTCATCCAGATTGAATATGTTTTAATTGCCTTGCGAGTTGAACTACCGCGTGCCGCCGCCGGCGCGCACACGAATGAACGCAGGCATCGCAGACACGCATCGGCGCGGTCTTCCCCGCGACACCACCAGCAGCAATGACCCGGCCAACGCGCCGCGGCTCGGGCGCAAGAGCGTTCTTCGCTCGCGCGTGCGCATCACGCAACGTGCGCTGCTCGTTATCGTCGGCGCACTGCTGGCGCTGCGCATCGGAGAAGCCACCGCGCAACCGCGCGCCGTCCTCGACGACCGCGTGACCCAGCAGTCGATCGGCCGGACGATTTGTCGCCCCGGCTATGCGGAAACCGTTGCGCCGCCGTTCGACGAACTGATGGCGCACAAGGACCGCATGCTTGCCGCGCGCGGCATCGATGTGGATGACAGCGCCGCGTTTGCGCTCGACCGGCACGTGCCGATCATGCTCGGCGGCTCGCCCGATGCGCCGGCCAATCTCGATCTATTGCCGTGGGCCGGCCCGCAGGGCGAGCGCCGCAAGGCTCGCGCGGCGGCGATGCTCAAGCGCTGCGTCTGCGAAGGCAAGCTGAGTCTCGCGCAGGCGCAAGCGGCGATCGTCGGCAACTGGTCGGCGGTGTACGCGGGTTTCGGCCAGGCCTCGTGCGACGTGAGCCGCCTAGACGTCTCGACTGACGACGACGACGGCGTCGACAGCGAAGACAGCCGGCGCGGCGACGCGCACGAGCGCGGGCGTTGAGCGCGTCCGCGCTTGCGCAGTCGTCGCGGAGCCACGGTTCGCTGCCCTCTCATTTTTTTCGGAGAAACACGATGACCTATTTCCGTCTCGCCGCCGTTGCGCTGACGATCGGTTGCCTGAGCGGCAGCGCAGCCGCGGTTGCTGCGGTTGCCGCCGCGCCCGCGCATTGCGCGCGCGCCAATGAGCTCGAGATTCGCGGCGACGTGCCCGCGGCGCTCAGCTTCGACGTATATCGGCAGCTGCGCCCGCTGGATGCGCGGCGAATCGCGCTGTTCGAGGCCGCCGGCGAAGTGAAGCGTCTGCCCGACGGCCAGCCGGTATGTCAGATCGCCGACGACGGCGTCGACGATCCTTCCGCGGTGCTGGTCCGACTGCCGCACGGTAAGAATGCTTGGTGGGTGAGCGCGGAGAACGTGCAAGCGGCCGACTGATCGGCGCGATCAGGCCGCCTTTGCTCACTTCGATGCGTCTCGCGTGCCGGGCATGCAAGCTGCTGAAGCAGCCGATGTTTTCCGGGATCGGCGCGACTGATTCAGGTACAGTGCATTGACGGGGGTTGTTTCGCCGTTGCCTACGACACTGCGTCACAGTGTGTTCGCTGTCGAAGCGGGCTATCCTGACAACAGGATGAAACTTGCACAGGAGATTGGAACGATGGCCTTCTTTTTGTCATTGCTCGCTATGGGGTTGGCCGGCGCGACCGGCGTCGTCGCACTTCGCGCACTGGCCGCGGCTCAGACGAAGCAGCGTGTCGCGCTGCGACCGGTGCGTATCGCCAGCTCAGACCGACGGGCTGACCGGCAGGCACGGCGAGGGTAGTCCGCATGAACCTGACCGTGCGCAATATCGCCGAATCGTGCAGCGAGCAGGACGTGCGGGAATTTTTGAAGCGCGAACTCGGCCACTACGCGAAACACGTCGAGGTGGTGGACGCCGGCAAGCCCAACGCCTACGCGACGGTGGAACTCGACGCGAGCGTGCCGTATGTCGGCGACGTGATCGCGCGGCAGATTCACGGCAAGCATCTGGGCGGCCAAGCGCTCGAAGCGAGCGCCGATCTGTTCAGCGACGACCCGCCGCCGGAGCAGCGAGCGCCGTAGGCGGTTCAGTAAGGCCGATTCTTTTCGAAGGCGGTGGACCTGCGCAACGTTGCGCGCCGGTCCACCGCCTTTATTCGTTTGAGAGCCGCTTGCGCTGCGTCATCATTGCCCATCCGGCGACGCCTGCCAGTCGAATGGGGTGTACGGCAGCGCCCGCTTGTGACGCGTCGCGTTGTAAAACTGCAGCACCACGTCACGCACGGTATCGCTGACCGGCTTGCCTTCGAGGAAATCGTCGATCGCGTCGTACGGGATGCCGTACGCGTCTTCGTCGGGACGAAGCGGCCGCAGCATCTCGAGGTCGGCGGTCGGCACCTTGTGCGCCAACGAGTCGGGCGCGCCGAGCGTATGTGCGAGCGCGCGCACGCGGCGCTTGCTGAGCCCGGCGAGCGGCAGCACGTCGGCGCCGCCGTCGCCGAACTTCGTAAAGAAGCCCATCACCGATTCAGCCGCGTGGTCCGTGCCGATCACGACACCGGCGCGCGCACCCGCCACCGCGTATTGCGCGATCATCCGCTGGCGCGCCTTGATATTGCCGTGCACGAAATCCCGCTGTGATTCGTCCTTGAACGACACGCCGCTTTTATCGAGCGACTCGAGCATCGCATCGGCGGGGGGGTTGATATCGATAGTCAGATTTTCGTCGGCGCGAATGAAACGTAATGCCTCCAGCGCATCCGCTTCATCGCGCTGTTTGCCGTAAGGCAGACGGACCGCGACGAAACGCGCGTCGTAATGGTTCGCCCGTAAACGCTCGACCGCGAGTTGCGCGAGACGCCCGGCCGTCGTCGAATCGACGCCGCCGCTAATGCCGAGCACATAAGTTCTCAGGTGGCTGTTGCGCAGATAGTTCGCCAGAAAATCGACCCGGCGCTCGATTTCGCGGCTTGCGTCGAATTTAGCGGTGACGTGCATTTCGGCCGCGATGCGGGCCTGGCGGGCGGCGGGATCGGATGGAGCCATGATCGTTGTTGTCCTCGCGGGAGAAAAAGCGGTTGAAACGGCGTGAAACAGATTGAAAGCCGGCTGAAAAACCGTTTGAGTATCGGGATCTACCACCGTATTCGGGCGATCTTTCGTCCGAAAATGAAATCGTCCTTCGCTTTCGTGGCCTGATTTTCCGATGACCGATTTAATTGCGAATTAATTGCATTTCACTAATGCGTCGATTGCGGGGAAATAGCCATCGATTTGAAGAGGTCGCAAGTTAGAGGGTATATTCATCGACACGCGTCAATTCGCTGAGTAACATCGATCGTACCGAACGCCACAGGGATCCGGCGTGTCAATCAATAATAATCATGTTTGTTTCAGGACGCGATGAGATACCCAGATCGGCGTGGCCAGCCTGGATTGAACCACCTGAGGATTTGCGCTTGGATGTGCGCAATCGTCATATCGGCAGGTGCCGGCGCGATAGCGGCGCAGGTTCATGCAGCGGTGACCGGTACTGCTCAGTTGCCCGCATCCGCAACATCGGCGGTGCATACGGTGAATGCGACCACTTCGGCGCAAGCGTGGAATGGCGTGAGTCAGCCGTTAGGCACGATCGACGCCGCCACCGTCGCCGCGCCCGACGCGGCCGGCATCGTCGATCCGCGTCGCGCGTTTCTGCTGCGCGACGTCTTCGCGCAGGATGTGACGCGCCGGCTCAGACTGCCCGCCGCGGAGCAGCGTGCGTACGCCGACCGTCTGGAGACGGCGCTCAACGAGAACGAGCTTGGCAATGTGTCGGGCGAGTACGTAGTGCTCGTCGATCGCAACGCGAACGTGCAGGCGCTCCTGATTTACTTCCGCGCGGTGCCCGCCGACGACTGGCAGATGATAGGCGCATCGCCGGTATCCACCGGACGGCCAGGCGAGTACGACCACTTCATTACGCCGCTCGGCGTGTTCGAACATACGCCCGACAATATGGATTTCCGCTCCGAGGGCACAGAGAACGAAAACCACATTCGCGGTTATGGCCGGCGCGATATGCGTATCTTCGACCTCGGCTGGGCCCAGGGGGAACGCGGCTGGGGCAAGGGCGGCATGTCGCAGATGCGTTTCCAGATGCACGCGACCGACCCCGATCGGCTAGAACCACTGCTCGGTATTCGCCATTCGAAGGGCTGCGTGCGAATTCCCGCGTCGCTGAACACGTTTCTCGATCACTACGGGATTCTCGACGCGGAATACCAGCAGCTCATTGATTCGGGCCAGTCGTTGTGGGTGCTGAAAAGCGATCGGCAGATCATGCCGTGGGCGGGGCGTTTTATCGTCGTCGTCGATTCGCAGCGCAAGAGCCGGCCAGCGTGGTCGCCAGTCCCCGGCGCGGTCGCGCGCGCAAAGATGCCCGCGCACGCGGATACGGCGGACTGACTGGCGCCTTGTCCTTGTCGCAATACCAGCGCGGGGCGCCCCTCACGACCTCGCCAACAACACGCCAGCCAGCGCGACCGCGAACCCGGCAATTTGCACGGGCAGCAGCGTCTCGCCGAACCCGAGATAGCCTTCGAGCGCCGCAAGCGGCGGCGCGAGAAACAGCAGCGCGGTCGCGCGCGAAGCATCCCCGCGCCGGACCATCCAGACGAGCAACGTGACGCTGATGCCGGACAGCATCACGATGCCCCATGCGAGCGATCCCCACAGCGTCGGCGACGCGATCCAGCGATGCTCGCCGAGCGCGAGCGCCAGCACCCCCGCGACGACAGCCGCGCCGACGTTCTGCACCGCGCTTGCGCTGCGAATATCGGCCTTGGCGAGCGAGGTCTTCTGGAACAGCGTGCCCGCCGTGATCGCCCCCACCGCGACGATCGATATCAGCACGACCAGCCACGCCGGTGCGTTGCCGTGCGTGGGCGGCGTCGCGGCAGCGAGCTTCGGCGCGAGCACCAGCACGACGCCGGCGAGGCCGACCGCCATGCCGCACCAGCCGCGCCGCGACAAGCGCTCGCCGAACAGCGGCGCGGCGACGGCGGCCGTCGCGAGCGGCTGCAGCGCGCCGAGCAAGGCCATCACGCCCGCGCTGAGACCTTGCGCGACGGCCCAGTAGCCGGCGCCGAGATAGACCCCTTGCAGCAGTGCGCCGGCGGTCAGGTGCTTGCCCAGGTTACGTCCGGTCGGCCATGCCGAGCGCGCGGCGAGCGCGGCCAGCGCGAAGATCAGCGCGGTGCCGCCGAAACGGGCCAGCAGAAACAGATTGGGATCGGCGTAAGGCGTGATCGCGCGGGCGACCACGAAACCGGTCGACCACAGCACGACGAACACGGCGGCAACAAAGGTGGCGAGCATCGGGGCGGCAGGAGGTTAAAAAAGCCGCCATGTTGGCCCCATGCGCGGCGCGCGTCTTGTTCAAAGCTGCAATGCGCGCGGGACCGTCACCACGCGATCAGCGTCATCCCCGCTCCGAGCGCGCCGCCGCAGACCACGCACGCCCACAACAGCCAACGCGTGCGCCGGTATTCGCGCGCGAGATCCGCGAGCAGTTGCGCGTTCTGCTGCGGCGTACCCGCGCGATCGTGCTGCTGCAGATAGCGCACCGCCAGTTGCGGCACGCGCGGCAGCATATGCGCGAGATGCGGCAGCTCGTGTGACAGCCGCTTGAGCCAGCCGCGATGATCGAGATCGCGTCGCGCGATATCGGCAAGCACGCCACGTGCGATGTTCCACGTATCGACGCCCGGATGCAGTGTTCGCGCGAGCATCTCCGCCTGCTGGAACGAGCGCTGCGCGGTCGCGAGCTGGCCCGACACCTGGCCGTCGAACGGTTGCACGCCGTGCAGCAGATGATGAAACAGCGAACCCGCCGAGCGATCCTCGGGCGCCGCCGCGAAGTGCGCTTCGGCGCGCGTGCGCAGTTCGGCTTCGAGCATCTCGGGGCGCGTGTCGTCCGGCACGTGGCCGGCCTCGCGATGCATGTCGGCGAGCCGCGCGTAGTCCTGGTCGAACAACGCGGTCGCGCCGTGCACGAAGAACTCGCGCTCGCCGCTCGACAGCGTCGCCATGATCGAGAACTCGGCGAGCACGAGGCGCCCGAGCGTGTCGGGCTCGATGCTGACGCGCACGCGGCGCGCATCGAGCGTCGCGTGGAAGAAGCCATGCTCGAATGCCTGCTCGGTGACCACCTCGACGATATGCGCGGCGAGCGGCGCCAGCTTGATGCCGTGCGCGTGCAGGCCGGGCAGGTCGCTCGCGGGCAGCGTATTGACGCGCTGCATCGTCAGCGTGTGATCGGTGCACAGCTCCCAGATCACGTCCGGCACGACGATGCGCTTGTCGCCGTCGAAATGGTGGCCGGTCTGGCTCAGGTTCGCGGCTTCGGCGCGCAGGTCGAAGCGGCGCAGGATGTCGTCGGTGAAGGTTTGCGCGAGCGCGCGCAACTTCATCCGGCGCGCGACGCGCGACAGCTTTTCGAGCCAGCGCGCGACCCAGCGCAATAGCGCGAGCTCATCGCCGATCTGTTGCAACTGTTGCGCGCGCACGAGCTTGACGGCGACCTCGTAGTGACCTTTGACCGGCACCGCGAGCCGCGCGAAATGGGTCTGCTCGGCGAAGCCGCTGCGCACCGGCACGAGGTCGACCGCGCTGAACAGCTCGCCGAGCGGCCGGTTGAACGCGCGCGTCAAGGCCAGCGCGGAGTCGTCCGGCGACAGCGGCGCTTCCATGTGATCGATGGCGTCCAGCGCGTCGTGCAGCGTGCCGCTCGCGAGCTCGGGGCGAGTGGCGAGCGTCTGCGCGAAGCGGCTCGCGAGCGGACCGAGCGCCGGCAGCAGGCCATGCAACTGCGCGCCGCTGCGCTCGGACGCATGCACGCGGCCGATCAGCTCGATCATCCAATGCAGCTTGTGGTCGGGCGGGGCGGCGAGCCAGATCAGGCGCGCGCCGTAACGTAGCGCATGGAACAGCAGCAGTAGACGGCGAAACAGTGGCGGCATCGGCGGTTCGGTTGACGGGCGAGGCGTTGTGCGTGGGACTCGGCCGGGCAGCGGCGTGGTGTTGCCCGCATGGCCGAAGAGTCCAGCCGTCAAGGTTAGCAGGTCGGCGCGGTGGCGGGCGTGTTCGCGTGCAGGGGCGGCTCGTCGCAACCTGAGCGCGCGATGAGTGCGCCATCAGCGCAACCTGCGCGCCCGCACCAACAACGCACAGTACGCGTAATACAATACGGCGGCCTTCCTCAACCACGGCGCACAGATGCTCGCAGAACAACGTCATCAATACATCCTCGCGCAAGTCGCAAAGAACGGCGCGCTGTCGGTCGCTGAACTGGTGCGCGAACTGAACGTATCGCGCGAAACGATCCGTCGCGACCTCAACGCACTGGCCGGCCGCGGCCTGCTCGTGACGACCCACGGCGGCGCGTTGTCGAGCGATCGGCGCGAGCCTGATCTCGATACGCGCGAAGCGGAGAACGCAGGCGCCAAGCGTGCGATCGGCGAGCGCGCGGCCGAGTTCGTGCCGGACGGCGCGTCGCTGATCATCGATTCCGGCAGTACCACGCAGGCCGTCGCGCGGGCGCTGCTCGACCGGCATCGGCTGACGGTCTACACGAACGACTGGCGCATCGCGCTGCTGCTCGGCCGACGCAACGACAATCGTGTGACGCTGCTCGGCGGCGAGTTGTCCGATATCGAGGACGCGACCTTCGGACTCGACACGGTCCACCAGGTCACGCAGTACCACGCCGATTTCGCGTTCATCGGCGCGGGCGGGATTTCCCCGGACGGCTATCTGACCGACTACAGCCGCATGGCGGCCGAAGTGCGCAGCCGCATGATCGCCGCGGCCGACCTGGTGGTGGTCGTCGCCGATCATTCGAAGTTCGGACGCGTGACGCCGGTGCGCATCAACGGTATCGAGTCGGCGCGGTATCTGGTCACTGAACTGGCGCCCGAGCGCGCGCTGGCGAAGGCGATCACCGCGCATGGTCCGGAGATTCTGATCGCGTGAGACGGCTACTCGCGCTGAACGCCATTCCTCACCCGCCAAAATCTAACTAAAAAACATCCGAAGGGCCATGCCCTTCCCAGGGGGCAGAAACTCCGGGCGAGGGCTAGACTGGCCACGCTGAAGGGAGCGGCCGTCTGCTTATTGGTGATGTATCCCGTTAAAAAACATGGTCCAGGGACTGATGCGGCCCCGGCATTGGTGACACCGTGAGGCGATCCCGTTCAGGAAAGTGATAGATACCGCAGTCCCGCCCTTTGGCACTTCCATTAACCTGGAGGGCCAGACATGGCACAGCCCAAATCGAAGCGGACCGTCGATCGCCACACCGACATGTCCGTTGTCAATCCGCACGCCGCAGGCATCGACATTGGCGCACAGTTTCATGTTGTCGCGGTTGGACCCGAATGCGCCGATGAGTCAGTGCGGTCCTTCCGTAGCTTCACCGCCGATCTTCACGAACTTGCCCGGTGGCTCACTCAGGTCAAGGTCACGACTGTCGTGATGGAGTCGACCGGGATTTACTGGCTTCCCGTGTTCGAAATCCTTGAGTCTTATGGTTTCGAGGTATTGCTCGTCAACGCCCGGGAGGCGAAGAGCGTGCCGGGACGCAAGAGCGACGTGAACGATGCCCAGTGGCTGCAGAAGCTGCACCGGTACGGACTCCTGCGCGCCAGCTTCCGCCCCCGCCAGGACGTGGCCACGCTACGATCCTATCTGCGGCAGCGGGAGCGCCTGCTGGAATATGCGGCGTCCCATATCCAGCATATGCAGAAGGCACTCATGCAGATGAATGTACAGCTGCATCACGTCGTCGAGGACATCACAGGCGTCACCGGCATGAAGATCATCCGGGCGATCGTCGCGGGTGAGCGCGACACCGATGTCCTCGCACAGCATCGCGACAGGCGTTGCAAAGCCTCCGTCGAGACAATCCGTGAAGCGCTGGGCGGTCATTACCAGCCCGAACACGTGTTCGAACTCAGTCAGGCCGTGGCCTTGTACGACTTTTACCAGACCCAGGTAGCGCAATGCGATCAGCGGATCGAGGTCGCGCTCAAACAACTGCAGGCTGGCGTCGAACCCGTCGCCGCGCCACTGCCGGCGGCCCGACACCGAGGCAAACAATCGAACGATTTCTCATTCGACGTGCGTGCGGCGCTGTACCGGATGCTCGGTATCGACCTGACGCAGATCCACGGCCTGGGACCCTACGTGGCGCTCAAGCTCATAGCCGAATGTGGCAACGACATGTCCCGCTGGCCGAGCGCGAAGCACTTCACGTCATGGCTGTGCCTCGCACCGGGCAACAAGATCTCGGGCGGCAAGATCCTTTCCTCAAAAACACGCCGGTCGTCCAGCAAGGCGGCGGCGGCCCTGCGTCTTGCTGCCGTCGCGATCGGCCGAACCGACACGGCCCTGGGCGGTTTTTACCGGCGACTGTCTGCCCGCATCGGCAAGGCAAAGGCGATTACCGCCACGGCCCGCAAGATCGCGGTACTGTTTTACAACACGCTGCGATACGGCATCGAATACGTCGATCCAGGCGCCACCTATTATGAAGAGCGTTATCGGCAGCGGGTCCTGAACAACCTGACACGCCGGGCCGAATCGCTGGGTTATATTCTCCAGGCGAAGGCGACCTGATGCTGAAGAGTTTCTCAGGAAAGCCGCGGGATTCGCTCCAGAAATTGGAACGGCCGGGCACAATACGCGCCGTTGTCAGGAGCGCGTCCACCGCAGCCGAGGCAACCGCCGGGCCCGCGACGCGCACGGCCAGCGCGCCGTGCGAGCACCGCGTCCGCGAGCAGCCCCGCACCTTCGCAATTTTGTCGATGCATCGTGCATACATCGTCATTTTCGCCATGTACGATCCACACGGGATCGGCGCGCGGGGTTTCATTTTGGGCGGCGCGACGAATTCCTTCGGTTGGCTTGAATTGGCAATTTGTGTCTTTTTTTGGAATTCGGCAAAATCGTCACGGCCCTGTCATCGAAACCTGTGATTCTTCCCGTGCCCGCTCAGGCGCGGCAGGCAGCGCGGGTGTCGGAGACGGGCTGTCAGTCAGGCTGGGCGAGAAGCGGCAAAGTTGTCGGCAATCTGCAATCCACGACAGACCGGCGCGGCAACCGCAGCGGGCAACGCCAGGCGGCGCGTGCCGCCGTTCAATCACTACAGGTATGGGGTTATCCCGACCGTCTGGTTTTTAGCCTTTCGGAGAGAGCGACATGAAAAAGACGAATTCCCTTCACGCCGCGGCCGGTCTCGCGCGCAAACTGCTGCCGGCGCTGGTCGCCGCCGCAGCGTTCGGCGGTGCCGCGATGCAGGCTCATGCGGCCGACGCCGTCGTGCTGTACACGGCCGACGGCCTCGAAAATCTGTACAAGGATGTGCTGCCTGCCTTCGAAAAGAAGGAAGGCGTGAAGGTCAATATCGTCACGGCGGGTAGCGGCGAAGTCGTGAACCGCGCGACCATCGAGAAGGATCAGCCGAAGGCCGATGTGCTCGTGACGCTGCCGCCGTTCATCCAGCAGGCCGACCAGAGCGGTCTGCTGCAGGCGTACCAGAGTGCCAACTACAAGAACGTGCCGGCCATCGCGAAGGCGCCGAACGGCGCATGGGCCACCTTCGTGAACAACTACTTCTCGTTCGCGATCAACCCCGAAGTCACGAAAAACCAGCCGAAGACGTTCGCGGACCTGCTGCACCCGGACTTCACCGGCAAGGTCGCCTATTCCAATCCGGCGACCGCCGGCGACGGCATGGCGGTGATCATTCTGACCTCGTCGCTGATGGGCGAAGACAAGGCGTTCGACTATCTGAAGAAGCTCGAGCAGAGCGCCAAGTTCCACACCAAGGGCACGGGCTATCTCGACGTGCTGCTATCGCGTAACGAGATCGCGGTCGCCAACGGCGATCTGCAGATGGATCTCGACGACGCGGCCAACGGCGGCCTGTCTCTGAAGCCGGTGTTCCTCGCCGCTACGCCCGGCGGCCAGCCGACCACGTTCCAGCTGCCGTACGCGATCGCGTTGATCAAGAACGGTCCGAACCAGGCCGAGGGCAAGAAGCTGATCGACTA
Organism: Paraburkholderia sp. JPY465; assembly: GCF_050436725.1. NCBI lineage: Bacteria > Pseudomonadati > Pseudomonadota > Betaproteobacteria > Burkholderiales > Burkholderiaceae > Paraburkholderia > Paraburkholderia sp. JPY465. The sequence continues at coordinate 2,491,322 of NZ_JBNDMT010000002.1, forward strand.
TCTGATGTCGACGGAAGTGCAGTCGAAGGTGCCGGACGTCTTCGGCATTCCGGCGCGCAGCGACGTGCCGCTCGCGGGCAAGAACGGCGAAACGGTCAAGCAGGCGATCAGCGGCGTCAAGCTGATTCCGGTCGACTGGAATCACGTGATGGCGAAGAAGGCCGACTGGACCGCGCGCTGGAAGAGCGACGTGATCGGTTCCTCGGGCAAAGAGACCGAAGTGGTCAAGCCGAAGTAAGTGACTCAGATAAGCAACGTCTGACGTTGTCGGTCCAGGCGGCGCTTCGCAGCTACTGCGCGGCGCCGCATCAGCATTAATTCTGTTGGAGGACGACCCCGGTGAATACGGCCAGTCTCGCTCACCCCGCCGCGCCAGGCGCTCCGCTGGATGCGCTCGACGCCGCGCGTTTGGACGCGCCGGGCGGCGTGCAGATCGATCACCTGACGGTGCGCTTCGGCGCGCGCACGGTGCTCGACGATCTGTCGTTGACCATCCAGCGCGGCGAGTTGCTCACCGTGCTCGGCCGCAGCGGCTGCGGCAAGACGACCTTGCTGCGCTTCATCGCGGGCTTCATCGAGGCCGACGGTCTGGCCGGCACGCTGACGGTGGCCGGCCGCGATCTGACGCACGTGCCGCCGCACAAGCGCAACCTCGGTCTGCTGTTCCAGAGCTACGCGCTGTTTCCGCATCTGACGGTATTCGAGAACGTCGCGTTCGGTTTGCGCGCACGGCGGATTCCGGCGCGCGACGTCGCACGCCGTGTCGCCGAGGCGCTGAAGCTCGTGCAGCTCGGCGATGCCGGTCACGTGATGCCGGCGCAACTGTCGGGCGGCATGCAGCAGCGCGTGGCGCTCGCCCGCGCGCTCGTGATCGAGCCCGACGTGCTGCTGCTCGACGAACCGTTGTCCGCGCTCGACGCCAATCTGCGCGCGTCCGTGCGTTCAGAACTGAAAGCGCTGCACGAGCGTCTGCCGAATCTGACGATCGTCTGCGTGACGCACGATCAGGACGATGCGCTCGTGCTGTCCGACCGTACGCTGCTGATGCGCGACGGCCATATCGCGCAGCTCGGCACCCCGCAGCAGCTGTACGACACGCCGGTCGACGGCTTCGTCGCGCGCTACCTCGGCGCGGCCAATCTGCTGCCGCCGCAGGTCGCGTTCGGCATGGACGACGCGCGCCACAACGAGCGCGAACGTGTCGCGTGTCTGCGTCCGGAGGCGCTGCGCATCGTGCCGCTCGGCGAGGGGCAACTGCACGGCGCGATCGCGTCGGTCGAGTGGTATGGCGCGGCCTTGTCGGTATCGGTCGTGCTCGATGCGCTGCCGAACGATCCCGTGCTCGTCACGATGCAGCGCGGCCTCGGCCTGACGCCGGAGAAGGGCGCGCGCGTTTCCCTGCGTTATGAGGCTGGCGATGTCGTCCTTATCAAGCCCTGATACGTCCAATCCGCTCGACCTCGCCGCGCAAGCGGAAGTCGAAGCCGCCGCCGCACGCCGTCTCGCGAGCGCCGCGGCGCATGCGGCCGCGGTGAAGCGGCGCGAGCGTCTCGCGCAATGGCATCTGCTGTTCATTGCGGTCGTGGTGCTCGGACCGCTCGTCATCTATCCGCTGGTGCGGCTCGTGATGCTGAGTCTGACCGGCACGCACGGCCTGTCGGGTCACGCGTACGTGACGTTCTTCGGCAACCCCGAAACGCGTGGCGTGATCGGCACCACGCTCGGCATCCTGTTCGCGAGCGCGAGCCTCGCGTCGCTGCTCGGCGTGGCGCTCGCGTCGCTGCTGTTCTTCAAGCCGTTTCCCGGCGCGCGCATGGTCACGCGCTTTCTCGAACTGTTCGTCGCGTTCCCTTCGTTTCTGGTCGCCTTCACGCTGATCTTTCTGTACGGCTCGCAGGGCTCGGTCAGCATCGGGCTGCAGCGGCTGTTCAATCTGCAGGCGCCGCCGCTCGACTTTCTGTTCGGCATCGGCGGCGTGATTCTCGCGGAAGTGGTGTTCTATACGCCGTTCGTCGTGCGTCCGACGCTGGCCTCGTTCGCGCTGCTCGACCAGCGGCTGATCGAAGCCGCGCGCAGCCTCGGCGCGAACGGCCTGATGGTCGCGTTCAAGGTGATCCTGCCGCTCGCGTGGCCGGGTATTGCAGCGGGCACGATCCTGTGTTTTCTGCTGACGTTGAACGAGTTCGGCATTCTGCTGGTGCTCGGCAGCGCCCATCTGATCACGCTGCCGGTCGCGATCTATAGCGCCGCTACCGTCGATCTCGATCTGCCGACCGCAGCCGCCGGCGCGGTCGTGATGCTGCTGATGTCGTTGTCGCTGTACGCGTTGTACCGGCGCGTCAATAGTCGCAAGGTGAAAGGAGCCGGTCATGGCCGTTGAACTCGATCCGACCGTGCTGCCGGTCATGCACAAGAAGGGCCGGCCGGTGCGGCACAGTCTCGTCGTGCGACTGTTCGGCGGTCTTTTTCTCGGCTTCGCCGCGCTGCTGTGCTTCTGGCTGTTCGTGCTGCCGGTGCTGGTCGTCGCGCTATCGAGCGTCGCGTCGCACTGGTCCGGCACGATCCTGCCCGACGGCTTCAGCATGCGCTGGTTCGAGCGCCTCGGTTCGAGCGACTTCGACGCGCTGACCACGAGCCTCGAAGTCGGCATGGGCGTCGCGGTGCTCGGCACGATCCTCGGTTTGTGGCTCGCGCTCGCGCTCGAAGGACGCGACCGGCGCGGCCTCGGCGCCATCGTCGACACGATCGCGATGATGCCCAACGGCGTGCCGAGCGTGGTGCTCGGTCTCGCGGTGCTGATCGCTTATCACAAGCGGCCGCTCGATCTGTCGAGCTCGGCGGCGATCGTCGTGTTCGTGCAGCTCGCGCTGGTGCTGCCGTTCTGCTACCGCTGCGCGGCCGCCGCGCTGCGCCCGGAGCTGACCGTGCTGCGCGAAGCGGCCGCGAGCCTCGGAGCGCCGCCGTCGATGGTGCTGCGCCGTGTCGTGTTGCCGCAACTGGTGCCGGCGATCCGCGCGAGTCTCGCGCTCGGTTTTGCGCTGTCGCTCGGCGAACTCGGCGCGACGCTGACCGTGTATCCGCCGGGCTTCGCGACGGTGCCGATCGTTGTCGTCGGGCAGGTGGAGCGCGGCTATTACCTGCCGGCTTCGGCGCTGTCGCTGATTCTGCTGCTGGTCTCGCTGGTCGCGCTGCTGTTGATCGCGGCGCGCGCTCCGCGTCGGCGGATCGACTGACCTGGCTGACACGGCTGATTCGCGGGCGATTTGCTTGACCTGAAGCATGCACACTGCCGGTGGGCATTCGATGTCGGTGTGGCAAAATTTGTCAGAGTGACCGAATATATGCAATCTGCTTCCGTCGATCCAATCGAGGTCGTGCGCCGCCATTCGCTGACGACGCTGGTGCGCGACGAGATCGAGCGGCATATCGTCGACGGCACGCTGGCGCCGGGCGACAAGCTCAACGAAGCCGATTGGGCGGCGCGCTTGCAGGTGTCGCGCGGGCCGGTGCGCGAGGCGTTTCGCGCGCTGGAGCAGGCGGGGCTCGTGCGTACCGAGAAAAATCGCGGTGTGTTCGTGCGGACGGTGTCGCTCGCGGAAGCGGACGAGATTTACGCGGTGCGCGCGGTGCTCGAAGAGGCGGCGTGCCGGATGCTCGCGGTCAGCATCGACGCGGGCAAGCTCGCGGTGCTGCGCGATTGCGTCGATGCGATGCGCGCCGCGCTCGCATCGCACGATCACGATGGGTATGCGCGCGCGAACGTCGCGTTTCACGATGCGCTGGTCGCGGCGGCGGGTAACACGAAGTTGTACGACACATATCGCAGGCTCGTCAGCGAGTTGAGCCTGTTTCGGCGAGCGGCGCTGGTCGTGCAAGGCGATGCGATGGCGCGCTCACTCGCCGAGCACCGCGCGATTCTGACCGCGCTCGCATCACGCGATGCCGAGCAGGCCGCGCAGTTGATGCGCGCGCATGTGCAGGGCGGCTTGCAGCGCGCCCATGCGGCGTGCGATGCGGCGCACGAACAGCGCCTCCCGGCAACCGCGGGCGCGGCCGGCTCGCGCGGGCGATGAGGCCTTGGCAATGACCACCCCTGGAATGGAAAACCACGCGATGACACACCCCGAGCAGCGCACGATCGAAGTCAACGGCCGGAGCTATCGGCTGCCTTCGCAACCGACGGTCGTCGTCTGTGTCGACGGCTGCGAGTTCGAGTATCTGGAAGCGTCGGTCGCGGCCGGTGTGGCGCCTTTCATCGGCTCGATGCTCGAAGGCGGTGCGGCGTTTCGCGGCGACTGCGTGATTCCGTCGTTCACGAACCCGAACAACCTGTCAATCGTGACCGGCGTGCTGCCGTCCGTGCATGGGATCTGCGGCAACTACTTCTGGGACACCAACGCGAACAACGGCGCGGGCGCGGCGGTGATGATGAACGACCCCGCCTACCTGCGCGCGCCCACGCTGCTCGCGGCCGCCGCCGACGCGGGCGCCGCGGTCGCCGTCGTCACCGCGAAGGACAAACTGCGCGGGCTGCTCGGCTCGCAGTTGAAGGGCATCTGTTTTTCGGCGGAGAAAGCCGACAAGGTGACGGTCGAGGAAAACGGCATCGACGACGTGCTCGATCTGGTCGGTCTGCCGTTGCCGGACGTGTATAGCGCGGGGTTGTCGGAATTCGTGTTCGCGGCCGGCGTGCGGCTCGCGCAAACGCGCAAGCTCGACCTGATGTATCTGTCGACCACCGACTATATCCAGCACAAATGGGCGCCCGGCACCGAAGGCGCGAACGCCTTCTACGCGATGATGGACGACTATCTCGCGAAGCTCGACGCGCTCGGCTGGGTGATCGGCCTCACCGCCGACCACGGCATGAACGCGAAGCACGATCCGCAAACCGGCGAGCCGAACGTGATCTATCTGCAGGACTTGCTCGACGACTGGCTCGGCGCATCGACGACGCGCGTGATTCTGCCGATCACCGATCCGTACGTCGTGCATCATGGCGCGCTGGGTTCGTTCGCGACCGTCTATCTGCCGCGCGAGCTGGATGCAGCATCCGTGATTGCGCGGATCGGCCGCCTGCCGGGAATCGAAGTCGTGCTCGACCGAAACGCAGCGTGCGTGCGCTTCGGGCTGCCCGAGGATCGTATCGGCGATCTGGTCGTGATCGGCACGAAGCATGTCGTGCTCGGCACGCGGCGCGACGAGCACGACCTGTCCGGGCTCACCGTGCCGCTGCGCTCGCATGGCGGGATTTCCGAGCAGGAAGTGCCGCTGCTGTTCAACCGGCGTGTTCAGCCAGCGGCCAGTGGCGGCGAAGGCAAGCGGCTGCGCAACTTCGATATCTTCGACGTTGCGCTCAATCGCTTGTCGACATCATGAACCCGGTGCTGCGGGACCATCCGGGGTTCCGCGCCGAAGCGCTGCGGCTGGGCGGCGAGCGCGCGACGCGCGCCCGCACGCTCGACGTATTCGATCCCTATACCGGCATGCGCGTCGGTACCGTGCCGCTCGCCAGCATCGACGACGTGCGCGCCGCGTTCGACTACGCGCTCGCGTATCGGCCGACGCTGTCGCGCTACGAGCGTTCGCAGATTCTGGAGCGCGCGGCGGTGCTGCTGCGCGAGCGCATCGAACAGGCGTCGGATCTGATCTCTCTGGAGTCGGGGCTGTCGAAGCAGGATTCGCGCTATGAGATCGGCCGCGTTGCCGACGTGTTCCGCTTTGCGTCATTCGAGGCGTTGCGCGACGACGGTCAGAGCTTCTCGTGCGATCTGACGCCGCATGGCAAGAAGCGTCGCGTGTTCTCGCAACGCGAACCGCTCGCGGGCGTGATCGTCGCGATCACGCCGTTCAATCATCCGATGAACCAGGTCGCGCACAAGATCGCGCCGGCCATCGCGACGAATAACCGCGTGGTGGTGAAGCCGTCGGAGAAGGTGCCGCTGTCGGCGCTTTATCTGGCCGATCTGCTGTATGAGGCGGGGCTACCCGCGCCGATGCTGCAGGTGCTGACCGGCGACCCGCGCGAAATCGCCGACGAGTTCATTACGCACGCGTCGGTCGAACTCGTCACGTTTACCGGCGGTGTCGCGATCGGCAAATACATTGCGACGAAGGCCGGATATCGGCGCGTCGTGCTGGAGCTGGGCGGCAACGACCCGCTGATCGTGCTCGACGACGCGGATCTCGAGCGGGCGGCGACCCTTGCGGTGCAAGGGTCGTACAAGAACTCGGGGCAGCGCTGCACGGCGGTCAAGCGGATGCTCGTGCAACAGCGCGTCGCGGCGGAGTTCACGGAGCGGGTCGTCGAGAAGACGCGCGCGTGGACGTTCGGTGATCCGTTCGATGCGTCGAACCAGATGGGCACCGTGATCGACGCCGCCGCCGCACAACTGTTCGAGGCGCGCGTGAACGAGGCGGTGGCCGCGGGCGCGCGCCTGCGCATTGGCAACGAGCGCAGCGGCGCGCTGTATGCGCCGACGGTGCTCGACAACGTCGATCCGTCGATGACGCTCGTGCGCGAGGAAACCTTCGGGCCGGTGTCGCCGATCATCGCGTTCGATACGCTCGACGACGCGATTCGCATCAGCAACGGGACGCCGTTCGGGCTGTCGTCGGGCGTGTGTACGAACCGGCAGGACGCGATCACGCGTTTCATTAACGAGCTGCGCGTGGGGACCGTCAACGTCTGGGAAGTGCCGGGCTACCGGATCGAGCTGACGCCATTCGGCGGCATCAAGGATTCCGGGCTTGGTTACAAGGAAGGCGTTCAGGAAGCGATGAAGAGCTTTACCAATCTGAAGACGTTTTCATTACCTTGGGAGTGACCCGTGGCATTGAGTCTCGACGATATCCGTGCGCTTTTCGAGCGGCACGGCAGCCTCGCATATAGCGGCGAACCGGTGACGCAGCTGGAGCACGCGTTGCAGAGCGGCGCGCTGGCCGAGGCGGAAGGCGCGAGCGACGAACTGGTCGCCGCGGCGTTTTTGCATGACCTCGGACATCTGCTGAACCTGCAAGGGGAGACGCCGACGGAACGGGGTGTCGACGATCTGCATCAGTATTTCGCCTTGCCGTTTTTGCGGCCGGCGTTGTCAGATGCCGTGCTGGAGCCGATTCGTCTGCACGTCGACGCAAAGCGCTGCCTGTGCGCGATCGACGCCGCGTATTTCGGCCAGCTTTCCGCCGATTCGGTGCGCAGCTTGCAATTGCAGGGCGGGATCTTTAGCAGGGAAGAGGCGCAGGCATTTATGCAGAAGCCGTACGCGGAAGACGCGATGCGTTTGCGCCGATGGGACGATCGCGCGAAAGAGAGGGATCGCGCGACGCCGGGGATCGACCATTATTTGGCCGTCGTCGAACGGGCGATGCGCGCGCATGCGACTGCGTGAGGCGAGGTGTTTTTGGGGGCGCGGCAGGTTGCGGGTGGAGCGTGAAAATATCGCTTGCAAGTCGCATTGGCGGCGACTAGAATTCCGCTCTTTCGTGCTCCGGACACCGGAGCGCGGGGAAGCGGGAAGCCTTTATGGCGAGGGCTTTAGCGGCGTGAGCAGGTTAAGCGGGTGATAAAAACCTGTTGACGATCCGGCGGAAGTTCTCCATAATCTCGTTTCTCTGCTGCAGACGCAGCGACGCAAACGAAGCGGTGCCGGGTAGTGGTGGTTCAGGCGCGGCGGGTTGGGCGGATCGATCTTTAAAAACTAACAGCCGATAAGTGTGGGCGCTTGATGCGGAATGCGGCGGCGGATTCTTGTGGATCTGCTGCAAGGCAAAAAGTATCAGAAAGCCTCACACAGTATTAGAGGAAGGTTTATCTGTCGAAAGACGGATTGATCATCGTCAGTACGTTGAGTGAGCGACCGGTTTCTGACGAAACCGAAAACAGTAACAGGTTTGAACTGAAGAGTTTGATCCTGGCTCAGATTGAACGCTGGCGGCATGCCTTACACATGCAAGTCGAACGGCAGCACGGACTTCGGTCTGGTGGCGAGTGGCGAACGGGTGAGTAATACATCGGAACGTGTCCTGGAGTGGGGGATAGCCCGGCGAAAGCCGGATTAATACCGCATACGCTCTGTGGAGGAAAGCGGGGGATCTTTCGGGACCTCGCGCTCAAGGGGCGGCCGATGGCAGATTAGGTAGTTGGTGGGGTAAAGGCCTACCAAGCCGACGATCTGTAGCTGGTCTGAGAGGACGACCAGCCACACTGGGACTGAGACACGGCCCAGACTCCTACGGGAGGCAGCAGTGGGGAATTTTGGACAATGGGCGCAAGCCTGATCCAGCAATGCCGCGTGTGTGAAGAAGGCCTTCGGGTTGTAAAGCACTTTTGTCCGGAAAGAAAACCTCGTGGCTAATATCCATGAGGGATGACGGTACCGGAAGAATAAGCACCGGCTAACTACGTGCCAGCAGCCGCGGTAATACGTAGGGTGCGAGCGTTAATCGGAATTACTGGGCGTAAAGCGTGCGCAGGCGGTGCTGTAAGACCGATGTGAAATCCCCGGGCTTAACCTGGGAACTGCATTGGTGACTGCAGCGCTGGAGTATGGCAGAGGGGGGTGGAATTCCACGTGTAGCAGTGAAATGCGTAGAGATGTGGAGGAACACCGATGGCGAAGGCAGCCCCCTGGGCCAATACTGACGCTCATGCACGAAAGCGTGGGGAGCAAACAGGATTAGATACCCTGGTAGTCCACGCCCTAAACGATGTCAACTGGTTGTCGGGCCTTCATTGGCTTGGTAACGTAGCTAACGCGTGAAGTTGACCGCCTGGGGAGTACGGTCGCAAGATTAAAACTCAAAGGAATTGACGGGGACCCGCACAAGCGGTGGATGATGTGGATTAATTCGATGCAACGCGAAAAACCTTACCTACCCTTGACATGGATGGAATCCTGCTGAGAGGCGGGAGTGCCCGAAAGGGAGCCATCACACAGGTGCTGCATGGCTGTCGTCAGCTCGTGTCGTGAGATGTTGGGTTAAGTCCCGCAACGAGCGCAACCCTTGTCCCTAGTTGCTACGCAAGAGCACTCCAGGGAGACTGCCGGTGACAAACCGGAGGAAGGTGGGGATGACGTCAAGTCCTCATGGCCCTTATGGGTAGGGCTTCACACGTCATACAATGGTCGGAACAGAGGGTTGCCAAGCCGCGAGGTGGAGCCAATCCCAGAAAACCGATCGTAGTCCGGATCGCACTCTGCAACTCGAGTGCGTGAAGCTGGAATCGCTAGTAATCGCGGATCAGCATGCCGCGGTGAATACGTTCCCGGGTCTTGTACACACCGCCCGTCACACCATGGGAGTGGGTTTTACCAGAAGTGGCTAGTCTAACCGCAAGGAGGACGGTCACCACGGTAGGATTCATGACTGGGGTGAAGTCGTAACAAGGTAGCCGTATCGGAAGGTGCGGCTGGATCACCTCCTTTCCAGAGCTATGCATTCAGTGCATTCAAGTGCTCACGCTTATCGGCTGTGGTTTAGAGAAGCAACGCAGACAGACTCAGGGGTCTGTAGCTCAGTCGGTTAGAGCACCGTCTTGATAAGGCGGGGGTCGATGGTTCGAATCCATCCAGACCCACCACTGTCTTGTCTGGTGAGCTGGTCGGGTGAGCCCCTCTGGAGTGTGTGCTGTATGACTGGGGGATTAGCTCAGCTGGGAGAGCACCTGCTTTGCAAGCAGGGGGTCGTCGGTTCGATCCCGTCATCCTCCACCAATCCTCAATGCGCAGGGTTCTGCACACATGCAGAGCGTTGCGCATTGGCGATTGAGCCAGTCAGCGCGATGTGAGGCAACTCATGATCGGCTGTCGTTCTTTAACAATCAGGAAGAAGTAGTAAAGAGATTCACGAAAGCGGACCTGGAGATGGGTGCGTGAGTAGGTGAATCAGGGTTGTGATTGTATCGATGTATTTTATAAGTGATCGAGAGATCGCTTTGGAATACGGCGCAACACGAATACTCAACCTGTAGCGCGTGCGTCTGAACTGAGACACACCCGTTATAGGGTCAAGCGAACAAGTGCATGTGGTGAATGCCTTGGCGATCACAGGCGATGAAGGACGCGGTAGCCTGCGAAAAGCTCCGGGGAGCTGGCAAACAAGCTTTGATCCGGAGATGTCCGAATGGGGAAACCCACTCCTAATGGAGTATCCGTAGCTGAATCCATAGGCTGCGTGAAGCGAACGCGGTGAACTGAAACATCTAAGTAACCGCAGGAAAAGAAATCAACCGAGATTCCCAAAGTAGTGGCGAGCGAAATGGGATCAGCCTGTACTCTTTATTTGCAGTGTTAGCCGAACGCTCTGGAAAGTGCGGCCATAGCGGGTGATAGCCCCGTAGGCGAAAACATTGTGAAAGAACTGGGTGTACGACAAGTAGGGCGGGACACGTGAAATCCTGTCTGAAGATGGGGGGACCATCCTCCAAGGCTAAATACTCGTGATCGACCGATAGTGAACCAGTACCGTGAGGGAAAGGCGAAAAGAACCCCGGGAGGGGAGTGAAACAGATCCTGAAACCGCATGCATACAAACAGTCGGAGCCTCGCAAGGGGTGACGGCGTACCTTTTGTATAATGGGTCAGCGACTTACATTCAGTGGCGAGCTTAACCGATTAGGGCAGGCGTAGCGAAAGCGAGTCCGAACAGGGCGTCCAGTCGCTGGGTGTAGACCCGAAACCAGGTGATCTATCCATGGCCAGGTTGAAGGCACGGTAACACGTGCTGGAGGACCGAACCCACTAACGTTGAAAAGTTAGGGGATGAGCTGTGGATAGGGGTGAAAGGCTAAACAAACCTGGAAATAGCTGGTTCTCTCCGAAAACTATTTAGGTAGTGCCTCGTGTATCACCTTCGGGGGTAGAGCACTGTCATGGTTGTGGGGTCCATTGCGGATTACTTCGCCATAGCAAACTCCGAATACCGAAGAGTGCAATCACGGGAGACAGACATCGGGTGCTAACGTCCGGTGTCAAGAGGGAAACAACCCAGACCGCCAGCTAAGGTCCCCAAATATGGCTAAGTGGGAAACGAAGTGGGAAGGCTAAAACAGTCAGGAGGTTGGCTTAGAAGCAGCCACCCTTTAAAGAAAGCGTAATAGCTCACTGATCGAGTCGTCCTGCGCGGAAGATGTAACGGGGCTAAGCCATATACCGAAGCTGCGGATGCACATTTATGTGCATGGTAGGAGAGCGTTCCGTAAGCCTGCGAAGGTGCACTGGAAAGTGTGCTGGAGGTATCGGAAGTGCGAATGCTGACATGAGTAGCGATAAAGGGGGTGAAAGGCCCCCTCGCCGTAAGCCCAAGGTTTCCTACGCAACGTTCATCGGCGTAGGGTGAGTCGGCCCCTAAGGCGAGGCAGAAATGCGTAGCTGATGGGAAGCAGATTAATATTTCTGCACCATTGTGAAATGCGATGGGGGGACGGATCGCGGAAGGTTGTCCGGGTGTTGGAAGTCCCGGTCGCTGCATTGGAGAGGGTGCCCTGGCAAATCCGGGCACAGGACTCAAGGGTGTGGCGCGAGCTTCTTCGGAAGCGAAGCAACTGGAAGGGGTTCCAGGAAAAGCCTCTAAGCTTCAGTTTCACAGTGACCGTACCGCAAACCGACACAGGTGGGCGAGATGAGTATTCTAAGGCGCTTGAGAGAACTCGGGAGAAGGAACTCGGCAAATTGGTACCGTAACTTCGGGATAAGGTACGCCCCGGTAGCTTGACTGGCCTGCGCCAGAAGGGTGAAGGGGTTGCAATAAACTGGTGGCTGCGACTGTTTAATAAAAACACAGCACTCTGCAAACACGAAAGTGGACGTATAGGGTGTGACGCCTGCCCGGTGCCGGAAGATTAAATGATGGGGTGCAAGCTCCTGATTGAAGTCCCGGTAAACGGCGGCCGTAACTATAACGGTCCTAAGGTAGCGAAATTCCTTGTCGGGTAAGTTCCGACCTGCACGAATGGCGTAACGATGGCCACACTGTCTCCTCCCGAGACTCAGCGAAGTTGAAGTGTTTGTGATGATGCAATCTCCCCGCGGCTAGACGGAAAGACCCCATGAACCTTTACTGTAGCTTTGCATTGGACTTTGAACCGGTCTGTGTAGGATAGGTGGGAGGCTATGAAGCGTGGACGCCAGTCTGCGTGGAGCCGTCCTTGAAATACCACCCTGATCTGTTTGAGGTTCTAACCTTGGTCCGTGATCCGGATCGGGGACAGTGCATGGTAGGCAGTTTGACTGGGGCGGTCTCCTCCCAAAGTGTAACGGAGGAGTACGAAGGTACGCTAGGTACGGTCGGAAATCGTGCTGATAGTGCAATGGCATAAGCGTGCTTGACTGTGAGACTGACAAGTCGAACAGGTGCGAAAGCAGGTCATAGTGATCCGGTGGTTCTGTATGGAAGGGCCATCGCTCAACGGATAAAAGGTACTCTGGGGATAACAGGCTGATACCGCCCAAGAGTTCATATCGACGGCGGTGTTTGGCACCTCGATGTCGGCTCATCTCATCCTGGGGCTGTAGCCGGTCCCAAGGGTATGGCTGTTCGCCATTTAAAGAGGTACGTGAGCTGGGTTTAAAACGTCGTGAGACAGTTTGGTCCCTATCTGCCGTGGGCGCTGGATATTTGAAGGGGGCTGCTCCTAGTACGAGAGGACCGGAGTGGACGAACCTCTGGTGTACCGGTTGTCACGCCAGTGGCATCGCCGGGTAGCTATGTTCGGAAGAGATAACCGCTGAAAGCATCTAAGCGGGAAACTCGCCTTAAGATGAGATATCCCCGGGGCTTTGAGCCCCTTGAAGGGTCGTTCAAGACCAGGACGTTGATAGGTCAGGTGTGCACGTACAGTAATGTACTGAGCTAACTGATACTAATTGCCCGTAAGGCTTGATCCTATAACAGGTGTGTTTCGACATGAGTTAGCGCTTTAGCGCTTGCGACTGTCCGATCCCCGAAAGGGATGCGCTGGAACTCCCGCAGGAGTCACCAGCCCACACGGTTGAGAGATCAGTGTTGCGCCAGAAACAACACAACCCACACACGAATCCTTTACGCTTCTTCCCGATTGGCTGTGGCGCCAGGTTGACCTCAACCTGACAGCGACGCAGCAACCCGTCATGCCTGATGACCATAGCGAGTCGGTCCCACCCCTTCCCATCCCGAACAGGACCGTGAAACGACTCCACGCCGATGATAGTGCGGATTGCCCGTGTGAAAGTAGGTAATCGTCAGGCTCCCCCACAAGCCAGAAACCCCACCCCCAGCGGTGGGGTTTTTGCGTTTACGCGACCGAAATCAAAAGCAAGATCCTCGACCGAGAGCAAACAATAAGCGTGGCCGGAAGCCGTTGCCGTCCACTGGCGAAAGCAGCCTGTTTATCGACGGCGACCATTACGTCGCCCATATGGCCAAGCCTGACGCGCCAAGGGTGCTCTCGTGTTTTGAACACTTCAACGAGCGCCACCCGCACCGAGCCCTGAAATACCGCTAGCTGCGCGAGTTCAGGCGTGCTGCAGCGAGTTCACAGACCTAACGGTGTCCGCATATCCTGAGTGACGGGGACGACAACTCTACCCATCTGCACTGGGTCATCCACGCATCCCATTTGCCCGACCTCGGCAAGCAACGCTTCGTCGCGCGCGATCACCTTGGGCAGATGCGAGCGCAAGAATTCGACCCACGTGCGAGTCTTTGCATCGATGAATTTGCGCGACGGATAGAGCGCATAAACAGTCGTCTTCTGCAGCGTATATTCCGGCAAAACGCGCACCAACGTGCCATCGCGTAACCCGGAAATGGCTGCGTAGAGCGGCACCATGCCGATGCCCATGCCTTCGCGGATCGCCACAATCAGCGATTCGGCGATGTTCACATGCACTGGTCCATCGACTTCCATCAACTCACTGCCGTTCGGGCCGTCGAGCGTCCATTCATGTGGCGGGAACGCCGGCGTATGAAGGATCAGACATTCGTGATGCGCAAGGTCAGCCGGTTGTTGGGGCGCGCCGTGCGCGCGCACGTAAGCCGGCGATGCGCACAGGATGCTGAACGTCGTCCCCAGCGGAAACGACACGAGGTCCGAATTAGGCAGCATCGATGCGCCGATCACGGCCACATCGGCGCTGCCTTCGAACAGATCGGGCATGCGCTGTGACAGCGTCAACTCGACGGTCACATCAGGATAAAGCTCGCGATAACGCGAAATAGCCGGCAGTACGTAGTGCTGGCCGATGCTCGCAAAGCTATGCATGCGCAGCGCGCCGGTTGGTCGCTCGTGTGCGCAACTGGCTTCTTCTTCCGCAATATCCACATCCGCGAGGATCTGCTGCGATCGCTTCAGATAGCGCTCGCCGGCGGTGGTCAACGCAAGCCGACGCGTCGATCGATTCAGCAGGCGCGTGCGCAGATGTGCTTCAAGTTCCGAGACCGCGCGAGACATCGCGCCGGTCGTTGAATTGAGCGATTGCGCGGCCGCGGTGAAGCTACCGGCTTCAACCACGCGCACGAACACTCGCATATTTTGTAGCGTGTCCATCAAATCTTCTGTTTCATGACCAAGGTCATATTTTCCGTCAGTCCCGAGGCACTATTGTTGTCCGTTCTAGAACAGATGTTTTGCACTCGTCGTCTTAATGCGTGCAACGGGGACTCCTACAATCGGCGCCTCGCCTGTCGGTGTCAGTGATTCTGCCCGGAGGCTCTCTCAGCGACCACGAGGGGTGCACTGTTTTCAGATGAAACCCGATCATGCGATCGAGCCGTCGTCGGATTTATTCGGTCCGCGCGGTGTCATGCGGCGACGACTCGGTCGAGCCAAACTCAATCGGGTCGTGCGCGACTGGGCCAGCAGCGACGGTCTGACCTGGCTTCATCTGCTGAAGACGGTAACCGCCGGTCTGCTGGCGCTGGGCATCGCGATGCTGCTCGATCTGCAGCAGCCGCGCATTGCGATGACCACGGTTTTCGTGTTGATGCAACCGTTCAGCGGCATGGTGCTCGCGAAGAGCTTCTACCGGATTCTCGGAACTGCGGGAGGGACCGTGGCCGCGCTCGTGCTCGGCGGGCTGTTCGCCCAGCAGCCCGAACTGTACATGCTCGGCATGATCGCATGGGTGAGCGCCTGTATTGCTGCGGCGGTGCGGTATCGGCATTTCAGATGGTACGGTTTCGTGCTCGCGGGTTACACCGCCGCGCTGATCGGCATTCCGAACGTGATGACGCCCGAGGGACTGTTCCTCGCCGCACTCGCGCGCGCGGCGGAAGTGGCGGTTGGCATCGTGTGTTCGAGCGCGGTCAGCGCATTGCTGCTGCCGCAGCGCTCGAGCCTTGCGCTACGACGTAACCTTCGGATCAGGAACGCGAATTTTACTGCCTTTGCTGTCGATGTGTTCGCAGGCGGGCTCGAGCGCCATCAGTTCGAACGGCGTTTCGCGGACTTCGTCGACGAAATCGCGGGCTTCGAAGCAACGCGTACGTTCGTCGCATTCGAAGACCCGGCGATGCGCTCGCGCAGTGCGCATCTGGCGCGTCTGAATAGCGAATTCATGGATGCATGCGCGCGTCTGCATGCGCTAAATCAGTTGCTCAAACGGTTGTGGGCGAGCGGCGCAGTGTCGATACTCGCGGCCATCGGTCCATACCTCGACGAACTGGGAGCCTTGTTCGAAGCACAAGCACAAGTTGAAGCAGGCGTCGAAGCCTCGCACGCAGCAGCCGATCTGCGGCTCTTTCGAGCGAACCTGCCACGCCGGGTACGTGAAACGAGGCGGCCACTCGAAGCCGCGTCCGCGGAATCGCTTGCGGACTTCGACACGGCAGCCGAATTGCTGTATCGATTCGTGGGCGAATGGATGAATTATTCGCAAACGTATTCAAGCTTGTGGCGCAAAACAGAAAGCCCGCAGCAAAGCCTGCGACGCAGCTCGAGCCCACAAAGGAGCCACTCCCCGAGCAGACCTGTCAGCCGCACAAACCACTTCGCCGTATTGTTCACGTTTCTGCGCTCGGCTGTCGTCATCGGGATCGCCGGCGCGTTCTGGATCGCGACCAACTGGCCGAGCGGCGGCCTTGCCGTGATCGGCGCAACGCTGGTCTGTGCGTTGACGTCCACCGCGCCAAGCGCTACCAGGATGGCCATGCAGATGGCGATCGGCGCGGTGCTCGCGACGCTGACAGGCTACGTGTTCATGTGCTACGTGTATCCCAACATCGATGGTTTCCCGCTGCTTTGCGCGGCACTCGCGCCGGTGCTCGCACTAGGCGCATTCATCGCGACACGTCGCGGCGCGTCGGGGTTCGGCATCGGCTTTTCGGTGTTCTTCTGTCTGCTGGCCGGGCCGGATAACATCGTCAGCTACGTGCCTGATCTGCTGATCAACAACGGCATCGCGCTGACCGCGTCGATGTCGCTCGCGGCAGTTGGATTCGCGGTGGTCTTTCCCGCCGATATGCGCTGGCTGATCGACCGGATCATGGGCGACCTGAGAGCGCAAACGGTATCGGCATGCAAGGAGGCCCTGCCGGGTCTGAACCGACGTTTCCAGGCGGGCACGCACGATCTGACTTCACAACTGCGCGTGCTGCTGACGCACCGTTCGCGACGACGGCGCGACGCGCTTCGCTGGATGCTCGCGACGATCGAAGTAGGTCACGCCGTCATCGACCTGCGCAACGAAGCCGCGCGCGCCGAATATGCCGACATGCTTCAGCCGCGCTGGCGCAGCGTGATCGAACACACCTGCGACGATCTCGCCCGGCTCTTCGAACGCCCCGATCCCGGTTCGCTCGAACGCGCACTGGTCGCCGTGCGCTCGGCAACCTGGCTCGCGCAAGACATGCTGCGGACCGTGCATGCCGAGCGCGACCGGCGTCACAATCTGCAGCGCATCCTGAGCTGTCTGCACTTCATTCGTAGCGCGTTGCTCGACAAAGACGCGCCGTTCAATCGTCGCTGAGCCATGCTTCGTGGATCTTTCTGCCAGATGGAAAGATCCCTTCCAGGCGGCCCCGTTAATCCGCTTAGGTGACGGTCATATAGTTGCGTCACTGCTTCGCAGTAGTGGTCGCAGTAGCCGTAAGTCCTGGAGAGTGAGATGAAAGTGTTGAAGTTGGTCCTGATCGCCTGTTCTTTGTCCACCGCTGCCGCCGCCTATGCACAGACGGCGCCGGCCGCGCCGGACCAGCAGGTTGCGCAGGCGGATAGCCAGCGCGCCGATAAGGGTGCCGCGCGCAAGCATGCGGAAGCGCCGAAAGCGAAAGCCGACGAATGCGTTGGGCCGATGAGCTTCTGCAACATCTTCTTCGGCAGCTGAGTCCGGCTGCTTCACGCGCAACAACCTGTCGCGGACCCTGTCACGCGACCCAACACCTGCTCGCGACGCCGTCCGATCGAGACGCCGCAGCGGGTGCGGCAACCGCCTATTGAGCGAAGCACACCGCAGACGTGCGCACCAGTAGACGGAGCTGGCGACTATGGAGAGACTCCCTTTCATGTACGAAGACCGAATTCGCTGCGCCGCGCTGCGCGAAAAAATCACCAAGGCCGCCGACGCGGCGCTTCTGATTCACGACGGCATGCGCGTTGGCGCAAGCGGCTTCACGCGCGCGGGCGACGCGAAGGCGGTGCCGGTCGCGCTTGCCGAGCGTGCGCGCCAGTTGGGCGAGCCGCTGCGCATCACGCTGATGACGGGCGCCTCGCTCGGTCATGACGTCGACCGCATGCTGACCGAGGCGCACGTGCTCGCGCGCCGTCTGCCGTTTCAGGTGGACAAGACGCTGCGCGACGCAATCAATCGCGGCGAAGTGATGTTCGTCGACCAGCATCTGTCCGAGACCGTCGAGATGCTGCGCGCGAACCAGCTCGGCAAGCTCGATGTCGCGATCATCGAAGCCGCCGCGATCACGGAGAGCGGCGGTATCGTGCCGACAACTTCAGTCGGCAATTCGGCCAGCTTCGCGATTCTCGCGGACAAGGTCATCGTCGAGATCAATCTTGCGCAGCCGCTCGAGCTCGAAGGCTTGCACGACATCTGGATTCCGGGGCGCCGGCCGCATCGCGAGCCGCTGCCGATCGTGCGCGCGCAGGATCGCGTCGGCACTCCCGCTATCGAGATTCCGCCCGAGAAAATCGCGGCGATCGTGATCACGGACATGGCCGACAGCCCGTCCACGGTGCTCCCCGCGGATCGGGAAACCGCGTTGATCGCCGGACACCTGATCGAATTTTTCCAGCACGAAGTCACGCGTGGCCGTATGCCGAAGCAGTTGCCGCCGCTGCAGGCCGGTATCGGTACGATCGCCAACGCGGTGCTGGCGGGCTTCGTCGATTCGCCGTTCGATGTGTTCGAAATCTATTCAGAAGTCTTGCAGGATTCGACGTTCGATCTGATGGACGCCGGCAAGGTCGCGTTTGCGTCCGGCGCGTCGATCACGCTGTCGGCCGCGCGGCAGGCGCAGGTGTTCGGCGATATCGAGCGCTATCGCGACCGGCTCGTGCTGCGTCCGCAGGAAGTCAGCAACCATCCGGAGGTGATTCGGCGGCTCGGTCTGATCGCGCTCAATACCGCGCTCGAATTCGATATCTACGGTAACGTCAATTCGACGCATGTCGGCGGCACGCACATGATGAACGGCATTGGCGGCTCGGGCGACTTTGCGCGTAATGCGTCGTGCGCGGTGTTCGCGACCAAGTCGACCGCGAAAGGCGACCGCATTTCGAGCATCGTGCCGATGGTGCCGCATTGCGACCACAACGAGCACGACGTCGACGTCGTCGTCACCGAGCAAGGTCTCGCCGATCTGCGCGGCCTCGCGCCGCGCGAACGTGCGACGCTGATCATCGAGCATTGCGTACACCCGCGGTATCGCGAACTGTTGCGCGACTACTACCGCGATGCGTTGCGTTGGGGAGGGCAGACGCCGCATTGCCTCGATCAGGCATTTGCATGGCATACGCGGCTGCGCGAGACGGGCTCGATGCTGCCGGGCTGATCTGCAACGCCCGCGGCACCCGCAATCGCTGCGATCAACACAGCAGAAACAGGCAACAAAAAAGCGCCAGCGGCACGAGCCCGCTGGCGCTTGATGAAATCGGACGCTGCGCTCAGGAGCCTCGTCGCACGAGCCGGATAATAAACAGCAGAATGACCGCGCCGATCACCGCGGTGATGATCGAGGCGATCCAGCCGCTGCCAATAGAGATATGCAACACGCCCGCGAGCCAGCCGCCGATGAACGCCCCGATGATCCCGACGATGATGTCGACGATCAGGCCGAAGCCGCCACCCTTGACCAATACGCCCGCGAGCCAGCCAGCGATCGCGCCGATGATGAGCCATGCAATGATGCCGTGTTCCATATTCGAGACTCCCTGGTTGAGTGTGAACAAATCACGGTGACAGAGCTTAGTCGAAGGTTATGGGACGGTCCGCGTTCGGGACGCGGAATTGACACTATCTGAATCTGCTGCAAGCTAAGTGTAGACGATGCGCGCGAACAGAGGAGACTTGCGCACAGCGCTTCACTCGGGTGTCGGTTCCGCTTCCCGCGCGGTCCAACTGACGCTGGACACGCTCTTTTCCATGCTCAGGCGGCTCGCCATCTGTTCGAGCTTCGATTGATCTTTCGGATGCATCGTCAGCGTCGCCGTCACGCGAATGCGCGCCGGCTCGTCCTCGACATCCTCGCTCGTCAGGCTCTGGAACGACAGCGGCGCCGAGTACATCGAGTTGGAAATCGCGGTGCGAATGTGGATCTCGTCGGCTTCGCGGCAGACGATCGTCAGCACGTACTCGCGCACGAGGTCGGCGTTTGAAACCGGCGTCTGGTTGATCATCCGGCTCACTTCACGCAGTACGGTGTTGGCCAGCAGCACGACCGCGGTGCCGGCGAGCGCCGGTCCGTAATGTCCCGCGCCGCTCAATACACCCACGGCCGCCGAGCACCACAGCGTCGCCGCGGTGTTGATCCCCTGGATCGAGCCCTTGTCGCGCATGATGACGCCGCCGCCAAGAAAGCCGACGCCGGACACCACATAGGCCGCAATCTGCGTAATGCCGCTGACGCCGTTGCCGGTCAGCACGCCGAGCGTGACGAACAGGCACGCGCCGCTTGCCACGAGCGTGATCGTGCGCAGGCCGGCAGTGCGCTGGCGGATCTGTCGTTCGAGGCCGATCGCGACGCCGCAAGCAAAAGCGGTCATCAGACGCAGGAAGAATTCGAGTGTCATCGTTCAGAAAGGTTGGCGTGGGCGCTGTCGCAGTGTGAAGCCTACGCGTGAGAACATCAGATCGTCTACCTCGTGCAGGGCAAGTTCATGCGGGCGGGACGAAATACGCGCGCACACGCGTGCAGCGGCCGGAGCGTGCGGTATCGGCATGGCATCGCGCCACGCGGTGCTTTACCGGCAGTACGCGAATGACAATGAAATGGGAGCGACGTGCGCCATCGAGCCCGAGGGCAGGACGGCGACAGAAAAGACTGACGCGGAAATCCTGCGGCTCAGGCGAGCGGGCAAATCGATACTCGGCTCGTACAGCTGCTACTGTCCAAGATCGTGATTCCGGTTAGAAGAATTGCGCGAATTTTAGGGGGCTGCGCAAAGATCAGTCAAGCCGCGAGCGGCACGGAGTGTGCATTTAGTGTTGCCATAGCCCTAATGCTGAAAGGCTGCAATTAATTGCTCCGGACTGCGAATGTTGAGTTCAATCGGGTTCGCCCGGTACGAGTCTCAACCGTGTGATCTCCGAAGGCGCGCCGAGTCGTTTGGGCGGTCCCCAATAGCCCGTGCCGCGACTCGTATAAACCCATAGTCCGTCCAGACGCGCGAGGCCCGCCGTAAACGGCTGCTGCAGCCGCACGAAGAAATTCCACGGAAAGAACTGACCACCGTGCGTATGACCCGACAACTGCAGCGTGAAGCCGGCCGCCGCGGCCGCTTCGGCCGAGCGCGGCTGATGCGCGAGCAGCACCCTGATCAGCACGTCCCCCGGCGCGCCGGCGAGCGCCGCAACCGGGTCGCTGCGGTGCGCGGGGTCATGATGACCCGCCGAGTAATCGGTGACGCCGGCGATCACGGCGCGCGCGCCGTCATGATCGACGATCACGTGTTCGTTCAGCAGCACCCGCAAGCCGAGCCGGCGGAATTCGGCGATCCACGAGTTCGCGCCGGAGTAGTACTCGTGATTGCCGGTCACGAGAAACGCACCGTGCCGCGCGGCGAGCCGCGACAGCGGCTGCGTATGCCGGCTCAACTGCGGCACGCTGCCGTCGACGACATCGCCCGTCACCGCGATCAGATCCGGCTCGAGCCGGTTCACCGCGTCGACGATCGCGTCGACATAGCGGCCCTTGATCGTCGGGCCGACGTGGATGTCGCTGATCTGCACGATCGTGAAGCCGGCGAGTTCGGCAGGCAGATCGTCGATCGGTACTTCGATCGTGACGACGCGCGCGCGACGGCGCGCGTTGAACAGGCCGATCAGCGTCGACAGCAGCGCGAGCAGCGGCACGGCCGCCGCCGACCCGGTGCGCCAATGCGCGATCGTAAGCGTGTTCGGCCAGATCGCGTCGATCGTCAGCAGCGACGCCAGCATCAGGTCGCGCGCGAACGTCAGCACCAGCAGCGACGAGAAAAAGCCCATCGCGAGCAGGCCGACCCATGCGAGCCGGTCGCCGAGCGGCTGGCGCTTGAAGCCGCGCGCCATCATGCCGACCGGGATCAGGTAGATCGACAGCACGAGCCACAGCACGCACAGTCCGCGGCCGGCCGAGTCGGTCGGCATGTCTGGAATCAGGCGCAAACCAACGTAGATATGCAGCAGGATGCCAATCAGGATGATGCGCACAAGAAACGATGAACGTCGCATAAAGAGGATCAGGACGGGAAGGGGGCCAAAGGGCCGGCATCACAGCGACAGCGCGGCGGCGATCCATTGGCGGGCAGTGCTTGCGTGCGCGACGGTTAGCGAACGCGGCGAATCATTCTACCGACATGTTCGGTCCCTTGCCGTGGCTGCAAAATTCGTGCTCCGGCACCGCACGGCACGCCCGCCGGAAGGCGCCGGGACGAGCCACGACACGGCTTCGCCGGGGCAGGCGCGTTCCGTGCTCAGCAGATACTTACAAGAGCACGCGCGACGCATTTAATGCCTATGCAAACGAATTAAATGGGCTTTGAATTGTGTCCATGTGTGGAGTATGCTTGAAAGCAAACAGCTTGTTGCCGGGGCAGCGCAGGGCGCTTCGGCCATGACTGGTTCTGTCGCCGGGAAAGATCGGCGGGGGGAGGCACACCATGAAGCTGCTCAAATCGGGCCACCTGTGGCATCACGCGGACGACGTGCATCATGCTCATCATCCGCATCATGTCGGATACGAGGGTAGCCATGTGATGTTGCCGCTCGTCGGCATCTCGCTGATGGCGATTGCGCTTTACATCGCCGTGCGCGGCTTCGATTTTTCCGAGCTCGGCAAAAGCGCGTTGTTCGATGTCGTGATGGTGTGCGTCGCGCTCGGCATCGCGGGGCTGTTCGGCGCGGTCGGCGCGTGGCTGCGCTCGAATGGCGACGAAGCCGAAGAGGGCTTCTGCTTCGTCGGCGCGTTGATCGGCACCGTGGTGTTTTATATCGCGCTGCTAACCTGACGCGATTCGATTCAACGGGTGGCACGACACCCGCCGCGCCATCCATCATCAACGCACCGTCACGCTATCCGCGCCGCTTCGTCGAACGAAAAACGCGGGCTGCGAGGAAACAGCTTCGACGGATCGCCATAGCCAAGATTGATCAGGAAGTTCGACTTCACCGTCGTACCTGTAAAGAACGCTGCGTCGACCTTGGCCTGATCGAAGCCCGACATCGGCCCGGTGTCGAGACCGAGCGCACGCGCCGCGAGAATCAGATAGCCGCCTTGCAGCGTCGAATTCCGAAACGCCGTGTCCGCGATCAACCGCTCGTTGCCGACGAACCAGCTGCGCGCATCCGCATGCGGAAACAGTTTCGGCAGATGCTCGTAGAAGGCCATGTCCATGGCGACGATCACCGTGACCGGCGCTGCCATCGTTTTCTCGAGATTGCCGGCCGACAGCGCCGGGCGCAGTTTCTCCTTGCCCTCCGGCGTCCTGACGAACACGAAGCGGCCCGGACTCGAATTGGCCGAGGTCGGGCCGAGCAGGACGAGTTCCATCAACTCGCGCAGCACGGCGTCGTCGATCGGTTTGTTCTGCCAGCCGTTGTGCGTACGCGCATCGCGAAAGAGCTGTGCGAGCGCCTGATCGGAAAGTGTCATGGAAGTGATCCCTGCAAAAGAATGGAGGGAACGCGCGGAGCCGCGTCGAATGAAAGAGCAATGCGCGTGAATCAGCGCGTGAGCCGTCGTCGCCATAATAGCCAAGGTTTTTACTCGTCCGCTTGCATCCAGGCATTCCGATGAACACCGATCTTTTCAACGACCTGCCGACCCCCGACGTCGACTGGTATCCCGACTGGCTCGCAACGGCCGACGCCGAACGCCTGCTCGCCCGCCTGATCGACGAAGTGCAATGGCGCCAGGACATGATGGGCACGCCTGGGGGCCGTGTTGCACTGCCGCGTCTGACCGCCTGGCAGGGCGAGCCGGATGCGGTGTATGTCTACTCCGGTATCCGCAACGTGCCGCAACCGTGGACGCCCGCCGTCGCTGAACTGAAGGCCGCCGCCGAGGCGACCAGCGGCGCGCGTTTTAACAGCGTGCTGCTGAATCGTTACCGCAGCGGCGCCGACAGCATGGGCTGGCATGCGGACCGCGAGCCCGAACTCGGCAAGCAACCGGTGATCGCGTCGGTGAGTCTCGGTGTCGCGCGCAGGTTCGATCTGCAGCACAACCGCAGCGGCGTCGTGCAATCGTTCTCGCTAAAGGGCGGCAGCCTGCTCGTGATGAAGGGCGACACCCAGGCGCAGTGGCGTCATCGGGTGCCGAAGGAGCCGCGCGTGAGCGGCGAGCGCATCAATCTGACGTTTCGCTGGGTCACCCCGAGAGTGACGCCGACCTGACTCACCGAGCGGCAATGCTCTGATCGACGCGCTATACCAAAATTGATATCGAGGGCGCGAATCATATGATTGGACGGTTAACGCGTCGCACAGTACGCTACATCACGATCCATGCGCCGTGAGGGCCACGAGGGCCGGGCTGACCGCTGGGTCGTCTACACAACAACGATTGGAGACTGTCATGGCGAATTCACGACGTGCCGCGTGTCGCGCTCTGGGCGCGCTCGCGCTTTCCGCGAGTCTCGGAGTGCTAACGCTGGCCACCCCAGGCGCGCATGCCGAGGACAAGAAAATAACGCTCGGTTTTGCGCAGGTCGGTGCGGAAAGTGCATGGCGCACCGCGAATACCGAATCGGTGAAGTCGGCGGCGGCGGATGCCGGTATCAACCTCAAATTCTCCGACGGGCAGCAGAAGCAGGAAAACCAGATCAAGGCGATCCGCTCGTATATCGCTCAGAAGGTCGACGTGATCGCGTTCTCGCCGGTCGTCGAATCGGGCTGGGAACCGGTGCTGCTCGAAGCCAAGGCCGCGAAGATTCCGGTGATCCTGACCGACCGCAACATCGACGTGAAGGCCCCGTCGCTGTACGTGACGATGATCGGCTCGGACTTCCTCGAAGAAGGACGACGCGGCGGCAAGTGGCTCGCGGAGAACTACAAGAACGATAAAGGCCCGATCAACATCGCCGAGCTGCAAGGCACGGTCGGCTCCGCGCCGGCGAATGACCGCCACGCGGGTCTGGTCGAAGTGATCAAGAGCGATCCGAAGTTCAAGATCATCGCGTCGCAAAGCGGCGACTTCACGCTTGCCGGCGGCAAGCAGGTGATGGAAGCGTTCATCAAGACCTACGGCAACAAGATCAACGTTGTCTATGCTCATAACGACGACATGGCCCTCGGCGCGATCCAGGCGATGGAAGAAGCCGGCATGCATCCGGGCAAGGACGTCGTGGTGGTTTCGTTCGACGCAACCAAGGGCGGCTTCCAGGCGATGGCCGCTGGCAAGATCAACGTCGACGTCGAGTGCAGCCCGCTGCTCGGACCGCAGCTGATGACGGCGGTGAAAGACGTGGTGGCTGGCAAGCCGCTGCCGAAGCGCATCCTGACTCAGGAGACTGTCTTCCCGATGAGCGTCGCTGCGCAAACTTTGCCGTCGCGTAAGTACTGACGCGACGCGCAACATCGCCGCGGCATCGCTCGCGCGAGTGCCGCGGCGTGTGCGGTGTTCAGGCGCCTGGGCCGACGCGGCCCGCGGCGCGAAGGAGATGTGCAGTACGGACGCATCGAACAGGTTTCTCCAGTGGTGCCTGACCGCCCGGGCTGCTTCCTTCTGCAGCGGGCGGTCTCTTTTCAGGAGCCTGCGTCCGCGGGAGCATGCCGCTGGGGCCTGCCGAACCATGCATAGCCGATCGAGCGAGGTCCATGACCCAATCCGCTACCGAACCGACTCAGCCGGACCAGCCGCAGCGCGGCACGCCACCGGGTGCGCGAAGCCAACAGAATGACATGAGCGCGCGCGAACCGATCCTGGCGACTTCCGGCGTCAGCAAGACATTTCCGGGCGTGAAGGCGTTGCAACACGTCGACTTCCGCCTGTTTCCCGGCGAGGTCCATACGCTGATGGGCCAGAACGGCGCCGGCAAATCCACGTTGATCAACGTGCTCACCGGCGTGCTCGCACCCGATGCGGGCACGATCCGCCTCGGCGGCGAGGTGGTCGCATTCGCGTCGCCGCAGGAAGCCGAGGCGGCCGGCGTGCGCACGCTGTACCAGGAAGTGAACCTGTGCCCGAATCTGTCGGTCGCGGAGAACATCTTCGCGGGCCGGCAGCCGCGCCGCTTCGGCGCGATCGACTGGCCCGACATCAAGCGCCGCGCGCAGGAAGCGCTCGCGCGCCTCGACGTGTCGCTTGACGTCACGCGCTCGCTCGACGCCTATCCGATCGCCGTGCAGCAGATGGTCGCGATCGCGCGAGCGTTGTCCGTCGATGCGCGCGTGCTGATTCTCGACGAGCCGACTTCGAGCCTCGACGACAGCGAAGTCGCGCAGCTATTCAAAATCCTTCGCCATCTCAAGCGATCGGGCATCGCGATCCTGTTCGTCACGCATTTCATCGAACAGACCTATGCGATCTCCGATCGCATCACGGTGATGCGCAACGGCGAGCGCGAAGGCGAATATCTGGCGCGCGATCTGTCCGCGGATCAGCTGGTCGCGAAGATGGTCGGCCACGAGCGCATGAGCGCGCGTCTGCGCGAAGCAGCCCACGAAGGGCAGGCCGCCGACGATCTGCAGGAAGTCGCGCACGATCACCCGGAAGAAGCAACGGCCACGCAGCCGTTCATCGAACTGCGCGGCGTCGGCCGTCGCGGCACGCTACAGCCGATCGATCTCGAAGTGCACGCCGGCAAGATACTCGGCCTCGCGGGACTGCTCGGCTCGGGGCGCACCGAAACCGCGCGTCTGCTGTTCGGCGCGGATCGCGCGGACAGCGGCACGATCCTCGTCGAAGGGCGTCCCGTGCGGCTGCGCACGCCGCACGACGCGGTGCGCCACGGCATCGGCTATTGCGCGGAAGACCGCAAGAAGGAAGGCATCGTCGCCGAGCTGTCGATCCGCGAAAACATCATGCTCGCGTTGCAGGCGCGGCGCGGCTGGTGGCGCAAGATCAGCCGGCAACGCGCGCGCGAACTCGCCGATATGTGGATCGAGCGGCTCGGCATCAAGGCGTCCGATGCCGAGCAGCCGATCGCGCTCCTGTCCGGCGGCAACCAGCAGAAGGCTCTGCTCGCGCGCTGGCTCGCAACCGATCCCAAACTGCTGATCCTCGACGAGCCGACCCGCGGTATCGACGTCGCCGCCAAGTTCGACATCATGGACCGGCTGCTCGCGTTGTGCGCGAACGGCCTGTCCATCCTGTTCATCTCGTCGGAGATCAGCGAGGTGCTGCGCGTCAGCCATCGCGTCGCGGTGCTGCGCGATCGCCGCAAGATCGCCGAGGTGGCCGGTAAGGCATCGAACGAAGACAACATCTACCGACTCATCGCAGGGAGCGGCGAATGAAGCTATCGAACTGGTTCGCGCGCGACGGCGTCGAACGTCCGCTGGTGTGGCCATGCGTGACGCTGGTATTGCTGTGCGGACTGAACCTGCTGGTCAATCCGCATTTTCTCGCGCTGCGCATGCTCGACGGTCACCTGTTCGGCGCGCCGATCGACATCCTCAATCGCGCGGCGCCGCTCGTGCTGGTCGCGATCGGCATGACGCTCGTGATCGCGACGCGCGGCATCGACATCTCGGTCGGTGCGGTGGTCGCGATCGCCGGCGCCGCGGCCGCGACGATACTCGCGACCCAGGCCGTGCCGAGCGGTGCGCTGATCGTGCAGGCGCTGTTGGCCGCGCTCGTCGTCGGCATTTTGAGCGGCATGTGGAACGGAGTGCTCGTCGCGTTCGTCGGCATGCAGCCGATCATCGCGACGCTGATCCTGATGGTCGCCGGCCGTGGCATCGCGCAACTTCTGACCGCCGGGCAGATCATCCCGATCGGCGCGCCCGGCTATCTGTTCGTCGGCGGCGGCTACTGGCTCGGCGTGCCGTGCTCGGTATGGATCGCGGCGGTAGCCGTGCTGGCGACCGCCGCTTTGGTGGAGGGCACGGCGCTTGGCCTGTTCATTCGCGCGATCGGCGTGAACCCGGTTGCGACGCGGCTCGTCGGCTTGCGCTCGAAGGCGATCGTGTTCGCGGTGTACAGCTTCTCCGGTTTGACCGCGGCGTTGGCCGGCATTCTGATCAGTTCGAACGTGCGCAGCGCGGACGGCAACAACGCGGGCCTGCTGCTCGAACTCGACGCGATTCTCGCGGTGACGCTCGGCGGCACGTCGCTGCTCGGCGGCCGCTTCAGCTTCGCGGGCACGGTGCTCGGTGCGCTGATCATCCAGACGCTCACGTACACGACCTATTCGATCGGCGTGCCGCCGGAAGCGACACTCGTCGTCAAGGCGGCCGTCGTGCTCGCGGTCAGCGTGATCCAGTCGCCGGCGGCGCGCGCGCTCGCCGTGTCGTTCGGCGCGTCGCTGGTCAAATCGCGCGGGGTGGCACGATGACGCGCTTTCTCGAAGCACTCGCCCGCGTGGTCGATCCGCGCACGCTGCCGATCGCGGTGACGGTCCTGTTGTTCTGCGCGCTTTTCGGCTTCGGTTCGGTGATGTACACCGGCTTCTTCTCATGGCAGGTGCTGCTCGATCTGCTCGTCGACAACGCGTTCCTGC
The DNA here is from genome assembly GCF_050436725.1 of Paraburkholderia sp. JPY465. Classification (NCBI taxonomy): domain Bacteria; kingdom Pseudomonadati; phylum Pseudomonadota; class Betaproteobacteria; order Burkholderiales; family Burkholderiaceae; genus Paraburkholderia; species Paraburkholderia sp. JPY465. The sequence continues at coordinate 2,519,610 of NZ_JBNDMT010000002.1, forward strand.
TGATCGTCGCGATCGGCATGACGTTCGTCATCGTGTCGGGCGGCATCGACCTGTCGGTGGGCTCGATCGTCGCGCTGACGACGATCGTCGCAGCCGTGCTGTCCGAGCACATGCACGTTTCGGTGTGGCTGATCATTCCGCTCGTGCTATTGATGGGCACGGTGTTCGGCGCGGTGCAGGGCGCGCTGATCCACTACTTCCGCCTGCAGGCGTTCATCGTGACGCTGGCGGGGATGTTCTTCGCGCGTGGCCTGTGCTTTCTGATCACGACGCAGTCGATCACGATCACCGATCCGACGTTCAAGGCGATCTCCGCGTTCCGTCTCAACGTTGGCGTCGGTTCGGTATCGGCGAACGTGCTGATCGCGCTCGTGGCGCTGGCGGCCGCGATCTATGTCGCCCATTTCACGCGCTTCGGACGCAACGTGTATGCGGTCGGCGGCAATCCGCGCTCGGCGCTGCTGATGGGGCTGCCGGTCGCGCGCACGCGGGTCGGCGTGTATGCGCTGAGTGGCTTCTGTTCGGCGCTTGGCGGCGCGGTGTTCACGTTCTATGTGCTGTCGGGTTATGGGCTGCAAGGGCAAGGCATGGAGCTCGATGCGATTGCAGCGACGGTGATCGGCGGCACGCTGCTGACCGGTGGTGTCGGTTATGTGGTCGGCTCGCTGTTCGGCGTCGGCATTCTCGGCACCATCCAGACGCTGATTACGTTCGACGGCACGCTCAGTTCGTGGTGGACGCGGATCGTGATCGGCGCGCTGCTGTGCGCGTTCTGTTTGCTGCAACGGTTGATCGAGCGGCATGCGAAGTCCGTGCGTCGGCCCGGCGGCACCAATGCGGTCACGACGACGGGGCATGGGCACGGACATGACGAGCCGTCGACGGCGGCATCGTCGGATTCGCAGGTGTTGGGGCGGGCGCCGGGCTAAGGCGCTTCCTTCCAGCGTTTCAAACGGCGGCGCCCCGTTCTTCCGGGCGCCGCTTTTCCATCAGTCGATGCGACATTTGCGCGATCCGCGCGCTGCCGGGCTATGCGCATCAGGGAAGCGAATCGATCGGCGCGACGCCGGAATAGACGGCGCGCTTGACGACATCCGCGGATTTGCGCGTCGCCAGCAGGTGCATGCAGCCTTTGAGCGCTGCGATCGAAAGCGCACTGAGTAGCAGACCCGCAATCACATCGGCGAGATAGTGACCGCCTTGGGTCGGTGTCGACAGGATCATCGTCAGGTTGAGCGGAACCGCAAACAGCAATAACCGCGGGATGCGACGCAGCGCATAGATAAAGACAATACCGAGCGTCGTGTGAAATGACGGCATCGACACCATACCTTGCGCTGGCACCATGATGAATGTCCGCAGCGTGCCGTCGCGCAGTGGATAAAAGTCCGAGACGGTAGCCGACGTGTTGGGATCCGCAATGCCGAAATGCAGAAATGCGCTCGAGGCGGGAAGCGGAGTCGCAATCAGAAGCAGCAGAAGGCCCGACAGCATGAAGAGCAGCACGAACTCCGACAGTTCGTCGCGTCGGCCTGCAAGCCCGAGAATGATGGGAATCGCAAGCCCTTGCGCGAGCATGCTTGCGTAGGCGATCTCAAGAATGTGTTGAAGCGCCGGATGCGAGCGCACCCATGAATAAACGCGCAGCCAGTGAAAGCCGAAGGCGCTGTCGAATGCCAGAAGACGCTCGTCGATGAGCGGCGCGTCGACGGTTGCGCACAGGTACTGCAGCAGGTCGAAAGCGGCGACGAAGGTCAGCAGCAGGGTGAGCCAGGCGAGTGTGACTGCCATTTCACGGCAGCGCAGCGTTCGGGTCAATGGCGCGTAGCGGCGCAGTTGTGCGAACGCGAGCAGTCCGATCACGATGAACATCGAGATTGCGGCGGCTTGCGCGAGATTGGCGACGCCGTCGCCCGGCACGGTGTAGCCGTTGCCGGCGACCCAGAACCCGTCGAGCGCGGTGACGAGAGCCACGAGGGCCCAGCCGCTCAGGTATCGGATCAGGTAACGCTCGCTACCGCGCTGTTCCCCGTGTTCGTGTTCGTGGCTCGACATCGTGCTCGTCCATTTTTTGTGGGTCCGGTCCGGTAAAGGACAAGCACAGGTAATGCCTATCGTCTGCCGGCCTTGTCGTGACTGGGGCCGACGGGATCGGCAGGGGGTGATCGACCGGCCCGGATGTCCGGAATGTTGCAGCATTAAGACGCGCGTTTTCCGTCGCGATGCAAATGCGCAGCGTCGTTGCGGATGAGCACGTTTTCCGCTTGTGTGACCTATTATCAGAAAGAGTTGTGACCAGTACGACCGCGGTTGCGATGCAACTGATTGCAGGTGTCGTGGGGAAACAAGCGATGGTTCGCACGGAAATACTCAACGCGCTGCGGGCATACACCGATCCGTTTCGCGTCACGAGCGGCAAAGATTTCTTCCTGAAGAATTTCGATCCCGGCGAGACGCTGGGACTCAAAATGCATAAGGAAGAGGCGCAGCAACTGCTCCAGCGCGGATCGAAATGGCTCGCGATGGAGCAGGAGATCCTCTACGCGCAGGATTCCTGGGCCGTGCTGCTGGTATTCCAGGCCATGGACGCCGCCGGAAAGGATGGGACGATCAAGCACGTGATGTCGCGCGTCAATCCGCAAGGGTGCGATGTCATCTCGTTCAAGCAGCCGTCGGATGAGGAACTCTCGCACGACTTCCTTTGGCGCTATTCGAGGAAAGTGCCCGAGCGCGGGCACATCGGTATTTTCAACCGCTCGTACTATGAAGAGGCGCTGGTGGTGCGCGTGCATCAGCATCTGCTGCGTGCGCAGAAGATTCCGCCGGTACGGGTCGGCAACGACATATGGGACGAGCGGCTCGCCGACATCGCGCGCTTCGAAGACTATCTGACGCGCCAGGGCGTGGTCATAGTCAAGTTCTATCTGAACCTGTCGTACGGGGAGCAGAAGAAGCGATTCATGGAACGCCTCGACAATCCCGACAAGAACTGGAAGTTTTCCGCATCCGACGTTCGCGAGCGTCGCTACTGGAACGACTATATGCGCGCCTATGAAGAGGCCATCCGCGCGACGGCCTCCGAAGCGGCTCCGTGGTACGTCGTGCCCGCCGACAACAAGCCTTTCACGCGCCTCATCGTCGCGGCCGCGATCGTCGAGGCCGTCGAGAAGCTCGACCTCGCCTATCCGAAAGCGACGCCAGAGCAGATGAAGGATCTCGCCGCCGCGAGGGAGGAACTCGGCGCTGAAGTGGTGGACGAGACGAGACCCGATCAACCCGGGGACGATTCAGATCATTGAGAGCGGCCCCCTGACCCGAAATCACTGGAACCGGGAGACACGAGGATGAGCTCAGTTGAGAGTGCGACGCCGTGGCATGCGATGCCGGCCGGTGACATCGAACGGCAGTTCAACGTCGATCCCGCGCAGGGCCTGGATGCCGCGGAAGCGGCCGGGCGGCTCGCCACCTATGGGCCGAACCGCCTGCCGCAGGGCAAGAAGAGAGGGCCGGTCGTACGCTTCCTGATGCAGTTCCACAATATCCTGATCTACGTGCTGCTGGTGGCCGGTTTCATCAAGTTCATGATGGGCCTGTGGCTCGATGGCACGGTCATTCTGGCCGTCGTGATTCTCAACTCGCTGCTCGGCTTCATTCAGGAAGGACGCGCCGAGAAGGCGCTCGATTCGATTCGCAACATGCTGTCCGCCGAGGCGCGTGTGATGCGTGGTGGAGCGGTTCGCTTGATCCCCGCCGATGAACTTGTTCCTGGCGACATCGTGCTACTGGAATCGGGCGACAAAATCCCGGCGGACATGCGTCTCGTCGACGCGAGGAATCTGCACACGGAAGAAGCGGCTCTCACGGGCGAATCCCTCCCGGCCGAGAAGAGCACCGCGCCGGTGCCGGCCAAAGCGACGGTCGGCGACCGCGAGAACATGGCGTTCTGCGGCACGATGGTCCTGTCGGGCCGGGCAACCGGCGTCGTGGTGACGACCGGCAGCCAGACGGAGCTCGGCCGGATCAACCAGATGCTCGCCGAAGTCAGCGCGCTCGAGACGCCGCTGCTGCGCCAGATCAAGAAATTCGGCTATGTGATCACGGCAGTGATCGCCGTTGTCAGCGTGCTGCTGTTCTCCTATGGGCATTGGCTCGGACACATGACGTTCGTCGAGCTGTTCCAGGCCATCGTGGGGATTGCGGTGTCGGTGATCCCGGAAGGCCTGCCGGCGCTGATCACCATCACGCTCGCCATCGGCGTGCAGCGGATGGCGCAGCGCAACGCCATTATTCGCCGCCTGCCGGCGGTCGAAACACTGGGCGCCGTGTCGCGCATCTGCTCGGACAAGACGGGCACGCTGACCCTGATGGAGATGATGGTGACCTCCGCCGTGACGGCGGAAGCGGGCTATTCCGTCACCGGCGACGGCTACGCCAGCGAAGGACAGGTCAGCGCCGATGGCAAGCCGCTCGGCGCCGCGCCGGACGTGCTGAAGCTGATGGGCCGCGTGTCGCTGTTGTGCAACGACGCGGAGCTTTTCGAGGAAGAAGGGAAATGGAAAGTGGAGGGTGACCCGACCGAGGGCGCGCTCTATCCGTTCGCCTCCAAGCTGGGGATGGACCGTGCGGCCGAGACCGCGGCCGCGCCGAGGGTCAACGTGATTCCCTTCGAGTCCGAGCACAAGTTCATGGCGACGCTGAACCGCTCGGCCGACGGCGAGATGCTGCTGGTCAAAGGCGCGCCGGAGGTGATCATCGATCATTGCGACCGGCAGCAGACGGCGCAAGGGCCGATGCCGCTCGATCGCGAGCATTTCGCAAGAGAGGGCGACCGGCTCGCCGCGCAAGGCGAGCGCGTGCTCGGGCTCGCGTGGCTGCCGGACCCGGGCCTGCGCACAGGGACGCTCGGGCCGCAGGACCTGCCGCGCACCCTCGTATTGCTCGGCCTCGTGGGCCTGATGGACCCGCCGCGCAAAGAGGCGATCGAGGCCGTGCGCGAATGCCACGGCGGGGGCATCCGCGTGACGATGATCACGGGCGACCACAAGATCACGGCGGCGGCAATCGCAAGAATGCTGGGCATCGGCGACGGCAAGACTGCGGTGTCGGGCACCGAGATCGAGGCGATGAACGACGCGGCGCTGCAGGAATGCGTGCGCAGCGTCGACGTGTTCGCGCGCGCGAGTCCCGAGCACAAGCTGCGGCTCGTCAAGGCGATCCAGGCGAATCGGCAGATCGTCGCGATGACGGGCGACGGCGTCAACGACGCGCCCGCACTGAAGAAGGCAGACATCGGCGTCGCGATGGGGATCAAGGGTACCGAGGTGACGAAAGAGGCGGCGGGGATGATCCTCGCCGACGACAATTTCGCGTCGATTTCCGCGGCGGTGAAGGAGGGGCGCACGGTCTACAACAACATCGAGAAGGCGATGCTGTTCATGCTGCCGACCAACATCGCGCAAGGCGCGGTGATCGCGGTGGCAATCCTGTTTGCCTTCACGCTGCCGATCACGGCGCCGCAGATCCTGTGGGTCAACATGGTGACTTCGGTCGCGCTCGGCCTAACCATCTCGTTCGAGCCGCACGAGGCCGACGTGATGCGCCGCTCGCCGCGCGCAATCGACCGGCCGATCGTCACGCGTTTCGGCATCTGGCGCATCCTGTTCGTCGGCGCTGCGCTCGTGCTCTATACGCTATCGACCTTCTTCTGGATGAAGTCGCACGGCGCGTCGGATGATCTGGCGCGCACGGCCGCGGTCAACGCGATTACGCTGGGCCAGGTGTTCTATCTGCTCAACATCCGCTATCTGCTCGATTCGTCACTGACCGTGCGCGCGCATATGGGCAATCGCCATCTGTGGTACGGGATAGCCGGGGTCGTGGTGTTGCAGCTTCTGTTCACCTATACGTTCCCGTTCCAGGCCGTTTTCCACACCGAGGCTTTGCCGTTGTCGGCGTGGGGGTGGCTCTTTGCTGGTGGCGTCCTGTTCTTCCTCGTGGTGGAACTGGAGAAGCTCGTCTTCCGACTCACCCCCGCATTGAGAGGATTCGTGACTTCGCAACAGGAGGGCGGCGCGGCCTTGCGCAATGATCCGGCGGGGTAGGCCGCCTTGGCGGCCTACCGCTACATCTCATGAACGCGGCGGAGAATGAAAAACAGATTCGCTGAGACTGCATTCACGATTGGTATGCGCTCGAAAGGCCGGTTCAGCTTCATGCCGATATTGGCCAGTGCATTGAGCGCTCCGCCGCCCTTTATGCCTTTTGCGAACGTTGGAAAGACCTGATGATAGCCGCATTCTTCCAGTACGAATCCCGACCTGAGGAACAGGCGCTTCGCGTCGCTGAGACTGTACAGCCGGTTATGGCCCGTGTACTTCTTCATCACTCTGCAGGCGTTTTCAGTTGCCGATAAACGGTTAGGCAAAAATGTGATTATCAGCAAACCGTTGTCTTTCAGCACGCGCCATAGCTCATCGATGCTCTTTTGTTCGCGAGCCACGTGCTCGAGTACACCGCTTCCAATCACTACATCGAATTGATTGTCTTCGTACGGCAGCAGAAATTCATGATCGAGCGCTGCGAAAGATAATCCGGCGTACTGATGGAATTCCGCGAATTGTCCATCGTTGCATAGGTCGCAGCCATATATCTCGATGTCCCGGTAAAGCGTACGAAGCATGCACGAATCTGGGGCGTGACGGCATCCCCAGTCGAGCACTTTCATTCCACGCTTGACATACGGTGCATAAATTTCGAACGCGCGCACATGGCGATCGAGACTGGCGTCGTTGGCAATAACCGATTGCACATAGTCCCGGTATTCACCATCGGCGCGATGTGCAAGGTAGTCCTGGCAAAGCTTGGCATAAGTCATCCTGACCTGCTGCAATTCATTGCTCGGAATCGTTTCAGTGTCGATGGGTCTATGCATATCTCCCTCATATCGGTGCGAAAGCGGAGTTCTGCGCAACTCGTTTCCAGACTGCCGGCTGTTGCTACATGTGTGACATCAGCTCGAAAAATTCGCGGGAAGTTGATCAGTCTGAATTTGAATCCCGATGGACCGCGTTTGCTGAGACCTGCTGCTCCAACCGCGTTGCGGTTCAGATTTTGTGTAAAGCTTTGTGTAGCCGAACTATCGTTCGAGGGCGGTGCACGCGACATGTGTCGCAGGCAAACCGGCAAGGGAACCACGGAGAAAAAAATGCCGCGATAGTGCGGGACAACTCATGGATCCTCTTTCCGAGTGCGCGCGCATGGGAGTGCGCTCGAGAACGGGTCGACTTCTTTCAAGGATAGCAGTTGGTCCCTCCGCAATTGGCCAGGAATCTCCACGTTTCGCGCCTTATTGTGATGGTTTTGCGCCCTCTGCGCCCGTTGATGCGGTCCAGACCCGTCCCGCCGGGTCTAAATGGGCTCTGCAACGTATGCAAATGAAATATCCGGGCGGAAATATGGATTCACGCGCGGCGGCGTTGCGTTCGGGCAGACAGCGGGGCGAATCTTGTGTTGTTCAGCGGCCGACACATTCACGAGTCGACCGGAAGGTTGATGAGCAGCCGCCTTAGCCACGCTCGAGGCGCCTGCGCACGGTCCCGACCAGTCTGTCGAACGGCAATGCACTGGCAGCCAGCGCGCTGGTCTCCGAAAAATGCTCGCTCACGATATCCGTCAACACTTGCCCTGGCGGCGCCTCGACCAGCACGTGCGCGCCCATTTCCTGCATCACGGTGAGCGCATCGAACCAGCGCACGGTGTAGCGCATGTTCGTCGCAAGGTCTTCGCGGATCGCGTCGGCCGTATACAACGGCCGTCCACCGCGATTGCCGATATAGATGCCGCGCGGTCTTTCAAAACGCAGCTCGCGCGAGTACGCGAGCAGTTCGTCGCTCGCATGCGCGAGCAAGTCGCAATGCGAGGGCACGCTGACCGCGAGCCGGGTGGCCTTGCGCGCGCCGGCCGCAAGTGCGCGTTCGATGAACATATCGAGCGCATCGTTTGCGCCGGCCATCACGATCTGGCGCGGCGCATTGACGTTGCCGATATACACGCGTTGCCGCAGCTCTTGCGCCTGCTGCGCGACGAGCGTTTCCACCTGCTGCTCGTTCAAGCCGGATACGGCCGCCAGACCATAGCCCGACGGGTAAGCGGTTTCCATCAGTTCGGCGCGCCGCCGCACCATCATCAAGGCATCGCGAAACGGCACCGCGCCGCTACTGACCGCTGCCGGATAAGCGCCGACCGACAGCCCCGCGCTGATTTGCGCCACCAATCCTTCATCGGCGAGCGCGCGTGTGATCGCGACGCCCGCGATCGTCAGGCCCAGTTGCACGGCGACGGTCGAATCCAGAGCGTCGAGTGAGTCGAGCGTCAGTACGTCGATGCCGAGCGTGTCCGATGCTTCAGCGAACGTGTCCTGTACCGCGCGAGGCCGCGGCAGTCGATTCAGAAAGCCTTCGCTTTGCGCACCCTGCCCGGGGAAGATAAGCGCGAGCATCAGATGGCGCCATCCTGCGCAACATCGGCCCACGGATTGGCGATCAAGCGGGGACCGCTCGCATGGCGGACCAGCACGCGCGCCTTGCCCGCAGCCCACTCCGCGAGCGCGACGCCGCCGGCGGGCGTTTCGAGTTGTGCATCGATGCGTACACCAAGACGCGCTGAGAGCGTTTGCAGTTGCTCCAGCAAAGCACCCGCGACATTCATCGCCAATGGTTCGGGCACACGGATCAACAGATCGAGATCGCTGGCTTCGCTAACGGCGGGAACGTGCGTCGCGAGTTCGAATCCCGTGCTGCCAGAAGGACCCCAAACGAATCCAGAAAGCGGACCGCTCCGGTCACGTTGCAACGAATTCAGCGCAACGAAAGAAGGCAATGCATCACGTCCGGGATCAGGTCGCGCCTGCGCCAGGGACTCCGGCGATACGGCGCCGACGATATCGTCCGCATGCGCCCACGTGCCGTAACGCTGCGCTCGCTCCGCGCCGCGCACGCCGATCGCGACGAAACCTTCGGCGGCGCGCGCGCGTCGGACGACCGCGTACGGTGCGCGTTCGAATGCTTCGCGAAGCCACGCCGGTTCGTCATCGAGCGCATCGAGCCGTCGCAAGCGCAGCAGATCATGCGGCCGCCAGCGCGGGTCGCACGACGCCGCGCAAGCGGTCGGGAAGGGCGCAGCCGCGCACACGCGCATCAGACGGCGTCCCACTGTTCGGCAAGGCGCCGCCGCACCTCGATCGACGCCGCGCGAGTCTGCCGCGCCGCCGCCGATTCCAGCCGACGCGCGAGCGTCCGATCGCCGTCGCGCGCGCTGCGGATCTGTTCGACCAGCACAGTGCGCACGCGCTCGATCTGCGCCGCGTCGGGCGCATCGGCGTCGACGCCGTCGATCAGCTGATCGAGCAGCCCCAGCTTCCCGAACGACGCCATCGAATACGACATCGGCACGATCGTCTCGCCGAGTTCGTCGAGTTCTTCGACAGTGCGGCGCGTGACGCGCGCGGCCGCTTCCTTGCCCATCGCATGGACCATCGTGCCGGGCACATCGAGCGCGACGATGCGGTTCGCCTGATAGCCGTGCGCGAGGAACGCGCCCGACATCGCCGGACCGACGATCAGCGCGATCACCGGATGCCCGGCGTCGCGTGCGCTCGCGTAGGCGTCGACGGCGGCCGCGCAGGCGAGGTGGATGCCGAGCATTTCCTCGCGATAGCCATACGCCTGGCTTTTCACGTCGACGATCGCGACGATCGGGCGGCGCGTGCCGGCGCCTCGATCGGCGTCCATGACTTCGCGCACCGCGCGCGCGAGTTGCCAGCCTTGTTCGAGCCCGACCACGTTGCTGGTCGCGCGCGGAAAGCGGTTCGCGGCATCGGGCACGACCGCGATGAAGCGCGCAGTGTCGCCGCCGAGCGGCGCATCGCCGCTCCAGACGGGCGCCGCACTCGACGATTCGCCGGCCAGTGCGTTGAACCAGCGCGCGCCGCGCGTGAGTGTCGTGTCGCTCATGGCTGCTCCTTGTTCGATATATCGCCCGCCTGCGGGTTGTACGCATCACGCATTGTCTCGGGCGTGACGCTCGCCGGATCGATCCGCGCGAGCCGCTGCAGGAAGGTGTCGACCTGCTCGCTGCGATGCGCGGCCGGCACGCCCTGCGCGAACGCGGCGAGCACGGCGGCGCGCACCGCGTCGGCATCGTCGTCGACGAGGGTATCGGCGAGCGCGCTCGCGACGCGCTGCTCGCCGCCGATCAGTTGCCACACGCGGCGGCGATCGCTCGCATCAAGTTCTTCGATACCGGCTTCCTGCTCGATCACTTCGGGTCCGTTCATGCCGAGCCGTCCCTGCTTCGTCACGATCAGATACGAGCACAGCGCGGCCGCGAGCGACATGCCGCCGAAGCAGCCGACCATCCCCGCGATCACGCCGACCACCGGCACGTGCCGGCGCAGCGCGACGATCGCCGCCTGAATCTCGGCGATGACTGCGAGCCCGAGGTTCGCTTCCTGCAACCGCACGCCGCCGGTCTCGAACAGTACGACCGGGCGCACGAGCTTGCCGCGCGCGCAGTCGCGCCGCGCCATCTCCAGCGCCGCGGCGATCTTGCTGCCCGACACTTCGCCGATGCTGCCGCCCTGGAACGCCGATTCGATCGCCGCGACCACGGCCGGTTCGCCGTCGATCGTGCCGCGCGCGATCACACAGCCGTCGTCGGCCTGGCAGACGATGCCCTGCATGGGCAGCCATGGCGACGCGATGCGGTCGAACGGTCCGAGCAGTTCGCGGAAGCTGCCCGCGTCGAGCAGCGAACGGGCGCGCTCGCGCGCGGGCAGTTCGATGAAGCTCTCGTGCAGCAGCGGGGCACGGTGAATGCTAGCGCTCGTGCTCATACGCTGTCTCCTTCCTCGGCCGCTTCGACCGCCTCCGCGAGGCGCAGCGCGACCACGCCCGGCGTCGCGCCGAAGTCGTTGATCTCGATGTTCGCGGCGCCGTCGTAGCGCGTAAAGAAGCGGTCGAGCACGCTCTTCCAGATGTGGCTGTAGCCGTCGACGCTGGTGCGCACGACCACGTGCGCAGCAAGCGCCGAGCCGCCTGCATCGGCGGCGGGCGACAGCAGCACTTCCAGATCGCCCGAGCCGACCACGCCGACGTGCGCGCGGGTCGTGACGGCGCGTTGCGCCGGATAGTCGAAGGTCAGATGTTCCATGAGGCTCAGCTCCGGCTGGCGTCGCGATGCGCCAGCATGTCGAGAAAGAGGGTGGCGGCGAGCAGATCGGCCGCGCCGCCAGGCGATGCGTTCAACGCCAGCAGTTCGCGTTCGAGCGCGTCGAGTGCGACGCGGCCCGCGGCTGTCGAACTGCCGCCCGCGCCGAGCACGCGTCGTGCGCCGCGCTGCCCCGCATGCAAGCCGGCGAGGCCCGCGCGATGCAGCAGGCAGGTGTCGTCGAGCGTGCTCATGATCGCGAGCAAGGCGTCGATCCGAGCGGTGTTTTCGTCGAGGCCGCGTGCGCGCGCCGCGCGTAACGCGGGCAGGCCGACGTCGAGCGCGTGGGGGAAGCCGTCCTGCGCTTCGCGCCGCGCGCCGCCGACCTGATAGCGTCGACGCGCGCGTTCGCCGTGGCTATCGGACGAAGCGGCGAAGCGGTCCGGGAAGCAGGCGATCTGCGCGGCCAAAGTGCAGACGCGCGAGGTATCCAGAGGGCTCGGCGCGCCGGCTCCGTGTGTACGCATCGAGGCACTCGAAGACGTTTCGAGCGCGACGCCCGCAACGAGCAGTCCGATGATCCAGATTGCGCCGCGATGCGCATTGCTGCCGCCGGTCGCCTGCAGCATGTCCTGTTCGCCCGCGCGGCCGATCTGCGCGAGTTCGGCGCGCAGCAGCGCAGACGGTTCGCCGCGGCGGCGCGCGGTGCGCGCGAGCGCGGCGAAAGTAGGTTCGAGCGCGTGCGCGGAGCGCCGCATGATCGCGAGATCGAGGTCACGATGCGCGCCGCTGCCGCGCCGGTCGACGAGCGCGGGTTTCGGCGTGAGTTCGGCCTCGTCGATCAGCGCGGTGATCGCGTCGCGCGCGAGTTGCGCGTCGGAAAACGGCGCGATCGGTGAAGTGTCACGCGCATCATTGCGCAGGACTGGAGCAAGTGGCGCGTCCAACCGTTCGAGAACAGCAGCAGCGGACGCCATCGTCACCAGCTCCGGAAGCGCGCGGGCGGCGCGTACAGTCCGCCCGACCACGTGACCAGATCGTCGATGCTGCGCGCCGCGAGCAGCGAACGCTTCGCTTCGCCGCGCCGGATGCCGAGATCTTCCGGATACGCGACGATGCCGCGCCGGCGCAACTCGGCGGTTTTCTCGGGCTTCGCGCGCAGGCCGATCGGCGTGACGCCGGCCACCGCCGCGATCGCCGCGCGCCGCTCGTCGATGCCTTCGGCCTTATGCAGATGCGCGATGCCCTCCTCGGTGACCACATGGCTCACGTCGTCGCCGTAGATCATCACCGGTGCGATCGGCATGCCGTTTTTCGCGCCGACGGCGACTGCGTCGAGTTCATCGACGAAGGTCGGCTCCCCGCCTTTCTTGTACGTTTCCGCGAGTTGCACGACGAGCTTCTGGCCGCGCGATATCGCGCCGTCGCCCTTCAACAGCTTCAGCCACGCCTCGCTCGCATGACGCCGGCCGCGCGGATCGTGGCCCATGTTCGGCGCCCCGCCGAAACCGGCGAGCCGTCCGCGCGTGACCGTCGACGAATTCGCGTCCGCGTCGATCTGCAGCGTCGAGCCGATGAACAGATCGACGCCGTATTGGCCGGCCAACTGACACAGCACGCGGTTCGAGCGCAGGCTGCCGTCGTTGCCGGTGAAGAACACATCGGGGCGCGCCTCGATATACGCCTCCATGCCGACCTCGCTGCCGAAGCAATGGATGCTGTCGACCCAGCCCGATTCGATCGCGGGGATCATCGTCGGGTGTGGATTGAGTGTCCAGTTGCGGCAGATCTTGCCTTTGAGGCCGAGCGATTCGCCGTAGGTGGGCAGCAGCAATTCGATCGCCGCAGTATCGAAACCGATGCCGTGATTGAGCGACGTGACGCCGTACGGTTCGTAGATGCCGCGTATCACCATCATCGCGGTCAGCACCTGCAAGTCGCCGATATGACGAGGATCGCGCGTGAACAGCGGCTCGACCGCGAACGGCCGGTCCGCCCGCACGACCACGTCGACCCACGAACCCGGAATGTCGACGCGCGGCAACTCGTCGACGATCTCGTTGACCTGCACGATCACGATGCCGTGATGGAATGCGGCGGCCTCGGCGATGGTCGGCGTGTCCTCGGTGTTCGGGCCGGTGTACAGATTGCCGTGACGGTCGGCCTTGTCCGCGCACAGCAGCGCGACGTGCGGCGTCAGGTCGACGAACATGCGCGCGTACAGCTCGACATACGTATAAATCGCGCCGATTTCCAGCTGGCCGTCTTCGAGCAGTTGCGCGACGCGCAGACTCTGCGGCCCCGCGAACGAGAAATCGACCTTGTGCGCGATGCCGCGCTCGAACAGCGTCAGGTGCTCAGGACGACTGATGCTCGAAATCAGCAGATGCACGTCGTGCAGCTTCTGCGGATCGACCTTCGCGAGCGAGCGCGACAGGAAGTCGGCCTGTTTCTGGTTGTCGCCTTCGAGCGCGACGCGCTCGCCGGGCTGGATCAGCGTTTCGAGCGCATCGACGATGCGGTGCGTAGGCAGCACGCCGTCTTCGAGCCACGGCGCGATGGCCGCGAGGCGGCGGTTCTTTTCGTCGCGTCGAGTCGTCCATGAGCGGGCAGTGGACCGCGATGAGGCGGCTTCGGCGAGGTGGTTCATCGGCTCGGTCATCGGTGCGGTCAGCTCCCGCTGTGGACCGCGCGGGCGTCGGCCGCGCGGCTTCGGTTGATGCGCGAGCGCTTCTTCGCGCGCGCGCTCGGTCAGGAAACGATGCAGAAGCTCGCCGGTGCCGAGCAGATGCGCGACCACCAGCGACTGCGCGGTCGCGATATCGCGGCGCTCGACGGCTTCGAGCAGCGCGGCGTGCTCACTGTCGGACTCGCCCTTGTACGACGGCAAGCCGAACTTCAGCCGCAGATAGCGTTCGCCGCGCCGGTGCAGCAAGCCGATCATGTCCTCCAGCTGCGGCCGGCCGGCGGGCGCGTAGAGACACATATGGAACGCGGCATTGCGCGTCACGTACAGCGACGGGTCCTCCTCGCGCTCGGCGGCGCTGCACAACTGCGCGGCTTCGCGCAGCGTCGCGGCGGTGTGATTCGGAATCGCGAGGCCGAGCGCGAGGCTTTCGAGCGCCGAGCGGATCTCGTAGATTTCGCGCGCTTCGTTGGCGGACAGCGGCGCGACGGTCGCGCCTTTGTGGACCGCCGCGCGCGCCCAGCCCTCGCTTTCGAGCTGGCGCAGCGCCTCGCGCACGGGAATCGCGCTGACGGAGAAATGCCGGGCGATCGCGTCCTGGCGCAATGGTGCGCCGGGCGCGAGGGTGCCGTCGACGATCGCCGCGCGCAGCGCCTCCGCAATCATGTGCGAAGTGCTTTCGCGAGGTGCCGCGGCCGGAAGAAACGAGCCGGTCACGGGCGCGTCCAGGGGAAAACCTTCAGTTGCGTCGGTCATAGTATCAAATATTATATATGAAAAGACGCGTATTTCAGCGCGGGCAAACCCGGACGGGGCCGCAACCACAATCCGGCAATTTCCCCGCGTCGTCCTCTGAATTAGTTGTACGAGGACATCGCCGATCAATCAACGTCGTCGATCCAACCCCAAGCGCGCCCGTCGTTTTTCGTTACGTTCAACCATCGTAGGCTGGAGGAGCAAGATGAATACATTGACCGACCGACGAGCGGTCGCGCGTCAGCGCACACCACTCAATCGTTCGCAGATCGCAGGGTTTTGGGGCGCGTGGGCTGGCTGGACGCTCGACGGCATGGACTCGTTCATTTACGCGCTGGTGCTCACGCCCGCGCTGACCGAGCTGCTGCCGCGTTCGGGCTTTGCGGCGACGCCGTCGAATGTCGGCCTCGCGGGATCGATCCTGTTTGCGCTGTTTCTGGTCGGTTGGGGGCTGTCGTTCATCTGGGGACCGCTTGCCGATCGCTTCGGCCGGACCAAGGTGCTCGCCGCGACGATCTTCACGTTCGCGATTTTCACCGGACTGTCCGCTACCGCGAGCAACGTTTGGGAGCTGGGGATTTTTCGCTTCATCGCGGGCGTCGGGATCGGCGGGGAATGGGCGCTCGCGGGCACCTACGTCGCCGAGGCCTGGCCCGAAGATCGTCGCAAGATGGGCGCCGGTTATCTGCAGACCGGCTACTACGCGGGCTTCTTTCTCGCGGCCGCACTCAATTACACGATCGGCGTGCACTTCGGCTGGCGCGCGATGTTCCTGACCGGCGCGGTGCCGGTCGTCGTCGCGATTCTGATTCTGCTGCGCGTGAAGGAGCCGGAGAAGTGGCAGAAGGCCGACGCAAAGACGGTGCGCGTGAAGCCGCTGCGCGAGATCATGGGGCCGGCTTACCGGCGTCGCACATGGGTCGCGTGCATTCTGCTGACGATCGCCATCATTGGCTTGTGGGCAGGCGCCGTGTACGAGCCGTCCGCGGTGATCCAGCTCGCGACGCGCGCGGGCATGTCGAAGGGCGATTCGATGCGCACGGCGTCGCTGGCTACCGGCCTGCTGTCGATCGGCACGATCCTCGGGTGTCTTGCGTTGCCGCCGCTGGCCGAGCGAATCGGCCGCAAGATGACGTTGGCGGTGTACTTCGCGGGGATGGCGGTGTCGATCGCGGCGAGCTTCGGCTGGGCGTTCTATCTGCCGAACGGGCTCGCGCCGTTCATCGCGTGGCTGTTCGTGCTGGGCTTTTTCGGCGGCAACTTCGCGTTGTTCAGCCTGTGGCTGCCCGAGCAGTTCGAAACCCGCGTACGCGCAACCGCGTTTGCGTTCTGCACGTCGTTCGGGCGCTTCGTCGGCGCGGGCGTCAACTTTCTGCTCGGCGCGGCGGTGCTGCACATGCAGACCCTCGGCGTACCGATTGCGTTGACCGCACTGGCGTTCGTGCTCGGCCTGTTCGTGATTCCGTTCGCGCCGGAGACGAAGGGCGAGACGCTGCCGCAGTGAGAACCAGGCGGGCGGCGCGCGTTACTTCGCGTGACTGCGCGCCCGCCCGGCCGGATGCAGCAGCGTCAGCAACGGCCAGCCGAGATTGACGCCGAGACTCGCGGCGACGATCAGCGCCATGCCGGCCAGTTGCGACAGCGACAGCGCACGGCCATACACGAGCGCATCCACGACGATCGCGGTCAGCGGATAAACGAACAGCAGCACCGCGATCACCGGCGTGCTGAGCTTCGGCAGCGCGCCGTAAATCAGCACGTACGACAATCCCGTGTGCAGCACGCCCATGCCGATCAGCCAGAACCACTGCATCGGCCCGATATGCGTGAGCGTCAAAGGCGCGATGAGCGGCGCGATCAGCGGCAGGCAGATCACGCCGACCGCGCATTGCATGAGCGTCAGAAGGTGCGGGCGCATTTCGCCGAGGCTTTTCGCGATCAGCGTGACGCTGGCATAGAGCAGCGAGCCGAACAGCGCTTCGCCCAAACCGATCAGATAGCTGGTGTGGCCCTGCAGATTGCCGGCCGCGATGACCCCCGACGCGAGCACGAGCCCGACGAACGCGGTCGCGATCCAGCCGAGCCGATCCGCGCCTAGCCGTTCGTTAAAGAGCGCCGCGCCGATCAGCACGACCCAGAACGGCTGCACATGAAACACGACGGTGGCAACCGCGATGCTGGTGCGATGAATCGCGTCAAAAAAGCCGACCCATTGCGTGACCATTAGTACGCCGGAAATCAGCGCGAGCACGACCGTGCGGCGTGTGAACTGCGCGCGCGTGAAAAAGCCCTTCCACGCGCAATAGGCGGCCAGCGACAGAAAGCCGAACAGACAGCGGAAGAACACGAGCGTCAGCGCATCGAGCCGCGCCTCCTCGACGAAAACGCCGATCGTGCCCATCAGCAGCCCGCCGCTCGCCAGCGTGATCGCGCCTTGTTGACGTGAGGTGAGGGACATGCGCAACGGCTCCGTTAGATCATGCCTGCGAGTATTGCGCCGCTTGCGGGCTTATCACAAACGAATTAAATTGAGCAATTCCATAAGCTCAGTTGATAAATCGTGAACCCTGAATTCGACGTCGATCTGTTGCGCAGCTTCGTCGCGGTCGTGGAGGCGGGCAGCTTCACGAAGGCGGCGGCGAGCGTGCATCGCTCGCAGGCGGCGGTGAGCATGCAGATCAAGCGGCTCGAAACAATGCTCGGCACGACGCTGTTCGCGCGCAACACGCGCAATCTGTCGCTGACGCGGCCCGGCAATACGCTGCTCGAATACGCGCGGCGCGCGCTCGCGTTGCAGGAGGAGGCGTGGTCGGCGATCGTGCGGCCCGAGGTGACCGGGCGGGTGGTGCTCGGCGCGCCGGACGACTACGTGTCGTCGCTGCTGTCTCCGGTGTTGCGGCGATTTGCGACGCTGTACCCGCGTGTCGAGATAGAGATCGTCTGCGCGCAAAGCACGGCGCTTGCGCCGATGCTCGCCGACAACAAGATCGACCTCGCATTCGTCACGCGCGACCGCAAGCTGCGCGGCGAATTCGTGCGCAGCGAGCCGATGGTGTGGGTGGGAGCGTCGGTCGATACGCCGGTGTTGAAGGCGTCGCCGTTGCCGGTGGGGTTGTACGAGCCAGGCTGCGTCGCGCGCCAGCATACGCTCGCCGCACTGGATGGCGCGCGCATCCGCTACCGCGCGGCATTCAGCAGCGCGAGCCTGATGGGACTCGTCGCGACCGTGGATGCCGGTTTGTCGGTGATCGCGCTCACGCGTTGCAGCGTGCCGCCGCGGCTCGCGATTCTCGGCGACGCGCAAGGCCTGCCGAAAATCGCGCCGCTCGAAATCGTGGTCGCGCGCAGCGCGAAATCGGATCGGCCGACCTGCGATTATCTGGCGCAGCAGATGGTGCAGGATCTGTCGTTGCGGTAGCCGAGCGTGACGCGGTCGGCAACTTCATCACCAAGGACGACGATCCGCTCAGCACGCGGCGGGCGGCATCAGAAGTTGATATTGGTCCGCACGCCGACGACGAACGTATTGCGCAGCGGCTGCGTCGGGTCGTTCGGGTTCTGGCCCGCGCCGGCGTTGAACGTGTATTGCGCGTCGGCCTGCACCTGCCACCACGGATTGATCTGGTATTGGTAGGTCGCCTCGAGCGTGGTTTCGCTGGTGCGCACGCCGTACGGGCTGCCGTTGAATGCGAGGAAGTCCCTGTCGAGTCCGTTCACGTGACCGCCGACCTTGATGTAGGTCAGCGCGAGGCCGGCGCTGTCGTTGTCACGGCCCTTGAACGGCGCCTTCAGCACGACGCCGAGGTTGGCCGCCACCTGCACGAGATTGCGATCGCCCGGCGCGCCCATCACGCGCGCGAACACGCCGAGGCTGCGTGGTTCGTCGGGGTCGGGGCGCCACACCATCTGGTCGGCGACCGCATAGAAGCTGTAGTTGCCGCTGTGATTCGCGGCGATGCCGGTCGACGCAGGATTCGCGAGCGACAGTCCCATATTGTCGAAACGCTGATCGGCGAATTTGTTGGTGTTGTACCAGACGCCGAGCTTGTAGGTGCCAGGTAGACCGCCACCGCCGGTGTCGACCCTTTCGCCTTCGGACGGCTGGTTGATCGCGTACTGCAGCTCGCCGATCCACAAGGCGCCGTTATGCAGGTTGAAGTTCGTGCCGCTCATGTTGTTCGGATTGTTGCCGAGCGGGTCCCCCGAATACACACCGGCCAGCGCGGTCAACGAAGGGGTGATCTGGCCGCGCACGCGCACGCCGAGACCCGCGAGCGGATAGGCGGGACCGCCCGACGGCAGATCGTATGAGGGCAGCGCGGGCCAGCCGAACATCGTGTTGAGGAAAAGCGCCGCATACGCGCTGGTGATGAATTCCTGGTCGAGACTCTGCTGACCGATCTTCACGTCGACGCGTTTGTTCAGGAACGACTGCTGATACCAGAGCTCCCACAGCCGCGTCGCGTTGTCGGCCTCGATGCCGCTCGCCGTATTCAACGTGCCGAGCTTGTTCGCGCTCAGGTTGGCGCCGTGAATCTGCAGCGCGCTGACGTTGAAGAGGCCGCCTTGCAGGCCGAACGCCTTTTGCGTATCCATCTGCAACGTGGCGGTGGTGAGGCCATCGTAGTCGGCGCCGCGCGCGAGACCGCCGCGCAGATTGGCCAGCACTTCGCTGGTCTCGGTCAGCGTGAAGATCATGCCGTACTTGCCAAGCCACGGACGCAGGCCGCCCATGTCGCCGAGCATTTGCTGACGATCCCAGAAGCCGGTCGACTCTTTGGTCTGCGTCGCCTCAGTGTTCAGGTCGGCTTCGGGCGCTTCCGGGTTCGCATCGGGATTGGCTTCGGCCAGCGCCGCGTGGCCGGTCAACGAGGCAGACGCGAAGACCGTACACAGTGCAACGCGCCGCATAGAAGGCAAAAGCGTACGATGAATTGCAGCGGTACGTGCTGAAGGGTCGCAAACCGGACGCGCGCCGGCGCGCAGTCCCTTGAGTTGGGCGAACTTCATCGAAATCCTTATTGGTGTTGTTTCGTCCGATGCCGAAGCAGGAAATGGCCTGATCGTACGCAGGCGACTTGCGAGAGTCAAACAAATGAGAACGATTCGCATCAATATCGCTGGCGCGTCATTCGGTGTTAACGAAAACGTAACGAAACCGAATTGACGTAGCCAGACCGAACGCGACAAAGGGCAAGTTGTCGAAGCGCACGAAGTAACCCTGAAAGTCAATGTAAGGAGTCGAAATGAGCAAGCGCATTCTTCTGGTTTCGTTGCTGGCGAGTGGCGGTCTGTTGCTGGGCGGCGCCGCGCACGCGCAGTTGAATCTGAAGCAGTTCGGTATCGGCGGGGGCGGTGACAGCTCGGCGGGTGCCGGGGCGGCGTCGGGCGGTGTGTCGCAGCTGCTGCAGAGCTATGTGGGCGCGAACCAGCAGGTGCTGAGCGGGCAGTCGAGCCTCGCGTCGGCGATGGGCATGACGAGTGCGGCCGGCCAGGCGCAGCAGGCGGCGGGGCTCCTCACCGGCGGCACGCCGTCGGTCAGCCAGTTGACGCAGGTCGGTAGCACGCAGCAGTCGCTGTCGCAGAAGCTCACCGATGCGTTTGCAAATCATGCAAGTGGCGGAGCCTCGGCGACGCCGGTCAACAAGGAAGCGTTCACCCAGGGGCTGTCGTCGCTCGGCAAGGGAGTGAGCCAGTATGCGAGCTTGCAGTCGGGGCTTGGCAGCCTGGGTCAGATGAGTCCGTCGTCGCTGCTGCAATCGGGCCTCAATCCGCAGACCGCGCAAAGCGCTTCGTATATCGCGCAGTCGGCGCCGGGGCAGTTGCAGTCGCTGATGTCGACGCTGAGCTCGGCCGTGCAGTTCGCGTCGAGCCACGGCATTACGGTGCCGTCGATCGCGACGTCGGCGTTGAAGGGAATGTAGGCGCGTTTCGCTTCGCCCAGCGCGGTCGATTCAGCGCCGAAAGCCGCTATGATCGCGTCGAACCCGCAACTCAACTGGAATTCCGCCGATGTCCCACGCCGTCAATCTGGAAAACTACTTCGCCCGCATCGGCTATCAGGGCCCGCGCGCCGCCACGCTCGACGTGCTGCGGTCGATTCACCGGCTCCATCCCGCCGCGATTCCGTTCGAGAACCTGAACCCGCTGACACGCCAGCCGGTCAGGCTCGAGCTCGAAGCGATCGAACGCAAGCTCGTGACCCAAAAGCGCGGTGGCTACTGCTTCGAGCAGAACATTCTGCTCGCGAACGTGCTGGTGCAACTCGGCTTCAAGGTCACGCCGATGCTTGCGCGCGTCGTATGGGGCCGCGAGCCCGGCACGATCTCGCCGCGCACGCACATGGTGCTGCGCGTCGAGATCGACGGCGACGAATGGATCGCCGACGTCGGCTTCGGCGGCGTGACGCTGACCGCGCCGCTGCGCCTGACCGCCGGCCTTGCGCAACCAATTCCGCTCGGCACGTTCCGTCTCGCCGACGCGGGGCACGACACCGTGTATCTCGAGGTGCTGGCGCCGAACGAGAGCTGGTCGCGCGTCTATCACGTCGATCTGCGCGCGGTCGAGTGGGTCGACTATGAACTCTCGAACTGGTACACGTCGACGTCGCCCGATTCGAAGTTCGTGAATAACCTGCTGGCGTGCCGCGTGCTACCCGAACTGCGCCTCGCGCTATTCAACGATCAGTTGAACGAGCGTGACGCGCAAGGGCAGATCGTTAGCGAACGGCGCCTCGCGAGTGCCGCCGAACTCGCCGACTGCCTGCGCGAGCGCTTCGGCTTGAACCTGGAGGACATCGATATCGCCGCCGTGTTCGAGCGCGTGCGCACGCGTGATGCGGCCGCATAAGCCGAGCCGATGAAGGAGCCGCGATGGTCGCACGTATGATCCTGCAATCGCTGGCCTGGCTGGCGTTCATGGGCGTGCTGCTGTTCGGCGCGGCCGGCACGCTCGCGTGGCCGGCCGCGTGGTGGTATCTGCTGGAGCTCGCGGTGTTGAGCCTGTGGCTCGGCTCGTGGCTCGCGCGTCATGATCCCGCGCTGCTCGCGGAGCGGCTCGCGCCGCTCGTGCAGGCGCAGCAGAGCCGCTGGGATCGTGTGTTCATGGTCGCGATCGGAGCCGCGTGGTGCGGCTGGCTGATCCTGATGGGCTTCGACGCGATGCGGTTTCGCTGGTCCGCGCCGCCGCCTTTGTGGCTGATGGGCTTCGGCGCGCTATGCGTGTTCCTGTGCATCTTCATGTGCCGCTTCGTGTTTCGCGCGAACAGCTACGCCGCGCCGGTGGTCAAGGTTCAGGCGAGCCGCGGGCACAAGGTCGCCGACAGCGGGCCTTACGCGTACGTCCGTCATCCGATGTACGCGGCCGCGCTGGTGTTCTTCATCGGCACGCCGCTGATGCTCGGCTCCTGGTGGGGGCTCGTGGCGCTGCCCGTGATGGCGTACGGCATGGGCTGGCGCGCGGTGCGCGAGGAGCGGCTGCTCACCGAGCAGCTCGACGGCTATACGGCGTACCTGCAACGCGTGCGTTACCGTTTAGTGCCGTTCATCTGGTAGCGCGTCCGGGTGGTCTCGCCGCCGTCGAAGCGGGTAAGATGGCTCCCGGCCGCCGGAGAACCGGCCACGGTGTACCTGATGTAACACCGGCGAACCACCGACGAGGTTTGGAGTGAAAACAACTACACAGGCGCGCATCGCGCCCGCCGCACAGACCGAGCAGAACCAGGACGCCGCCGATCGCAACCGCGACACGCCGGTCAAGGCGATGCCCGCCTACGAGCAGATCAAACGCTACGTGCTCAAGCGCATCAGCGAGGGCGCATGGAAGCCGGGCGGACTGATTCCTTCCGAAACGGAGCTGGTCAAGGAGTTCGGCGTCGCGCGCATGACGGTGTCGCGCGCGCTGCGCGAGCTGACCGCCGAGCGCGTGCTCACGCGCGTGCAAGGCTCGGGCACCTTCGTCGCGCCGCAGCGGTATGAATCGACGGTGCTGGAGATCCGCAATATCGCCGATGAAATCGCCGCACGCGGTCATCGTCATTCGGCGCGCGTGCTCACGCTCGAACCGAGCGACGACGCCGATGCGCTCGAAGCGCTCGGTCTCGCGAGCGGTCCCGCGTTTCATTCGTGCATCGTGCACAGCGAGGAGGGCGAGCCGATCCAGTACGAGGACCGTTACGTCAATCCGAAGGTGTTCCCCGAGTATCTGCAGCAGGACTTCTCGGTCGAAACGCCGAATCACTACATGGTGCGGCTCGCGCCGGTGCAGCGCGCCGAGTTCCGCATCTATGCGCAGAAGCCAGACGCCTATGTGCGGCGTCATCTGATGATGGATATCGGCGAGCCGTGTCTGCTGCTGTGGCGGCGCACGTGGGTCGGCGAAAACGTCGCGACGTCGGTGCGGCTATGGCATCCGGCGTCGCGGTTTCATCTGGCGGGGACCGTGTAGCCCGGTTTCCGAAGCGCGCTTCATCCCTGGCGCTGCGACGTATTCGGCGAAAAGCGGCAGCCGAGCCGGTAGCGCGAACCCGGATGCACGAAACGCGCGAACGTCACCGCGACGCCGCTCGTCCACGTGCGGCGCGTCAGCGTCAGGCACGGTTCCTCCGCGTGAATTTCGAGCAGCTCGGCTTCCGCGGGCGTCGGCAGCGCGGCGTCCACCACGTGTTCGAGATCGTGCATCGGCACAGCCGTCAGCAGATACTCGGACGGCTTCAGCGCCGAAAAATCGTGCTGCAGAAAATCCGGTGCGACGGCCGGATTCACATAGCGATCTTCGAGCTGCACCGGCAGGCCGTTCTCGCGATGCACGCAGATCACATGAAACACCGAAGCGCCCGGCGCCAGTCCCAATGCGTTCGACACCGTGACCGACGCGGTCTCGCGCTGCAATAGCACCATGTCGCAACGATATGCGTGGCCGCGCGAGCGGATCTCGTCGCCGATATGGGCGATCATCAATAGCGTGGATTGCGGCTTGTTCGGCGCGACGAAAGTACCGACGCCCGATACGCGCGTGACGAGCCCCGCGTCGGCGAGCTCGCGCAACGCGCGGTTGACCGTCATCCGCGATACGCCGAGCGTCCCGACGAGATCGAGTTCAGAAGGCAGACGATCGCCCGCCTGGCGTTCGCCCGAGACGATGATCTGGCGGATGTGCTGCTTGACCTGCTCGTAGCGCGCAGCGGGCGCCTCCTCACTGCCGCGCGCGGTTCTGGCCGCGGCGCGGGCCGCGCTGGCGGAGAATTTGCCGTGAGGTTTGTTGCGAGCGGTGGTGCTCATAGCGGCTGGCTGTCGTCGGGGCCGCGCGTCCAGAACGCATTGCGGTCGAAATAGTTTTGCAGAAACTGCCGCAGACGCGGCTGCGCGGCATCGTGAAACACGTCGCGCGGCTTGCCCTGCACGGCAATGCGGCCCTCGTCGATGAACATGACCTTGTCGGCGACCTGTGCGGCGAAGCCCATTTCGTGCGTGACCACCGCCATCGTCATGCCGTCGCGCGCGAGCTGCTTCATCACCTGCAGCACTTCGCCGACGAGCTCCGGATCGAGCGCCGAAGTCGGTTCGTCGAACAGCATGATGTGCGGCTCCATCGCGAGCGCGCGCGCAATCGCGACGCGCTGCTGCTGACCGCCCGACAGCTTCGCCGGATACGCATCGCCCTTGTGCGCGAGGCCGACCGTCTCGAGCATCGCGTTCGCGCGGCGGCGCGCTTCGTCGTTCGACAGGTGCCGCACGCGCAGCAGCGCTTCCATCACGTTGCCGAGCGCGCTCATGTGCGGCCACAGGTTGAACTGCTGGAACACCATGCCGACGTTGCGGCGCACGCGGTTGATCTCGCCATGCGACGCGCGCACGCGTTTGCCGTTGCGCTCGGTATAGCCGAGCAGTTCGCCTTCGATGCGCACGTCGCCGTGATCGTAGGTTTCGAGCGCGGCGAGGCAGCGCAGCAGCGTGCTCTTGCCCGAGCCCGACGGCCCGATGATGCAGACCACTTCCGAGCGCGCGATCTCGAGATCGATGCCGCGCAGCACCTCGACATCGCCGAAGCGTTTGCGCAGATCGCGCACTTCGATCAGCGGCGCGGCATTCGATGCGTTCGCCGTGGCGCTGGCGGACGGCGCGGAAGATTGCGCGGGGGAGTGCATGTCGGCGATGGCGTTCATAGGGGTCCCGGAATCATGCCATGAAGCGTGCGAGGCGGGCTTCGGCCCACATGCCCGCGCGCGAGGTCAGCTCGACCAGCGCGAGATAGCACACGCACAGCACCAGCAGCGTTTCGACGAAAGCGAAAGTGGCCGAGCCGATGCCGGTCAGCACGAACGTCAGTTCGGGGACGGTGACGATCGACAGCACGGCCGTTTCCTTGCTCAGCACGATGATCAGATTGGTCAGCGCGGGCACGATCAGCACCAGCATTTGCGGCGCCTGGATGCGTACGATCGCCTGCCAGCGCGTGAGGCCGAGACACGACGCCGCTTCGAGATGGCCTTTGGGCACCGACTGGAAGCCGGAACGGAACGCCTCGGCGAAATACGCACTGCCGTAAAGACCCAGCCCGACGATGCCGGCCGTCATCGGTTCGAGCGTGAGGCCGATCGACGGGCCGCCGTAGTACAGCAGAAACAGCTGCACCAGAAACGGCGTGCCGCGCAACAGTTCGATATAGACGCGCAGCGCGGCGCGCAGCCAGCGTCCGCAGAACAGTTGCAGCACCGCGATCAGGAAGCCGATCACGAGACCGATCGCGACGCCCGCGGCCCAGCTGCCGAGCGTCGTCGCGAGGCCCGCGGCGATCGGCTGCAGGTTGTGCGTGATGACGGTCGGATCGAACGTTTGCATGGCGAGGTTGGCTTAAACGTGAGTCGATTCAGGTGTGCTGCAAACGGTGCTCGGCCGCATGCGCGACGAGCGCGAGCGAACCGCAGATCACGAAGTAGATGAGCCCGGCCGCGACATACGCTTCGAGCGGCCGGTAAGTGCTCGCGGCGATGTTCTGCGCGGTGCGCGTCAACTCGGCGACGCCGACCACCGAGATCAGCGAAGAAGCCTTGATCAGCAGCACCATTTCGTTGACGAGCGACGGCAGCGTCAAACGGAATGCTTGCGGCACCAGAATGCGCCGTAGCGTATCGAGCCGGGAGAGCCCTAGCATGCGCGCGGCTTCGAGATGTCCGGGCGGAATGCTCAGAAAGCCGCCGCGCAGAATCTCGGCAATATACGAGGCCGAGCACAACGACACCGCGCTGATCGCAGCGACGATCGGCGACACGTTGATGCCGGCGAACGGCAATAGGTAGTACACGAGCAGCAACTGCACGAGCATCGGCACGCCGCGAAAGAAGAATACATAGGCGCCGCCCGCGAGCCGCGCGGCGCGATGCTGCGACAGCCGCGCGGTGCATACGCCGATACCGACGAAGAAGCCGATCACGAGCCCCGTCAGCGAAATGCCGACGGTGGCGAGCGCCGCGTGCAGCAGCAGCGGCAGGCCCTGAACGAAGACGGTCGTGTTGAACATGGATCGCGGCCGGTGGAACGGGAAGGGCGATGCGTGGCGCCGACGCTAAGGACGCTCAGTAGTTCGGCGTGGGCATCGTGGAAGGCATCTCCATCGCGACACCGAACCACTTCTTCTGCAACGCGGCGAGGCGGCCATCCTTCTGCATCTTCACGAGCGCGGCATTGAACGCGTCGGCGAGCGGCTTGCTGTCGGCGTCCTTACGCAATGCGTATGCGAAGTACACCTTCGCGCCGAACGGCGGCTGCACGACCGCGAACATCTCGGGGCGCTGCTTGGCGACATACGCGATGTTGGTCATCGAGTTCGCGACCGCGGCGATGCGGCCTGCCGCGAGGTCCGCGTAAGCCTGATTGTTGTCGACGTACTCGCGGATTTCCGGCGGCTTCGGCAGCGTGGCCGCGTAGCTCTTCAGCTGATCGAGCTGCGCGGAGCCCTTGCCCGCGCCGATCGTTTTGCCCGCGCTATCCGCCGATTGCTTGATCGACGCATCGTTCGCGCGCTTGAGCAGCGCGTCGGTCGCATCGGCGACGGGCAGCGTGTACGTGTAGCGTTCCATGCGCGCCTTCGTGACCGTCAACGGGCCGCCGACCATATCGAACTTGCCCGCTTCGAGACCGGGCAGCACGCTCGGCCACGGCAGATCGATGAAGCGCACCTTGACGCCGATTTCCTTGCCGATCTCCGCGAACAGGTCTTTGTTGAAGCCGGCCTGCTGACCGTTCTCGAGGAAGTCGAACGGCGCGAACTGCATTTCGGTGCCAACCACCAGTTCGCCGGCTTTCTTCACTTTGGCGAGCTGGTCTTCGGCGTGCGCTGCGACGCTTGCCGCGCACAGCGCCAGCACGACCAGACCACATTTCCAGCCTGCAAGGATACGCCTGGGGTTCTCCGGGGGCGAATTGGTGTTGGGTGGCCGGCGTGTCGAAGTCTTCGTTGTGGACCCGCCGCGCCGACGCCAGGTGCGGGCCCTGCTGGGCAGTATATACTGCGTTTCCGGCGAAAAATAAATGCTCGCGCGAGTAGAGAAAAGCCCTGATATTGAGGTGCGCGAAGCAACTTGCAGCACTGCTTTTGGCGGTATATACCACTGCAATACCGATCCCTCGAAGGAGCAGCGCGATGCCCGCGACCCGCATTCCGATCATCGATGTCGCCGGCGTGCGCGCGGGCGATCAGCAGGCGCTGCGACGCGTCGCGAAGGAAATTCATGAAGCGTGTACGACGATCGGTTTTTTCTACATCGTCAATCACGGCGTGCCGCAAGCGACGATCGATGCCGCCGCGCAAGCCGCGCGCACCTTCTTCGCGTTTCCGGTCGACACGAAACGACGCGCGGCGGTCAATCATCGGCATCGCGGTTTCAATGCGCTCGGCGACGCGACGATGTACCAGGCCAAGCGCCCCGACTACAAGGAATTCTTCAGCATCGGCCTCGAACTGCCGGAAGACGATCCCGACGTGCTGGCGGGGCAGGCATTACGTGGGCCGAACAACTGGCCGGATTTCATGCCCGGGTTGCGGCCGGTGCTGTATGACTATTACAAGGCGGTCGGCGCGTGCGGCGCCGATCTGCTGCGCGCGGTCGCGGTGAGTCTCGGTATCGAAGAAAATTTCTTCGTGCCGCGCTACACGAAGCGCATGCAGCGCACGCAAATGGTCTACTACCCGCCACAGCCGCCGCAATCGGATGAAGATCAGTTCGGCGTCGCGCCGCATACCGACTACGGCTGCATCACCTTGCTGTGGCAGGATCAGGTCGGCGGCCTGCAGGTGCGCGAAATCGCCAACGATACGTGGGTCGAGGCGCCGCCCGTCGAAGGCAGCTTCGTCGTGAACGTCGGCGATCTGCTCGCACGCTGGACCAACGATCGCTTTCGCTCGACGCTGCATCGCGTGATCAATGCATCGGGGCGCGAGCGCTATTCGATCGCGACGTTCTACGATCCGACCTATGGCGCGCTCGTCGATCCCCGTGAGCTCGGCGCGAGCGACGCACAAAGCAAATATCAGCCGGTCGCCGCGGGCGACTATATCCTCGGCCGCATCAACGATTCGATGGGCTATCGCAAGAAACTCGCCGCTACGGCACAGTAAGGAAATCCTGCATGACAGAGCAGAGCATCACCGAAGAGAAGAAGACCCCGATCGCAAGCGCGACCGCGCCGCTCGCGTCGACACTCGAAGCGTTGCGCGCCGCGCTCGGCGCCGACGCGGTGCGCGTCGGCGAACAGATCGGCGAACACGCGATGACCGACTGGACGCGCCACCAGCCGACGCGTCCGGCGGCGCTGCTGCTGCCGCGCACGACCGACGAGGTATCGCGCGCACTTGCGATCTGCCACGCCGCGCATCAGCCGGTGGTGCCACAAGGCGGCATGACTGGACTCGCGGGCGGCGCGATCGCGCGCGCCAACGATGTCGCGTTGTCGCTGGAACGTTTGAGCGGCGTCGAAGAACTCGACGCGGCGTCGGCTACCTTGACCGTGCGTGCCGGCACCACGTTGCAGGCCGCACAGGAAGCCGCCGAGCAAGCGGGCTTCGAACTCGCGCTCGATCTCGGCGCGCGCGGCTCATGCCAGATCGGCGGCAATCTGGCGACCAACGCGGGCGGCAATCGCGTGATCCAGTCCGGCACCGCGCGCGATCAGGTGCTCGGTCTCGAAGTGGTGCTCGCGAATGGCGACGTCCTCAGTTCGCTCGGCAAGATGGTCAAGAACAACACCGGCTATGACCTGAAGCACTGGTTCATCGGTTCGGAGGGCACGCTCGGCGTGATCACCCGCGCGGTGTTGCGGCTGCATCCGCGACGCGCGGCGCGTCATACGGCGCTCGTCGCGTTGAACGACTACGATGCCGCGGTGAGCCTGCTGCGCCGTCTCGCGACGCGCTTCGGCAACGACATCGGCGCGTTCGAGATCATGTGGCCGGACTTCTACGATTTCGGCGTGAAGCTGACCGGCGCGCGCTCGCCGTTCGACGCCGCACATCCGCTCTATGCATTGATCGAGCACGCGGGTTTCAATGCCGACGACGCTGGCGAACGTTTTGCGCAAGCGCTGACCGCGCAATCGGTTGCCGATGCGCGCGCGCTATGGGCGATCCGCGAGTGCACCGCGGAGTTTCCGCTCAAGCTCGATCCGATCAACTTCGACGTGAGTCTGCCGATCGGCGAGATCGGCACGTTCGTCGACGGTTGCCGCGCGGCGCTCGATCAGCGCTGGCCCGGCAACCAAGCGTATTTCTTCGGGCATATCGGCGACTCGAATCTGCATCTGACCGTCGATGGCCATTCGATCCCCGGCGTCGATCATCACGCGGTCTATGCGTTCGTCTACGAGATGCTGGGGCCGTTGCGCGGGTCGGTGTCGGCCGAGCATGGCATCGGTTCGCTCAAGCGCGAGTTCCTGCCGATTTCACGCTCGCCAGCCGAGCTCGCCGCGATGGTCGCGATCAAGCATGCGCTCGATCCGCACGGCATCCTGAATCCCGGCAAGCTGTTCTGATGCTGACGCAGGCGGCGCGTGTGCCGCCTGATTGGTCGAGCCGCTTGAACATCGCGCTGAATATAGACGCCGCTCGCGCTGTCCGAGTAGGCGATCGACTTCGCACGGCGCACGGTCGACGCCGCGCCGTCAGTGCGCGTTCAGATAGCCGACGATCAGCGGATAAACATCGACCGCCGCGTTCTTGCCGAAAATGCAGTCGATATGCCCATAGCCCGGAATCAGATGCCGCTCGTACGGCTGCTCGGGGAAGCGCCCGCGCAGCAGGTCGTAAGTGTGCGCGGTGCTGACCGGCAGATACGTTTCGTTCTTCTCGCCGTGAATGAAGCCGATCGGCAGACGCATCCCCTCGAGTCCTTTCATGCCGTTTGCGCCGCTCAGATAGACGTCGTCGCCGCGCGCATCGACGACATGGCCCGCGCGCACCATCGTGGCCAGATGCTGGAAGACGGCCATGTCGTGAATGCCGAACAGTTCCTGCAGGTTCGCATGCAGCGTCTCGTTCAGCTTGTCGTGCTCATAGAGCAGGCCATACAGGAACGTCGCGCGATGACAGATCGGATTGCCGCAGCCCTCGTCGTGATCGACCGGATAGAGACGCAGCGCTTCGTCGAACAGGTTCGCGGGCCACGAGTCTTCCTGCGTATAGGCAGTGAGGTCGCGGATGCGCAGATGCTGCATCAGGTCGGGAATATGCAAGCCGGCCTTGATCCGTTGCAGCGTGCCCGGCACCGGATGTACGGACACCTGCGAGATCACCGCCGAGCGCACGCCTTCGAGTCCATATAGCAGCGACATGCTGAGCGCGAGTCCGCCCAGGCAGTGGCCGAGTACCTGGATGTTCGGCGCGCCGGTCACCTCGCGAATCTTCGCGACCGCGGCGGGAATATCCTCGCGCGCGACCATGTCGACGTTGGCCGGCACGAGCACGCTCGGCAGTTCGATGCTGACGCGCAGATCGACGAGCCATACGTCGTAGCCCGACGCGTACAGATATTCGACGAGGTTGGTCGAGATCAGATCGGTCGAGAAGATGCGGCTCGAGACGCCCGAGCCGTGGATCAGCAGGATCGGCTTCGACTCTTTGTCCGCGGCAGGATCGAAGTAGCGTGTGAGCTTGAGCCGCGTGCGGTCCGGTGTATCGAAGTAGGTGACCTGCGGCGCCGGCGCGCGCAGCGTGCGCTTGGCGCGCGGCGGCGTGTAGGGATCGTAGAACTGCAGCGGCGCGGCCACGCCACCGTATTCGGTGAACAGCACGCCCGCGAAGAATTTGCCGAACTTCAGCGTCCATTCGAGGCGCGTCTTCAGGTCGGGCGCGTGGGTGACTTCGAGCGTGCGCTGCTGCTTCAGGAAGTTTTCCGGCGTGATGACGAGCGTGGCGGTGCCGACGACGGGCGCATCGTCCTTATCCGACGCGCGTATCTCCGCATACAGCGTGTTGGTCTGCTCCCACAGGTTGATCGGCGACGTGCGCGTGATGATCTTCTTGCCGGTCAGATACCAGGTGTTGCCTTCGGCCGCGTCGAGCGTCATCCGGTAGTTCATGTTGCGCTCGTCGACGTCGGACTCGTCGACGACGAACAGGTTGAACGTGCCGTCGCTGATCGTCAGCGGTTGCGCGGAGAGGGCGGGGCAGCTCAGCGTGCCGGCGGTGCGCGCGAGGTGATTCGGGTTGCTCAGCATGTCGGCGAGATCGTCGGACTCGACCGTCAGCGTGAATTCGATCGGGCTCTTGTCGGCTTCGCCCGCCACCTTGGGCGTGTAGGTGCCGACCATCGTCTCGGTGAAGCGCAGCCCGATCTTCTGGGCGGGCGGCGCGGCGGCGGTGCCCTTCGACGCGTAATCGATCGACCAGTCGTGCGCTTTGGCCAGCAGCGCGCAATTGCGTTCGGCGAGCGCGGAGATGGTCAGAAGCGGATTGACGCCGAGCGACATCGGCATCACCGCGCCGTCCATCACGTAGAGGCCGTCATGCACCGCGGCGCCGTCCGTGCCGCTGAACACGCGGCCCAGATGATCGACCACGCCATGCGCGGCGTCCTCGCCCATGCCGCAGCCGCCGAGCGGATGCACGGTCACGGTGTGCCGGCCGGCGATCTTCGTCGAAATCGGGTTGCGCAGATATTTGCCGCCGAGGGGCCTGGTCGCGTCGATCAGCACGTCCTCGACGGTCTGGAAGATCGGCTGGCGACCCGCCTTTTCCCATTCGATGCGCGCACGGCCTTTATCGCCGATCTTGATGCGGCCGCTTTCGTCGTCGTGCGCCATCACGAGGTAGCTTTGCGTGTGATTGAGCGCACCGTGGTACGGGCCGCGGATCAGGCTCTCGATCGCGCGCGCGTCGTAGGCCGCGCGCTCGAGCAGCGACGGGGCGCCCGCCGCATCCACGCCTTCGAGCGGCGCGACCGCGCCGAGCATGCCTACGAGCGCTTCGCCGACCGCGCCGGCCAGCGAGCCTTCCTCGATCACAAAGCCATCCCTGACGTTTTTCTCGGCGGCGCGATTGTCGATCAGGCCGGTGATGGTCGGCCCGACAGGCGGAATCTGCCCGGGCTTGTGCTCGCCCCAGCCGACGCCGTTGATCGGGTCCTTCGTGTTGTACGCGAAGGCGAGCACGTCGCCGTTGCCGGTGAAGTGCTGGCCGAGCATGTCCGATGTGCTCAGGCCCGCGTCGCGCGAGCGCAGCAGCAGCGCGGTCGAGCCGATCGTGCCCGCCGCGACGATGACGATATCGGCCAGCACGAACAGATCGGGCGCGTCGTAGCTTTCGCGGCCGAGCTTCACGAGCTGGAAGTTGACCTTCCATTGCTGCGTGTCGGGATCGCGCAGCACCGAATGCACGGCCGTGCCGGTGAAAATCTGCGCGCCGTGGGCGACCGCGTCGGGCAGATAGTTCATGTGAGTCGAGTTCTTCGCGTCGTAGTTGCAACCGGAGTTGCAATCGCCGCAACCGACGCAGCGCTGCTGCTCGACGCCCGCCGCGTTCGGGCCGCTCCTGAACGTGACCGTGATCGGCGGACGGCTGAAGCGGTCGGCCATGCCGAGCGCCTGCGCCGATTTTTCGAGCGCCTGCAGCTTCGGCAGCGGCGGAAAGTCGTCCGGCACCGGCGACGGCGACAGCATTGTCCGGGCGAGCGCATAGCCGTCGTCGCGTCCGGCTTTGTCGGCGCGCAGCGCGGCCGGCCAGCGCGGGTCGTCCCACAGGCGCGGATCGGCCTCGAGCGCGACGTTCGCATTGATCAGCGAGGTGCCGCCGAGCCCGCAGCCCACCACCGCGTTGACGTCCTCGTTCACGTGCACTTCGAGCAGCGCGAGCGGTGAACCGATCTGCGCCTCGGCGGTGTTGTACTGGATATTCTCGACGCCCTGCACGGGCGTGCGCGGATACTCGCCGGCCATGAATTCGCGGCCGCGCTCGAGCACGCACACGCGACGGCCCGCGCGCGCCATGCGGCTCGCGGCGATCGCGCCGCCGTAGCCCGAGCCAATCACCACCACCTCGTAATGCCGTTGCAGCGCCGTCGGCGCGCTCGATAAGCGGTTCATCAGGACCACCTCGTCTGGAATCGGATGCGGGAAAGGAAGCGCGGCTTCGGAACAAAGACGGCGTGCTGCGGCAGCTTTTTTATCGTAGGCGGAATATCGCTGCAAAAAAAGCGGATGCAAAAAAAGCGCGCCATGGAGGGGCGCGCCGAAGTCGTAGCGTGCGACGTTCAGAGCGGCATGCCCGCCGGCCGTTGCCGGGTGTACCCGCCCGTACGGGCATGCGCTCTTACTTCGCTTCTTACTGACTGGTGCATCAAATAGTGCCTCTTCTCAGGCTGCGTACCGGACATGTTTTTCTTTAAAGAGGTTGCGAATCATGTGAGGCTCCTTCTGTCGGCGATGCAGGTGTCGCCGGATCGCGCCGATCAGTTCCGCCTTGGTCGCCGGTCGGCTTTTGCCGAGCGCGTTGGTTTTGACGTCCTGGTTGAGCAGCTCGTCAGGATTGAGCTCGGGGCAATACCCCGGCAACCGGATCAGGCGCAGATGTGCAGCGTTATCGGCGACGTACCGCTTGACTGCTTTGGACCGGTGCACAGGATGCCCATCGACGATCAGGTAGATCATGCGCGTGGCCTGCTTGAGCAGGCGTTTCAGGAAATCGATGAAGGTCGCGTTTTTGAACGTCCCTTCGAAGACCATAAAGCTCAGTTCTCCACGATTCGTGATCGCAGAAATCATGTTGCAGCCGAAGCGCTTTCCGGTCGCCCTGACGACCGGCGTTTCGCCCTTCAGGGCAAAGCTGGTACCGCTCACGTGGTCGCTGCGCAAGCCCATTTCGTCGCCCCAATAGATGGTTGCCCCTTCCTGCTTCGCCTCTTTCGCAATGCCCGGATAGTCCTCGTTCAGCCAGCGCTCGATTTCCTCGTCCTTTCTCTCGTACGCGCGTCGAACAGGTTTCTGGGCGGTCATGCCCCATGCCTTGAGGTATCGGCCCGCCGTCCACTTCGACACTTTCACGCCGCACTCGCGCTCAATCAGCTTTGCCACCGATTCGCGGGTCCACAGGTAGAACGGCAGCGCAAGCTGGTCGGGCATGCGCTCGATGATAAGCTTGCGCATTTTCACGGCTTGTGGATGAGTCAGGTGGCCGCTTCCGTGCCGACGGCCACGCTTGCCGGACCTCAGTGCCCTCAAGCCACCCTCTCGTGCCAACTTCATCCAGTTGCCCACCGCACGCAGGCTAACGCCATACGTTCGAGCCGCTTCCACTCGCGTCATGCCGCTACGCACCGCTTGCACCACCATCTTCCTCAGGTGCGCCTGCGTTGCCTCGCCCAGCTTCCTTGCATCAGTTTGCGTATTCATACCTCTCTAACGCACAGGGCAGTATTTGGTGCACCGGTCAGTATGTGGCCTGTTGGTTCTCCGAATTGTTACGCGGCCACTTCATTGCATTCGCTATCGCTCGATTCCGCCGCGAGCAGATTCAGCGCAACCAGAATCGCCGCGCGATTGTCGACGTCGATCTCGATGCCGAGCGCGTCGGTGAGCCAGCGGCCGATCTTGGTGTTGGAAAATTCCGCGGCGCCGGCCGTCTTTTTCATCGTGACGCCGAGTTTGACGGCGCGATAGTGATAAGAGGGCACCCGATGCTGCGCCGCGACCGCCGAAAGCCCGCCTTTGCCTTCCGAGCACCAGCCGAGACTGCCGGCCAGCACGATCCGCTCGGGTTCGTCGAGCCCTTCGATGAACTCGCGCGCCGCGCGCCGCACGCTTTGTTCGTCGAGGCCGTATTGCAGCAGCACGCTTTCCACCGGGTCTTCGAGCGCGTGCGCGTGCAGATCGATTTCCTGCGCGACGCCCTCGGTCTCCATCGACACGTTGCGCTGATGGCACGCGCTGCGCAGGCAGTCGATCAGATAGCGGCGGAAATACGCGCACATCGCGTAGCTGTTGGACGGCGCGCTGTCGGCGCAGGCGTTCGTTTCGGTGTGGCCGGGCGCGAGGCGCAACACCTTCGCGTAGATGAACTGCGCGACCAGTTCTTCCTTGTCCTCGCCGAGCGCCTGCAATTCGAGCGGGTGATAGGTCCGCAACGCGCGCTTGACCAGTTCGACCATCGACACCATTTCGTCCGCGGAGAGGCGGGTGCGTCTGCGCCACAGGTCGGGCAGGATCGCGTCGTCGAGTTGGCGGGCGAACTCGTAGCTCGGGACTGCGCCCATGGAAACCTCCGTCACGGTTGACAGGGAGCGCGGTGAGCCGCGGCGCGTGGGCCGCGAAGCGAGGGAAGTTGCCTGTAATGCCGCGCTGAAACGTGAATGCAGTATGGTTCGCGGCAAGGCCTTCGCCTATATGGAAGAAGTGTTAGCCGATGGGTAAACCGCCGGGTAAACCTTCTGACGGAATGCTGACGATTCGTCAGAAGCGTGCGCATTCGCCGTAGAATGAACCGCTCGGGCGGCGCGTCTGGTCGCCCGGTTCCGACCCGCGGGTTTCCCGGAGCACCGCCGCCTGGCCAGTGCTTCGTCTCAACGAAGTTGCCATGCCCCCGCGATCAAGCTGCGCGGGATCGGATCAGGCGCTATCGCGCTAACGCCGACAGAGGAGACCGCCCGATGCGGGCCGACCCGATCCAGCGTGCCATCGACGAAGACCTCGTGCGCGTGCTCTACGCGCAGGACCCGATCGCGTTCTTTTCGCACTGGTTTTCGATCGCGGTGCTGGTGGCCATCTACTGGCCGCATGTGCCGGCGCCGCCGTTGTTTATCGCGTGTTTCGTTTTTTATGCGCTCGCCAATTGCGCGGGCCTCGCGCTGTGGATCTGCAATCGTCGCTATCCGCAGTTGGTGTCGCCGCGCGACTGGATTTATTTGCACGCGCTGCGTGGCGTGCTCCTGTACAGCGGGCCGGGCTTCGCGGTGTGGTTCGCGTTCCAGAGTCCGCAAACCGATCTGCCGCTATTGCATACCGTGCTGCTGGTGACGCTCGCGGCCGGCGTGTTCATGTCGAATGGGTTCGATCTCCTCAATTTTTCGACGTCGATTCCGTTTCTGCTGCTGCCATCGATCGTGCTGCATTTCGGTTCGCATACGTTCGATCGCACGATTCTTGCGATCGTGCTCGCGTTCTTCTTCTGCGCGATCAACGTCTACGCGATGAGCTATCGCAAGCTGTTTCGCCAGGTCGTGCAGGCGCGTGTCGATCAGCAGTACCTCGCGGAATCGCTGGCCGCGCAAAAGCGCGTCGCCGAAGAAGCGAGCCTCGCGAAGACGCGCTTTTTCGCGGCCGCAAGCCACGATCTGCGCCAGCCGCTGCATGCGATCGGCCTGCTCGCGGCGTCGCTGAACGACCCTGCGGCGACGCCCGCGCAGCACGCGAAGACGGCCGGGCACA
The DNA here is from genome assembly GCF_050436725.1 of Paraburkholderia sp. JPY465. Lineage (NCBI taxonomy): Bacteria > Pseudomonadati > Pseudomonadota > Betaproteobacteria > Burkholderiales > Burkholderiaceae > Paraburkholderia > Paraburkholderia sp. JPY465. The sequence continues at coordinate 2,556,162 of NZ_JBNDMT010000002.1, forward strand.
TCGTCTATAACGTCGAGGCGCTCAATCAGCTGTTCAACCAGGTGCTCGATCTCGCGCGGCTCGAAAGTGGCGTGACCCAGGTGATCCGGTTGCACTTCCGGCTCTCCGAGCTGTTCGAGCGGGTCGGCAGCCAATATCGTCCGCAGGCCGCGGCGAAGGGGCTCGCGCTGCGCATCGCGCCGACTTCGATGGTCGTCTACGACGATCCTGTGCTGCTCGAACGGGTGTTGAGCAATCTGCTGTCGAACGCCGTGCGTTATACCGAGCAAGGCGCGATCTGGCTCGGCTTCCGGCGCGCGGGGCGACAAAAGGGCGGCTATATCGAGGTGCGCGATTCGGGCGTCGGCATCGCGCCGGAGGAGCACGGGCGTATTTTCGAGGAGTTTTACCAGGTCGAGAATCCGCAGCGCGACGCGCGTCAGGGGCACGGGCTTGGCCTGCCGACCGTCAGGCGGCTCGTCGGCCTGCTCGGCGGCGAGTTGCAGCTGCGCTCGGCGCCCGGGCGCGGCTCGGTGTTCCGCTTCGCGGTGCAGGCGGGCGACGGGAGCGGCATCGTCGCGAGTCTGAACGATCCGGTCGCGGGCGGCCCGGCTTCGCTGGGGCGGCGTGTGCTGTGCATCGACGACGAGCCGTCGATACTAGAGGGCCTCGCGAGCCTGCTCGAGCGCTGGGGCTGCGAGGTGCGCGGCGCGCGCGACGAAGCCGGTGCGCTCGCCGCGCTCGCGGACGGCTTCGTGCCCGACGCGGTGCTGTGCGACTACCAGCTCGCCAATCACCGCACCGGCGCGCAGGCGCTCAGCGCGATGCGCGGCGCGCTCGCGCGCGAGGGGCACGGCAATGTGGTTACGCTGCTGATCACCGGCGATATGGCGTCGGCGGAGCTGGCGGCGCTCGCGTTGCAGGGGATTCCCGTGCTGCACAAGCCGGTCACACCGGCGCGGCTGCGGCGCACGCTGGAAATGCTGTGGCAGCAGGCCGAACTCGACAAGGGTCGGCCGGCGGGCGCAGTCGTGTTGGGAGATGCGGCGGGAGAGGTTGGTTCAGCGCAGTCGCCGGCAGGGGGCGGCTCGCCGCAAACCGAAGCGGGCTCCGGGGCGCAAAGCGAAACGCAGCCTTAGCAACGGGAAGCAGAGACGGTTGACGCTGCGGCGCAGCGCTATAGCGTTTTCCCCGCCTCCAGCCATCCATTGATTACCGCGATCGCCGTCGAGCGGTTATGCACGCCGAGAGCGCGAAAAATTACCGACAGATGCACCTTCACGGTCCCCTCGGCGACGCCGAGATCGCGCGCGATCATCTTGTTGGTCCAGCCGCGATGCACGAGCCGCATGATGTCCTGCTGACGCGGTGACAGGTTCTCCAGCAGATGCTGCTGGTGCGGCTGCAGCGACGGCGCCGACCTGAGCGGTTCGGTCTGCGCGGCGACGCTCGGGGGCGGCATACCTGCCGATGCATCCGCTTCGGCCCCCGCGCAGCCGGCCGCCTGGGTTTCGCGTGTGCCGAGCAGACTCAGCGCTTCCATCGGCACATAAGCGCCGCCGGACAGCACCAGTTCGATGGCCTTCAGCATCACGCTGGCGGGCTGGCGCTTCGGCACGAAACCGAGCGCGCCGGCCGCGAGCACCGCACGCATCTCGTCGGGCGATTCCTCTGCGGACAGCACCACCACCGGCAGCGCCGGATTCGCCTTCAGCAGCGATTCGAGCGACGTCGCGCCGCTCATGCCCGGCATATGCAGATCGACGATCGCCAGATCGTGATTGGCGTCGGGGCGCGCGGCGGTCGCAAGGGTTTCCCAGCTGTCGGCTTCGTCGAACTGGGCGTCGGGATCGAAGCCGCGCAGCATGCCTTTGACGCCTTGCCGGATCAGTTCATGGTCGTCGGCTACAAGAAACTTCATGATGTCTCCGCGAGTCGAGCCGGTCCGTTGAGGGCTGCCGCCGATGCACATTCCGCCCTGGCGGGCTGCGCACTTGCAGCGCAATTAACTGCGGTACTCATGACACACATCATGGCCGGTTTTCCGCGCTTCTTGGTCGATCCCACGGACCCCGGCACGTTCCAACTCGCCGGGGTCCCGCTCCCTTGCCGTGCCGCGCGCCGCTCGGCTGGGCTGCGACGCGCGTGGCCGGCTGCCGGCATCGTTCGATGCGCTTCGTGATGTTAAGGCAGGTCTCCCGCGCATAGGTTCCGGCTTGCTACGTAGACGAGCCGTGCGAAGCTTTTTTGAAGCGCTGGCGCGCGATCCGGCAGGTTATGCCCGCCGGATCGACACGGGTTCGCGCGCCGCTATCCGACCGCGAATAGCGTCGCTTTCATCAGAAGCTTGAAGGCGAAACCGAGCGACATCGTCGCGGCCACGCCGAAGCACCAGAGCGCGATGAACCAGAGCCAGCCCGGCAGCTTGCGGCCGGGCGCTGCCGCATTGGCATTGGCAGCGGGAGTCGACGCGCGGACACCCCGCTTTTCAGTGATAGTGATGTTGGTCGCCATGACGCACCTTGCCTCGAAAGACCCAGTAACCCATCGTCGTATAGGCGACGATGATCGGCAGGATCACCGCCGCGCCGGCCAGCGTGAACGTCTGGCTCGTGCGTGGCGCGGCGGCTTCCCATAGCGTGATGCTCGACGGAATCGCGTACGGCCACAGGCTCACCAGCAGCCCGAGATAGCCAAGCAGCACGAGCGTCAGCGCGAGCACGAACGGCGTGTTGTGGTGGCGCGCGCGCACCGCGCGATGCATGAAGAACGCGCAGATCGCGACGAGGAACGGCACCGGCAGCAGACGATAGAAGATCCCGTCATGGAACCAGCGTTGCGCGATGCCCGCATCCATCAGCGGCGTCCACAGGCTCACGATCGCGATGAAGCCGAGCAGCACCAGCGTCAGCGGCCAGACCACGCGATGCAGCCGGCGCTGCAGGTCGCCTTCGGTCTTCGCGACCAGCCAGCAGCAGCCGAGCAGCGCGTAAGTCGCGACGAGCCCGAGGCCCGTCAGCAGGCTGAACGGCGTGAGCCAGCCGAACGCGTCGCCGGCATACGCGCCATCGACGACCGGAATGCCTTGCAGGAAAGCGCCGAGCACGATGCCCTGGAAAAACGTCGCGCCCGCCGAGCCGCCGATGAACGCGAGGTCCCACAGGTGCCTCGTGCGACGCGACTTCGCGCGGATCTCGAACGACACGCCGCGAAAGATCAGGCATACGAGCATGAACACGAGCGGCAGATAGAGCGCCGACAGCACGGTCGAGTAGACCACCGGAAACACCGCGAACAGCGCGGCGCCGCCGAGCACGAGCCAGGTCTCGTTGCCGTCCCACACTGGCGCGACCGTGTTCATCATCAGGTCGCGCTCTTTCTCGTCGGGGAAGAACGGAAAGACGATGCCGATGCCGAGGTCGAAGCCGTCCAGCACGACGTACATGAAAAGGCCCAACGCGATGATCGCGGCCCAAACGACGGTTACGTCCATATTCTTTCTCTCGTAGCGTGGGTTAGACGACGTCGATCATCTGATCGGCGGCGGACAGCGGGCGGCGCGCGGTCTGCGCGGGCGTCGGCTGCGGTGTGTCGTGCGGCGTGTCGTGCGGCTTGCCGCCAGGCAGCGCGGGACCCGAGCGCATCAGCTTCAGCATGTAGTAGATGCCGGTGCCGAACACGAGGAAGTAGACGACCACGAAGGTCATCAGCGACAGACCGACCTGCTGCGTGGTCAGCGGCGACACGGCCTGCGACGTGCGCATCACGCCATAGACGACCCACGGCTGACGGCCCGCTTCGGTGGTGACCCAGCCGGCCAGCAGCGTGATGAAGCCGCTCGGGCCCATTGCGACGCACAGCCGCTGGAACCACTTCGCTTCGAACAGACGTCCACGGCGATGCAGCACCCAGGCCGCGATCGACATTGCGATCATCAGCACGCCGAGGCCGGCCATGATGCGGAAGCTCCAGAACACCACGGCCGAATCCGGCCGGTCCTCTGGCGGGAATTCCTTCAGCCCGCGGATTTCGCCGTCCCAGCTATGCGTGAGGATCAGGCTGCCCAGGTGCGGGATCGACACCGCGTAGTGCGTGGTTTCGGCCTTCATGTCGGGGATGCCGAACAGATTCAGCGCGGTGCCGCCTTTTTCGGTGTCCCAGATGCCTTCGATCGCCGCGATCTTCGCCGGCTGATATTCGCGCGTGTTCAGGCCGTGCTGATCGCCGATGAATGCCTGGATCGGCGTCAGAATCAGCAGCAGCCACAGCGCCATCGAGAACATCTTCTTGACGGCGGGATCGCGTCGGCCGCGCAGCAGATGCCACGCGCCGACCGCCGCGACCACCAGCCCCGCGACGATGAACGCCGCCAGCGCCATATGCGCGAGCCGGTACGGGAACGACGGATTGAAGATGATCTTGAACCAGTCGAGCGGCACGACATGGCCGTCGACGACCTCGAAACCCTGCGGCGTCTGCATCCAGCTATTGGACGCGAGGATCCAGAAGGTCGAGATCAGCGTGCCGATCGCGACCATCAGCGTCGCGCCGAAGTGCGCGCGCGGACTCACGCGCTGCCAGCCGAACAGCATGATGCCGAGGAAGCCCGCTTCGAGAAAGAATGCGGTCATCACCTCGTACATCAGCAACGGACCGGTGATGGGCCCGGCGAAACTCGAGAAGCCGGACCAGTTGGTGCCGAACTGATAGGCCATCACGACACCGGAGACGACGCCCATCCCGAAGGCCACTGCGAAGATCTTCGACCAGAACAGACAAAGATCTTTGTAGTAGGCCTTGCCGGTTCTCAGCCAACGCCATTCGAGAACGGCAATGAAGCTGGCGAGACCGATGCTGAGCGCGGGGAAAACGATGTGAAAAGAAACCGTGAACGCGAATTGAATGCGCGCGAGATCGAATGCCGATAGTGCCGAGTTCATGATCCTGTTGTGCGTGATTGCCGCGTGAGTGAATTACGCGCGTCGACCGATGTCGGTGCGCACTGCGCTTGGCAGATGGCGCAAGAGTAGGGGATCGAAACAAAATGTGTTGCAATGCGGTGTGCGTCAAAAAACCGCCTTGTTTTATGCGAAATGCGCGAATCGAAGAGGCAAGCCGTTGATGAGTCTCAAGTTTCCTTTAGCGGCCGAGGCAGGGCCGCGTGTGCGTCGTTGCATGTGCTGCGTCAATCGACCGCGCTGCAGCAATGCTTGTCGCGCAGCCTTGCGCGGCAAGGTCGCGAGCGGTGCCCGTCGTCAGCCGACAATCGATACATCCAAACCGACTTCGTCGGTTCGCGCGCTAGTCAGCCGATTTTTTTATCTCTACGATTCGGCCGTTTCCGTAGTTCCGTGATTCATTGCCGTATTCGCACGGCGTTCTGTCATGCGTCGCGCGCATGCTTCGTGAGCAGCTTCCGCTTCATCCACCTGCCGGCGACGGCAAACTTCAACGACAAGGAGTTAGCAGATGAGCACGATCAGGACGAAAGACGGTACTTCGATTTTCTATAAGGACTGGGGCAAGGGTCGCCCGGTCGTGTTTTCGCACGGCTGGCCGCTGACCGCCGATGCGTGGGATGCGCAGATGCTGTTTCTCGGCAGCAAGGCTTTCGCGTGATCGCGCATGACCGGCGCGGCCACGGACGCTCGGAGCAGCCGTGGGACGGCAACGAGATGGACACCTACGCCGACGACCTTGCCGCACTGATCGAACATCTCGACTTGCAGGACGCGACGCTGGTCGGCCATTCGACGGGCGGCGGCGAAGTCGCGCATTACATCGGCCGACACGGCACGGGGCGTGTCGCGAAGGCCGTGCTGATCGGCGCGGTGCCGCCGCTGATGCTGAAGACCGCCGATAATCCGCTCGGCCTGCCGATCGACGTGTTCGACGGCATCCGCAAGGGCGTCCTCGACGATCGCTCGCAGTTCTTCAAAGATCTGGCCGTGCCGTTCTATGGCTATAACCGCGAGGGCGCGAAGGTGTCACAGGGCGTGATCGATTCGTTCTGGCGCCAGGGCATGGCCGGCTCGATCAAGGGGCTATACGACTGCATCAAGCAGTTCTCCGAGGTCGACTACACCGAAGATCTGAAGAAGATCGACGTACCGACCCTGGTGCTGCACGGCGACGACGACCAGATCGTGCCGATCGACGCAGCCGGCCGACGCACCGCGGAGATCGTCAGGAACGCGACGCTGAAGGTCTATGCGGGCGGCCAGCACGGCATGTGCACCGTGGAGGCCGACAAGGTCAATGCCGACCTGCTCGAATTCATCGGCGCTTGAGCGATCAGAAACGCGTGATCAGGTGATTTGCTGACTGCCCGGGCGGCGTTCAGACGCCGCCCGCGCCGAATGCCGGGCGACCGCGGGCGTCAGGCGATTCACTTCTCGAACAAAAAACCCCTCATGGTCATACGATGTCGCATGAAGGCGATATCCGTATGTCTTTGTTTTTTAAGAGGCTACCAAACGCCTCATATGCAATTTAAGGGTAAATGCGGAGTTGAAATCCGCCGGTTCATCATCGATAGTACGTTATCGTACAACTTGGGTGTGTTATGCGACGCGCACAGCGCGATCCGCCGGCTGCTCAATCCCTCTGTCTGTTCTCTGTAGACCTCGCGCGCGGCGCAGTTAAAGGAACCCCTATGAAGAAGATTGCCCTGAGTGGCGCCGGCGGCCAGCTCGGCTCCGTGGTACGTGCTGAATTCGTCGCGCGCGGCGTGCCGTTGCGCTCGGCCGCTGGCTCGAAAGTGCTGACGCCGCTCGTCGACGGCGAAGACGTGATGAACGGCGACCTGCGCGATTCGGCGGTTGTCGACCGTCTGCTGAACGGCGTGGACGTGCTGATCCATTTCGCCGGCACGAGCGTCGAGCGTCCGCTGCCCGAGATCATCGAGAACAACCTGCGCGGCCTCGTCGAAGTCTACGAAGGCGCGCGCCGCAACGGCGTGAAGCGCATCGTGTTCGCGAGCTCGAACCACGCGATCGGCATGTATCGGGTCACCGAGCATCTGAGCCTCGACTGCGAACTGCGCCCGGATGGCTTTTACGGTCTGTCGAAGGTGTGGGGCGAAGCGCTCGCGCGCATGTACTGGGACAAGCACGGCATCGAAAGCGTGTGCGTGCGCATCGGCAGCTGCCTCGAGCGTCCGACCGAGCAGCGTCACCTGAGCACCTGGTTCGGCCATCAGGACCTGATGCATTTCCTCGATCGCTGCATCGAAGCGGAAGAGGTCGGCTTCCTGACCATCTGGGGCGTGTCGGCCAATACGCGCAGTTGGTGGGACAACAGCGTCGGCGCCGCGCGTCTGGGCTACGAGCCGAAGCAGAACGCCGAGGACTACGCTCAAGACATCCTCTCGCGCCCGAATCCGCTCGATGAACTGGGCCAGCGCTTTCAGGGCGGCAGCTTCGTCGGCATCGACTACTCGCGCGAGGACTAAGTCCCGGGCAGTTCGACGGGCAATGCATCCCGAGGAGATCGCGTAACGAAGATCAAGGGTATTCGCTGGTGGATGGTCGCGCTGGTCGCGGTCGGCCTGATCATCAATTACCTGGCGCGCAACACGTTGTCGGTCGCGGCACCGACGATGATGAAGGAGCTCAACATCACGACCGAGCAGTACGCGCACGTGGTCGTGGCGTGGCAGCTCTGCTATGTGTTCATGCAGCCGGTCGCCGGTTTCGTGCTCGACACGATCGGCACCAAGATCGGCTTCGCGGTCTTTGCGCTGGCATGGTCGGTGGCTTGCGCGGCGGCGGCATGGGCGACGGGCTGGCGCAGCCTCGCGGGTTCTGCGGTCTCCTCGGACTCGCCGAATCGGCGGGTATTCCGGCTGGCGTGAAGGCGACGAGCGAGTGGTTCCCGGCGAAGGAGCGGTCGGTTGCGATCGGCTGGTTCAATATCGGCTCGTCGCCTGGCAAACGTTCAATGCGTGGATTCCGCTGTACATGATGACCGAGCGTCACATGAACCTGAAGGAAGTCGCGATGTTCGCGTGGATGCCGTTCCTTGCGGCTGATATCGGCTGCGTGCTCGGCGGTTATCTGAGCCCGCTGTTTCACAAGTACGCGAAAGTGTCGCTGTTCACGTCGCGCAAGATGGTGTTCGTGGTCGGTGCGTTGTTCATGATCGGGCCGGCTTGCGTCGGTCTCGTCGAGAGCCCGTACATGGCGGTGGCGCTGCTGTGCGTCGGTGGCTTCGCGCACCAGACGCTGTCGGGCGCGCTGTACGCGATCACGTCGGACATGTTCGGCAAGCACGAAGTCGCGACCGCGACGGGCATGGGCGGCATGGCAGGGTATCTGGGCGCTGCCGCGTTCACTGCGCTGTTCGGTGTGCTCGTCACGCAGATCGGGTATAGCCCGCTGTTCGTCGTGCTGGCAGTGTTTGATCTGATTGCCGCGGTCGTGGTGTGTCTGTTGGCCAGGAGTTCGGAGAAGAGGCCGGAGCCGATGTGGGTCGCGCCGGATGCGGTGACGGCGAAGTAAGGCGAAAGTACGGTCGGCTCGTGTGGGCCGATCCGGCGAAAGAAGCGGCGCGCAAGAGTAGGTGCCGTTTCTTTCGTCAGGTTTGCGGCCGATTGCGAGATTGCAGTCTTGCGCCCCGAGCGTTACAGGCGCAAACAGATTAATCGCCCAGCAGACGTTTTAATTCGTCAAAGAACAATGCGGTTATGTATCCCCACAATTTCCGATAAAAATTAAATCCATAGTCTTCGTAAGATTTTTGTCGCCTAACAGATCGCTACCCTGGTTCAGATATCCACCAAACAGGGCGTGGAACTGAGGATATGACTCTTCGTTCATCATTTGAGGGATCTGAGGCGGTTGACCGGATGCAGAGCGGTGGCGCGAGCATCGCGACAAATTACTCGCTGAGAAGCCTTTTTAATTCGTCAAGAAATGAGGCAGTCGTGTAGCCCCATAACTCCGGAGAAAAATCTTGGCCATAGTCGTTTCTGAACGCCGAATCCAGATCCTCCCGGTGCTCGCTCATGAATGAATTGATTTCGTGAACCATCTCGAGGTGGCTCTCGCGTGGGCAGTCTCTCTTGTAGCAAGCGATGATTTCGGGAATCGTATCTCCCCATATATCGAAATCCTCATTCAGGTATGCGCCAAACAGCTGATACATTTTGGGGTAGCGAGTTGACAGCATAAATTCTCTCTATTTAATGTAAGCAGTAACAATATAGTATGGCATTCCGTTGTAGGTTTGATATTTCAGAACGACTACAACCTCATTCATGGGCGTCAGTTTCCCTGTCTCCCTCGTTATGCCATAGCCGACGTTACCCGCCACGCGCCGCGTCAAAGCGAGAGGGCCGCCTCTGCCCGAAGACTGCGCCCATTCCCGAATGATGGTCGCATTGGCACGCATGACTTCTGAGATGGCTGATTCGGCCCGCTCGAGGTTCGTGAACGACGAAACCTTCTCTCGACGCGGCTCGAGTTTGAGTCTTTCTCGCAACTGCGCTTCGGTCCGTCCGACATGCTTCAAGAGCGTGTGTCCGCCAATCCCGCTCCCTGCCTTCGCTTCGTGCATGTCCAGACTGATCCGGCCCATCGCGATACGCGAAGCCCGTATAGCCTTGATCGAACTAGCAAAGCCAAACGGCACGACCATATCGAGCCACAGACCGATATTGTTCGCCATATCGGGGCTGGCCTTCATCGCTTGCGCGAGTTTCGTCGTGCCCTGTTGGGTCAGCGTCGCCGTATCTCGCGCCGTCCAGATCTGACGCAAGCCAGCGGCCGCCGTGTCCGAGCCATGTACGCCGAACACAACGCATCCAGCCTTGCTCGCCATGGTCGGTTCAGGCATCACACACAGCGCGCCGGCCCCGACCATTTCCAGCAAACCGCCGACAAGTTGCAATCCGCCCCATAACCGGTTGGAAATCATTTCGCTGTGGCTGATCGATTGACGGGTCAGCACCGCCGCTAGTTGCGGCGCACTCACCACGACACGCACGCCGTCTCCATCTTGTTCGCCCGACATTCGGTATCCCTCTGTGATTGAGGCCGCCAAGATAGCTGTCGACCAAAGGCACAGGAAATGGGCGATGGATGATTCTTGTGTCCCATTAATCCGATGGCTGCGAGTCATTGACTGCATATCGCTCGTAGTCATGCACTAGCCACGCGGCTTAACGCACGGGAGCAGACGGCAATCCGAGGAGACACGGGGCGGGGAGTCGCCATCGCTAAGCACGATACGAACGTGTCGCGTTAGGCGGCGAAAGAACTCTACGGCCGGAAGAGGGAAAGGGCAGCATGCGCGAACTACGCACGACGCCCAGAAATGCAGAGTGCAATCGAGCCGCCCATCGGTCACATGAACACCGACGGACAACCCGATCGCAACTATGTTCGAACCTACCTCAAATCACGCAGTCTTCTGCCCAATCTCGTGATTCGCGAGCACTTCGAGCGCGCGCACCATCGCCGAGTGGTCCCACGCCTTGCCGCCGTGCGCGACGCACGCGTTGAACAGCGCCTGGCAGGTGGCGGTGTTCGGCAGCGACACGCCGAGCGCCTGCGCGGTCGACAGCGCGAGGTTCAGATCCTTCTGGTGCAGCTCGATGCGGAAGCCCGGATCGAACGTGCGCTTGGTCATACGCTCGCCGTGCACTTCGAGAATGCGCGACGACGCGAAGCCGCCCATCAGCGCCTCACGCACGCGCGCCGGATCGACACCCGCCTTCGACGCGAGCAGCAGCGCTTCGCCGACCGCCTCGATGGTCGCCGCGACGATCACCTGATTGGCGACCTTGCACACCTGACCGGCGCCAACCGCGCCGATCAGCGTGACGTTCTTGCCCATCATGTCGAACATGGGCTTGACGCTGTCGAACGTGGCCTGTTCGCCGCCGACCATGATGGTCAGCGAGCCGGCCTTCGCGCCGACTTCGCCGCCCGACACCGGTGCGTCGAGGTAGTCGGCGCCGGTTTCGCGCACGCGCGCCGCGAAGTCGCGGGTCGCCATCGGCGAGATCGAGCTCATGTCGACGACGGTATGGCCGGCGCGCAGCGCGCTCGCGAGGCCGTTTTCGCCGAACAGCACGCGCTCGACGTCCGGCGTGTCCGGCACCATGATGAAGATCACGTCCGCGTTGGCGGCGACCGCGGCGGGGTTGTCGCATGCGACGGCGCCGGCCTGCGTCAGTTCGGCGGGCACGCCGCTACGCGTGAACGCGGCGAGCGGCACGCCGTTTTTCAGAAGGTTGGCGGCCATGGGCTTGCCCATGATGCCGAGTCCGATAAAGCCTGCTTTTTTCATGGAATGCTCCGAAGATGTCGTGGCGGCCGCGTTCAAGCTTCGCCCGCCGGTTTCTGCATGAAGTGTTTCTGCGCCGCCTGAGCGGCGCCCTTGAGCAGCCCGAGATCCGCGCAGACGGCGAGGACGCGCGCGCCCATCGACAGATAACGTTCCGCGTCGGCCTGCACCGGCGCGAGAATGCCGCTCGACTTGCCGGCCGCCTGCGCGCGCTCGAACACATGCGCGATCGCCTGCTGCACGTCCGGATGGCTCGCGTTGCCGAGGTGGCCATACGATGCCGCGAGGTCGGACGGACCGATGAAAACCGCGTCGATGCCGTCCACCGCGAGGATGCTGTCGATCGCCTCGACCGCCTTGCGGCTTTCGATCTGCGGGATCACGCAGATGTTGTCGTTGGCGAGCGCGAAGTAGCCGGACACGGTGCCATAGCGGTTGCCGCGATGGCCGACCGACACGCCGCGGATCCCCTGCGGCGGATAGCGCGTTGCGGCGACCGCGCGGGCGGCGTCCTCGGCGCTGTCGACGAACGGCACGAGGAAGTTCGAGAAGCCGCTGTCGAGGAATCGTTTGATCATGACGCTGTCGTTAGCCGGTGGTCGGACGACCGGTGCGCTGCCGCTGTCCTTGAGCGCCATCAGTTGGGGGATCAGCGTGAGCACGTCGTTGGGCGCGTGTTCGGCGTCGAGCAGCATCCAGTCGAAGCCGACCGTGCCCAGCAGTTCAGTGGCGATCGGACTGGCAAGCGATGCCCAACAGCCGATCTGGGTTTTTCCCTCGCGCACCGCGCGCCGGAAGCGGTTCGGCAAGGATTCGTAAGGCGTGACGGCGGGCATGCGGGGTCTCCTCGAACGACGATGGATCGGGAATAGCGCTTCGACGACCGCAGTAAAACCGCGCAGAACGCAAGGTTATAAGTCGTCGTATGACTAACGGCAGGTTAGCACTGAGCCCCTCCGTTGTAACGGTCGTGTATACCCGAATGACCCCGTCCGACAAGCGTTTCGGGTTGCATGGAGCCCCCGGAATGTTGTAGGATGACCTATATCTGAAGCCTTCATTCAAGGAAAGCCAAAAATGCCTATTACCGGTGAAATGCTGATCGGTCGCAAAGCAGTGCGCGGCGAAGAAAAACCGCTGCGCGCGTTCAATCCTGCCACGGGTTCCGAGATTGCCGAGCCGGTGTTCGGCAGCGGCACCGTCGAGAACGTCGAGCAGGCCTGCGTGCTCGCGCAACAGGCGTTCGACGCGTACCGCCAGCTGCCGCTCGCAGTGCGCGCCGAGTTTCTGGATCGTATCGCGGACGGCATCACCGCGCTCGGCGACGAACTGATCGAACGCGCGATGGCTGAATCGGGCCTGCCGAAAGCGCGTCTGGAAGGCGAGCGCGGCCGCACCACCGGTCAGCTGAAGCTGTTCGCGCAAACCGTGCGCGCGGGCCAGTGGCTCAACGCGACGCTCGATTCGCCGCTGCCGGAACGCAAGCCGCTGCCGCGCTCGGATCTGCGCATGCAGAAGATCGCGCTCGGCCCGGTCGCCGTGTTCGGCGCGAGCAACTTCCCGCTCGCGTTTTCGGTCGCGGGTGGCGACACCGCTGCGGCGCTCGCTGCCGGCTGCCCGGTCGTCGTGAAGGCGCACCGCGCGCACCTCGGCACCTCGGAGCTGGTCGGTCGTGTGATCCAGCGCGTCGCGCAGGAAATGGATCTGCCCGAAGGCGTGTTTTCGATGATCGTCGGCGCGGGCAACTCGGTCGGCGAGGCGCTGGTTGCGCACCCGGCCATCAAGGCGGTCGGTTTCACCGGTTCGCGCGCGGGCGGCACGTCGCTGATGCGCGTCGCGGCGGCACGTCCGGAGCCGATCCCCGTCTACGCCGAAATGAGCAGCATCAACCCGGTGTTCCTGCTGCCGAACGCTCTGACCGCACGCGGCGACAGCATCGCGCGCGGTTTCGTCGACTCGCTCGTGCTCGGCGCGGGCCAGTTCTGCACGAACCCGGGCCTCGCGATCGCGATCGACAGCGACGCGCTGAAGGGCTTCGTCGCGACGGCATCGGAAGCGCTCGCTGCCAAGCCGGCGCAGACCATGCTGACTTCGGGCATCCACGCCGCGTATGAAGACGGCGAGGGCAAGCTGGCCGCAACGAAGGGCGTCGAAGTCGTGGCACGCGGCGTCCCCGCGACCGGCCCGACCCAGGCCTGCGCGGCGCTGTTCGTGACCGACGCGCAGACGTTCCTCGCGAACCCGGCGCTGGAAGACGAAGTGTTCGGCCCGGTGTCGACGATCATCCGCTGCAAGGACGAGCAGGAAATGCTGAAGGTCGCCGAGCACTTCGCGGGCCAACTGACCGCGACGCTGCAGATGGACAACGCCGACGTGGCGGCTGCGAAGAAGCTGGTGCCGATTCTCGAGCGCAAGGCCGGCCGCATTCTGGTCAACGGCTTCCCGACCGGCGTCGAAGTGTGTCACGCGATGGTCCACGGCGGCCCGTTCCCGGCAACCTCGGACAGCCGCGCGACCTCGGTCGGCACCACGTCGATCGACCGCTTCCTGCGCCCGGTCTGCTACCAGGACTTCCCGGCCGAGCTGCTGCCGCAAACGCTGGCCGACGGCAATCCGCTGGAACTGTGGCGTCGTCGCGATGGCGAACTCACGCGCGGTTGATCGCGTGACGCCGTCCTGAACGGATGCGCGCGTCGTGCCGATATGGGCATGGGCGCGCATCGAAGGAAAGGGCGGTTGCAATCACAAAAAAAATGGCCGGGAATTCCCCGGCCATTTTTTTCGCCCGCGTGCTTCTTCGCGCAAATCAGCTGTTCGAGTCGTTCGCTTCGTTCGCGCGACGCAGCCGCTCGCGGCTATTCGACAGATGCATGCGCATCGCCGCCCGCGCGCCTTCGGCGTCGTGCCGGCTGATCGCTTCGAGGATGCTTTCGTGCTCGAGGTTCACGAGCGACAGATACGCATCAGGATCGGCGCGCGCAATGCCGGCCGAGTCGAGCCGGTTGCGCGGAATCAGCGCGCTGCCCATCTGCGACAGGATGTCGACGAAATAGCGGTTGCCGGTTGCACGCGCGACCGAGATGTGGAATTGCAGATCGGCCTCCACGCTGTCGAGCCCGTTGTGACGCGTGGCTTCGATCGCGTCGAGCGCGGTACGCATGTGCGCGAGGTCGTCCGGTTTCGCGCGTTGCGCGGCAAGACCGGCGCATTCGGTTTCGAGGCTGATGCGCAGCTCCAGAATGGACAGCACGTCGCGCAGCGTGGTGGCGGGCACCATGTCGATGCCGAGCTTTTCGCGCTGCGGCTCGAGCACGAAGCTGCCGATACCGTGCCGCGTCTCGATGATTTTGCCTGCCTGCAGGCGGGAGATCGCCTCGCGGATCACCGTGCGGCTCACGCTGAGCGTGTTCATCAGCTGCGATTCGGTCGGGAGTTTGTCGCCCGGCTTCAGCACGTTGGCCGCGATCTGCTCGGTGACGTAATTGACGACGAACTCGGCAAGATTGCGAGCGCGTCGTGGCGGTGCCGCGGATGCTAGTGGTGTAGCCATCGAAAACGCTCCTTGTTTGGAAGATCGCTGGGAATCCTGCATTTTTATTATATCGTCGTCTGACGACTGATTATATAAGCGCCGGATCGAATTCGGCGCGATTGTCACATGTATCGGCGGATGCCTGAACTTTGGCGCCTCGGTGCGCACGGCTCGCGCAAGGCGCCGGGCGTCCGCCGGCCGGAAGTACGATAACCGTAACGAAAACTGAGCCTATAGCGGGCTCACGCTGAGCGCAACTCGACTCGCCGGATGTCCTTGACGATCACCAGATAGCTGATCACCGTCATCAGGGCGTTCGCGCCGACGAACACCAGCGCGCCATTGAACGAGCCCGAACGCGCGACCAGATAACCGATCACGATCGGTGTCACGATGCCGGCGATGTTGCCGAACATGTTGAAGATCGCGCCGGACAGACCGAGCGCTTCCTTCGGCGCCGTATCGGCGACGACCGCCCAGCCGAGCGCGCCGATGCCCTTGCCGAAGAACGCGAGCGACATCAGCGCGACGACGATCCAGTCGGTCGACACGTAGTTGCAGCCGATGATGCAGGTCGACAGCAGCATGCCGCCGACGATCGGCACCTTGCGCGCGACGGTCAGCGACCAGCCGCGGCGGATCAACCCGTCCGACAACACGCCGCCGAGCACGCCGCCGAGAAAGCCGCAGATCGCCGGCAGCGAGGCCACGAGGCCCGCCTTCAGAATCGTCATCCCACGCGCCTGCACGAGGTAGATCGGAAACCACGTCAGGAAGAAGTAGGTCAGCACGTTGATGCAGTACTGCGCGAGATAGACGCCGAGCAGCATGCGGTTGCCGAGCAACTGACGCACGAGCGTCCAGCCGCCGCTCTTCGACACGTCGTCCGGACCCGTCTTGCGCGCACCGCTGACGAGGCCGCCGCCTTGCTCGATGTACTCGAGCTCGGCGCGCGACACGCCCGGGTGATCGGCGGGATTCTTCATGACCTTCAGCCACGTCAGCGCGAGCAGCAGCCCGACCACGCCCATCACGACGTAGACCGTCTCCCAGCCGAACGCATGCGTGAGCCACGCCATTAGCGGCGTGAACACGACCGCGGCGAAGTATTGCGCGGCGTTGAAGATCGCCGACGCGGTGCCGCGCTCGTTGGTCGGGAACCAGCTCGCGACCACCTTTGCGTTCGCCGGAAACGCCGGCGACTCGGCAGCGCCCATCACGAAGCGCAGCGCGAACAGCGCGGTGATCGCCGCGCCGGCGCTGCCGAGCAGGCCGACCGAGCTTTGCAGCAGCGTGAACAGCGACCACGAGAAGATGCTCGCCGCGTACACGCGGCGCGCGCCGAAACGGTCGAGCAACCAGCCGGCCGGCAGTTGCGACAGCACGTAGGCCCAGCTGAATGCGGAAAAGATATAGCCCATGCGGATCGCGTCGAGGCTGAACGCGGTGCGCATCGCGGAACCGGTGACGGACAGCGTCGCGCGGTCGGCATAGTTGAGGGTGGTGATCACGAAGATCAGCGCCAGGATCCCGTAGCGGACCTTGGTGCGTGCCGCGCTAGAGGCGGCGTCGGTGGAACTGGCCGTGCGGCTCAAGTCCATGGGTCATCTCCTGTATTGTTGGGCGAGGTGTGGTCTCTACGCCGGGCGGTCCGCAGACCGCCTGCCTATCGCGCAAATGCACGAACGCCCGGCAACGTTGCCGTGCCGGGCGTTCGCAACGGGGCCGTCTATGCAGCCCTCGTCGATGAGGCTCGCGAGCTTCTTCGCTCGAAGCCCCGACGCCGGTTCCTTACTGCGGTCCGAGCTTCTTGATCAGCGAGTCGAGCTGTTCGAGTTCTTCCGGAGTCAGATCGGTCAGCGGTGCGCGCACCGGACCTGCGTCGTGGCCGACCAGCTTCGCGCCAGCCTTGACGATGCTGACCGCGTAGCCTGCGCGGCGGTTGCGGATCTTCAGGTACGGCAGGAAGAATTCGTCGATCAGCTTGCCGGTCGTTGCGTGGTCGTCGGCGGCGATCGCGCGGTAGAACTCCATCGCCGTCTTCGGGATGAAGTTGAACACCGCCGACGAGTACACCGGCACGCCCAGCGCCTTGTACGCAGCAGCATAGACTTCCGCGGTCGGCAGGCCGCCGAGGTACGAGAAGCGGTCGCCGAGGCGGCGGCGGATCGTCACCATGTTTTCGATCTCGCCCACGCCGTCCTTGAAGCCGATCAGGTTCGGGCAACGGTCGGCCAGACGCTCGAGCATGTCGGCGTTGAGCTTCGAGTTCGCGCGGTTGTAAATGATCACGCCCATGCCCGGAACGGCCTTGCAGACCTCTTCGGCGTGCGCGGCGATACCGTCCTGGCTCGCTTCGGTCAGGTAGTGCGGCATCAGCAGGATGCCGTGCGCGCCGAGGCGCTGCGCTTCCTTCGCGTAGGCGATCGCCACGCGGGTCGGGCCGCCTGCGCCGGCGAGGATCGGTACCTTGCCCTTGCAGACTTCAACCGCGGTCTTGACGACTTGCGTGTAGTCGTCTTGCGTCAGCGAGAAGAATTCGCCCGTGCCGCCGGCGACGAACAGCGCCGAAGCGCCGTACGGAGCGAGCCATTCGAGGCGCTCAGCGTAAGTGTTGGCGCGGAAATCGCCTTTAGCGTCGAAGTCGGTGACGGGGAAGGACAGGAGGCCTTCCGAAACGATCTGCTTGAGTTCCTGCGGTGTCGTCATGATCTAAATATCCAGGCGTCGGATGGGGTCGTTAGTAGGATCCAACTAGTACGACGGACGTCGTACTAGTAGAAAATCTTTGAAATCAGATTTCTTATACGTCATCGTACAACAATGAATCCCGTAACTCAACGGTGTTTTCACGGCATAATGCTGTCTATAGGGTAAATACGGAACCCCCGGGCAAACGCCGGCGTTGTAGGATGACGTATGATTTCTGGCGAAGCAGGCCTACGCGCCTTAAGGATTTATCAATGGAACAAACCCCGCTCTACATCCGCGTTCATCCCAATGACAATGTCGCGATCGTCGTCAACGACGGCGGTTTGGGCGAGGGCGCGGTATTTGCCGATGGCCTCAGGCTGCGCGAGCGTGTGCCGCAGGGCCACAAAGTCGCGCTGGCCGATCTCGCCGAAGGCGACGAGGTCATCCGCTATAACGTCGTGATCGGTTATGCGCTGAAGCCGCTGCCGAAGGGCAGCTGGATCAACGAGCACGTGATCCGCATGCCGAGCCCGCCGGGACTCGAGGACCTGCCGATCGCCACGATCAAAGCGCCGGACATGCCGGCGCTCGAAGGCTACACGTTCGAGGGCTACCGTAACTCGGACGGCTCGGTGGGCACGCGCAACATCCTCGCGATTACGACCACCGTGCAGTGCGTCGCCGACGTCGTGCAACACGCGGTCACGCGCATCAAGGCCGAGCTGCTGCCGAAATATCCGAATGTCGACGACGTCGTGAGCCTCGGCCACACCTACGGCTGCGGCGTCGCGATCGACGCGCCCGACGCGATGGTGCCGATCCGCACCGTGCGCAACATCGCGCTGAACCCGAACTTCGGCGGCGAAGTGATGATGGTGAGCCTCGGCTGCGAAAAGCTGCAGCCCGAGCGTCTGATGCCGCCGGGCACGATTCCGATCGCCGCGGCCGCGGTGGTCGACGACGTCGCGGACATCGGCGATGTCGCGCTGGATCAGAACGGCGACGTCGTGGTGCTGCAGGACGAATCGCACGTCGGCTTCCAGTCGATGATCACGTCGATCATGAGGATGGCCGAAGGGCATCTGAAGCGCCTGAACAACCGCCGTCGCGAAACCTGTCCGGCGTCGGATCTGGTGGTCGGCGTGCAGTGCGGCGGCAGCGACGCGTTCTCGGGACTGACCGCGAACCCGGCCGTCGGCTTCGCGACCGACCTGCTGGTGCGCGCCGGCGCGACCGTGATGTTCTCGGAAGTCACCGAAGTGCGCGACGGCGTCGATCAGCTGACCGCGCGCGCGGCCAACGCGGACGTCGCGGCGGCGATCATCCGCGAGATGCAGTGGTACGACGATTATCTGAAGCGCGGCGGCGCGGACCGTAGCGCGAACACGACGCCCGGCAACAAGAAGGGCGGCCTGTCGAACATCGTCGAAAAGGCGATGGGCTCGATCATCAAGTCGGGCAACTCGGCGATCTCCGGTGTGCTGTCGCCCGGCGAGAAGATCAATCAGAAGGGCCTGATCTACGCGGCGACGCCGGCCAGCGACTTCATCTGCGGCACGCTGCAGGTTGCTTCGGGCATCACGCTGCACGTGTTCACGACCGGCCGCGGCACGCCGTACAGCCTCGCCGAAGTGCCGGTCATCAAGGTGGCGACGCGTTCGGACCTCGCGCGTCGCTGGCATGATCTGATGGACATCAACGCCGGCACGATCGCGACTGGCCAGTCCAGCATCGAGGAGGTGGGCTGGGAACTGTTCCGCCTGATGCTCGATGTCGCGAGCGGCCGCAAGGAAACCTGCGCGGAGAAGCTCGGGCTGCACAATGCGTTGACCCTCTTCAACCCGGCGCCGGTGACCTGATCAGGCAACCCGCACCATCCAATCTCAGGCGAGCGCCGGTCCAACCGGCGCTCGCTTTTCCGTTCAGAAGACCCGATCGCATCACAACAGCAAAGAGACATGACCGATTTGAACGTTGACCGCTCCGCGGCAAAGAAACCCTTCCGCCGTCTGCTGCTCACCGGCGCCGCGGGCAACCTCGGCAAGCAACTGCGTCCCGCGCTCGCGCAATGGGCCGACATCGTGCGCGTATCCGATATCGCGCCGCTCGGCGAAGTCGCCGCGCACGAGGAAGCCGCCGTCGTCGATCTCGCCGATGGAGCGGCCGTGCACGCGCTGCTCGAAGGCGTGGACGCGGTGGTGCATCTCGGCGGCATTTCCGTCGAAGCGCCGTTCGAAGACATCCTCGAAGCGAATATCCGCGGCCTGTACAACGTGTACTCGTCGGCGCAGAAGCACGGCGTGAAGCGCATCGTCTACGCGAGCTCGAATCACGCGGTGGGTTTCCATCCGGTGACGTCGGTGCTCGGCACCGACGCGCCGCTGCGTCCGGACGGCATGTATGGCGTGTCGAAGTGCTTCGGCGAATCGCTGTCGCGCTACTACTTCGACCGCTTCGGCCTCGAAACCGTGTGTCTGCGGATCGGCTCGTCGTTCGAGCAGCCGAAGACCGCGCGCATGCTCGTCACGTATCTGAGCTACCGCGACTTCATCGAGCTCGTGCGCTGCTCGCTGTTCACGAACCGCGTCGGCCACGCGATCGTCTACGGCGTGTCGAACAACCGCACCTCGTGGGTCGACAACACCAACGCCGCGTTCCTCGGCTACCGTCCGCAAGACAGCTCGGCGCAGTTCGAGCACCTGTTTCCGCCGAGCGCTCCCGACACGCGCTTCGACGACCCGACCCAGCTGTACCAGGGCGGCCCGTTCGTGCTCGCCGGTCCGATGGAGCCGAAGCGGGAGCCTAAATAATGAGTGCGAATCCGCAAGTGGAACGCTTCGAAGCGGCCGGTCCGTTGCCCGCAGCCACCGGTGAAAGCCCGGTCTGGCGCGCGGCCGGGCAGGCGTTGTACTGGGTCGACATTCCGGCGAAGAAGATCGTGCGCGGCTCGCTCGAAACCGGCAAGCGCACCGAATGGCTGCTGCCGGAGCAGGTTGCCTGCATCGCGTTCGATCACGCCGGCACCGTGCTCGCCGGCTGCGAGACCGGCTTTTTCGCGGTCACGCTCGCCGACGCGTCGAATGCGCCGGGCGGCGAGCCGCTGACAGCGTCGCTGCGCAAGCTCGCGGCGCCAGAATTCCCGCACGGCGGCATGCGTTTCAACGACGGCCGTTGCGATAGGCAAGGGCGCTTCTGGGCCGGCACCATGGTGATGGACATGGCGGCGGCGATCCCGGGCGGCGCGCTGTACCGCTTCGATGAGAAGGGCGTGCTGTCGGCACCGGTCGTCGATTCGCTGATCACGCAGAACGGCCTCGGCTGGTCGCCGGACGGGACGACGATGTATCTGTCGGACTCGCATCCGCTGCGCCGGATGATCTGGGCGTTCGACTACGACGTCGAAACCGGCGAGCCGCGCAACCGTCGCGTGTTCGCCGATCTGCATCACTATTCGGGCCGTCCGGACGGCGCGGCGGTCGATGCCGACGGCTGCTACTGGATTTGCGCGAACGACGCCGGTCTGCTGCTGCGTTTCACGCCGCAAGGCAAGCTCGACCGGCAGATTCCAGTGCCGGCCATCAAGCCTGCGATGTGCGCATTCGGCGGCCGCGACCTGGATACGCTGTTCGTCACGTCGATTCGCCCGGCCAACGGCGCGAGCGAGCACGACGGCCATGTGTTCGCGCTGCGGCCAGGCGTGCGCGGGCTGCCTGAGCCCGAATTTGCAGGACAACTGTAATCTTGCTTACATGAGGCATGCGCCGGGACGAAGTTTTTCGCCCGGCGTTTTCATTTGTCAGGGTCATTCGTGTGGCCCTTTATTCGTCACTCGTCATACAACATTTGACGTAAAGACAACGTTCCCGCATCTTTGTTCGGCAAAAATACAACAGTTCCGCAGACTAGGCCGATTTCCGCTCATTCAGCGCCAGACGGCGTGGGGCTTGGTGGCGTGCCATTTCGCCGATAGCTGCTGGAGCTTTTCTTGATGCGGGTAAATACCGTCTGTACAAGTTAAAACCCCTTTTATAGACTTCGTATGTCGTCGTACAACATATAAGTCCAAACAAACGGCTTTCTATGTATGTGTGACAAGCGCAATTCGGTAGGTTTCGGGCGAGTGGTGCGGCTGTGGTCGATGCCGCATGCATGTCCGAAGCCGGCCGCCGTGATTGAAGTAAGTAGTCGAGTTGTCGACTGGAGTGCTGGGGCAACTGTGCCGGGGAAATTGCACAGCCAGTACGGCCAGCGCCCGCGCCTGAGAAGGTAGCGGGCGCGAAGCCGGAGACGCGTCAAAACCATGTCACATCCGCTGTTGCTGGGATGGTCTATTTTTCAAGGAATGTCACGATGAACAAGAAGTTTGCCTCTTCCCGTGTTTCGATGATCGTCGCAGCCGCGGCGCTGGCGTTCAGCACGATGTCGGCTGAAGCGCGCGTGTTCCGCGTTGCCGATGTGCACGGCGACACCTTCCCGACCAACATGGCCGTGAAGTACATGGGCGAGCAGATCAGCAAGGCGACCGACGGCAAGGACTCCGTGAAGGTGTTCGGCAACAGCGCGCTCGGCTCGGAAAACGACACGATCGACCAGGTTCGTATCGGTGCGCTCGACATGACGCGCGCCAACGGTGCTGCGTTCAACGAAATCGTGCCGGAATCGATGATCCCGTCGCTGCCGTTCCTGTTCCGCGACGTCGACCATTTCCGCAAGGTCATGTACGGTCCGGAAGGCCAGAAGATCCTCGACGCGTTCACCGCGAAGGGCATGATCGCGCTGACGTTCTACGAGAGCGGCGCACGCTCGATGTACGCGAAGAAGGCGATCAAGTCGCCGGCTGACATGAAGGGCCTGAAGGTTCGCGTGCAGCCGTCCGACCTGATGGTCGACGAAATCAAGGCAATGGGCGGCACGCCGACCCCGATGCCGTTCTCGGAAGTCTATACGGGCCTGAAGACCGGCCTCGTCGACGGCGCCGAAAACAACATCCCGTCGTACGAAGAAACCAAGCACTTCGAAGTCGCTCAGGTCTACTCGGAAACCCAGCATTCGATGACCCCCGAAGTGCTGGTGTTCTCGAAGAAGGTGTGGGACACGCTGTCGCCGCAAGAGCAGCAGATCATCAAGAAGGCCGCGGCTGACTCGGTGCCGTACTACCAGAAGCTGTGGACCGCGCGTGAAGCCGACGCGCAGAAGACCGTCACGAAGGGCGGCGCAACGGTGGTCGCGGCTTCGCAGATCGACCGTGCGGCTTTCGTGAAGGTGATGCAGCCTGTGTGGACGAAGTACGAAAAGACCCCGCAGATGAAGCAGATCGTCGACGAGATCCAGGCAATCAAGTAAGTCTCGCGTCCCGGACGCAATCAGCAATAGCAACGTTTGTCGCAGCAGCGGCGTGAATGGTCCGCGAGGAAACTCGCGAGACCTTCCGCCGCGCAGTTTCGCGCGCGCGGATCGCGTCGCTTCGGGACGGCTGAATTTCAAGCACAGGTCGGACGTAAGCAAGGACAGGGTCATGAGTTTCCTGAAACGCCCAAATGATTTTCTTTTTCGCGTGCTGCTGGTCGTGGCGTCGGTTAGCCTCGCCGCACTTTGCCTGCTCGTGATTTATAGCGTGGTGATGCGCTACGTGTTTAGCGATGCACCCGATTACGTGGAGCCCATCGCATTGTTGCTGGTGATCCTGATCGCGATGTTCGGCGCCGCATTGAAGGTTCGCGAGGGCGGTCACATCGGACTCGACTCGCTCGTCAAGAAATTGCCCGAGAAGGGCCAGGTGATCGCGAAAGGGATTCAGCACCTCTGCCTGTTTGCTTTCGCGGTGGCCGTTTTCGTCGGTTGCTTCGAGATGGCGGAAACCACGATGGGCGACCGCATTCCGATCATCGGCGTGCCGGAAGGCGTGCGCTACTGCATTCCGATCTTCGCGAGCGTGTGCATCGCGTTGTTCTCGATCGAGCATCTGCTCGAGCTCTTCGCCGGCAAGCGGGAAGAGCCAGCGCTCGAACTCTCCGTCACGGAATAAAAGTAGAGCCATCATGGAACTTGCCCTCCTCACCGTCAGTTTTCTAGTTTTCCTTTTTTTAGGTGTTCCGGTTTCATTCGCGCTGGGGCTGTCCTGCGTCCTGACCTATCTGTTCGAAGGTCTGCCGACCGCGACCGCGATGCAGGCGATGATCTCGGGCATGAACGGTTTCTCGTTCCTCGCGGTGCCGTTCTTCATCTTCTCCGGCGAGCTGATGCTCCACGGCGGCATCGCTGACCGCATCCTGCGTTTCGCGCAGGCTACGGTCGGCCATTTCCGCGGTGGCCTTGGCATGGCCAACGTGGTCGCCTGCACGCTGTTTGGCGGCGTGTCGGGTTCGCCGACCGCGGATACGTCGGCAATGGGCGGCGTCGTGATCCCGCTGATGAAGCGCGAAGGTTATAGCGCCGCATACGCGGTCAACGTGACCACGCACTCGTCGCTCGCCGGCGCGCTGATGCCGACGTCGACCAACATGATCATCTACGCGTTCGCGGCGCAAGGCGTGAGCGGCGTGCTGAACGGCAAGCAGATGAGCGGCGTGTCGATCGGCGATCTGCTGTTCTCCGGTCTGTTGCCGGTATTGTGGGTGATGGGCCTCGTGCTGGTCGCCGCATACTGGCAGGCTGTCAAGTTCGGCTATCCGCGCCGTCCCGACGGTTCGACCCAACTGCAGCGTTTCCCGGGCTGGATGGCGGTGCTGCGTACGTTCATCGGCGCGGTGCCGGGCCTGATGGTCATCGCGATCATTCTGTTCTGCGTGGCGCGCGGTATCGCCACTGCGACAGAGGCGGCCGCGATCGCCGTGGCTTACTCGCTGATATTGACCATCGTCGTGTACCGCACGTTGACGCTGAAGAAGCTCGGCCATGCGCTCGGCAAGGCCGCGAAGACGACCGGCGTGGTGCTGCTGCTGATTGGTGTGTCGAACATGCTGCGCTTCCAGATGGCCTATCTGGAGATCCCGGACGCGATCGAGCGCATGCTCGACGGCGCGACCTCGCTGCCGTGGCTGATGTTGCTGTACATCAACGTGATTCAGGTGTTCCTCGGTACGTTCGTCGACATGGCGGCGCACATCCTGATCACGACCCCGCTGTTCCTGCCGATGGCGATGCACAACGGCGTGGGTCCGGTTCAGTTCGGCATCATGATCCTGCTGAACTGCGCATTGGGTCTCGTGCATCCGCCGATTGGCTCGGTGCAGTTCATTGGTTGTGCGATTGGGAATGTGTCTATAGGGGAAACTACCAAGGTGGCTTGGCCGTATTACCTCGCTATCTTCTCGGCCATCAATATAGTCACCTATGTACCGTGGTTCTCGACCTGGCTGCCGAGCGTCATCAACGGCCATCCGGTGTTCTGATTCCAAATAAAGCGTTTTACCCACACTCGGCGGTGCTTGGATGGGCCGCGTCTGAAAGTTTTTAACAACGGAGTAGAAATGAAAAAGACTCTCTTAGCTTCGGCCTTGGGGTTGGTCGCCCTGGGCGCACATGCGCAAAGCAGCGTGACGCTTTACGGTATCGTCGATACGGGCCTGGGTTGGCAGAACAGCTCGGCATCGCTGACCACGGCAGCGAAACCGCAGACCGTCCCCGGCAACTCGCAAGTCAAGATGATCAACGGCATCTGGGCAGGCAGCCGTTTCGGTTTGAAGGGCTCGGAAGATCTGGGTGGCGGCACGAAGACCATTTTCCAATTGGAAGAAGGCTTTAACAGCGCAACGGGCGCGCAAGCCGTATCGGGTCTGGCATTCAACCGCCAGGCATGGGTCGGTCTGACGAACGCGCAGTTCGGTACGCTGACGGCAGGCCGCGGTTATACCTCGTACTACACCTTGCTCTCGCCGTACAGCCCGACCACGTGGCTGACCGGTGCATACGGCGCGCATCCGGGTGATATCGACTCGCTGGATACGACGTTCCGCGTGAACAACCAACTGGTCTATACGTCGCCGAGCTTTGGCGGTCTGACGGTTAGCGGTTCGTACGCACTGGGCGGCAACGCGGGCAGCTTCGCGGCCGGCCAAACGTGGAGCGTGGCGGCACAGTACCTGAACGGCCCGATCGGTATCGCGGCTGGTATCCAGCGCATCGACAACGCGGCAACCGTTGGCACCCCGGCGTGGAATTCGACGGCGTCGAACAACGGCGCTCAGCCGTCCGTTTCGGCAATCAACAACGGCTTCCAGACCGCCGCGAAGCAGCAGCGTGTTGCTGTGACGGGTGGTTATGCGTTCAACTCGCAGTGGGACGTTTCGTTCGCATACTCGAACGTTCAATACACTGCGGGCCAGGCTTCGCTGTTCCACGACACGCAGATCTGGAATACCGGTGGCGCAGTGCTGCACTGGAAGCCGATCTCGGTGCTGGATGTGGCCGCTGGCTATAGCTACACCCGTGCAACGTCGTCGAACGGCATTCAGAGCACGGCTACCTACAACCAGTTCAACCTGTCGCAGTACTACTCGCTGTCCAAGCGCACCGGCCTGTACGCACTCGAAGCGTATCAGCGCGCTAGCGGTCAGACGCTGTCGGGCAACGGCAAGTCGATCATCAACGCAGTGGCAAGCATCGGTGACGGCCAAAACGGTTCGCCGTCGTCGTCGCGCAGCCAGACCGCTGTCGGCGTTGGTATCATCCACAAGTTCTAAACAGTTACTGAACACGTGGCGGCACGTTGTTTTGCCGCCACATCGACGCGATTTTTTTCGCGTTGTAAGCCTCGAAAGCTGCGCACCTCACGTGCGCAGCTTTTTTTTCGATGCCTCTTTTTTATGCATCGAAGCGCTGGTCTCGCCGGCGCTTTTCGGGTCGATCAGGCCTCCGACCATAAACGCCCACCCGTTGCCCAGTTTTCGCGTTTAACGTCGGTCAGGATGATATCGACCGAGTTCGGCTCGACGCCGAGCGACTCGCAGGTGGCTTTCGTGATCGCTTCGACGAACTGGCGTTTCTGTTCCAGCGTACGGCCTTCGAAGAGTTCGATATGAAACGTGGGCATGACGTTGCTCCGTAGGGTTGAGGGTTGGGACTGAAATGAAGCGGACCGGCTCGGGCGTTCAGGCGCGATAACCTCGATCGAGTCGATCGAGTTTGCGCAGCAGCGCGGGCCATTCGAGCGCGCCTTCGATCGCGCTGCCATCGCAGAGCTGCTCCGCCGTGCGCGCGGCGACCGCGTCGCTCGGCACGACCAGCGGCGCGCCGCAGGTTTGCGCCTGGATCTGGATTTCACAGGCTTTCAGCAGCGTCGCCATCAGCACATAAGCTTCGGCAACCGTGCGTCCGAGCGTCAGCGTGCCGTGATTGCGCAACAGCATCGCGGGGTGATCGGCGAGATGCGCGACGAGGCGCTCGCCTTCGGCCGGCGTGAACGCGAGGCCTTCGTAGTCGTGATATGCAAGCTGGCCGTAGAAGCGCAGCGCGTGCTGCGACGCCGGCAGCAATCCTTCCGGCTGCGCGGACACGGCCACGCCCGCGGTGTTATGCAGATGCATCACACAGAACGCGTCGTCGCGCGCGGCATGCACGGCCGCGTGCAGCGCGAAGCCGGTGGCATTTACCGGATGTTCGCTGGCGCCGACGATATTGCCCGCGATGTCGATTTTCACGAGATTCGACGCGCATACCTCATCGAACGCGAGGCCGAACGGATTGATCAGGAAGTGGCCCGGTTCGCCGGGCACGCTCGCGGAAATGTGTGTGTAGATCAGATCGTCCCAGCCGTTGAGCGCGGCGAGTCGATAAGCGGCGGCCAGATCGATGCGGGTTTGCTGTTCCGCTTCCGACTGCGGACCGGTCTCGGCGATGCGGCCGGCGGGTGAGTGGGCGAACGACATATCTGTCTCCTGTCGGCTGGAGTGAGTGTTTCAGCACCGACTTCGGCGCCATGCGATGGATCGCCAAGGCAAGAAGGTTGCTGAATGCGAGGCCGTGCGACGCGCGAACCGGCTTGGGATGCTACCGCACAATCCCGCGCCGTTGGCGACAGCGCACGACCCAGCCTTGCGTTACGCGGCGCGGCGCCCCAGCGACTGGATGCTCCACGTTGCGAGCACGAACGGCGCGCTCATCGTAAGCCGACCGCAATGCAGGGCGGCCGCTTGCAACGGCACCGACATCGCGATGCCGCCGAGCATCGCCGCGTAGCCTGAGTCGGCTAGCGCGAGCGCGGTCAGCGCGCCGTTGAATCCTGACAGGCCGGCGTCGAATGAGGCAACGCTCGGCCGAGCAACAGATGCGCAGCACTGGCCAAGGTCGCGCCGCCCAGCGCATACAGCGCGGGTCTTCGCGAGGCGGCGGCAATCCCGAGCAGCACCACCACACCCGCTGGCGCGTCCGCCGCGAAGCCGGTCTGCGCAACGCCCGCGAGCACGCCGCTGACGAACCGCATCACGTCGAGCGGATGAGCGGCATGGGGACCCGCTGACAAGGAACGGCTCGCGATCAGCGGCAACCATAGCCACGTGACGATCAGGCACGGACTCGACAGATAGCCGAGCCGACGCACGCGCAAACAATGCCACCACGGTCGCAGCAGCCACGCGGTGGCCGTCGCCGCAAGAATCGCGACGGCCGACGCGCGCGCCGGATCGCCGATGAAGCTGAACGCGGCGAGGCCCGCCAGCGCGCCGTTGAAGCGGAGCAGGCCAGCGCGCAGGTCGGCGTCGGCCGAACCGGCGAGCACCGCGCTGACGTTGGCCGCGATCGCGCCGAGCAGCGCGGCGCACACGAGACGCGGCTCGCTCACCAGCCACGCGCCGAGCATGCACGCGCCGGTCGCGGCGTTCGATTGCAGCACGATCTGGCCGAAGCTGCGCAGCAGCGTGCGCAGCGGGGCGCTGAGCGAGGAAGAGGGCGCATCGGTCGCGGCGGCGTGCATCGGCGGCGGGTTCGGAGTCACGACAAACCGCGAGCATAGTCGAGCGGCCAACACTCAGGCATCTCGCGCGTTGATACTGGCTATTTGCCGGCCGTAAGCGCCTGGGTCGGGATTGACTCGCGCGCGGACTTTCGCGCTACGATGAAAGGCCGGCGCGCCCACTGCGCCGTTTCGCGAGGAGACACCGATGCGTGAATTACGATGGGCCTCGGAAGAGGGCGACGGCATCGAACATCTGGTATTCGATGCGCGCGACGACGGCTTCGCCGTGGAAAGCGTCGTGATCGGGCAGCGCTACGGCAAAACCTATGGGCTGCATTACTCGGTGCGCTGCGACGCGCGCTGGCGCACGCGCTACGCGCACCTGAAGATCGTTGGCGGCGGCGAGCTGGAATTGCATGGCGATGGCGAAGGCCATTGGCACGACGGGCACGGCCTCGCGCTGAGTGCGATCGAGGGCTGTATCGATATCGATATCGCCGCGACGCCGTACACGAATACGTTGCCGATCCGCCGGCTGCAACTGGCCGAGGGCGAACGTCAACCGATCGAAGTCGCGTACATCTCGACGCCCGACTTGCAGGTTACGCGCGCCGAGCAGGCATACACGTGCATCGAGTTGAATGGCGAGTACCGCTATGAAGGCATTTTTCGCGAGTTCACCGCCAATATGCGCGTGGATAGCGATGGCCTCGTGATCGACTATCCGACCTTGTTCGCGCGTTTGCCGCGCGCGCGTTAGGTTTAGCCTTTCGCTGTCGCGCTCACGCCGCGTCGTGCGCGCGGCGGCCTACCCGTGCGTGCCGCCTGCGGCGTTTGAAACGTCGTCGGGCCCGGTCGACGCTCCGCGGCCGAGCGTGCGTTGCATCAGCGTCGTGTCGAGCCAGCGGCCGTGCTTGTAGCCCACCGCCTTCAACGTGCCGGTCAGCTCGAAGCCAAGCTGCGTATGTAACGACAACGAGCCGCCGCTGCCGCCATCGGCGATCACCGCGATCATCTGACGCCACGGTCCGGTCTCGCAACGATCGATCAGCGCCTGTAGCAGCAAGCGTCCGATGCCGCGTCCGCGATATGCGTCGTTCACGTAGATCGAGTCTTCGATCGTGTTGCGATAGGCGGCGCGCGGGCGATACGGCGTCGCATAGCAATAGCCGGCGACGTCGCCGTCGATCTCCGCGACGATATACGGCAGTCCGTGGCTGCGCACGCTTGCGAGCCGCGCGCGCAGGTCGTCGACGGACGGCGGGGTTTCTTCGAACGACGCGACACCGGTCAGCACGTGACGCGCATAGATCGCCTGAATCGCGGGAAGGTCGGCTTCGGTAGCGTCGCGGATCAGCGGGACGTCGAGCGCAGGGCGGGTTGAACTCATGCGTGGTCCGGTCGTGGCCGGCTCAGTTTGACGGAAGCTTTGACTATGCCTGTCGCCGGTGCGGATTTGAAGCGGGTCAAAAATCGAATTGATCGAACTCGCTTTGCAACTCGCGATTGCGCGCCACGCGTTCGTCGATAGCCGGTCCGCGCCGTTCGACGACCGCCGAGATCAGCAGATTGAACAGACACGTCAGCGGCGCGAGCGAATCCCAGAACTGACCGACGTCGGTCTTCACCTGCAGCAGGTCGCCGTCGAAATCGCGCGCCCACGGACAGTAGATATCGGTGACGAGCGCGAACGGCAGCCCGCGTCGCGAGGCCGCCTGGCAATAGCGTCGTGCGATGGTCGAATAGGCGCGCGTGTCGGTGACGATCAGATACGGTGTGTTGAATTCCGAGTTCAGCGAATCGACGTAGGAACCCGACATGCCATCCGAATAGAACACGCGCGGGCGGATGTATTCGAGGTAGCTGTAGAACGCGTTGCTGATACCGCGCGTCGACTGGATGCCGAGGATGTAGACCGCATCGGCGTTCGCGATGCGCTCGGCGACGCGCGCAAAGGCCGGCGAGCGCGCGAGCTCGTATACATGCTGGATCGCACCGATTTCGAGTTCGAGCGATTGGGCGAGCGCCGCGTCGCTCGGCGAGGCGCCGTTAGCGACGCCCGGTTCATGCGGCTCACGGGTTTGCGCGCTGTCGCTCGGGCCACGGCGGAACGCGTCGAGCCGGTCCGTGATCAGCCAGGGGCGCTGCTGCGTGCCGCGCAGCTCGCGTTTCAGATCGTCGAGATTGCGATAGCCGACACTGCGCAGGAAGCGGCCGACCGAAATGCCGCTGGTGCCGGCCTGCTGCGCGATCTGGTCGGCGGTCTCGAGGCCGAGCCGGTCGAGATTCGCGAGCATATAGCTGGCGACGCGTTTAGACGTCGGCGTGAGTTCGGAAAAACGGGCTTCGACGGTTTGGGCAAAAGCGGTCGTCATCGTCAGTCGCGGCGCAAGGCGCTGGTTGTGCCAATCTGCGAAATGATGACATATCGACCCACGACTCGCGTCATTCGATCCTGAAAAAAGACGGTTTGCCGCGCGCTGGTCGAGCCGCGTCAGACCGCCCGCCGCGCCGGCGCCGCGCGCGAAAAATGCCGAGCGCCGGCCACGCAGGCGACCACGATCACGGTGACGATGATCATCGACGGCGGGACCTGTTCGTGCAGCAGCACGCCGGCGAGCAGCAGCCCGAAAAACGGTTGCAGCAACTGCAGTTGTCCGACCGCCGCGATCCCGCCGAGCGCGAGTCCTCGATACCAGAACACGAAGCCGATCAGCATGCTGAATAGCGACACGTACGCGAGTCCCCACAGCGCGGCGGCGCCGACACCGTCGAACGACACGGGCCGCGTCCACCAGGCGAGCGGCAGCATCAATGGCAGCGACAGCACGAGCGCCCACGAAATCACCTGCCAGCCGCCGAGGTGACGCGACAGCCGCGCGCCTTCCGCGTAACCGAGCCCGCACACGATGATCGCCGCGAGCATCAGCGCGTCGCCGAGCGGCGACGCGTCGATGCCGTGCCGCAGCGCGAACGCGGCCACCGCCGCGCTGCCAAGCGCCGAGAACAGCCAGAACGCGGGCTGTGGCCGCTCGCCGCCGCGCAGCACGCCGAAGATCGCGGTGGCGAGCGGCAGCAAACCGATGAACACGACCGCATGCGCGGCGCTCACATGCCGCAGCGCCAGCGCGGTCAGCAACGGAAAGCCGACCACGACGCCGAGCGCGACCACCACGAGCGGCAGCAGATCGCGGCGCTGCGGCCGCGTCTCGCGGAACACTAGCAACAGTAGAAGACCGAGAACGCCCGCGATCGTCGCGCGCGCCACGGTCAGAAAGACCGGATCGAGTCCCTGCACGGCCAGCCGCGTGGCCGGCAGCGAGCCGCTGAAAATCAGCACGCCCGCGAAACCGCTGAGCCAGCCGTTGGTGGTCTTGTCCATTGCGAACATCCCTGCGCTGAAAAAGTCACATGATGCGCGCCGCGGCCGTAAACGTTAAGCTACAGATCAGTACAGTTTGCACGAACTGTACTGAACATGGAGCAGTACAGATGGCGCAAAGCGACAACAACGAGACGGTGCCGGGCACGCGCGTCGGCCTCGTGATGGACAATCTGCGCGAGCGCATCGCGAGCCGCTCGCTGATGCCGGGCGCGCGCGTGCCGTCGATTCGCGCGATGACCGACACGCTCGGCGTGTCGAAGTCGACCGTGGTGGAAGCCTACGACCGTCTCGTCGCGGAAGGCGTGATCGTCGCGCGGCGCGGCTCCGGCTTCTTCGTGTCGGGCCATGCGCCGCCGCTCGCGCTCGCCGATCTGGGACCGCGACTCGATCGCGAGGTCGACCCGCTGTGGCTCACGCGGCAGTCGCTGGAAACCGGCTCGAAAGCGCTGAAGCCAGGCTGCGGCTGGATGCCGGCTTCGTGGCTGCCGGAAGATGGCGTGCGGCGCGCGCTGCGTGCGCTCGCCCGTGATCCGCAGTCACTGCTCGCCGACTACGCGAGCCCGGCCGGCTTGCCCGCGCTGCGTCAGCAGCTTGCGTGGCGGCTGTCTGCGCACGGCGTCGATGCGCCGCCCGAGCAGATCCTGCTGACCGACGGCGGCACTCATGCGCTCGATCTCGTGTGCCGCTTCCTGCTCGAACCCGGCGACACGGTGTTGATCGACGATCCGTGCTACTTCAATTTTCAGGCGTTGCTGCGCGCGCATCGCGTGCGGATCGCGAGCGTGCCGTACACGCCGCAGGGGCCGGATCTCGCGGCGTTCGAGCGCGTTCTGATCGAGCAGCGTCCGCGGCTTTACGTGACGAACTCGGCGATCCACAATCCGACCGGCGCGACGCTCGCGCCGGCCGTCGCGCATCGGCTGCTGAAGCTCGCGGGCGAGCACGATCTGCTGATCGTCGAGGACGACATCTTCGCGGACTTCGAAGACGAACCTGCGCCGCGCCTCGCCGCGTTCGACGGGCTCTCCCGCGTCGTGTCGATCGGCAGCTTTTCGAAGACGCTATCGGCGGCGGTGCGCTGCGGCTATATCGCCGCGCGGGCCGAATGGGTCGAACCGCTGATCGATCTGAAGCTCGCGACCTCGTTCGGCAATGGTCAGCTCGCGGCGAGCGTCGTGCATCGGATGCTCGTCGACGGTACCTATCGGCGTCATCTCGAGGCGATGCGCGCGAAGCTGGCCGATGCGATGGGAGAGACCGTCAGGCGTCTCGGCTATGCGGGCCTCGATATCTGGACACGGCCGCGTGCGGGCCTGTTCGTGTGGGCGCGCTTGCCCGGGGCGCTCGATGCCGCCGACATCGCCCGTCATGCGTTGACGGCGGGCGTCGTGCTCGCGCCGGGCAATGTGTTCAGCGCGTCGCAAGCGGCGGCGGGTTTTCTGCGTTTCAACGTGTCGCAATGCAATCGACCGAAGGTGTACGAGGCATTGCAACGGGCGATGGATGCGTGCGCGCTGTCGGCCGACGCGGGGCGCGAGCGCGTCTGAGACGAACCGGATCGAATCGGGCGCTCGCAGTCCTTGCTACAGCGTTATTTGCACAGCAGAAGCATCCGCTCCTGTTCCGAGCAGGGCGTGTGCGGTTTCGGCGCGGGTTGCGCGGCCGCCGCGCTCATCGCCGCGCTGCGGTTCGCGAGACACGCGCGCAGGTGCTTCTCGACCGGACCGTAATACTTCCATCCGCGTACGAGCGTCGGCAATTCGAGCTTCACCTGTTTCCATTTCGGATGGCCGTGCTCCTGCAGATTGTCGAAGTTCGCGCACAACGAGTCGGCGAAATGATTCAGATTGCTGACGGTGTCGCGCAAGCCATAGTCGTAGGTGACCAGAAACGCTTTGACCGTGAGGCCCGGCACGTCTTCCTTCAACCAGCCTGGGTAGCTGCTCTGACGGATCGTCGTCGGAAAGTAGGTTTGTTTTGCGCGGTTCGTCTCCGGCGCGTTGGGATCGGCGGGCAACAGACGCAGTTGCGACAGCAGGTCGGGCTTCATGCTGGTGAACAGATTTGCCGGCTGCCCGACCACGATGATCGCGACGTCGATCTTCTTCACGATCAGCGCGGCGAGCGCGTCCTCGTTGCTCAGATGCACGACGTTCTGCTCGGGAATCGGCTGGCCGAACATCAGGCGGTAGAGCGTCGTCGCCGACTGCGCAGTGCCGCTGCCTAGCAGACCGACGCTGATGGTCTTGTCCTTGATGTCGGCGAGCGTCTTCAGCGGCGAATCCGCCCGCACGACGACATTAATTTCCTCGTCGTAGAGCGGCATGATCAGTCGCAGCGGCCGGATCGTCGTGCCCGCATCGGGGTTGCCCGTGTTGGCCATATCGATGAACGCCTGGTACACGTCGGACTGCACGAGCGCGAGCTTCACGCCGGGCTCGAAACGCATGCGCTGCACGTTTTCGGCCGAGCCTTTCGACGCCACCACTTCGAGGTCGATACCGACCGGCTGGGCCACCCATTTCGACAGGTCGTTGCCGATCTGGATATAGGTGCCGCGCTCCGGTCCGGTGACGATTTTGTAGTGCGCGGGTTCGGCGCCGGCCAGCGAACATACGACCAGTACCACCAGCCCCAGCCAGCCTGCGAGAAGTCTCTTCAGCATGGTCTTTCTACCTATCGGTCAGGTTGATCCCGCTTCACGCGTGGCGCGTGGAAGCACCAGTGATCCGGTTGCCATGTCATGTTCAAACTGCTGCCAGGGCCGCTCCGTCTGTTGCCGCTCAGAGAGCGCACGATTATGTGCGAATCGGCACAGACGGCGACCATCTGATCTGGTATGCGAAGCAATGCTTTCGCGCGACGGCGCAGTCGCTTGCGTCTCCGCGACCCTGAGCGGAGGGTCGCGTCGCGCGTGAGCGCTAGTTGCTCCGCGACGTCGCCTGCAGCATGCCGGCGGGCAGCGGTACCTGCAGTTGCGCCTGCGCGAGCGGCGCGCCCGGCGCGGCGTCCGTCGCCGCATGCGGCGGAGTCAGCGGCGCCCAGCCGGTCTCGCGGATCACGCGCTCGAGGATCACTTTCGCCGCGTCGTTGCTGCTGTCGATCGCGAGCGCCTCGTTCGCGTGCTGACGCGCGCACGGCCACGACTGCTGCGCGACGCAGACCTGCGCGGCCTGCAGCGCAGTATCGCGACGCTGGACCAGCGGCCGCATCTGATCGGCCAGAACCTGCACGTCGCTGTTTCCCGGTTGAAACGTTTGCGCGGCAGCGAGAGCGGCCTGCGCGGCGGATAGGTCGTTGGCGCGGAACGCGGTCCTCGCGACCTGCAGCGCCTGAGCGGCGTCGTGCAATTGCGTCGCGGGCCGCACGGGCGTCGCGGCCAGCGGCGGCGTGACAGGTGGCGCAGCCGGTGTCGCTGGAATGACGGGAACCGCGGGCACGACGGGCGCGGGCTTCGCCGCCAGTTCGGTCACGGGCGGTGGCGCCGGCCTGGTCGCGGCCGGCGCGTGCGCGGTCTGTGCTTGAGCAATCACCGGTGCGGACGCAAGCGGCGCGATCATGCCGGTCGTCGTTGTGCGGGCATCCTGAGTAATCTGCTCGACGCCTTTATCTTCCGACTCGCCACCGTCGCTGAATAACGTATAAGCGATATACGCCAGGCCGATCGCGATGACCGCGCCGATCACATATAGCACGCGCCAGATCGTCTGCGCGGTGTTGCTTGGCGCGTACATCGGATCTTCGTAAGGCGGGATAGCGGTGTCGGTCGACACGAGCGCCGTGTGCATGATCGGCTCGCTCTGCAACAGAGATTCGGACGCCATCGCGGCAGAGGCGATGACGGGCTCATCCCGTGTGCCGAGCTCGTCGTCGAAGCGAGGCAGCGGCTTGTGCGTGGCGCTCGCGCGGCTACCTGGAATACCGGTGCGGATGTGCGGATCGTCCTGCTCGAACGGATGCGCAGCGCCACAGTAGGGGCAGGCGTCGACTTGTCGGTACAGTGCGCCACCGCAGCGTTTGCAGGGCGTGGGGAAACTTTGGCCGGTTGCTGTCTGGGTGGACATGCCGTGGACCCACCTTTGGAAAACGATGCCGTAAAGGCATGCTCCGGATCGTGTTGAGGCAGGAGCCTTGTCCGCGGAATCACGATCCACATGCGCCGGAGGTCGCGGAGACGTAGGCCGCGCCTGCGTTTCCACGGTTTCCAATATGTGATGTTTCACGGGGGACGTCAACGCGGTAGGCCCCTGGATTGTGTGCGCTACCGCTCATTCGGAGGTATGAAGAAACTTCGGCGATACGCTCGAAACGCATATATGTGTCTGTTGTTTCACGACAAATGCACGCTGCGCGCCACACGTAGTGAGCGCGACAAAAAAACAACGAGGCCGACGCGTTGCGCGTGCGGCCTCGTGATCACCCGGCTATTGGATACTTGCCGGTAAGCGTTTGCATCAGCATCCGGATCAGGCGTAGAAGAACGCTCAGTGCTTGCGCAACGGATGATCCTTCAGCAGCCACGCCAGCGCGAACGCGAGCACCACGACGCAGGCGGCCGACAGATACACGGTATGCAACGCGCCAGCGAACGCATGCAGATAGTCGTTGCGCAATGCTTCGGGTAGCTGATGAATCGCGGCGGGACCCAGGGCCTGCGGAAGTTCGGTATCGGGCGGGATCAACTTTTCGAGGCGTGCGGCGAGTCCGTTCGAAAACACCGCGCCGAAACCGGCCACGCCGATCGAGCCGCCGATCGAGCGAAACAGCGTGACGCCGGACGTCGCCACCCCCATATGCTTGAACTCGACGGTGTTCTGGACCGCGAGGACCAGCACCTGCATCACCATGCCGAGGCCGCAGCCGAGCAGACCCATGTACAGATACATCACATGAATCGGCGTATCGATCTGCAGACGCGCGAGCAGCAGCATCGCCACCGAGACGAGGAACGTGCCCATGATCGGGAACAGCCGATACTTGCCGATCTTGCTGATCAGGCGGCCCGTCACCATCGACAGGATGAACAGGCCGCCCATCATCGGCAGCATCTGCATGCCGGCTTGC
The DNA here is from genome assembly GCF_050436725.1 of Paraburkholderia sp. JPY465. Classification (NCBI taxonomy): domain Bacteria; kingdom Pseudomonadati; phylum Pseudomonadota; class Betaproteobacteria; order Burkholderiales; family Burkholderiaceae; genus Paraburkholderia; species Paraburkholderia sp. JPY465. Next base: position 2,592,999 of record NZ_JBNDMT010000002.1, read on the forward strand.
GACGGCGTGGAGCCCTTCACCACCTGCAGATAGAGCGGAATGAACGTCACGGAGCCGAACAGCGATACGCCGATGATGAAGCTCACGAGGCTGCTGATCAGAAACGTGCGTTGCTTGAACAGTCCGAGCGGCATGATCGGTTCGACCGCGCTGCGCTCTTCGTGAATGAAGCCCCAGATCGCTACGAGGCCCATGCCGAGCGTGAACCATAGTTGCGGCGAGGTCCACGGCAGAATCGTGCCGCCCTGGCTCGTGAACAGGATGATGCAGGTCAGCGCGCCGGCGAGAAACGCGGCGCCCATGTAGTCGATCGTGTGCTTGACGTGGCGCACGTGCGGCTTGAACACCGCGCCGATCACGATCAGCGACAGGATGCCGAGCGGCAGGTTGATGTAGAAGATCCAGCGCCAGGTCAGATGCTCGACCAGAAAACCGCCGAGCAGCGGACCGATGACGGTCGCGAGACCGAAGATGCCGCCGAACACGCCCTGATAGCGGCCACGCTCAGCGGGCGGAATCACGTCCGCGATCGCCGCCATCGTCACGACGAGCAGGCCGCCGCCGCCAAGGCCTTGCAGCGCGCGCAGCACGATCAGTTGGCTCATGTTTTGCGCGATGCCGCACAGCGCCGAGCCAACGAGAAAGATGACGATCGCCGTCTGTAGAACGATCTTGCGGCCGAACAGGTCGCCGAACTTGCCGTACAGCGGCACGACGATCGTCGAGCTGAGCAGGTAGGCGGTCACGACCCAGGACAGGTTATTGAGCCCGCCCAGATCGCCGACGATGGTGGGCAGCGCGGTCGACACGATCGTCTGGTCGAGCGCGGCGAGCAGCATGACCAGCAGCAGCGCCGGAAACAGCAGCCGGATCGGCGGATGATCGGCTGCGCCTGCGGCCGAGGCTGCGGCTGGGCGGGATTCCTCGGGCGCGGAGTCGGCGGACAGGGTCGTAGCAGGTTGTTCCATGGTGGCAACGCGTTGAAATTAATTAACCGAAAGATTAATATATGCGACATCGCCTCTCACGTCAAATTCAATGCAATGACAAGGATCTCATCTGATGACGCCGCGGCGGACCACGCCGTGACAGATGCGGGGCCATCCGCGCGGATTGCCGCGAAAGAGCGGGGCGCGTCGAAGTCCAAACTCGAGGGGACACAAGCGGATACGCAAGCCGCGAATCCCGCAAGTGTCGCGCCAAGCGGGACGCCCGCCCGCCGCCCCGGCCGGCCGACGGGCGCCGCGCGCGGCCCCGAGCAGCGCGCGCGCTTGCTCGACGCTGCGCTGACGCTGTTCGCAAGGCAGGGCATCGTCGAGACATCGCTCGGTGAGATCGCCCGCGAGGCCGGCTTCACGCCCGCGATGGTGCACTACTACTTCAAGACACGCGATCAGCTGCTCGACGTACTGATCGACGAGTGTTTCGCGCCGTTGCGCGCGAGCCTCGGTCTGCCGTTCCAGGAACATCCCGACGATCCTGTCGCGGCGATCACGCAGCTCACCGAGCGGCTCGTGCAGATCGCCAGCGATAACCCCTGGTTCGCATCGCTATGGATTCGCGAAGTGATCAGCGACGGCGGACTGCTGCGCCAGCGCATGCATGAGCGTTTCGGTTTCGCGCATCAGAAGGAGTCGCTGCTGGCGATCGCGCGCTGGCAGAAGGAGGGCCGCCTGAATGCGTCGCTCGAACCCGCGCTCGTGTTCGTCACGCTGCTCGGCATGACGATTCTGCCGCTCGCCACTTCGAAGCTGTGGCGTAATGATCCATTGCGCCGCAATATCGGCGGCGCGGAGATCGCACGGCACGCGGTGGCGTTGCTGGTACAGGGCATCGGACCCGGCAAGGGCGCTTGAACCGGCGGCCGGTGTGACACATCGGTCGCCGTGTCGGTTGAAAAGGCGCTAGATTTTGCGGTTTTTCTTCCACTCGTCGAACGCCGCCTTCGTCTCGTCGTTCGGCGGATAGGTGCCGGGCAGCACAGCGCCGGCGCGAATCCTTTCGGTTAGAAACGCTTCGAGCCGTTCCTGCTCGGCCGCGGCCTGCGCGACCTCGTCGGCCGTCTTCAGCGGAATCACGACGACCCCGTCCCCATCGCCGACGATCACGTCACCTGGAAACACCGCGACGCCGCCACAGCCGATCGGCACGTTGATGTCGACCGCGTGATGGCGGATCAGATTGGGCGGCGCGCTCGCGCCGGCGCAAAACACCGGCATGTCGAGCGCGGCGATCGTCGCGCTGTCGCGCACCGGGCCGTCGGACACCATGCCGGCCACGCCGCGCACCTGCAAACGCAGCGACAGAATCGATCCGAACGACGCGCTGCCGCGCTCGCCGCGGCAATCCTGCACGAGCACATGGCCCGGCGGAATGGTCTCGACGCATTTGCGTTGCGCGTAGTCAGGGTCCGCGAATAGCTCCAGCACGTCGATGTCTTCGCGCGATGGGATATTGCGCAGCGTGAACGCCGGCCCAACCAGATTCGCGCCGCGGCGCGGAGCGAGCGGTGCGACGCCCTGCATGAAGGTATTGCGCAGACCGCGCTTGAACAACTGCGTGGTCAGCGTGGCGGTGCTGACGTGACGAAGGATCTCGAGCGTCGCGGTGCAAAGCGCGGGCGATGTGGCGGACATGGTGTCGGGTGACCTCGGGTTGAGATGAAGAGACATCAATAGATGCGTGCGGGCAGCCGCGAACCGCAGCATGCCGCGCATGCGCGCCCACGATGATAGCGCCGCGGCGCCAACGGTTAGCGGGTAAGCGCCAATACATCTTTGTGTCATCGGCACGCGCGACCGGCCCCTCTTCACGTGACGCGAACCGCTGCAGCGAGGCACGCGACATGCTTGCAGAGTCGTCGGGTGCGAGCGGCGCAACACGAACGACAGCGCCGCGTCGCGCAAACAATACGAAGGACAGAATCGATACCGGGCGGAGAAGGCCGTACGAACGGGGTTCGTGCGAACCGCGCCGGAACATCGGGTGCCGGCAATCGGCGAGCCGCGGAAAAACTGCGGACACTCAGCAGCTAAATCGCGGCATGCGTCGAGCGCCGTTTTTTCATCGACGTGCAATTTTGGCGCGTTACCGTGCGCACGCGTTGTACTCGGGAAGGTGCTCAGCAATGTTTTACAATCGCGGACCTGTCTGCAACTCGGCGTGCGAAATCGAGTCGGAACCATGGACAGCAACACCTCGGCCGCGCAAATCGGCGGCAATCAGCAGAGTGAAACATTGGCCACTTCCGATGGCCTAACCGGTTTTCCAGAGCAACAACATACGATGAATGCAGCAATGAGGCTCGATCAGGCCACGATCGTGCTTGTAGAGGACGACCCCGACAGCCGGGAATCGTTGACCTTGCTACTCGAGGCGGAAGGCGCGAAGGTATGCGCGGTCGCCGATGCGGAAGAGGGTGTCGTGGCGGCGATGGAGTTGCTTCCCGACGCGGTCGTCTGCGACCTCGACTTGCCGACCATGGATGGCTTCTATCTGATCCAGCGGCTTCGCGACCACGAGATTTGCGGCGGCCATTCGCCCGCGGTGGCGGTGGCGCTGACCGGCCACACCGACGACGCCTACCGCCTGCGCAGCATCGGCGAAGGCTTCCAGCATTTCATGACCAAACCCGCGTTACCCGAAGCGCTCGTGACGTTGCTGCGCGACGCGATCGACGCCCGCGCGGCGGGGTGATCGCCGCTTCGCAACGGGCTCGCAGCGGGCTTTCGTGGAAGTGAGTAGTAGCAGGCCGGCGCGCGGCGGGAAGACGTCGTTTCGCGGAGCAGCGCACGGCCATCGACGCTTCGCGGCGCATCACACCGCGTTGCGCACCCGACGCGTAGCGCGCCGCTATTTGGCCGCGGCCACCGGCGCGGCTTCGCCAGCCATTGCGGCCGCCTGACAGGCCGCACAGAGACCCTTCAACTCTATTTCGTCGCTCGCGAGCCGATAGCCCGCGTCTTCGATCTGCGCGATGAGCGCCTGGCGCAGCTTCGGTTGATGCAGCTCGGTGACGCTGCCGCATTGCTGGCATACGACGAGAATGCCGTGCTGGCATTGCGTCAGATCATGGCAGACGGTGAACGCATTGATCGACTCGATTCGATGCACGAGTCCCGCCGACAGCAAAAAATCCAACGCGCGATAGACGGTTGGCGGCGCCGAGCCCGGGTGAATCTGGCGCATTTCGTCGAGCAGCGAATAGGCCTTGGTCGCGCGTCCCGAGTTCAGCAGGAGTTCGAGCACCTTGCGCCGGATCGGCGTGAGTTTTTCGCCGCGCTCGCGGCAATATTCCTCGGCCAGTGCGAGAGCCGCTTCCTGCGACGGCTGATGCACGTCGTGATGCACATGATGATCGTGCGCATCGGCGGCGGTGGCGGCAGGCGCGGGAGTGACCGGATGGCCGGTTGCGGCGGGCTTGGCGGTTTTCATGCGTCGATTATAGAGGCATGCGCGGTGGGCCGCCGCGCCGGTCGCGGGATCGGCGCGGCACAGGCGCGCGGGCGGCGATCACGGAGTCGCCGATGAACCGGCCGTTCAGGTCAACGGAAAATCCACGTACTTCTTGAACCCGGTGCGCGTGGTTAGACGCGAATACCAGCGCTCCAGACTCGGCAGCGGCGGCCGCTGCAAACCGTCGAGGCCGAACCAGCGCTTCGCGTACGCGCCGATCACGATATCGGCGAGCGTGAACTTGTCGCCTTCGAGAAAGAAGCGGCCCTGCAGATGCGTGTCGAGCAGGCGCCACAGCACGGTGACCGCCTGCACGTCGGCCGCGAGTTTGGCGGTGTCGCGCTCGGCCTCCGGCGTGCGCACGAGCGACCAGAACACCGGACGTTCCACCGGCTGCAGCGTCGACAGCGACCAGTCCAGCCAGCGGTCGATGCTCGCGCGCAGTTTCGGCTCGGCCGGATACAGCAGGCTCGATTCGCCGTATTGCATCGCCAGATAGCGCAGGATCGAGTTGGATTCCCACAGCACGAAGTCGTCGTCGACCAGCGTCGGGATCTTGCCGGTCGGATTCATCGCTAGATAGTCGGGTTCGTTGTTGCGGCCGAATTGCAGGCCCGCGTCGATGCGGTCGAATGGCAGTACGAGTTCGTCGCAGCACCACAAAACTTTCTGGACGTTGACTGAATTGGTACGTCCCCAGATCGTAATCATCCGGTAAATCCTTTTCTGTTACGGTTGGCAAGCCGCGCCTCGCGCGCGGCGTTCAGCCAGTTACGATACACGATGCGCGAAGCTTTGCGCGGCATCCGAAAGGCGCCCTCCGCGCGAGGCGGCACGCAGTGTCGCGGCTGCGACGCCCGTCACCGCGTTGCGTACAATGACCGCACCCCGAATTGCGCACTGAGCCGACATGCGTGGACTCACGCATCCAACCCAATAAGGCACCGCATGGCCCGCATTGTTCCCGACGACTGGAAGAGCCTCGAAGCGACCGGCGCGGCGGCGCGCGAACGCGAAACGCTCGCGCTGCTCGAACACGCACTGCCCGACGATTACACCGTCTATCACGGTGTGCATTGGACTCGCCTGAACCAGAACTTCTCGGTATTCGGCGAGGCCGACTTCGTGATCGTGAGTCCCGCCGGGCGTCTGATGATCATCGAGCAGAAGACCGGCTTTCTGCGTGAAACGCCGAAGGGGCTCGTCAAGGTGTATCTGCAGACCGAGCGCAACGTCGCGATTGCGCTCGCGCATACGATCGAGAGTCTGCACCGGCGTTTTACCGCGGCGTTCGGCGCGGGCACGTATTTCATCGAGGAACTGCTGTACTGTCCCGATCACATCGTCAAGGATGCGGCGATCGCCGGCGTGAATCCCGCGCGCATCGTCGACGCGACGCGGCGCGAACGGCTCGCGGCGATCATCCGCGAAGCGCTGCCGGCCGATGAGCCGCGGCTTCCCAGTGCATCGAAAATCCATCACTTTCTTGCCGACGAACTCGCGCTGGCACCCGACACGAGCGCGCTCGTCGGCCAGGCGGGCACGCTCGTCACGCGCCTGTCGGGCGGACTCGCCACGTGGGCCCGGCGGCTCGAATTCGCGCCGTTCCGTTTGCGCGTGGTCGGCACGGCAGGCTCCGGCAAGACGCAACTCGCGGTGCAGGTGATGAAGGACGCGGTCGCGCGCGGCGAGCGGCCGTTGTACGTGTGCTTCAACCGGCCGCTCGCCGATCACATCGCGCGGGTTGCGCCGCCGGAGGCGAAGGTCGCGAACTATCACCAGCTGTGCGACTGGATCATGCGCGACGCGGGCCGCGCGCCCGATTTCGAATCCGCGCAGGTGTTCGATCAGCTGGAGGCCGGATTCGCCCGCACGCCGATCGAACCGCGCTGGCAGTTCGACGTGCTGATCGTCGATGAAGGGCAGGATTTCCAGCAGTCGTGGATTACCTCGCTCGAGCGGCTGCTGCGGCCGGGCGGCGCATGGTGGTGGCTCGAAGACCCGCTGCAGAATCTGTACATGCGCGAGCCGGTGTCGTTACCCGGCTGGGCCACGCTGAAGGAGACCACCAATTACCGCAGTCCGCGTGACATCCTCGACTATCTGCGCGACGTGATCGGCTCGTCGGTGCCGCTTGCCGCGGCGCTCGCGTCGGGCAGTCCGTTCGACGGCTCCGACGTTTCGGTGTCGGTCTACGACGAAGCGCAGGCCGCCGAAAGCAGCATCGACGCGACCAAGCGCGCGATCACCCACGCGCTCGGGCTCGGCTTTCGCAAGCAGGACATCGTGGTGCTGTCGTTCCGCGGCAGGGACGGTTCGGCGATGAGCGCGCTCGATCATCTCGGACCGCATCGGCTGCGCAGCTTCACCGGCAAATATGATCTGTTCGGCAACCCGGAGTATCGCGACGGCGACGTGCTGTTCGAGTCGATCTACCGCTTCAAGGGGCAGGCGGCGCCGTGCGTGATCTTCACCGAGATCGACTTCGACGCGTTCGACGAACGCGTCGCGCGCAAGCTGTTCGTCGGCGCGACGCGCGCGACGATGAAGCTGATCGTCGTCGCGTCGCAGCGGGCCGCAAGGCATTTGCAGTTGCGCGAGGGGAAGGACAAGTAGAGAACGCTGAGCTCAGATCAACTCAACTCAGCTCCACGCCCTTGCGCTCACCAGCATCCCCGTGCGCGTCAGCGCATCCCACCAGATCACGCGCAACAAAGGCGCTTGCTGCGCGATCAGCAGCGCCTGCACCGGATCGCTTTCGACGAAGTGCGTGACACCCGCGCGCAGCGCCGCGCTCGCCTTGTGCGCGGCCGCCCCGGACGGGCTGTCGTCGTGCAGGCCGGTCGCGCGCATCACCAGTTGCATGTGAGCGAAGCCGTGTCGCGCGAGCCACGCTTCGGTGCGCGCGCGATCCATCTCCGGTCGACCCGTGATGATCGTGCGCACGTGCTGCAGGTCGATGCCTGGCAGCACCTCGAACGGCAGCAGCGCGTCGCGCTCGGCGAGCGCGCCGGCGAGGTCTTCGTCGTAGCGCGCGAGCGGTACGTCGGGCAGCAGGATGCCGTCGAGGTCGATCGCGTACGCCGCGTATTCGTGGTCGTTGGCCATCGCCGGCGCCGCGCCGGCTTCGACGCGCGCCCAGTCGTCGCGATAGCGCTCGGTGTACGCCTGGCGCTCCCATGGAAAGAGGGCGAAGTAGCCGCGCGCGTCGATCGCGTAGTCGGGCTGCACGCGGCTCAGTTCATCGACCGCGGCGGTCAGCGTTTTGACTTCGAGCCCGTGCGACTGCAGGAACGCGATGCAATCGGCGAGCGTAAAACCGCGTCCGGCGATGTCCTCGCACAGCAGCACTTTCGAGCCGGCGGGCGGGATCGGCAGCGTCGAATCCCATGCGACCGCGCGCGTCTGGCGGTCGTAGCGCAGGAACGCGACCGACGCGCCGACCGCGTGCGACACCATCAGCGCGAGCGGCGCGCCGCCGCGCAGAATGCCGAGCGCCGTCGTGAAACGCTCGGCGAGCAACGCGGGTTGCAGCGATTCGATCCAGTGATCGAGCTGTTCGTACGTCAGAGGCAAGACCGGCTTGTTCATGACTATCGAGGCGCCGTTGGCGCGATGGAAGGCATTGGTCCGCGGGGAGGCGTGCGTTGCTCGCTGACGCACTGGCGCGACATCGCGGGTCCCCGTTTTTGAGTCAGCGCATTTTGGCGATATTATGCATGCGGGTCAAAGGTCGCGTGTCGGGGTGGCACGCGTTTGGCTGCTGGGTATCGCGCAACACTTCGCGTGGCATAAGATCGGCTGACCGTGGCGCCGCCCATGGTCCGGCGAATCAACTAGAACGGATAAAAAAAGCAAATGGCCAACCTGATTGCAACGCTGCGCGATGCAGCCGGCGGAACTGGTGTGCGCTGGTGGGTGCGCTGGCTGACGGGGCTCGCGGGACTGATCGTCGGGCTTACTGTCTATGGCGCGCATGCGCAGCCGGGCGTGCGGCAGTCGCCGGCGCTGGCGCTCGACGTCGAGGGCAAGATCGCCAACACCAACGACGCCGCGCATCGCAGCTATCACTTCGACGAGGCTCAACTGCTCGCGCTGCCCGTGCATACGATCACGACTTCGACCACCTGGACACCGCGCTCGACGTTCGCCGGTCCCAGGCTCGCCGACATCCTGAAGGCCGTCGGCGCGCGCGGCACCGAAATCGAGCTTCACACCTACGACGATTACACCTACACCGTGCCGGTCGCGGACTGCGACCGCTACGGCGTGATCGTCGCGTACAGCATGAACGGCCAGCGCCTGAAACTCAGCGACTTCGGGCCGCTGTTTCTGATCTATCCGCGCGATGCTTTTCCGGATGAACTGACTGGCGCGGTCGGCGACTCGAAATTCGTATGGCAGATCAAGGCCCTCATCGTCAAATAGCGCGCCGTCCATGGCGGCGCGCAATGTACGTGCTGATCTGGCTGATGGCGCTCGCCGCGCCCGTCGGCGCGATCGGCTATCTGCTGTATGCGAACCTGTTGAACCCGCGCGCGACCGAGCAGTTGACCGGCACCTACGACGGTTTCTACTGGGACGCCGCACAGCTGCAGATCGCCTACGCCCGCTTCGAGAATCAGCTGCTGCTGTATCAGTCCGGCGCCGACGACGACTATCAGCGGCTGCTGCTGCGCTTTCAGCTGCTGCAATCGAAGCTGCGCGTGATGGCCGGTTCGACGCAGCGGCTCTCCACGCAGCTCGCTCTGTTGCAACGGCAGATCGACGAAATCAAGACGCTCGAGGATATGCTCGACGACATCCAGCCCGAGATCGACGTACTGCCGCGCGACCGCACCCATGCCGCGCGGATCGGCGCGCAGCTGCGCCAGCACTGGAGCGAGGTCAACGATCTCGCGCTGTCGCGCCGTTTCGCCGATGTCGCCGACCGCGAGGCGATGAATCGCGATTTCATCGACAAGCGCCGCATCCTGTTCGCGGGCGGTCTGGTGCTGCTGTTGCTGTCGGCGGCGGCGACGCTGCTGCTCGTGCTCAACGGCCGGCGCCGCACGCGGCTCATGCGCCAGCAGCGCGCGGCGCTGGAAGCCGAGCATCAGGCGAGCCGCGCGGCGCGCGAGGCGAGCCTCGCGAAGGATGCGTTTCTCGGCATGATCAGCCATGAGCTGCGCACGCCGTTGCATGCGATCGTGTCGTCGGTGGAACTGCTCGGCTTCCACTATCACTCGGAGGCCGACCGCAAGGTGATCCAGCGGCTCGAAACCGCGGCGCGCCATCTCGAAGCGCAGATGAAGGACCTGACCGACTACGCGCGCCTCGGCGCCGGCAAGCTCGAACTGCGGCACCAGCATTTCGAGCCGCGCGAGCTGCTGGCGTCGATCGTCGATGAACACACGATGTCCGCCAAGGCGCGCGGCCTGAAGCTCGAAAGCGAGGCGAGCGGCGCGCGCGGGCTGGTCGAGTCGGACCCGCACCGCATCCGGCAGATCGTCAACAACCTCGTCACCAACGCGATCCGCTACACCGAGACCGGCACGGTGCGCATCGAGCTGCGCCAGCAGCCGGCGCTGCTGGTTTTCGTCGTCAGCGATACGGGACCGGGCGTGCCGTCCGAGCAATTCCCATTGATCTTCGAGGAGTTCACTCAGCTCGACGCGAAGCGCACGCGCCGTTCCGAAGGCGCCGGCATGGGGCTCACGATCGTGCAAGGGCTCGTCAAGCTGTTCGGCGGCACCGTGGATGTCGCGAGCACGGTCGGCGAGGGCACCCGCTTCACCGTGACGATTCCGGTCGTGCCGGTCGCCACCATCGAGCCGGCCGACGTCGCGGCGCAAGCCGAGCCGGACGGCGCGCAACCGTGCGTGCTGATCATCGACGATAACCGCCTGATCCGCGAGTCACTCAGCGAGATGGTCGCGCATATGGGCTACGACTCGCTCGCACTCGGCAATGCCAACGACGCGCTCGCGTGGCTCGATACACACCGCTGCGAAGTGGTGCTGCTCGATCTGCATATGCCGGAGCGCGACGGCTACACGTTTCTCGAGGACTTCGCGGCGCGCGGCGGACCGTCGGCGGGCGTGCCGGTGATCGTGGTCAGCGCGTACGCACCGGAGGTCGTGCGGGATGAGGAAGGTGGCGTAACGGGCGTGCCGTGGGTGTTCGAGGCGCTCTTAAAGCCGGTCCATTACGAGGATCTGAACCACGCGCTGCAGCACGCGCTGGCGGCGCGGCATCAGGCGTGAGGGCGCGAGGGGGGGGGCCGCGCGCGGTTCAGGGGCGGTTCAGCCGTTTCGACAGATCGGCGACGAGGATCGCCATGCGCGCGGGCTTCTCATAGCACGCGACGTCGTAATCGCGGATCACCTCGCTGATCTCCGATTCGCTGGCCTTGCCGGTCAGCAGCTCGCCGGTCAGCACGAAGATCGGCGCGTCCGGGTTCTCCGACGCGCGCACCGCGCGAATCGCGGCCGCCGAGGTCTGCGAGCCGAACAGCCAGTCGATGATCACGCCGTCGAACACCTGCGTTTGCAACTGCTCGCTGAAGGCGGCGAGCCCATAGATCGCGACCGCCGTGAAGCCGCTGCGCTCCAGATAGTCGCGCAGGTTATCGGCGCTCGCGCAATCGTCGTCGACGACCGCGATCGCAGGCTTGTCGGTTTCGGCGCGGCGCGGGTAGATCTCGATCTTGTGGACTTCATAGGCGCTCTGATACAGCGCGCCATCATGACGCGAGACACGCCATTGACCGAGCCGCGAATAGGCGACGAACTCCGGACGGCTGCCCGGTTCCAGCGCGGCGCCGACCCACGCGGTACAGGCGATTTCGGTCGCGCCGATGCAGAACACCGCCTCCTGGGCGATCGCGCCGACCACGCCCGGATCGAGCGACTGCGCGCCGAACAGCTGCGCCGCCGGTTCGTCGAATACCTCGGCGACTTTCTTGATCTGCGACAGCGTCCATGGGCTATTGCCGCGCAGTTTGCGGTGCCCCTGAGAAAAACTCAGATCGAGGATGCGGCATAGCTCCGTGGTTTGCTGGCGCTTGCCGATTCCATGCCGGCTCATCAACTCGCGCACGCGCTCGGCAACCGCGATGGAGTCCGGTGAGTGTGTTTCGTTGGCCATACGGCGTGAAAATCCGCGAGTTAAAAGGTACAAGTGGTACGCGGTCGACAGGCGCAAACCGACCTTGCGCATGCAATGCGCATGAATCGGCCACGCGGGGACAGCAAATGTACCGTAAAAAAATTCACTGTTTATGATTTTGTCAGACCGTCGCCGAGGCCGCTAATGCAAGCGACGCAGCCGTCGCGCGGGTGACTTTTGATGCATTGAGCATTAAAAAGCATTCTACCGGTGAAACGATGACGAAACCGTAGGGAATCCACGAATGAGTTGTGCGCAAGCCAACGGTTCCGGCTTCCGGCCGCGAAGCGTTCAGCTTGCCGGCATCGTGTCGAGCCGGGCCGCCGAGTTTTGAAGTCCTTTAAAAATCCGCTCGGCGACCTTGCCCGGAAAGCGCTCGGGCAATTCCGCCGACACCCGCTCGATCACGCCGGGCGTCTGTTCGATCAGACGCTGGATCAGCGGTTCGGCGTTGGCGCCGTACGAACACTTCAACGCCATCGCGTTGAAATGACGCCGCTGCACATCGCGAAACGCATCGTGCTTGCTGCGCGACCACAGACCCATCGCGAGCCGTGCCTTGTACCACGACCACTGGTTCGGGCCATTGCCTTCGACCGGCCAGATCGACATTACGTCGTAAAGCGGCGTCAGACGGTACTGGCCGCCCGCGAGCAGACGGATGCTGAAGTTCTTCGCGTGGCCGTCCGGCGCGGCCAGCATCCAGAACAGGATCTGGCTCGCGAGCAGGGTCTCGAGGTCCTGCCGCGCGTCGACCGACTGCTGCAGAATCCGCGCGAGGTCGAGCACGCCGGGGCCGCCCTCGTTCTCGTACTTGCGATGCGACGGCACGCCGTACACCTGGCAGAAGTCTTCCTGCGGCAAACGCAATAGCCAGGTGCCGCTCGAATGCATCTGCCGGTCGAAGCGTTCGACGGCGAGCACGCGCTGCCGGCCAAAGCTGAGCACCTCGGTGTTCGCGACCGGCAGGCCGAACGCGCGCAGAATCCGCATGCACAGCCACTCGTTTTCGACCGACGTGCTCAGATCGGCGAGCCGGTTGCCGACCAGCCCCAACGGCAGCTTGAAGATATGCGTGGTCGGGGTCGCGCCGTGCGGCCGCTGCCACTGGCCGTCGTGCCACAGCAGCGCGGTTTTCTCCTGCGCGCCGGCGAGCGAGATGCGGAAGTCGTCGGGTTCGTCGGGCGCGCCGAGCGTCGGTTTGCCCACCGTTTGCGCGAGCAGCGCCTCGATGTCGTCGTCGGAAAGCGGCGTGCCTTCGATGCGCTGAACCCCGGCCGGCGCGTCGTCTTCGCCGAGCAGCTGGACCGCGCCGACGCAGTCGCGGCCGATGGCCCGCAGCAGGTCGAACGCGTCGAGCGTTTCGGTCCGGTAGCGCTGCGCGATGCGTTTGCGGATAGCGTCGCTGTCGGGCAGCAGGTTGTCGAAGTAGTTGAGCACCCGCGGCCCTTTGTGCGTCATGTTGCCGGGTGTGAACGGCAGCGACAGCGACAGCGGACGACCCGCGGGCGACGCGATCCAGGCGGCGTCGTAGGCGAACTCCATCGGGCCGCGCGCGGGCAGGCGCCAGACGCCGACGCGCTCGCCGTTGGCCCACACCGACAATGCCTTCGAGGCGGTTTGCCGGGCCATCTCACCACTCGACGTTCGGCGCCGGCTCGGCGCCCGGCTGATTTTTGTCGCGCAACTGCAGTTGCAGGCCGTAGACGCCGCACAGCGCGAGCAGCTGGGTGAGCGTGAGCCCGCTCGCATCGGTTTCGAGCGCGGAAATGCGGCTTTGGCTCACGCCGACGCGCGCGGCCGCCTCGGTCTGCGTGAAGCCGGCCTGGCGGCGGCTGGCCGCCAGCAGCTGCGCGAGCTGGTCCGACGTGGTGATCAGATGGAGCATGGCGGATTATCTGAGAGACGAATAAACGCAATTTATGCGTTACACGAATATTTGTCAAATATTTGCGTGACAGATAATCGACGAATATCCGTTTAACGGATAACTCGGGATTCCGCCAGGAGCCGGCGTGCCGTCCCGGCTGCGACCTGCAGCGGTGCCGAACTCACGCGGCATTGCGGACAATGGCCGCCACTGCGAAGATGACGCCCACGTCTCCAACCCGCCCAACCAATGACCACGACTTACCCGCTGCACTCGACCTTCACGCCCGCCGACCAACCGTTTCCCAGCCGCGCCGACGTCGTGATCGCCGGTGCCGGCATCATGGGCTGCGCGGCCGCTTATTACCTGGCGCGGCGCGGCCTGTCGGCGGTGGTGCTCGACAAGTCGCGGATCGCCGGGCAGCAGTCGTCGCGCGCGTGGGGCTTCGTGCGTCAGCAGGGTCGCGAGGCCGCCGAGGTGCCGCTGATGATGGCGAGCATTCCATTGTGGAAAGAACTCGAGCGTGAGCTGAATTTCGATCTCGAATGGCGCCAGGGCGGTTGCCTGTACGTCGCGACCAATGACGAAGACTGGACTTCGTTCCAGCAATGGCTCGAAGTCGCGCGTCAGTATGGCCTCGACACCCGCACGCTCGACCGCGGGCAGATCGACGCCGTCGTCAGCGGCATGCAGGGCCCCGCGCTCGGCGGCCTGTACACGCCGAGCGACGGCCAGGCCGAACCGCGCCGTGCCGCCGCGGCGTTCGCCGCCCGCGCGGCCGAAGCCGGCGCGCTGTTTTTCGAGGGCTGCGGCGTGGTGGGCGTCGAACGCGCGGGCGGCGCGATCGCCGGTGTGGTCACCGAGCGCGGCACGATTCGTACCTCGCGTCTCATCTGCGCGGCCGGCGCGAGCAGCTGGCGGCTCCTCAGGACGCTCGGTCTCGAACTGCCGCAGCAGGCGGTGCGCGGTACCTGCATGCGCACCAATCCGCTGCCGCCGATCACGGCGTCGACGTTCTGGGGCCACGGCCTCGGCATCCGTCAGCGCGCGAACGGCGCGATCAACCTCGCCGACGACATGCAGGTCGACGTCGACATGACGCTCGGCCATTTCCGCGCGCTCAAATGGTTTCTGCCCGAGCTGTGGACCCAGCGCGAGAAGTTCAGCTTCCATCTGAACGGCGCCTGTCTGCGCGATCTGCGCGAGCGTCTGCCCGGCGGCGTGCCCGACGCCGAACGTGGGATTTATCCGCGCGACCCGCATCCGCAGCCGAATCCGAGCCACGCGCCGCGCGCGCTGGAAAAGCTGCGCGCGCTGTTTCCGGCGTTGCGCGACGCCCAGGTGGTGGAGGCGTGGGCCGGGCTGATCGACGTGTTGCCCGATGGCATTCCGGTCATCGATGCGCCGCCGCAGGTCCCAGGCCTGACGATCGCGACCGGCTTCTGCGGACATGGGTTCGCGATGGGGCCGATCGTCGGCAAGCTGCTCGCTGAACTCAACGATGGCGGCAACGCGTCGCTCGATCTGTCGGCGTTCCGTTTGCAGCGTTTCTTCGACGGCACGATGAAGCGGCCGCGCAGCATGCTGTAACCGCGCGCAACGCGACCCAACCCAACCCAACTCAACCCGACCGATACCACCGATGACCGAACCCGTTCTCCGCCACGCCGATGTTCCGTACTACACGCAATGGGGCAGCCCCGAGTGGGTGCGCGACATCGTCGAACGGCAGCGCGATCCGTGCGAAGACCCGCACTGGCAGCGCAGCGGTTTCGCCGACCCCGAGCGCTATCGTTTCTGGGCGCAACGCCTGTGCGGGCTGACGTGCCTCGAATCGGCGCTCGACTACTGGGGCATCGATCACGCGCCGCGCGCCGCATTGCTCGACGACGCGCTGCGGCACGGCGTGTATCGGCTGCGCGACGATGGCGGCGTCGACGGTCTGATCTACCGGCCGTTCGCCGACTGGGCGGGCCCGGCCTTCGGCCTCGACATCGACGTGCTGCCGCAGGCGTCGCTCGAGGAGATCGCGGCGCGGCTCGACGCCGATACGCTCGCGATCGTGTCGGTGAGCCCCGAGATCCGCTATCCGGAGCGGCCGAACCGGCAGCGGGGCGGTCATCTGATCCTGCTGCACGGGCGGGATCGCGACGGCGTGTGGTTCCATAACCCGTCGGGCGTCGCGCCGCACCAGTCCGACGTGTACCTGCCGTTCACGACGATGTCGCGTTTCTATGCAGGGCGTGGGATGACGCTCGGCCGCAGCACGAGCTAGCTGGCGCGCCGGGCATGACGCGGCGTTCGCGATTCGGGTCTGTTTCCTGCTAATGCAGCATCTTCAACGTGCGACCGATCGGATCTTCCATGAATCGAGCTTTCCGTCTGCTTGCTGCCGGCCTCGTCGTGCTCGACGCTGCCGGCGCCGCGCATGCCGCGACCCGCGAAGAACAGGCCCATGCGTGCCGTCACGATGCGTTCCATTTTTGCGCTTCGGAGATTCCGCACCGGGCGAAGATCATCGCCTGCATGAAGCGGCACCTCGACGAACTGAGCCCCGCGTGTCGGGCGATGTTCGGCAACGGCAACGGCAAGAACGGAGATCAGAACCGCGACCAGAACCGCGACGGTAACGGCGGCAAGTAGACGCCCACACGACTAGTCAATTTTTCTGCGCTCGGTTACGGTGACGCCATGCCCACTTGATCCAGCATTGGACCGTCCCGCCCATGACCCGCCCGACCACGCAGATCTTCGACGCCGCCGCCACCGCGCGGCTGATGCCTTTTGCAGCGCTTGTCGACGCATTACGGCGCGCAAGCATCGACTACGCGCAACGACGCATCGTGAGCCCCGAGCGGCTCGTCGTGCCGCTGAATGCCGGCGGCATCATGCTGTCGATGCCCGCCACCGCGCCCGATCTGGCGATCCACAAGCTCGTCAACGTGTGCGCGACCAACGGCGCGCGCGATCTGCCGACGATCCACGGCCAGGTCATGGCCTTCGATGCCGATACCGGCGAGACGCTGTTCGTCCTCGACGGTCCGACCGTGACGGGCCGCCGGACCGCGGCGATGTCGATGCTCGGCATCGCGACGTTCGCCGCGAGCACGCCGCGCGAATTCCTGCTGATAGGCACCGGCACGCAGGCGCTCAATCATCTGCAAGCGATCGGCGAACTGTTTCCGGACGCGCTCGTGTGGGTCAAGGGCAGCGCGCCCGCGCGCGCCGAGGCGTTCTGCGCGGCGCAGCGCGGCAAGGTGCGTGAGTTGCGGCCGCTCGCGGAAGGCGGCGCGACGATTCCGGCTTCGGTCGAGGTCGTGATTGCGTTGACCACCAGCAAACAGCCGGTCTACGACGAGACGGCGCGCGCGGAGCGGCTCGTGATCGGCGTCGGCGCTTTCACGCCGCAGATGGTCGAGATCGGCGCGACGACGATCGCGGGCAGCGCGCTGTACGTCGACGACGAGGCCGGCGCCAAGCACGAGGCCGGCGATTTCATTCAGGCCGGCGTTGACTGGGCGCGGGTGGGCGCGATCGCCGCGGTGCTCGGTGAGACGCAGCCGGTGCCGGCGGGACCCGTGGTGTTCAAGAGCGTCGGCTGCGCGGCGTGGGATCTGGCCGCGTGCCGGGTCGCGCGAGAGGCGCTGGCGCGCGGCTGATCGTTAGCGGTCCACCCGCCAAAATCACGCAAAATATCCCGAAAAAACAACCATGTGGCGCGCAAGCTTGGCAACTTGCGCTAACCTGCGGCAGATGTTGCCGTGCAAACTATCTCAAAACGTTGCACCATAGATGTTTGCCGGAAAAAGCGCCATACCGGACGTGAGCTTTAGCCCGTCCGCCCGCCGCCGATTCCTGATCGACGCCTTCCCCCTAGACGCTGCGACCGTGCCATGACGACCCAACAAGCTCCTGCCACACCCGACCTGCCGCTCGACATGATCATCTTCGGCGGCACCGGCGACCTGTCGTTCCGCAAGCTGCTGCCCGCGCTGTATATGGCGCATCTGCACTGCAATCTGCCGCCGGACACCCGCATTCTGACGATCGGGCGCAAGCCCTGGTCGCGCGAGGAATACATCAGCGAATTCATGGAGCAGAAGGCCAAGCCCTTCATCGACAAGAAGGCGTTCGATGCATCCGCGTGGGACAAATTTCTCGCGATTTTCGAATACGTGCGGATGGACGTCGATTCGCGCGAGGACTACCTGCGCCTGAAGGAAGCGTCGCGCGACGGCGTGAACCGTGTGTTCTATCTGGCGACGTCGCCGGATCTGTTCACCAATATCTGCGACAACCTGTCGGCGGCCGGGCTCGTCGACAGCCATTCGCGCGTGGTGCTCGAAAAGCCGCTCGGCCACGATCTCGCGTCCGCGCAGGAAATCAACAACGCGGTCGGCAGGCATTTCGAAGAATCGCAGATCTACCGGATCGACCACTACCTCGGCAAGGAAACCGTGCAGAACCTGATGGTGCTGCGCTTCGGCAATCCGATTTTCGGGCCGCTGTGGCAGGCGCCGTACATCAAGAGCGTGCAGATCACGGTGGCCGAAACGGTCGGCGTGGGCACTCGCGCGGGGTTCTACGACAAGACCGGCGCGCTGCGCGACATGGTGCAGAACCACCTGCTGCAACTGCTGTGCATCGTCGCGATGGAGCCGCCGGTGTCGCTCGATCCCGACGCGGTGCGCGACGAAAAGCTGAAGGTGCTGCGCTCGCTGCGGCCGATGACGCCCGAGGACATCGCGCGCGACACGGTGCGCGGCCAGTACACGGCGGGCGCGGTCGATGGGGAGGCGGTCAAGGGCTACCTCGAGGAAGAAAACGTGCCGCCGGGCAGCCGCGCCGAAACCTTCGTCGCATTGCGCGCGCGGATCAACAACTGGCGCTGGGCCAACGTGCCGTTCTTCCTGCGCACCGGCAAGCGGATGCAGAAGAAGCTGTCGGAGATCGTCATCGAATTCTCCGAGCTGCCGTTCTCGATCATTCCGAGCAATGGACGCACCTACGGCAATCGTCTGGTGATCCAGTTGCAGCCCGAAGAGTCGATCCAGCTGCAGGTGCTCGCGAAAGAACCCGGCAGCGGCATGCACATGGTGCCGGTGAACCTGAACCTGGACCTGCAGCAGGCGTTCACCGAGCGTCGCGCGGAAGCCTATGAGCGGCTGCTGATCGACGTGATCCGCGGACGGCTGACGCACTTCATGCGCCGCGACGAACTCGAAGCGGCATGGGCGTGGGCCGAGCCGATTCTCGACGGCTGGGCGAAGTCGGGCGAGCGGCCGCGCTCGTATTCGGCGGGCACGTTCGGACCGGCGGCATCGACCTCGCTGATGACGCGGGAGAACGCCGTGTGGGCGGAGGAATCGCAGTAACAGGCTTTTGACAGCACGCTATACGAGGCGGCTCGCGACGTTGCAGTGGCGTCGCGAGCCGCTTTTGCTTGCACTGTCGCTGGCGCGTTGATTGTTCGTCATTCATAGGGCTTGCGCCTATGATGATTTCCTTGTCCGCGTCACTCAGCGGCACTCCAAACGAGGCATCGATGAGGCGAATTCTCGTGGCATTGATCTGGGCGGCAAGCGTGGCAACCACACTCAATCTCACGGCTTACGCAAGCAACGGTGTCAATGCCCGCAGCGATCCGCCGAAGGTGATCATCGACAGCGACTACAACACGCTCGGCGACGATGGCCAGCTCGGCGTGATGGCAGCGCAACTGCAGGCGCAGGGTTCGCTGAAAGTGCTCGGCATTACCGTGGTGTCCGGCAATCAGTGGCTGAAGCAGGGCGTTGCCGATGCGTTGAAATCGGTCGAGCGGCTCGGCGTCGAACAGCAGATCGGCGTGTATGCGGGCGCCAATTACGCGTTGTCGCACGACTTCACGACGATCCAGCGTGAACTGAAAGAATTCCCGGGCGGCGACGGTTACATCGGCGCATGGAGCAAGCCGGAGCCGAAATCGGCTAGTGAACTGGTCGCGCCGCCAGACGGCTTCGCGACGCACACGAAGGTGCGAAGCCAGAGCGCGATCGACTTCATCGTCGAATCGGTGAAACGCTTTCCGGGCGAGGTAACGATTCTCGCAATCGGCCCGCTGACCAACATCGCGTTGGCCACCCGCGAGCACCCCGAGATCGTGCCGCTGATCAAGCAGATCATTTACATGGGCGGCGCGATCGACGTGCCGGGCAATACCACGCCCACCGCCGAATTCAACTGGTGGTTCGATCCCGAAGCGGCGAAAACGGTGCTGCGTCTGCCGATCAAACAGACGGTGATTCCGCTCGACGTAACGAATACCGTGCAAATGGACAAGACGCTTTACGATCGCATTGCGCACGATCCGGCGAAGCAGACCATCATCACGCAACTGTTCAAGACGCTGAACGGTTACGGCTACGACGGCAAGAACGGCTTCGAGACCAATCCGAACTACACGACGAACATCTGGGACACGCTGACGCTCGCGTATCTGATGCATCCGTCGTTCGCGACGCAGACCGTCGAGGAGTGGGTGGATGTGGATACGGGCATCGGCGCCAACGATGGCAAGGCAACGGGCTACACGAGTTCGCCGCCGCCGGGTTTACAGAAGATGACGGTCGTCAAGCGATTCGATAATCCGGCGTTTTTCAATTTCTATGTCGATCTGCTGACGCGGCCGGTGCCGGTGCGGCCAATGAACTAATCAACGCGCGAGCGCCGCGCGCCCGCACCCGCTTTACGCGGGATGCAGGCCGCGCAGCAACTGACGCACGCGCGACAGATCCTGCTCGACGTGGCCGGCCTTCTCGAACAGCTCGGCGAGCCAATCGACGAATGCGCGCACGCGCGGCGACACGCGGCGGTTTTTCACGTACGCGACCGAGACCGGCATCGGCACGGGTTTCCATTGCGGCAGCACTTCATGCAGCAAGCCCGAATCGAGGTAAGGCTGCGCGGCGATGCGCGCGGGCTGGATCATGCCGAGGCCTTGCAGTCCGCAGGTGAGGTACGCCTGTTCGTCGCTGACCTGCACGAAGCCATTGAGCTTGACCTTGCGCGCTTCGCCGTCCACTTCGAAATCGAAGTCGCATTCGCGGCCGCTATGCGGCGACACGCAGTTGACCGCGACATGCGCGCGCAGCTCGTCGAGATCGACGGGCGTGCCGTGGCGAGCCAGATAGGCTGGACTCGCGCAGGTGACCTGATCGAGGGTGCCGAGTTGCCGCGCGACGAGATTGGAATCGGGCAATTCACCGAGCTGGATGCTGCAGTCGATTGCTTCGGAAACCATATCGACGGTGCGGTTGCTGACGCCGATCGCGAGATCGAGGTTCGGGTAGAGGGCGTGGAACTCGTCTAGCGATGGGAGCACGATTGCGCTTGCTACTGCGCTCGGCATTTCTATGCGCAGGCGGCCGGTCAGGTTGTCGGTCGAATTGCGGATGCTGGCTTCCATTTCGTCGATGTCGGCCAGTATTTGCGCGCAGCGTTCGTAGTAGGCGGCGCCTTCTGGCGTGATGCTCAGGCGGCGCGTCGTGCGGACTAATAGCGCTGTTCCGAGCAGGGCTTCCAGGTTCTGGACGATCGTCGTCGCCGTTGCACGCGGAATGTTCAATGACTCCGCTGCGCGGGTGAAGCTGTTGGTGTCCACGATTCGGATGAATGTGCGCATTGCAGTTATTCTGTCGATCACTGGGATGCTCCAAATGAGGTTTCTTTTTTTGCCTGCGGCGGTTCTTTTGTCGTTGTTCCTGCGGTGTTGGCCTTTCCTTGATTTCTTGTCGGTCTATTGGCGTTGCCCCTGTGCGGGGCGGCACCTACTTTCTTTGCTGCTGCAAAGAAAGTAGGCAAAGAAGACAGCTCAAACCGCTAATTCTTAAGCGGGCACCGTGCCCCACGAGCGGCAGTGGTGCATCTGGAATCCGTGCCCCCGCACATTCGACGGCAGTGACAAAGCCGTCATCCATCCCACTCCGCACTACGTGCGTCGCGGACCGGTATGCAGGGGAAACCAGTGTGTTTTTTGTGTTAGTGGGGCCATCGGCTGCGTCTCGGCGACACGCCAAACCGACCAATGGTTTGAGAACAGTGCTTCGGCGCGCGCAGCGCCGCCGGAGGTATGACTGCCTTGTCACTAACGCGGAATGCGCGAGATGACAGATTCCAGATGCACCACTACCTCACGCGGACCGAGGGCCCCGCTTATGAGCTGGCGGTTTGAGCTGTCTTCTTTGCCTACTTTCTTTGCAGCAGCAAAGAAAGTAGGTGCCGCCCCGCACAGGGGCAACGCTAATAGACCGACAAGAAATCAAGGAAAGGCCAACACCCTAAGAACAAAGAAAAAGCGCGAAGGCAAAGAAAACACAACAACAAAACAAAACAAAACAGAGCCCCGCGCCGCGGGCGCAAAAAAAGCCACCCGCTGCGCGGCAAACAAGCAGCTATTACTTCCGCAACGAATCCATATCAATCACAAACCGATACTTCACATCGCTCTTGAGCATCCGCTCATAAGCCTCATTGATCTTCTGCATCGGAATCATTTCAATATCCGAAGTAATGCCATGCTCCCCGCAGAAATCGAGCATCTCCTGCGTCTCGGCAATACCGCCAATCAGCGAACCGGCAAGGCGCCGCCGCTTGAGAATCAGATTGAACACCTGCGGCGACGGATGATCGTGCTCCGGCGCACCGACCAGGGTCATCGTCGCATCGCGCTTCAGCAGATTCAAAAACGGATTCAGATCGTGCTGCGCCGCCACCGTATTGAGAATGAAATCGAAGCTATTCACGTGCGCTTCCATCTCCTGCGGATTCTTCGAAACAACGACTTCATGCGCGCCAAGCCGCTTCGCATCCTCGATCTTCGACGGCGACGTCGTAAACAGCACGACATGCGCGCCCATCGCACGAGCCAGCTTCACACCCATATGGCCGAGTCCGCCGAGGCCGACAATTCCGACCTTCTTGCCCGGGCCCACGCCCCACGTGCGCAGCGGCGAATACGTGGTGATGCCCGCGCACAGCAGCGGCGCGACACCCGCGGGGTCGAGATTCTGCGGCACGCGCAGCGTAAAAGCCTCGTCGACGACCAGTTGCGTCGAATAGCCACCGTACGTGATCTGTCCGTCGACGCGATCGACACCGTTGTACGTGCCGACCCAGCCGTTCTCGCAATACTGCTCGAGACCTTCCGCGCAGCTCGAACAGGTGCGGCACGAATCGACCAGACAGCCGACCGCGACCAGTTCTCCGACCTTGTACTTCGTCACATTCGGACCGACCGCGGTCACGCGGCCGACGATTTCGTGGCCCGGCACGACCGGGTAGATCGTGTTCTTCCATTCGTTGCGCGCCTGATGCAGGTCGGAATGGCACACGCCGCAGTACAGCACTTCCATCTGCACGTCATGGGCGCGCGGTGCGCGGCGCTGTAATTCAAACGGGGCGAGCGGCGTGGTGGCGTCGGTCGCTGCATAGGCATACGTCGTGCTCATGGGTAGCTCCAGCAAAGAGGGTGATGGCGCAACATACGACGCGCCGGCGATGCGCAACAGGGGGTTGCGGATGCGGCGGACCGCAGCATGAACCGGAATCGGGGAGCGTGCATCGGTGGCCAACATCCGCGTCGAGCAAATTGATGGTGGCCAATGACCGCGCACGCTGCGCGCGGCAAAAAGGGCGATCCGGCAGGGTTCCCATCTTAGGAGTCCGACACCCGTCGTGGAATACCTGATTGTCTTGAAGGTTTGCCTAAAACTCTGGAGGAACAGCGCGATACACTGTTTGGTGCTAAATTCCAGGCATTATTCTCCTGGCTGTCACCATATCGTCATGTCCACTCAAGCTGTCGATTCCGTTACGAACGATGCGGCGCAGCGCCGCGTGCTCGAACTGTTCAATCTGCTCGCGCCGAATGCCGGCATCACGCGTTCGAGCCTCGAAGGCGTCGACCTGCTGCGCGCGAATCAGCCGATGGCGCGCAGGCCGGTGATGTACGAGCCGAGTATCGTAATCGTCTGCCAGGGACGCAAGCGCGGCTTTATCGGCGATCAGGTGTTCCAGTACGACGCGCAGCAGTACCTGGTGCTGTCGGTGCCGTTGCCGTTCGAATGCGAGACCGAAGCAAGCGAACAGGAGCCTTTTCTCGGCATTTCCGTGCGCGTCGATCTGACGATGGTCGCCGAGTTGCTGATGGCGCTCAACGAGACTCAGGGTGTCGCGCAGCACGAACCGGCCGGCATCTACTCGACGCCGCTCGATTCCGCGCTGAGCGGCGCAGTGAAGCGTCTGATGGAAGCACTCGCATCGCCGCTCGATGCGCGCATCCTCGCCCCTGGCATCGTGCGGGAAATCTGTTATCGCGTGTTGACCGGCGAGCAGGGCGGCGCGATTCGCGCGGCGCTCACGCATCAGAATCACTTTGGCCGCATCGCCAAGGCGCTGCGGCGCATCCATGCGGACTACCACGGCTCGCTCGATGTCGATACGCTCGCGGCCGAGGCCGGCATGAGCCTCGCGGTGTTTCATGCGCAGTTCAAGGCGGTCACCGCGACGTCGCCGATGCAGTACGTGAAGACCACGCGTCTGCATCATGCGCGTCTGTTGATGGTGCAGGATGGCCTGAATGCGGGCGCAGCCGCCGCGCGGGTCGGCTATGAAAGCGCGTCACAGTTCAGCCGCGAGTTCAAGCGGCTATTCGGCCTGAGTCCCGGCGACGAAGTCAAGCGCATGCGCGCCGCTCACGATGCGCCGCTGCCGCGCGCGCACAAGCCGGTGCCGCGTTACGTGACCGCGGTCTAAAGCCCGCTGAACCAGTTGTAGCCCTGATCTTCCCAGTAGCCGCCGGGATTCGTGTTGGTCACGAAGATCGCGGCGATATGCTTCGGGTTCTTGAAGCCGAGCTTGGTCGGCACACGCAGCTTCAGCGGATAACCGTATTTGGCCGGCAGCGGCGCGTTGCGGAAATCGAGCGTCAATTGTGTTTGCGGATGCAGCGCGGTCGCCATGTCGAGGCTCGAGTAATAGCGGTCCGCGCATTTGAAGCCCACGTAGCGCGCGCTCAAATCGGCGCCGATCAGTTGGAGAAACGTGCGAAACGGTACGCCGCTCCATTGTCCGATCGCGCTCCATCCCTCGATGCACACGTGGCGCGTGATCTGCGAAACCTGCGGCAACTTGCGCAGCTGCTCGAGACTCCAGCTTCGCTTGTCCGCGACGAGCCCGGACACTTCGAGCCGAAAGCTCGAGCCGTCGATATTGGGCGCATCGAACTCGGGATAGAAAGCGTTGAACGGAAACGGATCGGTGATATCGCGCGCCGCATAGGTCGGCGCGAGTTTGTTGCGATCGAACAGCCACGCCTGCACGCGATCGTTCCAGCGCGACATCGCCCACAGCACCTTGTCGACGGAATCGTTGTCCTGCAGGTTGCAGCCGGACAGCATCGCGAGCGCGCCGATCGATAGCGACGAGCGCAGAAATAGACGGCGCTGCAATTGCTCGATTTGCGGCCGGTGCTCGGCAAGCACGATGCGTGAGCGGCGCGCGCCGTCTGTATTGGCGTGCGTATCGTTCGCCGTGTCGGTTCGTTGCGGGGCGCTCATGCGCGAGTCCTCTGGGGGGCTTGATCGATGCGAGGCGTGCCGTGCTGGGCGCGTCCGGTGAACATCGGCGGCAACGTGCGCGGCACCAGCAGCACCAGCAGCAGATGCACGACGACGAAGCCGACCACGCCGGCCATCGCGACGAAATGCACGCGCCGCGCAAAATCGAAGCCGCCGAACAGCGCGGTCAGCCACGAGAATTGCACCGGCTTCCAGATCGACAGTCCGGATGCGACGAGCAGCACGCCGAGCAGCAGCACCAGCAGATACAACGCGCGCTGCACGGCGTTGTACCTGCCGGTCTCGTGCGGCAGTCTGAAGCGCAACGCAAGCGCCGCATCGCGCGCGACGTCGCGGGCACGCACCGGCAGCAGCTTGCGACGCAAATGACCGCTCGCGACGCCGTACGCGAGATACAGCAGCCCGTTCACGCAGAGCAGCCACATCGCCGCGAAGTGCCATGCGATCGAGCCGCCGAGCCATCCGCCGACCGTCGCCCATACGGGAAACCGGAACGGAAAGATCGGCGACGCGTTATAGATCGCCCAGCCGCTCATCACCATGCAGACCATCGCGAACGCGTTGATCCAGTGCGTCACGCGAACGAAGAGAGGATGAACGATCAGAGATGCTTGCGAGTCGGGCATTGGCTTCAAAGACGAGAGGGAGGAAGACGAACGAAGTGCCGCGTTACATCGGCGGCGTCACGCCATGCTCGCCGGCCGAAATGAAGTTCGCCGCCATCGAGCCGTCCGCCTCCTTGTGCGCAAACAGCACGACCTTCGCGCCGGGCGTCAGCAGCGCGCGGCTGCCAGGCTCCAGACTGACGATGGGCACGTCCTGCGGAATCACGATCTTCTTCTCGCCGTCCTTGTACTTGACGGTAATCGTGCGGCCGTTGCTGACCACCAGCGAGCCGACCGTGCCGTTCGTCATCGTGCTGTTCGCGCCGAGATCCCACGGTCGATGACCTTCGCCCGAGCCGCGCATGCTCGGCGGGAACACATGCACTTCGAGCGCTTTCAGCGTGCCGTCGGCCTGCGGAATCGCGGCGGTGCCGACATAGCTGTCCGGTTTGATGTCGGCGACGTTGGCGAGCGTGACGCCGCGAATCGGCGTGTCGGCGGCAAGCTTCACGTCGACGTCCTGGCCGTCGCGCGTATGGACTTTGAGCAGATCGCCCGACAGCGACGTGACCGTGCCGCGCACGCCGGTCGGCGCGGCAGTCTGGGCCGAAGCCGCGAACGACGTTGCGAACAGCGCGGCGGCGAGGGCGGGGACGGCGAGGGCGCGCAGCGTGCGTGCGCGGACAGTGTTCATGCGGGTCTTCATCAGGCAACTCCAGGAAGGGGATGCAGCGTGGTGGATGGTGCGATCAGACTAGCCGCCGCATCGGCTCATCAAGGTGACGGGAGGATGACAAAAACGTCATCAATGGCCGAAGGCGGCCACGTAGAATGGCCGCCGGGGGAGCGCCGCAGGTTTTCTCGAGCGCTCCCGTCAGGCGTTTATTGCGCGCGCGAGCGCGGCCTTGCGGGCCGAATCGTGCGCAGGAGCGGCGAGCATCATGAGCATTCTGGTCATCGAAGACGATCCGAAAACCGGCGACTATCTGAAGAAGGGCCTGCGCGAGAACGGCTACGCGGTCGACCTCGCGCGCACCGGCACGGACGGCCTGCACCTGGCGCTCGGGCACGACTACGAACTCGTCGTGCTCGACGTGATGCTGCCCGGCATCGACGGTTGGGAAATCATGCGGGCGTTGCGCGCGCGACGCGATTTGCGGGTGATTTTCCTGACCGCGCGCGATCAGGTCAGCGACCGCATTCGCGGTCTCGAACTCGGCGCCGACGACTATCTGGTCAAGCCGTTCTCGTTTACCGAGCTGGTGCTGCGCATTCGCACGTTATTGCGCCGTGGCGTGATCCGCGAAAGCGACGTGTTCGAAGTCGCCGACTTGAAGCTCGACGTGTTGCGCCGCCGGGTCACGCGCGAAGGCGTCGACATTCCGCTGACCAACAAGGAGTTCATGCTGCTGCATCTGCTGGTGCGCCGCGAGGGCGAAGCGCTGTCGCGTTCGCAGATTGCATCGGAAGTGTGGGACATGAACTTCGATAGCGACACCAATGTGGTCGACGTGGCGATCAAGCGCTTGCGCGCGAAGGTCGATCACCCGTTCGAGAGGAAGCTGATTCACACGGTGCGCAGCATCGGCTACACGTTCGGCGACGGCGCATGAGACTCTGGACCGAACGCTCGCTGATCGCGCGCACCACGTTCCTGTTCGCGCTGATCGCCTGCGCGGTGATCGGTTCGCTCGGCGCGTATTTCTATCATTCCGCTGAAGTCGCGCTGCAACGCCGCGCCGATGTCGTGCTGAGCGGCCGCGTCGAGCATTTCAGCCGCATCGTGCACGACCTTTACTCGGTCAGCGAATTGAAAAAGCGTCCGCTGCTGTTCGAGACGATGCTCGGCGCGGAGGAGGACGTGCTGATCTTCCGCCGGCCCGGCGAAGCGCCGTTCGTCGACGTGAATCCGGGCGGACTCGCGGTGCCTGATCTGCCGGCCGCCCCGGCAGGCGATCCGCCGCGCGCCACCGACGTGCGTCGGACGCACCTTCCCGACGGCGTGCCGGTGCATTGGGCGATTGCAACCGCGACAGCGCGCGAGGATGGCACCGAAGTCGAGGTGATCGCCGGCCATCCGATGACACATGAAATGCGCATGCTGGCCGAGTACCGCAACCGCATCGTGCTGGCGACGCTGACCGGCATGCTGGCGGCGACGCTGCTCGCTTACTGCGTGCTGCGCCGCGCGCTGCGCCCGGTGCGCGAGATCGCCACCCGCGCCGCGCAAATCACCCCGACGAATCTGGCGGTGCGGCTCGACGATCGAGCGGCGCCGCTGGAACTGCGTCAACTCACGCATGCGTTCAACGCGATGCTCGATCGTCTCGCCGACGGCTATCAACGTCTGCAGCAGTTTTCCGCCGATCTCGCGCACGAAATCCGCACGCCGGTCGGCGCGCTGGTCGGCCAGACCCAGGTGGCGCTCGCGCAGCCGCGCGAACCCGACGAGTATCAGCAACTGCTCGAATCGAATCTGGAGGAGCTGAATCGCCTGAGCCATATCGCGGAGAACATTCTGTTTCTCGCGCATGCGGATCATGCGGCGCTGTCGATCGAGCGGCAGCCGGTCGATCTGCATGGCGAGCTCGTCAGAATCGCCGACTATTTCGAAGGCCTGGCCGACGAACGCGGCATGCGTTTCGAAGTCGACGCGGCAGGCATCGCATCGGCCAATCCGATGCTGTGCCGCCGCGCGATCAACAATCTGGTCGTCAATGCGGTGCGTTATGGCGCGGGCGACACGATCGTGCGCCTGCGCGGCGCGCAGGACCAGGCGGGCGCGCTGGTGACGGTCGAAAACGAGGGCCAGCCGATTCCGGCCGCGCAACTCGACCGGCTGTTCGATCGCTTCTATCGCGGCGACGCGGCGCGCAGCGCGTTCACGGAATCGAACGGACTCGGGCTCGCGATCGTGAAGGCGATCATGCATCTGCATGGCGGCAGCGCGCGTGTGGTGTGTCCGCAGCCGGGCGTCGTGCGTTTCGAGCTGCGCTTTCCGGGCGCGTGACTTGCTCGCGCATGAGGTCCGGCGTCGCTTCAGCCGACGCCGCCTATACTTTTCAAAGCGCTTTGAAAGGACCGTTCGCTGCCGAACTCACCAGGAGTCGCATCATGGTCAAGCTCGCTTTGTATGTCCGTCTGGAAGCCAGGCCCGGCAAGGAAAAGGAAGTCGAGGCGTTTCTGCTCGGCGGCCTGCCGCTCGTCGAGCAGGAACCGGCCACCGCCGCGTGGTTCGGTCTGAAGCTCGGTCCGTCGACCTACGCCATTTTCGATGCGTTCGACGACGAAGCCGGTCGCAACGCACATCTGAACGGCAAGGTCGCGGCCGCGTTGATGGAGAAGGCGGGCGAGCTATTCGCGTCGCCGCCGGGCATCGTCAAGCTGGATGTGCTGGCGGCCAAGCTGCCGGGCTGAGCGAGGTTGAGCGAGGTTGAGCGTCGAGCGTTGCGCCGGCGTGGCGAACGCCTGACGCCCTCGGCCGTTACTTCGCCGCCGCCTCCACGCCCGGCTGCGCGTCGTAGTGCGCGCGCTTTTCCTCGTACATCAGCAGGTCGGCGCGCTGCACGCCCGCTTCCAGCCGGTCGCCGCGCTGGCAGGTCGCCGCGCCCATCGAGAAGCTCAGCGGCGAGCCCGGATAGAACTGGTTGTTCATCTCGACCAGCTGGCGGATCGCGTCGATCATCGCCGCGCCGCCGCGCTCGTCGGTATCGGGCATCAGGATCGCAAATTCGTCGCCGCCGATCCGCGCCGCGTGGAACGGCGACTCCATCGCCTTCGCGAGCACTTCGCCGGCACGCCGCAGCAGCGCGTCGCCGGCCGCGTGGCCGAGCTGATCGTTCACGCGCTTCAGGCCGTTCAGGTCGGCCATGATGATCGTGACGGGCCACGGTCCCTTGCGTTCCAGCCGGTTGAGTTCGTCCACATAGAACGAGCGGTTGCGCAGCTTGGTCAGCACGTCGTGCTTGCCGAGAAATTCGAGGTAGGCCTCGGCTTTCTTGCGCGCGGTGATGTCGGTCAGCGCGACGAGCACGAGGTCCCAGTCCCGCTCGTGGCCGGGCAGCACCGAGAATTGCAGGTGGACGTGAACCTCGTTGCCGTCGAGTGAATAGTTGAGCACCTCGCGCTGCTGGAACAGCTTGTTGTCCCACAGGTCGATCAACTGTTCGCGGAAATGCGGGCGCATGTCGTCGCGGAACACGTCGGCGAGGCGCGCGAGCAGCGTCTTCTTGTCCTTCGCGCCGAACATCCCGAGCGTGTGGTGGTTGACGTCGAGCACATGGATTTCCGCCATGCAGCGTTCGACGAACTCGGGATGGACGTCGGTAAACACGCGGAAATCGTTGATGCCGGCCGCGCGCGCGCCGTCGAGCAGGCGTTTGACCGCGCTGAAATCCTCGACCCACAGCGACACCGGCGAATGTTCGAAGAGCCCGCGCGCGTATTCTTCCGCCTCCGCGACACGGCGCCGCGCGCCTTCGAGCTCGGTGATGTCTTCGGTCGACACCAGCACGCGGTCCCAACGGTCCTCGTGACCGGGCAGCACCGCGCCCTTGAGCAGCACGTCGAGGCGCCGTCCGCCGAGCGTGTAGTTGACCGTGTGGCTCGTGAAGTTCGATTGTCCGGCCCAGAGCTGGCACAGCTCTTCGAGGTGCGTTTTCAGCATGTCATCGCGGAACACCGACGCGAGGTTGCTCGTCAGCGTGTCGAAATCGGCGGCCTCGAATTGCGCGAGCGTCTGGCGATTGACCTTGATCACGCGGATGCGGTGAGCGCATTCGGCGACGCGCTGCGGGGCTTCGGCGAAATGGGCGCGCAGATCGGTCACGCCCGCGGCTCGCCATTCATCGAACAACGCGCGCACGCCGCTGAAATCTTCGAGCCACAGCGACACCGGCGCGAGTTCGAACATCCCGGAGTCGTCGTTGATGGGCGCGGAGCCGCTCGTGAGGGTATCCAGCATGAGGTTCTCGGGATCGGAAGTGCGGCTATTTTAGACAGGCTGGCGCCGGTCGAAAATGAAAGACGATTGGCCTGTCGTTTTTGCGCAGACGTGCCTGGCGAGTGACCGTGGTCCGCTATTTCTGATCGTCGCGTGCCGCGCGCGTGCCGATGTACTCGTATTCCTCGGTATTGAGCCGCGAAATGCGCAGTTCCACCGCGCTGCGATGATACGAGTACGCGATGCGTCGAATCTCGAGCAACGGCGCGCCGACATCGACGCCAAGCTGCGCGCTTTCGAGCTCATTGGCGAGCGCAACGCTCACACGCTCATCGGTCTCGACCACGTTGATGCCGAAACCGTCCTGATAGAAGTTGTACAGCGTGTTCGGCCGGTTGCGCAGCTTGCTTTCGGTCAAGCCGGGAAAGAGCGCTTCGGGCACGGTGATATGTTCGATCAGCACGGTCTTGCCATGCAGCGCGAGCCCGTTGACGAACTGCAGCACGCGCGCACCGGTCTCGATACCAAGCGCGACGGCCGCCTCGCGCGATGCTCGCGCCTTCTTGAACCCGATCAGCGTGACGACCGGGTAGGCCTTGTCGCCGTCGCGCCGCACGATGCGAAAGAAGCGGAAAAAGTGCCGGTCGCGCTGATGCATCGCCACGAAGGTGCCGAGCCCCTGATGACGGATCAGAATGTTCTCGGCGCACAGTTCGTCGATGGCTTTGCGCAGTGTGCCGATCGACACGCCGAAGCGTTCGGCGAGGCGCTTTTCCGAAGGAATGCATTCGCCGCCTTTCCATTCGCCGGCCGCGAGCGCCGCGAGAATCGCGCTCTTGACCTCCTTGTACCGTGTGGCGCCCACGGCGGGCGCATTGATCGCGAGCGTGCTCATGAAAACCTCCGGAATACGCGAGTCGTAGCTCGCCTGCGTTGGACCTGCCCTGATTCTAAACGACCAGGTCATCTGAAACATCTGGATGAATCGTATGTTGTCGGCGATTCGCGACAGCGACCGGTCACCTCCCAGTCTTCTAACACATCTATATGACCTAGTTGACATTGAGTAGGTGGGCGCCTAGTATCGATTCACCGCGGCGCACGTGGCTGCGCTGCCCGGCGGCACCCTCACCGCATTCAAACTACGAATGGAGACGCTCATGAGCAATCCCACGGCAGACATCAACGACACCGCAGCGGGCGCGTCGGCGCCACGTAGAACGATTCACATCGTGCTGCACGAGGCGAAAGACACGGTCGGCGTGGCGGTGGTCGAGGGCATCAAGGCGGGCATGCAGCTCAACGCATGGATCATGGATGACGACGCAATCGTCACCGTGCCGGCGAAGCAGGACATTCCGATCGGTCACAAGGTCGCGCTGAAGGACATGGCCGTCGGCGACACGGTGTTCAAGTACGGCGTCGATATCGGCAAGGTGGTCGCGCCGATCAAGGCCGGCGAGCACGCGCACGTGCACAACATCAAGACGAAGCGCTGGTGAGCAACGCGCGCAATTGCTGCCTGCTTTAACGCATACCGCTGGGCGGCATCCCGCTTCGCGGCATCGAGCCGCCCTCACTGGCATCAACCCGAACACGAGAGAGACACCATGAGCGTGATTGACCTGGATACCACTTTCCGCGGCTATCGTCGCGACAACGGCCGCGTGGGTGTACGCAACCACGTGATCATCCTGCCGGTCGACGATCTGTCCAATGCCGCGGCACAGGCGGTCGAACACAATATCAAGGGGACCATGGCGCTGCCGCATCCGTATGGGCGGCTGCAATTCGGCGCCGACCTCGAACTGCATTTCCGCACGCTGATCGGCGCGGGCAGCAATCCGAACGTCGCGGCGGTGGTCGTGATCGGTATCGAGGAGGGCTGGACCAAGCGTGTCGTCGACGGTATTGCGAAAACCGGCAAGCCGGTGATGGGCTTCGGCATCGAACTGCATGGCGATCACGACACGATCATGCGCGCGTCGAAGGCCGCGAAGGAAATGGTGCAGTATGCGACGTCGCTCGATCGCGAGGCGTGCCCGATCTCGGAGCTATGGGTGTCGACCAAGTGCGGCGAGTCGGACACCACGTCGGGCTGCGGCTCGAACCCGACCGTCGGCAATGCGTTCGACAAACTCTACGGCCTCGGCACCACGCTGGTGTTCGGCGAGACCTCGGAGCTCACGGGCGGCGAGCAGATCGTCGCCGCGCGCTGCGCAAACGACGGTGTGCGTGACCGCTTCCAGTTCATGTTCGACCGCTACCAGGACATGATCAACCGCTGGAAAACCGACGACCTATCCGAGTCGCAGCCGACCAAGGGCAATATCGCGGGCGGCCTGACGACGATCGAGGAAAAGGCGCTCGGCAACATCCAGAAGATCGGCAAGAAGTGCATGGTCGACGGCGTGCTCGACAAAGCCGAGGAGCCGACGCATTCCGGACTGTGGTTCATGGACTCGTCGTCGGCCGCGGCCGAGATGGTGACCTTGTGCGCGGCATCGGGCTTCGTCGTGCATTTCTTCCCGACGGGGCAGGGCAACGTGATCGGCAATCCGATCGTGCCGGTCATCAAGATCTGCGCGAATCCGCGCACGGTCCGCACGATGGGCGAGCATATCGACGTGGATGTGACCGGCATTCTGCAGCGCGAGCAGAACCTCGACGAGAGCGGCGACAAACTGCTCCAGTGCATGATGGCCACGATCAACGGCCGTTTCACCGCGGCCGAAGCGCTCGGTCATCGCGAGTTCGTGTTGACGCGTCTGTTCGAAAGCGCCTGACGCGGGCGGCCCGGCCGCCGCAGCGAGCCGCACGGCTCGCGCGCCGCGGTCCCCACCTTCTCGGCGCATGCCGGCACGGAGAAGCGGCCAGGCATGCCCCCGTGACCGGCAGCTCATGCGGCAGTGGCGCCGGCTCGACATCTGGCAGCAGCGAGTGGAGGAGACACCATCTTGCGCGTGCTCAAACATCTCTACGTGCAGGTCCTGATCGGACTTGCGGCTGGCATTCTCGTCGGTCAATTCGCGCCCATGTTCGGCGTGCAGATGAAACCGCTCGGCGACACCTTCATTCGCCTCATCAAGATGCTGATTACGCTGGTGATCTTCTGCACGGTTTCCGTGGGCATCGCGCGCATGG
Source organism: Paraburkholderia sp. JPY465 (assembly GCF_050436725.1). NCBI lineage: Bacteria > Pseudomonadati > Pseudomonadota > Betaproteobacteria > Burkholderiales > Burkholderiaceae > Paraburkholderia > Paraburkholderia sp. JPY465. Next base: position 2,626,779 of record NZ_JBNDMT010000002.1, read on the forward strand.
AAAGCCTGAAGCAGGTGGGCCGCGTCGGCTTCAAGACGCTGCTGTACTTCGAGGTCGTCACCAGCATCGCGCTGGTGCTCGGCCTCGTGGTCGCGAACCTGTTGCGTCCGGGTGCGGGACTCAATATCGATCCCGCATCGCTCGATCCTCATGCGCTCACGCATTACGTCGCCGATGCGCACTCGGTGTCGTCGAGCTTGATCGACATGATCGTGCCGAACTCGGTGGTCGGCGCGTTCGCGCGCGGCGATCTGCTGCAGGTGCTGCTGTTTTCGGTGCTGTTCGGCATCGCGCTGTCGATCATGTCGCAGCGCAGCCGGCTGCTGATGCGCGGCATCGAGCAATTCGGCGACACCTTGATGCGCATCGTCGAAATGATCATGCGGCTCGCGCCGCTCGGCGCGTTCGGCGCGATCGCGTTCACGGTCGGCAAATACGGCATCGGCACGCTGCAGCAACTCGGACTGCTGATTCTGTGCTTCTACATCACGAGCATCCTGTTCATTGCGATCGTGCTCGGCGCGGCCGCGCGCTGGGCCGGCGTGGGCCTGTGGCCGCTGCTGAAGTACTTCCGCGAGGAACTGTTGATCGTGCTCGGCACGTCGACCACGGAGTCCGTGCTGCCGCGTCTGATGGAAAAGCTCGAGCGCCTGGGTTGTCCGCGCGCGATCGTCGGGCTCGTGTTGCCGACCGGCTACTCGTTCAATCTGGACGGCGCCGCGATCTATCTGACGATGACGTCGCTGTTCATCGCGCAGGCCACCAACACGCATCTGACGCTGATGCAGCAGCTCGGCTTGCTGGCGGTTCTGATGCTGACGTCGAAGGGCGGAGCGGGCGTGGCGGGCGCGGCGCTGGTCGCGTTGACCGCGACGCTGTCGACGCACAACATCATTCCGGTCGCGGGCATCACGCTGATTCTCGGCGTCGACCGCGTGCTCAACGAGATCCGCGCGCTGACCAATATGATCGGCAACGTCGTCGCGACGCTGGTGGTCGCGCGCTGGGAGCGCGCATTCGATGCAAGCGCCGCACGCGAATTCCTGGCCGCACCGCGCGAGGTGCAGGCGCAGGCATTGGCGCAGCCGGTGCGCAAGCCGCAGGCCGCGCAAGCGCAGCAGGCGCGCGAGGAAGAAGCCAGTCGGCCTCGTGCAACGGGGTTGTACGAATAGGCCGCGAAGTGAGCATCGCGTCGCAGCGGCATCGATAGCAGTGCCGGACTTGATGCTTCACCTCGGCAATGACAAAGTGATGCGCTGCCCACAATAGAACCAAGGAAAGGAATAACCGATGGCCCGACTGTTTCCCGACGCGCTCACTGCGCTTGCGATTCGCGCGTTGCGCCGCGCGGACGCGTTGCCAGCGACCGCCGAATCGACGGCGCGCGCGCTCGTCTATGCCGACGTGCGCGGCCTGTCTTCGCACGGTGTATCGCGTCTGCCGATGTACTGCGCGCAGTTGCGCAACGGCCGCGTCGATCCGGCCGCGCAAGCCGTCATCGTCGCGGATCGCGGCGCGGCCGTGTTGATCGACGGCGCTGACGGCCTCGCATATCCGGCCTGCGATCTGGCGGTCGCGACGCTCGCCGAACGCGCCCGGCAGTACGGCAGCGCAGTCGCGGGCATCTGCCGCAGCCATCATTTCGGCGTTGGCGCGGCGCATCTGGCCGCGCTCGGCGAAGCCGGCATGGTCGCGCTCGCGTTCAGCAATTCGCCAGCCGCGATGCCCGCCTGGGGCGGCCGCCGCGCGCTCTTCGGCACCAACCCGATCGCGGCCGTGTTTCCGCGCCGCAACGGCGCGCCGCTCGTCATCGACCTCGCGCTGTCGCAGATCGCGCGCGGCAAGATCGCGCTGGCCGCGCGCGACGGCAAGCCGATCCCCGAAGGCTGGGCGACCACGCGAGACGGTCTGCCGACCACCGATGCGCGCGCCGCGCTCGACGGCATGATGCTGCCGTTCGGCGGCGCGAAAGGCGCGATGCTGGCGCTGGTGGTCGAGTTGCTGGCCGCCGCGCTGACCGGCGCGAACTTCGGCTACGAAGCGGGCTCGTTCCTGACCGAGGAGGGCGAGCGCTCGCGCATCGGCCATCTGTTCTGGGCGATCGACCCGGGCGCATTGGCCGGCGACGACGCATATCTGTCGCGTGTCGAGGCGCTGATCGAGATGATGCTGATGGACGACGAGGTGCGCTTGCCCGGTTATCGAAGAGAGCAGCTTGCGCAAGCGGCATACGAAGACGGCGTCGACATTCCGGATGCGCTGATCGCGCAACTGGAGGGCCGCGCTTGAACAAGTCTTGGCGTACCCAACCGGCCTGATGCAACTGGACACGCGGAAGAAAGAAGCGCATAGCTGAAAGCGAGACCGAAACTATCGGTGCGTCGGATAGTTTTAGTCGCAAATCGCGATTTCCCTTGTGAGGCAGGCGCGAATACGATGATCGATATCGTATGGGCAGCGCGAATGACCCGCGCTTCGGCCCACCAGAAGCAGCGATGGAGATGGCCATGGAGCACCACGCCCGCACGCAGAACGAACGGCTCGATATCAAGACCACCACCTGCTACATGTGCGCGTGCCGCTGCGGCATCCGCGTGCATCTGCGCGACGGCGAGGTGCGCTATATCGACGGCAATCCGGAGCATCCGCTGAATCAGGGCGTCATTTGCGCGAAGGGTGCGTCCGGCATCATGAAGCAGTACTCGCCCGCGCGCCTCACGCAGCCGTTGATGCGCAAGGCCGGCGCGCAGCGCGGCAGCGCGCAGTTCGAACCGGTCTCGTGGGACACCGCGTTCGAGGTGCTCGAAAAACGTCTCGCCGCGATCCGCTCGACCGATCCGAAGAAGTTCGCTCTATTCACGGGCCGCGACCAGATGCAGGCGCTGACCGGCCTGTTCGCGAGGCAGTTCGGTACGCCCAACTATGCGGCGCACGGCGGCTTCTGCTCGTCGAACATGGCGGCCGGCATGATCTATACGATCGGCGGTTCGTTCTGGGAATTCGGCGGACCGGATCTCGACAGCGCGAAGCTGTTCTTCATGATCGGCACCGCGGAAGATCATCATTCGAATCCGCTTAAGATCGCGATCTCGAAGTTCAAGCGCGCGGGCGGCCGCTTCATCGCGATCAATCCGATCCGCACCGGCTACGCGGCGATCGCGGACGAATGGGTGCCGATCAAACCCGGCACCGACGGTGCGCTGTTCATGGCGTTCCTGCACGAACTGATCGCCGCCGACACGTGGGATCACGAGTTCGTGCAGCGTTACACGAACGCGGCGGAGTTGGTCGATATCGACGAAGCGAGCGAAAACTTCGGTTTGTTCGTGCGCGATCCCGAACGGGCCGAAGGCAATCCGCTGTTTCCGCAGAATCATCTGTGGTGGGACCCGGCCAGCCAGCGCGCGGTGCCGCATCACACGAGCGGCGTGACGCCCGCGCTCGACGGCCGTTACACGCTCGCCAACGGCAAGCCGGTCACGCCGTCGTTCGCCTTGCTGCGCGAGCGAGTCGCCGCTTGCACGCCCGAATGGGCGGCGGAGATCACCGGCATCCCCGCCGATACAATCCGCCGCCTCGCCGACGAAATGATCGAAACCGGCCGCCGGCACCGCATCACGCTGCCGATCCGCTGGACCGACGCGTGGGGCGAAACGCACGACACGGTAGCGGGCAACCCGGTCGCCTTTCACGCGATGCGCGGGCTGGCCGCGCATTCTAACGGCTTTCAGTCGATCCGCGCGCTTGCCGTGCTGATGTCGCTGCTCGGCACGATCGACCGCCCCGGCGGCTTTCGCCACAAGTCGCCGTTTCCGCGTGCGGTACCGCCATCGGCGAAACCGCCGAACAGCCCTGACGCGGTGAAACCCAATACACCGCTCGCGACGGGCCCGCTCGGCTGGCCTGCCGCGCCGGAGGATCTGTTCGTCGACGAACACGGCGGCCCCGTGCGTATCGACAAGGCGTTCTCGTGGGAATATCCGCTCGCGGTGCATGGCGTCATGCACAGCGTGATCACCAACGCGTGGCGCGGCGATCCTTATCCGATCGACACGCTGATGATTTTCATGGCCAACATGGCGTGGAATTCGTCGATGAACACGATGAAGGTGCGCGAGATGCTCGCCGACAAAGACGCGAACGGCGAGTACAAGATCCCGTTTCTCGTCGTATGCGACGCGTTCCAGTCGGAGATGACCGCATTCGCCGATCTGATCCTGCCGGACACGACTTACCTCGAACGTCACGACGCGATGTCGATGCTCGACCGGCCGATCTCCGAGTTCGACGGCCCCGTTGATTCCGTGCGTGTGCCGGTCGTGCCGCCGACCGGCGAATGCAAGCCGTTCCAGGAAGTGCTGATCGAACTGGCGTCGCGCCTGAAGTTTCCCGCGTTCACCAATACCGATGGCGGCCGGCGCTTTCGCGACTACCCGGACTTCATCGTCAATCACACGACGTCGCCCGGTTCCGGCGTCGGCTTTCTGATCGGCTGGCGCGGCAAGGATGGCGACAAGGCACTGGTCGGCGAACCGAATCCGAAGCAGTGGGAGCAGTACGCGAACAACAACTGCGTGTTCCATTACCGCTTGCCCGAGACCTTGCAGTACATGCGCAACTGCAACGGACCGTATCTCGACTGGGCGGTCAAAAACGGCTTCCGCAAGTTCAGCGAGCCGATCCTGATCCAGCTTTACTCGGACGTGATGCAGAAGTTCAGGCTCGCCGCGCAAGGACGCACCAGCGGGCGACAGCCGCCCGAGCATCTGCGAGCGCGCGTCGAACGGTACTTCGATCCGCTGCCGTTCTGGTACGCGCCGCTCGAAAGCGCGGCGACGGATCTCGCGCAATTCCCGCTCGCCGCTGTTACACAACGGCCAATGGCGATGTACCACTCGTGGGATTCGCAGAACGCGTGGCTGCGGCAGATCCATGGTGAGAACTATCTGTATGTGAATCCGCGCACGGCGGCCGGAAACGGTATCGCGGATGGCGGCTGGATTTACGTCGAATCGCAATGGGGCCGCGTGCGCTGCATGGCGCGCTACAGCGAGACCGTCGAACCGGGCACCGTATGGACGTGGAACGCGATCGGCAAAGCGGCGGGCGCATGGAATCTCGGCCCGGACGCGAACGAATCGCAGCGCGGCTTCCTGCTCAATCACCTGATCACCGACGAATTGCCGGGCCGCGACGACGCGCCCGCGCGCATGTCGAACTCCGATCCTGTGACGGGCCAGGCCGCCTGGTACGACGTGCGCGTACGCATCTATCCGGCCGAAGCCGACGCGCGGCACACGCTGCCGCAGTTCGATGCGATGCCCGGATTGCCCGGTGCGGTTGCACAGAAGAGTGTGGTGTCGCGCATCGTCCAGACCTATTTCGCGGGACGCGGCGAATTCGCGGCGCGCCTGCGCGGGACGTTGCGACGCGCCGAACCTGACGGCGACGATCGTTGAAGCCATGGCAAGGAGCCTGCAATGACCCAGATGGCGCTGGTGATCGATCTGAACGTATGCGTCGGATGCCAGGCGTGCGTGACGAGCTGCAAGGAGTGGAACACGTCGGGAGAATCGGGCAGCCTCGCCGATTTCAATCCGTACGACGCGGACCCGTCCGGCACGTTCTTCAACCGCGTGCAGAGTTTCGAAGCGGGCAGCTTCCCCGACACGGAGATGATCCATTTTCCGAAGTCGTGCCTGCATTGCGAGGACCCGCCCTGCGTGCCGGTATGTCCGACCGGCGCGAGCTACAAGCGCAAGGAAGACGGTCTCGTGCTGGTCGATTTCGATCGCTGTATCGGCTGCAAGTATTGCGCGTGGGCGTGCCCGTATGGCGCGCGCGAACTCGACGAAGCGCGCAAGGAGATGACCAAGTGCACGCTGTGCGTCGATCGCATTCATGACGAGCATCTGTCCGAGCGCGATCGCAAGCCGGCCTGCGTGCTCGCGTGCCCGACATCGGCGCGGCTGTTCGGCGACATACACGATCCGGAGTCGGTGGTGTCGCAGGCGATCCGCGAGCGTGGCGGCTATCAGTTGATGCCGGAGTGGGGCACGCGTCCCGCCAATCACTATTTGCCGCGCGTGCCGACCACCGCCGCGGGTTGCGGCAGCGACGCATGCTCGTGCAAATCGTCGGGAACGACCACAGACGATGCGACGCACATGTCGGGCTCGCCCGACTCGCAACTCGAGGCGCAACTCGCGCGTGGCGAAGTGCATCTCGCGTCGATCGCGACGCGCATCTGAACGACAACTAGGCCACACGATGAATCCGGCTTTTTCCGTAGTCTTCCTGACGACGCTGAGCGGCGCGGCGCAGGGGCTGTTGATCGCGCTCGTCGGCGTCGAGAGTGCGGCATGGTTGGGCGTCGTTGCGCAACCGGCCGCCGCTACCGCGTTCTATGTGAGCGGCGCGGCGCTCGCGGTGCTGCTGGGCGGTCTTGGTCTGATCGCGTCGTTCTTCCATCTCGGCCATCCGGAACGCGCGTGGCGCGCGATCGCGATGTGGCGCACGTCGTGGCTGTCGCGTGAGTGTTTGTGCTTGCCGGCGTTTCTCGCGTGCGCGTTCCTGTATGGCGTCGCGCACTGGCTCGGCTCGTCATGGTCGCTCGCGCTCGGCTGGCTCGGCGTGCTCGCTAGCGCCGCGCTTTTCGTCTGCACCGCGATGATCTATGCGTGCCTGCGTTTTCTCCAGGAGTGGGCGACGCCGCTGACGCTCGTGAACTTCGTGCTGCTCGGCTGCGCATCGGGCTCGACGCTCGCGACCGCATTGAGCGCATGGTTCGCGCCCGAGTTGACGTTGGGACTGGCGATCTGCGCGTGCGTGCTGACGCTCGCCGGCTGCGCGAGCCGCACGGCGTCGCTGCTGCGCAATGCACGCTTGCGGCCGAAATCGACGGTGCAGAGCGCGACGGGCATTCGCAATCCGAAGCTCGTGCAGGTGTCACGGGGCTTCACGGCCGGCGCGTTCAATCTGCGCGAGTTCTTTCACGGCAAATCGGCGCGCACGTTGCGTGGCGTCAAATGGGGCTTTCTCGCGGGTGCGTTCATCGTGCCGGTCGTGTTGATCGCGCTCGGCGCGGGGCTGCGCTCGCTTGGCGCGTCGTTCGGCTTGCTGGCCGCGGCTTGTCTCGTGCAGTATGCGGGGCTCGTGGCGGAGCGCTGGTTTTTCTTCGCGGGGGCGAAGCATCCGCAGAATCTTTATTACGCGAGAGTGGGGTGAAGCATAGCCCCCGATGAGCGCGTCTGGCCGCGAGGCCACCGCGCTCCCAACCTCACACTACCCGCACGCCCCCACCTCCCCGCACGCGGTACAAAAATCGCAACCGTCCTTGCGAATCACCGCATTCGCGCCGCACGAAGCGCATTTGCGTCCGAGCATCGTGTGCAGTCCTTGCGTGCCGTTGGGCTGCAGCAACGCGTCGGCGCTATCCGCGGGATTCGCACGGAGGCCGAAATCGGCGGACAGCGCCAGATCGGTTTTCATTTGCCCGCGCGGCAAACGCGCGAGCATGCGCGATGCGACCTGATTGCCCTCGGCGTCGAGAAAGCCGCGTCGATACAGGATCTGCTGGATCGCGAACGCGAGCGCGGCCACTTCAGAATCGTGCCAGCGTGGCGCACGATGACCGTCGAGCCGCTGCACGTCACCAAGCCGCACCTGGCCGCGATCCCACGACACCTTGCGCATGTCCTGCAGATTGCGCGCGACGAAGCCGCCGCGCGCGGCCAGCGACAGCGAACGCATCGTCGCAGTGATCCATTGCTGCGACTCGTCGCGCTGACCGACCGGAATGAAGAACTCGATAGGCCGCTCGATGGTGACGTCCTCGCCGCCGAGCCGCCCCGTCACCTCAATGAACGACACCGCGACATATAGCGACTTCTTGCCCGCCTGAGTCAGATACTCGACCTTCTCGATGATCGCCGGCAATTCGCCCCTGGGCCGATGATCGATCGCGATACGCAGCGGGTCCTGATCCATCTCGGCGAGCGTGTCGTCGGCCTGCGCGGACGACACGCTCAGCACCGCGCCGAGCGTGTCGTTCGGGCGATAGGTCGCAAGGCCCTTCAGCCCGCTTTTCCATGCATCGAAGTAGAGGCTTTCGAAAGCGTCGAACGGATAGTCGGCGGGCACGTTGACGGTCTTTGAGATCGACGTGTCGACGTACGGCTGCACGGCCGCCATCATGTCGAGATGGTCGCGCGCGGACATCTGCAGAGCGCTGACGAAATAGTCCGGTAGCCTGGTCACATCGCCGCCCAGCTCGCGATAAAGCCGGTACGCGTAGTCCTCGACGTCGAACGATTCGCGGCCGCCGTCGGCCATCACCTTCATGCGCGTATAAGTCCACGAAAACGCCGGCTCGATGCCGTTCGACGCGTTGTCCGCGAACGCGAGGCTCACGGTGCCGGTCGGCGCGATCGACAGCAGATGGCTGTTGCGGATGCCGTCGCGGCGGATCGCCTGCTTGATGTCGTCGGGCAGACGCGACGCGAAGGTGCCGGCTTCCAGATAGCGCGCGGCGTCGAACAGCTCGAACGCGCCGCGCTCTTTCGCAAGTTCGACCGACGCGCGATATGCTTCGTCGCGCATCAACCGCGCGATGCGCACCGCGAAATCGCGGCCTTCCTGCGAGTTGTAGCGCAGGCCCATCATCACCAGCGTATCGCCGAGGCCGGTGAAGCCGACGCCGATGCGCCGCTTCGCGCGCGATTCGGCGTATTGCTCAGGCAGCGGCCACAGCGTGACGTCGAGCACGTCGTCGAGAAAGCGCACCTGCGTGCGGGTGCGGCGCGCGAGGCCGTCCCAGTCGAACGACGGCTGGCGCCCCTGCATCTGCGCGAACGGATCGACGACGAAGCGCGTCAGATTGAGCGGCCCGAGGTTGCAGCAGCCGTAGGCGGGCAGCGGCTGCTCGCCGCACGGATTGGTCGCGCGGATCGTTTCGACCGCGCGCAGATTGTTGTCCTCGTTCATCCGCGAGATGAACACGATGCCGGGTTCGGCGACGTCGTACGTCGAGCGCATGATGCGGTCCCAGATCGCGTGCGCCGGATGTTCGCTATAGACCCACAGGCCGTCTTCGCGCTGCCGCACGTCGCCGGCCGCGCGCAGCGCCGGTGACGGCTCGGCGCGATGGACCAGTTGCCATGGCTCGTCGTTCTCGACCGCGCGCATGAATTCGTCGGTGACGCCGACCGACACGTTGAAGTTGTTCCAACGTCCCTTCGAATGCTTGGCTTCGATGAATTCGAGCAGGTCCGGATGGTTGCAGTCGAGCACCGCCATCTGCGCGCCGCGTCGCGAGCCCGCGCTTTCGACGGTGCGGCACGATGCGTCGAACACGTCCATGTAGCTGCACGGACCCGAGGCGGCCGAGCTGGTCGTGTGAACCCGCGCGCCCTTCGGCCGGATCGCGGAGAAGTTGTAGCCGACGCCGCCGCCGCGGCGCATCGTTTCGGCCGCCTGGAGCAGGGCCACGTAGATGCCCGGCAAACCCTGTTCGTCGACGCCCTGGATCGAATCGCCGACCGGCTGCACGAAGCAGTTGATCAGCGTCGCGGCGATGCCGCTGCCCGCCGCGCTCATGATGCGGCCCGCGCCGAGCGCGCCGTGGCGCATGTTGTCGACGAACTGTTCCTCGACCGACGCGCGCAACTCGGGCGGCTCGGCCTCGGCAACGCCGCGCGCGACGCGTCGATACACGTCGTCGGCGGATTGCTCATCGCCTTTCGCATACTTTTCGAGCAGCACGTCGAGCGAGAATTGCTGCGGCGGGATCAGCGAAGCGGGAGCAGCGGAGGAAGCGGGAGGCGTGGAAGCGGCGGTGGCCGCGCGGGTTTGCGGCGTGTCTTCTGCCATGATCGGCCCTCAAACGGCGTCGCGGCGGGCGCGGCGCGGTGGTGGAAGGCGCGCAGCCGACGCCGGATAGCGAGCCGGCGGTCGGGCGAGCGCAACGAATCCACCTTAACGCACGAGGCGCGGGGCGGCAACCGGGGGCGGTGCCGGCGCGGCGGCGCATCATGCGATGCCGCGCCGGCCGGGCACACTGTCGTTGAGGGCGCGTGGGCCGTAGCGAGATCGACCGCGAGGGCAACGGGTTGAAACTCGCGCTCCGGCCGCGGTACTCGGGAACGTTCCGTGCGTCAGGCCGCTTCGAGCAGCGGTTCGAGAATTTCCGCGCAGATCATCGCGGACGCATTCGACGGCGCCGGGCGCTCGGCCGGCTTGAACACCGGGTCACCGCGGCGGATCTTGCGGCGCGACACCGCGCAGGTGCCGGACGAATGCGCCGAGCGGCGGCGCCAGCGCTGCTCACCGTAGTGGCAGCGGCCCGGCTCGACCCAACGGATCACCAGCGTCGTGTCGGAGCTCTCGAGAATTTCGATGCGTACGCCATTGCTACCGTCGAGGGGGATGGACTCCAGGGTCATCATCGACTCCGTATTGTGGAGTGCCGAATTTAGTCCCGTGCGCGCCGGATAGCCATTGTGTCATCGTTGAAACACCGTTCCGGAATTAGCAATAATCACACTTGACATTTGCGACTGGCTGAAACGACGGGCGTTGCAAGCGGTTTTTATGTGCTTTTTTAATAATGCGTATTTTTGCAACGCTGTGTTGCCTGTGGCGCGACTAGGAGAGCGGCCGGGAAAAGGGCGGCAACGCTTCCTTTAAGATGTTGGGTGTCGGGCGGCAAACCGAGCCGTCAGTGTAGCGGGTTTGAATTTTTCAGGTCGGCTCGCGCGCACACCGTTCAAAAACACCAGAGTTCACATGATTCCACGCCCTCCCGCCGTACCGCCCAATTCTCCCGAAGCGTCGTCCGTCGCCGCGGAGCGCCAGAAAAAGCAGCGGGCCGCGTCGGTCGTGCTTTACATCGGGCTCGTGCTGCTCGCATTGTGGGTGGTGCGCGATTTCATCGTAGTAGTGGCGTGGGCGGCGGTCGTCGCGATTGCGCTGTGGCCGCTGCTGCACAAGGTGGCGAGCAGCCAGTGGTTCAGGGGGCGCACGACCTTGCTCGCGACCGTCTTCACGCTGGTGATCGCCGTGCTGGTGCTGCTGCCGGTCGGGCTCGGCATCGCGCAGGCGCTGCGCGAGGCGCACGAGCTGAACGACTGGTTCCGCAGCGTGCAGGAAAACGGCATTCCGCTGCCGGACTTCATCAACCGTCTGCCGTTCGGCGTGCAGCAGATCAGCTCGTGGTGGCAGGCCAATCTCGCTCAGCCGCTGCGCGGTTCGGCGGCGATGAAAGGCTTGCACAGCGAAACGGTGATGACGCTCGGCCGGCATTTCGGCGCCCGCGCCGCGCATGCGGCAATGGTGTTCGCGTTCATGCTGATCACGCTGTTCGTGATTTTTCAGGCGGGGCCGCGCCTGTCCGGTTCGTTGCTGAAGGCCGCGCGACGCGGTTTCGGCGATAGCGGCGCGGACCTCGTCGCGCACATGGGGACCGCGGTGCGCGGCACCGTGTCGGGCTTGATCGTGGTCGGCGTCGGCGAGGGCCTGTTGCTTGGCGTCGCGTATTTCGTGACCGGCGTGCCGCACGCGGCGCTGCTCGGCTTCGTCACGGCGATCGCCGCGATGCTGCCGTTCTGCGCGCCGATCGTGTTCGGTCTCGCGGCGCTGTGGCTGCTCGTGCAGGGCTCGATGGTCGCGGCGGCCGGGCTGCTGATATTCGGCGCGGTCGTCGTGTTCGTCGCCGAGCACTTCGTGCGGCCGGTGCTGATCGGCAATTCGACGCGCCTGCCGTTTCTCCTTGTGCTGTTCGGTATTCTCGGCGGCGCCGAGACGTTCGGGCTGCTGGGGATTTTCATCGGCCCCGCGTTGATGACGGTGCTGATGGTACTGTGGACCGATCTCGTGGAGTAGCGCCGGCTCAAGGCCGTTGATTCGACGGATGCTCCTGCGCCGGCGGCTTCACGCAGCCGAGCGTGTATTTGAGCGCGGCGGGCAACAGCGCGCTCCACACGTCCCACGTGTGGCCGCCGTCGATGATCCGCAGCGCAGCCGGATTGCCCGCGAGCCGCAGATGCGTGTACAGCAGTGACGCGTCGGCCTGGATGTCGAGGTCGTCGTCGCCGGATGCGATGAACATCGGCAGACGATACGGCTGGCTCATATAGCGGTCCCACTGCGCCGGATAGTTGAGCTCGTGCCAGATGCGCGGGTCGAACTGGTGCTCGCCGAACACGCCGACCCGCCGCGCCGCCGACGCGCGCGGCGGCTCGTTCGCGTAGATCGCGGGACTCAGCAGCAGCGCGCCGCAAAACATCTCGGGCTGCGTCAGCGCGTAGCGCAGCGCGCCGAAGCCGCCCATCGACACGCCGCCGATCATCCGGCCGCCGCGCTGCGTCGCGACCGCGTAGTGCGTTTCGATCTCGGGCAGCAGATCGCCGAAGAACGCGCTCTCCATCTTTTCTTTGCGGTCGACGTACCAGTCCGTGCCGCCTTGCGGCATCACGATCACAACCGGCGCGATCTCCTTGCGCTCGATCAGCGTGTCGGCGGCGCTCTGTAGATGACCTTTCGTGAGCCAGTCGTTGGCGTCGCCGTTATTGCCGTGCAGCAGGTAGAGCACCGGCAGGCGCGGACCGTGCGCGCGATAGCCTGCCGGCAGGTAGATCGTGTAGCTCCAGTCGCGGCCGAGCGCATCGGAATGGAAGCTGCGGCTCGCGACCGTGCTCGCGAACGCGGGCGCGCCGACGGCGGAGGCAAGCAGTGCGAGGGCGAAACAGAGGAATCGACGCATGTCAGGATGGCCGGCTGGCGCGGGATTCGCGCGCGGCCGTCATCCTATCAGCATTGGCGCCAGATTTGAGATGGAACGTGGCGGACAGACGGACGGCGCTTTATGCGCGCAAAGTTCTTCAGCTTGAGGTCCGCAGCCGCCCGTCGACGAACCGCCCGACGAAGCGCTTCAGCGGCTCCACGCCGAGCGCGACGGCAAGCAGCGCGCCGACCGCGGCCGCGTCGGCGAGCAGGCCGAGCGGATAGTTCAGGTAACCATCCGTCGCCGCGTAGAGCACCGAGTCGATCACCAGCGAAATCACCGCGCCGGCAATGAAGCACAGCAGCCCCTGACGGCCGATCAAGCCGACCCACGGCAGCCGCCGCGCGACCTTCTTCGCCCAGCCGAGCTCGATCAGATTGGCGACGAGCCATGCAATCGCGAGGAAGTTGCCCGCGCGCAGATAGGACAGGTTCTCCTTGAAGCTTGCGGCAAGCGGCGCATGCAGCAGCACGAGCTTGTAGTACGCGGCGCCTACGACCACCGCGAACGCCAGCACGCTGACGAGCCAGCCGGATCGATGCGCGCTGGTCCGCTGATACACCGGCTGGCAGCGTGCGAGCACGCCGAGCACGAACATTAGTTGCCACGCGAACGGGTTGAAGTCCCAGTGCATGTCGGGCGCGGCGGGCAAGTACTTGCTGATCGCCGGCGCGCCGGCCCACAGTGCGATGCTGCCGACGACCAGCAGCCATGGCTTGCTGCGCGCGAGCGGCAGGATTGCGGGCACCAGCAGCGCGAAGAACGCGTACATCGGCAGCACCGACGCGAGGTACGGCTGGCGGCGCAGCAGCACGATGTCGCGCAGCGCGGCAAGCGGCGTGTCGATCAGGTCGTCGAGATCGGTCGTGGCGAGATTCGGCCCGTCGATGCTGAATGCGGTGAGCACCGCGCTGACCAGCAGCATCAGCCCGGCGGTGACGAGAAACGCCCGATAGATCTCGAACGAGCGGCGCACGAAGCGGCCGCGCGCGATCGTCTCGTTACGCCGCTCGGCGAGCGTTGCATAGGCGGTGGCGGTCGCGAAGCCGCCGAGGAACACGAACACTTCGGCGGCATCGCACAGCGCGTACGCATGCAGCGTCACGCGCGACAGAATGCTGCCGCCGATGTGATCGACCACGATGATCAGCAGAACCAGTCCGCGGAAAAAGTCCAGCTCGATCAGGCGGGAGGAGGGCTTGTCAGGCATTGTTCGAGTCAAAAGCAGCCCCGTGCGACGGCGCGCTGATCCAGCGCGGCGGGCGTCTCACAAGGCTTTTTAATATGGAATTGGGTGCTGCGGCGGGAAGGCGATCCGGGTTGGCGTCGCCTGTGGTCCGCGTCGCCGACTTCGGCCGCCTTTTCGAGGCGGCGCGTCAGCGGGCTGTAAAGGTGACCTTCGCTGCGGCATCGAGTTCCGTTGCATGGCAGCAGAGGCACGGGATTATATTTCTTTTCATGACAATGACGCAGCGAGATCGGCAGCAGCAGCTGCCGTTTACCTGAACCGACCTTACGAAAAAAGAGGAAACAACGCGCAGTGGAGAATTAGCAACATTCCCGATACTTGGCGCATCCACTCATGGACGGCCGGACGATGTCGTGTGAGGATTTCTGGAAAGCGCAGCCATTGGAGCAGTCCTCAGAACTGCTGGGAAAATGACGAGAATAAAGAGCAAAAAGAACAAAGCGGCCGGATCGAGTTGTCCCATCACTCGAGGTGCAGGGAGATCATCATGAACAAGCAAGTGTTCGCGCTGGCTGTCTCCGTTGCTGCGTCTTCCGTTCTTGCCGTGCCTGCCGTCGCGCAGACTAGCGTCACGCTGTATGGCGTGATCGACGAAGGCATCAACTACACGAACAATGTCGGCCACGGCCATGTTTATGAACTCGCCAGCGGGCTTGCACAGGGGAGCCGCTGGGGCCTGAAGGGCTCCGAGGATCTCGGTGGTGGACTGAAGGCGATCTTCCAGCTCGAGAATGGTTTCGATCTGAATTCCGGCCGGCTCGGGCAGGGCGGCCGCCTGTTCGGCCGTCAGGCTTTCGTCGGACTCAGTTCACAGGCGTACGGCACGCTAACGTTTGGCCGACAATATGATTCCGTCGTCGATTACCTGGCGCAGACCACGGCCGACGGCAATTGGGGCGGCGAGCTGTTCTCGCATCCGTTCGACAACGACAACACCGACAACACGTTTCGCCTGAACAACACCGTCAAGTACGCGAGCCCGTCGATCTCGGGCTTCCAGTTCGGCGGCACCTACAGCTTCAGCAACGACACGGGCTTCGCCAACAATCGCGCGTACAGCTTCGGCGGCCAGTACGCGTATGGCGGGCTGCTGGTCGCGGCGGCATATCTGCAGGCCGACAATCCGGGCGGCAGCGCGAACGGCGCGGTCGCCACCAACGACGCGGGCTTCGTCGCGACGCGCATGCGCGTGTTCGGCGGCGGCATCACCTATACGTTCGGACCGGCGACGGCGGGTTTCGTCTACAGCAACTCGAACTATCTGGAGCCGACCGCAAACGGCTATCTCGGCATCGAGCCGCCGGTGCCGCTCGTGCCCGTCACGCCGCCGGGCGTGCTGCTGAACTCGCTCAAGTATCAGAACTTCGAGATCAACGGCAAGTATCAGATTTCGCCGGTGCTGTTCGTCGGCGCGCAGTACGTGTACACGATGGAAACCTACGACGCATCGAACGGCGGCGTGAAGCCGCGCATCCATACGTTCGGGCTGATGGCCGACTACAACCTGTCCAAGCGCACCGACCTCTATCTGCAGGGCGCGTATCAACAGGTCGCCGGCGATTCCACACTGTCGGTCCTCGACTTCGCATTCATCCCCGGCACGCAGTCGCCGTCGTCGACGTCGAAACAGGTCGTCGTGCGCGCGGCGATCCGGCATAAGTTCTAGTTCGCTGCTGTCAAACGCGGATCGGCCAGCCTTCGGATTTCGAAGGCTGGCTTTTTTGCGCCCTCCGGCGCGCCGCATGACTATTCAAGTTCCCCTCGCGTCTGCCGATAAGTCGAATGTCAACGAGTCTGAACGTGCCGCGCTGAAGCGGCGACGTGTGCGTCGTTGATGTGCCCAAACACGTGCCGTAGTAACGCGGAAATACGGCTCGTAACGTCTGTATCAGAGTGTGTGGCGCGGGACGTTTTTATCAAACGGCACTTTAGAATTCCGCGAGAAATTTGATCGGCAAGCAGGCACGGAATGAGCGCCGTACGAGGCAGCTTCGCCGTGTCGCCGGGAAGGCCGCGCGGCCAAAGATCGCGCGCCTTGTCAGCGGCATCGGCGTATCCGGCTTGCGCATCTATACAGCAGGAGTCGGACAGAATGAGAAAGCGTTTCGACAGAACGATCTTGGCCGGTCTCGCCGGCGCATGGGTCGCGCTGGCCGTCAGCGGTTGCGCAAACGTCGGGCAGCCGAATGCGCAGAACAATGTTGCAAACAGCACCAACGCAGCGTCCGGCGTGCTGGCGGCGAATGCGACGGGAACAACGTCTGGCGATGCGGCGGCAGACGCGCCGCTGTCGATCGACGCCAGCGATAACGCGCAACTGAAAAAGTCGCCGCCGCTCGTGTATCGGGTCAGGCGCGGCGACACGCTCGCGCGGGTCGCGCAGCGTCACCACATCAGCGTCAAGCAGTTGCAGGCATGGAACGCTCTGAAGGCATCGGCGCGGCTGAAGCCGGGGCAGGTGCTGCACGTCGCGTCGCCGGAGACGGTGCGCGCGGTCAAGGCGGCCAATGCGGCCAATGCGGCGGCCGCCGCGAAGGCGGTGGCGCGACCCGCGGCGCCGGGTGATTCACAAGCGACAGCGCCAACCTCGGCACAAGCTTCGACGCAGTCCGCAGCACCCGCTCCGGATGCCGCGGAAGTCCGCCAGGTCACGCGGGAAACCCGCCGGCATGCGAGCAGCGTGACGCTCGCGTGGCCTGCCGCGGGCAGCGTCGTCGAAGCGTTTCAGCCGGGCGAAACACGCGGCATCGAGATCGGCGGCAAAGCGGGCGATCCGGTGCGAGCCGCCGCCGACGGCAAGGTGATGTACGCGGGCACCGGACTGAACAGCTACGGCAGCCTGATCATCGTTGAACACAACAAGGATTTTCTGACCGCGTATTCGCACAACCGCAAACTGCTGGTCAAGATGGGCGACATCGTCCGCAAGGGTCAGCAGATCGCGGAGATGGGCGACGAGAACAATTCGCGTGTGTCGGTCGGGTTCGAAGTGCGGCACGACGGCAAGCCGGTCGATCCGCTGCGTTATCTGCCGCAGGGGCGCAGTTGAGCTTCGGCGTTCCCGCAAAAGCTCACCTTGAATTTATTCAGCTAACCCAGGCAATCTGATCGGCCGTGCCTTCCAGGCGGTCGAGAAATCGTTGCGAAAGTACCTTCACGCCAGAGCATTTCGCTCAATTCACGCAAAAGTACCAACCATCGACGGATGCCGCATCGACGCGAGGCCGCTTGTCAACGGTGAGGAAATGCGGGAGCCGGCAAGCAGCGCACGCGCCGCCGCCGTGCTCCGTGCGAATCGCCGTTACGTCGTTTGCACGCCGCGCAGCAAACGCGCTACCTCGCCGTGGTAATGCAGGATCGCCGGATCGGCCTGCAACAGCGGCAGATAACGCGGCAGGAAGTGGTTGTTCGGTTGATCGGGCGAGAACAGTCCGATCACGGCCTCGGCGGTTGCGAGGCGGTCGCCGGCCTCGGCTTCCGCGTCGTCGAGAATCTCATCGACGCTCGCGATCACCGTCGATAGCGGCGTCAGCCAGCGAAACCCCGAACCGTTGATCAGCACCTGCAGGAATGCCGCCGGCGTCACCGGGCCGAACTCCTTTTCGTATGCGGCGCGTTCGTGATCGAGAATCGCCTTGTGCAGCGCAAGCAATGGTCGGCGAACATCCGTGAGGAATTGAATGCATTGCGGGTCGTTCATCGGCGGCTCCAGCGGCTGAGGTGACACGACGGAATCGCGCGTCGCAACACCACTCGGTGCGATGCAGCGGGTCGCGCGATCACGCTGACGGATCAATCCATCGATGGTAACGCATCGCCCCAGCCGGCACATGCGATCCACCCCGCATAGCATGCGACGTGCCGTCTGGCACCGCCAAAGCGCAGTTCTTTCGACACGACTACAATCGGCCGGTTTTCTGTCGACACCCGCTCGATCACAGGCCGCTTTTCATCGCGGATTAGCGCGACATGCCGAACAAAACGGCGCATGTTCGCGGTCTGGTGCGGTGTCGCGATCTAAACCGCGTGACCACAACAACATCCCCACCGGAGCCGCTCATGACAACGCTCAATATCAACGGCGAAACCCATACCGTCGATGCCCCGCCCGACATGCCCCTGCTGTGGGTCCTGCGTGATCTCGTCGGGCTGACCGGCACCAAGTTCGGCTGCGGCATCGCGCAATGCGGCGCATGCACCGTGCATCTCGATGGCGTCGCGGTGCGTTCGTGCGTGTTCCCGGCGGCGGCGGTCGGCGACCGGAAGATCGTGACGATCGAAGCGGTCGGCGCGACGCCCGCGGGTCAGAAAGTGCAGCAGGCCTGGCGTGAACTCGACGTCGTGCAGTGCGGCTACTGTCAGTCGGGGCAGGTGATGTCGGCGGCGTCGCTGCTCGCGCGCAATCCCAATCCGAGCGACGCCGACATCGACGCCGCGATGGCGGGCAACATCTGCCGCTGCGGCACCTATCACCGCGTGCGCGCGGCGATTAAGCAAGCCGCGAAGGGGGCCTGACATGTCCCAGGGATTGCTCGATGCACAGAACGGCGCACAGCCGACCGGCACCGCCACGCGGCATGCACGCGGCATCTCGCGGCGCACGTTCCTCAAATTCGGTGTGACGGTCGGCGCCGCGGCCGGCGGCGGTCTGCTGCTCGGCTTCAGCATGCCGGCCGCGAGCCAGGATCAGAAGGCGGGCAAGAGCGTGATCGGCGGCGATGCGAACGAGGCGCCGCAAAGCGGCGTGTTCGCGCCGAACGCGTTCATCCAGATCGACACCGCCGGCAAGGTCACGCTGGTGATACCGAAGGTCGAGATGGGTCAGGGCGTCTATACGTCGATTCCGATGCTGATCGCCGAGGAACTCGAAGTGCCGCTCGACTCGGTCACGCTCGATCACGCGCCGCCCAACGAAAAGCTCTTCATGGACCCGCTGCTCGGCGGCCAGTTGACCGGCGGCTCGACGTCGATCCGCTTCGCGTGGGAGCCGATGCGCCGCGCTGGCGCGACCGCGCGCGTGATGCTGATCAACGCGGCCGCGCAGCAGTGGCAGGTCGATCCGGCCAGTTGCCATGCGCAAGGCGGGCAGGTGATCCACGCGGCCAGCAATCGCAGCGCGAGCTATGGTCAGCTCGCGCAGGCCGCCTCGGCGCTGCCCGCGCCGCAGAACGTGCCGTTGAAAGACCCGAAGGATTTCAAGCTGATCGGCAAGCCGGCGAAGCGTCTCGATTCGCCGGAGAAAGTCGACGGCACCGCGCAGTTCGGCCTCGACGTGCGCTTGCCCGGCATGGTCTACGCGGCGATCGCGAACTGCCCGGTGTTCGGCGGCACGCTCGCGAGTGTCGACGCTACGCATGCGAAGCAGATCCCCGGCGTGCGCGAAGTGATCAAGCTCGACAACGCGGTGGCGGTGATCGGCGACCACACGTGGGCCGCGAAGCGCGGTTTGCAGGCGCTCGATATCAAGTGGAACGAAGGCGCGGGCGCGCAGTTATCGATGAAGCGCATCGTCGACGATCTCGCGGCGGCCTCGCAACACGGCGGCGCGGTAGCGCGCAAGGACGGCGACGTCGGCCGCGCGTTCGGCGATGCGAAGTCGCGCGTCGACGCGGTCTACCAGCAGCCGTTCCTCGCGCACGCGACGATGGAGCCGGTCAACGCCACGGTCCACGTGCGCGGCGACGCGTGCGAAATCTGGCTCGGCTCGCAGGTGCCGACGCGCGTCGTCGATGCGGCGGCCGCGGTCACGGGCTTGCCTGCCGACAAGATCATCGTGCACAACCATCTGCTCGGCGGCGGCTTCGGGCGGCGGCTCGAAACCGACATGGTCACGCAGGCCGTGAAGGTCGGCAAACAGGTGTCGACGCCGGTCAAGGTGCTGTGGACGCGCGAGGAAGACATCCAGCACGACATGTACCGGCCGTACTACTACGACACGATCTCGGCCGGGCTCGACGCGAATGGCAAACCGATCGCGTGGCAGCATCGCATTGCCGGTTCGTCGATCATGGCGCGCTTTGCGCCACCCGCGTTCAAGAACGGACTCGATCCCGACGCGGTGGAAGTCGCCGCCGATCTGCCGTACGACCTGCCGAACCAGCTGGTCGACTACGTGCGCGTGGAACCGCACGCGGTGCCCACCGCGTTCTGGCGCGGTGTCGGCCCGACGCGCGGCACGTTCGTCGTCGAGAGCTTCATCGACGAACTCGCCGCGCACGCGAAGATCGATCCGGTGCAGTACCGGCGCAATCTGCTCGGCAAATCGCCGCGCGCGCTGAACGTGCTGAACGTGGCCGCGCAGGCCGGCAACTGGGGCAGCGCGCTGCCGAAGGGGCAAGGGCGCGGCGTCTCGGTGATGCACGCGTTCGGCAGCTTCTTCGCGATCGTCGTCGAGGTCGCGGTCGAACAGGGCGAGGTCACGGTCAAGCGCGTGAACTGCGCGGTCGATTGCGGGATGTACGTCAATCCGAACACGATCGAGGCGCAGGTGCAGGGCGGCATCATCTTCGGCATCACGGCCGCGCTGTACAGCGAGATCACGATCAAGGACGGCCGCGTCGAGCAGAACAACTTCACCGACTACCGGATATTGCGCATCAACGAAACGCCGCCGATCGACGTGCATCTCGTGAAGAGCGGCGAGGCGCCCGGCGGCATCGGCGAACCCGGCACCGCGGCGCTCGCGCCCGCGCTGACCAATGCGATCTATGCGGCCACCGGCACGCGGCTGCGGCAACTGCCGGTGGGCCGTCAACTGCACAGCGCGTGACGCGCAAGGAGCCCGACATGAAAAACAAGCTGAAGGGTCTTGGCGCGGCGCTGTGCGTCGCCTTGCCGTTTCTCGCGCAAGCAACTGCCGATGCCGCGACTCCGGCGGGTGCCGGCGCGGCCGATCAAGCGCTCGTGCAACGCGGCGCTTATCTCGCTCAACTCGGCGATTGCGCGGCCTGCCACACCGCGCCGAAAGGCAAGCCGTTCGCCGGCGGCCTGCCGATGAACACGCCGATGGGCCGCATCTACGTGACCAACATCACGCCCGACGCGCAGACCGGCATCGGCGGCTACACCGAAGCGGACTTCGCGCGGGCGCTTCGCGAGGGCGTCGCGAAAGACGGCCACAACCTGTATCCGGCGATGCCGTATCCGTCTTACGCGAAGGTCAACGACGACGACGTGAAGGCGCTGTACGCGTTCTTCATGCGCGGCGTCGCACCGGTGCAGCAGGCGAATCGCGAGTCCGACATCAAGTGGCCGTTGAACATGCGCTGGCCGCTGATGTTCTGGAACATGGCGTTTCTCGAAAAGGGCGCATACCGCGACAAGCCGGGCAAGGACGTCGCGTGGAATCGCGGCGCGTATCTGGTGCAAGGGCTCGGACATTGCGGGTCGTGTCACACGCCGCGCGGCGTTGCGTTCCAGGAAAGCGCGCTCGACGAAAGCGGCAGCGCGTTCCTGAGCGGCGCGCTGCTCGACGGCTGGTTCGCGTCGAACCTGACCGGCGAGCACAACGCCGGGCTCGGCCGCTGGAGCGACGAAGATCTGCGCACGTTCCTGAAGACCGGCGCGAATCGCCACGCGTCGGCGTTCGGCGCGATGACGAGCGTGATCAACAACAGCACGCAAGCGCTGAGCGATCAGGACGTCGCGGCGGTGTCGGCGTATCTGAAGTCGCTGCCGCCGGTCGGCGGCAACGGCGCGGCGGCCTATACGTACGATCCGCAGGCGACGAAGGTGTCGCTTGATCGACCCGCGAACGATGCCGGCGCGCGCGTCTATACCGCGTATTGCATGCATTGCCACGGTGTCGACGGACGCGGTTTCGCGCCGATGCTTGCGCCGCTGGCCGGCAATCCGAACGTGCTCGCGAAGGACGCGTCGTCGCTGATCAACGTGACGCTGAACGGCACCGGCGACCTCGTGATCAACGGCGTACCGTCGCCGTTCCCGATGCCCGGCTTCGCGGCGGTGCTCGACGATAAGCAGATCGCCGACGTGCTGAGCTTCGTGCGCGCGGGCTGGAACAACGGCGCACCGGCGGTTGGGGCGGCGGAGGTGGCGAAGTTGCGGCAGTCGACCCAGGCGGGGCGCTGATCGAGAGGTAAGTGCGGCGCAACGCAAAAGCGGCAACCCATGCAGCGCAGGGTTGCCGCTTTTTTTTGGTGGGACCGCTTCCGCGCGATCAGCGTGGCGTCGAGTCGTTCAGATAGATGCCTGCCGAGAGTCCAGCCTTCACCTGCCGGGTGAATTCGTCGGTGGACACTTCCTCCGAGCCGGCCTCGATAGCTTCATACGCCTGGCGCACGACGTCGGCCGGTGTTGCCTTCGGCACTTCCAGGTCGCGCACCAGATCCGTATCGATAAAACCTGCATGCAGCCCGATGACCTGCGTGCGCTGCTCGCGCAGCGATTGGCGCAGGCCGTTGGTCAGCGCCCACGCGGCCGACTTCGACACGCCGTAGGCAGACAGAATCGGCCGGTTCACCCAGCTCGCGACCGACAGCACGTTC
The DNA here is from genome assembly GCF_050436725.1 of Paraburkholderia sp. JPY465. Taxonomy (NCBI): domain Bacteria; kingdom Pseudomonadati; phylum Pseudomonadota; class Betaproteobacteria; order Burkholderiales; family Burkholderiaceae; genus Paraburkholderia; species Paraburkholderia sp. JPY465. Next base: position 2,649,316 of record NZ_JBNDMT010000002.1, read on the forward strand.
AGGATCGCACCGCCGCCGTTCGCGGCGAGGCTCCCCGCGAACGCACGCGACATCGCCAGCATGCCAAAGACATTGGTTTCGAAGTGATCGCGCAACGCGTCGAGCGCGCCGTCGTCCGTCAGGCTGCCGAGTCGCGCGATGCCCGCGTTGTTGATCAGCAGCGTGAGGTCGCGAGCCGCATCGGCAGCCGCGGCCACGGCCGCCGGATCGGTCACGTCGAGCTTGATGGGGACGACTCCAGGCAAGCTCACGCTGGCCGGATCGCGGGCGCCCGCATAGACCTTCCGCGCCCCGCGTTCGAGCGCCTGTTTCGCGAACTCCAGGCCAAGCCCGCGGTTCGCGCCCGTCACGAAAACGACAGCATCTTCGATCTTCATAGTTCTTCCTTTCACGTGGTGAATCGCATGCGCGCCGGCTCGCGGTGCGCGTGAGATGTGGTGGAAACGAGGCTGCATTCGCTAACCGAGCCATTGCGCTGCGCCTTTGCCGCGCAGCAGCCAATCGCGTCGCGCAGCCGGCGCCGTACGGCTTATGTCGGACGATTCGTGACCTCGCACGCGTCGCATATGACAATGGGCGCAGCATATAACTATGATATTCATACCGTCAAGTGCGGCGAGGCTTCGGGCGAATTATTCGTTTCCTCTATCGGTTGCTCGTATGCGATTAAATCTTTTGCGATTGACAACGGGTGCGTCTTTCTCCATTATTCGACGCAAGCGATTACATCGCATGCGATCTAAGACGCTTAACCCCCTTATTCACACAGGAACCTATCATGACCCGGATCGACCAAGTCCTCTTCTCAGGCAACTCCCACGCCACGGTCAACCACGACCCCGAGCTCCAGCGCGGTGAGCACGGCGTGCTCGACCTCAAGCTCTCGGCGCTCGACGGTGAAAGCCGCGATTTCATTGCCACCGAGCTGCACCCGCGAGCCGAGCAGATGTTTGCCGGGGCGTGGTCAGCCTGTTACATCAGCGCCTTCGAAATTGCGGCCTCGCTGAAGAAGGTCACGCTGCCGTCCGACTATTCCGTGGACATCAAGGTCAGTATCGGCACCATCGGTAACGGGTTCTGTCTCGGCGCGCAGTTCACCATCCGCGCGCCGGGTCTGGCGGTGGAAGTCGTCGAGGCGATCGCGAACCGCGCCCACCAGATCTGCCCGTACTCGAAGGCCGTGCACGGCAACATCGAGGTCGGCCTGAACGTCGTCACAGCGTGACATCTATATCGTACGCGATTGAATCGTACAAGATTCAAATCCGTTTGATGTCCCGTTGATACCCCGTTTGATACCCCCATACATACAGGAATCCATCATGGAAAAGATCGAAAAAGTCCTCGCTGCAGGCAACTCCCACGCCACGGTCAATCGCGACCCCGCAGCCCAGCGCGGCGAATATGGCGTCTACGACCTCAAGCTGACCGCGCCTACCGTCGAGACGCTCGACTACGTCGGCACCGAACCGCACCCGCGAGCCGAGCAGCTGTTTGCCGGCGCCTGGTCGGCCTGTTACACCACCGTGTTCGGCATCGCGGCCCAACTGAACAAGGTCACGCTGCCGCCCGACTATTCGGTGGACATCCGGGTGAACATCGGGCAGACCGGGGCCGCGTGGTTCCTCGGCGCCGAGTTCGACGTCCGCGTGCCCGGCGTGGACAAGGAAGTCGTCGAGAAAATTGCGCACCTGGCCCATCAGATCTGCCCGTACTCGAAGTCGGTGCGCGGCAACATCGAGGTCAGCACCAACATCGTCACGGCGTAATCCGTCAGGGCACGTGTCTCTGCCCGAGACAGGTGCCCTTCACTGAACATTTTTGAAGGAATTCCCATCATGAAGACCAAGCTCATCGTTGCACTGCTCGTGGCAGTTTCCGCATCCGTCACCGCACCCGCGTTCGCCAGCGGCTATGGACCGGCCCCGTTCTACAAGCCCTCGGTTGGCGCACCGGCATCGCAAAGCGGTCCGAGCCTGCGAACCGTCGCCTCGGAGCGCGAGGACCAGGCTGCCCCGGAAAGGGCGTACGGCGGTGCGGTTTCCGGACAGTCGGAATCGGGCAGCCATGTCGCCGTGACGTCGAGTGGCAACCTTTTCGCACACCACTAGATCGTCGATCCTTTTGTCGCTTGGCCGGCGCACATCCACGTTGTGGCTGCGCGCCGGTCACGGCAATCGGACGGTCGATGATTTAGCCACTGACAAAGAAGCAGCGTTCAGAGCGGTTCTACGATGCCGTACGGGCGCTCTTCGCCGACGGTAGGTTGTCGCCTTCAGGAAGCGATGCGCCATATGTTGTAGCGCGATATAATCGTATGCGATGTATATCTTGCGAAACGTCAGGCTCCAGCCAAGGAGGATGCACATGAAACCGAAGGATCAACTGGCACCCGAAAATCTGATGCTTTCCGATTACCTGTGCTTTGCGGTCTACTCCGCGAACCTGGCTTTTGGCAAGGCATACAAGCCGATACTCGAGGAACTCGGGCTTACCTACCCGCAATACATCGCGATCATTGCGTTGTGGGAGGAGGACAATCAGACCGTCAGCGGTCTTGGCGCCAAGCTGTTTCTCGAATCGAACACGCTTACGCCAATGTTGAAGAAACTCGAGGCGATGGGTTATCTGGAAAGGCAACGCGATCCCGGCGACGAGCGCCAGGTGCGGATCAGTCTCACGAAGAGCGGCAGGCGGCTGCGCGAAAAAGCGCTGAAGATGAACCCCGTCGAGACAGGGCTTGCGTCCGACGAGTTCGCGAAAATTCAGGCGTCGGTCGTGACGTTGCGGAACAATCTTATCAAGTCAGTCCAGAACGACGAATGAACGCGTAACGGTCGCTTAGCAGGGGGCGCCCATGTCTGCATTCAACGGACTTTTTGGCGCCTCACGGGGGACTTCCCGGCGGACCGAACCTCGCGGGGACCTGGTTTAGACGAGCGAGTGCAATCAGCCAGAGGCTTGCCGGTCTTCGCTGCATCCTGTCGGCTCGCGCGCTCCTGCGCGTAGGACGGGCTCAGCTCAATCTTCAGATCTTCGCGCCGCAATGGTTCACCGCAGGCCTGGCAAACGGTGCCAAGGCCGGCATCGTTGCCACACGTGACATGCGTGAAGCGTACCGCGACGTCCTTGCCCTGCGGTTTATGCCACTTTTCGCCCCATTCGCGAAGCGCCAGCATGACCGGGTAAAACGCTCGGCCCATCTCGGTGAGTTCATATTCGTAACGAGGGGGCGTTGCCATGTAGCGCTTGCGCTCGATCATGCCGTCCGCTTCGAGCCGTTTGAGCCGGGACGAGAGCATCTGCGGCGTCGCTTGCGACTGCGCCACCAGACTGTCGAATCTCCGATTGCCCATAAACAGTTCGCGCAGGATCAGAACCGCCCAGCGGTCGCCGATGACAGCCTGAGACAACGCGATCGGGCACAGCGTATCGCTCTTGGCGGGCAATGCACTCATTCAAACCTCCATCGAAATCGCAGCGATCGTAAGTATGATAATCATAGCAATATTGGCGCAGGTTTGCGGCTCAACGCACGCGTGAGGAGCCTGTGACTCGCTGATCCATTGCGCAGCAGTGCGTGCGGAAATCTTAGCGATCAGGCGGGAAGTGCGGCAACCAGTTGTGCCGTTGTCAGGATCGCATGGGCGAAAGTGGGACCGTTCAGATCGTGTGCGGCGCGCATCATTTCCTTGGTGAAGGCGGCTGTAGCGTCTCGCACGAGTGTGACGTGATAGCCGAGTTCCATTGCGAAGCGACTCGTGGACTCGATACATGTATTCGCCAGCAAGCCGACGACGATCACGTGCGTGATGCCTTGCTGTTTGAGCTGAAAGTCGAGGTCGGTGTTAGCAAAGCCGCGTTGACCCCAGTGCTCATGAGCGATGATGTCACCCGGATTCACACAGAACCCAATCGTTTTAGGAGAAGCACCATGTCCGACCCTTCGCAGTTCGACATCGACCGCAGCAATCCTGGCCGGTGGACGATCACCTTCAGCAACCCGCCGATCAATATGTTCGTTCCCGCGACGATCGTCGAATTGGACGCACTAATGGCCGATCTCGAGTCGGACCCGTCCGTCAAGGTCGTGGTGTTTCAGTCGGCGAATCCCGATTTTTTCGTCGCCCATCTCGACGTAGCCAAGGCTGCCGAACGACCGGAGGTGCTCGGCCTTTGGCGCGACTTCGTACTGCGCCTGTCGTCTGCGCCAGTGGTGAGCATCGCAAAGATTCGCGGCCGTACGCGCGGTATCGGCAACGAGTTCGTGCTCGCCTGCGACATGCGGTTCGCCAGCAGGCAGAATGCTTTGTTCGGTAACCCCGAGGTCGGCGTCGGTCTGGTCCCTGGCGGCGGAGCGCTCGAGTGGCTGCCGCGCCTGGTCGGCCGTTCGCGGGCGCTCGAGATCGTGCTCAGCGCCGACGACTTCGATGCCGACGTCGCCGAACGATATGGCTGGGTGAACCGCACGCTGGATGATGACGACCTCGACTCTTTCGTCGAAATGCTTGCGCGGCGTCTGGCGTCATTCGACCGTGAAACGCTCGGCGCCGCGAAAGCCCAGATCAATCGCGTCGGAACGCCGACGGCCGCCGAACTCCAGTCGAGCATCGACATGTTCTTTCCGGCTCTCGCCTCGCCAGATGGGCAGGCACGTCGCGCCAAGCTCCGTAGCCTCGCCTACGGCGTGCCGAGCGACTTCGAACTGAATTTCGGCAAGTACATGCCCACGCTAGGGCCGGCGGGCGACGATGACACGCTATAGCCTCCCGATCACCTCAGCGATGCAGCCCGACCTTCTGCCGCTTCTCCAGCACGCGCGCATACCAGGTCAGCGGAAAACACATCGCGAAGTAGATCATCGCGACCATGCCGTAAATCGGAAACGGCCGGAACGCGGCGTTCGTGATCATCGTGCCGGTCTTCGTCAGTTCGATGAAGCCGATGATCGACGCGAGCGCGGTGCTCTTCACCACCTGCACGAGAAAACCGACGGTCGGCGCGACCGCGATCTTCAGTGCCTGCGGCCACACGATATAGCGCAACTGCTGGCCGAACGTCATGCCGAGGCTCGCGCCCGCCGCCCACTGACCGCGCGGCACCGCTTCGACGCAGCCGCGCCAGATGTCGACCAGATAAGCGCTCGTATAGAGCGTCAACGTGACGGCCGCAGCGGCCCACGGCGACACGTCGATGCCGATGAGCGGCAAACCGAAGAACGCGAGAAAGAGTTGCATCAGCAGCGGCGTGCCCTGAAACACCTCGACGTATAGCACGACGATGCGGCGCAACCATGCCACCGGCGACACGCGCATCGCGAGCAGCACGAGCCCGACGACCCCGCCGCCGACGAACGCGATCAGCGACAGCAGCACCGTCCAGCGCGCGGCGAGCAGCAGATTGCGGGCGATATCCCACAGCGTGAATTCGACCATGATCAGCGCTCCGTCGGCAGGGTACGCGCGCCGCGCCACATCAGGCGGCCGCGCCAGTTGCGAGGCAAGCCGTCGTTGCCGCTGCTGCTGTTGTTGGCGCCACGCGCGGCGCGGCCCGCGAACAGCCCGCGGCCGAAGCGGTTCAGCAACTGCCGCAACACGATCGACATCAGCAGATAGGTCGCCGTGATGATCACGTAGCTCTCGAACGAGCGGAAGTTGCGCGACTGGATGAAGTTCGCCGCATAGGTCAGGTCGGGCACCGAGATCTGCGACACGACCGCCGAGCCGAGCATTACGATCAGCACCTGGCCGAGCAGCGCGGGAAACACGTTGGCGAGCGCCTGCGGCAGCACGACGTAGCGGAACACCTGGCGTCCATGCAGACCGAGCGCCTCGGCGGCCTGCACCTGGCCGCGCGAAATCGAATCGATGCCGGCGCGCACGATCTCGGTCGCGTACGCGCCGAGATTGACCGTCATCGCCAGAATCGCGGCCTGGATCTCGTCGATATGAATGCCGAGGCTCGGCAGACCGAAGAACACGAAGAACAGCTGCACGAGAAACGGCGTGTTGCGGATCAGCTCGACGTAGCTCGCGACCAGCCAGCGCGCCCACTTCGGCCCGGCCGCCGCGATGCTCGCGCCGGCAATCCCGACGAGCCCGCCCGCCAGGGTCGACACGGCCGTGAGACCGAGCGTCACGGCGGCGCCGCGCGCGAGCATCCCCGCATAGAGGCCGAAGCCGGTGAAATCGAACGCGTAAGTCATGGCCTCGTGCCCATCGTAGGATCAGATTGAGGCGCGGACTTTACAGCACCACGCCACGGGTTTCAGAGATCGGCCGGCAGCGGCGCTCGCAGCCACTTCTGCGAGATCGCGTTCATCGTGCCGTCCTTGCGGGCCTTGGCAATCGTTTCGTCGACCTTCGCCTTCAGGCGCGGCTCGTTCTTGTTCAGACCGACGTGATCGGGCGAGCTGAACAGCGCGAACTTCTGCTCCGGATCGTTCGCCGGATGCCGCGCGAGAATCGTCGCGCCGACGTCGTTGCCGACCACCATCAACTGTACCTGACCAGAAAGAAACGCCGAAATAGCGCCATTCGGATCGTCGAAACGTTTGATGTTCGCCGACTGCGGCGCGATCTTCGTGACGCTCAGGTCTTCGAGCGTGCCGCGCGCGACCGAGATCGACTTGCCGCCGAGGTCGGCGGCGTTCTTCACCGGCAGCGATTTCGGGCCGAATACCGCGAGGTAGTACGGCGCATATGGTTGCGAGAAGTCGATCACTTTTTCGCGCTCCGGCGTCTGGCCGACCGACAGCAGCATGTCGGCCTTGCGATCGGCGAGGAAGGCCATGCGGTTGTCGCCCGTCACCGGCACCAGTTCGACCTTCGCGTTGAGCGCCTTGCCGATCAGATTGGCGACGTCGATGTCATAGCCGACCGGCTTCATGTCCGGACCGATCGAGCCGAACGGCGGATAGTCCTCGAACACGCCGATGCGCACGGTGCCGGACTTCGCGATGTCGTCGAGCGCGTCGGCATGTGCGGCCGATGGCAGCGCGCACAGCGCGCCGAGCGCGGTCATCGCGAGGGTCGCGGCGAAGGTCGCGAACACGCGGCGGGTCGATTGGAGAGCGGGGCGCTGGTTCATCATCTGGTCCTCTGTCGTCATGCGGGTTCGTCGAAGCGAAGCGTGTGTGATGGGTTCGGTGTCGGGCAGCCGGTTCGTTTACGCGGATGTGGTTCGGCGTGAGCGCCGCCGCAGATACCGCGTGTGGATGCACTGTAGGTTTGCCAAAATCACGCAACAATCGAAATATGCGCATGGGCCGCATGACGTACGCTCATGGCTCGCCGCCGGCGAACGCAGCGGCGAGCGCTGCGACGATGTGGCGGGAAGCTACGGGCGATGGCCTATGCGGGTTAACATCCATATCGGGCTGAGGAAGTCCAGCGTGCATCGAGGCATGAGGAAAGCTCGGTTCCGGTGCACTTCCTGAAGGCTTTTTGCACCACGCCGGTGCGACGTCGACCAGAGCGAAGATTCTTATGCGCGCCATGAGCCGGACGCATGCGGGTTCCCCAGCGCGCCCACTCGTGCGCGCATAGCCGATCGCGTATGCTGTGGGCATAACGGGCAGGGCGGCGACGCGCGCTGCCACAGCCCCGCAATGATTTTTTCTGATCCTGGACGACATTCGATGCGACGCCTACCGCCGCTCAACGCGCTGCAGATTTTCGAAACCGTCGCGCGCCATCGCAGCTTCACGCGTGCCGCCGATCATCTGTGCCTCACGCAAGGCGCGGTCAGCCGGCAGATCATCGCGCTCGAGGAGTACTACAAGTTTCCGCTGTTCAAGCGTCATGCGAAGGGGCTGACGCTGACCGCCGAGGGCGAAATGCTGCTGCCGGCGGTCAAGGAGAGCTTCGCGCGAATCGAGGAAATGTCGCTGCGCTTGACGAGGCAGCGCACCGACCTCGCGCTGAAGGTGCCGACCTGCGTGATGCGCTGGATGCTGCCGAAGATCATGCGCTTCCAGTCCGAGTATCCCGATCTGCACGTGCAGATCACGACCACCTGGCAGCACGACGTCGATTTCCAGAGCGAGCCGTTCGACGCGGCGATCATCTACGGTTCGTCGCCCGGTGCGGACGTGCAGGCGGTGTCGCTGTTCGAGGAGCGTCTGACGCCGGTCTGCACGCCCGAACTGCTGAAGGACAAGCCGCTCGCGCAGGTGGCCGATCTCGCGCGCCATACGCTGCTGCATCCGACTCGCGATCACCGTGACTGGAAGATGTGGCTCGCGAAAGTCGCGGAGACCGATGCAGCGGGCGCCGCCACGATCGACGCGGAGCTCGGCCCGAGCTTCGATACGCTCGACATGGCGACCAATGCCGCCGCGCAGGGCTTCGGCGTCGCGATCAGCGACCTCGCGCTGATCGACGAGGATGTCGCCGCGCGGCGCCTGGTCCGGCCGTTCGACACCGTGCTGAAGACCGGCTGGCGCTATTACTTCGTGTATCCGGACTCGGTCGCACAACAGCAGAAGCTGAATCTGTTCCGCGACTGGATGGCCGAGCACTGGGAAGAGTGAGTTGCCGTCCGCCAACGCCGGATAGGGCATCCCTCACGGCGCGAACGACAAAAACAGATAAGCCGCGAATAGAGACAGATGCACGGCGCCTTGCAGAATCGTCGTGCGTCCGGTGCTGAGCGTCAGCGTGGCGACGACCAGCGTGAGCGCGAGCAGCACCATGTCCTTGCCGTTGATGCCGAGCACGATGGGCTGACCGATATACAGAAACACGCCGGCGACGGTGGGAATGGTCAGGCCGATACTTGCCAGCGCCGAGCCGAGCGCGAGGTTCAGGCTGGTCTGCAAACGATCGGCGCGCGCCGCGCGCAACGCCGCGAGCCCTTCGGGTAACAGCACCAGCGACGCAATCACGATCCCGACCACCGCCGGCGGCGCGCCCGCGCCGAGCACCGCGGATTCGACCACCGGCGACAGCACTTTCGCGAGCAGCACGACCGCGACGAGGCTCACCATCAGCAGCACGCCGCTGATGGCTGCGAGGCGCGCGCCCGGCGGCTCGGCATGGACGTCTTCGTCGGGCACGCCGGCCAGGAAGTAGTCGCGATGGCGCACCGTCTGCACGAACACGAACACGCAGTACAGCACCAGCGACGACACACCGGCAAACGCGAGCTGCGACGGCGACAAGACCGGCCCGGGGCTGGTGGTCGTGAAGTTCGGCATCACGAGCGTCAGCACCGACAGCGATGCGAGCACCGCCAGCGCGGCCGCCGCGCCGCGGCTCTGGAAGTCCTGTTCAAGATGGCGGATGCCGCCCGCCAGCAAACATAGCCCGACGAGCCCGTTGCAGACGATCATCACGGCCGCGAATACCGTATCGCGCGCGAGACCGGCTTTCTCGGGACCAGACGTCAGCATCACCGAGACGATCAGCGCCACTTCGATCACGGTGACGGCGATCGCGAGCACCAGCGTGCCAAACGGTTCGCCGACGCGATGCGCGACCACTTCGGCATGATGGACGGCGGCAAACACGGCCGCGCACAGCGAAACGCCGACCAGCGCCAGCAGCAGCGCATTGCCCGGCATCGCGTAGGCGGCACCGAGCACGATCCAGCCAATGATCGGTGCGACGAGGGTCCAACGGGGCAAGACGGTCGCCGGCGAAGTCATGCGGCCTTCCTTTCGGTGCGTGTATGAACTTGAAGTGATGCCTTAAGGATCGACCTTAAGCCATTAAATTATAAGGGAGAAATCGTCGCGACAACCCGTGCTGCACGGAGTCGTCCGTTCAACATATCGTGGTTTCGAGGGCATGGGGGATTCGTCTCGTCGGGCGGTGTGACGGCCGCGCCGGGGGCAATCGTGTCGAGCGACCGATCGGAGGGGAATTGGCGTCGCGACGGAGCTTTCCGCCGTCGACGCCAGCTTGCTGCTTTACCGCTACTTCTTCAGCTGCTTGACCGGCTTACTGGCCGATTGCGCGGATCGACAGTGCGCTCTTCACCGACGTCACGCCTTCCACGCCCTGAGCGGCGTTCGTCGCGATTTCGATCTGAGCCTGCTCCGGCACCGAACCTTCCAGCGTGACCGCGCCGCTGCGTGCGCGCACGGTGATGTTGCCGACGGTCAGGCCCTTCGTACGTGCGAGCTTCGCGCGGACTTTCTTCTGCAGAGCGCGATTAGCCTGTTTAACTTCCTTGGTGGTCGGTGCCGCTGCCGCCGGCGCTGCGGTCGCAGCTGCATCGCTGCTTTGCGCGTACGCGTTGAGGGAAGCGAAAACGACCAGCGCGCCGCCGATCACCTTGATTGCCGAGAATGCTTTCATTCAACCATCTCCTATTGTCGTAGAACGTCGATCCCCCGGATGGGGTCGATTTTTTTTACATCAGCGGGTACAGCGGGATTCAATGCGAATGGAACAGGTACAGCAGCCATGCGAACACTTGCAGCGGGACACGCACGTTTCCGCGAGCCGCGAAGCGCGCGCAAGACATGCAAACGGCCGTGTGACCGGCCGGAAGCACACGATACAGCAATTGGTGCCATGTTGACTTGCTGACGCAGAAAATGAGGCGTCGGTACAACGAATTTGCAGATCGCAACCGGTCTATGACCTGGGATTTCAGCACCGACTTAAGGATATCCAGCCCATGCGAAACGAAGCTCTTCCGATCCGACCTTTACACCGCGACGATCTGCCGGTCGATACGGTCGAACTCGCGCGCTTCATGGTCGGCAAATATCTCGTGCACGATCTCCCCGAAGGACGCCTGAGCGGCCGCATCGTCGAGACCGAGGCGTATCCGCTCGGCGATTCGACGAGCCACGCGTTTATCGGACGGCGTCCGTACAACGGCTCGATGTTTCTCGCCCGTGGTCACGCTTACGTGCGGCTGACCTACGGTGTGTCGTACATGCTGAACATGTCGTCCGAAGCGGAGGAGGTCGGCGGCGGCATTCTGCTGCGCGCGATCGAACCGCTCGAAGGACTCGCGCTGATGGAAGCGCGCCGCCCCGGCGTGCCGCTGCGCGATCTCGCCCGCGGACCCGGCCGGCTGACGGTGGCATTCGGCATCGGCCAGGCGTTCGACGGCCAGGATCTGTGTACGGGACGCGGGCTCTGGATCGGCGTGATCGAAACCGGCGACGCACCGGTCGGCGTGACGACGCGCATTGGCCTGTCGCGCGAGATGCACCGGCCGCTGCGATTTTTCGAACCGGGCAGCGCGTTCGTCAGCGGCCCGCGCAAGCTACTGACGATTCCGCATTCGGGCGCATGACATTTCGGCGGCCCACGGGATGTTCCGGACAATTGTTGCCCGGAACATCATGCGGGGCGAATCGACTCCTCGATATTCCCCGGCATTGTTGCGAACAGCACAATTTTCTATCTCGCAATTAAGGGTTTTCCCTTGCTCATGCGGTGACTAGACTGAACTTATTCGCTGAACACCACGGTGTTGGCGATGCAGATAAAACCACATTGGAGGGAAGTCATCATGAAATCGCTGATCAAGGCAGTTGCCATTGCAGCCGTTGCCGCCGCGCCGATCGTATCGTTCGCGCAATCGAGCCAACAGCCGCTCACCCGCGCCCAGGTTCGCAACGAACTGATCCAACTGGAGCGCGCGGGCTATAACCCGTCGACCTCGAACGACGCGGAATATCCGGCCGACGTCCAGGCCGCCGAACAGCGCGTCCAGGCGCAAAATCCGGCCGTCGCGCAAACCCAGCCCACCGCTAATACCAGCGGTTACGGCGCGCCGATGAGCGGCGCGACGCAAGCGGGTCGCCCGACGCAGCCGCAGCCGACGAGCGGCCCGAAGAGCGTGTATTTCGGTAACTGAGTTCGCTAACCGGTAAGCACGCGGCACCACGCTGTGCGCCGCTTTCGCGAGCGCACGGCGTTTCATACCAGGTACTGTTTCAACCGAGCGCGCCGCACCCATGCACCCGCAAGCGTGTCATCCGTGCGCGCGTCGCGTTCCTCTTTCCGAAGGAACCTCCGCTGCCGCAAGGTAGCTTGGCCCAAGCTCTTCGAGGCTTGGGCTTTTTTTGCTTCCGCTACTGCGCGGATGATCGAGGCGCGTTCGTTCAGCGAAAGCCGTGCTGGCTGTCAGAGGCGTTCGCCGTGGATGTAGAACTCGAGTTGCTGGATCGTGAACTGCTGCTCCGCGATGATGTCCTTCACGAGGTCCCCAATCGACACCATGCCGATCAGCCGCTCGTTCTCGATGACCGGCAGGTGACGCATGCGCCGCTCGGTCATCAACGCCATGCACTCTTCGGTCGTCTGGTCCGGCCGCACGAAGCGCACCGCCTTGCTCATGATGTCGCGCACCGGTGTCGCCTTCGACGAGCGGTCCATCAGCACTATCTTGCGTGCGTAGTCGCGCTCCGTGACGATGCCGGCGATGCTGTCGCCGTCCGTCACCACCAGCGCGCCGATGCCTTTCTCGGCCATCAACCGGATTGCCTCATAGACGGAATCGTCGGCGCCGATCGTGTAGACCTCGGAGGAGTTCGGTTTCGTTTTAAGAAGCTGTGCAACGCTTGTCATGGAGCGCTCCGTTTCGCAATGCAGCACGCCGAAGTGGCGCACTGTCGTGAGGGACAGGCGATTCCAGTATAGGCGCGACGTGCGCCCGCGGTACATCAGGAATATCTGGGGCGCGCCGGAGAATGCCTGCTGAATTGGCGGGTTCGACGGGTGCTTCGCGGGGGTTGTGGCGGCGCAGCGTCCAGTGGCTGCGAAGGGGCATCCACGTGCTGCGCGCGGATTAGCGGTAAACTCGCAGTCCAACCCTTATCCCCGGCTCGACCGGGTTCATGCCAGCACTATCGTTCAACGCCATGCTCACGTCTCAGGATTCATCGCCCGCAGCGGACGGCGCCGTCACCAGCGAATGCGTCGTGCTCGACGCCACCGCCACGCTGCCCACGCGCTACGGCACGTTCACTTCCTATGTGTTTCGCGTGGTCGACAGCGGCGCCGAACATCTCGCGCTCGTGATGGGCGATGTCGCCAACCAGTCGTCCGTGCTGACGCGCCTGCATTCGGAATGTCTGACGGGCGACGTGCTCGGCTCCTATCGCTGCGACTGTGGTGAGCAGCTCGACCTCGCGCTGCGCTATATCGCGGCTGAAGGTTGCGGCGTGCTGCTGTATCTGCGCGGCCACGAAGGACGCGGCATCGGCCTGTCGAACAAGATCCGCGCGTATGCGCTGCAGGAGCAGGGGCGCGATACCGTCGAAGCCAACCTCGATCTCGGCCTGCCCGACGATTCACGCGAATACGATTCGGCCGCGGGCATCCTGCGCACGCTGAAGGTCACGTCGGTGCGTCTGATGAGCAACAATCCCGAGAAGTTCGACACGCTGTCGAAGCACGGCATTCCGGTGTGTGAGCGTGTCGCGCTCGCAATTCCGATGCGCGAGGAAAACGAGCGCTATATCCGCACCAAGCAGCTGAAGTTCGGCCATTACTTCGACGAGAACGAATAAGCCGGAACGCCAGCCACCTAGAACACGCCGAAATCGTCGTTGCTGTCGGGAATCGCGGCGAGCAGGTCCGCAAGCGCGCGGCAGCCGATCAGGTTCGAAAGCGTTATCGCCGCGCGCAGCCAGCACTCGGCGCGTGAGTCTGGGTTCGCCGCTGCTCGCGCCACGCCGTCCGTTCGCCGAACCTCCATGCGGCTCACCGCGCCGCCGCCTGGGTATCGCCCACGCGCGATAGCAGCGCCTCCAATACCTGCCGCAACGTCGTGGCGCCGAAGCGTCGCTCGCTGGCGTTCGCCTCGACGTCGATGCGGCCAGCGTTGTGCGCGTCGTACAGATCGACGATCAGTTGCGCGTGACGATCGCCGAGTCCGGCGCCGCGCAGCACGCCGCGCCATTCGTCGCGCGGCACCCGCTGGGCGATCACCGGCCGCCCCGACAGTTCCGCCAGGATGCGCGCGACGTCGAGCGCGCTCACCCGCTCTTTCCCTTCGATACTGACCACCCGCGGCGTCGCGCGCAGCGGCGCATCGTCGAGCAGCAACTGCGCGGCAAGCTCGCCGACGTCCTCGGCGGCGACGGTCGGAAACAGCTTGTCGAGCGGATCATGGAGACTCGGCAGCACGCCCCGGCCGAGTGCGACCGGCAGCACCCGCGCCCAGTTCTGCATGTGCTCGGCGGCGCGCAGCAAGATCAGCGGCGACGTGACGTTGCGCAGCAACTGCGTTTCGAGGTAGTGGAACAGCGTCGTAATGCCGGTGCCGTCCGCGTGTTCGGCGCCGTAGTCGGATAGCGCGAGGAGCCGCGGCGGCGCGGCCGTGCGCAAGGCCGCGACGCCCGCATCGATGATGCGCCGCATGGCGGCCGCGGGATCGTCATGCGCTCCCGGCACCGGACAAAGCCATTGCACCGCCTGCGCGCCGTCGATCGCGCGCGTGACCGACTCCGCGTCGTTCAGGTCGGCGAGCGCGATCTCGCAGCCGATTGCCGCGAGTGCTTCGGCCTGGGTTGCGTCGCGCACCACCGCGCGTACTGGTTGGCCCGCGCGACGCAAGGCGGCTGCGCTCGCCTGTCCCACGTGACCGGCCGCTCCGAAAATGACGAACACGTTGTGCTCCTATTGAGGATCGCTATGGCGTGATGGTAGGGACGCGTCGTCCGCGAGGCGCTCAGATCCGGATGACTTTGCGCAGATATGGATGATCTTTTTACGGCGATGCCGCGCAGGTCGCGCGAATCGCGTCGGCGGTTGGCGAGCTACGAAATTCCGTCACGCCTGCGAAGCCGCCGAAAACGCCGCACAATGCAGGCTTCTCGCCGTCATTCAGGAGACAAGCGATGAACGCGGTCACCCCGATTTCCGTGCTTGCGCCGCACAGCGGCTCGCGCATCGCCGTGCGCACCAGCAGGGCGCTCGGATGGCAAGGCTTCGGTGCGGAGCTGGTCAACGTGTCGGCCGGTTTGCATCGGATGCCGGCGTTCGTCCATCACCGCGTGGGCGTGCACGTCGGCGCGCCGGTAACCGCGCGCTGTCTGTGCGATGCGCGCCGCCACACGCGGATTCAGGCGCACGGCGACGCGGATGTGATCCCCGCGGGGCTCGAAGGTCAGTGGAGCGATGATGCCGCCTGCACGATTTTCAGCGTCTGGTTTGCCGAGGACTTCGCGCGACGGACCGTCGAGCAACTCGCATTGAAATCGGCCGACGCGCAGCTGCGTCCGCGCTTCCAGATGCGCGATCCGCGCTTTCAGCATCTCGCGTGGGCGCTGCGCGCGGAGCTCGAAGCGGACGATGCATCCGATCCGCTGTACGCCGAAAGTCTGTGCACGGCGATGCTGGTGCGTCTGATCGGCGTCGAACCGGTGGCCGACAACCGGCGGCGTACGCTCGCGCCGCGCACGGCCGCGCGCGTGATCGAGTTTATCGACGCGCATCTGGATCAGCGTTTGACGCTCGACGAGCTCGCCGCCCAGGCGCAACTGAGCGTGCCGCATTTCAAGGCGCTGTTTCGCGATACGCTCGGTGTGCCCGTGCATCAGTACGTGGTACAGCGCAGGGTGGAGCGCGCGCGAACGCTGCTGCTGCAAGGACGCCTCAGCGCAAGCCAGATCGCGCTCGAGACGGGCTTTGCGCATCAGAGCCATATGGCGCACTGGATGTCGCGTTTGCTGGGTGCAACGCCGCGTGAACTTCGCGGCGCCGCGCGCGACGACGCGGTCCTGCCGGGGCAGATGAAGACGAACACACCACGTTGATGCGCGAGCCGCGCGGCGCCGCACGGCATCCGCTTTAACCGGGCGCCGCGCCCGTCAATTGCGCATAGACATCATGCGCGAGCTGCAACAGCTCGTTGCGATCGATGCCGCCCGACACCGCATAGCCAAAATCGCCGTCGACCCAATAGAACACGTTGACGGGCCCCGCCTGATACAGCTTGAACGCCGTCGTATTCGCGTTCTCCCGACGATGCGAGATGCACAGCGTGACACGCTCGCCGTTCGGTCCGCGATACATGAACTGCGCGGTCGGACCATCCTCGCCGGGCAGCAGGCGGCCGCCCGACAGCATGAAACCGCTCTTCGACAACATCGGCGGATGGACCTCGGTGCCCAGCCGGTTCGCGAGCCATTGCACGAAGTCCTGCTCGTGATCGGCGCTCATGTCGCTCGGCCGATCGATCGCCGGCATGTAGACGACATGCGCGACCGCCGCCCGGCGCGCGAAACCCTCGGCGCCATTCGCGCTGACAACACGATTGCCGGCTTGAGTGTCGGCCCCGGTATCGGTTCGATCGATCGCAACGGGTGGAATCAGATCGTTCCTGTGCATGCCGATGCCCAGGCCGAGCACGAGCGCGGCAGCCATGCCCGCGAACTGCGCGGCGTAGCGCGGCCAGTTCGCGGCCGCTCGCGCGCGGCGCGGCGCGCCGGTCTGCAGACGTATCGGCACAGGCTCGCTGAGCACCCGGTCGTAGCGATCGTGAAGCACCCCATTGAGAGAAAAGTAATCGCTGACGCGCGCGGCCAGCTCCGGATTCTGTTCGAGCGCGCGCTCGACCTCGTTACGCCGCTCGCCGGACAGCGTGCCGTCCACGTACGCGTGCAAGTCTTCTTCGCCGATCGGCATTTGCGGCTCGCTCATCGCACCACCTGTAATTTCGCACCGGGCTGGGCGCCCGCCATCAAAGCTCGCAGCCGTTCGCGTCCACGCGACAGCCGCGACATCACCGTACCGATCGGAATGTTCAGCGCGAGCGCGACGTCGGCATAGCTCATCTCCTCGAGACCGACCAGCAGCACCACCTCGCGCTGCTCGACCGGCAGCCGCTGCAGCGCGTAATCGAGGTCGCGCATTTCGAGCGAACGCGTCTGTCCCGACGGCACCGCGAGCTCGCTTTCGGCGATGCTGTCGTCGTCGACCGCGACATGGACCGCGCGCGCCGCCGCCCTGCGCGCCTGATTCGCGAACACGTTGTGCATGATCGTGAACAGCCATGCGCGCAGATCGGTGCCCGGCTGGAACAGACGGGTGCGGCCGAGCGCGCGCTCGAGCGTGTCCTGCACGAGATCGTCGGCGAGCTCGCGATTGTTGATCAGCGCCCGCGCATAGCGCCGCAGACGCGGCACATGCTCGATCAGCTCGTCACGGACATCCATGGTCGATCCGGTTCAGGGGGCGTGGGGGTGGCATCGGCTTCACTCGCGTCGGTATCGATACGCGCCGGGCCGGTCGCGGAAGCTTCCGTCGCACGATGCGCTCGCACTGCAAACACCTTTCAGCGCATTTTATTCCGCATAGGCCGCGGATATCGGCGTCAGCGCGCGGTCATCACATCGGCGGCGCGCATCAGGCCGTGGGTGCGCGCATCGCCCGCGACGACGAAACGCTGGCGCCGAGCGGTCCACGTCAGCAGCCGCAACTCGCCGACGCGGCGCGCGGCCCACTGCGGCTCTTCGCGCGCAAACGGCGCCGCCGCCGACAGCACCACCACCGGCTGCTGATCGCCGTTCAGATAGACGAGCTCGTCCACGCGCTGCAATGGCCCGAGCCGCAGCACGCGTTGCCCGACGAGGCGCAGGCCGATCGAGCCGAGATCCGGCGCGGAGGGATCGACGCGCGTCGGCGATGCCGACGAAAAGGGTCGCGCGCTGGCTTCGGCGAGCGCCATCACGGCAGCGTTGTCGAGTGCTTGTGCCGACACCTGAGCCGCCGCGAGCCAGCCGCTGACGGCAATCACCATCAGCGCGAGGGCTATCAGTGCGACCAGCGTCCGGCGCGCGGGACCGGCCGGTTGCACACGCATGCGGAGCCGGCGCGATTCGCGCAGGTGCTCATGCGCGGGCTCCTCGGCGGTCTGAAAGGTCGCCTGGATCTGTGCGTTCAAGCGGTCGTAAAAGGCCACACGCCGCGCTTCCGCCGGATGCTTGCCGAGATAGTCGCGCAGCGCCGCGGCACGTTCGGGCGTCAGCGTGCCGTCGGCATAGGCCTGGATGTCGTCTTCGGACGGAGGAGTGCCGGACGGGCGATGAGTCGAGGTCATGATGATGCGCGGTGTTGACTACTGCTATCCGATGACAAACACCGGCGCCCGGGCATTTATTCCCCGCGCCGGCGATGTTTTTTTCACGCGGCGAATACAGGAATAAACGCCGCCGACTCGTGGTTCTCCCTGGTGCGAACCCGCACAACACTCACTGGAGTCGATCATGAAAAAGCTTTCGTTCGTCGCTTTGTCGTTCGTCGTTCTCGCCGCTTCGTCGAGCGCGTTTGCGCAGGCCAAGACACGCGCTCAGGTGTACCAGGAATTGATCGAGGCGCAGCAGAACGGTCTCGACTACATCACCGACACATCGTACCCGGACGTGAGTCCCGTGTTCGCGCGTCAGGTCGAGCAGCACAAGATGGCGCTTGCCGCGCAAACGGCGGCCGCCGCGAGCCACGTCGCGAACTCGGGCGCGCCGGCTGTTGGCACCCGTTGAAGCATCGGCTACCGGCGCGCGAATGGGTTTGAACGGGCGCGCCGGTGCCGGATGGAATAGATCGTAGCGCGGCGTGTTTGCCCGTACGTTGGTATCCATCCGGCAAGGAGTCTCCGTGACACAACCCTCCCGACCCAAACCTCATCCCGCCGGCTCCGGCCCGCGGCCCATCTGCGTGCCATGCCGGCTCGCCGCGATCGGCGCGGTCGTGCTCGCGCTTGCGGGCGGCTTCGCATACACCGCGGGCTGGCTCACGCCCGCGCGTCTGACCGCTCCGCGCATCATCGATACGTTCGAAGCAGTCGCGGGCCAGCATCCCGGCTATCGACGCAATCACGCCAAAGGCCTATGCGTGGACGGCTATTTCGATAGCAACGGCAATGGCGCAGCGCTGTCGCACGCAGGAGTGTTCGCGCCGGGTCGCACGCCAGTTACGGGGCGCTTCGCGGTGCCCGGCGGTAACCCATCCGCCCCCGATACGAGCTCGCCGGTGCGCAGTCTCGCGCTGGAGTTCCAGCTTCACGACGGCGAACAGTGGCGTACCGGCATGAACTCGACGCCGGTGTTCGCGGTGCATACGCCCGCGCAGTTTTATCAGCAGTTGCTGGCCTCGAAGCCCGACCCCGCGACCGGCAAACCGGACCCCGCCAGATTGAAGGCGTTCTACGCGGCCAATCCCGAAACGCAGCCGTTCCAGCGCTGGGTCAAGTCGCACGCGCCGTCGTCGAGCCTCGCGAACGCCGCGTACTACGGCATCGACGCGTTTCTGTTTACCGATGCCCACGGCACGACGCGCGCGGTGCGCTGGGCCGTCGTGCCCGACACGCCGTACGCGCCGGTCACCGCGGCGCAGCAGGCCGAAAAGAACTTCCTCGCCGCCGATCTCGACGAGCGTCTGCAACACGGCCCCTTGCGCTGGCATCTGATATTGACCGTCGCGCAGCCTGGCGACCCGACGAACGACGCGACGCTGCAATGGCCCGACGACCGTCAGCGCATCGACGCGGGGACGCTCGTGATCGAACGCACGACCTCGCAGGAAGACGGCACCTGCCGCGACATCAACTTCGATCCGACGATCGTGCCGGCCGGCATCGCGCCATCGGACGATCCGCTGCTCGCCGCGCGCTCGGCCGCCTACGCGCAGTCGTTTCAACGCCGCACGCGCGAGGAGGCGTTGCATCCCGAGGTCCATCGAACCCAGCCAAACGGAGAGCACTCATGAGCCGCGACCGCACTCACTTCAGTCCGCTCGCGCGGCTATTGCACTGGACGATGGCGCCGCTGATCGTCGCAATGCTGTTCATCGGCGTGGGCATGGTCGCGACGGTGTCGCGCACCCATGATGCGTTGGTCGCGCTGCATCGGCCGCTCGGCATCGCGTTGCTGCTGCTCGTGCTGGTGCGGCTCGCGGTGCGCGTGAAGCGCGGCAGTCCGCCATTGCCCGCGCAGATGTCGAAGCCGCAGCGAATCGCGGCGCATGCGTCGCACGTCGTGCTCTATGGGCTGATGCTCGCGATGCCGCTGATCGGCTGGGCGATGCTGTCGGCGGCCGGCTATCCGGTCACGCTGTTCGGTCCGCTGCATCTGCCGCCGATCGCGCCGCACGACGTCGCGCTGTTCGCGCTGCTGCGCGCGCTGCATACGTGGCTCGCGTTCGCGTTGTACGCGACGGTGCTGCTGCATCTGGCGGCGGCGTTGCTGCATGGGCTGATCCTGCGCGACGGGGTGTGGAGCAGCATGGCCCGCCCAGGACGCTGATACCGGCCGAAGCGGCCGGGCCGCGGCTCGTTCGGGCCGTTCTCAATCCGACCCGATCGGCCGGCCCGCCGATTTTCGTCCAACGCGTAAAATGGCCGGTTACCACAGGCAAATCGCAGTTGGACAAAATCGGCCGGGCGTCGCGAGCGCGCGTCGCCCGTCGCACCGGTTCGACCCGCACGCGCTTGCCTTCGCCGGTTTGAACAGGAATGCACGCGGATGTCGTCAGTTTTCTTCGATCGGGACAGCATTGCGGAATGGCTCGGTGAGCGCACCGTCGCCAAGGCGCGCTCGGTGGGCGCGATCAGCAACGTCAAATGGCAGGGAGAGACGCTGTCGGGCGACGTGCAGGGCTCGCAGCCGCAGCCATACCGGACACGGGTCCGTTTCCGGACCGATGGCGGCTCGCCATGGGCCGAAGGCGAATGCACGTGCCCGGTCGGGCGCAATTGCAAGCACGTCGCGGCGCTGCTGCTCGCGGAACTCGACTACCACGACGAGATGGATCACATCACGCAGGTCGAGGACGACAGCGACCCGGCCACGTCGGAGGTGTCCGTCGCGCGACGGATCACGGTCTCGGGCGTGCCGCCGGCGCCATCACCATCTTCATCTTCTTCTCCGGGTGTGCGGCCCGAACTGGTCAGCTGGCTCGAGCGTTTTCGCGCGCGCGCCCGCGCGGCCGACGCCGCCGCCGAAAAAAATGCCGCCCGCAAGGTGGAGGCCGCGAGCCAGGAGACACTCGCCTATCGGCTCACCTGGTCGCGTTTTCATCTGCGCCACGAGGTCGTGCTGCATCGCGCGCGTTGCGACGCGGACGGCGTGATCGTCGAAGTCGGCGACAGCTGGGGCGACGTCGAAGGCGCGCTGCTCAGGCAGCCGCGCTTCGTGTCCGACGAGGACCTGTCGATTCTGCGCGGCCTGTGGCTCGGCCGCTCGCGCGAGGACCTGGGCCAGTTCGTGCTGCGCGGCACGAGCGGCGCGGAAACGCTGCAAAAGCTGATCGCGACCGGGCGCCTGTTCTTCGACTTCAGGATCGCGCCGGGCAAGGCTGGACCGACGCCGCTCGCGCGCGCCGCCGACCGGCCCGGACGCATCGAATGGGAGCCGCTCGCCGACGAACGCCTGCGCCCGGTGCTGCGCACCGAACCGCGCGCGAGCATGGTGCTGCCGACCGAGCCGGTCTGGTACGTGGACGGCGTCGCCAACGAGGCGGGCATCGTGCCGCTGTCGCTGCCGTTCCAGCAATTGCCCGACTACCTCGCGATGCCGCCGATCTCGCTCGCCGAGGCGCCGCTCGTCGCGTCGGTGCTGCGCGAGATCGCGCCCGAGCTGCCGCTGCCGCCGACCCACGACGCACCCGCGATTCGGGTGATCGATGTGGAGCCGGTGCCGGTGCTGACGCTGAACAGCCACGCGCTGCCGGGCGCGGCGAAGGGCATGAAGACGGCGAAGGCCGCGAAAACTGCGAAGGCCGCGAAGGCCGCGAAAGCCGCCGAGCGCAAGTCCGCCGCGGTCGAGCTGGCCGCCGCGAGCTTCGACTACGACGGCGTCAGCATCAACGCCGACAGCAGCGTGACGCTGGTGCCGCTGCCGGGCGGCGACGTGATTCACATCCGGCGGCGCTACGACGCCGAGAAAAAACGCTTGCTGGAATTGCGCAAGACCGGTCTGCAGAAAGTGCCGACGCGCAATATGCAGGCGGCGCGTCTATTGCCCGACACGATGCTCGGTCTGCCCGATGCCGACGCATGGTCCGAGTTCGTCAACGACGCGGTGCCGGATCTGGTCGCGAAGGGCTGGCGCGTGACGATGGCGCCCGAGTTCCGCTACAACGTGATCGAGATCGACTCGATCGACGGCACCGCGCAGCAAGCCGGCGACGGCTGGTTCGATCTGGAGATGGGCATCCGCGTCGGCGAGCGCAACGTGCGGCTCGAGCCGCTCCTGGCCGATCTGTTCCGGCGCGACCGGCGCTGGCTGTCTGGCGCGCTCGAGAGCATCCGCGACGACGAACCGATCGAGCTGAAGACCGAGGAGAACAAGCGTCTGCGGCTGCGCGCCGATCGACTGAAGCCGGTGGTGCGGGTGCTGGTCGATCTGTTCGATTCGCTCGGCGGCGCGCTTGCCGAAGGCGCGCCGCTGCGCGTGCCCGCGGTCGATGCCGGCCGCCTCGATGCGCTGCATGACACCGGCCGCTGGCAGTTCAGCGGCGACGCTTCGATCCGCGACCTCGCGCGCCGTCTGCAGGCCGGACCCGGCTTGCGCGAAGTGCCGGTGCCGCGTGGTCTGAAGGCCGAGCTGCGCGCGTATCAGCACCAGGGCCTGAACTGGATGCAGTTCCTGCGCGAACAGGATCTGGCCGGCGTGCTCGCCGACGATATGGGGCTCGGCAAAACCGTGCAGACGCTCGCGCACATTCTCGCGGAGAAGGAAGCAGGGCGGCTCACGCATCCCGCGCTGATCGTCGTGCCGACCACGCTGGTGCACAACTGGCGCGAGGAAGCGCGCCGCTTTGCACCGGACTTGAAGGTGCTGGCGCTCAACGGGCCGCATAGGAAGGAACGCTTCGCGCAGATCGGCGCACACGAGCTGATCCTGACCACTTATGCGCTGCTCTGGCGCGATCAGAAGGTGCTCGGCGAGCACGACTATCATCTGCTGATTCTCGACGAAGCGCAGTACGTGAAGAACGCGACCACCAAGGCCGCGCAGGCGATTCGCGGCTTGCGGGCGCGGCATCGGCTGTGTCTGACGGGCACGCCGCTCGAGAATCATCTCGGCGAGCTGTGGTCGCAATTCGATTTTCTGCTGCCAGGCTTTCTCGGCAGCCAGAAGGACTTCACGCGACGCTGGCGCAATCCGATCGAGAAAAACGGCGACGACGTGCGCCGCGCGTTGCTCGCGCGCCGCATCCGGCCGTTCACGCTGCGCCGGCGCAAGGACGAGGTCGCGAAGGAACTGCCGCCGAAGACGACGATCGTGTGCCCGGTCGATCTCGAAGGCGCGCAACGCGACCTGTACGAAACCGTGCGCACGGCGATGCAGCAGAAGGTGCGCGCGGCGGTCAGCGCGCAGGGGCTCGCGCGCAGTCACATCATCGTGCTCGATGCGTTGCTGAAGCTGCGTCAGGTGTGCTGCGATCCGCGGCTCGTGCGCACCGCGAGCGGCGTCACGGACGGCGCGGCCGCGAGCGGCGGCGAGCGGGCGATGCGCTCGGCCAAGCTCGATCTGCTGCTGTCGATGCTGCCCGAGCTGATCGAGGAGGGGCGCCGCGTGCTGCTGTTCTCGCAGTTCACCGGCATGCTCGCGCTGATCGCCCAGGCGCTCGACGAAGCGGCGATCCCGTACGTGATGCTGACGGGCGACACCGCTGATCGGGTGACGCCGGTCGAGCGGTTCCAGCAGGGCGAGGTGCCGCTGTTCCTGATCAGCCTGAAGGCGGGCGGCGTGGGGCTGAACCTCACGGCCGCCGACACGGTGATCCACTACGATCCGTGGTGGAACCCGGCCGCCGAGAACCAGGCGACCGACCGCGCGCATCGGCTGGGGCAGGACAAACCGGTGTTCGTCTACAAGCTGATCGCGGCCGGCAGTATCGAGGAAAAGATCGTCGAGCTGCAGGAGCACAAGGCCGGGCTCGCGGACAGCATTCTCGCGGAAGACGCGGCGGGCGCCGCGAAGTTCTCGGACGACGATCTCGACGCGCTGTTCGCGCCGATGCCGGAAATCGAGGGCGCGCGGTGAGCGCGCCTTCACGATCGAATGAGGCAACGCAGAGGCAACGCGCAGGCTGCAGGCGGGGCATCTGATGCGCTGCAGCAACATCAAAAGGGGGCCGGACTGTAACAAAACGTCTGTGTATGTAAATGGCCGCCGCGTGGGGCTTCAACTCATACCAATTTCGAACTCGCGCTGTGTAAGACTTGCGCCTCGTGCGCTTCCGGACGACGTGTAATTACTACTTTGGCAGCGGTTACAAAGGAATTTCTTTCATCTTGAGCACGGCTTCGCGCCGGGCTAACGTGACATGACTCGTGCGGCTAGACCCCGGCGAGCGTGTGTAGTGTTTTTTGGGCGGCGTTGCTTCGACAGGAGCAACGCCGCATTTTTTTGCCCGCGTCACTTGCGCCGGGCCTCACCCGCTGACTACTTTTGACGCGTTGCGTCATCGCACTGCTCATCAATGTGAAGCAGGTAGAAACGCCTCATACAAAAATAGGGCTGCGAGTCTCGCGCTCGCGCAGATGATTGCATCAAATGACAACTCGTCCCGAGACGAAATCTAACAATGTTTAAACGATTTATTCTGAGATTATTCTTATACTGGACACGCAATTGTTAAATAAGAGTACCTGAAAGGAATCTTAAGGCGGATAAGCGGCAAGGCCGAAAGGCCGCTCCAGCAAGGGTCTGCGGTCCGCATTGTGATGTCCGTCCGGGTGCCTCCCAGTACTGGCAGACCGGAGGAACCTAAGAAACACGTCAATTGTTTTCAGTTAGGGTTTTTCGCGACGGATTGCCGGTACACGGTAAGCGGGATGAAAGAGGGTTTTCGATTATCATGATCTGCCCTGCATAATCGCTATGGTAATTACATTTATGCGCTGATTCAGCTTCATGAAAGCAGCGTCATGGCGGGGGTACGGCGAGGGACCATTAGTCAGAAAGTAGCAGCCGGAATTTTATGGGAAGCCGGATCGACGGCGCTGTCGTCATCCCGGTCGTCAGCCGGTGCGCCGGCCGTCAGCCGCGAAAGGTGCTGTTACGTTGTGGGGTGTTATGAGAATTGCTGTCCTCGATGATGATTCGGCTCAGGCCGACCTTGTGTGTCAAACGCTATCCGCCGCTGGACACGTCTGTCATGCGTATGGCGCAGGGCGTGAACTGGTGCGCCAGTTGCGTCGCCAGACGTTCGACCTGCTCGTGCTCGACTGGAACGTTCCGGACATGTCCGGCGAAGAAGTGCTCCGCTGGGTGCGCGAGAGCCTGTCCGAGCGTCTGCCGGTGCTGTTCATGACGAGCCGCGGCCGCGAATCCGACATCACTTCGATTCTGAACATCGGGGCCGACGACTATCTCGTCAAACCCGTGTCGGGCGCGGTGCTGCTCGCCCGGGTCGGCTCGCTGCTGCGGCGTGCCTATTACCTGAAGCCGCCGGCGACCAGGGAAGTGTTCGGCGACTTCGAGTTCGACCTGAGCGCCAAGCACGTCGTCGTGCGCGGCACGCCGGTCTCCGTCACGCAAAAAGAGTTCGAGCTCGCGCTGCTGCTGTTCCAGCATATGAGCCGGCCGCTGTCGCGCGCACACATTCTCGACGTGATCTGGAAGCAGGCCACCGACATCCCGTCGCGCACGATGGACACGCACGTGTCGATGCTGCGCAGCAAGCTCGGTCTGCGCCCGGAGCAGGGTTATCGGCTCACGCCAATCTACGGCTATGGCTACCGCCTCGAGCGGATCGAAGCCGACACACCACCTACCGCCAACGACGAACCCACTGAAGAAGCGGGGGAGGCGTGACGGTCTGCGTGGGTGGGGCGGCGTCGGGCGGCGGCGCTATCTCCGGCCTTCGCGCCGCCGCGTGGCTTGCCGCGGCCTGCCTGATTGCAACGGGCGCGACCGGTTGGAGTGCGCTCGCGCACGCGCAGCCCGCGCGCGGCAAGACCGGTGCGAAGGTGCTGCCGGTCTACGCTTCCTACACCACGCACGAAGGCGACACGCTGTACGACATCGCCGCCCGCTACATGGCCGACCCTTCCGACTGGGCGCTGTTGAGCAGGCTCAATCACGTGCCCGCGCCGCGCCGCATGCCGGCCGGCATCGTGCTGCGTTTGCCGTTCCAAAGGCTGCGCCAGGATCCGGACACGGCGCGAGTGGTCGCGACCAGCGGTCCGGTCGAGCACGCGTTCCACACAAACCCTTATCTGCCGTTGAAAAGCGGTGAAACGCTTGCCGAAGGCGATCACTTGCGCACCGGCGCGAACGGGTTCGCGACGCTCGAACTGCCCGACGGCTCGTATGTGACGGTCGCGCAAAATGGCGAGCTCAATATTGAGCGGCTGCGGCACATCACGCTGACCGGCGCGGCAGATCGCATCTTCCAGTTGCATTCGGGCGAAGTCGAAAGCCAGGTCACGCATGCAACGCGACGCGACGATCGCTTTCAGATCCGGTCGCCTTCGGTGGTCGCCGGGGTGCGCGGTACGCGCTTTCGCGTCGATTACAACGGCGACACGCAGACCACCGCGGTGGCGGTGCTCGATGGCGCGGTCGGCGTCGATCCGGCCAGGCAGCATGGCCAGAGCGCCGCGCCGGTGCCGGGCAGGCCGCTGCAGGCGTCCGAGCAACTGGTGAAGGCAAGCTTCGGCAACGTCACACACTCGGGCGGCGCGATCGGCAGTCCGCTCCAGCTGTTGCCGGCGCCTTCGGTCGAGCGACCGGCGCGCGTGCAGGACGGCAAGACCGTCGCGTTCGACGTCAACCCGGCCGAGCACGCGGTCGGCTATCGGCTGCAGATTTCGCACGATGCCGATCAGCTCGACCTGGTACGCGATCTACGCGTGAGCGTGCCGCACGCCGACTTCGGCGATCTGCCCGACGGCACGTACTTCGTGCGTGTCGCGTCAACCGGTAGCGACGGCCTCGACGGCCTGCCGAACGTGTATGCGTTCGAGCGCCGCCAACTCGGGCTGGACGCTTCGGCCGCGCAGCGCGCGGGTAGCCACGACTACGAGTTCCGCTGGTTCGTCAGCCACAGCAACGTGCCGACGCGTTTTCGCTTCGTGCTCGCGAAGACGGCTGATCTAAGCCATCCCGTGATCGATCGCACCGATCTGGCGGGCGGCGAACTCGTAATCAGCGATCTGCCGCCTGGCGTCTACTACTGGACGATCGTCGCCGAGCAGTTCGACAACGGCCGCTTCTACGAAAAGAGCAGCCCGGTCCGCTCCTTTACGCTGGCGCGCTGACGCTGGTAGATTCTCGGAGCCGGCTTGCTGCCCGGTCCGTCCTCCCGTTCCGGATTACATCGCCCCTTGCCCGCCACTTCTACGCGACTGAGCCTCGATCCGCGCGCCCGTCTCGGACGGCGGGCCGGCCGACGCTTTCTGATCGAGTGGCTCAGCGTTGGCTGTCTCGGCCTCGTGGTGATCCTGCTGACATCGTTCGGGCGCGTCGGCGCCGGCATCGATCTGCTGGTATACGACCAGTTTCTGAAGCTGCGCAAGCAGCCGCTGCTGTCCGACATCGTCGTCGTCGAGATCGACAATGCGGCCATCGACGCGCTCGGCCGCTGGCCGTGGCCACGCAGCGTGCATGCGCGGCTGCTCGAGCAGCTCGCCGCGGCCAAAGCCGCCGCGGTGATCTACGACGTGCTGTTCACCGAGCCCAACGTCGACGACGCCCAGCTCGCCCACGCCATCGCGCTGAGCCCGACCTATCTGCCCGTGCTGCTGACGCCGCCCGATGCGAGCGGCGAGCGCACCGTCGATGAACCCGTCACGCCGCTCGCGCAGGCAGCAGCCGGGCTCGGTCACATCAATTTCGAAGTGGACAGCGATGGCATCGTGCGCAGCGTCGCGCGCTTCCAGGGCGACGAGCACTCGCGCTGGCCGCAACTGACGGTGCTCGTCGCCGACGCGGTCGAACGCGGCAAGCTGCGGCGGCGCAACGGGCTGCCGCCGCGTCGCTCGACCGAGCCGGCGCGCGGCAGCGACGACGGCCGCGAAGACCGCTTCCTGATTCCGTTCGGCCCGAATGCCGCGAACTACGCGAAGCTCGGTTTCGCCGACGTGCTCGCCGGCAAGGTGCCGGCCGATCAGCTGCGCGGGCGCATCGTCGTGATCGGCGTGACGGCGTCGGGTCTGTACGACCGCTTCGCGACGCCGGTGTCGGGCGAGCTCGGTCCGCTGCCAGGCGTCTACATCCACGCGAACGTGCTCGACACGCTGCTGACCGGCCGCGAGATCCAGCCGGTCGCGCTGTGGATCATGTTCGCGGCGGCGCTCGCGCCGCTCGCCGCGTTGCTCGGCGGCTTCCTCGTGCTGTCGCCGCGCCGCTCTCTATTGCTGACCGGCGCGCTGGTGCTGCTCGCCGTGGCCGGCAGCGCGCTGCTGCTGTACGGCGGCAGGCTGTGGATGTCGCCGGTGCCGGCGATCCTCGGCGTCGTGATCGTCTACCCGATCTGGAACTGGCGACGCCTCGAAATGACGATGGCGTATCTGCGCGGCGAACTGCAACGTCTCGCCGACGAGCCGCATCTGCTGCCCGAAACGCCGAAGCGCCGCCGCGAGTTCGGCGGCGACGTGCTCGCGCAGCACATGGCGCTGATGGCTGAGGCCGCGCAACGGGTGCAGGACATGAAGCGCTTCGTGTGGGACAGCCTCGACAGCATGCCGGAGCCGATTCTCGTCAGCGATGTGGACGGCGTCGTGCTGATCGCGAATCACGCGGCGAAAGCGCATTTCGCGCGGCTCGGCGCGCCGATGCCCGAGGGCCAGCCGATGCAAAGCGTGCTCGGCGGTCTCACGCTCGTGAAGACGATCGATGCCGGCGCGGCCGCGGACAACCAGCGCAACGTGTACGCGCACGCGCATTGGCCGGTGCCGCTCGATCCGACGCGCGGCGAGTTCGCGGCGCTGATGGCGCAGGGTGTCGAGGTGCGCGACTCGAACGAGCGCGACCATCTGCTGCGCTATGCGACCTGCACCAACGCGCAGGGTGAGACGACCGGCTGGATCGCCGGTCTCGTCGACGTGTCGGCGCTGCATGCGGCCGAGCGTCAGCGCGAGGACGCGCTGCGGCTGTTGTCGCACGACATGCGCTCGCCGCAGGCGTCGATCATTGCGCTGGTCGAGATCGAGCGCGCGCGGACCGAGCCGGCGCTCGCGCGCAGCGTGCTCGAGCGCATCGAACGCTACGCGCAACGCGCGCTCACGCTCGCCGACGACTTCGTGCAACTGGCGCGCGCCGAGTCGCAGGCGTATGTGCTCGAGCCGCTGAGCCTGACCGAACTCGTCATCGATGCGAGCGACGAGGTCTGGCCGCAGGCGCACGCGAAGCGCATCACGCTGCATACGGAAACCGGCGACACCACCAGCGAAGATCTCTGGATTTGCGCCGACCGCTCACTGATGACGCGCGCGCTCGTCAATATTCTGAACAACGCGGTCAAGTACAGTCCGCCCGACACGCGCATCGTGTGCAGTTTCGCGAGCCAGCCGGCGGCTAGGCGCGAAGGCAGCGGGGCGGCTCGCGTGGCATGCACGATTCGCGACCAGGGCTATGGCATCCCGAAGGAGCAGCAGGCGGGGCTATTCGAGCGCTTTCGCCGTTTTCACGAGGCGGAGCGGCCGGAAGTGGGCGGCGCGGGACTCGGCATGGCGTTCATCAAAACCGTCGTTACGCGCCACGGCGGCAGCGTCGAAGTCGTCAGCGCGCCCGGCGAGGGGACCGCCTTTACGATCTGGCTGCCCGCGCTCGACGACGCGCCGCTCGATGAAACCAGCGCACCGCGCGCCTGATGCGCTTGTGATGGATTCGATGGACTAGAGAGAAAACAGAAAATGGCGAAGATCGCTCACCTCTATGTCGCGCTGGCTGCGGCGAGCCTCACCGCTTGCGCGGGCCTCAGCGCCGACGTGCACACCGCCTCCGCTAACGGCGCCGACCATGCCATTGCGCTGCAAGGCGGGCAGACCTATTCACTCGCGCGCACGCAGTCACAGGACGACAGCGCCGACCATCCGCAAGTCGAAAAGCTGCTGCGCGACGAGTTGGCGAAACACGGCTTCGTCGATACGGCGGGCAAGTCCGCGCATTTTCTGCTGTCGATCGCGTATAGCACGCGGCCGGCGTCGATCGGCATTGGCGGCGGGGATTGCGCGCCCGCCGATTGCGGCGCGGGCAGCGACGGTCCGGGCGCGCTGCTATTCGGGCGCAACTATCAGCACGCGCTGACACTGCGCTTTTTCGACTATGCGAGCGGCGCCGAGCGCTACAAGGTCAGTGCGGTGTATATGGATCGCGACGCGGACCCGCTGCATGCGTTGCCGCTGCTCGTGAAAACCGCGCTTGCGAAGCTGCCGTACGACGCGCCGGCCGACTGGCGCGTGAAGCTCAGTATCGACAAGGCGAGCGGTGCGCCGAACGTCGATTCTATGGAGCCGCTGCAGCGCTAAATAACGCAGCTTCGAGTCGCCGGAGCCGCGCGTGTCGGTTATTCCTGCGCCGGCTCGCCGCCTGGCCAGCGGTTTTCGAACACGCAATCGCCTAGCGGCAGACGGCTCGCCCAGCGCTCCGTTTCGAGCATCGGCTCGCTGTAGAACGCATCGACGTGGCCGAGGCACAGAATCGCGACCGGCCGCGCGCCTTCCGGCATCGCCAGTAGCTGGTGCACCGCGTCGACCTCGAACAGCGACACCCATCCAAGCCCGAGTCCTTCGGCGCGTGCGGCGAGCCACATGTTCTGGATCGCGCACGCGACCGACGCGAGGTCCATCTCCGGCAGCGTGCGACGGCCGAATACGTGTCGCTCGCGCCCGTCCATCAACGCGATCACCAGCAGTTCCGCGCAGTCGCGCATGCCTTCGACCTTCAGCTTCATGAATTCGTCGCGGCGCTTGCCGAGCGCGTCGGCGGTGGCGAGCCGTTCGCGCTCGACGATGTCGCGCAAGCCCGTGCGCAGCGCTGCATCGGTGATGCGCACGATGCGCCACGGCTGCATGTAGCCGACGCTCGGCGCGTGATGCGCCGCGTCGAGCAGACGCCGCAGCACCGCCGAATCGACCGGATCGGGCACGAAGTGGCGCATGTCGCGGCGTTCGTAAATCGCGCGATAGACCGCGTCGCGCTCGGAGTCGTCAAAAGGCTTCGCCATGAAAGAGGGCGGCCGTGAAAGCCGGGTTGGAGGGCCAGTAAGCGTGCATATAGGTTGCCACAATCGGACCCACGCGGAACACCGCTTCGCCGGGCGTGTCGCTGTGCGCGCGGGTGGCGAAGCGCTGCGGCTCGAGCGATGTCGCGAGCTTCGAGTAATGGAACGTGTGGCCGGTCAGCGTGCCGTGCAGGCCGTCGATCTGCTGCATGCCGAGCGACGTGAAGCGCGTTTGCATCTCCGCGTGACCGGGCAGCAGGCCGAGCATCGGCGTGCTCTTGCCTTGCGCGTCGGTCAGGGTGTCGAGCAGGTAGAGCATGCCGCCGCATTCGGCGACCACCGGTTTGTCCGCCTCGACGTGCGCGCGGATCGATGCCGCGCTGCGCATGTTGCCAGCGAGCGTCGCCATTTGCAGTTCGGGGTAGCCGCCCGGCAGATAGAGCGCATGTGTGTCGGCGGGCAACGCTTCGTCGGCGAGCGGCGAGAAATAGCTGAGCCGCGCGCCGAGCGCTTCGAGCAGCGCGAGGTTGGCGGGATAGATGAACGAGAACGCGGCATCGCGCGCGATCGCGATGTGCTTGCCTTCGAGCAGACGCGGCAGCACTTCGGGCGACGGTGCGCCGAAATCGACCGGCGGCGGCAGTTCGGCGAGCGCGGTCGACGCGAGCGTATCCGCCGCGCGTTCGAGGCGCGCTTCGAGATCGTCGATTTCATCGGCCTGATGCAGGCCGAGGTGGCGGTCGGGCAACGTGATCTCGTCGCTCGCGGCGATGTGGCCGCACCAGCGCAGTTCGGGCGGCAGCGCTTCCTGCAGCATCTGCGCGTGCCGAGCCGAGCCGACGCGATTCGCGAGCACGCCATGAAACGGCAGTTGTGGTCTGAAGCGAGCAAGGCCGAACGCGAGCGCGCCGAAGGTCTGCGCCATCGCCTGCGCCGAAATCACCGCAAGCACTGGCACGCCGAACGTGGTCGCCAGATCGGCGCTGCTCGGCGTGCCGTCGAACAGGCCCATCACGCCTTCGATCAGGATCAGGTCGGCTTCTTGCGCCGCCTGCGCGAGCAGGTTGCGGCACGCGCTTTCGCCGACCATCCACAGATCGAGCGACAGCACCGGCGCGCCGCTCGCGCGCGCGAGGATCATCGGATCGAGAAAATCCGGCCCGCTCTTGAACACGCGCACGCGACGTCCGAGCCGCCGGTGATAGCGCGCGAGACCCGCGGTGATCGTGGTCTTGCCTTGTCCCGACGCGGGCGCGCTGATGAACAGCGCGGGGCACGCAGCGGAGGAAGTCCCCTTGGGGGATGCGGACATCGCTCAGAACTCCACGCCGCGCTGCGCCTTCACACCCTGCTCGCGATACGGATGCTTGATCGCGCGCATTTCGGTGACGAGGTCGGCGGCTTCGATCAGCGCATCGGGCGCATGGCGTCCGGTCACGACGACGTGCAGCATCGGCGCGCGCGCTTTGATCACCGCGAGCACTTCGTCGAGCGGCAGGTACTCGTACTTCAGCACGGTGTTCAGCTCGTCGAGGATCACCATCTGGTAGTCGCCGCTTTCGATCATCCGCCGCGCTTCGTTCCAGCCCTTGCGCGCGGTCGCCATATCGGCTTCGCGATTCTGCGTGTTCCACGTATACCCGTCGCCCATCGTGACGAAATCGCATTGCGCGATTGCGCCGAGGAAATCGCGCTCCGACGTATGCAGCGCGCCCTTGATGAACTGCACGACGCCCAGCCGCATGCCGTGGCCGAGCACCCGCACGGCCATGCCGAACGCGGCCGTGCTCTTGCCCTTGCCCGTGCCGGTGTTGACGATCAGCAGGCCTTTTTCGACGGTCGCGCTGGCCTGCTTCTTTTCGTGGCCTTCGCGGCGGCGCTCGGTCATGCGTTGATGCGATTCGGGGTCGGTTTTCATCGAAGGTCCTGGTCTTGAGGGGCGGGATGGAAGGGCGCTACGTCGCCGGGTGCGGTGTCGGTCGCCGCCGCAATTGCAATGGTGATACCAGCGTGCGTGGTCTTGGGTACGACCAGACGTGCGGTTTGCGCGATTGTCGCGGAGACCGAAGCTGCTGCCGCCAGTAGCGCACACGGTTCGCACACACCGTCGACACCAAGATGCGCGCGCGCGGCCGCCGACGGCGCCGCGACCGGCGCGGCCGCGATCTGCTCGCGGCTGAACAGTTGCAGCGGCAGTTGATGGCGTGAACAGAATTCGAGCAGACCTGCTTCGTTGCCTTTGGTGTCGATCGTCGCGATGGTGCGAATCCGCTCGAAGGCATTCGAACCGAGTGCTGCGCGCACGGCGGCTTCGATGTCGCCGGCATCGCTGTGCAAGCGGCAACCTATGCCGACGCTTAGCGTTTTGAGCGCGCTCGCAGCTTGTTCGTGATCGACTCGGCCGTCGCGGTTCGCCGCTTCACGTGCAAGCGCGAGCGAGGCCACGCCGCCGATCACGACGATCGCCGGCGAGCCGAGCCCTGCGCGCACGACCGCCTCGGCAAACTCGCGCAGCGGCGCGAGCACGTGACGCTGCTCGGGCCGCGTCGCCGATTCGATCGCCGCACAGGGTGTATCGGCGGACATGCCGGCCGCGAGCAACGCGGCGACGATTTCGCCGAGCCGCCGCATGCCCATATAGATCACGATCGTCATGCGGGTCGCGGCGAGCGCGGCCCAGTCCGGTTCGCCGTTGCCGGCGCCGTGGCCGGTGACGAACACGACGCCCTGCGCGTAATCGCGATGCGTGACCGCGATGCCGAGCGTCGCGGGTGCGGCGATGCCGGCCGTAATGCCGTTGATCACGTCGACTTCGATGCCCGCCGCCTGCAGCGCCTGCAATTCTTCGCCGCCGCGGCCGAACACGAACGGATCGCCGCCCTTGAGCCGCGCGACGCTGCGTCCCGCGCGCAGATGCCCGAGCATTTGCGCGACGATGTCCGCTTGCGGCGTCGACGGATGGCCGCCGCGCTTGCCGACGTACACGACTTGCGCGTTGGCGCGTGCGAACTGCAGTACGTCGGGATTGACCAGATCGTCGACCAGCACGACATCGGCCTGCGCGAGCGCACGGGTGGCCTTCAGCGTCATCAGTTCGACGTCGCCGGGACCGGCGCCGATCAGCCAGGCGCGCGTCATCGCGGCGTGCATGGCGCATGCCATGCGGAGATGGGAGGAGAGGAGCGGCGTGCGACGGTGCACGCGGCAGTGAATATAGAGGTCATGCAATACAGCGAATCCAGGCGCGGCCACTCATGCGGCTCGCGGCGGATTCTTCAGAGAGAGAACGCCACGAAACGCGCGATGCCACGTTTCTACGCCTTCACATCCGTTCCCCGCGGATTCCGGCGGCCGGCGGCGCAACCTGATGCACGGGTGCATGCGGCGCCGCCTCCGCGTCTGGCCGGTATCCGGGCTGGCGGCCTCACGCGTTTCGCCTTCCCGTCCTTGTTTGCGAATCTGCGGATTCGCGGGGCAGTGGCATCAAAAAACGCATGCGCGGCACGGTGGAATCGAAGCTGGATCGAATCGCGCGCCGCAGGTCGCTTACCGTTGCGGGGACAGCACAGGTTGAACGCGCGACGCGCTGCCTGTTTCCCGTTTAACTGCACATGCGAGTGCATGTGCGGGCACCAAACGCGCGCATACGATAGCACATGGCGCCTTGCCAGATAAGCCTCGGCGACGCTTTCCGGCGGCCTGCGTTCCTTGACTGCGCATGCCCGGGGGCCTACACTCGCACGCACTTTGGGTGCTCGCGTGCGCGTTCGTGCGCATGCAGTTAAACGGGAAACAGGGAGCCATCTGCGCTAGAGCGGCTAACCTGTGCTGTCCCCGCAACGGTAAGCGAAAAGCGGTTCCGGGTTGATAGCCGGGCACCGCGGTGCCGGCTTCGATGTCCTCGCGCAAGGTCGCGTCGACATATCACCACTGGACGAGAAACCACTCGGCCGGGAAGGGGAAGCGGCGCTTTCGCCAGCCCGGATACCGGCCCGAAGAAGCAGAACGACCGCCGCGGGGATGCGGCGGCGCGTTCATGACCTCAGTTCCGTTTTCTGTATTTCCGTTGTCGCGGCAATGCCGTCGTTCGTCCCCGTGTCTGGTGATCGCTGGTACTGTGCGCGTGATTCATTCGCTCCGTTCGCCAGCCGATGCCGACCGATGCGCGGACTTTGCGGCAGACCGATGCAACGCAAAGGGATGGACCTCACGATGCAAACTCAATTGCGCAAGATTCCCGTCACGATCGTCACCGGCTTTCTCGGCAGTGGCAAAA
Source organism: Paraburkholderia sp. JPY465 (assembly GCF_050436725.1). Classification (NCBI taxonomy): domain Bacteria; kingdom Pseudomonadati; phylum Pseudomonadota; class Betaproteobacteria; order Burkholderiales; family Burkholderiaceae; genus Paraburkholderia; species Paraburkholderia sp. JPY465. The sequence goes on from NZ_JBNDMT010000002.1 coordinate 2,684,686, forward strand.
CGACGTTGCTGCGGCACATCCTCAAGCATGCGGGCGGCAAGCGCATTGCGGTGATCGTCAACGAGTTCGGCGAACTCGGCATCGACGGCGAAATCCTCAAGGGCTGCGGCATCGGTTGCGATGAAAACGGCGTCGAGACCGAAGGGCAATTGTATGAACTCGCGAACGGCTGTCTGTGCTGCACCGTGCAGGAAGAGTTTTTCCCGGTGATGGAAAAACTCGCGGAGCGGCGCGACGAACTCGATCACGTGTTGATCGAAACCTCGGGGCTCGCATTGCCGAAGCCGCTCGTGCAGGCGTTCAACTGGCCGCAGATCCGCAACGGCTTCACGGTCGACGCGGTGGTGACGGTGGTGGACGGCCCGGCCGCCGCAAGCGGCCAGTTCGCCGAGAACCCGGTCGCCGTCGATGCGCAGCGCAAGGCCGATCCGAACCTCGATCACGAGTCACCGCTGCACGAGCTGTTCGAAGACCAGTTGTCGGCCGCCGATCTGGTGATTCTGAACAAGACCGATCTGATCGACGACGCGCGGCAGCACGAAGTGGAAGCCGCGATCCGCGCGGAGATTCCGCCGCAGGTAAAGATCGTGCGCGCGCAGCAGGGGCAGCTCGACCTGCATACGCTGCTGGGGCTCGAAGCGGCGTCGGAGCAGACGATCCACCTGCGGCACGACCACCACGGTTCCGCCGACGACCCGGATCATCACCACGACGAGTTCGATTCGGTCGTCGTGCAGGCATCGGTGCCGTCGCGCGACGCGGCGCTCGCCGCGTTGCAGACGCTGGTCGAAAACCACACGATTTACCGTGTCAAAGGCTTCGCGGCACTGCCGGGCGCGGCGATGCGTCTGGTGATCCAGGGCGTGGGCCGGCGCTTCGACAGCTACTTCGACCGGCGCTGGCAGGCGGGCGAAAACGGCGACGGCGCCCTGAGCCGCTTTGTGCTGATCGGAGAAGACCTCGATCGACCCGCGCTGCAACAGGCTCTCGACGCGGCGCTCGGCGCGACGTCGAACGCGACGGCATAACGGGCGCACCAGCATGCATCTGCTGCGCACGACGCCGGGCGGTTTCGTCGACGATACGCAGGGCGTGATCCGCATCGATCAGCAGCCCGCCGATATCGTCGTGCTCAGTTCCGCCGACACCACGCTGTCGCTGCTCGCGAGCGTGGTGCCGCGTCTTGGCGACGGCTTCCCGAGCGTGCGGCTTGCGAACGTCACGTATCTGCGTCAGCCGGCCTCGGTCGATTTCTATCTGGACGACGTGTTGCAGCATGCGCGCGTGGTCGTCGTCGATCATCTCGGCGACGAAGCGTATTGGCCGTACGGCATCGAGCAGGTCGTCGCGCTCGCGCAGCGCAAACAGCAAACGCTCGCGATGTTTTCCGGCGATCTGCAGGAGGACCCGAACCTGCTCGCGCGCAGCACCGCGAGCGCCGAGTTGTGTCAGCAGTTGTGGCGCTACCTGCGCGAGGGCGGTCCGCAGAACGCCGAGGCGTTTTTGCGCTGCATCGCGTATCGCGCACTCGGTTGGGGGCGCGAGCCCGAGCCGCCGCGCGCGTTGCCGGCCGCGTCGCTGTATCACCCCGAGCGCGATACGCCTACCGTCGCCGATTGGCAGGCGCGCTGGCGGCAGGACGCGCCCGTCGTCGCGATCCTGTTCTACAAGGCGCATCTGCAGGCCGCCAATACCGCGGTGTTCGATGCGCTGATCGATGCGCTCGAAGCGCAAGGGCTCAATCCGCTGCCGCTCGCGATCACGTCGTTGAAGGATGCGATGAGCCGTGATGTCGTGCAGTCGCTGTGCGCGCAACATGGCGTCGCGCTGGTGCTGAACACGACCGCGTTCGCCGCGTCCGCGATCGACGACCCCGAGCCGCTCGCGCTCGCCGGCGACGCGCCGGTGTTCCAGGTGATCCTGAGCGGCGGCAATCGCGAGGATTGGCTGAAAGACAACCACGGCCTGAATTCGCGCGACATCGCGATGCACGTCGCGCTGCCCGAAGTGGACGGGCGCATCATTACGCGCGCGATCAGTTTCAAGGGTCTCGCGTATCGCTGTGCGCGTACCCAGGTCGATGTGGTCCGCTATCAGCCCGATCTCGAACGGGTGCGTTTTCTCGCCGAGCTGAGCCGCCGCTGGTGCCGTTTGCGTTCGCTCGATAACGCCGACAAGAAAGTCGCGTTGATTCTCGCGAACTATCCGACGAGTGAAGGGCGCATCGGTAATGGCGTCGGGCTCGACACGCCGGCATCGGTGGTCGGCATTCTGTCGATGCTGCGCGATGAGGGCTATCGTGTCGGCGAACTGCCCGAGCACGGCGACGCGTTGTTGAACAGGCTGACCGAGGGCGTGACCAACGATCCGGTCGTCCGCGATCTGCGTCCGGCCCTGCAAAGTCTCGCGCTCGACGACTATCTCGCGCATTTCAACGCATTGCCGGCGAGCGTGCGCGACGCGTTGAACGCGCGCTGGGGCAAGCCCGAAGAGGACCCGACGCTGCGGCGCGGCCGCTTCATGATCGCGGGTTGGCGCTGCGGGCAGGTGTTCGTCGGCATTCAGCCTTCGCGTTCGCGCGAGCAAGGCGACTACGCGAGCTATCACGATGCGGAGCTCGTACCGCCGCATGCCTACCTCGCGTTCTACTTCTGGCTGCGCCACCAGTTCGGCATCGACGCGGTCGTGCACGTCGGCAAGCACGGCAACCTCGAATGGCTGCCGGGCAAAAGTGTCGCGTTGAGCGACGCGTGCTGGCCCGATCTGATTCTCGGACCGATGCCGCATCTGTATCCGTTCATCGTCAATGATCCGGGCGAGGGCAGCCAGGCGAAGCGGCGTGCGCAGGCGGTGATCATCGATCATCTGATGCCGCCGCTTACGCGCGCTGAAAACTATGGGCCGCTGCAGGACCTCGAACGCCAGGTCGACGAATACTACGAAGCGTTGATGGTCGATTCGCGTCGCGCAAAGCTCTTGCGTCGCACGATTCTGACGACGATCGTCGAGCATCGGCTGCACGAAGAGCTGAGTCTCGCGGCGCCCGACGGACAGGACGATGAAGACGCGCTGCTCACGCGCGTCGATGCGTGGCTGTGCGAGCTGAAGGAAGCGCAGATTCGCGATGGCCTGCATACGTTCGGGCAGTCGCCGCGCGGCGTGCAGCGGCGCGACACGCTGCTCGCGCTCGGGCGCTTTCCGATCGGCGATGGACAGGGCGGCAAGGCTGGGCTCGTCGACGCGCTGGCGCGCGATCTGCGCATCGATCATCTGTTCGATCCGTTGGGCGTGGATTGGGCCGCCGCATGGGACGGCCCACGTCCTGATGTCTTGCGGCGGATCAGCGATGCACCGTGGCGGCATTACGGCGATACGCGCGAGCGGCTGGAGTTGCTCGCGGGCGAGCTGTTGCGCGGCGTCTGCGGTGTCGATTGCGATGACGCGGATCGTTCGCAGGCCGTTCCTGTAGCCGACGAAAGTCTGCAGCAAGCGGCACAGGTAATTGCACGCCTGCGCGACGACGTGCTGCCGCGCCTCGACGCATGCGGCCCGCAGGAAATGACGCAGCTCAAGCGCGGCCTCGAAGGACGTTTCGTGCCGCCCGGTCCGAGCGGCTCGCCGTCGCGCGGACGGCCCGACGTGCTGCCCACCGGCCGCAACTTCTACTCGGTCGACACGCGCGCGGTGCCGACGCAAGCCGCGTGGGCACTCGGCCTGAAATCGGCGCAGCAACTGATCGAGCGGCATCTGCAGGAGCATGGCGATTATCCGCGCGCGATCGGCCTGTCGGTCTGGGGCACCGCAACGATGCGCACCGGCGGCGACGATATCGCGCAGGCGCTCGCGCTGCTCGGCGTGCGGCCGAAGTGGGCGCCGGGCAGTCATCGCGTGACGGACTTCGAGATCATGCCGATCGAAGCGTTCGATCGGCCGCGTATCGACGTCACGTTGCGCGTATCCGGTTTCTTCCGCGATGCGTTCGCGAACGTGATGCATCTGTTCGATGCGGCCGTGCAAGCGGTTGCCGAACTCGACGAGCCGGCGGAGCTGAATCCGATTCGCGCGCGTGTGCAGCGCGAACGCGATGCGTTGATTGCGAGCGGCATGGACCCGGTCGATGCGCGCAAGCGCGCCGGCTGGCGCGTGTTCAGCGCGCGGCCCGGCGCGTATGGCGCAGGTCTGCAGGAGATGATCGACTCGCGCCAATGGCAGACCGACGCCGATCTCGCGAACGCGTATCAGGCCTGGGGCGGATACGCGTACACGCAGAAGGCCGCGGGTGAGGAGGCGCATCGCGCATTTGGCGCGCGCCTCGCAGCGATGGACGTCGTGCTGCAGAATCAGGACAACCGCGAGCACGACGTGCTCGATTCGAACGACTACTACCAGTTCCAGGGCGGCATGGTCGCGGCGGTACGGCATCTGGCCGGTGAGCAGCCGCATGTCTATCACGCCGATCACAGCAATCCTGCCGCGCCGCGCGTGCGCACGTTGCAGGAGGAGATCGCGAGCGTGATCCGCTCGCGCGTGGTCAATCCGAAATGGCTCGATGGCGTGAAGCGCCACGGCTACAAGGGCGCGGCCGAAATCGCCGCGACCGTCGACTATCTGTATGGCTACGACGCGACCGCGCGCGTGATCGCGGATCATCAATACGCGCTCGTTGCCGATGCTTATCTGAACGACGCCGATACCCGCGCGTTCATGCAGCGGCACAACCCGCATGCGCTGCATTCGATCTGCGAGCGTTTGCTCGAAGCGATGCAGCGAGGGCTGTGGCAGCAGCCGGGCGACTATCGCGCGCAGGTGGAAGCGCATCTGCTTGCGAGCGAACAGCAGATCGAAGGAAGACAAACATGAATGGAGCGATGCGAAGAACGGACGACCTAGGCAGCGCGGGCTCTATTTCGGGCACGGCGTCGCGGCCGGTTTTTCCGTTTGCCGCGCTGATCGGCCAGGCCTCGTTGCAGCAGGCGCTGGTGCTTGCCGCGATCGATCCGGGCTTGGGCGGCGTACTGATCAGCGGACCGCGCGGCACCGCGAAGTCGACTGCCGCGCGCGCGCTTGCCGAGCTGCTGCCGGAAGGGCAGCTCGTGAACCTGCCGCTTGGCGCGAGCGAGGATCGTCTGATCGGCACGCTCGATATCGAAACCGTGCTGCGCGACGGCTCGGTGCGCTTCTCGCCGGGGCTGCTCGCGAAGGCCCATCGCGGCGTGCTGTACGTCGACGAAGTCAATCTGCTGCCCGATGCGCTCGTCGATGCATTGCTCGATGCGGCGGCGAGCGGCGTGAATACCGTCGAACGCGATGGCGTGTCGCACAGTCATGACGCGAGTTTCGTGCTGATTGGCACGATGAATCCCGAAGAGGGCGAGTTGCGGCCGCAACTGATCGACCGCTTCGGTCTGATGGTGGAGTTGCAGAACGCGTTCGAGCCGCAGGTGCGGCAGGCGATCGTCAAAGCGCGGTTCGCGTTCGATCTCGATCCCGTGGGGTTTCGTGCCTCTTATGCGGAGCAGCAGGCTTCATACGTGCAGCGAATTCGCTCGGCGCGCGCGGCGCTGCCGCTGCTTGCGTTCGATGACGCCGTCCATGCGCGTGTGAGCGCGCTGTGCATTGACGCAGCCGTCGACGGCCTGCGCGCCGACCTCGTGATGCTGCGCGCGGCGCGCGCGCTGGCCGCATTCGAACAGAGGGATGCGGTGACGGTCGGACATGTGGATTGCGTCGCCGATGCGGTGCTGCTTCATCGGCGGCGTCAGCATGATTCGCAGCCTGCGAATCAGCGTCAGCCGGACAGCGAGGCGCGATCGCAGGAAGTCGTTGGGGGGGCGTCTGGCAATTCGGCGACATCTTCCGCCGACCCCGACTGGGGCTACCTGCCGCCCGAGCCGACCGGGACTGTGCCTGTCAAAGGCGTCATTCCGCTCGACGCAAAAAAACGCTGAGCCATCGGAAGGGCGCCGCCGCTGACTCGCGCAGCGGTTTTCGATGGCCGCAAGGCGTCAGAGCGGGTTTGCGCGATAGGTCGCGCGGCGAACCGGGCCGGCGCATTGCATGGCCACCGACGCTCGCCGCGATGCGCGAGCGCACGCTGCGTCGCGAGCATCTGCGCTTCGCACGCGAAGCGCCGGGCGGCGGAGTGCTGCATTGCTTCGTGCTCGATTGCTCCGGGTCGATGCTGGCGGGCCAACGCCTTGCGCTCGCGAAGGGCCTACTGACTGCCTTGTTCGACCGTGCGAGTGCGATGCGCGCCGAGGCTGCGCTGATCTGCTTCGGTGGTGCGGGCGCTGACGTACGCTTCGGCCCCGCCGTGCCGCGCTGGTGGAACGAGCGAAGGCTCGCGCCCGTGGGCGGAGGCGGTGGCTCGCCGCTCGCGTCGGGCGTGCGGAGCGCCGCGCATTTGCTCGAGCGCTGCGCGCGGCGACGGCCGGCCCAGCAGCGTTGGCTCTGGATTCTGACCGACGGCCGCACGCGCGACGAACCCGCGCGGCCGGCCGGCGCCGACGAAGTCGTGTTCGTCGATTTCGAGCGTGGTGCGATACGGCTCGGCCGTTGCGAAATGCTCGCCAATGCGTGGGGAGCGCGGCGGTTGACGCCTGAAGAGTTGATCGGCTGATCGATGTGTGCGCAGAGAGCTCGGACTGCTCCGTTCGCGCGCGCGTTGGTTGCCAGCCGGAGCGCTTATTGGAGTCCGTTGGACCAGTGCTGCACGTCTTCCTGACGATCGAACACGAAGACCTTCATCGCCATCTGTTGAGCGGAATCGAGTTGATCCAGTTCGAGGCCATGCATGGACGGCTCGCCAGGCGTCTTGCCCTTCTGAACGTTGCGGATCACTGCCGTCGTCTCGATCTGCGAATAGAACTCGGCCGACTTCAGCCGGAATGCGATGCGCAGTCGGTCGCCGACCTCGCCCAGTGTCCACGACGCACACAACGACATGCCGAGCGCGCTGATGCCCTTGGCGACGCCAAGGCCCTCGTACGTGTCGCCGGCTCCACCTATGCCAAACCGCACGGGCAGATGCGCGTGGACGCGGATCGATTTGCGCTCGCGTAGCCGGCGGACCATGCCAGGCCTCGACAACACGACGTAGTCGAACGGCACGCGGCAGACCGCTTCGACCGTGCAGACGAAACGGAACACGGCCTGACTCGCGATCGCCACGAGCTCGACGTTCTCGCCGGGCGTGAGCGGCAGCGGTTGGCCTTGCTGGATCGGCGGCGTGACGAACAGCGCATGATTCGGCGCGAAACCGATGATGCGGCATGGGTGCATCGGCGCGCCGCTGCCGAGTTGCGAGCGCATGCCGATCAATGCGCCGATCTCGAGGTGCATATCCTTGAGCGTCAGCTCGGCGAGCTGGTCAGGCTGGGCCGTGGGCGCCGGCGGTTGTTGTGTGCCGAGGTCGTGCAGGTCGCCGCGGTGCGGGCGGAAGTGTTGAAACAGAAAGTCGCGTTCGTCGGTGGTCGCGAGCGTCGTCGCGCTTGCGAACAGCAGCGTGCCGTCGGCATCGACGATCGGCCATGGCAGCGGCGTGCCTACCGGCACCGAATCAGGCTCGAGCGCCGGCGATGCAGCGGCGCGCTGGGTTTCCTCGACGTGTGCGTCGACGGGATGGTCCATAGTCGGCAGCTAATTTAAGTGGCGGGATGATCTGATTGACGGCGAGGAGGGGTAAAACTTTAACTTGGGGAGCGGTGGTGGGTTTCCGGACTTCGACGGATTGAATCGGAGGGCTAACTAATTTTGCTTCTTTTTTGATCTGACGTGAGTTGACTCTTTTGTGAATGTGGGCAATGAGATTGAGATGAGAGTCTTTGCTCCCAAAAGAAATTCGCAGAAGGGGCTTGACGTGTTGTCGACCGC